>NZ_BAAHXH010000001.1:0-33831 GCF_054656975.1 Desulfonatronum parangueonense
GGAAACCGCTTTCAAGGAAAAAACTGGTGAGCGTGCTCACGCATTGAGGTGTTTCGCAATTGGCAAGACTGGCTATCTATTCAGCACTTTTGATTGCAAGGCATGAAGTGGCCCGGCTTGTCTCGTTTTTCGGCATCGCCTGCCTGACTGTTTCAGGATGCGTATCATTGAACCCAAGGCTGGCACTCGGCCTCATTCAACGGGATACCAACCTGCTCCCGTTCAGGACCGGCATCCAGCGGATCAAATCTTTGCATGTGGTTTCCGGCACGGAGTCACGCCATTGACTTTGATTCGTCTTTTTCCGCCTCCAGCCTTGGAATGGCTTCCAACTCGCCATGATACGTCGCTTCCAAATCCCAAAGATCGACGGCCTGCTGGGCGTTGAGCCAGAACCGGGGAGAATTGCCGAAAAGCCTGGAAAGGCGCAGGGCCATCAACGGCGTGATCGCACGACGACAGCGAATCAGTTCGTTGACTGTTTGGCGAGTGACCCCGAGGGATGCAGCCAAGGCGGTAGTGTTCAGTCCGTAATCGGGCATAAAGTCTTCCCGGAGCATCTCGCCGGGATGAGTTGGGGCAATGGTGCGGGGAGTGGTATTCCGAAAGGGCATGAAAAGGCTCCTTGTTCAATGATAGTCCACGATCTCAACGTCATAGGCATCTCCGTCCTGAAAACGAAAGCAGATGCGCCACTGGTCATTGATGGCAATGGCATGCTGACCAGCCCTGTCTTCCTTGAGGGCATGAAGGCGGTTGCCCGGTGGTGTTTTGAGATCGTTCAGGCTCGTGGCAAGGTTGATATATTCCAAGCGCCTGACGGCCCTCCGGATCAGGTCCGGAGGTATTTTTTTCGACTTGCCGTCCACATAAAGCGCCTGCGTTTCCTTGTCACCAAATGTGATGATCATGTTTGATTTGTAAACTGTCACGTGACAAAGGTCAACTTCTGACCCGCAAATGTTTGAGAGATGCTTGCAACAATCACAATAAACATGCGATCAAACCCTATTGCCGCACCCAGGTAACTTTTCAAAAGGTCGGGCACAGCCTGCCGACTACCTGCAACGGGGTTCCCTTTTCGCGGGAATGACTTCAATGAGACGTAGAAGCTGTACTTAATGAGTCGACAATAACCACCTTGATTCTATAACGAAACAAAGGTAGCAAGATTTTAAAAAATTATCTCATGATAGTTTATCATTTTCCAGGAGAACGAACATGGCTGGCACGCTGAACAAGGTTATCCTGATCGGCAGGTTGGGAGTTACCCCGGAACTCAAGTACACGGCTCAGGGTACTCCCGTTACTTCTTTTTCCCTTGCCACTGACGAATCCTATACCGACAAGACCGGCAACAAGGTCGAGCAGACGGAGTGGCATCGCATCGTGGTCTGGCAGCGCCAAGCCGAGAATGTGTGCAAGTTTCTGCAGAAAGGCTCACAGGCACTGATCGAAGGCCGGCTCCAGACCAGAAAATGGCAGGACCAGCAGGGACAGGATCGTTACACTACCGAGATTGTTGCCCAGAACGTCACGTTCATGGACTCCAAGCAGGATTCGGAGCGACTGCGTGAGGGGCAAGGTGGTGATGACCAGCAGGTTTATCCGAAGCAGCGTCAGCAAGGAAGTGAAATGCCACCGGACGATGGCCCTCCGTTTTAACTTGCCATGGCCTTCCGCTTCTTCCGCCGTTTTCGTGTTGCCCCCGGCATTACGCTAAACCTGAGCAAGTCCGGTCCCTCGCTGTCCTTTGGTCCGCGAGGGGCAAAGATGACCCTTGGTTCAAGGGGCGTTCGTCGGACTCTGGGGCTGCCGGGAACCGGCTTCTATTATACCGAACATTCGTCCTGGAATTCCTCTTCCGGGCGAGCACTGAGCAATGGATCGCGAGGTGGGCAGGGATATGCTTCCACCGAGGACCGACTGACTCTGGGATTTTTCAAGCGCCTGATCACGCCCAAAGACGAACGGGCGTTCGTGGACGGACTCAAAGCTTTTGTCCAGGGACGTGAAAACTGTGCTCTGGAGCAGTTCACATCCTCTCTGAATCTGGCGGATTCCGCATTCATGGCCGGGTTCCTGGCCTTGAAGAAATTGCGATTCCAGGAGGCCGTGGAAGCCTTGCAACAGGCGAATCGACGCCATGGATCGCTGGGAAGCTTGTTTGCCAAGTACGGAGTGCATGTCGAACTGGTCTTGCCTATCAGCAGGGAATTGCAAGCCCACATCGGCCCGCGGCGGCGCGGGCTGCTCCTGGGCATGGCCGAAGCCTACCAGGCCATGGATGAGCATCTTTTGGCTGCCGAGGCGCTCATGGAACTGCGGGACATGCTGCCTGAAGATGTCGTGGTCAAGGCATCCCTGGCCGAACTGCTCCTGGACGCCCGCCCCGATGATCCCAAGACACATCATGAAATCGTGCGCATGGCCGGGAACGTGAGCAATGATTCTCCGGCTCATGGTGCCTTAATGCTCTACAAGGCCAAGGCGCTGCGTGCCCAGGGTCTGCATACCGCCGCCAGGGACACGCTGACAGCGGCCCTGCGCCGGACCAAGGAACGGAGCAAGGATTTGCTCTTGGCTCTGCGCTTTGAGCGGGCATTGGTTTACGCGGAGATGAACCAGCACCAGCGGTCGCGTACGGAATTGGAGAAGGTCTATGCTCAAAATCCGGAATATGAGGATGTGGGCCAAAGGTTGGGAGTGTCGGCAGGTTGATCTTTTCTTTTTTTTCGACTCAGGAGAAACAGCAACACGGCATCAGGTTCACGAACAACAATACCTGATTCCTCCGTCAACATTCTTACATTCACAATGGGTGACCTATGAAAGAGGAACATCTCAAACATATAGCCATATTACGAGCCGTGATCGGTTATCTTGGAGAGCAGACGACTCCGCCCTGGTGGGCCAGCGCTTTTTTTTCATCGTATGCCAAAAGTTTTTTGACGCCGATTTTTCCACGGACATTGTTTCAAGCCCAGTATCACGGTGTTTGCAGAGCGGCCATGCTGGTGCATGATGAACATATCGGCGTGGGATCGGTCCATCACTTGTTTCGATTGCCGGAGGATATGGAGCAGGCTGTTCATCAACTTGGTCAGACTTCCATGTTCACGGAGGAATGCAACGCTCTGCTGTCCAACAAGGAAACGGCACTGGACTATCTGACCCGGAACGCCTCCGGAATTGACTCGCAAAACGTGGCGTCAACATTTCAAGGGCCGATACGGATAGCCGATGTAGCCGCCATGCGCACTTCGGATACATGGCCCGGCCTCAGTGCCTGCTATGCTCAGGCTTTTGCCACGGATGCTCCGACCTATCCCTATTGGTATCAGCCAACATGACCAAAGCCGTGTACACCACACGACTCCAGGCCGGCTTGGGCATGGTTCAGGAAACCAGAACCCTTCTTGATCTTTGGGAGCCGGGCATGGATGCTTCGGCCCTGTTGCGGATTGCTTTGGAGAACGGGCAACTTCCTGGTATTTCGGCCCGCCGTCTGCGTAACCTGGTCATGGAAGGTTTCGCCCCCCGCCTGCTGGTCAACGACACCCGTCCGGCCCAGCTTGCCAGAAACCTGATGCCCCTCTTCTCCCAATCCGAATTTGAACAACTGCTGTTTGTTTTCGCCTGCCGGGCCAATCCAATCCTGGCCGATTTCACACGCACCATGTATTGGCCCGCCTATTCCTCCGGGCATGGAACGCTGTCCAACGAGCAGGCCAGGGAATTCGTCACCGAGGCCAATCGCAGCGGCAAAACAGCCAAGCCATGGTCAGACTCCACCATCATGCGGATGGCCGGATATCTCACGGGATGTCTTGCTGATTTCGGTCTGTTGGAGCCTGGGCGACGGAGTGAACGCCGCTTTGTCCCTTTTCACGGCCAACCAAGATCCCTGACCGCCCTGGTTTATGAAATGCATTTCGCGGGACTGGGCGATAATCAAATTTTAAGCCATCCGGACTGGGGGCTTTTTGGACTGGAAAGGGCGGACATGCTTGACCAGTTCAAGCGTTTCGCCTTGAAGGGCTGGATTATTCTGCAAAGCGCCGGGGGCGTTACCCGGATCGGTTGGCCCTGTAAAAACCTGGAGGAGTTGCAACGTGTCCTTGCTTGACGCCCATTTCGACGAACTCATGGCCCGCATCCGTCATGGCCGCGATTTAAGCCATGCCAGCTTTGAGCCTGTTTACTATTTAATCTTCCCACCAGCCAAAATTCTGGAAGTGAAGCGTGTCCAGCCTGCCTGGATCGCTCGGTTGCGCAATGCCGGATGGCAGGTCCACACATTTTCCCTGGGGCGGGAAATTTTAAAGATCTTGTCGGAAGCCCCCCAGCGCGCTCTCTGGCTGAAGGCGGACGCCAAAAACCCCCTGGCCTGGGATAAAACCAACCAATCCCTGGCCAACCTGATCATCGATACATTGCCCGAGCGCCTCGGTACGTTTCTGGATGGCATTCAGGAGACCAAAAGCAGCATCGTCCTGATCACGGATCTGGAGGCCCTGCATCCCTACATGCGCATCGGCGCCATTGAGGGAAAGCTTGCCGGGAGATTCAAGACCACCACGGTCATTTTCTATCCCGGGGAACGTGCCGGAACAAAATTGCAGTTTTTTGGCTTTTATCACCCCGACGGAAATTATCGTTCCGTACATGTCGGGGGGTGAACGTGCAAACCAACCGTCAATATTCAAAGGCGTCGATGCCGTAGGGGCGAGAAACTTTTCGCCCCTTTTCAGGGTCAAACCATAACACCATCAGTCGCCACAACCGGAGCAATTCATGCGTATACGAGACCTGTTCGACCCGTCGCGGGATATTCATCGGGCCATTGAGAAGGTGATTTCCTATGGGGCGTCTCAGGAAATTCGCCTCAAGTCCGAGATTAGTGAATACATCGTCACTGAAAGCATTGAGGAGCAGATGGAAAAGCTGCTTCGCCTGATGCAGACCGCCATGGAACAAGGTGGAGAGAACGAAATCGGGGTCTGGGTTTCCGGTTTTTACGGATCGGGAAAAAGTTCCTTCACCAAATATCTTGGTCTGGCCTTGGACGAAAACGTATCCGTGGAAGGAGTGCCGTTCCTGAAGCACTTGCAGAATCGTCTGCATAAGCCCCAGACCAAGGCCCTGCTGTCCACCGTGGCCACCCGCTTTCCGGCAGCGGTGGTCCTGCTGGATCTGGCGTCGTCCATGCTGGCTGGAGCGACCATGGAGGAGGTGTCCACGGTCCTTTACTACAAGGTGCTGCAATGGGCTGGGTATTCGCGCAATTTGAAAGTGGCCGCCCTGGAACGACGAATGCAGAAGGATGGCCGGTACACGGAATTTCTGGACCGCATCCAGGGCGAGCTGGGCGTGCCCTGGAAATCCGTACAAAACGATCCCTTGGTGGTGGACAGTTTGCTTCCGGAAATCGCCCACGCCATGTACCCCGTGCTGTTCAAGACACCCACGGCCTTTTCCACGGAGACTTCGGAGGTAGTGGTCTTTGAAAACGACCGGGTCAAGGAAATGATCGACATTGTCCGGGAAACGTCGGGCAAGCAGTGCGTGATCTTTATCATCGACGAGGTGGGCCAGTATGTTGGACCGCGCCACAATCTGATCCTGAACCTGGACGGACTGGCCAAGAACTTGAAGGCCATCGGCGAAGGCAAGGTCTGGATTGTGGGAACGGCCCAGCAGACCCTGACTGAAGACGACCCCCGCGTGGCCTTGAACTCTCCGGAACTCTACAAGCTCGGAGCGCGTTTTCCGATTCAGATCGATCTGGAATCCAGCGACATCAAGGAAATCTGTACCCGTCGCCTGCTGGGCAAATCTCCCAAAGGCCAGAGCATTCTTGAAGATGCCTTCGAAAAACAGGGTCAGTCTCTGCGCCATAGCACCAAACTGCAGGACGCCAAATATTATGCAGCGGATTTTGACAGGGCCACTTTTGTCAATCTCTATCCTTTTCTTCCGGCCCATTTCGACATTTTGCTGCACCTCTTGGGAGCGCTGGCCAAATCCACCGGCGGGGTTGGACTTCGCTCGGCCATCAAGGTGATCCAGGACATTCTGGTGGAAGGCCCGGCCCGTGGCGATATGCCCGTGGCCGATGCTCCCGTGGGCTGGCTGGCCACAACGGTCACCCTCTACGACGCCCTGCACCGGGACATCCACCGCGCTTTTCCCTCGTTGCACAAGGCCATGGAAAAGGTGCAAATCCGCTTTCCCGGTCCCTCCCTGCATCAGGACGTGGCCAAGACCGTGGCCGTTCTCCAGGTGCTGGGCAACATGCCCGTGACCAGGGGCAATGTGGCCGCGCTGATGCATCCGGGGCTGGACAGCTCGTCCCGGCGGGATCAGGTAGAGTTGGCCATTGCCGATTTGATCACCGATTCCATCGTGCCCTTTGGCGAGAAGGACGGCAATCTGTGCTTTTTCAGTGAAAAATTGAATGACATCGACCAGGAGCGCGCCCAGATCCCTCTGCGTTCCATTGAAGTGCGCCGGATCGAGAACGAGGCCCTGCGCGAGGTTTTTCAACCCCAGCCCAAGGTCACCCTGCACGGTTCCCTGACCGTGACCAGCGGACTGAAGGCCGTGCATGGACCCAACATTTCCAGCCTGTCCGGGGAGAAAGAGATCATCCAGACCCATGTGGAGTTCGTCGACCCTCTTGAACGCGATGCGGTTCGTGACCGCATGCTGGATGAATCCCGGCAACGCAGTTTCGAAAACGTGATCTTTTTGCTGGGTTACGCGGACCCGGCCATACGGGAGCAGGCCGGGGAAATCTATCGGTGCAACGAGATTGTGCTGCGCCATCGCAGCGATCCGGACCAGGAGGTCAAGGATTACTGCACGGCCCAGCTCGACCGCGCCGCCAGACTGGTCCTGGACCTGCAGCAGACCCTGCGGCGCAACCTTCTCCAGGGATCGTTCATCTTCCGGGGCAGTACCACCGCATTGAACAGCCTGGGGCAGGATGTGCTGGAAGCGGCCAAAAAACACCTCAATGACGTGGCGGCCCAGGTCTTTCATCGCTATGGCGACGCCCCTGTACGGGCCGATACCAATCTTGCTGAAAAGTTTTTGCGCCTGGGCAACCTCATGGCCGTAACCGCGGCCTTGGACCCGCTGCACCTGGTCCAGATCAGCGGCGGTTCGCCACAAATCAACACCGGGCACAAGGCTGTGATCAGTATCCGTGATTATGTGGAACGCACCGGAAGCGTCGAGGGGAAACGACTCTCGGACCATTTCTCCGGAGATCCCTACGGCTGGTCTCCGGACACTCTGCGGTATCTGGTGGCGGGAATGCTTCTGGCCGGAATGATCAAGTTGAAAATTTCCAGCAGGGACGTATTGGTCAACGGACAACAGGCCGTTGACGCTTTGCGCACCAATGCCTCCTTCAAAAACGTGGGCATCTCCCTGCGCGACGCCCCTGTGCCGATGGAGGTTCTGGCCAGGGCCGCGGAACGGCTCACGGACCTGGTGGGTGAAACCGTGATGGCCTATCCCGAGGACGAGGTCAGCAAGGCCGCAGTCAAGCACTTCCCCCGCTTTCAGCATCAGTTTGGCCCCCTGGCCGAAAAACTGGAAAATCTCGGCCAGCCCGGCGCTGAAATCGTCCGCACCCTGAACCAGGAACTGGCAGACGTCCTGCTGACGGACGCCTCAGACCTGCCGCATCGCCTGGGCAGCGAGGAATCGCCGCTTTACGACGGACTGAAATGGGCAGCCCAGGTGGATCTGGCGCTGAAGAACGGCCTGGAATCCGTTGTCCGCGATCTGCAGAACTACCGCCGTGAAATTGCCGATCTACCCGATTCCGGAGCGCCCGGAGATCTGCGCAAGAATCTGTCCGAGGACCTGGAACTGCTGGGTCAGCGCCTGGAAAGCACGGATTTTCACCACCATCTGACGGACTACAACACGTTGCTGACAAACATCCGTGCCAGAATTGAGGAAACCATAAAGCGCGTCGCGCAAGACCAAGACAAAAGTATCAAGATGGCCGGTCAAAGTCTGAGCTACTTGCCGGATTGGAAAGAGCTGACCCAGGAAGAAAAGACCAACACGCTGGCTCAGCTCGATGCCCTCATCCTTGAACCTGGCCAGGGAATTGCCGGTCTCAAGGAACTTCTCTCCCAAGAATACGTGATTTCCACCACGATGAGTCGTCTCACGGAGTATGTTGCCAAACGTGGCCATGAGCACCGGATAGAACGGATGAAGCAAAAAAAGGAAGACAACTTTCGCGAAGGGCGCACGAAACTGACCCGAAATTTTGCCATTCCATCCATGGTCAGTGATCCTGCCCAGATCGAATCCTTGATTCATAAATTGCAAAACCTGAAAGAGGAACTGACCTCCTACAGTGAGATTGAAGTAACCATATCTCTCGAATGAGGCAGTAGGCAGATAGCCACAGAACTCAGCAACTACCTACAGCCTTCTATAAAAGGAATCATCATGGCTTTCGATCAACCTACCCGTAACCGCTTGGCCAAATTCGTCGGTGAGGCGCGTGCGTTGTTGTCCGCGGAATTCACCCAGCAGTTGCAGCAGACGCATGGTCTTGACCCGAACACAGGACGTGTAGCCGGGATGGATCGGCTGGCCCATCTGGACGACACCAGTCGGGAGACGGCCAGGCTGTTGCGGGAGACCATGGACCATTACCTGGCCGGTTCCACGCAAACCGCCAAAGCCGTGCAGGTTGTTCTGGACCGGATCATGCGTGAACAGGCCTTCACCGTACTCAACCGCCTCTGCGCCCTGCGCATGGCCGAAGCCCGCAATCTGATCATCGAATCCATTGCCAAGGGCGCTCAGTCCAAAGGTTTCCAGCCTTATGCCAAGCTGGCCGGGACAGCCCTGGGCCAGACCGGGGACGCCTACAAGTGCTATTTGTTCAGCCTGTTCGACGAATTCGCCCTGGACCTGCCCGTGCTCTTCGACCGCTTCAGCTCCCAGGGACGGCTGTTCCCCCGTGAGACAGCCCTGGAAAATCTGCTGAGCCTGATCAACGCCCCGGAACTGGAACAGCTCTGGGCCGAGGATGAAACCATCGGCTGGATCTATCAGTATTTCAACTCCGTGGAAGAGCGCAAAGAAATGCGTGCCCAGTCCGCGGCCCCGCGCAACAGCCGGGAACTCGCCGTTCGCAACCAGTTCTTCACTCCGCGCTATGTGGTAGAATTTCTCACGGACAACACCCTGGGCCGGATCTGGTACGAAATGACCAAGGGCGAGACGGACTTGACAACGACATGCCGCTACCTGGTCCGTCGGCCACGCGAAGTATTCCTGGAGCAACCAGGCCACTTTATTTCCGAGGTTCGCCACCCTGGAATCGAGGCCGCCTTGAGCGGCGACTTTTCTCAACTGCCTGAGCCTGATGAAATCACCTGGAACCAACTCCAAAAGCTTGCCCTGGGCATTGAAGGCTACAAACTCGCCCCGGCGCTGGGGTTGGGCGATTGCCTTGAGTTTGCAAGCCAGCGCATCAACGAATTTAAGCAAACCGATCAATGGCGTGGCGATGCCGCTGAACTCTGGATCTGCTTGTTCTACGAACAACGCGCTTCCAGGCACGCCATGGAAGATCCGCATGGCGAACATTTGGCGGCCATCAAATCCCTCTACGCCGCACTTCGGCAGCAGCTCACCATGGACACCAGCGAGCTGTCCCAGCAAGAACTGCTGAACCTCCCGGTATTCATCCCCCACCGCCCCCTGAAAGACCCCCGCGACATCCTCATGCTCGACCCGGCTTGCGGCTCCATGCACTTCGGGCTGTACGCCTTCGACCTCTACGAGCGCATCTACGAAGAAGCCTGGAAACTCAGGGACACTCTGCCATCCCAGTCCACAGGCCAAACCCTTCAAAAGGATTACCCCTCCCTGGATGATCTGCTCCTTGCCCTGCCCAAACTGATCATCGAACACAACATCCACGGCATCGACATCGACCCCCGCGCCGTGCAGATCGCCGGCCTGTCCTTGTGGCTGCGCGCCCAAAAATCCTGGAAAGCCCGGAACATCCAACCCCAAGCCCGCCCTCGGATCACCAAATCCCACATCGTCTGCGCCGAACCCATGCCCGGTGACGAGACCCTGCGCCATGAATTCATCGAAGGACTCAGACCACGTGTTCTGGGCCAGCTTGTGAACGAGGTCTTCGAGAAAATGAAACTGGCCGGAGAAGCCGGTTCCTTGCTGAAGATCGAGGAAGAGATCAAGGACGCCGTGGCCGCGGCCAAGCAGCAATTCAAGGCCACCACGCCCAAAGAGCAAAAAGTCATGCTCCCCGGCATCAAGCTGCCCCAGAAACCAACCCAACTCCGCTTCGACCTCTCGGACGTCAGTGACAAGGACTTCTGGCGAAACACGGAACAGCGCATTCTTGATGCGTTGAAAAAGTACGCGGAGCAGGCTGAGAACGGAAATACCGTGCGCAGGCGGTTATTCGCCGAGGACGCAGCGCGGGGGTTTGCGTTTATTGATCTGTGTCGGAAGCGGTATGATGTTGTGTTGATGAATCCGCCGTTTGGTGAATCAGCTGCCAATTCTCATTACTACATCGATCATGCATTTCCAGAGTCAAAAAATGACATATTCGGTGGATTTATTACAAGATGTCTTTCAGTCCTTACGAAATTTGGAAGATTGGGAGCAATAACTAACCGTGTCGGATTTTTTAATTCTCAATTTGAGAAGTGGAGAAACATAGCTCTGATTGGAGAAGGCAAGTTGGATACTGCGGCTGATCTTGGATATGGAGTCCTTGATGCGATGGTAGAAACTGCAGCCTACATTGTTACGATTGGGAAAAAAAATAATTCTGCGACAATATGTGGACTTCTAAAGGCTGAAGATAAAGGAAAAACTCTTCTTTCGTCAATAGAGTCAATTTTGTCAGACCGACCATCTAATTTATATTATTTGGTTAATTTAGATGTTTTTCGCCTCTTGGCTGGACACCCAATTTGTTATTGGGTTCCTGAACATACCTTACGGAAGCTCGCTGCACACCCCAGATTTGAAAACGAAAAAAGAACAGCGAAACAAGGCCTCGCAACAGCTGATGATTTCCGGTTTATCTCTGCTGCATGGGAGGTTTTTCCATGTTCGCTCGGCAGTCACTTTTTTTTCTTTGCCAAAGGCGGGGAATACCGTCCATTCTGGGACGACATTCACCTTGTGATTAACTGGGAAAATGATGGAGAAGAAGCCAAAGCATTTGCTGGGACCCTCTACAATAATTCTCACTGGAGCAGAATACTTAAAAATGTAGATTTCTACTTCAAACCGGGGCTGACATATCCAGAACGGACCACAAGCGATTTTGCTCCACGTATATTTCCTAGTGGCTGTATTTTCAGCGCAACTGGCCAAGCCATATTCTTTGAGTCACTCATTGAAGCCGAAGCGTTTCTTGGCGTTTATATATCCCGATCATTTCGCCTTCTTTTTGAGCTATTCATAGGTTCAGGTGATGCTGTTGTCTCCGGTAGTGCAGCTAGACATTACAAATCAGGAGTTATCAATGCAGCACCTGTTCCAGAATTAAAATATGAAATTAAAAATGTTATTTCTGATTCCGTCAGGCAATGTACAAATATTGTTATTCAAAATTTTCAGTTTAATGAAACTACGAGGCACTACTTTATATCTATTTTAATCAATGAAGATAATCGTGCGTCTATAAAAAAACTTGCAGTAAATCATCGTATAAATATTAATCTAAATGCTCTTAAAATATTAGAGAATACTTGGAAAATTGACAAAACTGTTTCGACTGCATATCAATTATACGATGACGATTTTGTTGTACTACGAGATGAATATGGTATGCATCCATGCGAATACTCGAAAAATAAATTACAATTATCAAAAGATGAATGCCTGAATTTGTGGAACTTAAGTGATGAATCTTTGGTTGACTTGGTAGCGAAGAGAAAGGGGAGCACACGCCAAATTACAAAGAAATCATTCTATGCCGACAGAAAGATTGAACTGATATGCCATTATTATGAAGTACACCCCCAGTCGATCATTTCATTTTTAAATCAATGGTCTGTAATTTCCAAAGATGACCTATTGTCTGAAGTAGAGAGAAATCTTAGTTATTGGATTGGGTGCATCTTCTGCCGCTGGGACATCCGCTTAGCCCTCGACTCCACTCTCGCCCCCCCTCTCCCCGACCCCTTCGATCCCCTCCCAATCTGCCCCCCAGGCATGCTCATCGGCCCGGACAGCTTGCCCGCAACTCCGGGCAACATCGTCAGCGAGGAATGGCTTCGCAGGCGGCGGTGTGTTGATGGGCGGTGGGTTGTTGAGAGGGCGGAAACTGATGACTGGCCGCTGACCACTGACAGATATCCCTTGAACATCCCTTGGAACGGCATCATCGTGGATGACGAGAACCATCCGGATGACATCATCCGCCGGGTGCGGGAGGTGTTGGATGTGATCTGGAAGGACAAGGCTGGGGATATTGAGCAGGAGGCTTGCCATATTCTCGAAATTGACGGGTTGCGGGAGTATTTTCGGAAGCCGTCCGGATTTTTCGCCGATCATCTCAAACGCTACTCCAAGAGCCGCCGCCAGGCTCCCATCTATTGGCCTTTATCCACCCCTTCCGGGTCGTATACACTCTGGATCTACTACCACCGCCTTACGGACCAGACCCTGTACATCTGCGTGAACGACTTCGTGGAACCCCGCTTGAAGCAGATCGCCGAGCGGTTGGACGTGTTGCGCGGTACGGAGCGCAAAGGTTCTGCGGAAAAGGAATACGAGGAACAGGTTCGACTGGAGCAGGAGCTGCGGGAGTTCCGTGATGAGCTGCTGCGCATTGCCGCGTTCTGGAAACCCAACCTCAACGACGGGGTGCAGATCACAGCGGCCCCGCTCTGGCAGCTCTTCCGTCTGAAACCCTGGCAGAAGAAACTCAAGGAAACCTGGGACAAGCTGGAAGCCGGGGACTACGACTGGGCGCACCTGGCCTACAGCATCTGGCCGGACCGGGTCCGCGAAGTCTGCAAAACAGACCGCTCCATCGCCATCGCCCACGGACTGGAGGAATTGTGCGAGGTGGAAGTGGCCAAGAAGGGCAAGAAACGGGGGAGAAAGAAGGCGATTGATGATTCAACGGAGCAGGTATGATTATTCCACGAGTTGTCCTGGATACAAACATCCTGGTTGCGGCATCGCGAAGCCGCAAGGGGGCGTCTTATGCAATTCTGCAAGCTTTGCGGGCAGGTCGCATCAAGGCCTTGGGCTCCGTGCCGTTGATGGTTGAATACGAAGCGGTTTTGAAACGCCCGGATCATCTCCAAATTGGCGGCAGGACGGAAGAAATGGTGGATGCATTCCTGGATGCTTTGTGTTTGCTCATGGACTATGTACACTTGCATTACCTGTGGCGGCCACAAACCTTTGATCCGGCGGATGAGATGGTCCTGGAGACCGCCTTGAACGGGAGAGCTGCAGCATTGATTACCCTGAACATTAAGGATTTTGACGCAGCCAAAAAATTTCGATTGCCTGTTTTACATCCTGGTGTTTTCATCCAGAAATTGAACAAAGGAGGGATCTGATGCCCCAATTCGCATTGCAGTTGCCAGAGTCCTTGCTTGCTTTTGCTCATAAGGTCGCGGAGGAGGAGCAGGTTCCCATGAATCAATTTTTCATCATGGCCATTGCGGAAAAAGTCTCCGCGCTCAAAACCGAGGCCTATTTTAGAGAACGGTTGGCACGAGGGGATCTTGAGGCATTTGATGCCTGGATGAAGGCCAGTCCGGACGTCCCCCCCATGGAGGGTGATGAATTTCCAGAAGAAAACGTCGAGCGGTAGGGACTGAAGGCGAGAAGCGTCATGAGTTGTTATTGCGTATCCATGGCAATGACATTTCTCCAAACTGCAAGGAGCGCATTCTCCATCTGTTAACTGCAAAGGTATGCCATGAGAATTGAATCAATTCGCTTGCAAAACTTCAAGGTCTTTCAGGATGTTGATCTGCGGGATATCCCTCCATTTTGCGTCGTTGTCGGGGCCAATGGGACGGGCAAGTCCACGCTTTTCGAGGTGTTTGGCTTTTTGAAAGACTGCCTGACGTTCAATGTCGGTTCCGCCATTCAAAGCCGGGGCGGGTATCATGAGTTGGTGAGTCGGGGCCATGAGCAGGAAAACATCGTTATCGAGCTGCAATTTCGTATGGAAATCAGTAGAGTGCAGCGCCTGGTGACGTATTATCTTGAGATCACCAATGCGAACAAAAGACCGGAAGTTGCGCGTGAGATTTTGCGATACAAAAGAGGCAGCGCCGGGTCGCCGTATCATTTTCTGGATTTCAGCTTTGGCCGGGGCAAGGCCGTGGTCAATGAGGATGACTTCAACAAGATCGACGAAGAACTGACCAAAGAACCCCAGGAACTGGACAAGGCCGACATTCTAGCCATCAAGGGGCTGGGACAATTTCAGAAGTTCAAGGCAGCCAATGCCTTCCGGCAACTGATTGAAAACTGGCACGTCTCCGACTTCCACATCAACCTGGCTCGCGGCAGCAAGGATGCTGCAGGGTATGCCGAACACCTTTCCGTGACCGGGGACAATTTACAATTGGTGGCGAACCGCCTGTTTGAAGAACATCCGACGATCTTCGGCAAAATTATCGAGCAGATGAAGACCCGTGTGCCGGGAATCGCTTCGGTTGAGCCGGAACCGACCAAGGACGGAAGGTTGTTGCTCAAATTCCAGGACGGATCGTTCAAGGACCCGTTCATTGATAAGTACGTCTCCGACGGAACCATCAAGATGTTTGCCTATCTTGTGCTGCTCTACGACCCCTCTCCCCATCCCCTCCTGTGCGTCGAAGAGCCGGAAAACCAGCTTTACCCCCGCCTGCTCTGGGAACTTGCCGAGGAATTTCGCACCTATTCCCTGCGGGGCGGCCAGGTTTTCGTGTCCACGCATTCCCCTGATTTCTTGAATGCGACGCAAATCGAAGAAGTTTTTTGGTTGATCAAAAACACCGGTTTTTCCCAGGTACGTCGGGCCAAAGACGATGAGCAAATCATCGCCATGATGCAGGATGGCGCTCAAATGGGCTATCTCTGGAAACAGGGCTTCTTTCCGGGAGTGGACCCGCAATGATGACTCTGGTGTTTTTGTTGGAAGAGCCATCCGCCGAAGCCATGCTGAAAGGGTTGCTGCCAAATGTTCTGCCGTCGGGTTTGGCTGTTGAATACAAGATTTACGAAGGGAAATACGATCTGGATGCAAACTTGCCTCGTGTTCTCCGCACATGGAAACGTCCAGACTCCTTCTTTGTCGTGCTCAGGGATCAGGATGCCAGTGATTGCCGAAAGCTGAAAAAGAATTTGCTGGAACTTTGCGGAAGGACCGGCAGTCCCAACGTCTTGATCCGCATTGCTTGCCGCGAACTGGAAAGTTTCTATCTCGGGGATCTGAACGCGGTGGAGAAAGGCCTTGACATTCGAGGCCTTGGCGCGATGCAGCAAAAGCGGAAATTTCGCAATCCAGACCAAATAGTCAAGCCCTCTCTTGAATTGTTCAAGCTCACCAAGGGTAGGTATCAAAAGGTTTCCGGCTCAGTTGCGATAGGCAAGCATTTGCAGCCGCAACATAATCATTCCAAGAGCTTCAACGTACTCATTGCCGGGTTGAACCGCATTTCCGGCGATGCACGCGAAACTGCAGGGAAATCATGAAAGCCATTAAATCCTTCATTCAGCAGGACGTGCTCCTGCCCCGTGTGACCCGCTCCGAAGTTCTGGTGGTCTACGATCCGGAGGAGCGGTATCGGGAATTGTGCCTGGAACTGGCCGGCGAGAAATTGCTGGTGATCGATGCCGGTCTGGGCAGCATCCAGGCCAGGGAAACGGCGTTGCAGGCGCTGATGGACATGGACGAAGCCGGAGCGACGACCAAAGGCCTGCTTATCCATGTTCCGGCCAAGCCGCCAATGTCCGACGAAGATAAACAGCGGGATCCGTTCAGCGTGTACTCCGCCGCGGGTGAGATATTCCCGCAAAGCGACGGGGATTCCTTCCAAAGCTTGTGCATGCGGGCCAAGGCTGATCATGTGGCTGATATCCGGCGCATTTTTGCCAATGACCCCAACCCGGAGTTCGAGGTCATCGACGCCGTGGGCCTGGGCATGAACTGGCCCAATCTGCGAGCCATTCTAGAGGTGGAATCCGCCAGGGACATCCTGTTTGCCCTGCTTGCGCCGGACAAAAAGCAGATTGGCAGTCTGAAGAACCGGGACTCCTGGAACCCGGAGATTGCCGGTCTGCTTCAAAGCAGTCTGGGCATGGACCTCAAGACGCGCAGCAAAAGCTGGGAGACCATTGCCGAGGAGATGTGGCGCTTTCTGTTGTTCAGTGAATTCGTCTTCGACCTCCCGGCCCCCTTGCCGAGCAGTCTGGAAAACGTTCCTCACGCCGCTGATGAGGCCAGACCTCTGGTGCTGGATCTGTGCGAACGGCTGCGCAATGACCTGCGCACCCGGGAGACGTACATCCAACGCGCCAATGCCGTGGAACGGGACCTGAACCTGGCTGATACATGTGCTGATTTGACGGACCTGGGTGCTTTGGACACCTTTGCCTTTGAAGAAAAGACCATTTTTATCCAGTGCATGGAGGCCATGCAACGCGACAACCTGGACAGGGCCCGGTCCATTCTTAAAGTCCGATCTCACAGCATCTGGGCCGGTCAGGGCGAAAGCCGAAGCAAATGGTTTTTCCTGGAAAATGCCGTCAATCTCCTGGAAGCCTGCGCAGACGCCCAGGCCAGTCTCTCTGACCATGTCCGGACCCAGGAAGCCCTGCTGGATGCCTATACCTGCAGCTTGCGCGAGGTGGACCGCCACCATCGCCAAATGGAAGAGTCCGCCGCGGAACTTTTCGAGATGGTGGATCAGCTCAAGCCGGCCCTGCGACATGCCCAAAAAGCCTATGCCCGAGTGGCCGGCGCTCTGCAGGGGCATTTTCTGCGACATCTGGAACAGAACGGGTGGCCGCCGCGGAACGCCCTGGCCAATGCCGACGTGTTCGACCGCTTTGTCGCCCCCAGACTGCGGCAAAGCGGCCAGAAAACAGCCATGCTGCTGATCGACGCCCTGCGGTATGAATTGGGTGTAGCCCTGGAGATGCAGCTTGCCGGAGAAGGTCAGGTGAAACTGCATACATCCTGCGCGCAACTTCCGACCATCACCCTGGTGGGCATGGCCAGCTTGTTGCCCGAGGCGGGTCGCGATCTCCGGTTGATCCAAAAGGATCAGACCACCATGCTGCCTGCTCTGGGCGAGACGATCCTCTCCTCTGTGGCCCAGCGCATGGATATCCTCCGCAAACGGTACGGGCAGCGCTTCGCGGAAACCACCCTGAACGAATTCGGATCTGGTCGGTACACCGTGGAGCCCGGCGTGGAACTGCTGGTCCTGCGCAGTGCATCCATTGACAGCGCCCTGGAAAATTCCGTGTCCATGGGGTTGCGCATGCTCCAGGACGTGCTCAAAACCATCAGGGTTTGTGTCCACAAGCTGAAAACACTGGGTTTTCAGGAGGTGATCATTGCCACGGATCATGGCTTTTTCCTGAACACCAATGCCCAGGCCGGGGATGTCTGCGCCAAACCCCAGGGCAAATGGCTGAACATCCACGAGCGGTGCCTGCTCGGAGATGGCGCAAGCGACAGTGCCAACTTCGTTCTTCCGGCGGAGCACCTGGGCATCCGGGGGGATTTCACCCAGATTGCCGGGCCTAAAAGCATGGCCACCTACGCCAAATCCGTCACCTATTTTCATGGCGGGGCATCGTTGCAGGAGGCGGTGGTGCCATTGCTCACCATTCGCCTGAAGGACGACCAGGAAAAAACATGGACACGTCCGGAAGTCACCCTGACCTACAAACGCGGCGCCAAACGGATCACCACCCGCCTGCCCGTGATCGACGTGCACATTGGCCGCGGAGATCTCTTGTCCAGCGGGAAAACTACGGAATTCCTGTTGGAGGCCCACGACAAAAAAGGCAACGTGGTCGGCGAAGCCCGCCCGGGCGGCCACGTCCACCCCAGCACGCGCACGATCACCCTGAGCAGTAGTCAGGCCGTTTCCGTCGTCATGCGCATGGACATGGACTTCGAAGGCAAATTCACCATCAAAGCCCTGGATCCCACGACCTTGGCGGTTTTCGGCAAGCTGGAACTGGAGACGGATTATACGGTGTGATGGGGTAATCCTACCTACTGCTCCTACTCCATAAAGGGAGATACCATCATGCTCGAACAGCACAATTCACATCCACAATCATCAACTGACCTCTTAGCACGGAAAAAACTTTTGGACCATGAATTGTCACGCTGTCTCGATGTGCTGATCGCAAAAGGTAACCCGAAAAAGGTGATCCTGTTTGGAACCATGGCTAAGGGCGGGGTGAATGAATGGTCCGATATAGACCTGGTCGTGGTTGAAGAAACAAAACTTCCTTTTTATCAGCGCCTGCGAAAAATCAGAGGAATGCTTCGTCCTCAAGTAGGAATGGACATTGTTGTCTATACGCCTGAAGAGTTTGAAAAAATGAGTTCAGAGCGCGCCTTCGTCAAAGATGAGGTTATTCAAAATGGAAAAGTGCTTTACGAACGAAGCGCGTAGCCGCTGGCAGTATTTTGCACATCAAGATCTGCAGATGGCGGAACTTGCATTGAATGAAGGCATCTTCAATCAGGTCTGTTTTCACAGTCAGCAGTGTGTTGAAAGTGCCTCAAAGGTCTGCTTGCGGGGTTGAACCTAAAAGTTCCCCGTACCCACTCCATTGTCGATTTATTGAGGGCTTTGCCTTCTGACTGCAGCAACAAACTCATCGGCAATTTGCGGGAGACCCTCGAACTGATGGACATCTATTATATTCCCACTCGCTATCCGGAAGCCTTGCCGGGCAGTCTGGCGGAAGGGTTGCCGGAGCGTGAAGATGCAATCACGGCCATCACCACGGCACGTGAATGCTGGCAAAAACTGGGCTGAAAGAGGACAAAAGCCAATGGATGCGCTGGATACCAAGCTAAACGAAATCTTTTCCGGAAAAGTGGTGCGCAAGGATCTGTTGCACCACATCAAGAAAGGCACGAACGTGCCGACATTCGTGCTGGAATTTTTGTTGGCCCGATATTGTGCCAGCGACGAGCAGGAGGAGATTCAGGCTGGGATCGAGGCAGTCCTTGCCACGTTGCAAGACAACTACGTCCGGCCCGACGAGGCCAATGCGGCCCAGTCCAAGGTGGCGACCAAGGGCAAGCACCGTTTCATCGACAAGGTCCATGTTCGATACGTGGAAAAGGAAAAACGGCATTGGGCGAGCATGGAGAACTTCAACTCCCAGCGCATCGCCATCCCGGAACGTTTCTACAAGGACAACGATCGGCTGCTGGAAGGCGGCATCTGGAGCGAGGCCACCATTGCCTACAACGAGGTGGATGACGATGACTATGCGTTCTATATTGAAGACTTGCGACCCATCCAGCTCAGTCGCTTCGATTTTGAGCATTATTGCGAAGGACGCAAAGCCTTTACCACGGAAGAATGGCTCAGCGCCATCCTGCGCTCTGTGGGCCTTGAACCGAACCGGTTGTCCCACCGCCTCAAGCTGCACTATGTAGCCCGTCTGGCGTCCCTGGTAGAAGCCAATTTCTGCTTCATCGAACTCGGTCCTCGGGGTACGGGCAAGTCGTACTTTTTCAGCGAATTTTCCCCATATTCCACCCTTATCAGCGGTGGTCAGGCCACCAAGTCCACCCTTTTCTACAACAATGCCCGCAAGCGCATCGGCCTGGTAGGTTACTGGGATACCGTGGCCTTTGACGAGGTGGCCGGCATCAAGATCAAGGATCAGGACACGATCCAGATCATGAAAGACTTCATGGCCAACGGACGCTTTTCCCGGGGCGTTGAAGTCATTGCCGACGCCAGCCTGGCATTCGTGGGCAATATCGACCACTCCATCGAACAGGTGGTGAATTCCACGGACTACGACCTGTTCATGCCCCTGCCCAAAGAATTCGACCTGGCCGTAATGGACCGCTTCGCCCTGTATCTGCCGGGCTGGGAAATGCCCAAGAACGCATCAGATTATCTGACCCTTAATTACGGGTTCATCACCGACTATCTGGCCGAAGCATTTCACCACCAATTTGCCCGGACCAACCGCTATGAAAGCGTGTCCAAGCGCATCCGGTTGGGCACATCCGTGGAAGGTCGGGACGAGAAAGGAATCAAAAAAACGGTCTGCGCGTTTGTAAAGATTCTGCATCCGGACGGACAGCCCACGGACGCCGAGTTCGAATCCTACGTGGCTTACGCCGTGGAGGCCCGGCGCAGGATCAAGGAGCAGATGAACAAGCGTAAGCCGGATGATGAATTTGCCATGATCGACCTGTCCTACTTCAACGCGGATGGCCAAGAAATCGTCGTCCGCTGCCCGGAGTCCCAGGATGCCCCGGCCACTCAGCGCCCGGTACGCAAAACCCTGAGTGGATTAGGCAGGTCGGAAGGCGCTGTGGCGCATCGTCCCGCCCCGACAAAAAAAGGCTCTGAACAATCAAAGAGCCAGCCGCCACTGGATCTGCAGCCCACCCCTACCGAAATCCTCCCGCTCACTCCCACCCAGACTGATTCGAAACCTCGGGAACAGCATTTCACCATTCTCTATGGGGACACCGGCCACAGCTATGAATCCATCCTGGCTCCGTATTTGGCCGATGCAAAGGAGGTTGTCGTCGAAGACCCTTACATTCGGATGACCCACCAGGTTCAGAACTTCGTGCGTTTTTGCGAGGCAGTGCTCAAGAACTCGACTGTCAGAAAAATTCAACTCATCACTGGTTTTGACGATAATCAACAAGTGGCGGAAACCAAGGATAAACTCGACGACCTGCAACAAAGCCTGCTGGACATGGACGTCGCGCTGGAAGTGCGGTTCAGGGAAGGCATCCATGACCGGGAAATCCGTCTGGACAACGGCTGGGTCATCAAGATTGGCAGAGGCCTGGACTTTTACCAGAGACCAGGCACGTGGTTCGATATCGGCGCCAGTGACCTTTCATTGCGCAAATGCCTGGAGACGAAAGTGGATATTTACAGGAATGAGAAATGATTCAAAGCATGTCTAACGCTTGGAGACAAGTTTATGCCTCAATCAGTTCATGCAAGTCCTGTCAGTTTGGCCGTTAACCATGAATTACAAGAAAAAACTGCTCGCGATTCCAAGAATGCGATTCTTGCCAAACAACTTGCAAAACAGAAAAGAATTGAGAGTCCTCAGGTCGTAATTCCGCAAAACTTTACGGGCAACGTTACGCGCGACGAAACAGATCGGAGAGAATATAAACTACGTGAGTTGGCTGCTTTCCATGAAATAAGCGAGCATCCCTTTCAAGCCATGGTGGAAGTTATCACCGAAACTGAGGACGAAAGGGACAATGTCCATGTAAAAAAGCAACTCTGGTATGCCAATGAAAAATTGAACTGCAATATAGTACTGGGAACTGACGGCAACAGCATCAATATTCTCTCCTGGACTCACCCCGGCCTTCAAGCGGCCATTTCTCGGCCGTTAAATTCAGAACATGATCTAGACGATGACGGATTGACACTTTTAAGTGTGAAACCTTTGGTCAGGGCGCGTTATGACCAGGTGATCCCAGAGGTTATCGGCATCTATGAACCTCTTGGCCGAACCAGGATGGAAGAACGCCCTGAACCAAAGACTGGGCTTAAAGCAGTCAAACTGAACATGACCCCAGATCAAATAAGTGCGTTCATCAGTAAAATGGATGGGCTGTTGTTCGTCACTGGCGCACCGGGAAGCGGAAAAACGACAGTCGCATTCCAGCGAGCTCGTTTTCTGATCAACGAATATTTGGATCCACAGCGACAAAAGAAACCAAACAGAATACCTTATACTCCCGAACATACACGGATATTCCTGGGAAACCAGAACCTCGTCGAATACTCCCGGTCTTTGCTTACGGAAGGACTTGATCTTCCAGCACAACTTGTCGAGTTGGTGCCAAAGTTCATCAATGCATATCTAGGAGATATTTGGCAGTACAAGCATGATGCCCGAGCTCGACCGAGAAGGCTGCCACCCCTCGAGACACGAGCCAGGATGGCTTTTTTCGGACTCGGCACGCCTGCTGATCTGAAGGGCATTTGGAATGTTTATGAATTGCAGATCATAGAACGCTTGAAGCAGGCGATGGATGCGGCGTGGGTTGTAAAATTGCAAAAAGATTCAACCAAAAAAACATCCAGCGAGACTTTGGCTACGGCGCTCTCCATTTGTGCGAATATTTCCCCTGGCAATAACCCCATTGGGTCAAGGCTGAGACTGGATGACATATATCAGCGTGTGAGCGGTCAATATGAGGAGCATAGAAATACACTTAAAGGCACTGCTCGAGAGAACTTTGACAATCTTTTCAAGCAATGGATCTATCATGTGTATGACCCGTTTGATGCTTTGAAAATCTATTGGTCAGATCATTTCTTAACTGGCAAGGAGAGGATGAAAGCAGGCACTGCCTCTCGCATTGAAACCAATGAGATTTTGCAGAGCTTGCAACAAGACTGGGAGAAACGGTACTACGGACCAGAAGAAGAGCCTTGGCTGGCCTGGCTTCTGCGTTTTGCCATGCCTGAAAGAATGCATCATGAACGGAAATTCAAAGAAATACCAAGTGCCTTTGGCATTATGGGAACTGAAGATAATCGTTGGACGCATGTCGTTATTGATGAGGCCCAAGACTTATGTGTTGCTGAAGCATCAATCATCGGCTCATTGGTTCATCCCATGGGCGCGCTTACAGTTTCAGCAGATTTCAAACAAATAGTCTCCCCTGTTTGGGGGATGACTGACATGAATGGTTTTTCCATTGGCAATAAATTTTTTAACTCGAAAAACCGTCGACAGTACCCATTTGCCAGAAACATGCGGCAAAGCCAGCAAATAGGATTATTTTTAGAATCGTTCTATCAAGCGGCCTTCGGAGAAAGGGCAAGATTTGAGGCTGGTAATAGAATACAGGACATAAAACCACAGTTATTAATTTGTCCGCAACATGAATTCTCATTAAGAATCAAACAAGTGTTCAATTTGGTCAACAGGTCTCCTGTTCTTTCAAGCATTGCACTTCTTCAGATAAATGAGGATCAAGAAAGCATGGAGCGGCTGCGGGATTCGCTAAAAAATATTAATGTTCCTTTAGCTAACATTTGGGAGTCCAAAGTCGATAAAAACCATCTTGTGACAACGAGCGTTGAGCGGATCAAGGGATTGGAATTTGACGCATGTATTGTTCTCGGATTGGATGACGTCGAACGTGCTTCATTAAACTTCACCACGAACAGAGCATATGTAGCATTATCAAGACCGACAAGACGGTTGGCAATTATCTGTGAACACTTTCCCAGACTTCTTCAGAATGTAAATACAACTTTATTTGAGACAATACGTTCAAACTAATCGAACTCCAGGAGAATTCAATGAATGAATTAAGTAGGGAGCCTCTTTTCCCCGAATTTAAAAAATATGCCGATGAAAAGAAGCTTATTGAGTCTTCCAAAGGAAGCAGCCAAATAAAAATATATCGAATTCTCGGCCACGGAAAAACAAGAGCTAAAGGACTCGACCTTCCTCCCGCACCCATTGAAAGAATGCAGGAGATATCTACTTTTGATTCCCAAGATGAAAACGCCTTGCCTGACAGCGTTGCCAATGAAATTGCCGATATAAAAAATAAACTGAAGGAAGAGCTTGCTCATTTTCGCAGTCAAGAGGGAATACGCAGGTTTTCGGTCCAGGCATTGAAATCGCTTGATGTTCCAACCGGCCAAAAAAATAATCATTTCTTTGCGGGCCGCTTTGTTTTAATTCCATCAAATGGAGGGATGGACTGGGCTTGGTCTCTGACGAAACATTATCCAATTGTTTCCAAAATCCCTCCAGATCTAGGATATCTGAAGGAGGCTCATGCAAGAGCAGAGAGGTTTATCGAGGAAATTATTTTACCAGTAGAAGTCTTTAACAATCGAATAGACCTCAGTTGGGCCATGGCGAGACACTTTTCGGAAAGTTCAGAACAAGTTTTAATCAGGGATGTCGCAAGAATGTTCAAGGTAGCTGGCCAGGATGACAAATTTTGGAATAATCCAAAAAAATCTTTTTTTACTGACCGACCTGATGCAACATTCATCGCAAATCTCATGCACAGCATCTCCAGAAATACTTTGAGTAAAAAATATAATTTCATTCCTGCGACCCTTCATCAGTCAAAACAGGCATTTTATTTTCCTGAAGATAATGAAGGTACACTAACAAGGCCAATGATATACATGATTAAAAAGTAGAAGGAGATCCAATATGGATATTTCAAAAAAAGACGCAAAGTATTTAAAAAATCAACTTTTAAACGCACCCGTCGCACCAGGTATCTCATCCTATTTAATCAATGCTGGTACTGAAAAAGTACTTGATATTCTGGAAGATCAGTATTTTAAAGAGGACTTGGCAGAAGGACTTTCATGCTTCAAATATATTGAAGGTGATTATGGACTAGGAAAAACACAGTTTATCTTGAGTTTGTGCAACAGAGCACAAAACAATGACATCGTAACTTCGGTTGTTACCATAGGAAACGAGTGTCCATTTAGTTCTCAATTAGCGATTTTTCAACAAATAATGTCCTCTTTTCTTGCACCACGGAAACTTGGGGAGAACCAGCCCCTAAAAGGAATCGAGGTGTTGCTGCAAAGATGGGTTCAACAAAAACTTCGTGAAGTTGGTCTCGAAAAAAACCAAGAAGTGCCAAGCCCGATAATATCGCAGATCAAACGCACATTCATCTCTCCTGCAATAGGTGTTAGAGATCCTCAAATGTTCATAGGCCTCCAAGCCTTGGGCAAAAGACTTTTAGATTTGGAATGCGGAGCAAATAAAACCATTCTGGATGACGAACTTATAAGTTGGGTACGTGGAACCAAAATTTCTTCAAGAGGTCTGAAAGAGCTCGGCCTTACCGAACCAGCAAAAGAAGAGAATGCCTTTGCGAGGCTGAAGACAGTGATTCATTTTTTACGGACAGAAATGGCTTACAGAGGATTTTTAATTGCTTTTGATGAAGGGACAAGGACAGCTTCCTTTCGTAGAGGAAGCGTCAAGCAGAAGCAAGCCATTGAAAACATGTTGAGCATGATAAATGATACAGCTGAAGGTGAATTTGCAGGCATCATGTTTCTTTATGCAGCAACGCCGGATTTTAGAAGTGAAGTCATATCAAGTTACCGCGCCTTGAAAGACAGGATAGGTTCCACGCCATTCAGTATTGGAATGCCCATCACTCCGCTTATAAATCTGGATGTTTTATATACCAGTGATGTCACCACAAAAATCGGTGCAAATCTTATGGAGCTTTTTGAAAAGTCAGACAATTTTGAATTTGATAAAAATTTACAGCATGAAAACATGATTCAGATCATAAATGCTCAAAAAGAGGTAATGCATTACATTGAAAAGGTACCACCAAGAGCATTTGTTTCCTGTTATTGCAAATTTTTAGTTAATCAAATCCAAAATCAGCGGTCAATTGCCTACCCAGAAGCGGTAAAGTTTGTTCAAAATATTGATGCGTCACATAACGAGGAGAACGCATGAAGATTGTCAAAGGGATTAATGTTGAACATCCTGAGTTTGGACATGGCAAGGTGATAAATGTGCTCGGAGAAATCATTACCGTAAATTTTTTCGGAGAAAAAATTGATGTAGAACATAAAGATTTAAATATTCTTATTTCGCTATCGTCACCTATCACAATATCATCGCAGGGTAATAACGGAAAAAACACTTTTCGAAAAGCATTTGAGGCAGTGAACCTTGGAGTTGTTCCGCCAGATGAAAATGAACTCATTAACTTTTCAATCGATGGGAGCAATCAAACATCGTTGATTGAATCATGGCTAGAAAACATATCAAAAAATGGCCTATGCAAAGTAATTTTTGGAGATTACGGCACTGGCAAATCTCACTTTTTGCACGTTATAAAATCTGTTGCTCTCCGTTCAGGTTGGGTTACCGCCTTTACGGAATTTGACCCTAAAGCGGCTGATCCAGCTAAACCAGTTTTGGTATATAGATCTTTGATGTCCAATCTATGCTTTCCCAAAAAAGATGACGGAACAAAAAGCGAAGGTTTTTTAGGATTGATCAAAGAAATTCGTTCTAATTGGGATATTGTTCAACACTTGCCACAAATTAAAGCCTCCCCTTGGTTCAAAAACGCACTACCGACAATTTTGCACTATCCACATAATGAAGATCCTGATTATCTCCGATTAGCTTATTGGCTTGCTGGTCAAAAAGTAAACATTGGCGACGTCCGAAAAATGGTCAAGAATTCAGGAAAAAAGCCTCATTTATTGCCATTGATGCCACTCATTAAGGAAACCAGTGACATATACTGTCATCACTTAATTGTTATCAATGAGATCTGCAAAGCACTGGGGTATAAAGGTCTCGCTCTCATTCTTGATGAAGCTGAACATGTTCGTGGTTTCACCCCTATGAGGCGAACTCGTGCAAACAACTTCTTTGATATATTAAGCAGAAGTGCGCACATGCCGAACACACAACTGCCTGAACCTGTACCGAATGACTTCGGGCATGAGTTTCCAGAATATTGGGATCAAGGCCCTCATTTTGCACTTTTTGTAGGTCTCACACCAGGCGACGCACTGACAGTTCCTGATAATTCTTTACGCGATCAATGCATTTTCTTACACAATGAAGAAGATAAGCACATATTATCACCTCCATCTGCAACAGATTATTATCAATGGATAAATAATTTTTTAATCCGTTATCATCAATTTTACAGTTTAAATGCCCACCTTCTTGAAGATATTACAATTGTAAAAAGCATCGCTGCCTTGTTGCGTGATCGTTTTGATTCAGCACCGATAGATAAAAAAATATTGAGAATTTGGATTAAAATTGCGGCTCTCGTTCCGGCTATGATTATGGCAAGAGCCGTTTGTTCTCCCCATGATCTTTTGGAAAAAATAGGTAATGTCAGCAATGAGGTCATCGGAAATGTCCTGCCCTGGGAACAAAACTGAACTGGTCAGACTCACTCGCATGATGCCGGATTCTTGGCCTGTTTTTTTTAACCAACGCATTCCAAGAACGATCCAGGCAGAATCAATGCCACAAATAGTCCAGGGCAAATCTGTCTTATTAACTGGCCCAACTGCATCAGGAAAAACCGAAGCTGCCGTCGCCCCTTTGTATCAACGACATATATCTTTCGGGCGAACTGAACTTGGTGTCATATATATTGCTCCAACGAAGGCCCTGGTTAACGATCTTTATCATCGATTACAGGAATATTTTTGCCAACAGACAATTGGTCTTGTTGCTCGATATACCGGAGATCGTCATGATTTTGGCAAACCGGATGGTGTCTTCATCTTGTTGTGTACCCCGGAAGCTCTTGACTCGCTAAGCTTGATGAGACCAGAAAAAATTGCTTGCGTACGCGCTTTTGTCATTGATGAAATTCATTTGCTACATGGAACAGCGCGAGGTCAACAATTAAGACATGTCATAAAAAGGATACAAGGTTTTTCCATTAAACCTTCAGATCCAAGAGATGTGATGCAGATTATTGGCATGAGCGCCACCGTGGATGATATTAGCAATATGGGAAAAAAATGGATCAATGATGATTTCACATTTATTTCCGTAGGAGATCCAAGAAATATCAATGCAACATTTCTTAACTCTAACAACACGACAAGCAAGCCACTTTTATTGAAAGAATGGATAGACACAACGGATATCAATAAACTTCTTATTTTTGGCAATACAAGAAACTCCACGCATCAATTTTCTGCTTCAATTCATAAACTTCTGTTTGATAAGTATCCTGTATATATGCATATCGGCATTCTTTCAGCACTTGAGCGAGAACGTGTTGAAGAATCTATGAGGACAAACAAGTTTGGCATTTGTGTTGCTACCTCCACCCTGGAAATTGGGATTGATATTGGAGATATCGATGCTGTGGGACTTATAAATCCACCATCGAATATTGGTTCGTTCTTACAGCGAATTGGCCGCGGGAACAGACGTACGGGTTCTTGTCGTGTGATATGTTTGTGCGAAGATGAACAAGAAGAATTTGTTTACAGAGCACTGTTACATTGTGCATCAAAAGGAATACTTGACGATGTGCATGAATATGTGAGGCCTTCTGTCTGTTTTCAGCAGGTTTTGAGCCATTGCTGGCATGGAATTCGACACGGACATCCTGTCACCAGGAAATCAATCGCAAAGCGTACTGGCGGCGACGACCTTGAGTCCATTATCGAAGACATGCTTGAAACTGGAGCATTGCGTGACATCGGCGGCGCATTGATACCTAATGATGATCTTATAGACATCGGTGATAAAAGACAAATCCATTCAACTATTGTTGGCACAAAAGGCCGGATGGTCACTGACGCGACATCTGGCGATACTGTCGCCAATTTTGAAGGTTATGGTTATACCAAAGGAAGTGTATTTGTCGCTGGAAATATCAAAAAACTTGTTGAGTCGCCAAATGGTGATATTTTTGTAGAGAAACCTTCATCCGGAGTAAAAGATTATTCCTTAGCTCGGCTACCATCATCACGTGGAAAACAGGGATTTTCGAGAAGGTTAGTGTGGGCTGTCGCAGAACTTCATAATGAAACACCCAATATATGGAAAATCAAAAAAACCAAGCTATATACCTGGGGTGGTACCGGATATAACAATCTGCTCAAGTTTTATTTAAGATTAATGCTGCCAGGGTTAACCTTAAACTCAGATGATTACGGACTTTCAGAATGGCCGATTGATGTAATCATTCAACCCAAAGAAATAAAAAAATTCACTGAAGAAATATCACGATCAGGATCAATCTCACTTGATATCGCAGCTCAGTTTCGTCAACCAACGAATTTTTTCACCAAACTCGGAAAAGATCTCCAGAGAGCCGAAACGTTGAACTCAGTTCCGATGCATGGTTTTTTAACTTGGCTTGATGAATGCGAGAACTGCATTGTTGCAGACAATATAAATTGAGATCCAAGCGCTTGTTTTCTTGCCTTTGAAATTTCATCATTTTCAAGAACCCATTTTTTTAAATTCAGGATGTGCTTAAACCTTTTGGAGTCGGCATTTGATTCTTTTCTCTCAATTCACAAACGACCTCGATTACTCTGATGATCCTGATGGAGGAAACCATTGCGCCAACGGGTTGAGGGTTACAGTTGGGAACACTTCAGACAAGGAGCAAATTTATGTTACGGACAATCCCCGGAGACATTATCGGTCAGCTCCGTGAGGCGCTGGCCGGTATCAAGAACTCAGACACCTACAAGGATATCGTCGAGCCCAAGGAGCGTGTACTGGCAAGATTCCAGCCCACGTTTTCCAAAGAGAACGTTTCGACGATCACTCCTGAAGAGTATCAAAGTTTTCTCCTGTTCGACAACAACCGCCACTGGAGCGGCCTTCACCGCCAGGGAACCCGCATGTGCGCTGACATGGGCAAGCTTCGCGAGGCGCTTGCGTGGCTTGTGGATGAATCATCGCCCGTCGAAGAACGACTGAACAGGGCAACGAGTATGGTTTCCGGCATGGGAAAAAACGTGGCCACCGCAATACTCCTCGTCGTTTTTCCGGAACGCTATGGCGTATGGAACAACAGATCAGAAGCACACTTGAAACACTTGGGCATCTGGCCTGGCTTTGAGCGCGGGGAATCCTTCGGAAGCAGGTATATCAAGGTAAATCAAGTTTTGCTGCAGCTTCGCGACGCGCTTCAAACCGATCTTTGGACCCTGGATGCCTTGTGGTGGCATATGGATCAGCAAGCGGAAGGAGCGTTGCCCCCTGAAGTGGCTAACGATCTGCCTGTCTCTTCAGGAATATGCTCTGCACCGAGTTTTGGATTGGAGCGACACCTTCACGAGTTCTTACGCGACAACTGGGAACATATCGAACTGGGCCGGGATTGGATGATATACCAGGAACCTGGAGACGATGAAGCCGGATATGAGTACCCCTGTGATGTCGGCCGAATCGACATCCTCGCCAAACATCGCAACCAAGCCCGTTTCTTGGTTATCGAACTCAAGCGCAACCAAACCAGTGATCAGACCGTTGGCCAGCTCATGCGCTACATGGGATGGGTCAAAAAACATCTCGCGATAAATGGCGAGGAGGTGTGCGGGATGATAATCTGCAGAGAGGCAGATAAAGCGTTGAAATATGCATTGACCATAACAAATAACATTCAGTTGCGGCTTTACCAGGTGGAATTTCATCTCATGACGCCAGATAATAAAAACAACACTATGTAATTGTCACGATTTTTGATCGAAACAAAAGTTTCAATGAAAAACTCTAACAAGGTGCTCATATCCTGGGTTGCTGTGAACAATGATCCGTTTGAACAAAATATTTCGACGGGTGATTTTCGGCTTGTGGAAGGAAAGTCTGTTCCAGGTCCAACCATGACCGTTTTGTTTGATGAAGAGTCTCCTTATCTCAATCAGATCCATGATATTGTCCTCTTGCACATGCAGTCTGATGAACATGCGAATTCCCGAGGACAGCGCGCCATCACCGAGACAGTTGACGCAATTCGGGAGAAAAATCCAAAAATACGTATTCAAATTGAACAATGCAGAGGAGACGACGCGAGGCAGTTCGCAAGGGCAAAACGGGTTCGTTGGCCAAACAGAAGAAAGCTGCTCTCCATGTAAAGGTCTCGGCGAGGCAACGACTGGAGGCATTCGAAAGGCTTAGGGATGATTTTATTCAAGCGATCCCAAAGGCAGACTCTTTACTGAAATGCCCCGCTTGCGGCACAACCGCGGCCCCTGTGAACGATTTCAAGCCACGCGCAAATGATTGCTTCCATTGTGATTGCCAGGAATGCAAGACAATATGGGCTACCCGCATGTGCAGAAACGGACATCGATATGCCGTAATGCTCCCAGGCAAACATATCGATGCCGATGACAGTAAGTGGCTGGGAAGATCGCACCTATGGAAGTGATATTCTCACGCTTCCGGGACGCACGGCCAATGAATCCTGGGGTTTTGTCTGTCCGGAATGCGGTGAAACGTCTTGAGTTACGCTCCATGATATCATCGAGAGAAATAAGTACAACGATTTTTTACTGAAAAAATATGTTACGATTTATTTTTTTTCTATCATTTCTTGCCGCCCTTTTCTTCTGGAAATATCCAGAATACATTCCGAATCACCAGAGGACATTCCATAAACCTCCTGGACTCTTTTCCGAAAAGATGAATGCGTCTGATATTATAAAGCTCACCAATGAGTACAGAATATCCTTGGGGCTCACCCCACTTCGAGAAAATTTTCAGTTGACGCATGCTGCTGAATACAGAGCAAACGATATGATCAACAACAGGTATTACGCTCACGTCAACCCCACTACTGGGGAAGGACCTGGAGAGGCGATCAAGCAGGCTAATTACCAATTCATTACATATGCTGAAAATATTGCCATGGGAAACTGGCAATCCAATCGACACATTGTTGACGGCTGGATAAACAGCCCTGGTCATAGAGCGAACATCGTTAACCCAAATATCAAAGAAATCGGGGTCGCCATCATCAAAGATAAGGCAGCCTCACTTGGCCGCCCTTCCGTGTACTATGGCGTCCAGCTATTTGCCAGTCCAATGCCTGATTGCTCCCGCCCGAGTGAAGCCGACAAAGCCCTACTCCAAGAAATGCAAAGAAAAAATGATGATATTTGGAGAAGAGTCAATAATCAAAAAAGTGAAATTGAACGACTGCAAGCTCAAATAAATCGCGAACAGAACAACAACACAAGAAACAGAATGATTAATGATTACAATAGGCAAGTTAATACATACAATAACCTTGTATCACAAGCAAACGGCATGCAAGAAAGCCTAAAACTCGTTATTCATTCCTACAATAAAAAAATCAATGAATACAACTTATGCATGCAAACTGACAATTTTGTTTCAAGATAAATGTCTATAATATAATAACTTAGTGCTTGAACAGCCTATTGCAAAACCCGATATCCCCTCCCCACCATACACCGCCGAATAATCTCCATCTGGCTTTTCGCTCCCTCCGCCGCCCCCGTCATTCCACCTGACGTCCCGCCAACAGCAGCTCTCATTCCGGCGAATTTCCCTGCACGTCCAAAATATGACCTAACAACAAGTCCGAGCAAAGCGCTGGCTCCGGCACCGATAGCGCCGCCGACTATGGTTGATGTCGCCGGCAGACGCATTCACCCTCCACGACTCCATTCGCCAGCTCAATCCCCGCTTCCCTACCAAGGAACTCCTCCTGCCCCTGGACGACCCGCGGCGGGAGGAATTAGTTTTTATCCGGAAACGGCCCTTCCTTTTGGCTGCGTCAGTCTTCACAATTATTCGTCAACGTATTGATATACGCCTCCTCATAATTGCTTACTTCCTTGCCAAAACAAAAAACTGCTCGTTTTCGAATTGAAAACCGGTAGTTTCAACATCCGGAAACAAAAGAGTTTCCTGATGGAAACGAATTAGCTCGCTTGACGCAAGTTCTTGAAGCGGACGGGCTTTTCAAGGACACCCGGCGCACCGGTTATCTTCGGCAATGGGAGGCGTTGCTGGCGGCAGAAAGGATGGAGCATTACGGGGCATGTGGCCGGGAAGTAGTGACACCCTGGAACGCCACGAATTGAAAAGACGAGTTGACGAAGAGTGTCAGACATTCTAATTCTTGAATCAACATGTCGTGGCAGTGCATTCTCGTTGTCATTGCCCATTCGAACAATCAAATCTCTCCTTGGGTGCGCCATGAACTATTCACCAGAAATCGGAAAAACCTTAGAAAACACCTTCCAAGCCCTCCCACCGGAAGAAAGGGCCGCTGTAATCAGTCACGGGGTAGCCGTCCGGTTTTCCGAGCTCAACAAACGGCTTTTTCTCGCAGAAAGCAAGGTTCATTTTTTTCAAGACAAGTACAAGACGACACTGTCTGAAATCGAGGGCAAAGGTCTGCCTGACGATGCTGATTATGAGATGCACGAAGATTATGTGATGTGGAGCCATTGGACTGACGTCATTGGCAAGGTCAAAAAACAGGTCTGTGCATTACAAAAAATCGCTGAACTTGGAGTCTACAGGTAGATGCAGGCTTCCATCCGGCTGCTCGAAATTGAGGAAAAGTTCGAGCAGATTGTTCAGCGCATTGTCCCTATTGAATTAGATGACGAAACCTTGAGATTGATTCTGTACTTCAAGGACGGTAGTAATCTTCGCGTCGCTGAACAATGGAATGGTGATCGCCTGCTACGGTATAGCTACTATTGGCTGACAGCGGAGAACAAGCTCAATATCGGTTGGGACAATGCCCCGCATCACAAGCAATTTGAAACGTATCCACATCATCGACATGTTGAGAAGCAAAATATCTTACAGCCTTCTAACGAAAAATGCCTGGAAGATGTGATGCAAGTTATTGGCAGTTCAATTTTGAATACTTGAAACCTGTCGTCATAATGAGTGATCGTAATTCAGCAAAGCTGGAGGCAAGGAACATTCAGCCTCACATCTTGTTATCCCATGTCAATCGCGGACAAAACCGGAAGGGGTGGATTGTTCAGCCTGCGTACCTACTGCAACACCCGATACCCCCTC
>NZ_BAAHXH010000002.1:0-65458 GCF_054656975.1 Desulfonatronum parangueonense
CCTCCAAACTCGCAGACAAGAAGGTCGTCGACATCATCAACAATGTTGAAGAATGTCTTCAATGTCCAAGCAACATGTTCGACTACGAACGGGGCTGCATATACATCCGCTGCCGCGACGACTCTGCCTTGGTCCAAAAAGAAGTGCAGGTACCCGCGTTTGTTCAACTCGTTGAGGCGGGCTAACAGGGCTGGACTGGCTTCGACGCCGAGAACCAACGGCGAATGCATCCGCACCAAAGGCGGGTCGGCCTGGTACCGGACAAAGACGATGGCGGTGCCGACACGTATGGCGATATCCCCGTCCTGATCAAAGGCTAAATCGTTGAGATTTGTACACCCCTGAACAGCGGACAACAGCCGTTGGCGCATTTGATCCGGGTCTTTGTCCGCTGGACGTGTCTTGCGCTTCACTTTCAGGTTGGGGAAGGCCAGGGAGTTCCGGTCCGCGTCGAAAGCGTCATATTCAAGCCAGCCAGGATGGGTCACCCGAAGGATCGCATCAAATGTCCTGACCGTCAGGTCCGCTACTGTATTGTACGCCACGGGCAGCGGGTGATCGATGAAAAAATTCGGCGAGCCTCCGGGATCATCTTCCGGCAATGCCTCCGGGGTCCTTGTCGGGCTGTTCCAGCCATTTTCCGTGAGCAGGGCAATCTGCTGTTCCGTAAGCTGATCGGACTTCAAAAGGTAGTGATTGCTCGTAGTTTCCATCCGCAGCCCGTACGCGCCTTGGCCGGCGAACTGGATGTACCGGTTGGATCGCTTGGCTTCAAGAATCAGGTACTGGTCCTCCTGCAATCCCGCGAGCACCTGGGCCAGGTTTTCGGCAAAAGCCGTCCAGACGGACGGCACGCATTGCGCCGCATCAATATTCTTCTCCAGCCGCTGTTGCATAAACCCTCCTTTGCTCAATGCCTTTGACCTCTTTGGGAACTCCTGACCAGCCTGGAGCCGCGGCCATTACCTCGTGCACCGTCAGTCGCTCTGAAGGCGCAAAGGTGCAGGACACGATCATTTGCCACAAGAATACCGCCTCTAACGGTCTTGGCTGTAATCCGGACATCCTGACCAAGCCCCAGGGCATCGAATGCCTCCATGGACGATTCAATGATCTCCTTGATAAAGGCTGCAGCTTGGTCGTTGGCAAACTGCTCTTGGTCCTTGGCCCCACGTTCCAGGGCGTCAATGGCAAAGCTGCGTACGATCTTTACATGAAGTCTTGCGTAGGTCTGGGCACTGTCGAAAGATTCCAAACCGACTGCCTTGCCATGCATCCCGAAAACCGCGCCCACCTGGTTTTCAACTGCAGGCAACGCTGACACATAGCCTTCTAGAAGATCCTCGGATTGCGCATAGGCATCAGCCATGGCCGCGGAAGGGGAATGCAAGGACATGCGCTCCATCTTTCGGGAGATGTTGTCCCACACATCTCGCTGATCCGCCTGCCTGGACCGGCTGGTCCTGATGTTCTCGGACACCTGAGACATTCTGGCCGCGCGGCCTTCGGCAAAATGCATTTGTCTGGTCGGAGCGAAGTCCATCCCGTCATGTCGCCATCTTCCGGCTTCAACGCAGGATACGGGAATTTTCATTTCACTTTTGGCAGATGCGAGGATGGTCAGGTTCATCACGCGGTTTTGTTTTGCCCCTCGGATCTCCTCACCATCCAGGAGTAGCACAGGACGTTCGCAGTGGTTGACGAACAGCAGTTGGTTGACGTTGCCCGACTCCGAAACCTCGTCCACATGGGCGCAGCCGGACTTCAGGGCCTCTTCCAGAAGCAGGTAGTCAGGGTCGGTTGATTCGCCGAAGAGCGGAACCATTGCCAATCCTTGAAATGCAACAACATCTCCCAGCTCAAACGACGACAATTTTTTCTTGATCGTTTCCATCTCCCTCTCCCTTTGGCTCTGTTCATCAACGGAATCCATACTTCCGAGGAAGATAAAATTTACACTGCCCCTGTTCCATAATCAGGAACGGAACCAAAATTATTTTATTCCAGAACGACAAGATGTTGCATGAGGGTCAAAAAAAGAGATTTGGACCCTCAAAAAATGCTTGCACTTGAGGGTGATTAGCGGTCATGTTCACGCCACCACAAAGGGGGGATCATGCCGCCGAAACACGATCAGTTCGCAAAGCCGGCCCAGAAGCTTCTTGGCCTCTTCGGGGCCTTGCTGTTCACTGGGAGGGAATATTCCTTGACCGGGTTGGCCACGATGCTCAATTGCTCCAAGCAGACCGTTCTGCGGATGATGGAAAGCATCGAGCGCAGCAGGGAGGTCAAAATTGAAAGCAGGCTCGCCTCCGACGGGCAGCGCTGGTACCGGGCCAAAGCCCCTCGAACAAAACCCTGCGTGTCCTTTTCGCCGGAACAGATCCAGCATCTGGTGCTGTGCCGGGACATGGTCATGCACCTCTTGCCCAAGGGGTTGCGCGACGAGATCGAGGGCACCATTGCCCGGTCCACGGTTCTGCTGCCGGACATGCAGGAACGATCTGAAGCCTTGATCTCCATGGCCCGTTCCATGGTCAAGGGCTCCATCGATTATACGCCGCATCAGGAAACCATTGAAAAGCTCTTCCTGTGCATTCGGGAGAAGGTTGTCTGCACCGTCGTTTACCAGGCCTCACCAGCTTCACCGGAGAAATGCCACAGCTTCGCGCCTTTGCGCATGGTTTCCTATCGCGAAGCCTTGTATGTCAGCGGGTTCAAGGTACCACACGAGGGCAGGCCGGAAATCGTCAACCCCATGACCCTGTGCGTGCATCGGATCAAGGATGTCGTTCCGACCATCAGGGTACATGATCACCATGCGGATCAGGCCAACGACGGATACTTCGGATTCCAGCGCGAAACCCCTTTCCGCGTGACAGTCAGGTTCAGCCCCGAGGTGGCAAACTATGTTCTGGAACGCACCTGGAGCGAGGATCAGAAGTGCACCCAACGCAAGAACGGGTCAGTGGTGCTGGAATTCACCGCCCAGAGCAGACCCGAGGTGGTCTCCTGGGTACTGGGCTTCGGCGGTCATGCGGAATTGATCAGGCCGAAGGACGTGAAAGAGGATATCATGAAGGAAGTCGCGCGAATGTATGCCTTATATCCGTTGGCGGAACAGGGAAGCGAGTAGCAGGTCCACAATCAGACGTCGAAACAGGAGAACTCTTCATGGGCGCAATGACCGCACAAATCCTGATCGGTTCCGGGCATCCCAATCACGACGGCATCGGGCCGAGTCACTACCTTTTTCTTTCAGAAAACAGCAGGCCGGCCTGGTTGCTGGTGGAACAGAACCTTTTCCAGTGCGCCAGGAACAGGAAGATTGTCTGGATTCCCACGGTAGAAGACATGCTTGAAGACGCCCTGTTGATGATCGCCGTGCATGTGGTCAAGGATCAGGAAGTTGTGGATTTGATTAAATCGCTCAACAATTCCGCGACATCCGACCGGTTGGAGATGTATGACAGTTTCGATGAAGCCCAGCGGAAGATGCTTTACGAGAAATGCCGCGCCGTCGCGTTGCCCAAACTGGTTCTGTCCGTTTTCCGGGGATCGTCAATATTGACCCAGTTGTCGGCCATCGATAACTACATGATGGACATTGAGGTCTGCGTTGCGGTCTATTCCAGGTTGTCGTCGCAGTGGTCACCGGACAGAAACATCCAGGGCAGCCTGAATGTCTTGCAGTACAGGTAGTTTTAATGAATATTCAAAGGGAAGGCTTGAATGCAGATGACAAGGAAAATCCCGGAACAGGACTGGAAGTATCTCTTTGCGATACGTGATGACCTTCTTCAGACATTATGCCGAAGGATCAATGCCGAGACCATGGGCATTCTGCGGGAACAGGGACTGACGGAGCATGAGCGGTATCTCAAGGCCTTCAAGCAAATCAAAAATGCAGATCAGGCAATCAGCAAATGTTTCGACGACTGGCGACGGTCGTCCATGCATATGACACTGATCAACCTTTGCCAGAACAAGCTGCTGACCCAGGAGCATCTTGATCATTTCACCAATGAAACAAGCGATTTTCTTCTGGGGATTATGCGGGATATGCCATGATTTTCGTGGCATTTTCCGGATCGCGCGAGATACAAAAAGATGCCATTGGGAATGCACAAGATACGGAAATCTTCCGGCCGGTTAGTTCCTCTTCATCAGCAAATTCAACAAACAAGGTGTCAAGTCATTCTCTGGGAATAAAATACAAGCACCCGCGTTCGGTGAATCTAAAACGGGAGGTACGTGATGCGCGTCGCCGTATTCAGCACCAAAAAGTATGACCAGGTATTTCTGGACGATGCAAACAAGCAGGCTGGCCATGAACTGCGCTATTTTGAGACACGGCTGACCTCGGAAACCTGTTCTCTGGTCCGTGGGTTCGACGCGGTCTGCGTGTTTGTCAATGATTCGGTGGACAGAACCGTCCTGCAGTGCATGGCTGAAGGTGGAGTAAAGCTCCTGGCGCTTCGTTCCGCCGGATTCAACCATGTCGACCTGAAGGCGGCGAAGGAATTCAATATTACAGTTGCCAGGGTGCCTGCCTATTCACCTCATGCCGTGGCAGAACATACATTGGCCCTTGTGCTGTCTTTGAACCGGCATATTCACAAGGCCTATAACCGCGTCCGCGAAAGAAACTTCGCCCTGGATGGGCTTTTGGGATTTGATATTCACGGGAAAACAGTGGGCGTCATCGGCACCGGACAGATTGGGTCGATCTTTACTAGGCTGATGTCCGGCTTCGGATGTGATCTGCTTGGATATTCTCCCCATCCCAGGGAAGAATGCCAAGCACTCGGCATGAAATACGTCCAGCTTGATGAGTTGTTTGAACGCTCCCACATTATCAGCCTGCACTGCCCGCTGACTCCTCAAACACGTCATCTGATCAACGGTGAGGCCATTTCCAAAATGCGCAAAGGGGTGATGATCATCAATACCAGCAGGGGAGCCATCGTTGATACCCGGGCGCTTATTAACGGCCTGAAAAGCGGCAAAATCGGCAGCGTGGGCCTGGATGTCTATGAAGAGGAAGCAGACCTCTTTTTCGAGGATCTATCTGACGAGGTGATCCAGGATGATGTGTTTGCTCGGCTCTTGACCTTTCCCAACGTCCTGATCACCGGACATCAGGGTTTCTTCACCGAAGAGGCCCTGCGCAACATCGCTGAAACCACTCTTGAAAACATCACCGCCTTTCAAACAGGCGGAGACAATATCCATTTGGTTATTCAAGAGCGGGTCAAGGGTTGATCATTTAGCTCTGCCCTGCGGTATGGTGAATCACGCCATTTGAAGCCACACAGTCCAGTGTGGGGCATCGCCATCATCCGCTTCACGCAGACAATAAATGAGACTATCAAGGGCGGTTAGACTTCAGACGCAACAATAGAAGGCCCTGATTCAGCTGTTTTGACAGGCAAAAGGGTTTTTGGATGAGCAAAGTTAAAAATAGCCACCCTTTTCATCATTTTGTCGGACAAATCACGCCCGGAAAATCGTTTGCATTCAACTCCGAAACTTTTGATGCCTTTGTAGATTTTTGTTCGCGGTCCTGGGAGCATACTTGGATTTTGATTGCCAAAGTTTGGGAAACGCAGTCTCAGCGAAGTAAAAAAATATTTTGATTATGGTTAGTTAGATGCCCTAAAGCACTGGAAGAGACAGCTTGCAATATGTGCGGACGATTTGGCCTGTGGGTCACCTTGATCATCCATGAACACTACGGCCTTTCCACGCTCGGAGAGCCAATCCTGCCAAGCTACAACATTGCGCCGGGGCAGGAAGTTATGGGGGTGCACCAAGATGCTTCTGGCCGCAGACTCGCCCGCTTTAAGTGGGGCTTGATTCCATCCTGGACCCGCGATCTGGCCAAAGCTACGAAGTGCATCAATGCCCGGTCCGAGACGGTTTGGGACAAGCCGTCTTTTCGTTCCGCCATACAGCACAGACGTTGCCTAATCCCGGCCAACGGGTTCCTGGAGTGGAAGAAGTCAGGAACCAAAAAGCAGCCATACTTGATTGGCTTCGAGAACCTGGAACTATTCTCCATGGCCGGAATCTGGGAGTCCTGGAAGAACCCGGCGACGGGTGAGGTTTTCGACTCCTGCGCCATCCTGACCACCAATGCCAACGAGACTGTGGCGGTCATCCATGACCGAATGCCGGTGATCATCAGACCCGAGGATTATCAAGCATGGCTTGATAATCCTCGGGTTCAGATCGACGCTCTACTTCAACCCTTCAACGCCATGCACACCTTGATGATGCCGATTAGCCCCAGGATAAACAGCCCGAAAAACAACGATCCGGAATGCATCGCTCCGGTTCTGCAACAGAATGCCACTCAAGGCTGAACATGCCACCTTCGAAGATCTTCGCCCTGATGGACTGCAATAATTTCTACGCTTCCTGCGAGCGGGCGTTCAACCCCAAGCTGCGGGGCAAGCCCATCGTGGTCCTGTCTAATAATGATGGATGCGTCATTGCCAGGTCCAACGAAGCAAAAGCCTTGGGCATCCCCATGGGCGCGCCGGCCTTCAAGTTCCAACCCTTGTTCAGGAAGCACGGCGTTTACGTGTTTTCCTCCAACTTCGCCCTGTACGGGGACATGTCCCGGCGGGTCATGGATACGGTTTCCCGGTTCACGCCGGACATGGAAATCTATTCCATTGACGAAGCATTCCTGCACCTGGACCTGATGCACGACCACCCCCTGGAACTGGCTCGCAAGATCAGGGCTACTGTTCTGCAATGGACTGGCATCCCGGTGTCCATCGGCATCGGCCCGACCAAGACTCTGGCCAAGGTTGCCAACCGGGTGGCCAAAAAGCAGCCGGAGCATGGCGGGGCTTTCAGCCTTGTGGATTATCCTGATCAGGACCGCATTCTGGCCGGCATCGACATTGAAGACATCTGGGGCATCGGGCGGCGATACAGCAAGAAGCTACGAGAGTTTGGCATTCGTAATGCCTTGCAATTCAGCAAGCTGGACAAGGACTGGGTGAGAAAACGGATGACCGTCTGCGGAATGCACACTCTGCTGGAACTTCAGGGCATCCCATGCATCCCACTTGAACAGACAGTGGCTACACCCAAGAGCATCGTCTGCTCACGGACCTTCGCCAAAGCCGTCACGGACAAGGAGCAGCTTGAGCAAATTCTTTCCGGGTATGCGGCTAGAGTAGGGGAGCGCCTTCGCGCTCAGGAATGCGTAGCTGGACAGGTCCAGGTTTTTGTGCTGACGGATCGCTTTCGTTTGGACAAGCCCCAGTACAGCAACGCAGCCACCGTCTCCTTGGCCGTGTCCTCATGCTACACGCCGGACATTATCCGGGCGTCCCTGAGAGCCTTGGAGCAGATTTTCAAGCCGGGCTACGAATACCGCAAAGCTGGGGTGATGGTTTTTGGCATCGAACGCGAACAGGGCCGTCGACTGCACCTGTTTGACCCGCCCCAAGAAGAACGCGCACGGAACAAGGCGGTGATGGACACCATGGACCGGATCAATGCCAAATGGGGCTCAATGACAATGCGACTCGGATCGGAAGGCACGGGAAAGCGCTGGGTTATGCGTCAGGCCCACCTGAGTCCGAGATACACGACGAACTGGAAGGAGTTGCCGAGGGTAAGTTAATGGAGGTCGTTAATGCAGAAGCGAATCTGCATCCCAACCCAATCATACCAGGACTGACAGCGCCTGCTCGTCTGCTCGTCGGTTACGATCTTCGAGTGCACTGGGGCAATTGCTTCAGGAAGGCTCCACTTCCATAAAGCAACTCTCCAGATATTGGTGCCGACTAAAGGCCATAGTCATCACGAAAAACAACGTCTTGATCTCTTTCCCTACTACCCAATCCATCAGGCGCAGGCCAGAGATCCAAAGTCCACTTGAGCCGCCTCTCCGCCTTTAAATCCAGAAAGATCATGGCCGAAGGTCCTGGCTGATGCGTCTGAAGAAATCGCTTCATTAATTTGTACGCACCGATAAAGCCATGATCACGCACCAAGCACTGATGAGTGGCTACCCCGGAGATGCCCAAGCTGGCCCACTGCAGAACCTGAGTTGCGTAAGGCTTTACCAGTGAGTTCCGACATTGTTGCTTCCCCTCCGGGTTTGGAAAGTTCGTCAATAACGTCATTAGCAGGAATATCCGCCCCTGGTTCCAACCATCCGTGCTCACTAGCAAGGCGCGTAACCTCGAAGCCTTGCTTCGTCCCATCAGACCATCCTTGGCTATTTGACGGTCCGTCTCCCCAAGCCGCATTCTGACAATGACATCGCATGTCTCGTGCACCGAAACCTCCTGTTTGCCATCATACTCCTCCTTTGTTGAATTCGGAGGGTGATAGCAGGTTGGGAAGATCGGAGAAGACGGTTCGATCAACAAAGTGGCTCTATTAATGCGGCCATCGACTGGACTCATTAGACCGGCCCTCAGGTGGCTCTATAGTGGTGGCCGCCAACACCCCCTGACTGAATCAACCCTTACGTCGGTCAATGCCAAGCCCACCAACTTCCCCGGCCGGAAAGTGTGGCATCTGACAACGCGATCCATTCGCAGTCGTGATATTTTCCCGTCATGTGAAAATGGAAATGAGCGAAGTACCACTTCTTCGGGCGCAAGCGCAAAAAAGCTTCATCAAGAACATCTCTTGTTGTATCATCAGTCATATCCCAACCTTCATCGAAATGAGGGCTGTTGTATTTATTTATGTCAAAAAAATTCGGTGCGGTGTGTGATATCACAATATCAGCCAAAAAAGGCAGCAATTTTATTGTTTCCATTGTCAACAATTCTTCATTGAACCAATTAATTCCTTCCGTTCCATATGGCCTGTCTACTGACCTGGCCCCACCCAAGAAACACGCTCTTTCACCGTTAGGCAGTTCAAGCACGCTTCCCCTAGGCATCCAGTAGACTTCCGGAGCTATCTCAAAAGGTTCAAGTTTGCTACCGGCAGCATGCCATTCTGAAAATAGTGTTGAAAAATCCTCGTGATTGCCATCGCAAAAATAGATCGGAACGCGTCGACCGTCTGGAAGTGTATTTGGGACCCGAAGCGCGGGGTAATGCTTTTCGGGAAAGTATCCAAAATCACCACATTGAATGATGATGTCAGGGACTTGTTGATTGATAAAGTAGTTCAGAAGATCAAAATACTCATGTAGATCCCCGACTATTGCAATTTTACTCATAAAATCACCACAATGATGTGAATCATGTAATGCAGCAGCTAAGGGCTAAAGGTTTTTGTTCAAGAGTAATTTCTGGAAATGCCGTTGATGTTTAGCAGCTGTGTGAATGGAGGGCAGTAACTTGGTATCCTGTCAGCTTGCCCAAAGAAGTATTTCGTCATCTGCTTCGAACAAAGATTAAGTCACAAGACCGCATCAATCAACTCACTGACCTTCCTCCCCAAAATTCAAGAATGTCTCAACGTTTGGTTTTCAAAAAAATATAAAGAATTAAAATATTTGACTGTGCTTTTATAGATCGGACTATGTGAAGGATCACATTCAGAATTTGCCTATCTTGGTCTGCTAAGAACAGCTGCTGAAAAATATAATTTTCCAATGCTAAAAAATTCTGAGCATCGTAAATATGTGTGCGGTATAATCTTTTTTATTTAATTTATTCAATGGTTCATTTCAGACTCATAAGTATAAAATTTGCTCACAGATAATTATACACAGAGAACATAAGAGCATTGCGCTTGTGAAAGCGCTATATGAAAAATAAAATTTGAAATTTATAATCAATAAAAAAATAATGTTTTATATATAATTTGATAAGTTATGTATTGTAAATATGGCAAAAAAAATAAATATAAAATAGAAGTACAAATTTACTATTGACATAATGCAACAAGTATGATAAGATGAGGCCGGGTGTTCTATAAATATTAACATTAACACGGAGGTTGAACATGTCTATTGAAAAAGAAATTAGAGATTACATTATGGAAAACTCAAGAAAAGATAGTAAAAAGGATCGTAATTTTGAGCTAGTTGCGTATCACTATGGATTCCGAGATCAAGCCTGGCCAACCTACGATGTGACAAAAAGTAAGTTCGATATAGGTACCAAAGAAGCAGTCAGGATTATCTTGAACAGATATGCTCGCTCAATAACGAATACATATAAAATTCCTTCTGTTTATCACATCATTGATTTGATATCTAGCAAAGATTATTGGGTGTGCTCTGAACTAATGGAAAATATAAAGAAAACGGGATTGGTTGGAGACAATTTTAGCATACGTGGACTTCTTAATCTTTTTAGTGATTTAAAAATTGATCATGAGTATGAAATATATGATTGTGATTTGCAAAAATCATCAAGAAGAATTATTGATAATGTAGATAAAACATTTGTAATATCAGATAAAATAATTGAAAAAATGCAAGGTTTGTATAGCTTAGTTGTTAAGTTGCCTGGGCAATGCGGCATAGCTAATATCAACTATTTAAAGAATTACCTTGTTGACAACGAGATGTATAGATTAATTTGTCTTCTTATTCAAAAGTCTGAAAATGCATGGTGTTTAGAAGAAGGCGAAGGGTTGTGGTATATATTAGAAAATAGAGAAAACACATTAAATAATTATAGCTCAAAGTTATTCGGTGTTGTAGATGTTGTAGATTATGAAAAGCTTTCAGATTGTTATAAAAAAGCTTTGCATGGCAGAAAGTGTGAATACCCATATCCGCCTAGAAGAGTAATCAAAGAATACATTAGAACATCCAAAAAATTTACGATTAAGAATAATGGTGCGCATTATTTGGGAGAGATTCGAGAGCTATGTGATATCGAGAAGTCTGTGGTGGATTACTTACAAGAAAAAGAACAAGTCTCACATGCGGAAATTCGTGATTACTTGTTAACAAATGGATATACGATACCATATATCAACAAAGCTGTGTTTTTTTCACCGCTCGTTTACGTTGATAAATCTTTAGGTAAAGGCTCGCATATGTATAGTTTTGTTGGAAATTCAAAATATAATAATTGTACGAGAGAAATATTGCGTATCAAATACAATAAGAGGTTGAGTAAAATCTATAACAAAGGAAGTGATATTAATTCGAAATCAAAAATAAGGAGAGAACAGTCTATCTTGAAAGATTATATTTTTAGCGGCAAGGACCATGTGCGCTGTGCAATTTGTGGTAAGAATTTTATGAGAGATTCGATTGTTGCTGCTCATAAAAAGAAAAGAAGATATTGTACAGAAAAGGAAAGATTAGATATTAATATAGTTATGCCTCTGTGTAAATTTGGTTGTGATCATCTGTATGAAAACAGATATTTAATTGTTGTCGATGGAAAAGTTGTTGCTAATAAGGTTGATGAATTACTAGCTTCTGAGGCAAAAAAGGTTCGTGAGCTGGACGGTAGAAACTTGCAAAAATTTTGGCTTCAAGGTGATAAATCATATTTTGATAACTGAATTGCTACTATCAAGACTTATAAACGAAATCGACATTTTTTTTAAACATTAAAAGCCCGGAACAGCAAATGGCTGTTCCGGGGGGAATCAGAGTACTCATGTAGATGTGCAGAATTCAATTGTATCGACGCGGGTCAATCCTTCGCTTCGTAATCTCCCGCGTGTTTCGTGGACACTATATTTCCCACCTCTGTCAGCCTGTTCGGTGCCTCGTGGCCACCCACAAAAGGGAATTGCTTTTCTTGCTCGAAGCCTAGCCAATAAGATTTCAACACGTTTACAACATGATAACAACACAAAAACAACATGAATATTATTTCATAATCACCTTTTATTTCAAGTATTTAATATTTCCTGAGCCTGAACAATCAACATGAAAACAACTTGAAAAACACATGATAATAACGTGTTGCTACTCGCTCCAGGAGCGATCAAGCTCCGGAATGCAGAGGATAACCTGCGCTTGCCAGAACTTCAAACCGAGTTAACCAACTGTTTGCCCTCACGCAGCAACTCCACAACCACTGTCAGGAGGCGGTCAAGGCGATCATAGAAGCAGTTGCCGAACCACGGCACAATCCTGAGATGGCCCGTCCCTGTTTGCGTTAGCTTCTTTTGGGCCGTGATCCCGTTTCCCTTGATCAGTGCGTGTTATGTATGCCAAGGAAGACATGCCCACGGACTCTTTGCCACATTACAAGCCATAGTGACCGTTTGCCCTCAACGCTCAGAAACTTTTGAGGAGCTTTTTTGGATTACGGCACCATTGATATATTATCCTATATTTCGATTTCTCAGATAGAATGATCCACAGGACTAGCGACGACGCAGGCCAGAAATACATTTAGTTCATAGATTTTATGAAGATGCCAGACTGCCGACAATACTCGTCCTGGGGGGGCCGCTTGATAGCCATTTGTCTATGTGTTCAAGCCAGAAATTGATCTTTTCGGGATTAGATGCTCTGCGATTGATAGCTGCTGCCATTTCGAATCCTTCTCGCAGGTTGGTGAGAGGATTACTATGGCATAATCGGAACGCGTGCGGAAGAAGTACCTGTTCTAACGCTTACGTTTAAACGTTTAGTTTCCCTTGAAGAATTCGTTGACATACCACTGAAGCTCGCCATCGTCGGTCAAAACCATTTTCAAAAGCCGCACAGAACCGAGCAGACGCCCGATATGCTCAAGCTTGTCCGTCAGGCGGGAGGTGTCGTATTTCCTCATTTCGGCCTTCAGCAGGTCGCCTTTGTGTTCGACTCGGAACCCCATCCTTTGGAGGATCATGGCCATCAGTTGGGCTCTTCTCGTTCGTCGACCAATGTCAGCGGCTCCGCCCTTGAAGGTGAAAGTCACGAAATTCGAATTGACCTGCTCAGAGCAAAAGGAATCTATGGTAGCGAAGTGGCAGCCGAGTCGGGCGTTGAAATTGAGATACCTTTTTGAAATTATGGCATAATTCGGCTCTGTCAGTACGTCGCGTTTATGAAAATCGTTCGCCACAGCTCTTGAAATCGCCGACTCCAACGACCTCGGGTTTTCCAACAATGGACCAGACCATTGCACGCCCTCATGGGTCACGCCCTTGAGCAGGGCCTTAAAAGGGATGGAAGAGATATCTTTCGCCGCGATATCGATCGAATCTTTCACGAAGATTTCTTTTTTTTCGATTCCCCCGCCGAGATCCAAAACATATGCGTTAAGCGGCGTATCGCGAATTTTTCTTCCTATTCGTCCAATATTGTCCTTGAGCCCGTCTCCCAAATGAAACATCTCATGCATTGCCATTTCGTGAGCGAACCGGATGACGTCGTGCAGTGAAGTGCAGCCTTCTGGTACGAACTCAGAGCTTCGCGGGTCCAGAAGATTCAGGGGAACAACCTTTTTCAGCACCCCGCGGACGTGGATATACACAGGACTGTCCGCGATCAGATTGACCGGAGCCTTGTTCCTGAGAACTGCTGACACCTGATCTTTGTAGATGGTTCTGCGGGTGGCGTCCAAGGTGATGGTTTCTCCGGATCGAATAGTCGCTGTCCCGGTTTCGGTCCCGACCAGCGTCGGAATCTTGAATTCCCTGGCAACGGAAGCCATGTGGCCGGTGACGCTGCCCACATCCGTCACAATTCCCTTGACCCTGCTCATGGCCGGAACGAGCGTCGGCGAGGTCTGCCGAGCCACGAGAATGCAGCCTTCCGGTATATCGGCCAGGCTTTTGTCATCCTCTAGAACATAGGCCGGTGCGCAGGCCGCGCCGGGAGCCGCGGTCATCCCCGCGTGAATCAGGATATGCTCTTTGGGGACATGGACGTCTTGTTCCAACTCCACGACCGGAACATCGCCCGCAACTCTCTGCAGAGGGCGGGCTTGAAGGATGATGATCTTGCCGGCTTTATCCAGTGCCCATTCAATATCCAAAGGCGAATCGAAGTATTCCTCCAGCTTCAACCCATAATAGGTCAAGGTGCGCAACTGATCCGCGCTCAGACACGCGACGGATTGTCTGGCCGATGGCACCGTGATCAGGCGTAGATGTTGTTCGCGCCCCATGACCAACATGCTGTCCTTTTTGGCGATCTCCTCCACCAATGCCGACTTGCTCTCCCGGCAGATCCGCCAATAATCCGTTCTCGCCGATCCATCCACGATGCTGACCCCCAATCCCCAATTGGCATTGATGCAGATGTCGTCGGCCAAGTGATAATTCGGGTCAATGGTATACATACAGCCGCTGGACACGGCATCAACCATGATCATGCACAGAACGCTCATCAGGTCATCGATGTCCCGGTATCCTTTCTCGCGCCGGTATAAGACCGCTCTGGGGTTATATATCCCGGCCACAACCTCCTTGTAGGCAAAAAGAAGATTTTCGACAGAAACGTTCAAGACGCTGTCGTATTGCCCGGCGAAGGAAGACAATATGAAATCTTCTGCGCTGGCGCTGCTGCGGACGGCGAAACGTACATTGCCGCCAAAATCTCCAGCCAAGACACCGGCTTCATGGAGGACGGCCTCTGAAATTTCGTCAGGTAACGGTGAGCCAAGAATCAATGCTTTGATATCATTGCAAACCGCTTCAAGGCGCTTCATGTCGCGGACGTCGAGATGCCGCAGCTTCCGGCTGACCTTTTCGTAGATTCCCATCTGCTTCAAAAAGTGGTGACAGGAATAGGCCGTGACCACAAACCCCTTTGGGGTCGGCAAGTGAACCCGATTTGAAATATCAGCCAAATTGGCCGCCTTGTTGCCTACCAGGGCGCTTTTCTCTCGGCTCAAATTGGTCAGAGAGATGGTCCAGTTGCTCTTTTCCAGTTTTTGTCGCCCGCGAAGTTCCTTGAGAACAGATCGGCCGATCCTGTCGGCGATACTTTTCAGACCAGCATGCCTGTTCAAAGACAGTACATGCAGGTCGGATGAAAGATCCCGGACAATCGCCACGAGTTGCTCACAGTGAGCGACAACATCATTGTAATCGAACGTGTCCGGATTGAGCATCATGTCTTCAACGTCGTTGATAACTTTGAGCGCGGAATTATTTTTTTCCAATAGATCCTTGAACACCTTGTACCGTTTCGCAAAAACACCCGTTTTGTTTTCGGTTTTTGCAGCGAATCCAGGCAACTCTCTGAGAGATGTGGTCATTTCATCCTCCTTCCATTATTTGATAATCCAACGTATTCATTCATACTGGAACAAGGCTGCTGTTCCGCCTCGCACCCTGCTTGTTCGCCTCGTATTTTCCCTGGTCAACTGGATAGTCCCAAGAGCCGCTTCTCAGCTCAACCTTGCCTCCAAAGCCTGTCTTGAACCGGTACAGTCCATGAAACCGATGACGCGGATCCAAACCCGGCGATACTCCTCCCATGTCGTAGGCCGTGCATCCATTATCTCTTGCGTAGAGCATGGCTTCCCAGTGCAAGAGATATGGAGCCATGAAGTTGCGTTTTATATCCGCTGAAGCACCGTAAAGATAATACGCGATCCGCCCTGATACGGCGACGATGGCTCCGGCCAGAAGATCACTGCCATGGTGCGCCAGCAGCAAGGAAACTTCCGAGTTCTTCTGATTGCGGGCTTGAACGAGGAACATAGTCGCAAACTTTGAATATTCTTGAATGAAAAAGCCATTCCGCAATGCGGTTTGCCGGTAGAGATCATAAAATGCCGGAAGTCGCTCCATGGACGTTCTCTGGACCAGGACATCCTTGCGTCGGGCCAAGCCGATATTATACCGAGTCTTGGGTTTCATGCGCGAAAGGATTGTTTGCTCTGAGCCACTGATCTCTACAACCAGAGAACTGGGTACGGACATGTCCATGGGCGCTTTCCTCAACTTCCATTTTTGTGTTCCCATGTTCATTCGCAATTCCTGAAGCCTGATTTCGGGAAAAGCACTCCATCCATTCTTCTGCATTTCCTCGGCATACGGAGACACCCAAGGCAGGTCAAAGCGGATAAAGGCGATGTCTTGATCAAAATTATCAATCAAAGACTCGGATAAGTTCTCGAGAAACGGCCCGTATTCGTCAATTCTCGGAGCGAACTCTGGACCTTGGGGAATGCAGGCGAACAGGTCATTGTCTTTGTTTCGCTGGATAAGCACCAAAACATAACCCCAGTTTTTTGATGAAACGATTTCGTAAGCCAAGGTCTGCAATCCACTTTTCTTTTTAACCTGTGCCCAATATCGGCTTTGATAAAGAATGTTTGTTGGGTAAAGATCGCAGGTACTTTTCGAAGAAAGATGAATCATTTAATGTACTCCTTCTTTATGTTTTTCAAGAAAACAAAAAAATGGGCTCCGGTAAAAACCGAAGCCCATCATGCAAAAAAGTGCAAAATTTTTGTCGAGAAAAATTAGATCAATCTTATACTTGCAATTCAAACAAAGCAAGCTTGCCGGAATTAATTATTTTTAAAACAAAATGTTTCGCTTTGATTATTTTATTGTTGTTTTAGAACCTCTTAATCCTTTGTAAAATCAGATCTTGATGAAGTCAAACAGAAACATGAAACAAAAAAGCACCATCCCCACATCTTCAATTTCTTTTGTTGAAAAACCAAGACCACGGTTTTACAGGCTGATACTGTGAGAAAAGCCATATGACGATACAATCACCCAAGAGATGCAAGCCGCCCACTTTTTCCCGTAGGTGTTTTCTTGCCGTATCCATCGCCCCTTTTGTGACCCTGACAGTTAGAACACCTTCGGAATCAACGGAAAAAAGCGTTCCGGGAAACAACCCGCAGCAGCAGCACGGAAGTATGGAAATATGCCTTCAGTCGGCATAGCCCTGGGATCCGGGGGAGCCAACGGGCTGGCGCATATTCCCATGCTTGAGGTCCTGGATGAATTGAACATAGTCCCCAGAATGATTTCCGGTTCCAGCATCGGGGCCGTTGTTGGCGCCCTCTACGCCGCTGGACTTTCAGGAGCGGAACTGCGCAGGCTGATGACCGACATCTCGTCCAAAGACAGGCACATAATATGTTCCTTGCTTAAAGGGGGCGAGGGATTGAGTCTGTTCGACTTGATTCGCCCCGACCTGGACGATGGAGGACTGACTAGATAGTCAGGGGGTTCTCGATTTCCTGCACAAAAAAATTCGGGTCTATACCTTTGAGGAACTGGCCATTCCCCTGAAGATAGTGGCAGCGGACTATTGGAAACGGGAACAGGTGGTCCTGGATCAAGGCCCGCTGATCCCTGCTGTCAAAGTCAGCATGGCCGTCCCAGGGCTGTTCGCCCCTGTTTCGTTGAACGGAAGGCTGCTGGTGGATGGCGGGACGGTGAATCCGCTGCCCTTTGATTTGCTTCAAGGGAAGTGCGACATAATCGTGGCCGTGGATGTTTCCGGTGACGTTGCCGAGCCGGGTGAGGGCAAGCCCGATGTGCTGGATTCCCTTTTCAACCTTTGAAATCATGCAACGGTCCATTGTCACGGAAAAAAATGAAGCACATCCAGCCGGACATCTTGCTCAGACCGAAAACCTCCGGAGTCCGCCTCTTGCACTTCCATAAAGCCGAACAAATATTTTCCCAGTCCGCGTCGGCCGCCGATGAATTCAAGTCTGCTCTACTCGGATTATTGGACTAGTAGTATGTTTTAACCAGCACTTTTCTTGTGACATGTACACGGAATTCACCAGAGAGAATGTCGCCAGGGGTTATGACACCAACACTGTTCTCAACGACATGCACGCCATCACGTTCTTTATACACGAAAATTTGATGCCCTTGACAGGCATAAATATTTTGCTCAAAGTGTGTCTATTGGAGGTGTATTATGCGAGCAACCATTGCCATTGATGATCAACTCTTGTCGGAAGCATTCAAGGTCACGGGAGTAAAGACCAAAAAAGAGCTTGTGGACATTTCCCTGCGCGAACTGATTCGCAAAAAACGGCTAGAGCAGCTCGCCGGAATGTATGGCTCCCAGGCCGTGACCATCTCACAAGAGGAACTGGAGGAATACCGTGCCGGGGATGAATAGGCCGTTTTTTCTGGATACGACGGTATGGATTCATTTTTTGCGCGGGGCCGGCAAGAATATCGAAGAGCGAGTCACCTCGCTGCTCATGGCCGACAACCTGGTCACTTCCAGGATCGTCATCCTGGAACTCCTGCGCGGTGCCCGTTCCCGCAAGGAATATGCCTCACTGCAAGCTCGTTTTTCCGCAGTGCGCTGTTTGGAAATGACCGATTCGATCTGGGAGCGGGCCGGGAAGACCGCCTATCTCCTCCGCAAGGAAGGGGTGAACGTTCCCTTGACCGACACGTTGATCGCCGTCCTTGCTCTGCACAATGAAATGATTTTGCTGCATGACGACCGTCACTATGAAATGATCGCGTCGGTTGTTGATCTGCGGCAACAATACCTGAAACCGGCGCTATAGTGAGCAACCGCCCCCATGATCCCCTTATGATCCCCCCCATCCTCTCCTTCCAGCTCTAACAGGAGTTTAGCAGATCGCACCTAGTTTTTTTGAAATAATTTGAAATTCCGGCATATTATCCGGAAAATTCGTAACTGCTCAATAAGGCAGGGCAACCAACCACCGCGGATCCGTGCTGCCTGGATACCGGCCTGCGCCGGTATGACGGAGTGGAGTACCTCGAAAGCGAGTTCTCTCGGTCGTCACCCCGGCGCAGGCCGGGGTCCAGGTGATTTTTCTAGGATTCACTGCCCGGAGTTATTGAGTAGTTAGGGGTATAGAAAATACTAATTTACCGTTATTGGCTGGATGAGGATATCGTACAGTGAGAATTTTGAGGAGCGCTTCAAACGTTGCTCAAGGGCGGCCTTCTCCTTTCTGCAAAGAGTGACACCTTTTTCATAAACACTGCTCATCAGATTCACCGTGGCACGAAAACCTTTCCAAACAAAATTAGCGGTTCTGTTTATAACAGCTATTGGCGTATCCAACAGGTAACCATTCCATGATTTTTCAAGCCCAGCCCAATAGCGCTCAATTGCATTGTACTTGCTATGATAAGGCGGATAGTAAGTGAGCCGGACAGTGAGTTGTGTCATGTCGGCAAACTCAACCATGCGTAACAAAAACTGACTGCGGCGCCCACTGCACTCCGGACCGTTGTCCATATTGACCACAAGATTTGTCACTTTTGAAAAATGCTGCTTTGCCTTATTTTCATTCCACCAAAGCAGAAGCCCATCAACCATAAAATCGCTAGTTTTGTTGCTGTTGGTGTAAAAAATGAAGGCTTTGCCAGTCACTGGTTCAAGAATGCCGCCAGGAACAAGTTTTTCCTTGGTGTACATGTCATGATCCAATGCCTTGACGGCCTTAAGGCCACGGGACTGACCTCTTCTTGAATATTCGCCAACATGGACGGTCGCTTTCGTATCCATACTGATTCGCAACGTTGCAGGGTCCGCATCGGCCATCATATTCACCTCCCTGACGTTTGCGAAGATCGCATCGGTATCTGCCGTTTTTTTTTAACCTTTGTCTTTTCAACTGTGCGTAACCGATAACCGTGGCGCTCCAAAATGTTAGAAATTGTCCGCATGGTCGGCAATGCCTCTTCAGACCAGCCCTTTTCCAGCAAAGCGCCATATACTGTTTTTGCCGTCATGTTCGTATACAACAGCGTTGTTCGTAAATGTGATTCGGATTGGCAGTGAGGCTCCATGATTTCACGAATATCAGCAAGCAATTCAGGTTCTCTCTCCTCTGCCTTGGGCCTTTTCCGAGTAGAGATGTCATTCAAACATAAAAGCCCCGTTCGAAGTTCGTTCATGCCTAATTCGACCACGGAACGTCCCCAGCCAAATGCTTCTTCGGCGGCACGATGCTTGCCTTTGAGGAGCGATAAGGTCACATCTGCCATTGCTTGCCGTCGCAGGGGCCAAGGGATTAAGTTAACCAGGCGAGAGATTAAGGGTACGACTTGTTCAGGAACCTTGTTTTGTGTCAACGTCGATGTCTTCATGCATTGCACCTCTTTGGTTGAGATTGGTTGCATGAAAACATCATTAACGGTAATTTAGTATTTTCCAAGTCCCTTACGAAAATTCATCTAAAACTGTAGTGGAAATGTATAACAATCGCTCAATCTAGGCCTGGGTCTTTGGCAAGCGTGTCAAAGGATGACAAATGACGGCAGGTTCCATCAAAGTGCCAGCACAAAATTTGAGTGAACAACTCGGCGATGGACGCTCCTTTTGAATTTTTGCGGACTCTCCCGAAAAGCAGTTCAATCAAGGGGATGATCTGGATTGCATGCAGATACTCTCGTGAACAAGTTGATGCCGGCCCGGCTGGTCAAGGTCTCGTTGGTGGCCTCAACTTTTTTCACGACATGGGCCTTGTTGCGATTGTTCTTGGACATATTCTCCTCCATCCAGTGGGTGCATTTCCGTAATGGCCTGAATGAGAATAATTATAAACAAAAACAATATGTTATGCAAGAGAAACTGTGCTGAGAATGTATAACAATCGCTCAATCTAGGATGAAGTCTATTTCTCAAGAATTGCTAAGGGGCTTGGTCATGTCCGAACTAGTATGTTATTGTTTTTTATACACAAAATATGATATTGAACAGGATGTTCTTCAAAGCGGAAAATCTACTGCTTTTGGACACAGCCAAAAAGAGGCTGGGAGGGGTTGATTTTACTTGTGCGGATACTCGTTTTTTGGGGTGGGATTTTGAACACAACCTGGCGCGGAGCAAATCCAGACCGCTCCGAACACCCGGAACCTGCTTAACGTGCTTTATTTTCCAAATTCTGAGCGGCCAAAAAAGTAAATATCACGTACCAGGATTGACTTCCCTTCAGTTGCAATACATGTATCCCAAATGGAGAATATGAGCATGCAACAAATGGGACTGAGATTGCCGGCAGACGTTATTGCCAGATTGGACAACCTAGCCAAAGAGACCGGACGCTCCAAGGCATATTATGCCCGTGAAGCCATCCTTGAGCATCTGGATGATATGGAAGACCTCTATCTTGCGGAAAAGCGTCTGGAGGACATCCGGGCAGGCCGGAGCAGGTCTTACTCACTGGAAGAAGTAGAGAAAGAACTTGGCCTGGGCGATTAAGTTCGACGAACCGGCCAAGAAAGAACTGGCCAAGCTGGGACGGAACGCGGCGAAGGATATCTTGGATTTCCTCCGAACGCGCATCGCCACGGAAGAAGATCCCCGGCGCATTGGTGGACCGTTGCGAAAAGACCTGTCCGGCCTCTGGAAATATCGCGTCGGCGCCTTCCGAATTATTGCCGACATCCAGGAAGAAGAGGTCATTGTCCTGGTGGTCAGGGTTGCCCATAGAAGTAAAGCCTACGGCGGACATTAGCCTCCGCTTGGCCATGGCTTTGAGCCATTGCCTGCTATGCCCTTAACCTTTGCTTGGATGTCAATCAATCGCTTTCCATCTTCAGAAGAGGGAGTCAAGGAAAAAACTGAGAGACATTGGTGAATTCATGAAGTCTCAATTCCCTCAAGCCGGGACAACTTTTCCGCTTCAAGCTCTAAGGTTTGTCGGGAAATATGATCGAACAACAGCTTGGCTCCTTCGCCCAGATCGTTGCGCAAGGCTGCCTGAATAACATGGCGATGATGCACGAGAAGGTCCTGGCCCGTCATTAATCGCCACATCCGAAACGGGCTTTCTGTTTATCATCAAGCAGGTCACTACCTGAATCGGATACGTCTAAGGGTTCAGGGTGAAACAATAACACCTGTATCGCCCTATACGCTTATATTCTTTCTCCATGTCCTTCCTGCACGCCCAAATAGAGCGCATCACCTACGCCAACGAGGAAACCGGTTATGCAGTGGCCAAGGTGTATGCCAAAGGCCATGACGGCTTGGTCTGCGTTGTCGGAATCCTGCCTTCACCCAACCCAGGCGAAATTCTGAAGATGCAGGGCTGTTGGGAATCTCATCCCAAGTACGGTCAGCAGTTCAAGGTTCAGACCTGTGAAACAGTCCTGCCCGCTACGGCCAATGCCATTCAGAAACGAGGAGCATCCGCTTTCGGCTGATCTTCTTGTCGTCGACGAGGCATCAATGATCGATCAGGTGCTCATGTATCACCTGATCCAGGCAGTGCCGCTGGGCTGCGCCGTTGTCCTGGTCGGCGACATCGACCAGCTGCCTTCTGTGGGAGCGGGCAACGTGCTGCGCGACATCATCGCTTCCGGCGTTGTTCCGGTGGTTACGCTGAACGAGATTTTCCGCCAAGCCTTGGACAGCTCCATCATTATCAACGCCCACAAAATCAATGCCGGCCAAATGCCCGATCTTCAGCCCAGGAAAGATCCTGATGATTTCTACTTTATTTATCAGGAAGAACCGGAACAGGCACTGCAAGTCATCATCAACATGGTCAAGAACCGCATTCCCGCAAAGTTCGGATTGGATCCCATCAACGACGTCCAGGTGCTTTCGCCAATGCACCGGGGAATTATCGGCGCCGGCAACTTGAATCAGGTTCTCCAGGAGGCCCTGAACCCCACCGGTCCATGCGTTGAACGTGGAGCCCGGAAGTTTCGCGTCGGCGACAAGGTCATGCAGGTCCGCAACAACTACGACAAGGAAGTGTTCAATGGCGACATTGGCCGGGTGGTCCGTCTGGATCAGGAAATGCGTGAACTCATCGTCCGCTTCGATGGCCGGGACGTGCTCTACGAGTTCATGGAACTGGACGAACTGGTCCTGGCCTACGCAGCCACGGTGCATAAATCCCAGGGTAGCGAATATCCCGCCGTGGTCATGCCGGTGCTGACCACCCATTACATCATGCTCCAGCGCAATTTGATCTATACGGGGATCACCAGAGGTAGACGACTTGTGGTCCTGGTGGGTACGAAGAAAGCTCTTGCCATGGCTGTCAGGAACAACAAGACCGGGAAGCGGTTTTCAAATCTCGATGGAAGATTGCAGGGGATGGGTAGGTGATCAATGTTGCTGTGGTTCTATGAGTCGTAAATAATTGTTTATCAGTAAAGAGCAAATATTGACCGAATCGATTGAACCAATTCTGAAAGAGCTGTTAATTTCTAAATAAGCGAGTCCTGACGTGGGCTGATGAACGGTCCTGATTGCGGCTTGGCCAATCCAAACTGATTGCGCTTGAAAGCGATAGGGATCACAATGAAACCTGACTGTATTTCTGCAGGCCAAACGTAGTATCAAGATCACGCGCGAAAGGATTTAACCTCCATGAAAACAATTGGCCTTCTAGGTGGTATGAGTTGGGAATCCACTGCAACCTATTATCAACTTTTAAATCAGCAGGTCAAAGCCAAGTTAGGCGGGTTCCACTCAGCCAAGATCATCCTGCACAGTGTGGACTTCCATGATATCGAAAAGGAAATGAGAGCTGGTGATTGGGATAGGATTGGTGAACATCTGGCCGCAGCCGCCAAGGGGCTTGAAGATGCCGGCGCAGAAATACTTCTTCTGTGTACCAACACCATCCACAAGATCGCTCCAAGAATAGAAGAGGCAATTTCGATCCCATTTTTGCACATCGCCGATGCTACTGCCCAAGAGATCAAGCGATGTGGTCTTGATACCGTTGGTTTACTTGGCACCAAGTTCACTATGGAGGAACCGTTCTTGATCGACCGGTTCCGGCAACTTGGGATCAATATCCTTACTCCCATTACAGATCACCGCGAAACCGTCCATAGAATAATCTTCGAGGAGCTCTGCCTCGGGAAAATTACGCAAGAGGCAAAAAAGGCATATATGACGATTATCAGTGAAATGGAAGAGAGGGGAGCGCAGGGCGTGATCCTTGGGTGTACAGAGATTGGGAGTTTAATCAGTCAGCAAGATTCGTCTGTTCCGCTTTTTGACACGACATTCCAGCATGTCAATCAAGCTATTGAATTTATGATGAAAGGGGATTGATACAATCTATTCATCAACCAGGTTCCTCAGATGATCTCACCAAGGAACTATACTGTCCGCCGATTCCGGTCAGAGGACGTAGTCGGGGTAGCAGTCTGTTTTCGAGAAACCTATGGAGACAGTTATCCGTTAAAAGATTGCTACGATCCTCATCGGATTATCGAACTCACCAGGACTGGAAAACATATTTCGGCGGTGGCGGTGGAGGACAGCACAGGAGAAGTAGTTGGTCACTGTTCACTGCAATGCAGATTTCCCTGGCCTGTCGGTGAGTGCGGGCAGATTTCTGATGACAGGGCTGGGGTTGGGTCGTGCGAAAAACATGGGACTTGTGTGTGTACGTATGATTGATTCATGCGATTACGATAAGGCAGTGTTTTATGGGATGTTTGGTGCGCGGGTTTGACTTTGAAATTCAAGCAGAAAGGCAGGCTTCCATGAGAACTATTGGCAAGCGCAAGGAGCCGGAAATCAGTCTTGGTCCGCGCTGCCCCACCGAGGCGGAACGGGCATGGGTCAGGAGCATGGCCGAAAAAGTCCGTCTCCAGGTGCCCAAGGGCGTTTTTCGGTACGCATCCCATGAACAGGCCAACCAAGAATGGGAGGCCTGGATGGGCGAGACCATGGCTGCTATGGCCCAGGAGTCGCGTGATGAATAGAAACCCCCGGCCGGCAACGTGGGAAGACGTCCTGCATGTGGTACGCCTGCTTCAGAAGCATGGTGCGCGGTTCGTGCTGGTGGGCGGCTATGCGCTTGCCGCCCATGGATATGTCAGGGCTACCGTGGATATTGATTTCGGGGTGTCACCGGAACCGGAGAACTCCCGGAAATGGGTACTCGCTCTGTCCGAACTGCCCGACGGTGTGGCCAGGGAACTGGTTGGAGAGGACGACCCTTTCCAAGGCGACCATGCCCATACCATTCGCATCAATGATGAAATTACTATTGATATCATGCCCAACGTAGCGGGATTGAGCTTTGAGGATCTGCTGTCCCAAGCTGTCAATTTCCACTTGGACGACGTTGTCATTCCTGTCCTCGACCTGCAAGGACTTTACCGGACTAAAAAAAACAGCGTGCGGCCAAAAGACCAGGCCGATGCGCTGGTATTGAAAAAGGCCTTGTCGCGGCAAAAGTTAACCCTGTCTGGACGCGGTATTCCAATCTCGATGGAAGATTGCGGGGAATGAGTGGGTGATCATATGTATATCATCCTTGGCTAGACAATGACACCAATCGCCTGAGTCTTGCGGTCTAAGGACTCTGCTCCCAACCATTATAGTTTTATACTGTCCCGCCAGCCCTGCTATGATAAGTGCTCTGGGATGCAAGGATTAACTATGTTAGGGTGTTAGGATGTTAGGATGTTAACCTAAAATAACAAACACCATGTCGAGGGCTGCTCGGCATGGTGCAAATGGCGGGGTAAAATGCGGGGTAAAAACAGGGGGAAATAAAGAAAAACAAAAAACAACACATTGATAAAAAGGTAATTATTTTATGTTGTTGTCTTTGTTTTGTTAGTGCGCTGGGGGTGCTATGTCCGGCCTTTCACGCCGGTAACAGGGGTTCGAATCCCCTTGGGGACGCCAAGACAATTCAAAGGGTTGCGAGTAAATATGCTCGCAACCCTTTTTCTTTTCCAACCCTATTTCCAATCTCCAGGGCCAGTTTCCAACTTTTTCGCCTTTAGATTTTTCATGGCATGAATTTCCATCTGAGACGATTCTGGATCTCTCTCATCTCGGTCACACCATGTTCTCCGCATGCCTCACCGATCCCACACCCAGCCACCTCCAGACAGCACCCCCTTGTCGCCCTCAGCCCCAGAGTAGCCCAGCCGACCAACCCCGCCCTTGCCCCACAGCCCACCCCACGCCTGGAACGAGGTTGCTCCGGGGATATGGAGTTGATGTTCGGCCCGGTCCTCATGCAGCGACCGCCATCCCCTCGCCTCAGCCTGTCATGCCCGACTACTATGTACTTCTGGCCAAACCTTGGGCGTATGTCGGCACTCGCCCCAGTGCGTTAATATGCGTCCGAAAAGAGCCGTACCCGATCATCACACACAATAAAACCGATTTCCTTCATCGCTGCGGCACGATCTCGAGCTATCCAGCAGAACCCCTGCGATATTGGATTGAGATTGGCCCCCGTATACATGCTCCGGGCAACCGAAATCATTCGTCCCCTGCTCAAACCAAGGCATTTCGTCAAAGGTTCTCGATCATAAAAGAGGTCAATATACAATCTCAACAATACCTCGGTCTCATCGAGATGAATTCGATCAATACAAATCCTCTGCTTGTTTCCCTGCATATTATTTCCTTTTCCCCTGCATGAACGTCATGCTCCAGCAGATGAGATTTGTCCGCGCCTGCTGCACATGACTGTTGGGCTCACTCCAGCGATCAAGCATCGTCACCTTGCCAGTGGCACCATTCACCCGCACGCACATACCGCCCTTGAGTCGTTTGGTCGCTCTCAACCTTTCAAACAAGATTCGCATGATATGAGGGAAAAAAGATTTGCCATGACTTTCGGCTGCCTAACACAATCGTGCCCATTATCCGGAGGAAGGATGAAGCATTGGTGCTCGCTCGGGACAATTATTAATCAGTCAGGGCGGAGCAAAGCCATGCTTGGCTGTCCTGTGTATTTTGAATTGATCATTCGGATCAGGGGGCGCTTGTAGGGAGAGAAGTCGGTGCGTCCGGAGAAGGACGGCATACGGTCGAAACTGAAAATGACCCCGACCGTATGCTCATTTGTGGTGATTGGATACAGATCCCGAATCGTCTGCGATTTCGCGTCACAGAGACGTCCGCCGCGATGATCAAGGCTGTGCTTCTGTATTAACAGTTCAATCAGATCGGGCAAGCACCACCGCGGATCCGGATTGTCTGAGGCCAGGCGAGGCTGTCAGGAGTTTTTTGAGCAGGGACCTCATCTATTATAACTTATAAAAACTTTTAGATTAAGATTCGTTTGTAGGCTATAAGCGAACAAACTCAACCCGTCTGTTTTGAGCCTTTCCTTGCTCGGTCGCGTTGTCGGCTACGGGCTTGGAGGCGCCCCATCCCTTGGCCGTCAAACGATCCGGGCTGATTCCCCTGTCGATCAGGGCACGGACCACGCTTTCAGCCCGCTGCTGGGAAAGACGCTGGTTGAGTTCGGAGTCTCCGTCAGAGTCCGTGTGGCCTTCCACTGAGAAACGAAGGTCCTGGTGATCCCGCATGAGCTGAAAGACTTGATCGATGGTGGTCGAGGACTCAGGTTTGATGTCGGCCTTGTTCACGTCGAACTGGATTTCCGTGGTTGAAAAACTGCCTTCCGACATGACTCTGTCGTAAAGCGGCATGCCGCCTTCGGCCACGACCACGTTTCTGATAAACGCATTCGAGTTGGGTTTGGCATTGTTGGGACGCCCTCCGTGGATCAGGAAGCTGCGCAGTTCCTCTTCGAAACGGGGCACGTTCAAAACACGAACACCGTCGCAAAAGACGCGCAGTTCATGCTGATTGAACGAGAGTGCGAGGCGTCTCCATCCCGGCTGAAATCCGGCTCTGGTTTCGGAAGTGTTCCCTTCGGAAACGGCGCCGCCCCGCGATGAGTTCAGTATGAACCGCTCCCCGGTAATTCGCAGTAACCCGGATTTTCGTCCGTTGTCGTTGAAGAAGGTGAGTTCGTAGGCATGTTGCCTGAGATCGTTCATTAAATAGTCAAACTCAATGGTGAACGCCTGGGGCAAGTAGCTCTTTTCCCGCATGAGCGGCGCGACTTCCGTCCGGGTGACCAGGAGCGACAGGACGTTTCCCCCTTCGTGTGCGGCCACTTCCACACTGCCCTTTACCAGTCGCCATTGAGAGGGGAATTCGCCGGTCTTTTCGTATTTCAGGTTGTCTTCAAAAATGATCGTGGAACCGCGAAGGAATTCGGCCTGAGCATGAGCCGCGGTGGTTGCCAGGATGAGGACGACAACGCTGATGAAGAAATTCAGATAAACATGTCTCATGCTGTTTCCTTTTATGAAGGGATATACCTCACGTATTGCTGCGCATCGACTTTTGGGTTTCGTGCTGAAACTAGAAATAATCGTCTTCGTCGTCATCATGGATAAACACCTCGTGCAATTGCGTCATGTACGGAGTGACGGCCGTGATGTGCGACTGCGGGACGGATGCGAGTTGGACTTTTGTCTCCGAGAACATCTGGTATACGGGAGAATTCTTGAATGCCTCCCGTTGTTCCGGGTCCATGTCAGCCACTGATCTTTCAAATTCCGCGAACCGTTCCATTCCGACGGCGGCCATGTAGGCCCTGATGACGTACGCGTACGTTTCCGCATATGCACCCACGGAGGAATACCCGTGGCTCCCGACGATGCTCCGAATCTCTGAATTGCCGGCCATGGCCTCCATCATTATCCTTTTGGTTTCCTCGATGTTGTAGATGGCCATGTCGTCGCCGTCGTCCTCGTCTTCATATGCATCGTCGTCAAGCTCGCTGAAATAGGGAGCAAGCAATTTCGTCGTCTTGATGAACCGCTCCATCTCCGCTGAGGTAAGGTTCATCGCATGAGCCCCGCTGAAGACGAACAACGAGACAACCAACAGCACCATTGCTTTTTTCAACATCTGGACCTCCTTATCTGGTTGAGTGTGAAAAGAGGGACGGTCGCTGCCGTACATGGGCGCTGCTCTCGGCACATCCCGTTGTTGGACCGTCAAAATGGTGAAGCCGTTACATGCGTGAGAATGAGCTTTACGGCAACGCAGTATTGAATTGTCCAGCGACTGCCGTTTGACATGGCACGAAAGATGCCTGATCCCCAATAGTTTCATGTGGTGGTGGAGTCAAATCGACGTAACATCGACTTGGACTTGTCCGGTTGGTGTGAAGGATGATCCAAAAGTATGTTTTCCGCCAGCTAAGACGAAATAGTGCCAGGTTTATTTTTCTTGAATTGTCGACATCCAGGAAGAAGAGGTCACTGTACTTGTGGTCAGGATTGCCCATAGAAGTAAAGCCTACGGCGGGCATTAGCCCCGCTTGGTCTTGGCTTTGATCATGGCCTGCTATGCCCTTAACCTACGCTTGGGTTCAATAAGCCCAATGCGTTGACTACGGTTCCCGCCTGCAGTTAACAAGAAACAGCCCACTTCTTCAGCAGCCTGGCTTGGAGCCACGGCCACCTGCCCCTTACCTTAATCCTTGCTTGGATTAAGGGGCTTTTTTGTCACCTTGCGGGCAGTATCTTACGATATTCAAATGATATAAATCGAGATAAATCGACTCGGTATGGAGCCCGTCGTGATTGAAAAGGATGGCAGCAATGGATATGGGTCGACGTCGATCCCGTCATCTACGACAACTCCGACACGAAAAAGGAAGGGGTCACATACACCTACGACAAGCAGTTCGGATATGCCGTAGATCTTTGCCCACCTCGATGGTGGATGGATCACAGGTTCGGAAGGGCATGGCCGATGTATTCTCAAAAGGGCTTGAAAAGAAGCCAAATCTCTCAAGTAGGAAATCAAGAAATCAAGGAACTCTCCACGCAAAGATAGGCCAGTTGACGGTGGAACAGGATTTTTGGCGAATAACATCGGACGTTGAGACTGCCGGGCGGAAGGGGCTGACGTGGTCGAGCATCCGAGGTTCAGCATAGTGAGGCAGTGTGCGTGTTGGGCATTGGCCGCTGGAGGTACTATTATCAGCCCAGAAGTGAGTCGGGCTGAAAACATTTCTTGGATGCGGCTTATGGACACCAAGTATCTCCAGTCGCCATTCTTCTGGACTTGTCTAATGACCCTCTGGCTGGGCCGGAACGGGTGGGTCGGAGAAGCGTTCGTTCTGCAAAACAGATCTTATTAAACCAAAAAAGCTGTCCGGGCATCTAACGACGAGAGGCCCGAACAGCTTCATGAATGCCCTTGAGGCATTACACCTTACTAGTTATTTTCTCGATACTCGGGCTTGTTTTTCAATTCTTCCTTGGACATCTGAACGTTAACCCGGACATCGTCATCTTCCTTCTGGATGTTGACTTCATGAAAATCCAGAGCGACTTTGCGATCGTCGACTTCAATGACAACTTTTTCCACATCGCCTTGCTGAGTGATCAGCACTTTTTCAACGGACCCCACACTTTCCCTCTGCCGATCATAAACTTCGGCATCTTTCAGATCTTCCAAGGAAATCAGGTCACGCTCTTGCCCAACCATCGGCTGGGCTCTCTGTCCAGGCTGTCCAGGCTGTCCAGGTTGGCCGGGTTGGATGTCCTGCTGCATTTGCGGGCTTTGCTGGGCTCCGGTCTGCCCGGGCCCAGTGCCTCCCTGCTGAGCAAATACGGGGCTCATAGCCAATAAACCAATGATGATGCTTGCAAGTAATGTTTTCATGATAGAACTCCTTTGTCATAGGGTTTTATACATCCGGTGAAGAAGATTCTTTCAAGGATGTACATGCCGGCCGACCAAAATCGGCCGGTCAGGTTGTTGGATTGTGGAATAGGTCGGCCTCCCGGTGTTCAGCCGGAGGAATTACCGGCCAAAAAAAACCGCGCTGCCACAATCACCGCCTTCATTAGGGAGTAGTATATGATTATATTTTGCCTTGGGTATGGGGAGGACCACGTATTTGGTATCCACTCCTTGGAGTAACTGAAAGCTTCGGATATCGGCAGATTCCAGGAAATCCATACGATTATGAATAATTCAAACCGCAGATCTCCACCATGAATCAATGACCAAGGTGGACACGCAAAGGTCCCTCTTCATGCCGACGGCTTGACGAGACGAGTTGCTGACGTGGGACGGGGACGATGACAGGAGGTGAAACCTTGGGCGTATGTCGGCACTCGCCCCATACGTCCCTGACGGCACGAACATAGTATTCGTCAAATCTCTTGGGTTCGAGGCCGGTGGCGCTAGAGGAAGCCACGAGCCAAGCAAGCTCCAACGAGTCGCTGGTATTCGACCAATATCCGTAGCAGATCACGTTAAGCAAACTGCGGCACTGTGCAGAACCGTACAGGCCTGCAACTCATGCTTCGTCGGCAGCAGTCAGTTAGTATGACCTCCGAGGTGGCAAGCCCGGTTGCGGACCGCTGGCCTTCCAGTGCGGGCAGTCAAAATGCCGCGTGTCCCTCCTGAGGCAATCGTTTCTGGCAAATACCACGTAACCTTTGCTTGATGTTCCTCACAGAAGCACCCACTGCCATCTTGACTACCCGAAAAAAATGTTTCAGCATCCTTGTTACAAACATTTTATAACAAGGATGCTGAAATGGTTAACCCTTTCCAGGTAGAAACCTTGACTCCTGACAGTCCGTTTTGTGATCGAGAGGATCACCTGGACAGGCTGATTTCTTGCGCCCACAGCCATACAAACGTCATTCTTCATTCCCCCCGCAGGTGCGGAAAGACCTCGCTGGCCTTTCGGGTACAAGCCTTGTTACGCAACGAGGGACACGTGACCGTCTATTCTCAGCTTTTCGGAGTAGATTCTGTCGCTGATGCCGTGCAGCGCATGGCCAGGGATGTCCTTGAGGCGGTTCATGCCCGGGAATCACTGCTGGACAAGGGCAGGCGTTTTTTGAAGACATTTGGCTCCCTGCGTCCAGTGTTCAAGCCCAGCGGGGATGGCATGGCCGTGGGAGTGGAATTGACGCGAGAAGACCCACTGGAACTGCTGGATCGTCTTTGGGGGGATTTTGGCGAATTCGTGGCCTCGTCCGGCTACTCCGTAAACGTGGTCCTGGATGAATTTCAGGAAATCACCAGGCTCAAGGAAACAGGCCAAATCGAGGGCGTGATGCGGGGCAGGATTCAGGGGCTGAAGGCCTCGTTCTTTTTTCTGGGCAGCCGGCGTGGCATCCTGTTGGGTTTGTTTTCGGACCGTAAACGTCCTTTCTACCAATCGGCCCTGCCCATGCACCTTGGCCCGTTGCCCCTTCAGGATACGGTGGCGTTTTTGGAGTCCCAATTTGTTCAGGCTGGAAAAACATGCCCTGAGCAGGTCGGAGTGCGGATTGCCGAATACAGCGCATGCCATCCCTACTATATGCAACGCCTGGCCAGGGAGGTTTTCGAGATTAGCGGCCCCCAGACCACGGAAAAGGATGTCCAGCAGGCTTTGGTCCATGTGTTGGATACGGAGCGATATGTATTTGAAGCCATGCTTGCCAAACTCACGACCCAACAGATTCGCGTGTTGCGAACTCTGGCCCATGGTCCCGCGGAACTCCTTTCCCGTGAATTCTTGAACAGATGCGAACTTGCGCCAAGCAATGTCCAATACGCCAGGGAGCGATTGCGCGAAGACGATCTGATCGAAAAACGAGAAGACGGCGCATGGCAAGTGGTGGATCCAATCTTCTCAATGTGGTTGCGAAAGTTGTACGCAGGGGACTGATTCCCTATTCCCACAACGGGTGTTCGTGAATAACATCAGTGAAGCTTTGTAAGTATTCAGCACATACTTTGTGGTCACTCGCCAGAGCTGGATTCCGCTTTCGCCGGAATGACGTATCATGCCACGTCCTTTCCAGTTAAGTCATACCGGCGAAGGCCGGTATCCAGTCCGATTTTTCTTGGATGAGCTGAGTAGTTACGAAGCCTTCAGCGTAATCAAGGGCATTACCCAGGTGGAGCGGGAGATGTCCCGCCATAGTAGGGTAGGGGACAGCTGAATCTGTTGATTCAGACCCTGGAAACCCAGACGTCGGCCACAATGACCCATTGACACAACACCCTACCGACCAAACCATTCCCAAAGTTTGCCTTGATCTGCGTGGGGAATCTGTTTCGCATATGTGCGGCTTTCTTTTGCGTGTTCCCGGACTACAGGTCTTGACGGATTATGGTTAACAAGGGCAATTACATCGAGAAGTATGGTTGTGGAACAGTGCGTTGCAATATTTCTTGGAGATAACGCCTGATTTTCATGTTGCCGCAAGGGAGTTTTTCATGGGCGACACGAAAGGAAAGAAAGAAAAGGCCAAGGACAAGAAGCAGAAGGAAGTTAAGAAGGAGAAGCAAAAGAAAGGGAAGTAACTCACCTGTTTCCATGATCCCTCGCCTTGGAGCCTTTCATGCCTGACTCGACTCTATCCGCCACGACTTCTTCTCCGCACCCGCCACCTGACATAATCTTCAAGATTTTTTCGAGAACGCTCCCATCGGAATCTACACGTCCACTCCGTGTGGTTGTTTTTTTGACGGCCAACTCGGCCATGGCCAAGCTCTTCGGATCCGAAATAGGGACCTGGCTGTTACTGAAATACCGTTTCTGAAATGGGTGGTGCAGGCATTGTGACATGCCGCCTGCCCATCCTTACGGAGCAAAAAGTACGAGCGGAGCAAAAACGGTACATCAAGATCCCTCAACTCCCTTAACATTTACCGACTGGATGGAGAATGACGAACATGCCCAGCCCAGTATCTATCGGCATTATGCACTCCCTGCATGGCCCAATGGCCTTGAGCGAGGCGGCATTGGTGGATGCGGCGTTGTTGGCCTTAGAGGAGGTCAATGCCCGGGGTGGGGTGTTGGGACGGACCGTGAAGGCCGTGGTCGCGGATGGGAAGTCAGACCCTTTGGTTTTCCAGAGTCGGGCCAGGCAGTTGATCGAACAGGACGGCGTCCAGGCATTGTTCGGCTGCTGGACGTCCAGCTCGCGCAAGGCGGTCAAGAGCGTCGTGGAAGAAAAGGACTCCCTACTCTGGTACCCGATGCAGTACGAGGGTTTGGAGGAGTCGCCCAACATCGTCTATACCGGCAGTTGCCTCAATCAACAGGTCCAGCCGTTCATCCAGTGGGCGCTGGGGCACGGCCTGAAGCGTTTTTACCTGATTGGTTCGGATTACGTGTTTCCGCGAACCGCCAACAAGCTGATCCGGTCCATGCTCACGACGACGAGCGCCAGAATTGTAGGAGAAACCTACTTCCCTCTGTCCTGCGAGGATTTCGCCGACCTGCTGCCCAGACTGATGGAAAGTCAACCAGATGTGATCATCAATACGGTCAACGGGCTGGGCAACATCAGGTTATACGAGCAGGCGCTCTCCTCGCCAAACCTGAGTCCGTCTCTGGTGGTGGGCTCCATGAGCTGTTCGGAAATGGAATATGCGGCCATGACCAAGGCCCATGCGGATCAGAAGGTTCCGGGGCATGAGATGCGCCAACTGGCCTGTTGGAGCTATTTTCAAAGCGTGCAATCACCGGAAAATTCCCGCTTCCTGACGGCGTTTCGAGATCGCTACGGGGCGGACCGCGTAGTATCCGACCCCATTGTTACGGCGTATGCGCAGATTCACCTTTGGGCTGCCATTGTCAAGGCCACGCAGATCCTGAACCCTGGGGAGTTGAAGGATCATCTTTGCGGACATGTTCTGACCACCCCTATGGGTAATTTGGAGATCCTTTCAAACAACCATGTGCCGAGAAAGGCACGTATCGGCAGGGCCACTGCACAGGGGCAGTTTGAAATCATATGGGAAAGCGAGGAGTCGATAGCCCCGCAACCCTGGATGGGCGCGGAAGACGTGGACGGACCTGGCCGGTTTTTGCTGCTTGATCTCCTCCAGCAGCTCCCCCAGGAAGTGGAAGAGCAAAGCAGTCTGCAACGGGAGGTGGCCATTCGCCGGCAAGCGGAAGAATCGTTGCAACGCGCCAAGGATGCACTTGCGGCCACCGAGTATCTTTGGCGAACAACCCTGTCCAGCATATCGGACACCGTGGTACTCACCGACGACCAGTTTCGGATCACCTTTGTCTGCCCCAATGTACACTATATTTTCGGCTATACGGATACGGAAACCATGGCCCTGGGGACCATTCACAATCTGCTCCCCAATCTGGTCTATGACCATGAAAAGCTGGAACAACTCGGGAATCTGGAAAATTTGCACTGCACCATAGCTGATAAATTCGGCACAGAGCATGATGCCCTGATCGGGGTCAAAAAGGTGGATTTTCAAGGCCACGCCTACCTGTTCACCGTCCATGAGGCCACGGAACTCATGGAGTACACCCGCAAACTTCTTCTCGCACAGCGTCAAGCCGAGGCCGCCAGCATCGCAAAGTCCGAATTTCTCTCCAACATGAGCCATGAACTGCGCACCCCTTTCAACGGCATCATGGGCATGATGCAACTCTTACAGACAACTCCGCTGAGTGATGAGCAGAGGAAATTCGTCAGCGCGGCCATCCAATCCTCGGACAGGTTTGCCCACCTGCTTTCGGACATCCTTGACCTCTCCAGCATCGAAGCGGGCAAGATGTTCATCTGCCCTACGGAATTCCGCCTTGATGAGACGGTGGAATCCGTCCTGGAGCTTTTTGCGCTCAGGGCGAGGGAAAAGGGCATCTCCATGGAACGGTCTATTGATCCGGACCTGCCGGGAATCGTCGTGGGCGACGCGGTCCGGGTCAAGCAAATCCTCTTCAACATTGTTGGAAATGCCCTGAAGTTTACGCACCAAGGCATGGTCAGCATTCATCTCAGCGCCCTCTCCGCTGCCAAGGGAGGAGACGTACGGGTCATGTTCTCTGTCCGCGACACCGGAATCGGTATTCCCGACAACAAATTCAAGGATTTGTTTCAACCGTTCAGCCAGGTGGACGGCTCCGACACCCGTGCGCATCAGGGCGCGGGACTGGGGCTGGTCATTGTTCGCAGGCTTGTGGCATTGATGGGTGGGAACATTGACGTGGAAAGCGTTTTCGGCCAGGGAACCACGGTGCATATTGTTCTCCCTTTTGCTTTGCCGGTGGCCGGCGATTGCGAACATGACGCTGTTGCATCTTTTACGGGAGAGACCAAAAAGCACCTGAACATCCTCCTGGCTGAGGACGATCCCCTGAATCAGCTTTTCATGTGCTCCATCCTGGAAAAGCTCGGACATACCGCAACCCTGGCCCATAACGGTCAGGAGGCCCTTGATTTCCTGGAACATAACGACTTCGACTGCATTCTCATGGACATCCAGATGCCGGTGATAACGGGCGATGAGGCAACGAAAGCCATCCGTGAGTCAACGTTTCTCGGCGGCAAAAGAAACATTCCGATTATCGCCGTGACCGCGCATGCTCAACCCGGCGACCGGGAGCGATTTCTGGCTGTGGGCATGGACGACTACCTGAGCAAACCGGTGGGAGTCGATGATTTGGAGAAGATACTGGCAAAGCACACTGGCCTGTAACGCCTTCGTTTTTTTAATCAGAGTGAAGGATAAGCCGGTGGATAATAAGTTCCTTTCTTCAAAAACAGGCTTCGCGATCTCACTTCACAAATAATCGCAGAGTATTTCCGCTCATGACCTACCTGCACGCGCAAATAGAGCGCATCACCTATGCCAACGAGGAAACCGGTTATGCCGTAGCCAAGGTGCATGCCAGAGGTCATGAAGGTCTGGTCTGCGTGGTCGGTATTCTGCCGTCGCCTGCGCCTGGTGAGATTCCCAAGATGCAGGGAGTTTGGGAATCCCATTCCAAGTACGGCCCCCAGTTCAAAGTTCAGTCTTGTGAAACGGTCCTTCCGGCAACAGCTCATGCCATTCAGAAATACCTCGGCTCCGGACTGATCAAGGGCATCGGGCCGGTCATGGCAGGGCGCATCGTCAAGCTCTTCGGCGAACAGGCTCTGGATATCATCGAACATCAGGCCGAGCGACTGACTGAGGTCCAGGGTATCGGCAAGAAGCGCATCGACATGATCCGTCAGGCCTGGGAAGACCAGAAGGCCATTCGCGGTGTGATGATCTTCCTGCAGGGGCACGGCGTCAGTGCGACCTATGCCGCCAAAATCTACAAGCAGTACGGCAATGATGCCATCTCCGTCGTTCAGGACAATCCCTACCGGTTGGCCCAGGATATCTGGGGCATCGGGTTCAAGACCGCGGACAAGATCGCTCAGGCCATCGGCATTGCCCAGGATTCACCCATGCGTATTGATGCCGGGATCGTGCATGTACTGCATGAACTGGCCGATGAAGGCCATGTCTTCTTTCCCGATGAACCCCTCCTGGACAAGGCCGGGGAAATCCTGGAGGTGGATCGCGCTCTGCTGGAACCGGGTATTGCGCGTTTGGCCGGTGAACGACGCATTGTTTTAGAAGAACAGGGCGAGTCCGGCAGACCTGTCTATCTGGCCAAGTTTCATCACTGCGAGGTGGGAACGGCGCGGCGATTGTCCCTGCTGATCAATTCGCCCAGGAATGTGCGCCAGGTAGATGTGGGCAAGGCCCTGGAATGGGTCCAGAGCCAAATGAGCATGACGCTTGCCGACAAACAGCAAGAAGCTGTTCGGAGCGCCCTGACCGGCAAGGTCGTGGTGATCACAGGCGGCCCCGGAACGGGCAAGACCACCATCATTCGGTCTATTCTGAGCATTTATTCCCGGCTGACCAAGCGTATCCTGCTGGCAGCGCCTACGGGCAGGGCAGCGAAGCGAATGAGCGAGGCCACGGGACATGAGGCCAAAACCATTCACCGGCTTTTGGAATTCAGCCCAGGCCATGGTTCGTTCAAGCACAACGAAGAAAAAAACTTGCCCGCTGATCTTCTGGTCGTCGACGAGGCATCGATGATCGACCAGGTGCTCATGTATCATCTGATTCAAGCCGTGCCGCTGGGCTGTGCCGTTGTTCTGGTCGGCGACATCGACCAGTTGCCTTCTGTGGGCGCTGGCAACGTCCTGCGCGACATCATCGTTTCCGGCGTCGTTCCGGTGGTTACCCTCAACGAGATTTTCCGCCAAGCCTTGGACAGCTCCATCATCATCAACGCCCACAAAATCAATGCCGGCCAAATGCCTGATCTTCAGCCCAGGAAAGATCCTGATGATTTCTACTTCATTTATCAGGAAGAACCGGAACTGGCTCTGCAAGTCATCATCAACATGGTCAAGAACCGCATTCCTGCAAAGTTCGGATTGGACCCGATCAACGATATCCAGGTGCTTTCGCCGATGCACCGGGGGGTTATCGGCGCCGGCAATCTGAACCAGGTTCTCCAGGAGGCTCTGAACCCCGGCGGTTCATGTGTTGAACGCGGAGCCAGGAAGTTTCGCGTCGGCGACAAGGTCATGCAGATCCGCAACAACTACGACAAGGAAGTGTTCAACGGCGACATTGGCCGGGTGGCCCGTCTGGATCAGGAAATGCGCGAACTCATCGTCAGATTTGACGGCAGGGACGTGCTTTACGAGTTCATGGAACTGGACGAACTGGTCCTGGCCTATGCCGCCACGGTGCATAAATCCCAGGGTAGCGAATACCCTGCCGTGGTCATGCCGGTCCTGACCACCCACTACATCATGCTCCAGCGCAATTTGATCTATACGGGCATCACCAGAGGGAGACGACTTATGGTCCTTGTGGGAACGAAGAAAGCTCTGGCCATGGCTGTCAAGAACAACAAGACCGGGAAGCGGTTTTCAAATCTCGATGGTAGATTGCAGGTAATGGGTTTTGGGGGGGTGGCGTAGACTTAAACTCTGCTGTTGATATCCAGTTCCTGGACATAATCCCGCTCGACGCTGGGCCAGGGACGAAATGATCAAAGATGTGGTGGCGGAGCCGGCAACGTGATCGATTTATCCTTCGTTCGCCGTAACTATTCAGCAGGTCCAGAAAAAGATCTGGATACCGGCCTTCGCCGGTATGACCAATATTGAAAGCTTGCTCCGATGTCATTCCGGCGAAAGCCGGAATCCAGTGCGGGGAAATGGTCATGCACAGCGTGTGCTGAATAGATACCGTTCGCCTTACAATACCGCTCCATGAATCGCCACCTTGAACTTTTTTTGCTTTTTGCACTTGGGGCTTGGAACGGACTGTTGGATAAGGACTTTTTCAAGACTCAGCTAAGGCACGGTTTTCATCAACTCGCACAGGAATTGACGGATGTGTTGCAAGGCATCAAAAAAAGCCGCCCCGTAGCGAGGCGGCTTTACTGTAATGCGTTAATGCACGTCGGTTAATGATTCGTATGCGCGGACATCATCGGGCATTTGCCCATGCGGCCCATTCCGGGTCTCATGCCTCGGCCGCCCATGCCGCGGCCTTTGCCGTCGGCTGCGCCGCAGCGGATCAAATGCCCTGTTTCTTCGTGAATGCTGCGGCGCAGGTTGTTTTTCATTCTCAAGGTTTCACCATAAAGCTGCGTGATTTCGTTTGTCACGGAATTGATGGCCTCCTGATTTGTCTCGGATGATGCCAGAAGAACATCCAGTTCCGCCTTTTTGGCGCGCATACGCAGATTGTAGGGCAAAACTTCCTGGCGATGGGACTCGATCATGCTCCTGACGGCTTGGCGCTGCTCCCCTGTCAGTGTTCCGTAAACAGGATGTGAACCCATGATCTGGTTTTTTGATGGCTCACCTCCGTGCTGATGTTGGGCCAGAACGGGAAAGGACAACAAGGAGATGATCAAAACTGCCGCGCTGATGGTGGTAATTTTCTGCATAACTGTCTCCGAAAGGTTGAAGTGAACATACACATGGCTATACCGCGACTAATTCCACAATCGTAACTACTCAGCTCATCCGATAAAAATCGAACTGGACACCGGCCTTCGCCGGTATGACTTAACTTGGAAAGGACTTGGTATGATACGTCATTCCGGCGAAAGCCGGAATCCAGCTCTGGCGAGTGACCACAGAGTATGTGCTGAGTACCACCCACAATCCAGGTTAAGTGTTGGCAACCACTCAGCAGTGCCGGAGAAAAGATCCGGGTAGCGATGGCGCCGGCCAACGCCGGTGATCTACGAGAAAAGGCTTGCTCCGATTCGTCATTCCGGCGAATGCCGGCATCCAATGCCGGCGAATGGTCATGCGCCGAATGTGCTGAATAGTCACTGTAACTGAACGATTCCCAAATCCGGTCATGGTCCGTTGTTCCGGATTGTCTCAAATCCTGCGCAGTTTTGAGTGGAGGGTTTATGATTACATCTACGAAGTATTTCGCGCAAAGGTCACAACCAATGCGATATTGATATCGAACAGCCGAATATCATTTGACTATTTCATTTCCAGATAGCCACCGCCGTGACGACCACATGCTCCCGTGTTCCAGTTTCCCATCGAGCTTCATCAACCTGTGACTTTTTCCTGACAAAGAGCGTATATCTTCAGTATGTACACCGCGCGACGCAGTTGGCATGAACCCATGGAAAACGATGATCAAAGAATCGTTCTGCGAGTCCGTGCCGGGGAACAGCAAGCCTATGCCGTGCTTGTGGATCGATATCAAACACCTGTGTACAACCTGATGTTGCGCATGATTCATCGTGCTGATCTGGCCCTGGAACTGACCCAGGAGACCTTCATACGCGCTTATGAAAAGCTGAGCGGCTATGATGCGGACAGACCTTTTTTTCCCTGGCTGTACACCCTTGGTCTGAACATTGTACGGGATTACGCTCGTGGAATGGAGATGGAACGGCACTCTACCACGAGTCTGAACCAGATGTGCGAGAATGGATTTGACCCCTCCGGATCAAATGACGCTATTGGTTGTCCATACAACCGGGTTTTGGAGCGTGATTGGCTGAACAAGGCTCTGGCCAGTCTTCCTGAAGTGACTCGGGAAGCCTTGATCTTGCGTTTCCGTGAAGGACTTTCCTATCCTGAAATCGCTGAGTCATTGGGCATCGGTCTAAGCAACGCCAAAATGACCGTTCAGCGCGGCGTGGAAAAAATGCGCAATCTCCTGCCACGGGAGGACGTTTGATGATGAAACACACTGAAAATGATTTGGATCAATCTCGCATAGCGGGCTTGATCAGTCGCCTGGACTACAGCCTTCCGCCTGGCGACGTGACCGCAACGGTTATGAGGCGACTCAAGGCTCAACACCCTGCACCCGCGGCTTCGAGCCGCCTGTTTCGATTAAGGGACCTGTGGCGTTGGCTGATCACGCCGAAACCCTTGCGCATCGTTCCCGCGGCCCCGTTGGGCGCAGGCTGCCTGGTGATGCTCCTGGTGCTCGCCCTGAACATGGGCAAGTTCGAAGAGCCAATGAACGGTGGCGCTGAAAACCCCGGAGCAAACGCTCAAGCCGGGCTGCCGGCTTCCGACATGGTTCTCGGAAACATGGACCAGGACCTCCCGCTCGTAGTGTTTATGGTTCAGGCCGAAGATGCACGAAATGTGTCCCTGGTCGGCAGTTTCAACAATTGGCGTGAACAGGGGTATGAGATGCGGCCCGTGGACAATCTGGAAGGTTTTTGGGCCATCTCCGTGCCTTTGGAACTTGGGCAACATGAGTATGCGTTTCTCGTAAATGGTGAACGGATCATGGATGATCCCCAGGCCCTGCTGTCCATGGATGATGACTTTGGCAACCGCAATTCCGTGATCATCGTGGAGGGTCATGAACAAGCGCATGGATATTCCTAGAAAAGCTTTTTTCGTCGCGGTGCTGGGGATGACCCTGCTCCTGCCCCTGGCTGTCTTGGCCACGGATCCTGTTGCGTTGCCTGGACGGGTTACGGATCGTGTGCTGGCTCTGGCCTATATCCACAACCTGCCCCGGCACGAGACGCAATCCCTGCTCGACTCCCTGGAACAGGCGGCATCAGGCGGTTTGCCCGTGGAGCCTCTGTTGCGCAAGGTGGAAGAGGGGCTGGCCAAACGTGTTTCTTCCGAGCGCATCGTCGAGACCTTGGAAACGCTGTCCGGCCGTTTCCAGGAGTTTGTCCGAATTCTGGATGGAGCAGCGCCTCATCCACCCAAAAATCGGGACGTCATTCTTCGCAGGATGCACAATCTGTCCACCCTGGGAATCAGTTCACAGGTCATCGAGGCTTATCTTCGTGAACGATCTTCACAGTCCATGGGCGAAGTGCTCAATGCTCTGGAAATCAAGGCCGGGTTGATGCAACACGGAATTTCCAATCAGGATGCGGAACACATCGTGAAGGCCGGTTTGGCTGTCGGGTGTTTCCGCAAGCCGCAATGGAACCTGGTTCGATTGGCTCGCGCTGCCGGAGAGGCCGAAATCCCAAAAGAACATGTCGCAAGTTTGATTATGGACATCGTGGAAGGACGCACAAATGCCAGGATCGTGGCTGAAGAGCTTGGGATCAACCTGGAAAGATCTCCCGGGCGGGGCCGTCATGGCGGTGGGCATCGATTTGGAGGCCGAGAAGCAGGAGTCGGGCGGGGTGACGAAGGAGCGGCGAGGGGACTGATGCGGACAATGGACGAAACTGCTCCCCGGGAAGGCGACAACTAATTGAATGGTTTCATGTTTGGTCAGTTTTCAAAAAAGAGTAACTACTCAGCTCGTAACTGCTCAAAATCTTGTGGCAATCAACAGGATAAACCCTGGGAGCGCCGCACCCCAGTGCGGCAACAGTGTAACGCACTCGGGACAACGTTCCGGCTGGAATATGGCCCCCGTAGCTTGGACACAAAACTCCGCATCGCTGGGATACTTGAACAGAAGTAACTATTCAGCACATATGGTGCATGACCATTCCCCAGCACTGGATTCCGGCTTTGGCCGGAATGACGAATCGGAGCAAGCCGTTTCCATGTTAGTCATACCGGCGAAAGCCGGTATCCAGATCTTTTTCTGACTCTGCTGAAGAGGTTACAAAAAAGATTCCATTGCCATACCGGAGCTCCCTGGTCGATGAGCATTTTGAAATTCAGGATGGTCTACATGGCGTGTTCTCTGTCACCAAGTGCGGCTCAAAAATGGGCGAACAGCATAACACTGATGGAAAGGAGAAGCAGGATGTTGAAATCGCATCATGATTCCGGTGGTCGGATCCGGCGGTTAATGATCGGGTTCTGTGTTTTACTCGTCATGCTGCTGGTGCCGACTGAACGAGTGTTTCTTGTTCACGGGGCGGATTCCTCGCCTCCGCAACTCGATGTCGGATACGTGCCAACGCCGCATGAAGTCGTGCAGCGGATGCTGGAGATGGCTGAAGTGCATGACGACGATTTTGTCGTCGATCTGGGGTCAGGGGATGGGCGTATTGTTGTCGCGGCGGTTCGAGATTTCAATGCCCGCCTCGCTCTCGGCATTGACCTTGATCCGCAGCGGGTCGCCGAAGGGCGGGAGAACGCCAGAAAGGCCGGAGTCGGGGAGCGGACCGTCTTTCTGGAAGGGGATTTGTTCGAGATGGATTTCTTTGATGCCACTGTTCTGACGATGTACCTGCTGCCGGCGCTGAATCTGCGGTTGAAGCCGACCATTTTGGACAACATGGCCCCGGGGACGCGCATTGTCTCGCACGCATTCGACATGGGCGACTGGGTACCCGATCAGGCCGAAATCGTGAACGGTCATGCTGTTTATCTCTGGATTGTCCCGGCCCGGGTGGATGGCGATTGGACGGTCAGGGCGCCGGATCACAGCCTCTTTGCATTGCACTTCACGCAAACCAACCAGCAGATCAAAGGCCATGCCGTCATCAACGGCGTGAGGACGGATCTGACTGATCCGCGTCTGCGGGGAAACCGGATTCAATTTTCTATTGGTTCTGATCTGTATGTCGGGAGGATCATCGGCAACACCATCGTTCCTGACCAGTCAGAAGACGCGGCAACCGACTGGCATGCTCAACGTAACTGACAGGGCATTCAGACGCGTTCAGAGAGAGATCTCCGGATGTTTCGTAACTACTCATCCATGTTCAGGTTGATGAACCTCGAAGAGCATGAAGAGCGGATTTCCGCAAGGTAATCGCGAATTGCAGTGCGGCAAACAAGTGTTTCGGTTCCTGTCTTCCTTCGTGCTCTTCGTGCCCTTCGCGGTGTTGATTGGATGAATCAGAAAAGCCATGTCAGCATCAGATTTAGGTAAACTATTCAGCACATACTCTGTGGTCACTCGCCAGAGCTGGTTTCCGGCTTTTGCCGGAATGACGCATCATACCACTCCCTTTCCAAGTTAAGTCATACCGGCGAAGGCCGGTATCCAGTCTATTTTTCTCGGATGAGCTGAGTAGTTACAGAATTTGTTGAACAGTTTCATTATTCGTAACTGCTCAAAAAGATCGGGCGACAAGGTTTCCTGTGCAAGGATTTCCAACGGTGCGTAGTTTCGTGACCAAGTTTACGGAGGCCATGCTCCAGCCGGGAATTTGCCTTAGTGCGTTACACCGTTGCCGCACTGGGGTGCGGCGCTCCCGGGATTATCCGTTGATTTCCGCAGGTTTTTGAGCAGTTACCATTGTTCCTGCTGATGGAGAATCACCTCGACCGACGCCCATGGGCCGTCAATTGTGTTTACGCCCATGCCGAGTGAAAAATCTCCGCCCTGAATTCCGAAGACTTTCTGAAGTGTAGGAATGTGGTGCAAAGGCGCCCACTGAACACCGTCCGCACTGGCGTAGAGCATGCTTCCCGCAAACAATGCATTGAGTTCCGCCTCTTCTTCGGGCGTCAATATGTCGTCTTCCGCTGGAAAGGGTTTTTCCAGGAGTTCGCGGGGAACGTTTTTCGGCATCACCATGCGCAGGTAGATGGGCTGCTTGACCACCAGGGAGATGTTTTGATTCTGATCCAATTCCAGCCAGTCGCTTTCCAGGTGCATCGCAAAAGGAATTCGGTCGCCGGGCTCAAGATAGGCGACCATGGAGGTAAGCTCGGCTGGAGACGCCGCCATGTGCATCTCGCTGACGTGGACAAGGTTTTCCTGAGAAAAAGCCAGATGCTGAACACGACTTTTCGCGCATCCGGCCACGGTCAACAGGGAAATCAACAGGGCCAGAATCACAAGATTTCGGGGCATGGGAACATTCCTTGCTTTAGGGTTGCGTACGTCATGCCGAGCATGCGTGTCCGACGGGCACCACCAATTTAGACCATGAGTGACAATACAATGGTGTTCCTGGTATCACGGTTTATTGTGGTTGTCACTTCAAATACGAGCAGGAAGCTTGTATTTCCATCCTTTGGTTTTGCAATGTCATACCATCGGTCTATTGTCGTCCAACAGCAGTTGATTGTTCATCATGCAATCAGTGGGAACAGGTTTGGCCATTATGATTGGTAAAGTGAAATCCAAATGCAGGCAAGCTGCTGGTGGAGATATTGCAGGATTTATTGGGCTGATCCTGCAGGATATCCAACGGTTTGCGTCAAGACAATGCGTTGATGTTCCGAGAGGTTCAATGCCTTGCCCAGTTCTTCCCGATCGACATTTGCCCTGACTACCGTAGCCAAGCCTTCCGATACGCAAAAAAGATAGACATTCTGGCTGATGAAACCGACATCCGCGCCCATGTACAGATCGATGTTTTCCGGCGAAACCCCGCTCATTCGGGAAATGTCCGCGACAAAGACCAAATTGAGCGGGGCCGTGACCACGAACTCCTGCCGACCGGTAAGCTTTCGCAAGTCGCCGCCGGCGACAACCTTCAGGCGATGACTGCTTGGATCGTAAATATATGCCGAATTCCGCATCACCAGATAAATATCCACCTCTTGCCAGTTTCTGGCCGATGGCGCCGTGCGTTTGCCGGAATCCGGCCGGTTGATTCCAAATGCGGCCCAGAGCATGTCAGACAAGATCTGCTCCGGCAGATCTCGGGTGCTGAAGGATCGCGACGACTGGCGCTCCTTCAGGGCCTGCATGAGAGGCATCCCTCCCTCCATTCGTGGCGGTGGGAGAATCATTTCCGAAGATTCACCTGACAGGGAAGCGCTGGGAAAGGCGAGCAGGATCAGCAAGAACGAGCAAAAAAACGGCAGGGTTTTCATGAATTGCCTCCAGGTGCATTGTTTGGTGTGACCATTAGCTGAACAAGCAACCGCAAGAGATATATGCCGTCAGCGTTATGTGGAGAAGTCGCGAATATGTTTCGCGACCAGCCACTGAATCTCTTTGGTGATCAAGCCAAGGCGGGGCAGCGGGTTGTCCTGTTCTTCAGGCATGAGATCGCGCAGTCCCTGACCCAAAGCGCGCAGAATGTCCGTATGGACGTTCACCTTGCGTACCCCGAACTCCAGGGCTTGGCAGAGCAAGGATTCCGGTAACCGGCTGCCATTGTGCAGGACCAGTGGCACGTTGGTCTTCGCGGCCAGTTCGGCCAGCAGTTCGATGCGCCCTGCGTATTCCACCAGGGAGAGTCCCTTGGGAACGGAAAAAGCCAGGAAGTCAATACAGGTGTTGTCCAGAAAGTCCAATACGCGTGAAAATTGCTGGGAGTCGGAGCAGAGGGGACCAAACTCACCTTCGATCTCTGCCCCGACTTCGTGAGCCAGGTCTCGGGCTTCACGGGTCTGCCGCACGTTCTCGGCAAAGTCCAGGTTGGATCCATCAAACATCACGGAGGGCAGATCCAGTTCCAGAGCCTCCCGAACATCAGCCAGACTTCGGCCGTGATTGAGATGCACGGTCATGGGGATCGTCGCTTTTTTGGCCGCGAACAGGGCGGCCTTGGCCAACGGGCCGAGCCCCACATGCCGAACACTGGTCGCATCCAGCGAAATGGCGGCGGGTCTGCCTTCCGCTTCCGCCGCGGCCACTACGGCTCGCAGGGTTTCGAGATTGTAGACGCTGAAGCAACCGATGGCCGATCCAGAGGGATAATGTTCCAGGCATAGAGTGAGTCTGGTCAGGGACATGGCGGCAATCTCCTTTTTCCTGAGGCGCCTGGCGCCGTGGCCGGGAGAATCGTGATCAGTTTGATAAAAGCATACCTTCGGGAAGCGGCAGGAGCAATACATGCCATTGTCCACGGAACACTCGGATAGACTCAGATTATGAGCGGTGCCGCCATCCTTCATACTCGGTCTTTGGCGGCCACATTTGCTTCGCCTGGAATAGGCGTTACAGTCTAGTGATGATCTCCGGAGATTTGCTCCGGCAACTCTCTGTTCCGGGAACTTGAAGAAGGCGGCCTGCAGATCTTGCGGTTGCGATTTCAGGCGGATCGACATTGAACGAAACGACGGTTTTCCGGAACAGAATTATACTGAATGCGGGTACGTCATGTTGAACATAATCTTGCCGAGGGATCACGAATCCCTGTGCAAAGAACTTTCCGCGGATCCGGATATGGTGCTCGATTTTGCCGCCATGCTGAATTGCCTGGGGACTTGCAGGCTGTGCGAACGACGTTTTGTTCCTCTTGTGCCTTTGGTTGAAACCTTGAGCCAAATCTACGACGAGTCATCCAGGCTGCATGAAGAACTGAGATACAATCGCTACATCTCCCTCTCGGATTCTCTTTGCGGATTTTGCTACGCCAATCCGGGATTTTTGAACATGTTTCAAAAAATGAAGCAATTGTGAGATGGAGGACTGCCTTCGATCGGAGAGGATCAAGATCTGTCGATTCCGACAGGTTCACCGAAATGCGTTTAATGGTACATCGGGAGTAACTATTCAGTTCATCCGGAGGGTGGTCATTTACCTGCACTGGATTTCGGCTTTCGCCGGAATGACTTATCGTGGCAAGCAGCATCTATACAGTCATACCGGCGAACGCCGGTATCCAGATCTTTTTCGCGGATTTTGCTGAATAGATACCATCGGGAACGACTGCCATAAGCATGTAAACATCATTTGAAATCAGAATAGCAACCTGTCGCGCAAGGCACAGCATCAGTTCCGAGGAATCGCTCTGATGAGCTGTTGCAGTCCGCAACAGCCTATTGCGGCGAACAAAGCCTGCACCGCCACCTGTTCGTGAACAAGGGGCTTCTGTAGTTGTAAATAATTTGGAACTGTGGATATCTTTTGTCACCAAGGCTGGATGAAGCCCGTGTATTTGCCCCGTGAGGGATGTTTGCTGGTCTTGTACAGGCGCTTGCCCGTCATGTTCGCCAAAAGCTCCTGGGCAAACGCAATCCGGTCACGAAAAGGATTGGCGCAGCCCCAGGCTACGATGATGACATCGGACTCTTCAAAAGCCGCCCGAATTGCGACGTTGTTGCGCGAACCGATATCCTGAGGCAGGCCCTGGAAATTCTTGGTCTGGATCTTGGCGAACTGGTTGACCACAATCAGTCGCCCGACATCGGCAAACTCCGGCAATCCCTTGAGAAAGACGACGCGCTCCATGAACTGGACGGACTTATCGGCATGTTCGACGCAGGCGTAGCTGGGATTCATCATGATCACGCAGGCGGTCTCGTTGGCAGGCGGCGGATTTTTCAGCACGACATCAAGCCGGTAGCGGTACCGCTGGCCGCTCTCTTCGGCAAAGTCAGCTGTGACGGTAATTTCTGGAATGTGGTTGAAACGCACTTTAGGTCGCCGATTGATGAGTCTATTTTGAGAGAAAGGGGATGAGCCAATGATTCAAGAAATTGATAAACAGGCTTAATTACACGTTGGCTCTCAGATGCTTGTAAAGCTTGCGGCAGACCATGTCGATTTCATCCTGCCACTCTTCCTTGTCATGATGGATGAGCGGTCCTCCCGCAGAATCAATATGTTCAGTGAGTAGTTCATCCACTGTCATTTGCTTCTCGTCAAAAACAGCTTTTTCCACCAAATAGCCGCCAAGGGCATGTAAGGCAGTAGAATAGCAATTTCTGGTGGTTTTCGCCTTACCGTCGAGATCCAAGGCGTCCCAAAATTTGATGAAACATGCCACCAGTTCAGCGGATATCTCCTGTTCTCTTTCGGGATGTTCTCCGATCCTCCAGGCATCAACCCATGTTTGCTTTGGTCTGGTCATAATTTCTGGGTCTGGCTGAAATTTATGTTCATTAATATCCCTTCACGGCAGCGATCGAAAACCGATGTATTCTCTCTCAAATGTTGTTTTTCCACTGGACAGGAACGCCTCATGGTCCCATGCAGCATCTTCAAGGTGGACCCGATAGTTCGGTTTTGCGACATACGTTTGCGCTGATCCCAGTTCTCCGTTTTCAAGGCTGATTACAACCGACTCGCGGAAATACATCTCGCCTTCGAACAGATCAAGGCGATGCCACGCATCAGGCGAGACGTCGAAATAGACAATGCCTTCAACGTAAGAAAGGGCATCAGGAATCATAGCCGGATAGACCTGATTCTTGACAGCTCTGCGGCAATAGCCTGGTAAAATGCCGGGCATTCTAGGCAAGCGGCATCCTGATACCGCTTGCATGATGTCCTTGCACATAAGGGTGCCATATGCAAAAAGGTGGTTCATAGCTATTGAATCCTTCTCAACGATTCAGTCAAGCTGAATTCATTTTCTTTCAGAAATTGCCTTGCCTATTCCTCTTCTTTTAATCTCGCAATGATCTGATCGTGGGCAGATGCACCAGCAGGGCTGGCCTGGAATACGATCTTCTATCTGGCCCGCAAGCACACCGGATGTCCCTGAAAAACATTGGTGAAGCCTTCAACCGAGAGCATTCCAGCGTAATCGGTCCCGTCTTCTAGGGACACCGCACCAATCGTGCGTCCCCACAAATTGATCTTCGCCGTTGTGCTCACGTTTCGTCACCCCACTGCCACGGCCCTGCATCCGTGAGCTTTCTCTTGCCGCTGGCCCGCTTCCGCGCTTTGCCTTTCAGCTTGACCAGATCCATCGGGCGCGGTCCGGCCTCGGGGACCAATGTTTCCAGGCGATCCAACAGATCCAATGCCCGCAGAATCCGGATGAAGGTTGAAATTTGCGCCGTGGCCCCAGCCTCGATACGCTCCACCGTCCGTTTCGAGACGCCCGCCTGTTCCGCCAACATCTCTTGTGTAAGCTGAAGTTCCAGCCGCCGCTGCTTCAAGCGCCCACCAAGCTCCGCCAGAATTGCTTCGTCCGTCAGTAGTCCCTCAATCTTCATCAAAGGCTCTCCATTTTCTGACAAATGGATATCGTAAAATGTTGCGACTTACAAGGCATAGTCTACATATTTCTTCATATATGTCGACTTTGAAGTGAAAAAAATGGTTTGGGATCTAGGGCCGTTATCAGATGACGGAACCGGAAAGGCTTCATTTGCCGTAACTATTCAACTCATCCGATAAAAATTGGACTGGATTCCGGCTTTCGCCGGTATGACTTAACTTGGAAAGGGCGTGGTACGATACGTCATTCCGGCGAAAGCCGGAATCCAGATCTGGCGAGTGACCACAGAGTATGTGCTGAATAGTTACAATTTGCCATGCATAATTTATCAAGCTGGTCGCTTGTCCTCGTGACCGGCTTGCCCCTCATGACCTTGGCTGCCCGCCAACTTGGGTTTAAAGTTATGTATACAAGGAAATTGTCAGCAGCTATGGTCACAGGTGTTGAACATCAAGGACGGCGGTAGATATTTGCATTGACGCACGGACTCGATTTTCAAGTTGCGAAATTTGAGATGAGCCTTCGGATTCCTCCTTTTACATTTGGATTTTTTTTCTCAACATGTCGGCCGGCATTGCTCTGGACTAGGTGCCGGGGCTTTCGTTAAATTTCCGTTGTTTTGGTCGAGCTGTGGCCAAGCTGGTCACGAATCTTTTGGAGGCTTGCACCGCGTGGGTGGCTGTATCAGCATTTGCTGAAGCTGATAGATTGCCAACTCATTTTGCCGGCGTCTCCCGCTCTTATGAAGGTGCCGCGAATAAAAATCCAAACAGGTTGAGAGAATATGTACTGTATCAACGCAGCGCCGGAAAACCAGGATTGGCCTAAGTTGGCCTGGGATTTTCCACCCTGCAAGTCCAAGGATTTTTATGAGTGGGATGCAGAGGATCAACTGCCTCATATTCGTCAGACGCCGGCGTATCGATTTGCCGTCTTGTTGGGATGGATCGAGAATGACGAGTGGACGGGCAAATGTATCAGGCATTGGTATTCGCGGCATATTTCGGAAAATCCAAAGGAATAACCATGCAATCAGAAGTTTTGGAGCGTGCGCAAGGATGTCTATTGGGCCAGTTGGCCGGTGATGCGCTGGGCAGTCTGGTGGAATTCCAGTCCCCAGGCCAAATCCTGCGCACCTACCCGTATGGGGTGCGTGATCTGGCTGACGGCGGGACGTTCAACACCATTGCCGGGCAACCCACGGATGATTCCGAAATGGCTCTTGCCTTGGCCAGAACCCTGGTTGAACACGGTGCCTTCAATGCTTTGGCCGCGCAAAAAGCATATCAGGCTTGGCTGGACTCAGGGCCGTTTGATTGCGGCGGGACCGTCAGCAGCGGGCTGCGGGGCACTCCCAATCACGAAAGCCAAGCCAACGGCGCATTGATGCGCATTAGTCCCCTGGGCATATTCGGCGCGAGATATCCGCTACGCCAGGTTGCGCACTGGGCCATGGAAGACGCCCGATTGACTCATCCCCATCCTGTCTGCCGGCAAATCAACGCCCTGTTTGCCATGGCTATTGCCCATGCAGTCGCAACAGGAACCCGCCCCAAGGACTTGGTCGCCGAAATGTTGGTATGGGCACAGGACCTGGACGCGGATCAGATTGTGTTTCGAGTGATCAAGGCGTCCATCAAAATGCCACCCAATGATTATGTCCGCCAGCAGGGCTGGGTCCTGATCGCCTTTGGCAACGCGGTGTGGCAGCTCTTGAACGCTTCAAACTTGGAGGAAGCCGTGGTCGATACTGTTTCCCGAGGCGGAGACACGGACACCAACGCCGCCATTTGCGGCGCACTCCTCGGAGCCGTGCATGGACTAAATGCCGTTCCCCGCCGCTGGCGTGAAACCATCCTGAACTGCCGTCCCGAGCATGGCCGCCCAGACGTGCATAAGCCGCGTCCCCGAGAATACTGGCCGGTGGACGCGCTGGAACTGGCGGAAAAGCTGGTCCATGGCCAGCCGTGATGTGTTCAGATTCAACCAACCAAAAGGCTTTTGGTCTTGCTTATCGCCCACTACCGTACTGCTCCATGAACCGCCGTACAATCTCCCCCAGTCTGTCGTCCAGTATCTCGTTTACCGTGTCCTGGATATCTTCCGGGACATCTCCATAAAAAGCCTGGGCTATACCTCCGGTGATGCAGGTCAGAGTGTCGCTGTCACCGCCAAGAGAGACGGCTGTGCGGATGGCGTCCTCAAAGTCCGTTGAATCGTAGAATGCCCTGATGGCCTGGGGCACCGTGCCCTGGGAAGAGACGTCAAAAGCATAATCAGGTCGTATTTCGTCCACATGCCTGCTCAGGTCATACCCAAATCTCTGCTCCACGAACTCCCTGATCTCGTCCCTGGACTTCCCCTGTCTGGCCAGAAAAATGGCTGCAGCTGTCGCCTGTCCGCCCTTGATGCCCTCAGGATGGTTGTGGGTGACCTCGGTGAACTCCCTGGCTTTTTCCAGGACCGTTTCCAGATCGTCAAACGCGTTCCCCACCGGACTGATGCGCATGGCCGCGCCGTTGCCCCAACTGTTGTAAGGTCCAGCATCAGGGTCATTGGCCCATCGGTGAAAACTCCCGCCATACCCGGCCCTGGGGTACCAGTGGTAAAAGCGTCGCAGATTCACTGCGTAGGAAGTACCGGTCAGGATGCTGTCCGCCAGGGCCACGGTCAGGACGGTGTCGTCGGTGAAGTGGGCATATGGGGCAAAGAGTTGAAAATCCTTGGTCTTGATGTTGTTCCACTCGTACACCGAACCGATGATGTCTCCGGCTATGGCTCCGATCATGTTTGCCTCCAAACCTGGTTGGTGTCATTCCCCTTGTAGGATTATTCCTGTCTGCGCGATGGTTTTTAAGCTTCGGCGGCCATTTTCTAGGCCGTAAGCGTCAGACCTGCTGGACTGCAACCAGAGCGAACGTTCCTGTTGCCAGCCACTACGCGCATCTTACAGGCAGGACGACCAAACTCCTCAGCATTCACGCTTTCGTCCGCTACGTCCATGCAACTCCCATCGATGCTGACCACGCGCCACGATCGATACCAAGCCCCGCGGGTCGCTTCGGTTGCAATCGGCTTGACCAGTTCGTCATGCAACCGCTTCATTGGCTCCACTCCCAGACGAGTACGTGCTTGGGATATGCCCGACTTCCCAGTAATCTTCAGGTTGACCTCTTCTCCCCTCAACCATTGAACGCCCTCAAGCAAACGCCGAAGAACTTCACGGTAAGAGGATTGCATATACAAAGCCAGGGCCATTACATAGTCCGAAGATAGTGTCTACCAGCCTCGCCGCGTACGCCTCTTCCTTGAGGATTTGCATCGCCTCATGCGGGATCAAGCTTACCATCTCCGCGGACTTCTCCTTGCTCATCCAGGCCTTCTTCCAGGGCTTAGCAGCGGTGTGATCCAACAGATCTCGTCTACTTCCGGAAACGATCGGAGAGATTATCTGATACTGCCATACCGTAGATTTCAATAAATCAATGGGTGAATACCAAATACGGTATTTTCCCCCTATGCAAAGCAAGACCAAATCATAATCGTTAACTTATGATAGCTATGATTTAATTCCTTGTAATTTTCCTGCTGGTTTTCCTGCCCTGTCGGCCCACGCAGGTCAGGAGCAGCAGAGCCTGGTATGATTCGTAGCGGCTACGAGAACGAGATGATGGCCTCGTGCGAGATGAGGATCGCGCACCTCCTCATGGGTGAATGCCTTTTTTCGAGGAGGCCACAGGGTTCCGTGTTCGGAGTTCGGCAGGGGATTTTCTGCTGAAACAACAAAGGGGGTGAGAGTAATGCATGGAATCTTATGATTCAGATCGATAATGGGTAATAACGAAGAACCTGGCGGAGCAATGTTCATTGGTTTTCAGGGCATTTGACCAACTTTACGATTCGGAGAAATGGAGGACCGCATGACACGGAACAAGATTATGACGACATTGATTGGGTTGTTGGCGACAGCCCTGGTCCTGACGGCCTGCGGCAGGGAGGAGACCGTGGACATGCAGGCGGTCATGGACGCTCCGGCGACCTTTATCGGGTCGACAACCTGTCGCAATTGCCACCTTGAACATTATGATTCCTGGAAAATGACCTTGCACAGCCGCATGCTCATCGACGTGCGGGAAAATCCTCACGCCATCGTGGCGGACATGAACCCCGAACTGATCCGGGCCGATCTGGAAAAGATTCAGGACAGACTCAAACTCCCAGTGGACGAAATCTACATACCGACCCGGGATGAAATTCTATATGTGATCGGCACGCAATGGAAGCAACGATACATCGTGCAGATCGACGGCGTCTACCATGTCGCTCCGGTGCAGTACAACATCCAGACAAGACGCTGGGTCAACTACTATGAACACGCCTGGGACGAGCGCGACTGGCTGGTGCGTTGCGGAGGCTGTCACGCCACCGGAGTCAATCTGGATGCGTACGAATTTGCCGAAACGTCCATCGGTTGCGAGGCCTGTCACGGCCCTGGCTCCCGGCACACGGCCATTCCTCGGACCGCGGTATTCGAAAAGCGTGAAACCATCGTCAATCCGGCCAAGATGACAGCGGGCATTGCCGTGCAGATCTGCGGGTCCTGCCACACCCGCGGCAATTCCAAGCATGAGGACTATCCGGAGGCCGGTTGGCCCGTGGGCTATACTCCGGGTATGACCCTGGAGCCGATATATGAAAGCTCCTACGACAAGGCCGACATGCGCCGCCTCTACCCGGATTTCGCATCCCGCTCGCACCATCAGCAGTATATCGACTGGATTCAGTCCGAACATGCCGTACAGGGCGTAACCTGTACGTCCTGCCATGCCGTGCATCGTCTGGGCATCGCACCGACCCGCTTCCAGACAAAGGAAGCCGGTTCCAGCCAATGTCTGAGCTGCCATACCATGACGAATGCCAACCGGGCCCATTCCATCCATTCATTCGCCAACTGCCTGGGTTGTCACATGCCACGCATTGCCAGCACGGCCGAACCCAACGACATCCGCAGCCACACGTTTGACGCCAGGGCTCCCATGGACACCATCAACGACCCCGATCTGCCCAACTCCTGCCAGATCTGCCATTATCACCGCGACGACGATCTGGAAGAACTGCAGCGCAAGTACGAAATCCTGACTCAACTACCCCAGCCTCAGGGGAGGATGATCCCGGCCGTTACCCAGGATACGTTTGGTCAACTTGACGAAGAAGTTCCGTATGCCATGCCTGAATAGAAAGTTGGCTGCCTAATCAAGATCGTTTGCATCCGGATGATCATAATCCGGATGCAACAAGACAACGGGGGAGACATCATGTGGAAAAAATGCTTCCTTCCCCTGTTCATTCTGATGTTCTTCCTGCCTGAATCATCATTCGGGCAGGAAGAGATGGCCTCACGGTATTACCGCTATCGCAGCACGGAAATGAGCACGGGCATCTATGAGGAGTACGAAGTTCGTCCTCGAAGCATGGAAGGGCGGATCGAGTCGCCGGATATTCGCGGACGCGGCATCAGCAGGGTATTTGAGGAAGAAAATCGGGCAGTTAACCGATTGTTCCTGGGCGATGCACACCAAGGTTTGCGCTTTTACGAGCAGCGTCGTTGCGTATCCTGCCATGTTGAGGAAGCGGGGAACAATCGCCATTTCGTCAGACACAACATCACCTGCCGGCAATGCCATGGCCAGGAACCCATCGCCAGCAGCAGGCATTTCTTTTCCCGGCTGAATCCCATTCGCAGGCATACCCATGTCTGCGCGCAGTGCCATGAAGGGGCCGGTCCTTCCTTTGCTCTTTACAGGATTCATGAACCCAATCCGGCCAGGGCCGCGACAGCCGATGTGCTGCCGGTTCTGTATTATGCCTTCTGGATCATGATCGTCATTGCCGTGGGCACGTTCGCTTTGTTCCTGCCCCATACCATCTTCTGGGGCATTCGAGAACTCTTCATAAAGAAAGAGAGGTCCCCGGATGAGCAATGACGCAAAAACTCGGATCAAACGGTTCACCCTGACCCAGCGTCTGTTTCATTTGGTGCTCATGATCACCTTTCTGATCCAGGCCGCCACCGGCCTAGCCAGAATGTATCATGAAACAAGCTGGGGACAAGGTGTAGGTTATCTCTTCGGAGGATTCGACGCATCCCTGACCGTGCATATCTATGTGGGCATTTTCATGATCGTCGCTTTTCTGGTGCATGTGATTTATGCGCTGTTCAAGATGAAGTGGCGTCCGTTTCCTTCCGCTTTGTTCGGTCCGGATTCTCTAATGCCGCGATTCAGCGACATGAAACAGTTCTTTCTTCATCTGCGATGGATTTTTGGAGGATCGAAACACCCCCCGATAGATCGCTGGGGGTATTGGGAAAAATTCGATTATTGGGCTGTGTTCTGGGGCATGGTCATTCTTGGCGTCACCGGCTTGTTGCTGGCCTATCCGCTGACATCCAGCAAATACATCCCGGGCTGGGGCCTGAATGTGGCCTTCTGGATTCACAGAATTGAAGCCATCCTGGCCATGGCCCATATTTTCATCATTCATTTTTTCATCGCCCATCTCCGGCGCACAACCTTCCCCATGGATCGAACCATTTTCGAGGGCAGCGCGGATCTGCATGCCGCCAAGCACGAACGACCAGCCTGGATCGCCCGCCTGACAAGTACCGGACAAATCGATCATATGATCGTGGAGGAAGCCCCGGCATACAAACGGGCCGTTTTTCTGGTCGTCGGCTATGCGGCGATGCTTTCCGGCCTATACCTGCTGGTCGGCGGATTGATGCATGCTCTGCGAATAACCTGGTAACACTCCTTTCTGGTAAGCAAGAGCCTCCAATTTTTTGATTTGGAGGCTCTTTTACGTTGGGAGGATTCCGCGGTGGCTGCCGAGCAAGAGGTCAAAACGGCACACCCATGCCGTTTGAACATAGCTGCGTCAGCGACAAAATCGTCACATCTTCAACGGACGATTCAGCCGGAAGAGGGAAGATAGAACCCTCCGCCGGAGCGAGGTCTGCACCATTCCCCGGCAATGGTTTTGGCCAGGGTTTCACCGAGGCGGCGTACGGCCAGAACCGCATCCGGATTGTCTTCGAACCGCAAAAACATATTCCTGGTTACCCGCGTGAACGCTCGAAAATCTTTTTCCCGCCACGTCAATGCCGGAATGCCGACTGAACATCTCGGCCCCAAGCCGCAGGAAAAGCAGGGAGGCGTGTCGGATGTGAAAAGAGCCGCTCCGATGACGTTGCAGAAGTAGATGTTTTTCAAGTAGTCGGCCATGTCCTGAGCCGCCTTTTCCGGAGATTCTCCACCCACCGCCACGATCGCAGCGGGCATGTTCCTGAAGATCGGCTCCTGGTGATAGAGCGGAAACAAGCGTTCCATGAATACGTGCGCCAGGGAGTTGACCCGGCCGTTGTAATTCACGCCCCCCATGATCAGACCGTCGATTCGTTCAAATAAAGGGTAGAGGGAACGCATGTCGTCATTCTGCCGCAACGCTTGCTCTGAGCGCACTTCACGCAACCGGTACAGGGAGAAATTGACAAGTCTGCCAGCCGGACCAATTCATGCTCATGGCCTGAAGCCTGGGCTGCCTGGATGACCATCCTTTCCAGATTGCCTTCTTTCCGCGGGCTGGAGTGTATTGAAAGGATCACGTTCACCGCCTTTCTGACCTATCCTCGAAGCCTGATTTACTTGTTTGTCCTTGAGGTTTCAAAGTGCCGCATGCAATCTGCCGAATTTGAAACCCTCGAGTCCCAGGCATGGGAATGGTATCGTAATTTTTTCGAATCAGGTTTTTGGAAGAATCTCTGTAACTGCTCAAAAACTTGTGGCAATCAAAAGGATAAATCCCGGGAGCGCCGCACCCCAGTGCGGCAACGGTGTAACGCACAAAGGGGAAAGGTCCGGCTGGAATCCGGCCCTTGTAGCCTGGTGACGAAACTCCACGTCGATGGGGACAGGAAACCTCGTCGCCCGATCTTTTTGAGCAGTTTCAAATCTCTCAACTGAAACGCCTGGCGATCTCAAGTAGGATATCGAAATACACTCGCTCCCGCCGGCTCGCGACAGGCTGCGGGAGCAACTTGATTGCTCAATCGCGGAGCGATGTTCCGGGTACTTTTTCCAGCCAGAGGAAAGATGCCCAGCAAGACTAAAGAGAGAATCGTTACGCATTTGATGCTCTCCCGTTCATCTCCAGCCGACCGATCTTTTCCAATCGCCGGACATGGCGCTCCTCGCCGGAGAATACGGCCGAAAGAAAAACCGTCACGAGTTCCTTGGCCAGTTCCGCGCCGATGATCCGCGCGCCGAGGCAAAGCACGTTCATGTTGTCGTGCTCCACGCCCTGGTGCGCGGAATAGGTGTCATGACACAAGCCTGCCCGGATCCCCCTAATCTTGTTGGCCGCGATGGACGCCCCAACCCCGCTGCCGCAGATCAGAATGCCCTTGTGCATGGAGCCTGCGACCAAAGCCGCCGCGACATCCCGGACAATGTCCGGATAGTCGACCGAAGTCGCGTCATGAGTCCCCACGTCCAAAACTTCCCATTGCCTCTCCCGCAAAAAGTTCGAGATCTCCTCCTTCATGACCAGACCGGCATGGTCAGAGCCGATAACGATGGCCTTTTTCTTTTCCCGAATATCCATGCGCGACCTCCTTGTGCGGCAATCTGTCACGATCGTTCCTCAGCTTGAGCAAAAAAACTTGTTCCAATGCGCCGTTGATGACCTTCAGCTCCTTCAACCGAGTTCCTTGTCCAGGTTCACGGCCGCGCTGATCAGGGCTAGGTGGGTAAAGGCCTGGGGAAAGTTGCTGTGCATGGCTTGGAGAGCTTGGTCCCCGGCGGCAAATCCCGGGTAGAGGACCATCCTCGTCCACGACAAGGCCGGTGCCGTGCCGCGTGGTTACGATCCCTCTCCTGTCTTCAGCTACCCGATTTCTTGAAATATCTGATCAGGGCCAGAGAGTCCTTCGCGGTTAGCCGGCCGATGGCGCCATTGCTGTAACAGCCCAACGAGACCTTTCTGTCCGGAGCGATGATGAAGCCGGCTGCATGCAGGAACTTCTTCTCGGAATCGAAATAGGCTCCTGTTGCCCGGGAAACCTCCTCCGCGCTCAGACCGTAGGCCACGGGATACATGACGTTCGCTTTCTCCTTGATGTCATTGGCCCTGTCCAAGGAATCCACTGACCCCGCCAGGAGCGGAATCCCTTCGGACTGAAATGCCGCGAAGGATGCCTGAAAGTCAGCCAACTGCTGACGACAGAACATTCACCAGTGGCCTCGATAGACGAGAAAAACGCCGTATGCTCCCTTGAACCAGTCGGGGACGTCGATTACCTCCCCGGATGTCAGTCGAACATGCATTTCCGGAAACAAATCCCCCGCATCCAGTAACCCCCCGGCTTTGCCGGGGGGTGCTGACCTCCTCCTGTTGCCACACTGGACTCCACTACTTCTCAAAAAAGACAATCCAGAAACATACATGACAATGGCCAAGGCAATCACTTCGACGAAGAACATATCGTCCTCCTGCTTGTCTCAGAGGATTTGTTGCGTCGTTTCCCTCCTCCCAATCTCCACCATGACTCCGATCATGGGCAGATGCACCAGCAAAGCCAGTGGCTTTTTGCCAAGGGCCTTTTCCAGACAATCCGCGTAGAGGTTCAGTTGCGGCACGAAGGCGGCGCAGTGTTGCCGCACCGTGTCCAGCTTGCCCAGGTAGGTCTTGTGGTCCACGATCACGTACCCGTCCGGGGTTTGCCAGACCAAGTCGATCCACCCGGAGGCAGTCTGGTTGCCGGAACCCGATTGCACTTTCAGATGCATGGGGTGCTCCCTGAGCGCTTCGCCCTGTCCGAATCTGCTTGTCAGGTGGGCAATGAGCCTTTCGCTGGCAGCGACAATATCTTCCGGCGCTATCCCGACCACGTTCCAGCGTTTGCAAATCTCACTGGCCTTGGCTCTGCGGGTTTCCGCGTCTTGGGCGGGATTGTCCTGAGCCAGAAAACCATGAATTGCCTCGCCCATGGCGTTGACGTCCGGTTCGCCTGCAACCGGGATGCGGAGGCCGAATCGTTCCGGTGCATGAACCAGAGCCTGATCCTCGTCCGCCGGAGCAGCGGCGCTTGGGCTGAACCTGGCCGGGGGATGCTGGGGAAGGGGCTTGGGAAACGGCTCGGCTCCAAAGCATGCGTCCTGCCGGTCTTGCGCAGGTCCGGTCAGAGGCGCAATACTCTTGAAGGTAGCCGGAAACTCCTGGTTGGGGCAACGAATGGACCTCTTCTGTTCGTCAGAGCAATCCAGGATGAGATTGCCCTCACTGTCCTTGAGGATATCCAGCCAGGCCGTATTGCTCTTGCCGTCCCGGATCGCCAATGCCAGATAGTCCCTGGCCCTGGTCATGCCCACGTACATCAGTCTGGCCTCCTCGGCCCAGAATTCGTTCTGAGCCTGGATCGATTCCGCGCATCCTTCCACCCGCTGATCCAGGCCGACATTCTTGCTTTGCTTGCCGTAGGGCCAGGGCCAGTACCTGATCCAACGCCCATCCAGGGGAGCGAGCGGGTCAAAGCCTTGCTCGTTGGGCGTCACGCTGACATTGAACGGATTGACTTCCCGCGACCAGTTCAGTTCAGCCAAAACCACAAATGGCCACTCCAATCCTTTGGATTTGTGATAGGTGATCACGTTCACCGCATGTTCGTCCACGCCTTGGCCTTGAAGATCCAGAGGACTCTTTTTCACCTCAAGAACGAGGTAGGTCACCAGGCCCGCGGCAGTGGCCGGGGTGCGCCTGGCCATGCAGATGTCTTCATACCCCTTGGCCAGTCCACGCAGAGCGTCCAGATTGGCCAGCCGGACCTCGACCCTTCCCCAACGGCAAGCAATGGTTTCCGCCCTGGATGCCGAAATGGCCAAGTCCAGCGTTTCCCAGGGAGTCAACTTCGGGAGCATTTGCCGCAGATCATTCAGGTCCGAGACCGGGGAACACTCTTTCCAGAAGTTCTCCTCTGTCAGCCAGCGGTTCAGCCAGTCCTGCTCACCGCTGAAGTGCAGCAACTCGGCAACGGCCAGGGTGTCTCTGGGGTCTACCAGATAACGCAGTGCTGCCATGGCATAAATTGCTTCCGGCGTATCCAGAAGCCCCCAGCGCTTGGTGGCAGCGCGGACACCCAGCCGCTCCAGTGCGTTCGCCACTTCCAGACAGACGTCGTTCTTGCGGCAGAGCACGGCAATGTCCCCACCGCGCAAGGGTCGCAAGGTCTTGGTCGACGGGTCCTCGACAATGTATTGCTCCGGCTCGGCCAATAGCGCCGCCACGCCTGATGCGATACAAGCATAGTCATGATCCAGCTTCTTGCTGTCCAGATTCCAGACTTCCAGGGCCGGCGCCTGTTCAGGATTCGCCGCACGCACCGGGTTCAGGCGGACCCGGTCCGCTGAAAAACCCTTGGCTTCGAAGGCCGGGAAAAAAACATGATTCGTGAACTCCACAAGAGCCGGACGGGAGCGCCAGTTTTCCTCGAGTATGAGCGGACGTCCGGCATCCAGGAGCTTTTTCACGGCAGCGTCCATGAGCAGGGGGTCCGTGCCTCGAAAACCGTAGACGGCCTGTTTCTGGTCCCCGACCCAAACGGACCGGTCCACGCACTGCGCCAGCTTCAGGAACACGGCAAGCTCGATGGGGCTGGTGTCCTGGAATTCATCCACGAAAACGATGTCCAGGAATTCAGCCAGTCGCTTGCGCACTTCCTGATCATCCAGAAGTTGATAAGTCAGGGATTCCTGATCCACATAGTCGATCAGCCCTTCGCTGCGCTTGTAATCGGCAAAGGCCTGCATGGCCTCGCCGGCACAGGCGAAGATTGCCCTGATGTATTGTTCCAGATCCCGGTGCAGCCTGGGGTGGCATTCGTGCATGGAGGCGGCCTGAATGACGGGCGCGACAGTGCTTTCGCCGGCCTTGGCCGGCTTGAGCTTGGAGAGTTTGGCCCAGTCCCACCAGGTCAGCCGGCCTTTGGCATTGATCCTGGCTTGGACTGCCTTCAGGAAGTCCAATACGCCTTTGGTCGTTTTCGTGGCATCGCATCCGCTCTCGAGTTGCGTCACGCACGTAGCCACGCAGCGATGCAACTCATCATCGAGTTGTGTCTCCTGATTGTCGCCAAGCGGCTCGGGCAAGACGTTCTTGAGCCCCTGCCAGGACCTGTCCGCGCAACTCGCCAGATCGGTCTCAGACAGTACATTGGCCCTGGCCTGGGTGATCACGCTGCGCACGACCTTGGTCCAATCCTCCAGGCTCAGCCTTTCGGCCAGGGGCGTCAGAATGACGGCATGCCGTTCCAGGACAGGGTCAGCAGCGGCCTTGAATACGGACATTTCGTCGTCCTCCGGGATCAGTTCCTGATCCGGACTCAATCCTGCTTCAAAGGCGAAATCCCGCAGTAGCCTGCCGCAAACGGAATTGACCGTGCCCACATAGCCGTCCAGAACGCCTTGAGCCGCTTCCCAGTTGCTGCCAAGCAGCAGCCGGCGGACCCGCTGAGTGAGTTCGGAAGCGGCCTTCTTGGTGAATGTGGTGGCCAGAACCGCCTCGGGCCGGACATCGTTTTCAATGGCTTTTTGCAGTTCATGGGTCAGATGGTATGTCTTTCCAGACCCCGCGCTGGCGCTGACGATCTCGATGGCGCTGTTCATGCTTCCACCTCCCGGCGTGCGCCGCACAGGCTTGTGTAGCGGCAAAATGTGCAGGACTTGAGCTTCGGATCGGCGTCAGGCTCGGCTCCAGGAGCCAGGGCCTGACCATTTTCCAGTGTGGTCATGGCGGCACGGATCTGCGAAACAAGGGATGTCCAGACATCGGACAAGGGTGGTCCTTCAACCGCTGTCTGACCCGGAAAGCAGGTGGTGTCCGAAGTCAGCAATTCCGCCTGGGACAGCATGTAGTATCCCGCGGGAAGCGGCTTGCCGGTCTCTCCGAGCAGCCAGGCATAGGCGGCAAGTTGCAGCGCCAGACCGGATTGGAGTTCCTCGCGTTTATACTTGCTGGTCTTGCTCCACTTCAGGTCAAGAATGACCTTCTCCCCATTGTCGTTCTTCAGGACCAGATCCAGAAAACCGCCGAACTCCGTGTTCAGCTCACTGCTGGCCTTGGTAACGAAAACTTCCGAACCTTCCACCGTCAGGCAGCACTGATCAAGCAGGCTGGCCAGGGCAGCTGCCGCATGGGAGATTTGTTCGCAGTTGCGCTGGCGCTCCACGGCCTGCCCGTCCTGGAGGAGCCCGGCGGCAATTTCCGGCAAAAGCTGTTCATAAATCAGTTCGGCTTGTTTGAGCGACAATGCCGGGTCGCACCGGCCTGTGGACTTGAAGAGGCGTTCAACCACCGCATGGGCCAGGATGCCTGTCAACTGCGCCTCCTTGGGCAGGGAAAGCAGCGCCCCCATTCTGATTTTGGCGGGATAGTTCAGCACCCACGCCAAAGGGCAGCCCAGCAGCATCTCCAGACTGGATGCGGATTCGCGTGCCCGAAAGCTGATCGTGTTCGCGGGGATGTCCCAGTCGGGTCTGGGCTGCGGCAGCGGCAGAGGAGCAAGCTTTCTCCTGCGGATCAATCTGGAGCCCGGCTCAAGGAAGTTCAAGCTTTCACGAGTGCGCAAGAGCCCGGCCTCCACGGTAATGATTCGTTCGTCCGCCTCTTCAGGAGCGACAGCCTGCTTGATCTCATCCCACAGAGGGTGCATGGCCGTCTTGTCCGCGGCCTCAGTCCGGTGCATGACCAGGATCAGTTGCTGTTCGGCCAAAATCACCGGGCGTCTCCAGGATCTGGCTTGCCGGAACCGTTGCTGGTTCATATCCTCGAGAAGCACCCCGGCGTCCGCCAAGGCCTTCTGCTCGGCCCGGGTCCAGATATGCGGGGCGCGGGACTGCGCCTGATCCAGGAACCGCCACCAGACGATGGTCTTTGCCGGCGACCAGACCTGGCCCGGATACTTCACGCTGCGCCACGAGGCTGCCTCGGCTTCCATGCCGGGAGTCGTCCCTGAGAATTGAAGCACTTCGTCAACCATGCGCTTCAGTTGGGGCCGGGTGATCTGTTCCAGGTTGGAGGCCTTGATGGCCTCATCCAGATTCATGGCCTGGCTCATGGCCGCGACCAGCAGCGGATCTCCCGAGTGTCCGCCCCTGGAGGCCGCCAAACGGGCCACTTCGGCGCAGATCCTTCGCGCTTCCTTGGCAGGCATGCCGGTTTGCGGATCATGACGCCGCCCGCCAAGCCAAAAATCCAGATTGGCCTGAAACTCCCGCATTTTCTTCGCGGCCTTGGCCGGGGCCAATTTTTCCTGCTCCAGGCGAGCTTGCATCTCTTCCAAGGCCGTTTCCCTGGCCTTGATCCACAGTTCGCCGCCGATTCCGGGGTGACTTTGCAGAGCTTGGATGAAATGCCGCCCGGCCCACCTTGGAACAGGCGAACTGGGCGATGTCAGGATTTCCAGAAGCAGTTGCGGATTTACCGGCAGCCAGGCGTTCTTGAGTGCCAGGAGCAGCACCTGCAACGCGGCCCGCCACCGGGACCCCGAGTCGCTGCCCAGGCGGGGCAGCCCCCTGGCATGCAAGGCCTCATCCAGCAGCCTGCTCCCCATGCCCTTGATAATCAGCACGTCCTTGTTGGCCTCACTGTCCGCCGCCAGCCACTCCGCCAGTGCCTCGGCGGCTTCCGCCTCGGTTTGTCCCGCAATGAGCAGCAGACTGCCGTCGCCGGCAACTGTTCCTCCCGTGCCGGAATTGGCATGAAAGGCCCGCTGCAAAGACCCCAGATCGCCGGGAGCATCCGGAAAATTTGGCTCCAGTACGGTACGGGCTACCCCGGCCAGGCTGAGGGACTGAAAAAGGTTTAGCCATGGCTCGGGCCATTCTTGCTCCGGTTCGGCCAGTGTCAGACTGCTGATGCCGAGCTGTACTGCCGTGGCTCCGAAAAGGGCCGCCTCAATGCTCTTCAATCGTTCGCCAAGTCCAGGAGCAAGCTCCGGCTGGCCCAGGCTTTCAACATCCGCCAGATCCGCGAGGCGACCGGACATTCCGTGAATGGGCCTCCCGTTCCACCCGCCAAAGACGAGAGCATCCCGCCAACCCAGCAGTTCATTGGCCGTGGCCCAGGCATCCGTTTCAAAGGATCTGGAGTAGAACCGCTGCCCGTTGTCCGCCACCCGGAGTCGAGCCAGATACTGGCCGATGCGCACTGCGGGGTGAACCGAAGGACCTTTCAGCCCGAGCCTGATTTCCAGGATCGAAAGCAACCCCGTCGGACCGACGACAACTTTTTCGACCACTGCCTCACTGTCTTCCAGCGCGTCAGGATACGAGCCTGTGTCAAAGCCATGGCCAAGGACAATTTGCATCAACGCCTCCAGGCAAGGGTTTATAGATGTCCGGAATGATCAAATAACTGTTTGATGTATCTTTCCTCAAGAAAAGTCCAACAAAGATTTCGCCATACAATTCCGTTTTTGGAATACTATTCATCATCCTGCAACCATTGGACAAAAAAATATTGCCGTTGTTCCATTTTCTGGAACAGCATGGGTCTATGGTTTTCATATGCCGTCAATAAAGACCGTGGCATTTTCAACTGTACGTCTGGAAGCCGTAATCGGATGAGGCAATACCACAAACAGATCTTCATAACCCTGGAGGATGTTATGCGAAAAGCCACGATTATTATGATCTCTTTCTTGATGCTGACCGGCTGCGCAACCTACCGCCCCATCGTGGACATGCAGGGAGTCAACTCGGCTCAGTATGAAGCGGACC
>NZ_BAAHXH010000003.1:0-382500 GCF_054656975.1 Desulfonatronum parangueonense
TCCAAACTCGCAGACAAGAAGGTCGTCGACATCATCAACGATGTTGAAGAATGTTTTCAACATCCAGCCGACATGCTGTGTAATAAATGGGGTTGCATTCACATCCGCTGCCGCTATGACTCTGCCTTGGTCGAAAAAGAAGTGCAGGTACCCGCGTTTGTTCAACTCGTTGAGGCGGGCCAGCAGGGCTGGACTGGTTTCGACGTCGAGAACCAGCGGTGAATGCAGCCGCACCATGGGCGGGTCGGTCTGGTAGCGGATAAAGACGATGGCAGTCCCGACGCGAATTGCGATATCCCCATCCTGATCAAAGGCCAGATCGTTGAGATTCGTGAACTCCTGGACCGAGGCCAGCAATCGTTGGCGCACCTGGTTTGGGTCCTTGCCCGCTAAACGTATCCTGCGTTTTATACCCAGAGAGGGGAAGGAGAAGGAATTGCTGTCTGCATCAAGGGCATCATATTCAAGCCAGCCGGGATGGGTCACCCGCAAAATCGTATCAAAGGTTCTGACCGTCAGGTTTGCTACCGTCTCGTATGCTACAGGTAGCGGATGATTGATGAAGAAGTTCGGTGAGCCTTCCGGATTGTCCTCCGGCGACGACTCGCGAGGATCTCTTGTCGGGCTGTTCCAGCCATTTTCCGTGAGCAGGGCAATCTGCTGTTCCGTAAGCTGATCGGACTTCAAAAGGTAGTGATTGCTCGTAGTTTCCATCCGCAGCCCGTACGCGCCTTGGCCGGCGAACTGGATGTACCGGTTGGATCGCTTGGCTTCAAGAATCAGGTACTGGTCCTCCTGCAATCCCGCGAGCACCTGGGCCAGGTTTTCGGCAAAAGCCGTCCAGACGGACGGCACGCATTGCGCCGCATCAATATTCTTCTCCAGCCGCTGTTGCATAAACCCTCCTTTGCTCAATGCCTTTGACCTCTTTGGGAACTCCTGACCAGCCTGGAGCCGCGGCCATTACCTCGTGCACCGTCAGTCGCTCTGAAGGCGCAAAGGTGCAGGACACGATCATTTGCCACAAGAATACCGCCTCTAACGGTCTTGGCTGTAATCCGGACATCCTGACCAAGCCCCAGGGCATCGAATGCCTCCATGGACGATTCAATGATCTCCTTGATAAAGGCTGCAGCTTGGTCGTTGGCAAACTGCTCTTGGTCCTTGGCCCCACGTTCCAGGGCGTCAATGGCAAAGCTGCGTACGATCTTTACATGAAGTCTTGCGTAGGTCTGGGCACTGTCGAAAGATTCCAAACCGACTGCCTTGCCATGCATCCCGAAAACCGCGCCCACCTGGTTTTCAACTGCAGGCAACGCTGACACATAGCCTTCTAGAAGATCCTCGGATTGCGCATAGGCATCAGCCATGGCCGCGGAAGGGGAATGCAAGGACATGCGCTCCATCTTTCGGGAGATGTTGTCCCACACATCTCGCTGATCCGCCTGCCTGGACCGGCTGGTCCTGATGTTCTCGGACACCTGAGACATTCTGGCCGCGCGGCCTTCGGCAAAATGCATTTGTCTGGTCGGAGCGAAGTCCATCCCGTCATGTCGCCATCTTCCGGCTTCAACGCAGGATACGGGAATTTTCATTTCACTTTTGGCAGATGCGAGGATGGTCAGGTTCATCACGCGGTTTTGTTTTGCCCCTCGGATCTCCTCACCATCCAGGAGTAGCACAGGACGTTCGCAGTGGTTGACGAACAGCAGTTGGTTGACGTTGCCCGACTCCGAAACCTCGTCCACATGGGCGCAGCCGGACTTCAGGGCCTCTTCCAGAAGCAGGTAGTCAGGGTCGGTTGATTCGCCGAAGAGCGGAACCATTGCCAATCCTTGAAATGCAACAACATCTCCCAGCTCAAACGACGACAATTTTTTCTTGATCGTTTCCATCTCCCTCTCCCTTTGGCTCTGTTCATCAACGGAATCCATACTTCCGAGGAAGATAAAATTTACACTGCCCCTGTTCCATAATCAGGAACGGAACCAAAATTATTTTATTCCAGAACGACAAGATGTTGCATGAGGGTCAAAAAAAGAGATTTGGACCCTCAAAAAATGCTTGCACTTGAGGGTGATTAGCGGTCATGTTCACGCCACCACAAAGGGGGGATCATGCCGCCGAAACACGATCAGTTCGCAAAGCCGGCCCAGAAGCTTCTTGGCCTCTTCGGGGCCTTGCTGTTCACTGGGAGGGAATATTCCTTGACCGGGTTGGCCACGATGCTCAATTGCTCCAAGCAGACCGTTCTGCGGATGATGGAAAGCATCGAGCGCAGCAGGGAGGTCAAAATTGAAAGCAGGCTCGCCTCCGACGGGCAGCGCTGGTACCGGGCCAAAGCCCCTCGAACAAAACCCTGCGTGTCCTTTTCGCCGGAACAGATCCAGCATCTGGTGCTGTGCCGGGACATGGTCATGCACCTCTTGCCCAAGGGGTTGCGCGACGAGATCGAGGGCACCATTGCCCGGTCCACGGTTCTGCTGCCGGACATGCAGGAACGATCTGAAGCCTTGATCTCCATGGCCCGTTCCATGGTCAAGGGCTCCATCGATTATACGCCGCATCAGGAAACCATTGAAAAGCTCTTCCTGTGCATTCGGGAGAAGGTTGTCTGCACCGTCGTTTACCAGGCCTCACCAGCTTCACCGGAGAAATGCCACAGCTTCGCGCCTTTGCGCATGGTTTCCTATCGCGAAGCCTTGTATGTCAGCGGGTTCAAGGTACCACACGAGGGCAGGCCGGAAATCGTCAACCCCATGACCCTGTGCGTGCATCGGATCAAGGATGTCGTTCCGACCATCAGGGTACATGATCACCATGCGGATCAGGCCAACGACGGATACTTCGGATTCCAGCGCGAAACCCCTTTCCGCGTGACAGTCAGGTTCAGCCCCGAGGTGGCAAACTATGTTCTGGAACGCACCTGGAGCGAGGATCAGAAGTGCACCCAACGCAAGAACGGGTCAGTGGTGCTGGAATTCACCGCCCAGAGCAGACCCGAGGTGGTCTCCTGGGTACTGGGCTTCGGCGGTCATGCGGAATTGATCAGGCCGAAGGACGTGAAAGAGGATATCATGAAGGAAGTCGCGCGAATGTATGCCTTATATCCGTTGGCGGAACAGGGAAGCGAGTAGCAGGTCCACAATCAGACGTCGAAACAGGAGAACTCTTCATGGGCGCAATGACCGCACAAATCCTGATCGGTTCCGGGCATCCCAATCACGACGGCATCGGGCCGAGTCACTACCTTTTTCTTTCAGAAAACAGCAGGCCGGCCTGGTTGCTGGTGGAACAGAACCTTTTCCAGTGCGCCAGGAACAGGAAGATTGTCTGGATTCCCACGGTAGAAGACATGCTTGAAGACGCCCTGTTGATGATCGCCGTGCATGTGGTCAAGGATCAGGAAGTTGTGGATTTGATTAAATCGCTCAACAATTCCGCGACATCCGACCGGTTGGAGATGTATGACAGTTTCGATGAAGCCCAGCGGAAGATGCTTTACGAGAAATGCCGCGCCGTCGCGTTGCCCAAACTGGTTCTGTCCGTTTTCCGGGGATCGTCAATATTGACCCAGTTGTCGGCCATCGATAACTACATGATGGACATTGAGGTCTGCGTTGCGGTCTATTCCAGGTTGTCGTCGCAGTGGTCACCGGACAGAAACATCCAGGGCAGCCTGAATGTCTTGCAGTACAGGTAGTTTTAATGAATATTCAAAGGGAAGGCTTGAATGCAGATGACAAGGAAAATCCCGGAACAGGACTGGAAGTATCTCTTTGCGATACGTGATGACCTTCTTCAGACATTATGCCGAAGGATCAATGCCGAGACCATGGGCATTCTGCGGGAACAGGGACTGACGGAGCATGAGCGGTATCTCAAGGCCTTCAAGCAAATCAAAAATGCAGATCAGGCAATCAGCAAATGTTTCGACGACTGGCGACGGTCGTCCATGCATATGACACTGATCAACCTTTGCCAGAACAAGCTGCTGACCCAGGAGCATCTTGATCATTTCACCAATGAAACAAGCGATTTTCTTCTGGGGATTATGCGGGATATGCCATGATTTTCGTGGCATTTTCCGGATCGCGCGAGATACAAAAAGATGCCATTGGGAATGCACAAGATACGGAAATCTTCCGGCCGGTTAGTTCCTCTTCATCAGCAAATTCAACAAACAAGGTGTCAAGTCATTCTCTGGGAATAAAATACAAGCACCCGCGTTCGGTGAATCTAAAACGGGAGGTACGTGATGCGCGTCGCCGTATTCAGCACCAAAAAGTATGACCAGGTATTTCTGGACGATGCAAACAAGCAGGCTGGCCATGAACTGCGCTATTTTGAGACACGGCTGACCTCGGAAACCTGTTCTCTGGTCCGTGGGTTCGACGCGGTCTGCGTGTTTGTCAATGATTCGGTGGACAGAACCGTCCTGCAGTGCATGGCTGAAGGTGGAGTAAAGCTCCTGGCGCTTCGTTCCGCCGGATTCAACCATGTCGACCTGAAGGCGGCGAAGGAATTCAATATTACAGTTGCCAGGGTGCCTGCCTATTCACCTCATGCCGTGGCAGAACATACATTGGCCCTTGTGCTGTCTTTGAACCGGCATATTCACAAGGCCTATAACCGCGTCCGCGAAAGAAACTTCGCCCTGGATGGGCTTTTGGGATTTGATATTCACGGGAAAACAGTGGGCGTCATCGGCACCGGACAGATTGGGTCGATCTTTACTAGGCTGATGTCCGGCTTCGGATGTGATCTGCTTGGATATTCTCCCCATCCCAGGGAAGAATGCCAAGCACTCGGCATGAAATACGTCCAGCTTGATGAGTTGTTTGAACGCTCCCACATTATCAGCCTGCACTGCCCGCTGACTCCTCAAACACGTCATCTGATCAACGGTGAGGCCATTTCCAAAATGCGCAAAGGGGTGATGATCATCAATACCAGCAGGGGAGCCATCGTTGATACCCGGGCGCTTATTAACGGCCTGAAAAGCGGCAAAATCGGCAGCGTGGGCCTGGATGTCTATGAAGAGGAAGCAGACCTCTTTTTCGAGGATCTATCTGACGAGGTGATCCAGGATGATGTGTTTGCTCGGCTCTTGACCTTTCCCAACGTCCTGATCACCGGACATCAGGGTTTCTTCACCGAAGAGGCCCTGCGCAACATCGCTGAAACCACTCTTGAAAACATCACCGCCTTTCAAACAGGCGGAGACAATATCCATTTGGTTATTCAAGAGCGGGTCAAGGGTTGATCATTTAGCTCTGCCCTGCGGTATGGTGAATCACGCCATTTGAAGCCACACAGTCCAGTGTGGGGCATCGCCATCATCCGCTTCACGCAGACAATAAATGAGACTATCAAGGGCGGTTAGACTTCAGACGCAACAATAGAAGGCCCTGATTCAGCTGTTTTGACAGGCAAAAGGGTTTTTGGATGAGCAAAGTTAAAAATAGCCACCCTTTTCATCATTTTGTCGGACAAATCACGCCCGGAAAATCGTTTGCATTCAACTCCGAAACTTTTGATGCCTTTGTAGATTTTTGTTCGCGGTCCTGGGAGCATACTTGGATTTTGATTGCCAAAGTTTGGGAAACGCAGTCTCAGCGAAGTAAAAAAATATTTTGATTATGGTTAGTTAGATGCCCTAAAGCACTGGAAGAGACAGCTTGCAATATGTGCGGACGATTTGGCCTGTGGGTCACCTTGATCATCCATGAACACTACGGCCTTTCCACGCTCGGAGAGCCAATCCTGCCAAGCTACAACATTGCGCCGGGGCAGGAAGTTATGGGGGTGCACCAAGATGCTTCTGGCCGCAGACTCGCCCGCTTTAAGTGGGGCTTGATTCCATCCTGGACCCGCGATCTGGCCAAAGCTACGAAGTGCATCAATGCCCGGTCCGAGACGGTTTGGGACAAGCCGTCTTTTCGTTCCGCCATACAGCACAGACGTTGCCTAATCCCGGCCAACGGGTTCCTGGAGTGGAAGAAGTCAGGAACCAAAAAGCAGCCATACTTGATTGGCTTCGAGAACCTGGAACTATTCTCCATGGCCGGAATCTGGGAGTCCTGGAAGAACCCGGCGACGGGTGAGGTTTTCGACTCCTGCGCCATCCTGACCACCAATGCCAACGAGACTGTGGCGGTCATCCATGACCGAATGCCGGTGATCATCAGACCCGAGGATTATCAAGCATGGCTTGATAATCCTCGGGTTCAGATCGACGCTCTACTTCAACCCTTCAACGCCATGCACACCTTGATGATGCCGATTAGCCCCAGGATAAACAGCCCGAAAAACAACGATCCGGAATGCATCGCTCCGGTTCTGCAACAGAATGCCACTCAAGGCTGAACATGCCACCTTCGAAGATCTTCGCCCTGATGGACTGCAATAATTTCTACGCTTCCTGCGAGCGGGCGTTCAACCCCAAGCTGCGGGGCAAGCCCATCGTGGTCCTGTCTAATAATGATGGATGCGTCATTGCCAGGTCCAACGAAGCAAAAGCCTTGGGCATCCCCATGGGCGCGCCGGCCTTCAAGTTCCAACCCTTGTTCAGGAAGCACGGCGTTTACGTGTTTTCCTCCAACTTCGCCCTGTACGGGGACATGTCCCGGCGGGTCATGGATACGGTTTCCCGGTTCACGCCGGACATGGAAATCTATTCCATTGATGAAGCATTCCTGCGCCTGGACCTGATGCACGACCATCCCCTGGAACTGGCTCGCAAGATCAGGGCTACTGTCCTGCAATGGACAGGCATCCCGGTGTCCATCGGCATCGGCCCGACCAAGACCCTGGCCAAGGTTGCCAACCGGGTGGCCAAAAAGCAGCCGGAGCATGGCGGGGCTTTCAGCCTTGTGGATTATCCTGATCCGGACCGCATTCTGGCCGGAATCGACGTCGAAGACATCTGGGGCATCGGGCGGCGATACAGCAAGAAGCTACGAGAGTTTGGCATTCGTAATGCCTTGCAATTCAGCAAGCTGGACAAGGACTGGGTGCGGAAACGGATGACTGTCTGCGGAATGCACACTCTGCTGGAACTTCAGGGCATCCCATGCATCCCACTTGAACAGGCAGTGGCTACACCCAAGAGCATCGTCTGCTCACGGACCTTCGCCAAAGCCGTCACGGACAAGGAGCAGCTTGAGCAGATTCTTTCCGGGTATGCGGCTAGAGTAGGGGAGCGCCTTCGCGCTCAGGAATGCGTAGCTGGACAGGTCCAGGTTTTTGTGCTGACGGATCGTTTCCGTTTCGACAAGCCCCAGTACAGCAACGCAGCCACCGTCTCCTTGGCCGTGTCCTCATGCTACACGCCGGACATTATCCGGGCGTCCCTGAAAGCATTGAAGCAGATTTTCAAGCCGGGCTACGAATACCGCAAAGCCGGGGTGATGGTTTTTGGCACCGAACGCCAACAGGGCCGCCGACTGCACCTGTTTGACCCGCCCCAGGAAGAACGCGCACGGAACAAGGCGGTGATGGACACCATGGACCGGATCAATGCCAAATGGGGCTCAATGACAATGCGACTCGGATCGGAAGGCACGGGAAAGCGCTGGGTTATGCGTCAGGCCCACCTGAGTCCGAGGTACACGACGAACTGGAAGGAGTTGCCGAGGGTAAGTTAATGGGTAATCGCTCACAGTGTCTGTACAAAAGGGCAAACATGTTTAGTGGTAATCCATGAAAGCTTTGCGGTATGTGGTCAAGCAAACTTCACCCGTGGTGGTCATGTACACTCCATGGCCCATGCTGGGTTTGGTTTATGAGCTTTACGAAGAGAATATCGAGTTGAAAGCCCAATTGGGTCAGCAAAAGGCTTTGATTGAGAAGCTCCAGTCAAAGCTCAATGAGGATTCCACAACCTCAAACAAACCCGCCTTTCAGCGACAACCCATTCAAGAAAGAGCCAAGCCAACGGCGCATTGATGCGCATCAGTCCCTCGGGCATGTTCGGCGCAAAATATTCGTTGGGCCAACCAGGACGGCAAGAAAGGACAACTGACGATCATCCCCCGGAAGGAGTTGGATCGATATGCGAGATCGGGAAGCCGGCAGTGTTCGCTTCTCGATTGCCTTGGCGATCGCTTGCCTCATGCGCAGTAATTGAGTTGTCCCGGCTTCATGCCGAGATCCGTCTTGCGTGGCCCTTGCCAGTTCAAGGACGGTAACTGCTCAATAACTTGCGGCAAAGGGTGTAAATCCTGGGAGCGCCGCACCCCCAGTGCGGCAACGGAGTAACGCATTGATGACCAGGTTCCGGCTGGAGCTTGGCCCCAGGAACTGGATCACGAAACACCGCACGGGTGGGAATCCTTGCACGGGAAATCTCATCGCCCTGCCTTTTTGAGCAGTTACCAATGACGCCCTTATTTTTTTGGTTGGACAGGGGTTGGACAAGTAGGCCCATAATAAAAAAGGGTTTCAGCTAAACAGCTGAAACCCTTGATTTTGCTTGGTAGCGAGGGAGGGACTTGAACCCCCGACTCTGCGGATATGAGCCGCATGCTCTGACCACCTGAGCTACCTCGCCCTTGAGGGATTGCCTCCCGAACAAGAATTTGATCGTTTATATGATCTAGCCGGATTTGGCAAGTCCTGAACTCGAAAAAAACGATACAAGATAATTGATCGCTTACCTGCTAATTTGATTAGAGAAAGCATAACGAATCATTGACGCATATTCGCAAACCTCACCCCAAACTAGCTCCCCTTTCGCCCCATAACCCATAGCCTATCAAAGTCCCTTACCCCTCCTCCCGGATCAAATCGATAACCACCACCTCCGGCTTCGCGCGGACGCGCATTGGTGGGCCCCAGGTGCCGGCGCCGGTGGTGACGTACAGATGGCTCTGGTCCTGCTGAAAATGTCCGGCAATATATTTGTGCTGCAGACGGACGAACCAGTGAAAGGGAAAAATCTGGCCGCCGTGGGTATGGCCGGCGACCATCAGGTGGATTCCCAGGGGGACGGCTTTTTCATCCCAGGCCCAGGGGCGATGGGTGAGCAGGATCTGGAAATTGTCGGGCGACAGTTCCGGAGCCAGGTTTTTCAGGTGTCGGATCATGAACTGGCGATCCATGCGGCCCCAGGTGGGATCGTCGATGCCGATCAGCTGGATGCCGGAATCCGGCAGGATCAGGGTCTCGTTGCGCAGCAGGCTGATTTTGGCCATGTCGTGAAATGTGCGGCTGGGTTGGAGGCCGACATAGGCTTCATGGTTGCCGAGCACGCCGAAGACGCCGAGGCGAGGGGCGAGTTCAGCCACTGCCGCGGCCTTGGGTTCCAGCCATTCCGGGTGATCGTTGATCTGATCCCCGGCCAGGAGCACAAGGTCCGGCTCCAGGCTTTGGACAAAGTCCACCAGCCGTTCCACCCAGGCCTGCCGCGTCATCACGCCGAAATGGGTGTCGCTGATCAATACGATGCGGGTGTCCTCGGCCACCAGGGGCGTCCGGATCGGAATCCGGGGCACTTCCCATTGCGTGGCGGCGTAGAGGCCGTATCCAACGATCAGGACCGCCAGAATCCAGATGGCTCGCAGTTGCAGTTTGCCCCTGGGGAACCAGGTTGTGTACGCATCCGGCAGCAGTCCGACGAGTTTTTCCAGGATGTAGCCCAGGATCTGGAGCCAGAACAGGTAGAAGATCAATCCCATCCAGACGAACACCAGCCACCAGAGGGTGCGACCCAGGGGCTGGGGCCAGTCAACGGGAATCTGGTAGGCCAGAATCGGCGTCAGGGTCAGGGCCAGAACCGCGGTCAGTCCCAGAAGCCAGGGTCGCCATCCAAGACCCAGTTGTGCGCCGACCCTAGCCCAGACCAGCAGGTGCATGGAAAAATACACCAACGTCGCAATCAGAAAAAATGTCATGTCATCTCCGGATGGTCATTGGCGTTTTGAACATCGTACTGCTCAAAAACTCCGGGCGATGAAGTTCCCTTGTGCAGGTATACCCATCGACGCGGAGTTTCGTGACCAAGCTACTGGGGCCATGCTCCAGCCGGAACTTTGCCCTGAGTGCGTTACACCGTTGCCGCACTGGGGTGCGGCGCTCCCAGGATTTATCCCGTTGAATGCCCACAAGTTTTTGAGCAGTTACTGAACATAAACCGAACCATGGGACATTATTAGTGATTTACTCCTGAAGTCCTGTCAAAACAACAAGAAATTGTTATCAGTTATTTGTTGTCAGGAAAATCCAGATAACAAATAGCTGATAACTGGTTTGCGGGCAAAGCCCGCGTTGGGTTGACATTTTGATTTTTGGTTTCGTAAAAATATCTATCACTGTCATATATCAGGAGGCGTCCATGAGCCACACAGCCAAAGTATTCATGAATGGCCGAAGTCAGGCAGTTCGTTTGCCGGCCGAGTTCCGTTTTTCCTGCAAGGAGGTCTACGTTGAACGGGACGGAGATCGGATCATTTTGCGACCGAAGCCGGAAAACTGGGATGATTTTTTTGCGCGTCCTTCGAAAGTCCCTGAAGACTTCTTGAGCGACCGAGATGACATGCCACCGCAGCAGAGGGAGATGTTTTGATGTGGATGCTGGATACGAACATCTGCAGTTACATTCTGAAATGCCGTCCTGCTCCGGTCAAGGCGCGGTTCGATCTCGTTGATCCCAGAGAAATTTGCATTTCGTGTATTGTTCTCGCCGAATTACATTATGGAGCCGCCCGACATCCTCAGGGTCAACGCATTCGTGAGGATATTGATGATTTCATGGCCCGGCTTTCCGTTTTTTCCTGGGATGAAAAAGCTGCCGAAGCCTATGGAAGTTTGCGAGCAATCCTGGAAAAGCAGGGCAGGACAAGCGGAAACATGGACATGATGATTGCCGCGCATGCACTCAGCCAAAGCGCCGTCCTTGTGACGAACAATATCCGCCATTTCGAGCATATCCCAAATTTGATCGTGGAAAATTGGACAGCTCCTGTTATTGGCGGTTCAGGAGTGCTGCACGAAGACAAACCTCGTTGGCCCGGAACAGCTTCTTGAGTTGCAACCTGATTCCTGATCTTCACTTATTATCTTATCCATCCTCGCTACCGACCTTTCCTCTCGTCTTCTTGACCCTGCTGCGTTCCTTCTTCTGCTCCAGTCGCCGTCGGCGTGCGGCTAGGGTCGGCTTTGTGGGCCGGCGCGGTTTGGGCCCATGCCAGGCTTTGGCGATCAGATCGGCCAGCCGTTGCAGGGCATCGGCCCGGTTGCGTTCCTGGGTCCGAAAGCGGCGGGCCTCGATGATCAGTTCGCCTTCCTCGGTCATTCTTCTTCCGGCCACCCGGACCAGCCGTTGACGAACGTCTTCGGGCAACAAGGCAGAGCGGAAAACGGCAAACCGCAGACGCACGGCCGTGGAGACCTTGTTCACGTTCTGTCCGCCGGGGCCGGAAGCGCGCATGAATTCCAGCTCCAGGTCCGGTGAGCGCTCAAGCTCTTCAGGGGAGATGGGGGAATGTTGTTCCATGATCATTCCTGTAAGTTCACGCCGTGCATGGTGCAACGAGTTGCATTGACGTTTCCATGATCAACATGCGCTATGCATAGGCTCTGCGCATCCGCCGCTCAACCAGGCCCGCCAAAGAGGAGAAGGTGAGGGTCACCACCAGGTAGAGCGCGGTAATGGTGATCATGATCTCGAAGGTCATATATGTGGAGGCCATCAGTTCAAGGCCTTGAAAGGTCAGTTCCTGAACGCTGATCACCGAGACGATGGCCGTGTCCTTGATGGTCGCGATGAATTGTCCGGAGAGCGGTGGAATGATCCGGGACAAGGCCTGGGGAAAGATGACGTGGCGCATCTGCTGCCAGGGCGACAACCCCAGGGCGTAGGCAGCCTCGCGCTGGCCCCGTTCCACGGACTGGATCCCGGACCGGACGTGCTCGGTGATGTAGGCGCCTTCATAGACGGCCAGGGTGAGCAGGGCGGCCAGGAAATTGGGCATCCGGTCCACGGGCACGGCCACCCAGGGCAGCAGGTCCTTGGCCCAATCCGGAAGGTTGCGCAGCAGGGCGTCCACCCCCAGGAAGGACATCAGCTGGTCTGCCAGGAAAAAATAGAAAATGAAGATCAAGACCAGCGGCGGAATGTTGCGCACCACCTCCACGTACGTCCAGGCCACCATGCGCGGAAACAAGGCCTTGCTCGACCTGGCCAGCCCCATGACAACGCCGATGAGCGTGGCCAGAAGCATGGTCCAGATGCTCAGGCGAATGGTGGTCAGCAACCCCTGGGTGACCAGCCCCGGAACCCAGCGGCCGGCGGCCTCGTCCCAGCGCAGCAGGTAGTTGGCCAGCAGATGCCAGCGCCACTGGTATTCCAGGGTGGTCGTGACCCGCCAGGCGAAAAAGATCCCGAAGGCGATGATCGCCAGGATCAGCACGGCATCGAGGGTTGTGAAGCGGGTCTTTTTCAGGGGCATTTGGGTTTGTTGGCTTTTGGGGTTTGGGGTTTGTGGGGTTTGTAGGGTTCGTGGATTTTGTAGGGTTTGGGGTTGGGGGTTATTCGATCTGGTCCCTCCAGTCCATGGTTTCGAACCAGTAGGTGTAGCGTTCCTGGATCCAGCCTTCGCCGGTGATCTGGAAGATCCAGCTGTTGACGTAGTTGAGCATGTCCGGGTCGCCCTTGCGCATGGCGATGCCCACGGGCTCGCGGGTCAGGTTTTCGGTGATGGGCTGGAAGAGCCGCTCCGGGTTCTTGATGGCTTCCTGGGAAGGCAGGGGAGCATTGCCGATCAGGGCATGGGCCCGGCCCATGAGCAGTTCCTGGACGGCCTGGGGTTCCTTTTCAAAGTACTTGCGCTGGGCATTCGGGAAGAGCGTTTCCGCGGCGCGCTGGGCCGTGGTGCCGGTACGGGCGACGATGATCACGTCGGAGTTGTTGAAGTCCTCCAGGGTGGTGAAGCCTGCGGCTTTTTCCCGGTGGGCGACCAGGGACTGACCGGTGTAGTAGTAGGGCATGCTGAAGTAGACCTGCTGGGCGCGGTCGGCACGGATGCTCATGCCGCCGATGAGCAGGTCGAATTTGCCGGTCATCAAGGCCGGAATGATTCCTCTCCAGGCCGTGGGCACGAGTTCGATGCGTACGCCCAGATCCTCGGCAAAACGTCTGGCCACATCGATCTCGAAGCCGATGAATTCGCCGGTCTTGTCCTGCATGGCCCATGGCACGAAGGTGTCGAAGCCCACGCGGAGGGCGCCGCGTTCCATGATCCGGGTCAGGGCGCTTTCGCGGGTCAGTTCCTGACTCACGTTCCGGGCCTGGGCCGTGACGGCGAGGCAGAGGAGCAGGGCGGCCAACAGAGCCGTACGCAGCAGGTTGCGGCAATTTTTCATTTGTTGTTCTCCTTTGAGGTTGGGGTTGAATCTTCAATACCAGGGACAGGGCCGCACAGAATCTGGCTGAGAAAGGCGCGGGTCCGGTCCTGGCGTGGACGGCTGAAAAAGTCTTGCGTCGCGGCCTCTTCCAAAATCTGGCCGTTTTCCATGAATACAATCCGGTCTCCGGCTTCGCGGGCAAAACCCATCTCGTGGGTTACAACGACCATGGTCATGCCGTCGAAAGCCAGGCCCTTCATGACCTCCAGGACTTCGCCGATGGTCTCCGGATCCAGTGCGCTCGTGGCTTCATCAAAGAGCATGACCTTGGGGTGCATGGCCAGGGCCCGGGCGATGGCCACCCGTTGCTGCTGCCCGCCGGAAAGCCGGGCCGGATATTCATGGGCTTTGTCCGTCAGGCCGACCCGTTCCAGCAGGCCGTAGGTGGTTGCTTCGGCATCCTTTCGGGATTTTTTCCGAACCTGGATCTGGGCCAGATTCACGTTTTGCAGCACGGTCATGTGCGGAAAAAGGTTGAAGGACTGGAAGACCATGCCCACCTCGGTCCGGATGGTCAGCCGGTTCCGGGGTGTGTCGTCCAGGGGGACCTCGTCGATGGTGATCGATCCGGAGTCCACATCCTCCAGACCGTTCAGGCAGCGCAGCAAGGTGGATTTTCCGGAGCCCGAAGGACCAATGACCACCACCACCTCGCCCTGACGGACGGTGAAGGAGACATGGTCCAAGGCTCGGAAGCCGCCGGGATAGGTTTTGACGATGTCCTGGACGATAATGATCTCCGCTCCAATGGCCTTATTGTTCGGAGTGATTGATCCTTTGGTGCGTTTTTGCATGGTCTTGCCCAACTTTCACGATCGATTGAAGCATGTGCCGATTATCTTTACTTTGCGTTACTGCTCTCTGGAACGCATGCGTTTGCCCAGTTCGGCCACGGCCATGGACAGGGGAAAGGTGATGGCCAGATAGATGGCCGCCACGGTGAACCAGACCTCGAAGACCATGAAGGTGTCCGAGGCCACAATGTTGCCCTGCTGGGTCAGTTCGTAAATGGCGATGGTGCTGGCCAGGGAGGAATCCTTGATCAGCGTGACGCCGACGCCGGTTAATGGCGGCAGAATCCGCCTGATGGCCTGGGGAAAGATTATCTTGCGGTAGGTGTCCCACTGGGAAAGACCCAGGCTATAGGATGCCTCCCACTGCCCCTTGTGAATGGAAACGATTCCGGCCCGGAAGATTTCCGAGGCATAGGCGCCTTCGAAGAGCGACAGGGCCAGAACGGCGGATCCGAAGGCGTTCAGGCCCAGGACCGGACCGATGACGTAGTAGATGAAAAAAATCTGGGTCAGCAACGGGGTGTTACGGATGAATTCGACATAACCCTTGGCCACGAGCCTGGCCGTGAATGAGTCCGAGAGGCGTAAAAGTGCCGCGGTGAGACCGAAAAACAATGCCAGAATCAGGCTCAGGCCGGAAATCTTGAACGTGACGATCAGCCCTTGGAACAGCGGCCCGATGATCCAGCCGTCCTCGGTGATCTGCAGCAGATACCGGGACATGCGATACCATTTCCACTGGTATCCCATGCTCTGCTCTCCGCTGGCAATGAACCAGGCCAGGGCGCCCATGAGCAGGGCGTAGAGCAGGAAGTCCCGATAATGGTTCACTGCGAAGCGGATGGGCCGGAGGGCCATGGAGGTCACAGAGCGACCTCACAAGCCGGTGCAGTGGCGTAAGGGAATGTATTCAGGCTGGTTGGAGGATCGGAAGGAGAGTTTGGTGAAGCGAAAGGTGTCGATTGATGGTCATGTGAAATCGACGTCGCCGGGGAAGCGTCGCCGCGGGATCGAGTTGCATCGCTGCGACAGCCGCCGGGTCCGAAAAAGACCTCTGAAGGGGCAGGCAGTCGCGTGGGATGATAGAACGCTATGATGCAGAACAGGCTGGTACGACAGGACATGATACTTTTGGATAAGTTTCGTGTCCCGGAAAGTCAAATCAACGCAAAAATGTAACGTTTACAACTCCAACATGCCCCTGATTCCAGTGAAGATGATCTGGGCGGAGAGGGCGGAGAGGATCAGGCCGGTGATCTTGGAGAGGATGGTCAGTCCCAGCCGCCCCACGACTCGTTCGATGGTGTTGGCGGTCATGAGCATCAAACCTACGGAAAGGCTGGCGCAGATGAAGGCGACAATGCTGATGGCCCGTTCTGTCAGGTTCTCGGCTCCTGCGCCGATGACCAGCAGGGCGCCCACCGTGGCCGGGCCGATGGTGATGGGGATGGCCAGGGGAACCACGCTGATGTCGCCGTCCGCTTCCTGGGTCGGCTCGACCCTGGTGCCCCGGACCAGGGACACGGCGGAGAGAAAGAGCAGGGCGCCGGCGCCGATGCGGAAGGCGTCCAGGGTGATGCCGAACACATTGAAGATGGCGTTGCCGGCAACGGAGAGAATGCATCCGGTAATGGTCACGGCCAGGGTGACCCGCCGGGCCAGCCGCCTGCGAGCAGGAATGCCCATTTCCTTGGTCATGGACAAAAAGGCGGAGAGCACGAAAAAGGGCGTGAGCAGGAAGAAGAGCATGATGTACACGCTCAGAAAGAGATTGAATTGTTCGGCCATGGATCAGGCGCTGATGGGGATGACGTAGAGCAGCACGGCGAAGAAATGCAGCACGCTGCCGGTCAGGACGAACAGATGCCAGATGGCATGGTGGTGGGGCAGCCTGCGCCAGGCGTAGAAGACGATGCCGCCGGTATAGGCCAGGCCGCCCAGGGCCAGCAGGAGCAGGCCGTGGGGATGAACGGCGTTGAGCAGCGGCTTGGTGGCCACGACCACGGCCCAGCCCATGCCCACGTAAAGCAGCACGGACAGCACTCGAAAGCGGCGCCAGGGCGTCAACTGAAGAATGATGCCCAGCAGGGCAAGGCCCCAGATCGCTCCGAAGAGGGACCATCCCCAGGGACCGCGCAGGTTGACCAGGGTGAAGGGGGTATAGGTTCCGGCGATAAGCAGGAAAATGGCGCAGTGGTCCACGATGCGCAGGATCCTTTTCGCGCCGGGATGGGGGATGCCGTGGTACAGGGTGGATGCGGTGTACAGCAGGATCAGGGTGGAGCCGAAAATGCTGCAGCTCACAATATGCCAGACATCGCCGTAGCGGCTGGCCAGTCCGGTCAGGACGGCCAGCCCGGCAATGGACAACAAGACTCCAAGGCCATGAGTGATGCTGTTGGCGATCTCTTCACGCAGGGTGTATCTTCCGGAAATGTCCAAGGCGACCATAGGTTCCTCTCGTAGATCTGGTTATGGACGTTTTCGGCGGGAAAGTTCAGTGGTTGATTCAGTGGTTGACGATGAGCAACCCGTTCATGCGGAATCAATGCTCTCAGACTCTCAGGCTCTCAGGAACAGATCCTACACTTTTTGCTCCACGGCTGCAAAGCAGGGAATGCAGTAATTTTGCCCGGCAAAGCGGCGGGTGCGGGATTCCATGGTGGATTCGCCGCAGGCAAAGCAGTTCAGGCTGTCCAGGATCTTGGCCGGGCGGGGCGCGGGTAGGGTCGGCTCGGCCACGGTGAAGAGATCCTCCAGGGGAGCTTCAAAAATGCGCCGACGGGCATTCGCCTTGAGTTCCTTGGCCCTGTTCTGTTCCTCTTCGGTGGCTGACCCGGAAAAGACTTTCTTCATCAATTCACGCAGTTCGCCGCTTTCCGGCCCCATGGCCTGTCTTTGAAAAACAGCCCGCAAGGCCTTGCCGTCCGAGGCTCGATAAAAGGAGAAGGCCGTCTTGCCCAGGTCCTTGTGGATCAGGTTGCCCTTGCCCAAGGTGCATCCGGTGAGCACCTGGATGCCATCCACGCCGCACATGTCCGTTTCCACCACGGCGGTGACGGGATTGTCGTCGTTGTGGCCCAGTTCGCGCAGGCAAAGCTCCGCGGCCCGCAGGCCGATCCACAGTCCCGGGCACTCATGGCCGTGAAAGGTTATGGCCCTGTCGATTTGTTCTTTGGTCAGGGTGCAGTTCATGTCATGCCGCCTTTTTGGTTAACTTTCTACAGCGAATTCTTTTCGACGTACCTGATATGCTCGTATCCAAAGTAAACCCGGGAACGCGGGGCTCCGTACCCGCTCTTCAAGAACTGCGAGTGCAGAGCCTCGCGTTCCCAGGAAGCCGTAGACCGTGCTGGCCATTTTTCGTAGGGAAATCGAGGTTTCACCGTAGTCCTAATGGATTATCGTAATGAGCCAGATAATGATTATTCCGTAAGAGCAGGCTCCCTGTGCCTGTCCTGTGTCCACGAGATCTCGAAACTTCACCCGCAAGGAACGACCACGGTCTGTCCCTGATGCCGCAGGATGTCCACGGGGACGCCATAGACTTCCCGGATCATGTCCGGGGTGAGTTCCTCGTTCTTGCCGCAGCAAAAGACCTTGCCCTCCTTGATGAACACGAAGGCGTCCGAAAAGCGGAAGGCCATGTTCAGGTCGTGCATGGTCATCACCGCTGCCAACTGGTGTTCATGGACCACATGGCTGATGGTGCGCAGGATTTCCAATTGATTCTTGAGATCAAGGCTGCTGGTGGGCTCGTCCAGGAGGAGCACCGAGGGCTCCTGGACCAGGGCCCGGGCGATGCAGACCTTCTGCAGCTCGCCGCCGCTCATCTCGTTGATATGGCGCAGGGCCAGATGCTCCAGGCCGAGCTGTTTCAGGGCGGCGTCCACCTTGCGCAAATCCGCTTCGGTCACCTTCCAGCGCAGGTGCGGCTTGCGGCCCAGAAGCACGGCGTCGAAGGCGGTCATGCGTCCGGCCTCGTTGCGCTGGGCCACGTATCCCAGGCGCTTGGCAATGTCCCCGGCGCGCATCCGGAAGACGTCGGCGTTTTCCACGAGCACGGCCCCGGACTTGGGTTTGAGCATGGCGTTGATGCAGCGCAACAGTGTGGTCTTGCCCACGCCGTTGGGGCCGAGAATGGTCAGCACCTGGCCGCGGTCCACGGCAAAGTCCAGGCCTTGTAGGACCAGACGGCCGTTGTAGCCGATGCGGATGTCGCGTACGTCCAGGATCATCGATTGCGCCCCCGAATCAGCAGGTAGAGGAAGGTGGGCGCGCCGAGAAAGGCCGTGAGGATGGAAACGGGCAGGACCCGGGGGGCGAGCATCAAACGGGCCGCGGTGTCCGCGGCCAGGAGCAGGCAGGCGCCGGTCAAGGCCGAGGCGGGCAGCAGAAAGCGATGGTCGTCGCCGATGATCCGGCGCACGATGTGCGGGCAGACCAGCCCCACGAAGCCGATGATGCCCAGAAAGGAGACGATCACCGCCGTGACCAGGGAGGCGACCAGCATGCCGATCACCCTGACCAGCTCCACGCGCACGCCCAGGCCCCTGGCTGTTTCGTCTCCGGCGTCAATGGCATTGTAGTTCCAGCGGTTCAGGATGAAGAAGAGCAGGGCGACCGCCACCACCACGGCCATGAAGCCCACTTCCGGCCAACCGGCCCGGCCCACGTCGCCGAAGGTCCAGAAGACCATGGCAGCCAGCTGCACGTCGTCGGCAAAATACTGCAAAAACATGGTTCCGGCGGAGAAAAGCGATCCCAGGGCCACTCCGCTGAGGACCATCACTTCCGGGCTGGCCCCCCGTAGCCGGGCAATGGCGATGATCACCAGGGACGCGGCCATGCAGGCGATGAAGGCGCAGATGGTGGTCATGTAGGGGTTGGCGATGCTCACAGCCCCTACATGGGTGCTTTGCATGGTTCCGGTGCCCAGGAGCATCACGGCAAAGGCCGCGCCGAAGGCCCCGGCCTGGGAGATGCCCAGGGTGAAAGGCGAACCCAGGGGATTGCGCAGAATGGATTGCATGGCCGCCCCGGCCGCGGCCAGCCCGGCTCCGGCGAGCAGGGCGGCCAGGGCATGGGGCAGGCGGATGTTGCGGATGATGATGGAAAACCGGGCGTCCTCGCCCAGGCCGAAAAACGCCAGAATCACTTCCCACGCTGGAATGCGCACCGCGCCCAGGGAAACAGCCGTAATCAGCAGCATGCCGGTCAGCAGGGTCAGCAGGAACAGGAACAGGATTTTGCGGCCGATGTAGGCGTTGTATTCCGACGGCGGCTGGCCGTAATCGAAGTGAGTCATGGAGGGAGACGTAATCAGGATGAAGGGTCAGGTGGTAGTATGTTCGGAACTAAATCAATGTTGGAATATGGGGCAGATTCGAGGCGAATGTGAGAATCATGCGCAAGTAATGGCGGGTCAAGCTTCCTGGCAAAGCCTGTCATAGGCTTCACGAGGAGAGAGAACCGCAATTTCCCAGGGAGGCATGCTGAGGAAATGGAAATGGACTGTATTTCCGGTTAATAAACATGCAGCCTTTCCGGTAACGGCAACCTCGGCAAAAGGCAGATCATCGGGATCTGGAACCGATGCACTGAGTCCTTTGAGCGGTCCGGAAAGAACTTTCTGACCGTTGCGTATCAAATAGGCCAACAGGTCTTCCTTCTCCTGGGCGGAAATGATTTGAGCAAATTTCGGCCGCGCCAAGACACGCCTGTATTCGTCCAGGATGCGATCATCATGCAGGCAATGGATACGGCCGGTATAGATCATATCCACGATTCTGGCCGGTATTGCGTGCAGGGTGAGCAGGCCTAATACCTAACGTTTGTGTCCACAACCGCAAGCATCCCTACCTGCGCCTTTCCTTGCGAACTTCCGCGATTTCCGCATTGATTTCCGCCACACTGATCTGGTCCATTCCACTGAGCGCCGCCTTGTTCCTGACGCTGGACAAGGCCATTTGCGCCTTGATCCTGGAGGCCAATTCCAAAACTTCATCCAAATTTTCAATATCCGGCACGGGAAGCATGACCGCATATGGTTTGCCTCGGTTCGCGAGGACGACATCACCTTGTTCAAGTTCTTTGCGGAACTTGCCGGGATTATTTCTGAATTCACGATCACTGATGATTTTCATGCGAAACTCCACATTTGGTGCACTGATTTGTACAAAAACGTAGCCGTTGCGGAGGTGGTGGTCAATGGTTCAGAATTCTGCACCTTATTTTACCACGAAGGGCACGAAGAGCACGAAGGGAGAGAGTATGTGAATCCATCCAATCCCAGGTGAGTCGAAACATTTTGATCTTATAACTCAATCCGGCTGAACCCCAGGTTGTTGAAGTCGGCGTTGATCTGTCCGAAGGCCGGGCCGCCGTTGAGGAAGGTGCTGATCTCCTCGGCCTTGGCCATGGGGTCGATGTCCGCGAACTGTTCCGGGTAGATGACCGTGCCGATGTAATAGGCATTGGCGAGCACGGATTCGTAGTTCGTGGTGTAGGAATTGTAGGGGAACACGCCGAAAACGTTGTTGTTCCGGACGGCGCTCAAGGCCTGATACGCCCTGTCGGTGCGCAGTTCCTCCAGGCCGTTGGCTTCCGCCTGGAGCCGGGTCGTGGAGATGTCCAGGAACACGATCTCCGGATCCCAGAGCAGAAGCTGTTCCTTGGCGACCACGGCGTGGGCGGCGGTTTCCTTGTTCCCGGCGAGTTCACCGGCCACGTTGCGCACGTTCAGGAACGCGAAAGGCGCATAGGATGGTTCGGTGGACGCGAATCCGTGGCCGCCGCGGTGGGCCAGGCCGCCGATATAGACGCTGGGCCGCTTGTCCTTGGAAACCGCCGCGGCCCTTTGCCGCAGATCCGCCTCCAGGGAGTCGAAGTAGGCGATCACGGCTTCGGCCCGTTCCTCCAGACCCAGGACCTGGCCCATGATCCGCAGGGTCTGGTCGAGATTGGCTCTTTGGCTGGTCAGGTTCCCGTACCCCAGTCCCACGACCGGGATGCCGGTCTTGGCCTGGAGCGAGTCAATGCCGCCGTCCCGAGGGGCATTGGCCTTGAGGATCACCTGGGGCCCGGGATCCAGTGCCGCGATCAATTCCGGACTGTCGTGGCCACGGAACTCTCCGAACAAGGGATGTTCGCCGAGTCGGGGATGGGCAACGGCATAGGGGCGGGCTTCCACCGAAGAGGGCAGGCCGCCCTTTTCCGCGCTGTCAACACCCACAATCCGGTCCTGACCTTGCAGGTAAACCAGCAGGCGCAGACACCCGGAACCGGAACAGATCACCCGGTCCACCTGATCCGGAATGGACACTTTCCGGTCCAGGATGTCCTTGATCTGCCGGTCTTGGGCAGAGGCAGATGTGGAACTGGTCATGCAAATGAACAGGAAAAAAGCCAGAATGAGTGAAAGGCGTGACGAAACGTGTCGCATGTTGAATTCTCCCCGCTTGTACCCAGATAGAACACTCCGGGTTTGTCACAAGTTGCTGAGTAGTTACAAATCACGAATCTGGGCTGTTGATCTGACTGACAGATCCTTGGTGCTGGAGCCTTGGCAGTAATTTGTTGATACTAGTGTATACGTTTCCAAGTTTTTTTACAACACAAAATTATAAAAACGTGAATCGTGCTATTTTTGGTAGGTGTGCGTGCTACTCTGCCTGTTGCGAGGCAGGCGGATCATGAAACGGAAACCAAGCACAAAGGAGTGGTTAATGGGCAACAGGTATGAAATCCACGGCGCGTTCAGCTGGAACGTGCTGCTGACCACGGATGTGGAGGTCGTATCGTTGACGAATATCTTGAAGTCGGGTGTTTCTGCGTGCTGCAGGACCCGCAAGGGGCGGTGATCTCGGCGATCATATACAGGGTGAAGGAGTGATGTAACTGCTCAAAAAGGGCGGGCGTTGCGGTTACGCGAGCAAGGTGATCCCACCCTGAGTGAAGCTTTGTAACCAGCTGCTGGGCCACGCTCCAGCCGGAACCTGGTACTGAGTGCGTTACACCGCTGGCCGCACTGGGGTGCGGCGCTCCCTGGATTTATCCTCATTGATTGCCGCAAGTTTTGAGCAGTTGCGGTAACTGCTCAAAAAGGTCGAACGATGAGGTTTAACGTGCAAGGAGTGTCTCCGGGATTGAGTTTCATGATTCAGCTACAGGGCCATGCTCCAGCCGGAACTTTGTCCTGAGTGCGTTACACCGTTGCCGCACTGGGGTGCGGCGCTCCCTGGATTCAACCCGCTCATTGCCACATTTTTTTGAGCAGTGACCAGTTGCGGAGTAATTTCAGGGCTGGCTGAGAATCTTGGCGATCCAGCGCGACAAGTCGATCAGGGGCCGTGAGATCCCGTCCGGGATCTCACGGCTATTTTTTGGACAGCGAAGAGATTAGAGCCCGCAGTGATCCGTCAGTTCCAGGTTACGCGCGGCCTTGACTTCATCCAGGCGGCTCACGGCAGTCTGGCTGGGAGCGGACTGGATGGAGGCGGGGTCCTGTTCGGCCTTCTCCAGGATTTCGATCAGGTCGTCCACGAACTGGTCCAGGGTGTCCAGAGATTCGGTTTCCGTGGGCTCGAACATCAACGCTTCCTTGACGATGAGGGGAAAATAGACCGTGGGCGCATGGTGACCCTTGTCCAGCAGGGCTTTGGCAATATCCACCGCCCGGACGCCTTTGGCGGCCTGTCGCACGGCCGAGGCCACGAATTCGTGCATGCAGATCCGGTTGAAGGGGATTTCCAGGTGATCTTCCAGGCGTTTGCGGAGATAATTCGCCGCAAGAACGGCGTTTTCGGAAACCCGGATCAGACCCTCGCGGCCCAGGCGCAGGATGTAGGCATAGGCCTTCAGGTAGACGCCGAAGTTCCCGTAAAACGGGGCCACATAGCCGATGGATTTCGGGTAGTCGTAGTCCAGAAAAAACTGGCCGTCTTCCAGTTTGACCACCCGAGATATGGGCAGGAAATCCACCAGCCGCTCGCTGACCCCCACCGGACCGGATCCCGGTCCTCCGCCGCCATGCGGCGTGCCGAAGGTCTTGTGCAGGTTCAGATGGACCACGTCGAAACCGGCGTCGCCCACGCGCATTTTTCCGAGAATGGCGTTCAGGTTCGCGCCGTCGTAGTAGAGCAGGGCGTCCACGGACCGGACCAGTTCAACGATCCGGGGCAGGTGCTGTTCAAACAGGCCCAGGGTGTTGGGGCAGGTCATCATCACCGCAGCCACGTCCTCGTCCAGAGCCGCTTCCAGGGCGACCGGATCGACGATGCCGTCCCTGGACTCCAGGCTGATCACGTCGAAGCCGGCGATGGCCGCGGATGCCGGATTGGTTCCGTGGGCCGAATCCGGCACGATGACCTTGGATCGCTTGCGTCCCTTGTCCTTGTGGTAGGCGGCGATGATCATGGCGCCGGTCAGTTCGCCGTGGGAGCCGGCCATGGGATGCACGGTGAAACCGGCCATGCCTGTAATTTCACTGAGCAGGCGTTCGGTTTCGAAGATCACTTCCAGCGCGCCCTGGGCGAAGTGGCCCGCGCCCCGGAACTGGGGCACGAGGGGATGCAGGCGGCTGAAGCCGGGCAGGGCCGCTGCCTGCTCCATGAACTTGGGATTGTATTTCATGGTGCACGAGCCCAGGGGATAGAAATGGCTGTCCACTCCGAAGTTCAGCCGGGAAAGGCGGGTAAAATGGCGCACCACGTCCAACTCTCCGACTTGGGGCAGGCAGAGCGGACCGGTTCTGGCCAACTCCCGGGGAATCAGGCCGGTCAGGTCCTTTTTTAACTCGCGCATTCCCACGCCGGGTCGCCCGGAGACGGACTGATCGAATATCGTTTTCATAATGCGCCTCCCAGCAGTTCCTTGAGAATGCCGATGTCTTCGCGGGTGTTTTTTTCCGTGCAGGCCACAAGCAGTACGTTTTCCAGGCCGGGATAGTAGCGGCCCAGAGGAAAACCGGGCAGAAACCCGCGCCGGGTCAGCCGGTCAATGACGTGGTAGGCTGGGATTGGCAGAACCAGAGCGAATTCATTGGCAAAGGGCGCCGGGCTGAGCATTCGTGTTCCCGGAAGTTTGAGCAGCCTCCTTGCGGCGTAATGGGCGAGTTCGGTGCAGTGGGTCGCCGTGTTGGCCAAGCCCCTGGGGCCCATCAGGCAGAGATAGACGATGGCCCGCATGGCGCACAGAGCCTGGTTGGAACAGATGTTGGAGGTGGCTTTCTGGCGGCGAATATGCTGCTCCCGGGCCTGCAATGTCAGGACGTACCCGGTTCGCCCATCGGCATCGGTGGTGCGGCCCACGATTCGTCCGGGCATCTGGCGGATCAAGGCCTTGGAGCAGGTCATCATGCCCAGGTAGGGCCCGCCGAAGCTCAGCGGCAATCCCAGGCTCTGGCCTTCGGCAGTGGCAATGTCCGCGCCCATGGCGCCCGGAGTCTTCAGGATCGCCTGCATCAGGGGATAGACGGAAATGATGTTCAAGGCGCCGTGGTTCCGGACGTGGGAAAACAGGTCGGTAAAGTCCTGAATGACCCCGAAAAAGTTCGGATTCTGGACAATGACTCCGGCGGTGTTTTCGTCAACGGCCGCGGAAAGGGCCTGCATGTCGGACGAGCCTTCCTGGTGCGGCACCAGGATCATCTCCAGGGACAGGTTTGAGGTGTAGCAGTCCAGCATGCGCCGGTAGATGGGGTTGACGCATTCATCCACCACGATCCGGCGGCGTTTGGTCTGGCGCACGGCCATCATCATGGCTTCATAGAGGGCCGTGCCGCCGTCGTAGACGGATGCGTTGGCGAAATCCATCTCCAGTAGCCGGGCAATGGCCGTCTGGTACTCGAAAATGGCCTGCAGGGACCCCTGGGAAGCTTCAGGCTGGTAGGGGGTGTATGCCGTGGCAAATTCACCGCGGGAGGTCAGAAAATCCACGGCCGCGGGAATGGCGTGATCGTAGAAACCGGCGCCCAGAAAGCTGATCAGCTGAGTATTGTTCTTGTTCGCCAAGGCTTCCAGTCGGCTCAGCACCTCATGTTCGCCAAGGCCTTCGGGAATGTCGAAGCTTTGGGGGCGGAGCGTCTCGGGAATTTCCGCGAACAGGTCGCCCATGCCGGCCGCGCCGATCACATCCAGCATTCTACGCTGTTCATCCGGGGTGTGAGGAATGTAGGGCATGGTCTACTCGCGGCATTCGGCCAGGGCTTTATATTGCTCGGGAGTCAGCAGGCCTTGCGGCTGCTCGGAGAGCTTGACGCGGATCATCCAGCCGACGCCGTACGGGTCCCGGTTGATTTTTTCCGGTGCGCCGTCCAGTTCTTCATTCACTTCGAGTACCGTTCCGGTAACCGGACTGTTTAATTCGCTTGCCGCCTTGACTGATTCGATGCTGCCCATTTCCCGGCCTTGAACAACGGTATCGCCCACCGTGGGCAGTTCGATGAAGGTGATGTCGCCGAGTTGGCACTGGGCGAAGTCCGTGATTCCGACCAGCGCTTCCTGGCCTTCGATGCGGGCCCATTCATGCGATGCGGCATACAGCAGGTCGTCGGGGATCATGTTTGTCTCCTTGGGTGGACATGGAAGATTGTGTCTGGAAAGCAGGCGTGATCAGCACGCTCAATCGCTGGGCGGTGATAACGGTTCAAGCAGGATTCTGGCAATATCCCGAGCCAGGGATATGACCTGGAACGGAGACCGGCTGTAGACGGCCTCGGCTTGGGCGGGGCAGGAGTCCGTGATCCAGATGGTTTGAAAACCCTCATTTTCCAGACGCAGCCAAGCCCTGTCGGGAAAAACTCCGTGGGTTGCAAAGGCGCTGACGCAGTTCGCGCCCTTTTCCAGAAGAACGTTCTTGCACTCGATCAGGGTTCCGCCGGACATGATCAGGTCGTCCACGATGAGGACGTGCCGGTCCCGGGGATCGCCTTCCTTGATCAGAACGCCCCGGCGATCTCCCTGCCGGGCCTTGAGACAGACAATCTGCGGAAAATCAGAGAAGAGCCGTCCGAAGCGTTTCCAGGCGCCTTCATCCGGAAAGGCAATGGACACGTCGGGCAGGCTCTGGATCTCCTCCTTGAGCAGGTGCACGGCGGTTTCCAGCCGGGGAATGACGCTGTCCGAAAAATAGAATCGTTCCTGCAGGGCGTGGATGTCGTAGATAACGATCTGGGCCGGTCCGGACATGGACAGGGGAATGTCCGAGAGCAGCCGGGCCAAAGTGGCGGCGGTGGCGATCTGGCCTTCTTCCTCGACCCGCTCCATGGTCCCCGTGGGAAAGTAGGGCAGGATCAGCTTGAAGGAGCGGACGGCATATCGAGGCAATTCGAAAAGCACGGCCAGTTGGGCGAACATCTCTCCGGGGGTGGTCAGGGTTCCGAGAAAGGCCACGTCGCGGTTGCGGAGATTGGGAGCGTTTTCGATCCGCAGGTTGGGAAAGCCGTCCTGGAAGTAGGACCAGTCGATCCGCCCGAGGGTGATGTCTTTGGGATGGGCCGTATGGATGCGCAGGGCGGTTTCCGTCATTTGCGGGCAGAAGAAAAGATGGATCATGCGGATCTCCTGTTCAAGTCGAGGGAGGCGAGCAGGGCGTTGATTTCGGATGCAGTCAAGGACCGGCATGCGCCGCTGGGCAAATCGCCAAGCTGGATGGGACCCTGGCTCAACCGTCGCAGATGCAGGACATGCAGGCGAAGATCGCGGCACATTCGCCGTATTTGCCGGTTCACGCCCTGGCGCAGGGTCATTTCCAGAATCACGCCTCCCTCGGAATGATGGCCGTTTCGGCGATATGACTTTCCGTCATTGCCGATGACGCGGACATCCACAGGGGCGAGCCGCTCCCCCTCGGCAAGCCGCATTCCGCCGCGCATGGTCTCGAGCTTCGCTCGCGTTACATGCCCACGGACCCGGACATGATATGTTTTGGGATGCTCCCAGCGTGGGTGGGTCATGCGCAGGGTAATTTCGCCGTCCGTGGTCAGCAGGAGCAAACCTTCGGAAAGCCGGTCCAGGCGGCCCACGGGAAATGGTCGCCAGCGGCGGATTTCAGGGGAAAGAAGATCCATGACGGTTTTACGGCCCTGGGGGTCGTGGGCCGTGGTTACCACGTCGGGGGGCTTGTGCATGGCCAGATACAGGAGTTCGCGTTGTTCTCTCGGGATCAGTGGGATGTCCTTGCCGTGAACCCGAACGCGGTCCCGGCTGGGATCAATGCGAATTCCGGGAGTTCTCGTCACCTCGCCGTTGACCATGACGGCTCCTGCAATAATCAATTCGTCCGCTGTCCGGCGTGAACAAAGTCCGGATTGCGCCAAGACCTTGTTCAGGCGTAATGTCTGGTCTGATTCAGTATGTATCACTCCCTGATAATAGGGCGACGGCGGCAGCGGGGTCAAGGTGACGGCCTGCCCAAGCGGGAATCAGGGCTGAACTTGTTCTCGATGCTCACGCGCTATTCGATCCAAGTGTTGCAACCTCAACCTCATTGAAATTGAAATCGCAATCGAAATCGAAATCGAAATCGGACATCATATCATGAAGACGGCGTAATCATGGGGTGGTGGTAACTACTCAGCTCATCCGAGAAATTAGACTGGATTCCGGCCTTCACTGGTATGACTTAACTTGGAAAAGAGGTGGTATGATACGTCATTCCGGCGAAAGCCGGAATCCAGCTCTGGCGAATGACCACAGAGTATGTGCTGAATAGTTACGGGTGGTGGTAACTATTCAGCAAACTCGTGCTGTTGCCGAGTTTGACACCGGTATCGGGGTCGGAGTCGGGGTCGGTATCGAAGCGAGCCATGTGTAAGGGCAATATAATGTTTTCGATACCGATTCCGATACCGACCCCGATACCGATTATCGGAGTAAAAACTTATGCTGAATAGTTACGGGTGGTGTATGATTTTCCGATTTCGATTTCGATTTCGATTGCGATTGCGATTATTGCAGTGAATACGGATTTTGTCCTGCAGCGGGCAAGGCATTCATTTGACCGTTTATCCAGACGTGGCTATAGGCAGTTTCAATGGAGCCGAAAAAAAGGCGTTGGAACGCATTCGGTTCAAAAAAAACTTCGATCCCTTCATGACGGCCTGAAACGCCGATTTGGCGGCGAGGCATCAATTGCTCGTAATTGCGCAAGTTACCGCGGTACTCGATTTTATCTTGCAATTATTGTACTCAGTTTTTTCTTGCCCAACGTTGCAACGCCAAGCTTGCTCTGAGGACCGGGCTTTGACCGTGCACGCGTCTCAAATTTATAGATAAACGATCTGATCCAAGTTGGAGGATCCATGCATCGAAAAATACTTATTGGGATTGTCTGCCTGCTGGTTGTGTTTTTTTTCGTTTTTTCCAGGAACTCGGAACAGGAGCGGCGAACCATCGGTCCCATGGCTGAGGATGTGGACGTGGATGTGAGCATGAGCGGCGTGGAAATGCGATTGGGACAGCAGGGGCGCATGCTTTGGACCTTGAAGGCGCATTCGGCCTCCTATGACCAGGGACAGCAGGTGGTTCTGCTGAATTCTCCATACATCACCAAAAATCTGGTGGGCAAGGATGTTCCGGTCATCGTGAACGCGCCCCTGGGCGAGGTGGATCAAGCCTCCAGTGATATCCGGCTCTGGTCCGGAGTGCATATGGAATACGGGCCAACCTATCTCAATTCCCGGGAAGCCATATTTGTTCAGGTGGACGACACCATCTTTTTGTCCGGAGACATCCTTCTGGACCGGCAAGGATTGCAATTGCGTTCCGAAAAAGGGGATGTCGATCTGACCACCTGGGTGGTCAATGCCGAAGGCGGCGTGGAGGTTATCATTGCCAAAAACAATTTTGCCAAAGGGTTGTAAGTGGCTGTTCGTCGCCCATTGAACGTGGCTTGGAAATCGGTATTGTTGTGCCTTGTCGCGGTCATGGCCTTCGCCACATGGAGCAGGGCGGATGACGAGGAGGCCGTGCCCACCCGGATCACAGCTGAGCGTTTGCGCTATGATCACCATGATCACCAGATTGAGTTCATCGGCAACGTCCATGTGGACAGGCCGAATTTTCAACTTCGCTCGGAACGGCTGCTGATTTTTTTGCGCACCCTGCCCCGGGAGGATCGTCCGGAAGACGTGTCCGCGGAACAGGACATGGAAGCCCAGGTGGATATTGAGAAAATGATCGCCCTGGGCAAGGTTTTTTTGAAGCATGAAGAACGGATCGGTCACGGGGATATGGCTACCTATTGGGTTGACCTGGGGGTGCTGCGTCTGGAGGGCAATGCCATTGTGGAAGACGGGGGTACCAAGCTGGAAGGCAATGTAATCACGCTCAACGTCCAGGAAAAAGAGGTAGACGTGCAGGGACGCAAGGATCGGAGAGTGGAGGGCGTGTTCATGCTGCCCCGCGAGCAGGGGGGGCAATGAGTTCGATTCTGATCGGCAAGGATCTGCGGAAAGCCTTCGGCCAGAAAGAGGTGGTCCGCGGAATCACGGTTCGTGTGCAACAGGGAGAAATCGTCGGGCTGCTGGGGCCCAACGGCGCGGGCAAAACCACCACGTTTTACATGCTGGTCGGAGTGATCAAACCTTCGGGCGGATCCGTCCAACTGGACGGGCAGCAAATTACGACGTGTCCGCTGCATGAGCGGGCCCGGCTGGGGTTGAGCTACCTGCCCCAGGAAAGCTCGGTTTTCAAAAAATTGACTGTCCTGCAAAACCTGCAGATCATTCTGGAGTACACTGATTTTTCCCGCTCCATGCAGCACAAGAAAGCCGAAGCCCTGATGGAAGAACTTGGGATCTCCAAACTGGCGGATCAGAAGGCCATGCACTTGTCCGGCGGGGAACGTCGAAGACTGGAGATTGCCCGCGCCCTGATCCGCAATCCAAAATTCATGTTGTTGGATGAACCATTTGCGGGTATTGATCCACTTGCGGTGGATGATATTCAGGTCATCGTGACATCGCTTAAGGAACGGGGCATTGGGGTGCTGATCTCAGATCACAATGTCCGTGAGACTTTGAAAATTTGCAACAGAGCCTCCATTGTTTTCGAAGGGAAAGCCATTTTCGAGGGCTCGCCGGAGGAAATCGTTGCGGATTCAAGTGCTCGAAAAGTATATCTTGGTGAGGATTTTTGTCTATGATCACGCGTTTTGCCTTGTGCACGCAAGATTTCCCTGCTCAAATGCATTCAACATCGAGGGTAGGGCATGGCTCTTGAATTACGCCAGCAGCTGAAGCTGACGCAGCAACTGGTGATGACACCCCAGCTGCAACAGGCCATCAAGTTGCTTCAGCTTTCCCGGATGGAACTGGTTGAAAGCATTCAACAGGAGTTGTTGGAAAATCCGGTTTTGGAGATTGTTCCGGAAAGCCTCGACGAGGCCGTCATGGAGGTGGAGAAGAAAGATTCTGCCGAGGAGCGTTTTCAATCCGTCAATGTTGAAGAGCCACGACAACTGCATGACCCGGAATGGCAGGACTATCTTGGGGAATTTTCCAGTGTCAGCCGACAGATGCAAGGCAGGGACTGGGAAGTTCCTGAAGAAGGAATGAGTTTTGAAGCCAGGCTGGCGGGCAAGTCGACCTTGATCGGCCATCTCTCCTGGCAATTGCGGCTTTCGGCATTGTCGCAAAGTGAGCTCGACATCAGCAACGTGATCCTTGGCAATCTTGATTCAGTGGGATACCTGTGCGAGCCCATTGAAGAGATTGCGGCAATGGCGGAGTGCAGTGTCGAGGAAGCTGAAAAGGTGCTCCGGATCATGCAACGGTTGGATCCTGTCGGAGTGTGCGCCCGAAGCCTGCGGGAATGCCTGATGGTTCAGATGGAGGAATTGGGGCTGGATGATCCCGTGCTGGTTTCTCTCGTCAAGGATCACATGGAGGAACTGGAAAAGCGCCGCTACAAGCCTCTGGCCAAGAAGTTCAAGCTGACCATGGATGAGATCAGGGAGTACCTGGAATGCATTCAACGGCTTGATCCCATGCCCGGGAAGAGCTTCAACAACGATGATCCGCAGTTTACCAGCCCGGATGTGTATGTGCATCAACAAGGCGAAGATTTTATCGTGGTCCTGAACGAGGACGAAATACCGGGCTTGATGATCAATGAGGCCTATGCCAAGGACATGGCCATCCATGGGAAGGGGGCCAAAGAGTACATCCAGGAGAAAGTGCGTTCCGCTCACTGGCTGATGAAAAGTCTGTATCAGCGCCAGCGGACCCTGTACAAGGTCGCGGAAAGCATTGTCCGGTTTCAGTTGGAATTTTTCCGTCACGGCGTGACTCATCTGAAGCCGATGATTCTGAAGGACGTGGCTTTGGACATCAGCATGCACGAATCCACGGTGAGCCGGATTACCACGAACAAGTACATGAACACGCCGCACGGCATTTTTGAATTGAAATTTTTCTTCAACAGCGCATTGGGAATGGATGACGGCAGCGAGGCCGGCTCGGAAAGCGTCAAGGCGGAAATCAAGAAACTGATATCCGAGGAGGACCCTAAACGGCCGCTGAGCGATGAGTTGATCTCCCAGCTGCTGAAAAAGTCCCTGGGGGTGAACATTGCCCGCCGAACCGTTGCCAAGTATCGTATGGCACTGAACATCGACTCGTCGTCCAAACGGAAATCGATTTTTTGATCCGAAATGGTCCCGAAGTCGAATTCCGGCCTTGTCGCACTGAAACGAGAAGCTCCATCAACACCTTGGCAAAATCCCATTGCGCCTTGTCCACATAGTCAACCTTGAACCCTTTACCTGGAGGTGTCTGCATGGAAATCACATTCACGTTTAAGAATTTTGAGCCGTCGAATCACCTCAAAGGGTATGCACGTGAACGTTTTGATAAAATCAACCGATATTTGCGCCCGGACGATGATGGTGAGATCGCGGTGAATCTTTCGGTGGAAAAATACCGCCACATGGCGGAGGTCATATTGACGGGCAAGGACATGCATTTCTCCGCGACCAGCGAGAGCGAAGACATGTATTCCACCATTGATCTGGTTCTGGACAAGCTGGAGGCCCAGGTTCGCAAGATCAAGGAGAAGAGCAAGGACCACCGCCGCGGCCAGAAAGGCCAATCCGCCAGGGTGGATGTGATCTCCTTCACCCAGAACGAAACCGGAAAGCGTGAACAGACCATCACGGAAACGGACAATTTCGAGCCCAAGCCCATGTCCGTGGACGAAGCAGCCATGCAGCTCGAAACCCTGGGCAACGAATTCCTGGTGTTCTTCAACGCGGACATTGAGCGCGTGAACGTTATCTATCGCCGAAAAAGCGGCGATTTCGGCTTGATTGATCCGGGAATCTAACCTGATGATCCTCCGGGAATATTTAAGCAAGGACCTGCTCCTTCCCGAACTGCAGGCCCGGAACAAGACAGAGGTCCTGGCGGAGCTGGTCTCCGCCCTGGCCTTGAAGTGGCCGGGCTTCGACGCCGAGACCGCGTTCCGGGTCTTGCGGGATCGTGAGAGCCTGGGCAGTACCGGCATCGGCGACGGCATCGCCATACCCCACGGCAAACTGGAGGGGCTTGAGCAGATTGTGCTCGTGATCGGCCGCAGCTCCTCCGGGGTTGACTTCGATGCCCTGGATTACAAACCGTGTCATATTTTTTTCATGGTTCTGGCCCCGGAACATGTGGCCGGGATGCATTTGCGCATCCTGGCTTCCATCACTAGACTGCTGAAGAACGAGGAGTTTCGGCACGCCTTCCTCACAGCCCAAGACAAGGATCATTTCTGGGATGCACTCCATAGAGCCTGAGCAACCACCTGGACAGGCGCCGGAACAGCCTGAACAACATCTCCGCGGCAAACATGATGTCTCGCTGGTGATGGTCACCGGCCAATCCGGGGCCGGTAAAAGTACGGTCTTGAACGTATTCGAGGATCTCGGCTTCTATTGTGTGGACGGTCTTCCGGCCGGACTGGCCGGGCAACTGGTCACGCTGGCCGAGAAAATGAAGCTGGATCGTTATCCCGGCGTGGCTCTGGGGCTGGATGTTCGGCTGCCTGATTTTGCGCTGCAATGGGAAAACTTCGTTCAGGAGATGGATCAGGCCGGGATCAGCCTCAAGCTGGTCTTTCTGGAGGCCCGGGACGCGGTACTCATCCGGCGGTACGCCACCACAAGGCGGCCCCATCCCCTGGAAGCGCAAGGCATGGGGCTGGACCAGGCCATTTTTCAGGAACGGATCATGCTGGGAGGCCTGCGGAGCCATGCTGATCTGGTGGTGGACACTTCGGATTTTTCAATTCACGATCTGCGTCGGGTGATCCAGGAAAAGTGGCCTCTGGAAAAGGAAACCGGCGAAGGAATGCGGATCCACCTCATTTCATTCGGCTTCAAGTACGGCGTTCCCCTGGAAGCGGATCTGGTCTTTGATCTTCGTTTTTTGCCCAATCCGTATTTTGATCCGGAGTTGCGGCCTCTGTCAGGCTTGGACGAATCCATCGCCCGGTACGTGCTGCAGCATGATCCCGGGAAAGCATTCATTGACCGTTTCGATGATTTTTTGCGATACCTGTTGCCTCTTTATGCCGCCGAGGGGCGCTATCGTCTGACGTTGGCCCTGGGGTGCACGGGAGGGCGGCATCGATCCGTTGCCGTATCCCAGGCGCTTTTGGCCTCCTTGCAGGCCACGGGATTTGTCGTGACCATTGAACATCGCCACCTGGATCTGGGATGAACCCAGCCGCAACCATTTGGAGAACATGGTGATCGGAGTCGTACTCGTTACCCATACCGAGTATGGGGCATACCTGCTCAAGGCAGCGGAATTGATTCTTGGGCCGCAGCAAGACTGCTATTTCGTCAGCGTGGATGTGACCAAGGAGGTGGAGAAATCCCTCTCGCAGATCAAGGCAAGCGTTAAAAGCGCCGACCATGGTCCAGGAGTCGTCATTCTCACGGACATGTTCGGAGGAACGCCGACAAATCTGAGCCTTTCCCTGCTGAACAAGAACGACCATCAACTGGAAGTGATCACCGGCGTCAATCTGCCCATGCTGTTGCGAGTGCTGGGTTCACGCAAGCTGCCCCTGGCCGATCTGGCCAAGGAGGCAAAAGCCGCCGGGTCCCAGGGCATTGTCGTGGCCGGAGATCTGTTGCGCAGCAAGGTGGCCAAAGGATAGTTCGGTACCGTCATGAACTGGGTGCGAGTTGATAATCGATTGGTTCACGGGCAGGTCATTGAAGCCTGGGTTCCCTATCTGGGAGCGAAGAGCATCGTCGTGGTCAATGACGAGTTGGCCGAGGACGATTTGCGGCAAGAGATTATCCGGTTGGCCGTGCCCGCAAACGTGGAATTGCTGTTTACCACAGTGGAGAGGATAGCGAAATTTCTGGATCAGTGTAGTCAGTCCAGACGGCAACGCGGCGGCATTCTCGTCCTTTTCGCCACCTGCGGAGACGTCCAGCGGGCTCTGCAAAACGGTTTCGCGCTGACCACGGTCAACATCGGCAACCTGCACTATTCACCGGGCAAGCAGCAGCTCTGCCCGCATGTGGCCTTGAGCAACGAGGACATCGGATGCCTCAAGTCCTTCTGCAATCGGGGCATTCAGCTTGATTTCCGCTGCGTGCCCAATGATTCCACGCAGGTCAAGGCGACATGGTAAGCTTTGACTTGAACTCCCTGGCCTGGGTCGCACTTGCGTGTTTTTTTTTGTGCTTTTTTCCCTGGCCCGTTTCGGGCTGAACATCGGGTTCCTGGATCGGCCCCTGGTGATCGGCATGATCTGGGCCGCCGTGACCGGACACTGGGAAACGGCGTTGCCGGCAGCGGTCTTTTTTGAACTCTTTTTTCTGGATCTGTTTCCCATCGGAACATACATTCCTCCTCATGGGCCCTTTGCCCTGCTCACGACTTTGGCCCTCGCCCACACTTTTGAAGTTACCCAGCCGCCCGCGGTTTTCATGCTGATGTTGCTGTGTCTGCCCATGGCATTTCTGGGCAGCAAGCTGGAGCATGCCCATCGGCGACGTCAGAATGTCGAATACACGCGCATGCTTCTGTCCACCAGAGCTGGAAGGGAACATTCCGTCCCCATGCCGAGTCTTGTCGGCAAATCTTTCTTCCCGCTGTGCATGCTGAACCTGCTTGCCTTTGTTCTGGTCATGGTCGTGCTCATACCGCTTACCGACTGGCTCTTGCATCATGTCCGCGGTCGTGTCCTGGTTCTTCCGATTACATGGCCGTTGATCTGGGTGCTTGGGACCATCGGAGCTTTGCTTTCCCTCCGTTCGCGCAGGGTCTACGCCATTTTGTTCGTGGCCGTGTTCCTGGCCGGCGGGTTCTATTGGGTCGGCGTGATGTGATAGATGCAGCAACTGTTCCATACAGTCAGCATTCAACAATCCCGGATCAACAGACATGTGCGGACACAGGATCAAGGCCGGCCGGATCAGTTCCCGTCTTGTGATCAAAATTTGCCGTGGTTGCTTCGAACCTTCCCCCAAACCTGTTTATCCCTTGAAGGAGGATGTGGCGTGATTTACGATGTAGACAAGGAGACAATGCCCCGCGAGGATCTGGAGCCGTTGCAGTTGTCCAGGTTGAAGAGCCTCGTGGAGCGTGTCGGTGCCAATGTTCCATTCTATCGGCGCAAGTTTGAGGAGGCCGGCCTTCGGCCCGATCACGTCAAAAAACTGAAGGATTTGCAACACCTTCCATTTACGGAAAAACAGGACTTGCGCAACAATTACCCCTACGGGCTTTTTGCCGTTCCCAGAGAGAATGTGGTCAGGATTCATGCCTCATCCGGAACTACCGGCAAATCAACTGTCGTCGGGTACACGCACCGGGACGTTCGAAACTGGGCCGGTCTGATGGCCAGGGCCTTCATGGCCGCCGGAGTGAATCGGGGCGACGTGGTGCATAATGCCTATGGCTACGGCTTGTTCACCGGTGGACTTGGGGTGCATTACGGAGCCGAGGAACTGGGAGCGACCATCGTTCCCATCTCCGGGGGCGGAACGAAGCGTCAGGTCATGCTGCTTCGTGATTTCGGTCCCACGGTGCTCTGCAGCACGCCGTCCTACAGCCTCTTTCTGTATGAGGCCGCGCTGGAAGCAGGGATCTCCATCAGCGAATTGCCCATCCGGATCGGCATTTTCGGAGCCGAGCCCTGGTCCGAGGAGATGCGTCACGACATCGAATCCAAACTTGGCCTGATCGCCTTGGATATTTATGGTCTTTCCGAGATCATGGGGCCTGGAGTGGCCATGGAATGCGCCGCGGCCCAGAAGGGGCTGCATATCTTCGAGGATCATTTCCTGCCGGAAATCATCGATCCGGTCACGGGAGAAGTGCTTCCACCCGGCGAAACAGGCGAACTTGTCCTGACCACCCTGACAAAAGAGGCCCAGCCGTTGATCCGCTATCGGACCCGGGACATCACGTCCTTGAACTACGTCCCCTGTCGGTGCGGGCGGACCCATGTGCGCATGAGCCGGATCAAGGGACGCAGCGACGACATGCTGATCATCCGTGGCGTGAATGTCTTTCCTTCCCAGATCGAGGCCATTCTGGTGGAAACCGAAGGCCTGACGCCCCACTATCAGTTGATCCTGGATCGGCAGGGTGTTCTGGACACCCTGGAAGTCCAGGTGGAGGTGAATGAAAAAATCTTCTCCGACGAGGTGCGTCATCTGCAGCGCCTGGAAGCGAAGATTCAGGGGAACATCAAGGAATTTCTCGGCGTCACGGCAAAGGTCAAACTGGTCGAACCCCGCAGCCTCGTACGATCCGAAGGCAAGGCCAAACGGATCATCGATCGCCGCAACGCAGCATAAAGCCAGGAAGAAGGGGTATGGGGCGGGCTTCAAGATGTCGGCATTCCCCATTACATTTGCCAAAACAAGAACTCCGCAAAGGGAGGATTCAATGATGAAGGTGGAACAGATTTCAATTTTCCTGGAGAACAGGGCCGGTCGCCTGACCGATGTGACGCGGGTCTTGTCCGAAGCCAAGGTGAACATCCGGGCGCTGTCCCTGGCCGACACGTCGGATTTCGGCATTCTCCGCCTGATCCTTACGGATCATGAGCGGGCAAAGCAGATTTTGAAAGACAACGGCTTCACCGTGGGCCGAACTTCCGTGGTGGCCGTGGAGGTGGGCGACAGACCGGGCGGGCTGCACTCGATCCTCGAACTGCTGAGCAACAGTCAGATCAATGTCGAGTACATGTACGCCTTTGTTCAGCAGTCCGGCAAGAATGCCGTCTTGATTTTCCGGTTCGATCGGACGGATCAGGCAATAGAGATTTTGCAGAAGAACAACATCCGGATCATCCCCGGGGAAGAATTGTACAACTTGTAATCGGTTCGACGGAAATACCCGGTCGACCTGCATCCTTCTGAACGAAATGCTTTTACTTGGCGGGGGATGGATTTTGATGACCCGTCGCTGGATGATCTTTCCAACAAGTTGAGGAAAATATGATGAACAAAATTGGCGTAGCAATACTGGCACTGCTGACGACTCTGGTCGTCAGCGTGGGCAGTGTCGGAGCGACAGGCAAGCCCGTGACGTTGCGCCTGGCCCATTTCTTTCCGGCAACCCATCCGGCGGAAACGGTCCTGGTGCAGGGGTGGGCTCAGGCTTTGGCCGAGGCTTCCAATGGACGAATAAAGATTGAAAGCTATCCGGGACAGACCCTGCTCGCCGCACCGGAAATCTATGACGGCGTGGTCATCGGCATCGCGGATATCGGTTTGTCCGTCTTCGCCTATACCCGGGGCCGGTTCCCACTGCTGGAAGTTTTCGAACTGCCCGGAGTGACCTATGAAAACTCGAAGGTTGCCAGCCAGGTGGCCTGGGAGGCGATCAAGGAACTGGATCCGGCGGAAGTGAAGGATACGAAACTGTTGATGGTTCTGGCCACCGGACCCGGCGATCTGTTTACCAAGACACCGGTTCGGACGCTTGAAGACCTGCAGGGGTTGGAAATCCGGGCCACCGGTCTGAGCGCCAAGACCTTGGCCGCCTTGGGAGCGATACCCGTGGCCATGCCCCAATCAGAGGCCTATGAAGCCCTGGCCCGCGGACTTGTCAAGGGCAACCTGTCTCCTCTGGAAGTTCTGCAAGGATGGCGGCATGCCGAGGTGACGGATTATCTGACCTTGACCCCGTTCTTGTACAACACGCTGTTTTTTGTGACCATGAATCAGCGAACCTGGCGAGCTTTGCCCGCGGATCTGCAGGCCGTGGTGGAAGAGGTCTCGGAACGGTTTTTCCATGATGTGGCCATGGGACTCTGGGATACGCAAAACGAGGCCGCGCTGAAATACGCGGTGGAAGAGACAGGCCAGCAGGTGATCACTCTGACGGATGAAGAGGTTGCCCGTTGGACCGAATTGGTACTGCCCATTCAGGTTGAATTTGTCGAAGAAATGAGGAAGAAGGGGCTGCCAGGACAACAGGCTCTGGATCTGGTCCAGGAGTTGTCCGAAAAATATAATGCCCTTTATTGAGACAGGGAATCAACTTGTAGCTACTCAGCAGAACCAGCAAAGAATCTGGATAGCGATAGCGCCGGCCTTCGCCGGTATGACTTGAATTGGAAAGAACGTTGTATGATACGTCATTCCGGCGAAAGCCGGAATCCAGTGCTGGCACTGCTAGATAGTTACATCAACTTTAACTATTTAGCAGTGCCAGAGAAAAAAACTGGATACCGGCCTTCGCCGGTATGACAAGAAAAGGTTTGCTCCGATTCGTCATTCCGGCGAAAGCCGGAATCCAGTGCTGGAGAATGATCATTCACTGTAATGTGCTGAATAGTTACTCAACTTACCGAATCTCATTTGCATCCCGCAACCGATGGGAGACGCTCCGAATGGAGCGTCTCCCTTTTTCCGACAGCGGTTCGCCGCGCATTATCCACCCATACTTTTGAATACCATGCCGTCACGTTCGACCATCTATTTGAAACAAGCTGAAAAACATGTCTGGGGCGCCTGCAAGGTTTTTGATGCCATTGCCGGAATCAGCCTCATAGGCGTCATGCTGTTGATTGTTTTGAACATCATTCTGCGTGCTGTTTTCAAAAGCCCCATTCTTGGAACCTACGAGTATGTGGGATTTTTAACCTCCCTCACGGTGAGCATGGCGCTGGCCCACTGCGCCTTGAAAAACGGTCACATCGCCGTGGGATTTTTGGTGGCCAAGCTGCCGGATCGTCTCCGGGCGGGCATTGACGCCCTGACCAATGCCATTGCCTCGGTATTTTTCATTTTCTGTGCAAAGCACATGCTGGATTACGGTCAAAGCTTCGTGGCCAGCGGCGAAGTCGGCTTGACGACAAAAGTGCCCTTTTACCCCTTTGTTTACGGACTGGCGGCTTCTCTGATCCTGCTGTGCCTGGTCCTGGTCCTGCGAACCGTGGAAATGACGGCAATGGCGGTGCGACGGTGAGCGCGACACTTGTGGGGCTGGCGGGAATCGGACTCTTCTTTCTGCTGCTGATTGTCCGGATGCCCATTGCCTACGCCATGGCTCTGTCCGGGTTCCTGGGATTCAGCTGGCTGGTATCGCCGGAAGCCGCCTTTCGGGTGGTTTCCAAGGATCTCTACGCAACCTTTTCCTCGTATTCGCTAAGCGTTATCCCCATGTTCATTTTCATGGGCTTTTTGGCGTTCTATTCCGGTATCGGAGCCAGACTGTTCACGTTTGCCTACAGGACCATGGGGCACTTTCCCGGCGGGCTGGCCATCGCCACCCAGGCCACATGCGCGCTTTTCGGGGCTGTATGCGGGTCGAACACGGCCACGGCCGCGACCATCGGCGCCATTGCCATTCCGGAGATGAAAAAATACCGCTATGCGGACACCCTTTCCACGGCCAGCGTTGCGGCAGGCGGCGCCCTGGGCGTTTTGTTTCCACCCAGCGTGATCTTCATCGTCTACGGCATGGCCACGGAGCAGTCCATCGGCAAGCTGTTTCTGGCAGGAATCATACCCGGCTTTGTGCTCATGTTCCTGTACATGGCCACCATTTTCATCATGGCCAGATTCAATCCAGCCCTGGGCCCGGCAGGTCCGGTTTTCAGCTGGAAAGAACGGTTTGCCGCGCTCAAGGGAGGGATCTGGGAAGTATTCGTGATTTTTTCTCTTTCCCTGGGAGGTCTTTTCGCCGGCTGGTTTACGCCCACGGAAGCCGGAGCCGTGGGGGCGGCCGGCGTCTTTTTCCTGACCCTCATCCAGCGCAAACTGCGCTGGGACGGATTGAAGCGCGCCCTGGCGGACTCCACCCGGACCACGGCCATGATCATGATGCTGGTGGCTTCCGCGGTCATTTTCGGACGGTTCATGGCCGTAAGCCGCATTCCTTTCGAGCTGGCCACCTGGACCGGACAGTTGGACCTGCCGGCGTATGTGATCATGGCCTTGATCCTGCTGATCTATCTTGTACTTGGTTTTTTCATCGACGCCCTGGCCCTGGTCTTATTGACCATCCCGATCTTTTATCCCGTGGTGGTCAACGTGCTCGGCTACGACCCGATCTGGTTCGGCGTGATTATGGTCATGGTGGTGGCCATGGGTGTCATTACTCCGCCAGTGGGCATGAACGTTTACATCATCAAGGGCATTGCCGCCGATGTGCCCCTGGAAACCATATTCAGGGGAATCTGGCCATTTCTGGCCGCGCTGATCCTCTGCATCGTCATTCTCCTCGCCTTTCCCTCCCTGACGCTGTTTCTCCCGAACATGATCTGATCCAGTTCTCCAGGCAACCGGCTCATCGTTTTTGAGACCCCTGTAAATCCATCCCGACTTGTAACTATTCAGTACATGGGGTGCGATCTGCCTCCGAGATCGGGGTCGGTGTCGGGGTCGGAATCGGTTTCGTAAAATGTTGAGAAGACCTATGCATGGCTCCGCCTGCGATCCCGATACCGATACCGACCCCGACTGCGAGCCAAAGTCCGTAGGGCAGTAGCATGCTGAAAATTTACCTGAATAGTTACCCCGACTTCAGGTTTTCCCGCGCTTATCCCCCGGCATGCGGAGCAGCATCTGGGGAATGGCTGTTTCGCACTTCTTCACAAGCCGAGGTTTGGTCTTAGACTTATCAGAAGTTGGCTTCGGCTATGGCAAGAACCGCTTTCTGGAGGTCGATGATGGAAGATATTTTCTTCAGTGGCTGGGAGACCCTGGCACGGACAATTATTGTGGGCTGTCTTGCCTATGTTGTCTTGGTCTTTTTTCTGCGGATTTCGGGGCGGCGTACGCTTTCCAAGATGAACGCCTTTGATTTTGTCGTGACTGTTGCGTTGGGATCTACCTTGGCAAACATCCTGCTCAATCCGGAAGTGAGTCTTGCGGAAGGGGCGCTGGCTATGGGGTTGCTTATCGGGATCCAGTTCGTCGTTACCTGGTCGAGCGTCCGTGCTCAGTGGGTCAAGAAGGTGGTCACGGGAGAGCCTGCGCTGCTGTTTTACCGCGGGGCATATCTTACGGACAGTCTTCGCAAAGCACGGGTAACGCGGGATGAGGTGCGTTCAGCCGTGCGGACTTCCGGAACGGCCGCGCTGGATGAGATTGAAGCCGTGGTCCTGGAGACCGACGGTTCGTTCAGTGTGGTCAAAAGAAGCAATACTTCCGGCGAATCGGCTCTGGCCGGTATTGGTGCCCCAGGTGCCCCTGATGCATCCAAGATAATTAACAAAGGTGATTGATCTTCCCGCCAGTGTAGAAGAAATATTTGCGCCCACCTCCTCGGGTATGGCTTGCCCCTTTGTGCTTTTCGTCGAGATCAAAAGCGAACTGGAATGAAGAACCGGTTCGCATCAGAATTTGCTGAGCAGCTATTCAGCTGATGTCGGCGTGTCTTGGTATTGCGGCTCGCAAACTCCTGCCTTTGCCGACTTCATATCATCCTGCCACCGCGGTATCCAAATCACATCCCTGTTTCGTCCCCCCGCTGTTGGATTCGGTACATCCACAGACCTTTCCAGCACCGCGTAAGTCACCTGATGTTGCGTCCGGCGTACTGCATGAGCCGGTATTGGAATAGCTACGAGAATATCTCAAAGCGGCAGTACTGCCGGACCTTTCCAAAGGTCCGGCTGATGCGCGGGCTGTTTCCACACCATGAAAAAAGGGTTCTCAATCTCGGAAACCTGCTCACATCACGCTGGATTTCCACATCTGGGCTTGTCTCCCCGAATGGTCCACCTGCCGCGGACGCGTCATAGGCCAGTACTGTCACGGCTCGATCCGGTCCTTCTCCATCATGGGACAGGCTGATGTGGACCTGTTGCGCTGAGCGGTCGTCAATTTCCCGAGGAGAATGCATTTTTTCCAGGGCCCGAGATACGGCCAACTCCTCCGGAGATTCTCGCCGAATTCCCTTTCCTGAAAGCAGGCTTTTGACTTCCGTCCACCAGGGGTCGCGTTCGCCCTTGACACGGATTAAGAAAGACTTCATTGGATGTGCTCCTTTTCATTATTGCGATTCTAAAGTAGAGTGCCGCATTCTTGCAATGGCGGCAAGTCCTCTCTCTGCAACGACCTGTACATTATGATGAAGTACATTCAACAGTGCCAACGATCACCAGTCTAACAGCACAACTTTGGAGATATAAACGGTGTCCGACACGGAACAAAGATATCGACGGTTTTATGATTTCGTGGTCGAACAAGCCGTACGCAGGAAGTGGGTTGGAAAGGATAACGAAACCCAATGGCTGCAGATGGCGACTTTTGATCTCGATCTTGAGCCTTTTTCCGCAAGGGCGCTGGTTCTGGGCGCCGCTGCCGCACGTGATGCCTTCGTGGAAACCGAAGTCGAGCGTGTGCTGGATGAGCTCGTCAAACAGGCAGCCGGTCGTTCCAGGCGTCTGAGCAAGAAGGATTTTACGCGCATTTCCATGTTGTTGCAGGCTTTCTCTCGAAATGCACTGGATCAGGATCATGCCGAGCAATTGGTCAAGGACGCTGTGCTGCGTAACAATCTCAAACCCCGCGGCAACGGCCTGTTTCGTTCCCGCCGATGGTTTCGGACAAAAGGTTTGCCGCAACTGAAAGTCTGATCCTCATCATGGATCAAACCAGAATCCAACTCAACTGAATATTACCTCATTCCAAAGTGGAAGCATGCCCGAAAACGTCTTTGAATGGGTCGCGGTAACCCCTTTTTTGATAGCATTTCTGGTGCTTGCCATACCCTCCGTGGTGCTCTCGGTAATTGGCATCATTCTGATCCGTATTGCGTATCCTCCGATGGCGCGGATGCAAAGTCAGATCGCGAGCGGCAAGGTCAATTACATGGCGGAGACCTATGCCGTGGTATTGGGTTTTTTTCTGGTCACTGCATATGAGATGTATCAGGAAATGCAAACGACGGTGAACACGGAGGCCATGTCCGTGCGTGCCTTGGATCAGGTTGTGCGGAGTCTGCCTGCGCCCTTGCAACAAGACCTGACGATGCACCTTGAGGCGTATGCACATACCGTTGTCGAGGAAGAGTGGCCCTTGTTGACTTTCGGCCTCTGGAGTCCGCAAGCCCAGGCCCACCTGGATGCCGTATTTTTGACGGTGGGAAAAATTGCGGCCGGCGGCGCTGAACACCAGGCCAGCGCTCTTCAGGCAGAGCAACTGGCACGCCACATTATGCTGAACCGCGCAGACCGCATTGCGGCTGGTCCCGGTGACATCCTCGGCGGCAAGTTGTCTTATGTTCTCCTGGTGGCAACGTTGATCGCCTTTGCCATGCCCTGGTTTCTCTTCACGCCCTATCTCGAGGTGCACATTATTCTCGGCGTTTTGCTGGTGGTGGTCTTTATTTCCCTCATCGTCATGTCCGCAAAGTTAATGTATCCTTTTGCCGGCGAACTGACGATTCCTCCGGAACTTTTACAGGATTATCTCACGCAGGTGGCAGGCCGTAGAGGAGGGTAGACGGATGAAGTTCGGCGTGTACAGCGTGTTGCTGCGATGGATGCTCATCGCGGGTATTATCCTGGGAACCTACAATCCGAGCGGACGCTCATACTATCACTGGGCAACAACCGCGGATGTTGAAATCAGCCTCAAAATATCCGTTGGCTTGATTCTGTTCGCACTGAACATGATCTTTGTCCGACTCACCTTCCGTTCCATGGGGCTATCCGGAGCCTTGGTGCTGACCCTGGTTGTCACCTCCGTGGCCGTGACCTTGCCCCGAATGGGCTGGGTCACCTTGGTCAATTTGGACATGTTCATTCTGTATGTCATTCTTTTCTTCAGCTTTGCCCTCACACTGGGGGTTTCCTGGTCCGCATTGCGCACCCGGCTGTCCGGCCAGGTGGATTCCGACGACATCAGCAAGAGGCTTTGAACATTATGAAACGATTCATGTACGCTATGGCGGTTTGTTCTCTGTTCGCGTCAATGCATGTCGGGATCCTGCATGCCGAGGATGATCCCAGTGTAATGGTCAAACCGAAGGAAAATGCTCCATCCCTTGAACGTTCCAATGATCATATTTTGTTGGATGCGGAAGGTCAGTCGGCTCTTCCGATGTTTCAGCTTCTGGTCGAGCCGCTGAGCGCCGAATGGGAGGCCCGTCTGGTGCCGCCGCTGCTGCACAGCCTTTTACGTTTAGCCCCGTTCTCGACGTTACGCGTGGAGCCGGAGCTTGGTTTGCGAGCTGTGGCCGTGGCGCCCGGCCGGCTGGCCCTGGTTCATCGATCCAGCGCATTGGACCTGGGAGCCGCTGAACTTGGCCTGGAACTGCTTGAGGTGGGTCCGGCATCCTGCATGCTCCTGGCAGTGCGGCAAGATGCGCCTTGGAATGGTTTTTCCGATCTCAACTACGGCTCGACACAGCCACTCCGGGTGGAGACCGTCAGCCCGGCTGCCAAACGGAAATTTGAGCGTATTCTTGAAACATTTCCGCTGGCGACGGAGGTTGCTCTGACGGTCAGGCCCACCCATGTCGCGGTTCAGCGACTTGTCTCCAATGATTCGGATGTGCTGGTTATTGATGCGCCACGTCGCGGAGTGTCCGGTGAAATGGCGGATGTCGTGGCTTTTGTGAAGGAGAGAAACCTGCGGCTCCTGCCTGTTCCCATGAATCTGTTCAAGCACCACGATCGATTGAGCCCGGGAGATGTGGTAATAAACAGGGCCTGGTTCTGGCAAAATCCCCAGGTGTATGAAACGGTTTGTGATCCTTTCGTTTTGGCCATGCCTCGGGAGGGCGCCGACGAATTGATCTATGCACTCTACAATGCATTGGCGGGCGTCAATGGAAACGACCGCACCGAGCCCAAGGTCGGTTCAGGCGGCAATGGCAATAACGGAAAAGGCGAGAGCTTTTTCGACAAGTTTCTCGATGCAACTCGCAGCTTTCTGGTCATGATCGGGCTGCTCAGGTAAACATGCCAGGAAAATCGTTCTCATGGTCGTACGCCATTGCCCGCTGTTTGCAACCATTCAGTTGAGGTCCGGGATGCCTTGATTTTGCGGCTTCGCCAACTCCTTCGCCGGCTTCGTAACATCGAACCATTGCTCGAATAAACATTCATTGGCGCTTCAGGCGTTTGGCAATGGTTCAATGAACGAATCCTGGCTCAGTCAGACAGGCGAGACCGCAAAATCAAGGCAACCCGGACCATTTCTGCTTCAGCTGCTGAGTAGTTACCGCTGTTCTACTTTTCCTCCGCGGCTTGCGTGATGATTCCCTCGTCCATGTCAATATTCAAGTCCCGGGCAAGTGGCGGGTAGAGCAGCGGAAACTCCGTTGGCCGAAAGAAGGTTTCATAGACCCAGTTGATCGAGTAATAGGTTACGGCAACCGCGGCGCCGGCACTGCAACCAAGTAGCGTTGCGCCGGTTGTTGTCACGGATGCCGGCATGGCCATCGTTCCGCCGGTCAAGGCGCCGACGACAGTCGGCCCGGCGGAGAGGGCCGCGACACCCATAACCGCTCCGCCAACAAGACATGCGGTTCCGGTCCCCTGCAGGAACTGTTCACCCGTCGTTGTTGCTCCCGCCAGAGCAGGATTTGCGAGCCACAGCCAGACTGCCATACACAATGCGATTGTACTTTTCATGGTTGCACCTTTGATGAGGTCATGGCGAACTGGTTGAGTGTTTAGTGCGTTGCCGTTGAAATTTGCGAATCACGATCCAAAGCTGCCCGACGGTGTGCAATGACACCCTGCAGAGCCTGAGTCAGCAGGATGTGCGTCTCGACATCGTCGCCCCTTTTGATGACGGCTTTTTCCAGGAGGGCAAGAGCAGGTTCGGGCTGGAGGTGATCGAGGTATAGGCGCGCCAAACTGATCTGCAGTCCCGGATCATCAGGAGTCTTTTGCAGTCCCTGAATATAAGCCTCACGGGCCTCCTCCGGAAACTTGTTGCGAGCCAGGGTGTCCCCCAAAAGCTGAAAAATTACAGCCGTAGCGTTCTTTTTCGATACTGCCAGGCGCATATTGTCGAGTCCTCCCTGCACATCCCCCATGGCCACCAAGGCCTCGCCCCAGCGGGCCAAGGCAAAGGCAAAATCGGGATCCAGAGCCAAAGCTCTTTGATATGACGCTATGGCCTCTTCATATAGTCCGGAACGATATGCCATGCGCCCCTTGAGCAGCATCGGCCACTGCTTCTGCTGTGTGGGCAACACGCTGATGCAATGTTCCACAAGAGCGGGGGCTTTGACAAAATTTCCTGAGGGATATTCTTTCCGAAAGTGGTACAGGGCAAGAACGTACGGGTCCACACGTTCAACAAACATTTCAGCCATTGTGTTGATGAGTTTCCGAATGTCACGGCCACCACTGGCGGTCAAAAAGAACACTTCTCCGTTGGCCGTTTCCACGCGGGTTCCAATTTTCATTTCTCCGTGCTCAAGCAGGAGATATCCCCCCACCGAATAGACCTGCAGGTTCATGAACTCCTGCACCGCATCCACAAGTCCACCAAGCTGCAGCCGGTCGGCCAGAATCTCGATGGCCGATACGTCGTCGTGAAACACGCTGAGCACTTCACCACGAGCAGTCCCTGCCTCCCGGGCAATGTACCGGATGCGTTCTCGCAGAAATTTGCTGACGATTTCGCCGGAATAACCATGGTATTCGGCATATGCCGGCACGGAGAACTTGCGTATGGAAACCGGATCAGTGGCCAGCATGGCCGCGAGCACCAGGACGGAGGTGCCGCTGGTCAATAATGTGGTCAGGAACATGGCTTGGTCCTCACGGTTTGCAAAACGTGTCCAGAAATGAATTACTTCGTAATCTGCTCGTCCAATGCGTCCGCTCGGCCGGCAGGTTGTCCGGTGTCGTTCCAGATTGCCGCCCATTCCAGTCCCTGGTCCCACCACCAATTGGTAAACAAACTGGAAGCAGATGCTCCGGCAAATCCGACCACGCATCCTAGGGTGGCAGCGCCGACGGCAATGCCGAAGGTGGTGGAGACGGACAGCCCTTGTCCAGCGAGAGGCAGGCTGGAGATCAAGGTGCTGGCGGCTCCAGCCCCCGCACCGAAGAAACAGGCCTCACCCATCCGGCGTACTAATGGGTATTGTTCGGCAATATCCGTTGGTTCATCGTGATTCACGCCGCTCGTGTTTTCCGAATCACGGGCTTGAACCGGATACGCCGCCAAAATCAAACAGATCGTAAATACGATTACGGTTATTTGAAATTTGCAAAGGTCACATACGTCCATTGTATTCCTGCTGCGATGTCGGCTGCCAAGCTGCTCGATATCCTCCATACCTGAACAGAATCCGGAAGGACAAGGAGAATGAATGGACACCTTTAAGGATTATGGATCATCCTATCCACGATCACCAACCTGCGCAACATGTTTGCCTGGTGAGGGATTTCTTTTCGCAATCTCTTGTAACTACTCAGCACTATCCAAGGGATAGGACTGGAGTATTCCAAATTGTCTCGATTTTCCGGCATCGCCTGTCTGACAGAGCCAGGATTCGTTCATTGCACCATTGCCGAATGCCCGAAGCGTCAGATGAGGTTTATTCGTAACTGCTCAATAAGGCAGGGCACCAACCACCGCGGATCCGTGCTGCCTGGATAGCGGAACGCGTCGGCCTGCGCCGGTATGACGGAATGGAGTGTCTCGATAGCGAGTTCTCTCGGTCGTCACCCCGGCGCAGGCCGGGGGCCAGGTGTTTTTGTGAAGGTCAGCGGCCCGGAGTTATTGAGCAGTTACGTTAATTCGAGCAAAAGTTCGATGTTACGAAGCCGGTGAAGGAGTTGTGATGCCGATCTATAACGGATGCCGCAAAATATTGTAAAACGATTTTGCTCCTACGAAGTAAAGCACGGCAAAAATCAGCAGCAGCAACCAGAAATTCAGCCAATGCACCAGCCAGGCAATCAAGATCACGGAAAGATAAAACCATGACGCGGCAGTCAGGCCAAGCAGAAAATAAAGGAGTACTCCACGCCAGGCATGACGATTGCGCCAAGCCAATCCGGCTACCGTGAACGCGATAAAGGAAATGGCCAGAAACGTTGCCGCGAGCCAACTGAATTTGAGAATCTCTGAAAAAAGCACTGCCAGGCCTGAAATCCAAGCCTGATACATGGCCCAGGGAGAGAGCCAGAGCAGATAGAGTTCCATGGGAGCAAGGGCCCAGTAGTTTGAGAACCAGATGCCCTGAACTGTAAATGAGCGAGGAATATGCATCGCCACAAGCATGGCCCAGCAGAAAATAATCCCGGCGGCGATGGGCAGTCCGGAAAAAGGAAAAACAGCGTACATGCCCCGGTCGTCAAGTCGCCGGATAAGCCAGGCGCTCGTCAAAATGAGGGCGGTTGGCAGCAGAGGGATAAGCAATGCCGCAAGGAGGATATCGGATAGTGACAAAGGGTAGGTCTTTGGTTGTCAATGATGTTGATAGGTTAGCAGCATATTCGCGTATTTAAACCGGCCTGACCTAGCGGATGAAGAGATTTGTGTTTCATAATGAAGTCGTCAAACTTTAAGGGGGGTCACGCAGTATGGTTGCCTGCCCGGAAAGCTGACGCACATAAAAGGGCAGAATATGACCCAGGGTCAGGTAGGCTGTGATGACCATCAGACTGGCAAAGTACTGTGTCATGTAGTTCTGGGTAACCCACTCGCGAATAAACCAGAGCAAGGACAGCGTGGAAAGGAGGAGAGCGCCCAGGATGACAGGACCAAGGAGTCGAAAGGACGTCCACATATGCCGAACCAGTACAAGCAGGACCGCGGAAATGAATATAAGAATCGTGATGCGCAACTCAAAGCGTAACGTTGCATTGCGCAGAAGATCCAGCGCGGAAAAATTTGTCGGGTTGTGGATCAGGAACAGCAAGCCCCCGAAGTATACAAACCGACGTTTGGTCGAGCCAAGATCAAGGCGGGTTCTTACGGACACGGCCGAAAAAGTCTGGGTAGGCAATACGGGAGTGGCGATTCAACGTCACTCCCGAGCAGCGATATCATGGTTGTTGCTTCTTGAACTAATCAATAACGAGATTTCGGGCGTACATGCCGCCGGCATAGGTGCCGGAGACGACGCCCAGGGTGGTTACCGAAGCGGAAAGAAGTCTGGCGGTCATCAATGACAATCCAACGCCGGTTGCCAGGCTGTGGGTCATCGGACCCAATACGCCGGTCATCACCAGTCCGGAAGCCAGAAATCCAAGTCCGGCGCCGGCCCCGATCGTCAGGAAATCCAGCGTGTCGTGCGAGGTGGTTTCCGGGGTCGGAATGAAATCGACATTCATCGGTGCGGACAACCTTTCCAGTTCCGCCAGTTTGGTTGACAGAGCCAGGATTTCCAGCATTGTCGGCGCAGGGCTTCTCTGAAGGCGGTCGATATCCGCGTGCAGGGCATCAATCGCCGCATCCAGACTGATACTGTTCGCCGGGGAACGTTCCGGGGAGGCAAGTTGTTGCTGGGCCATGACCGGGGAGAAGGAGAGGAGCAGAGCGAGGGACAGGATGGGAATGATTTTCACGGATGTTACCTCGGCGTCTAGGGTGATCGCAATTGCGAACGATTGCGATGAGAGATACACCGTCCGCGTCAGTTACGTCAAGATACAAGCATGCATGCCTGCTTTAAAAATAAAATGATACATTGGAATAAACCTTTAAGAAATGTGAGACAGGCAATGGGTTGTCCCGATTCCAACGCGGAACCAAATCACGCGCATGCAAAAGTTCCGGCAACTATTCAGCTGTTTCGGCTTGTCTCGTTTTTTTTGGCATCGCAACTCCTTCGCCGGCTTCGTAACATCAAACCATTGCTTGAATAAACATCAATTTGCACTCCAGGCGTTTGGCAATGGTTTGATGAACGAATCCTGGCTCAGTCAGACAGGCGATGCCAAAAAAACGAGACAAGCCGGAACACTCCGAGTATTCTCATGAAACGTGCTGAGTAGTTACAAGTTCTGAAAAAAAATCATTCATGTACCGACTCGTTAAGCATCAAAGGCGGTTAGAACTGCAGTACTGCGATGCTGGCGTGGACCAGAAGGGTGACCGAAGTTCCGTAGACGATGGAACGGGCTATGGCGTTGTTGATGTCAATGACCGAATTCTTGCGGCCCATGCCGGACTGGATGGCGACCAGGGCAGCCAGAAACGTGCTGATGACGGTCTTGAGGACCACCCATCCGGCATTCTCCCAGAATATGTCCGGGCGCATCACAAAGAGCCGAAAGAAGTGTTCGCGCCACAACTCGAAGGGTTGGCCCGGAAATATCAACCGCCATGTCTGCAGGGCGAACCATATGGCGACCCCGCTGGAAAGCAGGATAAGGAGCAGAGAACCGACCACCATGTTCAGCACAATGGCGGCATTCAAATACCTTCGGCCTGGAATGTGCAAATTGTGCATTGCACGAAATTGTGCCGAGTAGAGCCGGTTCCCGATATCGGCCGTAATGATGGCATTGTTGCGGGCAACGATCAAAATGCAGCCTATCAACGGCACCGCGATGGTCATGATGATGAATCCCACGCCCAGCAGGGCGTCGTCGTGCACGAAGGAGCGCATATAATCGCCGAGCATGTCGTAGTTGAAACCGAACCACATGGTTACGAAGCTGACAATGGCCGCTCCGCCCAGGACGTAGGCAATGGTCAGCGGCGAGGCGGTCAGCACCCAGAAGTACTCCCAGAGATAATGGAGGAACCATAAAATAGGCGGCCGTTCGCGCAATCGTTTTTCCCAGGCTCGGGAGGGAACGCCTGGGAGTTCATCCTGGGCGCGTTCTTCGGCGACTGCGCCGATGGCATTCAACCGGGCGGCGATGATTTCCCGTTCCGGAGGAGCTTGATGCAGCATGCGTTGAACCGGGTCCAGGATCAGCACCCGATCCGCCATCTCCAGAAGATCGTCATAGTGGTGCGCGACGATCAAGGCCGGGGTGCCCATCTTGATGCACAATTCCTTGATCAGCTCCGCAAGGCGTTGAGCGGCATGGGGATCAAGCCCCGAGTTGGGTTCGTCGAACAACAGAATCGGACGCCGGGACAAAACGGTGCGTGCAATGGCCACCCGTTGCCGTTGTCCCCCGCTGAGCGAGGCGACTGCCTGATTAGGGTCGACGTCGCGCAGCAGGGATTCAATGAGGCGCGCGAGTTCCGGGGTTGGGCTGCCTGCATGATCAATAACGATGGACAGGTTTTGCGCAGCGGTCAGGTCATCGAAAAGAGCATTGCCCTGAAACACCAGTCCGCCTGCGTCACAAATGTCGTCTGCCAGGTCGTAATACTTCTCGTCCAGGGTCAAGGAGCCGCGGACCTGCCACGGAGCGCCTTCTGAACCCAGAAGACCGCTGAGCACGTTGACGATGGTCGACTTCCCGCCGCCGCTGGGGCCGATCAAAAGCAGCAATTCCCCGGCAGCCATTGTGAAATTGCCGTTTTCCAACAACACACGACCTTCCGGGGTCGCAATGCGCAGATTTTCCAGAACAAGTCTGGTATCAGGCGACGATGCTTTTTGGAAGTTCATGGCATTGATCGATGCAGCGGTATGCCGGCGGTAAAGCCGAGCTCCGTCGTCTGATCCGTCTGAAAATCATTGAGAGCCAGAACGACATACCGCGTATCGCCTCGGACAATGGCTCGGACCAGGTAGGCGACGAGCGGGTTGTGATCCTTGGGATGACGATACCGGAGCAGACGTTTGGGCAGTTCCCGAACAAGAAAATCAAGATCCAACTTCAGACCGTGACCTTCCGGAAACAACTGCGGGTCCATCAACATGCGGTCAATCAGCGGCGGCAGCCGAGGATCTGTGAGCAAGTCCTTGATGAATGCCTGTCCAAGGTGGTTGGTCAAATGGACGACCTGTGGTTCGGCCAGAAATTCCAGGCCGATCTCGAAAGCAAGCTCCAGACCACGTGGATCTTCCGCTATGGATTGCAACATCCGTCCGGTAAAGGAACCGCGATTTGTCGTATCACCCCAGCCAATGATCCCCCCGGCGAACCCATGCAGGCTGTCCCATAGGCTGGATCCGGCCTTTTCACGCACCACAGGCCAGATCTCATTGACGTAACGGTCCACGTATTGCGGGTTCACCATGCGTACGGTTTCAATAATCATGGCCTGCTGTTCAGGGTCCTCAATAACGCGGCGCGCGGCGTCACGGGCTATGTCCATCAGTTCCTGGCGATATATTCGCTCGTAATGGCCTGAATCAAAAGCATCCGCCACATGCCGGCCAAGACCCTGGGCGGATCCCCAAAAGCCTTTCGCCAGCGCCTCGCGGGCGTCAGTCGGCAGGAGCGCCCAGAGCAGGTGCAGGCTGGCGGGCTGCAGATACAGCATCTGGGCGTCTTTGACCCCCTGGACGCAGGTTTTGGAGCGATAGGGCGTCAGGGTGACGGGATTGCTTTCCAGGAATTCAGGGGAGGGATGATGAGCGAGAACAACGCTGCCGCATTGCATGGGAAAAAAATCGGCGTCGAAGAGAAAGACCGGCGTTGGGTGTTGGGGATAAACCCGCGGCGAAGATTCCGCAAAGAGTTGAATTGTCGTCTCGTTTCGTGGAAATACGCTGGGGGGCAAGGTGGAGACTCCCAGCCACAAGGCCACCAGGATCAAAAGGAGACTCGTGATGCCCGGCAAGATGCGGCGATGCGTTGAAGGAGCGGTAGTCATCATCAAGCAAAATGCATCATGATCTGTCGAGGGAGTTGCTTGATTGCAAGATTTCGGAAGGTGATGAGAGATTCAAAGTGGGAAAGTCATGGGGGCCGCTATCGCGGCCCCGACTCCGGCTCATTAGTCCATGACAAGATTGCGCGCGTACATGCCGCCGGCATAGGTGCCGGAAACAATGCCGATGGTTGTCACTGAAGCGGTGATCAAACTTGCGGTCAATTCAGAAAAGCCCACGGCTCCGGCATAACCATATACCATGGGGCTGAGGATGCCCGTCATCAACCATCCGGATGCCAAAAATCCCAGCCCCGCGCCTGTCCCGACCGCAAGTATTTCCTGCATGCCGGGGGAAGTATTTTGCCGCAGGCTTTCAAGATCCGCATACATAGCGTCGATCAATCTTTCCAGTTCAGCAACGGTTGCCGACGAATGCTCCGGTGCCGAGGCAACCTGCTGGGCCATGGCCGGGCTGAAAGATAGAAGCAGTGTCAGGGCCAGTAACAAGGCAAGAAAGGATTTCATCGCGGGTTCCTCCATAGGGTTTTGGCGTTGCATAGACCTTCAGAAAAGATTTCAAATTCCTCGTCCTAATGCAATTTCGACTGACACTGAACCTGCGAATAAAGATGCAGCTGGACAACCTTGTGCAAGAATCCAATCGCTGATCGTCAAGATGAACGCAGAACGCTTTGTCGATACATTCAAATTTTTTGGTTGTCTTTACGGGCCACTCAAACCATCATCTGAAGGTCTATGGTAGCGATAAATTCGCTGTTGCAACGATGAGTAGTCGAGAGAGGTTGGCAGGTCAAGGGGGGGGAGGCGGATGCAACAGTTCTCCAATACGCAGCAACTCCATTGGGGGCAGTCCATCGGTGTCGATAGCAGCTGGTACATTCACTACAAATGTGAAACGGTTCAGCGATTCAATGGGAATTTCTTCAATACGGGCAAAACCGCGCAGGATTTGCAAGGCCTTGTGGCCGGCGAATTGTCCGACATTGTAGTAGGCGCTGGTCAACCCCATGACGGCGCCTCCGGTTCTGATCGGCGCCTCGGTGGCCGAAAAGGTCGGGATGCCGGAGGCATTGGTCAGGTCTGTGATGGTTCGAGCATGGGTTATGATTGTTGAATCGGAAGGCAGATAAATCACCTCAACGCCGGCGAGAATCAAATTCTTGGTGGCAGCGGCAACGATGGCTGCGTCTCCGGCAACCGAGGCTTGAACGGTGATCGGGGCGCGGATGACCATGATATCGTCATCCGCCAGTTCATTCACCAATGCCTCCACGGATAATCGCGAATTCACCTCCAGGGGATTGTAAATCACCCCCAGACGGTTGAAGGTCAGGGCTCGTCGAAGGGTGCGACCTTGGGCATTGATGGGAACGGCATGCGTGGTTCCGGTAATGTTTCTGCCGCTGTTTTGCAGGGTCCTGACCAGGCGCGCCCCAACGGGATCGGCGACAATGTTGAACAGGATCGGAAGTTCGGTAATATGGATTTCGGGATCTCGTTCATCCCAGGTACCCGCCAGTATCGTCGCCACCGTGCTCCCGAAAGCATAGACCAGATCCGGGCGCAGTCTCTTGATTTCGCTGCGCATTGTTTCAACTGTAGCGGCATTGCCGGCAGCATCACGGATGATAAAGTTTACTTCCAGTCCGGAAGCACGCAGGTAGTCCATGAATCCCTGTTCGGCTTCGGTGATGCCGCGATACAGTGCCAGATAGATCAGGGCGGGGTTGTCGCTGGAGCTCGACGCAGAGCCAGGCGAGATCTCGGCAGAAACTGGAAGTTGAGCGGTATTAAGGACCAAATTGCGGGAATGAACTTCATGATTCTCTGAGATGGGAAAGCCCAGGACCGGTTCGGCGGCGACGGCGGATGCAATGCACAGAAGCGTTATCAAAATGCAAAACGCAAGGCATCGAAGCAATGTCGATACGTGACAATGCGGAGATGCCGCGAGGAAAAGTCGGCTTTCTGAATGGGTTGCGCTCATGAACGCTCCTTTTCATCAGACTCGGTTATCGCGCGGGACTTTTGGCAAAAGCATAAGAGCCCCGCGAAGAGGAGCACGGATATGAGCAGATAAAAGGAAAAGGCGGTAAAGGCTCCGGAAAAACCAAGGGCCGCGATCAGCAAGGAGATGACAATCGGCCCCATGACATTTCCGATACGTTCCAGAAGCCGAAAAATGCCCATGACCGTGCCGGGTCCAATTTCGGCAACCTCATCCTTGCTCCATTCCATCACCAGAGCCAGTTGCGGGGATATGCCGACGGCATGGGCGGCTCCCAGGAGCAGAATGCTCAGGACGGAGGCAAGGGGGCCGGGTTGCAACGTGATCAGCATGATCGCCACGGCGGCAAGCAAGCCCCCCGTCAAGACGAAATAGTGCCTGCGTCCCCAGATATCCGCCAGCAGACCCACCAGTGGGGACAAAAGAATCATTGCCAGACCGTAACTCATCATCACCCGCCCGATGTCTCCAGGAGAGAGCCCCAGTGATTTCAGGTAGAGGGGCATGGCGAAAAACAGGAACCCGGTCAGGGCCATTTTTGCAGGAATGGCGTTCAAGATGGTCATTGCCAGGAAGCGTCGGTTCCGGACCAGGGTGAGAACATTGCGGGCCCGCAATTTTTCAGACTTGCGCGATGGGTTTGCCGGTGTCCCGGAAATATATCGCCCGACGAACAGCGCCGCCAGCAGCCCGAGGCCGGCGGATATCGCAAAGACCGGTGCAAAGCCGATTCGTTCCGAAACGATTCCGCCGATGGCCGCACCACAGAGGGAGCCGCCAAAAAAGACCGCCAGGAACATGGCCATGGCCCGGGCGCGTTGGGTGGGCAGGGAATGGTCGACAACGTAGCCTTGGACCGTGATGAATACCAGGCCGTAGCCGACCGCCGTGAGAGACCTCCACAGCATGAGATCCAGGATTCCCTGGGAAAAGGCGGTCATCAGCAGGCCGATTGAGGCAATGACCGCGCCGGTCAGAAAGGCCCGTTTCCGGCCGACCTGGTCGGACCAGAACCCTCCGGGGGGCAGGGAGAGCGCCCAGACCAGCATGAACAGGGAAATCGGAAGACCGATTACCAGACCCTGCGGCAAACCCGGCATGGGGGTGTACAGCTGCTCGACGAACAGCGGGAAGAAGGACAGGGAGAGGGATTCGGCAAAGATGAACAGGAAAAACGGCCATCGGATTATCGCCAATCGATCCCCGACAACCGGCGTCGCCGATGCGGATCCTCCCAGCTTGATGCGGTGTTCCAGAAAATCCACCGCGGTCCGCAGGTCAGGATTGTTGCGCGACGCGTTCCGCAACCGCTGTAAGGACGCGTTGACGCGATCCAACGAAGCGTTCAGCGCAGCTGACAATCTTCCGATTTCATCCTTTCCATGCACCTTCAGTCGCTGGGCGAAGTCTCCGGCACGAACTTGACCGGCCAGGGCCAGGATGGCCGAGATCGGCGCCCTGATCCTGGTATTCATCACAAACAGCATGAGTTCAAAAGTGATCAAAAGGATCACCAGGAGTACCGTACCAAGATCCCACCAGACTTCCCGGACCATCCTGTCGACAAAGCTTCTGTCCTGTCCCAAAAGCAGAGAAGCCACGACACGGCCATCCTCGGCCTTGATCTGGACCGTACGGTTGACATAGTTGTCCAAGACCAACGACCGGCCGCCTTCTGCATACCTGGAATCGCGCCATGACTCATCCCCGGCTGCATTTTGAAAGTAACGACGGATCTGTTCGGGAACGGTTCCGCTCGCATGCAAGAGAAGGCCTTGTTCGCCCACATCGGCGGCATTGGAATGATCCGTGCCGTCGCTTCTCATGGCATCGAACATGAAGCCGCCCTGCCCCACGAGAGCGATATACGCCAGTTCCGGGTTCTCCTGTCGCAATCGATCGAAATATGGGACAACTCCCTTTATGCGTTCAATGGGTAAGCCCTGGAGGTACAGCCGTTGGAAGCTTCCGGCGAGGGAATGACCCAGGGTGTCGATTTTTTGATGCAGCTGAGGCTCGAATCGTTCCCGAAATTCCAGCCATGCAAGCATGGTGACCGCGGCTGTCGCGAGCAGAACCATGAGCAGCCCCAGGGCCACCAGAAGGCGCAGGCCGCGATTCAGCTCCCTCCATGCTGCTTTTTCGTCAGCGGGGAAATCGACAGGATTTTCTTCCGGGACTGTTGCGACAACTTCGGATCTGAGAATACTCGGATCTGACTGCCCGTCGACCACCTGACGCAAACGGGACTCCATGGAGTCGCATGTCGCAACCAGCGCCTCAATCCGCCGCGCCAAAGGGGATTGTTCCAGGCCGGAAAGGTCCTGAGCCGCTCGTGACGGCGATTTGGTTTCGATCCTGTGCGCCAGAGCGCCAAGATGGCGGAAGAAGCGGCGTTTCAATAAAACAAGCCCCACTGTGATCAGAACAGCGAAACAGAAAGCCGTGAGCAACAGATTGCGAAGCAAATTCAAGAGCATGGCTTCGACAGGCTCGTCCACGGAACGGTCGTAGCGCACTGTGAGAGTGCCGATCAGGACATTGAAGCTGTTGAAGAGGGGCATTCCATACACATGGAACTCGTTCTGGGTCAGGTGCCAATATCCCAGTCCCTGCTGCGGCGAGACCAGCCATGAGGAGGGGACCGTTGACGGTGCGCCCAGATCGGTGTCGATCAACCGTAATCCAGAGGGATCATGGATGCCGGCGCCGGAAATGTCGGGGTCGGCGGCGACGGAGTGCAGCACCAGGGGAGAGAGCGCGTCCATCTGATCCAGCCGCAGTCCAAGATCCAGGCTGGCCACGATCTGGTGCTGGAGATCCTGGGCAATGACGTGAATGCGTGACTGGACCAGCGCTGCATGGGAACGCTGAAAATTGGTGTAGTTGAGGTAGGTGGTCAGACCGGCGCCGAAGAAAAGGATCAACCAGACGGACAGGCCTGTCGACAATGCCAGGCTGATCGAACCGAATCGGAGGACGGGGAGATTCATTGGCAGGCTTGCAATGAGTACATGGTGGAAGAAGGCGCTTCTTGTGACATTGCTTTGTCGGTAAAAGTGGAAACCTGTCGTGTCTCAGCTTGCGAATTGTTCTGTTACGCCGGTAAAACAACCTCGAAGACACATCCATTCGGTTTGTTTTTACGCACCCGAATAGTACCGTGATGTTCACCGACAATGGATTTGGCAATGGTCAGCCCAAGCCCGGTGCCGCCTTTTTTTCGGGAAAAATAGGGTTCAAAGATGTTTTGGATGTCCTCTGCCTGATTCAAGCCCAGGCCGTTATCGGAAACCTTCACGACCACTGTCTGGTTTTCAGGAAGATAAGCAGCCTGAATGAGCACTTCCGGATGCGGTTGCTCATCCAGAGCTTCCACGGCATTGGTCATCAGGTTGATCCACACGCGGCGCAGGGCTTCGGGGTCGAATTTGAGGGGCGGAATGTCGGTGGCGATTTCCAGACGCCACTGGATGCCCACATGGCTGTTGCGGAACATGTCCACGACTTCTTCAAGGTGCGGTTCGAGTTCGTCTTCGGCGAGGCGAACTTCGGGCAGCTTGGCAAAAGAGGAAAACTCCTGAACCATGCGTTGGAGATGTTCCACCTGACGGATGATGATCCTGGTGCACTGGCTGAAGACTGTCCGGTCCTCCACCTGGGAGCTGAATTTGCGCTCCAGACGCTGCGCGGAAAGCTTGATGGGCGTAAGCGGGTTCTTGATCTCATGGGCGATGCGCCGGGCTACGTCTTTCCAGGCCGCCAGGCGATGCATTTTTTCCAGCTCCGTGACGTCCTCGAACACCGCGATGATCCCGCCTTGATCCTGGAGATGGACAATGTTCACCAGAAGCTTGATTTCCCGTGTGTCCATGCGCAGGTCCAGTTGCCGTTGCCATTTGGCCTGGGGATGGCTTTGCAGGTGCTTGGCCACGCCCTGGAGCATGACCAGGTAGTCCTGATGCAGGAACTGATTGGGCGTTTTTCCCAGAATCTGTCTGGAATCGAAGTTCAAGATGGCCTCGGCTGCCTTGTTCACGGTGGTCACGCGGCCGTCCGCGCCCATGGAAACAACTCCGGACGTAATGTTGTCCAACACGGCCTCCATGTAGCGCCCCCTGGTCTCCAACTCCAGATTTTGTTCTTCCAGGCGAAGATTGGCCCTGGTCAGCTTGGCCCGGTTGGCTTCCAGGTCCTGGACCATGTGGTTGAAGGACTGAACCAGCATGCCCAGTTCGTCCTTGGCATCGTCATGGAGTCGAAAGGCGAGGTCTCCCTCGGAGATGCGTTGGGTGCCCAAAGCCAGCGCCTGCACCGGGGCCGAAAGTTCCTTGGCCAGGCGAAATCCGAACCAGATCGCAGCCAGAATGATCAATAGCGTGATCAGCCCCAGAACCAGGTAGAGGGTCACCTTCAGGGGGTATTTCAACGTCTGCAGCTTCTTGTATTCGTCCACGCCGCGTACGATCTGGCGCAACTTGAAAAGCAGGCCTTCGCCCAGGCTGTCGCCGAGAACAAGATAGCCGCTGCGTCCGCCGTCCACGGGCAGAATCCCCACGACCAGATCGAACTCCGGACCGGGATGGATGGCGGAAAGAATGCGCGGATTTTCAAGCAGGGATTCCAGGTTCATCTCGGATCGCAGTTCCGGCCAAACCCTGGCCCAGTCTTCGTCCGCATTCCAGTTCTGTTCCCGAAGCTGCGCTGAAAGCACCCCCACCAGTCCCAGATTGTACTCCAGGCGTTTCTCATCCAGAAACGCGTTCATGCTTCGACCGCCCCAGGCCAGCTCGCGGTCGCGGATCTGGTACAGCAGGAAGGAGCCGCGTTGCTCCAGGCGCTCCTGGGCGGATGAGTAGAAGGATTGGCCGACATTCAGGGCCTGCTCCAGGGAATTTTCCACCTGATCCTGAAACCAGAAGTCCACGGAAGTTCTGACAAAGATCAGCGAAATCACAAAGAGCAGAACCGTGGGAACCAGAGACAGGGAAACGAAGGCCAGAACAAGTCTGGTCCGCAAGCGAACGCCGATGACTTTCCGTCTGCGTTCCAGAACCAGTTTGACCACGTTTCTGGCCACCAGAAACAGGACGACCAGAAGCAAAATGAAATTCAGGTTGTAGAGGGCAAAAAAGACGTAGGAATCAACCTGGAGAAAATTGAGCTGCACCCAGGCCAGGATCACGACGGCAAAAAAGCCGAAGAGGGCGAGATACAATTCCCGCTGCTGTCGTTTGCGCTGGTTTCTGTCCGGAACGCTGATCCTGATCGGTTCAGCTGAAGGCGGTTTCTCAGGCATTGTGAAGAAGTAAGCGTGACGAACCCGCCGCGAAAAGCGGCAGGTGATGCGGTGGACTTTGTGCGGTGTTCATCCAGACATGCCGAAGCTAGGGAGCCGTAAATTCGAGTTCATAACGGATCGGACTCATGACTTCCCAGGACCAGAAAAAAAGAACCCGGCGCATCCAGATCGGTATGTCCCGCCTGTCAAAATTGATATCCAGTTCCACATGATATGTCTGGCCGGAAGAGAGCAGGGACCAATCCCCCATTTCCAGGTTGATCTCCCGCCAGTGGCTGGAAATCAATTCTACAAGGTCCTTGGACTTGACCAAATGTTCCTTCTGGGGCAGCGTCAACTCAAAATCCTGAGTCAGGGGATTCCATTCCAGAACGTGTTCGAAGGATTGTTCATAGAGGGTTCTGTTGGGCAGAAACAGCCGCTTGGACACCAGCCTTGCCGTTCCCTCAAGCCAGAGGTCCACCCCCTCCTGCAGCACCTCCGTAACCGGCTCCGGATCAATAAGGCGTATCCCGAAACGGAGGTGAATCCTGTCTGCATGGCTGTCCAGAACCAGGTTGTCCAATGCCAGCATCGATGCCCCCATGGCTGGAAGGGAAGGCATGAGGGCGAGCAGAATAATGATGCAACACAGGTAAAGTCGGCGAATGAGGTTCATTGATGCGCTGTTTGAGGCTTAAGGGATCGTCTACTGCAACAAGCGTCAATCTCTACCCTTATTGGTATGCCTTTGACAACCTGTACGGCTTTGTTTTAGCGGAGCATCCATGCAACTAAACGAACATGACAGCAAGATTTTGTTTCAGGAGTCGGGAATCCCCACCCCGCAAGGAATTCTGCTGCAACGGGACTCGACAGGAAATCTGGCGGCGGATACGTCTGCCGGGAGTTTTTCCATTCCCTTGCCATGGATGTTGAAAATCCAGGTGCTCGCTGGAGGGCGGGGCAAACAGGGCGGCGTGATAGCCCTGGATTCGCCGGATGAGTTGCCCAAGGCCGCCCAAAGGCTTTTCGACCTGGAGGTCAATGGTCGGCCGGCGCCCTTTTTGCGGCTTGAAAATCGGGCGAACATCGAGCGGGAGTTCTATCTCAGTCTGAGCCTGCAGCGGGAGTGGGGCTGCCCTGTGCTCACCATCGGCCGCCAGGGCGGTGTAGAGGTGGAAAACATCGGAGCCGAGGACCCGGAGAACCTTCTGGTGCAGCGGCTCAATCCGTTGGCCGGCCTGGGCGGGCATCAAATCCGGGCGGCCTTTTTTCATCTCGGCCTGGATAAGACGTTCTGGCCCGGCTTTCATGCCCTCTTGAGTAATCTGTGGAACTGCTTCACGAGCAATGGCCTGCTTCTGGCGGAGATCAATCCCCTGGTGCTGACCAGGGAAGACCAGTGGCTGGCCCTGGACGGCAAGGTCGAAGTGGACGACAACTACGCGGACCTGCGTCCGGAAGTGAAGCGATTCGCCAGTGAGGTCTACTTCAGCGACCAGGAGAACCGGGCCAAGGCCGCGGGGTTGAGCTACCATCGCTTCGAGGGCCGGGTCGGGCTGATGGTTAACGGCGCGGGACTGGCCATGGCCACCATGGATCTGCTGAATCATTCCGGCTTGCAGCCGGCGAATTTTCTAGATCTCGGCGGCGGAGCTGGGCAGCAGGCCATGGATGAGGCCATGAGTATTCTGCTGGGCGACCCCCAGGTGGAAGCCGTGCTGATCAACCTGTTTGGGGGGATACTTTCCTGCGAGAAGGTGGCCATGGCCCTGAAGACGGCTCTTGGCGGTCAGGCTCCGGCAAAGCCCATGGTGGTTCGATTCTCGGGCCATGGAGCAGACGCCGGTCGTTCCCTGCTGGCGGATGTGCCCGGAAAGACCCTGCATCTGGCCGACAACCTGAGTCAGGCTTTGGACATCTTGCAGGGCATCTTGCAGGGCATCCCGCGAGCTGATTCCACGACGTCCGGAAAATCTCCGCCTTCCTCCGCGCCGGGCGCAGATTCGACGAGAAAACAAAAATACTCCGGGGCGAAGCGATCGCCTGGATCAGCATCGCCGGCTGCTCAGCCGTTCGGCCTGGATCGGACATCCCGGGTTCTGGTCCAGGGACTGACCGGCCGCGAGGGACGGCGCCATGCCGAGTTGATGCGCGAATACGGCGTGCAGGTCGTGGCGGGGGTAACGCCGTTCAAAGAGGGCGAGAACGTTCTCGGGCTGCCGGTCTATTCCAGTGTCGCCCGGGCCGCGGCTCGCCACGACATTGATGCGAGCATCATTTTCGTGCCGGCTTCCGTGGCCGCGGATGCGATTCTGGAAGCGGCCCAAGCCAACATACCCTGGATCATCTGCATTACCGAGGGCATCCCCCAAATGGACATGCTCAAGGTTCTGGAGCAGCTCAAGGGGTCGAACAGCAGGCTGATCGGCCCGAACACTCCGGGGCTGATCGTGCCGGGTGAAATCAAGCTCGGGATCATGCCGGGAGGGATTTTTTCCCCCGGACCGGTGGCGGTTCTTTCCCGCAGCGGCACCTTGACCTATGAAGCCGTTCATCGTCTGGGCGCCGCGGGAATCGGACAGTCCGTCTGCATCGGCGTGGGCGGTGATCCATACGTCGGCTTGGGGCTTGCGGCCTGTGCCGAACTCGTGGTTGCGGACCCGCGCACGAAGGTGTTGCTGATCCTGGGCGAAATCGGCGGCCGGGCCGAGGAAGAGACGGCTGAACACCTTCGCGCCCAGGGCTGGTCTGGTCCGATCCTGGCGTTCATTGCCGGACGCACCGCCCCTGAAGGCAAGCGGCTCGGCCACGCCGGGGCCATTCTGGAAAAGGGCGGCGGTGGAATCCAGGCCAAGCTGGACCGGCTCCAGGCAGCCGGGGTCACGCTGTGCACGGATCTGGGCGACGTCGCGAGACTGACAGAGGAAGCTCTGGACCTGACTTGAGGCCGATCGGGGCCGATCGCGGATTTTTCAGGGCTGTTGCGCATCTCCATGAAATCAATTTGTTGTCTGGCCGTAGGCAGGCTGAAAACTCCGCACTGGATCACCGCCGCTGACCATTATGCCAGGCTGATCAATCGATTCACGCGTCTGGATCAGTCGGTGATCAAGGACGGCCCCGGCCATTTGTCCCCGGAGGCGAGAATTGAGTCCGAAGGCCGCGCCCTGCTGGCCGGACTTGGACCGAAGGATCTTGTACTGGGGCTGGACGTTCGGGGCCATGCATATTCATCCGAAGGCTTTGCCGCGGCCATGGCCCTATGGCTGGAAGATCCCGTGCGCAGGCCATGCTTCGTGATCGGCGGGCCATATGGCCTTTCGCCGTCCGTCCTGGACCGCAGCGATGGGCTGATCAGCCTGGGAGCGATGACATTGCCCCACGAACTGGCTCGTGTTGTGCTGTTTGAGCAGATCTACAGGGCCATGACGATCCTGCGCGGCACGGGATATCACCACTGATCGATTTGGATCGACTGTCTGACCAAGCCAGGCATTGTTGATCAAGGCGTTGCCGTATGCAGAGAGCACAGTTCATGGTGTTCCAGCGCAACGGCTTGATGTTGCGAGGCCGGCGAGGAAGTTTCGATCCGGCCGAAACAGGGTGAGCCAGCCGGGAGAACAAATCTGCCCTGGTGCGGCGTATCGCGAAGGTTGCTCCGCGGCATGGTCAGGTGTAATCGGATGGACTGCAAGGAGGGGGAATGAAACCGAATTTCGCGTGGATTGGCATCTTCCTGTGGTTTTCCGGACTTGGGCTGAGCGGCTGTGCTTCGGCTCCCTCTCAGCAGGGCCGAATGGGCAACCTTGAATATGCCTTGGTGGAAATGCGCGATCGACAGGATCGCCAAGCCGAGGAGTTTCGGGAGCGGCTGGAATCCATGGAGATGTCGCTGCTGCAGCAGGAGCGCTTTCTCCAGGATTTTCTGGGGGAAGCACGACCGGAGAGCATGCCGCGGCATGTTCGCGACGGCGAAACAGCACGTGATCCCGCGATGGAAATTCCTCGCCCCGGCGACGAGGATACGGCCGTCGCATTGAAAACGCCGCCAGCCCGGATTCCGCCGGCAACGGTTCCGGAAACAGGGACTAAAATAGCCCCTCAACCTGACGCGGGGTCGTTGGAAGAGGCCAAGGCACTCTACGATCAGGCTCTGGCCAGGTATTTCGATGGCCGATACGCCCAGGCCCGCGCCGACTTTTTTGCCTTTCAGGAACGTTTCCCCAACCACCCCTTGCTGCCCAACGCCCTGTACTGGCATGCGGAAACGCTCTACGCCCAGAAGCAGTTCGCCCAGTCCATCTTCGTCTTCAAGGAGTTGAGCAGACGGTTTCCCAAGCATGCCAAGGCCCCGGACGCTCTGTTGAAAGCCGGATTCGCCTACGAGCAACTGGAAGACATCCCCAACGCCCGTTTTCATCTCCAGATCGTACTCGAGGACTATCCCGACGCTCCGGCAGCGGCTCTGGCCCGGGAACGCCTTTCCCGAATGCCCGCGTTCATGCCCTGACACCGCAAATGCAACTGGATCGAAAAAACGAATACTTGGCCAGTCTGGCCCTGCGCAACACTTTGGGAGTGGGTCCGCGAACCTGGAAGAAGATTCTGACGCATTACGGCAGGGCTGATGTCGCCGTGGAGCATGCCGGCCAGTGGCTGGAGCTTGGTCTGGTAAACAAGGCCCAGTTCCGGGATTTTCAGGCCAAGTCATGGCGGAATGCAACGGAACTGGAGAGCGGGGCGGCCTTGAAACGGGGCATGGACGTGCTGCTCTGGTCGGATTCGGATTATCCGGAAATCCTGCGCCGGATTCCGGATCCGCCGGCCCTGCTCTATGTCCTTGGGGATAGAGGTCTGCTCCGGTCGCCGGCTCTGGCCGTGGTTGGTTCGCGGAAATGCTCCCGGTATGGGCTGACCGCGGCAGGCACGATCTGCCGAGACGTCAGTCGGGCCGGACTTTGCGTTGTATCCGGCTTTGCTGCGGGAATCGATCGCCAGGCGCATGATTCGGCTCTGGAAGGAGTCGGTTCAAGCATTGCCGTGCTCGGCACCGGTCTGGATCTGCTCTACCCTGCCGCCAACAGGGATTTATGGCTGCGCTTGACCCGCCAGGGACTGATCGTGACCGAGTTCGCGCCGGGAACCAAGCCCGATGCCGTCAATTTTCCGCATCGCAACCGGATAATCAGCGGACTGTCGCTGGGTGTGCTGGTGATCGAGGCCGCGGTGCGCAGCGGGAGTCTGATCACGGCGACGACTGCCTTGGAACAGGGACGCGAGGTTTTTGCCCTGCCCGGGCCGGTGAACCTGGAAAGCTATACTGGGTGCCACCATCTGATTCGCCAGGGCGCCACCCTGGTTCGGACGGCGGAAGACATTCTCGTGGAGCTTCAAACTCTGCTCGCAACCGCAGGGATGCCCGATCTCCCCACGGCCGTCTCGCCTCCGATAATCGGCGTGCCGCCGAACCGAGGCCCATCCCGCGGCGACCGCCGGGCCGATCTCGGCAAGGACGAGCTGGCCCTGGTCGCGTTACTGGAAGAACAGGGCAAGGTGCATATTGATGCCTTGTGCAATGTTCTGGACAGGGATCCCGCGGAAATCAGCCGCAAACTGCTGCTTATGGAAATGGATTCCCTTGTCACGCAACATCCTGGGATGTACTACTCGCTGAGCGATTAATTCCATTTTGCGCTCAAAAGTAAAGACTGGTTTTCACTTGACATTGTTGTCATAAAACGAAATCGAAAACGTAATAGTTTCATATCCATCTGTTTTTTCTTTCGATTGCGATTTCGACTATAGCATGCACTGGCTGTTCGTTCACATTGGACGCAAGATTTGAGAGCGCACAGGGGCTGCGCCGTTCCGTTACTTAGGCCAAGTCTTTTACCGGCGATACTTCACTCGAATCGGTTCCAACCCGCTGATGCTGGAAATACATATGCAGAAAATTCCTTTGAATCTGGCTCGTGAGGGCATGAAGCTGGCCAAGCCTGTTCTACGGGACAACGGCCTGGTGCTGGTGGCCGAGAATACGGAACTGACCGGTTCTTTGCTGGAACGCCTGGAACGCATGGAAATCGCCATGGTCACGGTTCAGGGCAATCCGGTGGATCTCGGCGCCGGCGCCGGAGCCAACCCGTACAGTGTTCGGGCCGGGAGACTGGATCATCTGTTTCGAAAACATGAGAGCGATCCTTGGATGCAGAAGAACAAGGAGCACCTGAAGAACTATTTCCAGCTCAAGGCCGCAAGCAGCGTGGTGGTCGGCGAACAGGGCGGACAGGATTCATCCGGAGGGCACGCATGACCGATGATCTCCGTACGGAGCGCAAGGGGCAGTTGCTGGCGGTCAAGGACCTCCCGACCCTCCCCACAGTCTTGGAAGAGGTTTCCAAGCTGCTGGAGGATCCCCAGTCTTCATCCCAGCAGATCGCCAAACTGATCTCGCGGGATCAGGTGCTTTCGGCCAAGGTTCTGAAAATGGTCAATTCCCCGATTTACGGGTTTCCCGGGCGGATCAGCACGATCCAGCACGCCCTGGTGCTTTTGGGGTACAATGTGATCAAGGGCCTGATCATCAGCACTTCGGTCTTTGAATTGATGACCAAGTCCATGTTCGGACTCTGGGAGCACAGCGTGGGATGCGCCATGGCCTGCCACGCCGTGGCCCGGGAGGCCGGCTTCAAGGAGCCGGAGGAATATGCCGTGGCCGGTCTGCTCCACGACCTGGGAAAGGTCATCGTGGCGTTGCAGATGCCGCAGGCCAAGGAAGAAATTGATGCCCTGGTGCGCAGCGAAGATCTGCTGTACCTGGAGGCGGAGAAGAAAGTGCTGGGCTTCGGACACGACAGGGTCAATGCCTGGGTGGCGGATCATTGGAACCTCCCTTTGAACCTGAAAATCGGCATTGCGGGGCATCACCGGCCCGTGACGGCCCAGCATTATCCAAAAATGGCCTGCGTGGTTCATGTGGGGGATTATCTGGCCCGGGTGCTGGAAGTGGGTTCCGGCGGGGATGACCTTGTTCCGCGGCTTGATCCTGAAGCCCTGGCCCTCCTGCAACTGGACCTGAGCCATCTGGACAAGGTTCTGGATGCGGTTCTGGTCGAGATCGAGGACGACGGCTTGTCCATGGGGCTGGGATGACACGAGGGCGGAAACTGCGGTTTTTCCTGGTCTGTTCGGATCCGGATCGGGCCGCGTTTTTTCAAGGGCTCTGGCCGGAAGGTGGCGTGGAATGGACGGTTTTTCAGCGTGGTCCCATGGCCCTGGAACAGGTTTTCAACGCCCCTCCGGACATGCTGCTGGTGGATGCGGACCTGCCGCAGCTCTCCGGACCGACCCTGGTGAACATGGTCAAAAGCGAGAACGTCTATCGGCAATTGCCCGTGGTTCTCTGTCTGACCGAGGAACAACAGCTGGAAACCATTGATTTTCTCAGTGTGGAAGCGGATGATTTTCTGCTTTTTCCCATATCTTCACTGGAGGCGAAGTCCCGGCTCAGTCTGACCCTGCACCGGGCTTCCCGGGAACTGGACGCCAACCCGCTGACCAAATTGCCCGGCAATACATCCATCATCCAGCGCATCCAGGACTTGATCGATCGCCGGGAACCTTTCGCCCTGGCTTACGTGGACCTGGATCATTTCAAGTCCTTCAACGACAAGTACGGCTTTTCCCGCGGAGACGAGGTGTTGATGATGGCCGGCCGGGTGATCGTGAACACCATCCGCTCTTTTGCCGGCAGGCTTTCCTTCGTGGGACACGTGGGAGGGGATGATTTCGTCTTCATCCTTTCGCCGGAGGTGGTGGAGCCGGCATGCCGGCGGATTATTGAAAGCTTCGACGGAATTGTTCCCCATTTCTATGACCAGGACGACCAGGAGCGAGGTTACATTTTTTCCACGGATCGCAGGGGCAACCCCCAACAGTTTGCCATGATGTCCGTCTCCATTGCCGTGGTTTTCAATACGGACGGCCGGCTCAAGCACTTCGGCGAAGCATCCCAGATCGCCATGAACCTGAAGAAAAAAGCCAAATCCATGCCCGGCAGCTCCTATGTCCTGGACCGCAGACAAGTCTGAGCTCTCCGCTCGCGGCCGGATGTTCATGGCACATCTGGGCGTTGAAAAAGGTTACGCCCAAGCCACCATCGACGCCTACGGGACGGACTTGCTGCAGTTCGAACGATTCATCCGAGACAAGGGCCTGGAACCGGACAATCCGAAAAGCATATCCCGGGACCATGTGCGGGGATATCTGGCTGAACTGCACCGCAGAGGAATCAAACGCAGTTCGGTTGCCCGGAAGCTGGCCGGACTGCGATCCTATTTCCGGTTTCTGATCCGGCACGATATCCTCCAGTCCAGCCCCTGCACCTCCGTAGCCAACCCAAAGCAGGACGTTCGTCAACCCACGACCCTGAACGTGGACCAGGCGCTGCAACTGATGGAAGCATCCCGAAAACCTGATCCGCGTTCTCTGCGGGACATGGCGCTGGTGGAACTGCTGTATGGCTCGGGTTTGCGGATCAGCGAAGCTCTGGGACTGGACCTGTACGACATGGATTTGAAACAGGGGCTGGTCCGGGTGATGGGCAAGGGGGGCCGGGAGCGTATGGCGCCCATGACACCGGATTCGGTGCAGCGGATGCGGTCCTACCTGGAACATCGAGGCGCTTTCGGGCCGCAACCGGAGGAGCGGGCCGTGTTTCTGGGGTTGCGCGGAGGACGGCTGAACCGTCGGGAAGCGGACCGCATCTTGAACAAGGCGGCCAAATCGACCGGGATCAGTCAGCATATCAGCCCCCATATGCTCCGGCATAGTTTTGCGACTCATCTCCTGGAATCCGGCGCGGACCTGCGCAGCGTGCAGGAGCTTCTGGGCCATGCCCGCCTGAGCACCACGCAACGATATACGCACCTTGATCTGGCCCGGGTTGTCCGGATTTATGATCAGGCGCATCCCCTGGCTGCAACGCCAAGGACCCGCGAGAGGGCGGCAGCGGCGCCGCTTGCCGACAACCCTGAGAAAGTCCGTGGACAGGGGCCGTCGGAAAATCCGGATTCGGCCGATGCGGTCGATGAAGGCAAGCATGGATGAAACGTTTTTGCGGGTAAGGCAGCGCTGCCGTTGAAACAGATGTGTCGAAGCAGCCAGCGTTTGACATGGGTGCTCAAAGCCACTACTTCCGGCACAGCCGGTGGCCGCAAGGTCGCAGGCGATTCAGCAAGGAGCGGTCAAGATGCGCGAAAAAGTGGAGCAGGTTCTGGACAAGGTTCGGCCGTATCTGCAACGTGACGGCGGGAATGTCGAACTGGTGGACGTGACGGAGGACGGTGTGGTCACCGTGCGTCTGACCGGAGCCTGCAAGGGATGCCCCATGTCGCAGATGACGCTGAAAAACGCCGTGGAGAAGACCATTCTCAAGGAATTGCCGGAGATCAAATCGGTCCGGGCGGCATAACAATCTGAGTACACGCAATTTTGAAAGCGGGCCTTGGCCCGCTTTTTCTTTCGTGTGCCGCATACGGGCATCATATTCCAATTTGGTATTTGCAAAGATACCATTGATTCAACTTGTCATTGTTTCATAGATCGTAATTTCGCAATCGCAATCGCAATCGAAATCGCTATTCGCGATAGCTACATAAAGTTGTTTTGATACGATTTCGATTTCGATTTCGATTTCGATTGCGAGCAAGACCGAGATGCATGGGCTATTCATCTATAATTGAAGGCAGATGAGATGAAGGCCTGCTCAGGGCCTGCTTGCCTTCCGCTTCATTCTACTCAGTAATCATCAAGGAGTTCAGCAATGTCACAGGTTGTCACACGCTTTCCGCCCAGCCCCACCGGGCACTTGCACGTGGGCGGGGCCCGCACGGCCTTGTTCAACTGGCTGTGGGCACGCAAGAACGGGGGCAAGTTCATATTGCGGATCGAGGATACGGACGTGGCCCGGTCCACCGAGGAAATGACCCAGGGCATCCTGGACGGGATGCAGTGGCTGGGGCTGGACTGGGACGAGGGACCGTACTTTCAAAGCCGCCGAGTGGACTTGTACAATCAATACATCGATCAGCTCCTGCAGACCGGACATGCCTACTACTGTTCCTGCACCCCGGAAGAGGTGGAGGCCATGCGCAACGAGGCCCGGGCCACGGGGGCCGTGCCCAAGTACAATGGCCGGTGCCGTGAGAAAGGTCGGACAGCCGGTCCCGACCAGGTGGTTCGCTTTAAAACCCCGCTCAGCGGTGAAACCCAGTTCCGGGACCTTGTCAAAGGCCCGGTAAGCGTCCCCAACACCCAGCTTGACGACATGATCCTGCGCCGGCTGGACGGCATGCCGACGTACAATCTGGCCGTTGTTGTGGACGACGTGACCATGGGCATGACCCATGTCATCCGCGGGGACGACCATCTCAGCAACACGCCCAAGCAGGTGCTGCTCTACGAGGCGTTGGGGCGGGAGCTGCCGGAGTTCGGCCATGTGCCCATGATCCTGGGGCCGGACAAGAAGAAGCTGAGCAAACGTCACGGGGCCACTTCCGTAACCGTTTACCGCGAGATGGGCTATCTGCCCGAAGCCATGGTCAATTACTTGGTACGCCTGGGCTGGTCCCATGGGGATCAGGAAATCTTCTCCATGTCCGAACTGATCGAGCACTTCAGCCTGGACCACCTGGGCTCCGCGGCGTGCGTGTTTGATCAGAGCAAGCTGCTTTGGCTGAACAACCATTACATCAAGAACGAGACGCCGAGCCGCCTAGCCGGACTGTTGGCAACGCACTTGGAGGAGCAGGGAATCGGAGGGGGGGATCAAGAGTATTTGCAGGCCATTGTGCCGCTCTTGCAGCCCAGGACCGGAACCATGGTCGAAATGGCCGAGATGGCCTCGTTTTTCGTGGTCGATGATCGGGATCTGCCCATGGACGAGGCAGCGGCAAAGAAGTTCCTGACTCCGGAGATCAAAGGCCGGATCGGGGATTTGCGCCGGCTGCTGGAGGCAGCTTCCACATTTGGTCAACAGGAGCTGGAAGCCTTGTTCAAGTCGTATCTCGAGGAGCAGGGCCTGGCATTCAAGATCCTGGCCCAGCCGTTGCGGGTGGCCTTGACCGGCAGAACCAAGAGTCCGGGACTGTTCGAAACCATGGAAGTGCTGGGCAGGGAGCGCGTGCTTCGACGTCTGTCCAGAGCGGAGGAGCAGATCATCGGAGAGTAGTTTGCGCAGGGCGGGAAATGCTGATCGAGATCAGCAGGAATGAAAAAGGGGCGAGCCATCGCCCCTTTCAAGAGAGAAAAACCTGTTGCGGCAGCATACTGTTTGAATACCAGCTCAGGATGATCAGCCGCGGAGCAGACGAGTTGAATGAATCTCGGCTTGTGGCCCGTGGTTTATCTGAGGGTTATGCAACTACCCAGCTTGACAAGGGGCGGCTTTCAAGGCTTGCGGCAGGCATGACCTGGATTCCCCCCTTCGCGGGAATGGCTTTGATTACCATGCCGTCGCCGAGTCAGTCATACCCGCGAAGACGGGTATCCGACCGCTGATCTTGGAATGAGCTGCATGGGTGCGGTGATTTTTTTGGGCCAAGAATGGTGCCGGTTGTCGCTGCGGACTTATGCCGCGACGGCTTTGGCCGTGGGCTTGGTCACCGCCTCGGAACGGATGCACCTGGTGCACACTTTCAACCGCTTGGTTTCGCCGCTGGGCATTTCCGCGCGAACCTGCTGGAGATTGGGAAGGAAGCGCCGTTTGGTCTTGTTGTTGGCATGGCTGACATTGTTGCCGGTATGGGGACGTTTCCCGCAGATGTCGCAAACCTTGGACATGATATTTCTCCTCAAATGGTTGACAAGTGCTCAATGCAGAAATGAAGCTCAAGAAAAAGCGTCGGGCAAGGCGGATCTCGCGGTGGAATGGCGAACTCATGCCCTGCCGTGATCACAAAAACAGAATCGAATGTATTAGCCGGACTCTCATTTTTTGGCAAGAGTTTTCTTGACATCCGGAGCAAGGAAGGGATACTTAACCTCTTTTGGGAGAGAGAAATGATTGAACTGCTTATCGAGACCTCGAATCTCCCGGTTGACGGCCGGGAGTTTTCTTTTGGTGAACAACGCATCTGGACCGACCCCATTGAGGAATTCCAGCTTCCGATACGTATTGCCGCCCCCTTGACCGCGAAGGTGCGAATCCAGCCCCATCAGGATGGCTGCCTGATCGAAGGAACGATTCGCGGCTCCCTGATCATGCCTTGTGATCGCTGCGTCGAGGAGTTCGAGTATGCTTTGGATGTCCATTTTCATGAATTCGAGGCCTATCCCGGCGATGAGGCCAGGCAGGAGGACGTCTGGTGGATTGTCGCCAGGGATGGTTTGTACTACCTCAATGCTGCCGGTTTTCTCTGGGAGCAGTTCCAGCTGGCCCTGCCGGAAAAACCTCTGTGCAAAATTCTGTGTCGAGGCGTATGCGTGAAATGCGGAATAAATTCGAACTTGCAAACTTGTGACTGCGACAAGCCCGAGCCCGATGCGCGGCTGGCAGTTTTTCGGTCGATGAAACTCTCCTGAGCCTCTGTTTTTAACCACCTTGACCCTCTTGCGAAGGATACATCATGGCACTTCCCAAAAAGAAAACATCCCGTTCCAAACGCGGCATGCGCCGTTCCCATGACAACGTGGCAATTCCCAATCCCATTTACTGCGAGTGCGGTGAACTGGCGCTATCTCACCGGATCTGTTCCGCGTGCGGCTCGTACAAGGGAACGCAGCGCGTTGCAGTAAAAGAGCCGGATGCCGAAAAATAAGCCCTGTATAGCCGTGGATGCCATGGGAGGCGACTTCGGTCCTTCCGTGGTGGTTCGCGGCGCCCTGGAGGCCCTACGCAGCGACGAAATCAAGGTGATCCTCGTCGGTCGGGAAGCCGAGATCAAGGCTGAGCTGGACGCCGCGAACGCGAGTGATGCCGATCTGGAAATCGTGCATGCCGAGCAGGTCATTGAAATGCATGACAAGCCATCGGATGCCTTGCGCCGTAAAAAGAGCAGTTCCGTGCAGGTCGCCTTTCGGTTGGTCAAGGAAGGGCGTGCGGATGGAGTGGTCAGTGCGGGGAATTCCGGCGCAACCCTGGCCTGTGGCATGTTCACCCTGGGGAGGATTGAAGGCATTGACCGCCCGGCGTTGGCCGGTATCCTGCCCACGGAGAAAAAGCCCATGGTGCTCATCGATGTCGGCGCCAACGTGGACTGCAAACCGCACAACCTTGTTCAGTTCGCCTTGATGGCCGATGTTTTGGCGCGGAGCGTCCTTGGGGTGGCCAAGCCTCGGATCGGCTTGATGAGCATCGGCGAGGAGGAAGGCAAGGGGAACTCGCAGGTCAAGCTGGCTTTTGAAATGTTGCGCAAGTCCTCCTTGAATTTCAAGGGCAATGTTGAAGGACGGGATGTTTTTACCGGCGACGTCGACGTGGTGGTCTGCGACGGCTTTGTTGGCAACGTTGTTCTCAAGCTCAGTGAAGGGTTGGCACTGTCCCTGGGTCGCTTGCTGAAGCGGGAGCTTCTGGCCGGGTTCTGGTCCCGGTGCGGTACATTGCTTGCAAAAGGCGCTCTGCGGCGCTTTTCTCGGCGCATCGACTATGCGGAATATGGCGGCGCCCCCTTGCTGGGCTTGAAAGGCATCGGGATCGTCTGTCACGGAGCGTCCAGTGCCAAGGCATTGAGCAGTGCGATTCACATGGCGGCAACTTTTGTCAAGAACCGCTCCAACGACCATCTGTTGCAAGAACTCAGCGTAAACCGTGATCTTGTCCAATACAGGCGAAGCGTTCAAGCGACCTCCGCCTCCACCGTCACAAATTTCGACGATCCGCTTGGAATGGATGCAACAAGCCCAGCCAATCCTTGATGGTGCGGCATCATGCTGTTACGCGCAGCGGCCATGCCTGGTGATTTTTGGTCGGCTCGCACCCATCGCATACCCTTCATAAATCAAGTCCACTGATTCCCTCATGGTTAGGAATATGCCAATTCATATAGTCGGAACCGGGGCTTTTGTTCCCGATCGAGTGATGACCAATCTGGAAATCCAGCAATTCGTCGATACCACGGACGAATGGATCGTCAGTCGGACAGGGATACAGGAACGGCGTATCGCCGGCCCCGATGAACCCTGTTCCGTTTTGGGCGCCCGGGCAGCCCAGCAGGCTCTGGCCGACAGCGGTCTGTCCGCGGCCCAGGTCACCCATGTGATACTGGGCACCTTTTCCCCGGATGGCTACATTCCTTCCTCGGCCGCCGGGGTCCGCCGTCTCCTGGGAATACCGCACGGCATGGCCATGGATGTTTCCGCGGCATGCTCCGGTTTCCTGTTCGCATTGGAAACCGCGCGAGCCATGATCACGCTGCATCCGGAGGCCGTTATTCTTGTCGTGGGCAGCGAGGTGGTCACTTCTCGTTTGAACTGGCAGGATCGCGGGACATGCGTTCTCTTCGGCGACGGCGCCGGAGCGGCCGTGGTTACCTCGAAACCTGGTCCTGGGAGCGGTTCGATCATTGATGTTCTCCTGGACGGCGACAGTTCGCTGAGCGAACTGCTGGTGGTTTGCGGCGGCGGTTCCGCCGCGCCGCTCAAGTTCGGTGAGCCGGCAGGTGAGAATTTTTTCGTCCAGATGCAAGGGCGGGAAATTTTCAAGCACGCTGTCCGGTCCATGGCGAATATCGCCAATCAGATCTTGGCCAGGAATGGATTGCAGGCCTCGGACATTGATCTGGTCATCCCGCACCAGGCCAATATCCGGATTATTGAATCCCTGGCAAAAAAACTGGATATTCCCATGCAGAGGATTTTCGTGAATATCGAGAAGTACGGAAACACCTCCGCGGCATCCATTCCCATCGCCTTGACCGAAGCCAGGCAAAAGGGATTGATTCCACCCGGAAGCAAAGTTATGTTGACCGCCTTTGGAGGAGGATTGAACTGGGCCGCGGCCTTGCTGCAGTTCTGATCATTTACATTCTTGTGCGACTTCTGCAACATGAGTTCGGTTGCCGAATTGCATGCGTCTCAACAATCCAAAACATTACCCACTAAACATTGCCTACCGGATACATTACATGAGTGAAATGATGAAAACCGCCCTGGTCACCGGCGCTTCCAGAGGAATCGGCAGATCCATTGCACTGCGTCTGGCGCAGGATGGATACCAGGTTTATTTGACCTACGTCAGCAAGCCGGAACTGGCCGAAGCCGTGCGGGACATGATTGTATCCCGCGGCGGCAAGGCAGCGGCTTTCCAGCTGGATGTGGGAGATGCGGCCTCGATCTCGGGGTTTTTCAAGGAACATGTCAAGGACAAGGTTCGTCTTGAAGTCCTGGTGAACAATGCCGGATTGACCAAGGACAACCTGATCATCCGCATGAAGCCGGAAGACTGGGATGCAGTTTTGCGCGTCAACCTGACCGGCAGTTTCGTTTGCCTGCAGGAAGCGGCGAAAATCATGGTCCGCCAGCGCTATGGCCGAATCATCAACATCTCTTCGGTGGTCGGACAAATGGGCAATGCCGGACAGGCCAACTACTCCGCTTCCAAAGCCGGGCTGATCGGGTTGACCAAATCCGCGGCTCTTGAATTGGCCTCGCGGGGAATCACGGTCAATGCCGTGGCGCCCGGTTTCATCGATACGGATATGACCTCCGGCTTGTCCGAGGATATTCAAAAATTGTATATGGATCGCATTCCCGCCCGCCGTTTCGGCAATGCCGAGGAAGTCGCGGACACGGTTGCCTTCCTGGCAACCGAGAGCGCCGGCTACATCACCGGGCAGGTGATCGGCGTTACCGGCGGGATGTATATGTAGTTCGATGAAGACCGGTCCCGCGCCGAGCATGGCGTGACGACGGGTGTTCGTCGTTTGAACGATAGCTGAAGTTGCTGCCTGAATTCTTCTGCAACAATAAACCATCTACTTGTTTCACATGAGAGGAGAACAGCATGTCTTTGGAAGAAAAAGTTAAGAAAATCGTCGTGGATCAACTTGGCGTTTCCGCTGACCAGGTAACTCCGGATGCTTCCTTTGTGGATGACCTGGGCGCGGATTCCTTGGATCTGACGGAATTGATCATGGCCATGGAAGAAGAGTTCGGCGTAGAGATCGAGGATGAAGACGCCCAGAAGATGACCAAGGTCAAAGACGCGCTGGCATATATTCAGTCCAAGATCGGATAAATTCGATTTCGAGTGTTCTCGCATATGTTCCGGGCGTCTTGTGATCCACGTCGCATGATCACGAGACGCTCGTTTTTTTCCCGTCCTCACCCGTAAGGTGGAAGCGATGTCCAGAAAACAAATTGTGGTTACCGGTCTGTCGGCACTCACTCCCTTGGGGGTGGATCTTCAAACAAGTTGGGAGAGACTGCTGAAGGGCGAATCGGGAATTGGTCCGATGACCCGGTTCGATGTTCAGGAGCATGCAACCAAGATATCCGGAGAAGTCAAAGGATTTGAGCCGGAAAATTACATGCCCGCCAAGCAGACTCGCCGCATGGAACTCTTTGCCCAGTTTGCCGTGGCAGGAGCGAAAATGCTTCTGGAGAGCGCCGGCTGGGAGGTTCCGGCGGATCAGGCCCACCGGACCGCGGTGATCATCGGGTGCGGCATCGGCGGGCTCGACGCCCTGGAACGTTCCCAGACCTTGCTCCTCAATGGCGGGCCGCGCAAGGTATCTCCCTTTTTCATCCCCTCGCTGATCGCGAACATGGCTTCCGGGCAGGTCTCCATTTTCACCGGCGCCAAAGGCAACAACGTCGTAACCACTTCGGCCTGCGCCTCGGGGCTGCATGCCATAGGAACCGCCTACTCCGAACTGCTGCTCGGCCGAGCCGACGTCGCCATCTGTGGCGGCACCGAAGCCAGCCTGACGCCCCTGGCCCTGGCCGGATTCAATGCATTGCGCGCCCTTTCCACCCGCAATGACGATCCCCAGACAGCCTCGCGGCCCTTTGAAAACAACCGGGACGGCTTTGTGATGGGCGAGGGCTGCGGGCTTCTGCTCCTGGAGACGCTGGAACACGCCAAGGCCAGGGGAGCGACGATCCTGGCCGAGGTGGCGGGTTACGGCGCCTCGTCCGACGCCTATCACATCACGGCTCCCCACGAGGACGGCGAGGGCATGGCTCTGGCCATGCAGGCCGCTCTGGATGAAGCCGGCATTGCTCCCGAGGAAGTGGACCATATCAATGCCCACGGAACATCGACCAAGCTGAACGACATCACGGAGACCCGCGCCATCAAGACGGTTTTCGGCAAACATGCCCCTTCCATTCCGATTACGGCCAACAAGTCCATGATTGGCCATCTCCTCGGAGCCGCCGGAGGCGTGGAGAGCGTTTTCTCCGTAATGACCCTGCACCATGGGATGATTCCCGGTACCATCAACATGGTCGAGCCTGATCCGGAATGCGATCTGGATTACGTCACCACCGGTTCACGCAAGGCTCAAGTCGGCTATGTTTTGTGCAATTCCTTCGGCTTCGGTGGAACCAACGCCACCATCCTGTTCAAGCGTTGGGCAGGATGACCTTGTTTGTCGGGAGTGGTTCGGTCTGGATATCATCCGCAAGGTGTGCCGCACGGATCACTTTCTTTTCGCGCATAACGCCATAACAGAAATACTATTCCCGGAGACCCCATGAACCTCGACGACCTCCGCCGCCACGACCCGGACATTGCTGAAGTCATCCATCTGGAGGAACAGCGGCAACTGAACAAGCTGGAGCTGATCGCATCGGAAAACTTTACCTCGCCCGCTGTGCGCATGGCCATGGGCAGCGTACTGACGCACAAATACGCGGAAGGCTATCCGGGGAAACGATATTACGGCGGTTGCGAGTATGTGGACATGGCCGAAACCCTGGCCCAGGACCGAGCCAAAAAGCTGTTCAAGGCCGAGTACGCCAATGTCCAGCCTCATTCCGGTTCCCAGGCCAACATGGCGGTCTATTTCGGGGCCTTGAATCCCGGGGACGTGATCCTGGGCATGGATCTTTCCCACGGCGGGCACCTGACTCACGGCAGTCCGGTGAATTTTTCCGGCAAGTTGTACAAGGTGGTTTTCTACGGAGTACACAAGGATACCGGGTTCATCGACCACGACCAGGTTCTGGCCATGGCCCGGGAGCATCGGCCGAAACTGATCGTGGCCGGAGCCAGCGCCTATTCGAGGACCATTGATTTCCCGAAATTTCGGCAGATCGCCGATGAAGTCGGCGCCAAATTGATGGTGGACATGGCCCATATCGCCGGCCTGATTGCCGCGGATCTGCATCCATCACCCGTGGGCAGCGCCCACTTCATTACCACGACCACCCACAAGACCCTGCGCGGACCTCGCGGCGGGATGATCCTGTCCACCGAGGAGTTCGGCAAGATGCTCAACTCCCAGATTTTCCCAGGAATCCAGGGGGGGCCGCTGATGCACGTCATCGCGTCCAAGGCCGTGGCGTTCGGGGAAGCCTTGCAACCGAGCTTCGTCCGGTATCAGCAGCAGGTGATCAAGAACGCCCAGGTCATGGCCAAAACACTGGTCGACGCCGGTTTTTCCCTGGTCTCCGGCGGCACGGACAACCACCTGATGCTGGTGGATCTGACGTCCAAGGACATCACGGGCAAGGACGCGGAAATCGCCCTGGACAAGGCCGGAATCACCGTGAACAAGAACACCGTGCCCTTTGAAACCCGTTCTCCGTTCGTGACTTCAGGCATCCGGCTGGGAACGCCGGCACTGACCACGCGAGGGATGACCGAAGAGCATATGTCGACGGTGGTGGAATGGATCGTGGCCGCGCTGGAGCGCCGGGACAATGAAACTGAACTGCAGCGGATCAAGGCCGATGTTCAGGCCTTTGCCGGCCGTTTCCCGCTCTTTGTGGCTTGATGACGGATTAGGGTTCGGGATCTTTTCAAAAACGGCCGGAGGCTTCGCACTATTGTGAACCGACTGGAAATTCGTCCATAATGCGCCTGCCCTGGCCGGAATATTTCATGGGCATCGCCAGACTCGTTGCCGAACGCTCCACCTGTCTTCGGCGTCGGGTTGGCGCCGTTGCCGTGCAGGAAAAGCGGATCCTGGCCACGGGATACAACGGCGCCGCCGCCGGCCTGGAGCATTGCCTGGATATCGGATGCCTGCGCGAACAGATGGGCATACCTTCGGGGCAACGCCACGAACTCTGCCGCGGCTTGCATGCGGAGCAGAACGTGATCATCCAGGCTGCCATGTATGGAGTGCGTTTGTCCGGGGCTCAAATCTACTGCACCACGCAACCCTGCCTTATCTGCACGAAAATGCTCATCAATTGCGGCATCGGCGCCATTTTCTTCGAGCAAGGCTATCCGGACGAACTGGCCGTGAACATGTTGCGTGAAGCAGGAGTGCGCTTTGAACAGCTTTCCGCTTCCTGACAATGCTGAAGCGATCATGCTGGAGGCCGTGGCTCTGGCGGAGCAGGGCAAGGGACAGACGGTCCCCAATCCCTGCGTCGGCGCCCTCCTGACCCGGGATGGGCAGGTCGTGGCCAAAGGCGGCCACCATGGTCCGGGGTTGCCGCATGCCGAGGTGGAAGCCCTTCGCGACGCGCGAGAACGAGGCGTGGATCCGCGGAAATGCACTCTCTGGGTGACCCTGGAGCCCTGCAATCATGTTGGGCGCACTCCGCCCTGCACCCAGGCCATTCTCGCGGCCGGCGTGTGCCGGGTCGTGGTGGGGGCGACGGACCCGAATCCGGGTGTGGTGGGTGGCGGAATCGACTTTCTGCGCGACCAGGGCGTACAGGTCGTGACCGGCGTGGCCGAGACGGCTTGCAAGGACTTGATCGCGGATTTTCAGACCTGGGTGAACACTTCCCGCCCCTACCTCTATCTGAAACTCGCCGCGACCCTGGACGGACGCATTGCCGCGCGTTCCGGGGATTCCCAATGGATCACCAATGCCGTTTCCAGGGCCAGGGTCCATGAACTGCGCGGGCGGGTTGGAGCCGTGATGGTAGGGGCCGGAACCTTGCGCGCGGACAACCCCAGGCTGACCTGCCGCGGGCTCTCCGGCAATATGCCGAAAAGTTCCGGGTCCCAGCCCCTGGCAGTGGTGGTCGGGAGCAGCCTGCCTGGGCTGAATGACAACCTTTTCCTCCTGCGCGAACGCCCCATGGAAACGATTATTTTGACGACCGCCGAAACAGCGTCCAGTGCACGGGCGGACGACTTGCGCAAGCTTGGGGTCCGGGTCTGGGGGGCAGGAACGGACCGCCGGGTCGACATCCAGGCTGGTCTCGTCCGGTTGCGATCCGAGCTGGGCGTGATGGATGTCCTGTGCGAAGGCGGCGGCGGATTGGCCCAACATCTGGTCACCGACAACCTGGTGGGCGAGTGGTGGCTGTTTCTCGCGCCCAAAACGCTTGGCGACGTCCAGGCCGTACCCCTGCTTTCCGGTTCAACGGTGGAGAGGATGAACCAGGCCCGGCAGTGGCGAACAGCCCGGGTGCTCCAGCTTGAGAGTGATCTTCTGCTGGTCATGCGCCCGAATGGCCCGGGGCCGGGCAAGGTAGAAGACGAGGAGCGAGGCTGATGTTTACCGGCTTGATTCAAGGTCCCGGCAAGGTGCTCGGCGTGACGGGGCAGGGCGCCTCTTCGGCCCGGGAGCGGGAAACCCGCCTGGAAATTGCACCGGAAACGCCAATGCCGGGCTATGTGCGCGGCGAGAGCATCGCGGTCAACGGCGTTTGCCTGACCGTGGAATCCTTCGCCGCCGACCGGTTTGCCGTCTACGCTTCCGGCGAAACCCTGAACCTGACCAACCTGGGCCAATTGAAACCAGGAATGCGCGTCAACCTGGAGCGAGCCCTGGCCCTGGGCGATCGCCTTGGCGGCCACCTGGTCAGCGGGCATGTGGATTGCCTGGCCCAGGTCCGAGAAATGCGCCAGGTTGGGCAATCCCGATGGTTCAAGATGCTTTTTCCCCCGGAGTTCGCAACGCTGGTCGTCCCGAAAGGCTCCGTGACCCTGGACGGGATCAGCCTGACGGTCAACAGCTGCGGCGACAATTTTCTGGAAGTGAACATTATCCCGGAAACATGGCGCAACACCACCATTGCCGAGTGGCAGCCGGGCCGGGATGTGAATATGGAAACCGACCTGATCGGGAAGTACGTGCAGCGCATGGTGGGGCCCTGGGGCGAGGCGAAAAAATCCTCACCCAGCCGCATCAGCGAGGCGTTTTTGCGTGAACATGGATTTTAACAGCCCGAAGTGAAAGAGGGACGATATATGGCGCTATGCAGCATCGAAGAGGCCATCGAGGACATTCGCCAGGGGCGGATGATCATCCTCGTGGACGACGAAAACAGGGAAAATGAAGGCGATTTGACCATTGCCGCGGAGAGCGTGACTCCGGAGGTCATCAATTTCATGGCCATTCACGGCCGCGGGCTGATTTGTCTGGCCATGGAGCAGGAAATGGTGCAGAAACTGGAATTGCCCATGATGTCCACGCGCAATGAATCCCGTTTCGGAACGGCCTTCACCGTGTCCATTGAGGCGCGCACCGGAGTGTCCACGGGCATTTCCGCCTATGACCGGGCCACCACGATCCTGACCGCGGTGGCCGACGACGCCAAGGCCGAGGACATCGTTTCCCCCGGGCACGTGTTTCCTCTCCGGGCCAGAAAAGGCGGCGTGCTGGTTCGGGCCGGACAGACCGAAGGCAGCGTGGATCTGGCCCGTCTGGCGGGCATGAAGCCCGCGGCGGTGATCTGCGAGATCATGCGCGACGACGGCAACATGGCCCGCATGGCGGATCTGGAAGTGTTCGCGGCCAAGCATGACATGAAAATCGCCTCCATCGCCGACCTGATCCGGTACCGGATGAAGCATGATTCGCTTTCCGTGCGCCGGGTGGGCGAGGCCAATCTGCCCACCTGTCACGGAGAATTCCGGGTCTATGCCTATGAGAGCGACGTGGACAACGGCGTGCATTTGGCTCTGGTCAAAGGAGAGATCTCCCCGGATGTGCCGATCCTGGTGCGCGTGCACAGCCAGTGTCTGACTGGAGATGTTTTCGGTTCGTTGCGCTGCGATTGCGGTCCCCAGCTGCAGACGGCCATGCGGACCATTACCGAGGACGGCAACGGCGTGATTCTCTACATGCGTCAGGAGGGTCGGGGCATCGGCCTGGCCAACAAGATCAAGGCCTACTGTTTGCAAGACAACGGCAAGGATACCGTGGAAGCCAACGTGGAGTTGGGTTTTGCGCCGGATCTGCGCGATTACGGTGTCGGAGCGCAAATCCTCGTGGACCTGGGGGTGAGCAAAATGCGCCTGATGACCAACAATCCCAAGAAGATCGTCGGTCTGGAAGGGTATGGCCTGGAAATGGCCGGCCGGGTTCCCGTGGAAGTGCAGGCCTGCGCGGAAAACCTGCAGTACCTGATGACCAAGAAGGAAAAAATGGGCCACATGCTCGACTTCAAAGCAGATAAGGAGAAGACGGATGTACCATCTTGAAACCATTGAAGGCCGCCTGGATGCCACCGGCTTGCGTTTCGCCATTTTGGCCAGCCGGTTCAACGATTTTATCGTGGATCGTCTGGTGGGCGGCGCTGTCGATTATCTGCTGCGGCACGGCGCCGAAAAAAGCGACATCACTCTGATGCGCGTGCCGGGCGCCTATGAAATGCCCCTTGCCGCCAAGCGTCTGGCGGAAACCAAAAAATATCACGGCGTGGTTTGCCTTGGCGCGGTGATCCGCGGCTCCACCCCACACTTTGATTACGTTTCCGCCGAGGTTTCCAAGGGGCTGGCCCAGGTGATGCTGGAGACGGGGGTTCCCATCGGCTTCGGCGTGCTGACCACGGACACCCTGGAGCAGGCCATCGAGCGGGCCGGCAGCAAGGCCGGGAACAAGGGCGTTGACGCGGCCGCCGCAACCCTTGAACTGATTCGTGTTTTGGAGCAAGTCTGATTCATGGCCATGGCAACCCCGAAAGTTCATCGCCGATCTGCCCGCAGACGGGCCCTGCAATTCGTCTTTTCCATGAATTTCCGGACCTTCGAAGACAAAAAGCAGGTCCAACGGGCTTTTTTTGAGTTGCCCGTGGATGACGAGGACTGGGGCAACGAGACGGTTGCCGCCGTTTCGGATTCAACCCCGTTGACGCTGGAGGACAGGGAATTTGCCGCCAAGCTGGCCACCGGGGTCTACCTTTTTCGGGAGGAGATCGACCAGGTCATTCAGCGTTTTTCCAAACATTGGCGTATTGCCCGGATCGCCAAGGCCGAACTGAGCATCTTGCGCCTGAGCGTCTATGAAATGCTTCATGAGCCGGACATTCCGCTGCGGGTGAGCATCAATGAGGCCGTGGAGCTGAGCAAGGCGTTTGCGGACGATCATTCGTTTCCTTTTGTCAACGGTATTCTGGACGCCGTGGCCAAGGCGGTGAGCCATGGTGAATTTGGGCTTCATAAACAGTTCTGAGCAATGCCCTCCCGATGTTCGCCATGTTCGCATTCTGGCGGGCCGGGAGCGGTTCTCCGCAGCCGGACAGGCTGAAGTCAGGATTCTCACGGATTCGCAGGGGCGGACCAGCTGGGCCCTGGACTGGCATGTGGCCGTCCCCGAGGATGTGGATGCCTGGTCGAGGTTGATGGCGATCCAGATGAACAACCTGGTTTGGCCGACATGGTGGCTGGATGTCGGGTCATTGCAGAGAACCATGAATCTGGCCGCGGACCTTGCTCTTGCCCAGTGGGGCAAGCCGTTCTGGGAGACATACCGGGAGAATGCCCTTGTCTTTCTGGATGTCGGCGGGCGACGCAGGATGGTTTACCAGGTCGTACGGCAGTGGGAGGCGAGCATGCCCCACGTGCGGTTTTCAACCCAGCATGATCTTGATGCAACGACATGAGACTACGAGGTACGGGAGAGGGAATGGAGAAGCCGACGGATCGTTATGATCCACAATCAGTCGAGATCAAGTGGCAGCGGATCTGGGAAGAGCAGGGCACGTTTCACTCGGAAACCGATGCCGCGCTTCCCAAATACTATGTTTTGGAGATGTTTCCCTATCCTTCCGGACGCATCCACATCGGTCATGCCCGCGTCTACTCCATTGGAGATGCCGTGGCCCGCTTGAAACGGATGCAGGGCTTCAACGTCCTCCACCCCATGGGGTGGGACGCCTTTGGTCTGCCCGCGGAAAACGCGGCGATCAAGCACGGGGTGCATCCGGCCAAGTGGACCATGGAAAACATCGACACCATGCGCTCTCAGTTGCAGCGGATGGGCTATTCCCTGGACTGGCGTCGTGAAGTCACCACCTGTCTGCCGGAGTATTATCGCTGGGAACAGCTCTTCTTTCTGAAGTTTCTGGAGCAGGGGCTGGCTTACCGACACAAGGCCGCCCAGAACTGGTGCGAATCCTGTAACACGGTTCTGGCCAACGAGCAGGTTGAGAACGGATTGTGCTGGCGCTGCGACACGAAGGTTGAACAGAAGGAACTGACCCAGTGGTTCTTGCGGATCACCAAATACGCCGAGGAACTGCTCCAGGATCTGGACGGGCTTGAAGGCGGCTGGCCGGAGCGGGTCGTGAGCATGCAGCGCAACTGGATCGGCAAGTCCATCGGCGCGGAAATCGAATTTGCCCTGGTCGAGCCTGCTCCGGGAGGGACCCGGTCCATCCGCGTGTTCACCACGCGCCAGGATACGGTATGCGGTGCGACGTTCATGAGCCTGGCCGCGGAACATCCCCTGGTGGAGGAACTGATCGCGGGATCGTCCCGGGAGGCGGAAGTCCGCGCTTTTTGCGACAAGGTCCGGAACATGGACAAGATGGTTCGCGGCGCCGAGGACCTGGAAAAGGAGGGCGTGTTCACCGGACGGTACTGCCTGAATCCCTTTACAGGCCGGAAGATGCCCATCTGGGTGGCCAATTTCGTGCTCATGGGCTACGGCACCGGTGCGGCCATGGCGGTTCCCGCCCATGATCAGCGCGATTTCGAGTTTGCCCGCAAATATGACCTGGAAGTTCTGCCTGTGATCATTCCCGAGGGCCAGACCATGGACGGGGCCACCATGACCGAAGCCCGGCCGGAGCCAGGTCTGCTTGTGGATTCCGGTCCCTTCACGGGGATGGACAACGAGGCGGCCAAGGCGGCCGTGGCCGACCACCTGGAAGAGCATGGCCTGGGCCGGCGGGCGATCAATTACCGCCTGCGGGATTGGAACATCAGCCGGCAACGGTACTGGGGCGCGCCCATTCCGGTCATGTACTGCGAAACGTGCGGCGTAGTCCCGGAAAAGGAAGAAAATCTGCCGGTGGTTTTGCCCCTGGATCTGCAGGTCCGTGCGGACGGCCGTTCCCCCCTGCCCGATGCCCAGGAGTTCGTGCGGACAACCTGTAACCTCTGCGGCGGACCGGCCCGACGGGAGACGGACACCATGGACACCTTCGTGGAGAGTTCCTGGTACTTCTTGCGCTATACCGCCCCCTGGGAGGACGGGAAGCCTTTCCGGTCCGAGGATCTGGCCTACTGGTGCCCTGTGGATCAGTACATCGGCGGAGTCGAGCATGCCATCCTGCATCTGCTGTACGCCAGATTCTGGGTCAAGGCCCTGCGGGACCTGGGATACGTCGCCATGGACGAGCCGTTCCAGGCCTTGCTGGCCCAGGGCATGGTGCTCAAGGACGGCGCCAAGATGAGCAAGAGCAAGGGCAACGTGGTCTCGCCGGACGAGATGACCCAGCGCTACGGCGCGGATGCGGTGCGCTTGTTCCTGCTGTTTGCCGCTCCCGCCGAACGGGATCTGGATTGGAGCGATTCCGGAATCGAAGGCGCGCAGCGGTTTACGCACCGTTTATGGCGGCTGGTGACGGAACTGGCGCCGGATCTGTCCGCCGTTGCCCCATGCTCGGCCTCTGCCCAGGATGCCCAGTCGGCGGGAGTTCCCGAAGCCGTGACCCTGCGGCGCAAGGAGCACGCCACCGTGGTCAAGGTGGCCGGTGACATCGCTGACCGGTTTCAATTCAATACGGCGATTGCCGCGGTCATGGAACTGGTCAACACCATGTACCAGGTCAAGGACGTTTTGCGGACCACCGAGGCCGGCAAAAAAATGCTGTCCTCGGCGGTGGCGTCCACCCTGGTGGTGCTCTCTCCGGTGACGCCGCACCTGTGCGAGGAAATGTGGCAGCTTATGGGGCACGCCGATCTGCTTTCCCGCCAATCCTGGCCCACGCACGACCCCCAGGCTCTGATTCAGGATGAAGTGACCATCGTGGTCCAGGTGGACGGCAAGGTTCGTTCCAAGATGACCGTTGCCGCGGATGCCTCCGGTGAACAGGTTCAGCGTGAGGCCCTGGCCAGTGAAAACATCCAAAAACACATTTCCGGCCGGGAAATCGCCAAAATGATCTTCGTCCCCGGCAAGCTGCTGAACATCGTCACCCGGAAATGATGATTCTTTTTAGCGCTACAGCGACACTTCCATTTTCATCGCCTAGTCAGATTTATAACCACGGGGCACACGGGGACCACGGGGTAAAGAGTTTTGGTTTTACGTAATATGTTCCCTGTGCACCCCGTGCTCCCCGTGGTTCAACCGTCAGCAGTAATGATTGATGCATCAAAATGTCGTTGTAGGTGATAGGGGAGCATCAAGTTGCCTGGGCAAATTTCTTGTTGCGCCTCCTTTTTTTGATTCCATGCTCTCTGGATCAACATGGTTTTGATTTGTTGTAACTATTCAGCAAAGTCAGAAAAAAGACCTGGATACCGGCTTTCGCCGGCATGACTGACGTGGAAACGGGTTCTCCAATATGTCATTCCGGCGAAAGCCGGAATCCAGTGCGGATTTATGACCATACGGATGATGTGCTGAATGGTTACGTTTTGTTTTGGTAACTATTCAGCACATGCGGCATATGACCAGTCTCCCCAGCACTGGATTCCGGCTTTCGCCGGAATGACGGAACGGAGCAAGCCGTTTCCATGTTAGAGTCATACCGGCCAAGGCCGGTATCCAGATCTTTATTTTGGCTCAACTGAGTAGTTATTTTTTTTGGTAACTGCTCAAAAACTTGTTGCATTCTACGGGATAAATCCTGGGAGCGCCGCACCCCAGTGCGGCAACGGTGTAACGCACTCAGGACAAAGTTCCGGCTGGAGCATGGCCCCAGTAGCTTGGTCACGAAACTTCGCGTCGATGGGTATACCTGCACAAGGGAACTTCATCGCCCGGAGTTTTTGAGCAGTTACCTTTTTGTAACTATTCAGCACACGGTGTGCGATCTGCTCCGACATCGGGGTCGGTGTCGGGGTCGGAATCGGTTTCGAAAAATGTTGAGAAGGCCTGCGCATGATTCCGCCTGCGATTCCAATCCCGACGCCGACTGCGATGCCAAAGTTCGTAGGGCAGTAGCATGCTGAAGTTACCATTTTTGTAACTACTCAGCGATACTAATGCTGTTGCCGGGTTTGGCTCGGAATCGGAGTCGTTATCGGAATCGGAATCGGAGTCGGTATCGGTATCGGAATCGGAATCGGTATCGGTATCGGAGTCGGTATCGAAGCGAAGCCATGTGGAAGGGCATCCGATTTTTTTTCGATACCGATTCCGACCCCGACCCCGATTCCGATGACCGGAGAAAGAACGTTTGCGGAGTAGTTACCATTTTTTTGATCAAAGCCCCCATCCATAATCTCCCTCCATTTTCCTTGTGACCTCAGCATGTCCCGCGCTCCCTTCTTTTTCTGTATCTGCCCCGATCCCTGGATGACGCAACGGGAGATCAACCGGCTGATCCGCACCGCCGGATGCACGGAGTGGAGCAGGACCACGTTCTGGGCAGACGAGCCCCTTGAATCAGGATTCTGGACCATGCTGTCCATGCCCGGTTTGCTCAGCCTTCTGGGCAAGGGCAGAATTGTGATCCTGCGCCGGGCCAATGCCCTGACCGTCAAGGTCTGGTCGGATCTTGAGCCGTTGCTGCGCAAGGCCAACCCGGACTTGTGGGTGTTCTTCTGCCTGGAAGGGGCCTGGAAGGGCAAGACGCCTGCCGTGCCCGCGGTGCTGGCCAGGCAGAATTTTTACAAGGCGGCCCGCAAGAAGAAGTGGTTATGGGAATCCCCGGGCATGACGCCGCAGACGCTGCGCACGGAGCTGCAAAGCTGGGCCGGCAACCGGGGCATTTCCATTGCTCCCAATGTCGCGGAAAGGATGGTCGCCCTGTTGCCCCTGGATGGCGCCCGTTTCGGCAACGAGTTGCTGAAGTTGGAGCTGCACCTGGGCGAGCGGCGTCAGGTGGAGAATACGGACCTGCACCTGCTGGGCGATGCGTCGACCATGGATAATTTCGCCTTTCTGAAAACGGCGTTGCGTTCCCCGGCCAATCCCGACATCTGGCGAACCGTGCTCATGGATCATGAGGCGAGCGGTTCCGGAATGCTCATGCCGATCCTGGGACTGTTGCAGTGGGAAATGCGTAACCTCTGGATGCTGAATGCAGGAGAGGATGCTTCCGTCTCCTTGCCGCCGAACATCAAGGACGACAAGCGACGGTTGGCCAGACAGATGGGTGAACAGGGCATCGCCGCGATCATCAACCTGATTTTCCAGGCGGAAAAGGACCTTAAATCCGGCCGTAAACAGGCGGACCAGATTCTGGAATTTCTCGTCTCCAGCCTCTCCAGGCATTCTCAAGCTCACAGATGACCTTTCAGTGAACCTGCTCCAGGTTCACTTTGTTCCTCACACGTTCCTTCCTCGCCTTTCCTCCTCCATATTTGCCGTCCATCAGAATCAAAAGGACCACTTGAGGCTCCAAACGGTTTGCTTTCAAGGTTTTTGTTGATATTAACCGTTTTCTGCAGCCATATTTTTTGAAAAATTTGGCTTTTTAGGCCAATTTCATTGCCACAACCAGCATCCATACCTATATGCCCATGGACAAGCATTACCTCGGACACCGGAAACGGCTCAAGGCCCGCCTTGCCGAAAATTCGCAAGGGTTGGCGGATTACGAAGTCATGGAACTTCTCCTTGGGTATGCCCTGCCTCGCAGGGACACCAAGCAGCTGGCCAAGGAGATGTTGACCCGTTTTGGTTCGCTGCGCGGCATCTATTCCGCTCGCCCCAACGAGCTGGAAACGGTTCCCGGGATGAGCCCCAGCGTGCTCGTCCTGCTGGATGTCTGGCGTGAATTCTGGGGCCGGGTGCAGGAGGGGGCGGTTCAGGAACGTCTGGTCTTCAGCCATCCCCGGACCGTGGCGGATTTTGCCATTGCCCGTCTTGGCCACGAGTTGACCGAGCAGTTTTGGGTGGCCCTGGTGGACAACAAGAATCGTCTTGTGCAGTGGCGCCAAGTCAGCCGGGGTACCGTGGACCAGACGCCGGTCTATCCGCGGGAGATCCTGCGCATGGTTTTGCACCATCAAGCCAGCGGCATGATCCTGGTGCACAATCATCCCGGCGGGGATCCAAAACCGTCCGTTCAGGATCAGGAATTAACGCGAAAAATGCAGCGTGCGGCTCAGGAAATGGATGTCCGGGTTCTGGACCATATCATTGTCACGGAATCCGACTACTTCAGCTTTCAGGCCCAAGGCTTGCTCTGACGAAACAGGAGGCACGTTCGTGAAGGAATTGCATGCATACGTTTCCGGCCGCGTTCAGGGTGTTTTTTTTCGGGCGTGGACCCGCAATCAGGCTCGCCGGTTGGGTTTGACCGGATGGGTTCGGAATGTGTCCGATGGACGAGTGGAAGTGACGGCCCAAGGGCCGGATCATGACCTGAAAACGTTTCAGAAACGCTTGGGCGAAGGACCGCCCATGAGTCGCGTGGATGGAGTCGACGTAACCTACCAGGAAGGCGGCAAACCGTTTACCGATTTTGAAATCACCGCGTCATCGCGGCCATGATAGCACCACAACGACATTTTGATGCACCAACCGACACCGCTGAAAGTTTAACCACGGGGATCACGGGGGGCACGGGGAACATATTCAATGAAATCAATTTTTTTCCCTGTGTTCCCTGTGGGCCCCGTGGTTAATCAAACCTTGTCAGATAATGGAATGAAAGTGTCGCTGTAGTAATAGCCATGATGGAATGATGTTGTAGTCGAAGCGAAGGCGATCCAGCCATGAGCTGCTTCGATTTTATCGAGTTGTTCTTTACGAGAATCCAAGCTGATGAGATATTTTGAATTCGAGATTCCAAAGGAGTTTTTTATATGAGTACGAATGACGATACCCCGCACGTGGAAGTCATAAATAAATCCGAGGAGCAGGAGGCACATGTGAAACTTGGTTCCTCCGTGGAGCCGGTTTCCGAATCCGAAGATCGCGACGGCGGCAACGCCGGTCAGGAACTGCCCCAGAACGTTCCCCTGCTGCCGGTGCGGGACGTGGTGGTGTTCAACTACATGATCCTGCCGCTTTTTGTCGGTCGGGAACGGTCCATTCTCGCCGTGGACGCCGCGCTGAACTCCAACAGGCACATCCTGATTGCCACCCAGAAAGAAGAAAAAACCGACGATCCCGGTCCGGAAGAGGTGCATTCCGTGGGGACCCTGGCCACGATCATGCGCATGCTGAAAATGCCGGACGGTCGCTTGAAGGTTCTGGTCCAGGGCGTGACCCGGGCGCGGATCACCGGGTATGTTCAGAATGAACCCTTCCACATGGTGGAGATCGAGCCGATCATGGAGGAGGAGGCGCGGGAGCCGACTCCTGAGTTGGAGGCCATGGTCCGGACTGCCAGGGAGCAGAGCGAGAAAATCCTCTCCTTGCGCGGCATCGCCTCACCGGACGTTCTGGCCGTTCTGAACAACGTGGAGGAGCCGGGCCGTTTGGCGGACCTCATCGCTTCCAACCTGCGGATGAAGGTCGAGGATGCCCAGGAAATTCTGGCTTGCGAGGATCCTGTCCAGCGCCTGGCGCTGGTCAACCAACAGCTGCTCAAGGAAGCCGAAGTCGCGGAAATGCAGGCCAAGATCCAGAACATGGCCAAGGAAGGGATGGACAAGGCCCAGCGGGAATTTTTTCTGCGCGAGCAGCTCAAGGCCATTCGCAAGGAGCTGGGGGATTCCGGCGAAAGCGACGAGGATCTTGAGGAACTGCGGGTTTCCCTGAAAAAAGCCGGCCTGCCCAAGGACGTGCGCAAGGAGACGGACAAGCAGCTGAAACGGCTGGAGTCCATGCATCCGGAATCCTCCGAGGCTACGGTGATCCGGACCTATCTGGACTGGATCGTGGAATTGCCCTGGAAGAAGCTGTCCAAGGATCAGCTGATCATCCAGAAGGCCAAGGAGGTCCTGGACGACGACCATTACGGTCTGGACAAGGTCAAGGACCGGATTCTGGAATATCTCAGCGTCCGCAAGCTCAATCCGGACATGAAGGGGCCAATCCTCTGTTTTGTCGGTCCTCCCGGCGTGGGCAAGACCTCCCTTGGGCGATCCATTGCCGGTTCCCTGGGCCGCAAGTTCGTGCGCATGTCCCTGGGCGGAATCCGGGACGAAGCGGAAATTCGGGGCCACCGCCGGACCTACATCGGCTCCATGCCCGGCAGGATCATCCAGAGCATCAAGCAGGCCGGCACGCGCAACCCGGTGATCATGCTGGACGAGGTGGACAAGGTCGGCACGGATTTCCGCGGCGATCCGTCCTCGGCGCTGCTGGAAGTGCTGGACCCGGAACAGAATTCCACCTTCAGCGACCACTACCTGAACGTTCCCTTTGACCTCTCCAAGGTCATGTTCATCTGTACGGCCAATGTGCTGGACACCATCCCGTCAGCCCTGCTGGACCGGATGGAGGTCATTCGCATTCCCGGTTATACGGAAGTGGAAAAGGTCAAGATCGCGAAGCGGTATCTGCTGCCGCGACAGATCAAGGAAAACGGGCTGAACCCGGAGGACGTGGAGATTCCGGACCAGATCATCGGCAAGGTCATCCGCGAATATACACGAGAGGCGGGACTGCGCAATCTCGAGCGGGAGCTGGGTACCATCTGCCGCAAGTTGGCCCGCAAGGTGGCCGAGGACGAGTCCGGGCCCTTCGTGGTGAACGGCAGGATGGTTACCCGGCTGTTGGGCGTTCCCAGGCATCTGGAAAGCGAGAAGGACAAGGAACTCTACCCCGGCGTGGCGCTTGGGCTGGCCTGGACTCCGGTGGGAGGAGAGGTGCTGCATGTGGAAGTGAGCACCATGCCCGGCAAGGGCAAGTTGATTCTGACCGGACAGTTGGGCGACGTGATGAAGGAGAGCGCCCAGGCCGCCCTGAGCATCGCTCGGAGCCGGGTCAAGACGCTGGGACTGGATCCGGATTTCGCGGAGAAAACCGATATCCATATCCATGTTCCCGCCGGCGCAACCCCCAAGGATGGCCCTTCCGCCGGGGTGACCCTGGTTTCAGCCCTGCTTTCGGCCCTGACCAACATTCCGGTGAAAAACGATCTGGCCATGACCGGCGAGATCACGCTGCGGGGCCGGGTGATGCCGGTGGGCGGGATCAAGGAAAAGATTCTGGCGGCCGTGGCCCATCAGTTGAAAACCGTGCTGGTGCCCGTCCAGAACAAAAAGGACCTGCAGGAAGTCCCCAGTGAACTGCTCCGCAAGGTCAAGGTCAAGTTCGTGGAACATGTTGACGAACTCTGGCCCCTGGTCTCCAGCGCAAGTCAGAAATAGGCGGTGGAATACGTGGGCACTGCATGACAAAAGGCCGTCTTTCGAGGCGGCCTTTGCCTTTGGCATGTTTACGGTTTATTTGCCATTACTCACCCAGGGGCACATTGGGTGGCACATGCGTCCCGCACTGATGGACCGGCCTCGAAAGCCGGACGTCCGAAAGCCCCTTTAAGATGGTTGTCGGTGACCGTGTCCACGATTGCCCGGGAGCCAATCACGGAGCATGTTCGAGCGGTGAAAGGCGAATGGGACGGCGTCGCTCCAGGGGCAGAAGGATGTCGAAACGGGCGCCTTGTCCCGATTTCGAGGTGACGTGGACCTGGCCGCCATGATTCTCGATGATGCGTTTGAGGATGGCCAGATCAATGCCGGCGCCTTGGGGTTTGGTGCTGAAAAATGGGTTGAAAATGGAGGAAAGGTGCTCTTCGGGGATGCCGGGTCCATTGTCCTGGACGCTGAAGACGTACCAGGCGGGCTTGCAACGTCCGGTGATCCGGATTTCTCCACCTCCGGACAGGATATCCAGGGCGTTTTCCAGGAGAATGCAGACAGCCTTGGTAATCAATCCTTGATCCATGAGCAGATGCACGGGTTCCACGTCGGTAAAGCACAGGACTTGGGCCGCATTCATTTCCCGGGCCATGAATGCGACACTCGCGTCCACCACCTGCGCGGTTGATGTGCTGTACAGCGCCGGCTTGGGTGGATGGGTGAAAAATTCGATTTTGCGAACGATGTTTTCAATTTTTCGCAAATTGTCCACAATGCACTGATACGAAGCGTCGTCTTCGTCCGTCACCTTGCTGGTGGCGTACATCTTGCGCAGGTAGCCGCCGATGATCAGCAGGGGATTGCGAATTTCATGGCCGACCCCATTGGCAACCCGCAGCAAATCTTGGTAGCCGACTTCTTGCAGGACGTTTTCCATATGTTTCTGACGGTCGATATCCTGGATGTGGAGCAGCAGCAGCCGGGCTTGGTGGTCATATTTTCGCAAATGGATCATGGCCATGAAACGGGCACCGTTGCGGCGCAGGAGCATCGCCTCCTCGCTCAAGGCGCCCTTGTCCCAGGCCAGACGGAGCAGGTTGCGGCAGAAGATTTCGGTATCTTCCTGTGGGAAAAAAACATTCAGATTCCGGTCACAAAACCAACCCGGCACATGGCCGAAAGTCGATTGAGCACCAGGGTTCGCGTAGAGTATCTTGCCGTCCGTGGTGCACAGGAAGGCAGCATGGGGCAAGGATTCCAGGAGTTGTTGGACAAAGTGCGAATAATCGATTTGGTCGGGCAGGAACGGCGGCATGGGAACCTCTTGTCGATGGCGATCAACAAATTGAAGGTAAGCATTTGTGGATCGTATGGGAAGAAGTTTTTCCAAAGTGGGCTTTGCCCGCAAGCCGGTTATCAGTTGGCTTGTTATCAGTTAATTGTTGTCAGTTATCAGGAAAATCCAGATAACTAAAACCGATAACCGATAACCGATAACCGATAACAATTTTTTTTGTCACAGGCTTGAAGCTGTAAGTCATGAATGTCGGACATGGTAAAACAAAAGGGAGGAAAACATGAAGGAAATACTTGTGCAGGCGCGGACGTTGATGAAGGGATTTTGTCGGGTCTGTCCGGTTTGTGACGGGCGTGTTTGTGCCGGAGAAGTGCCGGGTATGGGCGGGTTGGGAACCGGATCGTCGTTTCAGGACAATGTGCGGGCCCTGTCGGAAATCCAGCTGAACATGCGCTGTCTGCATGAAGTCACGCAGCCGGATTTGTCCGTGTCCATTCTTGGATTCGATCTCTCCATGCCTGTTTTGGCCGCGCCCATCGGGGGCGTTTCCTTCAACATGGGCGGCGGCATGGCTGAAGAGGACTACATCCTGGCCAAACTCACAGCATGTGCCGAAGCCGGAACCATCGGCTGCACCGGCGACGGCGTTCCGCCCTTCATCCATGAAAGCGGCTTTGCCGCGGTCAAGGCCCTGGAGGGCAGGGGCATTCCATTCATCAAGCCCTGGGAGGACGAGGAACTTTTTGCCAAGCTGGACAAGGCCCTGGATGCGGGCGCGACCGTCGTGGGCATGGACGTGGATGCCGCGGGCCTGATCACGTTGCGTAAAATGGGCCGACCGGTCTCCCCCAAGCCCGCGGCGGAGTTGGCGGAGGTGATTCGGCGCACCAAGGCCAAGTTCGTGGTCAAGGGGATCATGACGCCCGACGAGGCCAAGATGTGCGTGGATGCCGGAGCCGCAGCAATCGTGGTGTCCAATCACGGAGGACGCGTCCTGGATGGAACGCCCGGCACGGCCAGAGTCCTGCGCGAGGTGGCTGACGCCGTGCGTGGCCAGATCACCGTACTTGCCGACGGCGGTGTGCGTTCCGGCGCGGATGTCCTGCGCATGCTTGCCCTTGGGGCGGACGCGGTTCTCATCGGCCGGCCGTTCTCGGTCGCCGTCCTGGGCGGCGGCAAGGACGGCGCGGCAACCTATCTGGAAAAGATCCGCCAGGAACTGACCCAGTGCATGGTCCTCACCGGCACGGCCAAGGCCGGTGAAGTGAATCCCGGAATCGTTCGGACAGTGGCGAAATAGTGTTCGGCGGCTCGCCTTCAAATTGTCCAACATCCATCCTGGCAGAAACGGCAAGGATGATCCGTCGGGGAACATGATCTGGAAGGCCCTTCAGAATGTCAGGGGCGGAAGCACCGACAAACATCGAGGTTTCCGCCCTTTTCAGGCTTGATCACTCAACCGTGTCATTGCTCTGGGTGACGCGATAATCCGGCCACGCGCTATCTTTGGGGGCTGTTCTTGTTACGAAAAATATTCGGCATTTTGAACGTATCAAGGCGCCTTTGATACTGGAAAACTGGATCCGGGATTCGTTTTGATATTCCTTACACTCTGATATTCTGACCAAGGGGGGGCAGAGGATGAATTCCGGAAACCAAGCTTGCTTTCCCCGTGCACCCGTGCTCCCCGTATTTGATCATCCTTTTGAGACGGCCAAGGGCTTGAACCCCTGGCAGGACCAGCCCCGGCGGAGCGACCTGCATTATACCGAGGCGGTGGGGCATTTTCATCTCAACTTCTGGTTGTGCAATGCGGTGGGCAGACGCTGCGTGATCAGCCCCGAGTTCCCCACGGGCAACGGCCGTGTGGATCTGCACCTGAAATGCGGGGAGCAGTCCGGGATTATTGAGGTCAAGAGTTTCGTGGATATGGCCATGCTGCGTCAATCCGTTCAGCAGGCTGCCGGGTATGCCGACAAGCTGGGCCTGGAATGCATCACTGTTGCTATGTTCGCCCCGGTGGAAGATGAGAGCGTATTGAACAAACTGTCCGGGGAGCATGACGTGGAAGGGGGGCCGGTGGTGGTGTCGGTCATTGGGTGGACGTGAGGGGGGAGAGTTTGTCATGGTTTGAGCCGAGCCAAGGTTGTCTGCAAGGAGTCAATCAGGCCAAATTTTTGACTTCTGGATACAATGTGTCGCTGGTCTCTAAGAACCAGCCCATCGGAGTTGCCTTGCGATGACGTTTGAACAATTGCACTCAATGTTAATGAGCGGGGAATCGTCGACCGTTGAATTCAAGACCGAGGATGTCCGTGCGGAGTCTCTGGCCGGGGAGATCGTTTCCATGGCCAATTTTGCCGGCGGCGTCATCTTGATCGGGGTTGAGGACGACGGAACAGTGCAAGGCGTCCAGCGAGTTGACATGGAAACCTTTATTGTCAATGTCTGCCGCAATGCGATTCGGCCCTCGATTTTGCCTCAAATCGAAAAAATGCGTCACGGTGACAAGCTGATTTATGTCGTCACCATCGAGCACGGGGATGCAGTGTATGCAACCGCAACAGGGAAATACTTCATTCGCGTCGGTTCGACAAAACAGCCGACCCAGCAGGAACTGCTCCGGCTTTTTCAGAAGCGAAATCTGCTGCAGTTCGACGAAACCCCGGTCCTGAGCGCTTCCCCTCAGAGCATTGCCATTCCAAAAGTTGACGCCTACTTGCGTCGGCTTGGGCAGCAAGGACTGGACGCGGAGCATGAACTGGGCTTGGAGCAGGAGTTGGTCAACTTGTCCATTCTGACCGCGACGGAATCAGGCACCTATCCAACTCTGGCGGGGTTGCTGGTGTTCGGCAAGGATCCGCAAAAGCACTTCCCATCATATACCGTATCCTGTGGGGCGTACGCAGGAAGTGATTTTCTTTCAGACGTTATCCGCGAGGAAGACCTGACCGGAACTCAGGATCAGCTTATTGAAAACGCCATCGCATTTCTCAAGCTGACCATGCCCAAGCGAACGCATCTTGCCAATGAACTGCAACGAGTGGACACCTACCTCTACCCCGTGGACCTCTTGCGGGAAGCCGTAGTCAACGCGGTCTGTCATCGTGACTACACCATCACCGGATCGTCCATCAGGGTCCTGCTCTTCCAGGACAGATTGGAAATCCGCTCCCCAGGCGCACTGCCCAACACCCTGACCCTTGAAAGCATGATCTACCGCCAGTTCACCCGGAATCAGGCTCTCGCCTCTTTTCTGGCAGGTTTGGGATATATGGAAAAGCGCGGCAAGGGCATTCTCAAGATGATGCGCACCGCGGCACAAAATAATATTGAATGCGATTTTTTCCTGACTAAAGACAGAGGGGAATTCGTGGTCAGGCTAACACCTGGCTCATAGCTGATGACTGAGAGTTTCTAATTCGGCAATGAGCTGTTGGCTATGGTCAAACCAATGATGTAATTATCTTACCCCAAGTTTACTAATTGCTGGGCCCAAAACCATTTTTTCGGGTCATTTTCAGGCAGACTCCGAATGTAAGCATTTAATATAATTAACATGAGCTTCCAGGAAAGGTCGTTGTAGTGCCCATATGGATAGCCTTGGGGGTTGCCAAGCCTCGTGAGTATGCTACAATGGCCCGATGTTTATCCGCGAAAAAGTCAAACAAAACAAAAACCCGAAGAAAGTTTATCATGCTCACTTTCTCGTAGAGTCCATCAGAACGGTCAATGGCCCAAGGCAGCGAACAATTCTCAAGCTGGGAACGCTCTCGTTGCCCAAGGAGAAATGGAAAGCTCTGGCCAATCGGATCGAGGAGATTTACCTCGGATCCCAAAACTTTTTACAAGTCGATCCTGAGGTTGAACCACTGGCGAGCCACTTTGCCAGGCTCCTGATCCAACAAAAAATCGCCGAGAAACAGCAGGCTCCGCAAGAAGATAAGGGAGGCCCGGATTATTTGACCGTAGATGTCAGTGAACTCTCCTCTTCACCGGCGAAGTCGGTCGGGGCGGAACATGTCGGCGTGCATGCCATGCAACAGCTCGGTTTTTTTGATCTCTTCAAAGAACTTGATTTAACGAGAAGGCAGTCCGACTTGGCGACCTTGTCCATCGTAGGCCGACTTGTTCATCCCTGCAGCGAGAACGAACTCAAACGCTTTGCAAAAGAAAACAGCGCGTTAGACCTGATCCTGAATACCGATTTTTCAAGAATCGGCCAAAATGAACTCTACAATGTTTCGGATCTGCTCTTTGAAAACAAAGAGCACATTGAATCCTTTTTGCGCAATCGCGCCAAGAAAGTGTTCTGTCTTAAGGAAACCATCATCTTATACGACTTGACGAACACGCATTTTGAAGGCGCGGTCAAGCAATGCTCCAAGGCTCATCGAGGACGATCCAAGCAAAAGCAGCATCAAAGGCCGCTGGTGACGCTCGGCCTGGTCATGGATGAACTTGGTTTCCTCAAGTCCAGCAAAACCTTCGACGGTAACGTCGTCGAAGCTCATACTTTCCAGGAAATGATCAAGGATCTTCATCAACAATCCCAAGGACTACGACCGGTTTTACCGCTTTACAAGCCTACGGTGGTCATGGATGCCGGAATCGCCACCGAAGAGAACCTTGCTTTCCTCAAGGAACAAAATTTTGCGTATATTGTCGTATCTCGCAAGAAATACAAAGAAATTCCTGAAGGAGAGGCCGTCTCCGTTAAAGACGGCGTCACGGTCAAATCCTTCACTCAGGATGATGAGGTGATCCTGCATTGTCAAAGTCAATCCAAAGAACAAAAAGAACAGGGTATCGTCACAAAAGCTAAAGACAAGATGGAAGCCGAACTCAAGGCGTTGCGCGAGGGCCTGAGTCAGAAAAACAAGCTCAAAAAATACGTCAAGGTCCTGGAAAAGATCGGTAAGCTTCGCAAACAGTATTCGCGAGTCTCCAAAGCCTTTGAAATCAACGTCACACAAGATGAAGACTTGGCCGTGGATCTCGTATGGACCTATGATCCGAAAAAACTGGGCAAACCCTACGACGGCAGCTACTTTCTGCGTACAAGTCGCACCGACCTCGATCCGGCCCGGATATGGGAGGTCTACATCATGCTGACGATTCTGGAGGGAGCCTTCCGTCACATGAAGAGCGAACTTGGCCTGCGTCCGAACTTCCACCGAAAAGAGGACCGCATCGAGGGTCACATGTTCATAACCGTGCTGGCCTACCACCTCTTGCATTGGATCGGGTACAGGCTCAAAAAGGCGGGCATGTGCAGTTCGTGGACAGGGATCAGGGAAACCCTTGATACCCATCGTCTTCTGACCACCAGCATGCCCGTCAAGGATGGTGGAATTGTGAGTATTCGGCACTGCACAACTCCAACGGTCGAACAAGCGAAAATCTACAACGTCTTGGGCGCTTCGGGGATGCCAATCAAAAAAACGAAGGTGGTCACGAAACAAAAGTAGTGCCTACGAGATGCCGCAAATCCAACGTAACACGCTAAAATAAAATGAATAATCTTCAACGCATTAGTAAACTTGGGTTACCTTGAATTTTTTGAATAACTACCACTGACGGCAAAAGTTACTTTAACATTCGCTCAACCTGTCAGGTACCATTTCAGTTTTCTGTTATTACGGTCTTGATTTGATTAGTATTACAATTTTTTATCAGTCTCAGAGACCCAGTAGGCCAGTTCCTGCCTCTATCCCCAGCCAACTCAGTAAGTATTATCAGGAGAAAGTTGATGCAAGCACAGAAAATAACGACCTTTACTGATAAAGCGGGAAGGCTCATAAATTTGCCGACTTTTAACCCAAGTTTACTAATGCGTTGAAGATTATTCATTTTATTTTAGCGTGTTACGTTGGATTTGCGGCATCTCGTAGGCACTACTTTTGTTTCGTGACCACCTTCGTTTTTTTGATTGGCATCCCCGAAGCGCCCAAGACGTTGTAGATTTTCGCTTGTTCGACCGTTGGAGTTGTGCAGTGCCGAATACTCACAATTCCACCATCCTTGACGGGCATGCTGGTGGTCAGAAGACGATGGGTATCAAGGGTTTCCCTGATCCCTGTCCACGAACTGCACATGCCCGCCTTTTTGAGCCTGTACCCGATCCAATGCAAGAGGTGGTAGGCCAGCACGGTTATGAACATGTGACCCTCGATGCGGTCCTCTTTTCGGTGGAAGTTCGGACGCAGGCCAAGTTCGCTCTTCATGTGACGGAAGGCTCCCTCCAGAATCGTCAGCATGATGTAGACCTCCCATATCCGGGCCGGATCGAGGTCGGTGCGACTTGTACGCAGAAAGTAGCTGCCGTCGTAGGGTTTGCCCAGTTTTTTCGGATCATAGGTCCATACGAGATCCACGGCCAAGTCTTCATCTTGTGTGACGTTGATTTCAAAGGCTTTGGAGACTCGCGAATACTGTTTGCGAAGCTTACCGATCTTTTCCAGGACCTTGACGTATTTTTTGAGCTTGTTTTTCTGACTCAGGCCCTCGCGCAACGCCTTGAGTTCGGCTTCCATCTTGTCTTTAGCTTTTGTGACGATACCCTGTTCTTTTTGTTCTTTGGATTGACTTTGACAATGCAGGATCACCTCATCATCCTGAGTGAAGGATTTGACCGTGACGCCGTCTTTAACGGAGACGGCCTCTCCTTCAGGAATTTCTTTGTATTTCTTGCGAGATACGACAATATACGCAAAATTTTGTTCCTTGAGGAAAGCAAGGTTCTCTTCGGTGGCGATTCCGGCATCCATGACCACCGTAGGCTTGTAAAGCGGTAAAACCGGTCGTAGTCCTTGGGATTGTTGATGAAGATCCTTGATCATTTCCTGGAAAGTATGAGCTTCGACGACGTTACCGTCGAAGGTTTTGCTGGACTTGAGGAAACCAAGTTCATCCATGACCAGGCCGAGCGTCACCAGCGGCCTTTGATGCTGCTTTTGCTTGGATCGTCCTCGATGAGCCTTGGAGCATTGCTTGACCGCGCCTTCAAAATGCGTGTTCGTCAAGTCGTATAAGATGATGGTTTCCTTAAGACAGAACACTTTCTTGGCGCGATTGCGCAAAAAGGATTCAATGTGCTCTTTGTTTTCAAAGAGCAGATCCGAAACATTGTAGAGTTCATTTTGGCCGATTCTTGAAAAATCGGTATTCAGGATCAGGTCTAACGCGCTGTTTTCTTTTGCAAAGCGTTTGAGTTCGTTCTCGCTGCAGGGATGAACAAGTCGGCCTACGATGGACAAGGTCGCCAAGTCGGACTGCCTTCTCGTTAAATCAAGTTCTTTGAAGAGATCAAAAAAACCGAGCTGTTGCATGGCATGCACGCCGACATGTTCCGCCCCGACCGACTTCGCCGGTGAAGAGGAGAGTTCACTGACATCTACGGTCAAATAATCCGGGCCTCCCTTATCTTCTTGCGGAGCCTGCTGTTTCTCGGCGATTTTTTGTTGGATCAGGAGCCTGGCAAAGTGGCTCGCCAGTGGTTCAACCTCAGGATCGACTTGTAAAAAGTTTTGGGATCCGAGGTAAATCTCCTCGATCCGATTGGCCAGAGCTTTCCATTTCTCCTTGGGCAACGAGAGCGTTCCCAGCTTGAGAATTGTTCGCTGCCTTGGGCCATTGACCGTTCTGATGGACTCTACGAGAAAGTGAGCATGATAAACTTTCTTCGGGTTTTTGTTTTGTTTGACTTTTTCGCGGATAAACATCGGGCCATTGTAGCATACTCACGAGGCTTGGCAACCCCCAAGGCTATCCATATGGGCACTACAACGACCTTTCCTGGAAGCTCATGTTAATTATATTAAATGCTTACATTCGGAGTCTGCCTGAAAATGACCCGAAAAAATGGTTTTGGGCCCAGCAATTAGTAAACTTGGGTTAAGCCAATGCAACAAGTTGAATTAATTGTCCTGTTTCCTCTTCAGGTAGATTCGCTACCTGTCCAAAAGAGACGCCCGCCTGAAAAACTCAAAGGGGTGGTGTTGGAAAAAGGTGACATTTTTTCTTCAGCTCCTCATGAAGACTGGGGTATTTTCTGATGCTCATCTTGGATACGCACATCTGGATATGGTGGATCAACCAGACATCCCAACGACTCCCGGTGGAAATTATAAAGCTGATTGAGCAGACGGAACTTGTCACAATTTCTGCAATTTCATGTTTGAAGTGACATGGTTGAGCGAACATGGGAGAATTCATCTGGAAATCCCTGTTCAGGAGTGGATAACTCAAGCGACTGAGGATGCCCATATTATCAGTCTGCCGGTTTCCTGTGAGATTGCCTGTCTTGCCGCTGCGTTGCCTGAGCATCACAAAGATCCCCAGGATCGTATCATAATTGCAACTTCCATCAATCATGAAGCACGACTCGTAAGCGCTGATAGCAAGTTCTCTGAATATTAAGAGATAAAGGAGACCCTGGTATCGGTGTAGTGGCATATATATGGCCGAGGTCGAAGTCGCCTTGGGTGATCTTTGATCTTTCAGCTCGGTGCTCTAAACTGATACGCTTTCAGCTTTGAGCCATGAACTACCAGCCACAAAATTAAAGATCGTTAATGCGAGAATTTAACTGTTGATGCGCACTTGTGACTCGGCTTCGGAATAGACCTTCAGCTTGTCGCGTTTGCCAACGCCCATGACCGTGATAACGGCATCCTTCTCAACCCTGTAATTAAGTCTGTATCCTACCTTGCGCAGCTTGAGTTTGTAGCAATTCTCCTTGCCCCAAGGAGCGGCCGAGGGGACGTGCGGATGCTCCAATCGCTGAGAGAGCTTCTTTTTCATCTGGTCTCGAAGATCCGGAGCCAGTCATGTCCAGATATGTCCCGGAAACCGTTTCCCAGGCAATAAACAGGGCTTTTCCGCGCCCGACGCCTCCTGGTTCAAGGGTGAGTCGATTTCCTATGTGACCAATCAACTCGTAAAGCGCAACGCCCGGATTTACGAGTACCTGGACGGGAATTCCGTCAGGTCGTTGATCCTCGAGCACCTTGTAGGCAAAAAGAACCGCCGCCTGCTGATTTGTTCGTTATTGAATCTTGAACACTGGCTTGATCAGTACCTACCAAATTGAGTCAGCCCATTTTTCCAACTGCCTGAATCAAAATGGAGGCAGTCCCGTGGAAACCAGGACAATATCTATCGTTTGGCGGTTGACTTTTTGCAAAATGGAAATCTCGATTGCATTTGCACCTGCATCGCGGATTGAGATTCAGCCTTGCCCCTTGCCGCATTCGCCATCAGGTGAGCTATCAGCCACCAGCTACGAACCACCAGCCACGAGCTGTCGACTAGGGTCAAACAAATAACAGTTATTACCTGGACGCTTGCCTCAAATGTCTAACCTCTTCCTGCCCTGTCCCTACGTGCACAGTTACTGCTTCCAGTAATGTAATTTGAAAGTTCAACTTGCAATTTGTACAGGCTCGAGTACCCTTTTTTCATGCGGACAAGAACAATCGAACAGGCACTCCATGCCCTTGCTGTCAAATATCCGGTGGTCACGGTCACAGGTCCCCGGCAAAGCGGCAAGACGACCCTCTGCAGGATGGCCTACCCGGACAGGAAGTATGTCAACCTTGAAGCTCCGGATGTCCGGCAATTCGCCGTGGACGACCCCCGAGGCTTTTTGAGTGAGTGCAGGGAGGGAGCCATCCTGGACGAGATTCAGCGTGCCCCTGAACTGCTGTCCTACCTTCAGCCCATGGTAGACGAGGACCCGGTGCCGGGGCGATTCATTCTCACGGGCAGCCAGCAGTTCAATGTCCGTGAGGTCCTGAGTCAGTCCCTGGCGGGCAGAACCGGCCTGCTAACCCTGCTGCCTTTTGATTTTCGCGAAGTACAGCCCTTCTTGGACGTTTCCGATGTGGACAAGCTTCTTCTGCATGGTTTTTATCCCCGCCTGCACCAGATGCGCATCAATCCGACACAGGCCATGGCCGACTATTTTGAAACGTATGTGCAGCGCGATGTCCGGCAGCTCGTTCTGATCCGCAATGTCGGCGCTTTTGAGCGGTTTGTACGGCTCTGCGCCGGCAGGGTCGGTCAGCTTTTGAATCTGAACAGCCTGGGCAACGATGCCGGAGTGACGCATACCACGGCCAGGGAGTGGATTTCCATTCTCGAGGCCAGCTATGTCATTTTTCAATTGCCCCCTTGGCATGCCAACATCTCCAAGCGTCTGGTCAAGACCCCGAAAATCTATTTCTGGGATGTCGGACTGGCTTCTTATCTCCTTGGTTTGGATAATGAAAAACAGGTGAGCAGAGACCCACTACGTGGAAACCTTTTCGAAAACATGGTCGTGGCTGAACTGTTCAAGCAGCATTACCATCAAGGGATCCGCCCCAGACTTTCCTTTTATCGCGACAGTGCGGGCAACGAGGTGGACGTGGTCATGGAGAGCGGCCATGACCTTGTCCTGGTCGAAATCAAGGCCGGACAGACTGTGAACAGAGACTATTTCAAGGGGCTTGATCGATTTGCCGGAGTGGCGGGGGAGCGCATCAAGGGGGGGATGGTTATTTTCGGCGGCCAAACGGCGCAGCGTAGATCGTCCTGGGAGGTCTGGCCAGTCATCGATATTAGCGAATTGCGAAACAGGGTTGTCCATTTTTTTGCAAATTGAAAGTGTTGGTTGCAATTGGCAACTGCGTTGGGGATTTGAGGTACAGCTTATTTGGTAGCCTCGAACAGATTCTTCTTTTCAGGATCAGGATGTGGATGTGAAAATGGGTAAAGTTACTCAAATCTCGTGAACGCAAAAAATGGTAATCCGGGATCATGCCAACGAAGCACCAATTTGTTCATTCAGAGAAGAAGCGCATCAAGCTTTGGGCTGGAAGTAAAATTGGGACGCCTTGAAAAGGATGCATGGCCAGCAGGTCCTTGTCGCCGGTGATCAGGCAATCTGCATTCCCATTGATTGCGGTTTCAAGAAAGATATCGTCTTCCGGGTCCCGGCATCCCATGGGCCTGTTGACAATGGGTACGTATTCGGAAACCGCGTCCAACTGGGCCAAAAACCGCTGTCTCATTGGCACTGAAACATACCGATCAAACTTGCTTTTCATGAGGCGGCTGACGAGTTCGGCCTGGGTTTCATGAGAAAACAGAAGCACCGCGGTCGATCTGCGCAAGGCTTCAAGCAGGGTTGCCGGCGGACCTGATGCTCGCAATGCCGCGCTGATCAGCACGTTGCTGTCAATGACAAATCGTTCAGCTTTCGTCATCGAGGAGCTTTGTCAAAATGTCATCGGTCAACCCATTTGACTCGGCTTGGTCCCGCATGGCGTCCATGGTCGTTGCAAGCTGTTCCCATGCCGACCCGCGCAACCTCTGAAATTGTTCCTCTGACAGGAAAACTCCGGCTGAACGACCTCGCTTGGTGACCCTGACCGGCTCTCGTTGCGCCCAATCCAGAAATTGCCCGAATTGATTCTTAGCGTCTTTTGAAGTGATTTCTTTCATGTGGACAGAATAGCTATTTGGTCCAATTCCGTCAATGAAGACGCATGATAACTCAGAAGGCAAGGCGTGCTAATCAATCTGGTACATTCCGGCCTGGAAATTGCTAACCTTAGTAAAAAAAGGTGCAAGTAGGTAAACAATGCTCAATGACAACATATACATACGCCATACTTCAACTTCGGCAATGAATGTCAAAATATTATCGTGCCGGGGCTGGAAGTTTTGTTCAGGCCGTGGCGTGATGGTAGTTGGCGGATGTGTGATATTCTACCCAAAATGTAGTACACGTGGAATGGGCAATTATTAATGGTGTCACCCAAAGTTTTTGTGACGTTAAATGGGTAGCAATGAAGGGATGCCATGCTCAGTATATCAATCAATTCGTTTTAAGGAGTTTCAGAACATGGTCCTTGGGTCGAGGTGCGATGTGATGATAGGGAATAGCTTCTCGGGCAGACCGGTAACCTGAACTTCAAAGTAAAAGTGACATGACCATGCCTTCAAAGAAAAATATCGCAGTCATCGGCTCCGGGTATTGGGGCAAGAATCTCGTGCGGAACTTCTACGAGCTGGGAGTGTTGGGAATGATCTGCGAACGGGACGAGACTCTCTTGTCCAAGTTCCGCTCACAGTATCCTGATGTGCAATCTTGCCTCGTCGCTTCCCAGGTATTTGCGAATCCGGACATAGAAGCCGTGGCCGTGGCCACGCCCGCGGAGACGCATTATGCCCTGGTCCGTGAAGCGTTGCTATTCGGCAAGCACGTCTACGTGGAAAAGCCTTTTGTCCTGGAGCAAGCGCACGGACAGGAACTGATTGCGCTTGCCGAAGAAAAGGGCTTGGTGCTCATGGTCGGGCACATGCTCCAGTATCACCCGGTGTTTGTGCGCCTGCGGGAAATGGCCGCGCACGGGGACTTGGGGAAAATCGACTACATCTATTCACACCGCTTGAATCTGGGGAAAATCAGGAGGGAGGAGAACATCCTCTGGTCCTTTGCCCCACACGATATTTCCATGATTTTGGCCCTGGCCGGGGAAGCACCGGAGCGCATTCTGGCCACGGGCGGAAACTATCTGCATCAGCGCATCGCGGATGTGACCACCACTCACTTGGATTTTCCTTCGGGCCTCAAAGCACATGTTTTCGTATCCTGGCTGCACCCGTTCAAGGAGCAGAAGCTGGTTGTCGTTGGACAAAAGGCTATGGCCGTGTTTGACGACACGAAAAGCTGGCAGGACAAGCTGCTGATCTATCCCCATGAGATACGCTGGGAAAACGGTTCGCCAGTACCTTCCAGAGCAGAACCCTTGCGTTGCGAGGTGCCCGAGGCGGAACCGCTCAAGGAGCAATGCCGGCATTTTGTGGAATGCGTTGAGAAAGGCTGTATTCCCAAGACCGACGGTCAGGAAGGGCTTTCCGTGCTGCGCGTGCTGAACGCGGCCCAATGGTCCCTAGAGCATGGCGGCGGGCCGGCGAATCTGGAGGCATCAAGTACCTCGCAACTGACAGAGGTAGCGTCGCAAGATCTTGTACAACGGCCCACCTATCACGCCCATGAAACAGCGGTCATTGATTCTGGTGCGGAGATCGGGGCGGGCACGAAAATCTGGCATTTTTCGCATATCCTCTCGGGTACGACCATCGGCGAGAACTGCACCATCGGTCAAAATGCAATGGTCGGGCCGGACGTGCGCATCGGGAAGAATTGCAAAATTCAAAACAACGTTTCGGTTTACAAGGGGGTCACTCTGGAGGACGGCGTGTTCTGCGGGCCGTCTATGGTGTTTACCAATGTGTTCAATCCCCGGGCCCAGATCCGAAAGATGGACCAGGTTCGGCCAACCCTGGTTCAAACCGGAGCCACGCTGGGCGCAAACTGTACCATTATCTGCGGCACAACCATCGGCAGGTATGCACTTGTGGCCGCTGGCGCCGTGGTTACAGGGGACGTCCCGGATTTTGCCCTGGTCATGGGCGTGCCTGCCCGTCAAGCTGGGTGGGTCAGCCGGCATGGTGAAAGATTGGATCTGCCTGTGGCGGGTGATGGAGAAGCAAAATGCCTGGCCACGGGCGAAAAATATGTGTTGCAAGACAACGTTCTGGTTTGCAATGAGGAGTCGAGCAACGTATGATTCGTGTAAGATGAATGATCGTGGCGCTGTTCTGTTTTTGTGATCGAATACAAAATGTTTTTCAGGAGATATGCACATGCAGGTAAAGGCCCAATACATCCAAGGACGCCTGGAATTTGCCGTTCCCTTGAGGCTTGCCAGAGACTCGTTTCCAGTGATGGTGGAGTTGCCTGACAGCGCAGTCCTCTCCGAGGAGTCTCCCCCAACCAGGGATAATACCCCACTGCCATCCAGATCGCTGGGCAGGGAGCTTTTGGATGAGTTCCGGGAGATCCTTGGGCCGTTCCAGGAGAAACGCCCGGCTGCAAGCGTGGAGGAAGACAGGGCGGCATATATTGATGCACTTGCCGAGAAATACACAAAATGAAAAACCTTGTCTTTGACGTCAATGTCATCCTGGACCTTTGGCTGCAGCGGCGTCCGGAAGAGGAATTGCTGCTTCTCTCCGACTTGCTCGCATCTGGTCCGCAGAGTGGATATCAATGCTGGATCTGTGCTTGCAGCATTCCTGTCCTGGAGTACGTCGTTCGACGAGAACTTAAAAAGAATGGCGCAGACGCACTGCAAGCCAAACGGATTGCCAAGCAACTGCTGACCCGTCTCCTTGAATATGCCGCTCCGCTGACATGCTTTGGGTTCCATCAGGACGCTTCTCTTGTTGCAAAAGAGGACGTGGAAGATGCCCAGGTTGTCCGCGCCGCCTCCCTGTTTTGCGGTCCTACGGCCATAGTCACCAATGAAAAACGCTTTGACGTCGCGGACACGAGTGTCCTGGTGTGGACTCCGACCCAGGCCCTTGAATGGATTCAAGATGTCTCGCAAGCGAAGATTGAATTCGTTGACCTGCAAACGCAGCAGGACTTCATTCGTCCAGAATTGGAAAAAAGCATTCATACGGTTTTGCATCACGGCCGCTACATCCTGGGTCCGGAGGTCAGGGAACTGGAAGCAAGGCTTGGCCAGGCGGCAGAGGCCGAGCATGCCATTACCTGCTCCTCGGGAACGGACGCCCTGCTCATGGCGCTGATGGCCCTGGAGGTCGGACCGGGAGACGCGGTACTCACGGTAAGCGTCAGAACGCCTACATCTTTTCCTGCCAAGTCATGAGGATTATGAAGAGGCAGGATTTCGGGCAGTCAATTCCTCAAGTTTCTGAGGTGTGAGATTTTGTGGGAGTAGCTGTCTGATTTCAGTGTTGGTTTTGGCTTGGGGCAGGGTGGTGAAGACGTGCAGGAGATAGAGGTAGGGATTGAGTCCGTTTGCTTTTGCGGTTTCTATGAGGGAGTAGATGATCGCGCTGGCATGGGCACCTGCCGGAGATCCGGCAAAGAGCCAATTTTTTCTGCCTACGGCAAAGGGCCGGATGGCGTTTTCCGCAAGGTTGTTGTCAGGCCGCAGTCGTCCGTCTTCGAGGAAAACCACGACGCGGCTCCACTGGCCGAGGGCGTAAGTAATGGCTTTCCCCAGCAGGCCTTTGGGCGGGGTAGTCAGGACCCGTTCATCCAGGATGGCCTTGATTTTATCCATGATCGGCCTGGTGTGCTCCTGACGCAAGGCCTTGATCTGATCCGGGTTCAACTTGTCTATCCGGGCCTGCTTTTCGATCTTATAGATCTTGCCGATCAGGTTGATGATCGTGACAGCGGTTCCATTTTTGTTTTTGGCTCCTGCCTTGATCACGTCCATGAACTTGCTGCGCACGTGGAACATGCAGCCAACATGAATGATGCCGGGTCTGGCCCCCACGGCATTGTAGCCGGCGTAGCCGTCGGTCTGCAGATAGCCTTTGAAGTCACCCAGGATGTACTCGGCGACTTTTCCGCCTCGACTTGGGTCATAGTGAAAGGTGACAATTGGACTTCCCGGCGGCCCTCCTCTGGCCACCCACATGAAGGATTTGGCGGTGTTTTCCCGTTCCGGTTCGCGCAACACCTGCACGGTGGTCTCGTCCATGTTAAGGATGTCGCCGTATCGGAGCTCTTCGATCATCATGTCCATAAGCACCTTGCAGGCATTCGCGGCAAGGATCATCCATCCAGACATGGTAGCTCTGGAAATTGCCGCGCCGATCCGGGCGAATATTTGTTCCTGGCGATACAGAGGCAGGCCGTCCACGAATTTGTTCACGCAGATGTAGGCCAGCAGCCCTGCGGTGACGATGCCCTGGTTGATGATCTGCGGGGGCATGGGAGCTATTTTTACGGTGGGCCCGTCATCTTCGACTCCTTCACAGGCCGGACAGGCGTATTTGAGTCGGATATGACGGATGACCTGGATTTTCTGGGGGATGACGTCCAGCTTTTCACTGACCTCTTCACCGATCTTTTTCAGGGCACAGCCGCAGGGGCAGATTTTCGCATCATCAGCAATGTCGTGAACCCGGTCGAGCCGAGGCAAGTCAGGGGAGAGAGGACGGCGCCCTTTTTTTCTGCGGACATGCGCATCGACCGTTTCCAATTCTTCAGCAGCTGAGCTTTCCTCTGCCTGCTTTTCGAGTTCCAATGCGGCCAGCTCCGCTTCATTGAACAAGCTGAGCTGGCCCTGTCTGTTGCGGAGTTTGGCTTTTTCGGATTTGAATTGGTAATGCAGCGATTTGAGCAGGCGGACTTGCTCCTCGAGTTGGGAGATGTAGGAGTCCTTGTCCGCGATGATGGCCTTGAGTGACTCGAGGTTATCTGGCAATGAAACTGCGTCCATGGCCTAGATAAATAGATAAAATCTTTATAAATGTCAATAAATTTATGCTAAATATTATATAATTCAGAAATTAGCTTAAATTTGAATATTTCAGCTCTGGATGACCAGAAATCTGCTTCAGATCGAGTCCGTCCAGCAGCCATTGAAGTTGGCGAGGTTCCATCTCCAGGACGTCTTGTTCGGAATTGGGCCAGTGGAAACGGTGCATCTCCAGTCGTTTCTGCCAGAGACAAAACCCGTTGCGGTCCCAATACAAGATTTTGATGATGGTTCTGGACTGATTGCAAAAAACGAAGAGATGCCCGGAGAAGACGTCTCGCTCCAAGTGGTCTGCCACTATTAGCGAGAGGCCGTTGATGGACTTGCGCATGTCCGTCGCTCCCAGGACCAGGTTGACCGTGGTTGCCGATCCCAGAAGCGTCATCGGAGCTGCTCCAAGGTGCGAACAAGCTTTTCCAGTACTGGCACGCTAAAGTCTCCGCAGATCTCCACCGTGAAGCGATGACCAAGGTGGACACGCAAAGCCCCCTCATCTTGCCGAGGGCTGGGCGGGACGAGGTGCTGCCGTGGGACGGGAACGATGACAGGAGGCAAAGAAGGCTGTCGGTCACGTTCGAACCGGCGCTTCCAATATCCCAGTGATTTGATGGAAACGCAGTTCTGACGACAGTACTCCGCCTGAGAAAAACCGCTTGCCCGCCACTTGGCTACATGCTCGCGCCAGAAATTGGCCTTCTCGGGATCTGACCTACGATTGCTGATTGCCATTTGATTCCTCCTCAAAGGTTGATGAGAAGAATCCTATGGCAGAAATGGAGGCATGCTGTAAGAAGTAGCTGTTTTGACGCTTACGTATATCAATCAATTCGTTTTAAGGAGTTTCAGAACATGGTCCTTGGGTCGAGGTGCGATGTGATGATAGGGAATAGCTTCTCGGGCAGACCGGTAACCTGAACTTCAAAGTAAAAGTGACATGACCATGCCTTCAAAGAAAAATATCGCAGTCATCGGCTCCGGGTATTGGGGCAAGAATCTCGTGCGGAACTTCTACGAGCTGGGAGTGTTGGGAATGATCTGCGAACGGGACGAGACTCTCTTGTCCAAGTTCCGCTCACAGTATCCTGATGTGCAATCTTGCCTCGTCGCTTCCCAGGTATTTGCGAATCCGGACATAGAAGCCGTGGCCGTGGCCACGCCCGCGGAGACGCATTATGCCCTGGTCCGTGAAGCGTTGCTATTCGGCAAGCACGTCTACGTGGAAAAGCCTTTTGTCCTGGAGCAAGCGCACGGACAGGAACTGATTGCGCTTGCCGAAGAAAAGGGCTTGGTGCTCATGGTCGGGCACATGCTCCAGTATCACCCGGTGTTTGTGCGCCTGCGGGAAATGGCCGCGCACGGGGACTTGGGGAAAATCGACTACATCTATTCACACCGCTTGAATCTGGGGAAAATCAGGAGGGAGGAGAACATCCTCTGGTCCTTTGCCCCACACGATATTTCCATGATTTTGGCCCTGGCCGGGGAAGCACCGGAGCGCATTCTGGCCACGGGCGGAAACTATCTGCATCAGCGCATCGCGGATGTGACCACCACTCACTTGGATTTTCCTTCGGGCCTCAAAGCACATGTTTTCGTATCCTGGCTGCACCCGTTCAAGGAGCAGAAGCTGGTTGTCGTTGGACAAAAGGCTATGGCCGTGTTTGACGACACGAAAAGCTGGCAGGACAAGCTGCTGATCTATCCCCATGAGATACGCTGGGAAAACGGTTCGCCAGTACCTTCCAGAGCAGAACCCTTGCGTTGCGAGGTGCCCGAGGCGGAACCGCTCAAGGAGCAATGCCGGCATTTTGTGGAATGCGTTGAGAAAGGCTGTATTCCCAAGACCGACGGTCAGGAAGGGCTTTCCGTGCTGCGCGTGCTGAACGCGGCCCAATGGTCCCTAGAGCATGGCGGCGGGCCGGCGAATCTGGAGGCATCAAGTACCTCGCAACTGACAGAGGTAGCGTCGCAAGATCTTGTACAACGGCCCACCTATCACGCCCATGAAACAGCGGTCATTGATTCTGGTGCGGAGATCGGGGCGGGCACGAAAATCTGGCATTTTTCGCATATCCTCTCGGGTACGACCATCGGCGAGAACTGCACCATCGGTCAAAATGCAATGGTCGGGCCGGACGTGCGCATCGGGAAGAATTGCAAAATTCAAAACAACGTTTCGGTTTACAAGGGGGTCACTCTGGAGGACGGCGTGTTCTGCGGGCCGTCTATGGTGTTTACCAATGTGTTCAATCCCCGGGCCCAGATCCGAAAGATGGACCAGGTTCGGCCAACCCTGGTTCAAACCGGAGCCACGCTGGGCGCAAACTGTACCATTATCTGCGGCACAACCATCGGCAGGTATGCACTTGTGGCCGCTGGCGCCGTGGTTACAGGGGACGTCCCGGATTTTGCCCTGGTCATGGGCGTGCCTGCCCGTCAAGCTGGGTGGGTCAGCCGGCATGGTGAAAGATTGGATCTGCCTGTGGCGGGTGATGGAGAAGCAAAATGCCTGGCCACGGGCGAAAAATATGTGTTGCAAGACAACGTTCTGGTTTGCAATGAGGAGTCGAGCAACGTATGATTCGTGTAAGATGAATGATCGTGGCGCTGTTCTGTTTTTGTGATCGAATACAAAATGTTTTTCAGGAGATATGCACATGCAGGTAAAGGCCCAATACATCCAAGGACGCCTGGAATTTGCCGTTCCCTTGAGGCTTGCCAGAGACTCGTTTCCAGTGATGGTGGAGTTGCCTGACAGCGCAGTCCTCTCCGAGGAGTCTCCCCCAACCAGGGATAATACCCCACTGCCATCCAGATCGCTGGGCAGGGAGCTTTTGGATGAGTTCCGGGAGATCCTTGGGCCGTTCCAGGAGAAACGCCCGGCTGCAAGCGTGGAGGAAGACAGGGCGGCATATATTGATGCACTTGCCGAGAAATACACAAAATGAAAAACCTTGTCTTTGACGTCAATGTCATCCTGGACCTTTGGCTGCAGCGGCGTCCGGAAGAGGAATTGCTGCTTCTCTCCGACTTGCTCGCATCTGATCCGCAGAGTGGATATCAATGCTGGATCTGTGCTTGCAGCATTCCTGTCCTGGAGTACGTCGTTCGACGAGAACTTAAAAAGAATGGCGCAGACGCACTGCAAGCCAAACGGATTGCCAAGCAACTGCTGACCCGTCTCCTTGAATATGCCGCTCCGCTGACATGCTTTGGGTTCCATCAGGACGCTTCTCTTGTTGCAAAAGAGGACGTGGAAGATGCCCAGGTTGTCCGCGCCGCCTCCCTGTTTTGCGGTCCTACGGCCATAGTCACCAATGAAAAACGCTTTGACGTCGCGGACACGAGTGTCCTGGTGTGGACTCCGACCCAGGCCCTTGAATGGATTCAAGATGTCTCGCAAGCGAAGATTGAATTCGTTGACCTGCAAACGCAGCAGGACTTCATTCGTCCAGAATTGGAAAAAAGCATTCATACGGTTTTGCATCACGGCCGCTACATCCTGGGTCCGGAGGTCAGGGAACTGGAAGCAAGGCTTGGCCAGGCGGCAGAGGCCGAGCATGCCATTACCTGCTCCTCGGGAACGGACGCCCTGCTCATGGCGCTGATGGCCCTGGAGGTCGGACCGGGAGACGCGGTACTCACGACCCCGTTCAGCTTCGTGGCCACCGCGGACGTCATCGCCCGACTGGGTGCCACGCCCGTGTTCGTGGATATTGATCCGCAGACGTACAACATTGATCCGGCAAAGTTATGTGGAATGCTGGAATGCTGGAATGCTGGCATAAAACATGATGCAGGAATGCCTGAAAAGTCGCTTGGACGGTTGCGGCCCAAGGCGATTATCACCGTGGATCTGTACGGCCTGCCTTGCGACTACGACGCCATCAACACCTTGGCCCGCAAGCACGGTCTGGCCGTAATCAGGGACGGGGCCCAGTCTTTCGGGTCGCGGTACAAGGGCCGTTCCTTCGGCGCCCTGGCGGACATCAGCTGCACGTCCTTCTTTCCTACAAAGCCCTTGGGCTGTTACGGCGACGGCGGAGCGCTGTTCACGGACAACGACGATCTGGCGCACCGCCTGACCTCCATTCGGGTGCACGGTCAGGGCGCAAACAAGTACGACACCGTGCGCCTGGGCATCAAGGGCCGCATGGACACCATGCAGGCGGCCATCCTGCTACCCAAGCTGGAGATTTTCCCCAGGGAACTGGAGGCGCGGGCTGGTCTGGCGCGGCAGTATGCAGCGCATCTGGAAAGCAATGATGATGTGCAACTACCGGTGGAACCCGAAGGCCTCAGTTCAGCCTGGGCCCTGTACACTGTCCGGCTCCCCAATGCACAATACCGCGAAGCTGTTCAGGTTAGACTTAAAGAGAACGGCATTCCTTCCATGGTCTATTATGCCAAACCCTTGCATTTGCAGCCAGCTTTCGCATCTCTGGGATACAAGCCTGGAGACTTCCCAGTGTCTGAAGACTGTGCGGAGCGCGTCTTGAGTTTGCCCATGCATCCGTACATGCGGGAGGGGGAGGTGGAGGATGTGAGTTCAAAGCTGGAGAGGGGGGAATGGGCTAGAGGTAAGGGGGAAGGGGTAAGAGGCAAGGGAAAGAGGGGAGGGAGATGAGGGAAGTGGGAAGAGAACCGTCTGATTTTTCTCCATGGCATGGGCTTGACCCGGGGGAGTTTCCAAAACGCATCACTCTGGAACTGACCAATCGTTGCAATCTGAACTGCGTATTTTGCCCGCGCAAATACATGGAAAAGCAGCGTGGAAACATGGATGTGCAGCTTGCTCGTCGTATCATTGACGAAATGGTGGAGCACGCTCCTGTCCAGGTGGTGCCGTTTTTTCGCGGGGAAACACTGTTGCATCCCCACTGGCAGGACATCCTGGCTTATATGAAACAACTGGATGTCGGCCCGATCCAATTCACCACGAACGCCACACTCCTCACTCCAGAGGCTGCATCGGCAATTCTGGACCTTGATCTCGACTTCATTTCTTTTTCCATGGATACGACCGATCCCGAGTTGTACAACACAACCCGCAAGGGAGCGGATTTTCACGCCTGCTTGAAGAATGTTCTGGAATTCATTGAACAAAGAAATCGGCGCACGTGTGGTACTCGTATCCAGGTCTCGGCCGTGGAAACAACCCGGCACAAACCATATATTGGCCAATTCGTAGAGTTCTGGCGTGAGCGGGTGGATAGAGTCAGAATTTATGCCGAACACTCTACGAATGGAAAGCCCGGAAGCATTGATGAGCCTCTGCCCTTGTTTGAAAAGCGCATGCCTTGCAACAAGCTGTTCACGGATATGGTCGTGTACTGGAATGGCGAGATAGCTGTCTGCAATCACGACTGGACCAGACTAACCACAGGGGAGCGTATTGCAAACGTGACGAAGTCTTCCCTGGCAACAGCCTGGAAATCCCCGCCCTACAACACATTGCGTCGCCGCCACACGAACGGAGATTTTCCGGAGACGGGCGTTTGCTCGGGGTGCGATCATTGGAAGATGTACTATCTGGAGAGCGGATTTTTGGGAAGAGTTTATGAGGGGAAGGGGGAAGGGCTGATGGCTGGTGGCTGATGGCTGGTAGCCAAGAATCAAGAGCCAAGAGCTGGTAGCTGATAGGCCAAGAGCTGGTAGCTGATAGCTGATGGCTAAGAGCTAAGAGCTAAGAGCTAAGAGCTAAGAGCTGGTAGCTGATAGCTGATGGCTAAGAGCTAAGAACTAAGAACCCCTTACCTATTATGCATAGCATCCCGCTGATCAAACCCCATATCACTGATGCCGTAAGGCAACGGGTGCTTGACGTCCTGGATTCAGGAATCCTCACGGAAGGAGAAGCCACCCGGGAATTTGAGCAGGCTGTTGGTTCCTTTGTCGGGGCCAAGCATTGCATCGCGGTGACCTCCTGCACCACCGGCCTGGAAATGGCCCTGCGTTGTCTGCGCATCGGTGCGGGGGACGAGGTCATCGTGCCGGACTACACGTATCCGGCCACGGCGGCTGTTGTGAATATCGTCGGCGCAACCGCGGTTATTGTCGATGTTTCTCCAGAGACCCAGCTGATCGACTACGACGCGGTTGAACAGGCCATAAACGCCAAGACCAAGGCGGTTATCCCGGTTTCGCTGTTCGGCAACCCGCTCGATTGGGATCGTCTGAACGCCATCAAGGACAAGCATGGGGTGTTCATGATCGAGGACGCGGCCTGTGCTTTGGGCTCCTCCTATGGGAACCGCAGAACCGGCGCTTGGGCCGACATTTCCGTTTTCAGCCATCATCCCCGCAAGTTCATTACCACCGGCGAGGGCGGGACAATTACCACGCAGGTTGCGGAATGGGCTGAATGGATGGTGTCCTACAAGCATTTCGGCATGGCTCCGGCAGCCAGCCGCGAAGGAACCAGTTTCGATCGCGTGGGGACCAACTACAAGCTTTCCAATGTCCTGGCTGCCATAGGGCTGAGTCAGATGGAAATGGTGGATCAACTCCTGTCCGAGCGGCAAAACCTGGCAGCCCGTTACAGCGCGCTCCTGACAGACGTTTCCGGCGTCTCCCTGCCCCGCACCACAGCCGGCGGGGAGCATTCCTTCCAGACGTACTGCGCTCTGGTGGATAATCGCGACCGGATTATGTCCTCCCTGCGCAGCCAGGGCATCGAAGCCCAGATCGGCACCTACGCCTTGCACATGCACAAGGCCTTTGCCGAGAATCCGCTGTGCCGCATGCATGGAAAACTGCACAGCAGCAGGCAGGCCTATGAACAGGCGCTTGCCCTACCGTTGTATCATGGCATGACGGTTGAGGAGCAGGATTTTGTAATTGATGAGCTGGTAGCTCTTAGCTCGTAGCTGGTAGCTCATGGCTCGTGGGTCATGGCTGGTGGCTGTTAGCTGGAAGGTGAGGAAAGTGTTATGGTGGATGAGCAAAGGTTTGGTTTTGAAGAACTTGATGTTTGGCAAAGGTCAGTCGATTGGGCGGTGAAGATTGTTGGGCTTGTGGACGATTTGCAAACGGATAGGAAGCACTACCGCCTGATCGAGCAGTTGGAAGCAGCATGCACCTCGGTTTCCATGAACATTGCCGAGGGGAAGGGCAGGTTCTCAAAAAAGGAATTCGTGCATTTTCTTTATATCTCCAGAGGATCTCTTTATGAAACCATAACATTGCTGGAGATATTTTTAAGACTCGGCTGGATTGAGAAAGAAATATTTCAGGGAGTTAAAAGAGAAGTCACCGAAATCGCCAAAATGCTGAACAGCCTGATTCGTGCAATCAAACAATCATAAACCAGCCCCGAGCCACCAACTACCAACTACCAACTACCAACTACCAACTACGAGCTACGAACTACCAACTACGAGCTACGAGCCACCAACTACGAGCTAAAATAAAAATGTGCGGCATCTGCGGCATCTTCCATCTTGACGGCGCTCCGGCCTCTCCAGTGCTCATCCAGCGCATGTCGGACGCCATTGCCCACCGCGGCCCGGACGGGGAAGGCGCGTTCATCGACGGCCCCCTGGGTCTGGGTCACCGACGCCTGTCCATCCTGGACCTTTCGACTTTGGGCCGGCAGCCCATGCAGACGCCGGACGGCCGTTTCACCATCGTGTTCAACGGCGAGGTGTACAACTTCCAGGAACTGCGCGTGGAACTGGAAAGCCTCGGCCACTGCTTCCGCTCCCGCACCGACACCGAGGTCCTGCTCCATGCCTATGCCCAGTGGGGCGCGTCCTGCGTGGAACGCTTCAACGGCATGTTCGCCCTGGTCATATGGGATCGTGCCAAAAGAGAGCTTTTTCTGGCCAGGGACCGCTACGGCATCAAACCCCTGTATTACACGCTCCACAACAACACGTTCCTGTTCGCCTCGGAGCAAAAGGCCATTCTGACCTACCCTGGGCTCCAGCGAGAAATCGACCTCGAAGCCCTCCTGGAATACTTCACCTTCCAAAACCTGTTCACCGACCGGACCCTGCTCAAAGACATCAAACTCTTCCCCCCCGGTTCTCACGCCACCATCCCTTTGAGCCACCAGCCACCAGCCACCAGCCACGAGCCACGAGCCACCAGCTCTGCCCCTTCCCCCTTCACCCAATACTGGGACTATGACTTTCAGGAGCCCGAACACCAGCACTCCGAAGAAGAATACCTGGAGGAGTTGGACCGGCTTTTCCGGCAAGCCGTGCAGCGTCAGCTGGTCAGTGATGTGGAGGTCAACGCCTATCTTTCTGGAGGCATGGATTCCGGGGCCATTACCGCCATCGCGGCCCAGCATATCGCCTACATCAAGTCCTTTACCTGCGGCTTCGACCTGACCTCGGCCTCCGGCTTGGAGCTGGGATTTGATGAACGCGAAAAAGCAGAATTCATGTCCTATCTGTTTAAAACTGAGCACTATGAAATCGTGCTCAAGGCCGGGGATATGGAGCGTTGCCTGCCGCGTCTGGCGTGGCATGTGGAAGAGCCCCGGGTGGGCCAGAGCTACCCCAACTTCTATATCTCCGGCCTGGCGGCAAAATTCGGCAAGGTGGTCCTGGCCGGAACCGGAGGAGATGAACTTTTTGGCGGATATCCGTGGCGCTATTATCGGGCCGTGGTGAACAGCGACTTTCAGAATTACATCGACAAATACTATCTTTTTTGGCAGCGACTGATTTCCAACCGGGAAATCCAGGCCGTGTTCCGGCCCGTCTGGGACCAGGTCAAGCACGTCTGGACCAGGGACCTCTTCGAGGAGGTCTTCAAACGCAGAGCGCGCCAGCTGGTCCGCCCCGAGGACTACGTGAACCATTCCCTGTATTTCGAGGCCAGGACGTTTCTGCACGGTTTGCTGGTGGTGGAGGACAAGCTTTCCATGGCCCACGGTTTGGAAAGCCGGGTCCCGTTTCTGGACAACGACCTGGTGGACTTTGCCATGCGCCTGCCGGTCAAATTCAAGCTCGGCAACCTGCGGGAGGTTGTGCGGATCAACGAGAACGAGCCGGACAAGGGGAAAAAATATTTTCAGAGGACGCGCGACGGCAAACTGTTGTTGCGCAAGGCTATGTCCAGGTACGTGCCGGATTCCGTCACCCAGTCGGTCAAGCAGGGCTTTTCCGCGCCGGATGCCTCCTGGTTCAAAGGCGAATCCATCGCCTATGTGAGCAATCAACTCGTCAAGCGCAACGCCCGGATCTATGAGTACCTGGACGGGAATGCCGTCAGGCCGCTGATCCTTGAACATCTCGAAGGCAAAAAGAACCGCCGTCTGTTGATCTGGTCCTTGCTGAATCTTGAACACTGGCTTGATCAGTACCTACCAAATTGAGTCAGCCCATTTTTTTCAACTGCCTGAATCAAAATGGAGGCAGTCCCGTGACACCAGGACAATATCTTATGATTTGGCGGTTGACTTTTTGCAAATTGGAAATCCCGATTGCAATTTGCACCTGCATCGCGGATTTGAGACTCAACCTTGTCCCTTGTGGTCGTGGCTGAACTCTTCAAGCAGCATTATCATCAAGGGGTTCGCCCCAGACTTTCCTTTTATCGCGATAGCGCGGGCAACGAGGTGGACGTGGTCATGGAGAGCGGACATGACCTTGTCCTGGTCGAAATCAAGGCCGGACAGACCGTGAGCAGAGACTATTTCAAGGGGCTTGATCGATTTGCCGGAGTGGCGGGGGAGCGCATCAAGGGGGGGATGGTTATTTTCGGCGGCCAAAAGGCGCAGCGTAGATCGTCCTGGGAGGTCTGGCCAGTCATCGATATTGGCGAGTTGCGAAACAGGGTTGTCCATTTTTTTGCAAATTGAAAGTGTTGGTTGCAGTTTGCAACTGCATCACGAATTTGAGATTCTACCTTGTCGCATTCTCCATGAGCTATCAACTCCGAGCAACCAGCTGTCAGCTACCAGCCATCAACTTTCAGTTGTCAGCTTGACGCTTTGAGTTTTCAGAACTTACGCTTTTAGCCATCCGTCAAGTACCAGCAGCCATGAGCTATGAGCTACCAATTCACGTCAGCAATTTTTAAGTATTATCAATTGTTAGAAATATATGGCAGCAGCTTGGACGACACAAGTTTAGTATTTTCAGGAGAGAGTTGATGCAAGCACAGAAAATAACGACCTTTACTGATAAAACGGGCAGGCTCATAAATTTACCGACTTTTAAGCCAATGCAACAAGTTGAATTAATTGTCCTGTTTCCTCTTCAGGAGGATTCGCAACCAGTCAAAAAGAGACGCCCGCCTGAAAAACTCAAAGGGGTGATGTTGGAAAAAGGTGACATTTTTTCTTCAACTCCTTGTGAAGACTGGGGTATTTCCTGATGCTCATCTTGGACACGCACATCGGATATGGTGGATCAACCAGACATCCCAGCGGCTCCCGATGGAAATCGTAAAGCTGATTGAGCAGACGGAACTTGTCGCGATTTCTGCATTTCATGCTTTGAGGTGACATGGTTGTACGAACATGGGAGAATTCATCTGGAAATCCCTGTTCAGGAGTGGATAACTCAAGCGACTGAGGATGCGCAAATTATCAGTCTGCCGGTTTCCTGTGTGATTGCCGGCCTTGTCGCTGCGTTGCCTGAATATCACAAAGATCCCCAGGATCGCATCATAATTGCAACCTCCATCAATCATGAAGCACGACTCGTAAGCGCTGACACCAAGTTCTCTGAATATCAAGAGATAAAGGAGACTCTGGTATCGGTGTAGTGGCATATGACAAGGTCGAAGACGCCCTGGGTGATCTTTGACCTTTCAGCTCGGTGCTCTAAACTTATACGCTTTCAAGCTTTTAGCTACGAGCTACGTGCCGCCACCCCTATCAACTTTCAGCTTGGCGCTTTTAGCCATCAAGTACCTGCAGCCATGAGCTCACAGTCAAACCAATGACAGTTACTACCTGGACGCTTGCCCCTTACCCCTTGCCCCATGGCCACATTCGCTACGAACTATGAGCTACGAGCCACGAGCTACCAACTATGAGCCACCAGCCACCAACTATGAGCCACCAGCCACCAACTATGAGCCACCAGCCACCAACTATGAGCCACCAGCCACCAGCTATCAACTTTCAGCTCTTACGCATGCCCCTTCTTTTACCCCTTAGCGCAATTCCTTCCCCCTTTCCTCTTCCCGCTTACCTAAAAAGGTTCGGTCTAAATTTTGCTGAAGCCTCACAAAAACCTCTAAGCAGGCAAGCCATACCCAACGGTATGATCTACGATCTATCAGCCACCAGCTTTCAGCTTTGAACCACCAGCCACCAGCTAGGAGCTATGAACTTTCAATTGAACTCCAGTGATTTTTGACTTTTGTCGAATTATATTCAATGCTTGTATCCAGAAAACAGTCTTTTGGGTAACAAAAGTTCTTTGTAAGGGGTCAAAATAGGCCTTTTTGGGGGGATCAAGATGAATAAAGACAAGCGTTTGCTTGTTTCAGAGACCAAGACTAGAAATGGACAGTTATGAGGGAGGTTTATGAAGATTTTTGTCTGCAAGCCCTACAATATGTTCGTGGAGCCTTGTTGTTCTCAAGTGCACCACGGCCTCGAGAACAAATCGGCCCTTTTTTCTGCGGATATCGTTACAACATTTTGTTATCTTGAGAAAATGATGGGAAATTGTTTTTTTAAGGAACTTGATTACCCGCTTTCAAAACAAAAAATTGACGATTTCGCAGAAAATGATGTTCTCCTGCTGTTCATATCATTCCCCAATAACATAGGTGAGTTATTTGATTTGATAGGTTTTTCTGAAAAAGTTCGCAAAAAGGGTACACGTATTGTTTTGGTAACTCGCAACTCTGGATATATTGATATGTTGATGAAGAAGTATGCTCCTGCAGATGTTGCAGTTCAAGCTCGAGATACACTTGCTGCCATGGAGGTGCTTTTGGTAGCAGAATGGTTCAAAGGTAAATCCTGGAGTGGATCACCAGTTATCCATGATAAAGATATCAACGCATGGCCAGAGTACCATGGACAATTCTCTTTTTTAATGGCTCCGAAGATAGTAAGAGAAAAAAAAGTATCGTACTATGGAATATTATCGTAAGCAACGTACATTTTCAGCTGGATATGGATGCCCTCATTTGTGTACATTCTGTGAGCTACGCCAAACAAAAACTTACTACAAAAACCATAAAATTCTTGCTGCAGAAATTTCGCTGTGGTAAGGGGGGATGGAACTTTTTCATACTAATTTGTTTCAGAGTCGAAAATGGCTTGAAAGTTTTCTTGAAGAATTGTCTAAATATGCTCAAAAAAAGCGATCTATTCGTACGCTTGGAAGAGTTGATGATATATATAATTGTATCGATATTCTGCCACTTTGTGCAAGGCTTGGAATCGACGCGGTTAATGTTGGAGTAGAAAGTGGATGTACTCGAGTTCTTGGTTCTATGAAAAAAAAGAATGATTTTAAAAAGCTTGATGAAGTTGTTAAAGTCATGCAACATATTGGAATTGCACCTCTTATAAATGTGCTAATCGGTATGCCTGAGGATAACCATGAATCTTTACGTAAAACTTATGAGATCCTCGCTAAATATAATTTTGCCACGACAAGCTGCCAACTACTGCGTCCGTTACCTGGAACGCCTGTCTTTGATCTAGCATTAGGCGAAGGATTGATTGATAAAAATGATTTTGAAATTGATATTTACCTTGAAAAACGTCAACTTTTTTCAGAGAGTCATCCTCATTTGCCTACAAAATATCTTGGCGTAGAGGAACTAAAGGAGTGGCACAAAGTGTTTATGACCCTTGGCTCAGAGAAAAGTATTCACGGATTCAGAAGTTAAATTTTCAATACTGAATTTCGATATATGATGTTTAGGCATTAACTTTATGGATCTGCAATTCGTGTATATGATTCTGATTTGAAGCTTGTATGGCAACGGAAAAGGCTCCCGATGAGCAAAATGGCGGCTTTGGCATATGCAAATGGTATGATTTTTACAGGTTTTGGGGACAATTGGCAAAAAAGTTATTTAAATTTAATTGTATTGTAGAAATCCCGGTCCTCTGGACCGGGTCAGAGTTCAACGGCTATGCCAGTTGAACATTCCATGCTACCCCGGAGTTCCGTTAACCCCACAACTGGAACGAAGGAGTAAGCATGGGACGTTTTTACAAGCTATCTCACACGATCTGGTTTTGCCAATACCATATCGTGTGGACCCCGAAGTACCGATATCGGGTGTTGACTGGGGCTGTAGGCACAGAGGTAGAAAATTGCATTCGGACATTTTGCTCCCAGCTAAAGTGCGAGATCCTTGAACTGAATGTTCAGCCTGATCATGTTCATCTGCTGACTATGGTGCCTCCGAAGGAGTCGATATCTGACGTGGTAGGTATACTCAAGGGGCGTACGGCAATTCGCATATTCAACAAGTTCAGGTATCTCAAACAAAAAACCCTATTGGGGTAACCATTTTTGGGCTCGAGGCTATTGTGTCGACACCGTTGGCTTAGACTCTGATAAAAAAATATATGAGGCTACGTATGAGCAAAGAGACGTCAGCGGAAAAGAGCTTAAAAGAATTATTGGGGGGGGATCCTGGGCACGTAGACCGGGTGCTTGATCTTTTGGAACAGCTCTGGCTTGAGCGCAGGAAGCATGTCAATGAACGATGGAAGCGCACTCTGCCCTTTGGCGAATATATAGTTGATCGCTGGGAAAAAGCCCGATTACTTGGGTTTGGAGAGGGCACGTCCATCTATGACAGTGCCCTGGTTTTTAGTGATGTCACAGTGGGGAAGAACACCTGGATTGGTCCGCATGCAATCCTGGACGGTACCGGTGGGCTAACCATCGGGGACAACTGCTCCATTTCCGCCGGGGTCCAAATTTACAGCCATGACACTATCCAGTGGGCTGTATCCGGGGGTAAGAGCGGGTACGACTACGCGTCGACAGCAATCGGCGATAATTGTTATATTGGCCCGAATACGGTCATATCCAAAGGCGTGAAAATCGAAGATTGTTGCATTGTCGGTGCTAACAGCCTGGTCTTGCAGAATTTACCATCTGGTTCAAAGGCATATGGAACTCCGTGCAAAATTTATGGTACATTGGATAGTACTTTTTTGTAATACAATTGAAAGATAAGAGAAAAACATGGTTCTTTTTAAAAATTTTCTTAATTCCGTAATGAGTCATGATCAAACGAAAATCATATTTGAGCAGCTTCAGCTGTGTGAATATGAAATTTAAAAATTGATTCCAGGTACAAAGAATTCATACAGAGTTGATCCTGAAAATATTACCACACGAACCATTAAACACTCACATGTATATGCAAAACCTAAAGGAGAAGGTAAATTTATTTATGCTGTAAATATTGATGGTAGCGGTCATGATGGATCAAGCGGAAACCGATACCAAGCAAACACGCGGATTATTTTCGCTCCATTGGATACAGTATAGATGCAAACAATATCCTTGAATCAATCAAGTTATCAAGTTTAGACAATGATTGTTATGAATACCTGATAATGGAATATACGGATATATTTTCCGAATATCTCTAGGTCGTTTGATATTATACAATAGATGAACATGAAAAAAAAAATAGCTTAGTATCAAAAATAAATCTCGATTTCAAGGAAAGTTGGAAAGATAAAATTTTTCTTACTTTTGACATCGACTGGGCTCATGACGATATCCTTGAATATGCCATAAAACTTATCGAGCAGGCGAATGTTGCGGCGACATGGTTCGTCACCCATGATACGCCGTTACTTTCTCGGTTGCGATCCAATCCCAATTTTGAACTTGGAATACACCCTAATTTCAACTTTCTGCTATCAGGTGACTTCCGGTACGGAAAAAATATCAAAGAGGTGATTGAAAAGTCCCTGGAAATAGTACCGGAGGCTACATCGGTACGTTCCCACTCGTTGACGCAAAGTTCCGTTATATTGCAAGCATTTGGAGATTTTGGTCTCACCCACGAATGCAACCTACTGCTTCCTGCCCACCTCAAACCCAAGCCTTTTTTACATTGGAACAGCAAACTGCTCCGAGTGCCACATATTTTTGAAGATGACGTCGAGTGCATTAATCATTGGTCCGGTCATGACTGGATCAAAAGCAATCAAGATACCATACCTATAATAGTTGCAGATTTTCACCCTATTCACGTCTTTCTTAATACCGAAAATCTTGATAGGTATGAAAAAACACGGCATTTCCAAAAAAAATACAAATTATTGCTAGATCACGTTAATCACAATTCATTTGGTGCGAAAAACGCGCTTCAAGAGCTTCTCAGGGCTGCAAATTAGGTTTCCTTGATTATTAGAAGATACTCAAAATGAATAACAAATTTCTCTTTATAAATTCCATGTCCAGGACGGGGACAAGCCTTTTATATCAGCTACTTTATGGACATAATGAAATTTATTTTCCAAGATATCGCATTCAGTTTATATGCTCTCCGCCGTTTGGCTACCCTTTGTTGCCTTGTCAAAATAATACAAACCCAATAGGAACACTAAAATCAAAAACGACTGTTCCGATTAATGTGTCAAGTACGACTAGATGGTCAAATATAGAGACAAGAAGAATTTCAGAAATTCCTGAGTACGATTGTAATAATTTCAAACTAGAGAAATCTTATGATCTGTTAAAATCTGTGGAATATCTTCATCGAAATATTGAGAATAGGGACGTGCCTTCAGATCAATACTACTGCCTTCATGACGATCACTCCTTCATTCTAGGCTCATCTGCTTTTTTAAGTGGCTGTGACGCCAAAATTCTAACCACTATTCGATCTCCGCTAGATATGTTGGCTTCAAAAAAGAATATGTTGGTTTTTCATTTGTATAATATATCAGAACCAGCACACCATGTGTTAAAAAAGGAAGCCATCCAAAAAGAGCTGCTGCGTTCCATCTTTTCGTGGATTGTTGCAAGCTATGAGTATGCACATGGTGAAAAATATTATCCGGTTCTTTTCGAACATATCAAGGGATTGAAGCGAAGAGAATCAATGGTTGAGGTATCAAAATTTCTTGGAATTAAGTATGATGACTGCCTCGAAAAAGATACAACATTTGTGCCGTCTGACGAGACAGGAAATGAACTGCTATACGCTGGATCGTCTCTCTCTTTTCTTACAAAGGGAAGGGTTGATACAACCATTGACAATCGTAATTATTCTTTGACGGGTAGTGAGCTGGAAATCGCAAACGATTTTTTTAATTCGAATATAATTGATGATTTAATTAAAATGCCTACAGTAAAAGATTTCAATTGTGGGTTTTCAAATTTATGGAAAAAATATGAAACTTTTGCGCCAGTTTTTCCGATTATAAAAGACTGGTTTGATATGTATTTGCTTAATAAAAGAAGGGAATTGTTTAATAATTACTCTTCATATAATTATGGAAAAATTAATGCATTAACTGCATTCGTTTCGTAAGTAATTATTGTTGTTTCGAACTATTTTTAGTATAAATTTTTGCCTTTTTTTTATTGAATAATATTTTTTGTTGCATTTTTAGAGAGAGATTATGTTATTAATATTTTATCTATATTTTTTTGTTGCATTAATTTTTGTACGATTCATTTCTATTTATTATTATAGAAATTATTTTTTTGTTGGATTTAAAGGCGATTCAGCAGCTCATTACAATATATTTTATGAACTAAAGCATAATAAAAAAATTGATCGCTTAGAACGTTATATTTTTCATGATAGGAAATTGAATTATCCTGTACTATTTCATAGATTGTGTTGTTTTTTTTCTACAGAGATTGTCAGGAATTATCAATGGCTTCCAAGCGCTATTGCTTTTTTAATTTTCTCATCATGCTATTTTTTTATAGTAATGTTTCTTTTGTATAGAAATAATATATTGGATTACAATTACTTGTACGCAATCTTGACAATGTTCCTGTTTTCGCCAGCAAATTTTATTTTCGAAAATGATGATGCAAATTATATAAAGCTATCAGAACGATATTTATCTAAATCTTTAACTAGTTTGGCCTATGTAACTTTTGTAATTTGGGTATTGATGGGCGATATTTGGTTGTTATTAATTAGCTTTATAATGTGTATCATAGCAATATACACATCAAAGTTTTCTCGGCAAGTTGTTTTGTTTGTTTTTTTGTTATTTTCATTTTTGGTTTTTTCATTAAAAGGGATAGGCTTCGTTCTTTTGGTATTCGTCGTTGCCTTTTTGTTATCTCCTCAAAATATTTATAATAGCTTTAGGGACCAGATAAATCATTTAAGATGGTATTATAATAAAAATAGGTATAATATCTATTTAGGGATTAGACATATAGGAGACGTATTTAAGCTATATTCAAAATCTAAAACAAATAAAGAGAAAATTGTTATTCTACTTACACGTGACCCTGCGCGTTTGTTATTCATGTATCCTTTAATTTTATTAATTTTTGTATCAGCTATTTTATTTGAAACAAGGATAATATCATTATATCAAATTTTTTCGATAATTATAGCTTCACATATAATTTATCTGCTAACTTCTTTTCGGGCAACTCTTTTTTTGGGTGAATGCTATCGTTATATAGATTACACAATGTATTTTATGTATCCATTGATTTTTTTGTTTTTTGAAATTCCGCCCTCTTTTTTAATTTTTTCTGCATTTATTATGGTATTCTATACTCTATCTGTTGTTTTTTTTACCAAGTATAATGATTTATATTCGAACTCTTACGTCTGCGACGACTTGTCTATATTTTTAGATAAAGCTAAATATTCTTTTGTCCCTAGTGAAACAGTAGTATTGGGAATTCCAACACGTTTAGCAGAGGAAGTTTTGTCACGAATTCCTGAGTTGAAGATATGTCATTGGCAACAAGGAATCTTAGACGATAATATCTGCAATTTTTTATATGAAGATTATCCTTTTATAAAAAAAAAATGGTGGCCGATTATTGAAAGATGTAATGTTTCACATCTGATAGTCGACAAGCACTCATTAAGACAGGTTGCCTGGAATTATCCATTTCACGAATTAGATTTCATTTTTGAAGACAATCGCTATGCACTATTTAGCACGGAAAAAAATAAAAATTTTTCTATAAACCACATTTCAAAGGTTTTAATTATTAATGACTCTGATCATGGCAATTCACATTCTAGTCTAAATATACCATATAATTTAAGAAAAAAAATTAAAAAATGTGATGTTTCAATGTTATGCAATGAAAAATATGTTGATCAATATTCAAATAATCCATATATCAACAACTTATTTCCTTTTGATGAGCATATGCTGTTAAAATCTGATCATTATAAAAATATTATTATAAAGTTTTGTAAAGAAAAAAAAATTGATATCATAGTCAATGTTACATACCCAAGAACAATGGTGTCCGACATTTTCTCTGAAATCTTCCAAGATGTGCCATCTGTCGGTTTTTTCAGTAATGAATTAAGTAATAATAATTATTTTTATACGAAGTTAGTTTGTATCGAAGATGATGGTGCTGATATTCATGATATATATTCAAAATTTTTGTTGGAAATTTTTGACATCAAGAAATTATCATATATCTCGAGATAAAATTTATTGTTGTTACGCGAGCTTTTTTTGAATGCAATTGATCATAACTGCCAAATCTCTTCCTCGTTCATACCGAAAAACAACATCCGCGCATCGAGGAAATTCCGCGGTCTCTTCGCAAGCCATGGGCTGACTGTCCGCCTGTTGCGCGGCATACAGGCCCTTCGGGTCGCGGCGGCGGCATTCCGCTTCCGGCACGTCCAGCCAGACTTCCAGATAGTTCGGCTGGTTGGCCCGATTCCAGTCATGCACGGAATGGAACAGGCTGATGGTGGCCACCACCACGGTCAGACCTTGCACTGCCAAGAGCCGGGCCAGACGGGCGTAGCTTAAGGCCAGGTTCAGCCTGCTGTCTCTATCGAAACCGGTCCCGGCCATGCCCAGGGCCGAGCGCAGTTCGTCCCCGTCCAGAAGCACGGCGGGGCTAGGCAGGTGAGGGAGCAGGGTCTTGGCCAGGGTGGTCTTGCCCGCGCCGGAAAGGCCGGTGATCCAGATCACGCGGCCGGGATTGGTGGGCTGTTTCTCCATGTTTCAGCCCTTTTTTCGAGCAATCCAGGCCCTGGTCACGTATTCCGCCTGGATGGCCTTGAGTTCAGCCGTTTCATTTCTGATGTAGTCAAGAAACATGGAGAACCTTTTTTCACCGGCCTGCACGCGGACATCATTGACAGATTTCCAGAGGCCCAGATAGCGTTCCGGAGTCTGCTCCTCGACATGTCGCGCTTCGAGGTGCAACACGTCGGAAAATTCAGACCGCGCTTTCAACCTGTCCAATAATCCATCGCAGAATTCCGAACGGCCTGAAGAAACTCTTTTCAAATCCGGCACCAGCTCTTTGAGCTTTTCCTCTATTCTGAGCAAGAGCGGATTGGATTCAAAACGTCGTGTGTTCCAGAGCGCAATAAAAAGTCCTTCCGGTTTCAGGATGCGGTCAAACTCCATGACAGCGGCATCAAAATCCGGCCAATGGAATGAGGAGGCCATAGAGGCGATATCAAATGAATTCGAAGGCAAGCCGGTCTGTTCAGCGGTTCCTTTGTGCCAAGCAATTGAATGCGTTCCGTTCTGCCTGACGCCTTCACTCCGCATGGCTTCATTGGGCTCGACAGCGGACATACGCACACCCCGTTCCGCCATTTGACGTGTCCAGATGCCTGTCCCGGCACCGACGTCCGCGCCTTCAAGCTGATGTGGGGCAATGGGGCAAAGACCGAGCAGGGCGTCCAGAACAAATGGCGAATATCCCGGGCGGTACTTGGCATAGTTGTCGGCAAGTTCAGTAAAGTCTCCGTGTTGCATCAAAATCTCCTCGAATGGTTTGGGGATGGTTCATTTTCACGGAAAAACTGGTTGACACTTTTTCGGGAGAAAGAATTGTTTTATCCGTCGGATGAAGAATCGAACCGCCCGCTCCCGTTGGTCGCTTAAGGCACGGAGTACGCCAAGGAATAGACTTTGGAAAGCAGGGAAAAAGCAGCTTTCCAAAAGCATTGCCCCGATCTGTCGGGAGGAATCAATATCGTCGATAGGCGGCGAGTCTCTTGGCTTCCGCATCTTTCCAGCGGAAGCCAAAATCTTTTCTTGGCGACCTTTGCGTCCTGAGCGAAGCGGGCGGTTCAATTTCGAAAGTGTCAACAGGTTCTGAACCATCCCATGGTTTGTGTTCAGGATTGTGATCTTGGTCTTGGAACTTCATTCCCGCCAGTCATGCGACCAACCCTTGCCTTCCAACATCCGCTCATAGGCCCGCAGGTCTTCCTGATTGTCCACCTCGCACCATTTGCCCCGCACGGCCACCGCGCCGATGGGAACGTTTGCCGCGAGCAGGCGGCGGAGCAGGCCGGTCATGTCCATGCGGTCGCGTTCAGGACCTGGTTGCGGGGTATGGCGGGTCAGGGCGGCCCAGCCCGCGGGCGTGACTTTGATCAGCCCCATGTACTGCCCCTGGACCTGATCCAGGGATTGGGGCCTGGCCCCGATTTCCAGAAGTCGGCCGTTTTCGGCCCGGAAGGTTTCCGCGTCCAGCAAGGGGTCGCCAAAGCGCAGTCTCCAAAGCGGTTCCCAGAGCAGATCGTAGGATACGGCGATGCTTTCCCTGCACGCGGCCAGGGCTGCCAGATGACGTGGATGATACGTGATGTCGGCATAGGAGATCAGCACCTGTTGCGCGCCCTGGGAGAAATGATCCTGGATCCAGGGTTCGGCGCAAAACAGGCTGGCCAGCATGTTGGTTACGGACCAACGCTCGTTGTGCGCGGTGCTGAAGGCGTCCGGTCGGAGGTTCAACGCGGAAGGCCGCAAGACGTGTTCCAGGTAGCCGGTGACCGCCAGGACCGGTGCGATCCCGGCCCGGGCCAGGGCGTCCAACTGCCAGAAGAGCAAGGGGCGTCCGGCCAGAGGGGTCAGGCATTTGGGCCGGTCCTGGGTCAACTGGTTCATGCGCGAGCCGCGGCCGGCGGCAAGGATAACGGCGACGGTGGAGGGCATGTCATGGACCTCGGAACAGGTTGCGTAAAAGGTCAAGATCGTGGGGCGCGGGGTCGGCTTCACGTTCCGGGTGCCAGAGCAGTCCCAGGACGGGCTTGTCCGGCATGTGAAAGGCCTCGATGGTCTGGTCTTCGGCCCGGGCCAGGACCGCAAGCCCGGGAGCCAGGTCCGCGGCGGCGATGACGCGGCGGTGATAGGAATTGACCTGGATGCGGCTGCCCGCCAGGACAACGTCGTGACGAACGGCGACATGGGCGGCCGCATGAGCCGAGTCCTGAGCTTCGGACACGCCGCCGCCCAAATGCAGGTTGATGATTTGCGCGCCCCGGCAGACCCCGAGTACGGGCAAGGAGGCTTCCAGTGCCCAGTCCAGCAGCGCGGCCTCGGTGGCATCCCGTTCCGGAGAGACCCCGTGTTCCTCGCCGCCGGTCAGGATCAGGCCGTCCAGGCCGAAGTCCCGGACCATGTCCAGGGCGGCCCGGCCGATGTTCGGCACGGGCAGCCAGGCCGCGTCCGGCAGGGCCTTGGCCAGAAATTTCCCCCAATCCTGGGCCAGGGCGTCCCGGCGCTCGGAATAGCCCTTGGCCTGGACCACGCGCATGGTCACGGCGATGCGGGGGAAGCGATGCGTTGTCATGGGGCTCAGCACTCGGCCAGGGGTTGGAGCACGCCGGCTCCGGCGTCCAGCAGGCAGGCCCTGGATTGGAGCAGTTGCTCGAAGAGGCGCTCGCCCACGCCGATGGCCGCGGGCAGGCCGTACTCGGCGCAGCGGATGGCCATGTGCGAATTGGCGCCGCCGAACATGGTCACCAGTCCGGCGATTGAGCGGGTGAAGATCCAGTCGAAGCCGGGGTCCGCATTTTCAATGCACACGATCCGTCCTTCCAGGTCCATCCCGCACGAGCTGTCAGCGCCGAGGCGGATGATGGGAGCCTCGATTTTGGCCGCGCCCACGAAGTTGGGCGCGCTGCGATGCTGGGGCACGACGTACACGTCACGGGGAGACCGGATCAGATACCCCAGCTTGATGCTCCGGCCCAGGTCGAACAGTTCCCGGCCCTTGGCCGCCAGTTCCTGAAAGTGCTGGCGCGGCGGACGGAGCAGGGCCCGGGTCGTCCATTCGACGATATCCCGGATATCCAGATAGGAGAGGTCGTCGCGGTCCAGCCCGAAGCCCGCGGCCCAGTCGGCCAGATGTTCGAGCATGTCCGAAAGGTTGCGGGTGAACACGAACTTGGCCAGCTCGCGTCCGGCAATGGCCCGGCGGGAATAGGTCAGCAGATCGTCCGGGGTGATCTGAAGGAAGCCGGCTTCGCGCAGGAGATGGTCGAAATTTTGTTGCTCGGCCTGGGTGAGCTGAAAGGCGGAGCAGGGCGTCTCGGGATGGGCAATATTTTCCGGGTCCACGAACAGCCCTTCCCGGTCCATGTACCGGGGGGAGAGGATGTCGTAACTGCCGGGCCGCAGATGGCCGTATCGGGCCAGGAAATGTTCCGGAAGCAGGGCGTGGCGGCATACGGCCATAAAGTCGCTGGACATCTCCCCGGAAACAGTGCGAATGGAGGCCTTGAACGCGGCCAGCCGCTCCGGGGCCAGGGCGCCTCGGTGTTCGGCCGTGCGCAGCAGGGACTCGGCAATGAAGCCGTGCCGGGCCAGGATGGAAAAGGGCAGGGTGCCAAAATGCCGACATTCTTCGGCCAGCAGGGCGATGCGCGACAATTCCCCGACGCCGGGGGAAGCGGGCCGCCCCTGGTCGCGGCCGACCGGCAGGGGCCGGGTGGCCTGGCGGTTGCGCAGTTCAAGAATGGCGTCAAAGGCCCAGTCCAGGGAGGAACTCCGGTCCGGGGCCAGGCATTTGGCGGTGAAGGCAAGCAGGGCCGAGCGAAAGGCGACGCGGCGGCCGTTGGTCAGCAGGTCCGGGTAGCGCTGGTCCAGATGCTGATCAAAGCAGAAGTCCAGGGCGGTCTGGCACACCTCGAACTCCACCTTGTCGTGCAGCTCGGGATGGGCGTCGAGCCGGTCCAGCCACGCGGCGACCAGGGCCTCGCCGGTGACAGGGTCCAGCCCGTCCGGGAGAAAGGAATTGAAGCTGACCCGCACGTCGATGTACGGCCGACCGGCCACCAGGACCATCAGCTCCTCCGGGGGCATGGCCCGGTAGCCCATGCGCTCCCTGGCCCGGCTCCAGACCCGGCGGGTGATCAGCTCCCGGTACAGAGAGGCGGCCAAAAGGCGCGGAGTGGTGCCGATCATCTCCGCCGGATTCCAGTCCGGCATGACCCCCAGGATGGTCCGCTGGCCGTACAGGCCGGGCCAGGGCCGCATGCGCTGGGAGATGAACTCGACCACGAAATCGATCTTGGAACGCACCGCGCGGTCCGCGTCCGGTATCCAGCGGGACTGGGCGCAAATGGGGCGGACCTGGAGCAGGTGCAGGTCGCCTGAACGGTCGAGGCAGAATTCCATGTCCAGCTCGTCATGGCCGGTAATTGCCTCCACCCTTCGGGCCAGCCCCAGGAAAGCCCGCAACTGGCGGGAATCGCAATGCTGCTCCGAGGCCCCCCGGTAGATGAACACGGTCTTGCTGGCTGTGGCCCCGCCGGTGATGGCGTCGGGCTTGCCGGAATCGTCGTAGTTGATCACGTAATAGGGGGCACCGTCCCCGTGGGCGCGGGTCATGATCACCCCACTGACAATGATGTCCGGGACCATGGGCTGGATCAGGACCTGGTCGTCCGGGGCCGCCTCGCCATAGGAGGCCAGGACCCTCTCAACGGCCTGGGCGAGTCGTTCCGGCTCGTCCGCCGGAACATCCAGGACCGAGGTGAACGCCCCGGCCCCGGAAACGTCGTGTCCGTCCTCCCGGCGGCAGGAACTGCGCACGGCCAGACCGCGACCGGCAAACGTCGCCGCGACCAAGGCCAGGACGGACGAGCGATCAACCCGCCACTGGGCCGCGGACAAGGTGAATACGGGCGGAACATGCAGGTCTTCATGGTTGGCCAGGTGGGCCAGGGTGTCGGCCTTGGAGGAAAAACGCAGCGGACTGGAGGGCATGTCGAAATGCAGGTTCATGGTCGGCCTCGGAAGTGTTGTGTGCTTGACTTGAGAATGATTTGACTGTTTGCACAGTTCAGCAAATTGTGGACCACACAGGCTTTTACTCATCTTAATTTGAAACACTACCTATGCGCATTCTCATCATCGGCGGCAACGGCATGCTGGGGCATATGCTCCTCAAGTATTTAGGCCGTTATTTTGACACAAAGGCGACCCTTCGTGGAACGCGCCACGATTACGCCCATGGCGGCCTGTTAATCGCAGAGAATACCGTCGAGAATATTATGCTTGGCCCGGGCGGCAATCTTGCCGCCTTGAACAATCTTCTCCGGCAATGGCTGCCAAACGTGATCGTCAATGCCGCGGGTGTGGTCAAGCAGCGCCCTTCGGCCGACGATGCCGTCACGGCAATTTCCATCAACTCCTTGCTGCCCCATCAATTGGCAGCCATGGCGGGCCAGATCGGTGCCAGGCTGATTCATTTCTCGACGGATTGCGTGTTCTCCGGCAGCCGGGGATTCTATACCGAGGACGATCTGCCCGATGCAACGAACCTGTACGGCCGTAGCAAGCTGCTGGGAGAAGTGTCTGGGGCTGGGTGCCTGACCCTGCGCACTTCTCTGGTCGGTCGTGAACTGCCAGGTACCGGCGGAAGCCTGTTTGAATGGTTCTTGAGCCAAAAGGGGCCTGTTCGTGGGTTTCCCAACGCACTGTTCAGCGGCTTTACCACCCTGGAAATGGCCAAAATTGTTCAGAGGCTGATCACGGAGCGCCCGATTGAGGAAGGAATATGGCATGTCGCGGCCAGCCCCATCAGCAAATACGATCTTCTGGTGCTGGTGAGAGAGCGGCTGGGGCTGCGGGTGGAGATTGTTCCTGACCCGTCTTTTTGCATCGACAGAACGCTGAACGGTACGCGTTTTGAAAGGAAATGCTCGTATACCGCGCCGGACTGGCCAACCATGATCGACGAATATTTTTCCTTTCTTGAGGAGACAGGCAATGCTTTTTGACGATAAAACCATCCTCGTCACAGGCGGTACCGGTTCCATGGGCAAGACATTCGTGCATCGGGTGCTTTCCGGCGAGCACGGAACGCCTCGCAAGCTCATAGTGTTCTCACGCGACGAGGCCAAGCAGCACACCATGCGCATGGCCTACCAGAACAAGGCCGTGGCCACGGACGAAACGATCTACGACAACTTTCGCCGGATTCTGGAATTCCGCATCGGCGACGTTCGGTCGTATCATGACGTGTGCGCCTCCCTGCGCGGGGTGGACATCGTCGTCAATGCCGCGGCCCTCAAACAGGTGCCCACCTGCGAGTACTTTCCCGAGCAGGCCGTGGCCACCAATTGCCAGGGCCCAGTCAACATTGTCCGGGCCATCCGCGAACACGCCTTTCCCGTGGAAACCGTGGTGGCCATATCCACGGACAAGGCCTGCAAGCCGGTTAATGCCATGGGCATTACCAAGGCGTTACAGGAAAGAATTTTCATTGCTGCGAACATTTTAACCGAAACCCGGTTCCTCGGCGTACGCTACGGCAACGTCCTGGCATCTCGCGGTTCGGTCATTCCCTTGTTCCATGAACAGATTCGCAACGGCGGCCCCGTGACCATCACCATCCCCAAAATGACCCGCTTCTTGATGTCCATCCACGAAGCGGTCAGCACGGTCTTCGCGGCCCTTAAAGAGGCTCGACCAGGGGAAATTTTCGTGCCCATCGCCCCTTCGGCCACGGTTCTGGACATCGCGCGGGCCTTGATCGGCAACCTGGATATTGAGATCAAGACCATAGGGATCCGGCCTGGGGAAAAAATCCATGAGATCCTCATTTCCGAGGAAGAATCCATCCGGTCCGTAAAACGAGGCGACTATTTCGCCATTCAGCCCATGCTGCCTGAACTGCGCACCGATGAGCACGCCATGCCCGCGGACTGTTTGCCGCTTTTTCAGGGCAACGAGTTCAGCTCGGCCAACGCTGTTCTGGGCCTGGAAGCGGCCAGGGCATTGCTCGAGCAACATCAGCTGCTCTTTGACCCCAAACGCGAATCCCTCGGGTTCGGGGAACTCATTGCGTGAGGAGCCTCCTGGTATGCGCGTCGTGACCATTGTCGGCACCCGTCCCGAATTAATCAAGCTGAGCAGAGTCATCGTCGAGTTTGACGCATCTTTCGACCATGTGCTTGTCCATACCGGCCAAAATTTTGACTGGGAGCTTAATGGCATTTTTTTCGAGGAAATGGGTATTCGCAAGCCGGATCATTTTCTGGAAGCCCATGCCGACACGCCAGCAACCACCGTGGCCAGGGTGATCGAGAAAACAGATGCACTGCTGGACCAACTCCGGCCGGACGCAGTGTTGTTGCTGGGCGATACCAACAGCTGCCTTGCCGCCTATCCCGCCAAAAGACGCAAGATCCCAATTTTTCACATGGAAGCCGGCAACCGCTGTTTTGATCTGCGTGTTCCCGAGGAAATCAACCGGCGTATTGTTGACCACTTGAGCGACATCAATCTGGCCTACTCGGAACATGCCCGGCGCTACCTTCTTGCCGAGGGGCTTCGCCCGGACAGCGTCATGGTCACAGGGTCGCCCATGCGCGAAGTCCTGGAGTACTACCAAGACGCCATTGCCGCGTCGCCCATGCCCCAGACGTTGGGGTTGGAACCGGAACGCTATTTTGTTTGGAGCACTCACCGCGAGGAAAATATTACCGACGCTGGAAGCCTTGCCAAACTGATCAATGCCCTGCACATGCTCGTTGCAACCTGGAACCTGCCTGTGATTTTTTCCGTGCATCCACGTACCAGACAACGCTTGGCAAAGCTGGAGGCAAAACTCTCGGACTTGGTCCAACAACACAAACCCTTTGGGTTCTTTGACTATATTCGTCTGCAGCAGCACGCTCTGTGCACGCTTTCCGACAGCGGCACCTTGACTGAAGAATCGTCCCTGCTCAATTTTCCCGCGGTCATGTTGCGTCAGGCCCATGAACGCCCCGAGGGCATGGACGAGGCTTCGGTGATCATGAGCGGGCTTGAACCGGAACACGTCAAGAGCGCGGTGCAAATGGCCGTCCGCCACCACGAAGCGGGATCAACACGTTTGTTCCGCCTCGTTCCTGCCTATGAGCCGTCTGACGTTTCACGAAAAGTTGCCCGAATAGTTATGAGTTACGTGGATTTTGTGAACAGAACAAGTTGGCGAAAATCGGTCTGACAGCATGGACATGCGTGTGCGCAACCGCGTTCATTTCTGAGGTCTCAATGGTCCATGATCGCCGAACCAGGCTGCTGTTCCTTGCTTTCGGCTATTCCATTCACGCCCAACGCAGAGTCAAGGTGTTCAGCACGGACCATCGTTTCAAGGTCCATCTGGCATCGGATTATCAGTATGCAATCGACAATGTCGGGGTGACTGTTCTCGATGGAAAGGCAGGCATGGTCCGATCCAGAAAGCATCTGGAGCGGTATGTCAAGGCCTTAGCGTCTTTTATGAGCGCAACCAAGATTCACTGTGCTTCGGAACAGCTCTTTCAGGATATGCTCGTCCAATTGTTCGCTTTCAGGCAACTCCTCCAGACGGTTCGGCGCTTCAAGCCAGATGCGGTTTTTTTGCAGACTATGCTCTACCCGGCGTATCTCGGCTGTTTTTTGCCGGCGAACATTCCCAAAATCATCACCTTCTGGAATGGGGACCTCATCTGGTGGTCACAAACAAGCGAGATCCTGCGCACGTTCAAGCGCCAGATCGTGGAGTCGGGCATCCGCAATGCCGCGGCCGCCACGGTCAATTCGGAAACCGCGAAAACCGCTGCCCTTGGATACGGCATTTCTCCCCAAAAGCTGCATGTCATCCGCTACCCGGGAGTGGATCTGGGACACTTTGCCCCGAACGATTCCCTTGCCGCGCGCAAACGCCTCAGCCTCAGCCAGGAGCACATCGTGCTTTGCCCCCGGGGACTGGGCGGGTACCTGAATTCAGATGTGCTGATAGAGGCTGCCTGCGTCGTGTGCAAAATGCTGCCCGACGCACTTTTCTTGTTCGTTTCCAAGGTGGGGTTGCATCTCTGGGAGGATTTGCTGAGCCTGCCGCGACGATTGGGCCTAGCCGATCATTTCCGTCATGACGGGCAAATTGCATGGGAAGACATGCCTGATTATTACCGAAGCGCGGATATCATGGTCTCCCCATCGTCCAACGACTCGCAGCCCAACTGCATGCTCGAGGCCATGGCCTGCGGCACCGCGGTGATCATGGGCGACATCCCTTCCATCAGGGAATGGGTCGTACACAAACGTAATGGATTGCTGATTCCGCCCCGTGACCCGTCCGCCCTGGCCAACGCCATCGTCAGTCTGTTGCGGGACGAACCCAAACGGAAGAAGTTTTCCAGGATCAACCTGGCATTGGTGCGAGATCGGGTGGATTCCAGGGTTGCCTGCGAGCAGGTCAAGGATGTTGTACAGTGCGTACTTCAAGGAAATGACAGTTTATCGGGAGGAATTTTGAAATGAAGCGTTCATCGGGCACCGCTCCCTTCTTTTCCATCATTGTCCCCACATACAACCAATCTCAATATCTGCCGCATGCCCTTGACAGCCTGATTTCGCAGACCTTTGAGAATTGGGAGGCGTTGATTGTCAATGACGGCTCAACTGACGACACAGCTTCGGTAGGTGAGTCATACTCACGACGAGACGGCCGTTTCAGGGTATTTCATAAGACGAATGGAGGGGTTGCCTCGGCTCTTAATGCAGGATTGAGCCAGGCAACGGGAGACTGGATTTGTTGGCTTTCATCCGATGATTTGTTCGAGCCTGAAAAATTGAGAATCCATCTTGACGCGATTCACAAACATCCTGAAATTTTCTTTTTTTACACACATTTTTACTATTTGGATGACAAGACTGGCGTTAAAAGTTCACCTGACCCTTGGAACGCCATTCCTGATCGCGGATTTCAGGTTTCTCGTTTTTTTTCAGGACCGTATATACACGGGAACAGTATCGCTATCCACAGAAAGGTTTTTGAAAGAGTAGGTTTTTTTGATGACTCATATCCCCATGGCCAGGATTTTGAAATGTGGTTGCGCATCAGTTCAAAATATGAATCAATGTATATCAACCAACGAACATGTGTAACCAGATGGCATGCTACACAAACAACACATGAATTTCCTGAAGCTGGTTTTTTCGACTCCGCAAGGGCTGTAATTGAATACATCAACAATCACAGCTTTACAGAGCTATTTCCTCTTCAGGAGTTGAACGATCCTGGCCAAGCGGTATCCGCAATAATTGAAACGATTGACATATCGATAAAAAACAAATCCCTTATTCATACCTTTGGGCCCTGCTCCGCATTTTTATTTAGATTGAAAGAATGGTTATATAGCAATAGCGATAGTTATAGAAAATCGCTGATAAAAATTATACTTTCAATATTAAATGATAAAGATAAATTTGCTAATGTTCATTCGGTCATAAGGGAAGCATTATATCATCTTGAAATGAACAATGGATATTCATATAAAAAGTCAAATTTTGTAATAGATTCAACAAAATACATGCGAGAACTCAAAAGTCTTGGTAATGTGAAAAAAAGCGAATCGATATCCAGATACCTTGAATTAGTTCGCAAGAAGAACCGGTTTGAAGGTAAATCAAACATCGAGTACTGGAAAAAGATTCAAGAAAAAATGTATTTTGAAAAACATCATTGCTATGGAAAAAATCATAATGGGTTAGCTTTATTTGGAGATGATGTTGACAGGATTAAAAAGTATACGCAACTTTCTAATAATATGAAAATAGTTGTGATTGGTTGTGGATATGGCAGGGAATCAGTTTTGATTGCTCCTCATGTTGAACATGTTTATGGAATAGATGTAAGTGATACTATTTTGCATAAAGCTAAGATGTTTGCAGAAAAGAATGGTATAAGAAACTTTACGCCAATTCTTGTTGATAAATGGAAAAGCTTAGTTCCTCATGATATTGATGTCGTTTATTGTATGGTTGTATTTCAGCATCTCACGCGAGATTTAGTCAAAGATTACATTGCTGGTCTTGCGAAAAAATTATCGAAAAAAGGCGTATTTGTTTGTCAATTTGCTGATTTGATTTACGGAACAGATGATGCTGAATTAAAAGAATATGAACCATCTGTCAGATGGTGTAAAGATGATATAATTCATCTTGTTCAAGAACATGGATTGTATTTATATAAAATTGATACGTACGAAATACCTGGAGAAGGTCATTGGCACTGGGCTTTTTTTGGAAATAATATCAATAAGGAAGAAAAAAAACGTCGTATAGTAAATTACGATCGACAGGCACACTCTGTTGACTGCAATATTGCAAAATGGTCCAAACATGATTGGTCGCATAAAGGGCATTATTGGTCTGGCGCCTGGGGGGGCAGTGATAATTTATGGAATTATACAATTTTTCCCAGGCTTAAGAATTTCTACAATAAAGAGCATGTTTTGGAAATTGCACCTGGATATGGTAGGTGGACTCATTATCTTTTAAGAGATGCGCAAGTCTATTCCGGAGTAGACTTTCTTGAAAAATGTATTTTAGAATGTAAAAATGAATTTAAAAATTACAAAAACGCTTTTTTTTATCAAAATGATGGTCGTTCACTACATATGATAGACGATGATTCGGTGAGCTTTGTATTCAGCTGGGATTCTTTTGTGCATATGGACTATGAGACTGTTGACAACTATCTTCAGCAAATATCTCAAAAATTACGAATAGGTGGTCATGGCTTTATTCATCATTCCAACTTTGGGGAATATAGGAAGAGGAAATGTGTCGGAGATGTTAGGAACGATCATTGGCGTTCCGAAGATATGACGGCGAATTTATTTCATAAGACATGTAAAAAGTATGGATTGCAATGCTTGATTCAAGAAAAAATTTCATGGGGGGCTGATTTTTTAAATGATTGTATAACAATAATTCAAAAAGAAGGGAGCGTTAAGCATCCTGTTGTTTTGGATAATTATGATTTTATGGAAGAATCGGAAAATGTAATCAACGAAACGGTTCGTTCTTCGTACGATAGTTTTCATAAAAAAATCAATCTGGTTAAGGATACACAGAGACAAATTCTATTAGTATGTGACTATTTCTGGCCATTTATTGGTGGTGTCGAGTCCTATGTTGAAGATCTTGGAGTCAAATTACTGAATCATGGTTTCAATGTTGAAGTATGTGCGCGCTATACGGAATTTAGAAAAAAAAATGAAGTTAATGGTTTGAAAATTCATCATTTTAAATGCGAAGGTGATATTTATAGTGGGTTCACTGGTGATATTGATGGATACCAAAATTTTATATTACAATCTAATTATGATGCTGTAATAATTCTTTCTCAACCTGACAACTGGGCAAGTGTTCTCATCGCACAGGTAAAACATAAAATCAGGTCGAAGATATTTTTCCTGCCTAGTATCAATTGGTGTGACCGAGAACGATGGCATAGAAGAAAAGTTGATGAAACAATATGTGAAATAATTAAATTATTTGATATTGTAATAACAGTCACAGAAGATGGACATGATGTCCAATATACGCGATTACACGATATCCAATCGGTTTATATTCCCCACTCAATTGAAATTGAACCTGAACACATCAATATCAGGCAACAATTCAGTGTTTCCGATGAAAAGCCTCTCCTCGTAATGGTCGCTAACTTTTGGCCGGTCAAGAATCACGAAGAACTCATTACCTCGTTCCAGCAAACCCAATTTGACTGGCGTTTACTCATCATAGGCTATGCTGTAGATGTTCACAGAGACTATTTTGACCGGATCAAGGCGCTTGCCGCCAAGGACAGCAGGATCATCCTTTGCGCTGGAATGAAGCGGAAACTAGCAGCAGCAGCAATCGCGCAGGCGGACCTTCTCGTTGTTCCTTCCAAGGCTGAAAGCGCCGGGCCCTTGGTGATCCAACAGGCTATGAGTCATGGCGTCCCCTGGGTTGCCACCTACAACTGCAATGGAGTTCATCATCAAGCAGGGGGCATCATTGCGGACATGGACCGGTTTATGAGTGTAGCCGACGTCCTTATTAGAAAACCAGAAATCCGCCTGGAACTCAGCCGGCAGGGCAAGGCGCAATATAATTCAAACTACACGTGGGACAAAACAATCCAGGCATTTCTTGCCTTGCTCGACGACACCCTCGTCGAGAGCAAGGAATTCAAAATGCCTGAACAGATCAGGCGTCAAAAGAACGCGTTGCAGGATGCCGTTCTTGAACTTTCCATGCTGAGCAGGCCTGCTCCCAAGACTCTCCTTGAAATCCAGAATGCCTTCCCCAAAATAATGGTACCGAACAACAAGTTCGGCATGTCTGAAGTCAATGGGATCCTAGGCTTCCTTGAAGACAAGGAAATGCTTTATCTCTACAATATGGCCGCTGACCTCCCTCGTGGAGGTGTCATTCTCGAAGTTGGGAGCTTCATGGGGCTTTCGGCGTATATCATGGCCAGTTCCCTGGTTGAATCCGGAAACTATACGGCACGTATTCACTGCATTGACTGGTGGACTTCATTCAAGGATAAGATCAATCCTGAATACCGCGGCTTCTACAGTGTGCACAATTTCTTGGGCAATCTCATAAGCAAGGGGTTAAACGCCTTTATTCGACCACGGGACAAGGAAAGCCTTCTCAGCGCCCAAGACTTTGAGGATAACAGCATTGATGTTGTCTTCATCGATGGCGATCACAGTTTCATGGGGTGCTACAACGATCTTGTCGCATGGTATCCCAAGGTAAAGTTCGGTGGTTTTCTAATCGGCCATGACTACACCTGGACTCCGTCGGTCCAGGAAGCAGTCCACACTTTCACCAGGGAAAATAATCTGGAGTTTATGCCACCTCCTGAAGGGACATCGATATTTCGCATTGATAAGCGAAAGCCGGAGTCCTTGGTTCCAGGCAATGACGAACTTACGTTTTCAGTCATCGTAACAACATGCAACCGTAGAAATACGTTGGAGAAATGTCTTCATGCTCTCGACATGCAGAATTTCGACTCCAAAGATTTCGAAGTCATAGTCTGTGACGACGGATCGACCGATGACACGCAGTCCTTTGTTAACAGTTTCAATTCAAAATATATTCTTAAATACTTCAGGCAGGACAACAGAGGGCCTGCTGCTGCACGAAATATGGGGTTGCTGGCAGCTAGAGGAAAATACGTACTCTTTTTGAATGACGACTCCATACTTTCCAGCAATGGTCTCAGCATTCACCATGACATACATTTGCAACATCAAAATGAGAAAATTGCAGTCCTTGGAAAGTTCTCCCTGTGTCCAGAATACCAGAACTCAGCAATGGGTGTAATCATTGAGAATTCAAATGTTCTCTTTAATTTCTATAATAAAATCGACAGGAATCTCTACAACTATCATTCTTTTTTTACGTGCAACATTTCACTGAGAAAGCAAGCAATTTTTGACATAGGATTATTTGACGAAAGTTTCACTGCACCCGCTGCGGAAGATATTGACCTTGGTTTCAGACTCTTTCATCAGGGCTGGAGAGTGCTTTATGCCGCGGACTGCGTCGCATGGCACGACCATAGCCTTTCGATTCGTGATTTTTGTAATATTCATAATTTGCGAGGCTACTGGCGTGTATCCATGTTTTATAAACACAAGTCTCCTGAATTGAAATGGTTTAACGACGCAGAATATAAGGACTTGAAGCAAAACACGATCAACTCGAAGGAGGCCGGCGAACGTATCGAGAATATCGTTAATTATGTTGAAAAAATTAACATGATTTCAACCAAGAATGGTGGCGATCTTGTTCGCATTGCTCAGGAACTTTTTCCATTGGTCAAAGAGATACAGTTTCACTTTGAAGTCAAAGGTTATTCTTCGAATCCATGGTTTGATGTTGTATTTAGTCCACTATATAAAGATAATCCTCTAGTATCTGTGGTCATCCCGTGCTTCAACCATGAAAAATACTTAACAGAATGTGTTGAAAGCGTTGTCAGTCAAACTTTTCAGGATTTTGAGATAATCATAGTAAATGACGGCAGTACTGATAAATCTTTGGATGTTGCTTATACTTTGTATAAAAAATATTCGCGCCACCGCATAAGAATCATAAACCAAGTGAATTCCGGACAGCCAGCAATACCTCGCAACAATGGAATCCTTGTCGCACTTGGCCAATATGTCCTCCCGCTAGACTCCGACGACTACCTTCTTCCGGACGCACTCGAGTCCTTGGTGAACGAAGCAAACAGACACCATGGGAAGGAAGTAGTCGTCTACGGTGCCATGCAGAAATTTGGATTACACAAAAATATCTGGCCGACAAAACCATTGGACCCAATACTGCTGCCACGCCAGAATCAACTTCCCAACACCTCCCTTTACTCGAGGTCTCTTTGGGAGAAAGTTGGTGGATACAATACGAATGTTCCTGGTTACGAAGACTGGGACTTCTGGATTGGTGTACATTGTATTTCTCAAGATTTCTATTTTTTGAACAAAGTCATCTTGATGTACAGGACAACCGATAACAATTCAATGTACGATAGTGCAAAGAAACGTCATGAGTTAAATTTTGCGAATATAATTAAAAACAATGCGATCAATTACAGTAATATTGAAATTGATTGGTCTAAATCATATCTCATAAATCATCATTTATTAAATGAAGTAAAACGGAAAAATAAACACAGAGTTGATTATTCTATTGTTTATGCATTTATTATTTTAAATTCGTTTCCAGGCATATATACGAAAGATGATATTCAGTGGGCGACAAGGCAACTATTTCCTAATCAAGATAAAATTGAATCTTTTAATGAGATAAGGATTAAAACTGAGAAAGATATTAATGCGACACTCTTTGTCTGCCACAACTTCCCCCCTTACAATACTGCCGGGGCACAGCTGTTCGCTCTGAATATGGCCAAGAAACTGAAAACACTCGGCCATGACGTTTCCTTTTTCTATCCCGTAGACATCAGCAAACGCCAACCCGGCGAAGACAAAACGCCCTATGCCGTTGTTTCGACGGAATATGAAGGACTCAAAGTACATCAAATCAACGTCGTGGATGGTTCCACGAATCTCTTTGAAAATCCCCAGTACATGTTTGCCAATGAAACCGTGGAACAGCAATTCGAAGAGCTGTTGCGGAGAGAACAGTTCGACCTAGTGCATTTTCACCTGCTCTACCGTTTAAGCTCTCGCCTTCCCTTAGCTGCGAAGTCATTGAACATTCCCACGGCGGCCACTCTGCATGACTACTGGCTGTTATGCGCCATGGGACACCTGATTGATACCAAGGGCCGAGAGTGTTCAGGGCCGGAATCGCCGGAAAAGTGTGCCCGTTGTCTGGGAGGGTTTCAAGCTGACCCCTCCAAGGGAATCGTTGAATTTTTTCGGCTCCGGCAGCAGGTTAACCTGGCAGGATACGAGGCTCTTGACAGGAAGTATTCTCCTTCAAAGCATTTGGCTGACGTGCATGCTCGTTATGGTTTTTCACGGCCTGCCGTGCTTCCCTTGGGGTGGCCGGCTGTCCAGGCGCCCCGTACCAACCCAGCCCAAAAAGACAAGATTGTCCTGGGCTTTATTGGACAGATTGTTTATCGCAAGGGGCTTGATCTGCTTGTAAAAGCCTTGAATGGCTTGGACGCGATATTACGCGACAAATGTGAGCTGCACATTCACGGAACAGTACAGCAGCCGCAGTTTTATGACACTGTCATGGACACGGTCAAAGACAATCCCGTAGTCAAGTTTTTCGGGCCGTACAAACAGGATGACCTGGGCAGTATTCTCTCTTCCTTTGACGTCACCGTGATCCCTTCCCGCCAGGAAAACTACCCCTTAACCGTTCTTGAATCTCTTTCCGCCAAAGTGCCGGTAATCGCCTCGGATGTAGGCGGGGTGCGTGAAATGTTTCAGGACAAGGTGGAAGGCTTTCTCTTCCCGCGGGAAGACACAACGCGACTGGCAAAAATCATCCGCATGCTCCTGACGCAGCCCGACCTTCTGGCCTCCATGCGCACCAAGATCCGTCCGATTAAGACTATGCGGCAGAATGCCGAAGAATATGCAAGGGTGTATGAAGAAATGATGAAAACATGATGGTGGGGTGCTGGAATTACAAAGATAATGCTGGAATGCTGGGATGCTGGGATGCTGGGATGAAACAGGATGCTGGGATGCTGGGATGCTGGAATATGAAGATAGGTGCCGGAGTGAGAGGGGATGAAGTATACGAGGTTTGAGGATTTGCCGTGTTGGCAGAAGGCAAAGGAGCTTTGCCGGGCTGTTTATCGGCTTGTCAATAAGCAGCAGTTTTCCAGGGATTACAGTTTGAAAGATCAGATGTGGAGGGCGGCCGGGTCGGCCATGGATAATATTGCGGAAGGTTTTGACGATTTTTCGATCAAGGAGTTTGTGAAGTTTCTGGGGGATTCAGCCCGGTCGTGCAGCGAGGTGCAGTCGCAATTGTACCGGGCATTGGACTGCGGATACATCAGCCAGGATGAATTTGATGAAACGTATGGTCTTGCGGGTGATTGCAGGGCGCAGATCAAGGGGTTTAGGGGGTATTTGCGGAAGAAGATTTAAACAACATGCTGGAATGCTGGGATACTGGAATTATAGAAAGGAAATTCTGGAATGCTGGAATATAAATACAAAATGCTGGGATAAAGACATAAGAAATGCTGGAATGAAGGGATGAAACAGAATGCTGGGATTACAAAGACAATGTAACGGGGAGTGCGGGGTGAAGGAGTATTTTCTTGTGTGCCCGGTGTTCCCGAGAAAGGGGAGCGACCGAGTGGCAAATCCTTTTGCACCACAGGGGAAAATTCCTCTGTGCTGTTTCGTTACCACAGACGGTGTACCCCGTACGCATCAAAGATGGAATCGCTGCTCACGATGGGGATATGTTCCTCCAGGGACTGGGCTATGAGCAAGCGGTCAAATGGATCTTTGTGATGAAATGGCAGGTTGGTGATTCGCGCCGTGTGGTTCAGGGTAATGGGCAACAGGGTCAAAGCGTTTTCTTGCATCTGCCTGTTCCAGAAGAGGAGAAACGGCTCGGGCAGGGAGTATTTCCCCAGGCTTATCTTGATGGCAATCTCCCAGAAACTGGCGGAACTGACAAAAATTGCGCCTTGGGCATGGATAACGACGTCCCGTCCCTTGTTGCTCAACCTGGGGTCATCCAGCAGAAACCAAAGCAGGGCCTGGGTATCCAGGAGCATGTTCATGGCATATACTCCTTAAAGTTATCCAGGTGCTCAGAATCTTCGGCAAGTATCTTGAGAACGCCTTTTGCGCTACCGGGTTGGCGCTTTGGCGTTTTTTTTGTTTCCGGCTCCGGCAGAATAACCACCAGCTTTGCTTCCCTGCCGTAAGCAAATACGTAGTCCTTGGGCAATTGAATCTGACCATTGTTACTGATGCGAGTTTGCAGTTCAATCGTTTGCATGGTGAACTCCGGTTTGATGTATGGTGTAGAAGCGTTTGGAGTTTGTCCAGTATGCTTGAGGGAGAGTTTACGGGAAATTGTTTGAGAGGGCAAAGGGGGGCGGTAAAACAGAATGCTCAAGTAATACAAGGATGCTGGGATAAAATATAATGCTGGAATGCTGGAATTAAAAGACAATGCTGGGATGCATCGGCGGATGCTGGGATGAGGACATAAGAAATGCTGGGATGAAAGATAGGGATGAGGGCGGAGACCTGAAACCTGAAGGTAGGAGGCTTTGGGAAGGGAAAGATGATGCTGGGATGAAAATGAATGCTGGAATAATAAAGACAATGCTGGGATGCTGGGATGAAAACACGGTTAGACGGTGAGTCGGTGAGTTGATAGGAATGATGGGGTGGAGCATGATCGAATTCGGTGCAATGTGACTTTACTCATGAGTATTTTCGATGTATATTGATTTTAATCATGGATTCAGTCAAGAACCGCTATCTCTTTGACCATGTCCAGGAGGACCTAGCCAGCAGGATGGTGTTTGTCGGAGGGCCTCGTCAGGTCGGCAAGACCACCTTTGCCCTGCAGTTTCTTCCAGAACCCTCAGTCAGCCAGCCTGGTTATCTTAACTGGGACAATCCCAAAGTTCGTCAGGGCCTGCTTCGGGGCGAGCTTCCGCCTGTGGCCGGGTGCATCGTGTTCGATGAAATTCATAAATTCGCCCGATGGCGCAATTTGATCAAAGGTTTTTTTTGACACCAGAAAGGTGGGTGCATCTTTTCTGGTCACCGGCTCGGCTCGCCTGGATTACTACAGCAAGGGCGGCGATTCTTTGCAAGGTCGCTATCACTACTATCGGTTGCACCCGTTTTCCCTGCTGGAACTGTCTTCAGATCCAGACAAGAGTGACCTGGAGCACCTGCTGCGTTATCGCGGATTTCCTGAGCCTTGCCTGCGCGGCGAGGGGCGCTTTTGGCGTCGATGGCAGCGAGAGCGGCAGCAAAGAGTGGTTTACGAAGATATTCGAGATCTGGAACATGTCCGGGAGATCAGCCTGGTTGAACTGTTGACGGCAGCTTTGCCAAGCCGGGTAGGGTCCCCGTTATCCATCAAGAGCCTCAAGGAAAATTTGCAGGTGGCCCATTAAACCGTAGCCCGTTGGTTGGAAATACTGGAGCGCATGTATTTCTGTTTCCGAATACCTCCCTATGGTGCTCCGAAGATCCGGGCGGTCAAAAAGGAACAGAAGCTGTACCTCTGGGACTGGTCGCTGGTGGAAAACAAAGGTGCGCGGCTGGAAAATTTCCTGGCTTGTCAGCTTCTCAAGTATTGCCATCTCATTGAGGATACCCAGGGTCATCGGATGGAACTACGTTTCCTGCGTGACACGGATTTACGCGAGGTGGACTTTGTCGTTCTCAAAGACAAAAAGCCGCTGTTTGCCGTGGAATGCAAATCAGGTCAGGACAATCTCAGTCCGGCACTTGTTTATTTTCAGGAACGGACGCCCATTACGGAAATGTTTCAGGTTCATCTTGGGACCAGAGACTATGAAAAGCATGGAATCAGGGTCACGCCCTTGATCCGTTTTCTTAAAGAACTTCGTATGCCTTGAATTAATGTGAGGCATAATGCTAGGATTACAAAGACAATGCTGGGATGCTGGGATGCTGGGATGCTGGGATGTTGGGATGTTGGGATGCTGGGATGCTGGGATGTTGGAATAATAAAGACAATGCTGGCCCGGGTGAAATCAGCTCTGAAGTGGGGCCGGTCTTTTGGACAGCTTGGCGGGGTAAAAATGCTGGAATAAATAGACGGTGGGAGCAGGTGGCGGAAATAAGAAAAAGAATTGTTGGCCACGGACGGGGAAGGCAGGCGTTAAAGGTAGACGGTTTTTTTGCGCTGGCGATTTGGGGATGGTTCAGAATTGGTTGACATATCACCGACATCCTTTTGGTGTCCGCTTAGACGCTATAAAGATGTCACCCCCTGGGTTTTGGAAGGGGATGGGGCTCCCTTGGCTACAAAGATTCTCTGTGCCAGCCTCCAGAGTCTTTCGTGGCGAGGTAGCGTTTGTCCGCGTAGGTTGTGGCAACGGTGACAGCTTCGATGAGATAAGGTGTCTTATCCAAAACATCCCAGAAAAGTTCCTGCAAATCATCCATGGCGTATTCGTGACTGATTTCATTGCGAAGCTCACGAATTTCCAGGAAATCATCGGCTGATTCAACCAGACCGCGTTTTTCTGCTCGTAGCAGGACATCTAGCAGCGTTCCCCCGCTGGAGAGTTCCACGACATCCAGGGCCCGAAAAAACTTCTGCAGCAGGATGTCACTGACCCTTGCAAACCGACTGGTCAGCGCTTCGAAGGCGTCATAATCCTCGGCAAGCAACTCCTGTTTCTGGCGTAGTGCCGTGCATTGTTCATGGGAGCGTTGCAGCCAGGCCAAGGCATGAACGAGATCCTCGCGAGCCTCGGCCAGCATGTTCAGATGTAGGGCATGTTTCACAAGGCAACTCCTTCTTCCATGGCCAGACGGACAAATGCCCTGCGATCATCTGGAGCGAGAAGCAGGTCGATCTTGCGATGGCCGATGCGTCGGTACAAATCCACTTTCATTTTGCGCCGGTCAGTTGCATCGAGTTTTTGCGACAAAACCAGCAAATCGATGTCCCCGCCGCGCTGCTGATCATCAACGCGTGACCCGAAAAGAAAGATGCGTGCCGCCGGATCGCGAGTCAGGACGACTTCCCGGATGTTCTCAATCTGATCCTGGTGTAATCGCATTGCTAACGCCTTGAGATGGTTGACCACGGAATGCGCGGAAACGCACGAAAAGGATGCTCCGATCAAGAGTATCGTGAGTGACTCAAGTCCTTGGTTCGGGATTTGGACATGGATTCTAAGGTGGTCTCCGGGTTATGAATGCACTTCACGAGAATATCCACCGGCAGGCCAAGTTCGTCTTCGAGAGCAACCACCATTGCAGGCCTGATCCCAGAGGGGCATGAGGGGCCTCGGTTTCGATGAAAAAAACAATATCGCCCCCTCTGGCCCTGTCGTCAAGCGAAAGACGGTGTGTCGGTGAGATATAAGAAATGCTGGGATGCTGGGATGCTGGGATGAAAACAAGAATGCTGGAATAATAAAGACAATGCTGGAATGCTGGGATGCCTCTGTATGAAACGGGCGGTTCAATGTTTCAAGCGTCAACAAATGTTCAGCCATCCAAAAACAACTGCGTCATATTATTCCAGGAAATCACATCGGCATTGCTTCTTTTCTGGTTCGCGTTGCCGCCATAGACGATACAGGGCCTGGTCGCCGAATCTCCTGCGAGTTTTGCATAATACTCCAATCCCTTGAAGAAGTCCGGGGACACTGTGCGGCCGGCCTTGATTTCCAGAGGAAGCTGTGAACCTCCCCGGTCGATGAGGCAGTCCACCTCGTTTCCGGTTTTATCTCTCCAGAAATAACAGTTCGTCTGCTTGCCCTGGTTGTAACGTTTTTTGATCAATTCGGTGATAACCAGGGATTCAAACAAGGCGCCTTTCAGGTAATGGGTTCTGAGCTGTTCCGGACTCTGAATTTCCAGGAGATACGCCGCAAGCCCGGGATCATGAAAATACAGCTTGGGCATTTTGACCAGTCTCTTGCCGAAATTTTGATGGTACGGGCGGAGCAGGAAAACGATAAAGCCGGCTTCCAAGAGGGATATCCACGATTTTACCGTGGTATGCGATATTCCGCACTCATTGGCCAGGGCGGACATGTTCAGGAGCTGCCCGGTCCTTCCCGCGCACAATTTAAGGAAAAGCTGGAACTGCCCAAGGTCAGCGATATTTTTTAGCGTCCGTACATCGCGTTCAACATAAGTCTGGACATAGCTGGGATAAAAGTCCTGCGCTGGAATGCCCATCTTGTATATCCGCGGATAAAATCCGGTGAACAGATAGTCCTCATAATCCTCGCGAGGATGGGACGGGAATATTTCGCCCAGGGAAAAAGGAAGAAGCTTCAGCACGGCGGTTCTTCCGGCGAGAGACTGACTGATCTTTTCAAAGAGCAAAAAATCGCTGGAACCGGTCAGGATGAATTGGCCGGGCTGATCGTGTTGATCCACCACGGTCTGAATATAGGAAAAAATCTCGGGCACCTTTTGAGCCTCGTCAATGACCGCGTTTTCATAGGTCTTCAAGAAACCGCGCGGATCCTGTCGGGCAAAGAGCAATATATCCGGGTCTTCGCAAGAGGCATAAGGTTTTTCGGGAAATACTTTTCTGGCCAGAGTTGATTTGCCGGACTGCCTTGGTCCGGTCAGGGTCACCACGGGAAATTTTTTCGACATGGAGATCAGATTATCTTCCATGTCTCGCTTGATGTAGGTCATCTCGTCACCTTGAGTACAAGTTTTTTTAATTTGCTATTATCCATTTGGACAATTTGCAAGTCAGGGTTTCAGATTGGCTGATTGAATGCTGGGATGGAATACTGGAATACTGGAATACTGGAATACTGGAATACTGGAATACTGAATACTGGAATACTGGAACACTGGTATGCTGGGATAAGACATAATGCTGGGATGCTGGGGATGCTGGAATGCTGGGATAAGACATGATATGCTGGGATGCTGGAAATATAAAGACAATGCTGGTCCTGGTGAAATCAGCTACGCTGGCCTTCGGCATTTTACGGGTAAAAATGGTTGGGATGCATTGTGAAGGTTTAAAGGGAGAACGCGGTTGACATTATGTTTGTAGAACATTATTCTTCTCATGCATTGTTTCGTGGGAGAGGGATATGTTCGTCAACAGGGAAAGAGAGATTATGCGGTTAAAACAGGCTCTTGGCCGGGAAAAAGCCTGTCTGATCGTTGTTTATGGCCGCCGGAGATGCGGGAAAACAACACTTTTGCGGCATGTCCTTCCGAAGAACGCCATTTACTTCGCGGCGGACCAGAGGGATCAGACCTTGCAAATCGCCGCCCTGGCAAGGCAGGCGGACAAACTGGTTCCCGGGTTTGGCAAGCCTGCTTATCCAGACTGGGAAAGTCTGTTTACAAGCCTCAATCTCGCTCTGCAGGAACGAGCATCGCTGTGCATCGACGAGTTTCCCTATCTGGTCAAGAACTGTCCGGAACTCCCATCGATTATCCAGAGGCTGGTGGATGCAAAAACTCTTCGCTACCATTTGATTCTTTGCGGATCTTCGCAACAGATGATGCATGGCATGGTGCTGGACGGCGTCTCCCCGCTCTATGGGCGCTCTGATGAAGTTCTGCGCGTCAAGCCAATGGGGATCTCTCATCTTAAGGCGTATCTGGATGTCGATGCCATTGATGCGGTGCGAGAATTCGGAGTGTGGGGCGGTGTCCCCCGGTATTGGGAGATCCGTAAGCAGGTCGGCGGTTTTGCCGATGCCGTTAAGAACAACATCCTGGATCAATTCGGCGTACTTCATGAAGAACCTGAGCGGCTTTTTTATGATGAGATGCGTACGTCGACCCAGGCGTATTCCGTCTTGTGCCTGATCGGCGCGGGATGTCACCGGGTTTCGGAAATCGCGGGCCGTTTGGGAAAACCGGCCACTCACCTGTCCCGGCTGCTCGGTGTTCTGATCGACCTCGGGTATGTCCGCAGGGAACTTCCTTTTGGCGAGTCGGTTCGTTCCACCAAAAAAACCCTCTATAAAATTGACGATCCTTTTTTGAATTTCTTCTTCACTTTTCTCGTTCCCAACAAAAGCAGGCTTGAGTTTGGGCTGGTGGATCAGGTCTGGGGCGACATCATCAGGCAGTATGATCAATATCTTTCAGGAACATGGGAACATCTTTGCCGCAGTGCGGTTCCGTTTCTTGAGTTTGACGAAAAGCGCTTCAACCCATCGACCCGCTGGTGGGGAGCCGGCCTGGACGGCAAGGCCATGGAACTGGACCTGGTGGCGGAATCCGTTGATCAAAGCACTCTCCTGATTGGGGAGGCCAAGTGGAGCGATATGGGCAACCTGGATGCGCTATGCGGAGAATTGGAGCGCAAGGTTGGACAGGTTCCGTTTGTCAAGGGCAGGAAAGTGATTACGGCCTTGTTTGTGAAGAAGGCCCGAAAAGAGCGTTTTTCCGATATGGGATACCGCGTTCTGACGCCGGGAATGGTTATCGACTGCATGGGGTGAAGGATTTTGAAATGCTGGGATGCAGGGATGCTGGAATGCTGGGATGCAGGGATGCTGGAATGCTGGGATGCTGGATATGCTGGAATGCTGGAATGCTGGGATGCTGGGATGCTGGGATGCTGGGATGCTGGAATGCTGGAATTGCTGGAATTTTACCCGTGGAACCGGGGGGGCCATTGGGGTGATTTATTGGAATGGGGGGTGGCGGTGAATGTGTGCAATCAAGAAATTGACGATTTGTCGTTTATGACATATGCAAGATGTACGCATTCGCAATAGGAGGGAGTATGCTCATTGCTGTTGATAAAAGAGGGAGTATCAATTTGCCGGCTTCCCTGAGAAGAGAGCTTGGGGTCGCTCCAGGCACATATCTTGAGCTTTCGGTTGCGCCCGGGGGAGCGATTACTCTTTACCCGGTTGAAATTTATAGGTCCATAAAGTTGAGCGACCCAGGGCTTCGAAAATTGACTGAGGCAAGGGCTTCGGAAAAAACTGCTTTTCCGGATTGGTTTGCTGAGGAACTGGCCAATGCCCGAGCTGATACCGAATGAAAAATTTGCTTCTGACTTGGAAAGAATCAAAAGCACCAAGGGGTTGATCAAGAAGGTTGCCAAATGTCTTCATTTCCTTGAGCAAAATCCTTCTCGTCAAGGGCTGAACCTGGAACGTATCGTCAATGATCCCACTGCTTGGTCTGCTCGTGTGGACAGGAAGTACAGGTTGTCTTTTGAGCCTTCAGCATACTGTGAGAGCGGCGCTCCGGACTGGACCCAACCCATCAGACTGCTACGCGTCCTTGACCACGATGACCTGTACAAGAATCCGCACTAAGTATTCTTTTTTTTGATGAGTGAAATCAAAATGCTGGGATGAAAATATAAGAATGCTGGGATACTGGATAAACAAAATGCTGGAATGATTACGGGTTCCTCCAGCTTCCATCTGCAGGCCAGGACCAGAGAATCTCTGGCCGGTCAATCCATTCGGCACCGGCTGCTGCCGTTTTCCCTGGAGGAAACCGCTGCGTCCACCAGAACCTTGCCGTCGGCATTGGCCATGGAGGAGCGTAGCGGGCAGCTTGCGCGGCATCTGAACTTGGCGGGTATCAGGAAGTCTGGTTCTCGGCTGCGCCGGAGATAGTACTCTGGAATCTGGTTGAGGCGTTTATTTTGCGAGACGCATCAGACCTTTTCCAGGTTCGGTATCCAGATGCCTTTCGCCGTCTGTTGAAGCTGCTGGTCTTTGACGTCGGCAATCTGTTGAACATGTCCAACCTAGCGCAGGACTGTGGCGTGAATCGCAAGACTGTCCAGAACTACCTGGATATTCTGGAAGAAACCCACATTGTCCGCCGGATTTTGCCCTTTCAGGATGGAAAGCGTTCCGAAGTGACCCGCACTCCCAAATGCTACTTTGTGGACAACGGCATCCGCAATATCCTCCTGGGCCAGACTTCCGAGCCGGATATACTGGAGCGTCCGGACACCGGGGCGCTGGTGGAGAACTGGCTGCTGTCCGAGCTGCTTAAGAACCTGCCATCCAGATGGTCCGTTCAGTATTGGCGCTCCACATCCAAGGCTAAAATGGATTTTGTCCTCAGTGACGGTCAGCAAGTGATCGCCGTGGAAGTCAAGGCCGACCGCCTGACCCGTCCGGCCTTCTCCCGTTCCGCCAGAAGCTTCCTGTACGCCTACGCTCCGTCAATGCTGTTCGTGATCAATCAAAGCCTGAATACGGAAATCATGATGTCGGATCGTCCGGTACGCTTTGTTCCGCTGGAAGCGGCCATCCCGGCAATTCTTGAGCATGGAGGAATCATGCCGCCGTCGAACTTTTAGGTGGGGTAAGGGGAAGCGATAAGGGGCAAGGGGTAAGCGGCAAGAAGGGAGAGGGAAGAGATTGAACCACGAGGATCACGGGGCATACAGGGGAAAACATCCCCCTTTCTTACCCCCGTGCTCCCTGTGGTTAATAAAATCTTTGGAGATACCAATGCGCGAATTCTATTCCTACGGCCCGGTGAACTGTCGTCGTCATTTCTGCGTCCCCCGACGTGAGCTGGTGGAGAGTTGCCTGGAGCATATTGTTGGCGACCTGGAGGATGGAGGGCATTACTTCACCATCTGGTCACCCCGGCAAAGCGGCAAGACTTGGTTGATGCACCAGGTGCGCCGGGAGATTGAGGAGCGGTACGGCGAGCGGTTTCACATCGTCACGATGTCCACCGATTCTGGCTTTGGAGCCTCTGGATGAACTGGACGACGTGTTTGGCGGGCCGAATCTGGACTTGCCGGCCCTGCTGGAGCGCTACAAGGGCTATCTGCGGCGCCTTGCGTCCAAGGGCTTGAATCCCTGGCAAAACCAGCCCCGGCGAGGCGACCTGCATTATACCGAGGCGGTGGGGCATTTCCATCTCTACTTCTGGTTGTGCAACGCGGTGGGCAGACGCTGCGTGATCAGCCCCGAGTTCCCCACGGGCAATGGCCGGGTGGATCTGCATCTGAAGTGCGGGGAGCAGTCCGGGGTTATTGAGGTCAAGAGCTTCGTGGATATGGCAATGTTGCGTCAATCCATCCAGCAAGCAGCAGGGTACGCCGGGAAGCTTGGGATGAAGGCCATAAGCGTAGCCCTTTTCGTCCCGGTGGAGGATGAAAGCGTACTGGCCAAACTGTCCGGGTAACATGACGTGGACGGGGTGCATGTGGTGGTGTCGGCCATTGGGTGGACGTGAGGAGGAAAGAGGCAAGGGGGAAGAAAGTGATTGAACCCCGGGGCACGGGGAGCACGAAAGAAGAGAGGGGGGATATTGTTCCGGTGTGCTTGAGGTCGAATTCAGTTCGTATGCCGTGGCCCTATGACGGTATATGCTGATTGAAAGTATAACTTGCAATTTGCACAAACTCGGTAGATTCAGTGTTTATGCAGCGCAGACAATCGAACCAGCCCTTCATTCCCTGGCCGCCAGGTATCCAAGTGGTCACGATCACGGGGCCTCGCCAAAGCGGCAAGCCACGCTTTGCCCGATGGCCTATCCGGACAGAAAATATGTGAATCTTGAAGCGCCTGATGTCAGGCAATTTGCCATCGACGATCCCCGTGGTTTTCTGGCCGAATGCAAGGAAGGGGCTGTCCTGGATGAGATTCAGCGTACACCTGACCTGCTTTCCTACCTGCAGCTCATGGTGGACGAGGATCCGATTCCGGGACGGTTCATTCTCACGGGCAGTCAGCAATTCAATGTTCGGGAGGCCTTGAGTCAGTCTCTGGCAGGAAGGACGGGCCTGTTGACCCTGCTGCCCTTTGATTGGCGGGAAGTCCAGGCTTTCGTGGATGGTTGATCATCCTTTGGAGACGCGACATATCTTCCGGTCAGGAACTGGGTGCGGGTGGTTGTGTCGGCTATTGGTTGTTCGTAGGGGAGACAAAGAGTACTGGACTTGAGAAAAGGAAAATTATACTTGCGGGTATTATGCCGATGGGTATAAAGTTGGGTGATCCAAAGGCGGGTGGTGATGATAACACGAAAACCCTTCTATTACGGCGGCGTTGTCGCGGATGCGCATTTTTGCAACCGGCTTGGCGAGATCAATGAACTGATCGCGGACATTGATACCGGGCTGAATGTATTACTGTACGCCCCGCGAAGATTTGGGAAAACCTCTTTGGCACTGAACGCCCTTGGCCGGACGAAGCACGCATATGTTTTCCTGGACCTGATGGGCATCGTGGATGAGCGTGAGTTCATCAACGAATACTTCAACGCCGTTTCAAAAAGCCTGACCAGCACCGCGGACAAGGCCGTTAACCTTTTCAAAAAAATCCTGGGCCTGAAGCCGAACATCTCCGTGGATTTTGACGCAAGCGGAAACCCCAGCTTTCGGCTTGGCCTGCTCCCCGGCGAGACAAAAAATGTCCTGAAAGAGGTGCTGGACCTTCCCTATAAATATGCCAAATACCGGAACTCAAAAGTCGTGGTCGTGTTTGACGAGTTCCAGGAGGTGGTCAATTTGGGCATTGCCGAGAAATTACGATCCGTGCTGCAGCACCATGGCGACAGTGTTTCGTATATTTTTCTGGGCAGTAAAAAATCCATCATGAAAAACCTGTTTTTTGATAAAAACAAGCCCTTTTACAAGTCGGTGAAACACCTCCCCATTGACAAAATTTCAGATCAGGACTGGCGGCAATTTATCAAGCAAGGGTTTGCCTCCCACCAGAAACAGATCGACGACGAAGCCATTGGCACGATCCTGGGTATCTCCAAAGGGTTCCCGTATTATACCCAGCAGATCGCCAACGAGATTTTCGGCATGACCGAAGACAAGGTGGAGCCAGGGATGGTCCAGGCCGCCATTACCAGCATTCTGGGCAAGGAAGAGGATCTCTTTCTCAGCGAGTGGGAGCGCCTCAGCCAACACCAAAAGAAAGCCCTCAAGCTGCTGATCCACGCTGGCGGCGTCAATATCTACGCCAAAGAGACCATGGCGTGCTTCAATTTCACCAGTTCGGCACTCAAAAAGGCGGTTGAGGGGCTGCTTGCCAAGGATGTCATCGACCATAAAGCGGGCAGGTATTATTTACAGGATCCCCTGTTTGAATTCTGGCTGCGGCGGTTGTCATAGGGAAGAGCGGTGGGATTTTTTTGAAGGTAACTACTCAGCTTCAGAACGGAAAAAGGTTTGTTTTTCAAAAATTGTGGCAAGCATGACCTGGATTCCCGCTTTCGCGGGAATGACTTTTGTTTTTCATGCCGTCTCCGTGTGAGTCATACCCGCGAAGGCAGGTATACAGTCCGCTTTTCCTCGGATCAGCTGAGTAGTTACTTCTCTATGATTACAATATACGGTTGGATCGTTAAATTTCAGTATGTTAGGCGGCAAGCTGTGCTATACTTTCTCATCTTATTGTTTAGTGATTCACCAAAGCGCGAGCGGCGACCTTTTTAATAATTTGCAAACAATTATTTAAAATCAATGATGATTTAATTGGTTTTTGAGGTGGGGGCAATTCGATCGTGATCCAGCTTGTTGGCTTGAAATTTGACAAAGTATTGCATGATGCTATCCCTCTCGCTACGATATGCAATACTTTACCAGGAGGCCAACATGTCTTCTTGTCTATCGCCAGATCAAAAGCTTGCCCCTCCCTTCTCGGAACAACCATGCTGGCAAATCGAACCCCTTGCAACTCGACTCAACTACTCAGTTCCCTCTACACGGCGTTTTTTGAGCGTGGTTGGATACCACAGAAGCTTTTCCCACAATGGCAAATGGTACACTCTGAAAAGCATTCCCAAGTTCGGCCACGACGGGTTATGGTTTTCGGACGACATCGGCTTTTCCAGGGTAGGCAATCTCAACAAAACCCTTGTCAGGCTGGTCAATCGCAGCCCCAAGGGAATTACTGCCGAGGCCTTGGGAGAAATACTGCGTTGTCGATGTCATTCGGTGCTTGTCCAGTTGTGCAGGCAGGGGCGGTTGCAGCGGGACAAAATTGGACGTTCTTTCGTCTATTTTTCCCAGGATATGACCACTGCCGACAAGCAACGCCAATCCGCGGCAAATCGGGCCATGCCATCGGAATTGCTTCCTGCCGAGATCGCGGTTTTCGTCTTGGCGGAATTCATCCGGTCCCCCAATCTCAGCTTCGAGGAACTGGCAATGCATATAAAGCGCACAAGGCATGTGAGCATCAAAGCAGCCCAGATCGAAAAGCTGTTTGCGCAGCACGGGTTAAAAAAAACTCCAGAAACTACGGCCCGCAAGCAATCGAGGCGTTGAAACGATGTCAGGCGCTTCTGCAACGGGAAATATCCCCGGCGGCATTATTCCCAAAACCGCCAGTGGTGTCTTTTGTTCCGGAGCAGGAAAACTGCACATGCACCCATCCGCGACTTGTCCAGAAAACGCGCAGAAAAGTTGTTTACAGCATGGCCGGACCATTCATCGCACATGAAACCGTACTTAACTGCCCTCAATGCTCACGAGCCATGGGCTCCGAAACGCTACTCCGAATGGTGCCGACTCGATGCAACGTGGCCTATGACGTCTTGGTCTTTGTCGGCCAGGCTCTGTTCAGAAACTTCCGCACACTCGACGAAGTGCAAACTGAACTGAAAATGCGCAACACGCACATCAGCCTCTCAGAGATCGACTACCTGGGCCGCAAGTTCATCAAGTATCTGGCCCTTGCTCATGCCCAAGCCGCGCCCTGCATCCGCCAGAAAATGCGGATGGCCGGCGGATATGGCCTCCACCTGGACGCCGCCCATGAAGGAGATGCGCCAACCTTGTTCAGCGGCCTGGACAGTCTGAGTCAATTTGTTCTGGGCAACATCAAAGCACCCAGCGAAAACACCGTCCACATCAAACCGTTCCTGAAGAACATTCAAGACACGTATGGTACGCCGGTTGCCTGCGTCCATGACATGGGCACCGGCATTTGCAAGGCGGTCAACGAAACCTTCCCCGGCATTCCCGACTTCATCTGCCATTTCCACTTTCTGCGTGATGCCGGCAAAGACTTCCTGGAACCGGCATACTCGCGATTGAGAAACCGCCTGAAATCATTTGCAGCGACTCCCAACCTGCGAGCACTCATTCGGCAAATACGGCAATCGCTGGGGCAAAGCCCTGATTTACCCTTGCTGGTTGATGCAGTGAATACAAAAACTCCGCCCCATAATGTCGAAATGCTGCCGTCTTTGTCCGCGTATTCTCTGGCGTTATGGGCCTTGCAGGGCAAAAACAACGGCAACGGGTATGGCTTTCCCTTTGATCGTCCGTTGCTGGAGTTTACTGAGCGAATGCTTGAATTGGACCGGTATTTGCCCATGCTCCTTGAACATCCCTGCGGCCTTAAAGATAACCACAAACCTCTGCGCGTCTTGGCAAACAAGATATCCAACATCGCCAACGATCCCGAATTGATCCAGGCTACGACAGAACTGCGATGGCGCGTCGAAGTGTTTGACGATCTGCGCAACGCCATGCGCATTGCCACGCCGGAAGAAAATAACGGCCTCAACGATGACGGTTCGTCTGAAGCCATGTCAACCATCCGCCAGGGTGTTGAAAAGTTCCGACATAGGCTCCAAAAGGAAAGCCGTTTGGCCGATGACAAGCTTTGCCTCAAAATGGAGCAACAAATTGATAAATACGGTAAAAAGCTCTTTGCCGACCCCATTATGGTAGCCAGTCCGCAAGGCTTTGTCACAATCTACCCTCAGCGGACCAATAACATTCTCGAACGCTTATTCCGCGGTCTGAGAAGAGGCCATCGCCGCAAAACCGGCAACAATTCCATGCGAAGAACACTACAGGCGATGATCGCCGATACTCCGCTTGTCAAAAACCTGGACAATCCCGCATACATGGAAGTGCTTCTCAACGGAAAAGACAGCCTGGAGGAACTCTTTGCCAGTATCAGGTACGAGGACGAAAAGGACAGCAACAGTTCAAACGGAGACACCGACCGGATACTCCCTGGTGGGCGTGCAATCATCAAAAAGCAAGGGTTACCACAACAGATCCTCGAGTTGTTCATGAAAACGAAATCAGCTCAAGACAGTCAATCCAACTGAATTTTGTAACCATAGTTACTTCTCGTTTACCGATTATTTTTCATACCTCTTCGCTCCGCGGTTTCTGCGAGAGGAAAAAAGAGAAGAATTCCTCGCGGAGGGAGCATTGAGAGGGCTCTGGCGGGTAGGATTCGCAACATGTGTACGTGACAATCCCAAATGGTCCAAGCCATGGCTGACATGGAACTAGTATCCAACATCAGGAATTTTTTTAATGCGATCCCGGAAGTTCGGGTCGTTATCCTGTTTGGGTCTGGAGCGCATGGCCGCCTGACAGCCGCCAGTGACATTGATGTCGCGGTTGCCGCGGACAGCCCTGTCGGGAGCCGGGAAAGGATTCGAATGGTCGGAGAACTGTCGTCTCTTCTGGGGCGGAACGTGGATCTTGTTGACCTCCAGTCCGTATCCGGCCCCATCCTGCAGCAGGCTCTCTGCAGGGGAAAGATCATTACCACGGATGACAGGATTTATCCCTTGCTCATAAAAAAGATGTGGTTCAACCAAGCGGACATGATGCCCCTGACCCGAATGGTTCTCCATCGACACTGCCAAAGGTTCATCCATGGATAAAGATATCTTTCTTGCAAAAATTGAATCGTTGGAACGCTGCATTGACCGGGTCATTGCCAAAACGCCTTCTGATCTTCTTGTTTTGCATGATGACCAGGATCTCAGGACATCATCGTCCTCAACCTGGAGCGGGCCGTTCAGCTCTGCGTGGACATTGCGGCGCATGTCGTGGCCGATCTCAAGCAGCCGGCGCCCATGAGCATGTCTGAATGTTTTGATCGGCTCCGCAGTGAAAACATTATCACTGAGGCGACAGCTCATCGAATGAAGGCCGCGGTCGGGTTCAGAAACATTGCGGTACACGAGTACCGGCAGATCAACTGGGACGTGGTATATGCCATCAGCACGGAACATCTGGATGATTTCAGAGCGTTCGCAGGGCAGGTTTATTCATGGATGCAGGCAAGGTAAATCTTGATGGGTAAGCGTCTTAATACCTCCAGTGCGAGGTAACTGTTCAGGCAGCATTATCATCAAGGGATTTCGAAGAGGCCCAACACCTTCCCGAAGCGGGGCTGTTCCTGAAAGGGCTTGTGGACCTGGGTCATGCGGAAGGAAACCTGGCTACGGGTTCCTCCAGCTTCCATCTGCAGGTCAGAGCCGGAGAATCATTGGCCGGTCGGTTATTGCAAGTCATGCAACTGTTGGCGTTTATCTTGCATAATTTCTCCCGTATTTTCATCATTTACAGGAGGGATCATGAAAGCCGTCATCCTTGCCGCCGGCGTGGGCAGTCGTCTCGGGCGTCCGTTTCCCAAGTGCATGAGCCTGCTTCCGGAGGGAGAGCAGATCCTTGGGCGGCAGATTCGCATCTTCCGGGAGGTGGGAATTCGTGAGATATACGTGGTCAGCGGGTTCAAGCAGGCGTTGATCATGGAGGAATTCCCGGACGTGTTCTACAAATACAATCCCTTCTATTACATCACCAATACATCCAAGAGCCTGCTTTGCGCATTGCAATACATGGACGACGACGTGATCTGGGCCAACGGCGACGTGGTATTTGACAGGGAAGTGATCGAGCAGGTCGCGGACTGTCGGAAGAATGCCGTGGCCGTGGATCGCAAGCGCTGCGGCGCCGAGGAAGTCAAATACAGGGCCGACGACAACGACAGGCTTCTGGAGATATCCAAACAGGTGGTTCAGCCGCAGGGAGAAGCCGTGGGCGTGAACAGGATCATGCGCACGGACCTTTCGCAGTTCGTCCACGCTCTGACGCAGTGTCAGGATGATGACTATTTTGAGAAAGGAATTGAAGCGTCCCTGGCCCGGGGAGTGGACTTCCGGATTCTGGACATTTCCGCCTATCGCTGCATTGAAGTGGATTTTGACGAGGATTTGCGCGAGGCGCGCGCAATATTTGGAACCGATAGCCGGCGCCCGATTGGCTCTCCGCATTCAAGCTGGTCGTCGGGGAGTGGCCAGGATTCGCGTTCGGGACTGAAATTGATGCGCCAGGAGTTCTTCCAGGCCGTATCGGCCTGACAGCCATTGCCGTTGGAGGCCGAATGAAACTCGGGAAGACATCCAAAACGGCCGATGTTGACCTGCTTTTTTATGTCGAGCGCAGTCTGCATTTGTCCTTTCTGGAACCGGTGCACGACTATTTTCAACACCATTACCCGGAGCTGCGTTTGGCCTTTGCCGCCCCGGACTTCCAGGGGCCCCGCGAGGATATGCCTGGATGGGGGCTGGAACCCACAACTGTCGACCGGCTGCAAAGCAAGTCGCGGTTCGTGTCTTCAGTCCTTGAGGTGCGTCCGAGGGTCAGTGTGGTGGCCGATGCCTGCCATTACAACCTGCCCCGGCACGGCAAGGTGGCCAACGTCGGCCATGGCTTGATCTGCAAGGGCATGTACTATCGTCGAGACCCTGTGGTCCGGCGGGAAAATCTTTCCGATCTGCTCTGCGTGCCGGGGCCGTGGCACAAGCGACGTCTGGAGGACAACGTATTCTCGCCGATCCGGGTGACCGGCTTCATCAAGTCGGATCAGCTCTTCGGTCCTCATGCAGTGGGCAAGCGGAGGTTCTGCGCCAAGCATGGTCTGGATCCGGAGAAGCCCATGGTGCTTTTCGCGCCGACGTTCAATCCCGAGCTTTCGGCCATTCCCCATGTCTGGGATAGGATCACGTCCCTGGGCGACGATCAGACAATCATCGGCGTCAAGTTGCACCACATGACGCCCGAGCCATGGAAGGAACTCTACAGGCGTTTGGCCGCGCAACGCGACGATGTGGTCTTTCTGAGAGATGGGGACTACTCCGGCATGATGCACGCCGCAGACGTGATGGTCAGCGACGTTTCCTCCATGTTCGTGGAGTTCATGCTCCTGAACAAGCCGGTGGTACTTTTCAACAGTCCCCATCTAAAAGCATTTGAAAACTATGATTCTTCCGACCTGGAGCATAAGGTCCGCGATGCCGTGCTGGAAGCGGATAGCGTGCGGACCCTTCAGGAAAAAGTGGACAAGGCGTTGGAGCATCCCGAGATCCTGGAAGAGGAGCGTCAGCAGTACATTGAAGAGCTGGACTATGGTCGAGACGGCAAGTCCGTTCAGCGAGCCGCCGAGGCCATTCGGGAACTGTTGGTCCAGCCTCGGAGAACCTGGTCAAGGCCCAAGTACACAGTGCTTCTGGAGCTGGATCAGACCGCGTCATTGTCCGCTGAGCGGGAGTCCGTCGTGGAAGTCGTCGCCAAGGCCGGGAATCTGCCGTTGCAGCTTCTGCCAGTGAAGGTTCCCAGCCCCGCAAGTTCAACTGATTTCGGAAAAGCCCGGGAAGAAGCCGCTTACATGATGAGGCGACAACTTGCACAAGCGTTTGCCGCGGCCAAGGGAGAGTGGGTGGTGCTGCTTCAGCAGGGCTGGGTCTTGCCGATGCATTGGCTAAAATGGATGGAAAACCATTTTCACTGGAACCGAAAGGTGGGGATGGTCAAGGTTCTTGCGGACCCAAAGCAGGTGCGTCGGGTTTACGACCTTTTATTTCCCGGTCGCCTGTTTATCTCCGACAACGAAGAGCTGGCCTGGAACTTCCGCAACTTTGGCATCGGCTCTGCGGCCTTCAACGACCGCACTCCCTCCCCCTGTGTGATGCTGCCGAAGGATGTTGCACAAGCTTTTGCGAGTCGATTTTCTGAGAGCGCAAACTATTCAGAATTCATTCGGAACGTGGATGATGTTTTGATCAGCGCTGATTATCTGAGTGCGTCGGCATTGGAAACGTATTTTTATCCCAAATAATAAAAAGCGATTGTTATACGCCATGAAATACTTCAGTGTTTGCTGTATAGCAAAAAATGAACATCCATTTATTCACGAATGGATTGATCATCATCTGTTGATCGGCGCGGAAAAGATTATTATTTTTGATAATGAAAGTTCTCCCCCACTAAATTTAATTCTTAAAGAGTATGTTGATAAATGTTTTGTTGATATTTATAAAATTGATGGTCAAGAAAAACAAATCACTGCTTATAATGATTGTTTGAAATTGTATACAGATAAATCAAAATGGATCGCTTTCGTTGATGTTGATGAATTTCTGATACCAAATAAAATGGAAGATATTCGATTATTTTTATCGGATTATGAAGAGTATGGTGGACTTGGTGTTCATTGGGTTGATTTCGGTTCATCAGGATATCTTGGAAGGCCGGATTCATATCAAATGAAAAGTTATATTCACAGATTTCCACTTGATTATCCAAAAAATTTACATATTAAATCCATTGTTCAACCTCAAAAAGTATTACATCCTTTCAACCCGCATAAGTTTATATATAAGGATCCTTGGTATTGTGTTGATGAAAATTATTTTCCAATATCAGAATCACAGGGGCCTTTTACAGCGGATAATATACAATTGAACCATTATTATTTTAGGTCACAACAAGATTATTGCCAAAAGCTGGAACGGGGTAGGGCGGATAGAGTTGATGATGAAGGAAAAAGAAAGCATAGTGCTTTTTTTCACCAATTGGAACATGCAAATATTCTTGACTACGGAGCTGTTCATTTTGCTGAAAAAATTGAGAAGTATAAAGAATCTGGAGATTTATTTTCAGACTTATCGACTCGTTTAAAAGAAAAGACAAGCTTGAACAATATTCTTGATTTCATATTTCATTTGATATCTCAAGGAAGTCTAGAAAGCGCAGAAGCTTTGCTAAAAAAAGCAAAAGTGCTTGGCGCTGAGCAAGTTACTATTGATTATGCTAGGTTTAGAATTGCAAAAAAGAAAAATAATGACAAAGAAGCTAAAGTTTACTTGATGAAATTATTTAGTAGTTTTGTAGATATTAACCTTTGTTTTGAATATATAAACAATCTAATATTATCAAAAGAATATGTTTTAGCTCACAAGATGATTCTTTATATGCGATGGCGTTTCTCAAATGAAATTAATGACGACAAAAGAATCTTAATTTTTATCAATGATTTGGACACTAAAATTGAACGGTTTTTAGGCTGATTTTTTTGAGGATGGTGGTTGTGAAGCAGAAGATCACTGAGACATGTCGGATACTCTTAGGTTATTGCTGGTCTCAGAGACCCAGCCTTGCCCCAGCCTTGCTATCGACTTGAATATGAATCGTGCTGGAGTCGTGGATCATCCTCGTACCTGGAAACTGCTGATATCATGAAATAGTCAAGCTCAAGCAACGGTTTCGTCTCATTGATGTTGATGAGCTTGTTCGGTTGATGGGAATGCCGGATACCTTTGATTTCAGCGAGCACTATTCGGGGTGGGTGGACAATGCGATTCGGAAGGGGAGCTTGTCACGTGATGAAATTTGGACTGTTGAGCTGGCCGTCGGGAGCAAGGGCTTTGTTGATATGCTACGAATGAAAATGGGTGCGGCTCTTCGGAAAGAGCCCGTTGCGCATCTGCATGAGAATCCTGGTGGATATGGTCAGGACAAGCGCGAGAATATGATTGAATGGGAAGTTTTTAACTCCAGTGATTTTTTGAATTTTGTTAAATTATGTTAGATACTTGAATCTATAAAGTAGTGGTTTGGGCAACAAAAGTTGTCTGTAAGGGGTCAAAATAGACCTTTTTGGGGGATAAGGTGGATAAATACAGGCTATTGCTGGTCTCAGAGACCCAGCCTTAACTTTGGCAAAGAATGTCAAAATATTATCATGCCGGGGTTGGAAGTTTTGTTCAGACCGTGTTGTAATGGTAGTTGGAGGATGTGTGATATTTTACCCAAAATGCGACACACGTGGAATGGGTAAGAATTGATTCGGCTTGTTGCCATTTGAAACATGGGATATCCGTTACGTTTTTTTGTTCCGGGCTATGTGTGGCACATAACCCATCGCTGCCACAACCGGGATTTTCTGCTGGACTACGCATGGTATCTCGACTTGTGGGTCAAATGGCTGCAAGAAGGTCGTGCGAGGTATAATGTGCCGATCCTGAATTTTTCGGTCACATCGAATCACTTTCATTTGCTGGTGGTTGGGCCGGAAGACCGGGAGGCGATACCGAGGATGATGCAGCTTGTGGCATCTAGGGTTGGGGCAAGGTACAACAAACGCCGAGGGCGCAAGGGCGCTTTCTGGGAGAAGCGGTATCACGCCACCGGCGTTGAAACGGATGAATATTTGGCACGATGCTCACTTTATATCGACTTGAACATGAACCGTGCTGGAGTCGTGGATCATCCTCGTACATGGAAACACTGCGGCTATCATGAAATCGTCAAACCCAAGCAACGGTATCGCCTCATTGCTGTTGATGAGCTTGTTCGATTGATGGGAATGCCGGATACCATTGATTTCAGCGAGCACTATTCCGGGTGGGTGGCCAATGCGATTCGAAAGGGAAGCTTGTCGCGTGATGAAATCTGGACTGTGGAACTGGCCGTTGGGAGCAAGAGCTTTGTTGATATGCTGCGGCTGAGAATGGGGGCCGATCCACGGAAAATGCCTGTTGCAGTTGCGCATGAGAACCCTGGTGAATACGGTGTCAGGGCAAACGCGAGAATATGATTGAGTGGGAGCTTTTTTGCTCCAGCGATTTTTGACTTTTTTCAAATTATTTTGGATTGTTGGATACTGAAAACTTTGCCTTGAAAGACAAAAGTTGTCTGTAAGGGTTTAAAATTGGCCTTTTTGGGAGGTCAAAGTTAATAATTACAACTGGATGCTGGTCTCAGAGACCCAGCCCACTGCATTCTGAATCCATCCAGGGGACGATAGGCCGCGGACTGGATGCTCGAACGGTGGAACGGCTTTCCGCCAAGGCGCGGTATGTCACCGACATTCGGGCCTATGCTCCGGACATCACTGTGGTCGCGGACAAATGTGACTTCGTCTTGCCTATAGATGCTGATGAATTCTGGTATAGTGAAACATGTCCTTCTGTACGTGACTCACTGGAATTATTGCCAAAGGAGAGATCTATGCTCGTTACGGTTGCTTATGATTTCTTCCTGACTGAACGTGACGAACAGCTCAATTCCAGCTGTAACATGTAGGCAATTATACTGTAGAATTCATGATAATCCAAAAGCTGTCTTTTACAGAGCCGGACGGTGTGTTTCTCGAATGGGGATTGGTAACCATGCGCATACAGTTGTCTTTCATAAGGACAGAGAAATGCCTATACAAAATTCCTGCTCAAATTCTTGCTCGGTTCCATTATTTTGCAAATTTATGAATCAAGTTGAAGGAAAGGAGAGTGGCTACATAACCCCAAGAAATTTGGAAGTTTTCATATTTGGCATCATTATATGCGAATGCGAGATGGGGGATTGGATGAAGAATATTCCCGCTTAATTGTTAGTTAAAAAAATCTCTTTCTTCTCTTTCTGAATATAAAGTTTTTTATAAAGACTGCCTAAAGGGGATTGTTCCTGGCAATCCGAGCTTTATTCAGGAGCTGTTTGATTCAAAAACTAATTCCGTGGATTTTCCTTATGAAAAAGTATTGTGACGAGATAAGAGAACAACTTGGAATGGAAAATTTTTTTCAGACTTTTCCATTTAAGAATTATGCACCTTCCCTTCAGAAGAAGCTTAGAGAAGAGGAGTTGATTAGGAAGGTGCTTGAACTGTCCAGTCCAAAGCTCATTATTGAGGTGGGGTCTTGGAAGGGAGATTCAGCATCAGTTATGGCTCGTTTTTTTAAAGACAATTGCATTGATGGAGCTATTATTTGTGTTGATACGTGGCTTGGAGGTGTCGAACATATCAATAATGACCACACTTCATGGGGCATAATGAATTATTTGAAGTTCGGATACTCTACTTTGTACTTCCATTTTCTCGCAAATATGATGCACGCGGGGATTCATCAATATATTATTCCTTTTCCAAATACGTCATTGAACTCATCGAGATATATGGTGAAAAAAAGTATTCTTGCTGATATGGTGTATGTCGATGCGAGTCATGAAGAGGATGATGTGTACGCTGATCTGAATTCATACTGGGATTTGCTAAAGCCTGGCGGATTGATGCTAGGTGATGATTGGCACGTTGATTGGTATGGAGTAATATGTGCGGTCAATAGGTTTTCAAAGGAAAAATGTTTAGTTATTCAGTCTTGTGGCGAGAAATGGTTTCTCCAGAAACCGTTGTAGCATTATTTTTTTGTTTTTTATGTCTGTTTGCTATTGCTGGTCTCAGAGACCCAGCCTTAACTTTGGCAAAGAATGTCAAAATATTATCATGCCGGGGTTGGAAGTTTTGTTCAGACCGTGTTGTAATGGTAGTTGGAGGATGTGTGATATTTTACCCAAAATGCGACACACGTGGAATGGGTAAGAATTGATTCGGCTTGTTGCCATTTGAAACATGGGATATCCGTTACGTTTTTTTGTTCCGGGCTATGTGTGGCACATAACCCATCGCTGCCACAACCGGGATTTTCTGCTGGACTACGCATGGTATCTCGACTTGTGGGTCAAATGGCTGCAAGAAGGTCGTGCGAGGTATGATGTGCCGATCCTGAATTTTTCGGTCACATCGAATCACTTTCATTTGCTGGTGGTTGGGCCGGAAGACCGGGAGGCGATACCGAGGATGATGCAGCTTGTGGCATCTAGGGTTGGAGCAACGTTCAACAAACGCCGAGGGCGCAAGGGCGCTTTCTGGGAGAAACGGTATCACGCCACCGGCGTTAAAACGGATGAATATTTGGCACGATGCTCACTTTATATCGACTTGAACATGAACCGTGCTGGAGTCGTGGATCATCCTCGTACTTGGAAACACTGCGGCTATCATGAAATCGTCAAAGACCTCCTTTTTCTTCTGCTATAGCATAGCGATATTATAAAATGGAATATTTTTAATCTATACAACGCTCTCTATGTCTTCATTTTATACATAATGCATGTGCATATTGCACCCTGTAAGCCATTTTATAAAAAATAATGAAATTAACCTTATCTCTGAAATGCTCTGTAATTTAGATTAAAATTGTGCAAATTGAGTATTGCATAGTAGATTTCTTTATAGAACAAATCAAAAAAGATAATGAATGCCGTTATTAAATATTTTTTGTCCTGTACTTAGAGGTTGTACAGCAAGGATATCTATTTCCACATGAGTCATACAGGTCACATCAAAGTCAATATTCATGGCGTTGAAATTGATTTGATGCCTGCCTGGATCGAAGAGGGCTCATTGAATATTGCTGGTTATACTTCAATGGATATTCTAGAAAATTTGTTTGAACCGCATATCAAACTGCCTTTTGCCGATGGCCATGTGTTGACGTTTGCCAACCCCGAAATCTTTCTGGAACATCAGTACGGAAAGGATTGGCGAATCCCTGACCCTGGCTATTTTTATAGCTTTTCAGAAAAACTCTTCAGAAATCAGCGAGCATTGTGGCCGACTGATGAAGAAATGCAATTATGCACGCATGCGGCAAGAAAGAAATGTATGTGTGAAGCTGCCAAATAAAAGCATCATCCCATATCGTAAAGTTCCCGCAGTTGGGCTTTTTCATGCGACCACTGTTAAGTAGGTCGATTCCAATGTTCTTGGATTCTAGCGCCCTCCGGATTATTGCCTTCTAGTTATATCGTCTTCTCTTAGGCATAAATATTGCTTCAGTGGCATCAGCCTGGCGGATAAGTGGAGTATTCTGCCGCAATATTCTGACCAACTGGAAGAGAGGATACCGTCCATGAACAAAACGGTGTATGTCGGAATGAGCGCCGACCTGGTTCATCCGGGTCACCTGAACGTCATCAAGACTGCGCAGCAATATGGCGACGTAATTATCGGCCTGCTTACGGACGAGGCCATTGCTACCTACAAGCGCGTCCCCTACATGACCTTTGCGCAGCGCCAGGCTGTTGTGGAGAACATCAAGGGCGTGAGCCGGGTCGTGGCCCAGGAAACCCTGGACTATGTCCCAAACCTGGAAAAGCTCAAGCCCGATTACGTGTTGCACGGCGACGACTGGCGGGAAGGGGTGCAGAAGAAAACTCGGGAAAGGGTGATCAACGCCCTGGCGCAGTGGGGCGGGGAGCTGATCGAGGTGCCGTACACCCAGGGCATCTCCTCCACCCAGTTGCGCTCTACGCTGCGGGAAATCGGCACCACGCCCCAGGTGCGCTTGCGTGCCTTGCGTAGGTTGATCCAAGCCAAGCCCATCGTGCGCGCCATAGAAGTACACAGCGGGCTGACCGGCCTGATCGTTGAGCATACTTACCTGAACGGAGACAAAGGGGTCCGCGAGTTCGACGCCATGTGGGGCAGCAGCCTGACCGACTCCACCTCCAAGGGCAAGCCGGACATTGAGGCAGTGGATGTTACATCGCGCATCGGCACTCTGAACGAGGTGCTGGAAGTGACCACCAAACCTATCATCTACGACTCGGATACCGGCGGCAGACCCGAACATTTCGTATTCACGGTCAAAACCCTTGAGCGGTTGGGCGTATCCGCGGCGATTATCGAGGACAAGAACGGGCTGAAGAAGAATTCCCTGTTCGGTACGGATGTCGTCCAGACCCAGGAGAGCATTGACGCCTTCTGCCACAAGATCCAGGTGGGCAGAAGCGCCAGGGCCACGGACGACTTCATGGTCATCGCCAGGATTGAAAGTTTAATTCTGAACAAGGGCCAAGAGGACGCCCTGACCCGAGCCAAGGCGTATTTGGATGCCGGAGTTGACGGCGTCATGATCCACAGCAAGCAGAAGACAACGGACGAAATATTCGCTTTTTGCAATGAATACAACAAGCTGCCCCAGCGCAAACCTCTAGTCGTCGTGCCGTCCACCTTCAACAGCGTGACCGAAGAGGTGCTGATGGACCATGGCGTGGACGTGGTCATTTACGGTAACCAGTTGCTGCGCAGCGCCTACCCGGCCATGGTTGAGACAGCGAAAACCATCCTGGAGCATGGGCGATCCGCCGAGGCCGACAGCCGGATGATGCCCATCAAGGAGATACTGGAGCTGATTCCAGGAGGGAAGTAGCCATGATCGACCCGGCCGAGTTCCACGAGGCATTGCGGGAAAGAGGCATCCGGTTTTTTACCGGGGTACCGGACTCCCTTCTGAAGAATCTGTGCGCATATATTGAGGCCAATGCGCCGTCCCACGAGCATGTGCTGACCGCCAGCGAAGGCAACGGCGTGGCTTTGGCGGCCGGATATCATCTGGCCTCAGGACGAATGGGGGCGGTGTACATGCAGAATTCCGGTCTTGGAAATTGCGTCAATCCTTTGACGTCGCTGACGGACCCGGAAGTCTACGCCATTCCCATGCTGCTGATCATTGGCTGGAGAGGAGAGCCTGGAACGCCGGATGAACCGCAGCATGTCAAGCAGGGCCGGATCACGCCCGGCCTTTTGGAACTCTTGGAAATCCCCTATCGGATTCTTGAAGCGCGAAGCAACACGGCCGAGGTGCTGGGCGATTTGTTGACTTCTTCTGAAGACTGGAACAAGCCCGTGGCTCTTCTGGTGCGCAAGAAGACCTTCATGGCCTCGCAGGGGGCGGCGGCAGACGTGGGTGGATACGCATTAAGGCGGGAGGAGGCTTTACGCGGTCTGCTGAATCTGATCGATCCGTCTGACGTACTGCTTTCCACCACGGGCAAGACATCTCGGGAACTGTTCGAACTGCGGCAAGAGCGCGGAGAGCAGCAGCGCGATTTCCTGACCGTGGGGTCCATGGGCCATGCCAGTTCCATTGCCCTGGGCGTTGCCCTGGGGCGGCCAGACCGCCGGGTGATCTGCCTGGACGGGGACGGCGCAATGTTGATGCACATGGGGGCATTGCCCATTATCGGTAGCCTTGGGCCGACCAATTTCGTGCATGTGCTGCTGAACAACGCGGCCCATGATTCCGTGGGCGGCCAAAGAACCGTGGCCGGGGAGGTGGACGTTGCCGCCTTGGCCACAGCGTGCGGCTATACTGGGTATGCGCGCGCCACCTGTCTTGCCGAGTTGAAGTCGGAGTGGGAGCGTATTTCCACTTGCAAGGGCCCGATGCTTTTGGAAATCCGGGTCGCCCTGGGTTCCCGGGACAACCTGGGCCGCCCCACGGCCACTCCCGAGCAGAACAAGCGGGCGTTCATGGATTTCGTTCATGCCTGACGCGTCTGGAAACGTCGCGACGAGGGCATGGTCGTATCGGCTTCCAACGCATATCAATGCCGGTCCGGGAATTTGGGCCGACTTCCCTCTGCCTGACACCGGAGCGGGACAGACTCTTCTGGTCACCACCAAGGGAAGCCTCCAGCGTGGATTCGCGGCCAGGCTTGTTCAATCCATCCCTCCGGAAAAACTAATCATTTGGGACAGAATTCAGCCCAACCCCGATCTTGGCGATCTGGATCAGGCTATTGAGATGATGCGTCATGCCCCTGTGGCAATGATCGTCGCCCTGGGCGGGGGCAGTGTGCTGGATGCGGCCAAAGTGTTCAGCATTGCCCTGGTTGAGGAGGCGGGCGTTTCGTTGCGGGACTGTCTTGTACACGGACGAGATTATTGCTGGAAGCGAAAGCTGCCGCTGATCGCCGTGCCCACCACGTCCGGAACAGGCGCGGAAGTGACCCCTTTTGCCACGGTCTGGGATGGTGCGAGTAAAAAAAAATATTCCCTGGCCCATGAGCACCTTTTTCCGGACTATGCGGTGCTTGATCCGGAACTGACCCTGAGCCTGCCGTACCGTGAAACCATGTACACCGGCCTGGACCTGGTTTCCCATGCCCTGGAATCTCTCTGGAACCAAAACGCCTCACCGGTCAGCCAGGCCTTTGCCTGGCAGGCCCTGGCCCTGGCCAATGAGTCATTCGTTGCTGTTCTGGATAATCCGAGGAGCATAGCGCACCGGGCAAACATGCAAAGCGCCTCCATGTTGGCCGGAATGGCCATCAGCCAGACCCGGACCGCCATCGCTCACGCCATTTCCTACCCTCTGACCGCATACTTCGGCATCCCCCATGGCTTGGCCTGTGGATTTGCCCTGCACCAGTTGATTCAGGCAAACAAGAACATGCTTCTGGAACCCGGCGAAGCCTGGCGGGCGGATATTTTGGAAGGCATCTCCCACGTGCTGTTGGGACTGAACCTGACGGAGGAGGTTCATCGGTATGCGTCTTTGCGGGCTGTAATGGACGTGATTGGAGAAATGTTCAATCCGGAGCGGGCGGGAAATTATTTCCGGAACGTGGAACAAAGTGATATTGAACAATTGGTAATAAGGGCTTTGTATCATGAAAGGGCAACTGAATAATCCGTCTTTCCCTTTCCCTCGAGGGGTGGCGGAATCCGTCTTTGCCCTCGACCTCAAGGGCGATTATATGCCATGATGTCCCCCCATACCCATCGTATTCTCTTTTATGTCGAGCGGAATCTGCACCTCCCGTTTCTGGAGCCGGTGCATGATTACCTTGCCGCACGGCATCCGGAACTTGATCTGGCATTCAGCTCTCCGGCCTACCGTCCTTCGGCCATGGGCAGGGTCGGGTATGGAATTGATCCGGACACGGTGCGACGGCTTTCGACAAAAGCTGCCTATGTTCCAGGAATCGAGGATTTTCAGCCGGACGTCACCGTGGTGTCGGATATCGGCGCGGCATACTGGCTGCGGGAGTGCGGTTCCATCGTCAACATCTGTCATAACCTGACCAGCAAAGGCTGTTTTTTTACAACGCGACCGATCATCAGACGCGAGAATCTGGCTGATTTGATCTGCGTTCCAGGTGAACTGCACGCCCAGGCCTTGGAAGAAAACGTCTTCGTCCCCATCGTGCCTACAGGATTCATCACCGCTGATCCCCTCTTCGACGTCAACGCGCATCCAAGGGAGATGTTTTGCCAGCGATACGGGATTGATCCGCAATCGAAAATCATCCTCTTTGCTCCCACATTCAACGATGAGCTTTCAGCCATGCCGCTGGTCCGGGAGCGGATATTTGAACTGGCAACGCCGAAGACGCATGTGGTGATCAAACTGCACGGCATGACCGATGAACGCTGGATCCGGATGTACCGCGAGGGGAGCGCAGAGAACCCTCATGCCACCTATATTCATGATATCGGGGTAACGCCCTGTCTCAAGGCTGCGGATATCCTCATCAGCGACATTTCCTCGGTGTATGTGGAATACCTGCTGCTGGACCGTCCCATTCTACTGCTGGACAATCCCCGCAAGAGCGAGTTTCAGCATTACGATCCCGACGATATCGAGTATCGGCTCAGGGACGCATGCGTGGTGATCCAGGATTTTGAAGAACTCAGGATCAAGATGGGACAGGCTCTGGATGGGATTGACGGCCTTTCGGGCAAGCGTTGCGAGTATGCCCGCCAGATTTGTCATGGTGCGGATGGAAAAGCCGCGGCCCGGGTGGGCGAAGCCATTGTGCATCACCTGGATCGAGTGTTTCCAGTCGAATTTTCTGTGATCGTGTTCTGGGATCATCCTCCAGAAGAGAAAGAACTGCTGGAGTTTTGGGAGAGCCTGGGCAAATCCACAAAGGGGTATGCACTGGAAGTGATCATGGCCGGTCCCAGGCCACGAACAGCCAGGCTGACCAACTTGGCCACTCACTGGATCGAGTGCAGGCACCCCCACGGGGAAACACTGGACTTGGCCGTACAGGCAGCAAAACACGATCATGTCGCGCTTCTTGATCCATGCGCCCGGTGCCTGCCAGGTTGGCTCAAGCATCTTTACTGTCACCTGCGATGGAATAAAGACGCCGGGATGGCCCAGGCCATCGCTCCAGGTTCTGGGTATGATGCGGTCATGGACAAGTTCTTTCCTCAGCAGAAGCAGTCTTCCGTGGAAGAAATGGTACTCATGTTCAACAGGTTCCTGGCTGGTTACGGAATTCGGGCCAATGCGGTGGATCCGACCTGCTGTCTGTTTCGAAAGGAGAAATTCGAGGCCGTCATGCAACCCGTTTCAGAAAGGTTCCAGAGCCTGTCCGCCAGGGTGGAAGAACTGGGGCGAACCGTGCGTCGGCATGGCCAAGCCATTATCACCTGTTTGGATGTTTTAGCGTACCGGGCCAAGAGGTGAAAGTTGTTTTTTGGGAACAACTCGTTGGGGCTGTTGGTCTTTGTTCTTTTGCAACCAGCGCGAGCAAGTGTAATTTGTTTTTATAATGAGGAGTAATCGTGCGTATCGAAACTCGTGGGTTGGCGATGAAGCGGATGATGTCTCGAAAACTTCGGGCAAGGCACGATGCGACAGCCCTGGGATTGATCTGGAGCTGATCTTTGTCGGGCGACGTCCGGCGGGCGCGGCTCCAGAGCCAGATGACCGTTGGGTGGACTGCCATATCCGACGGATCGCTATCTCGATCAGACCGTGACCGAAGCCCGGCATGCCATGTGGCCTTATGCTACCCTCGACTCGTGACTTCAATGGGTTAGCTGCGGCAACTTGCAAATTATTTCAGCTGGGAGCTGAAAACCGGTGTGGTGCAGGTCATTAGGTCGGTATGGAACAGTGGGTTCTCCTGGAACACATGCTGCCTGGCGGCGAGTCCAAAAGAGACGCAGACGTGTCCTTCTTCTTCCACCGTTTCCTGCAAGGCGGCGGCATGTTCGTGGGCAGTATGGACACCGCCTGCTTTCTGATCCGAAAGGATGTCGACGCAGCCCGCAGGGGCTTTCCTTTCGGACATGGCTGGTAGCAGGACATTTTCGTTTGGGCATGGCTGCCCGGCGCAACGGGTTGCTGTTGCGCCGGGCCGTGGAAACTTTTGTTTATCCTCAGGAAAAGTTTATTGTGGATGACAAGCGAAACATTGGGCATGGTTCGGCAACTATAAAAGCCCAGTCGAAAACTCCTGCTGTTCCCGAGGTCAGCATTATCGTCCCAGTGTGCAACAACAAAAAACTGACTTGGGAATGCGTTCATTCAATCCAGGATAATACGCCGAACATCCCCTTTGAGATCATTGCCGTGGACAATGGATCAACGGACGGGACCAGGGATATGCTGATTGGTCTGGAACAAGAAGGGGCGCTGCGATGCATCGGCAACCATGAGAACCAAGGTTTCGCCAAGGCCTGTAACCAGGGTGCAAAGGCGGCCAGGGGGCGGAGTTTGGTTTTTCTGAACAACGATACCCGGGTTTGGCCGCGGTGGCTGGATGCATTGCATTCCTGCGAGGCCCGTGTTGACCGGATCGGGGCCGTGGGAGCGAAGCTGCTGTTCGAGGACGGCTTGGTGCAGCATGCCGGAGTGGTATTTGATCACAAGCTCAAGCCCGTGCATATCTACAAGTTTTTTCATCCAAATCATCCCGCGGTTCAGAAACAGCGGGAGTTTCAGGCGGTCAGCGCGGCCTGCATGCTGGTCAGCAAGGCCATTTTTGATCAACTTGGCGGCTTTGACGAGCAGTACGTCAACGGCTACGAAGACGTGGATTTTTGCCTGCGCTTGCGCGGGACCGGTTATAAAGTCGTTTATTGTCCTAAAAGCGTAGTCACGCACCTGGAGAGCAGGACGCCGGGACGGTTCGATGCCATGGATCGCAACAAGGAATTACTTCTGTCTCGCTGGGGCGATATTCTTGTAGCGGATGAATTGGACACGTACCGTCAAGACGGCATTGAATATCAGCTGATCGAGGAGCACGAAAACGGCCATACCTGCGTGATGCACGACACCAATCCCAACCCATATCTGCAGCGGGCCAGGCGGCTTGCCGAGCAGGAGGCGGTGGGCAAGGCCGTGGCGGCGTATCAGGAAGCCTATCGTTTCTTTGCCTTTGATCCTCGCAAGTACGTTGTTCTGGAAGAGTTGGCCGAACTGACCGAGAGCCATGGCCTGCTGGATCAGGCGGAACACTACTGGCGCGGGCTGGTGGAGGCGGTTTCGAGCCCGGAATCTTGTCTTCGACTGGCCCGAGTGCTTGAAAAGCAAGGAAAAGTGGAAGAAGTCGGTGAAGTTCTGGCCAAGGGGAGATGTTTCGCCGCAACGGCGTCTCACCATGAGAAAAAGTCGATGCTGCCTTGGCGAGATTGCACGGCTGGTAATCATGCCGCGGGATAGATTCAGCGCCAACCATGTGGGCGGCGACCTGGACGTGCTGTTCTACCCGGAAAACAGCCTGCACCTGCCGTTTCTGGAGCCGATTCATGCCTATCTGAAGGCAACTTATCCCGATCTGCGTCTTGGATTTTCTTCTCCTCCATTCTCTCCTCCTTCAGCCGACCAAGCCGGGGCCGGCCTGACCGACCAGGAAATTTCTCAACTTCGGCAACACGGCCTCTATCTCGCCGATTCCAGCAAGGTTCAATCGGAACTGGCGGTCGTTGCCGACGTTTGCCACTTTCGAATCCCGCACCTGTCAAGGGTGGTCAATGTCGGCCATGGTCTGATCAGCAAGGGCTTGTACTACTGCCGAAGTCCCATTGTTCGTCGGGAAAACCTCTCCGAGTTGGTCTGCGTGCCCGGCTTATGGCACAAAAGACTTCTCCTGCAGGATGTCTGCGTGCCCATCGAGGTTACGGGATTTATCAAGTCGGACCTGTTGTTCAGCCCAAAAGCGGTGGGAAGAAGTCGATTCTGTGAGGAAATGAACCTTGATCAGGACAAAAAGTTAATTTTATTCGCGCCGACGTTCAATGAAGAATTGTCCGCGATTCCTGTTATTCAGGATAAAATCGAACGCTTTGCCACGCCTGACACCGTGGTCATGATCAAGCTGCATCACATGACTTCTTTTGAATGGCGTGAGATGTACAAGTCCCTCTCGAAGCGCAATGACCATGTTTTGCTTCTTGCAGATCCGGACTATTCTGGAATGATGCACGCCGCGGACGTCATGATCAGCGACGTGTCCTCGATGTTCGTGGAGTTCATGCTTTTAAACAAGCCCGTTGTGTTACTGCGGAATCCCAGATTGCGGGAGTATCCGCATTTTGACGAAAACAATATCGAGTATCAGGTGCTCGACGCGGTCCATGTCGTGAAATCTTTTGCGGAGCTTGAGCGCAAGGTTCAAAATGCATTGGAATATCCCGAAGAACTAAGCAGTGTTCGTGAACGTTATATCGGCGAACTTGATCATGGAAGGGACGGGTGCAGTGCCAAGAGAGCCGGTGATGCCATCTCCAATCGTCTGAGGAAAAATGTTGCATCAGTTTTCATTTCACCGCCAAAAAAATTGCCCGTATTCGTCTTGATCAATGATGAAACCGCTCCGGAGCCCCTTCAAGAAAGTATGATCGAGGTACGCCGGAAATCACTGGACCATCAACCGGAATTTTACCTTGTCGACCTTCAGCTTCAGGCATCTCAGGCGAATGACTGTTTTGAACGTCGCCAATCTGAAAAATTTGGGCTGGGGCAGGCCTTGTCCTTGCCGATGGCCATTTCCCTGGCTGAGGGAGATCTGGCGGTTCTTCTTGAACCGGGATGGACCTTGCCCCCTAACTGCTTCAAATGGCTTTCCAATCATTTCTTCTGGAACAAGAACGCAGGAATTGTCAAAGCGACACGAGACGTCGCTTTGGCCAGGGAGGCCTTTGCGAAATTTCTCCCCTCAACCACACCACCGTTCCTCTGTGCGTCTTTCTCAAGCATTCTGCTGACCATGGGCATCGGAGGGAATTCAAAAAACGACCGGTCTTCGTCGCCTTGCGCCATGGTTCGCTTGGCTGATTTTCGGGAGTGGAGCGCAACCGCTCCATACCCATTGTCAGGGAATATTTTTACAGAACTGGAAGGCGGATTGGTGAGCAAGGGGCTGTTGAGCCTCCGTGCATTGGACGTCTTTGTCTACCCGCAGCATGAGCCGTTCATAATCTGGGACAAGAAGACTCTGCTGCAACTAGTGGAGTATTTGCAGGGCCTGGGACACGTCGAGGAGGCCTTGGCTTTGATGAAAGCAGGATAATCATGGCGGGTTGTTAGCGGTCAACCAGTTGCGATATAGACTTATCAGATCCGCGTCCCCGTCTTTTCTCGCCTTCGCGTATATGCCGGAGGCCTTTGCCCGCAGGCTGGTCATGTCATTCATCCGAATCTCAATGGTTCTCATTTTATCCGAGGTTTCCGTCATGAGTTGAGGCTGATGGGCTTTTTTGGAGGTGAGAAACAATTGTCGCATGGAGTCCAGGGAAGGGGCAAAGTGCACGTGAAAAAAACGTACGAGACAGGCCTCCTCCCATGCGCAGCTTTGCTCCAAGTGATTTGCGAGTAGGGCATATCCCTCCTCCCAAAGCGGTTCATTGTGCAGGTTCTCTCGAATAAGGCCTATGTCTTGAAATGATGACACTTCTGCGTTGATCCTGTTTCGTCTGACGTTTGGCAGGGCGACATAGGGCGTAAGCCATGGGGTGAGGCGAAGCTCGTATGCGTCTTCAGCTATGATGCGATGAATATCAGGGGAGAGGAGGCCAGCGCATCGAGCATGCAGCAGGCGAGCATTGCCTATGTCGTGGGTAAAACGGCCTTCGGTCTGACTGGCAAGGTGATAGACCACGCTTTCCGGAATGCAGGTCAAGTACTTGCCTTTCCGCGCAAAGCGGGCGCAGAGATCAACATCTTCGCCTCCATTTACAAAACCGGGAAAGAACCCTTCACATTGATGGAAAAGATAACGATGCATCAACATCGCGGCACCGGTTATGGCCTGAAAATGCCTTTTTCGTGTGACTAGCGGATGGTCCGCGGGAAAGAATTCATAGAGATGTTCCTGCTGGTTGCCCGGCAAAAAGACGATCCCCATGTGCTGGACTCTTTCAGTTCCGGGATAAACCAATAATGGGCCGGCAATGCCCAGCCGATGGTCGTCTTGAAACGCCTGGAGCAGGGGAGCGTACCAGTTCGGGGTGAGGATGGTGTCGTTGTTCAGGAAAAAGAGAAAATCACCCGTGGCTTGGTCCGCTCCGGTGTTGCAGGCCCTGCCGAAGCCCAGATTGCCTGGCTGGGGAAGGTAGTGGAACCGCCCGGGAAAGAGGCTGCTGCCAAGGGCTTTGCAGTGGGTGGTGGTTTCATCGGTGGAGGAGTTGTCCACGACGATGACTTCGAAAAAACGCCCGGGCGTGTGCTCGCGAAGACTGTGCAGGCATTGCTCGGTCAGGGGCCACTGGTTGAAGACCGGGATGATGATGGACAGGTGAAGGGAGGTCATGCGCCGCGGCTCGCCGATATTTTGGAGAGATATCTTGCGCTTGCTTGGTAGTAGCGCGCTCGAAGGTCATGGCCTTCAGGCAAGGCCTCGCTGAGATGCAAAAACAGAGGACGAAGAATCTCGCTGTGGACGTCCATTGCAATGGATTGACGTTTGGCGATCAGGTCGGGCCAGTCGTGTTCGCCTAACCATTTCGTAAAGGCCGCGGCGCGGTGGGAAGCTCGGTGTGTGGCGTTTACCTTGGCCTGGCCGTTGCGGGCCAGGCGGGCACGCAGCTCGTCGTCTGCCAGGAGGCGGCGAAGCTGGTGGAGCAGATCGGTGACGTCGTTTCCGTCCGGGGACTGGTCGTAAAGCCAAAGGTCCTTGCCGTGGTGGAGCAGGTCATCCTGACCGTGGCCGATGCGCGGGGTGAGCAGGGCGCTGCCGCAGGCCAGCGCCTCCACGACTCGGAAGTTCAGGTCGTTCAGATCGCAGAAGTTGAGTACGACCTTGGCTTGGGGGAACAGTTCCCAATATTTGCCCTTACGGACTTCCAGGCTTGGAAGTCCCTGCTTGAGGGCTTGCAGGGCGTTGTGGCGTCTGGGCGTTAAGTTGGCGTCGACTTTGCCCACGAACAGCGCGTCCCAGATTTGGTCCTTGGGCGTGGGTTTAAGAGTGTCCGAAACAAACGGCGGCGTCCATAGTATCCGGTTTGCGTCCAAAAATGTTCCGGCAAAGCGGGGTAGGTGGTCGCGAAGGCTGACCAGGCAAAGGTCAAAGGCTTGGGCGTACAGCGGATGCCAGGAGTGAATGTGTGAGTCCACGCTGTAGAATATGGTCAAACAGGGGCAGGTATGCGGGTCGAGCAGGGGTGGAGGGCCGCTGTAGTCGGCGACGACCAGGACATCGGGCGGTGCGGGCAGGTCCGCGAATAGTTCTCGCCAAGTGACGGCGCTTGGGGAGTATTGTTTCCGAATTCTGGTCTGCCAACCGAGATGCTCCAGCGCTCCGGCAAAATAGGTTGCTCCATACCAGAAAAGAGGGGGGGGAGAAGTCGGCATTTCAAGGTGAGGGGGATGTGCCGGATGTCTCCAGCGGGGAAGGCTGGTTTTTCAGCCATTGCTCGTAAAGAGCCGCCAGTTCGGGGTCCGGCTTTTCGCATTGACGAATAGCTGATTCGGCCCGGCTACGCAATTCTTTGGCCTGACGCATACGTTGGGCGATGTTATCCAGAGCGGTTTTCGTTTCATGGAAGAGATTCGGATCGTCGGCATTTACAGCATAGGTCAACAATTTCTGGTAGCCCGCAAGACTCGGCGCGAAATGGTTTTGCAGGATACGCACTTCAGCGGCTTCCTTCCACTTGCGCTTTTTTTCAAGCTTTTGTGCAATGAATTCATACCCATCCGCCCAGAGGGGCTCCTGTTCAAGCAAGTGCATGATGCGATCGATGCGCGGGTTTTGCTCGAGCAGCTTCTGCAACGCTTGAGTCCGTTCTTCCGGCAAGGCAACGAATGGCGACAGCCAGGGGGTGATTCTGGCTGTAAAGCCGTCCTTTTTCACGATGCGCAAGGCGTCCGGGAGGAGTTTGCCCGGACACCGCGCGTGCAGCAGGGCGGCGTTGTCTTGATCATGATGGAAGCGACCAGCGGATTGACTGGTCAAATGAAAGACAACGCTTGAAGGAATGCATGCAAGATTTTTTCCGTGTTCACGGATGCGAACACACAATTCCAAATCTTCAAATCCGTTCTTGTATCCAGGGTAAAATCCATCGCAAGCCCAGAAGAGCCGGCGGAGCACCAGCAGGGCCGCCGCGGTGATTGCCTGGACATGCCGCCTCTTGGTCACGACGGGGTGATTTCGAGGAAAAAGTTCGTATACGTGTTTTGTTGTTCCAGGCCAGAAGACAATTCCCAGATGCTGGACCCTTTCCGATCCCGGATACAGGAGTAATGGTCCTACGGCTCCCAGACGAGAATCGTCACGCATTGCATGGAGCAAGGGAGTTGCCCAGTTTTCGGTCATCAGTGTGTCGTTGTTCAAGAACAACAACAATTCACCAGAGGCATTTCGCGCACCTTGATTGCAGGCTTGCCCAAAGCCAAGATTCTCTGGGTTGCGAAGGTAGGTAAACCGCCGGGGAAAGAGTTGTTCTCCAAGGTGGCGGCACGCGGACGGGGTCTCGTCAATGGAACCATTGTCCACGATCAACACCTCAAAGTAGCTGCCCGGCGTGTTTGCCCGGAGGCTATCGAGGCATTGCGCGGTAAGGTTCCATTGGTTGAACACGGGGATGACAATGGACAACAAGGGGGGGCGAGAGGCCGCGGCACGTGCCATGGTTATGTCTTGCCGTCGCTTTTCTTGGCCTCAAGGATCGCCCGCAGCTTGTCGCGTTCCGCGGTGGCCTGAAGCAGCTTCAACTCGATGCTTTGGCGCAAAGGCGGCGGGAACGCTTCAAATTCGCTGCGCAGACGTTCAACCTCTTTTTCCAGCGCATAGAGTTCCTGGGCCAGGGCGCGTAGGGACATGGCAATCCTTGATGGGTAATTAAAAAAAATGAACCGCTCGCTTCGCTTAAGGCGCGGGGGACACCAAGAAGTATTTTGACTTCCGCTGGAAAGATGCGGAAGTCAAAAAGGCTTCACGCCTGACGGCGATGTTTTCTTTGCGTCCTCTGTGCCTTCAGCGAAGCGGGCGGTAAAATCTTTCTAAAACCTGGGCTCCCGCCGTTCCGGAACGTACTCGTGGGGAATCTTGTCCTCGTTCCACTCCTCGGAAACGTACAGGCCGCAGTAGCAGCTGCCGTATTCCTTGACGTCCGGCACCCGGTAGACGCAGGGACAGAGGATGTCCTTGTCCTGTTCCTTTTCTCCGGCGGGCAGGCGGCAGGGGCAGGCCATGTAGCCGTAGCGGTCCTTGTTGGTCAGCAGGGAACGCATCAGCTCCATGACCATTTCCGTGTCCTTGTTGAAGTAATAGCCTTTGGGCTCCTGGATTTTGCGCAGGGTGGCGTGGAGCTGTTCCGGGGTCATGATTCGGAGGGCTCCATGCCCAGGGCTTTTTCGATTTCTTCCTTCTTGAAGCCGACGATGATCGTGTCTCCAATGATGATGGTCGGGAAGCTCTGGGCCGGGTTGTATTGCTTCATCTCCGCCAGGGTGTCGGTGCGTTCCTGACCGGTCATCCAGTCGACGTGCTTGCAGTCGTATTCCACGCCGCATTTATCCAGAAATTCCTTGGCCCGTTTGCAATGGATGCAGGTGCTCAGGGCATAGACGCGAATTTGATCGGACATGGGAGATCTCCTTATGCTTTGGGTTTGGCCTGATCGGCCACGGCCTTGATGGAGGCGTTTACCGCATCCTGGTCGCCCAGGTAGTAGCTGCGCAGGGGGCGCAGATCCTGATCGAGTTCGTAGATGAGCGGGATGCCGGTGGGGATGTTCAGATTGCTGATTTCCTGCTCCGAGACATTGTCCAGGAACTTGACCAGCCCGCGCAGGCTGTTGCCGTGGGCGCAGACGAGAATCCTGCGGCCGGTCTTGATTTCCGGGGCCAGGGTAAAATGCCAGTAGGGCAGGACCCGGTCGATGGTCAGCTTCAGGCTTTCGGTGGCCGGAAGTTCCCCGGTGGGCGTTTGTGCATAGCGACGATCGTAGCGCGGGTGGCGCGGATCGTCCAGGTCCAGGGCCGGAGGCGTGACGTCGAAGCTGCGCCGCCATTGAAAAACCTGCTCTTCGCCGTATTTGGCGGTCATTTCCGCCTTGTTCAAGCCCTGCAGGGCGCCGTAGTGGCGCTCGTTCAACCGCCAGGTCTTGTGGACCGGGAGCCAGAGCAGATCCAGGGCGTCTTGAACGATCCACAGGGTGCGCACGGCCCGTTTCAGGACCGAGGTGAAGCAGACGTCGAAGGTAAAGCCTTCATCCTGGAAAAGGCGGGCCGCGGTTTCGGCTTCCTGGCGGCCGAGGTCGGTCAGATCGACATCGGTCCAGCCGGTGAACCTGTTTTCATGGTTCCAGGTGCTTTGGCCGTGGCGCAGCAGGGCGAGTCTGTACATGGCATTCCCTCGGAAAGCGCAAGATGTGGCTTACCCGATTTCAGTTATGACGAGAATTTTAAAATGCAATCAGAACCGCCCGCTCCCGTTGGTCGCTCAAGGCGCCAGGGTCGCCAAGGAAACAATTTTTAAAAGCAGGGAAAAAGCTGCTTTCAAAAATGTGGCCTCTCCCTGTGGGAGACAAGACATCGCCAATAGGCGTGAAGCCTTTTGGATTTCGAATCTTTTTCGGCGGAAGCCAAAAAATCTCTTCTTGGCGTCCACTGCGCCTTGAGCGAGCGAGCGGTTCAATATTCATGAATGGCCGGAAAGTTCCTCGATCATGTTCACCACATTGGTGGGCCGACCGGCCTGAAAGGCCTTGATGTTCTCCGCGACGGCACCCAGGAGGCGTTTACGGGAATCCAGGCTGGCCCATGCGATGTGCGGCGTGATGATGCAGTTCCTGGCCGTAAGCAGGGGGTTGTCGCTCCGGATGGGTTCCTGGGCCACGACATCCAGGGCGGCTCCGGCAATCGTTCCCGAGTTCAGGGCCTCGGCCAGGTCCGGCTCGTTGACCAGGGCGCCGCGGGCGGTGTTGATGAAAAAGGTGGACTTTTTCATCAAGGCCAGGAGATTTTTGTTCACGAAGCCCGCATTGTCCGGCTTCAGCGGGCAATGCAGACTGAGCACATCCGCTTCGGCAAACACCTCTTCCAGGCTTTTCCAGGCAAAGGGCTTGTAGGGAGGGGTGCCCCCGATCCTCGGCGTGTAGACGATGATGTCCATGCCCAGGGCATGGGCCAGCTCGGCCACGCGGCGGCCAGTCTTGCCGAATCCGATAATGCCCATTTTCAATCCGGACAGCTCGATCTGCGGGGTCTTCCAGAAGCAGAAGTCCTCGGCCCGGGACCATTCCCCGTCTTTCACGGCCCGGTCGTGCAAGGCGACCTGGTGGCAATGCTCCAGGACCAGGGCCAGCACGAACTGGGCAACGGATTTGGCCCCGTAACTGGGCACGTTGGATACGGGAATGCCCCGCTCGGAGGCGGCTTCCAGATCAACGATATCGTACCCCGTGGCCATGACGGCAATGAAGCGCAACTTGTCGAGCTGGCTCAGAATGTCCCTGGTCAGCTGGGTCTTGTTGGTCAGAACGATTTCGGCGGAAGCCGCCCGCTGGATGACGTCGGAAGGTGATGTGCGGTCATGCACTGTCAGTTCGCCGAGAGCCTCCAGGGGAGTCCATGGATTGTCTCCTGGGTTGACGGTCTTACCGTCCAGCACGACCATTTGCATAAGGCAGGTCTCCAGTGGATGTGATTTTACGTCGAGATCCGCTTTGCGTCGGGATCGTGAGTTGTGCAACGACCCGGTATCGCGAATTTTCACCCAAACATGTCCAATTGGCTACCATTGACCTGGGTGCATATCAAGTATGGGGGCACTGTATTTTGCCAATGCATGCGTTACGGAGCGTCTTTTTCGGGATCTGTGTCCGCATTTCAGCATGTTCTTCAGCATGGGCGGCGGCTTGAGATGTCGCAAAATCGAGCCGTCTGCGGTGAGGCCCCGCGACTTCAGGTTTGCGGGCAGGGGTTGTGTCCGGACTTGGGGAAAGGTAAGTAGACGCATGTCGGCAGGCTGATGGAGCCACGGCGAAAACGGGATGCGAAGCTTGAACAGATGAGCCAAGGACCTGGTTGGTCCTGATGATCCGCGAGCCGAATCGAGGTTGACTCCGTAGGGCGTTAACCTTGTCAGGCCGGTCGCGGATCGTTCTTGGCTCGCAACGGCTTTTGCATCGCGGATTCTTATTGCCTGCCGCAACGGGTGGTTTTCAACATCTTGTCGCGAATGGTGGGGAACTTTTCAAGGAGAGAGCAGCATCATGAACTTATGCATCGTTGGGACGGGATATGTGGGGCTGGTGACCGCGGCATGTTTTGCGGAAATGGGCAACAACGTGGTCTGCGTGGACGTCAATCCGGAGATCGTGGCTGCGTTGAACCGGGGCAGCATCCACATTTTCGAGCCGGGTCTGGAAGAAATCGTGCAGCGCAATGCGGAGCAGGGGCGGCTGCGATTCACCACGGACCTGATCGAAGGGCTGGAATCGTCCCTTTTCGTGATGATCTGCGTGGGAACCCCGTCAAAGGCGGATGGGAGTTGCGATTTGATTTACGTGCACCAGGTGGCCCGGGAAATCGGCAGAAACATGCAGGATTACAAGGTCGTGGTGAACAAGTCCACGGTTCCCGTGGGTACGGCCGACACGGTTCGGGAACTGATCCTGGCGGAGCAGGATGCGCGAGGCGTGAACATCGAGTTCGACGTGGTTTCCAATCCGGAGTTTCTGAAAGAAGGCGACGCGATCAACGACTTCATGAAGCCGGACCGGGTGGTGGTGGGCACGGACAACGTGCGTGTGGCCGAGCTGCTCAAGGCCCTGTACGCACCCTTTGCGCGCAGCCGGGACAAGATGATCGTCATGGGCGTGCGCAGCTCGGAGATGACCAAGTATGCCGCCAACTGCATGCTGGCCACCAAAATTTCCTTCATCAACGAAATCGCCAACATCTGCGAGCGGGTGGGCGCGGATGTGAACGACGTGCGCCAGGGCATTGGGTCGGATCAGCGCATTGGCCGCCATTTCATCTATCCAGGGCTGGGATACGGCGGCTCCTGCTTCCCCAAGGATGTCCGCGCCCTGATCGACACGGCCATGTCCAACGGGTATGAGCCCAGCGTGCTGAAGGCCGTGGACGGATTGAACATGCGCCAGAAGCGCCTGCTGGTGGACAAGATCACCGCCTATTTCGCCGATCGCGGCGGAATCCAGGGCAAGACCCTCGCCCTGTGGGGCGTGGCCTTCAAGCCGAACACCGACGACATCCGCGAGGCTCCGGCCCTGGAGCTGATCGCCGAGTTGACCGCCGCGGGAATGCGCGTTCAGGCGTTCGATCCGGCTGCCGGAGACAAGGCCGGGGAAGCACTGGCCGAGAATCCGCTGGTCAGCATTCATCCGGCGCAGTACGACGTGTTGGAGGGCGCGGATGCCTTGGCCGTGGCCACGGAATGGAATCAGTTCCGCAATCCGGATTTCGCGCGGATCAAGAAAACCTTGAAGGAGCCCGTCATTTTCGACGGCCGAAACCTGTACGGTGTCGATTTTCTGCGGAGATTCGAACTGGAGTATCACTGCATCGGTCGTGCATCCGAGTCCGCGCAGGCTGGTTGAGCTCGCTGAACTGGGGCGGGAGGATCGGCAAAATTTTTTCAGGCCGTGGCTTGGGAAGGCGGGCCGCACTGGGGTGCGGCGGTCCCAGGCGGCCCGCACTGAAGTGCGACGGCTTGGGGGGAAGATGTGGTGCCGACTCCGAAAGCGGGCAAAAATCGTAACTACTCCTCTGCGTTCCGGCTAATCTCGATTTTTCGGCATCGCAACTCCTTCACCGGCTTCGTAACATCGAACCATTGCGTGAATAAACAGCACTACGTGCTTCATGCATCAGGCAATGGTTCGATGAACGAAACCTGGCTCATTCAGACAGGCGATGCCAAAAAATCGAGACAAGCCGGAACAATCTGGGTCTTGTTGCGAAATGTGCTAAGTTGTTACCAAAAATCAATGAAAAACTCCGCGCAAATTCCTGAAGGGAACTTGCGCGGAGGGTTGTTTTGAGGGATTTGGAATTCGCGTTGTTGCGGAGAAGGATCGAGGAATCAGCGGGCAGCGTTCATGCGTTGGGGTTGTTCACGCTGGCAAAAGCGTAGTTGCAGTTCTTGAAGAATCAGCCGCTCACAGTTGCTCATGGTCTGCGGAAGGTGGATTTCGTTTTCCTGCAGAAACCCATCGAGATATTGACTCTCTTCCCAAAAATCCAACAATTCATCGTCCCCAAGTATTTTCACATGTTCATCCATGGAAATCTGTGCGGAGTGTTCGAAGTGATAGGTCATTCGTCAGATGTCCTCCGTTTGGTCGCTGGGTCAGCTGTTTGGTTGTTTCTGGGAAAAGGTTTCGCAAAGGTCGCGGCTTGTCACGGTGGGCAGGTATCCCGGATCGCTCCGTCGAACGCCGGTTACCCGAATCCGGGCCGTTGAGGAACGCACGGCAAATCTGGATGAGCAAAGCCTGCCGGTCAGGAGCCGCATGTTTCGAGCGGGGAAGAAAACAGGATGCGTGCCCCGGTTGAAATGTTTCAAGATCGGTTCATGGCACTTCATGCGCTTCCGGGCCTGTTGTAATGATCTGCTGGATTTTTGCAACCATGTTTCGGCGTAGGCTGACATTTTTTTCATTGTTGGGATGATGCGGCAGTTCGTTCGCACCAACATCGTGCAAGGATCATTTTTTGTGTATTTGACCAAGGATATTCAAGATTTTCTGCGAGGTCGCCAGGACGCCCTGTACGTCCACAAAAGCGGTCCCGCGACCCAGGCCTATCTGGCCGAAGCATTGTTGGCCCGGGGGATAAACGTGGTGCTGGTCCTGCCGGATGCCAGACAGATTTCGGAAATGCAGGCCCTGGTGCGCTTGTTTTCCCGGGATGAGCACGAGGTGTTCTGGAAGCGGCGCTGGTTTTCGTTGCCGGCCTACTCCCCCGAAGATCCCCTGCAGGCTGACGCTGAAGCCTGGAGTCAGCGCTGGATGGCGCTTTTCGCTCTGCATAATGCGTCCCGGCCATTCGGCCTGGTGACCAGTGTGGAGAATTTTTTGCCGAAATGGCCTCCCAAGGATGTGGTTGAAAATTCTTTTCTGCATTTGAGCCAGGGGGAGGAACTCTCCCCGGACGTCATCCTGGAGCAGCTCGTGACCTGGGGGTATCGCCGGTCGTCCATGGTGGCGGATGTCGGCGAGCTGGCCCGGCGCGGAGACATTCTGGACGTCTTCCCTCCAGGATACGACGCGCCGCTGCGGATGGAGTTTTTCGGGGAAACCCTGGAAAGCATGCGTCTGTTTGATCCGCTCCGGCAGCGCTCCATCGGCGACATCCTCGATGCAATCATCCTGCCGATTGCTCCGACCCTGCAGGCGGATCAGCTTCGGTCTACCGCGCATGACTGGTGGCGGCGTCTTGACGCCACCGGGGAAATCACCAGCCGAGGTCACGCCAGGCTGCAGCAGGCTCTGGAACGGGGCGACGGTTTATTGGCGCCGGGAGTCTACTATGACAAATACTCGACGCTGAATCAGTGGCTGCCAGATAATACGGTCTTCCTGCTGTGCGGTTCGTCCCAGCTGCGGCCGCGGCTGGAGGAAGGGGAGTGGGCCTGGCAAACCTATCTTGAGGAGGTGGCCCGGGAAATTAACTGCGAGGCTGACAGCCGCTGGCTGCGGTCCAGCCTGATCCAGCCCGCTTCCTCGGCCAGGCTGGCATGGCACAATCGGCGGCAGATCATTTTCGAGGATCTGCTGATCGGCGTGGATCGCCAAGGAATCGACCTTCCCGAAAAAAATCACGCCTCGTTTCAGGATCTGTTCTGGCGACCCGATGCCCGCCAGCGGCCCTGGAGCACCCTGATGCAGTCCCTGCGCGCATGGCGGGAGGAGCGGCCCCAGGTGCTCATCTCCTTTCATTCCGATCATTCCCGGACCCGTTTCGGCAAGCGTCTGGATGAGGAGGGCATTGCTTTCAACCAGGAATTCGATCCGGACGGCAACGGGATCTCGCTGATCCGCTCGTCGTTGCGGACCGGCATGGACCTGGAATGGAACGGCATGTTGATCCTGGCCGAGGACGTGCTGCAGCCGGATGAGAAAAAGGGGCCGGCCAGGCAGTTGCGCAAGAAGGGCTTTGCCGGACTGGATTCCTTTGACGAATTGACTACGGGCGATCTGCTGGTGCACCGGGATTACGGCCTGGGTCGGTTCGGCGGGCTGCACCGGGTGCGGATCGGCGATGCGGCCAACGATTATCTGCTGGTGGAGTACGCGGGAGAAGACAAGCTGTATCTGCCCGTGGACCGCTTGAACCTCGTGCAGCGCTACAAAGGCCCGGAAGGAAGTTCACCGGTCCTGGACCGGCTGGGCGGCGCGCAATGGACCAAGACCAAGGAGCGGGCGCGCAAGGCCATTGAAAAAATTGCCCAGGATCTCGTGGAAATTTATGCCTACCGGCGTATTGCCAAGGGCTACGCCTACAGTCCCATGAACGAGATGTACCGCGATTTCGAAGCCTCCTTCGGATTCGAGGAAACGCCGGATCAGTCCCGGGCCATCGACGACGTGTTCACGGACATGGATCTGCCCCAGCCCATGGATCGCCTGGTATGCGGGGATGTGGGCTTCGGCAAGACCGAGGTGGCCATGCGGTCCGCATTCCGCGCGGTCATGGACGGCAAGCAGGTGGCCCTGCTCTGTCCGACCACGGTCCTGGCGGAGCAGCACTATCAAAATTTCCGGACGCGCATGGAGCATTTTCCCGTGCAGGTGGCCATGCTCAGCCGTTTCGTCCCTAAGGCCCGGCAGAAGCAGATTCTGGAAGCCGCGGCCCGCGGCCGGGTGGACATCCTGATCGGGACCCATCGTCTGATCTCCGACGACGTGAACCTGCCGAACCTGGGCCTGCTGATCCTGGACGAGGAGCAGCGTTTTGGGGTCAAGCACAAAGAAAAATTGAAAAAATTGCGCAAGAATGTCGATGTTTTGACGCTCACGGCCACGCCCATTCCCCGAACCTTGCAGCTCTCCCTGTCCGGCATCCGTTCTTTGAGCGTCATCGAAACCCCGCCGGTGGACCGCAAGCCGGTGCAGACCTACCTGCTGGAGCGCAACGCGGACATGCTTCGGCAGGCGTTGGCGCTGGAACTGGAGCGGGGCGGACAGGTCTTCTGGGTGCACAACCGGGTCCAGGGCCTGGATCAGGTTGAAGAGTACGTCCGGTCCCTGGCTCCGGAGGCCAGGATCGGGCGAGCCCACGGCCAGATGGCGCCCACCGCGCTGGAGAAGTGCATGCACCAGTTCTGGCACGGCGAACTGGATATCCTGGTCTGCACGGCGATCATCGAGTCCGGCCTGGATTTTCCCAGGGCAAATACGCTGATCGTGGATCAGGCCCAGATGTTCGGCCTGGGCCAGCTCTATCAGTTGCGGGGCAGGGTGGGGCGCAGCGAACGTCAGGCGTATGCCTATTTCGTGGTCAACAAGCTGGATGCGCTGCCGGAATCCACCCGCAAGCGCCTGCAGGTCATTCTGGACATGGACTATCTGGGCGCCGGTTTCTTCGTGGCCATGGAAGATCTGCGGCTGCGCGGCGCGGGAAACATCCTCGGGGAAACGCAATCCGGGACCATTTCCAAGGTCGGCCTGGAACTGTTCCTGGAGATGCTGGAAAACGAGGTCAGCCGCCTCAAGGGAGAAGCGCCCCGGGACGATCGGCAGACGGAAATGAATGTCTCATTTCCGGCCCATATCCCTGAGAATTACATTCCCGAATCCCGGGATCGGCTGCACTTCTACAAGGCCTTGTCCTCGGCGGCCACGGATGAAGCGGCTCTGGAAGTGGAAAGCGAGATCCGGGACCGATTCGGGAACTTTCCCGAGGAGTTGGAGACCTTTGTGGAAGTCGTCAAGCTGAAGCGGCTCTTGTCGACGCTCAAGGCGGCAAGAGCGGACCTGGCGCCCGGCAGGGTGGTGGTGGCCTGGTCCGATTCCGCGGATCAGAACGTCCTCCAGGCCATTGTGCCCTGGGTGATGCAGCGCCAGGACCGCGTTCGGTTCCTGCCCCCGAATCGGGTGGAGTTGCGCTTTGCGGACAAGGCGGCTAATTGTATCCATTTACGGCAAGCCGTTGTTGAGTTTTCCCATCTGGCGATGTCACCGCACTCGTTGCCTTCATGAGTTTCATGCGCATCATCCCGTTTTCATTCCCTTTCCTTCTCGCCCTGGCCGTTGCAGTGATCGGAACAGGGTGTTCTTCCCCCATGGTGGAAGATGGGGTTGTGGCGCGAATCAACGGGCAGCCGGTCTATATGGCGCAGCTTGAAGCCGCCCATGATTTGAAATATCTCGCCAGAACAACGCAGCACTCCTCCTCGCTGGATCGCTTGCGCCAGGAGTATGGGGCGGTGCTGTCGGAAATCGTGGTCCAGTATCTTGTGGCCCAGTTTTTGGAGCAGCGCGGCCTTGCCGTCAGCGAGAATGAACTGGATGCCTCGGAGGCACTGGTTCGGGCCGATTATCCCGAAGGGGCCTTCGAGCAGATACTGGTGGAGGAGTACATCCATCTGGACAGATGGCGTGAGCAGCTCAAGGCCACTTTAAGCCTGGAAAAGCTGCTGCAAAAAGTCCTGCGTCCAACCATTTCCATCGACTATCAGGAAGTTGACGCATACTACAAAAACAATATTGGGGACTTTTATCTGCACCCCAGGGTGGAATTTCTCTTCATCCATGGCCGGGAACGGGATCTCGTGGAAAAGGTCCTGGAAATGTCCGTCTCGGAAACGAATCCGGAGATTTTGGGGAAGCGTTTTGACAGAGTGGTTGTACACTCCTATAGATTGCGCGAAGAAAACCTTTCCCCGGACTGGCAGACTCTGCTCGGCGATTTGGATCCGGTACAGGCCACGAGCATCCTGATGCGTGAACCTGAGGGGCACTATGCCCTGGTGCTTCTGGACAGAACCCAGGGACGGATCATTGATCCCGCGCAGGCGTATCCGTTGGTGGAGCGGATTCTGGTGGAACGAAAACTGGAGCAGGCTTTCGAGGCGTGGCTTGCGGATGCTCTGGCATCCGCAAATATCGTGATCAACCACCATCTTCTTGAAGGAACTGCCATCTAGGGGGCCTTTTGCCCACAGGCAGATGGCCGGTGTGTAACGGCATGCCGCGGACGTTCGCACGGAACATGCTTCGCGAGTTGTTACTTGGACTTTAAAAATCATGGAACCATATGCGACATTTTTCAATATGCAGATTGGCGTTGATGACGATTCTCGGTCTTGTTTTCTGCGTCTCCCCGGCGCTGGCCGGAAATGTGGTGGACAGGATCGTGGCGGTGGTCAATGGCGAGGTCATAACCCTTTTTGAATTGAATCAGCGGTTTCGTCCCGTAGCGGAGCAGTTCCAGGGCCGAGAGCTTCGGGATGAGGACAAACGGGCTCTGTTGGAAGGCAAACGGCAATTGCTGGACCGAATGGTCGAAGAAGTGCTGATTCGGCAGGAGGCGGAGCGTCTGGAGATGCAGGTCACGGACCTGGAGGTGCAGACCCAGATCCGCCAGATTCGAGAACAGTTGGGAGCGACCGAAAGCCAGTTTCAAGAATTTCTCACGCTCCAGGGGTTGACCAGAGAGCAGTACGAACGTCGATTGCGTGAGGAGATGCTGCGGCATCGTCTGTTAGGTTTCATGATCCGGCGCAAGGTCGTGGTCACCTCGGACGAGATTCGCGCCTACTACGAGAACAACAAGGATGAGTTCGCCCAGCAGCGACGGGTCCATCTGGGGCTGATCCTGTTCGCCTCCCCCGCTCAGGCCGAAGAGGTGCTGGCGAGACTGCATGCCGGCACAATCACCTTTGCCGAAGCGGCCCGGGAATACTCCCGCGGGCCGGGAGCAGAGCAGGGCGGGGACATGGGGCTGCTGGCATGGCAGGATCTGGCGGCGGACTGGCGCAGTGCCCTGGAGCCGCTCCGAAAGGGCGAAATCTCTTCCATCATTCGCATCCAGGACCGTGCGGCCATCCTGAAGTTGATGGACGAAGAGCCTGGTGAGATCAAACCCCTGGCCGAAGTCGAGGATCAGATTCGCGAGATACTGATGGAGCCGCGGCTGGAGGAACGTTATGAAAGTTACATGGCGAGCTTGCGCAATCGAGCCTTGATTGACATTCGGCTTTAGGCGTACAAGCTCTGCTGGTTCCGAAGCTTTATCCTGAACAGATTTTGCTTGCGTCGTCGCGCGCGACGCAAGCAAGCGATCTTCCGGAGTTTTCAGTCAATTCTCATCCAAAGCCAGTCCGGCTCAGATGGGAAGCTCTATTGAGCACTACTTGAACCAACCATTCCAGCACGACAGTCCTTCCAAGCCCCCAGCACTTCATTCAGCCATGTCCTATCCGGACAATCCGGGCTGGATGAAGTCTTGACGCATATTGGGGCGATCAGATTCAGTTTGCCGTGTTTTTTGGAGAAAAAATATGAATTTGAAAGAATTGGGCAAGATGTTGAAAGATGAACGGCTGCGCCAGGGCCTGGAGATTTCCGAGGTCATGGATAAGACCAAGATCAGCCGCATGAATCTGGAGGCCATCGAAGAGGGCAATGAAAGCGCGCTGCCGCATCCGGTATACGCCAAGGGGTTTGTCAAGAATTACGCCAAATTTCTGGGGTTGGACGCGGACAAGATGGGAAACGCCCTGGCCCGGATATATGTTTCCGAGGACGATTCGGACTACGATGCCCTGGCTCTGGCCGATACCGAGAATCTTCCCCCGGTTCGGCATGGTTTGCCGCCGATCGTCAATTACCTGATTGTCCTGCTCCTGCTGGTGTTCGTCGGCGCCGGAGCGGTCTGGTTCTTTCAGAACAATCTGCGTTCGGCATACCAGAGCGAGGCTCCGGAAGCACCGCCGGCTTACGCTCCGCCCGGGGAACAATTTGCCACCGGGACTCCGGATTCCGAAAGAGAAATCCAGGGTGACGCCTTCAGTCCCGACGCGGGTTTTGAACCGGCTCCCCTGGCTTCTCCGTTTCCGTCCCTGGCTGAAGAAACCGACAGCGAGGCTCTGGAAGATGAAACCTTGCCCGAACTGCACTCCGGGGTTGGCAACGATCTCCAGGATTCGCCTCCCATGACGGAAGAAGATCCGTCTCCCGCGGACCAGGCCGAGACGCCGCTGAGCGAGCCGGTCGCACCCCAGGAACCGGATCCGGCGGAACGTCCCGAACCGGCAAGTCCGGCCGCTCCGCAACAGGCCGTCGTGGCCCCTGCCGGCGTTGAAAAGACCTTGGAGATCAGGGCTCATGAAAACTGCTGGCTTTCCGCCCAGGCTGACACCAATCGTCCCCGGGAGGCTTTCTTGCGGCCCGGCGAGAGATTCGTGATTTCTTTTGAAAACAACCTGGAATTGCGTCTTGGAAACGCCGGAGGCGTCACCCTGTATCTGGACGGAAGGCCGTGGCCGCTCTCCGCCCGCTCCGGCGAGGTGATGGTGGTACGGTTTCCCTGAATAGCTTGCCGGCAGGTTCGGGGAGATGATGGTGGGCAGGGCCTGCTGGACTGATCCAATGCCACTGACGGGCCGTCACGAAACCAAGTGAGTTGGAAAGAGTTTTCCGTGCAACGGGAATGGACCGGCGAAGGTCTGATATTCAAGGTGGGGCGGTTTCGGGAGATCGACTGCTGGGTGCGTTTCTTCTCGCCGGCCCTCGGCTTGACCACTGCCTTGGCCTTTGGCGGCTCCCGGAGCCGACGTCGTTTTTGCGGATGCCTGGATGCCTTGAACAGCGTGCTGTTCAAGGTTCGCTTTTTCCCGGCCAAGGGCTGCTGTACCCTGGAAGAAGGCACATTGCTGCGCATGTTTCCCCGCCTGCGCCATGACGCCGCCCGGACCGGCCTCGCCGCCAACTGTTTGAGTTTTTTGCAGGCTCTGCGCATCACACCGGAAGAAGCCCCGGGCGTGTACGCACTTTTGCTGGAGACTCTGGAGGTTCTGGATCAGGCCGAGAATGTTTCGCCGGTGTTTTTGCAGTTGTTTCGCGCCAGGATCTGCTTTGACCACGGGTATGCGCCGGAACTGGAAACCTGTGCCGTATGCGGACACGAACAACCGGAGCAGACGGGCAAGCGGTTGACCCTGGCCCTGGACAAGGGGCGTATCTGCTGTGCGCGATGTGTGCCCGGAGCGGGTCGGAATCTGGAAATCGGTCCGGAAACCCAGGTCATCCTGGGCAGTCTTGTCACCAGCCGACCTGACCAATGGGCCCGGATTCCCATGTCCGCGGCCACGCGGGGTGAAATTTTTCAGGTTGTGGACGGTTACGTACGGCACCATCTCGGCCTGCGCTGGAGCCAAGGCCGTTTTGTGGCGGCATAGCATGCCAGTCCGTTGAAAAATCCCCAATTGCTGCGTCGCCGCAAAAAGTTCAAACTCTCACGTATGAGTAAATACGCTTCGACCTTGAACTTTTTTTGCTCCTTGCACTTGGGGTTTTTGAACGAACTGCTGGAAAAGGACTTTTTCAACACTCAGATACGGGCGGGCATGGTGAATCCTGTCTGCGCGCGACTGCCGGACAAGCGACATGCGAGTGGTTGCCCTGTTCCGGTCCAGCAGCAGCTCCTTCGGTTACATCCTCAACATTTAAGCCAGGAATCGCCATGTATTTTCAAGACATTATTTTCACGCTGCAGACGTATTGGGGGCAGCGGGGGTGCGTCATTCAACAACCCTATGACGTGGAAGTGGGCGCGGGAACCTTCAATCCGGCCACCTTCCTGCGGGTCATCGGGCCGGAGCCCTGGAACGTGGCCTACGTGGAGCCGTCGCGCAGACCCACGGACGGCCGGTACGGGGAAAATCCGAATCGCCTGCAGCATTACTACCAGTTCCAGGCGATCATGAAACCCTCGCCGGACAATGTTCAGGAGATGTACCTGGAAAGTCTGGCCGCTTTGGGCATTCGCGCGGATGAGCACGACATCCGGTTCGTGGAGGACGACTGGGAATCGCCGACCCTTGGCGCCTGGGGACTGGGCTGGGAAGTCTGGCTCAACGGGATGGAAGTGACCCAGTTCACCTATTTTCAGCAGGTCGGAGGCATTGACCTGAAACCCGTCAGCGTGGAGATCACCTATGGCCTGGAGCGGTTGGCCATGTACCTCCAGGAAAAGGAATCGGTCTACGATCTGCAATGGAATCGCGACGTCACCTACGGTCAGGTCCATCACCAGAGTGAAGTGGAACAATCTCGGTACAATTTTGAACTCAGCGACGCAGCCATGCTCTCGCAACTTTTTGACATGTACGAGGCGGAAAGCACGCGCCTGGGAGAAGCCGGTCAGCCCTGGCCTGCCTATGACTACTGCCTGAAATGTTCCCACACCTTCAACATGCTTGATGCCCGCGGGGCCATTTCCATCACCGAACGCACCGGATACATCGCCCGGGTCCGCAAGCTGGCTTCCCGGGTCGCCCGGCTGTACGCGGCTCAGCGTGAAGAACTGGGCTTTCCAATGCTTGCCGGGGGTGCATCATGAGCAGTTCAGCGTTTGTTTTGGAGATCGGCACCGAGGAAATTCCGGCCAGGTTCCTGGCGGCACTGGAAAATCAACTTGCAGCAAACCTGACTCAGGCCCTGGAAGCAGCCCGGATTGTCGCACTAGAAATCGAAACGGCATCTACGCCTCGCCGATTGACGGTGTTCTGCCCCTCCATGAGGCGGACGCAGGATGTGGTCGAAGAGTTGTTCATCGGACCGCCCTGGAAGGCCGCCTTTGATGCCGAAGGCCGGCCCCTGAAGCCCGGCCTGGGCTTTGCCGCCGGACACGGTGCGGACGTCTCTGAATTGTTCGCCCATGAAACACCCAAAGGGGCGTATGCCGCGCTGCGCAAACAGGTCGGCGGCGGCGACGCGGTAAACATCCTGCCCGGAATTCTTTCGGAACTCGTTTCCGGACTGGCTTTTCCCAAGAAAATGCGCTGGGCAAACGGAGACGTCACCTTTGGCCGGCCGATTCGCTGGATGTTGTGCCTGCTCGGCCCGGACATCGTGGATGTTCGCTTTGCCGGCGTCTGTTCGGACAGGATGACCCACGGGCACCGCGTTCTCGGTCGCGGGCCGTGGAGCGTGTCGGATGCCAGTGCGTATTTTCATGTTCTGGCGGACCAGGGCCATGTGGTCCTGCAAAGCGCCGCGAGGCGGGAAACCATTGTCTCCCAGGCCGACAGCCTGGCCGACGCCCGACAGGCCCGGATCGTGTGGAAGCAGGGGCTGCTGGACGAGGTGGTCCAACTGGTGGAGCATCCGGTGGCGGTTATGGGGGGATTCGACCCTTCCTATCTGGAGTTGCCGCGGGAAGTCCTGCTGACCAGCATGGAGCAGCACCAGAAAAGCTTCGGAGTAGAAGATACGGCAGGCCGGTTGCTGCCGAATTTTTTGACGGTGATCAATCTGCGGCCCAAGGACGAACAACTGGTCCGCAAGGGCTGGGAACGCGTGCTCAAGGCCCGGCTGGAAGACGCCCGCTTCTTTTTTCAGGCGGATTGCAACGCCTCGAGCGAGAAATGGCTGGCCATGCTGGAGAGCGTGGTTTTCCTGGCTCCTTTGGGTAGCATGGGCGACAAGTGCCGCCGTCTGGAACAACTGACCCGGATCTTGGCCGAGATCGTGCTGCCGGAGAGCACGGCGGAGGCCGCCCGGGCCGGGTTGCTGGCCAAAATGGATCTGGTGTCCGAAATGGTCAAGGAGTTTGCCGAGCTGCAGGGGACCATGGGCGGAATCTATGCCCGGCGTCAGGCAGAATCCGAGACGGTGGCAAAGGCCATTGCGGAACAGTATTTGCCCGCCGGTCCGGACAGCCCCACGCCCGGAAGCCGCCTGGGCGCGTTGCTGGCCCTGGCGGATAAGGCGGACACCCTGGTCGGGTGTTTCGGCCTGAACATGACCCCCAGCGGGGCCAACGATCCTTATGCATTGCGCCGGGCCGCCCTTGGCATCAGCCGGATTGTCATGGAACACGGCTTGCGCCTGGATCTGGAGACGCTGTTGGCCAATGCCCAGCAAACCTACGGCCACGTCTCCTGGAAGGTTCCCGCGGAAGAAAGCCTGTCCAGGCTGCTGGATTTCTTCGGACAGCGCCTGAAAGCCTACTTTCATGGCCAAGGGTATCCGACCCGGATCGTGGATGCCGCAGTGGGCGCCGGTTTTGCCGACATCTGGGCCTTGAAGGCCAGGATCGAGGCCCTGGAGCAGTTCAGCCGTGAAGAGGAATTTGTCGCCTCGGTACAGACCTTCAAACGGGCCGCGAACATCATCCGCAAGCAGGCCATGGAAACGGAAGACGGCAAGATGCTGACCGGCCAGTGGCGCGACGATCTCTTGGCCGAGCCCCAGGAAAAAGCCCTGGCCCAGGCATGGCAAGCCATAGCTCCGCGCTGGGAAGAATTGTGGGCCAGTGACGGTTATCCGGAACTGCTGGGATTGCTGCTGGAAATCAAACCCCTGGTGGACGGCTTGTTCGACCACGTCATGGTCATGTGCCCGGAGCGGGATCTGCGGATCAACAGGCTGAACCTGCTCAAAGCCTTGGTGGACAAGTTCGACAAACTGGCCGACTTTCCGGCCCTGCAGGTTTGATTGATTGCAACTATTCAGCTTCAAAGCGGGAAACGGTTACTTGTAAATCTTGTAGCAAGCATGACCTGGATTCCCGCCTTCGCGGGAATGACTTGTTTTTCAATGTCGTCACCGAGTCAGTCATACCCGCGAAGGCGGGTATCCAGTCCACTTTTACTCGGACGAGCTGAGTAGTTACGGATTGATTTAAACATTTCCAGAAACTCGGTATTGACATTTTCCAGATCTGTTGGGTAGTAATAGAGGTTTCAACGCATGGGAACCAATTGACGTAGTACATATTCAAATTCGAGGGAGTAACGAAATTGGCTAATCATCCATCGGCAATCAAGCGGCACCGCCAGAGCCTGAAGGCTCAAGCCCGGAACAAGGCAACCAAGACCAGAATCAAGAACGCCGTAAAGGCTGTACGGCAGGCAGTGGAGCAAAACGACCTGGAACAGGCTCAGGCTAAATTGATTCAAGCTACCGCTGTTCTGGACAAGGCCGCCGGCAAGAAGGTCATTCACTGGGGCAACGCGGCCCGCCGGGTGTCCCGTCTGACTGCCGCGGTGAACAGAATCCAGGCCTAGCGTTCTTCACGCACCATTTTTTAAGCCCGTCACGGCATGCCGTGACGGGCTTTTTGTCGTTGGGAAGCAGTTGGTCTGGAAGACGGGATTGGTTATGGTTTAACTGTTATCGGTTATCGGTTGTCAGTTATCGGTTATCGGTTGTCAGTTATCGGTTATCGGTTGTCAGTTATCGGTTATCAGTTGTCAGTTATCAGTTATCAGTTATCAGTTATCGGTTGTCAGTTATTTGTTATTGCTTGTCTGTCTCGAAATCGAAATCGAAATCGCAATCGAAATCGGATTTTTTTTCTTCATCATTGTGCCGTTCCCCATTGAAATGACGATCGATTTCGATTGCGATTTCGATAAAGCATCGCGTCAAGCGAGACTAGATGGTCCTTAAAAGCGTTGTCCTGGAGCGGGCCTGGGGGATGAGACATCTTCGTCGGGTACTGCGTCAATGAACCGTTCCAGGATCGCATTGCTGACCAGCATGCCGGATTTGGTGAGGCGCAGGAATCCGGAGTGGATACGGATGAGTTCGTTTTGGCGCAGGACCTGGATCAGCCGGCGGTGCTGCTGGAGAAAATCATTGCCGCTGATCGTGCAGTAGTCCTTGAGGTTCAAGCCCCTGGTCGTGCGCAGGGAAAGCATGACCAGTTCCTTGATCCGGTCGGTTCGGGAGAGACTCGTCGCGCCGGCGCCGATGCGTTGCGTACGCACCAGGTCGGCGTATCCATCCAGGTCCTTTGGATTTTCCCAGCGCCGGTCGCCCAGCGTGGAAACCGCGCTGGCGCCCAGTCCCAGATAGCTTTCCGATCCCCAGTATCCCTCGTTGTGGCGGCAGGTGAAGCCCATCCGGCTGTAGTTGGATATCTCGTATTGCAGATATCCCTTCGACTCCAGCAGTTCGGTTCCCTGCAGAAACATCTTGGCCTGTTCCGTTTCCGTGGGCAGAATGATGTCTCCTGAGCTTTCAGCCCGGGCCAGCGGGGTGTCGTGCTCCAGCGTCAGGCTGTAGCAGGAGAGATGTTCCGGCTGGAGCTTGAGGATGTTTTCCAGTTCGCGCAGCCATTCCAGCGCCCGTTGTCCGGGCAGTCCCCAGATCAGGTCCAGGCTGATGTTGCCGAATCCGGCGCGGCGGGCCAGTTCCACGGCCTTGAGCCCCTGGGCGGACTGGTGGCGTCTGCCGAGAAGGCCAAGTCTCTTGTTGTCCAGGCTTTGCAGTCCAAGACTGAGACGATTCACGCCCAGTCCGAGCAGGCCGCGCAGATATTCCAGATCCGCCGCGGAATCAGGATTGGCTTCCAGGCTCCACTCCAACTCCGGTGGCCAATGAAATGTCTGCTCCAGTGCATCGGCTACGCGTCGCAGCTGGTCCAGGGAGAGCAGGCTGGGGGTGCCGCCGCCGAAGTAGATGGATCTGACGGGCCGACTGGCCGGGGTGAGCTGGAAGCGTCGATTCCAGAGAGCGATCTCCTGAACAAGCAAATCGACATATGCGTCCAAGGCGGGCGCATCAACCCCGGCAAGAGAAAAGAAGGAACAGTAGCCGCATTTGCTGCGGCAAAAAGGGATGTGGATGTAGAGCCGCATCAGTCGAAGGTCATTTCAGGATGCATCCGGTGATGCAGCTGATTGCGCGGCGAGGCGGCGAAGCACCTTGCGGCGGCGATCCAGTTCGCTGTACAGGCAGCCGCAGTAGGGCTGGCGGTAAAGCTCCCACTGTCTCGACAAGTCGACGCCTTCCTGCCAGCCCGGACGGAAATCCCGACCGAGGAAGCGGATGCCGGTGCGGTCCTGCAGTTCCCGGCCCGCGGTCAGGATGGCTTCCCGGTTTTGGTATTTGCTGTAGAGCAGGGTGGTGCTGACGCAGGAGTAGCCGTGCTGGCGGGCAAACTGGAACGTCCGTTCCAGGCGCAGTCGGTAGCAGTACGGGCAGCGGTCGTCGTCACGACCGGCCACGGCTTGGAAAAACCGACGCGGATCATATTCGTCGTCCAGGCAGGTGATGCGCAGATTCAGTCTGCGCGCCGCCTGTTGCAACGTTTCGCGGCGCTGCAGATATTCGCTCACACCATGAATGTTCGGGTTGTAGAACAGTCCGTCAGGGTCCAAGCCCTCGGAACGCAGTTCGCGAACCGGAATCAAGGCGCAGGGACCGCAGCAGATGTGCAGCAGGAGCTTTTCAGATGGCCTGCACTGATTGCGGCATTGAATTGTTCCGGACATGCCGAAGCATCCTCACTGCCCCTGGCAGTTCTCGCTGTACACGAGAATTGCGTTCTGGAAACGGTCCTCCAGATCCTTGATCATGATGCGCTTGTTGTTCAGCAGATACAGGGCCAGTTCCGCGTCGGTTCGGTATTCCAAAGGGGCCGGGCAGTTCTTGGCGCGCAGTTTCCGGTAGATGTCCTTCAAGGCCTGCAGGGCCCGCCATTCCATGTTTCGGCGCAATCCCCAGCCCTTGCAGTGCGGGCAGGGTTCGGTGCTGACGGACAGGGCCGACGAGCCCAGGCGCTGTCGGACCATTTCCAGAAGGCCGAACTTGGAAAGCCGGCCCACGTCCACCCGGGCCCTGTCCACCTTGAGTGCGGCCTTGAGTTCCTTTTCCACTTCCCGGCGGTGCTTAGGGTCGCGCATTTCGATGAAGTCGATGACGATCTGGCCGCCCACGTCCCGCATCCGGAGCTGCTGGCCGATCTCCTGGGCAGCTTCCATGTTCGTCTTGAAAACCATTTCATTGAAATTGGTGCCGCTGATCTTTCCGGAATTCACGTCCACGGCCATCAGGGCTTCGGTCTGGTCGAAGACCAGGCGACCGCCGCTGGGCAGAGCGACGTCGCGGCCGAAAAGCTGCTCCAGTTGCTTTTCCAGGTTGAAGCGTTCCCACAGCGTGCGGTCCGTGTCCGCGTGCAGCTTGACCATGCTCTGACGGCGGGGGAAGGTCAGGGAGACGAATTCCTTGACCAGATCGGCGGTTTCGGGGTGGTCGATCCAGATCTCGGATACGTCCGTGGTCAGGTAGTCGCGCACCGCCCGGAAAGCCAGTTCCTTTTCCTGATAAATGAGCACGGGAGCCTGCTCGGTCATGCCTTTCTTGCGCACGTCCTTCCAGAGCCGCTTTAAAAATTGCAGATCCTTGAGCAGGTTGGTCTTGCTTTGGCCTTCGCTGTTGGTCCGGGCAATCAGGCCGATGCCTACACCCAGATCCTGCTCGCGCAGAATATCCTTGAGCCGGGTGCGTTCCTCGTCGTCCTCGATCTTGCGGGACACGCCGAGCTGGTCCTGGCCTGGGGTGAGCACGAGAAAGCGCCCGGCCAGGGACAGGTACGTGGTCAAAAAGCCGCCCTTGTTCACCGTCGGCTCCTTGACCACCTGGACCAGCAGTTCCTGTCCGGGTTTGAGCACTTTCTGGAGCGGCGGATACTTGCGGCCGTTTTCCGGCTTGTGTTCCGTGAGGTAGTACTCGGGATGGACTTCGTCGATCTGCAGGAAGCCGTTACGGTCTTCGCCGTAGTTGATGAAGGCGGCCTGCAGGGCCGTGTCAATGTTATTGACGGTGCCTTTGTAGATGTTGCCCTTGGTTTTGGCCTGGTGCAGCATCTCGATGAAGTAGTCGGTAATTTTGCCGTCCTCGGCCAGGATCAGCTCAACCTGTTCACCCGGCAGGACGCTGATGAACATTTTTTTGCGTTTTTTTGGAGTCGGCATTGTCGTTCCTTGATCAAAAAGTGTGGCATCTCTTCAGGCAACGGCTCAACAGCTACGGGCAGTTTCGAATGGACGCCGGCTTTTGCCGGGATGAACTCGACATGAGCAAGCTGCTCTCGTTGTCATTCCGACGGAAGTCGGAATCCAGGTGTTGTTCGTCGATGTCCCATTGCCCAATATATTGAGCTGTTACCTGTTCAGCAAGCAAATCGCCATAACGTGATCATTATCATGTGAGCAATGATTGCTGAAGAGTTGCCGGAAATATTGTCTTCCGAAGTGATTCGGAAGCATGTCGCTAAAAATCACGGAGAAACCTGGTAAAAATCCTCCCCCAGTTCATGGGCGTGGCGGATATGGCCCTGGGCGAACAGGTCGGCGAAAAGGGCTTCGGCCTGAGAGGCGTTCAGTCCCAGAGCGGCGCGGACCTGATTTATGGTCTGCGGACGTCGGCGCAGGGAGTTGAGGATCAGTTCCCGGGCTGCGTCGTCCGTCAATTCACCGGCTTTGGGCAGCGTTTTTGCCCAGGATTCGTCAACAGAGCCGGAGAGGGAAGCCGTCCCGGCATCCTCGTCGGATTGGTTCTGCCCGGCATGTGTGCGGACGTCCATGTGAGCGGCGGGGCTCAGAGCGGAGCGCCATTCCTTCAGCGTCATGTCGCTGACCGCTTCAGCCAGGGGCGAGGCTCCCGGCCTGGTCATGGTGACCACGTCCACCCGGTCAGGTTGCAGCCGCGGAATGAACTCCCGGAGCAGGGCCAGGTTCTCCGCTGAATCGTTGACGCCTCTGGTCAGGAGAATTTCAAGAAATATCCGTCCGGAATAGTCCTGCCGGAAATCCAGCAATCCGGTGATCATGTTGTTCAGGACAACGTCCTTGCAGGGCTTGTTTATCCTCAGAAACTCACTTTGCACAAGGGTGTCCATGGAGGGCAGAACCACCTGGGCGCCGGTCAGTTCCCGGCGTACGGCAGGATCGGGAAACAGGGTGGAGTTGGTCAGCACGGCCACGGGAATGTCCGGAAAAATGTCCCGGCAGCCGGCGATGATCTGCTCCAGCTCGGAATTCAGGCATGGTTCGCCGAGTCCGCCCAGGGTGAGGTAGTCGGGCTTCGGGAGCTGCTGCGTTTTCCAGGCGTGAAGTTCATCCAGGATGGTTTTGGCCGGCATGTAGGGCCGACGATGCAAAGTATGGACACGGGTCGGTCCCACTTCGCAGTAGATGCAGTCAAGGGAACAGATGCGCTTGCCCAGAAGATCCACGCCCAGCGAGAGTCCGAGTCGGCCGGAACGAACCGGTCCGTATAAGGTTTTGAAATGGGGAACGGGTTTCAATATATTTCTCTAACGTTGCTATGTTTTTGGTGACTATTCAGCATATCCGGCGCCTTGTCATTTACCTGCACTGGATTCCGGCTTTCGCCGGAATGACTTATCTTAGCAAGACGTTTCCACCTCAGTCATACCGGCGAACGCCGGTATCCAGGTCGTCTTTCTCAATTATGCTGAATAGATACTTTGTTCATTGCTGGTGATCTGATCCTTGCATTCCGTCCATTATCAGCTTCTCCCTTAAATATGTGAGAAAGCCACAAGCTATGATGCGGACGACATGCTTCAAAAATAATGAGGGCAATCATGGCGCATCAGCCGGGCAGGATGACCTTGACACGACAAGGATCAGCACATACCAGCTCAAATCTTTCATTCAGGAGGCATCATGCTCAATCCAGGTGATCTGGTAATGCTGGTCTGTCCGCAAGGCAAGCGTTATATTCGAAAAATTCGCGAAGGCGAAACAATGCAGACCCATTTCGGGGTCCTTCAGCACGAGGCGCTGCTCCAGGCCGGGTACGGCGAGGAAGTGCTGACCCATCTCGGCCATCCGTTTCGGCTGCTCAAGCCCAGTCTGTACGATCTGGTGAAGATGCTCAAACGTCGGACCCAGATCATCTATCCCAAGGAGATCGGCTACATTCTCCTCAAGCTGGGCATCGCTCCCGGCTGCAGGGTGATCGAGGCCGGCAGCGGATCGGGCTCCCTGACCACGGCCTTGGCCTGGTATGTCGGCGACCACGGACGGGTTTACACCTATGAACAGCGGGAGGAGTTCTTCCGGTTGTGCGGGGAGAATCTCGGCTGGGCCGGGCTTGGAAATCGGGTTGAACAGTTCAATCAAAATATCGCGGAAGGTTTTGCGCAGACCAATGTGGACGCCCTGTTCCTGGACGTGCGCACGCCATGGGACTTTCTCGACCAGGCCGTGGCGGCGATCATGCCCGGTGCGCCGCTGGGATTCCTGCTGCCCACCACCAACCAGGTCAGTTCCCTGCTCACCGCGCTGGATCAAGGTCCTTTCGAAGACATCGAAGTTCTGGAAATCCTGTTGCGGCGATACAAACCCGTGGCGGAACGGCTGCGGCCGGACGACCGGATGGTTGCCCACACCGGCTTTCTTGTTTTCGCCAGACATGAAGGCCTCAAGGCGAAGGCAAGGAATGAGGAACCGGACGTGACGGAGACGGAGGTCGCGGATCCGGCTGACATCAATTGAACATTTTGCCGTAACTATTCAGCTGCGTTCCGGATTGTCTCGATTTTTCGGCATCGCAACTTCTTCTCCGGCTTCGTAACGTCGAACCATTGCTCGAATAAACCTCATCCGGCGCTGCGGGCGTTCCGCAATGGTTCGATGAACGAATCCTGGCTCAATCAGACAGGCGATGCCGAAAAAACGAGACAATCCCGGAACACTCCAGTCCTATCCTGAAAGTGCTGAGTAGTTATTTTGCCGCCATGTTGCGATTTTTTACGCAACCAGCTAGAAAACACGTTGCTTTTGGTGCATCTCATTTCTCGAGCCTGAACCCTTTCCTCGGCGTCGGATCGTATCAGCTCCGGCTTCTCGCCTCCTTTGGAAACGAACTGTCATGACTTGCCGAATCCTCGTTCTGAACGGACCGAATCTTGGTCATCTCGGGCAGCGTCAGCCGCATATCTATGGAACCCAGAGCATGCGGGATCTCCCGGATCTTCTGGAAATGCTCATGGGCCAGGCGGCGGATGAAGTTGAGCTGCTTTTTTTTCAGGCCAACGGCGAGGGACAGATCATTGACCGTCTGGAGCAGGCCCACAGGGAGAGCACCCATGGCGTGGCGCTGAATGCCGGCGCCTACACGCATACAAGTCTGGCCCTGGCCGATTGCCTGGCCTGGATTGATCCACCCTGCGTCGAGGTGCATCTGAGCAACATCCTGGCCAGAAGCGAATCAATGCGCCATGTCAGCCTGATCGCTCCGCAATGCATCGGCGTGATCTCCGGTTTTGGTCTTTTGAGTTACGCCTTGGCCATCCAAACTCTTTGGCTCCGCTGGACCACGTCCATGGCGGATCAGCCTGAATCTTCAACCCAATTCAAGGGATGACCCATGCCTTCAACGACTGACTTCAAGCGCGGACTGAAACTCGAAATCGACGACGTTCCGTATGAAATCGTGGAGTTTCAGCATGTCAAACCCGGCAAGGGCGGCGCGTTCGTGCGCACCAAACTGCGCAATATCCTGACCGGCCGCATGATTGACCAGACCTACCGCTCAGGCGAAAAATTCGCCAAACCCGATCTGGAAACCCGGGAAATGCAGTTCTTGTATCATGACGGAACCGGATATGTGTTCATGGACATGACCACCTACGAGCAGCTCAGCGTGACCGAGGAGCAGGCCGGCGATAAAGGCCGCTATTTGCTGGACGGCCAGCATGTCAAGGTGCTGCTCTTTCGCGGCCAGGCCATTGACATGGACCTGCCGGCGTCCGTGGTCCTCGAAGTCACTGAAACCGATCCCGGTTTGAAGGGCGACACGGTCAGCGGCGCCACCAAGCCCGCCGTGGTGCAAACAGGATTGTCCGTAAACGTCCCGCTGTTCATCAACCAAGGCGACCGGATCAAGGTCGATACCCGTAGCGGAGCCTACATCAGCCGTGAGTAACGGGCCACGCCTTGAAGGTTTTTCCAACGATTCATGAGTCCATCCCAATTGTCCGCCGATTCCACGACTGGAAATGAGACGCGTCTGCTCCGGGAAGTCTGTGCACTGACCCTGCTGTTTATCGCGGCGTTTCTCTTCCTGAGCCTGTCCAGCTATCATCCGCAGGATCCGTCCTTCAATCAGCAAGCTTCCAATGTTGCCACCATCCATAACCATGCCGGTATCGTCGGAGCCTATGTCGCCGGCCTGATCGTGGATTTGTTTGGACTGGCGGCGTTTGTCTTCCCCGTCCTGTTCGTTTGGCTGGCCGTGACCAGCGTCTGGCGTTTCTGGCAGCCTCCATGGTGGCGGTGGGTCGGCCTGCTGCTCCTGGGTCTGGCCTTGCTGGCGGCAAGCAGTCACCCCTGGGTCGTGGAGACCGTTTCCATTGCTGGGATCCAGGGCGGCGGATACTTCGGCGATCAGCTCCACGCCTTGGGGATTGCCTTGCTCAAGGAACGGGGCGCCATGCTGCTCTGGTTGTTTCTGGTTTTTCTGGCCTCACAGCTGCTCTTCGGCCTGTACTGGACAAGGTGGGGTGACGGGCTGGCCTTGTGGCTGCATCGCGCTTTTCAACCACGCCCTGAAAAAGTCAAACAGCCACGAAAGAGCAATGCCGACATGCCGGCTTCCTTGCTGGAAGGCTTTCAGTTGCCTGGGGCGAAAAAGCAGTCGGCAAAAAAAGAGCCGAAAAGCTCAATGCTCTCCAAAGTCGGGTCGACGAAGCAGTCCAAACCTGAGCCGGAGGACAAGGGGCTGCCGCGCTTTCCGAGCCTGGACATCCTGGCCGTTCCTGATCGCAAGCAGCCGCGGACTTCTCCGCAACGCCTCAAGGAAATGGGCCAGGCCCTGGAAAGCTGTCTGGCGGATTTCGGCGTGCAGGGCGAGGTCCAGCATATCCAGCCCGGCCCGGTGATCACGATGTTCGAGTACAAGCCGGCGCCCGGCGTGAAAATCAGCCGGATCACCGGATTGAGCGACGATCTCTCCCTGGGTCTCAAGGCCTCTTCCGTGCGTGTTGTCGCCAATCTGCAGGGCAAGGACGCCGTGGGAGTGGAGATCCCCAACGAGCATCGCCAGTCGGTCTGGCTGCGGGAAATTCTGGAGTCCGATGCGTTCCGGAATTCGAAATCCAAGCTGACCATCGCCATCGGCAAGGATATTGAGGGACTGCCCGTGGTCGCGGATCTGGCCCGCATGCCGCACCTGCTGGTGGCCGGCGCCACAGGAGCCGGCAAGAGCGTCGGGCTGAACTCCATGATTCTGAGCATCCTGTACAAGGCCAGGCCGGATGAAGTGAAGTTTCTGCTGGTGGATCCCAAGCGCATCGAATTGGCCGTCTATGCCGACCTGCCGCACCTGGTGCATCCGGTGGTCACGGAAATGTCCATGGCCAAGAGCGCCCTGGACTGGGCCATGGCCGAGATGGACGCCCGCTACGAGGCCATGGCTTCGCTGGGAGTGCGGCATATCGCAGCCTATCAGCAGAAGGTGGCGGCCATGCCGCCGGAGGAAGCAGCCGAGCAGCGGGCCATGCCCTATCTGGTGATCATCATCGATGAATTGGCGGACCTGATGCTCACCGCGGCCAAGGAAGTGGAGGTCAACATCGTCCGCCTGGCCCAGCTGGCCCGGGCCTCGGGCATCCACATGATTCTGGCCACCCAGCGGCCCTCGGTGGACGTGGTCACCGGCTTGATCAAGGCCAACTTCCCCAGCCGGATCAGTTTCCAGGTCACCTCGAAACACGATTCGCGAACCATTCTGGATACGGTGGGAGCGGAACATCTGCTGGGGCAGGGCGACTTGCTGTTCAAGCCCAGCGCCGGGCGGCTGCAGCGCATGCACGGCGCTTTTGTCGGGGACGAGGAAATCGCGGCCGTGGTTCAGGCGTGGCATGAACAGCAGCCGCCCAGCTTCGACCTGGATTTCAGCGAATGGTCCAAGGAAGAGCCGGCCAAGAACGGCGTGATGCCGGAAGGCGCGGACGTGGTGGACGACCCTGTCTACAGTCAGGCGGTGGAGTTCGTTCTGGAGCAGGGGCGGGCTTCCATCTCGCTGCTTCAACGTCGGTTTCGCATCGGCTTCAACCGCTCGGCGCGGTTCATCGAGCAGATGGAAAAGGATGGTCTGCTCGGGGCCCAGGAGGGCAGTAAGCCTCGATCCGTGATCAAGTCCAAGAAAGGGTGATGTTGAGCGCTTTCCGCGCATCGATCACTCCCATCCCGTTGGACAAATCCCGATTCGATTTTACTTGGTGTTATTGGGGCAGGCCCGGAACCGATCGGGCTTGCAAACGATAATTGGTGTCAGGAATGCAGGAGTAGCGGAATGCAACTACATGGTACGACAATTCTGGCCGTGCGCGATGCGCATGGCGTGGCCATGGCCGGGGACGGTCAGGTCACCATGGGCCAGAGCGTGGCCTTGAAGCACAAGGCGCGCAAGGTTCGAAAAATCTACAAGGATCGGGTGATTGTGGGGTTTGCCGGGGCAACGGCTGATGCCATGACTCTCTTTGAACGGTTCGAATCGAAGCTCGAGGAGTTCAACGGAAATCTGGTCCGGGCAAGCGTGGAAATGGCCAAGGAATGGCGTCTGGACAAGTATCTGCGCCGCCTGGAAGCAATGCTTCTGGTGGCCGACGACACGACCATTCTCCTGCTCAGCGGCACCGGCGACGTGATCGAGCCGGACGACGGCGTCACGGCCATTGGTTCCGGCGGCAGCTTTGCCCTGTCCGCGGCCAGGGCTCTGAGCCGGAACACCACGTTGGAGTGCGAGCAGATCGTGCGTAAAGCCATGGCCATTGCCGCGGAAATCTGCGTATTCACCAATGACCAGATTACCCTTGAGACCTTGCGTAAAGACGCGTCAAACAAGGAGACCATCCCCTCATGAGCCACATGACCCCCCGAGAAATCGTTTCAGAGCTGGACCGCTACATTATCGGCCAAAAGGATGCCAAGCGCATGGTGGCCATCGCCCTGCGCAACCGCTGGCGACGACAGCAACTGGCTCCGGAATTGCGGGATGAAATCGCCCCCAAGAACATCATCATGATCGGCCCCACCGGAGTGGGCAAGACCGAGATCGCCCGTAGGCTGGCCAAGCTGGCCAATGCTCCGTTCATCAAGGTGGAAGCGACCAAGTATACGGAAGTCGGCTATGTGGGCCGGGATGTGGAGTCCATGATCCGGGATCTGATGGAAATCGGCGTGACCATGTTGCGCAAGGAAGAAACCGCACGGGTCCGGGTCAAGGCCGAGAAGCTGGCCGAGGAGCGACTGCTGGATCTCCTGCTGCCTCCCAAAAAGACACAGCCGCCGACGTCGCCGACCATTCCGGCCACCACGGGCGCCATGGCCGAAGCCGAGGAAGACGCGGGCCATGATTCGACCCGGGAAAAGCTGCGCAAGTTGTGGCGGGACGGCAAGCTGGACGAACGGATGGTGGAACTGGAGGTCAAGGCCTCCGCGCCCCAGGTGGAGATCATGGCCATGCCGGGCCTCGAGGACATGGAAATGCAGTTTCGGGACATGTTCAGCCGGGTCTTTCCCCAGCGCCGCAAGCAGCGCCGGGTCAAGGTCAAGGACGCCTACGAGCTGCTGATTCAGGAGGAAAGCGATCGCTTGATCGACATGGACAAGATCATGGAAGCGGCCCGGGAGCGGGTCGAGCAGGGCGGCATCGTCTTTCTGGACGAGATCGACAAGGTCTGCAGCACAAGGGAAGGGTCCAAGGCGGATGTTTCCCGGGAAGGCGTGCAGCGCGATCTCCTGCCGGTGGTGGAGGGCAGCTCCGTGAATACCAAGTACGGCATGGTCCGCACGGATCATATCCTGTTCATCGCGGCCGGCGCGTTCCATATGTCCAAGCCTTCGGACCTGATTCCGGAGCTGCAGGGCCGCTTTCCGCTGCGCGTGGAACTGGCCGCCCTGACCAAGGAAGACTTCCTGCGCATCCTGACCGAACCGGAAAACGCCCTGACCAAGCAGTACATGGCCTTGCTCGGCACGGAAGGCGTGACCGTGGAATTCACGGACGACTGCCTGGAAGAAGTCGCTGGTTTCGCTCAGACCATCAACGAGGATACGGAAAACATCGGCGCCCGCCGGTTGTACACGATCCTGGAAAAAATCCTCTCCGATCTCTCCTTTGAGGCCTCGGAACGCTCCGGCGATCATGTCCGCGTCGATGGAGCCTATGTTCGCGACAAGCTCCAGGACATCCAACAGCGCCGGGATCTGTCGCGGTATATTCTGTAAAAACGGTATCTATTCAGCAAAACCGCGAAAAAGATCTGGATAGCGATAGCGCCGGCGTTCGCCGGTATGACTGTATAGATGCAGCTTGCCACGATAAGTCATTCCGGCGAAAGCCGGAATCCAGTGCAGGTGAATGACCATCCTCCGGATGAACTGAATAGTTACCAAAAAAGGTTACTATTCAGCACACGTTCTTTCTCCGGTAATCGGAATCGGGGTCGGGGTCGGAATTGGTATCGAAAAAAAACCGAATGCCCTTCCACATGGGTTCGCTTCGATACCGATCCCGATACCGATACCGACCCCGATTCCGAGCCAAACCCGGCAACAGCATTAGTATCGATGAGTAGTTACCAAAAAAGTAACTACTCAGCTCATCCGGGATAATCTGACTGGATACCGCCTTTGCCGGTATGACTGAGCTTGGATCGGACGTGGTACGTTATGTCATTGCGCCGAAAGCCGGAATTCAGCGCCGGCAAGTGAACCATGGAGTATGAGCTGAGCAGTCACAAAAAGGATAAACCGCGGAGGGTTCCATGCAACAGATCACAGTCGCGGATCTGCAAGCAAATTGTCATTCGCTTGTAGAGCAAGTTGTTGCAACTGGTGAAACCTTATTGATTATGGAACATGGAAAACCAGCAGTCGAACTGCGGCCTGTTCAATCTGGAGCCTCAGTTAATCCCTTTGGATTGCATAAGGGGAAGACTAAAATCCTTGGTGATATCATAACTCCGCTTGATGATCAGGAATGGGAGGTACTTGATTGATTCTCCTGGATACACACGTTCTTCTTTGGATGGACACTGATGATCCAAAGCTTGGTGAATCAACAAGAAGCTTGATTTTATCTTCCTGGAAGCAAAAGAGTGCTTTTGTCAGTTCTGTGACTTTTTGGGAATGTGCAATGCTTTCCAGACATGGACGCGTTGAGCTTCCAGTTCCCCTATCCGATTGGCGGATGGAATGCTTGGATCAGGTCTACGTGAGCTGCCTTTGAATGGCGAATTGAGCATATTAGCTGTTGAATTGCAGAATTTACATAAGGATCCAGCTGATCGTTTTATTGCTGCAACTGCGCTATTTTTTTCGTACATCTTGATTACTGCTGATGCAAGGCTGCTGGAATGGCCTCAAAAAGGATTTCTGCGCCATAACGCGAATCTGTAAATCTTAAGACATGCAAAACTCTCTTCAACCAATTACCAATTCCACGAGCACACCATATGGAACACGAAGTCGCCAAGGCCAAGACGCTGCTTGAGGCACTGCCCTATATTCGGGATTTTTACGGGCAGACCGTGGTCATCAAGTACGGCGGGCATGCCATGAAGGATGAGCAGCTCAAGCGGGCGTTTGCCCTGAACATCGTTTTGCTGCGGTATATCGGCGTCAATCCGGTTATCGTGCACGGCGGCGGGCCGCAGATCGGCAAGATGCTGGATCAGCTCGGTATCTGCTGCCAGTTCCGGGAAGGCCTGCGCGTCACGGATCAGGCCACCATGGACGTGGTGGAGATGGTGCTCGTGGGCAAGGTGAACAAGGAGATCGTCAACCTGCTCAACCAGCACGGCGGCAAGGCCGTGGGGCTGTCCGGCAAGGACGGGCGGATCATCAATGCCCAGAAGATGGAAATGGTTATCCCGCACAAGGACATGCCTCCCGAGATCATCGACCTGGGCAAGGTCGGCGAGGTCACGGACATTCGCACCGGGTTGATCAGGACCCTGGAAAAGGAAGGTTTCATCCCGGTCATCGCCCCGGTGGGGGTGGACGACGACGGCGAAACCTACAACATCAACGCCGACGCCGTGGCTGGAGCCGTGGCCGGAGCCCTGGAAGCGAAACGGCTGATCCTGCTCACGGATGTGGCCGGCGTGCTGGATGCGGAGGGCAAGCTGATCTCCTCCATGAACCGGCACAAGGCAGTGACCGCCTTGGAAAAGGGCGTTCTGCGCGGCGGCATGATTCCCAAGGTGAAATGCTGCCTGGAAGCCGTGGAAGCCGGCGTGGAAAAGGCGCACATCATCGACGGCCGCCTGGAAAATTCCATTCTCCTGGAAATGTTCACCAAGGGCGGGATCGGCACGGAGATTATATTTTAAATTGTTAAATTATTGCTCAGCTCATCTGAGGAAAATTGAGACTGGATACCGGCCTTCGCCGGTATGACTAATTTGCAACGACATGGTTATAATACGTCATTCCGGCGGAAGCCGGAATCCAGTGCTGGAAAATGCCAATACACGGTATGGGCTTTAATTATAAGGGAAAAGACATGCTGACTCGTGAAGAAGCCTGGGAACTGCTTTCCAGCAAGGGACAGGAACAGCACATGATGCATCACGCCCTGGAGACCGAGGCGGTGATGCGGGGGCTTGCCAGGCGGCTGGAACAGGATGAGGAGGTCTGGGGGCTGACCGGTCTGCTCCATGACCTGGATTTCCATGAGACCAAAGACATCCCCGAGGAGCATGCCTTGCGCGCTGCGGCGTGGTTGGCGGATGCCTTGCCCGAAGAGGCCTTGCAGGCCATCCGTGCGCACAACGGGGAACGCAACGGCGTAATGCCCGCCGCACAGTTTGACTACGCCCTGCGTTGCGCTGAAACGGTCACCGGTCTGGTTTCCGCAGCGGCCCTGGTGCGGCCGACGAAACTGGAAGGGCTGGGCGCAAAGAGTCTGAAGAAAAAAATGAAGGACAAGGCCTTTGCCGCGGCCGTGAACCGCGAAATCATCCGGGAGTGTGAACAGTGCGGAGTGGGGCTGGACGATTTCCTGAACGACGCCGTGGCCTCCATTACCGTCATCGCGGATCAGGTCAACCTGAAATGACCGAGGAGCCCAGGTGACGGAAAATATCGACAACTGCACCATGCGTCTGGCGTTTCACAGCCTGGAGGACGTGTATGTGCGCGGACGGACGGTACATTTCGTGGGCAACGACCATCGTTTCTACGGCAATATTGAATGCGAAAGCGCCGCTGATTTGCAGGTGGGCGACCTGACGCCGGAGCGCCTGGGCCTTCTAGGGACCGGAGGCGAGTGGGGGTTCTGGATTGAACTGACCCTGGATGAAGCGATGGCCAGAACCGGGACCGAGCGCATCCGCTTCCACTTCACACACCGGGACCAGGCCATGATGGCCTGGGAAGCGTTTCAAAGCGTGGCCGAAGCGATAAGAAAGGTATAAGCGAAGGCAAAGCTTTTCGTGAGGTTATGAACCTAAAGCGGGCTTTGCCAGCAACCCAATTATCAGTGTCTGTCATCAGGTTATCAGAAAAAACAGATAACTGATGACCAATAACAGATAAAAATTCGTAACTACTCAGCAGAGCCAGAAAAAGACCTGGATAGCGATAGCGCCGGCCTTCGCCGGTATGACTGGCGTAGGAAAGACTTGCCCAGATACGTCATTCCGGCGAAAGCCGGAATCCAGTGCTGGAGAATATCATGCCGTATGCGCTTGAGAAGTTACAAAAAATCTTGTTTTTTGTGACAGGAAATCGCCAACGCGGGTCTTGCCCGCAACCCAAGCTGAAAATATTTGAACCGCCCGCTTCCCTCAAGACGCCAGGTTCGCCAGGCCCAAACCCAACATTCATTTTGCCGGGTATCAAGTGGTATTTGCTGAAGCCGGCTCGTGCTTCCACAGGTATCTGCGTGAGGGCCTTTATGTTGTAGCAAAAATGTAGTAACGTCTTGGGCAGAGTAGATGAAATGAAAATGAGATTTGAATGGGACCCGGCAAAGGCGGAGAGCAATCGTAAAAAACACCGTGTGAGCTTCGAAACTGCCACGCGCGTTTTTGCCGACCCATTCGCAATGGTCGAGCAAGACCGTTTTGAGAACGGGGATTACCGTTGGCAAACATTGGGCATCGTGGAAGGCTATTTGTTGCTACTGGTGGCCCATACTGTCCGGGATGACGAGGAAGGTAACGAGGTGATCCGCATCATCTCGGCACGTCGCGCCGAACCGAAAGAGAGGAAACGCTATGAGCAAAACTGTTCGCTATGAGGTTGATCTGTGCAATCTGCCGCCTCTGGCCGATGAACAGAAGGCCGAACTCAGGGTCTTGTCCGAAATGCCGGACAACGAAATTGATTGCAGCGACATTCCGCCGCTGGATGATGCTTTCTGGAAGAACGCCGTGCGTAATCCGTTCTACAAGCCCACTAAGACATCTACCACTGTGCGCTTGGATTCGGATGTGATGGCGTGGCTAAAAAGCCAGGGCAAAGGCTACCAGACCCGTATGAATGCGATCCTGCGCGAAGCCATGCTCCGTTCGCTGCACAACAACCACAAGGCGTGACCGGAGTTGCCCCCTTCCTTGTCCGACTTGCTTCGTGCTGCTTCCCCCAAGATCCAGCGCCGGGGCGTTTATTCGTCCGAGGCCAAGGTAGAATCCCCGTAACTACTCAGCTCATCCGAATAAAAGTGTGCTGGATACCCGCCTTCGCGGGTATGACTGACTCGAAGACGGCATAAAAAACAAAGTCATTCCCGCGAAGGCGGGAATCCAGGTCATGCTCGCAACAATTTTTGAAAGCTACCCTTATTCCTTTCTCTCAAGCTGAGTAGTACGAATCCCCGGCTGTTATCGGTTATTGTCATATAATCCAACGTTTAAATGACAACAACTCATTCAGATTTCCGTTGGTACGGTGCCCTCTACTTGATACTTGGTGACATGATGTTGGGTTTGAGCCATGCCGCTTGGCGTCTTTTGGCGTCTTCCATGAGAAGGCTAGTCAACGTCCGCCGTGGCGGACCACCTTTTTATGCCTGCGAGCCCTTGGTGAGCAGTCCCATTAAGTCATGCTTCCATTCGCACTCTTAGTGGGCCTTTGCCATTAGGCCCGGTGCACTGTGGGATCCTCATGTTGGAAGCTGCCACCTTAAGCACGGTCTTTTGTTGTCGCCGGCAAGCGACTTGACCTGGACGCCAATCGCAGTCTTCCGGATGGGACTTTTCAATTATGGGCATTGATGAAGGTGTGATAACAGATTGACTTGACGACATGTTTCTTTACCGTGATTGGTTCATGTAATTATGTTGGACAAATTCAATGTTTTGGGAGCGATTATTGATTTTATATGGTGCGGCTGCACTTTAGGCTGCTTTTTTGGCTTTTGGCTGGTTATAGAAAGGATCGTAAGCCTCTCCTGTAACCCAGAGCCTATGCAACAACACGGCTAATTTACGTGCCACGGCGACGACTGCACGCTTTTTGGCCATCTTACCACCATGTTGAGATATTCTGTTTCCAAATCGCTTTAATTCGCAGTCAGGTCCAAAAGGGCCGAGGATATAATGCGCACAATTGACCAGCAACTGACGCAAGTAGATGTTACCACATTTGGTGATCCGAAGCTGTTTGTCCATTTCTCCGGATTGATCCTTGCGAGGAACCATACCCAAGGCCGGACCGACTTCACGGCTCTTTTGAAAACGGGTGGGATCTTCCAGGGTCAGGACAAACGCCAGTGCAGTTATGGGACCAACTCCGACTACCTGTCGCAATACTTCCGTCTCTTTGTATTTCTCCTTGCTCAGATTCTCTATCTGACGATCATACTCCCTGATCGCCTTGTTCAATTGCTCAATTTGCGAAAGCAGCGGCAACAATGCTGGCTTCAGAATTTCCGGCATGTGTTCTTTGGCACGTTTGGCCATAGCTTCAGCGCTGGAATCCGGGATGCGTGCTCCCATCGATTTCACCGCGCCGCGAACATAGTTGATCAATCCGGACCTGGTTTGAACCAGCATGTCTCTGGCCTTGATGATTGCAAGATCCGCCTGGGCTCCTTCGTTACGATGATAGATAGGGTACAACAGATTTGGATCAAATCTCGCTATCCTGCCCAAGGTCTCGGCATCGCGGAAATCAGTCTTGACCGGACTACGCCAGATGGAAGGAAGTTTGCGAGCGTTGCCCACAAGAACCCGACATCCTAGTTTTTCCAGTAAATGACTGACCCAGGGAGAGTGGGTACCGTTTTCAATAGCAACCAAATTTCCAGCAAAGGGTGAGAAAAATTTCTTGAAGGCTGTCATTGTAGTGGTCACTTTCAATTTTTGCTGAATGTTGCCGGCTGGATCAATAATGCAAACAGCGCTTTGCTTGTCGCCAAGGTCGACACCGAGTGTAAAGTTGAATAGTGTTTTCATGGCTGGTTCTCCTCATGTTTGCAGCAAAGACTGCGTTGAACTTTGAGCATGATTTTACTCATAGCTCGTTAGGAGGGCCAGCCTTCTCATCCTACCTTAGGCAAAACTGGCGGTTCAATTCCTACCTGATGATCTTGCCAAGAATCCGACCCGTAGACTTCAACTGTTCCTTGATATTGCTCCACATTTCTTCTTTCTTCCGCACTTCCAGGCACCTCAAAAATTTCGCCTTTTCGCTTTCGTCCTGGAGTTCCAGGATCACGGCGGCCAAGGTGTCCTCCACGTTATAGAGCCGATCCGGGGCCAGGCAGACCGGGATGGTCAGGTCCAGGGGGACTGCCAGATCTTTGGAGATGGCCGTCACGGCCGCGGCGATGTTCTCGGCCTTCTTTCCGTTCGGATGGGTCAGGTCGTAGGGCGGCTGCCATTCCTGGGGAGGGCGGAGCCTGTCGATATGGGTGACCACGGCCACCAGGGGCGGGATGCGCCGGGAGACGCGTCGGCTGTACCAGGAACGAATCCTGTCCAGGCTTTCGCGTTCCAACTGTCGGTCAGCCCGGTTGGCCGGGGTGACCCACAGGATGAGATCCGCGTCAAGCACGGCCTGTTGCAAGGCTTTTTCTTCAAACCTGTCCGTGTCGATCCCCGGTGCGTCGAATATCAGCGCCTCGTCATGTCCTTCCCGCTGCAGGCGGTAGGCTCTGATTGCCTGCGTGGAGTGCGGCAGAGCGTCCGCGGCAGCGGTCAGTTTGCCGAACAGGGCGTTGATCAGGCTGGACTTGCCGGCGTTGGCTTTGCCCAGAACCAGGATGCGTAATGGTTCAGTCGAGACGGATGGTTCGGGCTGATCGGCATCCGCGTATTCCATGTCCCTGATCGTAGCGGAAGTACGTCGGCTGGTGGGATCATCCGTATCCAGCAGAAGGTGCCCGCTGTACAGTTCAATGGCGTAGTAACCTACCTTGCGCACGTACTCCCGCAACAGCCAGGCTTTGATGTTGTCCATGCCGTAACCGGCAATGCTGTTTCCCAGGTTGCGGCGCACCTCGTGGAACAAAGCGGAATAGGGCGCCATGATGCCGCGTCCGAGCCGGTACAGCTTTTCATACTGCATGGCCGTCTCCCGCCAGCGATTGGCCCGGACCAGAAGGGCCATGGTCATCTTGTGGCTGAAAGGGATGGTCTGGACGATTTCCGTACGCAGGTCGCGACTGGCTCGTTCGATGATCAGCAGGGTGTGCGGAACGGTCAGTTCCAGAATTGGATCTCTGGCTTTGGGATGGAAGTGGCGGGATACGAGTTCCAGGGTCTTTTTGCCAAGCAGGGCCAGTTTCTGGACATCGTTCACCGGCCACTCGCGAGGAGATGTCTGCTCGGCCAGCCGCTCCACCTCTGCCCAGCAGGCTTCCGCGGACGGGGCCCAAAGCGCATTGGCCTGGGTGGCAGGCCGCGGGGGTTGCTTTTGTTCTTGGCGCGAGAGCATCATGTGCAGCGCGTAACCCGTCATGGCGCACAGCGCCAACGCCATCAACCAGAACAATCGATAGTCCGCCTGCCAGAGCCAGATGATGCCGAACAGCGGCAGGGCGAGCAGGGGCAATGCGGAAAAGATGACGGAAAGAAGCCGCAGATACCCGAATTCGCGGAACAGGGCTTTCTTGTCGATCATTTCTTGTCCTTTTTCAAAAAAGACTTTGCGAGATCTTTGCCGCTTTGCAAAGAGTCCTTGAACACCGTGCGCACGGTATCCGCGTCCACGGGCAGGCCCTTGGATATGCGCTGCAGATAGGCGCAGCCGGCCTTGCCCAGGGCATAGGTGACCCCGGCGCTGGCCGCAGCTCCGTAGGCAGCGCCTCCTGTCTGTCCGATCACGGGGATGACCTTGATCATTGTCCGCCCGGCCATGCGCAAGCCATGTCCGGCCAGAAAGCCCGCTCCCAGCAAGCCCAAGAACTCCGCGATGCGTCGTTTATCCCAGTGGACATTTGAAAGCGTTCCCAATTTGTGCAGCATTTTCATCTGCAGGGCCGGCACCAGGGCCAGGTCCACCACGGGGAGGGCGCCGAAGGTCGCCGATGCCATGGCATATCCGACGATCTGCTGATGCGCGGCTCGGGCAAAGGCGTCGCCCTGGTCCACGTCGCCCCGGAGTCGATGTTCGAGACCCATGGTGGAAGCGCGCTCAATGGTCGCCCACAAGGCGTTCAAACCGTAATCCACGGGTTCTATATCGTCTTCGGGCAATGTCAGGTCCACCGGGATCCAGAACACGGCCCCGTTGCCGGCAAGTCCCCCGAGTTCCCGGCGTTGAAAGTGCAAGGCCCGTGCAAGGTCCGGCGGAACAAGCCCTTCCCAGCCTTCCTTGCTGAAGGGATAGGGCATCACGTGCTGGAAGTCGGGAGGATACAGTTCGTGCAGGCAGGTCTGGGCCACGATCACGGGCCACTCCGGATGGCGCTTGCGCACGGCCCGCAACACGTCGAAGACGGCATCCTGCAGACTGTCCGAAACCTTGATCACCGCGATGACCAGATGGGACTGGGATTCGGCGTAGGCTATGTCCTCGGAAGGATCATAACGCACTTCGCCCAGCCCCTGGGTATCCAGGAAACGAACCACCGGGGCTTCCGCGGGATGATCGTAGAAGCGCGATGTCCGGGTGCAGCTTTGGAAGCCGTTGCCGATCTCGGCATCCGGACTGCCGGTCAGGGAGCGAATAATGGAGGTCTTGCCGGACTGGGTCTTGCCCAGGAGCCAGACCACGGGAGGCGGATGGGCCTCCTTGGCCTTTTTGAGGGCGTCATCCAGTGCCGCATTGTCCAATGCCCCGTCGTCAATCATGGGGTCCTGAAATTTGCGGCGAATTCTGGATAGGAAATTGGGAATCATGGAAAAGCTGCCCTTAGCGTTGAGCGGCTTTCACTTCCCGCCGTCGGGCGTGGAGGATGGGTTCGGTATAGCCGTTGGGCTGTTCGCGGCCCAGAAAGATCAGATCGCAGGCTGCCTGGAAGGCGATGCTTTGATCGTGATCAGGCCCCATGGGCTGGTAGAGGGGATCTCCGGCATTCTGGCCGTCGACCACGTCGGCCATGCGCCGCAGGGTGGCCAGGACCTGCTCACGGGTGCAGATGCCGTGGCGCAGCCAGTTGGCCATGTGCTGGCTGGAGATGCGCAGGGTGGCCCGGTCTTCCATCAAACCCACGTCCGTGATGTCCGGCACCTTGGAGCAGCCCACGCCCTGGTTCACCCAGCGTACCACGTAGCCCAGGATGGACTGGGCATTGTTGGCCAGTTCCTCGTCCACCTGGGCCGGCGTCGGTCGAGTTTCGCCGAGGAGAGGGAGGCGGAGGAGTTCGTCCAGTCGCGCTCTGGGGTTGTCCTTCAGTTCGCGCTGCCGGGCGAAAACGTCCACCTGATGGTAGTGCATGGCATGCAAGGTGGCGGCGGTGGGGGAGGGGACCCAGGCGCAATTGGCGCCGGAGCGGGGGTGGGCGATCTTGGTGTCAACCATTTCCCGCATCTTGTCCGGCTTGGCCCACATGCCCTTGCCGATCTGGGCCTTGCCGCTGAGTCCGGCGGCCAGCCCCACGTCCACGTTCCAATCCTCGTAGTTCAGCATCCAGGGCTCGATGCGCATGTCGTTCTTGCGCACCATGGGGCCGGCCTCCATGCTGGTGTGGATCTCGTCTCCGGTGCGGTCCAAAAATCCGGTGTTGATGAAGATGACCCGCTCCCGGGCGACCCGGATGCATTCCTTCAGGTTCAGAGTGGTCCGGCGCTCTTCGTCCATGATGCCGATCTTGATGGTGTTCCGGTCCAGTCCCAGGGCGTCCTCGATCTTTGCGAACAGGTCGCAGGCGAACCGCACCTCGTCCGGTCCGTGCATCTTGGGCTTGACGATGTAGATGCTGCCGGAGCGACTGTTGCGGATGGCGTTCTCTTCCGCTTTCAGGTCGTGCAGGGAGAGAAAGGCGGTGGCCAGGGCGTCCACAATTCCCTCGGGAATCTCCGTGCCTTGGGCATCCAGCACGGCGTCCGTGCTCATCAACATTCCCACGTTGCGGACCAGCATCAGGCTGCGGCCGGGCAGATCAAGCCGGTTGCCGTTCACTTGGGTATAGTGCCGGTCCTCGTTCATCCGGCGGTCAATGAATTGTCCGCCCTTGGAAAATCCGGCCCGCAGGTCGCCCTTGAGCAGCCCGAGCAGGTTGCGGTAGGCCAGAGTCTTGTCTTCGGCGTCCACCACGGCCACGGAATCCTCCAGGTCCAGAATGGTGGTCAGGGCGGCCTCCATGATCACGTCGCAGACGCCGGCCTTGTGTTCGCGACCGATCTGATGCTCATGATCGATGCGGATTTCCAGGTGCAGCCCGTGGTTGCGGAAGAGCAGTGCCTCGGGCTTGCCGTCGGCCTTGAGGGAGCCGGTGTAACCGACGAATTTCTCCGGCTGGGCGAGGCCGGTCTCGGTTTCATTGTCCAGAAGCGCGATCAATCGGTGCTGCTGGTTCTGGTCCGTTGAAATCGAATAGCGGCGCACCTCTGCATGGCTGCCGTCCTTCAAGGGGATAGCCTTGTCCAGGAACCCGGCGGCCTCGGCCATGACCTTGGAGCCGCGAACCGGATTGTATTCGGCTGATTTTTCCGCACCATCCGCGTCGTCTATGACATCCGTACCGTAGAGCGCGTCATACAGACTGCCCCAGCGGGCGTTCACGGCATTGACGGCATAGCGGGCGTTGGTGATGGGAACCACAAGCTGGGGGCCTGCAATGGCGGCGATTTCGGGGTCCACATTGTCCGTGGCAATGGAGAATTCTGCTCCCGATGGTACGAGATAACCCAGGGATATCAGGAACTGCTTGTAGCTGGTCAGGTCGAAGGACCGTTCGGAATTTTCTTGATGCCACTGATCGATGGCTGTCTGCAGGGCATCGCGCCTGGCCAGCAACTCCGCGTTGCGAGGTCCGAATTCATGCACCAGCGATTCCAGGGTGCTCCAGAATTTTTCCGGGTCGATACCCGTACCCGGAGCCGCCTCCTGCTCGATGAAATCGTAGAGGGTCTTCGCAACGCGCAGGTTCCCAACGTGGACATGATCCATGATAATCCCTCCTCGGTAGCGTGATGTGGATATAAAGCAGGATAGATTGTCGATACGATCAAGTAAAGGTTTGCGGTATTTGTTCTTAATGTGGATGATTTGTTCGATTTCGATTGCGATTGCGATTTGGATTGATTTGAATTGCGATGATGCGAATTGACGGTGACTGGAGGGATGGGGGGATGGAGATGGAAGTCCCGCCGCCCTTGCGGGCAGCGGGTTGATAGGCGGGCGAGGAGGCGCTTGGATTATTCCTGCTCAATATCCGATGTGGCGTAGATCGTACCACAGGCGATTCGCGGGCCGGAATTTCCGGTGGGTTGGGTGTAATGATCGTCCGGGTTGGCATGGATGACGATGGCGGCGCCTGATTCGTCAAGCATGCGTGCGCCCACTGATCCGTCCAGGGAGGCGTAATTGGTGAACAGTTCAGCTCGAACGCTGCCGTCTTCATGCACGTAAATATTGGGGAGATCCCCGGCATCCGGGCCATCGGGATGCATCAGTCCGTGCTTTTTGTCCTCGGGGTTCAGGTGTTGTCCGGCAGCCTCGAAACCCTCTTCATGATCCGAGCAATCCCCATGTTGATGGATATGGATCGCATGGAATCCGGCAGATTCGGCCACTCCTTCAAGTTCAAGCCGGATCAGGACCCCGTTCGGCCCCTGCTCGAAATGCGCCTTGCCCAGAGACTTGCCTTCGGTACAGAACAACTCGGCGAAGGCGGTCGGGTTTTCAGCTTTGGCAGCGCCAACTGCCAGAAACAGGAACAGGATCGACAGAAAAGATTTTCCAATGAATTTGTACATGCCATTTCCCTCCGGTTGAATTTTTGGAATACCAAAAATACATAGGAACGGGATCATTTGTTGTCAAAACGCAACCACCCAGCAAGTTCCGCAGAATTCCGAGGATGTCTTATGAGAATTATCGAGAGGTTTCCAAGTAAAGTCACTGTCCATGAAAACATCTTCATCCCCATGGCTGACGGCGTGCGTTTGGCCGCCCGCCTCTGGCTGCCGGAAGATGCCGAAATCAATCCCGTACCGCTCATCCTGGAATACATTCCGTATCGCAAGCGGGATCTGAGCCGTTTGCGGGATGCGCAAATCCATCATTACTACGCGGGCCACGGCTATGCCTGCCTGCGCGTGGACATTCGCGGCAGCGGCGATTCGGAAGGAGTTCTCACGGATGAGTACCTGGAGATCGAGCAGTCTGACGGCGAACAGATTCTGAAATGGGCCGCCGCCCAACCATGGTGCAACGGCAATGCCGGCATGATCGGCATTTCCTGGGGAGGCTTCAACGGTCTGCAGATTGCCGCCCGCCGCCCACCGGAACTCAAAGCGATCATTACCGTCTGCTCTACGGATGATCGCTATGCCGACGACATCCACTTCATGGGGGGCTGTCTCCTTGGAGACAATCTTTCCTGGTCCGCGGTGATGCATGCCTTGAATTCCCTTCCTCCTGATCCGCAGATTGTAGGAGAGAAGTGGCGCGAGATGTGGCTGAAGCGACTCGCCGACAGCGGTCTGTGGCTCGATAGATGGATGCGCCATCAGCAGCGCGACGCATACTGGAAGCACGGCTCCATCTGCGAGGATTATGCCGCGATACGTGTTCCGGTGATGGCCGTTTCCGGGTGGGCCGACGGTTACAGCAATGCCGTACTGCGCCTGCTTGCGAATCTCGATGTGCCGCGTCAGGGCCTGATCGGCCCCTGGAGCCATCTTTACCCGCATCTTGGCAAACCGGGTCCGGCCATCGGTTTCTTGCAGGAATCCTTGCGTTGGTGGGACAAATGGCTCAAGGGCAGGGAATCCGGCATCATGGACGAGCCGATGCTGCGAGTTTACATGCAGGACAGCGTCCCTCCCAAGGCCAGCTACGACTACCGACCTGGGCGCTGGATCGGCGAACCGAGCTGGCCGAGCCCGAATATCGAGATGCAAGCGTTTACGCTGCAAGGGAATCACCTTGTTCCGGGAATCGAGGACTGGCCAAGGGCCGAGAGAACCATCAGCTCGCCGCTCACCGTCGGGCTTGCGGGCGGCAAGTGGTGCTCGTATCTCGAGTCGCCGGACCTGCCTTGGGATCAGCGCGAAGACGACAGCGGGTCGATGGTCTTTGAGAGTGATCCATTGCGCGAAAATTTGGAAATACTCGGGCAGGTCGAAGTTGAGCTGAGTATTTCCGTGGACCAGCCCATGGCTATGGTGGCAGTGCGTCTTTCCGACGTTGCCCCTGACGGCAAGGCAACCCGGACAACATACGGTCTTCTCAATCTGAGCCACCGCGAGAGTCATGAATTTCCCGAACCATTGATCCCTGGAAAAAACTATAAAGTGAACGTCAAGCTCAATGACACGGCCCAGGTCTTTCCCGCGGGAAACCGTTTGCGCATCTCTATTTCCACCTCCTATTGGCCGGTTGCCTGGCCCGCGCCACGGCCGGCATGCCTGACCGTCCAAACCGGTGTAAGCCGCGTCCTCCTGCCCGTGCGGGTGCGCAGTACGGGGGACCGCGGCATGAAGGCTTTTCTTCCCGCCGAGGGTGCTCCAGCCCCGATCATTCAACAACGAACTCCGGCCCGGCAAAATTGGCTGATAACCCGCGACCTGGGCGCCGAGCGCGCAACGCTTGAAGTGATCAACAACAAGGGGGTGTTTTACATAGCGGAAATCGACCTCGAAGTGGAGGAAGACACAAGAGAGTACTATTCGTCCCAGGCCGACGATTTCGATTCAGTACGCGGCGAAGTGCGTAGCGTAATGGCATTCAAGCGCGGCGACTGGCATATCCGCACCATTACGCGCACCGTGATGACCTCGGATGTAGAGAACTTTCGACTTTATGCCGAACTGGACGCCTATGAAAACGGCAGTTGCATCATGAGCAAGAACTGGAATCATCGCATCCCGCGCAATTTGCTGTGAACCGTTTTCTCATTGTCTTACCTCCAGTCGCTTCTTCATCCGCATTCCTGTAGTTTCGCCACTTACACCCTCTGCAAGTAGGCAGACTGGTGCAAACCGAACCATTGACGAAATACCCATTACGGGTATATCTTGACTCACGTCTTGGACAGTATGTCAAGGAGCATGCCGGCAATGTCCGGTTGGTGGAGGTAAACTATGCAGGCAGCCACGAAAAAGCCCCGTACTGATGCTGAAATGGTCACGTTGCGTTTGCGGGTCCATCGCGAACATGTAGAAAAGATACGAGAATACGCCAGGATTATTGAGTCCGGCGACGAGCGAACCTATTCAATGGCAGAAGTCTTTACCGAGTTCCAAGGTAAAGAGGCCCAGACAGCACTGCGAACGTACCGTCATCGGGAAAATCTCACCCAGAAGGAATTGTCGCGGATGACCGGGATTGCGCAACATCAAATCAGCGAGATGGAGAACGGCAAACGGTCTATAGGCAAGGAACGGGCTCGGAAGCTGGCGCAGGCGTTGAATGTCTCTGACTACCGCAATTTTTTGTAGAAACACTTACCCGGCCATCGGTTCCCACAGCAAACGCATGAGGCTGACATCATGAATAAGGATGAATCGACAATGAACAGAATCGGGACCTTTTCGGCATACTTGGACTACACAGGTCGAGACGATGTGCTGAGTGGAGGCGTGAAACTGGTGCCTGTGGACACGCCAGGCGGGAAATTTCGGGTCTGGACAAAGCGGGTGGGGAACAATCCGGACGTCAAACTGCTCCTCCTGCATGGCGGGCCGGGCGGAACACATGAGTATCTGGAAGCTTTTGACAGCTATCTCCCTGCCGCCGGCATTGAGTACTATTATTACGATCAACTGGGATCGTACTACAGTGATCAGCCGGACATCCCGGAACTCTGGGATGTCGAGCGTTTCGTGGACGAGGTCGAACAAGTCCGTCAGGCCCTTGGACTCCACAAGGAGAATTTTTATCTGTATGGGCAATCATGGGGCGGTATCCTGGCTCTTGAATATGCGCTGAAGCACCAGGATCACCTGAAGGGGCTGATCATCTCCAACATGATGTCAAGCATGCCGGGCTATAACGAGTACGCCGCGCAGGTGTTGATCCCGGCCATGGATCAAGCAGCGGTGGCCGAAATCAAGAGTTTGGAGGCGCTGGGCGACTTCGAGAATCCCCGCTACATGGAACTGCTCATGCAGCACCATTACGTTCACCACGTCCTGCGCATGCCGCATGACCAGTGGCCTGATCCAGTGAACCGCGCGTTCAGGCACCTCAATCCAAAGGTGTATGTCCCCATGCAGGGGCCGAGCGAACTGGGCGCAAGCGGCAAGTTGGCAAGCTGGGACCGGAGTTCAGACCTCCAGAGCGTTGCGGTGCCGACACTTGTTATCGGATCCAGGCATGACACCATGGATCCGGACCACATGGCATGGATGGCCGGCCAGATCCCCAAGTCACGCTACTTGCACTGTCCGAATGGAAGTCATATGGCGCTGTACGATGATCAGGAGGTCTACTTTGGCGGTCTTGTACAGTTCATTCTCGACGTCGAGCGCGGACGGGTGTGAACCGGCCGCTGTCCAGCCGGACCTTGAGGAACGGGGCGAAGAGACGCATGGCGAATGACCGTGATTCAACAGTTGTAGGACAGCACATTATCCGCAATGCACAATCATGCTTGCCACAAGTTTGTTTGCCTGCATCCGCATGGTCGGTAAAGGCCATCCTGGTAACCGGCCACCTTGGCCCGTCGCGCCGATTCCGAGTGAAAAAAAGGTATCTGCTCAAAAAGGTCGGGCGATGAGGTTTACCGTGCAAGGGGTGTTTCCGGGATGGAGTTTCGATTCAGCTACTGGGGCCACGCTCCAGCCGAAACTTTGTCCTGGGTGCGTTACCCCGTTGCCGCACTGGGGGGCGGCGCTCCCTGGATTCAACCCACTGATTGCCACAAGATTTTGAGCAGTTACAAAAAAAGGCCCCGTCGCTGTAGGCGAAAAGAATTGTCCGCCTACCTGTCATGCGAAATCGACTCGTTCATGTATGAATCCTGCGCAGCACCTTTTCCAGTTCCTCGATACTCACCGGTTTGCCCAGGTAGTCGTCCATGCCCGCGGCCAGGAATGTTTCCCGGTCGCCGGACTGGGTATGGGCGGTTACGGCGATGATGGGGATATGAGGAGAGGGCGGAGGAGTTTTGGAGGGCGGAGGGATGCAACCTGAGACCTGAAGGTCAGGAGTCTGATCTGCTGGTTCCTGCTTCCGGCTTCCGCTTTCCATGTCGCGAATGCGACGCGTTGCTTCCACCCCGGTCATCACCGGCATCTGGATGTCCATCAGGATGCAGTCGAAGTCTCGTGTCTGGAACAGATCCACGGCTTCCCGGCCATTGTTGGCCAGGGTTACTGCGTGTCCGAGCTTTTTCAGCACGCGGATCATGAACATCTGGTTCAGGGAGTCATCCTCGGCAAGAAGGATGTTCAGGTGTGTTCTGGTCACGCCGGGCACGGCATGGACCATTTTCTTGACGGTCCCTGGCGGAAGATTGAAGGGCAGGACCACGTGGACGGTGGTTCCCTGGCCGACGACGCTTTCCACGCAGCCGTTGCCGTTCATCAGTTCCATGAGCCGCTTGACGATGGAGAGCCCCAGACCGGCCCCCTGGTAGGGCCGGGTATAGGAGCCGTCCACCTGGACAAAGGGTTTGAACAGGTTGCGCAGCTTGTCGTCCGGGATGCCGATGCCGGTGTCCGTAATGGAGAACATGATCCGCAGATCGCCTCCCTTGGCCGCGGAAAGGGGGAGCAGCCTGATCTGGACCGAACCTTTTTTCGTGAACTTCAGGGCATTGCCGGTCAGGTTGAACAGGATCTGCTTGACCCGCGTCGTGTCGCCCAGAATGTTTCGCGGCATGCCCGGGTCAGCGGAAATGTCCAGGGCAATGTCCTTTTCCCGGGCGTGGAGGGCGAACAGGTCCATGATGGATTCCAAGGCCTGTACGGGATCGAACTCCGATTTGACGAGGGTCATTTTGCCCGCTTCGATGCTGGAAATGTCCAGGATGTCCGAGAGCAGACGGGTGAACCGTTTGGACGACTCGTGGGCCGCGGTGACGAATTCCTGCTGTTCCTCGTTCAGGGAAGTGGTCTGCAAGAGCTGCATCATGCCCATGATCCCGTTGAACGGTGTACGCAGTTCATGGCTCATGTTCGCCAGGAATTCGGACTTGGCGATGTTGGCCGCCTCGGCCTGTTCCTTGGCCGCGACCAGGGCCCGCTCGGCCTCCTTGCGACTGGTGATGTCGTGGACAATGGAGTGCAAAAGGGTTTTCTCGCCGGTTTGGACTGGGCTGCTGAATATTTCCACATCGCGAAGAGCACCGTCCGCAAGCCTGTGCTGGGCCTCGAACCGGATGCACTTGGCGTTGGCAGCCTCCCGCATCTTGGATTTGATCAGGTCCGGGGGCAGGGTGTTGATGTCGGGCACATGCATCGCCTTGAGCTGCTCCCTGGACCATCCGTAATAGTCCACCGCGGCCTGATTGGCGTCCACGATGGCCGAGCTGTCCGGATCCACCAGCAGCTTGACCGCGGCATGTTGCTCGAAAAGGTTCCGGAAGAGTTGTTCGCTTCGCTCCAGGGCCTCGCTGGCAGAGCGTTTCGCCAGCCGTTCCCTGCGCCGTTCCAGAGCGGCCAGTACGGACGGACCCAGCCGCATGATCCGCTCCTTGAGAATGTAATCCCAGGCTCCGGCCTTCATGCACTTCACCGCGGTTTCCTCGTTGATGGAGCCGGTGATGATCAGGAAGGGCGTGTCCGGAACGTGCTCCAGGGCCAGCTTGAGCGCGGTGAGTCCGTCGAACTGGGGCATGGAGTAGTCGGAGAGGATGACGTCGGGTTCAAATGACTCCAGGGCCGCCAGGAAATCCGGGGCGGTTTCCACGACCAGAAAGGTGGATTCGGGCAGGACTTCCCGGACTTCATGCTCCGCCAATACGGCATCCGTGGGCAGGTCCTCGACGATCAAGACCTTTGTCTGCTCAAGCATGGTTGCTCCTTGTCATTTGTAACCAGCAGGTCGTCAATAAATACGGACTGGATTCAGGCTTTCGAAGGCAAGACATTTTTTCAATGTTCCTCATGTCAGTCATTCCCGCGAAGGCGGGAATCCAGATCATGCTTGCCGCAAGTTTTTGAGAAGATACGAGTAGTTGTGAAAAACATTAGTAACTGCTCAAAAAGATCGGGCGACAAGGTTTCCTGTGCAAGGATTCCCGACTATGCGTAGTTTCGTGCCCAGGTTTACGGGGGCCATGCTCCAGCCGGAATTTTGCCTGAGTGCGTTACACCGCTGCCGCACTGGGGTGCGGCGCTCACGGGATTTATCCGTTGATTGCCGCAGGTTTTTGAGCAGTTACAAACGTTACTCATCCTGCCCGTCGCCCAGCGTGAAGCAAAATGTCGCGCCCTTGCCCGGTTCGCCCTGGCCCCAAACCCGGCCCCCGTGCCTGATCACGATCTGGCGGACGATGGCCAGCCCGACGCCGGTTCCCTCGAAATCCCTGGCGGAATGCAGGCGCTGGAACACATTGAAAAGTTTGTGGGCGAACTGCATGTCGAATCCTGCCCCGTTGTCCTGAACCTGGTAGACCACGTCACCGTCCTCTTGCCGCTGTGCGCTGATCCGGACCGCGGGTTGTTCTCTCATGGACGAGAACTTGGCCGCATTGGCCAGTAGATTCACCCAGACCTGGCGGATCAGGCTCGGGTCGGCCACGGCGGGCGGCAGGTCCCCCACCTGGAAATCCACCCTGGCCCAGTCCCCGGTCTCCGCCAGTTCCGCAATGACCTCATGCACCATGGCCGTCATGTCGATGGAGGAAACATGCAGGGCCTTGCGCCCGGCCAGGGAAAACGCCAGCAAATCGTCGATCAGCAGGCCCATGGTCCTGGCGCTATGATTGATCATGGCGCACAGCTTTTTGCCGTCCTCGGAAAGCGCGGCCGAATGCTTGTTCAGCAGGATGCTGGCCAGTCCGGTCACTCCCCGCAACGGCGCGCGCAGGTCGTGGGACACGGAATAGCTGAACGCCTCGAGCTGCTTGTTGGCATCCTTCAGTTCCAACGTGCGCTGCTGAACGCGTTCTTCAAGGTCCTGATTGAGCATTCGAAGCACTTCTTCCACCTCCTTGCGCTGGCCGATCTCATGCTCCAATTGCACCGCGTGGTTCTGGACCTCCTCGAACAGGCGGATGTTGTCCATGACCTGGGAAGCCTGATCGGCAAACCCTTGCAGCAGGGCGACCTCTTCCGGGTGGAACGTCCGCGGTTTCGTGTCCGAGAGGATCAACACGCCGATAGCCTGGCTCCCGAGATGAATGGGCAGATACAGGATCGAATGCAGGTTCAGCAATTCAACGACAGTCCGTTCTTCCGGCGAGAGGTTTGTCATGGCTGAGTCGGAGATGATCACCGGGCTGTCGGTATTCAGGGTCTGGGCAATATGGGGATGGTCGTGCAGCGATGAGCGGCGGAACTGTTCAGGGAGATCCATCGGCGGAGCGGGAGTGGCGGCAGTCACCCGGATGAAATCACCCTCCCGCAGATAAATAGCCCCGCTGGCCAGGTTCATGGCCTGGACCGCATTGTTCACCAGCGACTGCATGACCACATGTCGTTCAAACGATGACGAAACGGCCTGGCTGACCTGCAGGAATGCGGCAAGGCGTTTGTTCGTTTCGAGCAGGGAAGCTTCTGCCTTCTTGCGGTCGGAAATGTCCACGCAGAATTCCACGCAGGTGTTTTCGTCAAGAGAGCTGCCGGCAAAGACCATCCATTGCCGTGTCCCATCCTTGTGCAGATATTCCTTCTCATAGGGCCCGACGCGTCCGGTTTCCTGTAATTTCCTGACTTCCGCGAGACTCACCTCGTGGAACTCGGGCGGAGTCAGCTTCCGCCAGGTCAGGGCGCCCTCTTCCATCTCCTTGCGTGTGTAGCCCGTCATTGTGAGAAAGGTATCATTGGCATCCGTCATGACGCCCCTCGCCAGGTCCCAGAACATGACGCCCACGGTCTCGACTTCCAGGACTTTCTGCAGCCGTTCGAGGCTCTTTCGCAGTTCCTCCTGCGCCTGCCTGCGCTCCGTGATGTCCTCAAACGTGGCATACGCCTGAAAGGGGACTCTTTTCCCCAGCTGGAACAAGGGGATGGCCGTGATGGAGAGCCAGGTGTAGGAATTCCTTTCCGGGCGAAACACGCCCCGAACCACCGGTCCAACTGTTTCGCCGGTGCGCAGCGCGATCATGGCCGGGTGTTCGGTTCCGGGCACATCGTCGTAATCGGGCGTGATCATTTTCCAGCGCGGGTCCATGGAGGTCTTGCCGCGCATCTGGTCCGCGGTCAAACCCAGGATCCGCTCCGCGGCCGGATTGGCCGAGATGATGGCCCCGTCGGTGTCCTGGTAAATCACGCCCTGGGCCATGGTTTCAAACAGTCGGCGATGGTGTTCCTCGCTGTCCCGCAGGCTTTCCTCGGTCTCCTTGAGCCGGCCCAGGGCGGCATTCTGCCGCCGGTTGACGACCATCAATGCCGCCGCCAACAGAACCAGAGCGGTGCTGCTTCCTGTCCCCAGGATCAGAGCCGCCCTGTGTTCATCCCACATGGAAGGGGGCCTGTTCAGAAAAATCGTGTGTTCGGGCAGCTTGCGGACATTCGCGCCCCAGCGCCGCAATACCTGCCAGTCGAACTGAGGAAGGTTGGGAACGTCGAACGTGGTCACGTGGTGGGGCAACTGGAGACGGCCTTGAAGATAATTCAGGGTGATATCCCCGGCCAGCAGGCCCAGTTCGGAAGCGGCCACCACAGGGCCACCAGTCAGGCCTTGGGCGATATACACATCGCGAAAGGCGAATACGGGAACATCCGCCTTTTCAGCCACCCAGCCCGCCACTTCGGCCGGTATGAAAGAACGGCCCGTGACGTCCTTATGGTAGGTGCCGAAAAAGGCAATGGCGTCTTGAGGAGGTTCGCGACCAGTTCCAGCATTTCATGGCAGGGCAGATGTTTTGTGGTTTTGACCTCGACCTGATTCGGCAGTGCCTTGATGGCCTCGGCGAGGGGATCCAGAAAAGGCGCCGCTTTGTCGTCTTTGCCCGCGATCAGCACCGCCCGCCTGATGTCGGGAAAAAGAGCCAGGGCGAGACGCAGGGTCTCCTGGGGGTCCGGTTGAGAAGTCAAGGTGATCACCTGGCGGGAAAGTATCGGTAAATTGGGCTGTCCTGACATGATAGGGACGAGTATGGGCGCCTCCGGCAGGAGGTCCGCACCGTCCTGGATCACAAAATCAACGGCCTTTTGATTGATGGCGATGATCAGGCCGTTGCGTGAGCCGGTCAGCTTGTGCCGGAGCAGGGCCAGGACAGTGGAGCGATAGTCGGGATCGTCATGACGGTACAGGTCCAGGTATTCCAGGAAGATGTCGTTCAGGCTAATCCCGCCGTCGGTCAATGTCCGCATTAGCGGCGGGATGATGGACTCCGACAAGGGCAGGCCGTAGTGCGGGCCGACCAGGATCAGGACCTTGGGATTTCCGGAAGGCGTGGACGGGTTGGGCCGGGACGAATCAGCCCAGGCCGGAGAAAGAAGGGAAAGCAGAAAGAGCAAAAGAGCGGCTAATGTTCTTCCTTTGAAATGGAAGATCAAGCGTTCCTCCTTACAAGATCTTGATGTGCTGTTTCAATGTGGTCGGGCTCTTGTTGCTTGTCGGTTTGATTACTGCAGCAGATGAATGGGGGCTCAACAGGCATTGTCCCATGGCTACACTTGTAGCACGATTGTATTGTGGGTCAAGAACAAGGGCCAGGGACATAAATCAGGGAGAGGTTGTAACTACTCAATAACTCCGGGCAGTGAACCATAGAAAAAACACCTGGACCCCGGCCTGCGCCGGGGTGACGACCGAGAGAACTCGCTTTCGAGGTACTCCACTCCGTCATACCGGCGCAGGCCGGTATCCAGGCAGCACGGATCCGCGGTGGTTGGTTGCCCTGCCTTATTGAGCAGTTACGAAAGATTGAAGGGTTCGTGGCACTCTTGGATAATCTTTTTTGTGTACAGCTTCCCGATAATGCCGATTTGAAAGTGAAATAGTGTGAAAAAAGAGACAATGTCCAGACCGTTGGCCGCCACAGTCCGGCCACTTTTTTTCATGATCTCGGATTGCTTCGCGAGGGCCGGCCAGGATTATCTTGCGAAAATCCTGTTCATTGGACGGATGTTGCAGTACTTGCTCGGTATCTATTCAGCAAATCCGTGAAAAAGGTCTGGATACCGGCGTTCGCCGGTATGACTGTATAGATGCAGCTTGCCGTGATAAGTCATTCCGGCGAAAGCCGGAATCCAGTGCTGGTGAATGACCACCCTCCGGATGAACTGAATAGTTACCTTGCTCGATGCTTGAGACGTTCAGTTGCCGGAGTTTCGCAACCTTGATACGAGCAAGGGAACCATGATGAATTCGTATGGCGGTATTGTCACCTCCATGTGGCGATGCGGTCTGTTCGTGAACAACCGCGAACAGATCGATGGTCAAGGCAGGAACTTATTTCCGGAACAGATCAGGAATTTGCCAAAGGTCGACATACCCGTTGAAGGCTCGATGCGTGTTTCTCGCAGGGGAGGACAATCAACTGGTATTTATGCAGTTTGCAAAAGATGCCGAACTGCCGGAACATGCTCATGCGGCGCAAGTCGGATTCGTTCTGGCCGGCATGATCGAATTGACCATCTCTGGGGCAACAAGGCAATATGGAAAAGGCGGTATCTACCATATTCCCGTTTGGATCTTCGACGTTTGATTTGGAATTAGCGTAAGTCTGGTACAATTCGCATTCCAGATAGAGGCGATTGCCGCGAGGCATCTTTCCTGTGTGGGCATGCAAGATGCCAGTCCTAGCGTTTAACATCTCTTCCTTCCAAAATCATACGTCATGATGGGAGGATCTACAGAGAGCAAATTAAAGAACTCGCGAAAACGAAAAGGTTGAAAATGCCATGAAAAAGAAATGCAATCTCTGTCAAGGCTCACAAGGGAAGCGTATCTGTCTCGTTCGAGAAAACACCAGAATCTGTCCGCTCTGTTGCGCCACACATAGAAATCAAGAGTGTGCAGACTGTCAGTATTACATTCAGGCTCAACAATACCAACAGAAGAAACTTCAATCGACTGATCCTGGTCATTTTATCATTGAAGTCAATCAAGAGGTTGAAGATACTGTTGATCGTGCCCTTGAACTCATTGAACATCAGCAATATCAGCAGGCAGAACAAATTTTGAAGCACCTCCAGCTCAGCCATCCCCAAAGCCACCTTGTGCACTATGGACTCGGAACACTTGCGGCAACACAAGAAGACCTGGATCGTGCTCTTCAGCATTTCGAACAAGCCACGAGGATTTTTCCTTACTTCCTCGAAGCTCAATTCAACAAAGCGGTGACGTATAAGAAAAAGCTTGACTTCCGCAATATGGTCGAGGCCTTTCGCGGTGTGATTGCCATTGGCGATCCACAGGATGCTTGTGTCTGTCAGGCTCGGGAAATACTGGACGACTTTGAGAGTATCGTCATGAAATTAGATAGCGTTTCACTTGACCGCTATTTAGAGGGGCACACATACTTTGAGCGAGGTTTGGCCTCTCTTACGCAAAAATCTTGGGAACAGGCGATCCAGTGGTTTCGCAAAAGCCTTGCGATTTTACCGAGGCATCCGCAATCACATGGGAATATTGGCTTATGCTATGGATTCTTGGGACAAAAAGAGTTGGCTCTTGAAGCCTTTGACAAAGCCCTTGAAATCGACCCCGAATATGAACCGGCCATCGTGAATCGCATCACTGTTGATGAGTTGCCGGAAGGTGGCTGTTTGTCACCGGAGGATAGGCAAACTGTCGACTACTATAAAGATTATCCCATGCAGAACAGATCATTTATTGATGATTTTACACAACAATATCGTAAATTCATTAAAAATTGAACGCGGTACATCAAATAGCAAGACCTGACCCAAATACGTGATAGCGGATGAAGACCTTGTGGTCTCGACGTTTCGCCGATGGAGAAAGTAATCCTGCAGTTCGGTTTCGGAGACCTGGTCGGCAGTTTTGTCGAAGAATTTGACCAATTTTTGCACGGATCGGGTGTAGGCTTCCTGAGTCCGCTCGCCCTAGCCTGAGAGTTGCAGTGCGCGCATGGATTGTTCGTACGAGTCGGTCATCATGATGCTTCTCCTCTCCACGTTGAGGGTTCGCCGCAGGATGCGGTTTGTGGGAAGAAGCTGATAATTGCCTGATACGAAAGTGCTTTCAGGCCTGGTGCAACACCGAACTCATTCGTCCCGCCCCCTGCGCCAATCCATCCTCAAGGACGCCTTCGCGGGTCGTCTGGTGCCGCAAGATCCGAACGACGAACCGGTATCGGAGCTGCTGGCCCGGATTCGGGCCGAGCGTGGGGCTGGGCCGAAGAAAAGGAATGCTCGCAGGGGGCGCAATTCCCCTTGAGGTTGGCGTTGGAGACGCGACGCTGGTCCCAGGGTAGCGTCAGCGGCGGCTCTGTGCCAAAAGCAACATACGCTCTTCGGCCTCGTCATTCCGGTGGAGGGGCGGTTCGCGAATCGCCCCTACGGCAGACCTCAAAACCGATAAAGACCCGCCTTGGGATACGTGCCGATAACCAAACGTCAAACAATTCTGGACCATCTTCAAGGGAACATCATTGTGATGAGAGTGGCGGACTTTGATGCGGCGGAAAGACTCGACTATCCGCCGGCCCCGATCAGCGGGACGATTCGCGCCAGCACGTCTTCCAAGACTCCCGGTTCCGCGGTTGCGGCTTTTTTGATCTTCCGCTCCCGCCAGTCCAGAGTGTGGATCAGGTTGGCGACCACAACGCATGGCTGCTCAAGGTTGTGCACCGGCGCTTCCGTCAGGGCGCCCCTGATGCTGGTGCTTACCGGGCAACAGATGAGCAGGCCGGTCTGTTTGTTGTAGGCCCGGCTGGAAAGAACCAAGGCCGGCCGGTACTTGCCGATTTCCTTGCCTTTGGTCGGCTCGAAATCCAGCCAGACGATGTCGTTGCGGTCTGGTACGTATTGTTGCGGCATATCAAGCGTCCTGTTCCGTCTCGAGCAGGTTCGGCACTTCATCCGCATGGGCCTTAAAGGGCGTCAGCCCGGCCAGCAGTTCTTTTTCCGAGTATGTCCTCGCGTCATCGACAATGGGACGAACCAGCAGTCCATCCTCGGTCACTTCCAAGCGCACCCTGGTCCCTTTCTTGATCCTCGCCAAGTCGCCGACAGTTCGCGTAATGCGCAACCCCAGGCTGTTCCCCCATTGCTGCACAGTTCCCTCAAAGGTGATATTCGATTCCATGTCGGCCCTCCATGTTTAGCCAATGTAGAGACGAAATGGGTAATAGCACTCCCTGTTTCCGTCAAGGGGGTGCGGGGAATATTATGTGAGAGGGAAATATTGACAGTTTTGGGAGTCGTACAGTGCAACGCGCCATCATGAAGCAGGCAGGCATCGCTGAAGAGGAAGTGTAAGGCCCATGAGCAACGAACAACTCGTCTCCAAAGTCTGGAACTACGCCCATGTGTTGCGTGATCAGGGCATTTCCTACGGCGATTATATCGAGCAGATCACCTATCTGTTGTTCCTGAAAATGGACCTGGAGCGCGAGGAACTGCTGGGCGAGACGTCGGCCATTCCGCCGCAATGGAACTGGGCGCAACTGGCGAACAAGGACGGCGACGCGCTGGAGTTGCAATACCGCCATACGTTGGAGCATTGGGCCGGGAGGACGGGTTGATCGGCACGATCTTCCGCAAGGCTCAGAACAAGCTTTCCGATCCAGCCAAGCTGAAGCGCGTGGTCAGCCTGATCGACAAGGAAGGGCCCTGGGTGGGTTTGCAGGTGGACGTGAAGGGCGAGATCTACGAGGGTTTGCTGGAGCCCAACGCCTCGGAGGTCAAGTCCGGGGCGGGGCAGTACTTCACCCCGCGGCCGGTGATCGAGGCCATCGTCAAATGTGTTGACCCCAAAATCGGCGAGACCGTGTGCGACCCGGCCTGCGGCACGGGGGGCTTTCTGCTCGCGGCCTACGACCACATGAAGACCCAGACCCGGGACCGGGACAGGCTGCGCGTCCTGCGCCACGACGCCTTCACCGGGATGGACATCGTGGACGAGGTGCTCGCGGCCGCCATCGTCGAGAACCTGGAAGCGGCCCTGGAACAGTTCCGCGGCGTGAGTCAGGAACTGGCGGGCGAGGCGGAGTGAGGGGGCAACCGGAACGAAGCCCGGTCAGCCTCGGCCAAGGGAAGCGGCTGGGTAAGGCTCGCCTTCGGGAAACATGCATCTTTGCGGAAATCCTCCCCTACGTCCCTATGGCGGTGTTGTCGCGGCGCCGTGATTTGGCTGGATCTGCCGGGCCAAGACGGTTCATGCGTCATGTATCCGGCTTGGGATTCCCGGAAACACTGCCGTTGGAATATTGAAAAATTCAGGTTGCCTAACTTCGAGATCTCCTGTATATGTATTTCTCATGTGTGCAGTACCTGTTTGAAGTATAAAAAAATACTTATTCGCCGCACAATTCCCCGTTGGGTCGTGTGGCTTTTTTATGCTGAACAAGTAAGCTGCCAACCGGTTTTCCAGACGGCGGACCGGATCGTTTTCACGTGGCTTCATAAGGGAGCCGTATTCTCAAGGAGTAGCAGATGGCGGAAGGTACAGTTAAGTGGTTTAATGATTCCAAGGGTTATGGTTTTATCGCGCAGGATGGAGGCAACGACGTGTTCGTGCACCATTCCGCCATTCAGGGACAAGGCTTCAAGTCCCTTGCCGAAGGCGCTCGGGTTACATTCGACGTTGTCGATGGACCGAAAGGCCCGGCTGCCGAGAATGTCGAAAAAATCTAGTTCAAATTGCTGATTTGCTCAGAAACCCCGCATCAGCGGGGTTTTTTTTTGGTAACTTCTCAGCACATACTTTATAGTTGGCTTGCCAGCGCTGGATTCCGGCTTTCGCTGGAATGACATATTGTATCACATCCTTTCCAAGTTCAGTCATACCGGCGAAGGCCGGTATCCAGTCCGATTATCCCGGATGAGCTGAGTAGTTACTTTTTTGGTAACTACTCAGCGATACTAAATGCTGTTGCCGGGTTTGGCTCGGATTCGGGGTCGATATCGGTATCGGGATCGGTATCGAAGCGAACCCATGTGGAAGGGCATTCGGTTTTTTTTCGATACCGATTCCGATCCCGACCCCGATTCCGATTACCGGAGAAAGAACGTGTGTTGAATAGTAACCTTTTTTGGTAACTATTCAGTTCATCCGGAGGGTGGTCATTCACCTGCACTGGATTCCGGCTTTCGCTGGAATGACTTATCGTGGCAAGCTGCATCTATACAGTCATACCGGCGAACGCCGGCGCTATCGCTATCCAGATTTTTTTAGCGGATGTGCTGAATAGATACCTTTTTTGTATATAAGAGCCTTCGTTTGGCCTCTGTCCAGGCCAATGAAGATTCCTCTCAGAATATGCGCGACGCCATTTTGAAACGTCGCTGTGAAAATACAACTCACGGAAGCTCGTTGAAAACCTCAAGCCGCAAGCACAAGGACCAAAATTGATCTTTTTGCCGCAACGCGACAATCGGACACTTGAGAGTTTTCACGGGCTGATAACGAATGATTCATATGTCAACCATAGCCGAGGGGAGGACTGAATGAACAAAAAACCGAAGATCATTCTGTCGACGGTGGATGTACAGCGACTGGAGACCCTTTTGGATGCCCTTGCGCCGGATTCGTTTCCCGGCATGGCCGATTTGGAAGAGGAGTTGGAGCGCGCAGAAGTGGTGGAGCCTCACCAGGTGCCATCCACCGTGGTGACCATGAATTCCACGGTGAAGTTCAGGGTGGAGCCTTCCGGCGAAGAATTCAGGATGACCCTGGTTTATCCCGGCAACGAAGATGCGAGCGGACAGAAAATTTCCGTTCTTGCACCTGTTGGCAGCGCACTTTTGGGGCTTTCCCAGGGAGATGAAATTCAATGGCCCCGACCCGGGGGCGGGATGATGCGCGTTCGGATTATCGAGGTGGTCTATCAGCCGGAGCGATCCGGTGACTTTCAGACCTGACGTGCGCTATTCTCAGGAGCGGAGCCTGCCGCCATGGGCGTGGGCAGGCTCCGGGGATGCGCCGGGTTAGAACTTGTAACCCAGGCTGATGCTGGTGAGATGGGTGTGCCCGTCCTTGAATGTGCTGTCCAGGACATGGTCCGCGGGGCGCGCAATAATATTGCGATCGGCGAACCAGAGATAGGAGTAGGAAAAGTCGACACTGAATCTCTCGCCGGAGAACCCGATGCCGGTGGTGACAATGTGTCGGTTACTGGTGGGCGTCATGTAATCGGCATATTCATCCTTGTCCGGGATCTGGTCGAAAACGTAACCGAGCCGGAGATCAATGAAATCGTTCAGGCTGTACTCTCCGCCGACCTGAAACCGCCAGACGTCTTTCCAGTTTTTTGCCATGGACGATACCTTGGAGTTTCCGGTCGGTGCGCCGGGAGTGAGTGCTTCGCCGTAGGTAATCTCCAGTTTGTCGTACGTGCTCCACAAGGTGTAGATGGCATTCGCCTCAAGACTCAGCCGCTCATGCGGTCGGAACATGAGACCGATTCCGAATGAGTCAGGCAAGATGATGTCGCCTTTGGCCGACGTGTCGTTGAAATATCCCAGGGCTCTGGCCGTGGGGGTACGCTGAAAGGTCGCGTCCCCTTTGATGCTCTGTTTGACGCGGCTTTTGTAGGTGAGGCCCAGTGCCCAAGTGTCGCTCGGCTTGTAGTGGAGAGCAACGTTTCCTCCAAATCCGTAGGAATCTCCGCTCAGTTCGGCCTCGATGCCGCCCAGCGGCCTGCCGACCATTTTTTTCTGATAAAAATCAAACCACATCACCTCGGCTCCCGCGGCCACGGATACCGTGTCGGTCAGCTTGTACGCCAGATTGGGATTGAAGGAGAGGGATTTTACCCGGGTGTAGATATTGTTGTATTCCCCCGGCCAACCTTTAGGAAACTCGGTTCCCAGTCCGAATCTCGTGTAAAGACCCAGCCCGAGCCACGCCTTGTCGCTCATTTGGCGGGTGAGATAGGCGTGGGGCGGAACCCAGTAATTGCTCTCGATCGAGGTGGTTTCCCCGGGAGTCCGCACTTTTCCGCTGGGTGCGACCACGGAAAGGCCGATCATGGTCTGGGTGCCTTCCAATTGGGTTATTCCCGCGGGATTGTAGGCTACAGCCGAAGGATCATCAGCCCGTCCAAGCATGGTTCCAGCCATGGAAGTGCCTCGGGCTCCGAACTCATACAGCGCGAATCCAGCTCCATTTGCCGATCCCAGGCTGATGAGCATGAAGAAAATCGTCAATCCTGCAATGCGTACCATACTTCCTCCAGATACAATAATTCAGTTAACAATACGAACACGCCTCCGCGACAAATTGGTGGTTCTGCTTCAGGATCAGAAGCAGGGCGTTTTGCTGCTCGCGGTTTCACCCCAGGTCTTGCCGACTGGTGCATTACCGCCATGAGCTGATGGATGGTTCGACCTGACTGGTGCTTGTTTAGCGCGGCCTGCCGCTGTCCGCGATCCATCTTGCAAAGACTTACCAATCCTGCAATAAATCGACAGGCCTGCGTATGTTGCCGAGAATGGAAAAAGTCAACAAATAATTGGAGTGGCAACTAATGAGTTCATGGGTAGAGAAAATGATGCGGATGGAGTTGGAGGACTCGCCGGGTTTCCTGGTAAACAGGGCCGCCTTGCGGATCAAAAAGGAGTTTCATCGGTTGCTGGACGAACAGGGATATGCCGTGACCCCCGAGCAGTGCGTCGTTCTCTGGCAGCTTTGGAATCACGAGGGTGGGGTGCAGCGTGAACTTGCCTCCACCACATTCAAGGATATGACCAACATGACCCGCATTCTGGACGGACTGGAGCGTCGTCAATTGGTGGTCCGCCGGCGTGACGAGCATGATCGACGCTGCAGCAGAATCTATCTGACCGACGAGGGACGCGCCCTGCAGGAGGGGATACAGCGTCTTGCCGGTCAACTGGCTGAGCAGGCCTACCAGGGGTTGAACTGGGAAGAGATCGACCAGCTCAAGGGCATGCTTTCCAGAATCTACGAGAACCTGAACAACAATGGCAAAGTCCAGCGTTAAGCTTTTTACTCCGACCATAATCAGGGTCAAACAGCTGAGTATCTCAGGTAGCCAGCTGAGAACAAATTGCCCTGACACGTCTTCATTGCATTCTTGGCGGAAAGGACATAGCTTGTTATCCAGTAATTCTCAGCAGAGTCAGAAAAAAGATCTGGGTAGCGATAGCGCCGGCTTTCGCCGGTATGACTAACATGGAAACGGCTTGGCTCGTTACGTCATTCCGGCGAAAGCCGGAATCCAGTGCTGGGGAATGGTCATGCACCGTATGTGCTGAATAGTTACGTTTTCCATCGGTAATTCTCTGATCCATAATCCGTGAATGCCATTATCCTCTATTAAGGAGAAAAAATATGAAAAGATCCATCATGGTGTTCGGTATTCTGCTTTTGGGGTGCGTGCTGATTTTCTCGGCCGTGGTCATTTCCGCTGAAGCTCAAAATGGTGAAGCGCTGGTCCAGGAACGATGCACCCAATGCCACAATTTGGAACGGGTTCACCGCCGGGCAGGTCAGGACATGCCTTGGTGGGAGCGCACGGTTGATCGCATGATCGGGAGGCGAAGCGATCTGCTGGACAGTGCCGAGCGTGATGCCGTGCTGGAATACCTGACCAGGATGTAGGTGTTGAACATGCAACCGGTCATGGTCTACATGACGGCCGAAAGTCTGGATCAGGCCAAGGTTATTGCCGGGGAACTGATCGAGAACCGCTTGGCCGCCTGCGTCAACGTGCTGGAGGGAATGCGTTCCATGTACCATTGGGAAGGCCGCATTGAGGAAAGTCGGGAAGTCGTTGTTCTGGCCAAAACAAGAGCGGATTTGCTGCCCGAATTGACCCGGCGCGTTACAGAGGTTCATTCCTATGATTGTCCATGCATCGTTTCATGGCCCCTAACCGGCGGCTACCAGCCCTTTCTGGACTGGATCGGCCAGGAAACCGGAGCAGCGGAGTAAATCGAAAAAATCAGCCACTCCCATCCTCACGTCTCGATCAACAACCGTCAGTGAAACGCAGTCCGTAAGAGTTTTCAGCTTTTGCGGCCTGCGTATCTATTTTAACGCTCAAACCCGCTCCCAAGAGGTCAATATGAACATTCTTGTTTCCGGATCCATCGCCTATGACCGCATCATGCCGTTTCCCGGCCGTTTTGCCGACCACATCATGCCGGACAAGATCCACATCCTGAACGTGTGCTTTCTGGTCAACGGGGTGAATGAAAAATTCGGCGGCACGGCGGGAAACATTGCCTATTCCTTGAGTCTGCTGGGCGAAAAGCCGCAAATTTTGGCCGCGGCCGGGGGCAAGGATTTCGGGAGCTATGAACAGTGGTTACGGAAACTTGGGCTGGCCCAGGAAACCATCCGGATCATTCCTGATGAACTGACCGCTTCGGCCTATATCACCACGGATCAGTCCGACAACCAGATCACCGGGTTCAATCCGGCCGCCATGAACCACTCCTCGAACTACGACTTTTCCAAGGTCTCTCCGGACAATACTTTGGCCGTCGTGGCTCCGGGCAACCTGGACGACATGTACAACTACAGCCGAATGTACCAGGAAAAAGGGGTACGTTACATTTTTGATCCGGGACAGAACATCCCGGCCTTTTCCGGCGAAAAAATGTTGGAAATGCTCACCGGGGCAGACATCCTCATTTCCAATGATTATGAATTGGAAATGATCATGAAAAATACCGGAGCAGGCAGGGATGAATTGCTGCGGCGGGCCAAAACCATCATCACCACGCTGGGAGAAAACGGATGCATGGTCCAGGGGCCGGAGACGGAAAACGAACTTCCCGCTGCCAAGGTGTCCGCGGTGGTTGATCCCACCGGCGCAGGAGATGCCTTCCGGGCCGGACTGGTCAAGGGGTTGGTGGAAGGGCGCAGCGTTGCCGATGCCGCCAAGATGGGCATGACCAGCGCCGCCTATGCCGTGGAACACCATGGCACCCAGGAACACCATTACACCCTGGACGAATACTGGAGCCGGTACAACGAGAACTACGGCTGATGCCGGGTAACTGTTCAGCATAGTCAATAAAAGATGGTAACTATTCAGTATATCCGGAGAATGGTCATTCACCTGCACTGGATTCCGGCTTTCGCCGGAATGACTTGTCGTGGCAAGCTGCGTCTATACAGTCATGCCGGCGAACGCCGACGCTATCGCTATCCAGATCTTTTTCGCGGATTTGCTGAATAGATACAAAGATGTAACTACTCAGCTTTGTTCCGGCTTGTCTCGATTTTTCGGCCTCGCAACTTCTTCGCCGGCTTCGTAACATCGAACCATTGCTCGAATAAACATCCATGGGCGCTTCAGGCGTTTGGCAATGGTTCGATGAACGAATCCTGGCTCAGTCAGACAGGCGATGCCAAAAAATTGAGACAAACCGGAACAATCCAAGTTTGTCATGAAAAGTGCTGAGTAGTTACGCCTGATGAAACTGTTCAGGAGGTGCCACTATGCCGATGCGGAACCAGAAAAGGCCGACCTTGCGGATGGACATGTCCAAGCTCGAGGCCTACTTGCGGGATCAGTTCGGCTCCGGCGTCCGATTACTGGATGCGCGGGAGATCGGTGCACAGGGCACCCAGGGCATGAAGGACTTCGGGTACGGCAAGCCGGTTTTCATCCGTTTCGAGCAGGACGGCGAAACCAGGGAAGCCGTGCTCTCCACCATGCGCGGAGACAAATACGGCCATCAGTTCTACTGGGATCGGGCGGCTATTCTGATGTTTCAGCACGAGACCAGCGCCAGAATGGAGAAGCATGTTCGCCCCCTGGCCCTGGGCTACGTGAACCAAAGCGAGGACATGATCCCCGTGAACCAGCCCCGGGAGTTTTTCATTCTCAATGAAATGGTTCAGGGGTATGATTACTTCCGGGATCTGGAGCGAATCCGGAAGACGGGACTGGAGCAGCAGGACCTGGACAGGGCGAGGTCCTTTGCCCGCTGGCTGGCCCGGATGCATGCGGAAAAGAAAGACGACCCTGATCTCTACTTGCGGCGCATTCGAAATCTCATCGGCGCCTCGGAGTGCATTTTCGGACTGGTGGATTCCTATCCCCATCCCTATGAGATGTTTTCGCCGGAACGGTTCCGGGACCTCGAATGCCGGCTCATTGACCGGCGCTGGAAACTCAGGAACTACGCGCATCGCCTGGCTGCCGTGCATGGCGATTTTCATCCCTGGAACGTCTTGATCCTGCCGGACGGGGATTTTCGGGTTTTGGACCGCAGTCGCGGCGAGTGGGGTGACGCGGCGGATGACATTTCCACCATGAGCTGCAACTACCTGCTCTTCGGCCTCTATGACCAGCCCAGACTTTCCGGTCCCTTCGAAAAGCTGTACCTGACCTTTTGGGATGAATACCTGGAGTTGACCAATGACCGTGAGATCCTGGAGGTCATTGGTCCCTTTTATGTTTTCCGGTCCCTGGTCATTGCCTCGCCGGAGTGGTATCCCAATCATCCGGTGAACGTCCGGGAAGGATTGTTCCGGTTCATGGAGAACGTGCTCGCGGATGAATCTTTCGCCTACGACCGGATCAATTCCTACATGCGCTGAAGCGACAACAGATCACCTCGCAACGAGTCTTTCTCCCATGACGCATTCTGGAAAGCCCGGCTGGGCCATGTGGTTTGTCGGCCTGCCCGGTTCCGGCAAAAGTTCCATTGCCAAAGCGGTTATGGAAGCCCTGCGCAAACGTGGGATGGAGGTGACCTATCTGGAGATGGATGCCCGGCGCAAGGCATACTTTCCCGACCCGACCTATTCCGCTGAGGAACGGGCCCGGGCCTACGAGCTGTTTCTTCAGGAAGCAGAACAGGTCGTGGCCCAGGGACGGGGCGTGATCATGGACGGCACGGCCTACCAGGCAGCCATGCGCCGCCAGGCCAGGGCCCGGATCTCCAAGTTTGCCGAAGTCTATGTTCGCTGTCCGCTGGAGATTGCCATTGCCAGGGAACAAGGCCGACCCGAGGGGCTGGTCATGGCCGGACTGTACGAAAAGGCCCTGGACCGGCAACGCACGGGCAGGGATTATCCCGGACTGGGACAGGTGGTCGGGGTAGACGTGCCCTTTGAAGAGGATCCCCAGGCGGAATGCGTGGTGGATTCCAGCAAGCTTTCCGTTGTGGAAGCCAGGGACCAGGTCCTGGATTTTTTGAAAAAGTGGCCAACGATGTAGCTCGACCAGTCAGCCCAAGCCCGGGTTTATCCGAAATCGCAATCGCAATCGAAATCGCAATCGAAATCGAAATGAAAACCAAATAGATTATCAGCTTGCTGCGATTTCGATTTCGATTTCGATTGCGATTGCGATAAGATTTCGATGCTGACAATAAATGCCAAGTTGAACCAAGAGAAATTAGAGCACTTCCATATGAGAGCACAATGCGTTTTCACGTAACGACGTTCGGTTGTCAGATGAACGTCCATGATTCCCAGTGGCTTGGCCGAATGTTGGGGGACAAGGGCTGGGAAGAAAGCGACGAGGGGCGGGCCGAGGTCTTGATCCTGAATACCTGCAGCGTCCGGGACAAGCCGGAGCAGAAGGTCTACAGCCATCTGGGGCGACTGCGGGACTACTGGACCCGGAACCCGGAGCTGTTCGTAGCCGTGGGGGGGTGCGTGGCCCAGCAGGTGGGGGAGGCTTTCTTCGCCCGCTTTCCCTATGTGCGGCTCGTTTTCGGGCCGGACGGCCTGCCCATGGTTCCCGAAGCCCTGGCCCGCCTGTCCCGTGAACCCGGCCTGCGCCTGAGCCTGCTGGATTTCTCGGAATCCTTCCCCGAGCGCGACCCGGCCTTGCCGGACGAGGGCGTGCAAAGCCAGGCTTTTGTCAACATCATGCAGGGTTGCGACAATTATTGCGCCTACTGCATCGTTCCATTGACCAGGGGCCGACAGCGTTCCAGGGACAGCGAGGCGATCCTCGCGGAATGTCGAAGCCTGCTGTCCCGCGGCGTGCGGGACATCACCCTGCTGGGGCAGAACGTGAACAGTTACGGATTGGACACAAATGGCCGGGAACCGGTTTTCTCCGATCTGCTGCGAAATATTGCCGAATTGCCCGATCTGCGCAGGCTGCGCTTCACCACATCGCATCCCAAGGATCTCTCGTCTGAAACCATTGCCGCATACGGCCGCTTTCCGAATCTTTGCCCCCAACTGCACCTGCCCTTGCAATCCGGGTCCAATGCGGTATTGCGGGCCATGGGCCGAAAATATACACTTGAACATTATCTCGACAAGGTGGAACTCCTGCGCCGGGAGCGGCCGGAGATCGCCTTGAGTACCGACCTGATCGTCGGTTTCCCCGGAGAGACGGATCAGGATTTTGAGCAAACCCTGGAAGCCATGCGTCACGTGGGTTTTGAAAGCAGTTATTCCTTTATGTACTCGGACCGACCCGGAACCCGGGCCGCATCCATGGAGAACAAGATCGCCCAGGACGTCAAGGCCGCACGGCTCAAGACGCTGCAGGATCTGCAAAATGAGATGTCCCAGGCTGCACTGAGGACGCGGGTCGGGCAGCGGGCCGAAGTGCTGGTCGAGGGGCGGAGCAAAAAACGCTCTGCGGCGACACCGTGCTTTCGCGGTCGCGACGAATTCGGTCGAACCGTGAATTTTGCCTCGCCTTCCGGTTCGGATCTTGATTTTTCAGGACAGATTGTATCCGTGCGCATCCTGGAAGCCAAAAAGCATTCCCTTTGGGGGTGCATGGAGGAGGTCCCATGATTGAAATGCAAATTTACGGACTGGCATTGGACGAGGACAGTCAGGTGCCTGTTTTGATCCTCAAGGACAAGGCGGAGAAACAGGTTTTGCCTATCTGGATCGGCGCCATGGAAGCCGTGGCCATTTCCATGGTGCTCAACGACGTTCGCTTGCCGCGCCCCATGACCCATGATCTGCTTCTTCAGGCCATCGAGGCCCTGGGCGGAAAAATCCGTTTCGTGGACGTGGTCCGGCTGCATGAGAACACATACTATTCGGAAATCGAGGTCCTGCAGGGGGATTCCCTGAAGCGGATCGATTCCCGCCCTTCGGATGCCATCGCTCTGGGATTGCGGGCCCAGGTGCCGATACGGGTTAGCGAGGATGTTTTGGCCCAGATTGTCGAGGTGCGGGAGAACCAGTATCAGGCCGTGCTCAAGACCGAAGACGCCCAACAATGGAATGAGATTCTGGAAAAGTATTCCGTCGACGATACAAAGTACAAGATGTGATTAATGATTGATCTGCATACCCACACCATCTTCAGCGACGGGGCCTTTTTGCCCTCGGAATCGGCGCGGCGGGCCAAGGTGGCCGGATACCAGGCCATGGCCTTCACCGACCATGCGGATGCCAGCAACCTGTTTCTGTTGCTGGAGAATTTGAACCGGGTGGCCGGGCAGGGCGCCGCATATTACGGCCTGGACATTCTGCTGGGGGTGGAGTTGACCCATGTCCCCCCCGGGTTGATCGGCCGGATGACGGAAACTGCCCGGATGAATGGAGCGGAACTTGTAGTCGTGCATGGCGAAACCATTGTCGAACCCGTGGAAACCGGAACGAATCTCGCGGCTGTCGAGGCCGGGGTGGACATTTTGGCCCACCCCGGCCTGATCAGCGCCGAGGAAACCCGACTGGCGGCGGAAAAAGGCGTGCATCTGGAGATCACTACCCGCAAGGGGCACAGCCTGACCAATGGACATGTCGCGGCCATGGCCCGGGAATTCGGCGCCAAACTGGTCATCAACAACGATGCTCACGGGGCCGGAGACATGGTTTCCCGGGAGCTTCGCCAACGTATCGCGCTCGGAGCGGGGATGACCCAGGACGAGTATCTTCAGGCCGAAGCCAATTCCTGGGCCCTGGTTGATCGCAAAAGGAAATCCGGATATGCATCCAACCCGAAGCCTTGAGTTCGGCTGATTTTTCCTTTGTGCTTCCTGTCATCAATTTCATGATCCGCATTCACCACACCACATGAGCCTTATGTTGCAACAGGCCGCCGAAATCTGGCGAACATCCCGTCGCGTCATCGCCCTGACCGGCGCCGGGATATCCGTGCCCAGCGGTATTCCGGACTTCCGGAGCCCTGGGGGATTGTGGTCCCAGTTCGATGCCAGCGTGGTCGCGAGCACATGGGGGCTGGAGCATGGTCCCAAAGCGGTCTGGGATTTTCTGCTGTCCGCTTTGGAGATGTTTAAACAGGCCAAACCCAACCCGGCCCACCTGGCCTTGTCTCGACTGGAACAGGCCGGCACGTTGGGATGCGTGATCACCCAGAACATCGACGGATTGCATCAGCAGGCCGGCACGCGAAATGTCATCGAGTTCCACGGCAATTGTCGCGGATTCTACTGCAACGGATGCCGGCGTGAATATCCTGCCGCCGCGGCGGTTAATCTGCGTAAAGCCGACCTGCCCTGGCTTTGCGACGGCTGCAACCGGGTCATTCGGCCGACCCTGGTCTTTTTCGGGGAGGCCATTCCCGGCGAGGCCCTGAACCGAAGCCGGCACTGGTGCGAACAGGCGGACATGGTCGTGATCATCGGTACCTCCGGCGACGTGGCGCCGGCCAACGTCATTCCCTACCAGATCAAGGCTCAGGGAGGGCGGGTTCTGGAGATCAATCTGGGACGGACCGCTTACGGCAACCTTGCGGATGTCCGTCTGGACCTTCCGGCGGAGGAATGCCTGCCGGTACTGGCGGATCTGTTGATGCAAGGCGGATCTTAGCCATTGGGTGACTACTCAGTTTGAGCAGGAAAAAGGTGGCTGTTCAAAAATTGGGACAAGCATGACCTGGATTCCCGCCTTCGCGGGAAGGAATGACTTTTCCGATGCCGTCTACCAAGTCAGTCATACCCGCGGAGGCGGGTGTCCAGGCATTTTTTTGTAACAGCTCAGAAACTTGCGGCAATCATCGGTGCAAATCCCGGGAGCGCCGCACCCCAGTGCGGCAGCGGTGTAATGCACTTGGAACAGATTCCAGCTGGAGCTTGGCCCCGGTAGCCGGTTCACGAAACTCCGCGCAGGATGGGCCCCTTGCACAGGAAACCTTCTCGCCCGATCTTTTTGAGCAGTTACAGTTTTTTCCCGGATGAGCTGAATAGTTGTGCCATTGTTCTTCAGCAGGTGAGACAGTCGAACGGCTCGCGTTCCCGACGCCATGGGTATTGATTTTTTTTCGAATTGTTCAGCAAATGCAGGATGGCTGCGTTTCGCTTGAATGCGGCTCATTGTTTCAGCGCTTCGTTCATGGCGTTTTCTTTTGCATATGTCGTCAACGTTTGAACCATAGGGATTTCCATGGAATTTGTTCCTCAATCAGGCATTTGGGATCTGGTGCGTCAGGCTACCATTGTCGTGCAATTGGTCATGGTGCTTCTGGTGGGCATGTCATTGGCCAGCTGGAGCATCATTTTTTATAAAATCATCATCCTGCGTCGGGCAAAGCAACAGGCTCTTGTGGATTATAAACGCTTTCAAAACGCCCCGGATCTTGGTTCGGCCGTCCACATTCTGGCCCGCAGCGCGGATTCGCCCTTGTATCCTCTGGCATATCAGGCCGTGGCGGAGTTGAAACGGCTGGAAGGATCCTCCCTGCCGGCGGCCCAAAGAAGCCGCGTTGCCATGGATAACCTGCGGCGCGTCCTGCGCCAGAACGTGAGCAACTCGCTTCGCAATATGGCTTCATCACTTTCTTTTTTGGCCACCTGCGCCAGTTCCGCCCCGTTTATCGGCCTGTTCGGCACGGTATGGGGCATCATGCATTCCTTTCATGCCATCGGTTTGATGGGCAGCGCTTCCCTGGCCACGGTGGCTCCCGGCCTGTCCGAGGCCTTGGTGGCCACGGCCATCGGCCTGGCCGTGGCCATTCCGGCGTCCGTTGCCTACAATTTTTTTCGCGGTCAACTGGGCAGCATTGAGGTGGAACTGATCAACTTCGCCGGTGCGTTTTTGAACCGCGTGCAGCGTGAGCTGCCTTGGATTTCCGGTCAGATCGAGCCCGAGGAAAACGGGCTGACGGACCAGGATATTTGATTGCGAATCGGCTAAAAAGGATTAAATCATGGAATCCCATTCCGGTCAGGGATATATGGACCAGATGAACGTGGTCCCATTCGTGGATGTCATGCTTGTGCTGCTGGTCATATTCATGGTTACGGCGCCGTTCATGACGGAGGGGCTGGAAGTGGATTTGCCCCAGACCCGGACCGTGCAGACCTTGCCTCAGGATGAGGATACGCTGGTGCTGACGGTGCGTCGGGACGGCTCCATTCTTCTGGATGAATACGAGGTCGCCCTGGAGGAACTCGGATCGCATGTCGCCCGTCTGATCCAGACCCGCGACAAGATATTGTATCTCCGGGCAGACAAGGACGTTCCCTACGGACTCGTGGTTCAGGTCATGGCCGAGGCCAGAGAAGCCGGGGTGGATCGCCTGGGCATCGTGGCCGAAGCGGAACCTCGGGAACAGTAATTGGGAACGGATTGAAGAGGTAATTGTGGGTTTTTCCACGCAAGTACGTGTTTTCGGGTTATCCCTGCTCCTGCACATCACCGTGGCGGGGCTGGGTTTGACCCAATTGTCCTCCAGCAAGCCGATTCATGTTCGGCTGGATCAGCCTGTGGTCTATCAGGTTGATCTTGTCCGCCTGGAGCCGCCGGCCCCGGGGCGTCCCGCGCCGGTGACGCCCGCACCCCAACCTGCTCCCCCTGCGCCGGCTCCGGTGGTGCAGGAGCAGCCGAAGCCGGCACCAACGCCGCCCAAGCCCGCTCCTCCCCCGCCTCCTCCGCCGCAACCCCAGGCCGAGGTCCGCATTCCGGAACAACCCAAACCCACTCCGGCGCCTCCCAAGCCGGTCCCGAAACCGGAACCGGAACCACCCAAGCCCGCGCCGACCCCTGAACCACCCAAGCCCGAACCCGCCCCGGCCCCAAAACCGGAACCGCCCGCGCCGGCTCCGACTCCGCCAAAGCCGGCCACTCCGACACCGCCGCAGCGTACCGAGCCGACCCGTGAGCAGATCCTGGCCGAGGCGCTCGGCGCGGTCCAGAAGGACGTGTCCCAGCGCAGTCCGACCGCCGACCAGGGAACAGGCGCCGGAGGTGCGGAGGGTCAGGTCGGCTTCGGCGGATTGGTGGAGGTTTACGCGCAGATCGTTGAAAATCGCGTCAAGGCAAATTGGCGTTTTCCCAAAGGCGGATCCCGCCAGGATCTGAGCGCGACCCTGGATATTTCGGTGGACAGGGACGGTCGGGTGCTTGGAAGTCGCATCGTTCGTTCCTCTGGTCGCGCGGACTTTGACGCTTCCGCCGAGCGGGCCGTGGAGGAAACAGGTCAGCTTCCTTCGCCGCCGCGCCCCGACCTGCGCACAATCCGCATTACGTTTAATCTTCAGGAGTTGTAACAACCCATGTCTCTTTCACATATTTCAATTCTCCGGTGGAGAATTTTCATAATCGCATTTTTTCTTTGCGCTTGGGCTCTTGCATCGGATGTCCGGGCGCAACAAACATTGAGCATCGACATTTACGGCCCGGGACAGACCCAGTTGAACCTTGTCGCCGCCACACCCCTCGGTATTCCGGCGGGGCAGCCGGTTCCTGCCAAGGCTGCCATCCTTGCGGAGCATTTGCGGGAAAACCTGGGTTTCATGCCTTTTCTCCGCCTCGTCCCCGGCTCTCAGGTCCTTGGCGGAGACGTCCTGGACGGTGTCACGGCTCCGGACATCGATTTTCGGCGCTTTCGCCTGGAGCGCATTGATCTGGTGCTGACCTCCGGTTGGACCAGCGACGGGAATACCGTGGAATTGCGTGTCTATGAAACATTTGATCAGCGTCTGGTCCTGGGCAAGGCCTATTCCGGCGTGACCCAGGAAGAGCTGCCCGAGGTGGCGGCCCGGTTTTGCGCGGATCTGATGGTCGAACTGACCGGACAGGGGGATTTTTTCCGTTCAACCCTGGCTTTTGTAAGGGCGCATGGCGAGAACAAGGAGATTTGGGCGGCTACTCCCCTGGGACAGGGGCTGCGCCAGCTCACCCAACTGGATGGAATCAGCATGAGTCCGGCCTGGTCCAGGAACGGTCAGCGTCTCGCGTTCACGCTGATCGCCGACGGGCGGCATTATCTGGGGGTGCTGGACAAGAACGACGGAAATGTCCGCCGGGTGCAGCTGCCCGGGAACAGCGTCATATCGCCGGTCTTCAATCACGATGGAAGGATATTCGTCAGCCTGAACCCCGAAGGCAGACCGGATATCTATCAACTGACCGACGACCTGAGAATGGGACCGCGGGTTGCCCAGAGTTGGGCCATCGACATTTCACCGAGTTTTGACGCAACCGGCTCAAAAATGGCGTTTGTTTCAAGCAGGCTTGGAAATCCGCATATTTTTATCATGGACACGGCTACCGGCGATACCCGCCGGGTGACCTTCGAGGGTACGTACAACACGAATCCCAGCCTCAGCCCGGATGGCAGAATGGTTGTTTTCTCACGCCAAACCAGCGAAGGACATCGCATTTTTTTGCATGACCTGGTTTCCGGCCGCGAGAGACAGTTGACATTTGGGCCAAGAAATGATGTCAGTCCAGCTTGGGCGCCCGATAATTTTTTCATTGCGTTCAGTTCGGATCGGAGTGGAGAAAGCAAGATTTATCTGACGACTCGACACGGTGATGAAGCCCGGATGGCGCCCCTGGGAGAAGGACAACTTACATCACCGGCTTGGAGCCGACAACCGTAACTTGTTCATTTGGCATCAACATTTTTAAGGAGAAACTGTATGCGGTGGAATGGAATTGTTGTTTTGGGGCTGATCTTGGCCATGTTTGTGGCTTTCAGCTCAGGCTGCGCAAAAAAGCAGGTGGATTCCACACCGGTCGGCGTCACCGCAATTGATGCGGAACGAGCCGCCGAGGAAGCCAGGCTTCGGGAAGAGGCCAGGTTGCGGGAGCAACAGTTGGAGGAGGAACGTCTGGCCAGGGAGCGCACCGAGCAGCAGCGTGCCAGAATGTCCCAGGTGGCGGAGATGATCACGGCAAACATGATCCATTTTGCCTTCGACTCCTATGAGTTGCGCCCTGATGCCAGGGAAACCCTCCAGACCAAGTCCGAGTTGCTGAAGCAGAATCCGGAGATTCGGCTGCTGATCGAGGGTCACACTGACGAGCGTGGCACTTCGGAGTACAACCTGGCTCTGGGAGAGCGCCGTGCCAGGGCTGCCTACGAATTCCTGGTCCTTTTGGGCGTCAGCCCCAACCGGATGCAAATCGTCAGCTACGGCAAGGAACGTCCCTTGAATCCCGCGAGCAACGAAACCGCATGGGCCCAGAATCGTCGCGCCCAGTTCAGATTGCTGGACATGTAGTTTTTCAGCACTCAAGATTGATCTATAAAAAAGCCGCCGGACTTTGTCCGGCGGCTTTTTTATTGTCGGGTAAATTACTCAGCACGCATTGTGTGCTCTTCCCGCGGTATCGGTATCGGGGTCGGTATCGGTATCGGGGTCGGTATCGGTATCGGGGTCGGAGTCGGTATCGGGATCGAAGCAAAGTCATGTGGAAGGGCATCCATTGTTTTCGATACCGATTCCGACCCCGACCCCGATTACCGGAGAAGAACGTATGCTGATAGTGACCGTCGTCACCGGGTTTTCTTGATTCTTGCTCAGTGCTTTTTCATCGCATCAATAATCGTGTGCAACTGGACGGCCATTTGGGCCAGATTGGAGACCGCTTGGGCGGATTGGTTCATGACGTCGCTGGTTTCGGTTGAGATCCGGTTGATATCCTCCACGCCTCTGTTGATTTCCTCGCTGGTGGCGGACTGCTGTTCCGCCGCCGTGGCAATGGAGCGAACCTGATCCGCGGCCATTTCAGCGAGGCGCAGGATTTCCTGGAGCGCTTCACCGGAAGCGTTGGCACGGGACGTGGCCTCGGCAATGGCCGCGGCGGCCTGGTCCATGCTCTCAATGTTGGTCTTCGTACCCAGTTGGATATCTGAAATAGCCTGTCCGACTTCCTTGGTGGCATTCATGGTCTTTTCGGCCAGTTTGCGCACTTCGTCGGCCACCACGGCGAATCCGCGTCCGGCGTCACCGGCCCGGGCCGCCTCGATGGCCGCGTTCAGGGCCAGAAGGTTGGTCTGGTCCGCGATGTCCTCGATGACATTCATGATCCGGCCGATCTGTTCCGCCTGTTGACCGAGCTTGCCCAGGTTGTTCTTCAGCTCCAGAGACTGCTTCTGGACCTGGTTGATGGCCGCAACGGACTCGCCGACAACCTTGGTTCCAGCCTGGGCCTTCATGCTGGCCTGCGCTGATGCCTCAGCCGCCTGGGAAGCGTTTTTGGCGACTTCCAGGACCGTGGCGTTCATCTCTTCCATGGCCGTGGCGGTTTCCGCGGTTCTGTTTCTCTGTTCCTCGGCGCCCCGGCTGGCCTGCTCCACCTGGGCGGCCAACTCTTCCGCGGCCGTGGCCATGGCATCGGAAATGTCCGTGGCCTGGGTTGCGGAATTGGAAATCATCTCGTTTTGCGTGCAGAGTTTGGCCTCGGATGCCCGGATATCGCTCAGGTCGGTATAGATGCACAGGGCACCCATCATGTTGCCTTCGATGTCGAACAACGGAGATGCGTCGATATGGATGTTGCGTTTGCCGCCCTTGCGGCCGGTAAACTCCACTTCCTTGCTGATGGATTTTTTGTCCTTCATGGCCAGGCCGAGCACGGTCTGTCGCTTTTCACCGTAAAAGAACATGGATACGTCCTGTCCATAATACTGCTCCGGCCTGCCCTCATGCTCCAGCATCCTGATCAGCGCCGGATTGCCGAAAATGAAGACCTCGTTCACGTCCGTGACCACGCAGGGGGTGACCATGCTGTTCATGACTCCCTGGGACAAGCTCAATTTATGCTTCAGGTCGACGAGCATTTCCCGCAGCGCCGCCTGGTTGCGGCCAATCAGGCCGGGGTGAGCCGCAAACTCGAAAGCCGTGCCATACTTTCCGGAAGCCATATCCTGCGCGCACTGGATGTTTGACCGCAAAACTTTCGACAATTCCCGGGTTAAAAGGAGAGCGGAAAAGGCCACTGCCGCGGAGCCGATAGCCAGCCACGCCAGAACCATCCACGTCGCCATCTGGTGGAAGAACAAGGCTGCCGCCACGACGGGCAGGGCAAGCGCCAACGTGATAAGTGTCAGTCGGAACCCTTCCAGTGATCGTAATGAATGGAACATGTTCGTCTCCTTGAGAAGTGACTATACGGAAACAAAAGGTGGCGTTTTTTGCTGAACAGCACTTTGGCGAAACAGCAAGGCATTGATTGTGGAATCCGGAAGTCGTGCCACAACCCGGGCGAGCACCCAGAGAAAGGCCAGGGAAAATGCCATCCTGCCCAGAAGGATGCCCCCAAGATCCGCGCCCAGCAAAACCATCAGCAGCGTATCCTCGATCAGGGCATGGCAAAGGCCCATGAAGGTCAGGGCCAGAAAAACGTCTTTTGCCGGAATGCGGCCGGAGCGGGCCTCATGAATAATTAATCCGCCGCCATAGGACAAGCCCAGGGTGACTCCGACGATGGTGATGGTTCCGGCTTCCCGGCCGATGCCCATGGATTTGAATATTGGAGAGAGCAGGCGGATCATCAGGTCCGTGATTCCAAGGCGTTTCAGGATATCCAGCAACATGAGCATGATCAGGACGATCGTCGCAATGCCGGCAAGATTGCGGATCTCGCGGAGCACCCAGGCGGAAAGTCCGGAAGGCGGCGCATCGGGAATCCAGGCCGGCTGAACAAGGCCCGTGCCCCAGTTCAGCCCCGCATAGATCATGTACAGCAGCCAGCCGCAAAGCATGGCCGAAATTATGCGAATCAGGAACTGCGCACGGATTCGGGCCCCTGTGCGGCGGGCAATGCTCAGTTCCACGGGAAAGCCGTGGGCAATGAGCATCATGGTCGCAATGACCGTGACCTGGGCCGACGTCAGCGGCGTGTCCGGCAGCAGGGTGATCAGGACGACGGCCGCGGCATAAAGATTGGTCAACAAAGCCGTGGCCCAGACCAGCCCCATGGAGCCGGGGAGTCCAAAAAGCTGCATCAGGGGCCCCATGTAATGCCCAAGTTCGGCCACCAGTCCCAGCTCTTGGAGGATTTTCATAAGAATCATCACCGGAATCATGATCTTGAAGAGCGCGGCGCAGACGCCAAAGGCATCGATGATGTTTCGGCGCAGGAACAGCAGGGCGGATTGAAGAACGCCGGACACGGTCTTGAGTAATTGCATGGAAAGTCTCTGTTGCAGGAATAACGAAACTGGACGCAGAGCGGGAATTAACGGTTCCGGGTCCGTCTTACAAGGCCAACCCGTAACTGCTCAAAAACTTGTGGCAATCAACAGGTTAAATTCCGGGAGCGCCGCACCCCAGTGCGGCAACGGTGTAACGCCACAAAGGGCAAAGGTCCGGCTGGAATCCGGCCCCTGTAGCCTGGTGACGAAACTCCGCGTCGATGGAAACAGCAAACCTCAATCAACAGGATAAATCCCGGGAGCGCCGCACCCCAGTGCGGCAACGGTGTAACGCACAAAGGGTAAAGGTCCGGCTGGAATCCGGCCCCTGTAGCCTGGTGACGAAACTCCGCGTCGATGGAAACAGCAAACCTCGTTGACCGATCTTTTTGAGCAGTTACGCAAACCCGCTTCATCGGTTCCGTAGGGCGGGCCCCGGTTACCCTCTCGTGGTACTGTTCGCCTTGATATCCAGGCTTGGCTGCATGATCCTTTGGGCCATCTCCAGGGCCTGTTCCCGATTCATGATTTCACCGGCGTCCTGAGCTTCCTGGAGCAGTTTGAGGGTCCGGCCCAGAGCCGGGCCCGGGAGCATGCCCAGGGCCAGCAGGTCGCGCCCGGTGAGCAGGGGAGAGGCGGTCAGGGTTGTTTGCGCCTCTTCCAGGTATTCGTGAACCAGACGGATGGATTGTTTTTCCTGCTCCTGACGATCCTGGAGCAGGCTGCCTGGGCCGAGGGTGGCGCGGATGTCCGCCAGGCAGAGCAGCGTGGCGGGGATCAGATCCGGTCCCAGGCGGCGCATCCAGCGCAGGCGGGCTTTTTTCTTGGCTTCCGGTCGCAGCAGCGTGCCGATGTGCATGTGGTGGCGGATCAGAGATGCGATATAATCGCGTTCTGCGCCGGACAGGCGCAGTCTACCCGCCATGGCATGCGCCATCTCCGCTCCCAGGGCATCATGGCCGTAAAACGTGGTTCTGCCTGTGGACGGATTGCGGCCCTTGGACTGGGGCTTGCCCACGTCGTGCAGAAAGACCGCCAGTTTCAGCCAAGGCAAACGCCACCCCGACAGATTTTGGCGGACCGGATCGTGCAGCGGGCCAAAAAGCGTTTCTAGTTCGGCAAGACAGATTTCCAGCTGTTCCACGGCAAAGATTGAATGACCGAGTACATCCAGGTGATGGAAGTGATTCTGGGTGCAACCGCGCATGGCCTGGATTTCCAGGAAGAGCACGGGCAGCACCCCGACCTGGTCCATTTCCGAAAGCAGGTTGCCGCCGCCCGGACACTCGAGAATCAGCCGAAGTTCCGGATGGACGCGTTCTGCAGCGATTGCGGACAAGGCCGAGGCATGGTCAGTAAAGTCGTTGAAGGTTTGAGGATCAATTCGCCACCCAAGTTGAGCGCGCATGCGGAAGCCGCGCAGGATGCGTGCCGGGTCTTGCTGAATGGTTCGCGGACCGGTGCGGCGGACCAGGCCGCTGCGCAGATCAGCGAGCCCGCCGTGGGGGTCGATGACGTTTGGCGAATGGGGTGCGGAACAATTCTTCAGCTCCAAGGCCATGGCATTGACGGTGAAGTCGCGTCGCTTCAGATCGTCGATGATGTCGCGCCCGAAAACCTCGGTGATATCCATGAAGTTGGAGGGAATGTTCAGTTGTTTGGCAAGGTCGTCTCGAAAAACCACCCGGTAGCTGGGAGGGTCGTGGTCCTGGCCCAAGGGGACCAAGCGGGTTCCAGGTTCCGCGGCTATGAGAGCGGAGAATTCAGCGGCTCCCCGGCAGACCAGGTCCAGGTCCTTGAGCGGCCTGCCCAAAGCCAAATCCCGCACGCCACCACCCACAAGAAACAGCCCGCCCTCGGGTGCGGGGAACCGATCAAGCCATTTGCGCAGGCGGCAAAGTGGTGAGTCTGGGAAAACGGAAGCAGGAAGTGCAAACATGACCGAATATTACCATGTCCGGAAATGGGAGGCAAAATTAGGTTGCGTTATTTTTCACCACGAAGGACACGAAGAGCATGAAGGGGGAAGAGAGGAAAACGTATTGATGTTTTGTGAATCCCGATGTCGCAGCTAAATCACCGGCTCGGAAATCATCGACATCTTCGTGCCCTTCGTGATCTTCGTGGTATAATTTCATGAGATTGCTTCAGATTTTTACCACGAAGGACACGAAGAGCACGAAGGGGGAAGAGAGGAAACGTATTGATAGTTTTGGTGAATTCCGATGTCGCAGCTAAATCACCGGCTCGGAAATCACCGACATCTTCGTGCCCTTCGTGCTCTTCGTGGTATAATTTCATGAGATTGCTTCAGATTTTTACCACGAAGGACACGAAGAGCACGAAGGGGGAAGAGAGGAAACGTATTGATAGTTTTGGTGAATTCCGATGTCGCAGCTAAATCACCGGCTCGGAAATCACCGACATCTTCGTGCCCTTCGTGCTCTTCGTGGTATAATTTCATGAGATTGCTTCAGATTTTTACCACGAAGGACACGAAGAGCACGAAGGGGGAAGAGAGGAAACATATTGATGTTTTTGTGAATCCCGATGTCGCAGCTAAATCATCGGCTCGGAAATCACCGACATCTTCGTGCCCTTCGTGCTCTTCGTGGTGTAATTCATGCAATTTCTTCAGATATTTCAACACTAAGGACACGTAGAGCACGAAGGGATCAGAGTACGAAACGTTTGATGCCGCTCTTAAGTCTGGAGACGTTGAAGTTGATCAATAATCCTGTGTTGATGTTGGCCAGCTTCATGTATGTCAGCAGTTGCGCCGAATGGATTCCCTTGATTTCTTCAACGCTCTTCAACTCAAGAATGAGCGTGTTTTCAACGAAAACATCAATGAGATAGCCGCAGTCCAACCGAATGCCTTTGTATTTCACGGGCAGCGGGTGCTGAAGTCGGAATGTGATTCCGCTCAGATTGAGTTCATGAGCCAGGCACTGCTCATATGTGGATTCAAGCAACCCTGGACCAAGTTCCCGGTGAACCTCAATAGCGCAACCAATTACCCGGCATGTCAAGTCATCAAATTTCATCTTTTGCTTCCTTCGTGCCCTTCGTGCTCTTCGTGGTAAATTTTCTTAAGTTGGTCAGGTCAGCAGGTGCAGGCTGTATTTGGAGAACAGCAGGGACTGAAAATCGGCAACGACCTTGAAGCCGTCCTTGAGCATGTCCTGCTCCATGGCCGAAAGTCGATCCGGGAAGATGAAATTGTCGGGTTGGTGGTTCGAGCGAAATTGTTGCGTCTGGAAGCGGACACGCAGGGTTTGGAAGTAGGCATAGGCTTCCTGCAGGCCGGCGCTGAAGCCGGCTGAAAAAACGCCGGCGTCATGCAGAAGCCTGATCCGTTCCTCGGTGGATGTTTCCAGGACCGCATGCTGTACGGCCAGGGTTCGGACGCCCTGGGTGATGGGGAAGACGCCGCCCTTCTTGATGTCCACGGCGCCTTTGTGCTTGCCGCGCCTGGCTGGGGTGAGCTTGTTGAAAAAGCTTACGGGAGGCTTGAACCGCACGGCTTCAAGGGCCATGTATTTCAAGATGAAGGGGCTTTGGGCGATTTGTTTGAAGAGATATGATTTCAGGTTGCCGGCCAGTTGCGCATCGCCGACAACGGGCCGTAAGTCCGCCAGCAGTGAAGTTTTGAGGACAGTGTTCTGATCCGTTCCACGAATCAAGGCATCCACCGTATCCAGCCATTGTTCGATGCTCATCCGCCAGTTCGGATTGGTGATCATGACCCCGTGCGGGCAGGGAGGGATCCCGAGGTCCAGCAGGGCCCGGATGAATTTCCCGGAATAGACTTCAAAGAAGCGCCGGACATCTTCCTCTTGCGTTCCCGAATGGATCAGGGCGTTGTCCTGATCCGTGGCCAGATACTGTTCACGGCGACCCTCGCTGCCCAGGGCCGCCAGACAGAAGGAAACGGGAGGCGGGGGGTCCATTTCGGTCAGGACAAGGTGATGAACTTTTGCGAGGAGCTGGTCCCGCATGTCGCTGGTCAATCGCCCGATCTGCAGGATTCCGATGCCCTCGACCACGGAGCGGGCGACCATCTTCTGGACCTGATCAAAAACCTTGCCCAGGGCGGCCAGATTCTCAGCCCTGCTGATTTCTCCGGCCAGATAGACAGGATTTTCCCCTTTTACGGAAAGCAGGTCCCGCTCCTCGATGATGCCAAAAATTTTCGATTGGCCATCCCGGACAACCAGTCTGCGGATGCCTGACCGCACCATTTTGGAAAAAGCCTCGAACAACAAGCTGTCCGGCGCAATGGTGATCAACGGGCTGGACATGATGGTCCGGATGCCTGCGGTGTCGGGTTGAATATCCTGGGCGACGATCTTTTTCAGAATGTCATGCTCCGTCACGATACCCCGCACGTCCTGCTCCTGCCCGACCAGACAGGTTGCGACATTATCGCGCTGCATGAGCTTGGCCGCATGGGACACGGTGGCCTCGGCGGGAACAAAGACCGGCGTTTTGATATTCACATCGCGCAGGGTCAAGCGCAGGTAGGGATCGAGACGGGAAACGTCGCGCCGGTGGCGGATGTCGTCGATCTTCTTTCGGAAGATTTCCGCCTTGCGCCGAAGATGCTGGTCGATGCTTTGGTGACGCTGCAGAACCTGCAACGCGGGAGGGTCCAGGACGACAAGAAGACAGTCCTGGAGGGCGGTGGCGGATTCGCCTCCAGGGGAGGGAAAAAACAATTGGACGTGGCCGAAAATGTCACCCCGGATCAGGGTGTCGATGATCTCGTTGTCCACCGTGACCCGCAGTGTCCCATCCCGGACGACGTACAGCGACCTCTCGCCTTCGCGGTCTGGAACCAGGACTGCTCCGGCCGAAGCAGTCTCCAACCGTGTCGCAAGTCCGACCTCCTCCAGTTCTTCCTGGAGGAGGTCGGAAAAAGGATGGATCTTGGCAAGAAAGGCAACGAGTTCGCGGTTCATTCAGCTCCAACGCCCAGGTAGTTCCTGATCTTCTGATCCTCGTACTTGCGTGAGGCTTCGGCATCCGGTCGAAGTCTCGAGCCCACGTATCCCATGACAAATGCACCGGTCATGGAGATGATGGCCGGATTTCGCAACGGAAAGATAGCCATGGGATTATGGAGGATGTCAACCCAGACCGTGGGGCTGATGATGATCAGGCCTACGGCCAGCGTGGTTCCCGTGGCAATGCTCAGGACCGCGCCGAAGGTGGAGAAATTGCGCCAGAGGATGGACATGATCAGGGCCGGGAAGTTGGCGCTGGCCGCGATGGCGAAGGCCAGGCCGACCATGAAGGCCACGTTCTGCCCCTTGAAGGCCAGGCCCAGGGCAATGGCCACGACGCCAAGAGCCAGGGTGGCCATTCGGGCCACTTTGACCTCTTCCTCCTCGGAAGACTTGCCGGAGCGGAAGACGCTGACAAAGAGGTCGTGGGACAGGGTGCTGGCTCCGGAGAGCGTCAGCCCGGCCACCACGGCCAGGATGGTGGCAAAGGCCACGGCCGCGATGAATCCAAGGAAGATGGTTCCGCCGGTGGCTTCGGCCAGGAGCAGCGCGGCCATGTTGCCGCCGGAATCCATGGCGGCGATGACATCCTGTCCGACAATGACCATGGCGCCGAAACCTATGGTGAAGGTCAGGATATAGAAGTACCCGATGAAGCCCGTGGCGTAGAACACGGACTTGCGGGCTTCCTTGGCGTCGGGCACGGTGTAGAAGCGCATCAGGATATGCGGAAGGCCGGCCGTGCCGAACATCAGGGCCATGCCCAGGGAAACTGCGTCCCAGGGATTGGTGACCAGACCGCCGGGTTCCAGAACCTGGCCGCCGTAGGTGATGGCCGCCTGCCGGAACAATTCTCCATAGCTGAACCCGAAATGCAGCATGACGAAGAAGACCATTATCGTCGCACCGCCGAGAAGCAGGACCGCCTTGATGATCTGGACCCAGGTCGTGGCCAGCATGCCCCCGAAAAGCACGTACATCATCATGACTGCTCCGACGATGACCACGGCGATTTCATACGGCATGCCGAAGATCATCGTGATCAGCGAACCGGAACCGACCATCTGGGCGATGAGATAGAAGCACACGGTCATCAGCGAACCGACGGATGCGGCGATGCGGATCGGTTTCTGCGAGAGCCGATAGGCCACCACGTCCACGAAGGTATATTTTCCAAGATTGCGCAGCGGTTCGGCTATGAGGAACATGATGATCGGCCACCCCACCAGAAAACCGATGGAGTAGATCAGGCCATCGTAACCCCGCAGGGAAACCAGTCCGGCGATGCCCAAAAAGGAGGCCGCGCTCATGTAGTCGCCGGCCAGGGCCAGGCCGTTCTGCATGCCGGTCACGCTTCTGCCGGCGGCATAGAACTGGGAGGCGGACTGACTTTTTTTTGCAGCGTAATAGGTGATCAGGAGCGTTGCGCAGATGAAGAGAAGGAAGAAAATGATGGAGGTGGCATTGGGCTGGCCGATGGAAGTGACGACGGAATCCATTCTACTTCCTCCTCATGCTTTTGAGCACATCCTGAACGGACTTGTCATAGGATGAGTTGGCCCAGAAGACGTAGACCCCGGTCAGGATCCAGGCCAAGACAATCAGCATGATGCCCACGGGAATCCCCAGGGTCATGTGCTCCCCGACCTTCACGGCCAACAGGTCGCTGGCAAAAGCGAGAACGAGAATGAATCCGTAATACGCGATCAACAGGATCGCGGCGAGGGTGAGTGAAACTTTCCACTTCCGAACAACCAGGTCTTGAAATTTTTTGTTGTCCAAAGTGGCCGACGAACGATCATTGGTCATGAGCAGCTCCTTTAAGGTGATAACCGACCCGAACGATCCGGGCCGGAGGGATAGGCGGAATCTGCTCATGCATGTTCAGAAAAGCACATGTTCATCGCTGAGCGGTAAAAAAAGATACGTCAGAGAATCTCCATTAAGTCTATGCCATTCGACGACTTACCCCATCTGAGAATGGAGGGATCATGGAGATCCCTCCATTCAGGTGTCATGCCGGTTGCGAATACCGGAAGCCGGCTCAGCAGCAAATGACGGTTACAGAATCTTGAACTCGTGGACCTGGTTGGTCCTGGAGTCGATGACGTGCACGCCGCAGGCGATGCAGGGGTCGAAGGAGTGCACGGTACGCAAGAGTTCCACGGGGCGCTTCGGGTCGGCGATGGGCGTGTTGATCAAGGCTTCTTCCACCGGTCCGAGCTTGCCCTTGTCGCAACGCGGCCCAAGGTTCCAGGTGGAGGGCACCACCAGCTGGAAGTTCTCGATCTTGCCGCCCTTGATCTTGATCCAGTGGCTCAGGGCGCCGCGGGAAACGTCCGCAAAACCGACGCCTTCGGCTTCATCGGGCATTTCATGATCTTCGGCGAGCTTAGTGTTGCCGCTCTTCACGTTTTCCACCAGTTCATCCAGCCAGTCTTCGTTCTTCTGGGCAACGGTCAAAGCCTTGATGCCGCGGGCGGCTGTCCGGCCGAGAGTCGAATGCAGAGCCTCCGGTCCAACGCCAAGATGGTTCAGGACCATGTCCACGGCAGCTTTGGTCTCCGGATGTCCCTTGCCGTAGGCCACGAGCACGGAGGCCAGGGGGCCGACTTCCATGGGTTCGTCCATGTATCTGGGTGCTTTTGACCAGGAATAGCGCTGCTTGTCGTCCAGGCTGGTGTATTTGGGTTCGGTCACGCCGTCGAACGGGTGGCGGGCCTGGTTGCCTTCGTACCAACTGGCGGCCACGTGTTCGTAGATGGCGTTCGGATCAACCTGCTGCACGTTGGCCAAGTCGCGGTTCATGATCACGCCCGGAGGCAGCCACCGGCTTTCCAGATCCCGTTCGTTCTTCGGGAACTCCCCAAAGCTCAGGTAGTTCGTGCATCCGCCGATGCCGGCCCAATCCTTGTAATAGGAGGCGATGGCCAACAGGTCGGGGATGTAGACCTGTTCGATGAACTGGCGGGTTTCCCGATACAGGCCGCGATATTCCTCCAGCCGTTCCGGGCGAAGGGCATCGTAACAGGTCACGCCGCCGCTGATGGTGAACTGGGTGTGCGGAACCTTGCCGCCGAAGACGGCCATGGCGCGGGAAGCCTTGATCTGCAGGCCGAGAGCCTCCAGGTAGTGCGCCGTGCCGATGAGGTTCACCTCGGGCGGCAGATAGTAGGCCGGGTGGCCGCCCAGGAAGTCGGCATTGGTAAAGATGCCCAACTGTCCCGAATTGACGAAAGCGGTCAGCCGCTCCTGCACGGCCTTGAGGTCGGCGGCGGAAGTGGGGCGGGGGGAGATGTTGTTGGCGATCTTGGCGGCCTGGACCGGATCGGCTTTCAGAGCGCTGGTCACATCCACCCAGTCCAGGGCGTGCAGAACGTAGAAATGGATGAGATGGTCGACCATGAACTGGGATGCGAGCACCAGATTCCGGATGAGTCGCGCATTGTCCGGAATCTCGACCCCTACGGCGTCGTCCAGGCAGCGGACGGAGGCCAGGGCATGGGTATAGGTGCAGACGCCGCAGGCCCGTTGCGTGAAATGCTGCGCGTCACGGGGATCGCGCCCCTTGAGGATGGTTTCCAGGCCGCGGTACAGCTGGGAGCTGGAACGGGCATTGACGACCTTGCCGTTGTCCACTTCGACTTCCAGGCGCAGGTGACCCTCGATTCGGGTCAACGGGTCGACGACAATGGGGCCGGAATAGGTGCTTTGGGGGGTTGCGGCAACGGCCGGTGCGGCTTGGGGCTTACAGCCTGACATGTTTATGTCCTCCTTCGTTTGTTGCTTGAATTATTGGATACCATGCTGAAAGTGGGCTCATAGAACGGGCTCAGCTGATCCCAGAACTGCGGTTCGCTGCAGCCGATGCACGGGTGGCCGGCTTCAACGGGCCAGTTCGTCTCGTTGAACTTGACCTTGGGACAGTTGTTGAACGTGTCCGGGCCTTTGCAGCCCACTTCGAGCAGGCACCAGCCGTTGCGCGCCTCTTCGGAGTCGAAGGACATGGCGAACTCGTAGTTGAAGTAGTGATCCAGGCGCTCGCACAATTCGTGAACGGACTCGCCAAAGAACATTCTCGGACGGTTCAGGTTGTCCAGAGCAGGCATGCCTTCGGTCAGCAGATGGACCACGGTGCCCACGAAATTGTACGGGTTGGGCGGACAGCCGGCCACGTTGATGGCCTGCACCGGCAGGTTGAGGTGTTTCATCAGTTCGTTCACGCCCATGGATTCCGTAGGATTGGGAGCCGCTGCCTGGATGCCGCCGAAATTGGCGCAGGCGCCGATGGCGATCACGGCCTGGGCCTTGGGCAGGTACTTTTCAGCCATTTCCAGCATGGTGTGTCCGCCGACCATTCCGTAGACGCCGTTGTCCTTGGTGGGGATGGCGCCCTCGACCACGGCGATGAAGCCATGGGGCGAAGTGACGGCCTGCTCCAGGGCGTCCTCGGCGGCGTCGCCGGCCGCGGCCATCAAGGTTTCATGGTAATCCATGGAAATGGTGTCCAGAAGCAGTTCATCGATATAAGGATTGGTCGTCCGAACCACAGCCATGGAGCAACCGGTGCATTCCGCGAAATGAAAGTAAACGACTGAAGGCCTTCGGGGATTGGTGAGCGCAGCGGCCACCTGTTTGGCGAACGAGGCCTCCATGCCCATCACAGCCGCGACAGTGGCGCAGAACTTCATGAAGTCGCGCCGGCTCACGCCGCGGCGTTCGAGCCGTTCCACGGCCCCTTCCTTCGCCAATCCGACACTGATTTTCATAATTTACCTCCGGCTAAAGAGTTGAACGAGTCTTGCTTGAGGTCCATGTGAAGACATATTGGAGAGCAAAAAATACGACTCTGCATGCCAGGCATTCGAAACGAAGCTTCTTCCCGTACAGGATGAACAGAATGAATGAAGTTCCAACATATGTTTCAGGTTGAGGATCGGCATGGCTTATGGCAGGAAAAGAGGTGGATTTTCATAATGCTCTGCCGAGACTCTAAAAAACCACTTGTTATTTTTATAACAAAGAACAGGATGATGTTGCGATGGTGCTGAGCATGTGCCATTTTCTGCGCAAGACAACTAATGCTTTAAACGTTTTCCCGATTAAAAAGTCAAATAGATAATATTAATGCTTTTGAGTGATCATGATAGAAAAAACTATTCTTTGGAGAGAACACGGATCGCGGAGGGCCAGGGGGTAAAATATTCCAGGTCTGTTCGGGTTCCTGGACGGGGTTTCTGCGTATGAGTATATGTATGCGTTTGGCTAAACCTTCCCAACTCGTGACCATCAGCTGCGTTCCGTATTGCCTCGTTCACATGGCTCCGCCTGTGTTCCCCGATACCGACGCTGACGCCGACTGCGTTGCCAAGGTCCGCAGGGCAGTAGCATGCTGAATAGTTACCTATGCGCAGGCATGAAACATGTATGCGGCACATCAACTTCTGAGTTTTTGTTTTGAATGCCAAGTCGCTGCAAAAGCGCGTTTTCCAGAGGAAGTTGAAGAGCTTTCCGCAATCGGCGTCTGCACGGCCTGCAACATGTACGAGCAGGCCGGCGCGGGTCTGGCGCGGAGCGCTCTGGAAGGATGTCGTCTTCAAGGATGATGTTGTCGAGTCGATGAAGGGAGGACCGACTGATGCGAATCGTGATTATCGGAGCGGGTGAGATCGGTTTCAGGGTAGCTGAGCGTCTTTCCACGGAAAACAAGGACGTGGTGATCATCGACAAGAATCCGGAAGCCATCAAGCGGATCAACGATCATCTGGACGTGCAGACGATTTTGGGGTCAGGCAGCAGTCCCGTGGTGCTGGAACAGGCCGGACTACAAAAAGCCAAGCTTTTTCTCGCGGTCACGGACAGCGACGAAATCAATCTCACGGCCTGTCTCTTTGCGCGGGATCTGGCTCCGGGCGTCACCAAGCTGGCCCGGATCCGCAATCAGGAATACATGCACTTCAAGACCGCCCTGACCCGGGAAATCGTGAACATCGCTCACGTCATCAACCCGGATCAGGAGGTCGTCCATTCACTGGAACGAATGGTGGATGTTCCCGGTGCCCTGGAGGTCAACCAGTTCGCGGGAGGGCGGGTCCGGTTGGTCGGCGCCCGCGTTTGTCCAGAAAGTCCGTTGCTGGGCATTCGACTGATGGACATCCCGGAGCGCTACCGAGATGTCCGGTTCATCGTGGCCGCGATTGTCCGGGCGGAAAAATTGCTGATACCGGCGGGAAAAGACGGCATCCAGGAAGGGGACATCGTCTATTTCATTTGCGAAAGCGAGCAGGTGGACAATGTCATGCCGCTGTTCAACCCATGCACCAAGAAAATCCGCCAGGTGATGATCGTCGGGGGAGGCAGCATCGGGCTGTTGGCCGCGCAGAGGCTGGAGAAAAAAGGGTTGTCGGTCAAACTTGTGGACATGAATCTGGAGCGGTGCCGTTTTCTGGCCGGAGAATTGGACCGGACCATGGTGCTGCATGGAGACGGTTCGGAAGTGGACCTGCTGCGGGAAGAGAATATCCAGGACGTGGACGCGTTGATCGCTTTGACCAGCAGCGAGGAGACCAATATCCTGATTTCGCTGCTGGCAAAGAGCCTTGGCGTAGAAAAAACGATCACGCGAATCAACAAGTACGCCTATGTTCCCCTGGCCAGAGCCATCGGCCTGGAAAACGTGATCAGCCAGCGGATCTCCGCTGTGAGCACCATCCTGCGCCATGTGCGCCGGGGCAAGGTCATTTCTTCGGTGCCCATCAAAGGCGAGGAGGCGGAGGCCTTGGAGGCCGTGGCTCTGGAGAATTCCAGCATCGTGAACAAACCCATCAAGGATCTGCATTTTCCCAAAGGCGCCCTGATTCTCTGCGTGATCCGGGGAGAGGACGTGCATATCCCCACCGGCGAAACCATTATCCTGCCCCAGGACCGCATCGTCATTCTCTCCACTCGCCGAACCATCGAGCGGGTGGAGCGGTCCCTGGCAGTGAAATTGAAACATTTCTAGCATGCATTGGCGAGGCATCTTTGCCTTTACCGGCGCGATCATTGCCGCCGTGGGACTGTTCATGTTCCCGGCCCTGCTCTGTTCCCTTTATTTTCAGGATTCTGGAACCGTTTCGCTGCTTGCGTCCATGGTTTGCGTCACCGTACTGGGACTGACGCTTTTCCTCGGGTGGCGCAAGTACGCACCGGAAACCGTAACCAGCAGAGAGGCCATCATGATTGTTGCCCTGTGCTGGATCAGCGCCGGTTTTTTCGGAGCCATGCCATTTTATTTCAGCGATGTCTTCGACACGTTCACCGATGCTTTTTTCGAATCCGTTTCCGGAATCACCACGACAGGCTCCTCCGTGCTCATGGATATCGAAGCCGTGGCGCCGAGCCTGCTGCTGTGGCGCAGCACGACTCAATGGCTGGGCGGCATGGGAATCATCGTGCTTTCAGTGGCGGTGTTGCCGATTCTGGGCGTGGGGGGAATGCATCTTTACCGGACGGAATTTTCCGGGGGCAGGCAGGACCGGATCAAGCCCCGGGTCCGTGCCGCGGCCCTGACGTTGTGGAAGGTGTACCTGCTCTTCAGCGTGGTGCTGGCGATCCTGTTGTTTCTGGGCGGGATGACGGTTTTCGACGCGGTGTGTCATACCTTCACCACCATCGCCACCGGCGGGTACTCCACCAAGAACTTGTCCATGGGCCACTACCAGAGCGCATACCTGCATCTCGTGGTTACGGTGTTCATGTTCCTTGGGGCGATGAACTTTGCGTTGCACTACCAGGCCATGCGCGGAAAACCTCTGGCGCTGTGGCGTAATTCCGAAGCAAGGTTCTTTTTCTTTCTGATCCTGACGACCGTGGCGATCATCGCGCTGCACCTCTGGCTCGTCGAAATATATGCCTCGCCGCTGGACGCCTTGCTGTCCAGCGCTTTCAATCTGGTCTCGATCATCACCACCACCGGCTTTGCCACGGCGGATTTTGAAGCCTGGCCGCCCCTGACCAAGGGCATTCTCTTCTTGGCCATGTTCGTCGGCGGCTGTGCGGGCTCCACATCCGGCGGCGTGAAATGCATGCGCATTCAGTTGATGTTCAAGCAAATCTTTCGGGAATGCTTCCGGATTGTTCATCCTCATGCCGTTGTCCAGGTCAAAATGGACGCCAAGGTCGTGGAGGAGAACGTGCTGGCGGGAGTCTGGGGGTTTCTAGGGCTCTTCGCGGTGCTGTATCTGGCGGCGTCTCTGCTCTTGACCGCCATGGGGCTGGACATGACAACCGCGTTCACCGCGTCCCTCGCTGCCATGGGCAATATAGGCCCCGGTTTCGGCAGCGTCGGTCCCGCGGAAAACTTCGCCCATCTTCCCACCGCAGCCAAATGGCTGCTCGCTTGGTGCATGCTTCTCGGCAGATTGGAACTCTACGCCATGATCATCTTCCTGATGCCTGCATTCTGGAAACGCTAATCGCCATAACCATCAATTCCCACCTGATCCCATCCTCAAGATCCTGAAGTACACCCGATGAGAGAATGCCCTGGTCCATTCCCTGCTCCAGGACGAAGTTGCCGGAACTAAGGAGCAGGTCCTGCCGGCTTCGGCGAAGGTTGTGGGCAAGAAGGTCTCCGAGCCGGTTTTCCCCGTGGCCTGCTGGTGGACACGATCGTTCGGGGGCAGAACGTAATCATTCCCAACCGCGACACACGGTTGATGGCCGACGATCACCTGATCATTTCCATGCCCAAGGTTGCACCAAGCTGGACCGCTACTTCGCCTGCAAGCTACCAAACCACTGAAAGCACGTCTCGAAGCATCCAAAATCTAAGGAGTTTAAGCCGGTTTCGAAGAATAGAGTAGAGGCCGAGCTGAGTTGCTTGAATTTTTAACGTCAGATTTAAACCTGATTTTTGTTCTTTATCAAAAAAAAGCAAAATACAGTCTTCGCTGTATTGACAAACTTAATTTTTAAAATTTTACAATGAACAAAAAAATCACAGATTGATTGGAGTTTGAATAATACCTGGATCTATCCTTTCTAATTCTCCATGAGGATTTGCATTAGTCTTGATTACTAATTTTTTCCTGTGCAATCATCACCCAGAGCCTTGTTGGTGTCAGCGGACTTACGTTAATCCCAGGCGAAGAGCTGCTTGCCATAACCTTGGAATGAGATGAGGTAACCATGACTCAACAGGGCACAGCAAAGAATCAGAATGACGGCGAGCAGCAGCCTGCTGTACCTTCCATCTCGTTGCCCAAAGGCGGTGGCGCGATCCGCGGCATCGGGGAGAAGTTTGCTGCCAACCCGGTCACGGGCACAGGCTCGTTGTCGGTGCCAATCGCCACCAGTCCCGGACGCTCGGAATTCGGGCCCCAGCTATCGCTCTCCTACGATTCCGGCTCCGGGAACGGACCCTTCGGTTTGGGCTGGAGCCTCTCTCTTCCTGCCATCACTCGCAAGACCGAAAAAGGTCTTCCATTGTATAACGACGCCACTGAGTCCGACGTGTTTATTCTCTCGGGGTCTGAAGATCTGGTGCCCGTTCTAAAGACGGACGGTTCGCGGTTTTGTGACAACACCACCGCTCACGGTTACGAAATCCACCGATATCGCCCTCGCATCGAGGGCCTTTTCGCCCGCATCGAGCGTTGGACCAATTCCGCAACCGGTGAAACCCATTGGCGTTCGATCAGCCGGGAGAATGTTACAACACTGTACGGGAAGGACAACAACTCCCGCATCTCCGATCCCGCCGACCCTGATCCTGCCCATCCCACGCGTATCTTTTCCTGGCTCATCTGCCAAAGCTATGACGACAAGGGCAACGCCATGGTCTACGAATACGCGGAGGAGAACGACCGGAACGTGGATCGCAGCCAGGCGAACGAGCGTAATCGGGTGCGGACAGCGAATCGCTATCTGAAGCGCATCAAATACGGAAATCGCAGGCCCAACCGTCAGGTGGACACTTGGCAGGTCATCAACCCGGATGAGCTTCCTGACGAGACCTGGATGTTTGAGATGGTCCTCGATTACGATGAAGGACATTACGGAGAACTCCCTCTCGATCCCGCCCTGGCTGAGGATGAACAACACCGGTTTGTCCATGCGTCTCCATCGGTGGGACAGACCTGGGCGGATCGTCCTGACCCCTTCTCGTCCTATCGCGCCGGCTTCGAAGTGCGGACATACCGTCTCTGCCAGCGTGTGCTTATGTTTCATCACATTCCTGATCTTCCCACCGGTAAGAAGGGCTACGATGGGTTGGTGCGCTCGACCAGCTTTGAGTACTGCCCCGAAAGGGACCGGATGCATGCCAAGAACCCGGTCTACTCCCGGCTCGTGGCGGTCACTCAGTCAGGATACAATCGCCAGGAGGATGGCAGCTATCTGAGGAAATCGCTGCCGCAACTGGAATTCAAGTACAGCGATCCAGTTCTCCAAGACATCGTAAAGGAGGTGACGGGCGAGAGCCTGGAGAATCTGCCTGTCGGCCTCGACGGCGTGGACTACCAGTGGACTGATCTGCACGGCGAGGGCATCCCGGGCATCCTGACAGAGCAGGCTGGCGCCTGGTTCTACAAGCGCAACCTCAGCCCGCTGCCTGTCCCCGGCAACGGCCCGGAGACGGTCAAGGCCCGTTTCAGCCCAGTGGAAGCCGTCGCAGTCAAGCCCAACCTGGCCCTGACCGAGGGTGCGCAGTTCATGGACCTGGCCGGCGATGGCCTGCCGGATCTAGTCGTCATGGACGGCCCCATGTCGGGATTGTACGAACACGACGGCGATGAGGGATGGCAGCCTTTCCGTCCGTTTACGGCCCGGCTCAACCGGGACATGCGCGATCCCAACCTGAAATTTATCGACCTGGATGGTGACGGCCACGCCGATGTGCTGATCACCGAAGATGAAGCTTTTGTCTGGCATGCCTCACTGGCCGAGGAAGGCTTTGGCCCGGCCCGTCGTGTTGCCCAGGCACTCGATGAAGAGAAAGGCCCCCGCTTGGTTTTTGCCGACGCAACCCAATCAGTCTACCTGGCCGACCTGTCCGGCGACGGCCTGACGGACTTGGTGCGCATTCGCAACGGTGAAGTCTGCTACTGGCCAAATCTTGGCTACGGCCGCTTCGGTGCGAAAGTAACCATGGATCACGCGCCGCACTTCGACAATCCCGACCAGTTCGGTCAGCAGCGCATACGCCTGGCTGACATTGACGGTACCGGGACCACCGACATCATCTATCTGCACCGCGACGGCGTACGCCTCTACTTCAACCAATCCGGCAACAGCTGGAGCGAACCGCAAATTCTCAAAATCTTTCCCCCGGTGGACGATCTAGTCAGGATCATGCCCGTAGATCTACTGGGTAACGGCACCGCCTGCCTGGTTTGGTCATCGCCGTTACCCGGTGATGCTGGGCGGCAGTTGCGCTATGTTGAGCTGTTGGCCGAGGGTAAGCCGCACCTGCTGATCCGCACCACCAATAACCTCGGCGCCGAGACACGCATCCACTATGCGCCCTCCACAAGGTTCTACCTGCAAGACAAGCAGGACGGGCAACCTTGGATCACACGACTGCCGTTCCCGGTCCATGTGGTCGAGCGGGTCGAAACATATGACTACATCAGCCGCAACCGCTTCGTCACCCGCTACACCTACCACCATGGCTATTTCGACGGCGAGGAGCGCGAGTTCCGAGGCTTCGGCCGGGTGGAGCAGTGGGATACGGAGGACATCGGCGCGCTCGTTCCCGACGGCGAAGAAGAGGCCAGCAACTGGGACGCTGCCTTCCAGATGCCGCCGGTACATACCAAGACCTGGTTCCACACCGGGGTTTGGCTTGATCGGGATCACATCTCGCGGCAGTTCGAGGCCGAATATTTCCGCGAACCGGGATTGTACACTGAAGAGCTCCGCGCCCTGCTGTTGCCCGACACGCACCTTCCCGACGGTCTCACGGTGGAAGAAGAGCGCGAGGCCTGCCGGGCGCTTAAGGGCCAGATGCTGCGTCAGGAGGTCTACGCCGACGATGCCGGGCCTGACGCATCCGAGGAGGCGAAGGAACGCGCCAGCAGGCCCTACAGCGTCGTCGAGCAGGACTTCACCATCCGCCCGTTGCAAGCCCGCGTCGACAATCGCCATGCGGTGTTCTTCACCCACCCGCGCGAGGTCATCACCTACCACTACGAACGTAATCCGGCCGACCCGCGCATCCAGCACGCGCTGACGCTGGAAGTGGATGACTACGGCAATGTGCTGAAAGAGGCTGCTATCGGCTATGGCCGCCGCGAGAATATCCGCGAGGTGGATGAGGACGGCACGGTGCGGCAGCTACCGAACCCCGGTCTTGCCGAGCTTGCTAAACTTGGTGAGGACGACCAGGCCAAACAGACCACCGCGCTGCTGACCTACACTGAGCATTGCGTCACCAACGCCCTTGACACGCCGGACACCTGGCGTTCCCCGTTGCCCTGCGAGGTGCTGACTTACGAATTGACCGGCTTTACACCTACCGGACCGGCCAGCCGATTCCGTTCTGCCGACTTTGTGGAGCCCGATCCGAATCACCCCGGCCGCCTGAGCCCTACGCTGGCCGATGAAGTCGCCTACGAGGAAGACGTCACTGCCAATCCCTGCCGCCGCCTCATTGAACGGATACGTACGCTGTACCGGCCCAACGATTGCGGCGTGTCGCAGAATGATCCATTGGCGCTGCTGCCACTGGGCGAACTTCAATCGCTGGCCCTGCCCGGCGAAAGCTACCAGCTCGCCTTCACCCCCGGCCTGCTCGACAGGGTCTTCCGCCGCGACGGCACGCCGCTGCTGCCGGATGCACCCTCAGTGCTGGGCGGAACGGACGGCGATCAGGGCGGCTATGTCGATCTCGACAGCAATGACCACTGGTGGATTCCCTCGGGCCGGGTCTTATTCAGCCCGGATCCGGACGCCAGCCCCGAGGCCGAACAGGCCCAGGCCCGTGCAAACTTCTTCCTGCCGCGCCGCTATCGCGACCCCTTCGGCCAGCACAACTTTGTCGATTTTGACGACCACGACCTGCTGATGGTCGAAACCCGTGATGCACTCGGTAACTGCGTCACGGTAGGCGAGAACGACTACCGCGTCCTGCAGCCGAGCCTGGTCAGTGACCCGAACCGAAACCGGACAGAGGTCGCCTTCGACGCCCTCGGTATGGTCGTCGGCACGGCAGTCATGGGGAAGCCGGAGCCGGCACCCGTGGAGGGCGACCTTCTCACCGGCTTTGTGACCGATATCACGCGAGCCGAACTGGACCGCTTCATGGCAGAGCCCCGCCGTGCCGGCGCGAAACCTGGTGAGAGCGAAGCCGCGCCGACCATGTACGACATGTTGCAGCAGGCGACCACACGCAACGTCTACGACCTCGACCGCTTCGTGCGCCTCGGCGAGCCCGTATTCGCCGCCACCATCGCCCGCGAAACCCACGTCAGCGATCTGAAGGACGACGAAGCAAGCAAGCTGCAGATTAGCTTCAGCTATTCCGACGGCTTTGGCCGTGAGGTCCAGAAGAAGATCCAGACCGAACCCGGACCGTTCGACGTCGATGATCCGCATTCGCCGACAGCCAACCCACGCTGGGTGGGCAGCGGCTGGATCATCTTTAACAACAAGGGGAACCCGGTTCGCCAGTACGAGCCCTTCTTCAGCAAGCGGCTGCGGCCGGACGGCACCCTCTTCAGCGATCACCGCTTTGAGTTCGGCGCGGCAGTCGGCGTCAGTCCGGTGCTCTTCTATGACCCGGCCGAGCGTGTCATCGCCACTCTACACCCGAATCATACCTACGAGAAGGTGGTTTTTGATCCCTGGAAGCAGACCACCTGGGATGTAAACGACACCTGCGCCGCCCGAAACCAGCAGACCGGCGATCCTCGTACCGATCCGGATATTCGCGGTTATGTAGACGCGTATTTCAATGCGTTACCGAATGATCCTTCTAGACCATGGCAGACCTGGTACAAGCAACGCCACGGCGGAGCACTGGGGACAGAAGAGCAAAAGGCCGCCCAGAAAGCTGCCATCCATGCCAATACCCCAACCACTGCCCATCTGGATACCTTGGGGCGACCCTTTCTTACCAGCGTCAAAAATAGGGTGACCTGCCCCAATCACACGGATGGCAAAGAAGAGGATATCCCCACTTGCGTAGAACTGGATATCGAAGGCAATCAGCGAAGCATCACCGACGCTTTGGGCCGCGTGGTCATGAAGTACGATTATATGATGGCCGGTCCTCCGGAGGAGGAAGACGGTCCCACCAACCTGATTCATCAGCATAGCATGGAAGCCGGGGAGCGCTGGATGCTCAACGATATTTACGGCAATCCCATCCGCGCATGGGACAGCCGTGGCTTTGTGCGCCGCATGACTTACGACAAGCTTCGCCGCCCGCTTGGATTGTATGTAACTGGCGCAGATCCCGCCAATCCTGGCATGGAACTATTGTGCGAAAAGATGAAGTACGGTGAAGACGTCACGGATGAAAGCGGCAATCTGATTGATACACATCTGAACCTGCGCACGCGCGTAATCAAACAGTATGACGAGGCCGGAATTGCCACTCTCATGGTTAAAAATCTGGTAAGCGGCAAGGATGAAGGATATGACTTCAAAGGCAATTTACTCCGGTCTCAGCGGCAATTGCTGAAGAACTATAAAAAACAATCTGACTGGCAGTTCGATCAGGATGTTGAACCGGAGGTGTTTGTTCAGGCAAACAGCTATGATGCCCTCAATCGCGTGATTTCCTCAACCGCGCCCGATAAAAGCATTGTCCGCTTCACATACAACGATGCCAACCTACTGGAAAAGGTAGATACAAATCTGCAGGGCAAAACTAAAAACAATAAGCCGGTATGGACACCCTTTGTAAAAAACATTGATTACGATGCCAAAGGGCAAAGGAAGCTTATTGAATACGGCAATGAGGCAATAACCCGGTATGAATACGACCCGTTTACCTTCCGCTTGACACATCTGTTTACCACAAGGGGCGCCGGATTCCCGCAGGCGTGCGAAACAAAATTGAGCGATGGCGACCGAAATCAACGGGAATGCCCCAAGCCTCAACCAAGGTGCAAAGCCTTACAAAACCTCTATTACACCTACGATCCGACAGGCAACATCACCCACATTCACGATGATGCACAGCAGACTGTTTTCTTCAGAAACAAATGCGTTGAGCCCAGCGCCGATTATACCTACGACGCCATCTACCGGCTGATCGAAGCGACCGGGAGGGAACACCTGGGGCAAGTCGGCGGTGCGCCGATTTCACATTCCTACAACGACGCTCCGCACGTTGGCTTGCTCCATCCCGGCGATGGCAAAGCTATGGGCAACTATCTGGAGCGCTACGTGTACGATGCAGTTGGCAATTTTCTGGAGATGCAGCATCGCGGCATTGACCCGGAACATCCGGGCTGGACGAGACGTTACACCTATAACGAGAATAGTCTGCTCGAAACAGGTAAAAAAAGTAATCGTCTCTCGAGTTCGCAGCTCGGGAATGGAATTAATTCTCCGCCAGAGATTTACACCTACGACGCTCACGGCAACATGCTGTGCATGCCGCACCTTGAAGAAATGCAGTGGGATTTCAGAGATCAGCTACAGATGACCCAACGGCAGAAGGTGAATGACGAAGATATAGAAGGGACACAGCGCCAAGGCGAGCGCACCTGGTACGTATATGACTCTGCCGGACAGAGGGTGCGAAAGATAACCGACCGTCAGGCACAGGCCGGACAAACTCCGACAAAGAAAGAAGAACACATCTACCTGGGAGGTTTCGAGATTTACCGGAAATATGAAAACGATGGTAAGACAGCAGCCTCGGAGCGTGAGACAGTTCACATCACGGATGATCAGCAGCGAATTGCATTGGTAGAAACACAGACAGTCAAAGAAAGCGCAGCGGTTAACCCTTTTACGCCCCTGCAGCGCTACCAGCTTGGCAACCACCTCGGCTCCGCCAGCCTGGAGTTGGACGATAAGAGCCGGATCATCTCCTACGAAGAGTATACCCCCTACGGCAGCACATCCTACCAGGCGGTTACCACCCACATAGAAGTTAGTGCCAAGCGATACCGCTACACCGGCAAGGAGCGGGATGAGGAGAGCGGCCTCTATTACCATGGCGCACGCTACTATGCATCCTGGTTGGGGAGATGGACTAGTTGCGATCCGGCAGGGTTGGTGGATGGATTAAATATGTTTGCATTTGTGCAGAATAATCCGATTATTTATGTGGATCCGATTGGAGAGCAGGCAGAGCAAAGCAGAGCTGTTTGTATGCCAATTGAACCGGGAGATTGCTCTGGGGTTTCATTTGATATCTTGCCTGAAGCGGATATCCAAGAACCTCAACAAGATCTTCGTGAACCAATTGTCTTTGAGGCAATGGATCTTCGTGAACCAATTGTCTTTGAGGCGATGGATCTTCGTGAACCAATTGTCTTTGAGGTAATGGATCTTAACCTGGGAGAGCCATCTAGTATTAATCTCGAGTTTACTGATATAAGCTTCTTCGGGGGAAAGAAGGTAATTTTCGGGCACAAAGTGGGACTTTATGTGGCTGTTCAGGAGCCTCATAGTTGTACATGGGAAATTTGTGAAACGCAAATAGCGCAAAAGACTTCAGGGATGTTTTCAATTGGATTTTTTGGTTTGGGATACACTAGTGAAGTTGACATAATTGGGGAAGTATCAAAAAGTTTGACTATCAAACTTTTTATTTTTGACTTTGAATTTGGTGATGATCATACCACGACAACACATTTTAGCGTAATCGGCTGGAAAGCTGGATGGGGACCATCTATCGGTTTTGATTTGACCCTCTCTCAAGAGATAGAACCGTTAGATGATTATATGGAAGAGGTTAGGAACAGAGTGGTTTTATACGGCCAGCTAGGTAATACAAGGGGGACCATCACGATAAAGCAGAGGCCGTTCAAACAGAGACAGAGCGGTGGTTGGGAACACACTTATGTCAAATAGTTTTAATTTGCCGCAATGTTGTCCGGTTTAAACTTTGCATTGCCAGTTTGTGCTATGTTGGATGAGAAAAATTATCATGAACCTGCTTTAATCCGATTCAATCATTTCAAAAAAAACGAATATTTTAATAAAACAAAAAATTGCTGCTTGGAGCCGGTAAATTAATTAAAGGAGGCTATAGAGATGCAAAATCAGCCCCGATTAACTAAATATTATTATGTCACAATCACTGTGGATAGTCGGTTCCATGGCCAGGTTAAAATACATAAAGATTTAAGTGAACTCCTTCTCAAGATTCTGAGTAAGGACCAGTATCGAAGCCTCATCAAAATCGGTTCCATCAGTATAAAGCTCTCTGAAAAAGAGGCAACAAAATTCAAGCACGCCATAGAGCAAGATAAAGTTAGTTCGTTGCTTGCTAGTTCCGGCATCAGTATCAAGATCATCCCGATTAAGCCTGAACCAGATATTGAGGATGAAATTGAAGTAAATAAAGAAAGACGATGTATAGTCAGCGGTTTTGTGGTCCGTGAAGATGGTTATCCATTGAACGGATTGCATGTTCAAGCGCACCACGAAATTGACAGACGCTTTATCCGGTTGGGTGAAGACGTCACCGACGCGAAAGGCCAATTCACCATCCAATACGAACTGCTGCCCAATATGGAAGGAATCAACCTGCGCTTGGCTGTACTAGATAAAAAGGGCCTGGTTCTGCAGGCCTCTGATTTAATTGAAAATGCGAGTCCCTTTGAAGTCTTGGACCTGATGGTGCCAATGGATGTGTCGTTATCATCGAGTTTGCGGATTGAGGGCAGAATTTTGCTGAATAATGGCACGGCTGTGAGTGATCTACGTCTTCGACTATATCGACGAGGTTTTGGAGGCAAGCTCCATCAGCTTCAGGAGACCATTACACTTTCTGGTGGGCAATACGCTTTCGACATTGAGTTTGACGCCAAGCTTCGTGCGATAAGTCTGGAGGTGTGGGCTGTTATAGGGGATAATGAATTACAGCTCTCCAAAACAATTCACGGCGTTGGAGGCGAACGGAAAATTACACTGAATCTTATTGCGCCTGATCAGGCGTTGTCCTTTGACTACGAGTATAAACGCCTGTTGGAGGATCTGAAGCCTCAAATTGGGGATATGAAGGCTTTGGCCGATGCCAAAGAAAATGACGAACGTCAGGATTTGACGGTGCTTAGCGGAGCCACCGGCTGGGACGCGCGCTTGATCGCTTTGGCCGCCATCAGCCAGCGTCTCAGCAGCGATGAAGATTTGAAGTTACCGGAAGAAGCAGTGTACGGCCTGCTCCGTGCCGGTTTGCCTTCGGACAAGCAGTTGCTTGCAATGGTCGATCCGGATGTGGTCGAACAAGCGCTAAAGAAGGTGCGTAACGCGGGCATTGTCGATTATAATGACGCAAAGATCGGTGAGTTCAAGAAGCTTTTTAGCACATTCAGCCATAAGGTTCGCCTGAACATTGCCGCCCCGGGATCACGTTCAACCTATGGAAAACTGCTTAAAGCGGCCGGCCTGCCCCGGGACGCGCTAGACAAGTTTGTTCCCATCTATTTCAATCACCGCGGTGATGCTGGCCGGTTGTGGGAGAAGGCTCGTCAGGCCGGTTTGACCGAAGACCAGATCGGCAGACTGCAACTACACGGCAAGTTGGCCTTTCTCACCGGCTACAGCGCGGAAATGACCGAAATGCTGCTGAAAAACGAGATTGATGATCCCGTGCGACTGGTAGAACAGGACTATCATCTGGCTAAGACCTGGCGCCCGGACGTGCTCAAGCAGGCCGGGATTGATGCGGACCGGCGGGATGAACTGAGCGAGGCGGACAAAGAAAAGATCGACGGCCTGATTCCGCCCGCCTATGCCGCCGAAAAAGCTGAAGTCCGCCTCCACGCATACACCGAAGACATGGCGCGCAAGGTGCGCCTGAGCTACCCGACCCAGGTGCTTAGCCGACTGATGGAGACGGATGATCGCTTCAAGCTCGCATCGGACCACGACGCCACCATAAAACTCCTCAAGAGGGCCACAGAGGAGGGGTTCCGTTTGGGTGAGACCCCGGTCGCCAAATTCTTCGAAGAGCACGCCCAGATGGCGGAAGGCCTCAATCCTTCTGAAACGAAAGCCGCCAAACAACAATTGCAGACACTGCAGCGCGTCTATCAGATCACGCCCTCAAACGAGGCCATGGCGGTCTTGATGAAGCTGGATATGACCTCCGCCTACGACGTGATGGCATATACCGAAGAAGATTTCGTTGCGATCTTTGAGGCCGAGTACATGAGAATCTACAAGAAGCCGGCCTTGGCTGGTTTGGCCGGTCTGATCCGCCGAAAGTCAGAGCAGGTGAGCAGCATTACCTATAACCTGTTCACCATAGCCGGCAAAATGCAGAGCGAGCCGCCGATTGCCGGTCTGTCAGCACCGGTTGAAGTGCGCGAGAGTGCGCGCAATGAACTGATCAAACATTTCCCAACAATGGAATCGTTGTTCGGCTCGATGGACTTTTGTGAGTGCGAACACTGTCGCTCGGTGCTCAGTCCCGCGGCCTACCTGGTGGATCTGCTGCAGTTCCTCGACCCTGAACCGGGTGTGTGGGGCAATTTCCAGGCCCACTGGAAAGCAACACACGGCGGCCTGGATTACCCCCACCGCGATGAACGCGGAAATGCACTGAAGCCTTACGACGTGCTCACCGAACGTCGTCCCGATTTGCCGTACATCCCGCTCACCTGCGAGAACACTCACACAGCGCTGCCCTACATCGATATCGTCAATGAGATTCTTGAATACTCTGTCGCCTACGAAAAACTGGCGGAAGACGCTGCGCGGGACACCGGCGAGGCCACCACGGCAGAACTTCTGGCCGAACCGCAAAACGTTATTCGCCAGGCCTACGAAAAGCTGCATGAGGCCCGCTATCCGCTCAACCTTCCCTTTGATCTCTGGCTCGAGACCACACGTCAGTTTTGTGATTATTTTGAGTTGCCCCTGCACCGGTTGCTTGAAGTCATGCGGCCAGATGTGTTTGCGTCCATTCAGAACCAGTCAAACGAGGGCAATGCAACCGTCAGTATTGCTAATACTTCAGCGGCAAAACTCATGAATGGGATGGTGCTCACCTATTTGTCCGCGAGTACGAATTCGCCTAGGGACGAGTGGAAGCGCATCTACAGCGTCGATGCTCCCGACTCAGCAGGCAAAGATCTGACGACCGTCACGTTTGAAGGGAGCTGGGCATCCCCCCCAAGTACTGGGGATCACCTTGTGCCTCACCCGCTGTATCAACGCGCTGCCGTCTTTATGGAAACCCTCGGCCTCTCACCTGCCGAAGTGGCCATGTTCACCGATCCGAACCCCCTGGAAAACTGGTGTGAGCTTTATGGGTACACCCATGAGGAAAAGTCAGCAGATGAGGAGGAGTCAGCAGATGAGGAGGAGTCAGCAGATGAGGAGGAGTCAGCAGCGAAAGCTGACCTGAAATCGGCGAAAGCCCTCTCGCGACGGCTCGGCGTGACATACAAGGAGATCACGGAGATCGTTCAGACCGGGTTCGTGAATCCGGAACTGGTCAAGCTGAGCCTGCTATACAAGCTGAGGGTGAGCATACGTGACGCCAAGCTCTACATGGACGAGAAACCGTTCTATGAAGAAAACAAGGATCTGATTGGCAAGAAGAGAGACGAGTTGTCGCCAGCGGATCAAGCGCGTTTCAAGAGACTGGACGAGGTTCGGCCGGACGGAGAACACAGTGGTTGGCAGGTGCTCAATGAAGTTGCGGCCTTCAGGCATAGGCTTGATGATCTAGCGGCAGAGTTCAACCGGAACGATCTGCAAAGCGCCATTGAGGCCATGCCATTCGATCGTGTGCTGGTCCTGGCGGATTCGCATACAGGATGCAGTTTTGATCACACTATCCTGCAATATGCAGACGGTACCGAGGCCGAGTCGATCGACTTTCTGCGCATCAATCTGTTCGTGCGCCTGTGGCGCAAACTCGGCTGGAGTATCGAGGAAACCGACTGGGCTCTGAGCACCTTTGTGCCGAAAGATGCACCATTCAATGAAGACACGGACAACCTTAAGCAGAAGCCCCTTAAAACGGCGCTGATCTATCTGGCCCACCTCAAGACACTGGATGAAACGCTGAAAATCGGCAGGCAGAGCCGTCTTAAGCTGCTTACACTCTGGTCGGACATCGCTACGACCGGCAGGAATCCGCTCTATGCACAACTCTTTCTCACACACGGTGTGCTAAAGAGTCATCCTGTTTTCGACCATCCATTAGGAAAGTACCTTTGCTACTTCGACTCCAGCTCAAAGAAGTACATACCATTCCAGTGGGATGCGTCACAACAAGAGGACGCCAAAACTGGAAACGTGTCGCTTAACAGTCACATACTTGGTCTCCAAGCGGCGCTGAATCTGACAGCGGATGAGATCGGACGCATCCTGGCTGACGCTCTGAAAGGCCCAAAAGATGAGCAGCTTACGCCAGAGCACGCTTTGGCTTTAGCGCCATTGGATCTTCATATGGTTTCTATTCTCTACCGCTATGGCCTGCTGGCGAAAGCCCTCAAGTTGTCCGTGACTGAACTGATCGCCCTCAAGCAGCTTTCCGGGCTCGACCCCTTCAAAGAGTTGCATCCCAGTCCTTTAGAGACGTTGGATCAAGACTATCCTTTCGTCCATACCTTGGAGTTCGTCAAGGTGGTAGAGGAGGTCAGGGGTAGCGGATTGCAGATTGAAGACTTGGACTATCTGCTTCGCCACCGCTTCGACGAGACCGGCAAGTACCGCCCAGATCGGGAAACCATGTTGTCTCTACTCAAAACCCTGGCCGAGGGCGTGCGAACAATCCGTGCCGAGCACTCTGTGCCGGACGATCCAGCGGATTTCACTGATGAATTGTTGCGGCAGAAGTTGGGTCTGGTGCTACCAACGGACATTCTGTCGACCTTTATCGCCATGCTGAACGGCACCGTTGAGTTTACCGCGACCCGGACAGATGTCGATGAGAATAGTGCCCTGGATCTTGAAAAACTTGATGACAAGCCTGAAATTCGCAAGGTTCACTACGACAAGATAGGTCGGGTACAGCAACTCTCCTTTGCCGGCGTGTTGTTCAAAGCAGAAAAGGATGATTTGAAGAATCACTATAAGAAACACTATGGGCCGTCAAATGTTTTCGGTGACCTTCTCGATGATGTTGAACAACAGGCAAGGACGTTCTTTGAGACGAACCTGCAGAAGCAAACGGACGCCCTTCAGCCTACCTATGGTTTTTTCGACCCGGACGATTACGAACTGCTTTTCGATCGTAACCTAGTGTTAGCCGATGGGGAAACCGAACAGGACAGGCTGCGTAAGCAACGGTTAAAGATCGCCGATGCCTTTCTGCCGTTCCTCCAACAAAGTCTGATCCGCCAGTTCGTTGTCGGGGTACTGACCGCCCAGACCGGCGCCGACCCTGCGTTGGTGGAAAGTTTGGTCACTAACGTCAAGTTGCTGAAAGTGTGCGATGACAAGAGCCTTCTAGCCGCGTTCACGGCGACGGCCAACCATGGCGTGAGCGCTGTCTTCTTCAACTCGGAAGATCTATCGGGAGAGGCCCAGGGGGTGACCGCCTTACTGCACTGCGCAGACACGGTCATGGGAAAGACGGAAGACGATAACAGTCTCCCCGTGAACAGCGCCCGCTTCGACGGTTACCTTGAAGTCCCCGCACCGGGAGCCTACCGCTTCTTCATTGAACTAGAAAAAGCTCTAACCGAAGCAACGCTGTGTTTCGGCCATCTGCCGGAACGTGTCTTTTTGAACGGCCAGGCTGAATCCGATGGCACAACCCTTGGCAATGACCCTGATGAGTTCCTGGAGCTGAAAGCCGGCATACCCTACCGCTTCAGCCTGAAGCTGAAAAAACTGGATGGCGGCAGGGGGCGGCTGCTGGTGCAGGGCGAGTCCGTCCCCAAGGGGCCGCTGTCGCTATTGAATCTTTATCCCGCCACAGCCTGGGAGACCGCCGAGCGGGCGCTGGTGCTACTGAACAAAGTCCTCCAACTGGTGCAGGCCCTGGAGTTGAGCATTCGGGAAGTGCGGTATTTGCTGACCCACAAAGACGACTTTGGTGGGGTGGACCTAAGTGGATTGCCTACCCAGGCAATGGAAGATACGCCTGACAAGGAAGCCGCTGAAGATATGCCTGACAAGGAAGCCGCTGAAGATATGCCTGACAAGGAAGCCGCTGCCATCGGGCGCTTTCAACAGTTCCTCCGCCTGGCGGCTTATGCCCGGCTCAAGCGGGAGATGGCCGGCGGAACCGACGATGTGATCGACATCTTCGAAGCCAATGGGAATGAAATCCCGGACAAGCTGGAAAGGAAGGTGTACCCTCGAATCGCGGAGCTGACGCGCCGGGACGTAGCGACGGTCAAGGTTTGTGCTAAGGCCCTGGCTGCCAATCCAAGATTTGAGAGCGAGAAACCATTATGGCGGTTGTGGGAGGCTCTGCAGGCTGTCGAGCGATTCGGAGTTCCGACTGCATCGCTTATTGAATGGACACATATCGTCAGTGCCGTTGCAACTCCCGAGGAGCGCTTCGGCATTGCCCGCGAGCTCAGGGAAGCGATCAAGGCCCGCTTTGAGGAAGATGCCTGGCAGCGCGTGGCCCAGCCGATTTTCGACAAGCTGCGTCAACTCCAGCGGGATGCCCTGGTATCTCATGTTCTGCACCAGTATGGCTTTGACCGCGTGGAGCAGCTTTACGAGCATTTCCTGATCGATCCCGGCATGGAACCGGTGGTGCAGACCTCACGCATCCGTTTGGCCATCAGTTCAGTACAGCTCTTTATCCAGCGCAGCCTGCTCAATCTGGAAAAGAAGGTGCATCCCTCCACCATCAATTCCAGGCATTGGGAATGGATGAAGCGCTACCGGGTGTGGGAAGCCAACCGCAAGATCTTCCTCTTTCCCGAAAACTGGCTTGAACCGGAATTCCGTGATGACAAGACCCACCTGTTCAGCGAACTGGAGGGCGCCTTGCTGCAAGGCGACGTCTCCAGTGAGCTGGTCGAAGACGCCTTCCTGAACTACCTCAAGAAATTGGATGAGCTGGCCCGATTGGACATTGTGGCCATGCACATCGAGGATAATCCCGATCCCGCCCGGCGCACACTGCATGTCTTCGGCCGTACCTACAGCCAACCGCACAAATACTTCTACCGCCGATACGCCCACCAGATGTGGACACCATGGGAGCCGGTCAACACCGAAATATCGGGTGACCATCTGGCGCCGGTGGTGTGGCGGGACAGGTTGTATCTTTTCTGGGTGACATTTATGGACAAACCGGCTGAAAATGCGCAGGCAGGCCAAAGAACGGCAAAAGGTATAGCCGGAGCCTCCGTGGAGGATGTGATGAAAGATCTCGGTGAAGCGGGCAAATGGAAGCATATCGATGTGCAGCTTCATTGGATTGAATACATGGCCGGGGAATGGTCTATGCACCAGTCAAGCGAGTTTTTTGAGGTGAACCAAAGGTTCTATCATTATATTATTGGGCTTTATTTTTCCCGACCGCTGAAAGCCCCCCTCAATTTCAACTTGAAAAATGTCTTTATTCATGTCTCAAAGGAATCGGGCCAAAATGGGGGAGTTTATATCCACCTGAAAGGCCCCGAAAAATTCCAACACAGTTTCTACATGGCTGGTCGGAATAGTGATGTTGAGGAAATCATAGTTTATAAAGCCAAGCCTTCAAACCCTTATGGCGCCAGTAACAGTCAGGCAACTCGCTACACGGGCGAAGGCGCCCTTACTGTAGAATTCAAGCAAAGTATCGATACTGTCGAGGCTACTCCTCCGAAAGTGGTATCAAAAACAGCGAAAATTCTTCAGAGCGAACGTAGCCATAGCATCCTACCCTGCAACAACGACCTGACAGCGCTGGGCGTTTCGGAGGAGGAATTTCAGGGCGCTGTAAAACCTGAAGCCGTCAAGGCAGCCATCGAGAGTGGTCTTGGCGAGATCATGGCCCTCATGAAGCCGGTATTCTACCAGGACAACCGCCACACCTTTTTCGTAGAGCCCAATGTGACCGAAATAACTGCCGAAGGTTGGGAGGATTGGATCCCAAGGCCGATCCAACCGGAGTTCGAGTGGTCTCAAGCCGGCTGGTGGGATGATCTCATAGTGATACCAGGGATCCCAAGTATAGAAATTCTTCCTGTGCCTGAAATCCCATGGCAGGATCACGAGTTGGAGCTCGGCTCGCTCATCAATCCGGGGCCGATCGACGACTGGTTGTTGAATCCCGGTACTGTGCTGATCTTCGATGACGTTCTCATTGGATCGACCGGTCAGCCGGGACTGCATATACGAACTGGAGAGCTCTCGGGGGACATTGCGGAAGTGGGCGGGTCCGTAAATGTCAACCCCGGCAGCAGCCTTGCAGCTGGAGAGATCATTGTGGTTGCCGATAGCGTTGCGCTACAGCAGAGTGGGTTGGTTCCGGCTGCCGGCGGCTTGAATGTGGTGGGACAAGGTGGTTTCAACTCCGCACTTTCCAGCAATTTCAAAGTGTTGAAACTCCAAGGCGTCGGCGCGGGCACTGCCGTCGCTGGAATCAGCAGGCGCCGAGATAAGGAGGTGTTGTCATGAGATATCCGTTAGCAACGCAACACCAATTTCATGGGTTATTGGACACCGAGCTTTTCTTTTGGCCCGGCCACGTACGGGAAACTATCAGGCCCAAGTACTTCGTAATCCAGGAACGCAAGCTCAATTATCGCTTCTACCTGCACCAGCACCCCTACCTGCAACAGTTGTTGCAGCGGTTGGTCCGCGCGGGTACGCCGGGATTGCAGGCAGCAGATACCGAATTCCATACCCGGATCCGGTTGAGGGGCCCTGCGGAGGCTCAAGGCTCGAACGGCAGAAAGGTACAACTTGAGTATAACGAGGTTCTATTTTTGTCCGACGGGCAAAGTGTCAATCTGAACGATTCGGATACCCTGATTCGGTTTTCCGGGAGCAAGGTGCTTGACGTGTCCGACGGCTCGGCTCTTACGCCGCCGGCGGAAAGCCAAGTGACCCTTAAGACCGGGACGACGCTGCGCCGTAGCACAGGCGAGAAAGTGACCCTGGACAGCCCTTTGACCTGCAAACTGCTGGATGGGGTGCCGGTTCCTGTCCTGTATGAGCAATTCTTTGCGGCTTTGTACCGGCCTGATGCGGACATGGTGCCTGATACAAAAGAGTCGCCGCATCCGGTCAAAGACCTTGATTTCACTCCAAGCGGGGCCTACGCCGCCTATAACTGGGAGCTATTCTATCATGTGCCCGTCACCATAGCCATCCATCTGAGTAAGAACCAACGCTTTGCCGAAGCCCAGCGCTGGTTCCATTTTCTCTTCGATCCCACTGACGACAGCCATGGTCCCACTCCGGAGCGGTTCTGGAAGGTACGCCCGTTCCAGTACACCGATGTTCAACAGATGGAGGAACTGCTGACCAATCTCGTCACTGGAAAAAATGAGAAGCTGCGCAACGAGACAATTCGTAGTATCGAGGCCTGGAAAGATGCTCCGTTTCGCCCCCACGTCATAGCCCGTTACCGACAGCAGGCCTATATGTACAAAACCGTGATGGCCTACCTGGACAATCTGATTGCCTGGGGTGATTCCCTGTTCCGGCAGGATACGGGTGAGGCCATTGATGAGGCGCTCCAGTTGTATGTGCTGGCAGCCAACATCCTTGGCCCACGGCCCTTGCCGGTGCCCAGGAAAGGCTCGGTGCGCCCTCAAACCTTTGCCAATTTGCGGCAAGACCTGAGCCAATTCGGTACTGTCATGCGCGATATGGAGGCGGATCTGCCCTTCAATCTGACGCCATTTCCCATGAAGGTTGAAGGCGATGACGGCCGGATGGCGACCTTGCGTAGCCTGGGCAAGGCGCTCTACTTCTGCGTCCCGCCCAACGACAAACTGCTGAGTTATTGGGATACTGTGGCCGACCGGTTGTTCAAGATCCGCAACAGCTTGAATATTCAGGGTGTTTTTCGGCAGCTTGCTTTGTTTGAACCACCCATTGACCCTGCCATGCTTGCGCGGGCTACGGCAGCAGGCCTGGATGTGGGCGCCATCATCAACGGCCTCAACCAACCCTTGCCACTGGTGCGCTTCCAACTGCTGGTACAGAAAGCCGCTGAAATTGTTCAGGAAGTCAAATCTCTTGGCAACAACCTGCTCTCGGCGATGGAGAAGGAAGATGGTGAGGCCATGGCCATCCTGCGCGCCAAACACGAGCGGGTAGCGTTGGAAATGGTTGAACACGTCCGCTACGGCCAACTCCAGGAGGCGATCAAATCAAAAGAAGGATTGCTGCAGTCACTGGCTCTGGCTGTGCAGCGCTACAGCTACTATGAGCTGCAGTTGGGCAGAAAGGCCGACGAGATCGAAAAGGCAATCCCTGAACTTGGGGAGCTGGATCAAGAAAGTTTGGATAAGATGAAGTTTGCCATGGATGAGCCGGAAATGATGCCACGGAAGATTGAGGTGGATATAGCAGAAGGTGTTGTTGCCAAAGCGACAAGATGCTTTAGTGGTGGTAAGTTACTGAGTTCGCATGAGGTCCGGGAGTCTTTATTACTCGAAAGTGCACAACTCTCATCTGATACTGCTAATGTAATGAATTTTATGGGGTCACTTTCTTACATATTTCCCAATTTAAAAATACAGGGACAACCGATGGGTGTTGGAGGTACTGTGGAATGGGGTGGTCAAAATTTGGGTGATTCTCTGCATGCTATTGGAGCAGCAGCTAGAGCACTTGCTGATCGCCTAAACTTCGAGGCTCGTCGTGCAAGTCGTGTTGACGGTTACACAAGACGCGAACTCGACTGGGCTTTCCAGAGCAACCTTGCCGCCGGTGAGATCAATCAGATCTTCAAACAGCTCCGTGCCGCCCAGATCCGCGAAGCCATTGCCGATCTGGAGCTGAAAAACCATCGCCAACAGATGAAGCATGCCAACGAAATCGAGCGCTTCCTCAACGAGGAGGGCACCGAAAGGACCGGCAAGAAGACCAACAAAGCCCTCTATGCCTGGATGAAACGGGAGGTGAAAGGGCTCTATTCCCAGTGTTTCCAGTTCGCCTTTGACATCGCCAAGAAAGCGGAACGTGCACTCCAGCATGAATTGGGCAACACAGAACTAAACTATGTCAAGTTCGGCTACCTGGCCGGCAAGGAAGGGCTTTTGGCAGGTGAAAAGCTATACCTTGATGTGAAGCGCATGGAAATGGCCTACTTTGACCTGAACCAGCGCGAATACGAAATGACCAAACACGTCAGCCTGCTCCAGGTTGACCCGCTGGCGCTGATCCAATTACGTGCCACAGGCCGTTGCGCCATAAAACTGCCCGAAGCGCTGTTCGACATGGACGGCCCCGGCCATTATTTCAGGCGTATTAAGACAGTAGCTGTGAGCATTCCCTGTGTAGCCGGCCCCTATGCCGGCATCAACTGCACCTTGACGCTGCTCAGGAGCAGTATCCGCAAGACACAAATCCTGCGAGATGGTGTTGTTTATGCCCGCGAGGACGCCGAGGATAAACGTTTCAGTGATTATTTCGGTAGTCTTCAATCCATTGTCACCAGCTCCGCCCAGAACGACAGTGGTCTGTTCGAGACCAATCTACGTGATGAACGCTACTTGCCGTTCGAGAACTCGGGCGTAATTAGTGAATGGCAGCTACAGTTGCCCGCGAATCCGAGCAAGGAGGAGCCAGCGCAGTTCGACTACAACACCATCAGCGACGTCATTCTGCATGTTCGCTATACCGCTCGGGAAGGTGGCGAGCTGTTGCGCAACGCCGCTATCGCCAACCTGATCAAGGCCATCGACTCGGCTGAGGCGGCCGGCTCTGTCCGCTTGTACTCGGTTCGACATGAATTCCCTACCGAGTGGGCGAAATTCACGACCCAGACACCGTCCACCGATGGTCGTTATGAGTTGAAGCTTAACTTGCGTCCTGAACATTACCCGTTCTGGAGCCAGGGGCGACTTGGGTCGGTTAAGCGACTGAGCTTGTTTGCCAGAGTCGCAAACGACATCGATGTTACTATAAACGAGAACATAAAAGTGACCTTAAAACAGAATTCGCTCGGTAAACTCCGTGCGGCCGAAATGAAAGTCGATCTGGCCCCCGTCGGGAAGCTGTCGCTTCATTTTAGCAGTAGTGTAGTTGAGGATTTATGGCTTGCTGTATCTGGCATGCATGAGTGAGAATGACGTTTGATGATCAATTTATCGGAGCATCTTTGTTCCCGCCAATGGCTGCATCTCCGCAATATTCACGGTTCAACGAAGCCGCTGAATTAAATTGCAAGATGTTTTTGCTGATGCTGATGCTGAAATGCCGAAGCCATTCAATGTGTGAGAATGCTGCTTGCGGTTTTGGACACGGCGACCACTATTCAGACATGGATATCCCAGGATTTCCTTTGCATCAGCCCAAAGGCGGGAATTCGGACGCTGATTGATTCGAGTGAGCGGGAACTGGCGGCAGGCATTAGATTCTGATTACCGGGTCAAGTCTACTGTTGCCAGAACGTACTTTTTTCTTCAATCCTACGCTTTTTTGAAGTGCTTACTCTTAGTCAAGAAGAAACTTATCGCATATTAAGCCCCGGAAATGGCGCTCCGGCTGTCTAAGGCGCTTGGCCGCTCCCCTGAAAGCTGGCTGGCCGTGCAGGATAATTTCGATCTGTGGCGTGGCCGGCAGTCCGTTAACCTCGAAGTCGTTTCGAAAATCGAGTTTTGCGCTGCTTGAGCCTGGTGGAATCACGTCGTCATGTGCATGCCGATCTTTCTTGGAATAACGTAAGATCGGAGATGGTACTTGATGGGATGGCAATCCTCTCTATATTTGGCATACAAAGGGCATGAGCTGTCCGGGGTCAAGCGTCCGGTAGGGGGCAGGCCCCTTTGTCCAGGTAGCAGGCGCAGCGGTCGCGGACCGAGGGGAGCCAGGTGAAGGGGATGTTTTCGCAGAAGATTTCGGCCAGGCCATCGAGCACGGTCGGGTAGCGGAGTTCCAGGCCCAGTTCCGGAAAGAGCAGGTTCGGGCGGACCGCCACCCGCAGATTGAACCCGCGCACGGCGTCCGTGGTCAACAGGGCCGGGCGGCGCAGCAGGCGGTACCCGGTTTCCAGCACCGTGCACCCGGCCATGGCCAGCCATACCGGAACCCTCAGGTGCCGGAAGTGGGGGTACAGTCCTTTGGCCTGGGTCATGAACGCGACCCAGCTCATGGGCTGGTTGTCGCCCACCGGCGTGGCGCCGCTCCAGTCGGACAGGGCCGCGGCGCGCAGGATACGGGCCGCGTCATGGACATGCATGTGCGAAAAGACATTCTCGCCCGGGCCGGGCTGGACCACCCAGCCGCGCCGAATGTGGTCGAACATCAGGGACGTGGCCCCGTAGATGTGCGGCAGGCGGATGATGGCCAGGCGCATTCCGGCTTCCCGGGCCATCCTGGTCAGCTCCTGTTCCGCCTCGAACTTGGCTCGGCCATAGCCGAGGATGGGCGTCGGGGGGGTGTCGGCGTCGATAAAGCCTTCCTGGCTCTTGTAGACCAGCAGACTGGAGGCATACACGAAGGAACGGACCCCGGCGGCCACGGCCTCGCGCATCAAGGCGGTTGAACCGCCCACCAGCGTCGGTCGGACCAGCTCGTAGCGTTCGAACAGGGCCCTGCCGCCAAGATGGATCACGGTATCCACGCCCTGCACGGCCCGGTGCAGGCTTTGGACGTCCTCCAGATCGCCCGGAATGATTTTGACGTCCAGGCCTTTGAGCAGCCCGGCCCTGGACGGCCGGCGGACCAGAAGCCGGGGGACCATGTTTTGGGCCGCCAGCTGCCTGGCCAGCTCCAGGCCAATGAAGCCCGTGGCGCCGGTTACCAGAATCCGGTTCACGGGAGCCTCCGAAGGTCGGCCACGGTCTGCTCCAGCTTCTCGATCCGGGCTTGCAGGGCGTCCAGATCCCGCTTCCGGGCCAGGCCCAGGTCCGCGAGAATCCGCGCGGTTTCCTCCTCACCGCGGATGTTCAGGCTGGCCAGTTCCTCGGATATTCCGGCAGCGAATTTGTCCAGGGGGGAGCGCATCGTGTCCGATCCGCCCAGCAGTGCCTTCAGGATCTCGCTCGTTCTGTCCGCAAGCCCCTGGGAGAGCAGCAGTCCCGCACCCAATCCTGTCTGAAATCCTTTCTGAAACAGGTCCGACATTCATTTCTCCGAAAGCGCTCGTCCAGGAGCGGTTGAAACGTACTCATCAGGTTCCGCGGAACATCTTCCAGGCCAGAAAGATCCCCAGCAGGCCGGACACGCTGAATCCGGCCACGCCCAGAGCGGGCACGCCGTTCCAATGCGGTCCCACATCAGAAATATAGACCAGGGTCGATCCGATGATCAATGCCGCCGTGATCAGGGCGCCGCCAAGGCGGTTGCCGATCAGGCGGAGCTGGTCGGGAAAATGGCCGAAATCGCTCTGGTGCAGTTCCACGGACAGCTTGCCGGCCACGGCCGTATCCAGCAGCTTGGTGATCCGCCTGGGCAGGTTGACCAGTTCGTCCATCCGCTGTTCCAGGTCCCCGAGCAGGGTCTTGTCGGACAGACCGGGAACCATCCGACGCAGCGAGTAGCGCGCGGCCACCGGGCGCAAGGCTTCCAGGGAATCGAATTCCGGATCGACCACCCGCCCGGCAGCCTCGATGGAAAGCAGGGCCCGGGCCATCAGGATGTAGTCCGAACGCAGGAATATCCCGTAGTCACGGCAGAGGTTGGTCAGGTCCAGTAGAAAACGGCCCAGGTTGACCTCGCCCAGGGGAACATGCATGCCTTCCAGGATGAACATGACGTCGGCCTCGAACCGTTGCTCGTCCATCAACGGCGGCACGCTGACCGCCATGTCCATGGCCACCTGGGCCACCTTGGACGGGTCGTTCTTGGCAAGGGCCACGATGTAGTCCACCAGGGCCGAGCGCATGTCCGGCGTCAGGCGGCCGCACATGCCGAAGTCGAAAAAGCAGATCTTGTCGTTGTCCACGATCTTCAGGTTGCCCAGGTGCGGGTCGGCATGAAAAAAGCCGTATTCGAGCATCTGGCGCACCGTGGCGTTCAGGCCCAGCAGGGCCAGGTCCCGGCGTTGTTCCGGATCGCCGTGGAACATGTCCAGGCGGCGGCCCTGGACAAAGTCCATGACCAAGACGCTCTCCCGGGCCAGGTCCGGATGCACCTCCGGCGCGAAGACCCGGGGTTCGTCCGCGAAAATCTGGTTGAACAGCAGCATGCTCCGGGCTTCATTGGTGAAGTCCAACTCCCGCAGGATGGACTTGTGCACTTCCGCGACCACGTCCGGCAGCCGGGCCGTGCGTAGAGAGATGACCCGCTCGTTGGCCAGCCCGGCCAGGAAGGCCATGATCTCCAGGTCCGCGGCCAGTATCTTGCGAATCCCCGGCCGCTGAACCTTGACCGCTACCAGAGTGCCGGTGTCCTTGCGGCGAGCCCGGTGGACCTGGGACAGGGACGCCGCGGCCACAGGTTCCGGTTCGAAATCGACAAACAGATTTTCCAGGGCAGTCCCATAGGTTTCTTCGACAACCTTGCGGATATCCTCGAATTTCTCGCGCCGGACGTCCTCCTGCAACCCCTTGAGTTCGTCGCACAACTCCAGGGGAATCAAATCCGGACGCATGGACAGCAACTGCCCGATCTTCACCGGAGCCGGCCCCAGTTCCTCGATCACCCGCCGCAATCGGGCCGAGGGAGTCATGTCCCTGGCCAGGGTGCAGGCCCGGCGGCAACTCCAGGGAAAGCGGCTCACCCCAAGCTGGGCCAGAAAACTGCCGAAGCCGTACTTGACCAGCTTCGCGGCAATCATCGCAAACCGCGTGGTGGCGGTCAGCCTGCCGGCGTGGAGGGAATGATTGATGGGCATGATCGTCTTCTCCAAAGGTCGATGGCAGGAAGCCGGGGAATATGTTGGTGAAGTTGCATAGCCATGGGAGCAGGCACTCGGAAGATTGGCTGCAATTATGTCGAAAAAGCCTGATCTGTTTGTTGGATATGATTCATTCTCAATTTGTTTTCGGCATTGCCTGCAGACAGTCTGTAAAATATGCCATAAACGGAAATAAAGAGCCAACGTCACTACTCAGCACTTTCAGGGTAGGACTGGAGTGTTTCGGATTCAACCCCGATCCCAACCCCCGATCCCAATAACGATAACCGAAGGAAGATCGCAAAACAGATTGTGTGCAGAGCAATTACCGGAAGTGTTACAATTGTGTGAAAAATTGAGCATGCGTTTACTTTTGCGATGCAATTCCCTACTAAAAAAATTCCACTTTTGGATTCTGAGCATGGCCCGCGTAGCTGAGGAAACGGCTCGCTCACGGCTCCCCTGGCCGAACAGAACACGTTCCAAAGTTCTGGAAATATCCCAACTGTATCCATTTTACCAAGGTCCAGGGACAGGCTCAAAGCCTTCAGGAGGACATGAACGTTCTGGGCACTCGGGGCTCATGACATCGGCCGGGTGGTCACAGTGATCGAGGACATCGCCGATTAAACCGACCTGCTGGCTCTGAACGCCGCCATCGAAGCAGCCAGGGCAGGCGACGCCGGACGCGGATTCGCCGTGGTCGCAGACGAGGTGCGCAAGTTGGCCGAAAAGACCATGGCCGCCACCCAGGAGGTCTCGGCATCCATTGCTTCGATCCAGGAAGGCGCTCACCGAAGCATTGCCGCAGACCAGTCTTCCACAGGGCACTTTCGGCATCACCTTAAACCTCTTCACCGGCTTCCTGACATCGAACCATAGCGTGGATAAGCAACATTCGTGCTTCAGGTGTCCGGCAAACAGAGAATTTTGGGAGGACAAATCCATGACTTGTTGTTTTCGTTGGCCACGCATTCTGGTGTTCGGTCTTTGCTTTTGGATTGTCGGAGTGACCGGTCCTTCTGCGGCTCAAGTCGCCCCCCTGCCGCCGCAGGAACTGGAGGCGGCCATGTTTCGTTTGATGGACAAGTGGCAGGTTTACGGAACGGCCGTGGCCCTGGTGGAGGGCGGAGAAGTGGTCTGGGAGGAAGGCTACGGATGGGCGGACATGGAGGCTTGGCTTCCGGCCTTGCCGGATACGGTTTTTCAGGCGGCATCCATTTCCAAGGCCGTGAGCGCGGCGGTGGTACTGCGCCTGGCTGAGCAAGGTCTGCTGGACCTGGATGAACCGGTCTCCAGGTACTTGACCCGCTGGCATCTTCCGGAATCGGAATTCGATCCCGGCATGGTGACCTTGCGCCGAATCCTGAGCCATACTGCCGGACTTTCCGTTTCAGGCTATATGGGGTTTCCACCTGATCAGTCGGTCCAGACTCTGGAAGCCTCCCTGACATCGGCTCTGGACGCCGGAGGGCAGGGGGTGGAGATTGTTCTACCGCCCGGAGAACAATGGGCCTATTCCGGAGGCGGCTACACCTTGATGCAGCTTGTAATCGAAGAAGTTGCCGGACGACCCTTTGCCGAAGTGGCCCATGACCTGGTTCTGGAACCGATGGGCATGGAACTGAGCAGCTTTGGCGACGACCCCCGCCTGCACGGCCAGAAGGCCAGATCCTACACATTGGACAACGTTGCCGTTCCCAAACATCGGTTCACGGCTCTGGCCGCGGCTGGCCTTTGGGCATCGGCCGGTGACGTGGGCCGCTTTATCGTTGGCTTGACGGAGGACGGAGCCGGAAAGGGTGGCCACATGCAAACGCCGCGGTCACTAGCGGAGGCGATGCTTGTTCCCCAGCCCGCCTCGGAAAGCGGACTCGTCTTCTCGGGAAGCCGCTGGGGACTGGGCTTGGGACTGCTCGACCTTCCTGACGGCCAAGGCATGCTGGCCTTCCACCCCGGAGACAATCCCCCTGCCTGGCATTCGCTGCTGGCATTTCTGCCCGGAAACGCCCAAGAGGGCACTCAATCCAGAGGTTTTGTCGTTCTGACCAATGGTGAAAATGGAGCGGAACTGGTCATGGACGCCGTTTGTCTATGGCTGGACGCCGTTGCTGTTCGAGGCGTGGCAGAATGTATGGAGCGGGAGCCCTGAAGTAGGCATGTCGGCAGCACAGGTATTTTTTCCTTGATGTTGCTGGAATCAACAGTGATTATGACACCGAACCACCAACCTGGCGATTGCCGTTCCAGGAGTACAGGCAGAGCAATTTCTAGAAAGATCGACCCTGGGGGCACGTGGAGATATGTACCGTCCCTGCTTGGCTGTTAATCGATTTCCCCGTGTGTTACGAATAAACGTAGGTCATCTTGCAACCTCAAGAGTGGCCTGAAGTAGGGGGGGGCGGCGTACTGCGCAAGGGTAAAGCGGTAGTTCCCAACCGCCGGTCAGCCCTTTTCTCCATCATCAACACGACCTCAAAGCAGCGCAACCATGATCGATGCAACCACCAACTCGGATTCCCTGGACACGCCAAACCAGGACCATGACAGCCCCTGGAAGGAAATCCTGGAACAGCGCTTCGGCGACTTCCTGGCCCTGCTCTTCCCGCATATCCACCGGGAAGTGGACTGGAGCCGTCCCCCGGAGTTCCTGGATACCGAGCTGCAACAGATTACCCAGGACTCCCAACTGGGCCGACGCTATGCGGACAAGCTGGTCCGGGTCTGGACCAAGGACAATAGGGCCATTTTCGTCCTGATCCACCTGGAGGTCCAAGGCGATCCGGACCAGGACTTCTCCCTGCGCATGTACGTCTATAACTACCGCATCTTTGACAAGCACAAGGTGGACGTGGTCAGCCTGGGCGTCCTGGCGGACGCATCCCCGTCCTTCCGGCCCTCATCCTACCAACGCCAACGCTGGGGCTGCGAGCTTGACTTCCGCTTCCCGATGGTCAAGCTTTTGGACTGGAAGGACCGTTGGGAAGAACTGGAAAACAGCGACAACGTCTTCTCCCTGGTGGTCATGGCCCAGATCAAGGCCAAGACCATCAAGAATACTGATGAACTCCGGGCCTGGAAGCTGCATCTGATCCGGTTGATGTACGACCGGGGCTATACCCGCGAAACCATCCTGCAGCTCTTCCGGATCATCGACTGGATGATCCGCCTGCCCGAGTCGGCGGAGAAAGAGTTCTGGACCGAATACAGCAAAATCGAGGAGGAGAAAAAGATGCCATATATTACAAGTGTTGAGCGGATTGGGATTGAAAAGGGACAGATAGAAGGCCGGAAAGAGGGCCTGAAGGAGGGCCGTTATTCAGCACTGCTTGACCTGGTTCACAATGCCAAGGAACAGGGCGTTTCCGACGATCTCATCGCCCGACTCACCGGTTTGGATATCCAATCCGTACACAGAATTTGGAACAACGAACCTATTGATATCCCGCCGCATTTATTGAAGTCTGTAAGTTCGTCTAAGACGACGGGGGAGATGCGATAGGGGAAAGATTCGGACAAGAAGGAAATCAGATGTTAGCGCCTCCTCGAAAATGCGAATCCATGGCGGTTAAAAAAAAGTAATAATTGGGGTGTGGCACTCCCAGGATTTACCCTGTTGATTGTTACAAGTTTTTGAGCAGATACCTTTTCGCGAACCGATCGAGACAGGCATTCCCTTCAACAAGTTTCCTGCGAGGGATATGCCTGTAACCCAGTTTTTCTCCGGAGGATGTCAAATGAAGATCCTCATTCTGGATTGGTAATTTGCGCGCAAATTGGCAGTGATGGGGCTCGTGTGTACTGAATCGAGGTTTTTTTCCCTACTCCATCAGGAAAATTTGGTCACGTCTGATCGGTCAGCCCCAGCATCCCGCGCCAGTCCTCCAGGACCATGTACAGGGCCGGGATGAGCAGCAGGGTGATGCCGGTGGCGAAGAGGACGCCGAAGCCCAGACTGACGGCCATGGGGATCAGGAACTGGGCCTGGACGCTGCGTTCCAGGATCATGGGCATCAGGCCGAAGAAGGTGGTCAGCGAGGTGAGCAGGATGGGCCGGAAGCGGCGCCGGCCCGAGGCCAGGACCGCGTCGCGCACGGCCATGCCGGAGCGGCGGCCGGAATTGATGAAGTCGATAAGCAGCAAGGAGCTGTTCACCACCACCCCGGACAGGGCCACGATGCCGAAAAGGCTGAGCATGCTCAGGTTGATGCCCATGATCATGTGCCCCCAGATTGCCCCGACGATGCCGAAGGGAATGGCGGCCATGACGATCAGCGGCTGGGAATAGCTGCGGAAGGGGATGGCCAGCAAGGCGTAGATCATAAACAGGGCCATCAGGAAGCCCTGGCCCATGCTGGCGAAGGATTCCCGGCGTTCGCGCTCCTCGCCTTCCAGGTCGAAGCCCAGGCCGGGATGATCCGCGCTCAGATCCGCGAGCACGGTCCGGCGCAGATCCTGGAGAATGTCCTGGACGTTGCCGGTCCGGGCGTCCACCGTGGCCGTGACGTTGATCACCCGTTTGCGGTCCGTGCGGTTGATGGCGCTGTAGCCCCGATCCCGCTGCAGGTGGGCGGCCATGTCCAGGGGCAGTTCAATGCCACCGGGAGCGATTATGCGCAGCTCCTCCAGATCCGCCAGGGAAACCCGCCGGTCCTCGGGATAGCGGACCATGACCTTGACCTCGTTGCGCCCGCGCTGCAGACGCAGGGCCTCGGCTCCATGGAACGCGGCGCGCACGCGCCGGCCCAGATCCGCCTCGGTCAGGCCCAGGGTGGCGGCCTCGGGACGCAGCCGAATGGTGATCTCCTCCTTGCCCGCGGCATGGTTGTCCGCGATGTCGCTCACGCCAGGATAATCGGCCAGGGCCGCCTTCAGGCGCTGGGCGGCCGGGATGAGCACGTCGAAGTCGGCATGGGAGAGCTGCACGTCGATGTTCGCGCCGAAGCGCATCAGGTCGGCCTTGAAGGTCAGCGACTCCACGCCGGCTACGTCCCCGGTCAGTTCCCGCCAGCGCCGGGCCACGGCGTCCGAAGACGCGTCCCGCTCCTCTCCCGGCTTGAGCTGCAGGGCCACGTTGGCCAGGTGCCCGCCGCTGATCCTGCTTGCGCCCTGGGGACCGCCGCCCGGGATCTGGTGCGCGCCCACCAGGGCGTAGACATGGCGCATCACGGTCCGGCCTTCCGGCAGATCCCGGTCGAATTCGGCCACGGCCAGACCGGCCTGGCGCACCAGGTGCTCCACCACCAGCGCGGTCTGCTCCACAGGGGTGCCGTGGGGCATCTGCAGGGTGGCGGTAATCACGTCGGCCTCTACCTGGGGCATGAACCGGAACATGACCTTGCCCCCGCCCACCAGTCCGACGCTGAGGATCAGGGCGGCCAGAGCCAGGGCCACGGTGGCGTAGCGAAATTCCAGAGCCAGGGTCAGCAGCCGGGAATAGGGACCGGCGACGATCCGCTCCAGCCCGGCGCCGAAGCGGTTCTGCAGCCGCTTGAGAAAGTACTCCCGCTTTCGCTGCCGGGCCAGGCCCTTGCGCAGATGCGCGGGCAGAATGAACAGGGACTGGATCAGGGAGATGGTCAGCACCGGAATGACCACCAGGGGAACGGCGCCGATGAACTTGCCCATGGTGCCGGCCACGAAGAGCAGGGGCAGGAACGCGGCCACCGTTGTCAGGGCGGAAAAGATGATCGGTCCGGCCACTTCCGAGGCGCCCTGGATCGCGGCCTGATCCGGGGGCAGACCGCGGGCGTGGTGGCCGAAGGCGTTTTCCCCGACCACGATGGCATTGTCCACAACAATGCCCAGGGCCAGGATGAAGGCGAAGAGGGAGATCATGTTGATGCTCACGCCCAGAGCGGGCATGAGAAACAGTGCGCCCAGGAAGGCCACCGGGATGCAGAGCATCACCAGCAGGGCCAGACGCATGGCCAAAAACAGGCTCAGGCCCAGGAAGACAAGAGACAAGCCGAGCAGGGCGTTTTTCAGGAGCAGGTCGATGCGGCTTTGCAGCAGTTCCGAGGTGTCGTTCCAGGTGGACAGGTGGATGGTCGGGGGCAGGGTCGGCCCCTTGGCGGCCACGTACTCCAGGACGGACCGGGCGATCTCCCCGGGCTTCTGGTCCCCCACCCGGTAGATGGTGACCATGGCCGCGGGCAGACCGTCGAAGAAAGCGGATTCGTCGGTTTGCTCGAAGCCGTCGCGGATTGTGGCCACGTCGCCCAGGCGGACCTGGGCCCCTTCCGGCGTGCGCAGGATGACGATGTCCTCGAAGTCGGGGCCGTAATGGCGGCGCTCCGTGAGGCGCAGCAGGATCTCGCCGCCCTGGGTGCGGATTTCCCCGCCGGGCAGGTCCAGTGCCGCAAGGCGCACCCGCTGGGCCACGGTGTCCAGGGTCAGGCCGAAGCGGCGCAGGTTCTCCTCGGTGATCTCGATGGCGATCTCATGGGGCCGCACGCCGCCGAGTTCGGCCTGGGTGATGCCGGGCAGGACCAGGAGCTCGTCGCGGACCATCTCCGCGGTCTCGCGCAGACTGCGTTCGGAAACCTGACCGTAAACCACCAGGGAGATGACCTCCACCCGGTTGACCATCTTGGCGATGACCGGTTTTTCGGCCTCCTCGGGCAGGGTGTCGATGCGGTCCACTTCGGCCTTGACGTCCTGCAGGGCCACGTCCGGATCCACCCCGGGCAGCAGTTCCACCGTGACCGTGCCCCGGCCTTCCACGGCCTGGGAGGTTATTTTCTTGATGCCCTCCAGGCCGCTGACGTTTTCCTCGATGATCAGGAGCACGCCTTCCTCCACCTCGGCAGGCGCGGCGCCGGGGTAGATCACGCTGACCTGGACCTTGTCCAGGGCGATCTCTGGAAAGACCTCCTGCTTGATGTTCAAACCGACCATCAGCCCGCCGACCATGAACACGAGCATCAGGAGGTTGGCGGCCACCCCGTGGTGGGCCATCCAGCGGATCATGGCGTTCATGGACGGTTCTCGTTTGCGGTGCGGACAGGCATGCCCTCGCCCACGCCGGTGAGCGAGGTCAGGATGATCCTCTGGCCCGGCTCGATTCCGGCCAGAATGAAGAGCTCTTCACCCTGGGCCCGGCCCACCCTGACCTCATTGATGCGCAGGGTGCCGTTTTCAGCCAGCCAGACCGTGGACTGCTCCCGCAAGGCACGTCGGGGGATGACCACCACGCCGGGAAGCTCGCCCCCTTCCAGATCCACTTCCACGAAAAGTCCCGGAGTCAGGTGCGAACGTGGTGCGTCCTTGGGCTGAGGCAGGTCTTCGGAAGGTTCCAGACCGTAGGGATCGGCCACGGAGACGACCAGGGCGGCCATTCTGGTGTGCGGGTCCACTTCTCCCAGAGAGCGGACCACGTGACCGTGCCAGACCTGCTCCGGCCGGTCCGGCATCCGGATCGCGGCCCTGGCGCCGGGAACCCGCAGCCAGTCCAGATCCTCCACCCGTACCGGCAGGCGGATCTCCACGCTGTCCGTGTCCGCGACCATGGCCACGGGCGCGCCCGACGGCACGAACTGGCCCAGAGCCGCATTTTCCGAGCGGATGCGGCAGTTGTACGGAGCGGTGATTTTGGTTCGTTCCAGGTTCAGCCGGGCCTGGTCCCGAGCTGCCCGGGCGGCCTGTACCGAGGCCTGGGCCTGGCGCAGCTGCGGTTCATACAACACCAGAGGGTTGGGTTCCTGGCCGGGCGGGAAAGCGTCGCCGCCCAGGTCCGGCCCGAAACGCTCCCATTCCTGCCTGGCCACCCGACCCGCGCCCTCGACCTTGGTCAGCTCCACCTCGGCTCGAACCACATCGGCCTCGGAGCGTTCCAGAACCAGGCTGTAGTCGTCCTCCTCCAGGGCCAGCATGGGATCATCCTGACGGAAGAAGCCTCCGGCCGTGAATTCCTCGGCAACCCAGACCACCCGGCCGGCCACCTGGGGCACGATGGAGGATTCCCGGGCGGCCTGCACCGTGCCCGTGGCCCGGACAATGATGGTCCTGTCCTCGCGGGTGGCGGTCATGGTCTCCACCAGCACGGCCGGGATCTCGCGGGCCACGGGCTCCGGCTGGGGCCGACCGGCGATGAGTCGGCCCGCGATGAGTACGGCAACGGCCAGGATGAGCAGGGGAAGAATGATTTTCAGGATGGTACGGATGGTCATGGCTGGACCTCGCGGGGTCGTTGATTTGAATATGGTCCTATAGGTCCTATAGGTCCTATGAGTCCCATGGGAATTATAAGGCTCCGCCCAACGCCCGAGCCAGCTGGACGCGGTCGGTCAGGATCTGGCGGCGGGCCGTGAGCAGGGCGGATTCGGTGTCGGTGAGCGTAGTCTGGGCCTGGAGTACGGGGAGGTAGTCGTTCAGGCCGTACTGGTATCGCCACAGGGCCGTGTCCAGGGTGCGCTGGGCGGCGGCGCGCTGGTCCTCCAGCAGCAGGATGCGCCGGGCCGTGGACTCGTTGGCGGCCAGGGCGTCCTCCACTTCGGCGAAAGCCTGGAGCACGGTCTGATGGTAACGGGCCAGCAGTTCCTGGAACTCGGCTTCGGAAACCCGGACCTGGGCCTTGCGGCGGCCGCCGTCCAGGAGTGGCTGGGCCGCGTTGAGGAGCAGGTTCCAGAAGATGTTTCCCGAGGCCAGCAGCGCCCCCAGATCCGTGCTGGCGCCGCCGTATACCGCCGTGAGGGAAAAGGAGGGGAAGCGGTCGGCCACGGCCGCGGCCACCCGGGCGTCAGCGGCCTGCAACCGGAGCAGAGACGCGCGGATGTCGGGCCGTGCCGCCAGAAGCTCCGAAGGCAGGCCCGCGGCGAAGACTTCCGGGGGAGGGGGCAGGGCAGGGATGGATATGGATGGTTGCTCGCCTGGATAGCGGCCCAGGAGAACGTCCAGGGCGTTGCGAGCCTGGATCAGCCGGGCTTCGTGGGTCGGACGCTGGGCCCTGATCCGGGCCAGGTTCTGCTGGGCCTGGTGGACGTCCAGCAGGGGGACGAGTCCCTCCTGGTAGCGATTGCGGGTCAGTTCCAGGGAGTGGGCGGCGTGTTTCGCGGCCCGGTCGTTCAACTCCAGCTGGGCCTGGGCCTCGGCGGCCAGGTGGTACAGGTCCGCCAGGGCCGCGCTGATGCTGACCCGCAGGGCGCGCAGGTCCTCGGCAGCGGCCGCCGCATCCGCCGTTGCCGCCTGCTCCGTGGCGGACAGCCTGCCCCAGAGATCGAGTTCATAGGCCGCGGCCGCGCTGAGACGGTAGGCGTCATCGGTTTGGGCCCCCATGGGCAGGACCTGGCGCTGCCTGCCGCCGGATGCATCCAGGTTCAGGGTCGGGGAACGCCCCGCACCCGCAACGTCCGCCGCGGCCTGGGAGCGTTCCAGCCGCGCGGCCGCGGCCCGGAGATCCAGGTTGGCGGCGAACATTTCCTGCATCAGGTCGTCGAGCCGGTCGTCCTCAAAGACGTTCCACCAGTGGTGTGCACCGGGAAGGGCAGCCGAGTCGGTCACCACGTCTCCGGCAAACACGCCGGGCATGTTCGGCGGTGGCTGTACGGCCCGGGGGGCATGGGCGGCGCACCCGGTCAGGGCCAGCAACGAGGCCAGGAGCAATGAGAGGAACAGCGGAAGGGGAGTTATGCCGAACACGGGGCCTCCATGCCGGCCGCGGCAAAGGAAAGCAGTTGGTGGTGAAGGTGTTCGGCGTCCCAGTCAAGGGGCGTGCCCGGAAACGTGAAGTCCGCCTTTCGACCCGTGAGGCTCAGGGTGCTGCCCATGGCCCCAAGGGTGAACAGCAGTCGCCGCAGGAGGACCGGTTTGGAAATTTCCGGAAGGGCCCGGCACAGGGCCTCGAAAAAACGATTGATGACCGGGGACATGGCCTTCAGGAACAGTTTGCGCACCGTGTCGTCGGATTCATAAAACACGCGGCCGATGAGCATGATGAAGTGGGAGTTGCCGGAATCCTCCTCCAGCAGGCGCAGGGTCGGTTCGAGAAAGGCCCGCAGGATCTCCCGAGCCGCTGGACGCCGGTTTTGGGTATCGGCTTCGTCCAGAACCGTTTCCAGCATTCCCAGGCGCTGCTCGTTGAGCGCGGACAGCCGCCGCTGGATCACCGCCTCCATCAGGCCGTGCTTGGAGGTGAAATGGTAGTTGACCGCCCCCAGATTCACCCCGGCCTCGCCGGTTAATCTGCGCAAGGAGGTGGCATGGTAGCCGTCTTCGGCGAACAGACGTTCGGCGGTATCCAGAATGCGGTCCGCGGTGCTCGTATTCATTGATTGGTCCTTGCAGCTGGTTGCGGGTGCAAAGTTTTCATACATACGTATGAATAAAATGGCAATGCGTCCGCTCCGTAGTTCAACCTTCTGACGCCGTTGATCCATGACTTGAAAAAAGCAAGAAAGGAAGTAAGAATTTCTTACACAGATATTTGAAAGATTTGCTTAGGAGACGAACATGCTTGCGAAACTGACCTCAAAAAACCAAGTCACGATTCCCAAGGACATCATGAAACACCTGCCGCCAACTGAATATTTTAATGTAGCTCTTCGGGATGGCGTGGTCGTTCTGGAGCCGGTTCATGTTTCCGGGATTTCCACCGAATCAATTCGTGCCAAGATGCGACAACTTGGTATTACCGAGGATTCTGTCGACGATGCCGTGCGCTGGGCTCGGGAAAAAACGTGAAGATCGTCGTAGATACCAACGTTCTTGTATCCGCTTTGCTTTTTGGCGGAAAAGCCGGGCGCATCATCGGACTCTGGAAATCCGAAGCTATCCATCCACTGGTTTCGGAGGCAATCGTGTCGGAATACCTCCGTGTCCTGGCCTATCCCAAGTTCCAGCTCGCCAGGTCAGAGATCCGCCATCTCCTGGATCATGAAATCCTGCCATGGTTCAAGCCGCTGGTTGTCACTCCGGGTGAAAGGTTCATTCCGAACGATCCCGAAGACGACAAGTTCATCTGGTGCGCGTCGCAAGGCAAAGCCAAGCTGATCGTTTCCGGAGACCCGCACCTTCTGGACTGCGTCCGCACACCTGTTCCCGTCATCTCCCTTGCAGACCTGCTCCAGCAGTTCCCGGATCAGGAATGATTGCGCCGGGGGGAAAGGACGACGATAGCAGGTGAGTCACCAACCCCGGCCGGCCAGAAAGCCGAGGTACAGGGCGGCGAGGCCGAGGATGTTCTGGGAGAGCAGGTTCAGGCCGAGCTTGAACCATTGGGCTTGTTCCAGCAGGACGTTGCTTTCAAAGATGTACGTCGAAAACGTCGTGAAGGAGCCCATGAATCCAACAAGAAGAATGAACCGCAGTTGCAGGGGGATCAATCCCCGTTCCTCGGACAGAACCCAGACCAGACCGAAAAGAAAACAGCCCAGGATGTTGACCGCGGATGTTCCCCAGGGAAAATCACGACCCATGAGCGTGTACACGGCCAGGGAAAGCCAGTACCTGGCCAATGCTCCCAATGCCCCGCACAGGGCGATGAGCAGGATGACTTTCAGGGCTTCAGGGAAGCGGAAGAGCATGATTTACAACCATTGTTAATTCAGATCCTGTGTATGGCCGTCCAAAGAGGCGAACATAGAACATTCGGGAAGCCTCGATTACTCCTGAAATCTACGGGCCACGGCGAGAATATCGTCTTCCTTGGCCAGAAATGCTTCCACGATTCTCGGATCGAAATGGGTGCCGCGGCCGTCGATGATGATCGTACGCGCGGTATCATGGGTGAAGGCCGACTTGTAAATCCGTTTGGAGATCAGGGCGTCGTAGACGTCGGCCACGGCGAGAATTCTGGCTGAAAGCGGGATTGCTTCCCCTTTCAGCCCATCGGGATAGCCGTTGCCGTTCCAGTGTTCATGGTGCGCCCTGGCAATTTCCGCGGACATGCGCAGGTAGGCCGCCTTGGGATTCTTGCGATATGCGCTGTGCAGGGTTTCATAGCCGATGGTCGTGTGGGTCTTCATGATTTGGAACTCTTCATCCGTCAGTCGATCCGGCTTGAGCAGGATACGATCCGGGATGCCCACCTTGCCCACGTCGTGCAGAGGACTGGTGGCATGGATGGTTTCGATGAAATGGCGGTTCACTTCGGGAAAATTCGCGCTGTCGCCAATCAGGGCCTCGGCCAGAATCCGGCAATAACCCTGGATGCGTTCCAGATGATAGCCTGTTTCCGGATCCCTGGTTTCGGCCAGCTTGGCCAAAGCAAAGATGACCATGTCCTTGTCCTGGAGAGAAAAAATCCGTTCCCCGGCCTTGAGGCGAACAAAGAGTTCATCCCGGCGCACCGGCTTGGTGAGGTAGTCGTCCACCCCGGCCTCGAAACCCGCTACCAGGTCGGAGCTGTTTCCGCGGGAGGTGATCATGATGACATAGGTGTAGTCATCGCCTTCATCGTGACGGATTCTGCGGCAGAGTTCAGCGCCGTCCATTACGGGCATGTTCCAGTCCGTGAGCACGATTTTCGGGGACTGGTCCTTCCAGATTTGCAAGGCCTGGGTGCCGTTCTCGGCCAAAAGCACCTCGTGTCCCAGTTTTTCCACATAGAAGCCCAGCGTCTTGCGGCTCAGTTTTTCATCATCGGCAATCAGCACTTTCATACGTGGCGTCCTTCATTGGCGGCTTTCAGGGTTGCATGGCCAACGCATGTCCTTCTTTGGAAGCAGCGTTCAGCCAGGCTCTGCTCTCCGTGGCGAAGGATTCCCAGGACTCCTGAAGCACGCTGGCTAGATGGTCGGCCGTATTCCACTGCCCGAGCCGGACTGCCTCGATGATCATTGAGCAAAGCCTTTGGAGGCGTTCAGCGCCAATGTAGGCGCAGGGGCCCTTGAACCTGTGCGCCGCCTGTTCGGCCTGTGGGTCCCGCTCTTGGACGCTTTCGGCGATGGCCCTGATGTCCGAGGGGGCATCCGCCAGGAAATCCAAGAGCATTTCCCGGGCAATGGCCGGATCGTCATCGTAATGCGTCAGCAGTTCCGTGATATTCAGTACGGGGCCTTCCGGGGGCAACGGGGAGAGTTCCGGTGCCGTGCCGGCCTGGCTTGGACGATGCCGGATCAGGATCTGCCCCAGGGCGTCCCTGGGTAGTGGTTTGGGAAGATAATCGGTCATTCCGGCACTCAGACAGCGTTGTCGGTCGCCATCCATGGCGTTGGCCGTCAGGGCGATGATGGGCAAATTCCGATATCGGCCGCCCATGTTTCGAATGGCCTGCGTTGTTTCCAATCCGTCCATGACGGGCATCTGAACGTCCATGAAGACGATATCAAAATTTTTATCGTGCAGCAGATCAATGGCTTCCAGGCCGTTCCGCGCAGTGGTCACCGCGCATCCCTGAGCCTGGAGGAGCATGGACGCGGATTTACGGTTGATGGGATGATCATCCACCAGCAGTACCTGGATCAGGGGCAGCTCCGGGCGGCTTTCCTGTTCATGCGCATGTTCCGATTCATCGGTGATCGACTCAGAACAGGTTTCTGCCCCTACCCCGGAGTCCGTCAGCAGACAGTCCCGGATGGTGTTGTAAAGATCGCTCGCGGCAACCGGCTTGGGAAGGAACGCGCTCAGACCGAAAGTCCTGTTTTCGTTCATGTCGACCAAGCCCCACATGGATGTCAGCATTATCAAGCGAACATGCTTCCAGCGGGGATCCTTGCGCAAGATTTCAGCGAGCTTGAGACCGCTCATGCCCGGCATGGCATGATCCAGAAGCACGAAATCGTATGGGCGTCGAATTCCATCATGCACCTGTTCCAACATGCGCAGAGCATCGGGACCGCTTTCCGCGGAATCGTGGTTCACACCCCAGGAGTGCAGGTATTCGGAAAAAATGCGCCGGTTGATGGCCTTGTCATCCACGATCAGCGCCCGGTACTCTTGCAGGCTGACCAGCGAACCGGCTCCTTCGGCGGCTTCGTTCCAGGGCAGAACCAGTTCGAAAAAGAAGCGCGACCCGCGGCCCACGGTGCTGCCCACCGTGATGGTGCCGCCCATCATGGTCACCAGTTGTTGGCTGATGGCCAGTCCCAGGCCCGTGCCACCGTATTTGCGGCTGGTGGAGCCGTCCACCTGGGTGAATTTTTCGAAGATCTGGTTCAGGCGATGCTCGGGTATTCCTATGCCCGTATCCTCGACAAGAAACTGCAGACCCACCTGCTTTGACTCCCGGAACAGCAGCTCCACGTTGAGCAGAACATGGCCTTTCTCAGTGAATTTCAGGGCATTGGTCAGCAGGTTGGAGAGGATCTGGCGCAGCCGCAGGTTGTCCGCCATGACAAACCGCGGGGCCTTGGGATCGTAGCGGACCAGCAGTTCAAGCTCCTTTTCCCGAGCCTTGGCCGAGACTAGGCCGGCCAGCCGATAGACCTCCTCCTCCAGGTTGAAGAGGCGGGGACTGAGTTCGAGTTTGCCGGCCTCGATCTTGGAGAAATCCAGGATGTCGTTGATCACCGATAGCAGCGATTCCGCCGAAGATTCGGCCATGCTCAGGAATTCGGCCTGATTCGACGTCAACTTCGTCCCCTGGAGCAGGCCGATCATGCTGACCACGCCGTGCAGCGGGGTGCGGATTTCATGGCTCATGTTGGCCAGAAATTCGCTTTTGGCCATGCTGGCGGCTTCGGCCATGGCCTTGGCCTCAATCAAATGCTGTTCGTGGATACGTCGCCCTTCGGCATTGGCAAAGAGTTCAGCCAGAATTTTGAGCAGGGAGATCTCTTCATCACTCCAGACTTTTTCTTCCCGGACAGCGTCAAAGCCGACAAATCCGTAGCAGACGCTTCCCTGGATCAGGGGCAAAGTGATCAGGGTCCGCACGCCCTGGGACTCCAGGAGACGGCGCAGGTCGTGATTCTCAATCGTGGCGACACGGGGAATGTGAATGGTTTCCCCCCGAACGTGGGCCTGGACCCATTCCGGGACCAGAGAGTTGGGAATGTTTTGAAGGTTGCTGATTTCCGCGTTGATGCCCAAGGCGCACCATTCGTGGGTATTGTGCATCATCGCTTTCGTGAAGTCGTAGCGAAAGAGATAGGCCCGGTCCACCTCGGCGAACCGACCGATCATGTCCAGGGCGTTGTTGATGCTCTTGTCCAACTCCTCCAGGGGCGTATTGACGAAGCCGATGGCCAGATCCATGACAACCCGTTGAAAAGCCCGGCGGCGTTCCAGTGCCTGTTCGGCTTGCACCCGGTCCGTGATCTCCCAGCGAAAGCCGGTTGTACCGCAAACCGCGTCGGAATTGTCCATGATGGGCCGCTTCGAGTATTCAAACCAGCGGACGGTTCCATCTGATGCGATATCCTGATCTCGTCCCTCCACCGGTAGTGCATCGCGCAGGATCTTTGCGTCGTCCGCGTGAAAAATGTCCGCCTTGGCCCGCGGCCAGACGTCGTGGGTGGTTTTGCCGATCACCTCTTCGACCCGGATTCCTGTGGCATCGGAAAATGCCTTGTTCACGGCCGTGTAGCAACCCTGATCGTCTTTCATCCAGGCCAGAAACGGCAGATTGTCCAGCAGGGCTCGCTGACTGGCCTGGACCTGGGCGAGTTCCCGCTCCACGGCCTGACGTCGCTCCACCTCCAGGCAGGCTTGGCAGGCCCGGGCCAGCATCTCGGTCAGTGGCTGGAAATCCTTTAAAAAGATCGGGTCGAAGGGAGTTGGGCGCGCGAGAATCAGCATGCCGAAGTCGGGAAGAATAAAACCGAAGCAGGAAAGGTTTCCGCCGTGCTGGACGGTGTAGTCGGCATCAGTGTTTTCGGCTGAAGCGCAAAGCTGGTTTACAATGCAGGACCATTCTCGCCCCCGGATCAGAGTTGCCGGCAAGGCTTTGCAAAGCACGGGGTCCTGGTCCGTAAAACGAACAACCGCGGCTGCCGTACAATTCAGCTTGCGCAAAAACAGGGGCAGACACTTGCCTAGCAGCGATTGGAGCTCCAGTTCGCCGCTGATGGACAAGGCGATTTCCAGGAGGATCTGGCGGCGAAGGTCGTCACTCATGTCGATCATGAAGAATGCCGACAACGGAAGTCTTGTTGTAGAATTCCAGGTACGCATCCCCAGTATTGGCTATTTCGCCAAGGGTCAGGGCGCCGACAAGCGGCATCTCCCGCTCCACCGCGGCCAGTTCCTTGTCAAAATTGTGCTCCAGGAAAAGGACGCGGGAAATGCAATCGATAAACAGCATGAATCCATCCGCCCGGGGGGGGGGGGCAGGCCTTCTTCGGCCAGATCTCGTGCCCGGGCCGCGCCGGCCACCAGGGAGTCGATGTTTCCGCTCAGAATATGCGCATGGCTGCCTTCGGCCACCTCGCCGACACAGACAATACGGGTTTCGTCCAGGATGATCGGATCGCGGACGATCATTTCCGCATCCAGCTTGGCGATGCCCAGGGGATACGATTTCGCCAGGTCGAAAAAGGACTCTTCGGCAAAGGATCGTCCGGAATGCGCCTCCACGACTTCGCGGTACACTTCGAAAGCGGGACGCCAGTTCAGGCTGATCACGGTGTTTCGCTCGGACTGGGTGACCTTGAAGGCTTCGCTGATCGGGGTCCAGCCATGGGCCACGCCGATGGAGCTGGTTGAATCGGCCAAAGCCAGCACCACGGCATCCTGAAGCAGCCCCTGGTTGGTGAAAAGGCAGGGCGACTGCCGGAAGCTCAAGGAGCCCGCGCCGCCGCCGATGTAGTTGGGCAGCAGTCCCAGGTTGTTGAACAGGGCGTCGACGAGATCCGTGATCCGCGTGCTCAGGCCGTCCACGAAGACGAACATGGTCTTGTCGGTGAGATGCCGGTCGCCAAAGAGGTTCTGAATTTGGGCGGTAAAGTCCGCATTGGGATCGCTCAAGCCGGTGATGACCCCACTGACCACAGGTGCGCGCAGGCCGACCACCAGGGCGCCTCGCTCCAGTTTCCGGCTTCCGTGAAGGATTTGGGGAAATATTCCGCCAAAAAGCGGCAAGGGAACATCGCGTAAGAACGGGTCGAGCTGTTCAGCCTTCAGGTCGTCGGCATCACAGGCCAGGATCAGCAGGGATCGGATTTGATCCTGTTCGGAAACCTGCCGGATCAGCCTGCCCAGGGACTCGGAATCAGGATCCTGCAGAAAGTGGACTTGCATGTTTCGCTCCTTTAGAGGTGATCTCCTTGCAGCATGGCTCAACGAGGATCCGGAGTCCAATCCCTGCGGGCCCATGCTCCGGATGGAATCAGAATCATGATGTGCTGGTAATATGACGCATGGCGATAAATCCTTGCCACATACTCGACCTTTACGTAATGTCCTTTGAGAATTACCGCAACCGGATTTAAACGCTTGTTCAGATCCATTTGCCGGCAATGTGGCATCGCGTACGTCACAGCAACCCTTATTGGTCGCAACCATCCAAAATGTTGCCAGCTCATGGCTGATACTTCTTCAAATACAGCGTCGGGATCGCCCGCAGCGGGATTCAATGCATCGGAAGACACTTCAAGTGGTGTTCCGGCAGAGGAACTCGATGCCAACCCTTCGCATCATGCGCAGCTCGAGCAGCTGTCCCGGGAGTTGCATCAGGCGCGTGAGGAACTGAAGAGCATTCGGCGACACATTTCGGACCATCATGAGCTGCTGCCTCTGGGAAGCCTGCTTGTGACCGAGGACGGACTGGTCCGAGAAGCCAATCCCGCCGCCGTAAGGATACTGGCCTGCGACCACTCCAAAGCGCAAGACCTTTCACTGCTCAACCACATTGACAGCGCCGACAGGTCCAGGTTCATGGAGACGCTGCGGTGTCTTTTCACCCAAAAAAAACCGCAGACGCTTGAAGCATGTCTGGTCCGCGGCGATGGATCCGCTTTCCGGGCCAGGATTTCCATGTCCACTGAAATGACGGCAGCCTCGCTCCCCATGGCCAGGATCTGCATCGCGGAAGAATCCGGTCGCGAAACCCACGGCGACGTCTTGTCGACCTACGGCGAGGAAGTCATGGCTGTATTCGACGGCACGCCGGCACTGCTGTGCGTCCTGGACGAACAGCAGCGGGTGCTTTTTGCCAACAAGGCCATGCGCGACTTTCTGAGCATGTCCATGGGAGATCTGACGCGAATCCGGGCTGGTGGAATATTCGGATGCGTCAATGCCCGCGAACATCCCAGAGGATGCGGCTTCGGGGTTTCCTGCGCCATCTGCGAGCTGAACAACGCCATTCACAGCACCCTCCAGACAGGAATTCCTTTTCAGGAGATCGAATTTCGGACCACTTTCCGGCGAAGCCCCACCAGTCGGGAAGTGGTCCTGCTGGCGGCCACGGGACGCCTGAATGTCGAGGGGCAGAGCAGAGTGCTGCTGACCTTCATGGACATCACGGATCGGCATTGGATGGAACAGGATCTGCGTGAGGCTCAGGAACGCTTCCAGACCCTGTTTCAGACCATTCCGGATGCCGTTGTCCTCTCCCGGGTGGAAGACGGGGTGATCATCGAGATCAATGAAGCCTTCACCAAGCTCAGTCGCTTCATGCCCAATGAGGTTCTTGGCAAAAGCACTTTGGAACTGGGTATCTGGGAGAAGCCGGACGATCGGCAAAAATTTGTTGATCATATGCTTGAGCATGGTTTTTGCGACAACACCCTGATCACATACCGGTTCAACAGCGGGCGCCTCCTGACGACCATGCTTTCCGGCAGAATCGTTCTGCTCCAGGGCGTGCCCTATATTCTCTCCGTGATCCGGGACATAACGGAACAAAAAAAGACCGAACTCGCCCTGGCCAAGAGCGAGCGCCAGTTCCGGCTGATTTTCGACAACAACAAGGACGCCATCCTCTGGGCCGACGTCAACGGTTTTCTGGTTCGCTGCAACAACGCGGCCGAGGAACTGTTCGAACGCAGGCGCGAAGAGTTGCTTGGCTTGCACCAATCCGTGCTGCACCCGGAGGAGGGGTACAAGCAGTATGTAAAACTTTTCGAGGACAACGTTCGGGACCGAAACAATCATGCCGTGGAAGTTGAAATCATTACCAGGTTTGGAAAAAGAAAGCCGGTCCAGATCCTGTCCACGATTATCGAGGTAGACGGCCAGACAATCAACCAAGGTGTTTTCGTTGACATCAGCGAGCGGGTGTCCGCTTGTGAGCAGATCGAATATCAGATCAACCTGCAGCATCTGCTCATGGATCTGTCCCTGATCTTTCTGAATGTTCCGACGGAATTTCTGGATGAAGCACTGCAGGAGACCCTGGCACGGGTAGGCGACTTCACCCGCACGGACCGGGTTTACATCTTTTCCTACGATTTTGAGCGGCAGGTCATGCACAAGACTCATGAATGGCGCGCTCCGCATATTGAACCGGAAATCCACAGCCTGCAAAATGTCGGCTTCAGCACGGCCCAGGAGCAGATCCGCCGCCATAGGGCCGGTGAGCCGTTCTACATCAACAGTGTTCCAGATCTTCCAGAGAATGACCCGCTGCGCGGCTACCTGCTGGACCAGGGCATTCTCTCCGTCCTGACACTGCCGCTGCTCACCGGTCAGGAGTGCATCGGCTTTCTGGGGTTTGACTCGGTGGTGCGGGTTCGGGATTGGACGACCACGGAGATCAAACTGTTCATGGTCCTGGCTGAACTGCTGGTCAACGTTCACCGCCGCCGGCATCGAGAGGCCGAGCTGCATGCCGCCCGAAGAGACGCGGAGCGGGCCAATATAGCCAAAAGCCGCTTTCTGGCGACCATGAGCCATGAAATCCGGACCCCCATGAACGGCGTGGTGGGTATGACCGAGTTGCTCATGGACACCTGTCTGGATGAAGAGCAGAGAGGATACGCCCAGTTGATTCGGTCCAGCGGAGAAGCCCTGCTCAGCCTGATCAACGACATTCTCGATTTTTCCAAAATTGAGGCGGACAAGCTTGAGTTGGAAGAAGCCCCGTTTGATCTGCGGAACGTTCTCGAGGAGACCGTGCGTATTCTCGCCGTGACCGCCCAGAGCAAAAACTTGAAGCTGGACTGGAAGGTCGATGCCGATGTACCCGTCCACCTTTGCGGCGACCCTCTCCGGCTGCGGCAGATTCTTCTGAATCTGGGAGGCAATGCGGTCAAGTTCACCGAACTCGGCGCAGTGGAGATCAGCGTTGAACGGGAATACGTTTCAACCTGCCGGACAGAAACGGCTTCCCAGGAAGACCCTGAGACTGTATTCCTGCGATTTTCGATGCGGGATACGGGCATCGGCATACCTGAAGACATGAAGGACAGCCTGTTCAGTCTGTTTCATCAGGTGGATGCCTCCACGACCCGCCGGTTTGGCGGAACCGGCCTTGGCCTGGCCATATCCAGGCGGCTGGTGGAGATGATGGGCGGTGAAATCGGTGTGCAGAGCACGGTGGGCCAAGGCTCCACATTCTGGTTCAGGGTCGGGTTTATGGTCCTGGGGGAGGGCAATGCCGCCGCGTCCCTCCTCGCTTCGGAGCCGGTCCATGAGCGATTTCGCATTCCTCTGGACGCACGGGTGCTCCTGGTGGAAGACAATCGCGTCAATCAGTTGGTGGCCCGGAAGATGCTTCAGAAAATCGGCATTGCTCCGGACACCGCCGTGAACGGGCGGGAGGCGGTCGCCGCTGTACGGAAGCAGCGGTACGACCTGGTGTTGATGGACATCGAAATGCCGGTCATGGACGGGATGGAAGCGACCGGGGAGATCAGGAGACTCGAGCATTCCGGAATGCCGATCATCGCCCTGACCGCCCATGCCGTGAAGGGGGATCGGGAACGATTTTTGGCGGCAGGGATGGACGATTACCTGACAAAACCTTTGCGCATCGAGGCGTTAGTGGAAAAAATGAATCGCTGGCTGGGGGGGCGGGCCGGGGAGCCGGAATCCGGAGCCGCGGCGCCGGATTCATCATCCTCAGGAGATGTTTCCCAGGTCTGCAACATGGCGGAGCTTCTGGAACGGGTCATGGATGACGAGAGCTTGATCGAGGTTCTGCTGAACGTCCTGATTGACAATACTTCCGAGAGAATCAAGGCCATCAGGGCATATCTGGATGATGGAAACGCGCATGAGGCCGGCAGGGAAGCCCATGGCGTCAAGGGAGCGGCGCTGAACTGCAGCTGTACGGATCTGGCCGCTATTGCCGCAAAAATGGAACAAGCCGGCAGGAACGGCGACCTGACCACCCTGCGTGAACTGCTGCCGCAACTGGAACGAAATCTGGAAGCCGTGCAGAGCTTCGCGGCCCAGATAACAGGTTGAGTCCTGCGCCTGAACGCAACCTGGTACCGCCGCACCAGCGACCGTTATGGACGCAGCCTGGGACCGCCGCACCCCAGTGCGGCACGGTATGGACTCGGTACATCATAAGTAACTCAAAAATCCCCAACTTGTCGCACTGGGGTGCGGCGAACCCAACGTGCCGCACTATAGGCATTCGCGTGACATCCCGTGGTCACGGCTGCCTGCCTCAGTTGACCAGGGCCTTGGCGAAGTCTTCGCCGCTGAAGGGGCGCAGGTCCTCCATTTTCTCACCCAGGCCGATGAAGCTGATGGGCATATTGTGTTCCAGGGCGATGGCCACGACGATGCCGCCCTTGGACGTTCCATCCAGCTTGGTCAGGATGATTTCATCCACCGTGACCGCCTCATTGAAGAGCTTGGTCTGCGACAGGGCATTCTGGCCCGTGGTGGCGTCCAGCACCAGCAGGCAGCGGTGGGGCGCTCCGGGCAGTTTCTTGCCCAGAACCCGTTTGATCTTGCGCAGTTCGTCCATCAGGTCGACCTTGGTGTGCAGCCGACCCGCGGTATCCAGAAAAACCACGTCGTGGCCGCCCTTCAGAGCTGCATCCACGGCTTCGTAGGCCACGGCGGCCGGGTCCGCGCCTTCGCCCTTGGTGAAGAAATCCGCGCCGGTCCGTTTGGCCCAGATGCCCAGCTGCTCAATGGCCGCGGCCCGGAAGGTGTCCCCGGCAGCCACGAGAACCTTGCGGCCCTGCATCTGGGCCCGATGGGCCAGCTTGGCAATGGTCGTGGTCTTGCCCACGCCGTTCACGCCCACAACGAGAACGATTTCCGGCCCCTGAGGCACGGCGACGGATTTCGGCTCCGGAAAAATAGCCGCCAGTTCCTGACGCAGCATTTCACGGAATGCTTCGGGTTCCTCGATCTTTTCCTTGCGCACCCTGGCCTTGAGCCGGTCCAGGAGCTTGCCCGCGGACTGATGGCCCACGTCGGCCATGATCAGCACTTCTTCCAATTCTTCCCAGAAAGGATCGTCGAACTTGCGGTGCGCGGACAGCAGCGCATCGATGCGCATGGTGAGCTGTTCCCGGGTCTTGTTCAAGCCCTCGGACAGCTTCAGGAAGAGGCGATCCCGCTCGTCCTCCTCATCCTCCAGGTCCAGGGCCAGAGCCAGCCGGTACTGCAACTCGGAACGAAATTCAGCGACCTGCTCGTAGCCCATGTCCTCCAGCCAGGTTCGAAACTTGGCGATGAACTCCTCGGCCTCATCGGCAGGCGCCTGCAACGCATGGAATAGAAAGCGCAATCGGTCCCACAATTCGTCGCCAATGGTGTCCACCCCGGACAGGGTATGTTCCAGCCAGACGCTCAACTTCGGTTCGGCGCCTTGCAGTGCCAGCATGACCCGGGATTGCCATTCAGGCTGATCCTGGGGAGGGGCTTGCGGCTGGTCTTTGGGCTGTTCTTTGGGCTGGTCCAGCGGTTGCGGCTGGACCAGTTCCTCTGGAGCAGCACTGGGCGGAATTTCGGCAGGCGGGGCTTCCTCGGCGGGCTTGGCCGGGGCCGGCTCCTCGGTCGGGGGAACTCCCGGTTCGATCTCGTCCGCTTTCTGGACCTGCTGCTCGTCGTCCTTTGTGGACCACCATTTTTTGACTTTGGAAAAAAAGCCCATGCGACTTCCTTTGGGTTGTTTATTTGGATCCGGAAAAAATGCTTACGTGAACGTAACTCCTCAGCTTCAGAGAGGGAGAGGTTTTCATGTACCTATTCAGCACATACTCTGTGATCACTCGTCAGAGCTGGATTCCGGCTTTCGCCGGAATGGTGTATCATACCACGTCCTTTCCAAGTTCAGTCATACCGGCGAAGGCCGGCGCTATCGCTATCCAGTCCGATTTTTCTTGGATGAACTGAGTAGTTACGTTTTTATTTACTTGCGAAAATCATGGCTTGGCTTCCCGCCATTCGGGAATGGACCTTGTTTTTCATGCCGTCCCGACGGAATCGAGGATCGGTCAGGAGGGTTCAAGGCGGTCGAAAAAATGTTTCTACCGTGGCTTGACGGATGAATCAATGGCTCAGGGATGAAGGTGGATGGATCCAGGGGGAGGTTTCAATCGGAACCGGCGAGTCCCATTCATGTTTGAATGTGGTCATACTAATTTGACAATACATGGAAATGTATATAATTATAATGATAATTGATTCATCGGTATACGGTGTTGTCTGAAATGCATTTTTTCAAAACCGTGTCCTTGTCGACTGTATCTCGATATAATATTGTTTCAATAATTTTACTGTTTTTGGTCAAATTGTGATTTGGATTGTTGCAAGATCATGTTGATACATGAAAATCCATATGAATTTCTGACGTGTTAAAGGAGATTCCAACCAATGTGCGGTATTTGTGGAGAGTTACGATTTGATCGGCAACAGGCAACATCAGACAATGTTCAGAAGATGACCGTGGCAATGGCTGCCCGCGGGCCGGACGGAAGCGGCATATTCGTCCAGAAAGGTCTGGCTCTTGGCCATAGAAGACTGAAAATCATCGATTTGAGCGATGCGTCGCAGCAACCCATGGTTGATTCGGAACTGGGGCTGGCCTGCGTGTTCAATGGAATCGTCTACAACTACAAGGAACTGCGTCGGGAACTGGAAAGCAAGGGGTACCGGTTTTTTTCTTCCGGCGATACCGAAGTGCTGCTCAAGGCGTATCACGCATGGGGCGAGGACTGCGTACAACGATTCATGGGCATGTTTGCCTTTGCCGTGTGGGAGCGTGATTCCGGGGCCGTACTGTTGGGCCGGGATCGGCTGGGCATCAAGCCGTTGTATCTGGCCGACGTTCCGGGCGGTCTGTTGTTTGCCTCCAGCCTGCCGGCATTGCTGGCCACCGGAAAGATCAATACGGATCTGGACCCGGTTGCCTTGCACCACTACTTTTCATTTCATGCCGTGGTGCCGGCTCCCCATACCCTGCTCCAGGGCGTGCGCAAGCTTCCTCCGGCAACCTTGATGCGTATCGAGGCGGATGGGGCGAGCCGGCAACGTTGCTACTGGCAACCCGAGTATCAAAGCCTCGAGCCGGACAAGGACGAAGCCCAATGGCGCGATGAAGTGCTGGCCGCACTGCGCAAGGCCGTGGATCGCCGCATGGTGGCGGACGTGCCGGTGGGTGTGCTGCTTTCCGGCGGGCTGGATTCCAGCCTGGTGGTGGGGCTGCTGGCCGAGGCCGGAGTGCGGGACTTGGAGACCTTTTCCATCGGTTTCGAGTCCGTGGGTGGAGAATCCGGCGACGAGTTCATGTATTCGGATATTGTGGCCAAGCGTTTCGGCACCAGGCATCACAAGATTACCGTCTCCTCCCGGGAAACCTTGGACAATATGCTGAACTGCGTTCGGGCCATGTCCGAACCCATGGTCAGCCATGACAATATCGGATTCTATTTGCTTTCCCGGGAAGTCGCCAAGCATGTCAAGGTGGTGCAGAGCGGCCAGGGCGCGGATGAGGTTTTTGCCGGATATCACTGGTATCCGCCCCTGCTGGACAGTCGCGACGCCGTTTCGGATTATGCGCGACTGTTCTGTGACCGAGACCATGCGGATTATTCCAAACTGGTGGGGGAACGATGGTGCCGGGACGATTACAGCCTGGAGTATCTGCGGACCCAGTTCGACAAGCCCGGCGCGGACAGGGCCATCGACAAGGCCTTGCGCATGGACGCCCTGGTGATGCTGGTGGATGATCCGGTGAAGCGGGTGGACAACATGACCATGGCCTGGGGATTGGAGGCCCGGGTGCCGTTTCTGGACCATGAACTGGTGGAACTGGCCGCCCGAGTGCCCGCGGAACTGAAGGTCCGCGAAGGCGGGAAGTACATCCTCAAGGAAGCCGCTCGGTCCATCATCCCCCATGAGGTGATTGATCGCCCCAAGGGATATTTTCCCGTCCCGGCCTTGAAATATCTGCAAGGGCCGTTTCTGGATTTCGTGGTCGAAGTCCTGCAACGTCCCGAAGCCCGAAGCCGGGGCATTGTCCGCGAGGAATATCTGGCGGATCTGTTGCGTGCACCGGAGAAGCACATCACCCCGCTGGGCGGTTCCAAGCTCTGGCAGGTGGCCGTCCTGGAACTGTGGCTGCAAGAGCATGGAATTCAATGATTCGGAGAGGAGGAACTCCCATGGCCCCCACCAAGCACAGAGCCGAGCACCGTTTTGATCGTGCCAATCTCCCGTCCCTGCGCAACTGGAAGCAGGGCGAAACGCCCAGGCACGCGCAATTGCCCGCCAACGTGGTTCTGGATTGCGGCTGGGGGCGGCTGATTTTTGCGCATACCTTCAGCGACCAGCGCGAACTGGTGCGGACGATTCTCAAGGAATCGCCGGGACGACGGGATATCGCCTTCTATCTGCGCGATCCCCATGTCGTCTTGGCCATGGCGCCCCAGGATATATTCATGGATCCTTCCCATGCCTATCGATTATGGCTGGATCAGTATCAGCCGGATTCGTCCCTGAGCAAGCAGATTCTGATCCGCCGACTTCAGACCAGAGAGGATTGTCAACGGATGAACACCATCTATGCCGGCAGGGGCATGGTGGTGGCCAACGAGGATTTCCTCTGGAAGCAGCGCCACGCCAAATCGGTGATTCCCCTGGTTGCCGAAGATCTTTCGAGCCGCGAGATTGTCGGAACGGTGATGGGCATTGATCACTCCAAGGCCTTCAATGACCCGGAGAACGGCTCGAGCCTCTGGTGTTTGGCCGTGGAACCGCAATGTCCACTGCCCGGAGTGGGGGAAGCGATGGTGCGCTACCTGGCGGAATATTTTCAGGTGCGCGGCCGATCCTACATGGATCTGTCCGTGATGCACGACAACGATCAGGCTATTGCCCTCTATGAAAAGGTAGGTTTTCAGCGCATTCCGGTATTCAGCGTCAAGCATAAGAACGCCATCAACGAACCCCTGTTCGTGGGAGAACAGCCCCAGAGCAACCTGAATCCCTATGCCATGATCATCATCAGGGAAGCGCAACGCCGGGGCATCAACGTTGAAGTGCTGGACGAGCAGAGCGGGCATTTCCAGCTCGTTTTCGGCGGCCGGACCATTGCCTGTCTGGAATCGCTGAGCGAAATGACCAGCGCCGTGGCCTTTTGCCGCTGCGACGACAAAAGCCTGACCTTGCGTCTGCTGAAGCGGGCCGGTTTGCGGGTGCCGGAGCAGGTAGGGGCAGGTGACCAAGAGCAGAACAGCGCTTTCTTGCAGCGCCATGGCCGGGTGGTGGTCAAGCCGGTGCGCGGGGAGCAGGGCCGGGGAATCAGTGTGGACGTCCGGGAACCGCGGGAGCTGACGACGGCGGTGGAAATGGCCCGGGACGTCTGTGATCAGGTGGTGTTGGAGTCTTTCGTGGAGGGCGAGGATCTGCGGATGATCGTCATCGACTATAAATTTGTCGCGGCGGCCGTGCGCCGACCGGCCCAGGTGGTGGGCACCGGTGAACATGCCGTCGAGCGGCTGATCGCCAAGCAGAGCAGGCGCAGAGCCGCCGCCACGGGCGGGGAAAGCCGCATTCCCATGGATGCGGAGACCGAGCGGTGCGTTGCCATGAGCGGCTGGAAAATGCAGGACGTTCTTCCGGCGGGCGAAATTCTGGTGGTGCGCAAGACCGCGAATCTGCATACCGGAGGAACGATTCATGACGTGACGGACCAGGTGCATCCCGAACTGATCCAAGCCGCGGAGCAGGCGGCGGTCGTGCTGAATATTCCCGTGGTCGGCTTTGATTTCCTCGTCCCGGATGTGCAGGGGCCGGAATATGTGATCATCGAAGCCAATGAACGCCCCGGTCTGGCCAACCACGAACCACAACCCACGGCCGAGCGGTTTGTGGACATGCTCTTTCCCCAGACCGCGGCCAGAAAGCAATGGGAAGAGCAGTAGAACAAGGGAGGGCATGAGTGGAAAATATCACTCTGGACATGGAGTATCTGAGGAAGATCCTTTTACAGCTGCTGGAGATTCCCAGCCCCACGGGGTACACGGACCGGATCGTGCATTTTGCCGGAGAGGAACTGGAACGATTGGGCATTCCTTTCGAGTTGACCCGGCGGGGGGCCATTCGAGCAGACATCAAGGGCCGGACCAGCAATCCGGACCGGGCCCTGGTCACCCATCTGGACACCATCGGGGCCATGGTGCGCGAACTCAAGCCCAATGGACGTCTGGGCATCACGTCCATCGGAACCTGGTCCAGCCGCTTTGCCGAGGGCGCCAGGGTGACGATATTCACGGATACAGAGTCCTTGCGCGGGACAATTTTGCCGCTGAAAGCCTCAGGACACGTCTACGGCGATGAAATCGACACCCAGCCCGTGAACTGGGACAACATCGAGGTCCGGATCGATGAGCCGTCCCTGTGCATCGACGATTTGCTGGAACTGGGCATCCATGTCGGGGACTGGGTGGCAGTGGACCCCTTGTGCGAGATCCGGCCCAGCGGGTACATCAATTCCCGGCATCTGGACAACAAGGCCGGGGTGGCGATCCTGTTCACCGCGGCCAAGGCGATTCTGGAAAGCGGAGCCAAACCGCCGCTGGACTGCCATCTGCTGTTCACCATTGCCGAGGAAGTGGGGACCGGGGCCTCGGTGACCCTGCACGGGGATGTCGCGGAAATGGTCAGCATCGATACGGCGCCGCTGCATGGCGGGCATAATCTCTGCGAGCGCGGCGTGAGCGTGGCCATGATGGATTCCAGCGGCCCCTTCGATTACCATCTGACCCACAGACTGCTGGAATTATGCCGCCGGCACGATATCCTGCACCGGCGCGACGTGTTCCGGTATTACCGCAGCGATTCCGCATCCGCCGTGGAGGCGGGCAACGACCTGCGCACCGCGCTGGTCTGTTTCGGGGTGGACGGCACGCACGGTTACGAGCGCACGCACTTCGATTCGCTGCAGGCCACGGCGGAATTGATCGCCGCCTACATGCTCTCCGAGCCCGTGGTCTGGCGGGATCGCTTCAACCTGGGGCCGCTGAAGGGATTCCCGGTGCAGCCGGAGTAGGTGGAATAGGTGATGGGCGATAGGTGATGGGCGATGGGTGATGGGCGATGGGTGATGGGTGATGGGTGATGGGGCAGAAGGAAGAGTGCTTTAAATTGTAACTTTTTCAGTCATCCGAGAAAAAACTGGATATCTGCCTTCGCGGGTATGACTGACCCGGAATACGGCATTGGAAAAAGTCATTCCCGCGAAGGTGGGAATCCAGGCCATGCTTGTCTCAAGGTTTTTGAACAGCCACCTTTTTCCTGCGCAAGCTGAGTCGTTACTTTCATTTTTCCATTTCTAATCCGGATCCTTGGTACTTTGTCTTCTGACCTCTGCCCACAAACCACTAACCACTAACCACTGTCTATTTAAAGGTGTGCTCGGGGGCAGGGAAGTCGCCGGATTTGACCTCATGGACGTACTGCTGCACGGCCTCGCGCATCATGGTCCCGACCTGGGCGTATTTCTTGACGAATTTCGGGGTGAAGCGGTCGTAGAGGCCTACCACGTCGTGGAATACCAGGACCTGGCCGTCGCAGCCGGGGCCGGCGCCGATGCCGATGGTCGGAATGGCGAGTTGCTGGGAAATGGTTCGGGCCAGGGATTCCGGCACGCATTCGAGCACCAGACCGAAAACACCCGCTTCTTCCAAAGCGAGTGCGTCCTCCCGGATACGCTGGGCCGCGAGTTCGGTTCGTCCCTGGACCTTGTATCCGCCAAGCTGGTGAACATGTTGCGGAGTCAGGCCCACGTGGCCAAGTACGGGAATGCCGCTCTGGGTCATCCTGCGCACGGCAGGCAGGATCTCCCGGCCGCCTTCCACCTTCACGGCGTGCATCCCGGCCTCCTGCAGAAAACGTCCGGCATTGGTCACGGCCTGTTCCGGCGAGACCTGATAGCTCATGAAGGGCATGTCGCCCACCAGCAGGGATCTTTGTGATCCCCGGGCCACGGCCCGGCAATGGTGCAGCATGTCGTCCATGGTTACCGGCAGAGTGTTCTCCAGGCCAAGCACAACCATGCCCAGGGAGTCGCCTACCAAAAGAACATCGACCCCTGCTTCGTCCAGGAGCTTGGCTGTGGCCCAGTCATACGCCGTCAGTACGGTAATCTTGTCGCCGCTGCTCTTCATTTCCAAGAGCCTGGCCGTTGTTGTCCGTTGCAATTCCCGTCTCCTGTCCATGATAAACGTCAAGCTTCCGCCTCTCGAACCTTTCCCATCGGCAATTGTGTTCTGGCGGGCTTCATCTATCGTATTCCGAAATCGAAATTGAAATCGCAATCGAAATCGCAATCGAAATCGAAATCGCAATCGAAATCGGAATAATTAGTGCCACTATCTCATTGACTATCGCAAGAAAAATCGATTTCGATTTCGATTCCGATTCCGATTTCGACTACAGAGCATACCCTCTTCACCCTTCACCCTTCACGCTTACCACTTCACACTACGCTTCCATCTTATCCAGCGCATCCATCAGGCTGATGGTCAGTTTCAGGAAATCCGCCTCCGTGAGAATGCCCACAAGCAGTTTGTCCTCCACCACCGGCAGGCAGCCGTACTTGTGCTGCAGGAGAATCTCCGCCGCTTCGCGGAGGTCCATTTCCGGATCAATGACCGTTACGTCGCGACGCATGATTTCATGAATGGGAATGGAGGCGTCGATCTCATCCTGAACCTCCGCCTCAATGTCCGCCAGCTTGGAGATGGTCACGGCCAGGAGATCCCTGTGGGTCAGCAGGCCGGCGAAATCGCCCTGATTGTCAATAATGGGGATATGCCGGATTCGGCCCAGGTTCATGATGGAGCGGGCGGTCTGCACGTTGTCGTGCTCCTTCAGGGAAATGACCTGGTTGGTCATCAGATCTTTGACTTTGAGCATGGGGTTCTCCTTGTGTGCGATTTCAAGCAAACCTTTCCCATTCACGTCTTCATGTCAAGAAAGCCGAGCGAGGAAGCAAGTATTTCTTGTCCTCCGTGATTTTTTTATATAAGAAAAATCGTTTTTTTCATATCCCCTATTTTCGAGGAGAAGCATTATGAAGCGAATCATGTTGCTTGCTTGTTTGATTACTTTTGTGTTCGGGCTGACCACTCCGGCCCTGTCCGAGCAGCCCCGGATCGTCTCGGTGAACCAATTCGTTGAGCATCCGGCCCTGGATGCCGTGTTGCGCGGTTTCCAGGATCAGTTGCGTGAGGACGGGTTTGAGCTGGACTTTCGCGTGCACAATGCCCAGGCGAACATGGCCACCGCGAACCTGATCGCGCAACAGATTGTCGGGGAGCGTCCCCATCTGGTTCTGGCCATTGCCACGCCGTCGGCCCAGGCCATGGCCCAGACCGTGAGGAAGAATCCCTCCATGCAGAAGACCCCCATCCTGTTCAGCGCGGTGACCGATCCGGTCAGCGCCGGACTGGTGCCGGACCTGCAGAATCCTGGAGGCAACATCACGGGAACCTCGGACATGACTCCCATGGATCGCCATCTGGCGCTGATCCGGGAGATTCATCCCGATTTGACGTCCCTGGGCGTGATCTACAACTCCGGCGAGGCCAACTCCCGCGCATTGGCTGATCTGCTCAAGGCCGAAACCTCCAAGGCCGGAATAAACCTGGTCGAAGCCACCGTGGCCCGCTCCAGCGACGTGTTCCAGGCCGCCAAGAGTCTGGTCGGCCGGGTGCAGGCCGTGTACGTGCCCACGGACAACACCGTGGTTTCGGCCTTCGAGGCCCTGGCCAAGGTCTGCCAGGAAAGCAAGCTGCCCTTGTATGCCGCGGATGTGGATTCCGTGCCCAGAGGCGCCGTGGCTGCCCTTGGGTTCGATTACTACGAGCACGGCCGCCAGGCTGGGGCCATGGCCGGACGCATTTTGCAGGGCGCTGATCCGGCGACCACTCCGGTGGAAATGCAGCAGGATCTGGAATTGCATGTCAATCTGTCAGCGGCCAAGGCCATGGGCGTGACCCTTCCGGAATCTCTGCTCGAACGAGCCGTGAAAATCCACGAATAATAATCCGATTCAACAATCGCGGGCACGATACGTGCCCGCGATGCCATTCCAGAAACTGATTTTCTTGCTGCCTCGAAGCTGCGACATGGTAATTTCACCATCCCGGAAGCTGATAACTGCTCCAATAGGTCAGGCGCAGCCGGAAGTACTCTTGCTCCTGGATTCCCCCTTTCGTGGGAATGAATCCACAAGCTCTTTTTTTTCAAGCTTGTCATGCCCGCGAAAGCGGGCATCCAGGCCGTACCTGCCCCAACATTTTGAGCAGTTATCGACGTCGCTTGCAAGCTGGTCTCCCTCGGTCGGGAATCCGGCTCATCAATTTGTCCGGCCTCTCATGAAACCATCTCTTCAATTTTATGCATGAAATCCTGTTAAACGTTTTCTTCCGGGGCGTGTCCATCGTTTTCACGCATGCCTGCCCTGTCCGGACCGGAGAGCAGCCATGAGCTGGTACGCGCTGCTCGGCGCCGTGGAGCAGGGGCTGGTCTACGGGATCATGGCCCTGGGGGTGTACCTCACCTTTCGTGTGCTCAATTTTCCGGACCTGACGGTTGATGGCAGCCTGCCCTTGGGAGCGGGGGTTTGCGCCGTGGCCATCAGCTCGGGCATGGATCCGTTCTTGTCTCTTTTTCTGGCCATGGGCGCGGGTTTTCTGGCCGGGATGGTCACTGGTTTCTTGAACACCAAGCTGGGCATCCTGCACCTGCTGGCTTCCATTCTGACCATGATCGCCCTCTATTCGGTCAATATTCGGGTGATGGGCGGTCCCAATGTTTCGCTGCTGGGCCGGAATACGGTCTTGGATCCCTTGATGGGACTCGGTTTGCCCGGGTATCTTTCCTCGATCATTCTTTTTGTCGGAATCGGGATCGGCATCGTGGTCTTTCTGGTTTGGTTCCTGCACACGGAGTTCGGGCAGACCATGCTGGCCACCGGGGACAATCCCCGAATGATCACCAGCCAGGGAGTAAACACCCACACGGTGATCATCCTCGGCGTGGGCTTTTCCAATGCCATGGTGGCTTTCAGCGGTGCGTTGATCGCCCAGAACCAGGGCGCGGCGGATGTGAACATGGGCGTGGGAACCATTGTTGCCGGTCTGGCCTCGGTGATCGTCGGCGAGACGGTCTTTGGCAGAGGCGGAATCATGCGTGCGGTGATCGCCGTCCTGCTGGGATCGATCCTGTACCGCACGGCCATTGCCATGGCCTTGAGCATGAAGGTGGGCTCGTTTACCTTCACTCCCAGCGATTTGAACTTGATCACGGCCATACTGGTGGTGCTCGCCCTGACGGCGCCAAAACTCAAGGCGCGATTTTTCTCATGATGCTCTCCCTGAAGCAAATCACCAAGTATTTCTACCGGGGCAGCGTGAACGAGGTTCTGGCCCTGCAGAACCTTTCCCTGGACGTGCGGCGCGGCGATTTCATCTCGATCATCGGGTCCAACGGGGCGGGCAAGTCCACGATGCTGAACTGCCTGGCCGGCAGTTTTTTTCCGGATCAGGGCAGCATCCTGCTGGACGGCAAGGACGTGACGGGCTGGCCGGAGTACAAGCGGGCCAGATTCATCGGCCGCGTCTTCCAGGACCCGCTGCTGGGCACCTGCGCCTCCATGAGCATCGAGCAGAATCTGGCTCTGGCTCTGCGCCGCGGTCGATTTCGTGGACTCGGTTCGGGCGTGCGCCGCCTGGACCGGGATCTGTTCAGGGAAAAACTGCGGCTTCTGGATCTGGGCCTGGAAGATCGATTTCAGGATCCCGTGGGCCTGCTCTCCGGAGGTCAACGCCAGGCCTTGACCATGGTCATGGCGACCCTGGTCCGCCCGGATATCCTGCTTCTGGACGAGCATACAGCAGCCCTGGACCCAAAGACCGGACAGCAGATCCTGGAGCTGACCGAACGGCTGGTGGAAAGCATGGAACTGACCGCGCTCATGGTCACCCACAACATGCACCAGGCCCTGCGCATGGGCAATCGCCTGATCATGATGCACAGAGGTGAGATCATCCTGGACATTACCGGAGAAGAGAAAACCCGGTTGAAAGTGGATGATCTGCTGGCCCGGTTCTACAGTTTGAAGAAGGAAGCTTTTTCTTCGGACAAGATGTTGTTGGTCTGATTCTGTCGTAACTGCTCAATAACTCCGGGCGATTGAACTACACGAAAACACTGGACCCCGGCCTACGCCGGGGTGACGGCCAAAGGAAATTGCCCACGAGGCACTCCATTTTGTCATACCGGCGCAGGCCGGTATCCAGGCAGCACATATCCGCGGTGGTTAGTTGCCCTGCCTTATTGAGCAATCCCTTTTTGAACCTTAACCTTTTTGAATACATGGAGAATTTCGCATGACTGAACGAACATTGTGCATGATCAAGCCGGATGGCGTGGAGCGCAATTTGATCGGCAACGTCCTGACCCGGATCGAGTCCGCCGGCCTACGGATCGTGGCCCTGCGCAAACTGCGGCTGACCAAGGCCCAGGCCGAGGGATTCTACGCCGTGCACAAGGAGCGTCCCTTCTTCCAGAGCCTGGTGGACTACATGACGTCCGGTCCCATCGTCGCGGCCGTTTTGGAAGGCGAAAACGCCATTGCAGTCTGGCGGGGATTGATGGGCGCGACCAATCCGGCAAATGCCGACGCGGGAACCATCCGCAAGGATCTGGCCCTGGATGTGGAGCGCAATACGGTGCACGGCTCCGACGCTGCGGAAACAGCGGCTCAGGAGATTCCCTATTTCTTCAACGCCATGGAGCTGCAAGGGTGAGCAATCTGCATATCGGCTGCATCGGGCTGGGAAACATGGGAGCGGCCTTGATCAAGGCGCTGTCCCATCTTCCGGAGACCACCATCCGCGGATTTGATCCGGATGTGCGCAAAGCCGGTGAACTTGCATCGGTAGCGGGGTTTTGCGCAGTCAATTCCATGGAGGCGGTGCTTCAGGATGCGGATTTCGTGTTTCTGGCGGTCAAGCCGCAAATCATGTCCCGGGTGCTGAAAGATGCCAAGCCCGCTTTGCGTCCGGAAACCTGCCTGATCTCCATTGCCGCGGGCATCTCCCTGGAGCAGTTGCAGAACTGGTCCGAGCGGCGTTGCGCCGTGGTGCGGGTGATGCCGAACACGCCGGCCATGGTCGGTTCCGGAGTCAGCGCGGTCTGTTTCGAAGATCCGCAACTGACCGAGGCGCAGAAGGAGATCGTCCTGGAAATGCTGGCCCTTCTGGGCCAGGCGCATATTATGGCCGAGAAGGATTTTCATGCCTTCACGGCCCTGGTGGGCTCGGGCCCGGCCTATGTCTATTACTTCATGGACGCCCTGGTCCAAGCCGGCGTCTCTGCAGGCCTGAGCCGCCCCCTGGTCGAGGAGATGGTCTCCGGCCTCCTGGAAGGTTCAGTCAAACTGGCAATGGAAACAGGCCACAGCCTCTCCACCCTGCAGCACATGGTCACCTCCCCCGCCGGAACCACCATCGCCGCCCTGAATCATCTGGACAGGACAGCAATGCGGGGCGCGATCATCGACGCCGTGCACGAAGCCGCGCAGCGCAGCAGGGAACTTGGATCATAGCCGTCACACCTTGCCGAAAATGTTGGATATCAAAATGGAAGCCATTGGCTTCCATTTTGTTTTTGCAGATGGGGAACACAGGATTCAGGAGAAGCACGGCTCATGGAATTTGGGAAAGTTATTCGCTTCGCATAGGAAGTTGAGTTCAGAAGGAAGCCTTCCTCGAAGCGATCCATTGAGAGCCCTTGGACACTTTTCCGTCGAATCAGAGAACACAAGGTGAACCCAATTTTATGGCTCAAATAAAAAAAGGGTTTACGATTTCTCATCGTAAACCCTTGATTTCCTTGGTGCGCCCGGAGAGATTCGAACTCCCGGCCTGCGGATTCGAAGTCCGAATTTTACACTTAAACACCTCCCCATACTTCTCCATTTTATAAATGTATCTATCCAGAATTATAAAGGAAGCAAAGCTCTTGACTTCATTCTTTTTCACTCTTAAAAACTGTTAAAGAGTGCTTTTGGTTGACCAGGGGTTGACCAAAGCTTGCCCTCAAAAGCGGCCCTCCGGCATGACGGACAGGAGTCCGAAGGGTCAAAAAAAGGAGGTTTGAGCATGGCGGAAAAAGAGTGGGTCAAAAGTCAGTATCGAGGTATCAGGTTTCGACTCCATCCGGAACGTCGGCATGGCAATGCCCCGGACAAGTACATTATGCTCGTTTACAAGTGGCAGGGTAAAACGGTTTCGGAGTCAATCGGGTGGATTTCTTCGACGAAAATTAACGAAAAAGCAGCCTCTCTCATCCTGGCGGATCTTCAAAGAGCTCAAAAGACCGGTGAAGGCCCTCGGACGTTGAAAGAGAAGCGAGAGCTTGAGGATCGATCACGTCAGGACGAGCAGATACGGAGAGAGCAGGAGCAAGCAGAACGGCTCCGACTGGCTGAAGTGAACCGACTTCAAGAGATCACTTTTGGCGAGGTTTGGGCTCTTTACTCGGATGAGTCCGTAAGGTCGAAGAAGCCTCGGACATGGGGGCGTGAAGCTGATATGTGGGTTGGCTGGCTTGAGGAGGAACTTGTCAGAGTGCCCCTTATCAAGGTTACTCCTTTTTTATGTCAAAAAATTTCCAAAAAAATTATTGACTCCGGAGCATCTCCGCGGACCGGACTTTATGGACTCCAGGTCATCCGGCAAGTAATCAATTGGGCAAAGGCACAAGACCCACCACTCTACCATGGTGACAACCCCGTGACTTCCACTAAAAAGCCCAAAATCAGAAACGAACGAATGAAATTTTTATCCCATGCAGAAGCGGACAAACTTCTGGCTGCCCTCAAGGAAGGTGGTCAGGATGATCACGCAACCTACGACATTACGCTTTTGTCACTGCATTGCGGCCTGCGCTTCAAAGAAATCGCAACCCTGCGTTGGGTGGACGTGAACCTTGAAGACGGGTCAATACATATCCGGTCACAGGTGGCCAAGTCCGACAAAGGGCGAACCGTTTACATGACCTCCCAGGTCAAGTCTATGTTCGCCGGTAGGCTGAAGTGCAATGATGGAAGCCTTATCTTCCCGGCTCGTGGTGGTGGAGTGCGGCCCCAAATCAGTAAGTTTTTCGGTCGAACCGTTGACCGACTCGGACTGAACATCGGAGCTACCTCGTCCACGGATAAGATTGTCTTTCATACGTGTCGGCACACCTGCGCAAGTTGGATGGTTTGCAACGGCGTATCTCTTTATCAAGTTCAACAGATACTCGGTCATTCGGACTATACAATGACAAGCAGATATGCACATTTAGCACCCGATAATATCAAGGCTGCTTCAAAGGTGTTGGAAGAAGTAGTGAAAAATTTTGAAAGAGGAAGCAGCAACTCTTTATCTGCTGCAACAGGATGATGTCAGAAAATTATCGCTGTCCTCAAAAACAATAGTTAAAATAGATTACGAGAATGGAGGTTGCTTTTCCATTTTTTTATATTCAAAAATTTCTAATAGATTATTACATGAACTCGTCGATTTTTGTCGGCGAGTTTTTTTTGTTTTAAAATAACCATATAATATTTTTGAAATGTCGCCTCCCAACATGTTCACTCACGTACCTATGAAGATTACAGTTGCCACCACGTCTTGCCTTCACCTTTGTTTGCAGTTTCTATTTGGTTTATCGCGTGTAAAACTTGTAAACCTATAAATAAAATGAATAAATTCAAGCTGCCATCCATGAGACAAAAACGTGAATAAACGCAACATTGTGTTTGTGGTTATTCACGTTTTTGTCTCGCCGGCCTGTCTGATCGCCCTTCATGAGCTTGGTGCAAAAGTCATTATGCACCAAGCCGTAGTCTGTGATCAGTGGTTAGTAACATCAACATGTGCCGGAATCTCACAAAGTTGTGAGGTCAACCCAAGAATTTGGGCAGTGGCCTCCCTTCCTTATGCTAGTTTATCACCTAATTCCAACAAATTCGTATCCTGTTGCAAATCATCTAGAGCAATAATAAAATACGTTATGATGGCAGATTGACATAGAAAAACCTATGTGTGCGCTGCATAAGTCTTGATCTGATAGCCATGGTATACGCTAAAATATTTGGTTTGTAGAGACGGTAAGATCAAGTCTTATGAATCGATTAATTTTTTTTTGATGAAAACAATGAAAACCTCTTGCACATTTTTTTATTAAGTGTATAATAGTCAAAAATTTCGAGAGGAGGTGATCAAATTGGATGATATTTTTTGTGCAATGGAAAGAAAATGGCCTAGTGCCGTGGTGACTCGAAAGGAGGTATTTACATTTACTGGTGGTTTGTTACGGGGAAGTTATTTGGCAAATCTTGACGCTCAAAAAAAAGGCCCCCCACGTTTAAGAATTCAACAAAAATGGGTTTACCCAGTGAAGGAGTTGGCAGAATGGCTGCGACAGAGGTCTGTGGATTAAAAATTATTTTTTTAATACATTTTCGTTATGTTAAGATGAAAACTAACCATTAACTCATGTTTGGAGCATTTATGGAAACAAATTCAAAACAAAACTGTTCGACATTAGAAAATTCAAAACAAAATTCAGAACATTATGAAGAAGTAATTAAGAAACAATATATTAATGTAGAACAGTTTAGATTGAGACAAGACTTTAACAGTATGTCAGGTGTGAAAAAACTTTTAACGACAGTTCCAGTTCGCAAGCCAAACAGACAAGATTTTGTTCGAGTTCACCCCGACAATGACATGAAATTGCAGACTGCTGTTATTGAATTGAAGGAGGATCGTGAGCATTACCTTGTTAACCCGGACATTTTACATGAAATTCCTGGGGAGACCGTTCCGAAGCAAATTGTAACTGCTGTGAACAGGCAAGGGGTAGTTTTTTTGTGGCCGATCCGGCTCCCTGGAGAGGATGGTAGGTTGGATAACTACAACCAAAGCGCGCTGGAAGCCTCAGAAATGGCAGAGGTCAAATGGATCCGATTGGCAGCGAATCTGTCTTTAGGTGCATATGAGGTCTTCGAGGCACTTGGTAACATTCCTGATCCTGTCTGGCCTGAAATCTCGTTTACTGAACTGGTGAACATCGCATTCAAGGGGAGGATTATCGATAAGGTCGATCATCCTATTATTCAGAGACTCTTGGGGATTTCGTAAATGAAATTGGACGCATTTCAACAAACTTGGCTGGTGGATTTTGAGTTTCGTGCCCAGTCTGGCGAGCGGCAGGAGCCGATTTGTATGGTCGCCCTCGAGATGCGTTCAGGAAGATTGATACGATTGTGGGAGGGCGAGCTGAGGCAACTTGGCCGTCCTCCTTTTTTGGTCGACAAAAATATTTTGTATGTCGCTTACTATGCCTCAGCCGAGTTGCAATGTCACCTGTCCCTGGGCTGGCCGTTGCCTGTCAATATTCTTGACCTATTCACGGAATTCCGGTGTATGACAAACGGACTCCCTGTTCCCTGTGGCGCAGGCCTTCTTGGCGCTCTTTCATACCATGGTCTCCCTGCAATCGAGGGCCTTGAAAAAGACGCTATGCGCGAATTGGCTCTTCGCGGCGGCCCCTGGACCGGAGAGGAGCGCGACGCTTTGCTCAATTATTGCGAAAGCGACGTCCGGGCGTTGGAAAAGCTACTCCCGGTGATGCTGTCAAAGATTGACCTGCCTCGGGCGCTGATCCGTGGAAAATACATGTCCGCCGTCGCAACCATGGAGCACCGTGGCGTACCCATTGATCAGCCTGCATTTTTACAGTTAAAGGATAAATGGACCGAGATACGTGAAGCTCTGGTCAAAAAAATAGATAAAAATTTCAATGTGTACGAAAACAACACTTTCAAAATGTGGCGCTTTGAAGAGTATTTAATGCTCAACAATATTGCTTGGCCTCGCCTCTCCACTGGCAGGTTGGATATGCAAGATGCCACGTTCCGTGAGATGTCGCGTATCCATCCCCAGCTCAACCCGCTCCGTGAACTCCGGCACACGCTTGGCCAGATGCGGCTGACCGATTTGGCCGTGGGCGCGGATGGACGCAATCGTTGCCTCCTGTCAGCTTTTCGCTCACGCACCGGACGTAACCAGCCCAGTAATTCGAAATTCATCTTTGGTCCGTCAACCTGGCTCCGGGGATTGATCAAGCCGCCTGAGGGTCATGGTTTGGTGTATACCGATTGGTCCCAACAGGAGTTCGCCATTGCCGCTGCGCTGTCTGGCGACGAGCTGATGATGGACGCCTATGCTAGTGGTGACCCGTATATGCGTTTTGCGATTCAAGCAGGACTTGCGCCGCCAGGGGCGACAAAAGAGAGCCACGAGCATGAACGGGACCTCTGCAAAGCCTGTGTATTGGCAGTGCAATACGGGATGGGGGCTTCATCATTGGCTTTGCGTATCGACCAGCCGGAAATCAGGGCCAGGGAGTTGCTTTCGCTACACCGGCGGACTTACAAAAAATACTGGGACTGGTCCGACGGAGTTCAGGACTACGCCATGCTCCACGGAAAGCTCTGGACCACGTTCGCCTGGGAACTGCATGTCTCAACCAAAACGAATAATCCCCGCTCGCTACGCAACTTCCCCATGCAGGCCAACGGCGCTGAGATGCTGCGCCTTGCCTGCATCATGCTCACGGATACCGGGATTGGTGTTGTCGCTCCGGTGCACGACGCTCTGCTCATCGAGGCCCCATTGGATCGGCTGGACGAGGATATTGCCAGAACTCAGGCCATCATGCGCCGGGCCGGAGAAATAGTCCTGAGTGGTTTTCAGCTTCGCTCAGATGCAAAGGTGATCCGCTACCCCGAAAGGTTCATGGATAAGCGCGGAGAACAAATGTGGTGTACTGTGTGGAGTGTTGTCAACGAACTCGATGTGAAGGGTCGCACCAGCGCGACCCCACCTTCTCACTCATGCGACCCCGGTCCATTATTATATAATTAAATATATACGATACCATGCCCCCTGACACTCTGACCATCAAACAACGTCGTGTTGAAACGTCAGTATCCCTGGCCAAGGCCGCGAAGCGAAACAAAGAGTTTCTGGCACCTATCCCCTTGGAATGGGTGACCAGGGCGGCTGTGTTGCCGGGTAAAGCTTTACAGGTTGCCCTTGCCATCCGGCACCAAAGCGCATTGGAAAAGCGATTGATGATCAGCCTTGGCAACGTGCTTTTGAAAAGGATGGGAGTCAATAAAGACGCCAAGCGACGGGCATTGGCAGCCCTGGAGCAGGAAGGTCTGATTACGGTCTGTCAGAAGAATGGCGCAAAGCCAACAGTTACAATCATTTAAACGCCAAAATCACTCCACAATCGCCTTCAACAACGCATCCCTAGCATCCGAGTAAAACTGAATATCGACCTTGGTGGCCATGTCGTCCGAGAGGTCGATGAGTTGTCTGCGGCAGGCAACGGGCATGAGCAGGGCTGTTGCCTCCTTTTCTACGGCGATTTCTGCGATGCTCACCGGGTTGTGGATGGCTTCGATGGAGCCTCCCAGGTTGATTTCGCCGACAATGATCAGACCGCCGCGCACGCTTTTTTTGAGCAGGGCCGTACAGAGGGCGACGAGGGAGGCTACGCCCAGCTTGGCTCCGGATTTTGAGGTGTCAAAGGCTCGGAGTTGGACGGTGAACTCATGGTGTCTGGGGTCCTTGTCGCCGACCAGTTGGGGGGATTTGGCGTACAGGTTTTGTTCGGCATAACCCATACTTTCCTTGAAGGCCGGGGGCACGGGCTTGTTCAAGATTTTTACCCCTGAACCTGGGCCTTCGTTGATCTCGATGCGGTAGAGGCCTGCGTTGTCACCACTGCCGCCTGGGCTGATGGTCCAGACTTGGCCTGGCTCCAATGGATCGCTGCCGATGCTGTTGTCGCTTTGCAGTTCCGGGGTGGCAACGAACTTTTCTACGCCGTCGGTCCCCATCACATAGCTGAAATGGGTGTTTCGGAATTCAGCGGCTCCAATGCGCTTTTGCTGTTCCTTGACTCGCCGTCTGGCTTCCAGGGCGATGCGCACGGCCCACTCCAGATCCTCATCCGGAATTGCAATCCCGTTGCCGGGGTAGAGCAGTTTGAGCAGACCGCTGACGGTCTTGTTCACGGCATTGGTATCCCGTCCGGACAGCGCTCCGCCGAAGAAGACACGGTTTTGCAACAGGCCCAGCCGGGTTTGGTTGCGCAGCCGACTCCAGCATTCCGAGAGAAAATCACTGACCAGGCCGAAATGATCGGTCAGCAGTTCCTTGCTGATCTTGGGCACGTCCCAACCTGGCAGAAAGCCGTGAATGCGGTCCATGAACGCCGTGTCATTGCGCATTTCAGGCGGCAGGGGGCCAAACAGGTGGCCGATTCGCTGCTGGGTCTCCACATCCACTTCAAAATTGCCCACTAGCACAATGCTTCCGTCGGCCCGGATGCTTTCCTTTCCCCGGCTGAACTCTCCGGACTCCATGTAGCCCTTCATGATGTTCACGCCGTCTTTTTGGTCAAAGGATATGCCGGAAACCTCATCAAAGCAGACCACGTCGAACTGGCAGACAAGTCCGCGCTGACCCGTGGAGTTGTTCACGAACATCCGGGCCACGGTGGCCTTGCCGCCGGAAATGAGGTGGGCATATGGGGAAACCTGTTGGAACAGGTGGCTTTTTCCCGTGCCTCTGGGACCGAGTTCCACCAGATTATAGTTGCGCTCCACAAAGGGAACCATGCGCAGCAGGAAGGCGTTTTGCTGACGCTCTGTCAGTACGCCCGGTTCGATGCCGATGGAGCGCATCAGAAAGTGCTTCCATTCATTGGTTGAAAATTGCACTCGGGCCTCAGTCATGGTGTCCAGCACATCACGCTTGGATAGCTGAATTTCGCGCAAGCCCTCAATGCCAAATGGCCGCCCGCTTTTTTCTTGGGCAATGGCCGCGTCATAGCCCAGACTCAGTTCGGCATAGAACCCGCCGGTCAGCATCCGTTCATGTTTGTTCACCAGCTCCGGGTCGATGCGCACGTCGGTCAATTGCAGACTGGGCAACGTGGCGATGTAGGAATCCGTACGGACATCAAGGCGGGCCGTAATCAGGTCAATAATCTTGACCTCGCCGTTCTCCCTGGCCCGCGCCTTAAACAGCTCTTCCTCGCCGGCTTTGACAGTGCGCGACTTGAGTTGTCGTTCGACGATCTCCAGGCCCTCGTTGATTTCTTCCTGGTCAATGCTGGCACAGTAGCGGCCAAGCAGGAACTCAACCACATAAGTGGGAACCGGAAACTGTCTGCTGAAAGTCCGGACAAGATCTTTGCGGACAAGATATCCCTCAAGTGTTGAGGCCGCTTTCTCGTCGATGTGGTCCAAAGTGATCATTCTTGTCCTCCTCCGATTACCGTGGCCAGTTGCGCAACCGGTGACCCGCTCGAATCGATCAGGATGAGAAACGCTTCACGGCCTTCCATGTCGTCATTCTCCACGACCACCGAACACATGCCGTTTTCATTGAGCGGCTTGGTGCTCATAATCACTGATGTGCCTGCATCCCCAGCATTCAATCGCACATCAACCATTATACCGGAGTATTGACCCAGTACGGCCACTTTGCAGCGCAGTCCCGTCCACTTCACGTCGGTGATTTCAACCTGGGCAGTGCTTTGATTCTGCCCCATGGAAACCCTGAGCCGCATGAGCAGACATTCCTGAAGGCTCAGTCCACCGTGGGCGTACTCCTCTCCCTTCTTGAAACAACTGATTCCGTCCGCCAAGGCAAAATACCGGTTCGAGTTCCAATACCACGGGAAGAGTCGTTCCTCGGTCATTGCTCCCGGTTTCAAGGCGGCGCAGCGGCCCCATTTATTCTCAGAAAGCGCTCTCGGCAGTTCGATCTTCGGCAGTCCGCCAGGCAGAAACAGCCACCCGTGATCCGTCACGATGCGTATGGTTTTCCAACCGGCCTGGAGCAGGGCAGTCACATGTTCCCTTATTTCGGTGAGCAGAACATCAATTTGCCTGGCCAGTTTCCAGCCCCTGGTATGGCCTTCGTGGTCAATGTTGCCGAATTCAGACCAGGATTTTTGAATCTTTGAAGGGCTTGAATGAACGTGAATATTTTTTTCGAGTAGGCTGTAGCCGTTCTCTTCGATGGCTTTGCGCAGATGATGGGCCGACATGACCTCGAAGTTGTAGCCGTCCGGTTCTTCGGCAAGGCGATGTGATTTGTGGTTGATGGGAGCCACGGCGGGTTTGCCCGTACCGGTCACGCTGGGCAGAGCCGCCCAGTATTCTTCGGTTTGAACAGAGCAGCCAGTGTTCTCCAGCATCTCCGTCAGACGCAGCGCACAGTCAAAGCGCAACCCATCCACAAACAGCACGCAGGTACTCCCATCATCATTTACGTCTATTCGCTTTGATTCATGGTTCCCGTCCCATATCTTCTGCAAATACCGGGCAGATTCCTCAGCCCAAGGGATATATGCAGCCCGGATGGCCGTGGAAACTGCCTCCATATCCTCGCTCTTCTCAATCTGCGCCAATGCGCGGACCATGGAATCGTCAGCTTTCCAGCCTGCTACCCGATACCCGGCGGCCAAGTCTTCGACGCTCCCAGCGTTCAGTCCGACCTGGATTACGTCCGCCAGGATCGTCAGATGTTCCAAAGCCAAGGCCAGAGGCGCTTCACCCAGTTCGGCCCAGACCAGCATGCGCCTGGAGCCATGCTGCTTTTCCAGTTCCAGAATCCTTGTTCTGGCCTTATGTGGGGGGAGGCTGTTTAAGGCATGAAGGTCATTGCGCAGGGACTTTTCCTGGTCCTCGTTCCATTGTGGCCAGCCGTTGAATGTTCCGTGTCCGATGATCCAGAACATGTCTTTGGCTGGGGGTGGACATTTGCGGATCAGATTCGGGATGTTCGGGTAGCGCAGCGGAGCTTCGCAGTAGCGATCCCAGACAGCCTGCCAAGGGCCTTGATGGGCAGCCAGCTTTGCCGCTCCGGCCAAAAGTCCTTCTTCTTGGGGATTGAAGGCCAGTTGTGAGTTGCAGACCGCAACAAAGGCCTTCCATTCGTTCAGCCCTCGTCCAGCCTGAAATGCCTCGCCTTGGTCCAGCCACTGGAGCAGGTCACGGACAGGGTCTCCTCCTGTCAGCAGCGTGTTGAAATAATCCTTGTCCAGACGTTTGCCCCTTAGCAGTTCCACCTCTTCATCCAGTAGGCGATACAAAGCCAGTTTCATCGCGTTTTTGGCTTCATTGTCCTGGGCCACATCCAGACCAAGTCCGCCTTGATCGGACTTTAGCCAGGCAAGAATGGTCCAGTCCTTGGCATTGATTTGTGACCAAATCACGCCCCGATACTGTAGTTCAGCCAACGGCTTGAGATGCTCTGGGCAGTTCTCCACAGCCCGCATATCTTGCCGACTGACGCCGGGGAGATAAATGATCGCTGGACGTTTTTTACCAGATGCGTCGATAAGGCCCGAGGATTTTTCAACAGTGTTCGCTATCACGCAACGCAGCCAGATGCCCGGTCCGGTGCGTTTGTCGGGAGTATACTCGCCCAGCACAAACAACTCGGGCATATCCTGTTGCAGTCTGGGGATGATTGGTTCCCACTGCCTGTCATGATCTGGCCAGAGAATGCAGGCCGGAGCAATCTGGACTTCGGGATTAAAAATACCAGCACCACGGACTGCTAATAGAAGGTGATTAAAAATCCTCATGTGCCACCTTTGATATCAGAAATTCGTAAAATTCATGTCCTAAATCTGGTTGTTGAAAGGTGATCGCCCACATAACCTATATGGACAATTCTTTGTTCAGGAATTGGGAGAAAATAAATACGCTGATTCGAACTCTTGATTTTTGAGTGAAGTTTGAATTGTCTTTCTATACCATCTGTGCATAAAAAGATCCTCTTCTGTGCGTACTCAGGATTATTCATTGTGCTTTCTGATTCAGAAGAGAAATCAAGGCCAGGAGTAAACGGTCCCGCAGTCCACACCATCATTGTGGCGTTCAAGACAAACAAATGATTAACGATATCTTGAAAGAAAGTCTCGCTTCCTCGTAAAATCGATAATTGATCTATAGCTTTTGAGCATAATGAAAGATATGGCAACATTTCTTTGGCATTATCGACTAGTGACTGACCATTATGAAGTAGGCGCTTAAGATTATGAATAATAATTTGAGCATGAGCATCTACTTGATCGGGAGTGGTAAATGTAAGCACAGAAATTATATTATTAGTTTCTCCTTCTTCAGTGACCTTGAATTCTGATATGTTTACTTTTCCTTGGGTGAACCTTGTGTCTCCCAATAAGGAAAACGTTGATGAGCCCCATACGTAAGCGAGGCCAAGCCCAAAAGCAATCTCTTCTTCAAAGCGATACTCCAAGAGTTCATCGCACTGCTCCTTGTCTTCATAGAAGCACTCAATGTATGGAGATTTTGTTGCATGTGTAATAAAGTACCATTTCTTTTCTTTGTTAACTGTTTTATCTCTAGCCCATTCTGCAACAGAGTATCCTTTTGTCAGATAGCGTAATGTAAAATCTTTTGTTGTGCGGATTGTTTTTGACATTCCAAGCCTAGCAATGGCAACCGAAACTTCTATTGCCAAGTCCATGCCTTTTTGGGCTGCATATTTGTCTATATAACAGCTTGAGACAGAAAGTTCATTGAAGATTTGATCCATTGTTGGCCTAAAGAAGTTCTGTTAATCCCTTCTCCCATTCATCGAAAAAACCATCAGGCCATTGATCTAGACGCCCATCTTTATCAATTTTTGGCGTTGTAACAACACAACATGGTGCTTGCTCGGTACGGTCAAAAAAATGTAGCGTAACATTGTTAGCAGGTATCATCCCGTTCTTGACTGCTATACGGATACCATTCAATACATGATCGCTATGGGTCTCAATGATGATCTGAACGCCATGGGCAGCTGCCAAGGCTAAAAACTTTCCCATAGCAACTTGCCCACGCGGATGTAGGTGGGCTTCAGGATTCTCGATTAGGACCAGACTGTCTGGGATCGCAGTAAGTGTGGAAACAAAAATCGGAAGGGAATAGGTTAAACCGAACCCAACGTTTGTTGGCCGGTAGTTCATACTGGGAAGGCCATCTCTGATGAAAGAAAACTCAAGGTTGACCAGATCCATCTTGGAATATTCTTGTATGTGGATCCGTGGGTTTTGTCCGATTTCGGAAAGCCATGCTTCCGTCTGTGCCCTTAGCTCATTAAGTTCTTCGGTGTGATGCATGAGACTTGGGATGTTCAAACGGTTTCTCTCTGTACGTGCAAGAAGATGAGCGCAATATTCACCAGCATTTCCAATCGGGTTGTATTTTGCCATTTCGTGATCCGAGATGGCAAAGGATGTTCTTGGGCCGATCCGTTCTGCTTTTAGATATGTAAAGTTTGAGTTGAAAAGAGAACATTGATGTAATGTTTCCAATATCTCAGAATGGTGCAAAGGGAGAATGTTGTTTGTTTTTTCATAAGCAAAAGACCATTTAGAAGATAAATGTTTATTCAGAATAATTTCAAAAGTTATGAATGAATCTGACTGTGCACCCTCATATAGCACGTCATCTGGCGTTCCAAGGGTAACCAATGGTCCATTTAACAGCGCTCCTGAAATGTTGCGGTTTCCAGATAAGTAGGATTGCCGGAGAAGAAGAAGGGATTGCAAAACTGAACTCTTTCCCATTCCATTTATACCGGAAAGGACGGTTAGTGGAGAAAGTGTTAATAGTACATCTGAAAAACACTTGAAATTATGAAGCCCAAGAGAGAAAATCAAGCCAACACCTCCGAGATGATATCTCTTATCCTCTTGAAACGCAGACGGACTCTTTTCACAGAGCCTGTTCCCTGAGTAACTGCAATGTCGAAATCTCGGTTGTTCATTAATGATATAAAATTTTCTTTAAGCATCTCTTTTTTTTCAAACAATTTATCTGACTCTTTTTCAGTGAGTTGTCCGAGATTTACTGACCATGATTCAAAAAGTGCCTTATTGATGGGGTGCCTCATAGTTGTTTTTTCATATCGCTTTCGAAAGGCGTCAGTGCCAAATATACGCTTGGCGAGGCGCATAGAATCAAGAAATTTAATACTAAGATTTTGCAATTCGGCGTCATTCATGTGATTGAGCTGGGCCATTGAATCATTTAGAAAGCCATCAAAATTGTCAGTGTCGTAATCATCAGGATGATTTATTGTAAAAGCAAGAAATCGCAAAACACATTCACGATCATCCATTCTTTTAGGAGACACTCCTTTTGCAGTTGCAATTTTAAAATCCTGAGAATCAGCTAAATTTTCCAGTATTTTGATTATTTTGCCTTGATTTAATGCATGCCGTATTTCTTGTGTGCTTAATGGAGCTCCACCAGTGTTAATACGACGAAAAATATCAAATTTAACTTTGGGGGGTGTGCCGGGTTGGATAAGGTACATGACAACTTCAGTTTCCTCTATACGTCTCTGAAAGTTGCGAGGAAGATCTCTAAATTTTTTATCTTTAATATCATTTAGAAATTCAAGACCTGTAAGGCATAGACTTTCTTCAATAACAAATCTTTTTATTGTTGAAAGTCGTTGCAACCCATCGACTACAAGCCACTTATCATCTTCAGTTGCATCTAAATAAAAAGCTGGTAAAGGAATTTTGATGAGCATAGATTCTATTAACCTGCTCTGAGCATCATCTTTCCAGATCCCACCCCTTCTTTGAAAATCAGGAGCTAGATCAATTTCATTGTTCCTTAGCCTTTTTATAAGCACATCCATAGTAGTATTTTTTGTTTCCACTCGGATTTTACTTGGATCAAATGGCTCTGTAATCTTTCCTTCTTCAGATTCACTGCTTGTGTCAGAACCATCCAGTTCAGTCATTTCTTGATCGACAAGAACTAAACCTCTCTCAATTTCAGTGCTTGGATAATTATTATCGTTCATGGCTTCCTCGTCCTGCATAAAACCATTGGATTAAATTACGCGCTATCGCTTCTCCGCCAGCGTCAGATGGTGATCATTGATCCGGTCGCCCTTGAACAGGTGGAACCACGGCGCGGATTCCACGTCCTTGCCCCGGTCCTTGTTCCAGTTGATGTTCGGCTTGTCGCGCAGCACTCCGGCGCCGCGTTTGCCCACGTCCGGGACGGACAGGAAGGGGCGGATGTTCAGGCGCACCCCGTCGTTGAGGTCCGGCTCCCAGCCGATGGGCTGCTTGTCCAGGGGCTTCCAGCGCACGAAGATGTCAAAGGGCGCTTCACCTTCCAGGATCAGTTCCAGGGATTTCTTGAGATTCTCGGCAGCGGCCAGCCGTTCCTGCGCACCGTCCACTCCGCCCGCGATGTCCTGCTTCTGGCGGCTGATCCAGTCGCCCAGGTAGGTGTAGATCAGGGTTTCCAGGTTCTTGCGGTCCAGCTTGTGGTAGTTGACCAGGGCGGCAAACCCGTCCCGCAGGCCGTCCCAGATGTGCCAGATGAAGGGGCGGTGGTGGAACAGCTTGCAATGCTGGGTAAAGAACTTCTCCCGCAGCCAGGTCTCCAGTGTTTTGCCCGCGTGATCGACTGATTTCAGCAGCGCGGCCAGGGTATCGCTGGACCAAGCATCGCCATAAGCGGCAGCCAAAAGGTTCAGCAGGCGGTCGGTGGCTGAAGCCTCGCCCCGCACTGGCGCGATGCAGACGATGCCGTCATCATCGGCAAAGGGTAGTAAGGTATCGCAGCGATTGACCCATTCGCGTTGCTCGGTGGCCAGTTCCATGTCGGTATCCAGCTCGGCAGGCCAGCGGTAGCCAAGGAGTCGGGCAATGGCGACGTGTAGCACGGTGTGGTCGGTACGTAACGGGCCGTGCGCGGTCCACTTTTGTTCCTCATCCCAGATGACCGAACTGCTGGGGTGGCCGTGAAAAATCCATTGGGTGGGATCGTCGGAGTGCGGTTTGGGCAGGCCGTTGGGATATTTTCCTTCTGCTACATTGGACCAGTGGTCGAGGTCGAAGGGAACAGCAAGAAATGTATTATTTGATGGCTTCAGTGACTGATCTATTAGTCTGACCTCATCATAAAATTTATTGTTAGACATGTAACACCATAATGCTGATAAATGACCTTGATCATTAGGAACAAGAACGCATGCATTATGGTCATAGAATTCTCCGTAGTAAATCGAAACAGGAATTTTGCTCATTTGGGAAATTATGATCCCTTTCTTTCCGCGAGCCTCTGTTCCGGATTTCCATCCACCTAGTCTTCCAGCTTCTTTTAAGGCCATGGCATGGCGGAAATACCTGCCATTGCAATTTTCCCAAAGAAGCAACCTTTCACACCCGCCAAAGTAGGTTGTGTTTTCAACAGTTCCACGTAAACCTGTCCACTCATTGCTTATTGAAATAAGCTCCCAAAACAGACAAGTAAATTGCGGATCATCACTAGTAGCTAACCCTTGAACACTAATGCCATGCCCCATAAGCAAAGGCGACGTATTCATTTTTTCAAACGTAACTCGCGCATCCTGATTCTCCAGCTGCCTCGCTTGCTCCACGCTATTGATTTCATCCACAATTAACTGCGCCGCTTTTTCTATCGCAGTCCGTGGCTTGGAAACATCCAGGCCGCGAATCAAACCATCAACCGCACTTCCGGTACCTTCTCCCCAAGGAAGATGGATTTGCTTTTTCTCCTTTTGGGAAAAGGATGGGGTGAGAGTGGAATTGCCTCTGTTGAGGGTAATCAAGATGGCCTTTACCACCTCTCCACTGATCGTCTCAAACGCCCCTGGCCCCAACCGCGCCACCAAATGCCAACTCTCCTTCTTCAGCAGTTTCTCCCGAAACTTCTTGTAACCAGTTAGAAACAGCCAGTTCTGCGGCAACACCACGCTCACGGTTCCACCTTGAACGCATAATTCTAAACATCGATCTAGAAACACCGTGGCCAGGTCGTTCTTGGCTTTTGGGTAATACTGGGCGCAAAATTCCCGTAGGGTCTCATCCTGCTTGCTCCGGGCCAGATAGGGCACGTTGGTGATTACAAGATGATACTGGCCAATCAACACTGCGGCGGCCTTGGCCAGACCTTGGGCCGCGATGGCGGCTTCGTGTTTTTCGAGGGATTCTTCCTGGGAAAGATTTTTTTGCAGGATCGGGGCAAGTTCGTGCATGTCCACTAGGTTGGCGGCAATGCCTCGGGAGGGATTAAGCAGGCTGCCCAGGATGGAGGCCTGCTGGAAGTCGTCGTAGAGCAGGTCCAGGGCGTTGCGCAACTTGGTTTGCGGTGGGGCGAGACTGGTCCACTGTTCCTTTGCGGCGCTGACCGCCAAGCCGGAGCAGGCCAGATTTAGTTCCGGCAAGGGCCGGTATCCTCCGGCATCCGGATACGTCCACGCAGTCAGGGCCAGGGCAAAGGCGGCCAGGGCCACGCAACGCTGGTCGATCTCCAGACCGTGGATGTTTTCGGAGAGTACCTTGTTCACGGCTTCCTGGGCGGAAAGCCCTTCAAGCTCCATGCGCATGGCCACCAGCATTAGGAAAGCGGCGACAAGGAAGTGGCCAGAGCCGCAGCAGGGGTCGAGGGATTTTAGGTCGGCAAGCTGCTTCGGCCAGCCGTCGAAGGTGCCAGCCGCTGGTGTCCAGGAGCCATCTTCTTGCTGGACAAATCGCAGATACTCCAGCGGTACGCCGGGGATGGATGCCTTCTGGCGCAACTCCTCTTCGGTGCTCGCATTTTTGAGATCGGCTTCAGTGAGCCGTCGTGCAGCCCACCAAGCCCCCAGGGAGTTGTCCAGCAGGAAGCTGACCATGTACGGCTCGGTGAAAAGCTGGGTCACGGCAGGCAGTTCCCGTGCGCCGATCTTGACCTCGGAGGCATTGACCTCGTCCTTCTTTTTGGCCTGCCAGAACTGGTAGACCCAGCCCAGGGAGTCCGAAGCGGTGAAGACTTCCAGCGGCAGATCAGCCACGAGGCGTTCAAGCTTGTGTTGGTGTTCCGGGGGCAAGGTCAGGCGAAAGACTGGAGAATCAGGGCGGAAGATTTGGGGCAGCATCCGGGCCGCATAGCGGGAGGCCAATTCCCAGCCGTTGGCCGCGCCTTCATCGGCGGCCAGGTCTTCGCATTCTTCCAGAGATACCGCCACCGGATCATCCGGGTCCGGGTACATCAGCAGGTTGTTCTCGGCCAGGAACCGGGCAAAGAGCATTCGGTGCCAATGCTCGTAGGCGACTTCTTCGATCAGGCGGTCGACTTCCTGTTCGCCTTTGGGGCCGCGACCATTGCCCAGTTGCCTGGCATGCGCCCGCAAGGCTCGACGCAAGGAACGTTCATCCTCCGTCAGATGCGCATAGGCTGAAGGCTCCTTTACCCCAAGCTGCTCCAGGGACGCTTTGGCCGCTGCCTCGGCGATGTCGCGAGCGTCCTTGACGGTCTTTTCCAGCTTATTGCGCAGGCTTTTTTCAAGGGTGGACATGGGTGCTCCAGAGACTGGGAAAGGTCGAAACGTTAATGGACGTGATGGACGTGAATGTTTTATTGAATGCTTAAATAACATTGAATGCAACATTGAGAGGTCATTAATGCTGCGTTTAATGTTGTGTCAACATTCAGCCGTTATTACCGGCAACATACCGGTACGCCGCTTGACTGCCGCGCCCAGGCTCTTGAATTTCCTTGTTTTCTTTCATCAATTCTTTCATCAGCTTGATAACCTGGTGCCTGCTGTAATGAGTGAGTCTGCGGATGTCCTGATTTCTCATTCCCGGTTCGCCGCGTTTTGAACGCTCCATCAAGACGCTCAGCACTCGGGTCTTGGCTGCCTCCCAGTCAATGCGACGTGTCCGTTCCTGATGGTCATCCTGGGTCAACCTGCGGTGCAATTCCGGTCGCATGGTCCAGTAGGCCCCTCGGCCCGTGCCTCCATGTTCGATGTAGCCAAGGCGCTCCATGGACGCGAGGTGCTCCCGCATCTGGTCGTCGGACTGCTGGCAAATCCTGGCGGCAAGGTTTGTTTCAATCTCGGGATGCTTGAGCAGATATTGCAGGACGAGCAGGCTTTCCAAACTCAGATCCCGGCGTTGCTTGCTTTGCTCGGCCACAAACATCCTGAAGGCCGGTGAAAGCTCGCGCCGGAAAAAGGTGACCTGCACGGATTCACCGATCTCCCGGATCAGGGGCGGTTCTTTTCCTTCCACCAAAAGCGCCTTGAACATCCGATTCACTCCCAAACTGCTCCGATTGACCAGGCGCATCCGGGTCAGGGCTTCAACCAGTAACGGGTTGCGTGCCGCTGGCGGGTGATGAAGGATGTTCTGCTCCGTGATCCCGGCGATGAACCCGCCATTGTTGCTGATTTCCAGTCTGTCCGCGTGCAGCTTGACCAGAACCGGTCCGGAGATGCGCAGATCAGGGTGACAGAAGGCATTCATCAGGGCTTCACGAAGGGCGAGGGGCGGCCAGGTGTGGTATTCCAGATGGAAAAAGCCCCGTTCCAGGGTCGTGATGGGGTTGAAGGGCACGAACAGCTCTTCAATGCGCTGGATAGAGAGGGGAATTGGCGCGGTTCTGTCTTCGCGAATCCCGTAGTCCGTATCTGAATTCATCTGGAGAAAGGTCCAACCGTAGCCGGGCAGATGCTGACGCAATGCTTCCTCGGTTCCTCCCAGCAAGAGGGCGGCGCGGGTGAACTGGCCATTTTTGATAACATCCAGCCTGTTGAGCAGCTCAGCGTCGCTCAATGTCAGCAAGTCCCCAGGAGCGCGTTCAGCCCGAGCCAAATCGCGCAGACTTTCCATGGCGCTGGGGGAGAGCATGTCCGGATCAAACGGAGCCACGATCCGGGCCGTGAAATCTGTTTCTCCGGTTTCCACGGCTATCTTGCGCCGAATGGTTCCGGTCAGGGGGAGACAATCCTTGCCGGAGCGAAATGTTCCCTGGCCGGATGTGTCCGTATAGGGTGGCATTCCGGGGTAGATATGCATGAGCAGGAGCCTGCCGGTGCCGTGGGGGATGGGTATGTCTTCGAAGACAGGAGTGATCTTGGGGTCCGTACGTTCGTACACCGCTTTCTTGAGCAGATGGGAATCTATTTCAAGTGGAACGCCAACAAGGGCCTTCTCGCGCCCCCTGACCTGGTCCGCGACGCCGAAAACAACGCTGCCCCCACCGCCATTGGCCATGCAGACGGCCATGTTGACCACGGTGCGCACGGCCTTTTCCCGGCTTTGCAGATCCCACTGTTTGAAATCCAGATGTTGGCTTTCAAGCTCATCGGCAATGCGCTCGTCAAGCTGTTCAAGTAGCTCGGCAATATGCTGTTTCGTGTGCATCAGTCGTGCCCGCCTTTGCCCAGTGTGCCAAACACAAGCCTGACGATTTGTGCACTTCCGACGAACAGTCTCATCTGGGCCTCACAGGACCGTCTTCGAGTTTGTCCAGGAGCAGCTTTCTGACCTCGGACAGCCAGGAGTCGATGTCATCCTCGGACTTGAGGGTTGGAGAGGGCAGGTTGACCATCTGGATTTGTGGTTCCAGCAACAGGGCCGCATCCATCAGCATCTGTTCGTAACGTCCGGGCATGGCGGCAATACGGTCTCTGAGCGGAGCGATGCCGCTGCTGTCCAGGGTTTTCAGGACCGAGTCGGTTGAATCAACAAGAATCGTTGGCTTTGCCGATTCGATCAGCCCGTGCGGTTTGCGCAATTCCTGACGCTGTTCCGGCTCCAGCTGGTTCCAGTTGACGTCGTTCTTGAGCAGGGTTTCGCCTTGCTCCCACCGGCTTTGCCACGCGGAAGCCAGATTATTCAATTCATCGCGCAAGAGTTGGGTCAGGTTGGCTGCCAGGGGAGCCACAAGATCAGGATCTTCCAGCAACTGATGCTGCTGTTCGATGGTCGTGACCTGAGCCAGAATCATCTCCGCGTCCTGTATTCCCTGGGCATGGCCCAGCAGCCGTTTCAGGACCATCCAGTTCGGCCATCGCTTGGTGATCCGCTCCGTAAGACCAGTCCAGTCGTCGATGGCCTGGGCCAACTCGTCGCGGCGGTTGTACAAAGCCAGCAGTTGTTCATTGCCCGCTGAAAGACGAATCTCCTCCAGAAAGGCTGTGTCCGGTCTGAGTGGTTTCGGAGCTTCACCGCCAGCCTGATCGGCCAGTTCCGTCATTTTTTGCAAAAAGGACGGTACATGGATCAACTCATCACCCTGTTTGGCCGTCAGCCCTACCTTTTGAAACAATTTCCGGATCTGGATGCGCTGGGCAGTGGTGACTGTGGCTGACTCCACCTTGAACATCGCTTTGCTGATGTTCTTGCGCTCCAGTTCCCTGGGGTCGATGGGCTGCCCGCGCTCATCCTGGGCACGGATCGATCCGGCCACAAGCAGCACATGCAGTCCGCCGTCCACGGCATCGCGAGACCAGCCGTACTGTTCAGACTCAAAATGAATTCGGATATCAGCCCCTTTTTTGCCACCGGCTATAAAACCCAGGATGGTCTTGCAAACCGGATTCCTGCCCGGCTCCCCATCGTCGCCCACGGCTTTCAGGGCATCAGGAGCGCCGGTTCTGGCCTTGTCGTAAACCTTGGACCATCCGGCATGATCAGCCAGATGAAATTGAGGGTAGAGGCGGGTCAGTGAATTCTCGCCAGCCTCATGGATCATGTCCTGCAAATCACTTCCGGTAATCTCGCTTCCACCGCCCTGAAAGACACGGGCACCGGAGAATGCTTCTGTCAGAAGTTCGTGAATCCTTTTTTCAGCGGTCTGTTTCGTGGTTTCCATGGCCGCGCGGGCTTCAGCGCCTTCAGGTGTGTTGGGGACGCCGCGAATATCCAGGGTGGCGCTAGAGGCCTTGAAGTCGATCAAGGCCCGGCGCAGGTCGTCGGCGGAACGCTTGGGGATGAACACAAAAACCGTTGGTGAGTGTGCGCTGGCTTGGCGGGCGTCGGCGCGGACAGTGTTTTCATCAACGCCCCAACCGTCACGCACCCAGACCGTGACACGCTTTTCCGCATCCACCGGAAGCTGGGCATCAAAGCATGGGGTAATATCCCGGACAACCTTTGAACTGCCCTGGGTCAGGGTGAGTTTGCGGACCATTTCGTTGAACTTTTTGCGAATGCGATCATCGCGTTCGCCCTCGATTCGATGCGGTGAGTTAGCCAGGCTTGACCGTTGACTCAGAAATTCATCATTCCAGGCAGCGCTCTCCTCGGTCTGGATACGGTACTCGTCGCCGACCCTGATCAGCAGATCGCAAGCCTCAAGCAAAGCCGGCAACCTGCCGCGTAATTCTCCGGAGCCTTTGGAGATGTCCTCAACAAGCAGGTCGGCCAGGGTATCGATGGTAGCGCGGATGCCGATCTCGTCGTTGCTGGCGGCCAACTTGTTGATCAGAAAAACCAGCCCGCAGGCTCTGGCCAGAAGCTGTTCACCCTGGGAGCCCTTGCTCCAGGACATGGTCGTTTCATAGACCTTACGCGGAAGAATGCGGGCCTGGATAAGCTTCTCCGCCGAGTCAAAATAGAGGTAATCAGCTGGAACCACGTGGCCCAAGGGAGCATCCAGATTGGTCTGGATGACCTTGTGGATCATGCTCAACTGGTTGCGCAACTGGCTATCCGTGCCGGTCTGGTCGAGCACCCGAAGAGTATTTTCCCAGAATCGGCGGCGCACTGGAAGAATGGGATAGTCCTGGGGAAAATAGGGAATGTCATCCTGCCGGTGTCCGATGGTTGTTCCGGAAAGGTGGCGGGAAATCTCGCCCAGGTTTTCCTGCATCATCTCGTTGATGGGTGTTTTGGCCTCTGGTTTCTTGGCCAGTAGAACCTGACGAATGACGGTTTCCACATCAGCATCGGAGAGTTCTATGCGGACGGTGAAGCGGCCTTCCAATTTCTTGAGATAGCTGGTGCCGGTCACGGCGGTCTGTCCGGTCCCGATGAACAGCAGTTTTCCGCCAACATGCTTGCAGCAGGTTTCCACCACTTCCTGAACATCGTGCGATCGCTGGCTGTCGTCGCCAATAAACTGTTGCACCTCGTCCAGAACGATCAATGTCAGGGGAAACTTGCCGCCATTGGTCAGGGCCAGGCGCATGGCCTTGAGCATGTCGTCGTTGGAAACGTCGTTCACGTTGGGATAAAGCTGGGGGATGATTTCCGCGGCAGTCAGGTTTGGAGAGAAGACCTTGGGTTTGACCGTGCACAGGGCCTGATACAGGCCTTCGGCCACATGGAAATTGTCCAGTTCCTCTTCCCAGTCAAACCCGTTCTGAACCACGACTTCCCGGACCTGATCAAGGATGCTCTCGTGCTTGAGCCACATCAGAAAACGAGCCACGGGATATTTTTCCGGGAGCCCGACGGATTTGAAAATGATCGCGAGCAAAGCGAGGCGCACACTGCCGCTGGCTCCCGCCCCCAGTGTCCCGGAAGCCGCATGCAACCCGCCATGCCGTTTGGCTGCCACGTCCAGTTCTTTCAAGGTGTCGCGGATATGTTGTGGAAGGTTGGCAATTCCTCGGGCAGTGGCTCCATCATCGAAAGCCGTATCCAGCCAAATGGCCCGGAGCATCTTTACCAGATGGGACTTGCCCGAGCCAAAAAAACCGCTGATCCAAACACCGGGCTGCTGGGCCTGGTCAATGTTCTTCAAATAGGTTTCCAGGATATGGGCCATGCCTTTTTCATACTGACCATCACAGACAAAGGTCTCCAACTCATAGCGCAACACGGCCAGATCCAGGCTGGATCTGGAGTCATTGACGTTAGCCACGCCCTCGTTGACCAGTTTTCTGATGGAAGGATCTTTTTGGTAAACACCGCGGTTGATCATGCTCATCCCCTTGCTCAAGTATTCTTATCCGCCGTGATGGGTACGGCTAGGTAGTTCCATCCGTCGTAACCGTCCAGCAGCCGGTAATTGTTGTTCTCGAAACTGCCAGGGAAAAAGACCAAAAGCCGCCCTTTGACCATCGGCGAAAGCTTGTCCACAAGGTCCTTGACTTTCATAAAGCCGAACAGCGAACCCACGCCCATGATGGCGGTAACCGCTTGGGAGCCGACCTGCTTTTCGTCCAGGAAGTTTGAAAAACTTCCGGTGATGTACGTCATGTATTTGGGAAGCGGTGTTGAGAGGAGTTCAGGCTTCTGGAAATAGCTTATGGAGTATCGTTGAGCGGCCAGCCACACGGCGAATGTGTCTGTCAGGTCATAGATCGCCCACTCATGGCCGGCTTGCCGGGTCAAAATTTCAAACTCATCAATCCTGGCCCGCAGCCACCGTTCGTCGTTTTCGTTGTAAACGCAGAAAATGACCCGCTGGGCTGCCGCTACATCATCCCTCCAGGGCACGGCAATATGTTTTCCGTAAGACTGGACCAGACGCTTAATTCTGCTCACGTAGCCACTCCATTTCTTGCATTGTGATCAGGTTCGGGAAATTCACCTCGACAACATCTCCCACCCGCTTGAATACAATCCATCCTTTCCGGGAAGCGCTCTCGGCAAGTTGGGCCGCTTCGTCAAAGGAACAGTCCAGAAGGTTGGCGTATTCGTTGGTGAACAGGGAATGACCGCGAAACCCGCACAGATAACCCAGCAAAAGGGCATAAGAAACACTGCCTGGAGTGGGAAGTGCGCGGGAGCGGCTTTTGTTCGTTCTGCCTTTGAGATGTCCGGATTGGGTCCAGGTGGAATTGAGATTCTTGGCGTTGGAGGCCAGCTTTCCCGGACTGTAACGGCCTGGGGCAAGATCATCCAGGAAAGTCTCCATGGTCACGCGCGTCACCAGAGAGCCTTCAGGAAGAGACAGAACGTATTTTGCTGAGGCACGAAGCATGGTGTCGCGGGCATAGGCGCAAAGAATACTCAGCAGCGGACGCCCGCTCTCGTCCCGCTTCCAGAAGAACCGCAGAGCCCGAAATAGGAGAAATGCCGGGTCCAGCGCATAGAGTTCGACAAGATATCTTTTTGTGATCAGGCGGTTTTTTTCGGTTTTCTTGCCCAGGCAGTTGTTGGCAACGATGGCCTGGACATAATCCGCCCGCTCGGCGTCAGGTTCACTGACAAAGTCCAGCAGCAAACCCAATTCTTCGGACATCATGGTCCGCGATACATGCGGGCTGCCCTTGGGAAAGGCGAAGCCGAATTTTTCCAGCAGGTCTTGGCTAGCTTGCATTGCCAAAACCATTGTTCTTCTTTGCCTTGCCCTTACGCACCCAGTTGTCAACCTCGTCCTTCTTGAACTTCCAAAGCCGACCGATCTTGTGGGCAGGCATGTCCTTCTCGACGATCCACTTGTAGACCGTATCCCGCTTTACGCCGAGATAGTCTCCAATCTCATCGACGGACAACCATCTGTCTTGCATAAAGTTGACTCCGTTCTTATCCAAATCAAAAAAAGGGGGCTCAATCAAGTTGAATTCTGTCCGACTTGATTATATCCGGTTAGACAAGGTTTGCCTTAAAGGAAGGGGGAGGGGAAGTCAAAAACTAAAAAATTGATCGCCATATCAATTATTGGGGCTTGCGCTAGAAGGCGAGACGATGAGTGGGGTTATGTGTATCAAGATGGCTTGTTAGGTCGTTTTTGACCCAGTTTTGATAAGTTGAAATAAGGGTGTTCAGCGCCTCCGGTGTGCCCTCCCGTTCTAGAACGGCCAGGGTCTTGGTATCGAGAAAAAGGATGGCCTCTGGGGTGTACTCGTCGGGGTACACCAGGAGGTAAGCCCATTTTCCCGGTTCTGATTCAACCATGATGGTATTGTAGGGAATGTCCAAGCGGTCAGGCTGTTGCCAGGAGACCGTGAGCAGGAGTTGCTCCAGGAAGATGCCCAAGTCCTGTTGTGTGCTAAGGGCTGTTTTCCTCATTTGATTTTGGGCCATGTCACTCCAGAAGGAACGGGTTAGTGGCAACTGCTTGGAGGGTGCTTGGCGCGGCTGGACTTGGGACCGCTCTTTGGTCTTGACGTGTTGTTGCACTGCCATTGGGGAAAGCAGACGTACGGGACAGGCGGTGTCCCGCGTGAAGGTCCTCAGGGAAAGGGGTTTGTCAGGGGCATTGATGGCCAATGGAGAGGGTGAAGGACGGAATATGGCCTTGCTCATCAACTCGTGGCCTTGGCCGGGGTCGGGCAGAGGGAGTTCCCGGTCCGCCCCGTAACGCTTAAGATTGTAGTCGATTTTCTTTTGCAGCTCTTCGGTGAAGGTTTTGCTTGCGGCCTGTATTCTGGCCGCGCGTTCTTCCGGGGACAACTCTGGCATTTGCTCTATCTTGATTCGTTGGGCTACGTCTAAATCCTGGCTGAAAATGTATCCCTTTAATCGAAACGGTTTTTTGTGGCCCTCCAGTTCGATGGAAATGGAATTTCTCACGGTTCGCGTAATCGTCCCGTATTCCCGGAGCGTGTCCAGCACGTCCTTACGGTTTTTGATCGTCCCGGCTTTGATTTCCCGGAGAACGATCTCGCACAGGGCGGTTTTCAGTGCAGTGCGATTCGTAAAGGCCTTTCCTTCAGTGGCAAAATTGCCACGTCCAAGGGAGATGTCACGCATCCGACGCGGGTCGTCGGGTCGGGTCCACTCGCAGGCGTAGTTGAAGACGTCGCGCAGGGCGTCATACGATTTTTGCCACGCGGCATAGTAACCAAACCGGCCCTTTTGCGGCGACGCGGTGTTGTATTTTAAGCCGGACTGGAGATCCAACTTGGCGTGAAAGAAATGGATATGTCGCCCTTTGTCCTGCTCCTGGTGTTCCACGAAGGAAAAGGCGAACCTGGTCTCGTCAAGGCCACCAAAGGCCAATCTCTTGAAGTGGGCCAGTAGGCTGTCCTTTTGTTGTTCCGTAGGCTCATCCTCCGGTCCCCACGTAATGATGCCGTGGGTGAAATTGTCCTTGAAGTCCAGGCTGTCCGCGATCCGGGCAACACGATGTGGGTCGCCTTCGAGGACTTTGATTTCATGGCGCACGGCCCCTCTTGAATTCTTTTCTTGAAGCAGATACTCGGCCAGACCTTTGGCCGTCCGTTTCCCGGCTTTGGTGAATTTGATATGCACGGCTACGCCCTCCCGTTGATCAGGGATTCAATCCGCAAAAGCCCATCCAGGATTTTCCCGGCGTCGGCATCTTCGGCGTAGGTGTTCGCATACTTGGCAATCTGGTTCAGCAGCACTCCGACGCGGTTCAACTCCACAATCTTTTGCTGTTCCACCCGGATGTCCAGATGGGAGCGAATCTGGCGCTTATGGAGAATGGACCGGACAAGCTCGGACACGCTCATGCCCGCCATCTCGGCTTTTTGCCGGACCAAGACCTTGTCTTCCGGGCTGAACCGCAAGTGCATTCGTTCGCTTTTGGCCATTTGTACCTCCGGAAATCTCTGTTTTGATGATGGGAGCATCGGCGTTAGCCGGTTCGGGTGCGCGGGGTCAGTTATCACCAGGGGGCAAAATCGTTTCACCGTCCGCTCCCATTGGTCGCTCAAGCCGCAAAGTTCGCTAAGGAAACATTTTGCAAAGCAGGGGGAGGGCTGCTTTCCAATAGGATTGCCACTCTCTGACGGGAGTTGGAAAGCATCGATGCCATATTCATGGCGACCTCAGTGTCATGAGCGAAGCGGGTGGTTTCTTTTTCAAAAAGCACCCTCAATTCGGTTGGTTCAAAATATTTTAGCCACACCAAAAATCCGACGCGAAGCGGAAACGGGGGTCAAGGGGGATGCCCCCCTTGCCAGACGCCCCTACGGTGAACAGGCAGCGCCTGTACGCCGGAAGGGTAGGCTGGCCCCGAACGTCCGTCCAAATACTTTTTGTCTATCTAAACAACAATTTAGCCGTCGCGAGCACTGCTGTCAAGCGCCCGAAGGCGGCACCGAAGACGCACATCCATGTGCTCCCGCAACGATGCAGGGTGGCTATCCAAGTGAAGATTCCAAGGTGGGGCGAGGCTGGTCAAGATTTACATTGGTTGACCAGGGGTTGACCAAAAAGCGATTTTTGGCGTTTTGAAGCAAAAAAGGGTTTACGATTTTTCATCGTAAACCCTTAATTTTCTTGGTGCGCCCGGAGAGATTCGAACTCCCGGCCTGCGGATTCGAAGTCCGACGCTCTATCCGACTGAGCTACGGGCGCATGGGTACTCTGTTTATGTGCTCTTTGGCGAAGCGTCAAGGCGAGGGTGATGTTTGCGAGAGTTTTTTGTGTGGGATTCGTGGTCAAGGGCTTTCGTACTTGCCTTAATCAAAAGAATAACAGGATCGAGTGCCGTCATGCTGTTGAATTTGCCGGTCCTGGATATTGTCTGCTGCGTGATCTCTGCCCGTTCTGGTCAAATGCATCTCTTTACGCTAAGAGACGCCTTTGTCAGAGGTAAAGGATGAAAGAAGGTCAATTCACGAAAGTCGTTGCCGCGGTGGTGTGGCGAGAAGGGCGATATCTGGCTGTTCAGCGGCCTGACGGCAAGCACATGGCTGGTTTTTGGGAATTTCCCGGGGGCAAGGTGGAACCTGGAGAAACGCTGGAGCAGGCACTGGTACGTGAGTTGCGGGAGGAACTGGAAATTATTCCCAAGCACTTTTCCCTCTGGCGTGAAAAAAAACACCAATACCCTGATCTTCATGTTCATTTGTATTTTTTCTGGGTTAGCTGCTTCCAGGGAACGCCTGTACCGCAGGAAAATCAGGACCTGGCTTGGGTTGTCCCTGGTGCTGCGGATCTCCCTTTTCTGCCGGGCGATCTGGAGATCGTTGCTGAACTGGCAACCGTTTCCTCACCTGCTGATTGGTCTGATTCGTCACGACCCGATGTCCGATGATCGTTTGTCCATGGCTAGTTTCGAAACCTGGTTGCAGGCAAAGCGTTTATTGATCCGTTTGCAAAGTCGCAAGCGCAGTTGCATCCAGATTCGGGGAATCCATCAGCCGTTTGCGCTGTACTGCGGTTATCTTCCCATTCGAGTATTTAGGATCTTTTGAATGCCCATATTCATCTACAAAGGCCGGAACAGGCAAGGTCGCCGGATCAAGGGCGATTTTGACTCTCCATCACTGGAAATGGCTGAAAACGCCCTTCGGCGAAAAGGTTACACCCAGCTTACGGTCAAGCCCAAGCCCAAGGACATCCTTGAGGGCACTTTTCTCGAAGGCAAGGTCACGGACCGGGACATGGTCATTTTTAGTCGCCAGTTCTCGACCATGATCAATGCCGGCGTGCCGATCCTGCAGTCCCTGCAGATCATGTGCGAGCAAACGGAAAACAAGCTCTTGCGCCGGGTTCTGTACAACGTCCGCAACGATATTGAGGGCGGCAGCTCGCTTTTCGACGCCATGCGCAAACATCCGAAGATCTTCAACGATCTGTACGCGAACATGGTCAATGCGGGCGAGGCCGGAGGCGTGCTGGACATAATCCTGCTCCGGCTGGCGGACTACCTGGAGAAGGCCGCGAAACTCAAGGCCAGGGTCAAGTCGGCCATGGTCTATCCGGCGGTGGTCGTCACCGTGGCCGTGGCGGTCATTGCCATCATTCTGATTTTCGTGATCCCGACATTTGAAACCATGTTCGCGGATTTCGGCGCAGCGCTCCCCATGCCGACCCAGATCGTCATCAATTTGAGCCGCTTCACCCAGGACAACATATTGTTCATGCTCGGCGGGGCCGTGGCGTTTGCAATCATTGCCAAACGCCTGTACCGGATCGAGCGGGTGAAGATCTTGGTAGATTACTGGGTCTTGACCCTGCCGGTGTTCGGTCCCCTCCTGCGCAAGGTTGCCGTGGCCAGGTTTGGCCGCACCTTGAGCACCATGGTCTCCAGCGGGGTGCCCATTCTGGGCGCCCTGGACATCGTGGCCAAAACCTCCGGCAACAAGACCGTTGAACGCGGTGTTCTCGATGCCAAAAAAAGTATTTCCGAGGGACAGACCCTGGCAGATCCCCTGGAAGCCACCGGTGTCTTTCCGCCCATGGTCATCCAGATGATTTCCATCGGCGAAACCACCGGTAACCTGGATCACATGCTGGCCAAGGTCGCCGACTTCTACGACAACGAGGTGGATGTGGCCGTGGAGACGCTGACCTCGCTCCTGGAACCAATGATGATCGTCTTCCTCGGTGTCGTGGTCGGCGGACTGGTGGTCAGCATGTATCTGCCCATCTTCCAAATCGGCGAGACGATCATGTAGTTTACAGCACCAGAATAAGTGTGCTTTGGCTTTAATCGAAATCGAAATCGAAATCGAAATCGAAATCGAAGAAATTTCGTTAAAGGTCCAAGCATGGTAACTGCTCAAAAAGATCGGGCGACGAGGATTCCTGTTCCCATCGACGCGGAGTTTCGTGACCAAGCTACAGGGGCCATATTCCTGCCGGAACTTTACCCGATGTGCGTTACACCGTTGCCGCACTGGGGTGCGGCGCTCCCAGGATTTATCCTGTTGATTGCCACAAGTTTTTGAGCAGTTACCAAGCTTGCTATCAGAAAAAAATCCAGCCGGTGATAGCGGCAACAGTGGCTGGACTTGACCCATAGTCATCTTCAATCACAAACCATCGGAGATTTGTCGTGAAAATCAAGGACATGCTGCAGCAGCCTGATCGATCCAGGATTTCATTGGAGTTCTTTCCTCCCAAGGACCGGGCGTTGTGGCCGAAGTTTTTTGAAACAGTGGAGCGGCTGCGTCCATTGAACCCGCTCTTCGTTTCGGTGACCTACGGCGCCGGCGGCAGCACCCAGGCCGCCACGCTGGATATTGTGACCACCATCAAGCGCGATTTCGACATGGAGCCCATGGCGCACTTGACCTGTGTTGGTGCAAGCGCCGAAGGCCTGAAAGATTTTCTGGATGATTTGGCGCGCGCCAACGTTACCAATGTCATGGCCTTGCGAGGCGATCCTCCCAAAGGGGAGACCTCGTTCACCCCATCTGACGAAGGTTTTCAGCACGCCTCCGATCTGGTTCGATTCATCACCGGAAACTATCCGGATTTCGGGATCGGGGTGGCCGGTTATCCGGAAGGTCATCCGGAAGCCGTCGGCCTGGAGGAGGATCTGCGATTCTTGAAGGCAAAGCTTGATCTGGGAGGGGATTTTGCCGTAACCCAGCTTTTTTTTGACAACAAGGTTTACTGGGATTTTATCCAAAAAGCCCGGGACGCCGGGATCACCAAACCCATCATTCCCGGCATCATGCCCATTTTCAGCCTCAAGTTCATCCAACGCATAACCTCCATGTGCGGTGCGTCTCTGCCGGCCCAATTCCAGAAGGATCTGGAACAAGCGGACGCGCGGGGCGGCGATGCCGCGGTGCAGGAAGTGGGGATGAAATATGCCGCTCAGCAGATCCAGGATCTGTTGAACAACGGCGCACCCGGAGTGCATTTGTACACCATGAACCGGTCGGACGGATGTCTGCGGATCATGGAACAGGTTGCGCAATAACCGGTTTTATCTGCAGACAATCTTTATCCAATATTTAGGAGTTATGACATGACCAAAGAACTACGTGTCGGCGTGGTCGGTGCGACCGGGGCAGTGGGGCGGGAGATCCTCAAGATACTGGAACAGCGGGAATTTCCGGCAACCTCGGTCAAGGCATTGGCTTCGTCGCGATCCGCGGGACAGGAACTGCCGTTCAAGGGCGGACAGCTGGTGGTGGAGGAGCTGGATGAAAATTCTTTCAATTTCCTTGACTTGGCCTTGTTTTCGGCCGGCGGGAGCACTTCCGAAAAGTTCGCCCCCATCGCGGCAAGATCCGGGTGCGTGGTGGTGGACAACTCCAGCGCGTGGCGCATGGATCCCGAAGTACCTCTGGTTGTTCCGGAAGTGAACCCGGATGAGCTTTCCCGGCATAAGGGAATCATCGCCAATCCCAACTGTTCGACGATCCAGATGGTTGTGGTGTTGAAGCCGTTGCATGACGCGGGAAAGATCAAACGGGTCGTGGTTTCCACGTACCAGGCCGTTTCCGGAACCGGCCAAAATGCCATCAAGGAATTGGAGAGCCAGGTGCGGCAGATGTTCAACATGCAGGAACCCGAGCCCGAGGTCTATCCGCACCGCATCGCCTTCAACTGCCTGCCCCATATCGATGTCTTTCTGGACAACGACTACACCAAGGAAGAAATGAAAATGGTCCTGGAGACCCAGAAAATCATGGGAGACGAATCCATTCGCCTGACTGCGACGACCGTACGGGTCCCGGTGTTTTACGGACACAGCGAGTCCGTCAACGTCGAAACCGAGAAAAAAATCACGTCCGCGGAAGCCAGAGTGATCCTGAGTCAGGCTCCGGGCGTGCAGGTCTTGGACAATCCCAAGGAAAAAATCTATCCCATGCCCATCCACGCCGCGGGCGAGGATCTGACCTTTGTCGGCCGGATTCGGGAAGACGAATCCATCCCCAACGGTTTGAACCTCTGGATCGTGGCGGACAACCTGCGCAAGGGCGCCGCATTGAACGCTGTCCAGATCGCTGAGGTGCTTTTGGATCGTGACTTGATCCGGGTGAACGACGCCCAGTAACAGTTCGTTGAAAAACTCCCAACTGCTGCGTTGCCGCAAAAGTTCAAACTCTCACGTACGAGCTTCGACCTTGACCTATTTTTGCTCCTTGCACTTGGGGTTTTGAACGAACTGTCTGGCAAGTGTGACCTGGATTCTCGCCTTCGCGGGAATGACTTTGTTTTTTTGCCGTCTTCGGACCAGTCATACCCGCGAAAGCGGGTATCCAGCCGGTTTAACTCGGACGAGCTGAGTCGTTATAGATTTGTTTACCATTCCGATAACCTATTTGTCCTTGCTTGCCCGGCAGTCCTGGGCTGCCGGGCTTTAACCGTACCTGTTTTGAGGAGAGATTCCTTTGCTATCCATAGAAAAAGATCAGCAAGCTTATTTGCAACGCATGCTGCAGGCGCCGCGTCCCGGCATCGATGAAGTTCTGGCATTTTATGATCACAGGGTGGGGGTTGTCGGCACTGACCCGCGGCTGATGCTTCTGCCGCTGGATGATCACATGGTGCACCGCGGAGACGGTGTTTTTGAAACAATGAAATTCGTGGACGGCAAGTTGTATCAGATGGAGCCGCATGTGGAGCGGCTTACTTTCTCGGCACAGTCGATTTTTCTCGAACCGCCCTGTTCCTGGAAAGAATTGAAGACAATGATCGTGGATGTGGCCAGGGCGGCATCCGCGGAGCAGGGAATGGTCCGGGTGCTGCTGGGTCGCGGTCCCGGAGGCTTCGGCATTGATTCCCGGGAGTGTCCCAAGGCCAGCTTGTACATCGTGGTGTACAAGCTCCATCCGCGTTCCGAGGAAGCTTACGAGAAGGGAGTCACGGCCTCTCGCTGCTCCATGCCCGCGAAAAGCGGCCTGATGGCCAAGATCAAGAGCGTCAATTACCTGCCCAATGTGCTCATGAAACGGGAAGCAGTGGAATCCGGTTGCGACTATTCGCTGTGTTTCGATGAACAGGGATTTCTGGCCGAAGGCGCCGTGGAAAACGTTTGTCTTGTCGATGACCAGGGGCGCGTGGTCGTTCCGGAATTGAGCAACGCACTGACCGGAACGACACTGATGCGTGCTTTGGATGCGGTCACGGGAGACATGCCTGTTCTTTTTCGCAAGGTCTCCGAGAACGACATCTACCTGGCCCGGGAAGTGATTCTGCTGGGTACGACCATTGATGCCTTGAGCGTGGTCCGTTTCAACAAAAAGCCCATTCACGACGTTCGTCCCGGACCAGTGAGCAAACGGATGCGGCAGTTCTTGATCCAGGATCTGCGGGACAACGGCATTCCCCTCTGACCGTGACAGGCTGTCGCACCGGCCGTTGCCGCGGTTCTTACATCCCTGTTCCTCCCCTCATGTCGAACGGGATCCTGTTTTCACCCCGCCCAGGGGTGCTCGGAGCATACGCATGGCCGTTGATGTTTGCGGACAGACAAACAGGAAAGTGACCATGGATCAACAGTGTGCGCTGCCGTTCGGTTCCCGGGCGAATGGTTTTGGGGATTTCATCATGGTTCGTTTTACCCGGCAACCGGGCAAAGACACATAGCCTGAAGACGCGATGCTGCTGCTCTACCGATTGCTGTTTCTGCCGGCCCTGTTTCTGGTTCTGCCGATGTATATTCCAAGGATGCTGCGGCGCGGCGGCTATGCCGGGCATTTTGCGCAGCGCCTGGGCAATGTTCCAGCCTTGGCGCCCAAACCGCGGGGTGGGCGGAGAATCTGGATTCATGCAGTCAGTGTCGGAGAGATTCTGGCCCTGGCCCCGTTGCTGGACTTGTTGCGCCAGGATGACACCGTCCAGATCGTGCTCACCACGACCACCAGCACGGCCTATGCTCTGGCCCACCGCAAATACGGCGCCGATATGGCTCATCTCGGTTACTTTCCTCTTGATTTCTGGCCCGTCAGCCATCGTGTTTGGAACCGGCTGCAACCGGATCTGTGCGTGCTGATGGAGAGCGAGATCTGGCCGGAGCATCTGCACCAGGCCCGTCAGCGGAATGTTCCCGTGGCCCTGATCAATGCCCGGATGTCCGAGCGTTCCTTTCGCCGCTGGCGGATTCTTCCGAGTTTTCTTCGGGCGCCGTTTGCCATGTTGGACAAGGTCGTGGCCGCTTCGGAAGAGGACGGCCGACGGTATGCCGGGCTTGGAACGCCTCCGGACAGGATCGTGGTCAGCGGCAATCTCAAGCTGGACTTCACTCCCCATCCGCTTCTGCAACCCCATGAACTGGAGCAATTGCGCCGTGAACTTGGGCTTTGGGAGTCTGGAGCAACGACTCGGCCGCTTATCCTGGCCGGTGCGTCCACTTGGCCCGGGGAGGAGGAAATGCTGCTGCGGGTGGCGAGATCGCTTCGGGAACACGGCGTACCCTGCAAACTGCTGCTGATTCCCAGGCATGCGGAACGACGTACCGACCTGCGGCAGATGTTGACCAAGACAGGGTGGGCCGCTCACTTTCGGACAACTGGTCCGGCAACCGCGACCGTGGATGTGGCCGTGGCCGATACCACCGGGGAAATGGTGGCCTTGCTGCAGATTGCCGACGTGGTTTTTGTAGGCAAGAGCATGGACCCTCACCGCGGCGGGCAGAATCCCATCGAGGCTGCCGCTTTGGGAAAGGCGGTCCTTTTCGGGCCGAACATGCAGAATTTCCGAGCGATAGTGACCTCAATGACCACGGCAGGAGCCGGGGAAATTATGCACGGTGAACAGGAACTGACCGACCAGGTTCTGGCCTTGTTCCAGAACCACGCGGCACGAGAGGAGCGGGGACGGGCCGCCAGGCAATGGCACCTGGCCGGCAAAGGCTCCGCGCAACGGACTCTGCTCGCGCTCAATGAGCTGAGATCGAGCATGTAGTTTCCTTGCTTGAGAGGCCATGGCAGGTTACGTGAGAATATTTCGGATGGATTCCAGAACCGTCTCGGGCTGAAGCCGCTGAAAGACGCCCCCTGGAGCGCAGAGGATGCGGTTTTGCCGGTCGTCTTCAGGATAGGGGCGATATCGGGCCGGGTCCGTGGGGCCGAAGAGGGCCAGGGTGGGCACGCCCAAGGCCGCGGCAAGGTGCAACGGGCCGCTGTCGTTGCCGACGACCAGGCGGGCGCCGGCTAGAAGTGGAAGCAGTTCCCGAAGTGACGTCTTTCCGGTCAGGTTGATGAAATCTTCTCCGGAAATATCCGCGGGGAAGTCCACGGCCTGGGCCCCGGCCCAGACAATCGGGATGCCCGGAAAAATTTCGCCGAGATCGCGGGTCAGGCGGGGAAAAAACGGCCAGTTCTTCTCCGCGCGGCGGCTTTCGGGAAACAGAAGCACCGGAGCGGACGACATCGTGAAAGCTTGCGGACAGCCCTGATTTCCAGTGGGAATTATGAGGCGGGGGGAAACATTCCTGGGCAGGCCAAGCAGGGGCAGGAACTCGCTGAGAATGGCCACGGCGTGGGATTGAACGCCCGTCGGCGGCAGGGGGGGGCGCTTGTCGTAGACGAACCGGGCGCCTTCCCGGGCATCGGATCGGCCGATGGACGTTTCGGCTCTGCCCAGCATGGTGATCAGACCGCTGCGAGCCAGACCCTGCATGTCCAGGATCCAACCATAACGATGTTGTCGCACATTACGGATCAGTTTAAGGAAAGCGGCGATGCCCCCGTGCCGTTCAAAGAGAAAAACATTGTCCACAAAGGGGCAGGCATGGATCAGCGGGGCGAAGATGTCCCGGCAGACCCAGTCGATGCGGGATTCAGGGAATCCGCGTTTGATCATCTGGGCCACAAGCAGGCCGTGAACGATATCTCCGAGAGAGGACGGCTTGATGATGAGAAAGGTGGGGTTTTTCATGCAACAGTTTGCTGACAAGATGCGGGTTGAGGGTGGAGGAGTCCGGTATGGACATTTTTGAGCAACGTTTTTGCCGGAGGAGCGTTTCCTCCTGATGCGAGTAAAGCAAAACGAAGGGTTGTTCAAACGCTTTCTGCCCTACTTTTCACTCCTGGGGGCAGTGCGCAAGCAGTTTGCAGCGGCGATTTTTTTCGGGGTCATTTTCGGCGTGGCCAGTGGGTTCGGCTTGCCGTTCATGGCTGACCGCGTCTTCCCGATCATTTTTGGACCGGAACCGCCCCCCCTGTCGGTGTTGATCGCCGTAACCGCGTTTATTCCCGCGATTTTTCTGGTCCGCAGCGTAAGCGGCTTCCTGAATGTCTATTTGATACATTATTGCGGCGGCAAGGTTCTGGAAGCCCTGCGGGTGCGGGTGTTCACCAAGCTCCAGACGTTGCCACTGGCATTTTATCAGAAGAATAAAAGCGGCGACCTGCTGGCCAGGGTAATCAATGATACCGGGCATTTACAGGGCGTCGTGACCAATGTGGCCAATGACCTGATCAAGCAGCCCCTGACCTTTCTCGGAGCCGTGGGCGCGGTTATTTATTTGTCCCTCAAGCAGCAGGAATTGTTGTTCGTTTTGCTGACCTTGCTGCTGGTTCCGGTCTGCATCCTGCCCATCCGGATCATCGGCAAGAAGCTCCTGCACCGGGCGCACCGCTTCCTGGCGCAGACCGCGGACCTGACCACCATCCTCAACGAGAATCTTACCTCAACAAAGGAAATACGCGCTTTCAGCCTGGAGAATCGCGAGATCCGAAAGTTCGAGCACGCGGTCAGAGAATTGTTCGGCCGGGCCATGAAGGTGGTTAAGTATTCGCACATTCTTTCGCCGACAATCGAAGTCGTGGCGGCATTCGGCGTTGCCGGGGCCGTTTTTTATGCGTCGTCCCGGGGCGTCGGCCTTGAACAAATTCTGCCTTTGATCTTCGCCCTGTACATGTCCTATGAGCCGGTCAAAAAACTGGGTCGGATCCATAATGAAATCCGCAAAGGGGAAGCGTCGCTGGAGCGTCTGGAGTATATTCTCTCCACCGAGGACAGCGTCCCCGACCCTGAAGTACCGGAATCACTGCCCTTGGAAAAGGTGCGCGGGGAGATCCATTTCGAGCGGGTGTTTTTCGCCTATGACCAGGGCATTCCGGTGCTGCAGGACATCAACGCGACAATTGCCCCGGGCGAGGTGGTCGCGTTGGTGGGACCAAGCGGGGCGGGGAAGACGACCTTCGCCAACCTGATTCCGCGTTTCTACGATGTATCCGCCGGAAGCATCCGGATCGACGGCCATGACCTGCGCAACCTTCGCAAGGAGGATTTGCGCCGCACCATGGCCATCGTGCCCCAGGACCCCGTACTGTTCAACGATACCGTTCGTTACAACATCATGGCCGGAGATCTGGAAGCGTCTCCCGAAGCCGTGGAGCATGCGGCGGAGCGCGCCTTTGCCCATGAGTTCATCCGGGATCTGCCGCATGGATATGAGACGATTGTCGGAGAGAAGGGCATGCGGCTCTCCGGGGGCCAAAAACAGCGTTTGGCTCTGGCCAGGGCCTTTCTGCGCAATGCCCCGATCCTGATTCTGGACGAGGCGACGTCGGCCTTGGACGCTACCAGCGAAGAGATGATCCAGCAGGCCCTGTCCGGACTGATCCGGAACAAGACCGTGCTGATCATCGCCCATCGGTTCAGTACCATCCGATTGGCGTCCAATATTTTTCTTTTTGAGTCCGGGCAGATCACCCACAAGGGCGATCACGAAAAACTGTATCTGACCTCCGCCGTCTACAAACGGTTGTACGATCAACAATACATGGGGTAGACGCCGGGATGAGCATCCTGGAGCAACCATTCCAATAATCATGAAGGAATCGCCATGACCACCATGCCGAATACAAAGAAAGTGGATTTTGATGTCAATGTATCTCCAAGAACCGTACCCGAGGTGTTGTCCCGGGGCGCGGTTCTGTTTGCGGATCGTCCGGCTGTCGGAGAAGTAGGGGGAGACGCGCTCACCTATTCCGAACTCTACTCCAAGGTTCAGGAACACTCTGAGACCCTGGCGCAATTGGGCGTGGGACATGGGGACAGGGTGGCGATTTATTGTGAAAATCGTCCGGACTGGGCCGTGGCCTATTTCGCGGCCAGTTTTCTCGGAGCTGTGGCCGTGCCGATTCTGACGGAGTTTCACCCGTCCGCGGTGCATCATATCCTGCGGCACAGCGGGGCAAAAGTTCTCCTGGTTTCGGAACGTTGTCTGAACAAGCTGGAAGGGTTGAACCAGCAGCATCTGACCGTAATCGTTCTGGATGACTACCGGATTCTGCCACCGGAATCCCTGGCCGGTCGGGTAAAAGGCGTCATTCGTTCCAGCTTCAAGGATCGGGAAAAACTGCAGGCTTTGGCCCGGCAGTTGACCGGTGAATCCGTGCCCGCGGCACCTGGGGAGGATGATCTGGCTTCCATCGTCTATACTTCCGGCACAACCGGTCGGGCCAAGGGAGTGATGCTCTCCCATCGCAACCTGATTTCCGATGCCTGGATGACCCGGCAGCTTGTGGACCTTGGCCCACAGGATCGGATGCTTTCCATTCTGCCCCTGGCCCATACCATCGAGTTCACCCTGGGATTCCTGCTGCCCATGATCAATGGCACCCAGATCCGCTATCTGCAGGGCGTGCCTTCGCCACAGGCCCTGATGGACGCCTTGGGCAAGGTGCAGCCGACCTTCATGCTCAGCGTGCCTCTGGTGATCGAAAAGATATTCAAGCGCCGCATTCAGCCCAAGCTCACGGGAAGCGCCGTGGGCCGAATGCTGTACCGCTTTGCTCCGGGTCGGAAAGTTCTGCATAAGGCTGCTGGAAAGAAACTGCTCCAGGCCTTCGGCGGTCATCTGCGGGGCTTTTGCATCGGCGGAGCGCCTCTGGCCGTGGAAACCGAGACCTTCTTGCGCGATGCGGGCTTTCCTTATGCTGTTGGATACGGCCTGACCGAAGCTTCCCCTTTGGTGACCGGTACGGGGCCTGCCTGGGTCCGCCGGCGTTCCTGCGGCCGTCCGCTGACGGGCGTGGACGTGCGCATTGCCGCTGATCAGGGAGCAGGGCTGGAGAGCCAGGGCATTCAGCAGTCCGGCGAGGAGGGCGTGGGCGAGATTCAGGTCCGGGGCCCCAACGTGATGCAGGGCTATTTCCAGGAGCCGGAACTGACTTCAGAGGTCTTCACCGCGGATGGTTGGCTGAGAACAGGTGATCTGGGCGTGCTGGACAATGACGGCTATCTGTTCATCCGTGGGCGGCTGAAGAACATGATCCTCGGGCCCAGTGGTGAGAACATCTATCCGGAAGAAATCGAAATCGCCCTGAATGAACAGGATTTCGTCCTGGAATCCCTGGTCTTCGAACTGGACGGCAAGGTGGCGGCCAGGGTTTTTCTGGACTACGACCGGCTGGATGAAGTCTTCGCCTGGCGGGGCATGAGCCAGTTCGATGCACGCAAGCAACTGGAAACCCTGCTGGAGGATATCCGCACAAAAACCAATGCCGGACTGTCATCCTTCTCCCGGATCACCAAGATCATCGAGCAAACCGAACCCTTCGAAAAAACCCCGACCCACAAAATCAAGCGCTATCTGTATACCAGCGCCTCTCCACCATTCTGACAGTGAGCCGCCTCAATGTAACAAAAAAATCGAAATCGAAATCGCAATCGAAATCGAGATTGCCATCCCAAGTGTTCGGCATAGGTATCCAATGATGTAACCCCCGGGACCGCCGCACCCCAGTGCGGCCCGAATTTCCGCGAGAAGTAAGATGTCACGCCGGGACGGGACGTGATCAAGTTGTTGTTTGATTTCTTGCGGATTTTTTTTCACCACGAAGGGCACGAAGAGCACGAAGGGGGACGGAGAGGAAATCTTGATGCTTTGTGTGCCTTCGTGCTTTCATGGTAACTGCTCCAAAAGATCGGGCGGTCTGAAGTACCCTTGTACCTGGATTCCCGCCTTCGCGGGAATGACTCCAAAAGGTACGCTTTACCAAGCTCGTCATGCCCGCGAAGGCGGGCATCCAGGCCATGCTTGCCACAATTTTTCGAGCAGTATCTTTCATTCTCTTCGTGGTGCAATTCGCTTCGATTGCGATTTCGATTTCGATTTCGATTGCGATTGCGAGTGAAGATTCGTGATGGGTCAGTACTGCAGTCCCAGATACCAGGTCGCGATGCCGAAATAGATGACGATGCCGGCGATGTCGGCCAGGGAGGCGATCAAGGGGGCGCTGGCCGTGGCGGGATCCAGCTTCATTCGGGTCAGCAGGAAGGGCAGGGACATCCCCAGCAGACAGCCCATGAGCACAATGGTGATCATGCTCAAGGCGACAACCACGGTCACGTCCGGACCAACCCGAAAAATGCCGATCAGGGAAACAGCAAAGCCCATGCACAGGCCGATGGCCAGGGCAATGACGATCTCCCTGCCGAGCAGCTTGAACCAATCCTTCATGTGCACTTCTCCCGTGGCCAGGGCGCGGACCATCAGGGTGGCGGACTGCGAGCCGGCATTGCCGCCGCTGCCGATCAGCAGCGGCAGGAAAAAGACCAGCGAGACCACGGCCTGGATGGTGTCTTCAAAAAAAGCGATGCCCGCGCCGGAAAAGATGTTCACGAAGACCAGGGCCAGCAGCCAGGGAACGCGCTTCAGGAAGAGATAATAAATGTCAGCTGGTTTGAATCCGCTGAGGTCGGATGCCGAGGGGCCGAATCCCTCGGCAATGGATCCCATGCGGTGAAAGTCTTCCGAGGCCTCTTCTTCAATGACGTCATGCACGTCGTCGAAGGTGATGATGCCGACCAGGGCGTCGTTGCCGTTGGTCACCGGGAGGGCCAGGATATCGTATTTGGCCATGGTCTTGGCCACGTCTTCCTGGTCGTCGGCGACATTGGCCCGCACCGGATCGCGGCGCATGATGTCCTCGACCTTCTTTTCCGGCGTGGCCATGATCAGGTCACGCAGGGAGATCAGGCCCAGCAGCCGGCGTTGTTCATCAATGACGTAGGCATAGTAGATGGTTTCCTTGTCCGGAGCTTCCAAACGCAGCTTGTCCAGCGCCTGGCGGGTGGTCAGCGTGGGCTTGAGCACCGCATAGTCCGAGGTCATGATCGCGCCCGCGGTTCCTTCCTCGTAGGCTCCCAGACGGATGATGTCTTCTCGTTCGGCCTTGGCCAGCAGGCGTAAAACGTTCTGGCGTCGTTCCTCGGGCAGGAGCTGGATCAGGTCCACCCGCTCGTCGGAGAACATGTTCGTGACAATGTCCGCCAGTCGGATGTCGGACATCCGGAGCATGATGTCCATCTGCAGGTCTGAGTCAAGCTGCCCGAGCACTTCCGCGCTCTGATGCGAGAACAACGTCTCCAGGACGTACGATGCGTCTTTCGGCGCCAGTTCATCCAGGGAATCGGCCAGATCCGCCGGGTGCAGGGAAGCCGAGAAATCCCGCAGTGCTTTGGGATTCCCGGCATCAATATACTCGCGCAAAGTACTGATGAGGAGAGGATCTTTCATGGGTTGCCTCCAGGCCCGTGGTCTTGAGGGACGCGGCGGAGGTAAACCCGGACAGGAACGATCTAAGATTTACAAGTGGAACGTTCCGGCGTGGCGCGGCGTCCTTTGAGGACCATTGGGCAAGGCTGAGGGAGGTTGAGATTTTCGGGTACTACTACCGCCATCGTCCATTTCTTATTGACTCCGTCAAAGCCGGCGAAAATGCCAACGTAATTATTGATGATTGCGTCAAATTGTGCAGGATGTTTTGGCACGTCATTGCAACGGCAAAAGAGTGAACATACGAAGTGCCGTCAAAGCTCAACGCGGCTGTATCTGTTTTCCTCTGTGAATACAAGAGGCAAGGCTCCAGGGCATTTTGGTTTACCTGATTGGCAGGATTGAAACTCACGCGCCGGCTTCGGATCATCAAGCCGTTGCGTTGTCATAACAAAAGACTTTGCTCTCTGCCTACGGCAATGCTTGAAGAACGATGCCTGGGTCGGTCAGACAGGGGTGTCCGGATCTGTTTCTATTTGGCGATAAAAAAAGGCGGGAGATCTGATCCCCCGCCTTGAGATGGCTTCAGCGTTGGGTTTAAGATGCCCGGCGTTTAGTTTTCGGCAGGAGCCGGTCCTGCGCAGGCTTCGTTGTATTCGGCTTCCAGCGATTCCATCAATTCCTTGACCGAGAGCAGTTTGTCCACACGGTGCGCGGTCTGCCCGGCAAAGGCGAAGCCCAGCTTCATCCGGCCCTTCTTGGCGTTGGCCAGAGCCTGGGCGATGCAGTACGGACTTTTCTTGATGTCGCAGGTGACGATGCAGTGGTAGGGGCACTTGAAGGGCTTGCGTTTGCCTTCTTCCACATCATTCAGAAATGTGTTTTTCAACGCCCGGCCGGGCATGCCCACCGGACTTTTGATCACGGTCACGTCACCTTCCTGGGCGTCAATGAAGGCCTGTTTGAAGGCCATTTCCGCATCACATTCATGGGTGGCGACAAAACGGGTCCCCAACTGGACGCCGGCGGCGCCCATGCGCAGATACTTGCAGATGTCCGCGCCGGAGAAGATGCCACCGGCAGCAATCACGGGAATGGAACGATTGTGTTCTTCTTCAAAAGGCTTGACCGCTTCGATGACCTGCGGAACCAGGTTTTCGAGCTGGAACTCGGGGTCGTCCAGCTGTTCCGCCTTGAAGCCCAGGTGGCCGCCGGCCATGGGGCCTTCGACGACGAAACCGTCCGGAACATAGTTGAACTTGGATATCCATTTTTTGCAGATGATGGCCGCGGCCCGGCCGGATGAGACAATGGGCACAAGTTTGGTGTGAGATTCTTCCGTGAGATACTTCGGAAGGTCGAAGGGCAATCCGGCTCCGGAAAAGATAATATCGATACGCTCCTGAATGGAGGTGCGGACCAGATCGGCGAAATTGCTCAGGGCAACCATGATGTTCACGCCAAGAATGCCCTTGGTCATTTCCTTGGCCTTGCGAATTTCCTCTTGCAGAGCACGAATATTGGCTTGAGTATAATTCTTGGCGAGATCCGGCTCATTCATGCCGATCATGGCCGCGGAGATGACCCCGATGCCGCCTTGGTTGGCTACGGCTGACGCGAGGCCGGAAAGGGATATGCCCACGCCCATTCCACCTTGAACAATTGGCGTCCTGGCAACTAAATCCCCGAAAGATAAACTGGGTAATGTCATAATTTGCATATCCTCCCGAAAGGGATTCCCCTGTTATGGAAAAAATGAAGTTGATGATTTTCCTGTCCTGTTGTGGACTCGGCATGATATATCATTCCCGGACTATCGGCAATGAAGCGCCGCCACCTTTCCCACTGTTTTTTTTTCATAATGTCAAGCGGTAATGGTTTCCCAAAGGAACCGCTCAGCAAAATTCCGCGCTGGACCGGGATGAGCCAATCCAGGAAACCGGTCTGGACGTGTCCGATAGCCTGCCGTATGTTCCATTTTTGTCGTTACCCCACAGCGATGTTAACGGATTGCGGAACTTGAGCGGTATGCGGGGTGCGACAGATACTGAAGCTGAAAGGTTGGACCTCCTGCACAATAGGCAAGCGGGTCAACCCTGAACATCAACCCTTCAACATCAGATTTTCAGGAGTATGGCATCATGGGTGAACATGCGTGCGGAACCTGTTCGGAAAAGTGTTCGGACAAGGGGTGCAGCGAACCGAGCGAAGAAGAAAAAATTTTGCAGGCCAATCTGGCCCGGATCAAGAACAAGATCGTTGTCTTGTCCGGCAAGGGAGGCGTTGGAAAAAGCACTGTAGCGGTGAACCTGGCCCAGGCATTGGCCATGGCCGGCAAAATCACCGGTTTGTTGGATGTGGACGTGCATGGGCCCAGCGTTCCAAGGCTGCTCAGCCTGTCCGGAGAACGGCCACAGGTCGATGCAAACCGTATGGAGCCAATCAATGCGGGTCCCAATTTATGGGTCATGTCCTTGGGATTCCTGCTGCCCAACAACCGGGAAGCCGTGATTTGGCGGGGGCCGGTGAAGATGGGCATGATCAAGCAGTTCCTGCGGGACGTGCGTTGGGGCGATCTGGATTTTCTCGTGGTGGATTGCCCTCCGGGAACCGGCGACGAACCTCTTTCCGTCCTCCAGTTGCTGGGTCCCGAAGCCAAGGCTTTGATCGTCACAACGCCCCAAGGGGTGGCTGTGGACGACGTGCGCCGATCCGTGACATTCTGCGCTGAGGTGGGAAACCCGGTTTTGGGCATTGTGGAAAACATGAGCGGTCATGTTTGCTCCAAATGCGGTGAAGTGGACGACGTTTTCGGCAGCGGCGGGGGAGAAGCCCTTGCCCGCGAGACGGGCGTGCCTTTTCTGGGACGCATACCCCTGGATGCGGAGGTGGTTCGAGCCGGAGACGAGGGGTTCGCCTTTCTCCGCGTGCATCCGGAAGGCCAAACTGCCCAGGCCATGAATCAAATCGTCAAACCGATTCTGGCCACGGCCGACGCTTCCGGGGAGAGAGGCAAGAAGTAATCATCATTTCGTCATAATATGTTGCTTGTCGTTGCTGTTTTCAAGTCCAGGCTGCTGCTTTGCAGTCTGGACGTTTTCGTTTGAATAAATCATTATTCAACAGTAACTATTAACAGTTGAAGCAGGGATGGTCCGGGTTGCTTTGATTTTGCGGTCTCGCCTGTTTGACTGAGCCAGGATTCGTTCACCGAACCACTGCCGGACTCTTGGAGCACGAGTGTTGTTTATTCATACAATGGTTTGGTGTTACGAAGCCGGCGAAGGAGTTGGCGAGGCCGCAAAATCAAAGCAACCCGGACCTCAGCTGAGTAGTTACATTCAACATTATCGGTCTCGGAAACGTTGGCCATGTGGAGGCCGGGTTTTTGACACCAGAATCCGACTCCTAACTCGATTTGCTGAGGCAGGGCACGCAATGTGTGCTGTGTTGATCCCAAAGGGCCACTACTGTTTTATTCAAGGAGGAAATCATGACGGATAAATTCCCGAGCGTGTCGCCTGAAACCGCCCGGATCGGCTGGGTCGGAACGGGAGTGATGGGCTTGTCCATGTGCGGGCATCTGCTGGATGCCGGATACAAAGTCTCGGTGTTCACCAGGACCAGATCCAAAGCCCAACCTTTGCTGGACAGGGGCGCGGTCTGGGCTGAGTCGCCCCTGGCTGTTGCTCATGATTCGGACGTGGTTTTTTCCATTGTCGGTTTTCCCCCGGACGTGCGTGAGGTCTACTTCGGCGAATCGGGAATCCTGAAGGGTTTGAAATCCGGAGCCGTCTGCGTGGACATGACTACCACCAGTCCAAGCCTGGCAGTAAACATTGCCGATGCCGCCCGCGAGCAGGGGGCTTTTTCTCTGGATGCGCCGGTCTCCGGAGGAGATGTGGGAGCGCGAAACGCCAAGCTGTCCATCATGGTCGGCGGAGACGAAGTGGCGTTTGAGGCGATTCTGCCGCTGTTTCGGTTGATGGGCGTGAACATCGTTTACCAGGGACCGGCCGGTGCCGGACAGCATGCGAAAATGTGCAACCAGATCGTCATTGCCGGGACCATGATCGGCGTCTGTGAAAGCATGGTCTACGCGGCTGCGGCCGGTCTCGATCCCGTCAGGGTTTTGGATTCCATCACCAAGGGCGCCGCCTACTGCTGGTCCCTGGAGAATCTCGCTCCGCGCATCCTCAAGGGCGACTTCGCGCCGGGCTTCATGATCGATCATTTCATCAAGGACATGGGCATAGCCTTGGATGAAGCCCAGCGCATGGGCATTCATCTGCCGGGTCTGGATCTGGTGGAACGTATCTATAAAGAGGCCTCAGCCCTGGGTCATGGCCGTGATGGCACCCAGGCCCTGTATCAGGCTTTGCTGAAGATGAAGTGAGTTGATGAGTAATTCCTCACTGCCAACAGATCCCTGTTCTTGGTCGGCCCTGGACGCCGAACTCCGCTTTCGCCGGAATAGCAGCTTGGTGGCGGTTCCACTACGCGACGTGTTCCCGGCGATTGCCTGCGTCTTGATACTCCTGGTCAGCCTGATGGCGATGGGTTGTCGCTCCCTGCCGACCTTGGAATCGCGAACCGAATCTTCCGCACTGGCGGCGGAGGAAGCACGATACACCTACCTGGGCAAGACTGTTGCGCCTTTGGTGGACCTGCATCCCGAAATGAGCGGCGTTTTCGCGCTACAAACCAGCAAGGACGCCTTTGCGGCCCGTGTTCTGCTGGCCGCGGCGGCGGAGCGGACCCTGGACGTTCAGTACTATATCTGGCGTAACGATCTGACCGGAAATCTGCTTTTTGAGGCATTGCATCATGCTGCCGAACGTGGAGTCAGAGTCCGTCTGCTGCTGGACGATTTGCCCACGGCCGGATTGGACGAGACCTTGGCGAGATTGAACGCACATCCCAACTTTGAAGTGCGGTTGTTCAACCCCTTCGTCTTTCGCAACTTCCGTGCGTTGAACTTCATCTTGGACTTTTCACGCGCCCATCGTCGAATGCACAACAAGTCCTTCACCGTGGACAACATGGTCACCATCGTCGGCGGGCGGAATATCGGGGATGAGTATTTCGGCGCGACCAACGACATTCTTTTTGCGGATCTGGACGTTCTGACAGTCGGTGCCGTGGTCCAAGAGGTGTCCGCCAATTTCGATCGCTACTGGCAGAGCAGAGCGGCATATCCGGTGGAAGCCATTCTGCCTCAGGCAGACGTCGCCGAGTTGGGAGTTCGGCGACTGGATATAAGCCCTCACGTGGAAATTTATCTGGACGCCGTGCGGGAATCACGGTTTGTGAACGACCTGACTTCCGGGAACCTGGCTCTGGAGTGGACAACGGTACGCATGGTCAGCGACGATCCAGACAAGATCATGCCGGATGGTGCGCCTGAAGACCTGATTATCCCTCAATTGCGCGATATCATCGGTGTGCCGTCCAGGGAAGTGGACTTGATCTCCCCCTATTTCGTGCCCACGGAATCGGGAGTGTCGGCTTTCGCGGCCATGGCCGAAGAGGGAGTGCAGATCAAGGTGCTGACCAATGCTTTGGAGGCCACCGACGTTTTTCCCGTCCATGCCGGTTACTCCAAACGACGCAAGGATCTGCTCGCTGCCGGAGTTACTCTGTTTGAGTTCAAGCTCTCATCCACGATGCAACAGTACTCGGGCGAGGCGGGACCTTTTGGTAGCTCTGGGGCCAGCCTGCATGCCAAGACTTTTTCCGTGGATGCATCACGTGTCTTTGTCGGCTCGTTCAACTTTGATCCCCGTTCCGCGAAGCTGAACACCGAACTCGGCTTCGTCATTGACAGCCCGTCTTTGGCCGAAAAAATTGCGACCGCCTTTGAGACAGTCATACCGGCCAATGCATACGAAGTGCGGCTGGACGAAGCGGGACAACTCTACTGGCTTGAGCTGGATGAGGGCCGATTGATTCACCATGACATCGAGCCGGGCACGACGCCATTGCAACGGGTCGCCATCCGGATTCTCGCCCGGTTGCCCATCGAGTGGCTGCTCTGATTGACTCAGGCGCGCCGGGTAACTGCTCAAAACTTGGGGCAATGAAGATGAAACCTGGGAGCGCCGCACCCCAGTGCGGCAACGGTGTAACGCACTCAGGGCAAAGTTCCGGCTGGAGCATGGCCCCCGTAGCTTTCTCACGAAACTCCGCGTCGATGAGTATCCTTGCGCAGGGAACTTCATCATCCGATCTTTTTGAGCAATTACCTGATTACCTGATAACAAATAACGGATAACTGATAACCGGGTTGCGGGCAAAGCCGCTTATGAAGCTATGAAATTATTGTGCGTTACCGATCCTGCAATTTCTCACCCTGGTGCTCCCCCTCCTTCTTTTCGCCCTTGCGCTTGCCGTGGGAACTATAATGCTCGAGCACGGCATTGATCTCCGAACCGATTAAAATCACCAGTCCGGCGACATAGAGCCACAACATCAAAATGATCACCGCGCCGATACTGCCGTAGGTGGCGTCGTAGTCGGCAAAATTACTGGTGTAGATGGAGAAGCCTAAAGACGCGATGATTAACATGACCACGCCGAACACGCTGCCCGGGGTGATGAACTTGAATTTCTGTTCGACATTGGGCGCATACCGGTAGATCAAGGCGAACCCCAAAAACAGAGCAAGCACGATGACCACCCATCGAAAGGCGGCAAAGACCATGATCAGGGCGTCACTCATGCCGAGCTGGTCAGCCATCCAATCCTCAATGATGCCGCCGAGGACGATGAGGGAAAATGCACCTATCACCAGCAGGCCGAACAGCAGGCTGAGCATGAAAGCCGTGGCTCGCCCCCGAACAAAGCTGCGGGCCTCCTGAACGCCGTAGGTGACATTGAGCTGTTGCATGACCGCGTACATTCCCGTTGAAGCCGCCCATATCGTTCCGGCAAGACTGAAGGACAGGAGGCCTCCGCGCCGATTTTCCGTGACATCGACCACCACCTCGGCAACCATGTCGTAGGCTTCGTCCGGAAGGGCCTGCCCCAGCAGGTCCATAATTGCCTCATCCACTCGTTCGATGGGCAGATAGGGGATGATGGTCATGAGCAGAATCATTGCTGGAAAAATGGCAAGCGTCAGATAGTATCCCAACGCCGCGGCGCCATTATAGACGTTGTCGTTATTGATCTCCTGGTTGAGATCAAGCACGAACTGCTTCATGGAAATGCCTTTAATCATTACAGCCTCCACGGACTCGCCATCCACGGACTACCCAATTCATGGCGACGGCCATCATAATGTTGGTAACCAATAACTACTCAGCACTTTTCATGATAAACCTGGATTGTTCCGGAATGTCTCGATTTTTTGGCATCGCCTGTCTGACTGAGCCAGGATTCGTCGTCGAACCTGTGCCAATCGCCTGAAGTGCCAATGGATGTTTATTCGAGCAATGGTTCGATGTTGTGAGGCCGACGAAGGAGTTGCGAGGCTGAAAAATTGAGACAAACCGGAACGAAGCTGAAAAGTTATCATTTCGTTTGAGATTTTTAGTTGGACAGTGGGTTGAGGTTCTGAAGTCGCCTCATAGCTCCTGCTCGTTGCCACAAATCAATGATTCATTGCGGATTCGCCAAATCCTCTGCCCCATGGAAACAGGGTATCGTTACGTGAACGAACATCATATACATGGATACATGTATTTTTCCTGAGCGGATGCCGTGATCGAATCGTAACTCACGAGGTGAATAATGGCGTAAAGCAAAAGACAGACGAAGATTTTTTTGTTCAACACCCCTTGCCAAATCAATGGCAAAAACTATAATAGAGGTCTTCCACGCAAGGGGGCGCCCTGGTTTCGACGGGGATGATGAAACCACGGCTGCAGGCCGAGGTGCTGCGAGGCCTCGTTAAACACGCAGCAGGCATTCAACTGCCAACGATCGCGAATACGCCCTGGCTGCTTAAGACAGCCAGCGCTTCTCCGGCCCATCGCCTGGTAAGCCGATAGAAGCGACGACACTTCAGGCTGGCCTTGATTCCTCTGTTCGTCGGGAATCAAGGCGAGACACAGACGAACTGGCCTTGGAGCCGCCTGGACAGGGGCAGCTTTCATGGCGAGAATTAAACCTGTCCTAAGCCTGTAGACGTCGCTGGCGGACCGTTCTCGGACGCGGGTTCGATTCCCGCCGCCTCCACCACACACTTGGATTTCGGAATAACAAGGTCAACAAAATCAGGGAGCAACACGAAGGTGTTGTTCCTTTTTTTGTTTCTTCAGCCCATGGCAGGGCCATAATTCACATCGGAATCACCATCTGGATTGGATATGGCTCCTTCGTTTTCAGGATCGGAAGGACAGACTGTCATATGGCCATTTGCCGGGGCTTTTCATCCGGCATTTCAATGAGTATTCACCGAAACGTCAGCAGGGGATCCTGCCCTCATCAATGCCGCGAAGCCTTTCGTCAGGCTTTCGGCTGTGCGAAAATGGGGCTGATGTCTCCGACAGGAATCGGCGTTGCTGATTCCGGATCAGCAGATTCGCGAGTGGCAGCGGGGCGGCAGGGCTTCTTCAGTTGACATGGCGGAAGAGCATTGCGGGGGATGGCAAGATACTCAAGGAATAAAGCTATGAGTGATTGGAAAGAACATCGTCATCAGGTGCTGGCGAACGCAAAACGGATTTTGATCAAGGTGGGCAGTGCCGTACTGACGTCGGAACAGGGCCTTGATCTGCGCGTGGTTTCGCGTTTGGCGGACCAGATGTCGTCGCTGCACGATCGGGGGTTGGATCTGGTTTTGGTTTCTTCCGGAGCCGTGGCCGCCGGGCGGAAGGTGATTTCAAATCTATGCCTGGGAGTGCACCTGCCGGAAAAGCAGGCAGCCGCCGCAATAGGACAGAGCAGGTTGATGCACGCCTATGATGAAGCGTTCGAACGGTTCGGCAAGGTCACGGCC
>NZ_BAAHXH010000003.1:387500-1985000 GCF_054656975.1 Desulfonatronum parangueonense
TCGTAGGCAAATCCGCGAAGCTTTAAGGCCGAGAGGTGATGACGTGTCGCAAGACAGAAGTGACTCATCCCATGCTGCCGAGAAAAGCCTCTAAACGAGATGTTTCGCGGACCGTACCGCAAACCAACGCAGGTGGGCGGGGAGAGTATCCCAAGGCGCTTGAGAAAACTCTGGTCAAGGAACTCGGCAAAATGACCCCGTAACTTCGGGAGAAGGGGTGCTCCTTCTTGTGATGGGACTTGCTCCCTGAGCATCAAGGAGTCGCAGAGAAACGGCGGGGGCGACTGTTTACTAAAAACACAGGTCTGTGCGAAGTCGTAAGACGCGGTATACAGACTGACGCCTGCCCGGTGCCGGAAGGTTAAGGGGAGAGGTTAGGGCAACCGAAGCTTTGAACCGAAGCCCCGGTAAACGGCGGCCGTAACTATAACGGTCCTAAGGTAGCGAAATTCCTTGTCGGGTAAGTTCCGACCTGCACGAATGGCGTAACGATCTCCGCGCTGTCTCGACCAGAGACTCAGTGAAATTGAAGTGGCGGTGCAAATGCCGTCTACCCGCAGCAAGACGGAAAGACCCTGTGCACCTTTACTATAACCTGGCATTGGGTTTTGGGATATCATGTGTAGGATAGGTGGGAGGCTGTGAAACCTGTACGCCAGTATGGGCGGAGCCATCCTTGAAATACCACCCTTGTTATTCTAAAACTCTAATACTGGTCAGTGAAGCCTGACCGTAGACAGTGCCAGGCGGGTAGTTTGACTGGGGCGGTCGCCTCCCAAAATGTAACGGAGGCGTGCAAAGGTTCCCTCAGGCTGATTGGAAACCAGCCGTTGAGTGCAAAGGCATAAGGGAGCTTGACTGTGAGAGAGACATCTCGAACAGGGACGAAAGTCGGTCTTAGTGATCCGGTGGTCCCGCATGGAAGGGCCATCGCTCATCGGATAAAAGGTACGCCGGGGATAACAGGCTGATCGCGTCCAAGAGTTCACATCGACGACGCGGTTTGGCACCTCGATGTCGGCTCATCACATCCTGGGGCTGGAGCAGGTCCCAAGGGTACGGCTGTTCGCCGTTTAAAGTGGTACGCGAGCTGGGTTTAAAACGTCGTGAGACAGTTTGGTCCCTATCTGCTGTGGGCGGAGGAGACTTGAGAGGGCCTGTCCCTAGTACGAGAGGACCGGGATGGACGAACCTCTGGTGGACCAGTTGTCGCGCCAGCGGCACAGCTGGGTAGCTATGTTCGGAAAGGATAACCGCTGAAAGCATCTAAGCGGGAAGCCTGCCTCAAGATTAGGTCTCCCTGGAAGAAATTCCCTAAAGGTCCCTGGTAGACCACCAGGTTGATAGGCTGGAGGTGTAAGCGTCGCAATACGCTCAGCTGACCAGTACTAATAGACCGTGAGTCTTAACCTCTCTATTCTTCATTCCCTATGAAAAAGGTGAATTGTGATGAGTGATTCCAACTGATCAGTCAGATCATACAAAAACACCTCACAAAACCACCTATACAAAATTAGTTCTGGTGACCTGGGCGGAGGGGACACACCCGATCCCATTCCGAACTCGGAAGTTAAGCCCTCCAGCGCCGATGATACTGCGGTTCTAACCGTGGGAAAGTAGGACGTCGCCAGAACTTTCTTTCCAAAACAAAAAGCCCGCTTCAGCAGAAGCGGGCTTTTTGTTTTGGATTTGTCGGGAATTCTTATCCACCCCAACTGCCATCTTTAAGCAACTTCCACCGGTCCACTTCACACCCCAGTGCGGCACGTGTGTCTTAGTGATGAGTTTTCGCATCTACCTCATGCTCACGCCATTGCATGCATTTCCGGGATTACCGCATTCAGCAAGGCAGAAAGCCTTGGTTCAATATCTTGCCCAACACCAATAATTTCTTCGAGTGAAGTCGGCGCCATGCAATCCGGCAGGTTCTTGTTTGTAAGACAGGACAGGCCGAGAATTTCCATTCCCATCTGGCATGCGGCTATGGTTTCCATAACGGTGGACATGCCGATCGCGTCAGCTCCAAGCGCTCGATAAGCTCGTGTTTCCGCCGGTGTTTCTAGACTTGGACCAAGAATGCCTATATATACTCCTTCTTGTAGCCGGTAATCATGTTTAAGGGCCTTGGAATGCGCGAGTTTCATAAAATTTTTTGAGTATAATCGGCTCATGTCCGGAAATTGTGGTTCCCCGTAGGAAAGACCAATCAGGGGATTGTGTCCGGTCATGTTGATTTGATCACTGATGACCATAATTTCGCCGGGTTCAAATAAAGGATTGAGAGCACCGGCAGCGTTCGTGATGATCAATTTTTTCACACCGAGCATGGACAATGCGCGAACACCAAAACAGACCTGATCCGGGGAATAGCCTTCATAGAGATGAAATCGACCTTGAAGAGCCAGAACCGGAGTTTTGCCTACCCACCCGGCGCAGAGATTGCCTGCGTGACTTCGCACTGTAGATCGCGGAAAGCCGTCAATATCTTTGTAGTCAATCCGGAAATGTCCCTCAAGACTTTCCACCCATTGACCCAAGCCTGTTCCTAGAATAACCCCTACAGGTGAATGCAGATATGATTTGATTCGGGAGCGAAGAGTATCCACTGCGGCCGATACCTGCGCAAGAGGTTGTTCTTTCGACGTGTCGATCTTGTTCGTTCCCATGATTTCCCCTTTCATTCCGTTAAATATATCCCTGAAAACAGAGTGTTATTTTGAAGCTAATGGGCGAAAAAAGCAATGGATAAGACGACTCTTTTCGGGATAGTTGCCGGTACATCGCTCATCATGGCCGCGATCATCCTCGGCGGATCAATTGATACGTTCGTCAACATACCCGGCTTTATGATCGTGGTTGGGGGGACCTTGGCGGCAATATCCGTCAATTATCCGCTCAATGAGATTATACAGGCGCATACGGCTGCATACAAAATTTTCGTGACTCGAAAAGCACGTGAGATCGATGTCGTCAACACCATGGTAAAGATTGCGGACATCAGTCGGAGAGAAGGTTTGCTGGCCTTGGAAAATGTCAAGACCGAGAACATGATATTGAAAAAAGCCTGTCAATTGATCGCCGACAATGCAGACCCGATGATGATTCGGGAGATGTTGACCATTGAAATAGTGTCCTTGAGACGCAGACATCACATGGTTCAGGATGTATTCAAGCGAATGGGGGCCTATGCTCCTTCATTTGGCATGATCGGGACCCTCATCGGTTTGGTGCAAATGCTTGCGTCACTGCACGATCCAAGTTCAATTGGACCAGCCATGGCTGTTGCTCTGCTTACCACGTTTTACGGGGCCATGATGGCCAGCCTTTTCTTTCTCCCCATGGCCGGCAAGTTGAAAAGCCGCAGCCAGGAGGAAATTTTGCACCTGCAGATCATCTTTGAGGGGGCGAAATGTATTCTGGAGAACAACAATCCACGCCTTGTTTACGAAAAATTGTCGTCATTTGTACCTCCCAAGGATCGACGCAATGAACGATAGCTCAACCGGTTCACCCAACAATCTCCTGGAATTTGATGATAATGACGACGACAACAGGGATTGGATGGTTACTTTCACGGACCTGTGCTTGTTGCTTCTGGTGTTTTTCATCTTGTTGTTCAGCATGTCCAGATTGGATGATGTTCGATTTAAGGAATCATTTTATTCCGTGCGCATGGCTCTCGGCGATGTGATGGGAGGCAGCCTTGGAGCCGACAGAATTCCTTCGGAAGATCTTGGAGTATTCATTGATCAAGCCATGCTGCATCGGCAGGTTGTGGAAAACCAACATAAAATTTTTTCGGACTTTCGATATTTTCAGAATACCAAAGGACTGGAAGGTGTCGTTGGAGCTGTTTTTGACGAAGGAACGATCACGCTGCGGGTACCTGGAGATGTTCTATTCGCTTCGGGCCAAGTTTCGCTTACGCCTGCCGGAAAAGCCGTTGTTGCCGATTTGAAAGATTTTTTTGTGCGTTATCATGATCAAGTCATCAATATCCGCGGATTCACGGACGACGTGCTGCCGTCAAGAGGTGGGCGGTTCGAGGATAATTGGGAAATTTCCGCCTTGCGTGCAGTCAATGTGTTACGCTATCTTATCGAACTCGGGGTTGAGCCGGTCAGGCTGACATCTACGGGGTTGGCGGATATGTATCCGCTCTTTCCAAACACATCCCCAGACAATCGCGCCAAAAATCGGCGGGTTGAGTTTGTTTTGGAGAAGCGCATTGGCAGTTGAATTGTTGGATTTTTCAATCGATTTTGACGAGACGGATAGTCAGCGCCGTCGTGGTTACCGTGTCCATTTTCCCGGCTTGACGGTGTGGATCCCGGAGCAAGAGTCATACTATTCAGTGATCGATTTAAGTACATTTGGCGTGTGCTTTCGCGATGAGGAAAAGAAATTTTCCTTGGGGCAACAGATGCTGATGGACATCAATGTTCAAGGTAAAGCTTGGGTGGCTGGCTTGAAAGCCAAAGTCGTCGGGATTCGTAACGAGGCGCTGGTGGCCTGCAACTTTGAAGAGTTGTCGGGACTTCAGGAAATCAGGATGGACAAATTGTCCCTTGAAATTCAAAAGCGGTGGATTGAGCACCGAAAACGTCAAAAGCAACAGCAGGGCGAGGATGAAGAAAACTCGAGCCATTCATAAAATACTTATCGCCAATCGTGGCGAAATTGCTATCCGAATCATTCGGGCATGTCAGCAATTAGGTCTTGAATTTGTTTGCGTTACAACCAAAGAGGACGCCGCCTCCGGGCATTGCAGATTGGCTGTCGAGGTTGGCGGCGAAGAGGCATTGTACACGATCAGCTCGTACTATGATCCCAATGAAATGTTTTCCGTGGCCGACGCATCCGGCGCCACGGCAGTTCATCCGGGTTATGGTTTTTTTGCGGAGGATCATCGCTTTGCCCGGCGTGCGAGCGAACGTACACGCCCGCTTGTATTCATTGGACCGTCATGGTCCGTCATCCGTAATCTCGGAGACAAGATCAATACCAAGCGCCTTGCCCGCAGCTTGAATATTCCGACCATTCCTGGGTCGGACAGGCCCCTGTATGATGAAATCGAGGCCGAAGCCATAGCCCAGGCGCTTTTTTCATTTCAAGTTGAACAGGGGATTCACAAGCCGGTCGTACTGGTCAAGGCTTCGGCCGGCGGTGGGGGCATGGGTATTGAGGAAGTCAATGATCCTGACAAGTTCCGGGGTGTTTTTCGTCGTATTCGCAACTATGCAAAACGTCAGTTCCGCGATGAAGGCGTACTGGTGGAGCAACGAATATTTGATTTCAATCACCTTGAAGTACAGATAGTTGCTGAACGCAATGGAACGAATGTCGTTCATTTCGGTACCAGGAACTGTTCCGTGCAGAGTATCGGCCGCCAGAAGCGCATAGAAGTCGCCCCGGGTTTTGCGCCCCAATTTGTGACCTATGCCTTTGACGCGGCAGAGGTTCTGGATTCCATCATCAACCATTCTCTTTCCATGGCCAGAGAAGTCCGCTACGACAATGTCGGCACATGGGAATGGATTGTTACTCCGAATGGCCAGCCTTTCCTTTTGGAGGTTAATACTCGTATCCAGGTGGAAAATGGAGTGAGCGCCATCATTTCCCGAGTGCCCGGGAAAGAACATGTGGATTTGATTGCCGAACAGATCCGCCTTGGACTGGGTGATTCGTTGGGTTATTCTCAGAAGGATATTGTCTTTGACGGTGTGGGAATCGAGTATCGTATCATCGCAGAGGAGCCGCACAACAAGTTTGCACCCTGGGTTGGCCTGATTGAAAAATTTCAATGGAAGGATGAGCCATGGGTACGGGTTTATTCCCACGTTCCCACTGACAAACCCTATGATATTCCTACGGAATTCGACCCGAATCTTGCCTTGGGAATCGTCTGGGGAGAAACGCTGCATCAAGCACGTGAGCGAGGCCAGTCCTTTTTGGATAATCTGGTATTGGAAGGACGAAACGCCAGAGGTGAACCGTTGCAGTCCAATATTGTCTATCTTCGTGAGAAGACGGAAACGTTGCTGATGTTCTAGATCAGAAATCAGAGATTTTTTTGTAATTCGTAACTACTTAGCTTCAGTGCGGGAAGTGGTTGGCTTGGCACAAACTTGTGACAAGCATGAACTGGATTTCCTGCCTTCGCGGAAATGTCATGTTTGGTGAAACTTCATGTCCAGACGACGTTCAAGTAGAGACGTCGGGAAGTGCAAATGTCGTGGGCATGCGTAAACGACAACCTTTTAATAGAATCTGCTCTTCATGGAATACGGGTAAATATGTTCGTGAACCTTTCCCTTTGGTACCGCCCCGCTCAGTTATCCGGTTTCATGAGCTCGGCCCGCCGTAAATGGAGAGCATATTGAGAAACAATAGCGATGGATATAGATAAGAGTGTCATCGAATTGCGTGAACGCCTGAAGTATATTCAGGATATTTTTGGTCCCAAGGAAAATGAAAACGTCCTGCTCTTGCGGGCGAAACTGCAGGAGTTCGAGGACCAACTCCCAAGGCTGGAGTCGGCCGAACAGATTCGTCAGCTTTCATCCCTGGAGGATCTTTTCGTCTTTCTGGAGAAAAAGCTGGAACGTCAGCTTTCTCCCATGGATAAGGTCCGCATCGTTCGCCATCCTCAACGAATATCGTTGAAGGATATTCTGGAGCATGTTTACGACAACTATACCGAGATCGGCGGGCAGGATGAATACAGCGTCGATCCCAGCATGCTTATTGCCCGTGCATACATAACCCGCAGGGTAGGCAACAAGGTCTTCAATCAATCCGTGATGGTCATCGGCCAAGAAAAAGGCCATGGGCAGGAGTTTCGCAACGGCGGTTCGGTCAAGCCATGGGGCAATGCCAAGGCATTGCAGTACATGAAGGTCGCGGAAACGGAAAATATTCCCATTCATGCCTATGTGAACACTCCTGGCGCTTTTCCCATTGAGGATTATCCCGGCGCCGCACAGCAAATTGCTCGAAATCTTTATGAAATGGCCGGACTACGGGTGCCTGTGATCGCCATCTTTTCCGAAGGTGGATCCGGGGGAGCCGAGGCTATCGGGTTGGCGGACGTGCGCTTGATGCTGTCTCATGGCTACTACTCGGTTATCTCTCCCGAAGGCGCAGCGGCTATTGAAGGGCGGATCAAACAGGGACAGCGTGTCCCTCCGGAATTGGTTGAGACATGCGCGAAGCAATTGAAAATCACCGCGGAAGACAATCTTTCGCTGGGCCTGATTGACCGAATCGTTCAGGAGCCCGTACTCGGCGCCAGGACGGAGCACTATGATTTCTTCAGGACTCTGCGTCAGGAGGTTATCAACGCCACGGATGAGATTATTCTCAATGTCCGTGGCATGAATTATTTCCGAGCCAAGGCCATCATGCGCCAAAAGAAGTCGCCGGGTGCAAATGCCGAAAATATATTCGTCCGCTGGAAGCTGGGAAGCGGCGCCCGGGATCGCCTGCTCTGGAAACGCTACCAGCGATTCATGCGCTTGAGCAGGCATGCCGTGCTGGATCGCAGATCCCTGGGCCAAAAAGTGATTGATTTCGGTGTAGGTCTGGGGTGGTCGGTACACTCCTTTTTCAAGTATGATTTCTGGCGTAAGCACCAGAAAAAGTTCACGAATCTTGCCGAAGACGTTGGTGCGGAATTTCAGGTGATTCTCAATAAATGCTTTGCGCCCATCAAACGGATCAGAGGTTCGGTAGCCACGACAGAAGGAGATGCCAACGGCAATGAGCAGTGTCAGTTGACGCAGTTGACGCGCTGGGAAGAGCAAGAGGCTGAATCGAAGAAGGAATACCTCAGTCCCAAGGCAAAGCGTGACGCGACCATTACATGCCCCAACACGCCAGTTCATGGCTGTCTGGATATGTGGGCGCCGGATTTGTTCGGTGAGTGGGCGGGAGTGTGCATTCACTGCGGTCATCATTTTCCCATGGAATATGAGTGGTATCTCAACAATGTCTATGACAAGGATTCCATCAGGGAATTCAACGCGCAGATCGAAGCCAAAAATCCGCTTGGGTATGAAGGGCTGGATCTGAAGCTCGAGGAGGCCAAGAGCAAAACCGGAATGAAAAGCTCCTGCATGACATTCGAAGCCACGATCAATGGAGTTCATGTCGTGACGGCCATGCTGGCCGCCGGTTTTCGTGGAGGATCGGTTGGTGCCGCCGAGGGTGAGAAATTCATCCGTGCAGTGGACAGAGCGCGCAAGAAACATTTCCCCTTTGTGGCCTATGTTCATGGGACAGCCGGGATACGAATCCAGGAAGGAACCTTGGGGGTAATCCAGATGCCGCGTTGCACCATGGCAGTGAGGCGTTATTTGGAGGATGGCGGCCTGTATATGGTCGTCTACGATACGAACTCCTATGCCGGCCCTGTGGCCAGCTTTCTGGGCTGTTCTCCTTACCAGTTTGCCATTCGCTCCTCCCGTGTCGGCTTCGCGGGGCTGGGCGTCATTCAGGAAACCACGGGCATGCCGGTTGACCCTCAGTACCATGGCGCCTATCAGGCTTTGTCCCGCGGCCATATTCAAGGCGTCTGGGACAGGCGGGAGATGCGCAAGAATGTGTATCAGGCTCTTCAGACCGTGGGTGGCAGAAATCTCTATTACCGTTAATGATGATTTGCATGCGCCATGGCCCCGTGAACAATCATTGTCAAAATCTTGATATCAACTTGAGGAAGTTGAGGGTGCATAATTGTTGAACATTACCGAACTGCTGGATGAGATTAAAGCTTCCCCGTTCGAGGAAATCGTCATTACAGCGTCGCACACTGGAATTGTGGAATTTGTCACGGATACGCCGGGGGCAAAGGTCATTGGCCCGTCGGGAGAGTGGAAGGAAAAGCCGGGAACGTTGCTCGCCCGGTTGGAGCGCGAAAAAAATAAAAAACCTATCCATGCCGCTCAAAAGGGCGTGGTGGAACACGTTCATGTAGAACTGGCCGGGCAATTTGTTCAGGCTGGAACGCGATTGATGACCCTGCGTCACTTCTTGAGCAAGGACGAAGTATTGGACCGGCTCCTCAGGAAGACCCTTTATCTTTTCAACGCTCCTGAACGTGCCAAGTATTATTTTCGGCCGGATATCGACATCAAGGTTAAATCCAAGGGATGTCAGTCCGTTGAAGTCCGTTCCGACATGGATTTGTTTATCCTCTCCCGCATGAAACGCGAATCCCAACTGAATTATTCCGGACCGGAAGGGATTATTTACGCGGTCTATTTTGAGTCGAACCAGAATATCGACGCAGGTTCTCCATTGATCGGAGTCTGCCAAAAGGATCAGCTGACCGCGATTCAGGATGTCGTCAGTCGCGTGCAGAGCGAGTGGACGGAACAAGATTGATCGTCCTGAATCCGCCAGCGGATTAGGAGAAAGCTCATGGGAAAAGTACTTCAAATCCGCGTCATTGCCAGCACGTATGATGCCGATGATGTCTACAAAACATGGCCCAGGCTGAGCAAACTGGCCTGGGGCGACAAACGTTTCGCCGGAAAAAAGCCTATTGGTGTCCGGGAACTTGTGGCTGATTTGGAAGATCTGTGGAAGTTCGGAGACGAGTGGCCCGATGATACCAAAACGATGATCGGCAACGCCGTTCCAAATCTGCAGGAACTTGACGGACGATTGGAGTCGGCTCTGGCAAATCGCGATGCCGAGAAGGCGGATAAAATATCCTATGAAATTGAGGATGCCTTGGACGAACTGGAAGGCTTGGTGAAATAGCTTTGGAGCCTGCCTGGGGTCCGGCCTGGATTGATCATGTGGTCCACAAGCTGACCTCGTCGACTTCGGACCATCGAATTCGCGTCAAACAGTCGCGACATTTGAAGTGAGTCCTCCGATGGTTCGATGAACAAATCCAGGTTCAGCCGCATGCAGGCCCTTGTAATCAAACAATCCTGGGTAGTTCCCGGAATATAGATTATTTCGGACAGGTACTGCACTTTCACAAATGCAGTCTGTCCTGTACGTGGAGGAATAATGAGCGGATCATTGAACAAGGTCATCCTCGTCGGAAGACTCGGGCAAGACCCCAAATTGGCCTATACCCAGAGCGGACAGCCTGTGGCCAATTTTTCTTTGGCCACGGATGAGTCCTATACGGACAAAGACGGACAAAAAGTGGACAAGGCGGAGTGGCACCGGATCGTGGTCTGGGGCAAGCAATCGGAATTCGTCGGCAATTACCTGTCCAAAGGACGACTGGTGATGGTTGAAGGGAAGCTCCAAACCCGGAAGTGGCAGGACCAGCAGGGCCAGGATCGCTATACCACTGAAATTGTCGCCCAGCGTGTCCAGGCCATGGATTCCAAGGGCCAGCGCACTGAAGAAGCTCCCATGCCCGACGATCGCAATGCCCAGGATCGTTCCCCGCAACCTTCTGAAGTCAGTGGGATGGATGACGTGCCTTTTTGAAACCCACCTTTCTATTTTTGTATAGAAAGAAGAAGGAAATGTAGTTTAAGCCCTGAGAAATCAGGGCTTTTTTATTGATTGCAGTTTGAGAAGAGAAGGCGAAGTGCTCCTTCGCACCACCATGGATATTGCTTGACATGCTCTTCAGAGTTTGAGCAAATCACCCGACTTGAAGCCTGCTGAGCGGAGTGTGGTGTTTTTGGCTTCAAGAGGGGAAACTTTCTTGACGGGGGATTCCATGGCCTTGAGCGATTTGCAGCGCATGGTGGTGTACGACACTGCCACACAGCTGTGGCAGCAAGACCTGCTGATGAACACGTATTTTCACGGTTCCACGGTGGGCGCGAACCTGCGCGCCATGATCCTGGGACGTCAACCGGTGCAGCCGCTGACAAACCCTTTTGATGAGGCCATCACCGGCAAGCTGCGTGCGGATACTGCGACAATTCGTCAAAATGCAAGAAATGTGAAGGAAGCCGCCGCCATGATGGGGGTTGCGGCAAGTGCAGTCGGAACCATCAAGAGTACTCTGGAAGAGATGCAGGTTCTGGCCAAGAAGGTTCTCGAAGACGACGAGGTCGATGGATCAAACGTTTCCAACGAATACAATGCCTTGCGTGATAAAATCAAGAGCATTGTCGAGAACACCCGGTATAATGGAATTTCATTGCTGGACAGCAGGAATTGGGGCAATGATCAAATCGATGACGAGGGCAAGGTCCATATCCAATCGTTTTTAGACGGTGGATTCAGTGTGGTTTTTCGTGACCTGGACAGCGTCGACTGGAACAAACTCGACGGGGCTGAACTGGGCGACGATGATTCGCCCGGTAATCTTCAGGAGCAATTAAACCTCTTGTCAGGATACGTTGGGGACATGGCCATTGTGGAGGACATTTACTCCAGGCGTAGAGACGGACTGGAGTATCAGGGTGCAGCCCTGGAATCACAAGCCGATCTGCTGGATCAGGCCGTGGAGGCCAGGCGACAAACTCCCACGCTTTCCCTGGAAGAAATCCTGCTTCAATTGCTGTTTCGGAACTCGGGAACAATAGTGGACCAGATGGGATAACCCATCGATACCGAGTTTTTCAGCGATCCAAAGGCAAATCACTGCGTATCCATCCTATACCATGGCTGCTTCCGACTATGCCTTCCGGAATGGCCATGGCTGCCGTAAAGCCATTGGCATGCAAAAAGGACAGCAGCATTGCAGTCCGGTTTCCGGTGCGGCAGATGATGGCGAACGGTTTCGTCTTGTCTCCATCCAAGGCAAGTTGCAGGTCACGGAGAAATCCTTCAGAGCCGCCAGGGTGCTGCTCGAATGAAAGGCGCAAGGATCCTTGAGGAGTTCCCGTCTGCTGCCACTCTTCGGGTCGCCGGATGTCGATGATTTTGATTTCCGCGTTTTGCAGCAGAGTCCAGGCCTGTTCAGCAGAAATATTTCTGGAGTGGTTCGGGGTGGCAGGGCTTTGGGCCGGCTGATAGAATGCCGCAACGATGAAGATCGCCGTGGCAATGAACGCGAAAATGAGAAGCAGATGTGTTCTGGAAAGCGAGGGCATATTCATCCTGTTTTCATGCGAAAGGTGATCAATGAGGTGCCTGGGGAGTCGTTGAGTTCATACGTGGCCCGAACATTTGGACATGCCATGAACGGCACACTGCCGTGCTCCAGGAGCAGGGTAAGCTGTTTCTGGATAGGGTCAAGTATTTTTGGCGATTGATGAAGGCAGGTTGGAGTTCCTTTGGATCAAAGCTTTTTGTAGTCCTTTTACGAACCGGTAAGCATATACGAGGTTGGCATGGTCGATGAACCAGGCGGTCTCTTCCTTGATTTCATGTTCTATGCCGCTCGGAGCATTGAAGCTTTGGGAGTGGTGGTGATCTGTACGGGGGTGGTGGCCTCCACGGCGTTTTTCTTATACCGCTCCTGGAAGCACAAGAGTACGGATCCTTTTTACAAAACGTACCGGCGGGGCATGGGCAAGGCCATTTTACTGGGGCTGGAGTTGCTGGTTGCCGGGGATATCATTCTCACGGCAACGCATAATTTCAATTTTCAGCATGTTGCCTTGCTGGGGCTGCTGGTTCTGATTCGAACATTTCTCAGTTTTTCCCTGGAAATTGAATTGAACGGGCACCTGCCCTGGAAACGACCTCGCGCACAGGAACGGGATGAAGATTATGTTTGATGCGGAGGGAAAAGACAGGAAGGAACGACATGAACAGACTTGCGGACATCGGAGTTGTCGGTTTGGCGGTGATGGGCGAAAACTTGATCCTGAACATGGAGAGCAAAGGATTCCGGGTCGCCTGCTACAATCGGACAGTGGACAAGGTTGATGCCTTTGTAAATGGCCGTGGCGCCGGCAAAAACCTGGTCGGTTGCCACACTCTGGAGCAGTTGGCGGCGAATCTGGCCAGACCCCGCAAGATCATGCTCATGGTCCGTGCCGGAGATGCCGTGGACGTCTTGATTGATATGCTTGTTCCCCTGCTTGATCCCGGTGACATAATTGTCGATGGGGGGAACAGCGCATACATGGACACTACGCGGCGGTGCAGCGAACTGGCGACCAAGGCGGTATTCCATGTCGGTGCCGGTGTTTCCGGAGGCGAAGAGGGGGCCTTGCATGGACCCTCCATCATGCCTGGCGGAAACCTTGAGGCTTGGCCTGCATTACAGCCGATTTTTCAGGCCATCGCCGCCAAGGTGGCGGATGGGACGCCGTGTTGTGAGTGGATCGGTCCTGACGGTTCCGGTCACTTTGTGAAGACCGTCCATAATGGGATCGAATACGGCGACATGCAGATCATATGCGAAGCCTATCACCTCATGTCGCAGGGGCTGGGCATGAGCGCGGCTCAAATGCAGCCCATTTTCGCCCGCTGGAATGAGGGAGTGCTGGATTCATACCTGATCCAGATCACGGCGGATATTTTGTCGCAGGTTGATCCTGACAGTCAAAAGCCGGTAGTGGACGTGATTCTGGATGCGGCGGGACAAAAAGGGACCGGCAAGTGGACGTCCCAGGTCGGCCTGGATCTGGGGGTGGCCATACCCCAGATTGCCGAAGCCGTCTTTGCCCGGAGCCTTTCCGCCGCCAAGGATGAGCGGACGGTTGCGCATTCAAAGCTCAGCGGTCCTGATCCAAAATTCAACGGCAATGCCGATCTGCTTGTGGGACAGTTGGAGCAGGCAGTCTATGCGGCAAAAATTTGCTCCTACGCCCAAGGGTTCCAGTTGCTGCGCGCTGCTTCCCAGGAGTTTCAGTGGAATTTGAAGTACGGCGAGATTGCCCAGATCTGGCGGGAAGGATGCATTATTCGAGCGCGGTTTTTGGAAGACATCAAAAAGGCGTACGATGCCGATGTTTCCCTGCCCAATCTGCTGCTGGCTCCTGTATTTCGGGACGTTTTGGGCAATGCGCAGCCAGCCTGGCGCAATGTCTTGAAAACCGCCCTGGATCTCGGAATCCCCATGCCGGTGATGGCTTCGTCCCTGAGCTATTATGACGGATACCGTTGCGCCCGCCTGCCCGCTAACTTGCTCCAGGCGCAACGAGACTACTTCGGCGCGCACATGTACGAGCGAATCGATCGGCCTCGCGGGGAGTTTTTTCATACCAACTGGACCGGGAAGGGAGGAGCAACCTCCTCGACAACATACAACGTGTAAAGATGATTCGACAAAAAAAAGCAGAGGCGGCATGGAGCCGCCTCTGCGGAGAATTTCGAAATTCAGATCCGTAACTATTCAGCACTTTTCATGATCAGACTCGGAATGTTCCGGCTTGTCTCGATTTTTTGTCCTCGCCTGTCTGACTGAGACAGGATTCGTTCATCGAACCATTGCAAAACGCCTGAAGCACCATTTGATGTTTATTCGAGCAATGGGTCGATGTTACGAAGCCGTCGAAGGAGTTGCGAGGCCAAAAAATCGATACAAGCCGGAACGGCGGTTGAGTAGTTACTTCAGATCAAGCTATCTCTTGAAACGACGATCCCAGTCGAATTCCCTAGACGTAACCACATCCTCAAGACGCCGGATTCTTTTGTCCAGGCGGTCAAACTTGCTTTTTATCCTGGAAAATCCTTCATTTCTGGAGCGAGCGTAGACCTGGTAGAAATCGTTTTCCTCGTCGGTGTTCAGCGGCAACACAGGTTCGGGTTTGAGAAGAAAGCCAACCAGCAGATAAATGCCCACCACCGGCCAGAAGCCCGTGAAGAAGAGCAGCATGACGGCGATGAATCGCGTCCAGAAAACCGAGATGTTCAGATACCTCGCCAATCCCTTGCAGACGCCAAGGATGATCCCGCTTCTGGAGCGGTAGAGTCTATCTTGCGGAGTGTTTACGTATTCTTTCATGGTGTGTCACCTTTCTTTCCCTGGCGCATCAGGATGGATTCCAGATTTTCCACCCGGGAATCCAGTTTTTCGAGGCTCTGGTAAATTTCCTGGATCATCCTGGCTTCGTTCTCTTCTTCGGGAGAAAGACGCGATTCAGAACCTGGCCGATAGAATCGGAACGCCATCAATGCGATGGTGCCCAGAAAAAAGACAATGATCATTGCGCCGCCGACAAGAACAAGGGTTGATAAAAAACCCATCATACGTTGTTCCTCAATGTTTCGTGTTTATGCGGTGGAAGCGTGGTCGGCTGATTTCCTCGCCCTGTTGTGAACAGAAGAAAGGAGTCCCCCCCCCTTTAAGCCGATGAGTCATCCTGTTTTTTCGGAGCAGTTCGTGTCCGCAGGGCGGCGATTTCTCGTTCAATGTCCTCATCAACTTCCAGCATGGCGAATTTTTCCTCAAGCGTAAAGGACTCTGCCTTGCGATCTTTTCGGTACAAGTCGTCCTTTACCCACGGTCCCGCCATTTCGGCTTCGGCTTCCATGCGGTCAATACGCTGCTCGAATTCCTCAAACCGCATCATCGCGGCCTGGGAATCGGCTTTGCGCAGATCGCTTCCGACCCGCTTGCGATCCTTGGCCCGGATGTGACGCTGAACCAGCAGACGTTGCTTCTCCTTGGCGGAAAGGAGTTTTTCCTCCAGCGCGGCAAGATCGGCCTTGTACCCATCGATGATTCCCTCATTTTCGATAAGTTCTCGAGAAAGCAATTCCTTTTTGGATTCAAGGCGCCGGCGTTCCATCAATGCTTCCCGCGCCAGATCTTCATGCCCTTTCTCCACAGCCAGAGCGGCTCTCTCCTGCCATCCGGCAGCCTTTGACTCCAGCATTTCCCATTCCCGGCGGATTTTCACCGTGGAAGCCATGGCCCCGGCACAGGAGGCCTTGAGTTCCACAAGGGTCTCCTCCATTTCCTGGATCATCAAGCGCAACAACTTTTCCGGATCCTCGGCCCGCTCCAGCATGGAATTGATGTTGGAACTGATAATATCGCGAAAACGACTGAAAATACCCATGATTATCTCCTTAAAGATGTTATTGATCTGATGCCAAAAATCTTGAACCACAAAGCAGTGGCGAGTTGTTCGTCAACTCCATATCGCGGAAAGTCCGCGAGTCGAGTAACTGGTCTCTGGTTTTGCGTGATCAATTAATTTGAGGACACTAAGCATCCTTTGTGCCAATATATTTTGCTCAATATTTGAAATGGTTGGAGTTGAGGGTGCAATCTTGCTTGACATTCAGTGCCAGAGGTTGGCATGCTGATTTAACATATGGCAAGAAATACCAAAACACATGCGCTGTTCAACGAGGCTTTGGGAGGTTCGGACGCCTTTCTTTCGTTTCAAGAGCAGCTTGGCGCGGTGGCCAGGGTGGATCGACCGGTGATCATCATTGGTGAGCGTGGATCGGGCAAGGAACTGGCCGCTGTGCGACTGCACTATCATTCCAGACGTTGGCAAGCTCCACTGGTGACGGTAAACTGTGCCGCCTTGTCCGAAGCTCTCCTGGAGTCGGAGCTTTTCGGGCATGAGCCAGGAGCATTCACCGGGGCCGTGCGTTTGCGTCAGGGCCGATTCGAGTCCGCGCATCAAGGGACACTTTTTCTGGATGAAATTGGGACAATGTCCTTGACCATGCAGGAAAAGATCTTGCGGGTCGTGGAGTATCAGGTTGTGGAGCGCCTTGGCGGAAACCGTCCCATCGAGGTGGATGTCCGAATTATCGCGGCGACCAATGCCAATCTGAAGGCCATGGCTGAGGATGGACGCTTCAAGAGTGATCTGCTGGACCGCTTGGCCTTTGAAGTGCTGCATGTGCCTCCTTTGCGCGAGCGGGAGGGGGACGTGCTGCTTCTTGCCGAGCACTTTGCCTCGCGTATGGCCGTTGAATTGGGGCTGGGCAACCCGCCGCGGTTCAGCAAGGCCATGACGGAGTTGCTGGTAAGTTATTCCTGGCCGGGCAATGTTCGGGAATTGAAAAGCGTTGTCGAGCGAGCCGTATTTCGATCCCAAGGCTCGGAGGTAATCAAAGAGGTGGTGATTGATCCCTTTTCCTGGGATGGACGGGAAAGAAACATCACGTCACCGATGACCTCCGTTGCCGAACAGCCAGATGATGCAAGCAGGGCGGCAGGGGACGAGATCCCGGAATCCTTGACCCTTTCTGATGCCCTGGCTGATCTTGAGCGTCGGTATCTGGAACACGCTCTGCGCCAAGCCCGCTTCAATCAGCGCAAGGCCGCTGAAATCCTGGGCCTGCGCTACCACCAGTTCCGGGGGCTGTACCGAAAACACGCGGGGGGCAACAAAGCTCAAGATGCAGGGAAATGATGCATATTGTTCCCGCTGCGAACGACCTTTTCGAAGTCGCCCCCGCGCATCTTCCACGGTGGAGAGGCTTGTGTATCCGGGAAACTATCGAAGTATCGTGGTTGACTGGTCACGCAGGCCTACTCGTTTGATAGAGCACAAGATTCGGTAACCACTCAGCCGAGGGCCGTTTTGCGGCCTCGCAAACTCTTTTGTCGGCTTCGTAAATCGAACCAGTGCGCGGATGTAACTACTCAGCTTCAGAGAGGAAGAGGGTGGTTTCACAAAAATCTGTGGCAAGCATGACCTGGATTCCCGCCTTCGCGGGAATGACTTAGTTTTTCATGCCGCCTCCAGGTCAGTCATGCCCGCGAAGGCGGGTATCCAGTCCGCTTTTTACTCGGATCAGCTGAGTAGTTAAAAATTCGATAATTATTCGAGATAATATCCATGAAATTTCAAGACATTCAAGATCGTTTGTATTTCGACCAGAAGGATCATGAGCTGCTGAGCATCGTCAATGATGTTCTCGAGGGCGAGGATGCGCCCAGTTTGAAAAGCCTGCTGAAGCCGTACTTGCATCCCCATGGCATCAAGGGGATGGCCGCTTCCAAGGGTTTGCGGATTGCTTACGCCGTGGTGCGGTTGTTTCGTTCCCTTGAGCGCAGCAATGTCAATGAGCGTCTGCGCACATTGAGCGCTCTGCGGGAAGAAGTGTTTTCTTCGTCCGGTGTGGGGATGCGAAAGAACACGGCGAGAGTCCTGCTGCAGATCATGAAGGAGCTGGTTCGGGCCAAGGATGAGGAACAGAAGCTGAAACTGGCGCGTGATTTTCGTGAAGCGGCCACGGGACGTCCCCGGGCCATCGCCCGCCAGTTGAAGAAGTATCATCTTGTGGAAATGCCCGAGGAGTGGAATCAGATTGCCTTTGACGATCATGTTCACGACGCCAACACCAAAGGTCGCAAAACCGCGACTCACCTGATCATGGATGCCTGGATCAAGGGCATCCGCCGGTTACGGGTCATCTACTACAACTATCTGACCCAGGAAGTCGTGGATGAATTGCTGCGTGCGGCCGCGATCATGGAAGTCGATGTTCGGGTCGGTCTTGAATTCACGCCGCGATATCGGGGCCGGTACATTCGGTTGATCTGGACCCCCCGCGGGTTCAACGAACCCAGCGACTTTCTGGTTTTCGGAAACCGGCCTGAGGTCCAGCAGTTCATGGATGAGGGACGAGCCGCGTCCGAATACAAGCAGGCGTATGTTTTCGCGGTAATGGAGGCATTCAATCAGAAGCACCGGCTGGAAATCAATCGCCGCTTCGGCATTCTCACACCCCTGCTGTCCAAGGATGAACTGCTGGATCTTGTCGGAACCGGGCAACCTTCACTGCATCACTTGGCGAAATTGATTTACGACAAGATCCTGCCGCTGTTTCGCGAACGGCTTGACGATCTTCATGAATGCTGTGCGTACGGCGGCGAGGAGCAGCGTCAGGCAGGCATGCAACTGGCGGAAAGCATGAGTCGGTTCGATACCGAAACCATCATCGAAGAGTATCTGCGACCGAACAGGAATCCGGATCTTCCCAATCTCGCTGTTCCTTCCGAGGACGACGATGCACCCGCACTGTTGCGGGCCTCCCTGCAGGAGATGCTCGCCAAGCTGGATCGCCTGCATCCACGATATCGCATCACCCTGGGGCTGAGCGGATTGTGGGCTGAGGACGTGCTCGAGATTCTCTATCAGAGCCAGGGCCGTATCACCCGGCTGGAAGCGTTCAACTTCAAGGATTTCGCATACAATCGTTGTCCGGACAACAGCCGAATTCTGGAATTGCAATCCGCATTGAATTCAGGAAATGCCGTCCACCTGAAACGGGTGGTAATGGACATCGTCCTGAAGGTTCTCGCTGACCCGGATCGCAGCGACGACCAAAAAGCCAGCCTGCGATCGATACTCAATGATTTGGAAACGTTTCGGGATGATTATCAAAATATAAATCTGGAATCACGTATTGGAACGGATTCCACTGGAGGATCGGCCAAGGTTCCGGGCATGGGCATGGTTGTCGTGGATACGCTGCCGCGGCGATGTCGACGGCAGATGAACAGATTGAAGGGCTCCAGGGGAGGGATACCGATCCAGGTCAACGTGGTATTGCGCAGAACTTACGAGTCCTTGCGCCCCCATGGCAAAAAGGGGCTCCTGGCCGGCACCGGGCAGCGTTGCGGCTGGAGCCGGATTATTCCATTCATTTGCCCGTACAAGGATGAATGGCAGGTCGAGCACTACGAGAACGTTCCGCCGGAGCACAGCAATATTCGTATCCTTGGCGGTTTTACCGACATCAATGACAGTCGCCTGGAACTGGACTGCAGTGCCGTGCCCAAGGCCAAAAAACGTCTCCATCCCAGGTATTTGAACACGAACATCAAAAACTGGCTGAAAATACTGATTGGTTTTATTCCCGCCTTCGCCACCTTCGCTCTCACCAAGGACTGGTGGCTTCTGGCGTATTTCGGCGCCCTGATCTGGTTTGGAATCACCGGGGTTAGAAACATCATTCAATCCGTACTTGGAGCAGGCGGATTACGGCGAACGCCGTTCTTGCACTGGAGCGAGTACGTCAAGTGGAATCGCATCTCCGACTCCTTGATGTACACGGGTTTTTCCGTCCCTCTTCTGGACTTTCTGGTCAAGACGCTGGCCCTGGAGCAGGGCATGGGCATTACTGTCGCCACAGCTCCTGTTCTTCTGTTTACCGTCATGGCCGTAGTCAACGGCCTGTATCTCGCGGGGCACAATCTTTTTAGAGGCTTGCCCAAGGCCGCGGCTGTCGGCAATCTTTTTCGGACAATCCTCTCCATTCCCGTGGCTTTGGCCCTGAACTTTCTGTTCGGAATGGCGTTGTCGTCAGCGGGAGTTCCGGCCGTGGAGTCGGTGTTGCAGGTCTGGGCTGCCATCATTTCCAAACTGGCGTCGGACATTGTTGCCGGATTCATTGAAGGACTCGCGGATCGGGGCGTCAATTTCCGGGAGCGAACACTGGATTACGCCCAAAAAATGCGGCAGGTATTTGATGTTTATGCCAGGCTTGAGTTGCAGCATCCCGATTCCGCGGTGTTGAGCGTACTCGAAACGCCGGAGCGATTCGTCTGCTCGGTCAGCCTGGAGGAGGAGAGCTTGAACCTGACTGCCATCGTCAACGCCCTCGATCTGATGTATTTCTGGATGTATCAACCGCGGGCAAGGCATGTTCTGGAACAGATGATGCGTCAGATGAGCACGGAAGAGCGTCGGGTTTTCCTGCTGTCGCAATATGTCCTGCAACGGGAGCGTGACATATCCCAGTTGTTTCTTGACGGGCTGGTAGGCAAGAATTTTTCAGGAGCCTTGGCGTTTTATCTTCATAACTGGCGAAGATACCTGGAAGACATTCAGCGAATGGCCCTGCGTCTGCCGTCGTTCAGCATGTCTCTTCCCAAACCAAGACGCACGCAGTGCCGCGGGTGACGGCGATGAGCAATTAAAAGTGTTAAGCAATCCCTCGTTGATGCATGGCATTGTGACTGCTCAACAACTCCGGACAAATGGACTACACAAAACACCTGAATCCCGGCCTGCGCCGGGTGACGGGCGAAGAGATTCTTCAACACGGTACACCATTGCGTCATTCCGGCGAAGGCCGGAATCCAGGCAGCACGGAAACCACGGTGGTTTATTCTCCGGTCTCATTGAGCAGTTATATGGTTTTTGAACATGCTGAAATGATACGTTTTTGCTCCTATTCTTCTCAGGCTGGTCATAGTTTTTGACACTGCAACAATTTTTCAGTAATGCGCCTTGACTGATAAGCGAAACCGTCCTTCGTCAGCTATTCGGCAATTCAGGGCACTTTTCTGGCCGCCCTTCAACTCATCTCACATCACTCAATCAAATGAAAAATCAATGGATATTGTAACCATTGTCCTCATCCTGGCGGTTTTCGGCGGTTTGTTGATGGCTTTCAGCATCGGCGCCAACGATGCCGCCAACGCCATGGCCGCCTCCGTAGGTTCCCGGGCCATTACAGTACGCCAAGCCGTGGTGATCGCCTCCGTCCTGGCCTTCGCCGGGGCTGTTTTTCTCGGGGCGAACGTGGCCGCGACCATTTCCCGGGGCATTATCAACCCGGAGATGATCGAGGATCAGAACCTGCTCATGCTGGGCATGCTGGGAGCATTGCTTTCGGCCGGTTTGTGGGTGCTTCTGGCTACGGTGTTCGGTTTTCCCGTCTCCACCACCCATTCCATCGTCGGCAGCATTCTCGGGTTCGGATTCGTAGCCGGCGGACCGGAGGTGGTCCGTTGGGGGACGATGTTCGGCATCGTCCTGTCCTGGATCGTTTCGCCCTTTTTCGGCGCACTGCTGGCTTATCTGGTCTTCATTCACATCCGCAAAAAGGTGCTCAGCGCCCGGGACTTCGTTCGCAGTGCCAAGTTGTGGGCTCCTTTTTGGCTGGCCATGACCGTGATCCTGGTGATGATGTCCTTTTTTCTGAAGATGCCCATGGGGCGGGCCCTGGGAGTCAGCATATACCTCATTTTTGCCATGGTCTGCGCCGTGGCGGTGGTGATCTGGGGCATTGGCTACCTGGTGGTGGGACGGTTGTTGCATGGCGTGGAACAGGGGCCGGAAAGCATGGAGGAGCTGTTTCGACGGATGCAGATCGGCATGGCCTGCTATATGGCGCTGTCTCTTGGGGCCAACGACGTGGCCAATGCCATCGGTCCAGTGACGGCCATCTGGCTCATTGCCCGGACCGGAGGCTTGGCGGCCACGGCCGAGGTGCCGATATGGCTCTTGCTGTTTGGCGGCATGGGCATCGCCGTGGGAGTCATGGTGCTTGGGAGACGGGTCATGGCCACGGTGGGCGAGCGGATCACTTTGCTCACCAACACCCGCGGTTTTTCCGTTGGCTTTGGCGCGGCCACAACGGTCTTGATGGCCTCGAACCTGGGCATGCCCGTGTCCACCACCCATGCAACGGTGGGCGGCGTGGTCGGGGTAGGATTGGCCCGTGGTTTCGCCGCGGTGGATTTTCGCGTTCTGGGGAAAATCGTGATGTACTGGTTGCTGACAGTGCCCGTGGCGGCCTTTACGTCCGTGGTAATTTTTCAATTATTGCGCTGGTTCGTGCTTTAGGCTCGACGGCGCGCAAACGAGGTGACACATGCGGGTTCGGATTCCTTTTTTGAGCATGATCGGCGGGCGCTCGCCCATGGACGGTCTACTGGAGCATTACAGTCAGGTGGAAGCCTCCATGACGATCATCAACGAGTCGTTGCTGTGCTATATTGGAGGAGGCAGCTCGTGCAAGGATTTTCAAATCCTGAAGCAGGAACTCGATCAGTTGGAGGAAAAGGCGGACAAGATCAAGCGCAACACCCGCAACCACCTGCCCCGCGGCCTGTTCATGTCCGTGGATAAGACCTTGTTTCTGAACTACACCCGGGCCCAGGACAACATTCTGGATTCGGCCCAAGACGCCCTGGATTGGCTGAACATTCATACGGTGAAAATCCCCGGAACCCTGCGTACCGGCGGCCTGACCATCGTCGAGGGCGCCATCCGGACCGTGGAACTGCTCAAGCCGGCCCTGGAAGGGACCATTCGCCTGTTGCACACGGATTTTACGGATCGGCAAGCGGTCAAGGAAAGCTACCGGGTAGTTCGCAGCCAGCACAATGACGTGCGCAAAATGAAATCCCTGCTGTTCCGGGAGCTGTTCACCGCGGAAATGGAATTCAAGGACGTCTTCCAGCTTCTGCACTTTTTCGAATACATGCATGAAATGAGTCACAACGCAGAAGGCTGCGCGGATATTCTGCGGGCAATGATTGCGAGGTAATTGGGGAAGATGCAGGCGAGGATGAGGTGGATAATTTTTCCATTACTCCCATTATATTTGCGAAAAAAATAACAAGTTCAGGCGGCATATGGCCGCCATGAAAACCATGAAGGCAGCCTTACAGGCTGCCTTCATGGTTTTGGTTGGGCATTGACGGGTTGTTATCAATATCAAAACTTCACCGTGTTCGGGTGATGGAAGTCGTAGTGCATGTCTCCGATGTGGCAGACTCCGCAATTGCCTTTGGCCCCGATCACATTACGATCGCTTTGGTATTGCAGGGGCTGGATGGCGTCCAAATCCGGGTGGAACTTGTTCACGGCAGGATATTCCGCATGGGTGGGGCCATGGCAGGACTGGCACATCAGCCCGGCTTCGTCGGTCCGCAACCGGTAAAGGGCGGCCGGACCGCGAACCCACTTGTTGAAGGCGGAGACATCCCTGCTGGCTGGGCGCTCAAAATCCACGTGACAGGAGAGGCAGTCCGGCTGATCGTTCCATGGAGTACGCGGATTGACTTCGTCCACCGCGTTGACAAGTCGCGGCTGAATCCCCCGCATCAGGCGTTCCGCCTTGGGCTTGCCTGCCAGCTGCTCGGCGCGGAGCAGGGTCAAGGCGTGATCTTCCAGGGTGCCGTGGCAATTGGTGCAGGTCAGGCCCAGCGAGCTGGCATGGACGCCCCGGGCGCAGTAGGTAAAGCTGTCCGGCCCGGTAGGGTGACAGGAATGGCAGGGTTCCGGGCCGGGTCGGTCGGACAGGTAATGAACATGGAACCCGTGGATGGCCGCGGGCAGGTTGAGCAGTGCCGGGTTGCCCTCGGCATTGAGCAGCGGATCCGGGTGGCAGCTTTGGCACAGCACGGGATTGCCCTGCTCGGCCTGGGCCAGCAGCGTGGTCTTGTGCCTCCGGTCGTGCACGGCCAGGATGTCCGTGGCCGTGTCCGCCGCAATGCCCATGGCCCCGTCCCGCCGCCATGTGCCGCCGTGGCAGTTGTGGCATCCCACTTCCGTGGAGACCGGAGCCACCACCCGGGTCATGGCCAGAACCTCGCCGGTGACGGTATCCTTGGCCTCGATGGTGAAGATCGGATAGGGATTCAGGGTGCCGTCGTCGGCATATGGCAGAACCGGAATGCCGCCGGCCATGAAGGTGCCCAGGGCCACGTTCAGCGTCATGACGCCTTTCAGGCCAAGTCCGCTCATGCCGATGTTCAGCGGCAGTTCCTTGCCCACCAGGGAATGGGCAAAGTCCCAGAACCGAACCTGGGAAGCCGGATTCACCGATTCCGGGGGCGGAGTGTAAGTGATTTCCACGTTCTGGGTCACGATTTCCGGTTGAAAGCCGCGGCGTACCAGTTGGGCGTAGAGGGTGCTGCCGGGGGGCAGAAGGGACCAGTGGGCATCGCAGTCCGTGATGCATTTCTCGCCCAGGTTGCACCAAGCCAGGAGCACGTATTCATCCCGGTCAGGATCAAAGGGCGGAATCTCCACGTCGGCGTGCTGGGGCGGGCGAGGCGTGTCTGGGTTGTTCCGTGGTTCATGCAGGACATTGACCAGATAGTTCGCAAGGACACCGCGTTCCTGGGCTGTTCCGGCAAAGCGGGGCATGTATTCATAGACCCGGCCGATGCCCGAGAGCGCGGCGTCCATGCCGAAGACGTTGAATTTGGCCGTCAGCGGGCGGATGTCGTTCAGGGGGCCGCCGACGGAGTGGCAGGAAGAGCACTGGTTGCGAAACAGTTCGCGCCCAACGGCATCCTGATTCTCGGCCGTGATCTCCCGGTGCTGGAACCATCTGGCAAATTGGAGGTATCCGGCCTCGGTGATCGCCTCCTCCGTCCCCTTGAGCATGGCATTGGAATACATGAAGCCGTGGATCACGTAGGGCCGGCGGCCGGCCTCGCGGATCATTTCAAAGCTGCCCATGTAGAACAGGCCGATGATCAGGAGCACCAGGGCCATGGGCCGCTTGATCGCGGCGGGCATGCGCACGGCCATGATCAGTCCGCCGGCGAAGAGCAGGGCCGAGATCCAGATGAATCCCTGGAAGAAGAAGACGATTTCAGGGTTGCGGCCCAGGATCATTTCCGCCGGCCCCTCGGGCAGGACGGAGAAGTACCACCAGCCGGAAAGAAGCAGGAAAGCAAACGGCGCCAGCAGCCATCCGGCGCAGTGCCGGACCAGGGTTTCGCGCAAAACGGGATCCTTTTCCCAGGTAGCGGTGACGAACCCGTACAATCCGGCCAGGATCAGGGCAATGAAGGTTCGGAAAGCCAGGGCCGGCCAGAAAGAGGGGTTGAAGAACCCGTCCCAGAAATCCCGGGTGGTCAGCCATTCCCCCGGCGTGAGCATGAAGCCGATGATCCCGTTGATCATGAACAGGGACATCCAGGCAAAGAAGAAGTAGAGCCAGCCGATGAGCATGTGCCGACGGGGCTCCATTTTGCCGAAGGTGTAGAAGTAGACGAAAATGGCGATGATCTCGGCCAGGAAAAAGACCCATTCTATGGCCCAGGCAAAGACGAAGGTGTGGATCAACTGGGAGGTGGCGGCCGGAGCGACCAGGGAGATGGTGAACCAGATGCCCACTCCGGTCAGGGCTCCGAAGACCAGGGTCACGATCAGAAAAAACTTGGCGTGACGGTGGACATAGTTCAGGATGCCGGGGTTGTTCTCCCGCAGTCCCTTCCGTTCGGTCAGGACCAGAAACAGCCCTCCGCCAATGGCGAAATGGGCGATGAAGACGTGGATGATGGCGATGACGGCAATCAGCAGGCCACCGCCGGCCCAGTAGAGTTCCCAGACTGGATAGTTCATGAGCGCACCTCCCTGAAGGCCACGGCTGCCTGGTTGAGCATCCAGGCAATGGCGCCCAGGCCCAGTACCAGGGTCCCGATGAACAGGTAGAGCGGCAGATGATCATCGGTCACGATTCGCTCGCTGACGTGGAAATACGGATGGAGATAGGCTTCCCTGACCAGGTCGCGCAGGTAGACCATCAGGATAACGGTTGCCAGCAGCAAGGCCGTTGTCAGGTAAACGCGGCGTTGGAAAGCCGTGGCGATGCTGACCACGCCCAGGGTGATCCCGGCCAGCAGGATCAGGGTATGCACTCCGGAGCCGCCCATGAACAGCAGCAGAATGGGCTGAGGCAGGGCGACCAGGAACCAGATTCCCACGGGGATCTGGGCCATGGTTGCGTAGGCGAACCATTTCATTCCGTGATCCACCCAGCGCCCGGCACCCTCCTCGCCTCGTGCGGCCTTGCGTTGCCAGAGCAAGGCCAGAAAAAGGCCGGAAACGGCAAGGGATGCCACGACGAAGTGCAGGTAGCGGGGAATCAGGGTTCTGTCCTCCAGGTTGAGCAGGGTGCCTCCGGGATTATCGAAATAGGTCGGCCACGCCTCGGGACGAAGCATCAAGGTCATGTTGTTGGTGTAGATGAAGGCCGTAAAGAGCAGGCACAGAGCAGTGACGGCAATGAAAACCGTGCGAAACCTGCCCAGAGAGACGTAGCTGAAATCATAGATATATGCACTGAGGTAGGCAGCCATGACCAGACCGACCACAGCCAGCCAGTACACCGCCATCAGCACGCTGCTGGTATACAAAAATTGTCCGTACAGAACCTGCAGAAACAGTAGTGGGGCCACGCCGAAGTTCACGGTAAAAGCAACGATCAAGGGCAGCTTGCGGGAAATGTCCACAGTCAGCGGTTCACTCTCCTCCTTGCCGCGCAAATGATGAACCAGCGCAATGACGGAGGAACCGAGCATGACGTTCATGAAGAGCAGATGAAGAACGAACGTCAGCAGCAGGAATGCATAAAACCAGCCCCATTCCACGGGAATGGGCAGGGCCTCGGGGATCAACGCGGCGGGATCCATGTGTCGCTCCAAGGTTGGCGTTTTGGTGGAGGCAAGCCGGATAGATGTACTCGACCCGGAACAGTGGACAAGTATTTAACACGGCATGAAATGTGGTTCGTGATAGCGTGTTGCATCGAATGGATCAATAGCGCAACGAAAGAATGTTGCTTTTCCGGCAAAGTCTGGCCGGCAAAGCAAACCTTATACCGTGTTCTATCTGATGATCGGCAACTCCGGCATTGACGTTCGTAGCGAAGTGCAACCTGCGACAGCTGGATCGATCTGCTAATGCACGTGGGGGAATTCGTCTGCCAAGAAGGCAACTTCATGATGATCCGCACCCCGGTTCCGGATACCCTGCTTACCGCAAGCCGGCCCACAAAGGCATCCTGATTTAGACCATGACCAGGTTCCGCTTCCCCGGCTGGATCGGGGTCAGCCTTGTGCAGCTGCCGGTGATGAAGGATTTATGTCGGGCGTTGGATGAAGTCTTGGCGTAGCACATATCGGGAGCGGAAAGGCTTGCCATTCGCCGATCTTGCGCACCAGCGGCTGGTCGCGATTTGCGGCTCGGCAAGCTACCGCCGGCGAATCATCACGTTCGGGTGGCTCCTATTCCAGGAGACGAGTGACAAGACGCGACCGTGGTCGGGAGGGTACGGCCGCCAGGAACCGACGCGCCACGTCATCGGGTATGGATGGTGTTCTTATTGTGCTATTAATGACTTGCGACTTACGCTTTCAATCTTGATCCTCCTTTCTCTTCGGGAATGTCCGTTTCAGCGGCTTGTCCGCTGTAATGCCCTGTTGGCAGCCGCTTCTTCCAAGCGTTCGGCAAGCCATACCTTTATGATTGACTGCCTGGTTACACCTAAGCGGCTCGCTTCCCGGTCGAGCGACTCGATCATCCAAGTGGGAAAGTCTACGTTGACCCGCTTCTGCACCAGATTCGGACGCTTAGCGGTCTTTAGATCAAGGTGTTCCAGCAGGTCTTCCTCGTTATCGTCGAACCTTTTATCCAGCTCTTCAGCTTTCATACAATGCTACCTCTGATTTACGCGCCTTTCTGACCGAAATAATGCGGATCGTGCCGTTCCGATAGGTGATTATTGCCGACCATACCTTCGTCCCAATGGTGCCAATAACCAACGCTCGGGGCTCATCGATCGTTTTGGCGTCAATTTCCACAAAATCCGGGTCCTTCCAAAGCTCCTGAGCATCCTCAAAGTCGATGCCATGCTTCTTCAGGTTAGCCTGGCTCTTGGAGAGATCATATTCAAACCGATTCATGGTATAGAATTTATACCTTTTAGGTGGGCATTGCAATTAGTCAAGAATTGCTGATCCCGGCTTCTACGAAAGGGTCAATGGCAGCCTTCCATGCCCGGGAGCCGGCAGGGTAACTTCGGGCATGTCCAGTTCCACCCCTTCGACGGTTACGACAAAATGGCAATGGATCATCAGCTCCAACATGCCTCCAAGGCTGCGCATGCAGCTGATAAATCCCTTTGAAACCCGGAATTCCTCGTACACCTTGCGGCAACGGTATCGTATTTAGGACCAAATTTCGGCAGGAGCATGGCCCCGATGGCTGCATCACGAAACTCCGCGATGGTGCGAACCTTTGCACTGGAAAACCGTAACTGCTCAAAAAACTTGTGGCAATCAACAGGATTAATTCTGGGAGCGCCGCACCCCAGTGCGGCAACGGTGTAACGCACATAGAGTTAAGTTCCGGCTGGAATCTGGCCCCTGTAGCTTGGTCACGAAACTCCGCGTCGATGGGAACAGGAAATCTCATCGCCCGACCTTTTTGAGCAGTTATGAAATATCCTGGTAAAGGCCGATTTTTCGTAACCATCGGCGCATCTGACATAAGCGACTGGATACTCACTTCTTGTGCAATGACTGAACCGGAAACGGCATTCAGTAACAAGTCGGTTTCGCAAAGGCGGGATCCAGGCAAAGCTTGCACAAGATTTTGAAGGCAACCTTTCCCTGCTCTTGACCTAAAGCCTTTTACATCATATGTGCAGTACATTCACTTGCACACAACCAAATTCCTCAAGAGGCGGAAATGGCAATCAAGACGCAAACAGTCACGGTCCGAATGGCCCCAGCCGTAAAAAACGGCCTGCAAAAAGCCGCGGACAAGGAACACCGCAGCCTGGCGAACATGCTCGAAGTGATGATCCGGGACTACTGTACCCGTAACGGCGTGGTGATCCCGGAGCAGGTCAGCTTGTTCAGTGATAAGCTGACGTCGAAAGACGTGACAAGTTGAAATAGTGACGAATCCCGGATGCCAAATCCAAACCTGAAGTATTTTCTGAAAATGCGTCAGGAAGCAAACGAAATAGCAGATTGGTCGCGATCTGAAGGAACCAGCCGTTCGCACATTTCAAAAATGTCCCGTACCCCAACATCCAAGGACCACACCAGGGTAGCCCAGCCTTTGGCTGGCTAACCCTGGCTGGGCTCGGTTACATAGCCCCGTTGGGGCATGAGCCGGTCATTATAACCGCACTGTTGAGCTACCTGTCCGAAACGCATAAAGAGCCAAGCTCTTATGAAACTCGTACTTCATGGCAACTCAAAACAGTCTTCGCGCACCCCGTGACCGAAACTTGATCAAGGCCAATAAAACCGGCAATCTTCAAAGGCATGGTTCAGTACGCTGCGCAAACCGGCAACCGTCCAACTTTGCCTCGATACGTCACAGGAGCCCATCATGCCCAGACTGCCCAACCTGCCTGTCGGCAAATCCTCTTTTGAAAGCATCCGCGAAAACAAGGATCTCTACGTGGATAAGACCCGATGGATCCACCAGATGGCCAGCCAGGGTGAGTACTACTTTCTGTCTCGGCCGCGGCGTTTCGGAAAATCCTTGACCGTGTCCATACGCTGCCTGTTCGAGGGCCGGCGGGAGCTGTTCGAAGGGCTCTGGAGCGCGGAGTACGGGAAGCCCTGGACGTCTACCAGCGCCAAAAGTTCGGCGCAGTGATCGTGGATCTGTCTTTACCGGAAGAGAATGGCATTGTTTTGATTCAGAGACTGCTAAGAAAGGACGAGCAGGCCTGGATCATGGTTTTGACCGTGCATCGTGACGAGGAATACGTGAACAAGGCCATTCGCGTCGGGGCCAATGGCTATGTGGTGAAGGCGAATCCGGCCGAGGAAATGATTTTTGCCGTGCGCAACGTGTTGCAGGGCAAGTTCTACATTAGCACGTCCATGCTCCACGTGCTGGTCAAGCGCATGCTCCTGTCCGACCTGCCGAAAGGGACACCCCCCTCATGGCGCGACAAATTGTCGGACCGGGAACAGGAGGTACTGGGTCTTGCCGTCAAGGGGCTGAAAAATTCGGAAATCGCCCAAGCACCGGGCCTGCATATCAAGAACGTGGAAAAGCATCGCCATAATGCCATGAGAAGGCTCGGCGCGGATGATCGGATCAAGATGCGAGCCATGTTGCAGGTGATCAAGGCGGAGATGGCTTCGGACTTGGCGCTTTGAGTGGTATGACGGGGTGAGAGCTGATCAGTAAACGGCATCGTGCGATCCAAAAGTTATGAGCATGATGACGTAACCCGATTCTCCTTTTTTTAGTGAAAAAATGATCCGGCAGTCGTAACCGCAGGAGCAGGCATAGAGCCCGGAGAGATTGCCGCTGAGCTTGTGAGGGGTATAGAAAATACTAATTTACCGTTTTTGGCTGGATGAGGATATCGTACAGTGAGAATTTTGAGGAGCGCTTCAAACGTTGCTCAAGGGCTGCCTTCTCCTTTCTGCAAAGAGTGACACCTTTTTCATAAATACTGCTCATCAGATTCACCGTGGCACGAAAACCTTTCCAAACAAAATTAGCGGTTCTGTTTATAACAGCTATTGGCGTATCCAACAGGTAACCATTCCATGATTTTTCAAACCCAGCCCAATAGCGCTCAATTGCATTGTACTTGCTATGATAAGGCGGATAGTAAGTGAGCCGGACAGTGAGTTGTGTCATGTCGGCAAACTCAACCATGCGTAACAAAAACTGACTGCGGCGCCCACTGCACTCCGGACCGTTGTCCATATTGACCACAAGATTTGTCACTTTTGAAAAATGCTGCTTTGCCTTATTTTCATTCCACTAAAGCAGAAGCCCATCAACCATAAAATCGCTAGTTTTGTTGCTGTCGGTGTAAAAAATGAAGGCTTTGCCAGTCACTGGTTCAAGGATGCCGCCAGGAACAAGTTTTTCCTTGGTGTACATGTCATGATCCAATGCCTTGACGGCCTTAAGGCCAATACTGTTCACTTTGATCAAAAAAATGTCTACAATGAGCCATCTCAACCATAGGAGGTGGCGAGATGGCACGCACGGTTGCAGAACTTCCCAAGGGGAGTCGGATTACAGATTATATTGGATTTGGAGTATTGGCCACTACTTTCCCCCTGGACAAGGTCAAGCAGATTCTTTCCGATACCGGAAAGAAAAGCATCCGCGAAAGGGAGCTTCCGGCTCATGTTGTTATTTACTATGTCATGGCCCTGGCTTTGTATATGCAGTCCTCTTACCGAGAAGTTCTTCGGTGTTTGCTTGAGGGAGTTCAATGGTTGAGGAGAGAAGACGTCAACCTGAAGATTACAGGGAAGTCGGGCATATCCCAAGCACGTACTCGCCTGGGAGTGGAGCCAATGATGCGGTTGCATGACGAACTGGTCAAGCCGATTGCAACCGAAGCGACCCGCGGGGCTTGGTATCGATCGTGGCGCGTGGTCAGCATCGATGGGAGCTGCATGGACGTAGCGGACGAAAGCGTGAATGCTGAGGAGTTTGGTCGTCCTGCCTCGAAGAAAGGCGTAAGCGGCTTTCCACAAATGCGATTTGTTTCGCTTGTGGAAAACGGAACGCACGTGTTGTTTGGCACGAAGATGGGTTCCTACGGAACGAGTGAACGAAAGCTGGCGGCGCAGGTGATAGAGCACTTGCAGCCAGGGATGCTCTGCTTGGCCGACCGTGGTTTCTTTGGATATGATCTCTGGAATTCTTCCCATGCCACCGGGGCTGACTTGCTGTGGCGAGTAAAGAAGAACTTGGATTTGCCCATCTTGGAACGCTTGTCCGACGGTTCCTACCTCAGCATGGTATTCAAAACCGCCAAGGACCGCCGTCATGGGGTTGGAACGAAGGTGAGAGTGATTGAATATCAACTTGTCGGAATTACGGATGCGGAGCCATTGTATCGACTCATGACCACGATTTTGGATCCGGCCAAGGCACCGGCGCAAGAATTGGCAGCACTGTACCATGAGCGTTGGGAGATTGAGACGGCCCTTGATGAACTCAAGACACATTTGAGAGGAGCCAGGGTGGTTCTTCGGAGCAAGACTCCGGATTTGTGCAGACAAGAATTTTACGGGCTCTTGATGACTCATTTTGCAATTCGTGGCTTGATGCATGAAGCGGCTTTGAGCGAGGACATTGATCCTGATCAATTGTCGTTTGTTCATTCAGTAAAGGTTGTGCGCCGGAAGCTTCCGCTTTTCGGCGCTTTCCCCCCCTCAACAGTGGATGGAGTTTCACAAACCAATGCTGAGGGAAATCTTGGATGAACGTGTTGTCTCGAGTCGAAATTGTAAACGTCCACGGGGCGTAAAACGTAAGATGAGCAGCTACTTGGTGAGGCCGAGAAATTCTAAGCCTGTGCCCGTACCAAGTTATAAAAGTTGTATCGAGATTGTTTAAATGAACAGTATTGGCCTTAAGGCCACGGGACTGACCTCTTCTTGAATATTCGCCAACATGGACGGTCGCTTTCGTATCCATACTGATTCGCAACGTTGCAGGGTCCGCATCGGCCATCATATTCACCTCCCTGACGTTTGCGAAGATCGCATCGGTATCTGCCGTTTTTTTTAACCTTTGTCTTTTCAACTGTGCGTAACCGATAACCGTGGCGCTCCAAAATGTTAGAAATTGTCCGCATGGTCGGCAATGCCTCTTCAGACCAGCCCTTTTCCAGCAAAGCGCCATATACTGTTTTTGCCGTCATGTTCGTATACAACAGCGTTGTTCGTAAATGTGATTCAGATTGGCAGTGAGGCTCCATGATTTCACGAATATCAGCAAGCAATTCAGGTTCTCTCTCCTCTGCCTTGGGCCTTTTCCGAGTAGAGATGTCATTCAAACATAAAAGCCCCGTTCGAAGTTCGTTCATGCCTAATTCGACCACGGAACGTCCCCAGCCAAATGCTTCTTCGGCGGCACGATGCTTGCCTTTGAGGAGCGATAAGGTCACATCTGCCATTGCTTGCCGTCGCAGGGGCCAAGGGATTAAGTTAACCAGGCGAGAGATTAAGGGTACGACTTGTTCAGGAACCTTGTTTTGTGTCAACGTCGATGTCTTCATGCATTGCACCTCTTTGGTTGAGATTGGTTGCATGAAAACATCATAAACGGTAATTTAGTATTTTCCAAGTCCCTGAGTATTCAAATCAGGACTGAAGAGATCGGTTTGCATGGTTTGCAATGTCGGCAAAAGAGCGCCCTTGACCTCCGGATTTTTCTTGAGAGCCTTTTTGTAAGCCCTCTTGAAGCTTGAGGTCCAAAAGAGTTCCCTCACATCAGTCATCATCGCTCTCCAGGTAACGAGCCAGATCCTCGGCACTGCCGCACATCATTTTTCCGGAAGCGAATTCCTGATCCGCCATGCGGGCCTGCTCCGCAATGCGACTTCGTTCTTCTTCAATGGTCCTTTTCCTAATGATATCGATCAGGGTCAGCCTTGTTTCATAAGGCAAGGACATAGCCTGATCAATAACGGCATCAAGGTGCTGCATGGCGTAACTCCTGGTGAAATTTTTCCGTTACATCAAGTGCTGCAAAAAAAAAAAATATTGCATGGTTAGAGATTATTTTCAATCAAACTCCGGATTGAAGCCCTCACGGTAGTTCCCAAAACAGCTGATAATTCTTCAGGGGGTTGATCTTGCTCCCAATTTTGTTCCTGCATTCGAGAGCGGCAACCACGCCCTGATTTTCGTGCCCTGTCTGCGTCAGGAGCAAGTCAAGCAGCAGATTGGTCGCGATCTGAAGGAACCAGCCGTTCGAATATTTCAAAAAATGTCCCGTGCCTCAACATTCAAGGACCACATCATGCAACACCCCCGATCCATTCCCCTGGCCTTGGCCCTGACCCTGTTGCTCCTGCTCCCCGCCCCCCTCTCCCACGCCTGGTACCCACTCAACGACACCGGCATCCAGTTTTGCGGCGAAGCCTCCTGGGGCAACAACGAACCCTGTACGGGCAATGAGCCACCGGGCCAGGACGCCCACTCCGGGCGGGACGCTCTGGCCAGGGTGGGCGGCCTGCAGCCCAAGGTCGGCTTGGGCATGGCCTGGTTTGATTTCACCAAGATCTCCAACAGCGGAAACCCGTAGCCTGAAGACGCCGCATTGGGCAGCGATCCGGATGACTGGGCCTGCACCCTGAACAATGTCACGGGCATGATGTGGGATTGAAAGTGGACGACGCCTCCCACCTCCGGCACAAGAACCACACCTACACCTCGTATTTCGCCCAAGGTAGCCCAGCCCTTGGCTGCCCAACCCTGGGCTGGGTTACATAGCCTCGTTGAGGCATGAGCCGGTCATCATAACCGTACCCTGTTGATATACCTGTCCGAAACGCATAAAGAGCCAAGCTCTTATGAAACTCGTACTTCATGGCAACTCAAAACAGTCTTCGCGCACCCCGTGACCGAAACTTGATCAAGGCCAATAAAACCGGCAATCTTCAAAGGCATGGTTCAGTACGCTGCGCAAACCGGCAACCGTCCATCTTTTGCCTCGATACGTCACAGGAGCCCATCATGCCCAGACTCCCCAACCTGCCTGTCGGCAAATCCTCTTTTGAAAGCATCCGCGAAAACAAGGATCTCTACGTGGATAAGACCCGATGGATCCACCAGATGGCCAGCCAAGGGGAGTACTACTTTCTGTCCCGGCCCCGGCGCTTCGGCAAATCCTTGACCGTGTCCACGCTACGCTGCCTGTTCGAGGGCCGACGGGAACTGTTTGAGGGCTTGTGGATCGCGGAGCACGGGGAGTGGGATTGGCGGGAGCATCCGGTGATCCTGCTGGATTTCAACGGGATCAGCCATGAGACTCCGGACATGTTGACGGCCAGCCTGCACGAGCACATCGGCCTGATCGCACAAGCCAACGACATACCGCTTCAGACCACGATGCTCAAAGGGCAGTTCATGGAACTGATCATCGCCCTGCATCAAAAGACCGGCCAGAAAGTCGTGATCCTTGTCGACGAATACGACAAGCCGCTCATCGATCACTTGGGCAAGGGCGAGAAGGAACTAAACATTGCTAAGGGCAACCGTGACAAACTGAAACAGTTTTTTGGGGTGATCAAGGAAAGCAACGTGGCCGACGTCCTGCGTTTCGTGTTCATCACCGGGGTCTCCAAGTTCAGCCGGGTGTCCATCTTTTCGGAGCTGAACAATCTCACGGACCTGACCATGAGCCGCCATTACGCGGAAATGCTCGGCTACACCCAGGAGGAATTGGAAACCCGCTTCGCGGAGTACGTGGCCCGTTTCGCACGGGAGACCGGCCAGACGACCCAAGAAATATGGGACATGCTGCGGTTGATGTACAACGGGTACCGCTTTTCCGAACGGGATGTGCGCGTTTACAATCCCTTTTCCGTCCTGGGCGCTCTTCAGGAACAGGCTTTCCGCAACTACTGGTTCGAGACCGGGACCCCGACGTTCCTGGTCAACCTGCTCCGGGAGGAGAACTGGTATCTGCCGCGGATCGAGAACATGCAGGCCACGGTGAGCATGTTCAGCACCTACGATCTGGAGAACCTCCAGCCCGAAGCCCTGTTGTTTCAGACCGGCTACGTGACCATCAAGGATATCGACTACGGCCTCTATTATTTCGACTATCCCAACCAGGAAGTGAAGACCGCCTTCCTGGAGATGCTGCTGCACTCTCTCACTCAGGGCCTGCCTCAATCTTTCCGGTTCAGGATGCTGGCCAAATATTTGCACCAGGATGACCTGCCCGCCTTCATGGACACGGTGGCGGCCATCTTCAAGGACCTCGCCTACACCCTGGAAACCAAACGCGACGAGGCCTATTTCCATACGGTGTTCTACCTGATGGTCAGCGCCTCCGGCGTGGACGCCCGCAGCGAGGTGCTGACCAGCGACGGCCGGATCGACCTGGTGATGCACGTGGCAGAGCGGATCTACATCATTGAGTTCAAGTGCAACCAGAGCGCGGACGCGGCCTTGGCCCAGATCAAGGACAAGGGCTACGCCCTGGCTTATCGAGGTCTTGGCAAGCAGATCATCCTGCTGGGGATCAGCTTTGACACGGGGAAGCGCAATGTGAGCGAGTGGAGTGTGGAGGAGGACAGTCCGGAATGATTTTCTGTCTCCGGAGCACAATACCGACTTCAGCGTGCTGCCCGAACAGGAGGTCACGTGTCCTACGCCTCACTTGAAGCCGTTTTTATTCTGATCCTGATTCTGGTCAACGGCTTTTTCGCCATGTCCGAGATGGCGTTGGTGGCGGCGCGCAAGGCCCGGCTGGAGGCCCAGGCTGACAAGGGACGCCACAGGGCCCGCGTGGCGTTGCTGCTGAAGAACAAAATGGACAAGTTTCTGTCCACGGCCCAGATCGGGATCACCATGGTGGCGATTTTGACCGGGGCCGTGAGCGGAACGACCATCGCCGCCAGGGTCCAGAACTTCCTGGCCGGGTTTCCAGCCCTGGAACCCTACAGCGGACCTTTGGGGCTGGTACTGGTGGTCGTGCCCATCACATACCTGACCTTGATCCTGGGCGAGCTGGTTCCCAAGAAGTTGGCCGTGAGCTATCCGGAAAAGATGTCCGGTTTCACGGCGCCCGTGATGTATCTGCTGATGCGGCTGGCCATGCCAGCCGTGTTCGTGTTGACCGCCTCCACCAGGGCCGTGGTCCGCGTGCTGGGCATTTCGCCGCCCAGAGAACCCAAGGTGACCGAGGACGACATCCGGGCTTTGATCCGGGAGGCCGTGGTCTACGGTGAGGTGGAGCATACCGAGCGGGAAATTCTGGAGCGGGTGTTCCGACTGGACGATCTCCAGGTGGGCTCCTTGATGACGCACCACTCCAGGATCGTCTGGCTCGACCCGGACGACTCGGAGCAGGCAAACCTGGAAATAATCCTCACGCATCCCCACTCCCGTTTTCCCGTGGCTCGAAAGGAGCCGTTTCACGTTCTCGGCGTGATCAAGGCCAAGGAGTATCTGGGCGCTCGCTTGCAGGGGAAGGAAACGGGTCTGGAGGCACATTTGCACAAGCTGGAATCCGTGCCCGCGACCATGCGCGTGCTGCGTCTTCTGGAACTGTTCCGCAAGAAAGAACAGATGCATTTCGTCCTGGTGGTGGACGAATACAATGCACCCCTGGGCGTGGTCACCTTCAACGACATCCTGGAAGCCATGGTCGGGGCCGTGCCCACGGTCCAGGCGGAACCGGAACCGGCCGCGGTGCGACGGGAGGATGGATCCTGGCTCCTGGACGGTTTCATGTCTCTGGACGAGGTGCGGAACCGGCTGGGTATCGAAAGGCCGATGCGCGAAGAGGGACAGACTTTCGACAACTTGGCCGGCTTCATGCTGGCTCACGGCGGCGAACCCATGATGGGCAAGCATTTCGACTGGGAGGGCCATCGTTTTGAAATCGTGGATATGGACGGCAGGCGGATCGACAGGATACTGGTTGTTCCGCTTGACAAGGGGAGGGAAGTGATCTCGTAACTGCTCAAAAAGGTCGGCCGATGCGGTTTGCCATGCCAGGATTCCCGGCTGCGCAAGTTTCGTGATTGTAACTACTCAATAACTCCGGGCAGTGAACCATAGAAAAAACACCTGGACCCCGGCCTGCGCCGGGGTGACGACCGAGAGAACTCGCTTTCGAGATACTCCACTCCGTCATACCGGCCCAGGCCGGCGCGTTCCGCTATCCAGGCAGCACGGATCCGCGGTGGTTGGTTGCCCTGCCTTATTGAGCAGTTACTCGTGATTCAGCTAGGGGGACCACGCTCCAGCCGGGGCTTTGTCCTGAGTGCGTTGCACCGCTGAAGCACTGGGATGCGGTGCCCCAGGATTAACCCGTTGGTCGAAAGTTTTCGAGCAGTTACGTGATCTCCCGTCAAGCATCCGACAATCCAGGTGTTTTGTGAAAACGGCAATCTCATCCTGCAACTCGACTCAACAACCAAAGTACTGAATATGCAAAAACTTCTCCTTTTTGATATCGGCAATACAAATACGAAAATCGGCATTGCTCAGGAAGGGACGATGCTCGGCAGCTACAGTCTGCCGACCCGGTCCGAGTCCACGGCAGATGCATGGGGACTGCAAATTCTGCAGATTCTTCAGCTGCACAGACTCTATCCGGATGATCTGTCCGGATGGATAATCTGTTCGGTGGTCCCGCCGGTCAGCGCTCTGGTGCGCACGGCTGGAGAGCGCTTTTGCGGATGCCCCGTACTCTTCGTGCCGGAAGACATGCCTGTGTCCCTGGAAAATCATTATGCCAGACCCCATGAAGTCGGAGCTGATCGTCTGGTGGCCGCATTTGCCGCCAGGCGCCTTTTTTCAAGTACTTCGCTGATCGTCGTGGACTTTGGTACGGCGACCACCTTTGACTGTGTTCAGGATAACGCCTATCTTGGCGGATTGATTTGCCCGGGAATTTATTCTTCCGCCGCGGCCCTGGCCTCAAAAACCGCCAAACTGCCCACCATTTCCGTTGATGGTGTCGAAGCAGAACCCAAAATTGGCCAAAATACCTCGGAAAGTCTGCGCCAAGGCATGGTTTTCGGGTTTGCATCCCTGGTGGAAGGTCTCTGCGGGCGTTTGAAGCCGCTGCTGACCCCGCCCGTTGCCGTTGTGGTCACCGGCGGACCGGCAAAGGCCATGACCGGCATCACTATGGGCATTGATCATCACTGCCCGGACTTGTTGATGCAGGGCCTCTTGATGACATACCGCGATCACGCACACATGTTACGAAAAGGAGTACAAGTATGAGCAGCACTATTGTCGGCGTTTGGGCCAGAGAGATCCTTGACTCTCGCGGCAATCCCACTGTTGAGGTGGAAGTCTCCCTCGAGTCTGGAGCCACCGGCCGTTCCGCGGTGCCCTCCGGTGCGTCCACCGGCTCCCGTGAAGCCCTGGAAATGCGGGACAATGACGCTCGCCGCTATGCCGGAAAGGGTGTGATGACCGCCGTGGAGCATGTGCGAGAGGAGATAGCGGACACGATTGTAGGACTTGATGCCTTGAGTCAGCTCAAGGTGGATCAGGTTCTGCTTGATCTTGATGGAACCGAAAACAAGTCCCGTCTGGGCGCAAATGCGATACTGGGTGTTTCCATGGCCACGGCCCGGGCCTCGGCAAATTATCTCGGACTGCCGCTGTTTCAATACCTGGGCGGAGTGAATGCCAAAATTCTGCCGGTTCCGATGATGAACATTCTCAATGGTGGAGCGCACGCCCCCAACAATCTGGACATTCAGGAATTCATGATCCTGCCCCTGGGCGCTCAATCCTTCTCCGAAGCCCTGCGCATGGGCGCGGAAACGTTTCACGCCCTGAAAAGCATTTTGGTCAAGGACAAACACATCACGTCAGTGGGCGACGAAGGCGGCTTTGCTCCGAACCTGAAGAGCCACAAGGAGGCTTTTCAGTACATCATCCGGGCCATTGAAGCCGCCGGATACCAGCCTGGAATCGAGATCGCCCTGAGCATCGACGCCGCGGCATCGGAATTCTACAAGGACGGCAAGTACCGGCTGACGGGAGAAAATCTCGAGCTGTCCTCGGAAGAACTCATTGACTATTACAGCCAGTTCACTGCCGAGTTTCCGCTCATCTCCATCGAGGACGGTCATGCCGAAGGCGACTGGGACGGCTGGCGGAAAATGACCCTGGCCTTCGAGGACCGGATCCAGATTGTTGGCGACGACATTTTTGTGACCAACCCGGACATTCTGGCCGAAGGCATCCAGGAGGGCATTGCCAATGCCATTCTGATCAAGCTGAACCAGATCGGCACGGTCACCGAAACCCTGGACACCATAGAAATGGCCAAGGCGGCTTCATACGGTACGGTCATCTCTCACCGCTCCGGCGAGACCGAGGACGCCTTCATCGCGGATCTGGCAGTGGGCTTGAATGCCGGACAGATCAAGACCGGCTCCTTGTGCCGCAGCGATCGGCTGGCCAAGTACAATCAATTGCTGCGCATCGAAGAGGTGCTGGAAGAGCAGGGCGCATACTTCGGCCCGAGCATGATCGCACAGTGGCTGGATGAGGAACCGGGAGAGAATTGATGGCCGTATTGGTGCTGGACGGCAAGAAAACAGCCGCGGACATCCGTTTGGAGCTGCAGCGGGAAGTGGCCGATTTGGCCGCTTCCCGCGGTTTTTTTCCCGGGTTGGCCGTGATTCTCGTCGGAGAGGACCCCGCATCCCAGGTCTATGTCCGCAACAAGGAACGGGCCTGTGCCGAGGTGGGCATCGCCTCCCGCAGTCTGCGTCTGCCCGGGGATGTCTCCCAGGATCATCTGGAAGGCCTGATTCGGGATCTGAACGCGGACGAACAAATCCACGGAATCCTGCTGCAATTGCCTTTGCCTGGAGGGCTCAAGGCCCAGCGTTGCCTGGAATTGATTGCTCCGCAAAAGGACGTGGACGGATTTCACCCCGAGAATATGGGGCGATTGACCCTGGGACTGCCCGGTCTGCGGCCCTGCACGCCCGCGGGGATTCTGGAACTGCTCGCCCGCCATGACCTGAGCGTTGCCGGAAAAAAGGCCGTAATCGTCGGGCGCAGCAATATCGTGGGGAAACCGTTGGCGATGATGCTGGCTCAGCCGGACTCCCGGGGCAATGCCACGGTGACGCTGTGCCACTCCCGTACACCGGACCTAGCCGCGGAAATGCGCCGGGCGGATTTTCTGTTCCTGGCCGTTGGCCGTCCGCGGTTCGCGACTACGGAAATGGTTGCTCCCGGAGCCGTGGTGGTGGATGTGGGCATCAACCGCACGGACCAGGGACTCGTGGGAGATGCGGATTTTTCCTCGCTGCTGGGGACGGTCTCAGCCATCACGCCCGTGCCCGGCGGCGTCGGTCCAATGACGATTGCCCAGTTGCTGGGCAATACGGTCCAGGCATATCGAGCAGCCGTCCCTTGTTGAAGATCCGGGGGATGAAATCGGTTCGCTTCCAGCAACTGCTTCAGCGTGTCCGAGAAAAATTGGTCAGGATACCGGCCCTCGCCGGTATGGCTGAACTTGCAAAGGACATGGTATCATACGATACGGAATTTCGGCGTCATTCCGACGTCATTCCGGTGAAAGCCGGAATCCAGTACTCGCGAGTGACCACACAGGTATGTGCTGAATACTTGCCGCTTCCATTTCATTTCCCGTTTCAAAAAGTCATCTTTCCTGGAACAACCCGAATGATCGTCAACCTGTTTTATTGATGAATCTCGCTTCCTGCGCGGAGGACATGCCGCCGCGGTAGCCCGAGAAACCCTGGCCTTTCTTGCGGGTGCGGATCAGGTCTTCCTTGAGCAGTTTGTGCAGGCGGCGGGCTTCCGTGTTGACCATGGAATGAACGGTCCGCAATTTTTCCATCTTGTCCAGGAAGACCTCCGGCGATACACGTCCCCTGCCCTGCCATGCCATATCCAGGAGGCGGCCCCGGTCGTTGGCCAGGGCTTCAGCCTCTTCGATATTTCCTTCCACGAGCATGTTCAGTTCCATCTTGCCCAGGTCCAGGGCCTCATCCAGACAGGACTCGATTGACTGCATCTTAATTCTCCCGAATGGACTTGCGCACATCCTCACGCAGTTGGGCGACGATGCTTTTCCAGCGCTCAACCAAGGGGTGGAACTCATATTCCAGCAGGTCGGACAGCAGGATCCAGTCTTCGTTTTCCTGGACTTCCATCATTTCCGTGAACAGTTCGGACAACTCATTGATGGCTGTTTCGAACTGAGGATTTCTGGTCAGGGAAAACTCGTCCCGCAAGGCGCCGATCATGCTCAAAAAGTCCCGGGTCACATCCAAAAGATCCTGGTACATTTCCAAGGCTTCGGCGTCGTCGGCCCGGCGGAACAGGTCGGCGATCTGTTTTGACCCCTCGCTCATCAGACGGATGACCTTGTACAGTTCCCGCGCGATGTTCACACCCATTTCCGGAACGCCCATGGTCTTGATTTCCACCTTCTGAATGTCGCGGCAATCCACGTCTTCAGCCTGATGGGGATAAATTTCCGAGAACGCCTCGTCATTGACCAGGACGTCGGTCACAATGCGGTTGTCCAGATGCTCCATGCTCATCAGGCCGACGAGCAACTCGTCCAGGTTGGTGAAGTTGGTGATGTTGAAATCAGATTTTTGCCCGTCGATAATGATCATTGCGAAAACCTCCTTGAGGGTGGCGGATTTGTTTCGCAATATTCAATTTTCATGCCGATTGTTTTGGCTTTCGAACATGGTCTTCCAGGCCTGCGTCAAGGCGAGGTAGCGGCGGGTGAGATGGAGGATATCGGCGAGGTTGCGGCCCTGGTCCTGGGACTCCGTGAGCCACAGGCGGCCAAGTACGGTAAAATATGCATCGTTTTGCCAATGGGACTGGAGGCGTTCCCAATATGCCAGAAATTTTTGCTTTACCTTTTCCATGGGGTTGGCGGCCAGGACCTGGGCCTGGCTTTCCAGGATGCGCAACAAGGCGATGCCTTGATCCAGGGATGACCGTATTTCGTCGCGTTGCGCAACCGGAAGCACAGGCAAACCGCTGGGAGGATGGATGACGGAGCATCGGTCAAGAAATTGACGATAAAAGTGACGCTGGATGCGGATCCACTGGGTGCGCAAGTTCTCTTCCTGCCCCGAGAGGGACTCCAGATCCAGGTATCCGTGCTCATCGCGACAGGTCAGCCAGGCTCGGACCCGTGTTGCATCCGAACTGGGAGAGGAGGCAGGCGAAAGTCGTTCCCTATCCGGGATGAGAAGGTGGTCGCAAATCATTTGGAAAACGTGGTCGGGCGTGATTTCCCAGCGACATTTTTCCTGATGCGGGCATGTGGCTCCGAATGCGCAGGGATGGCAGGCCAGGTTCGGCTCCAGGCAAATGCTTCCCGCATGGTAGGGGCCGGTATCCCATGGCTGGGCCGTGGCCAGAAAAATGGCGGCAATGGGGCGATGCAGGCCGGCTGCCAAATGCATGGTGCCGGTATCGTTGGTGACGAGAAGATCGGCATGGCAGAGCACGGCGGCCAATTCAGGCAGGGAAGTGCGCCCGACAAGGTCGATAAACGGGGCTGCGGCATGCCTGGCATATCCTTCAGCCAGGGGCCTCTCGCCGGAGGCGCCCAGCAGAACGGGGCACAATCGGAAGTGATCCCAGAGCATCGTGCCGAGCTGGGCAAAATATTCCCACGGCCACTGCCTGCGGGGTTCGCTGGCGCCGGGTTGCAGGGCCACGAAGCCGCGGCACTCCGGCTTGGCGTCCTCGGGGATCTTTGCCGTCAAGATGCCGTGGATGCGCTCCATGACCTCAGGCCCCGGCCGGACCAGGTCGAGATCCCGGCGGCGAACCGGGAGATCCGCGCTGCGCAGCATCAGGTCCACTAGGTTGAAGGGGCTGCACCCGCGGTTCATGGTGGAGGTCTGAAGAAATGCGGCCCAACTGTTGCCGTAATACCCGAAGCCCTGTTCATCCAGTCCGAATCCGCCAATTGAATTGTCGTGCAGGAAGCGGGCAAGGAGCCGGGAACTTTGTATCGGCGTCAGGTTCAGGAGGGAGTGGGGGGGGAAGTCTGATTGCAGCGCCTGGCGCCAGCGCACAAGCCGATCCAGGCCGTGTGGCCAGCCGCGATCCAGACTGGACAAAAGAGCCGCACCGGGCAGGGCGAACACATGGTCCGTGCCCTTCACAAACTGGGCTGCTCCGACGAAATTGTCCAGGCAGACCAGTCCAACGCAACGCCCCTGGTCCTGAAGCCCCGCGATGACCGGCTGGGTTTGCAGCAGGTCGCCGAAGCGGGTCAGGTTCAGGATCAGGGTGTTCATCTGGGGAAAACTATATTGAAAGGTTGGGGGTGGCGTAGAGTTCGCCGCCAAAGGCGTCATTGACCACCAGGAGCGGAAAATCTCGGACGACCAGTTCGTGGACGGCTTCCGGTCCCAGGTCTTCAAAGGCGATGACCTTGGAGGTTTCAATGCGCTGGGAGAGCAGGGCTCCGGCGCCGCCGGTGGCTGCAAAATAGACGGCATTATGGCGAACCAGCGCGTCCTTGACGTCCTGGTTGCGTTTGCCCTTGCCGATGGTCGCCTTGACGCCGAGGCTGTGCAGCCGGGGGGTATAGCTGTCCATGCGATAGCTGGTCGTGGGACCGGCTGAGCCGATGGGGCGGCCCTCCGGGGCCGGTGAGGGCCCGACATAATAGATGACCGCGCCTTTCAAGGGGAACGGCAACACCGTACCGGCCTCCAGGGCCTGGATGATTTTCTTATGCGCGGCATCCCGCGCCGTGTAGATGATTCCGGAAAGCAGCACCCGGTCTCCGGCCTTGAGCTGAATCACGTCCTCGTCGCGCAGAGGCGCCCGCAATCGGTATTCCTTGTTCACAGTTCCACCTCCTCGTGGCGCGCGGAATGGCATTGAACGTTGACGGCCAGAGGCAGGCTGGCGATATGGCAGGGGGCCATGGCGATGCGCACGCCCAGACAGGTGGCATCTCCGCCCAGGCCCATGGGGCCGATGCCGAGGGCATTGATCTCCGTTAGCAACTCCTGTTCCATTTTGGCGATTTCCGGTTCAGGATGGGCTTGATTCAACGGTCGAAGCAGAGCCTGTTTGGCCAGCCTGGGGGCGAGTTCAAAAGAGCCGCCGATCCCGATGCCGAGCATGATGGGCGGGCAGGGATTGGGACCGGCTTCAGCCACCCGGGTCAGAACGAAGTCCTTGACGCCCTTCCACCCCTGGGCCGGGGAGAGCATTGTCACCCGGGACATGTTTTCGCTGCCGCCGCCCTTGGCCATGAACGAGATTTTCAAACCGTCCCCCGGCACCAGATCGACATGGATCACGGCCGGGGAATTGTCGCCGGTGTTCTTGCGGGTCAGGGGATGGCACATGGATTTGCGCAAAAGTCCGTCCTGGTAGCCGCGGATCATGCCTTCCGTGATGGCGTCACGCAATCCGGCGCCCTCCACCCGGCAGTCCTCGCCCAACTCAACAAAAAACACGGCCATGCCGGTATCCTGGCAAAGGGGCAGGCCGCTTTCCCTGGCCAAAGCGGCATTCTCCTCCAGCTGGGCCAGAATTTCCCGGCCGGCTGAAGAACTTTCCACGTCCTTGGCCCGACCAATGGCTCCAAGGACATCCTCTGGCAAAATGCGATTCGCCCGCACGACCATTTGAGCCACCTGATCCGCAATTGTCGCGGCGTTCACCGTGCGCATGATTGTTCCCCTATTTCCGCTTCCACGGCAAAAGATTCATTATTCCGGCCCAACCCATTTTCCAGCGCAACATGCCCAGTTGGTCCTGCAGCGGCAGGTGCTTGGGGCAGACGTCTTCGCAGGCCAGAAGGCCCATGCAGCCGAAAATGCCCTGATCGTTGCCGACGATATCAAAGTAGTCCTGCTCCGTTCGTTGGTCTCGAGGATCAATAACGAAGCGGGAGAGTCGATTGAGGCCTGCAGCTCCGAGAAAATCCGGACGCATGATTGCCGTGCCGCAGGCGGCGACGCAGCAGCCGCATTCAATGCACCGTTCCAGCTCGTAAATTTCTTCGGCCAAAGCATTATCCATGGGTTCTTCCTGAGCCTTGGGATCGAAGGTCTTGTCCGTATGCACCCAGGACCTGACCCGTTGCGCCATGTTCCGGAACCACGTCCCGGTGTCCACGGAGAGATCGCCCACAAGCGTAAAAAAGGGAAGAGGCATCAAGGTGATGTTTTCCGGAAGGTCCTTGGTTTTGGTGTGGCAGGCCAATCCCGGACGGCCATTGATGACCATGGCGCAGGCGCCGCAGATGCCGGCCCGGCAGCAGAAATCGAACTGCAACCCCGGATCCTGTTCCTCTCGAATCCTGTTCAGGGCGATGAACAGGGTCATGTGGCTGGTTTCATCCAGTACGAACGTGTCCGTGTGGGGAGTGGAAATGGGATCCTGGGGATTGTACCGGAAAATGGAAAAGGTCAGATTCCTGGCCATGCGATTCCTCTTTTGCGTGATATGAACGGTCCAACAAATGACAAAAAACGCGCTCAGCCGACAAAACGCCCTGAGCCGAATCGTGAACGTCCTGGTGCTCTTCCTCGTCCGCGTGCCGTATCAGGTCGCTTGTCGCGGAACAACTTTCGTGATTTACTGCTTCAAGCCTGTCATAAAAAGTAATTGTTATCAGTTATTTGTTATCAGTTATCAGGAAAATCCAGATAACAAATAACAAATAACAAATAACTGATAACTGATAACTGGGTTGCGGGCACAGCCCGCCTTAGTGCTTTTCGGCCTTGGGCTCGGCAGTGATGATCTTGCCGCCGCCGTAGCCTCGCTCGCCGGGAGGAATGTTCCAGACCTCGGATGCGGGTTCATAGTTCAGGGTGGGCAGTGCGGCGCCCGGTTGCCAGGTGGCCAGCGTGCGCACCAGCCAGTCGCGGTCGTTGCGTTCCGGATAGTCCTCCCGGGCATGGCTGCCGCGGCTTTCCGTGCGTTGCAGCGCCCCTTGGGCCACGCAAAGCGCCAGCCGGACCATTCCCGGCAGACGCAAGGCCATGGCCAGTTCCGGGTTGGCCCCCAGTCCGTTGGAGCGCAGTTTCAACTTTCGGGCGCGTTCATGGACGCCCTGAAGGGTCTCGACGCAGACCTGAAGGTCCTTGCCGTTGCGGAAAATGCCCGCACCCTGCATCAAGGCGTCATACATGGCATTGCGGACATCAAACGTGTTTTCCCGGCCATCGCTGCCCATGATCAGCCGCTTGATCCGATCCCGCTGCCGAGCGGCAAAATCCTTCACCAGGCCGGTGGGGTAGGAAACCTGGTGGTGTTGCAGGTATTCCACCACTTTGGCTCCGATGATCATTCCGGCAACCACGGTTTCCGCCAGGGAGTTTCCCCCCAATCGGTTGAAGCCGTGCATGTCCCAGCAGGCGGCTTCGCCGGCGGAAAAGAGTCCCTTCAGGCCATAAGCCAGACCATCCTTGTTGGTTCGCACTCCGCCCATGCTGTAGTGTTGCGTGGGGCGGACAGGGATAAGGTTTTGAACCGGGTCGATGCCCAGGAAGTTTTTGCAGATTTCATCCACTTCCCGCAGCTTGGTGGCCAGGTGCGCGCAACCCAGGTGGCGGATGTCCAGCCAGAGATGTTCGCCGTAGGGGCTTTCGACCCCCTTGCCCTGGCGCATGTGGTGCGTCATCCAGCGCGATACGACATCCCGGGAGGCCAGTTCGGCCTTGTCCGGCTCATAGTCCGGCATGAAGCGATGCCCGTCCTTGTCCAGCAGCGTACCGCCGTCGCCGCGGCATCCTTCGGTGACCAGGATGTCCGTGGGCACGATGCCCGTGGGATGGAACTGGACGGCCTCCATATTGCCCAGTGGAACGACACCGGTATCCAGGGCGGCGATCAGTCCGCCACCGTCGTTGATCACGGCATTGGTGGACTCCCTGTATATCCGTCCGAACCCCCCGGTGGCGATCAGTGTGACCCGGGCCAGATAGATGCGCAGTTCTCCGGTCTTCAGGCAGCGAGCCACGGCGCCAAGACAGTTCTCGTCGTCGTGAATCAGGCTGAGAACCTCGATCTTGTCGTGCACGGCCACGCCCAGTTGTACCGCCCGGTTATCCATGGTGTAGAGAACGGTATGGCCGGTGCCGTCGGAAGTGTAGCAGGTCCGCCACTTGGCTGTTCCACCAAAGGCGCGGGCCGTGATCAGCCCCTCATTCTCTTTTTTCTCTTCCTTCTCGAAAAGTTTGCCGCCCTTGAAATAGGTGGACTTGCCGGAAACGACCCGGTTCCAGGGAACGCCCCAGGCCGCGAGCTGGCGCATGGCAATGGGCGCATTATCCACGAAGAGCCGGGCGACTTCCTGATCGCACCCCCAGTCGGAACCCTTGACCGTGTCTTCAAAATGCACGTCCGGGGAATCTCCTGCTCCCATGGCGCAGTTGCCCAGCGCCGCCTGCATGCCGCCCTGGGCCGCGGAAGAGTGTGAACGGCGCGCAGGTACGAGACTCAGGCAGGTTACATCGAAACCGGCAGCCGCGGCCTCGATGGCCACGCGTTCCCCGGCAAGACCGGCGCCGATGCACAGGAGGTCTGTTTGAAACGTCTGCATGGTTGTGTTCCTTTGGCGGATATCAGAGCTTGGTGCAAAAAGCCATTTTGCACCAAGCAGTGGTCAGTGATCAGTGATTAGTGGTCAGTAAATCAACATGTTGCCGGAAGTTCACAAGGTTGTGGATTCAATCCTCGGACTTTTTGCAGTGGCCTCATATCAGATGACGAAGTCGCTTATGCAATCAATGACTGAAACTGGGTGTTGGAGTTTGCAAAGGCGGTCAGGCATGTTCGTCTGGTGGTGCATCCCGAGTTTGATCGCAAGACAATGCCGAACCCGTGGAATCGCAAACGGCGCACCTAAAGCTGGATTTTACCGACAGGACCATCTCGACGGGACAAGCTCTTAAATGGCCAGGAAATAGAAACGCAACAGCGCCATCAGGCCGATAAAGATGAACACACCTGTTACTACAAGTTCAAAGCGCTGCATTCCGGCCCGCTTGTCGCGCCTGATAAAGCCCCATTTTACCGCGATGCGATACAGGCCGATGCCCACATGCAATTCCACAAGGGGCAGCAGGACTAGGTAGAACCCCATCCAGAAGCCACCCTGGATGCGGGCGGCGCTTTTGGCGGCGGTGATGGGCAGGTCCGTAAGCACCACCCACATGTGGATGGATCCCATGATCAGGATGATCATCGCCGTAACCACCTGTACAAGCCAAAGCCAGGTATCCCGGTGGGCGAGCATTCGCGAATGCTTCCATATTCTGGACTGTTGATCGGCCTGAAACGGGATCTTGCGCGCGGCGAGCATGAAATGGAGGAGGAAGATCAATCCGATGATCGGACCGCCGATCTGAGCCATGTAGGTGGCTTCAAAAAAATGGGCAATGGCATTCATGACCCCCGGACCGATGATCACGCTGGCTACCAGAATCATATGCGCCCACATGAACAGAATCAGCCCCGCTCCGGTGAGCATTTGCAACCAATCAAGGTACGCGGAGTTGCGTGAAGGCGCTGGTACATGGATGGCGGTATCAATGGACATTGATTTTCATCCTTTGGCGGGAAAGAGTGACCGGGATGGACTCAGCATAAAAAGTCGATCACCTAATGAGATTTTGGAGCCATTGTCAATGTATGCCCAAAAAATCAGCTCACAACTCATCCGTTGCTCAATGTATCTTGAGCTCTGTCAGAGTTGTTGTTTTGGGATGTAACTATTCAGCACACACTCTGTAGTCACTCGCCAGAGCTGGATTCCGGCTTTCGCCGGAATGACGTATCATACCACGTCCTTTCCAAGTTAAGTCATACCGGCGAAAGCCGGTATCCAGTCCGATTTTCTTGGATGAGCTGAATAGTTACGGCTGAATTTTGATTTTTCAACCCAAAACCTTGTCAAGCTTTTTGTTCATTATTTTGAAAATATTTTTGAGCTGAGTAGTTACTTTGGGATTTTGTTGCATTGTCATCCGATTCCAATGTGCACAGAACGCAACGGGAGAGCAGGGGCCAGATGTAGAGGAGGATAAACCAACTTTGACCCTGTCAGGTCAGCAATGCCACAAAAGCAGGGAACAGCACTGTTCTTGTTCCGGGATCAGAATGTGCGGAGAAAAGTGAAGGGTGAAGAGGATAAGGATAAATCATGCGCGGGCATGACTGATTTATCGGCGACGCAATACATGCCTCTCACAAGCGGTCTGGAGTACGGGCAGGCACGTGATGTGCTCGCAGTGTTCAGGATTGCTTTTTGCGCAAAGCGAAATCCCGCATTTTCTGAGCGTGTTCCAACTCGGGATTGATGCTCAATGCCTTGGAGGCCGCTTCCGCGGCCTTGTCCCATTGGCAGGAGTCGATATGGACACGACCCAGATTGAAAAAAAGACGCTCGTCGTCATCAGACATTTTCAAGGCATGTAAAAAGCATTCCTCTGCTTCGGAATACTTTCGAAGTTTGCGCAACCCCATGCCGATGCGGTTCAAGATATGCACGGATTCGGGATTGTGCTCCAAGGTCTTGATCAGGTAATCAAAGGCCTTTTCGAAATGTCCGGTTTCGAGGAAGAGCTCCCCGATATCGACCTTCAACTCCATGTCATCGTGATAGTATTTTATCATCTTTTCAAACAGGTGCGATGCCTGTTCGATTTGACCTTCAGTGATCATTTGTCGGCCTTTGGCCAGCCCTTCCTGTTTCTGGCGTTCACGATCAGCCAGCAGTTTACGGGCGTCGGCCACGGCACTTTCCTGCAGTTCGCCCAGCAGTTCCCGAAGCATTCCCTGGAGCTCGGATTCGGCTCCGGGGGTGTAGCTCAACAGGATCGGATACACCTTGCGCAGGTTCGGGTCGTTGTTGAGCTTGTATACGGAGGCTTCCACGGAACGTTCAAATTCGGCGCGTTCACTCTTGATCAGAGGCGTACGGGTGATGAGACCCAAGGCGTCGTGCAAGGCCAAAACAGCGGGCAACACCTTCTCCTGTTTGAGAAGAGTGCCGATCCCCGACAATGCGGAGCGGGCCTTGATGAGTTCCGTGGACATGATGTGTCCTCCTAGTGTTTTTTGCCGAGGGTTTCGTCCAGCATGGTCACAAAACGATCAAAAAACGAGCGGCAGTCATGGGGACCCGGTCCGGCCTCAGGGTGATGTTGAACGGCCATCAATGGTTTGGTCTTGTGACGGAATCCTTCGAGGGTGTTGTCATTGAGATTGACGTGGGTCGGATGGTAGAAATCGGCAGAGCCGAAGTCCACGCAAAAACCATGGTTTTGCGAGGAAATCTCCACTCGGCCGGTTTCCAGTTCCTTGACCGGATGGTTCAGCCCGTGGTGACCGAATTTCAGCTTGTAGGTGGTGCCGCCCAGCGCGCGTCCCATGATTTGCTGGCCAAGGCAGATGCCGGCCATGGGCAGCTTGTCCGTCAATTCGGTGACGGTCTGGACGATGTCGGTCAGAGACGCCGGATCTCCAGGTCCGTTGCCCAGAAATACGGCATCCGGCCGCAGGGCCATCACTTGGTCCGTCGTGAAGGAGGCCGGGACCACCAGCAGGTCCAGCCCTTTTTCTTGGAGAATCCGCAGAATGCTCCACTTGATGCCGAAATCGAAAACCACCACCCGGTGGCCTGGTCCGGGCCAGGCGTATTTACCCTGGTCCAGGGTTACAAAACGAGGCCGGCGGCCGTCCCAGACGTATGGGCCCGGCACCTCCACGTTTTGCACCAGATTGGCGCCTTCCATGGACGGCAGGGAGCGGGCCTGGTCGATCAGTTCCTGCACCGGGACGTTTCTGGTGGAAATGATCCCTCGTTTGGCGCCGTGAATACGGATATGTCTGGTCAGAGCGCGGGTGTCGATACCTTCCAATCCGACGATTCCGGCATCCCGCAGGTAGTCCGGCAGGGACTGGGTGGCGCGCCAGTTGGATGGCTGCTTGCAGCACTCCTTGACGATCATGGCTTCCGCCTGCACGCGGTCGGATTCGACATTCTCGGGATTCACTCCGTAGTTTCCGATCAGCGGATAAGTCATGCACACCATTTGTCCGATATAGGAAGGGTCAGTGAGCACTTCCTGGTATCCGGTCATGCCGGTGTTGAAAATGACTTCTCCGCCGGCCTCGCCTTCTCCGGTAAAAGACCGGCCGGCAAACCAGGTACCGTCTTCAAGAGCTAATATCGCACGCATATTGTTTCCTCGTGGTCACTTGTTGATCATATCGTTGAGAGTCGTTGAAAAACGGGCGGTCGCGGAGCAACCGCGGCACTGACGCCGTGGGAATTACGTTTATCCAGCAATGATGGCGTGGTGTCACGCCTCAAGTGCGACAAGGCCGGACTTCCCAAGGTGGAGCATCCTGTCGGCGCTGGATTGGTTCAGGCAAATCCCAAATCCTGGAGCATGGAACAAGCCCGGGGAATGTCTTCCGGGCGGTCCACCCCGAGGGCGCCATGTTCCGTGAGCAGGACGTGAATGGGGATGGCTGCTTCCAACAGACGCAGTTGCTCCAGTTTTTCGATTTGTTCCAATTTTCCCGGCCCGAGTTCGACGAACGTGCGCAATGCACGCATCCGAAAGGCGTAAAGTCCGATGTGGCCCAGGTACGCTGCGTCGCCTTCCCTGGCGTGAGGGATGAGAGCCCGGGAAAAATAGAGTGCTCGTCCCTGGGAATCCAGCACCACCTTGACCACGTCGGGATTACGGGCCTCTTCGGCAACCACTGCCCTGGCCAAGGTGGCGACCTGTGTCCCAGGATACGTGAACGGCGCGAGCAGGCAGGAAAGCAGATCCGGGTGCAGGGCCGGTTCATCCCCCTGGATGTTCACCACGACGCTGTCTTCGGAAAGACCGAGAGCCGCGGCAGCCTCGAGAACCCGGTCCGTACCGCTGGGATGATCCGAACGGGTCATCAGCGCCGGGATGTCAAAAGCGCGCGCCGCGTCCAGGATTCGGGAATCATCCGTGGCCAGGGTAACGCTTTGCAAATCCGGGCAGCTTCGCGCCCGCTGATAGACATGCCAGAACATGGGGCGACCCAGAATGTCCGCCAGGGGCTTGCCCGGAAAGCGGGATGAAGCGAAGCGGGCCGGGATGATCCCGTGGCAGTTCGGCAGGTCGGGTTGAATGCTCATGCCGGAGATGAAAGTATCCTGTGATGCACCGTGGGCGCGGCGATAAAGCTCTGGTTGTCGATTTCGCGGATGGCCGCCTGGACATCCTGGGACTGGGCTCTGTGGGTGACGAAGACCACGGGCACGCTGCGGCCGGCGGGGGAGCCTTTCTGGACGACCTGGGCAATGCTGATGTTGCGCTGTCCAAGGACTCCGGCAATGCTTGCCAGGACCCCGGGACGGTCAAGTACGGAAAAGCGGAAGTAATGGCGTGAACTGACCAGTTCCGGAGCGAGAATGCTGGCCATGGGCAGCGATGCGTTCCGAAAGCCGGTATTGTTCGGAGTGCGGCCGTTGCGTGCCAGGTTCATGATGTCGGCGAGCACGGCGCTGCCGGTGGGCAGATCGCCGGCCCCCTGGCCGTAGAGCATGATCGGCCCCACAGCGTCGCCGTCCAGCAAAATGGCGTTGTAAGCGCCGTCCACCTTGCCCAGAATGGATTCCCGACGGACAAGGGCGGTGAAGACGCCGGCCTCCAGGAGGCCGTTGGTTTCCCGAACCTGGGCAATGAGCTTGATGCGGTAGCCGAATTCGTCGGCAAATGCGATGTCCTGCGGATCAACGTGGGTGATGCCCGTCACCGGCAGGCTGGCCAGCGGATAGTCCTGGCCGTGAGCCAGACGGATCAGCAGGATCAGCTTGTGGGCGGCGTCCATACCCTCAATGTCCAGGGTCGGATCGGCCTCGGCATAGCCCTTGACCTGGGCCTGACGCAGCGCGGACTGGAAATCCAGGCCCCGGGAGGTCATTTCGGAAAGGATGAAGTTGGCCGTGCCGTTGAGTATGCCCGTCAGAGCCTTGATCCGGTTGCCGGCAAGTCCTTCCTTGAGCGTCTGGACAATGGGGATGCCACCGGCGATGCTGGCCTCAAATCCGAGGCCGACCTGATGCTCCGCGGCCAGGGCAAAGAGTTCGTTGCCCCGGTGGGCCAACAGGGCTTTGTTGGCCGTGACCACATGCCGCCTGGAACGCAGTGCGCCGGTGATTACTTCGTATGCCGTATCCTGACCGCCCATCAATTCCACGATGATGTCCAATTCCGGATCTCCGAGCAGATCCTGTACGTCGGCGGTCAGCCTGATGGCGGCATTTTCGGGGAGATCGCGTTTCTTGGAAGGGTCGCGAACCAGGGCCGTTTTGATCTCAACGCGCCGTCCGAGGCGCTGTTCGATCCAGTCTGCGTTGGAGGCAAGAATCTTGGCCAGACCTGTTCCCACGGTGCCCAGGCCAGCAAGCCCCAGACGGATCAACTCTCCGGACATGATTCCCCCGTAATGACCTTGCGCAATCCGCGGATTGCCTGATTGATGCGGTGCCGGTTTTCCACCAGGGCGAACCGGACGTGATCGTCGCCGTAGTTCCCGAAGCCCAGGCCCGGAGAAACGGCCACCTTGCCTTCTCGTAACAGAAGTTTGGAAAACTCCACCGAGCCCATTTTGCGGAACTCTTCAGGAATCTGAACCCAGACGAACATTGTTCCCTTGGGGGAGGGGACCTCCCAGCCGATGCGGTGCAGACCTTCGATCAGCGCGTCACGACGATCCTTGTAGGTGGTGACGATTTCCTGCACGCAGTCCTGGGGGCCGTTGAGGGCAATGATCGCGGCGATCTGGACCGGCTGGAACATGCCGTAGTCCAGGTAGCTCTTGATGCGGGTCAAGGCCTGGACCATGTCCCGGTTGCCCACGCAGAATCCCACCCGCCAGCCGGCCATGGAATAGCTTTTGGACAAAGAGAAGAATTCCACGCCCACGTCCTTGGCGCCCTTGGCCTGCAGAAAGCTGGGCGCCTGGTAGCCGTCAAACGTCAGGTCGGCATAGGCCAGATCGTGGATGACGTACATCTTGTGTTCCTTGGCAAAGTCCACGATCTTTTCAAAGAAAGCCAGATCCACGCATTCCGTTGTGGGGTTGTGGGGATAGGAGATGATCAGCACCTTGGGCTGCGGCCAGGTTTGCCGGGTGGCCACAATCAAGTCCTCAAAAAAGTCGCGGTCCCGTCCGATGGGGATTCTGCGGACATCCGCCCCCGCGATGATCGCTGAAAAAGGATGGATGGGGTATGTGGGGTCCTGGGCGAAAACCACGTCGCCGGGACTGAGCATGACCATGGCCAGGTGGGCGAGGCCCTCCTTGGCGCCAAGGGTGGCCACGGCTTCCTGATCCGGATTGAGTTCGACGCCGTACCTGCGCCAATACCAGTCGCAGATGGCCAGACGGAGCTTTGGAATGCCTTTGGAAGCGGAATAACGGTGGTTGGTGGCCTTTTGCGCGGCTTCGCAAAGCTTGTCCACGATATGCTTGGGCGTGCCCAGATCCGGGTTGCCCATTCCAAGATCGATGATGTCCTCTCCTTGGTGGCGCATTCGGGCCTTGAGTTCGTTGACCACTGCGAAAACATAAGGGGGCAGTCTTTGTACGCGAGGAAATTGTTCCATGAATCGCCTGCTGTGGGTAAGATGTCCAGGGATAAACCGGTCGTGGAATGTATCTGCGAGGAGTGGTTCTGTCAAAGGCAATGTATTGCGCTGGCAGCTTACTTTTTCGTTTGGGAAACCTCTTGATGAACCATGCTTGTCACGGTCAGATAGTCCTTTCAGCCGGAATATGATAAGTAATTTTTAATTCAAGTGATGAGCTGGGAAGAAAAATGTCTGACCAAAAGGTAACTGAACTTGACCTGTGTTTGGAATTTGAGTAGGTGTCATCGTCTTTGGGGAGAGGTGGCCGAGCAGGACGAAGGCGCTCGCCTGCTAAGCGAGTATAGGGGCTAAAACCTCTATCGAGGGTTCAAATCCCTCCCTCTCCGCCAAAATATTCCCGGTTTTGAAAACCTACTCTGATTTCTGTAACCGTTCGAGCTGATGCTTGGACGGTTTTTTTTGTTTTTTTGATCCGTGGCAACTTCCTGGTTGTGCTGGGCTCGTTCGTGCTTCGAAGTTTGCGGGTTGCTTGACTTTCCGGTTTTGAGGTGATGCTTTTTTCGATTTCGATTTCGATTTCGATTTCGATGTGGGTATGGATTGAGGCTACAGAGTCTTGAGAAAGGAAATTATTTCATCCATTTCCTCCTCGGTCAGGCGATCGGCATAGGAGGGCATTTCGCCGATGGGATCCAGGAGTTGGGTGCGGACGTTCTCCTCGGTTGCCGGGCGTCCGCTGCTTGGAAGTTCATCCCGGTCGAAGAGGCCTTTCATGCCGGGGGCGAAGCCATTGCCGGCGGTGTGGATGGAGTGGCAGGCGGAACAGTCCATCGCCCTGAACAGCTCAGCTCCGCGCTCGGCCTGGGTGGTGAGATCGTTTTGGGTCGTCATCTCCGGGTTCCGGAGAAGGCCGAAACCGATGGCCGCTAAAAGCAGAAGGCCAGTCATGACGATGACCGTCCTGTTCAACACTGTCTTGCGCATGTCTTCTCCTCAATCGAGAAAGGTGAAGATTTCGTGACGGATCATCTTGTCCTGCACGCCCATTTTGCGCAGGGTCGCGATGATCGCCTCGGACATCTGAAACGGGCCGCAGACATAGAAGGCCTTGCCCTGCAGGTTGGGCCCGCAATATTTTTCGATTTTCTCCCGGTCCACGTGACCGGTCTCCCCCGCCCAATCGCTTTCAGGCTTGCTGAGGACATGCACCACTCGCAGTTGGGGACGTTCTCCGGCGGCCAGGGCAGCCAATTCTTCGCCGAAGATAATCCGTTTTGCGTTCCTGTTTGCGTAGAGCAGCACCACCGATCGGGAGTCGTTTGTGTCCCGCATATGCCGGAGCATGGCCATGAGCGGCGTGATGCCGATTCCACCGGCCAGGAAGACGAGGTCACGTTCTCCAGGGTGGACGACATAGGAAAAACGTCCAAAAGAACCATGAACTGCCGCGGTATCCCCAGGTTTGGTCAAATTGATGGTCGAGGTGAAATCGCCCACGGCCTTGATAGTGGAGCTGAGGTATTCTTTTTGGGCCGGACTGGACGAGATGGTCCAGTGGTGTTCCTCCACGGGCAAGGCCGGATCCCGGTAGAACGTCAGGAAGTGAAACTGGCCCGGCATGTAGTCGGCGATGATTTCTCCCTTGGGTGGGACCAGTTTCACGGTCCAGACGTCTTCCGCCTCTTGCACCACCTCCTGCACCAGGTAGGGCCGTTTCTGGAGAAGTCGCGGCCTGATGAACCGGTGGTAGACAAATGTCGCGGCGGCCAGGAGGAAAACGCCGACCCACAATGTCCGCAAGGCCGGGATGTGCATGTCGCTGCCGGTATACCAGGGATGGATGAAGATCAGGGCGAGAATGGCCAATGCTGAAATGTCGTGCATCAGTCGCCATTTCTCGAATTTCACGCCGAGTTTGGGCTGGGCGATGCTGAACAGCACACTGGCCGTTACCAGGAACAGCGCCGCTTTGCCCGCCATGACATACCAGGGCAGATCGAGACCGATCAGCAGTCTCCATCCCATTCCATCCACGGCGAGCAGCACGGGGTGGAGAATCAACAGGCACAGGGCGCCTACGGCAATGTACTTGTGAAAACGGATCAGGATGTCGAATCCGAACTCTTTTTCAATCCATTTGATCCGGGCCGCGAGAATGAACTGCATGGCCAGAATCATGAAACCGATCAGGCCGAGATTCCGGCCCACGTCCCGCAGCAACCCGTCGCCCTGCATCCCCAGGACGGTCACGATCCATACCGGCAGGGTTGCCAGCAAGAGGTAAAGAATGATTCTGCTCAATCCCGGGTTCATGTCGCCTCCTCAAGTGAGTGCTCACCGCATCGTCTGCTCATAATCCCTGACCATGTTTTGGTCATGGGGTTGAACCTTCCTGCCTGAAATAGCTTATCAAAGGAGGGTATTGTCGCAACATCAAAATTGCAAGGAGAAAGGTTCGGAATCAAAGTCGGAATCAAAGTCGGTATTGAAGACGGTATCGGTATCGGGGTCGGTATCGGTATCGGAGTCGGAATCGGAAGCGATACGTGTGGAGTGTATTCCAATGTATTCGATCCTGACTCCGATACCGACCCCGACCCCGATTATCGGAAGAAGAGCGCAAAACATGTTGCTGAGTTGTTCGAAGAAAGGGGCTACCGAGACTGATCCCGGGAAGATTTTGGACGGGAGCGGAGCTTCCCGCGCAGGCGCAACCAGACGTCGTAGGCCAGCCAGACGGCCAGAAGAAGCAGAATAATCTTGCCCGGCAGCTGAAACCGGCTGACCTCGTACACGGCATAGGCCTCCATGAGCAAAGCCGGAATCTTTCCGAGGGTGGAGGCCGCGGTGAAAAGTCCGAGGGAGACCTTGCCCAGGGCTGCGCCCAGGGTCGACAGCCATGCCGGGGCAAAGGGCAGCAGTCGCAGGAGAAAAATCAGCTGAAAAGCCTCCCGGCCCTGGGCATTGATCAGGGCCTTGGCCCTGGGATAGCCATCCAGGGCCTTCTGGGCAGTGGATCGAAAGCCGGCCCTGTAAATCAGAAAGGCCGTCACGGCTCCCAGTGATTCGCCCAGAAAGGATACGAAGGCTCCCATCCAGAAGCCGAACAGGATGATGTTCGCGGCGGTGATGAAGAATGTCGGAAAAATGCCGATAATCGTGGCGACGATATTCAGGCAGATGCTGATCAAGGCCGCATACATGCCGTATTGTTGCAGGAAGACGACGATGGTTTCAGTCATTTGAACGACAACCACTTGGCTTGAGCGGAAAAAAGGTTGCTTCAGAATAGACGCTTAAGCGCCTATTCACCATCATACCGCTGTTGCTGCGGTTTGGCATCGGAATCGGTATCGGAATCGGATGCGGAAGCGAAGTCATTGGGCTCTCCAACGTCTTGCGATAGCGATAGCGATACCGACCCCGATTCCGTTACCCGAAGGAAGAGCACAAAACCTTTGCCGGGCAGTTGCTTGGATGAGCGGAATGGATTGTTTGAAAAGAATGATCAGCATGGTCCGTTTGAAGAGCAAGGGCAGGATCCGAGTATTTCCGGCGAACCGACGCTGAACAGCAAAGGAGGCGGAGTGGATGACGATTTTGGGATTTTTGAGGATAAAACCAAAAAGGCCGCTGAGAAGCGGCCTTCGTTCAGTATATTGGTGCTGCTGATTTAATCAAGTTCCTGAACTTGCGAGGCCTGCAGGCCCTTGTCCCCGTCGACGATCTCAAACGAAACCCTGGCACCCTCCCTGAGAGTTTTGAAGCCGTTACCTTCAATGGCCGAAAAGTGAACAAAGACATCCTTGCCGTCTTCCTGACCATCAGGGGTGATGAATCCATAACCTTTCTGCTTGCTGAACCACTTGACGATACCTTGCAAACTCATAAAAAAAAGCCTCCTTGAGAAATACAAACAGCAGAACGGCGCGATGCACGCTCTTTTGACGGCCGATACTCCCGTTTTTCTGATGGGTCAAGAAAAAAATTGCCGGATGGGAAAAATGATGGACAGGGCAAGAAAGCTGAATCCCAGCCCGGAAATGATGGTGAGCCGAAACAGGTCGGCCAGTTTCTCGTCAGTCCAGGGATTCCGGGAGGGGCCAAGCCATGGCTTGGCCTTGAGGCTTCCAAAGTACCGGGTCGGTCCGCCCATGCCGGACTGAAAAATCAAGGCAGCGGCGGCCATGGGCCACCCGGCGTTGGGGCTTTCAGTGCGTGCGGCGACCCTTCCGACTTCGGACCAGGAAGAACCGGCGTAACCAAGCAGACGGGCGGAAAACAGGAGCGACAGGGCGGTCATTCTGGCCGGGAGGAAAGCCAGGACGTCGTCGGTCCGGGCCGCGGCCCAGCCCAGTTCCCGCCACTGCGGCGTCTTGTAGCCCCACATGGAGTCCATGGTGCTGACGGTCTTGTAGGCCCAGAGTCCGGCGGGACCAAGGCAGATCAGATAGAAGAACGGGGCGACGAAGGCGTCGTTAAGGTTCTCGCTGACGGTTTCGGCCAGAGCGCGGCGCAGTCCGTCCTCGTCCAGTTCCGATACGTCGCGGCTGACCAGGCCGGCCATGGCCGCACGGGCCAGCGGGATGTCCTTGTTGCGCAGAAATATCGCGACCCGGCGGCATTCCTGAAGCAGACCGCCCAGGGCCAGTCCCGCGTAACTGAGATACAGGGCCAAAAACCAACCCAGAATGGGCAGGGAGACAAGCAGGTGGACAAGGATTCCGGCGGCCAGCGCCATGATCAGGGTGCAGAGCGCGCCGGCAAATTTCAAGGAAATACCCGAGCCGCGGGCCAGGGATTCCATGCGCTGCAGCACCCGGCCCGCAAGCCTCACAGGGTGAGGCCAATGGGGCGGATCCTTGAGCCAAAGGTCCAGGGCCAGAGCGATGACGGGAATGGTGAGCCAGAGCATGGGGTAAGGTCACCAGATCACGGCATGATGATGTCAGGATTCGGAACGGGGATTTTCAAAGAGGCTGAGCTGGACTTGTTTCGCAACTCCCCGGGTTGTCTCGGGGGATCCATTTGCTGATGCATCAGCGGTCTGTTTGGCCACGGCCCGTTTACGGCGCGGAAAGGGGTTCTTTCCAGTCCGGAAGGGGTGCAGGACACATGATTCGTCCGTGCAGAGGCGGACTTCCTTGGGGCTTCCGCCGCAGCATTCCAGACACTTGGCGCGAATGGCCTTCAGGGGATTGCGGAGCTTTCGTTTTTTGGCCATGTCGAGGATGGAGAAAACGTGTTTCGGCAACAGGCGTTCCAGGCATCAGCCTGTTGCCGATAACCCAAAACTCGTCATCCGCGGGTGAATTTGCGGTAGATGATGCGTTTTGGGATGTCTGAATCCTTGCCCAGTCGTTTGCGGCGATCTTCCTCGTATTCCGTGAAGTTGCCGTCGAAAAAAGTGACCTGGCTGTCTCCTTCAAAGGCCATGATGTGGGTGGCGATTCGGTCCAGAAACCAGCGATCGTGGCTGATGACCAGAACGCTGCCGGCAAAGTTCAGCAGGGCGTCCTCAAGAGCGCGCATGGTGTTCACGTCCAGATCGTTGGTGGGCTCGTCCAGGAGCAGGACATTGGCTCCGTCTTTGAGCAGGCGGGCGAGATGCACCCGATTGCGCTCGCCGCCGGAAAGCAGTCCCACCTTTTTTTGTTGATCCGAACCGGTAATGTTGAACCGGCCCAGATAAGCCCTGGCGTTGACCTCGCGATTGCCCAGGCGGATCATGTCATGACCGTCGCTGATCACTTCGAAGACGGTTTTGTCCGCTTCCAGGTCGTCCCGCTTCTGGTCCACATAGGCCAGCTTTACGGTTTCGCCCAGGACGATCTGCCCGGAATCCGGCTGTTCCTGCCCGGTGATCATCCGGAACAGGGTGGTCTTGCCTGCCCCGTTGGGACCGATGATGCCCACGATGGCTCCCGGTGGGATCACAAAGTTGGCATCCGCAAGGAGCATCCGGTCTGCGTAAGCCTTGCTCAGATCGACCGCCTCAATCACTTTCCTGCCCAGCCGGGGGCCCGGCGGGATGAATATTTCCAGCTCCCTGGACTGTTTTTCCGATTCCTGCGCCAACAATTGCTCATATGCTCCGATCCGAGCCTTGCTCTTGGCGTGCCGGGCTCTGGGCGACATCCGGATCCATTCCAGCTCGCGCTGCAATGTTTTTTGCCGGTCGCTCTCGGATTTTTCTTCCCGGCGCAGCCGTTCCTTTTTCTGTTCCAGCCAGGAAGAGTAGTTGCCTTTCCAGGGGATGCCCTTGCCCCGGTCCAGCTCAAGGATCCATCCAGCCACATTGTCCAGAAAGTAGCGGTCGTGGGTGACGGCGATGATGGTTCCCGGATACTGGTGCAGGTGGTGCTCCAGCCAGGCCACGGATTCAGCGTCCAGGTGGTTGGTGGGCTCGTCCAGAAGCAGGATGTCCGGTTGCTGCAGGAGCAGGCGGCACAGGGCCACCCGGCGCCGTTCGCCTCCGGAAACAAGATTCACGGGCATATCCGAAGGAGGACATCGCAGGGCGTCCATGGCCATTTCCAGCCGACTCTCCAGCTCCCAGGCGTTCAAGGCGTCCAGCTTGTCCTGGACCGAAGCCTGCCGGGCGAGCAGGGCGTCCATGGCGTCGTCGCTCATGGGTTCGGCAAACTGGGCATTGATGTCTTCGAATTCCTGAAGCAGAGCAACGGATTCGGCCGCGCCTTCCTCCACGACTTCCCGTACCGTCCGGGTTTCATTGGCCAGAGGCTCCTGTTCAAGGTAGCCAACGGCATAGCCGGGAGCGAGAACGGTCTGGCCCTGAAAGTCCTGGTCCACACCGGCGAGGATTTTGAGCAGCGTGCTTTTGCCGGAACCGTTCATTCCCAGGACGCCGATCTTGGCGCCGTAAAAATAGGATAAGGAAATATCCTTGAGAATCGGTTTCTTGTCGTAAAACTTGCTGACTCTGTTCATGGAGTAGATGATTTTCTTGTCGTCGGTGCTCATGGCTGATCCAATGATGTTGGAAGGGTGGAAGATGAGAAAAAAATACCGGACATCCTCCATGAGGGTGCCCGGTTGAAGGAAAAAAAGGAGATTGATCTAATGATTGCCGTGTTCGCCGTGACTGTCGGATGAGCTCAACGTGTCCTTGATGGATTTCAGGACAACATATCCGACGCCGGAACCAATGATGATCAACGCCAAATAGAATGCGCCCATGAATATGGCATGGTCGGGCATCCACCAGGGAATGTCCTGAGGCAGAAAGCTTTGAATGGTTTCTCCGGGTAGCATAAATTACTCCAAGTGCAAGAGGTTAGTTAATGGAGTCCTTGAGCAGTTTTCCGGGGCGGAATTTGACAACCTTGCTGGCCGGGATCTTGATTTCATCGCCGGTTCGAGGGTTGCGACCGGTACGTTCCTTGCGTTCCTGAACCTCGAAGGTGCCGAAACCCGTCAAAGTCAGTTTTCCATCAGCAGCCAAAATCTCCTCCACGGAATCGATGAAGGCATTGATGGCGTTTTCCGCACTTGCTTTCGTCATTCCGGCCTTGTTTGCAACCTTTCCTACCAAATCCGCCTTTGTCATAACGCTCTCTCCTTTTGCATATTGAAACAGTGATTAAAAACCCACTTGAAAGCCCAAGGCCCACGCTTCACAAAACGGGCTCTAGCCCAAAGCATTTTTCATTGCAAGGAATCAGGGGAAAAAATGGCTAAATTCCCCGTCGGTGGCTGCATCTTTTGCTTTGCCTTATAAAATACTATGGTGAATGTCCATGCTTTTGCCGAATCATCAAGCTTTTCGTGGGCTGCGACCTTGTCGTCAGGATGACAAGGTCGCAGCCACAGCATTTCAACCGGGAGGGTATCGACATGCCCCGCAGATCACCAGTGGATGCAAAGAAATACCAACAACTCAGCCCCTCATGCTTTTCCGCGTGGGGTTTTTTGGGAAACGACACCCGGGAACTGGAAGACATCATTGCCGATGACCACCAGACCCTGCAACGTCTCGGAATAACCATGGACCTCCTGGTCGAGGCGCTTCGATCTGTTTACCATGCCGCTTTACAGGCTGAAGGCGAGTGGGCGGACATCGCGCCGGGGGTCCAGGCCGAGTTTCTGGCATGCCGGGGCAGAACGCCTTCCCCGTTTCCAGGCGAAGGGACGTTCCCCAAGCACCAGGTGCGGGTGACTCGGGAAAAGGACGCCCAGTCTTTCATCATAACTCCCTTGTCCATCCATCTTGTCGAAAAACATGGCTTTTTTCAGGGAATCGGCTCTCCTTTTCGGGTCGATCCCGGCCTGGCCGCGGACATGCTGGGCTTGATCGCGAAAAAAGGTGATGCATATCAGCAAGAAGCCACGGCTTGAATGGCATTTTCGAGGGGCATCGGTTGCCGTATCTATTCAGCACGTTCGAGAAAAAACGGACTGGATACCGGCCTTGCCGGTATGACTTATCCGGAAACAGCATTGGAAACAAAGTCATTCCCGCCAAGGCGGGAATCCAGGTCATGCTTGCTGCAAGTTTTGTATCTATTCAGTAAAATCCGCGAAAAAGATCTGGATACCGGCGTTCGCCGGTATGACTGATGATGTAGACACGGCTTGCTTCGATAAGTCATTCCGGCGAAAGCCGGAATCCAGTGCAGTTGGATGACCATCCCCAGGATGAGCTGAATAGTTACCAAGTTTTTTAATCTTTCCGCTTTGAGCTGAGTTGAGTAGTTACTCAGTTCCCTTTTGTTTCCAGATTGTCAAAACGGGCAATGCACTCCCAGGCCTGTTCGGCTGTTTCCACGTATTCAAAAAGATGCAAATCCTGCGCCGAGATGGTTCCTTCCTCAACAAGCGCGTCGAAACTGATTACTTTTTTCCAAAAATTGGAACCAAAAAGCAATACAGGCATGGGGGTGATCTTCTTTGTCTGGATCAGGGTCAGGGCATCGAATAATTCGTCCAGCGTGCCGAAACCACCAGGAAAGACCACCAGGGCCCTGGCCCGGATCAGGAAATGCATTTTGCGGATCGCGAAATAATGGAACTGAAAGCAAAGGTCTGGCGGAATGTACAGGTTGGGGGCCTGCTCGTGGGGCAGGACAATGTTCAGGCCGATACTTTTGGCGCCGATCTCTGTTGCACCCCTGTTGGCAGCTTCCATGATTCCTGGGCCGCCGCCGGTGATGACCACATGCGTCTTTTTTCCGTCATGCTGGCAGTTTTCAGAGATGATTCGGGAAAGTTTTCGCGCTTCTTCATAATAATGACTGTTTTCCAGAGTGCGCTCCGCCACTTTCAGCGCAGCCTGCGCGGACGGATCATCAGGCAGGAGTTCGGCCTGCTCCCGGGCCACCTGATGCAGGGCGGTGGCGCTTTCCGCGTCCAGCAACCGTGCGCTGCCAAAGATGACAACCGTTGATTCGATGCGGTTTTGTTGCATCAACATTTCCGGCTTGAGCAATTCCAACTGCAGGCGTACCGGGCGCAGCTCATCCTGCAGGATGAAGTCATGGTCCAGAAACGCCAGACGGTATGCAGCGGATTCGGTTTGAGGTGTTGAAGGGTGCTGGACAGCTGACTCAGCATCTTCTTGAGCTGAGGGAAAAAGAGTCGCCTTCTCCTTGCCGGTCATGGATGTCATCCTCCTGGAAAATGATTGAAACTTGGAAATCTTATTCCCAGCCATGTCAAACGGTTCAGCCGATGGAGACCGACTGAATTCACGTCTGAGAGGCAGTAGCGACAAAATCACAACAAGGCAAATCAGCTGACGTTTTGTCATGGTCACGAACATTCCCGCAGTGGTTGCCAAATCCGACTCGACTGCCTATCTGTTCGGGCTCTGGGCTCTGGGCTCTGGGCTCTGGGCTCTGGGCTCTGGGCTCTGGGCTCTGGGCTCTGGGCTCTGGGCTCTGGGCTCTGGGCTCCGGGCTCCGGGCTCCGGGCTCCGGTTGCCTCATTCCGACACCTTACTCCTGACTCTTGTGACCATCGACTTCTGAAGGAGACCTTCCATGTTCACTGAAAAACATTTGGACGCCTATGCCCAGGTCATGTTGTGGGCTCTGGAAACGGCCAGAGGGCGCAAACTCAAAGCAGGGAATATCGTCCTGCTCCAGTCCGATCCCGCTGCCGTCGCCCTTTCCGAAAAGATCTACGCCCTGTTGCTGGATCGATCCCTCCAGCCTGTCGTCCGTTGGAATCCCAGCGTGCGCATGGAACATGATTTCTATGCCCGGGGCGAGGACAGACATCTGACCTTCCATCCACCGGGCACGAAAGAACTGCTCGGCGCCTTGCATGGGGCCATCCATTTGCGGGCCCCGGAGTCTTTGACTCATCTGCGGGATGTGCGTCCGGAGCGGATCAGCATGGCCACTCTGGCGCGGAAACCGTTGCGAGACATTCTGGATGTCCGGGAACAAAAGAAACTGTTCGGTTGGACCCTGGCCATGCTGCCCACCGAGCAGCTGGCCCTGGCCGCGGGCATGGATGTGGACGCCTATGCGCAACAGATCGTGAACGCCTGCTATCTGGACAGCGACGATGCCGTGGGCAGCTGGCGGGAAGTTTTCGACTCGGTCAATCGCATCAAGCGCTGGCTCAACTCCCTGAAGCCGAAAACTCTGCGCGTGGAGTCGGCCGGCATGGATCTGGAAGTTTCCGTGGGTGAGCAGCGCAGGTGGGTCGGACTTTCAGGACACAACATACCCAGCTTCGAGATTTTCTTGTCCCCGGACTGGCGGGGAGTACGCGGAGTCTACTTTGCTGATCAGCTCTCCTACCGCAACGGCAATATCGTGGAAGGCGTTCGCCTGGAGTTCAAGGACGGCAGGGCTGTTGACGCTCAGGCCGTGCAGGGCGAGAAATTTCTTCGGTCCCAGATCGCCATGGATGAAGGCGCCGCCAGGGTCGGTGAATTCTCATTGACGGACAAGCGTTTTTCCAGGATCAATGCCTTCATGGCCAACACCTTGTTCGATGAAAATTTCGGAGGACCCTTCGGCAACTGCCATCTGGCCCTGGGATCATCGTATGTCGAATCCTTTTCCGGCAAGGTGTCCGACCTGGACAAGCGACGAAAACGCAACCTGGGCTTCAACGAGTCCGCATTGCACTGGGACCTGGTCAACACCCGCGAGAAGACCGTCACGGCACGGCTCGGCTCCGGTAAGACCCAGGTGATTTATGAAAACGGGGAGTTTCGGTATTAGTTTTGAAACAGTGATACTCGGCCTTGGAACGGGAAGCAGTTGGCTTGGCGCAAACTTGTGGCAAGCATGACCTGGATTCTCGCCGTCGCGTGGATGACTTCGCTCAAAAGCTTTTTCTTTACACATCCCATATTGTAAGGCTATGTTCATTATTTTTTATTTCCGCAAGGCTTGCTCCTGGCAGAAGTTGGATCGCTGATACTCGCCATGGAGTCTATCCATCTTGAATCGCCGAGTGGGGCGAGTGAGGGCATTATGGCTCGACATTTTTTACAGATTACCGATTTGAAGCGTTCCGAGGCCTGGAACATGTTGACCAGGGCCAAGGAGATCAAGGCCAGCAACTGGCGCTCGACCCTGCTCAACGGGAAGACCGTGATTCTGTTGTTCGAAAAGGCTTCGACCCGGACCAGGATCTCTTTTGAAGTGGCCATTCGCTCCCTTGGTGGAAATGTCCTGTTCATGACCAACAAGGAATCGCAGCTGGGGCGAAATGAACCCTTGCGGGATACGGCCCGGGTTCTTTCCCGCTATGTTCAAGGCGTCGTGGTTCGGACCTTTGCTCAGGAATCCCTGGAGGAACTGGCCTCCGTCGGGTCCATTCCGATCATTAACGCCCTGACCGACTTGCATCATCCCTGCCAGGTGATGAGCGACATGCTGACGGTTTTCGAGAACACCCCCGACTTGCCGAGTCTGAAGATTGCCTGGGTCGGCGATGGCAACAACATGGCCAATTCCTGGTTGCATGCGGCCATGTATTTTCCGTTTGCCCTGCATTTGGCCGTACCTGAAGGTTATGAGCCTGATCCCGCGATATTGCAGCATGCCAAGGAAAACGGAGCCAACATTGTCTTGACCCATGATCCGAAGGAGGCCGTGAGCGAAGCCCACTATGTGAATACGGACGTCTGGGCCTCCATGGGCCAGGAAGATGCGGCGAACGAGCGCCGGGAAATTTTCGCGCCCTTTCAGGTCAACTCCAGGTTGCTGGCCCTGGCCCATCCGGAATGCAAGGTCCTGCACTGCCTGCCGGCCAAGCGCGGCGAGGAAATCACGGACAACGTCCTGGAGGGCGAATCTTCCCTGGTTTGGGATCAGGCCGAAAACCGGCTGCACATGCAAAAGGCTCTCCTGGAGTGGGTCTATGACGAGCATCACGGGTAACCGTGATCGGACGGTTGTCCGGTTGCACTCCAGGTCGCTCTCGTTCCTGGGGTGTCGCCATTAATCGACGCCTTGAATTGCGCATGATCCCGAGTTGTTCTTCCTTCCCCTTCTCCAACCCCATTTGAAAAATCATGGAACAAACAATCAAGAAAGTTGTTTTGGCCTATTCCGGCGGTCTGGATACTTCCGTCATTCTGAAGTGGATCAAGCAGACCTATTCCTGCGACGTGATCGCATTCACCGCGGACCTGGGACAGGGCGAAGATCTCTCCGGCGTTGAACGCCGGGCCCTGGACACAGGAGCCGTGAAGGCGTTTGTCGAGGATCTGCGCGAGGAATTCGCGCGGGATTTTATTTTTCCGATGATGCGGGCCAATGCCGTCTATGAAGGCCGCTACCTGCTGGGAACGTCCATTGCCCGTCCGCTGATCGCCAAGCGCCTGGTGGAGATCGCCAGGGCCGAAGGCGCCCAGGCCATTGCCCACGGAGCCACGGGAAAGGGCAATGATCAGGTGCGGTTCGAACTGACCGCCGCGGCCCTGGACAAGACCATCCGAACCATTGCCCCATGGCGGGAATGGGATTTGTGCTCGCGCACGGACTGCGTTGAATACGCCAGACAGCACGACATCCCCGTCACCGTGACCAAGGACAAGCCCTACTCCTGCGACGGCAATCTGCTGCATCTTTCCTTTGAGGGCGGTGAGCTGGAAGATCCCTGGGCCGAGCCCGGGCCGCACACCTACGTGATGTGCGTTCCTCCGGAACAGGCCCCGGACCGGCCGGAAGTCGTGACGCTTGATTTTGAGTCCGGCAATCCGGTTGCGCTGGACGGCGAACCTCTCTCACCGGCGGAAATCATGGCCCGGCTGAACACCCTGGGCGGTCGGCACGGCATCGGGCGGGTGGACATGGTGGAAAGTCGTTTTGTGGGCATGAAGGCCCGCGGAGTCTATGAAACTCCCGGCGGGACGATTCTGCAGGCAGCCCATCGCGATCTGGAAGGCCTGACCATGGACCGGGAAACCATGCGTCTGCGCGATCAAATGATGCCCCAGTACGCGGCCATGGTCTACAACGGATTCTGGTTTGCTCCGGAACGTGAAGCCCTGCAGGTCTTCATCGACAAGACCCAGGAACGGGTTCGGGGCAGCGTGCGATTGAAGCTGTACAAGGGGTCCGTGACGATTCTTGGCCGCAAATCCCCTGTTTCGCTTTACAATCCCGAGCTGGCAACCTTCGAGAAGGACATGGTCTATGATCAGGCCGACGCCGCGGGATTTATCCGCCTCAACGCCTTGCGACTCAAGGCCTGGAATCAGTGATGGTCACGCAAACAGGCAGCGCGCATAAGCTTTGGTCCGGACGCTTTGAGAAGTCCACGGATCGGCTGGTGGAGGAATATACGGCATCGGTGCATGTGGATCGCCGTCTGGCCGTCCAGGATATCCGCGGCTCCATGGCGCATGTCAGAATGCTCGGGAAGCAGGGCGTTTTGTCTCCCGACGATGTGGATGCCATTGTTTCCGGGCTGGATCAGATCCTGACGGAGGTGAATTCCGGCGTCTTTGTCTGGCGGGACGAGCTGGAAGACGTGCACATGAACATCGAGTCCCGGCTGACGGAACTGATCGGCAATGCCGGCAAGAAGCTGCATACGGGGCGAAGCCGCAATGATCAGGTCGCGCTGGATTTCCGCCTCTCCGTGGACGAAGCCCTGAAACGCTGGCAGGACGGGATGGAAGAACTGGTGACCGTGCTGGTGCGGCGGGCCGAGGAGCATCGCCGGACTCTGCTGCCCGGGTGCACCCATCTGCAGCCGGCCCAGCCCGTGAGTCTTGCTCAGCACCTGCTGGCCTATGCCTGGATGTTTCGCCGCGACCATGCCCGGGCGGGTGATGCCTTGAAACGAGTCCAGGTCAGCCCCCTGGGAGCCGCGGCCCTGGCCGGGACCACTTATCCTCTCGACCCGGCCATGGTGGCCCGGGAAGTCGGCTTTCCGGAAGTTTTCGCAAACAGCATGGACGCCGTCTCGGACCGTGATTTTGTACTGGAATCCGTCTTTGTCGCGGCCGTGACCATGGGGCATCTTTCCCGGCTGTGCGAGGAACTGATTCTCTGGGCCAATCCGGCATTCGGGTTCGTACGGTTGCCGGACGCCTTTGCCACCGGATCGAGCATCATGCCTCAAAAAAAGAATCCGGACGTGGCTGAGCTGATGCGGGGCAAGACCGGGCGGGTCTACGGGGCGCTGATGTCCTTGATGACCCTGGTCAAAGGACTTCCGCTGACGTACAATCGGGATTTGCAGGAAGACAAGGAACCGTTTTTCGACGCCGACAAGACCGTGGAAACATCTTTGCGGCTGATGGCGGCCATGATGGCCGAGATGGAATTCGTGCCTGAACGGATGCTGGCGCTTTTGCGCAACGGCTATCTGAATGCCACGGAACTTGCGGACTACCTGGTGGGAAAAAAACTGCCTTTCCGGGATGCCCATCATGTTGTCGGGCGAGCCGTGGCGTTTGCCGAAGACCAGGGCCGACCTCTGGAGGAGCTGACACTGCAGGAGTTGCAGTCCTTTTCCCCGTTGATTCAGGAAGATGTTTATTCCGTGCTGGATTACCATCAGGCCGTGGCTCGGCGAAGCGGGCGGGGCGGAACCGGAGAGGCTTCGGTCCAAAATCAAATTGCCGAATTGAAGGCTTGGTTGACAGCGACTGCAGGGAAGAACGGCGGGCTGTGATTTGGCGGAAGCGTATAGGAGTCGAACCTACCGACGACCTCTCGACCGTCCACTGGATTTGAAGTCCAGGCGCCACACCGGTGACGAAACGCTTCCCCTTGCAAAAAGTGCTTTGTATAGATTTCAACGTAGAACCGCAAGGGGGAGGGCGGTGGAGCCTCCGGAAGTCTTGCGTCTTGATCGACCTTGCGAGTCGTTTCGCAAACCGGCACTCAAAATGGCGTCGAACAATCGCATCCGTGAGATCTTTTCGGTACCTCCTTCGATCCCCTTCTTGCTCATCAGATACTTGTTTCACGATAATCCAATCCTTTTTCGGAGGAATCTTCATTGAATAATTTTTCCAAGAACCTGCTGCTCTGGGCTACCATTTCCGTCGTGATGGTGGTCCTGTTCAACATGTTTAGCCAACCGCCGGCGCAGGAACAACAATTGAGTTACAGTGAGATGTTGGCACGCGTCCGAGCCGGCGAAGTTACCGAAGTCGTCGTGCAGGGTCAGAGAATCCAGGGCGTGCTGCTCAACGAGCAGCGCTTTGTCTCGTACCATCCCAACGATCCCAATCTCGTGCCCATGCTCCTGGAGAACAATGTCCGGGTGGTCGCCGAGCCCGAAGACCGGTCGCCCTGGTACTTTACCGTGCTGGTTTCCTGGTTCCCGATGCTGCTGCTGATTGGCGTCTGGATTTTTTTCATGCGCCAGATGCAGTCCGGCGGCGGCCGGGCCATGTCCTTCGGCCGATCCCGGGCCAAGATGCTCAGCGAGGAATCCACCAAGGTCACCTTTGAAGACGTGGCCGGGGTGGACGAAGCCAAGGACGAATTGATGGAAGTGGTGGAATTCTTGCGGGAACCCAAGAAATTCACCCGTCTTGGCGGGAGAATTCCCAAGGGCGTCTTGCTGGTCGGCTCACCCGGAACGGGGAAAACGCTGCTTGCCCGGGCCGTGGCCGGAGAGGCCGGAGTGCCGTTTTTTTCCATTTCCGGTTCGGATTTCGTGGAAATGTTTGTCGGCGTGGGCGCCGCCAGGGTGCGCGACCTGTTCACCCAGGGCAAAAAAAACGCGCCCTGTCTGATCTTTATCGACGAAATTGACGCCGTCGGCCGACAGCGCGGAGCCGGACTGGGCGGAGGTCATGATGAACGCGAGCAGACCCTGAACCAGATGCTGGTGGAAATGGACGGTTTCGAATCCAACGAAGGCGTCATCCTGATCGCCGCCACCAACCGTCCGGACGTCCTGGACCCGGCCCTGCTGCGTCCCGGCCGTTTTGACCGACAGGTCGTGGTCCCGGCCCCGGATCTGCGGGGAAGAGTGCGCATCCTGCAGGTTCATGCCAAGCGAACGCCCCTTGCCAAGGGGGTCGATCTTGAATCCCTGGCCAAGGGCACTCCGGGCATGTCCGGAGCCGATCTGGAAAACCTGGTCAACGAAGCGGCCTTGTTTGCCGCCCGGCAAAACAAGGACCAGGTGGAAATGCAGGATTTCGAGGAGGCCAAGGACAAGCTTCTGATGGGCAAGGAACGGCGGAGCATGATCCTCAGCGACGACGAGAAGAAGACCACGGCCTATCATGAAGCCGGTCATGCCCTCGTGGCACGGCTGCTGCCCGGTACGGACCCGATTCACAAGGTGTCCATCATTCCCCGGGGCATGGCCCTGGGCGTGACCATGCAGCTGCCGGACGACGAACGTCACAATTACAGCCGTACTTACCTGGAAAAGACGTTGGCCGTGCTTCTTGCAGGTCGGGTGGCCGAACAGATCATTTTTGATCAGCTGACCACGGGAGCCGGAAATGACATCGACCGGGCAACGAAAATGGCCCGGAAAATGGTCTGCCAGTGGGGGATGAGCGATGTGCTGGGGCCGTTGTCGCTGGGAGAAAACAGCGACCATGTTTTTCTGGGGCGCGAAATTTCATCCCACAAGGACTATAGTGAAGAAACGGCGCAGAAGATCGATGCCGAGATCAAAGGCTTCATCAGCAGGGCTCTCGCCACGGGTCGGAAATTGCTGGAACAGAACATCGAAATCCTGCATGCCATGGCCGATGCCCTTCTGGAGCGTGAAACCATCTCCGGAGACGACATCGCCCGTCTGATGCAGGGCGAACCCCTGCCGCCCGTCAACTTGGTGGCCAAGAAGCCGACGCGGACCGACTCGCCCACGAAGTCCGAGAACGTCGATCAGGAAGCCGACAAGGAGGAAGGCGGAAACAAGCCGTCTGATGATGCCGCTTCGTCAAAGGGCGATGATGCGGAAGACGAATTTTCGCTGGAAGAGCCCGAGAAACCACAGCGTTCCTAGACTGATCGCATTTTGCCGAACGGATTGCCAGTGAATTCTGCCCCTGCATGGCGCATCAAGAACAATAGACTCTTGAACATGGATCACCCCCTGATCATGGGGGTGATCAACTGCACTCCGGACTCGTTCTATGACGGCGGCCAGCATCTCCTTCCGGGCAATGCCGTACGCCACGGCCGTATGCTCGCCTCCCAGGGAGCCAAAATTCTGGACGTCGGCGGCGAATCCACCCGGCCCGGATCCCTGCCCGTGGCTCGGGAAGAAGAACGGGAACGCGTCCTGCCCGTGATCGAGGGATTGAGCACGGCTTTGGAGCTAAGCCATCCCGAGGTTGTTCTTTCGGTGGACACCACCAAGGCTGAAGTGGCCGCCGCGGCGCTGGCCGCCGGCGCGGCCGTGGTCAATGACATTTCCGCCTGCCGGTTCGATCCGGAATTGCTGGATGTTCTTTGCCAATATCAGCCGGGTTACGTGCTGATGCACGCTTTGGGAACACCGGCAACCATGCAGTCCAATCCATCTTATGAAAATGTTCTGGAAGAAGTCCGCCGGTTTTTCGAGCAGCGGATGAACGTCCTGGTGCAAGCCGGATTGCCCGAGGACTCCATTATCCTGGATCCGGGGATCGGGTTCGGCAAGCTGCTGGAACATAACCTGCGGCTGCTGCGTGATATTGGCGACTTGCTGCAGCTGGGCAGGCCGCTTCTGGTGGGCATTTCCAACAAGTCGTTCTGGAAGAGCCTGCTGGGGCTGGAACTGGAGGAGCGCGAAACCGTCAACCAGGTGGCCACTGCGTTGTTGACCGCCAAAGGGGTGCGGGTGCATCGGGTTCACGACGTCGAGGCGACACGACGAACATTGCGGGTATGCGAGGCGTTGAGCGGAGGCGGGTCGTGCTAGAAATGCAGTTCGGCTTGCGGGAAATGGTGGACATCGGTCTGGTGACCTTTGCCTTTTACCGGCTGATTCTTCTGGTGAAGGGGACACGTGCCGTATCGATCATCTACGGGTTGATATTGATCCTGGTGGTTTACTACCTGTCCGGGGAATTCGGCCTGCTGACCCTGAACTGGCTGCTGGCCAACTTTCTGGGCTCCCTGTTCCTGGTCATCATCATTTTTTTTCAACAGGACATTCGCAGAGCCCTATCCGAGCTGGGCGCCGGCAGTCTTTGGAGGCGGCGCAACGTGTCCGATCGCCTGGTGAACGAAGTGGTCTATGCAGCGTTGAACATGGCCAAGTCGCGAATCGGTGCGCTGATTGTCTTTGAGCGGGCCATTCCTCTGGGGGACATCATTGCCCGCGGAGTGGAAATCAAGGCCGGCATGTCCCGTGAGCTGCTGGTGACGATCTTTACTCCGGGCACGCCGCTCCATGACGGGGCCGTGGTGGTCCGGGACGGCCAGGTCGAAGCCGCGGGATGCATTCTGCCTTTGTCGTCCGGAGTCGAACGCTCCACCAAACTGGGAACGCGGCACCGGGCCGCCATCGGCGTGGGCGAGGAGTCCGATGCCGTGGCCCTGGTGGTATCCGAGGAGCGGGGGATCATTTCTCTGGCCCAGGGAGGCGTGCTGTCGGAAAACCTGAATGAAGAACAGCTCAAGGACGCCTTGCGCAACGCATTGGAGAAGTAAGGAGCATGCGCACGAATTGGCAGTATCTGGTTCTGGCCTTTGCACTGGCCCTCTTTTCCTGGCACCTGGTTTCCGGACGTGAAAAGGTGGATACCTGGATTCAGGTCCCCGTGGAAATGGTGAACATGCCTCAGGGCTATGTCGTTCGCCAAGGCATGGTTCATCGAATCGAGGTTCGGGTCCGGGGACCGAGGCCGATGCTCCGCACCATTGATATGCGCAATGTCTTTTATCCCCTTGATCTCGCGGAATTGCAGCCCGGACTGAACCAGCTGGAATTTGAAACGCGCAACATCAGCATGTCCCGGGCCATTGAGGTGGTCGAAATTTCGCCATCCCGGGTTGAGTTGCTGGTTGATCGGTTGATAACCAAAACCGTGCCGGTCATCAAACAGGTGGAAACGGATTTGCATGATGATCACGAACTCAAAAGCGCTGTCCTTCGTCCGCCGACCGTCGCTCTGCGAGGCCCTCAGGTCAAGATCGAGGAAGTCGACGAGATTCTAACCCAACCGGTGACGGTGGAGGATGATCGTCCTGGAAAACTGGAAGTGACCGTTGGTCTGATTCTGCCGCCGGAGGTCGAGGCGACTCCCTCCAGGGTCACCCTGCAGCTTGATTTTGGAGAGAAAACCACGGATATTTCACTGGAACGCGAGGTTCTTGTCGCGCAACCAGCCGGAATGACGGTCATGGTGGAGCCGGCAAGGGTTCGCCTCAACCTCCGAGCGCCCATTACCATGGTTCGTGATGAAAAGCTTGTCGACAGTGTCTGGGTCACCACAAGTCCTTTGGGGGACCTTGCGTCGGGAGAGCATGAGGTCAGCTACCGGGTCGAACTGCCTCCCGGGGTAGTCCTGCTGCAAAAAGAGCCTGAAAACGTGCGCGTTCAAATCGAACAGATCGCCGCCGTGCCGGACCCTGCTGATCCTATTGCTCCGTCGTCGCCGCAAAACGGGCTCATTTGAAACTTGAATTGTAACTATTCAGTTGTGTTCCGGCTTGTCTCGATTTTTTGGCCTCGCAACTCCTTCGCCGACTTTGTAACATCGAACCATTGCTCGAATAAACATCCATTGGCGCTTCAGGTGTTTGGCAATGGTTTCGATGAACGAATCCTGGCTCAGTCAGACAGGCGAGGCCCAAAAATCGAGACAAGCCGGAACAATCCAAATTTGTTATAAAAGTGCTCAGTACTTACTTTGAAATGATGTAACGTCGATTCCCTGATGGGAGAATCGGCTCATAAGGAATCATATGCGTAAAGGTCTCTTTGGAACGGATGGAATGCGGGGGCAGGTGAACATTTTTCCGATGCTTCCTGAGATTGCGTTGCGTCTTGGTCTGGCCGTGGGGCAGACCATGCGCAATGGTTCAAAACGACACCGGGTGGTGGTCGGCAAGGATACGCGCCTATCCGGTTATGTCTTTGAAACGGCCCTGACCTCGGGCTTTTGCGCTTCCGGAATGGACGTTTATCTGGTCGGTCCCATGCCCACCCCGGCCATTTCCTTTCTGACCCGGAACATGCGCGCCGATGTGGGGGTGGTCATCTCCGCGTCCCACAATCCATTCATGGACAACGGAATCAAGCTGTTCGACCGCTATGGCTTCAAGCTGGCCGACGACATGGAAGACCGGATTTCGGAAATGATCCTCTCGCCGGACACGGATTGGGATTATCCGCAACCGGAATCCGTGGGCAAGGCGTTCCGGATCCAGGACAGTCTGGGACGGTATCTGGTCTTCCTGAAGAACACCATTCCTTCGACCATGACCTTTGATGGCATGAAGGTTGTCCTGGATTGCGCCAACGGTGCAACATACAAGGTGGCGCCACTGCTTTTTGAAGAACTTGGCGCCAAGGTGGAGGAGGTCGGAACGGAGCCGGACGGCTTGAACATCAATCGCAAGTGCGGTTCGCTTTATCCGGAACTGATGGCCCACCATGTCCTGGAAACCGGAGCGGATATCGGGCTGGCCCTGGACGGGGACGGCGATCGGTTGATCGTCACGGATGAGCGGGGCAAGATCCTGGATGGCGATCAGATCATGGCCATTTGCGCCCGGGACATGATCGACAACGCCACGTTGCCCGGCAATACCCTCGTGGCCACGGTAATGAGCAACATGTCCCTGGAAATATTCATGCAGGAAAATTCCGGCAGGTTGTTGCGCACCCCCGTGGGGGATCGTTATGTCGTGGAGGCCATGCGCAAGGAGGGAGCCCTGTTCGGCGGCGAGCAATCCGGCCATTTGATCTTTTTGAACCATTGCACCACCGGAGACGGCATTTTGGCCGCACTGCAACTGATGCGGATCATGCAGGAAACAGGGAAACCGCTTTCCGAACTGGCAGCCCTGCTGACTCCCTTTCCGCAGGTGCTTGTGAATGTCCATGTCGAACGCAAGATTCCCTTCGACCAGTCGCCGGAGGTGGTGCGCGTGGTTTCCATGGCCGAGCAGAAGCTCGGAACACGGGGCAGAGTGCTGCTCCGATATTCGGGAACCGAACCGGTGGCCCGGGTGATGGTGGAAGGAGAGGAGCCGGAAATGGTCCAACAACTGGCGGATGAAATTGTCGACGTGCTGCGAACCCATCTGCGATAGACTGTTCTCGGGATTGGGTATATGCTCTTCTTCAAGTGCCAGGATGTTCTTTACATTTTGATGATAAATCTGGTTATTTCAGGAGAGAATGCCGAAGGAACTGTCGATTTTTGAGGACATGCAAACCGGAATGGCAATTTTTCGGTGCGAAAAGTCAGACGGCCATCGCTCAAAACAAAGGAGATTGCTCCGATGCAAATCAGAAAAGTGGTTATTCCCGTGGCTGGTTGGGGAACCAGGTCATTGCCGGCAACCAAGAATATTCCCAAGGAAATGCTGCCGGTATTCAAAAAACCCACGGTGCAATACATTGTCGAAGAAGCGATGTACTCCGGCCTGACAGACGTGGTTTTCGTGAACAACTCCAACAAGAAAATCATTGAAGATCATTTCGACTACAACTGGGCACTTGAGGATCTGCTGCAACGTACCGGAAAAACAGCTCTTCTGGAAGAAGTACGCAACGTAGCCGAGATGGTGAACATTATCTCGGTGCGCCAAAAAAGACAGCTCGGACTCGGCCACGCCGTGCTTTGCGCCAAAGAGGTCATCAAACAGGAACCCTTTGCCGTGATGCTGGGCGACGACTTGATGTTCAGCATGGAACCGGGGATCAAGCAGCTGATGGATGTCGCCCTTTCGGAAAACATGTCCGTGGTCGGCGTTGTCGAGGTCGGCGCTGACAAGGTGAGCAGTTACGGCATCATTCAGGGTGAAGAGTTCGCGCCGGGTATTTTCCGGGTCCGTTCCCTGGTGGAAAAACCGGAACAGGGGCAGGCGCCGTCGCGCATGGCCGTGGTCGGACGCTATGTCCTGATGCCGGAAATTTTTCAATACCTCGAAGGCACCTCCCCGGGTCACGGAGGTGAAATCCAGATTACCGACGCATTGATCACCTTGGCGCGCAAGAATCGCCTTCTGGCTGTGAAAATGCGCGGAATGCGATTCGATGTCGGCGACTGGAGCGATTATCTTACGGCGAACATCTATTTTGCCCTGCAGGATGAAACGCTTCGCGACGAGCTGGTCTTCAAATTGAAAGGCCTGCTTTCCTGCCCCAGTTGAACAGGTACCTCACGGCCGGCAATGCATTCATCATTCAGAGCCGGCTGCACCCCATGCGGTGCAGCCGGCTCACGTATTTGGCGACATGGGCTCGCCCTTTCGGCGTGAATCAGCCGATATGATGGCACAACGATTCAGCATGTCTCACTTTTCTATTCATGTCCGCATCAGGCCTGGTATCGGGGGGATGGGGTGGACCGCCATGTGCGTGGACCCGCGAAACCGGCGGTGCGCAGCATGACTGTGGCCTGGAATGTGGCCTTGTGCAGCCCTCCGTATCGCACCTTCAGCTACGGGACCCCGGAGTATTTGCCGGAGAACGCATGGGCCGCGGGGCAGCGGGTCATGGTTCCGGTGAGCGGCTCCATACGGATGGGCGTGATCGTCGGGCGACAGGATGCAGAACTCCAAGTCGAACGAAAACTGAAACCCTTGGCATGGCCTCTGGATCAGGAATTGCTGCTGAGCAAGGATGTTCTGGAACTGGTTCGCCATCTGGCCAAACGTCAGATGGCGCCGGAGGGGCTGGTGCTGTCGTCGGTCCTGCCCAAGGCCCTTCGCGCCGGCGCGGTACAATTTGCCCTTCGGGAAGGGGAAGTGGTTCGCAAAATCCGTCTGGATCGCATATTGCGGGCGTCGTCTTCGGAGCTTTTAATGTACGGTCAGGCCTGGCTGAACGGCCTGCTGACGCCGGTGATCGCGGATCGTGCCGACAAACGGAACGCAACATATGTTCTCTTGCGGGATCCGCCCTGGGATCTGCGGCCGGGAGCAAAACGTCAACTGGCTGTGCTGGAGTACCTTTTCACCCACGGCAGTGCCTCGCGAAAGCGGATAGCCCAGGCGTGGCAGATGGATGCGGCAGCGTCGGAAAGCCGCAATCCGGAACGCGTATTGGCGGATCTGGTCCGCAAGGGATTGATCCAGGAATCACCCGGATTTGACGTGCCGGAAGCGATTCTGCCCGCACAACCGCAACCCCGGGAGTGCGCAGGAACCTCCACGATTGAACATGCGTTTACCACCGAGCAGACGGCTGCGTTTACCGCGCTCCAGGCTGACCTGGAGCAATCGGTGCGTCACGGCAACGGACTGGTGCGGCTGGTGCACGGGATTACGGGCAGCGGCAAGACCTTGCTCTATCTGCGCCTGGCTCGGGCCGCTCTGGCCATGGGCAAAAGTGTGCTGCTACTCGCGCCGGAGGTGGCCCTTTCGGCGCAGCTCTGGACCGAGGTTTCGCGAAATTTCCCGGAGGTTCCGAAGCACTGGTACCACGGCTATTTCAATCCCGGATTGAAACTGGCGATATTCAGATCCGTGCGGCAACAGGCGACGCCCAGAATTGTGGTCGGCACGCGTTCCGCGCTGTTTTTGCCCTTTGCCGATCTGGGCCTGATCATCCTGGATGAGGAGCATGACGCCTCATACAAGCAGGACGAAGGGTTCATGTATCAGGCCAAGGAAGTGGCCTACTTCCGGATCAATCAGCACGGCGGGCTGATGCTGCTGGGATCGGCCACGCCGGATGTGAAGACGTTTTATGCGGCAGATCAGGGCGAGATCGCCCGGGTTACGCTGCGCAAACGGATCAGCCGATGTCGATTGCCGGAAATCGGTCTCGTGGACATGCGCCGCGAATCACGCTCCGACCCCCTTTCCGTGATCTGCCGCTCGGAACTGGAAGGCGTTTTGGAACGGAAGGAACAGGCCATGTTTCTGCTCAACCGCAGGGGATTCGCTCCGCTGGTCTCCTGTCTGGATTGCGGCACGGCCCCCAAATGTCCGCGCTGTGAAGTGGGATTGACCTATCACAAAGGGTGGGAACGGCTGCTGTGCCACTACTGCGGCTACACTCATTTGTTCCCCTGCAAGTGCGCCCAGTGCGGCGGCACCCGATTCCTGCCCATGGGCGAGGGCACTGAAGGGCTGGAAGAATATCTGGGCAACATGGTCGCTTCGAGCCGGGCCATCGTGCGCCTGGACAGGGACAGCACCCGGCGCAAGGGCAGGATGGAATCCATCCTGGAGACCTTTGCCCAGGGGCGGGCCCAGATCATGGTCGGCACGCAGATGCTCAGCAAGGGCCATCATTTTCCCAACGTGACGCTGGTCGTGGCCGTGGACGGGGATGTCGGGCTGAATCTTCCGGATTACCGGGCCGCGGAAAAGACATTTCAGCTTCTGGTGCAACTGGCCGGTCGGGCCGGGAGGGGGGAGAGGCCGGGCAGAGTGCTGATCCAGACCCGCAATCCGGAGCATCCCTGCTGGGAACATATCCGCACCGGCAATTATGAAGCTTTTTTCGCGCAAGAGCTGGAACGGCGCCGGAAGTTCGCGTATCCGCCGTTTGTGAAGCTGGCCATGATCAGGTTGAGCTATCCTCGGGAATGGGAGCGGGGGGCGGACGTGATTACCAAGGCCGGTGAGCATCTGCTCCGGGAGGGCTCCAGGCTGGGCCTGCGGGTGCTGGGGCCCGCGCCCGCGCCGCTGAGTCTGCTCAATGGCCGCAAACGCTTTCAATGCCTGGTCAAGGCAATGTCCTGGCTGGAACTGCGAGATGTCTACTCCTCCCTGCAGAGCGTCCTGCCGCGATCATCCCCGTTCCGTTCCAGCCTGGATCTGGATCCCGTGAACATGCTGTGATTGTAACTGTCCAGCAAAATACTTTTTTCCAAATCAGCATCGGAACGGAATCGGGGTCGGGATCGGAATCGCAATCGGCGTCGGAGTCGGAATCGGGGTCGAATCGGAAGCGAAGAGGCTTGGGGTCCATCCCAGTTTTTTCGAAACCGATTCCGACCCCGACCCCGACGTCGATAACGGAAATGAAACGATGAACGTGTCCTGGCTCAGTCAGACGTGCGAGACCGGAAACGCAAGACAAGCCGGGACCAACACCCTGACGGTAACTATTCAGCACATACTCTGTGGTCACTCAACAGAGCTGGATTCCGGCTTTCGCCGGAATGACGTATCACACCAAGTCCTTTCCAAGTTAAGTCATACCGGCGAAGGCCGATATCCAGTCCGATTATTCTCGAATGAGCTCAGTAGTTAGGGAGATGGAAAATACTAATTTACCGTTTTTGACTGGATGAGGATATCGTACAGTGAGAGTTTTAAGGAGCGCTGCAACCGTTGTTTAAGGACCGAGATTGGTTGAATTAAAACACCGTAACGGTAATTTAGCATATTCCAACTCCCTTACCCCTGACGTACATCTGAATTTGCGGAAGTGATCATTCCATGGAAGCCGGCAGATCCCAGCGCACCTTGCCTTGAGTCTTTTTGTGCTTGCGGAGCAGGATGTACAGGGCTCCGGCTCCGCCATGCCGCGGCTGCGCGGTGCAGAAGGCAAGAACGACCCGGCGCAGGGGGTCGCGGGTCAACCAGAGGGGCAGTTCTTCGCGGATCAGGGCCAGGCCGCCCGGCGAGTTCTTGCCGCGTCCGGGAATCAGCAGCACGCAGCGCCGCCCAAGGTGGTACTGGGTGCGCAGGAAGTCGTAGGCCGCGTCCCTGGCCTGGGCGGCGTTCAGGCCGTGCATGTCAAGATGGGCTTCAACACTGAATTGCCCCGCCTTGAGCTTTCCAAGAATCTTTTTGTCCAGGTCCTGGATGTAGCCGTGCATGTATTCTTCAGAGTATGAAAGCTCGAAGTCCACATTTCCCTGAACCAGATTGCGCAGGTAATCGGCCACCCAGATATCTTCATCGCCGATGTTCTGCTCTTTAGCCGCCGGCAAAGTCGGCTGGGAGTTTATTGCGGTAACTTGCCGGCCTTTTGCGGCGCCGCTGATGGGCGAAACCCCGGTCATGGCCTGGGTGAAGAGGTCATCGTCATCCTTGGGTCGCGGCGATTCCGATTTCGCGGTGGACGCTTGTTTCAGTACAGGACGTTTGACCTTCTCCTTTTTGGGAAACTTCTTTTTGAGGGCCTGAAGGTCTTCAAGGGAATTGAATTTCATGGCGTAAACCGGCCTGGATCTGGTGTGCTTGATTCGATTTCTTGGAGGGGGTAGGAAGCGAAAAGCTTGTGGGTGGCAGTATCGGAACATATATCGCCACGCCCCTATTGGCAAGAACGCAGGAAACCCGATGGCTCGTGTTTCTTCACCCTCAAGTCGCCATCGCAAACAAGTCGAAATCGCAATCGATATCGAAATCGAAATGTTTTTCGTTACTCAGCTCATCCGAGAATAATTTCGGACTGGATACAGGCCTGCGCCGGCATGACTGACTTGAAATGACATGATACGCCATGTCATTGCGGCGAAAGCCGGAATCCAGTGCTGAGGAGGGCAATGCGCCGTGTGTGCTGAATAGTTACTGATTTTCGAGCTATTCATTTTCAACCGTGCCGATTGGATCTTGTGATCGCCTGTGCGTGCATGACTGATTCAGGGAGGATGTTTGAGCCTGGATGTGAAGTTGATTCGATTTCGATTTCGATTGGGATTCGGTTGGGATTGGAAGAAAGTTGTTGAAACAGGGTTCTGAATAGGAACTGGCAAGGGATAATTTGTGAGGATTATTGCCGGGCACTGGAAAGGGCGACGGATCAAGACCACTGAAGGGGAAGGCTACCGTCCGGCCATGGGCAGGGTGCGTGAAGCGGTGTTCTCCATGTTGTCCTCGCGTGGGGTGCAGTGGGAGGACGCGAGGGTGCTGGATGTTTTCGCCGGCAGCGGCAGTCTGGGATGGGAAGCCCTGAGCCGAGGGGCACGGGAGGTCTGTTTTATCGAGAGCAATCCCAAGGCCCTGCATCTGCTGCGGGAGCAGGCATCCTCCTTTTCGCGTCCTGGACAGATCGTGCGCGTCCTGCCCGGGGATGCCCTGCGCATCCTGGCCGCTCCTCCGAAATCAAGCGATAAAAGAGCATTCCGATATTCCGACGATGGTCCGACAGGCGAGGCGCGACCGGATCAGGGATATGACGTGCTTTTTTTTGATCCGCCCTATGGCCGCGACTTTCTGGGTCAAGCGATTGCCCTTGCCCATGCCAACGGTTGGGTTGCCCCGGAAGCCCTGGTCTGCGTGGAGGTCGAGGCGGACGCAGATGTCACGCAAATAAAACTGCCTGAATACGAATTGGAAACCGATCGACTTTATGGCCAAACCCGGATCATTCTATGGAAAAAAATTATTGCAAGAAACGGATCGCCGTCTATCCCGGCACCTTCGATCCCTTGACCAACGGCCATGTCAGTCTGATTCGACGGGCTTTGGAAGTTTTCGATCAAGTCATTGTCGCGGTGGCGCACGACACGCCGAAAACCCCACTGTTCAATCTGGAAGAACGGCTGGATATGGTGAATACCGTCTTTGCTCCGGAACCGCGGGTCGTGGGCGAAGGGTTTCAAGGATTGTTGGTGGAGTATGCCCGTAATCGCGGCGCCAGCGTCATCCTGCGGGGGCTTCGGGCAACCTCGGATTTTGAGTACGAATTTCAGTTGGCCTTGATGAATCGTCGCCTGGAACGCGGCCTCCAGACCATGTTCCTGATGACCGACTACAAATGGCTGTACATCAGTTCCACGATCATCAAGGAGGCGGCCCGGTTGCATGGCGACGTGCAGGGACTTGTGCCCGATGTGGTCTTGCAGCGGTTGCAGCAAAAGTATGGGACCAGGAAAAACTGACGAATCCGTGCCATCAATACAGACTGAAAGCGATGTCGGGGAAGCGTCCCGAATCATCTGTCTCGTGGGCGCGACCGGGACCGGCAAGACCGCCGGGGCCCTGGCCCTGGCCCGGCATTATCCGGTGACCGTGATCAACGCCGATTCCCGGCAGGTCTACAGGGATGTCCCGATCATTACGGCCCAGCCGGACAATGTTGAGCAGAGCGTATGCCCTCACCGGCTGTACGGGTTTCTGGACATGCGGGAGACCATCTCCGCGGGCCGATTCATGGACGAGGCTCGGCGCGAATTGGCGGCATGCCGGAAGCAGGGGCGTTTGCCCGTGCTGGTGGGAGGTACCGGGCTGTACCTGCGCGCGCTTGGGGGCGGACTGGCGGACATTCCCGATGTTCCTGGTGAAATTCGGGAAGAAGTGCTGCGGTGCTGTGCCGAACAGGGTCCGGAAATCCTGCATGCGCGACTGATGGAAGTGGATCCGGAATATGGCGTCAAGATCCATCCCCGGGACCGGCAGCGAGTATGTCGGGCCTTGGAGGTCCACCAGGCATCAGGTCGACCGTTGTCCTGGTGGCACGCCCACCGCCGGTCCACCCAGGGCCTGGAACTGTTTATTGTCGGTCTGCGCCTGGACCGTCGGGAACTGCACCAACGCCTGGCAATCAGGATCGATCAGATGCTTGAACTCGGTGCGGTCCGGGAGATCGAGCAGGCGTGGCACGGATGTCCGGACCGAGCAGCACCGGGTTTTTCCGGCATTGGTTGCCGGGAACTTCTGGATTACTGTTCCGGAGCGACCACCCTGGACCAGGCCAAAGACCTGTGGCTGTTTCGAACCAGGGCCTATGCCAAGCGGCAGGAGACATGGTTCAATAATATCCCGGAAGTGCAATGGGTGCGGGCCGGGGATGAGCAAGAACTGCTGCGCTGCGTGGCCAGGCAGAAGCTGAACCCGAGCTGAACCGGTTTCAATGATACTTGAATGTGAGGTGCTTAGTTTGCGAAACGATCATGCTATGAATCGGATCTTCATGACGGCCTTGGCGATGGCAGTCCTTTTGCTGGTCAACTCCCCCCTGATTGCCGGTCAGGATGTCCGGATTTTCGTGGAGGCTGACGAGGTCAACCTTGCGGAGCCACGTCCCTCAGCCTTGCGTGAGGCCTTGGCGCAAGGGGTGTTCCAGGAAGCGGAAGCACTCCTCGGGGTCGAACTGAGCGAGTCGAGACGATCGGCCCTGCGGCGGATTCTGGAGCCCCGGGCCCAGGAATATGTCCTGGGCTGGGAGGAACGCGAGTTCCTGCCTACGGAGTGGGGGGCGGTTCTGCACGTGAACGTGCGCGTCCATCGGCAGGCATTGCGCGGCTTTTTGCAGTCCGTGGGCACATACTATACCCAGCACGACACGATCGGGTATCTTCTGGAGGCGCCAGGTCTCGATGCGGGACAGACGGAAATGATCCGGAACCTGGAAATTCTGTCCGGGGTCCGTCAGGACAGGGGCGACAGCTTGATTTTGCGGCTGAACGCCCTTGCGGATGGCACCGTGCAGGGAGTGCTGGACTTCGAGGGGGTGGTCTGGTCCGCCGCTGGACCGGACCTCGCGGATGTCTGGATCGGGCTCTGGTCCAGATATTTCGGCATGGACAGGGTGCGGCGAGCTTTTGAGGAAGACATGATTCTCGACACCCATGGCTGGACCGCGGCCGGGGATGTCCAATCCTTCGATCAGGCCCTGCGCGACTGGGAAATTTCAGTGGACCGGATTGATCTGCTTGGCATCTCCATGCAGCCGGATGGGCTGCTCCAGGCAAGATGGCGGATCGTGACCACGGACCGAGCAGGCATGCAGTCCCGTGTTCGACAATATTTTGATAATCGCGATGTCGCTTTTTCCGTTCAATGATTTACCGAAGCCGGTGAAAGAACCGCAAGGCCGAATAATCAAGACAACCGGTACAGAGATGAGTAGTTAGTTACAACCAGAGTAACTACTCAGCTCATCCAAGAAAAATCGGACTGGATACCGGCCTTCGCCGGTATGACTTAACTTGAAAGGACGTGGCATGATACGTCATTCCGGCGAAAGCCGGAATCCAGCTCTGGCGAGTGACCACAAAGTATGTGCTGAAGTTACCAACCAGACATCATATTCCACCATGAAAGGAGACTGCAACCATGGCTGAATTCATCTGTTCCAGCTGCGGAGAAAAGAAGGAAGGGCGCTGCAAGCCGCAAAAGTGTCCCAAGTGCGGGGAAAAGGGAACCATGGTCAAAGAGGAAAAGAAATGATTCCTCGAAAGCGCAAAGGCATGGTATAGGGGGTGATGGACGAGCCCGTTCGTTTTGTGGATTCCCGGGGCGAGGTTCGTCTGGTGCGGGCGGATCCCCGGCAAACCTTGGCGCATGTCCTCTTTTTGGAGGGGCTTTGGCCGACGCGTCCTTTTTGCGCCGGTCTGGGGCGCTGTGGACATTGCGTCGTCTATTTTGATCATGCCCCACCGGAGCCTTTGCCCGCGGAAACGGCAGCGCTTTCATCCATTGCCCTTTCCCGCGGCGGACGCCTGGCCTGCCGCCGTGTTGCCGAACCCGGGCTGCGGATTGCTTTGCCTTTTTCCTTTCCCGCATCCATAATCGAAACAGAAAAAATTCCCCTGTCCAGGCCCATTCTAGGGTCGTTATCCCTGGCAGTGGATCTGGGCACGACCAGCATTCACTGGCTGGCGGGCGATCAAACCGGCGATCTCGCCGGGGGGCGGGAACTGAATCCCCAACTGGTCGCGGGCAGCGAGGTGATGTCGCGGCTGGCCTTTGCCCTAACTGATCCCGGCAATGCAGGCGTCCTGCGTGATATTGTCCTGCGCCGGCTGCAGGCTCTGGTCAGGGCTTTCCCTGAACCCGTGGAGCGGGCATGCATCGCGGGCAATACGGTGATGACCGCGCTTCTGCTGGATTGGCCTTTGGCGGGTCTGGCATCAGCTCCCTACAGGCTGCCGCACGCGGGGGGAATGTGGACTACGATTTCGCTGCCCGGGGATTCAGACTTGCAGACCTACATCCCTCCGCTTCCGGCGCCGTTTATCGGTGCGGATGTGAGCGCCGGGCTTGCGGCTTTGCATTTCGATCAGGCGTCCCCTCCCGCCTATCCCTGGCTGTTCGCGGATCTCGGCACAAACGGAGAATTCATACTGGCCCTGGGGCCGGAACAGTACCTGGCCGCCAGCGTGCCCATGGGACCGGCTCTGGAGGGAATCGGCATGGCGCGAGGCTCGGCGGCTCTGCCCGGCGTCTGGGTTGATGTGACCCTGACGGCCCGTGGACTCCAGCCCCGGGTCTTGACGGAACCGGCTCCCGTCGCTGGGTCGGCAGCCGTTATTCAGCCGAAGCCGGAGCAAGCCGAGCCCATGGCTGGCCAACGCATTTCCGGAACGGGCTATCTGTCCCTGCTGGCGGCTTTGCGCCGCCTGGGTCTCGTGGACGAGACCGGCGCTTTTGTTGCCGGCCAGAACCCCCTGGCACGGCGTGTCGGCCTTGAATTGAGGCAGGACCAGGGTGAAACCCGATTCATGCTCGGACCGGACGTCTATCTGACGGGACGGGACGTGGAAGAGGTGCTCAAGGTCAAGGCTGCTTTCAACCTGGCGTTCTCCCGGCTGCTCAAGGCGGGGGGGGTCGTCCCTGATGCGTTGCGCGCCGTGTATCTGGCCGGTGCGCTCGGGGATCATATCGATCTGTCCGCCCTGGAGGAACTGGGATTTGTCCCCCTGGGATCACGGCAACGCATCAAGCCCCTGGGGAACACCTCCCTGGCCGGCGCCCGTCTGCTGGCGAATGATCAGCGGGTCCGGGACTGGATCGAGCAGATCGTGCCCCGGATCACGACCCTGAACATCGGGCAGGAAAATAACTTTTTTACGAACTACATTCAAAGGTTGGTCTTTCGATATGTCTGAAAGGATGGACAACATTTCCCGGGGAGCACCCTTTCCGGATCTTTCTCCGCAGGCGCGACAGGCGTTGACGGGGTATGCCGATCTGTTGCGGGACGTTTTCCCGATGAAGGCCGCGCATCGTCGTCAGCTGGCCGAGAATATTCAAGAACTGTCCTCGTTTCTGATCGAAGACCGTACGGAGGTGCTGGGCCGGGACTACCTGCATACGCCCGCGGCTCTGGGAGCGTATCTCTGGTATTTCCTGCCCTGGAACCTGCTGCGTCTGACCCGGCTTCTGGGCGGTCTGGAAACTGACCTTCCCGAGGGTGCGCACATCGTGGACCTCGGGGCCGGCCCCTTGACGTTTGTGCAGGCTCTCGCCCTGGCCAGACCGGATCTGCTGACCAGGGAACTGCATTTTCATTGTCTGGATACGACCCCCAAGCCGATGCGCGAGGGGCGCAAGCTGTACCATGGGCTTTTGCAGGCCCTGGGAGCGGCGGAATCGGCCCGGTGGAAGATTCATCTGGTGCATGCCCCATGGCATGTCGGGCTCAAGGATCTGCCCCGGGCTGAGTTGCTGGTTGCAGCCAACTTCATGAACGAGCTGCCCTGGCATCGCCGGGCGCCGCTCAGCGAACAGGTCAGCCGTTTCTTTCGCGAGGTTTCCGCCAACCTGCGTCTTGACAGCCAGGCGCTGTTCGTGGAACCCGGCAACAGGCTTGGCGGAAAGCTGACGGCCTTGCTGCGGGAAAGCGCTGTCGACGCGGGCTGGAACGTGCTGGGACCCTGCACCCATCCCCAGCCTTGCCCCATGCATGTTCACCGCGAAACCTCCTGGTGTCACTTCACGCTGTCCACCCAGGGATGTCCGCCCTGGCTGGAGGAATTGTCCCGGGAAGCGGAGCTGCGGAAGCGGGATCTCAGTTTGAGCTACGTGCATCTGGCCGGCCCCCAGGGCCGTCGGCCGGATGCCAAGGACGATCTGGCCCGCATCATCAGCGCGGAGTTTCCGGTGCCGGATCGGGAAAAAGGAGCGATGACCGGTCGATATGGCTGCGCTGCCCAGGGCAAGCTGCTGATTCTCTCCGGTCAAGGCGAATCTGGAACCCAATCCGGCGATCTCGTTCCCGTACTTCTCCCCGAAAAACCTCGCCTTGATCCCAAAAGCCAGGCTCTGATCGGCATGCTGCACCCGGAGAAAAGACCTGAAAGAGCAATACGACGTTCCAAAGACGTGAAGAATCCGAAACAAGAGCCGCGCCGGGATGAGACCGGTCGAGGCAAGTTCAGGAAGAAGTAGAGAGAAAGCAAGTGCCCAAAGCAATTCCAGGAATAGCGACTTGCACCCAATCCACCAGCACATGAGGACGAGAGCAGACCTGTTCTCCCGGCTGGTTTACCCTGTTTTGACCGGATCGAAACTCCCTCGCCGGCCTCGTAACATCAAGGCGTTGCGCCGTCATAACAAGAGGCTGTGCTCTGCGCGTTTGGCAAATGCCTTGATGAACGATGCCAGGCTCGGTCAGACAGTCGATCCAGCCAAAACAGGGTAAACCAGCCTCAGCATCTCAGGTTGTCGGCTGAGAACATAATTGCTCTGATATGAGGATGTATTATGCGCACGTTGATTGTTGAGGACAGCCGGAGCATGCAGGAACATCTCAAAGAGATTGTGGCTCCCTATGGCGGAGTTACTCAAGTGCCGGACGGCAGGCAGGCCGTGAACGCTTTCGTGCGGTCCTTGGAAGACAAGAAATTGTACGACCTGATCCTGATGGACATCGAAATGCCGGTCCTGGACGGTCACAAGGCCCTGAGCATGATCCGGCGGCTGGAAGAGCAGCGGCTGGGCGGCATCCGGACCAAAGCCGTCATGGTCTCCAGCCTTTCTGACTACGAGAACATTCTCCAGGCCCAATTTGAAGAACGGGCCGATGCCTACATCACCAAGCCCTTTGAACCGGAAATGCTTCTGGAAACCCTGCGTAACCTCGACCTGATCGACAAGGGACCTTTTCCGGAAGTTTGCGAAGCCCCCCGTCACACAGGGCCGTGATCGCCTTGTCGATGCACAGGCATCCTGGCAGGTGGCTGCCGGAACGCTGTCTTGTTTGAAAATGGCGTTACGCCGTGGGACCACCGCACCGTGATGCTGCAAATGTTATTTGAGAGGTAACTATCCAGCTCCGTTCCGGCTTGTCTCGATTTTTTGACCTCGCAACTCCTTTGCCGGCTTCGTAACATCGAACCATTGCTCGAATAAACATCCATTGGCGCTTCAGGCATTTGGCAATGGTTCGATGAACGAATCCTGGCTCAGTCAGACACGCGATGACAAAAAATCGAGACAAGCCGGAACAATCCAGGTTTATCATAAAAACTGAGTAGTTACTTTAAGAGGAAATATGCTTTCGACTCATGCCGAACAGGTGGCCGCGCAGCTCGGGCTGACAACGCGACAGGTTCAGGCCGTCGCGGACCTGCTCCAGGAAGGTTCCACTGAGGTGTTCATCGCCCGCTACCGCAAGGAAGCCACGGGCTCCCTGGACGAGGTTGTCGTGCGCAAGGTGCGCGACGGGCTGGAGGCGCTGGCCGATCTGGACAAGCGCCGTGCCTCCATGCTGGCCTCCCTGGAGGAACGGGAGCTGTTGTCCGATGCCTTGCGCAGCGCACTGGAGGGAGCCCGGTCCCTGACCGAACTGGAAGATATTTATCTCCCGCATCGGCCCAAGCGTCGCACTCGGGCCATGATGGCCGCGGAGAAGGGGCTGGAGCCCCTGGCCAACCTGATCATGGAACAACGAACAACGGATCCGGTTGCTGCCGCGTCCTCCTTTGTTGATCCCGGCCGGGGCGTGGAAACAACGGATCAGGCCTTGGCCGGAGCCAGGGATATTCTGGCCGAACGCGTTTCCGAGGATGCCGGCGCCAGGGCCGCGATGCGCGAGCTGTTCATGACCAGAGCCCGGCTTTGCTCCCGCCCGGCCAGGGGAGCGTCCAAGGTCGATCCGGCCTTGGCGGCCAAGTTTCGCGATTGGAACGATTGGGAAGAAGCCGCGGAGCGCGCTCCTGGTCACCGCGTTCTGGCTTTGTTCCGCGGGGAGCGGGAAGGTGTGCTTTCGGTGGAGGTCCGGCCGGACGAGACTGTCGCCCTAGCTGGGCTGGAGCGTCGTTTCGTGCGCGGGCGGGGAGCGTGCGCGCAACAGGTGAGTCTGGCTGTTCAGGACGGCTACCGACGCCTGCTCGCACCCTCCATGGAAAATGAACTGCGGACAAAACTCAAGGAGCGGGCCGATACGGAGGCCATTGCCGTATTTTCAGCCAACCTGCGGGAGCTGCTTCTGGCCCCGCCCCTGGGAAGCAAGCGGATCATGGCCCTCGACCCCGGATTTCGAACCGGAGCCAAACTGGTCTGCCTGGACGAGCAGGGTGGTCTGCTGCATCACGAAACCGTCTTCGTGGTCGGGTCGGAACGCCAGGCAGCGGAATCAGCGCGGCGCATCCGGGAGTTGGTGGCTCGCTTCGCCATCCAGGCCGTGGCCGTGGGCAACGGTACGGCTGGGCGGGAAACCGAGGCTTTTGTCCGCTCCCTGGGGTTGCCGGGCGTGTTCGTGGTCATGGTCAACGAATCCGGAGCTTCGGTGTATTCCGGCTCGGACGTTGCCCGGGAGGAATTTCCTGATCTGGACCTGACCGTGCGCGGGGCCGTGTCCATCGGGCGGCGATTGATGGATCCCCTGGCGGAGCTGGTCAAGATCGATCCCAAGGCCATCGGCGTGGGCCAATACCAGCATGACGTGGATCAGGCGGCGTTGAAGCGGGCCCTGGACGATACCGTGATCAGCTGCGTGAACGCGGTGGGCGTTGAGCTGAACACGGCCAGCGCCGCCCTGTTGTCCTTTGTCTCCGGGCTTGGGCCGTCTCTGGCCAGGAACATCGTCGCCTGGAGGGATGAGAACGGGGCGTTTGGTTCCCGGCGGGACCTGCTCCGGGTGAAGCGGCTGGGGCCCAAGGCCTTTGAACAGGCAGCCGGTTTTCTGCGCATCCGGGACGCGAAAAATCCTTTGGACGCCTCGGGCATCCATCCGGAACGGTATGCTCTGGTGGAGCGAATGGCCCGGGACATGGGCGCCGGGGTGAGCGAACTGATACAGGATGCGCGGATCAGGGCGGGTATTGATCCGCATCGCTATCTCTCCGAAGAGGTGGGGTTGCCCACGCTGACCGACATTCTGGCCGAGCTGGACCGTCCGGGGCGCGACCCTCGGCCGGCCTTCGAGCATTTTGCCTTTGCCGAGGGGCTGCATCGTCCTGAAGATCTTTCTCCGGGCATGATCCTGCCGGGCATCGTGACCAATGTGACCCGGTTCGGGGCCTTCGTGGACGTGGGCGTGCATCAGGACGGGCTGGTCCATGTCAGCCAGATGGCGGACCGCTTTGTCCGCGATCCCGCGGAGGTGGTCCGTCCAGGGCAGCACGTCCGGGCCCGGGTTCTGGAGGTGGACCTGGAGCGCCGCCGGATTTCCCTTTCTCTGAAGATGGTTGATCAATCGTAACCCTTCGCTTCAACACAAGACCATGACAATCAGATGAGCGAGAATCCCGTCTACACCATCGGCTATGGCTCCCGGTCCTTGGCGGATTTGCTGGAACTGTTGCGCAAACAGCGGATCGAGTATCTTCTGGATGTCCGCTCCAGGCCGTACTCCAAAGGACGGCCCGAGTTCTCCAAGGCCGGCCTGGAAGAGCGGGTGAAAACCGGCGGTATCCGGTATCTGTTCATGGGCGACGCCCTTGGAGGGATGGCGGATGATCAAGCGGCGGGAGTTTCCGCTCGGGAACGTCCGGAATTCCGGCAAGGCATTGCGCGGCTTTGCAAGGCCCATCAGCAGCAACTGCGGGTGGCGCTTTTTTGCGGCGAGGCCAAGCCGGAACTGTGCCACCGTACCGTGCTGATTGGAGCGGCTTTGGCGGAACTGGACATTCCGGTGCAGCACATCGACGAGAACGGCGTCCTGGTTTCCCAGGAGCAGGTCATGCGTCGCCTGTCCGTATCCCGCGAACAGGGGCAGTTCGGGGGACTGGGGCAGGAGCATGCCGGGGGACAGCTCCCCGAGGATGATTTCGATGCTGCAGGCATGCCGGATCTGGACGTCCCGCCTCCTTCGGATGCGGACATGCCCATGGATGTGATGCGGGACGAATCCGACGGAGATTTTGGGCAGTCGGGATGGTCCGGATCGGAAGGGCAGGCCGGTCCGGTTTCGGATCCGCAGCGCCCTGTTCTGGATTTGAGCCGGTTTCGGAATTCGGATCCGCGAACTGTCCTGAAGCAGGTCTTTGGCTACGAAGACTTCCGCCCGTTGCAGGCCGAGGTCATTGCCTCGGTTCTGGCCAAGGAGGATGCCCTGGCCATCATGCCCACGGGCAGCGGCAAGTCCCTGTGCTTTCAACTTCCCGCGCTGCTTTTTCCCGGGCTGACCGTGGTGGTGTCGCCCCTGATCGCCCTGATGGAAGACCAGGTGATGCAGGCCCGGGAACTCGGCATACCAGCGGCATTTCTGAACAGCACGGTACCAATCCAGGAGTATCAGACGATCATGGCCGATGTGCGGGCTGGTGGCATCAAGCTGCTGTACGCGGCCCCCGAGACCTTGCTCCAGCCGGTCATCCTGCAACTGCTGGAGAGCGTGGCCGTGGATTGTCTGACCATCGACGAAGCCCACTGCATTTCCGAGTGGGGCCATGATTTTCGCCCGGAATACCGCCGGCTGGTGGACGTGCGCCGCCGTCTGCCCAAAGCGGTCTGCCTTGCGGTTACGGCCACCGCCACGGAACTGGTGCGCAAGGACATCAAGACCACCCTGGGCATCGACGACGCCCATCAGTATCTGGCCAGTTTCAACCGGGAGAACCTTTACCTGGAGGTTGTCCCCAAGACCGACGCTATGGGCCAGTTGCTGGCCTTTCTTGAGGGTCGCCGGGACCAGTCCGGGATCATCTACTGCGCCACCCGCAAACAGGTGGACGTACTTTGCGAGGTGCTCAGCGCCCGGGGGCTTTTTGCGCTGCCCTATCATGCCGGACTGGACGCTCCGACCCGGATGGGCAATCAGCGCCGGTTCATCCGCGACGATGTCCGGGTCATAGTGGCGACCATCGCTTTCGGCATGGGCATCAACAAGTCGAACATCCGGTTCATCCTGCATTATGATCTGCCCAAGAACCTGGAAAGCTACTACCAGCAGGTGGGCCGCGCCGGACGGGACGGCCTGCGTGCGGACTGTCTGTTGCTCTTCACCCACTCCGACGTGCAGACCTATGTCTCCTTCATCAAGAAAATGGACCCGGCGCAGCAGAAACCGGCGCGGCTGCAACTGGAGGCCATGGTCGGGTATGGCGAATCCGCGGTCTGTCGCCGGATCCCCCTGCTGGGCTATTTCAATGAATCCCATCCAGCCACCAACTGCGGGATGTGCGACAACTGCTGCACCGAGCCCAAGGAACTGAGCGACGTCACCGTGGCCGCGCAAAAGTTTCTGTCCTGCGTCAAGCGCACCGGAGAAATGTTCGGCCTGAGCCATATCATCGACGTGCTGCGCGGTTCCAGGTCGGAAAAGGTGCTCAGCCGGCGGCACGACGCCCTGTCCACCTACGGGATCGGTCTGGAGCATTCCAAGAAGCAATGGCAGCATCTGGCCCGGCAGTTCATCCAGCAGGGACTGCTGATCCAGGATATGGAACACGGGGGTCTGCGCCTGGGACAGGAGGCGTACCAGGTCTTCAAGGGGCGTCAGGTCATGGGCGTGCTGCCCGAGCCGGCTGCACCCGCTTTCCCCTCTTCGGGGCCTTCCGCAAGGCACGACCAGGCGTATGACGCGCAGTTGTTCGACCTGTTGCGGGCGCGGCGCAAGGAGCTGGCGGAGAGCGCCAACATCCCGCCGTACATGATTTTTTCGGACCGCACCCTGGTGGAGATGGCCACCGTGTTTCCACAATCGTCCGGCACTTTTGCGGCGATCCACGGGGTGGGCGAAGCCAAGCTGGCTCGGTATGCGGATGAGTTCTTGCCGATCATTCGCGAGTACTGCACGCAACGCGGCATTGTCGAGCAGCCCGCAGTCGCCGCGCCGCCTCCACGACCCAAGCCCGAGGGCCTGGGACCACGTACCCTGGAGGTGCTCGCGCTGTACGAAAGCGGGCAGAGCATTGCCCAGATATGCGCGATGTTCAAAGTCAAGTCCGCCACCATCGTCAACCATTTATGGCAGGCGGTCTTGGCCGGACAGAGCGTGCGTGGAGACGTCCTTGAAGACCAGATCACGCTACCCCAGGATGTCCGGCAACGCGTCCTGGACGCCTTTGCCGAACACGGCCCGGAACGGCTCAGGCCCGTGTTCGATGCGCTCCAGGGAGCCGTAAGCTACGACGATCTGCACCTGATGCGGCTGTATGTGGTGCTGAACAGGTAGGTTCGGGATGCGGGCTGCGCCGGCCTCAACGCGATCGGCAACCTGCTTATGGAATCTTGTCACCCAGAGCGCCCCATGAACAAAAAAGACCTCACTGAAGCGGACATCCGCACCAAGTTCGTCACTCCGGCGCTGGTCGGCCCAAGCGGCGACAAGTGGAAACTGGAAGCCGAACTTTATACGGATGCCGCGTAAAAAAGGTACATCTTCATCGAATTTATCGAATCTTGACGTATAACGATATGCGTTATACGATGCTCTCACAATGATCAAAAGCTTCCGGTGTAAAGAGACGGAGCGGATCTTCCAGCGTGAATATTCGCGAAGGTTGCCCACCGACATCCAGAGAATCGCCTTCCGGAAGCTGCGCATGCTCAGTCGTAGCTCAAGCCTGGAAGACCTTCGCATCCCCCCGGGAAACCGCCTGGAAGCACTCATGGGCAATCGCCAGGGGCAGCATTGCATCCGCATCAACGACCAATGGCGAATATGTTTTGTCTGGCGCGACGGCGGCGCGCATGACGTTGAGATTATCGATTATCACAAGGGGTGAGAAATGAAGAAAATTCAACCCGTGCATCCCGGAGAGATTCTGGAAGAGGAGTTCCTCAAGCCGCTGGCCATCAGCCAGAACCGGCTGGGCAGGGATCTTGGGGTCTCCCCGCGCAGGATCAACGAGATTGTTCACGGAAAACGCGCCATTACCGCGGACACGGCCCTGCGGCTCTCCAGATACTTCGGCAACTCCGCCGGTTTCTGGCTGGGCCTGCAAATGGACTACGAGCTGGACGTGGCCGAGGACGCACTGGGCGAACGGCTCAACGAAGAAGTGCGGCAACTTGCCGTTGCTTAAGGGATGCAGCCATAAACAACCTGCACACGTCTTTTCAACGCTGCGCCTCCTACATCCACAACAACCCGGTCAAAGCCGGACTCGCAACACGCCCCGAAGACTGGCCCTGGAGCAGCGCCGCAAACGAAATACCTGGGAACGCGGGGCTCCGTACCCGCTCTTCAAAAAAACGCGAGTGCAGAGCCTCGCGTTCCCGGCAATAACCACCCATGAACATCGAAACCTTCTTCGAAAAATTCAAACTGTTCGCGGTCGCCCCTCTTTGTCATTGAGGCTGAGACCTGAACACCTGACTGACCTGAAACAAACTTTCGTAAATTTGGCCCGTCAATCAAGATATTCTTCAATCAAATCGGCATTCGTTCCGCAAAATGGTTCGACAGCGCAGGTCGATCGATCTTATGTATCCGAGGTCAATCGCTTTATATCTGAAATATGGAACCATGAGCGGGCTCGGGAATTATCTCCCAGCCTGAACAGCTGTCTGCAACGCTGGCAGAGATCAATCAGTAATTATTCAAGATCTGATTCCAAAGCCAGGATCTATTGAGGGGACGCCGGGGCAATGACTTGTGCGTTGCTCTCCACTACATCCTCAATATAGAGCATTTTTACCATGATCATGGCGGCAACCGTGAGCGGTGCTGCGAGAATCAAGCCCAGGACGCCGAACAAAACGCCCATCAGCACTTGAACTGAAATCAACAGGGCCGGCGCCAGATTGACGGCGCGATGCTGGATCATGGGCACGATGAAGTTCCCTTCGATATTTTGAATGACCAGGTAGAATGCCAGGACGATCAGGCCGGTTTGCAAGCCTTCGGCGAACCCGACCATGACGATGGGGATGGTCGCGATGATTGGACCCAGGAATGGAATAAAGGTCAGCAGCGCGGTGAGCACTCCAAGGCTGAGCCAGAGTTCGATTCCGATCAGCATCAGGCCGATGGAGACTGAGATGCCCAGCAGCAGCATGGAAACGATCTGCCCCAGGAACCACCAGCGCAGGGCATGGGCAACCGCTGAAAATGTTTCATCCATGCGTCGGCGGCGGTGGACGGGAAACAGCCGCAGTGAACCGCGCCGATAGAGTTCAGGATTTCCAACGGCAAAAATCGTGATCGCCAGCAAAACGATCAGGCTGGCGATGGCGCTCACTCCGCTCGTCGTGGCGGTGGCGATATGCCCGACGACAGATTGGGCCATGTCCGCCCACTGCTCCTGACCTTGTTCATTGTTCATGTTGAACAACAGATCTTCCAAGCCGGTGGTGGACAGCCTTTCCTGTACCTGTTCAAGAAAGCCGAGAAAGGTCTGCCAGAGATCGCCGACCTGTTCAAAAAAGCGCGGCAGGAGCCAGTAGCCAAGGAGTCCTATTGAGCTGGTGAGCAGAGCGAGCACAAGGGCCAGAGCCCACCCCCGGGAAAAGGGGGTACGCCTGGCAATGCCCGCGGCCAAGCCATCCAGGCCGATAGCGAGCAGCAGGCTGGCGAACATCAACAGCAGAACGTCGCTGGTCAACCAGATTAGAAGGCCCAAAGCCCCAAGCAGAAGGACCCGGTCGGTTCGAAACCAACGCTCTTCAACAATGCCGGGGCGATGCTCGATCACTGGAGGGCCGGGGGGATACTGGTCAGGCATCTGTCCTCTTTCTCCATGCAAGCTTGATAATGCACCTCATTGAAACTCTTGCTCCCGATTTACAATCACTTCCATGTATCGATAGGCCAGTCCCAAAGCCTGAAAGACGAAAAATTCGTCTCATGGATTCCGGAAATATACTGTTTCACTATCCACAAGTCACTCAGCACTGGCCACTGCTTGGTGCAAACAGCACCAAGCAGTGATCGGTTCAGCCAATTTCCTTTTTCACCTTTTCCTTTTCTTGATTGAACTTGTTGAGGAGTGAATCAAGTTCATCATCTGAAAGCTCCTTTTTCATGGCGGAAAAGGTTTCTTGTTCTTCCTCGTCGATGTGATGTTCATTAATTTCAAGCAAAACTTTGACTTGTGCCCAAAATTCCTCACTGTCTTGATCCGATTTCTGGGCTTTTTCGAGCAAATACTCCATCACATCATGCTCTTCCAGCTTTTCCAGGGTCTCAAGACGGGTTTCTTTGTCCTTGCTGTCCTTGAGGCGATGGAAAACGGAAGCCTCTTCGCCTTTGACGTGGGGTTTGAGCTCTTTCTTGATTTCTTGGAACAATTTCTTCTTTTCTGAAGAATTCTCCGCCTGATTGAATTTTTTGGTCAACTCTCTTTGTTCGTCATGATCTTTTTTCAGTTCCGCGAAAAAATTGCTGGCCATGATTTTGTCCTCCCCTGATTAAGGTATGATTAAAAGTCAGTGAATCCAAAGAAATAGGGCTTCATCATGATTGCAGCCGCAGCCTGTCTGATCGGACGGCACGGCTTGATTTTTTCTGTCGGAAACATTCCAGAAGATGGAACCCTGGACCAATCGTTCACCTTGGTTTTCTGGATGCTTCGATGTTTGGTAACTATTTTTGCAAATTCTGATCCTAACCCGGGCTGTGCCTGCAACCAAAATAGCGAGTTAGTATTCAGCACACCTTCTTTCTCCGGTAATCGGGGTCGGGGTCGGAATCGGTATCGAAAAAAAAACCGAATGCCCTTCCACATGGGTTCGCTTCGATACCGATCCCGATCCCGATACCGATCCCGATACCGATACCGACCCCGATTCCGAGCCAAACCCGGCAACAGCATTAGTGTCGCTGAGTAGTTACAAAAGAATTTAAGCTGCAACGACATCTTGAGGAAGCAATCGACACTGCTGAAGATGTAACCACGGGGATCACGGGGAACAGATTTGGCAATATCCAGAGTTTCTTTCCCCGCGAGCCGCGTGATCAAACAACTTGGTCAGATGGTGGATAGCAAAGTGTCGCTGTAGTGTTGCAGAGTTTTTAACAGAAGCCGGGTGGTCCAGGGCAGTCAGCCGGGAGGACCAAAATCTGTCCTGCCGGGTGGACGCACCCGCCTTGACCATCGCTGCCGTCATTGACCAAATGCCAGCGTTGAAAGAAGGGCAATGTCAGGTCTTCTGGAGTCCAGTCGTGTGTGCTGGACCACGATGGGCAGGTTCGAGCGAATGATGCTGGAAAAATCCGTATCGCGCGGAATCCTTGCCGGCTCAGTGAGATCATTGAAACGCAGATGATTCGTTCTCTCGCCCGCAAGTCTGATCTTATATGGTCCGATGGGGTCTTTGTCGGTAAAGTAGACGGTTATTTCGATTTCCGCCTCTTCCTTGTTGGGATTCAAGATGCACGCTGTTTCATGGCTGATGAACTTGTCGTCTTTTGTTTCGTCGTCCGCGGGAATGAATCCTTCCGCGATGACCCATATTTTTTTTCCGATCTCTTCCATGATTTCAACCTCCCCTGAAGTTCTTCCTGAGCGATCGATGTAGTTCCTTTCTCTTCGACCCTATTGTACTCCTGATCGGGAATCCCGGCTCATACTTCCTGAGCATGTGTCCGGGACCCTTTTCATTATGCCTGTGGGATCCAGTGACCTTCCTCCAGTCTGAAGGAAACTTTTGCACCCTCCGTAAATTTGTTTTCAACCCATTGTCTCACCTGCACTTCAATCCACCCCTTCTTGAGCATGATGATGTTGTATCCGTTGGGCTCGCCGCGGATGCGATGGGATATGGCTGTTCCTGCCTGCACCACGAGGATGGAGCGCTTTGTGGAAGGGTAATACGTCCGGATGTCTCCTGTGTACCCGTGATGCAAGTGACCGGAAATCAGAAGGTCCACGCCGCACCGTTCAATCACATCCAGCGCCCGTTGAGCTCTTCCCACCAGGGAAATCCCGGCATCTTGCTCTCCCGGAGGGGGAATAAAGGGGTGATGGGTGACGACAATTTTGAATACGGTCCGCGGTGCTTTTGAAAGCACGCGTTCCATTTCTTCAATTTGAGCAAGGGAGATCCGACCGTTTTTCCAGGTGAACGATCGAGCGGTATTGAGACCGATTACCAGGAGGTCATCATCCTGATAGAAAGGCATCATCTCCTCGGTGAGGTAGTTTTTGTAGCGCTTGAGAGGGCTCCAGAACCGCCGGGCCACATCGAAGAGAGGAATGTCGTGATTGCCTGGAACGAATAGCTGGGGCTGCGGCAAACGTTTCATGAATTCAGCCGCTTTCAAGTACTGAGCTTTCCGTGCTCTTTGGGTGAAGTCCCCGCTGTTTATTACCAGGTGGGGCTGTTGTAGATGAAGATCCGTAACCAAGCCTTCCGCTACTTGGAGATCTTCCCTGCCAAAATGCAGATCGGAAATATGAGCGAGTATTTTCATGGCACGGCAACTCGTAATGCTTTTGCAAGGCTGCGGAACTGAAGCGGCATCGACATTTTATGGATTTCACCGTCTATCGCCGCTTTCAGTGTTCTGCGACGGGAACGGACGATCAATTTATTCACGGAACGCATCTCCAGATTTTCCATCTCCTGAATCCCCCTGAAGCTCAGTACATAAATCATGCGCAGTAATGGCAGAAACCCCAAGGAACACGCCATGCAGAGCCAAAGTTTTCCTTTATTGATGGCGGGCCGGTGGAAATCCGAGTCAAATCCTCCTTGATACTCATTATTTCCCACAAATACCAAAGGGGTGAAACGCTTAACATTATAGATTTCATCCTCAAGAACCAACTTCATGTTTGGCATTTCTCGTAAGGCGATGATCGCAGCCACAATCTGGGCTGACCATTTCCGCCATCCTCGCTTCTTCCTGATTTCATCACGCTCCGCTACCATTTTAGGATAAATTCCAAGAGATACATTATTGATGAACTTGATCCTGTTCACTTCTCCAAGATCAACTTGCTTGATCTGCATGGTATCCATGAGGCGGAGAGCTTCCATGGACTCCAGAGGAATGCCGAGGTCGCGGCAAAAATTGTTTTTTGTGCCCAGAGGGAGCACGACAAGCAAAGTTTCCGTGTTTGCCAGAATGTTTGCGGCGGTACTCACGGTCCCATCACCCCCGCCGACAACAAGCATCTCAATGCCTTGTTCTTGAAGACGCTCGATCTCTTTCCGGATCTGGTCTCCTGCGACAACAGCCAAATATTCTGGAGGCATGCGGGCAAGAAGATTCATTTTTATCGCTTCAAGACGATTCATTTTCTGCTGGAACGGCAGTGACCCGGAGTTCTCGTTAAGTACTGCGCCAATTTTCATCATGAGCAAAGTCCATGTTATAGATCTCTTTGCAGGTCATACTTGAGAAGAAAATATTGTAACTGCTCAGGTCATGAGCTTGGTGCAAAAAGTAATTTTTGCACCAAGCTGTGGTCAGTGATCAGTGGTTAGTGATCAAAAAAAACAACATTTGCCGGAAGCTCCAAGTTTGTGGATAGAACCCACGAATTTTTTGCAGTGGCCTCAGGTAATCCGAATTAAAAAAAAAGGTTGGATATCCACCTTTCGCGGATATGACTGACCCGGAAACGACATGAAAAACAATGCCGTTCCCGCGAAGGCGGAAATCCAGATCATGCTTGCAACAGGTCTTGAGAGCTATCCTGATTTTCCTGCTTCAAGCTGAGTCGTTACCAAAATAGTATTCATCCCAATGGAAATGGCCAGCCCAGGGCTGGCCGTCAACTCGCTTCGGCGGGAAAAACAACTACCTGTGGCGATCCCGAGATTGGGCAAGACGCTTTTTGGGGAGACCTTGGAGGAGGCTTTAGGGGGGAAGGCGTGGATGTTTACAGGAATATGGCTGGTAGATTACCGGGAATGATTGGGTTTGCCCGGTAGCTCGGACTTTCACCGGTATGACTGACTTCAAACGACATGAAATGCTATGTCATTCCGGCGAACGTCGGAATCCAGTGCTGGAGAATTGTCATGTCCCGTATGTGCTGAATAGTTAAGGCAATTTTTGGTAACTATTCAGCAAAATCAGAAAAAGACCTGGATACCGGCTTTCGTAACTACTCAATAACTCCGGGCAGTGACCATAGAAAAAACACCTGGACCCCGGCCTGCGCCGGGGTGACGACTGAGAGAACTCGCTTTCGAGGTACTCCACTCCGTCATACCGGCGCAGGCCGGTATCCAGGCAGCACGGATCCGCGGTGGTTGGTTGCCCTGCCTTATTGAGCAGTTACCGGCTTTCGCCGGCATGACTGACGTGGAAACGGGTTTTTCAATGTGTCATTCCGGCGAAAGCCGGTATCCAGTGCGGATTTGTGACCATACGGATGATGTGCTGAATGGTTACAATTTTTGTACAAAAAAATCTGCACCCTCAATAATCCCGTTTCCAGAACAACCCCAGTCCGCCGCCTCTCGGGCCGAGGGTGCTTTCGAGGCTGATCCTGGGGGTCAGGTCGATATCCGCGGACATGGTCTCCTCTCCGGTTTTCATGTCCCTGTCCAGGCGCAGATAGACCCGCTCGTTGATATGCTTTCCGGCGCGCAGGCTCATGTCGCCGCCTTGACCGGTGACCACGTCCAGATCGTCCAGGTGCAGGATGTCCCGGGCCGTGCCCATGATGTCCAGCCCTCCGCCGTGTCCGGCCAGTTCCCGGGCCGCCAGGGCAAGTTGCGCGGCCTGGGTGGGCGAGATTCTGGCCAGGGTGCGGCCGAAGAGCATTTGGGCCAGGATCTCGTCCTGGGGCAGGGGAGGATCGGATTCAAGGGTCGGCGGGCTGATGTCCGGGGGCACGCCGGAGATGCGCACGGTGAATGTTTTTTCCCCGTCCGGGTCGCGTCTGGTCTGAGAGGCTATCAGGTTCACGTAAGGCATCGGCGGACTGCTGCCGGTGAACTGGATGACGCTGTCCTCGTCAATGGTGAAGCGCTTGCCCAAAAGATCCAGGCGGCCTCTCTGGGGCCTGATTTCCCCGCGAATGATCGGTTCCGCGGCAGTCCCGGAGATGTGCAGGTTCCCTCCCCATTCCGAATCCAGACCCCGGCCGCGCACGAAGACCCGGTTGGGAAAATGGACCCCGACATCCAGGGCAAGGGGCGGGATGGGAGGGGCGAAGCCGCCATCTTCCGCGTCATCTCTTGGTTTATGAACATCCACGACATCAAGATCCACGACCCGCGGGCCTCCCAGATCCCTGAGAAACACCTCGACCCGGTCCAGATCCACCTGCCCGCTGACTTCCTGAGCACCGGTGGTTCCGGTGACTTCCATGGCCAGCCGGGACAGTCGAGCCCGTGCCTGGGGACTGTCCAGAACGTTCATATTGGCGCCGTTTACGGTGAAACGGAAAGGAAAGTTCTGCTCGGGATCGAGATCGGCCCGGCCTTCCATGCGCAGCGTGCCCTGGGCTCCGTCCGTGGCGGTCAGCGATTCCAGGGTGAACTGTTCCGATGTGATCCATGCATCTCCTTCCACATCCCTGATCAGCACGCCCTGCAGGAGATGCTGATATCCGCCCCCGCGGACATGAATGCGTCCATTGGGGTCCGGTGCATCAATGGTTCCGGCGAGCTGGAAGTCCACGCCGAGCAGGCCGCTGAGCAACTGGCTGTCCGGGAGAACAATGTCTCCCAGCCAGCCCAGATCCAGATTGCCGACGACGGATGCCGTCACGGGTTCGCTCCTGGGCAGGTCCAGGCCTGGCGGTTCGAGGCTCAGCCGCATCCGCGTCTGCCCTTGGGCCTGGAGCAGGGCTTCGGCGAGCCCCTTTTCGCGCAGTTCGGCGTACAGCCTCATCGACGTGCCATCCAGAACGGCATCGGCCTGCAGATCCAGGAATGGAATCTCCTCCAGACCGGTGACCGACGGAGCAAGATCGCTCCCAAGCAGGGTCACGTCGCCCCGCAGGGCCGATTTGGGTCCGTGCAGCACCGCGCCCAGGGTGAGCGTGCCCTGAACATTCGGGGTGAAAAGGTGGAGGGGCAGGTCTTCCACGCCCAGGCGCAGATCCGCCGTGTCCCTGGAGAGCTGTGCCTCCGCGCGAACAATGGCCGCTCCGAATTCCAGGAGCAATGGGGAGGCTGAAACGTCGTCTCCAGCCAAGGTAATGGTCACCGGATCGGCCAATGCAAGATTTTGTCCGGCCCAGACTCCGTTCAGGTTTTGCAGGCGGATGACGCGGCCGGCTTCCATTTCGGCGGAGGCTGCCTGAACTCGAAGATCGAAGGGGTGCAGGGCATACCCTTGTGCCGCGGCGTTCAGGGCGATGTCGGAAAGAGTTCCCCTGGCTCCGGCTTCCAGGACGTCCACACGGGTCTCGCCGGTGTGAAAATCGCGGGCCGCCACCGCTGCGTCGAGATGCGGCTGCCCGGCAACCCCGCGAATATCTCGGGCCTCGGCCTGGACCGACATGCGGGACAGGGTTCCGAACTCAGCCAGAAGATTGTCCAGAACAAGATTGAGCCGGGCGTTCTGGATTGGGCCGTCCGGCTGGAGGTCGAGCTGAAGATCCAGAGCGCCGCTCATGTTTTGACCGGCAAGCGCGCTCAGTGCTTTGATATCCCTGATCCGGCCCTCAATCTGGGACGTCACGAGTTGCGTTTCCAGTTCGATGGCGCCGCGACCGGACAGCGTGCCATCGGGGAGGGTGAGGATCAGTCTGGAAAAACGGAGCAGATTGTCGTCCAAAGCAAAGTCCGTTTCCGCGGCAAGGTCGGTCTGCATCGGCGATGTGACAAGGGAGAGCGAGCCTTGCGGGTTTCCGGGCAGCGCGTCGGTGTGCAATACAAGGCGAAGGGGAAAGGCATCCAGGTCTGCTATCCGAAGGTTGTCGCTAAACAATTCGCCGTCGAGCGAAAGATTCTCACTGACATCTCCTTGAGCCCGGACTTCCAGCATGGCTGCCCCGTCCAATCCCAGTTCCGGATCCGGCGATGCAAGGGCCAGGTCAGGCAAATTCAGGACGGCCTGGGCCGCAAGTTGGCGGGTTTCGAGGGTGTAGGCGGCATCGGCAGAGAGATCCAGACCATCGGCGTGCAGCCAAATGTTTTCAGCCTGAATCCGGTGGAGCCCGGATCGGGATGGATCATCCGCATCCGAGAGCAGGCTGAGCCGGGTGGCTAGATCGATCCGTTGGCCCAGCAATTGGGGCAGGGGAGCCGGCAGACCGCCTGCTTCTTCCAGGGCGGCCTGGACGTTTAATTGGAGGTCCAGGGGATGCACCACGCCCTGTGCCGTGATCTGAAGATCAAGCAGGCCCTCGAAATCCTGGTCATGCAGGGCCAGCCAGGGCTGGATCTGGGACGGCAGGAGGTCGAGGCGGGCCTCCAGGTGGTTCCGGTTCAGGGCGTACCCGCCCGCGGCCTGGAGGGCCAAGCCTTCTCCGCTCAGCGTAAGAGATTTCAGGTCCAGGAAATTGTCGTCCAGCCGGTAGTGCATGTCGAATTCCGATACCAGATCATTCGGCAATGCCGTATTCGGCACATCCACGCCTTGCGCTTTCAACGTGCCGCGGGCCGAGACGACCTGGCTCGAATCCCACTGCCGTTGTTGGAAGTGAACGGAAGATGTCAGTTCCAGGCCGGCTATCCGGGCCGGGTCGGCCGCGAACCGGGTCAAATGCAGGGCGAGGTCGATATCCGGAGCGGTGAACGGGCCGTCAAAGCGGCTGTGCAGGAGAATCTCCGGTCCCAGTTCCAGGCCCGTGAGTTCACCCAATGGAGAGGTGTTCAGCACATTTGCCTGGAGTTCGCCACGCAAGGCGGCCTGACGCAGATCAAGATGCGCACCCAGGAACAGTTCCAGCAACGGGTTGCGTACAGAGACTTCGCTCAGTTCAACCTGCCGCGCATCCGGCATGGCGGCAAGGATGCGGAAGTTTGTGCGGGGGAGATAGCTGTCCGCCGGATGGGGCAGCAGAGAGGAGTCCAGAAAAAAATCCCCTGTCCAGCTCAGGCTGGGGTGATCCTGCCAATCCAAGGCCAGATCGCTGGCCACGGAGATAAGCTGCCCAGCTTCCAGATGGAATGTCCCGCTCCATGCCGCCGGCGGTCCGTCCCCGTCCAGGCGCAATGCCAGCGGGGTGGCAGCGGGCAGACCGAGCAAGGGCGCAAGGGAGCCTTGAGGATCGGAGAATTCGGATTGCAATGTGAGCAGATTCGCATCCTGGATGTATCCCACATGCAGGACGAGCAGTCCGGCTTCTCCGGCCGGCCCGGCCAGGGACTCGACCCTCAGGTCAGCCAAAAGCTCATGGCTTTCGGCAAGCAGTTCCGCCTGGAGTTGCAGGACAATGCGTTCTCCGGCCACGGCTTCGTCCAGGATGATTTCCTGGACGGCCAGATCTTCAATGACGATCCGCGGAAAGCTCTCCGGCAGATCGATGCCTCGAGAGGGTTCCCGGGGGTCGCGTTCGACCTCTTCCGCAACCGGCGTGCGCAGCAATTCCAGACGAGTGGCGCTGAGTTCATGGATGCGCAGCCTGGCCGCCAGCAGATCCCGGCCGGACCAGCGCAACATGAGATCGTCGAGCTCCAGCCAGGTTCCCTCGACATCGGCCAGGCGCAGTTCGTCCAGGCGCAGGTCAAACGGGAAACGGCCGTGCAACCCATTGAGAGCAATGTTCTGCCCTCCCACATCAATCAGGGTGCGGTTCAAAACCCTCTCGACCCGTTCCAGCCCGTAATCCGTACGCAGAAAAAGAATCGTCGCGCCAAGAATAAAAATCACCAGCAGCGGCGGAACAAGTAGAAGGTATACCCACCACCGACGCTTCGGAGTCGATTCGTTCATTTCCACATCAACACCTATATTGCCATATCAACCAGAATCCCCGACCAGTCCGAAATCGAAATCGAAATCGAAATCGAAATCGAAATCGGAATCGAAATGATCTTATACGGCTGAATCGTTGTCGATCATTGAAACTGAATAATCAGTAATAATCAGAATGAAGCATTGTAAGTTTGTCATGACCAATGGCAACCCGGACCTCAGCTGATTAATGGTCGCAGACGTAACCATTCAGCTAATTCTGAGGCGGACGTAACTACTCAGCACATACGGAGCATGATCATTCTCCAGCACTGGATTCCGGCTTTCGCCGGAATGACGTATCTGGGCAAGCCTTCCCACGCTAGTCATACCAGCGAAGGCCGGTATCCAGGTCTTTTTCTGGCTCTGCTGAGTAGTTACAGGCGGACTTGTATTTCTGGTTTCAAGTTGAATATACAACCACGAAGAGCACGAAGGGCACCGAGGAAGACAGAAAAACGAAATACCTGATGCCGCACTGCGCATGTACAATACCTACAAGACATCCATCCTTCGTGTCCTTCGTGCTCTTCGTGGTAAATAATCTTGTACATGGATCAGCAAAGGAGTTGCAGTAGACTCAGAAAGCCTGACCAATACTGACGTACACCTGGAACGCATCATCCCTGTCCCGCCTGTTCAGCGGAAAGGCCACGTCCAGGCGAATGGGCGCGAAATCCGTATAGTAGCGTGCGCCCAGTCCGGCGCCCCAGATGAAATCCTCGTTGAACTGCAACTTGGATTCGGAGAAGACCTGGCCGCCGTCCAGAAAAGCGACCAAACCGAAATTGTTCGCCATGCGCAGACGCAGTTCCATGCTGGTCTCCACTATGCTCCGACCGCCGATGACCGTGCCGTCGAGTTCGGGACCGACGGATTGGTACGCATAGCCGCGAATCGAGCCGCCGCCGCCGGCGTAGAAGCGCTGGTCCGGGGGCAGGCTGAGATTGCCCTCGCCCATGATCGATCCCAGGGCCCCCCGCGCGGCGAGCACCAGTCGATCTTCGGCTGCCAGGGAAAGGTAGGCGCTGAGCCCGCTGGAGAGCTTGAAGAACATGGTGCGCATGTCCAGAGTGTCGATGAAGGGTTCTGCTCGCAGTTGCACCCGCCAGCCCGATGAAGGGTTGAGAATATCGTCTCGCTTGTCCCAGGTCAGTTCGCCGGGTGTGGAAAACAGGCCGTAAGTTTGGGTCTTGCCCAGCTGCGTCGTTTCCGTGAGCAGGTAGTTTGCACCGAAACTGGCGTACCAGAATTCGTCCAGTTGGCGGCTCAACTTGGCGCCCAGGGCGATGCGCTTGCTCTCCAGGGCTTCTGTCTGTTCCCGACCGAGATTCGCCACGAGTTCCAACTGGGATTCTTCCAGAAAATCAGGCACGGTAAAATCCGCGGTAAGCATTTCCCGCTTTTCGGCCAGATCCAGCCTGGTGCGCAGACGTTGACCCCGGCCCAGGATGTTTCGATGCTCCCATTCCAGCGCAGTGCCGAATCCGGTATCCGTTTCGTAGGATACTCCGGCCTTGACCGTTCTGGGGACCCGTTCAACAACGGAAACGGAGATGGGCAGTGTCTTTTCGCCATCGGTGCCGCGGTGGGTGATATCCCCATGTGATACGTCCACCATGGTGAACAGCCCGGTCAGCATCAAGTCCGAGCGCAGTCGGTTCAGCAGAGAGGCCTGGTACAGTTGATCATCCGACCAAGGGACCCTGTCCACGATATAGTCGGGATGTACACGCTCCAGCCCCAGAAAGATGAGGGGGCCGAAGCGGACCAGTGGCCCTGGGTCGAAAGAGTAGGTAACGGATATGGTTCGGAGTTCATGATCCACCAGGGCTTCCTTGAGCGCCACCCGAGGAAAGGGATGACCGTGTTCCCGCAAGTAACTCCGCAGCTCACTCACGCCCTGCTCGATTTCCGGAGCGCGAGCCCTATTGTTCAGATTCAGGTTCACGGTTTCAGCGTCGAGTGGAGGCAGATCCGCTTTCAGCTCGGACAACGGGCCGCTAAAGTTGACGGCTTTCAGGGTGTAGGCTGGTCCCGGGCGCACCAGATAGACGACTCGGGGCGGGGAGTCATCATGATTGACCTGTACTTCAACCTGAGCGTCGTAATAGCCTTCGGATCGCAGTCCACGCTGCAGGTTCTGGATATCGCTTCCGGCGCGGCGTTCCAGCATTTGCGGAGTGGCTGGAAGGCGCTCCCGCAGGGCGTAGGTTTCCGAGACGGACCGCAGGACCTCTTTCAGCCCGTTGTCCAACTCGCCACGGAATTCCACCCGATAGGCGTCCGAACCGAACAGGGTCTGCTGCAGGGCATCGGGGAGAATGTCCCGGAGAGCGTCCAACTGGGCCCGGGCCAAGCCGGACATCAGGAGCAGACCCGCAACGGCAAGAAGGACGACGCGAAGAAGTGCTTGCATCAAATGGTGTATTCCCGTCGAATTAGATTCCGATGCCAGATTCGGCAACCGCAATTACTGAGGTTACTTTTCAAGTCAATATTGAAATTTTATAAATTCAACGAATTGCTGTCAAACAGGTTCAGCCGGGTTTGCGTTGTGTCGTGCGCAGGGCTTCAAAGCCATCCCCCTGGTGAACCGTAAGCTGATTGAAGGGGATTACCCAGCCTCGTTCGTTGCAGACCTGTACGCAGGCCTTCTGGATGGTGCGGCCGACGGCCCAGTACGAACCTGCCGCACTGCCGTTCATCATCACGTAGATCAGGTAGTCCAGAGACGATGATCCGGCTGCCGTGAAATCCACAAATACTGATTCCACGCTCTCCTCGAACGAACGCTGCAGAGCCTCGGTTACGGCGGCGTCGAAAACTTGCGGGACTTCATCCAGGCAGATGGCCTGGTGCTGGTAGTCGATGCCGAAGGTCACGGCGAAGCCGAATCCGTTGCGGGAGAGGTTGCGCGGGGAGGACCCAAGGAAGGCGCCGGTGGAGAAGGTGCGGACCGATCCGACGTGCTTGACTTGGACAACATCCGGGGTTTGGAGCATGACCTGGCCGTAGGTGCCGTCGGAGAGCATCACGAAATCCCCTTGCCGGGTGGGAAACCATGGCTCATCCGGCTCGTCCGGACGAGAGACCATCTCGGACAGTTCCGCGAGGGGGCGGCGCAGAATGCCGCCTTGCAGTTCCGGATTGACCAGCGTGGAGTACATGTTCAGATTCTTGATCTCCCAGGGCACGCCGTTCAGGATGATTCGTTCTCCTTCCCGGACCGGCCCCATGTCCAGCAACATCCGGACTTCGGTCATGAAACGAGGCAGATAGGTTCTGGAACCGACCGCTATCAGCACGAGAATGATCATGGCAAAACCAAGCAGCAGCCAGTCTCCGGAAACATAGAGCACAAGAAGCAGAACGCACAAGGCCGCGAGCACGGAAAACACCTGGTAGCCGACGGTCATCAGGCGAGCGTAGGGCTTGCGTTTTACGGGCGGCTGGCTTCCTTTTCCGCGCTGAAAGACCCTGGGCAGGGTTTGCAGCAGGAACCAGATGCCTCCGGTGGCGACAATCGCCAGCAGCAGGATCAAGCCTCTGCCCTGGACAAAGGACAGCAGACCCTGATGGAGCATGCTCCAGAACGTATCCTGCTCTTCCCGCAATTCCTTCAACTGGAAATTCAGCAGTTCAATTTCCAGCAGCAGGTCTGACCTGCGCTGAAGCCATGACTTTTCCAGGGCTTGCAGCCGCTGCAGAAGTTGCTTGTCCTCGACCGCGGCACTGACAGAGGCAATATTGGCCAAAGCTCTCTCGACCGCGTTCAACCTGGCCTGATCCTGCGCGATTTGGCGATTCAGTCGTTCAATGGTGCGTGGCGTTTCGGTGAAGCCTTTGATCTGTTCCAGAAAGGGTTCGATGATATCAAAGAGCTCTTGTTGCCAATTGAAAGGGAGATCGGGTTCGTCCTTGAAGATGTTGCTGTCTATGCCACCCGTGGCAATGGATTCAAAAGCGATTCTGGAGGCCTGGATCAACCGTTCCAATTCAGCAATGTCCGCTTCCAGTTCGGCTCGTTCGGAAGCTGTTTCGGCAGTGGCTACCTGAAGTCGCAGTTCGTTGAGGTGCTTGCGCCGTTCTTCAATGGACCGGGCTATGCCGGCCAATTGGGCGCGCGATGTCTCCAGTCTGTTGTCCAGGTTCTGAATGACGGCAGGCTCCTCCGTGGGTTCGACTGGCGCGGGCTGGGTCGGCGCCTCGTTCAGGATGGCGTCGGAGTTTTCACGTGCTTCGGCGATTGACCGCAAGCCCACGATGAGAAACAACGCCAGTGCTGACAGCAGGAGCAGGTGGAATGGGCGCAATGCCCTGGGTATGGTCATGAGGCTTCTCCTGAGATTGATTCGTCAAAAAGATATGGTTGATCTTGTATGGCGCATGGCGCGATGAAAGCTGTTGCACTTTGCAGGATATGGCAACCCCACGGGATGTCTGCAACGGATGCCATTGCTGTTCTCGGCTGTCGGCGGTTTCGTGGGATCATTTGGCAGCAGGAAGGATGTGGTAAAACAAAGAGATGTGATGGAAGTGGCGCTTGAACATGATTGGTGAAGAGAGTACAAACTGGGAAAAGTAGTTGACAAGGCAATCAACTCTTCCCAATTACCTCACCGTTTTCATTTTCGCAACCATGATCTTTTTTTAGAATAAACCAATCCCCGAGGGGGACCTGTATGTGCCTGTATACGATAGTTAAAGACTCACCCCTGTTCCGGGTAATGCTGCTGTTCGTAATGAGCATGGCTTTGCTGGGCGCATGTTCCGATTCATTGGGTGATGCCCCTGACATGGCTACGAGTCTTCCTCGTAAAGTGAATGTGGTCGTCAAGGAAATATTTCCGACAGAAATCAGGGATGCTGTTGTTTTGCCCGGCACGGCGGATCCCTGGTTGAGCGTGGACCTGGCCGCGGAAACCGCCGGCCGGGTCGAGAAACTATCCGTGCGTGAAGGAGATCGCGTTACTTCCGGACAGATTCTGGCGCAGGTCGAGGTTACGGCCCTGGCGGCCGGCAGGGCGCGAGCCAAGGCGGCGTTTGATCTGTACGAGGAACAATTGCGCCGGCGGGAACGCCTGTTCCAGGACAATATTATTTCCGAGGAAGAGCTGGACCAGGTTCGCAGCGGAAAAGTGCAGGCCCGGGAGGAGTTGCGCCAGGCCGAAATCGAATACGGACGCGGGCTTGTGCGGGCGCCTGGGAGCGGGCGGGTGAACAACATGCGGATCGAGGTCGGCGAGTTCGTGGATCGGGGGCAGGTGATCATCGAACTGGTGGATATCGAGAAGATCAAGGTTCAGGTCCAGGTTCCGGAGATGGATGTTCGGTTCCTGAGCGTCGACCAGCCGGCCGCGGTGATTGTGGACGCCTTCGCGGAGCAGACGTTCTCCGGGGTGATCGACTTCATCGCCTACCGGGCTGATCCGGCGACCAGGACCTTCCGCACTCAGGTTGTGGTGGAAAATCCCGAGGGCATAATCCGCCCTGGAATGATCGCCCGGGTGATGTTCGTTCGCCGGGTCATTCCGGATGCCGTGACCATCCCCCTGTCCGCCCTCATCGACCGGGGAGGGGAGCGGCTCGTCTACGTGGAGGAGAACGGCGTTGCCAAAGCCCGCAACGTCTCCATCGGCGTAATCGAACGCGACCGCATCCAGATCACCCAGGGACTGGAACTTGGCGACCGCCTGATCGTGGCCGGCCACCGGGAGGTGGAGGAGGGGACGGCGGTGGTGGTGCAGTAGTTGGATAACTGTTCAGAGGTTGGTGCATAAAGTCCCTTGGGACGAATTCAATTCCCCAAGGTCTTTCGGCAACTTCCTGTTTTTACAGACCACAAGCCACAAGTCACTGACCACTGCCGAGTGCAAAAAGCACTTTTTGCACTCGGCTCTGTTCAATGCTCAATAATCCGCGGCAATCAACGGATTAAATCCTGGGAGCGCCGCACCCCAGTGCGGCAACGAAATAAGACGCCAAGAACCAAGTTCCGGCTGGAGCGTGGCCCCTGTAGCTGAATAGTTACGGCGTTTGATGCATTCTGATTGCAAGAAAGTTTGCGGGGATTACGTTATAATCTCTTTGTTGCCCGTGAGGGGCTGGTCGGTGTTGCACTTGGTTCGTCGGGGCAGGGAACCAAAAGACGTCGAGTTTACAGGGATATCCGAAATGACCCAGCGGTCTGGAGGTTTTTTCACCGGATTTTCAGGAGGCAGTTTATGGCTGAAATTACATTTGAAACCGTTGTATCTCCGAAACATGAACTCTGTTTCAATCTGCCGACATCCTTGCCGGTGGGCAGCGTCATTCGCGTCACGGTAGAAGCGATTGAAAAGGACTTGCATGCACCCCATTTTATCCCTCAGTCGGAACTGGGTCGTAAGTTGTTGAAGGCACGAGAGGAAAATGTTCATGACGGTGGCAAGCTCATGGATTGGGATGAAATAAATGAAGAAGTACGTCGTCGTCGTGGCGGTCTGACGGATGAGTAAGCGGCGGACATATGTTGATGCCAACCTGCTCATTGCAGCGTGGCGTGGCAAGGATGAAATCGCTGCGAAGGCACTGGGCATTCTGGATGACCCGTTCCGGCTGCTTATAGTGAGTGAAGCTTTATGGCTGGAAGTCATGCCGAAACCAATATTTCAAGAAGAATATCGGGAAAAAGCATTTTATGAAGCCATTTTTGCACACGCGGATCTATGTCCATGGAAAACAAATGTCTTGAAGTCTGCTCAAGACCTTGCACAGCGGTATGGCCTCGCAGCAATGGATGCAATCCATATTGCCACTGCGATAGATGCAGGAGCCGACGAATTCATATCTGGAGAAAAACCAACGAAACCGATGTTCAAAATCAAGGAAATGAAGACAATATCCTTGCGGAGCTCTTAACTCGATAACCTGAGAGTTTCGGTTCTCATCCTGCCTGCTTGGCAAGCAGGATAATTTTTGTTCTCAGTTAACCACCTGAGATACAAGGTTAGTTTGAGCCATTCCCATGATCCCGCTCAAATTCTTACGCAACGTTTCTTTGCGCATTTGCTTCGGGAACTTCATTATTACCCAACAACGAGAAGCTTGTTATGATCGTCAACACCTGGGCCTTGCGGCGACAGGCTACGGTTCTGACCCTGCTGGTGATCCTGGTGATCGTCGGCGTTCATTCTTACTTGACCTTGCCTCGGGAGGCCTTCCCGGACATCACCATCCCATATGTTTTTGTAACCACCACCTATGAGGGCGTGGCGCCGGAGGACATGGAGAAGCTGATCACCATGCCCATCGAGCGCAAGCTCAAGGGACTGGCCGGGGTGGAGGAGATGCGGGCCAGTTCGGCCGAGGGGCTGTCCACGGTGGCGGTGAAGTTTATTCCCTCGGTGGACATCGACGACGCCCTGCAGAAGGTCCGGGTCAAGGTGGACCAGGCCAGGGCGGATCTGCCGTCGGACCTGGAGGACGATCCGGTGGTGGAGGAGGTCAATTTTTCGGACATCCCGGTGATACGTGTCGTCCTTTCCGGACCCTATTCCCTGGCCCGGCTGAAGACCTGGGGCGAGGATCTCAAGGACCGGATCGAGACCATCCCCGGTGTGCTGAACGTCCTGGAGAGCGGTGGGCTGGAGCGGGAAATTCGGGTCGAATTCGACCTGGACCGGATCCGGGCCTATAACGTGCCCTTTTCCAGCATGATCCAGGCCGTGACCCAGAGCAACGTGAACATGCCCGGCGGGAGCATGGACATCGGCGAGACCCGTTATCTGGTCCGGGTGCCCGAGGATTTCAAGCACCCCTCTGAAATCTTCTCCATCGTGGCCTTTGTCCGCGACGGAAAGCCGGTCTATCTGCGGGACGTGGCCCGGATCGAGGACACCCACAAGGATCCCCTGACCCGCAGCAGGATCAACGGTCGCCCCAGCGTGACCCTATCCGTCCAGAAGCGCAGCGGCGAGAACATTGTGCGCATCTGCGACGAGGTGCGGGCCATGGTGGCCCAGGCTCTGCCGGATCTGCCCCCGGATCTGCGGGTGGACATCACTTCGGACATGTCCGAGGACGTCCGTGAAATCGTTTCCGAACTGGAAAACAACATCCTTTCCGGCCTGATCCTGGTGCTGGCCGTGATCCTGGCCTTCATCGGCGGCAGATCGGCCATCTTTGTGGCCCTGGCCATTCCCTATTCCATGTTCATCGGCTTCGCCCTGCTGGCGGGATTCGGGATCACCTTGAACATGGTCGTGCTCTTTTCCCTGATCCTGGCCCTGGGCATGCTCGTGGACAACGGCATCGTGATCGTGGAGAACATCTACCGGCACATGCAGGAGGGACGTCCACGTGAGGTGGCGGCGCGCATCGGCACGGATCAGGTGGCCTGGCCCGTGATCACGGCCACCCTGACCACGTTGTCCGCGTTCATCCCGCTGCTGTTCTGGCCGGGCATTGTGGGCGAATTCATGAAATTTCTGCCCAAGACCCTGATCATGGTCCTCTCGGCCTCCCTGTTCATAGCCCTGGTGGTCAACCCCGTGCTTTCGGCCCGTTACCAGGTGGTGCGTCGGCCCAGAATCCGCGATGGGGAAGATCCTGACCAGCCTGTTCGGGAAGTCTGGGTCAAGAGGGCCTATCTGCGTTTGCTGGAATGGTCCCTGCGGCATCGCCTGATCGTCCTGACCGTCGCGGTCCTGCTGCTGGTCGCGTCCACTGCCGGGTTCGGGATCTGGGGCAAGGGAGTGGAATTCTTTCCGGAAACCGATCCGAACCGAGCCTTCGTGCATATCCGGGCGCCGGAAGGCACCAGTCTGGACGCCTCTGACCGGCTGGTGGCCCAGGTGGAAGACATCGCCATGGAGTACGAGGACATCAAGTTCGTGATCGCCAATGTCGGCTCCGCCGGCGGCGATCCGTTTTCCGCGGGCGGGCCGGGCACCCATCTGAGCCGGGTGGCCCTTGATTTTGTTGATTTCCATGACCGTTCCCGTTCATCCACCGCGGTCCTGGACGAGATCAGGGAGCGCGTTCTGACAGCCATTGCCGGAGCCGAGGTCCAGGTGGAGGCCGAGGAGGGCGGGCCGCCCACCGGGCCGCCGGTGAACATGGAGATCAGCGGCCGGGACATCCATGTGCTGGGTGAACTGGCCGCCCAGGTGCGCCGGACCATCCGGGACATTCCCGGCCTGGTGGACCTCAAGGACAATTTCGTGCACGGGAGGCCGGAAATCCGGATCAACGTGGACAAGGAAAAGGCCGCGTTGCTGGGGCTGGACACCTACACCATCGCCTATACGATCAAGGCCGCGGTGGGCGGTGTGCGCGTTGGGGTTTTGCGCGACGACCGGGACGAGTACGACATCACGGCCCGGCTGCCGGAAGAGTCCCGGAATTCACTGGAATCCCTGAAACGGCTGACGGTTTCCGGTCCCCATGGCGAGCCGATTCCCCTGACCAGCGTGGCCAATGTGGAACTGTCCAGCGGGGTGGGGGATATCATGCGCCTGAACCAGCAGCGGGTGGTCACGGTCTCGGCCTCGGTCTCCGGGCGGCTGGCCAACGACGTGCTCAAGGACATCGAGCAGCGTCTGGCCGGGTTCGAATGGCCGCGCGGCTATTCCTACCAGTTCACCGGAGAGCAGGAAGAGCAGGCCAAGGCCCAGGAGTTTCTGAGCAAGGCCTTCATCGCGGTGCTGTTTTTGATCTTCCTGATCCTGATCACCCAGTTCAACTCCATCATCCCGGGCCTGATCATCCTGGCCTCGGTGCTCTTCTCCCTGATCGGCGTCTTTTTCGGCCTGCTGGTCACGGGCACGGCCTTCGGGATCATCATGACCGGAATCGGCGTGATCAGCCTGGCCGGAGTCGTCGTGAACAACGCCATCGTGCTCATCGACTACTACATGCAGCTTCTGGCCCGGGGCATGGAACGCACGGACGCCCTGCTGCGCGCGGGCATGGTCCGCTTCCGGCCGGTGATGCTCACGGCCATCACCACCATCCTGGGCCTGATGCCCATGGCCACGGGCGTCAGCTTCGACTTCAAGACCTTGTCCTGGAGCATCGGCGGCGAATCCGCCCAGTGGTGGGGCCCCATGGCCGTAGCCGTGGTCTTCGGCCTGGCCGTGGCCACGCTGCTGACCCTGGTGGTGGTCCCGGTGCTGTGTTCGCTGTCCAAGAGCCTGCCCAAGGTGGCCCAAGGGCTGTATGGGGGGAGGGATCAGGAGCCGGTGTAAACTGATCTGCCCCGCGGACGAGGCCGAGGCAACCCTCTCCATTGTTTCACGCAGGGGGTGCAGAGGGACACGAAAGGGGACACCAACGAAAAGGTTTGAAATCTTTGTTTTTATCTTCTATCGTTGCGTAACTTCGCGAACTTTGCGAGAGGGAAGGAAACGGACAAGGTGCCACGACGTGGAAAGGAGATGGCCATGATGACTCCCCAGACTGATCGCTATGTCAATTTTTTTACGGACTACGGGTTCAAGCGGCTTTTCGGCGAGGAGCCGAACAAGGATTTGCTGCAGGATTTCCTGAATGAACTTTTGAAGGAAGAACAGGGCAATATCGTCAATCTGACCTACCTGAAAGACGAGAACCTGGGCGGCACGGATATCGACCGGCGGGCAGTATTTGATTTGTATTGCGAAAACGAGAAAGGGGAAAAGTTCATTGTCGAACTGCAGAAAAGCAAGCAGAATTTTTTCAAGGACCGCAGCATTTACTACGCCACGTTTCCGATTCAGCAGCAGGCTATTCGTGGAAAGACGTGGAACTTTGAACTGAAAGCAGTCTACACTATTGGCATCCTGGATTTTGTTTTTGACGAGGACAAGGACAATCCTGAGAAATACAGATACGACGTCAAACTCCAGGACATCGAGACGAACAAGATTTTCTACGACAAGTTGACCTTCATCTACTTGGAAATGCCAAAATTCAACAAGGACGTCGACGAACTCAATACCCGCTTTGAAAAATGGCTCTTTGCAATCAAAAATCTTGATCGTCTGGACAAGGTTCCTGATGCCTTGCGGGAAAAAATCTTTGAAAAATTTTTTGAAGTAGCCGAGATTTCCAGGTTTACCAGGGAAGAAATTATCAAGTACGAAGCAAACCTCAAGTACTACCGGGATATGAAGAATGTTCTGGATACGGCGCGGGAAGAAGGACGTGAAGAAGGACGGAAAGCGGCGACTTTGAGATTGGCCGGGAGCCTGCTGGATGTTCTGGATGATTCGACCATTGCCCTGAAGACAGGGTTGACCGAGCAGGAAGTGGCAATCTTACGGCGAAAATGAGTGGCGGGCGTAACTGCTCAATAACTCCGGGCCACTGACCCACACAAAAACACCTGGACCCCGGCCTGCGCCGGGGTGACGACTGAGAGAACTCGCTATCGAGGCACTCCATTCCGTCATACCGGCGCAGGCCGGTATCCAGGCAGCACGGATCCGCGGTGGTTGGTGCCCTGCCTTATTGAGCAATTACTGGCGGGCCAGGTGGGCGCGCAGGACGTTCCGGGTATCCGCTCGGCCTTGCAGCCCGGGTGGAGCAGTCATAAAAAAGGGTTGTGCAAGCGCATTCCGTCAATCACCTGATCGTGTTGCAGATCTTCGGTGAACAGGGTTTTCGCCCCCCCGGACAAGGCTGCCTCGATGATCATCGCATCCCAGAACGATAAGCGCATGCATCGGCTACGGGCAATACCTTTGAGAACCAGTGCAGCATCGTTGGCTATCACCGGCAGGCTGGCAAGGACGGTCACGACTTCCGCGGCGGCTTGCTCATCCAATGGTCGCGCAAGCTTGCGGGTCGCGGTCACATGGAACTCTTGCAAGACTTGTGCGCTGACAATGGCCCGGCCAGCCAGTGTTTCTGTCTGGAACAGCTCTCGGGCCAGGGTGCGTTTGGCCGGGGCATCCCTGTCGAACATGTACACCAGAATATTGGTGTCGAAAAAAGAACGCATGGTTGCTATCGTTCCGCTTGACGATTTACGCGCCTTTCATGCAGTTCTTCCCGGCTCCAGGTTCGGCCGCCGCGACCGGACTCAACCGTATCGGCTATGTTCAAAATTTTTAGTACCGCGTCATGGCGATGAAGCCTGGTTCCCGCGTAACACTCCAGGTATTCCCGCAGTACCGCGTTGACCGAAGTATCCTGCTCCAAAGCCCGTATCCTGGCCCTTTTCAATGTATGCTCGTCCACCGTGATCGTCAGATTGCCCATTTCCGCCCTCCAGTTGTTCTGGTATCGCGTTACGCTGAATCCGTGTAGCACGGGCCATGGGTTTGATCAATAAGCATGGACAGCTTATGCCGCTCTCAGCGGCGAGAACATCGTGCGCATCTGCGACGAGGTGCGGGCCAAGGTGGCCCAGGCTTTGCCGGATCTGCCTCCGGATCTGCGGGTGGACATCATTTTCGGACATGTCCGAGGACGTCCGGGAAATCGTTTCGGAACTGGAGATTAAAGGTAACTACTCAGCTCATCCGTGAAAGATCTGACTGGATACCGGCCTTCGGCGATATGACTTAACTTGCAAAGGATGTGGCATGATACGTCATTCCGGCGAAAGCCGGAATCCAGTTCTATGAGTGACCACAGAGTATGTGCTGAATAGTTACCTTTTTTTCCAGATATCTTCGGTATTCGTTTTCCTCTGCCGGTTTTCCCTTCAAAGCACCCTTGAGGCTCTTCACCACCGGAGGAAGGGGTTGATCATTTTCAATCCTTTCGTTGCGGATTATTTCAAAGAGATCGGCAACAACCCTCGATACGGATTTTCCCGTGCGGGCAGCGTGTTTCTTGGCCGAAACAATCAACTCCTCTTCCAGGCGCAGGGTCAGTTTCGTATTCATGCTTTTCCCTCCTGACGTATATCTGGTTTCAGGAAGTACGTCGCGTTGTTGGATGTGTCAATTACCGCGATTTCCATGACCGGTTGTTCTCTGGACTTGCTACTGCAAGGTATCAAGCGCGAAAAGACCGATTCAGCCCATTCAGATTGCAACAACGCGATCAGTCAAGGCACTCAGGAGTTGCTGGTCGTGGCTGGCGATGACCATGGCGCAGGGGGTGGCTTGCAGAGCTTGGAATAACAGTTGGCGGGAGTCCGGGTCCAGGTCATTGGTGGGTTCATCCAGGAGCAGGGCCAGGGGGCGCATGACCAGGACCGTGGCCAGGCAGACCAGGCGTTTCTGGCCACCGGAGAGGGTGTGGGGCTGGTGATGGGCGAGGTGGGCGAGGTGCAGGCGGTCCAGCATGGCCAGGGAGGCATCCTGAGCCTCGGATTGCGAGAGCCCCAGGTTCAGCGGGCCGAAGGCCACGTCCTCCAGGACCGTAGGCGAGAAAAGCTGGTCGTCGGGGTTCTGGAATACCAGACCGACCAGCCGGCGCAGGCGGGCGAGGTCCTTCGGCGTGCGCACCGGCCGTCCCTGAAACAACAGGCTGCCTTTATTCAGTGGGACAAGACCGACCAGGCTGAGGAGCAGGGTGGTCTTGCCGCTGCCGTTGGGTCCCATGAGACCGATGCGCTCTCCGGGCAGCAGGGAAAAATCGAAATCTTTCAGTACGGGGTGGGTGCTTCGGGGATACTGGACCTCGGCATCCTGCAGCGCCAGCAGAGGGGCATCGCTCACCAGGGCCACCGGTCGTGCAGGCTGATGAGCAGCGGCGGGATGCACAGACCCAGGGCAGGGTAGGCGTCGGCCCGATTCCAGGGAGGCGCGGACAGGAGGCGGAACTGACCGCTGAATCCGCGCAGGAGCATGGCTCCGTGGATGCGCTCGGCCCGGGCCAGGCTGCGCAGCAGGGTCTGGCCGAGGAGCACGGCGTAAGTCCGGTAGGTGTGCAGGCTGCATCGGGGATGAAAGCCACGGGCAAGAACGGCACGGTGCAGACGCTGGAATTCTTCGAAAACCAGGAAAATCTGCCGGAAGGTAAATGCCAGGAGCAAGGTCATCTTGCGGGGCAGGCGCAGACTCTGCAGGGCCTGGGCCAGGGCCGGCACGCTGGAGGTGCAGGCCAGGGCCATGAAAATCAAGAGCAGGGCATTGCCTTTCAGGAAGATGCGCAGCGCCAGGGACAGGCCATCGTGGCTGAGTCGAGGCAAGGATTCCAGTGGTTGGCCGGGGTATGTGAAACCGAGAACCAGCCCCAGGACAAGGAAAAAGACGTTGACCGGCGCCAGACGGAGGAGCACGGAGCGGATTTTCAGTTTTGCCAAAAGGATCAGCACCACGGCGAAAAGCAGCGCGGCCAGGGCCGCGGCATGTCCATGAATGGCGGAAACCGCCATGAGACAGATGCCCGTGGCCAGGATCTTGATCCGGGCGTCCATGCGGTGGAGCAGGCTTTGGCCTTGACTGAAGGTTTCGCTGATCAAATTTGCTTGTCGCAAGTTTTGCGCGTTTTTTGGGGTTTGTGGCTTGGCTACTTGGTGCGAGTTTCTGCCGTGAAGTTTTTCTGGAGGCGTTACTCCGTTGCCGCACTGGGGTGCGGCGCTCCCAGTGCGGCGCTTTTTGAGCTTGTGCCCTTGCTTGCCGCGCGTTTTGAGCGGTTGCGGCGAGGGTTATTAGCGGCGCAGGAGCCATGCTCCCAGGCTGGCCAGGCCGATGATCCAGCCGATGCCGCCGATGATTTCCGGTATGCCGGGCCCGGCCTGTTGCAGGGCCAGGATGTCCCGGCGCAGGGGGGCTACTTCCTGGCGCACTGCGTCCTGTACCAATTCCCGGAGCAGAGTCTCGTCCAGGTCGGATATCCGCGGCTGGGTTTGCTCCGCATCCTCCGTCAGCGCGGAAATTTCCGTTCTGTCAGCGCTGACGGCAGGCAGCAGATCCTCGGCGGGGATTGTCTGCCGGGCCACGTGACCGGCGCCGTCGGAGGCGGTGACCAGGAGTGGTGCTCTCCGGTTCAGAACTTCCGGTGGGAGAGTGATCTCAAAGAAGCCCTGTTCATCCGTGGCGCCGGTGAGGAGTGTTTCTCCGCTCACCGCATCGTCGACGATGATCTGCATTTTCGAGGCATACTGCCCCGTGCCGAAGGCCGCTTCGGCCATGAGCCGGTCGCCCTGGACCCAGGCGATGAGCAGCAGCTTGTGGCCAAGGCATGGGTTTGCGGTTCCCAGCAGCAGGAAAATCAGGATCAGAAAGCGGGTCAGCATGGCAGATCTCCGGCGGAATGCGCGGGCGTGGTCAGCAGGTCCGGCCTGGTTCGGCCGAGAAGCGCGACGACGAACATGGTCATGGTTCCCTCGATGGCCGCAAGCGGAAGATGGGCGAGCACGACAAGTTTCGCCGCGGTGAGGAACCCTTGATCCGTCAACGTCAGGGCTGCACCCGTCAGCAGGGCGGTGCCGAGGACGGCGCCGGTTCCGGCAGTGAAGCTCGCGGCCAGAGCAAATGAGCCGCCCCGGGCCAGGCATCCGCGCAAGGCCAGACCGCACAGGATGGCTGGCAGAGCCACGGTGCAAGTGTTCACGCCCAGGACCAACAGGCCGCCGAACTGGAAGAGCAGGGCCTGGAGCAGAAGGCCGGTGAAAATCACCGGAAACGCGGCCCAGCCCAGGAGCAGCCCGGCCAGCCCGTTGAGCAGCAGGTGCACGCTGCCCGGCCCCAGGGGAACGTGGATCAGGGAGCCGATGAAGAAGACCGCGGCCAGGGCCGCGGCCATGATCAGGCGCTGTTCGTCCAGCCGGCGCAGACCGATCCAGAGGCCGGTAACGGTCGTGGCCGCGCCCAGGGCGAGGACCGGAGCGGAAAGTATTCCTTCAGCAATGTGCATGTTTTTTGCCCTGAGTAACGGGGCAGCCGGCATGATCGCCCAGATCCAGTTCGGACACTGCGATATCCAGGTGGTCCAGCCAGATGGACTGGAAATTCGGACATTCGATGGTTCCGGGAAGATGTTCGCGGACATCGAAACCGGCGGAGCGAAGCTGGTTGCTCCAGGAGCTGGAATGGTCGCCGAACATGTCCTTGCGGACATGGTAGCCGGAAACGGTCATGAAGGGCAGCAGCCAGACCGTGGACACGCGAGTCTGCCGGAGCTGGGCGATGATGGCGTCAATGCCGGGTTCTCCCATCAGCAGGCCCATGAACAGCAGAGGGTGCTGCTCCTGGATTTGCGCCAGAAAGTCCAGGTAGCGCCGCTGGCCATGATGATAGGTGCCGTGGCCGACAAGAATCACGGCCTCATCCGGCTTGCGCCGGGCGGGGATGAACTCCGGCAGCGCGGCCGCGGCCCGGAGCAGGTCGGCGTCCTCGTTGAGCATCGGCGTTCCGACCCGGACCTGGTGAAATCCTTTACGGGGATGTTCGTAGGCCTTGGCCAGGCTATGGGTCCAGAAATACTCCACCCCGGGAATTGTATGCAGCGACTGCACCGCCAGATGGGTCACCCCGCTGTCGTGCAGTCGGCTCAGGGCCACGGCCACACAATCGTGGGGCAGGCCGCGGGCCGCCAGTTTGCGGCGGACCTTGTGGGCCGTGAATGCCCAGGCAATTGGGATGTCCGGATAACGGGCCCGAACCCGGGCCTCGAAGCTGTCGTAGGCCTTGCGCGCCGGAATGATGGTGGTGCCGAAGGTGGCCAGCAGAATGCCCGGACGTTTGGGGCCGCACGGGGCCTCGGGACCGTGGTGGTGGCCATGATCATGGTCGTGACTGTGATTATGGCCGTGGTCGTCATGGTGGTCATGCGGATGCCCGTGGCCATGGCATTCGTGGTTGCAGCCGAGTTCGCAACCGTGACCGTGGCCGCCATGGGCGGGGGCGTGGGGATCGAAATGCATCAAAAACTCTCCGGTGGAGTAAAGTGGATCGAGAGGAATCGAAAAGATGAGCAGGAGTCTCGGCGCGGGACCATAAGCAGGAGCGTGGCGGGACATCCCCTCAACGGCAAACACCCGTTGCCTCGGGGCTTCATGCAGGCAGGTCTTCTGGCTTTCCAGGGCATGGGCCTTTCGTCGTTTCCCGTTCGCCCGGTCTGCACCGGAAGACGGGGTGGACGAAAATGAAACGACGATTCGTTGTTTGGCGGCCTGGAATTACAGCGGCGGGTCCGCTCCGGCTTTGCACCGGATTCCCTTTTCATCTCCAAAGCGGAGACACCAGCATGTCTTGGATGCTTCGTATCTCTGGATTGTTTTGGAGTCAAATCCCAGATACCTCCATTCCTCTCTCAGCCTCAGTCCCAGTCGAAATCGAAATCGTAATCGCAATCGCAATCGCGTTGGCATTCGTGTGAACGGTGATTCAGAATCCCTGGGACCGGCGCACCCCAGTGCGGTACGTAATTGCCCTGTTCGTTGGTACCGGGAAAAGCGTCTGAATGGTTCGATTGCGTTTTCGATTGCCATTTCGATTGAAGCGAGAATTGACTGTTGCAAGTGGGGAACTTGACCCTTGGAGGAAAATAACGCTAATTTGCATGTTTTGCCAGCCAAGGATCTCCAGTGCATCCCTGATTCATTCTTCTTGCCATCTTCTGCCTTGCCGCCATCGGATTGTGCCGAAGGGCGGCGAGGTTTTCTTTTTTGACAGTTTACGATTCACAATTTTCCCTCAACGAACATGAACAAATTACAAAAAGAAGTCGAACGTCGGCGGACGTTCGCGATCATCAGCCACCCGGACGCCGGGAAGACCACGCTTACGGAAAAGCTGCTCCTGTTTGGAGGAGCCATTCATCTTGCCGGGGCGGTGAAAGCCAAGAAGAGTTCCCGCAGCGCCACGTCCGACTGGATGGCCGTGGAGCGGGAGCGGGGCATTTCCGTGACCTCCTCGGTGATGAAGTTCGACTACAAGGGGCATGAGATCAATCTCCTGGATACCCCCGGCCACCAGGACTTCTCCGAGGACACCTACCGCGTGCTCACGGCCGTGGATTCCGTGCTCATGGTCATCGACAGCGCCAAGGGCGTCGAAGTGCAGACCCGGAAGCTGATGGAGGTCTGCCGGATGCGCAACACGCCGATCATGACCTTCATCAACAAGCTGGACCGGGACGGGCTGGAGCCCATTGAACTGCTGGACGACATCGAGACCAATCTGGGGATCGAGTGCGCGCCGCTGACCTGGCCCGTGGGCATGGGCAAGGGATTCAAGGGAGTCTATGACCTGCGCGGAGATGAACTGCGTTTTTTCGTGCCCGACGGACAGAAATCCACCCGGCCCACGGACGTGGCGCATGTCAAGGGCCTGGACGATCCGCAACTGGACGAACTGCTGGGCCGAGACGCAGCGGATCTGCGCCAGGATGCGGAACTGCTGGCCGGAGCCGGGCATCCCTTCGACCTGCAGCGCTATCTGGCCGCGAAACAGACACCGGTGTTTTTCGGCAGCGCCATCAACAACTTCGGGGTTCAGGAATTGCTGGACACGTTTGTGGAACTGGCCCCGCCGCCCCAGGCCCGTCAGGCTGAAACCTCCAAGGGAAACCGGCTGGTTTCGCCGCTGGAGCCGGACTTTTCCGGAGTGGTCTTCAAGATCCAGGCGAACATGGATCCGGCCCACCGGGACAGGATCGCCTTCCTGCGCATCGTTTCCGGGCAGTTCCAGAAGGGCATGCGGGTGCGGCACCACCGGATCGGCAAGGACATGCAGATCGCCAACGCCACCATTTTCATGGCCCATGACCGCAGCGGGGTGGAGGAAGCCTGGCCCGGGGACATCATCGGCATCCACAACCACGGCACCATCAAGATCGGGGACACCTTCTCCATCAAGGAACCGCTGAAGTTCACCGGCATCCCGAGCTTCGCGCCGGAGCATTTCCGCCGGGTCCGCCTGCGGGATCCCATGCGGGCCAAGCAGTTGGAAAAGGGACTTTTGCAGCTCTGCGAAGAGGGGGCGGTTCAGGTTTTCCGTCCGCTGCGCACCAACGACTACCTCCTGGGCGCGGTGGGTCCGCTGCAGTTCGAGATCACCATGGCCCGGCTCAAGGACGAATACAACGTGGACGCCGGGTACGAACCCGTGGACATTTCCGGCACCCGCTGGATCGTGGGCGGTCGGGACGCCAAGAAGTTCATCGCCGAGAACGGCCGGGACATTGCCACGGACATTGACGGCGACATGGTCTACCTGGTTTCCAACCCCTGGCGCCTGGAACGGTTGCTGGAGACGTACGACGACATCGTCCTTCAGACGATCAAGGAGCACAAGTAGGCCGTATGGATCAGGAGAACAGAAGGGTGCTTGAAGCCCGCCTGCGGGAAGAAACCTCCGCCATTCAAGGCCAGTTGAAGGACCTGGAGGAGCGGGCCCAAACCGTGGATCTGGACCAGCAGGCCGTGGGCAGGCTGTCACGCATGGATTCCCTGGCCAACCAAAGCATTGCCATCAATGCTCTGGGAAAAGCCAAAAGCCGTCTGGCGCGCCTGGAACGGGCCTTGGCCAGAATCCAAGACGAGGATTTCGGCTGCTGCGCCGAATGCGGAGAATCCATTGCCCCGGCTCGCCTTCTGGCCATGCCCGAGGCAGTACTGTGCGTGCATTGCGCCGAATAGCTTCCTGGTCCATGGGCTTTGGCCGGCGTCGGCTGATTATATCTGTTTCAGCGTGACTATCCATGGACAGACATGAGATGGGGCAACCCCTTTCCTCATCGCTGGACATGGTTATAATTGGTGGACGGCCGGGAATTTTATCCCGGCCGCGACCATTTTCACCCTAACTTGTGGAGGTCTTATGACACAGGCACAAACCGGCAACAACGTCAAGGTGCATTATACAGGGCGGCTGGACAACGGACAGGTTTTCGACAGTTCCGCGGATCGTGATCCGCTGGAGTTCACCCTTGGTCAGGGGCAGTTGATCTCCGGTTTCGAGAAAGCCGTGACCGGAATGCAGGTCGGCGACAAGAAGACCGTGACCATCCCCGCGGAAGACGCCTACGGAACCCGGCAGGAAGAGTTGTTGTTCTCCGTGGAACGGGCTCAGCTGCCGGATCACATTCAGCCCGAAGTCGGTCAGCAGTTGCAGGTCAGTCAGGACGGTCAGGCCACGGTGGTTACGGTGGCCGAACTCACGGATACGACCATCACTCTGGACGCCAACCATCCCCTGGCCGGTGAAAATCTCACTTTTGATCTGGAAGTGGTCGAGGTGGCCTGATCGTGACTTGAACATATGCGATGGCGGTCATTTTCGGTTGCCAAAAAAAACCGTCCCCTGCGTGAGGTTCCGGGGGCGGTTTTTTTGTATCCACGTCGTAACTACTCAACTGAGGTCCGGCTTACCTTGATTTTCTGGCCTCTCAAACTCCTTCGTCGGCTTCGTAACATCGAATCATTGCAAGGATAAACAACATTTTTGTTTTTGGTGTCCGGCAATGGTTCGATGAACGAAATCTGGCTCAGTCAAAAATGCGAGACCGCAAAATCAATGCACCCGGACCAGTTCCTTATTTCATGTGAACTTTGCTGAGTACCTAATTGCTTGTGTCTCGGGACGAGTCCAGTGTGGCATATGCCCGGCGGATGACTTCGACCAACTCCTTGAAATCCAACGGTTTTTGTAAGCAGGCGAAAGCTCCGTAGCTCAGGCAGGTCTGGATGTCCTTTTCCGTCCCCGCGCCCGAGAGAATGATCACCGGGACATGAGGATGGCCTTGGCGAATCATGTGTAACAATTCCATGCCATTAATCTCGGGCATTTTCAGGTCCAACAGGATTACCTCGGGGTCGTCTTCCTCGACTACTCGTAGCGCCTGCTCACCGCTGGTGACCACGGCCGCGCCCATCTCCCTCATTTTGAGCCGTTCGGACAAGGTCACGGCAAAATCCCGTTCATCGTCCACCACCAGCACCTTGGCTGGGTTTTCAAAATCGAACGGGCGATAGACGTCCGTCCGGTAGAGGTCCGGGCCCATTCTGATTTGCAGGGGAGCCTCACCGATCTCGTTGCGGACGATGACCCGCAGCTCCTCTTCCAGTTTCCCCGGCCGGACTACGTTCTTGTCTACGTGCAACTCGATTTGGTCCAGTTTTACGTCCACCTGGAGCAAATGGCCCTTTACGGCCAGGGCCGCCTCGACCCTGGCGGCCAAGGCGAAATCCTTCGCTGACTGTGAGGATTCCAGAGTAGCCAGAGTCACGGCGCGGCGAGCCCGGTCTTGGATCAGGTGCGCTGCGTCCTGGACTGAGTATGCGTCCATGGGAATCAGGATGTCGCAGGGTGAGGTGCTCACAGAGCTTTTTTGTGTCAGGAAGTCGATCCAGCGAGTTCGCGATTCATCCTCCTGGGCAATCAGTTTGGCCAGGGCCTTGGGGTCCAGATGGTGGAATTTGGCGGCTGTATGGAGCCGGAACGTCTCGTCAGCGGTCAGACAGATCTTGAGCACGTGGGTCATGGTCTTGGGAACCAGAGTGCCGGCCAGTCCCAGGAGCAGTAGGTCGTCGCTGAGCAGATGTCGGGCGACCACTGCCTTGTAGAAACATGCGCAACGTTCACGCTCACGGGTGTAGACGTTGAACATGGAGGGTTTGCCGAACAAGGCGCGATAGAACTTGTTTTCCGAAACTCCGTAGGTCGAAGCGGCTTCGGAGATGATCCGGCGATCCTCCAGGACCTTCAGGGAGAGGGCCTCGGCAACGACGCACGCCACCTCCTGTTCTTGGCAGTAGGCGGTGCTGTACATGGTCAGGATGGGCATGTGGGACCTCGCGATATGCTGCTGATGAAACTCCCAATTTTGTCGAGGCAAAAGGGTTCAATTTTGTAAGGTTATTTTTTTTTGTGTTTGCGCTTGATATCGGCAGGATGGCATCATGCCGGGAAGGAAAATGGGGGGGGCAGGAGGGAGGTGAATTTTTGCATGAATTTTTAGAAATTATTGTTATAATCGTTAATAATACGACTTTCTTTCACATTGGTAGATTTTTTTGCAAATAATCTTATAGAGATCGAAAAATCTGAGTAATCCAACTACACGTTCATTCTCAATAACGTAGAGATATTCGTGACTTGTCGTGACGAAGAGGTGAAACGCGTTTTCTATACGTTCGTCAATATCAATCGATTGAGTCGACCTTGGCCTGCTGTACATGTCGCTTGCCGTAATTTTCCAGGCTTTGTCACACAGATTGGCGAAAGGCTCTTGCCAAAGAAAATAGTCTTTCCTCTTGGATTCAACAACCTGCGGAAGACCAAACCGGATGTCGTCGGTGAAGCTGTTGGTCTTGTCATACTGTGGTTCCAAAGCGCGGACGACATCTCGGGGAGAAATTTTACCGACGATATTTTTATCTTTGTCCTCCACAAGGAGTACCGTCTGCTTGGAGATTTTGGCCTTGAAATCCCATTGCGCCTTTTCCAGCGCCATGATGATGTCGAAAAAAAAGGTATGCTCTGAAACTTTTGGAAAATCGTCAATCGGACACGTCAGTTCACGAATGGTGGGCATTGAGTCCATGCATATACTCCAGGAGCCGTATGCGGATGTCTCGCATCTGGCTCTGAATTGATTTTCTTCGTCCTTGGTAACAGTTATGCCGGATTGTCGGTATCAGTCAACAAGTACCGGCATGCCCAGCAATGGCCAGATCAGAAGCACGGCAAGGGCCTTCAGGGCTTGTCAGGGTTGTTGCCGGACCAGGGAGAGCGTGATAGTATTTTTGTTTCATCATGAGCGAAAATGACACAATTAGAGACATTTTCAAAGCCTTGATCAACAAGCCAAGCCTACAAGACAGTGGAACCTTCTCATGAACAAGAACCAGATTGATCCCGAAGTCCACGGCCTGTTCAACAGTCCGGTGTCGTTTCAGCATCTTTTTGATGAAATTCCTCATGGTGCCTTTCTGTTGGACCGGGAGCGCCGCATCGTGTCCGTAAACACAGCCTTTGAGGCCTTGACCGGTTTTTCGCGGGAACAGGCCTGCGGTATTTTTTGCGGGAATATCGTCCGCAATACCATCTGCATACAGCATTGCCCGGTGTTGCCTCATGTCGGGGACGGCACGGGAGAATGCCCGGCCGGGAATATCATTGCCAGCGACCGCAAGAAGATTCCCGTGCGGATCGTCCTGGCCCCGATCTACGATTTAAATGGGGAGTGCCAGGGATATCTGGAGACCATCGAGGACCTGCGGTCAAGCGAGAAATGGGATTGGGAACGCGTCCATGCCGAAAGGTACGGGCACCTCATCGGCAACAGTCGGGAGATGCAGCGGATTTTTCAGATTTTGCCCATGATCGGTCAGACCGACTCCTCGGTGTTGATCACAGGAGAAACAGGGACAGGCAAGGATGTGGTCGCCGAGGCGATTCACCATGCCTCGGACCGGTCCAAGGGGCCGTTCATCAAGGTCAATTGCGGCGCGTTGCCGGAAACGCTGCTTGAATCGGAACTGTTCGGTCATCAGAAAGGCGCCTTCACCGGGGCGGTGGAGAGCAAGCCCGGGCGATTTCGACTGGCGCACAATGGCACCCTGTTTTTGACCGAGATCGGCGATCTGCCCTTCAATCTGCAAACCAAACTACTGTCTTTTCTGGACGACAAGGTGGTCTATCCTTTGGGCAGTTCCAAGGGAATCAAGGTGAACGTCCGTGTGGTTGCCGCCACTTTGCGCAACCTGGAACAGATGGTTCAGCTCGGGGTCTTTCGGAGCGATCTGCTGTTTCGATTGAACGTGGTCCGCCTGCATCTGCCGCCCCTTCGCGAGCGGGAGGGGGATGTCCGGCTGCTGCTGGACCAGTTTCTGCGCGTTTTTTCCTCCCAGTTCAAGAAGAATATCGCGGGCTATTCGGATGACGCCTTGCGGGAGTTGTTGTCCTTCCCTTACCCGGGCAACGTCCGGGAGTTGCGGAACATCGTGGAGTATGCCGTGAACATTTGTCAGGGGGATCAAATCCTGACTTCGCATCTTCCGTTGTATGTTCTGGAAAGCAAGACCCTGCCGCAGCAGGAGGCCATCCCCCAGGAGATTCGCACATTTATCCCCCAGCAGGAGGCTCAACCCATGGCCAATCCCATGGAGGTGACCTGGAAGGACATGGAGAAAAAAATGATTCTGGAAGCCTTGGCCCAGGCCAAAGGCAAACGCAGCCGGGCCGCAGAGATCCTCGGCTGGGGGCGGAGCACTCTCTGGAGAAAAATAAGGGAATACGAGTTAGACAATTGATATGATCAAAAATCCAAATATCAGAAGCGTGCTTGTGGTGGTTCATGAGGGAGAAGTCGCTCCACGGTTCGATCATGTCCTGGAAGCCGTGCTGGCCACGGAAGACGAGGATGCGAAACATAACCTGATCATGCCGCAGTCTTCGGCCGAGGAGCTTTGTCATTTGATACTGAAGGAAAATGTCCAGGAAGTCGTCTGCGGAGGCATCGAGGACGAGTATTATCAGTACCTGACATGGAAAAAGGTAAAGGTGCTGGACAACGTCATCGGCCCCGTGGACTGGGCTCTCCAGCGCTGGAAGTCCGGGGATCTTCAGGCCGGGGACATTCATCGTTTGGAAGCGTAGCTGATCCTTTCCGTGATGTTCATGATATCCACAGCGGGCTGAGAAACGAAACAGTAGCTGGCCCGGGTTGCTTTTGATTCAGTGGTCTCGCATGTTTAAGCCAGGATCCGTTCAACGAACCATTGCCGGGCACTTGAAGCACAAATGTTATTTGTTCACGCAATGGATCAATGCCACGAAGAGGTGATAAAGTTTGCGAGGCCGCATTCAAAGCAATCCAGAACTTATCTGAATAGTTCTTTTTTTATTTTTTTCTTAAGCTGACAATATAATCAATTGGTCCGACGATCTGCGTCGGATGCTGAGAGCGTGTCCTCGAGCGAGGATGCGCTTTTTTTTTGCGCTCCTGCAGGGCGAACTCCGGAGATGTGTGATTTGCGTGGTGTACGAGGTAGGCATGAAAACATGTGTGTTTCAAAATGTGCCGGAAATGGTGTCTCGTTTTGTTCCGATATGTCTTGTTTTGTTTCGCTTCGATGTTGGCTCTGTATCTCATGAAAATACAATATGTTGAAATAATGGGATAAATCTCTTGGCATGTGCTTTGCTTTGGCGACAACATCTGAAGTGGCAGGGGCAGATTGTAACTCAGGCGACATAACATACAAAATGACGGAGGAGCCAATGGCTGCGAACACAGTTGAGTCTTTAATGGTTCCAGTGGACAAGTTTCCGCGAATCTCCCAGGACGTGACGTTCTCTGAAGCGGTCCTGGCCCTGGACAAGGCCCTGGAGGAATTCATGGATGGCAAGCGGGAGCAGCGCATCCTGCTGGTTTACGACAATGAAAACAGAATTGTGGGCAAGTTGACGCCCATTGACGTGATCCGGGGGCTGGAGCCCAACTACGGCAAGCTGGTGGACACCCATGCCAGTGCATACGTGAGCAATTTCGAATACGTCATCGCCACCATGCGGGAGCAGGCCCAGCACTTGTCGGCTCCCTGGGATGACCTTTGCGTCAAGGCCAAAAACGTACGGGTCAAGGAATTCCTGCGCAAGCTCACACCGGCTCAGGTAGTGCAGGCATCAGACTCGCTGAACGAAGCCCTGCATCGGTTTATTCTTGGGGGTCATGATTCCCTGTTCGTCACGGACGGTCAGAAACTGGTGGGCGTGATCCGCTTTTCGGACGTGTACAGAGAGATTCAGGGCAAGATCAAGGGCGTGTGCAAGGCCTGATCCGTGTCGATCTCTGGAATTGTTCATAAACGAATCAAATTTGTATCCTCCCGGAGGTTTGCATATGAGTGCTCAAAAGTCCAAGGACGTCGCGGATTACAGACAACCCCCCGATGAGATCGTGGTGCATGAGGAGCCCACGGGCGTCCAGCAATCGGGGACAACCATCCTGATTAAAATACTCATCGCCCTGGGCATCGGTGCGGGCATATTACTTCTGCCCACGCCGGACAACCTGCCGATCGCAGGCCATCGCCTGGCGGCGATCCTCCTGCCGGTGATCTTTTTGTGGGTCACGGAGGCCATTCCCATCGGCATCACGGCCCTCTGTGCCACAGCAGCCATGATCGCGCTGCAGGTGGCCACTCCCAACGACGCATGGATGCCCTACGCCAACAATGCGGTCATGTTCGTGCTGATGATCATCATGTTCGGCGTTGTCCTCAACGAAGTGGGCCTGGCCAAGCGTTTGCTCTTCTGGATCCTCAAGTTCGCCGGGACCAACGTGTTGAAGCTGAGCCTTTTCGTCGCCATCAGTTGCACCATGCTGGCCACCATCTTCCACGACGCCACGGTGACCATCATCATGTGCTTCGCCATTGTGCCCGTTTTTGTGGCCATGGGCATTACGCCAGGCAAAAGCACACGCCTGAGCAAGTTTTTCATCATCCTGATCCCGTTGGCCTCCTCGGCGGGTGGCTTCGGCACCCTGCTGGGCGGCGGGCGCAACCCGTTGGCCGTGGAGATTCTGACCAAGTACATGAAGGACACCACCGGTATCGATATATCTGTCGGTTTTGTGCAATACATGATCATTCAGTTTCCCTTGGCCATTCTCACGGCCATAGCCACCTGGCTGGTGGTGTATTTAATTTTCCGGCCCGAGGAGAAGGAACTACCCGCTTCGGTTAGGGTTGAAAGCATGCCCAAGATGTCCAACGCGGAATTGGGCGTATCCCTGGTGTTCATCGGCGCCTTCGTGCTCTGGTTCATCGGCGATTTTACCGGCCTGCACCTGACAGTGGTCGCGGCCCTGGCCTTGTTCGGGTTCACCGCCCCGGGCTGGATCTCCTTCAAAACCATCTGCGACAAGTTCCCTTGGGAGTCCTGGATCGTGTTCGGCTCCGGAGTGTCACTGGGTGCGGCCATGCTCAAGACGGGCCTGGGCAAGTTCCTGGCCGAGTCCTTCCTGCCGCTACTTGAGGGGCAAAGCACCTTCGTGGCCTACTACGGCATGGGCTTCTTCGGCTCTTTCATGTCCAGTCTGATGAGCAACTCCGCGGCCGTGGCCCTGAGCCTGCCCGTGACCCTGCCCCTGGCGGACATGATGAACATGAGCGCCTTTGCCGTGGCCATGCAGGCGCCCATTTCCTGCTCCTTCATCATGCTGGTCATCGGTTGCCCGCCGACCATCATCGCCTACTCCACCGGATATTTTTCCCAGGTGGAGTTCATCAAGGTGGCGGTGCCTTGGTGTCTGATCCTGCTGGCTCTGACCACGCTGTACATGATGTTCTACTGGCCGATGATCGGGTTTGGTTGATCCGAAGGTTGACAGTTGTGGATTCTCTTGACAGAGGATGTTGATTGCCGACGCGACGGGGATTTTCAATGTGTGGTTCCCGTCGCGGATTGATCAAAAATGCTGGCGCAACCTGGTTGCAAAGGAGATTTGTATGTCGGCGGAAAAGTTGCAGTTGTTGCTGGTGGACGATGAGGAGCGGTTTCGGACAACCCTGGCCAAGCGCTTTGTCGAAAAAGGTGTCGACGTGGCCCAGGCTGGAGAAGCGAAAACCGCCTTGAAGCTGATTCGCGAAACATCCTTCGACGTCATCGTCCTGGACATCAAGATGCCGGAAATGGACGGCATTGAAGCCCTGGGCGAGATCAAGAAGATCAACCAGTCCATTGAGGTGATTCTGCTTACCGGCCATGCCGCGGTGGACTCGGCGGTGGAAGGGATGCGGCTGGGGGCATTCGATTATATGCTGAAGCCTTGTGAGTTCGAGCTTCTTTTAGAGAAGGTCGAGGCAGCCTACAAGGTCAAGCAGGACAGGGACGAGCGGTTGCGCCAGGCCGAGGTCCGCAGTCGCCTGGACCGGATTCAGAAAAGCTGGAGATAGTCGACACGCTCATCCGTTCTCAATCCCGCAAGGCGACCGGGACGGATGAGCGTCGGGAATGATTGGTCGACACGACGTTGTGAACAAACCTTTGACCTAAACATAAAGACGGCATGATAAATTTACCCATACCCATACCCAGTATCTTTCGCTCCGTAAAACAATATCATATTTTTGAACATCCGGATCAGGGGCGTCAGGTTGTCAAACATGGTTTTTCCTGGCCGGCTTTTTTTCTGGGAATCTTTTGGATGGCAGCCAAAGGCCTTTGGAAGTTTTGCGGCATCTGGTTTGCGCTTATATTGGTCATGATGTTCGTCGAGAACGCCATAAAGTCCATGGAGCTTGATGCTTGGCTGAAGCCCTTTATCAATTTTGCGGTTCTCTCTGTCTACATGGGGATCATGCTCTATCCGGCTTTCAAGGGCAATGAGTGGCGGGCCAGGAAGTTGATGGACAAGGAGTACGTCTGGAAGGGAACCGTGGAAGCCACAAGCCTGGCTGGAGCCATGAAGATGCAGCAAGACTCCTGATTATCTGGCCAACTTTTCCCATCCCTCCTGTGCAACGCCCGGTCGAGTCGTATCTCGGCCGGGCGTTTTTTTTTTGATCGTTCCCACGCTCCAGCGTGGGAACGATCAACGCCTCGGCATGGGGTTGTCAGTCCCGAACCGTTTCATAGCGTACACTCTTGGGCGTTTCTTTTTGTTTCAAAATGTATTTTAATTCAATTTGGCAATTCTTGACACATTTTTCACGAATAGGTTAGGCATGTATAAACACGGACAAGCCAAAAACGTCTTCTCCGGAGGCGTTTACAACAGCAGCTACAGGAGGTGAGCGGTATGGTAGAGAAGACCGTCGTCCGGGATTTGATGACTCCCGTGGGGGATTTTCCCCGCATTTCCCAGGACGTGAGTTTTGGTGCGGCTGTGGCGGCCTTGGACAAGGCCCAGGAAGATTTCGTCTCCGGTCGCGCCAAGCAACGCATTTTGCTGGTGGAGGACGAGCGAAGTCGGATCATGGGCAAACTTTCGCCCATGGACGTGATTCAGGGGCTGGAGCCGGGGTACGTGCGGGTGATTGACACGGAAAACCTGCGCTTCCGGGACGTGGACTACGTTGTCCGGACCATGCAGGAGCAGACCCGGCTCTGGGCCAAGCCCTTCGACGATCTGTGCAAGACCGCCCAGGACGTTCAGGTGCGGGAGTTCCTGCGCAAGCCCTCGGAGAGCACCCTGATCAAGGCCGAAGACTCCCTGGATGCCGCCTTCCATCGCTTTGTGGTCGGCCGGCACGACTCCTTGTTCGTCCAAGAAGGAAAAGAACTGGTCGGGCTGCTCCGTTTTTCCGACGTGTACCGGGAAGTCTCGCGCAGAATCAGGGATGTCTGCACGGCTGATTGGCCGTAACTCCTCAGCTTGGCAGGTGAAAATGGAGATGCTCAAAAACTTGTGCCAAGCACGACCTGGATGCCCGCCTTCGCGGGCATGACGAGCTTGGTCAAGCATTCCAAGTCATTCCCGTGAAGGCGGGAATCCAGGCCTTGGTACTGCCAAGCGAGAAACGTTGCTGAGTAGTTGCGACTAATCCACACAGCATGCGACAGTTACGCAAGGAGGACTATTGATATGGCTGAAATGGCTGAACAAGCCCCTCAATCCACATCGAGCATCCTGATCAAGGCCGCCATTGCCTTGGGCCTGGGGCTGTTCGTCTTCATCTTGCCCACTCCCGACAACCTGACGCCGGAAGGGCATCGCCTGCTGGCCCTGCTGACCACCGTGGTCATCCTCTGGGTCTCTGAGGCCATCCCCATCGGCGTCACGGCTCTGCTGGCCGGGGCCGGATTGATCATGTTCAACGTTCAGACTCCGCATGACGCCTGGGCGCCCTTTGCCAGCCCGGCGGTGATGTTCGTGCTGATGATCATCATGTTCGGCGTGGTGCTCAACGAGGTGGGTCTGGCCCAGCGATTGATGTATCACCTGCTTAAATTCGCCGGGACCAGGGTCAAACGGCTCAGCTTCATTCTGGCCGTGGGCTGCACCATGATGGCTACGATCTTTCACGACGCCACGGTCACGGTCATCATGGTCTTCGCCTTCGTGCCGGTATTCATGGCCATGGGGCTGAAACCGCACCAAGGGCACACGTTGCCGAAGTTTTTCATCATCCTGATACCTTTGGCCGCGTCCGCCGGCGGGTTCGGCACCCTTCTGGGCGGCGGTCGAAACCCCCTGGCCACGGAGATCCTCTACGTCTTCACCGAGCAGTCGCCCAAGTTCCTGGAGCCCGTGGTCATCGGGTTCATGGAGTACATGCTGATCCAGTTCCCCATCTGCCTGCTCACGGCCCTGGCCACCTGGAGCGTGCTCTGGCTGATTTTCCGGCCCAAAGAGAAGGAGCTCGTCGGCGTCAAGCTGGACTATCCCGGCCCGATGACCGGCAAGGAAAAAGGGGTGCTGGTCGTGTTTGTGGCCACCTTTGTTCTCTGGTTCATGGGCGACCTGACCGGCTGGCATGTGAGCATTGCCGCGGCCCTGGCCATTGCCGGATTTTGTGGCCCGGGCTGGATCTCCTTCCGGACCATTTGCGACAAGTTCCCCTGGGAATCCTGGATCGTCTTCGGTGCGGGCGTGTCCCTGGGCATGGCCATGCTCACCTCCGGCGCGGGCATCTTCCTGGCTGAGACCTTCCTGCCGCTGCTGGACGGCAAGCCCTCATTCGTCGTGTATTACGGCTTCGGCTTTTTCGGGTCGTTCCTCTCCAGCCTGATGAGCAACTCCGCGGCCGTGGCCCTGATGCTGCCCATCACCCTGCCCATGGCCGAGATGATGGACATGTCGCCCATGGCCGTGGCCCTGCTGGCGCCCATGACCACGTCCTTCATCATGCTGGTCATCGGCTGCCCGCCGACCATCATCGCCTACAGCTCGGGCTACTTCACCCAGGTGGAATTCGTGAAGGTGGCCGTGCCTTGGTGTCTGGCTCTGCTGGTGGTCTGCACGCTGTCCGTGATGGTTTATTGGCCGCTGATCGGGTTCCAATAACCACGAAAGCCGATCCGGCTTTTTCCTGCCCCGCTGGGAAGCTTTGGCTTTTCGGCGGGGCTTTTTTTTTGTGAGAGATCGAAAGCAGAAGTCAGGATTCAGGAGTCAGAAGTTAGAATTCAGAATTCAGGAGGTGGGAGTTCCGATCTCCGATCGTTCCCACGTGGAGCGGGGGAACGATCAGGCCGGAAAACCTTCACGTTATAATGAGTGATCGTAATTGTCTCGTTTTGTTTCTTTTTGTTTTTTTATAATGTTTCATTATGTGTTACTTTTTGAAACAAGAAGTGGCTTGAATTTTTAACTGCCTGACATTTAAAGTTTTTTATTTTGGCACAATCATTGCTTATGGAAGAGCGTGGTTGGATTTGCTGGGGTGGTTGTTTTCCGGTTTATCGGCCGCGGCGGATGGGGCGAAGCGTCTGAAGATTTTGCAACGGGACGGGTGGGCATGTCTGAGATCAGGTCTCCGATTGTGTTGGTTGTCGAGGAGGATTCTGCTTTTCGGGCGACCTTGGCCGGCCATCTGAGGGCGCACGGTTTTGAGGTGCTTGCGACGGAGTTGACGGACGACATGGGGCTTGTCCTGCAGCAGCAAAGGGTCGACGTCGTATTGCTCGGGTTGGCGGGATTGAAACAACAGGGGATCAGTCTTTTGAAGCTGATTCTTGAGGTCAGTCCTTCCAGCAGGGTGGTCCTGATGAACAATCTGGAGCACATGAGTCTGTCCATGACGGCCATGAAGCTTGGAGCGGTGGATGAGGTGAGTATACCCGTGGACATGGAACTGCTGGTGGAGAAGGTCCGTTCGGCCGTCGGCTGAGACGAAGGCTGGTGGTCCGGTAGCGTTGCAAAAGAGGCGAAACGAGCGGTGCGGAAGGAGCAAGGCCGAACAGGCAAAACAAACAGGAGGCAAATGATGGTAAAAACCAAGGTTCGAGAACTCATGATCCCGGTGGCGGATTTTCCCCGGATTTCCGACGAAGCTACATTTTCCGAGGCGATCCTGGCCCTGGAAAAAAACAATGACGCATTCATGGCCGGTCAAGCCAAGCAGCGCATTACCCTGGTGCATGACGCAAAGAACAGGATCGTGGGCAAGTTGACGCCCGTGGACGTGGTCCGCGGACTGGAGCCGGGTTACGGCAAGATGCCGGTGGACATGAACTACAGCTCCTTCGCGTCCACGTATCAATACGTCATGGAAAAGGCCCAGGAGCAGACCACGCTCTGGTCCAAGCCCCTGGACGATCTCTGCAAGACGGCCGAGGACGTGAAGGTCAAGGATTTCCTGCGCCACCCCACGGAAGCCCACCTGGTCAAGGCGGACGACTCCCTGAACGAGGCCCTGCACCGGTTCGTCCTGGGCCGCAACGACTCCCTGTTCGTGACCGAGAACGGGCATCTGGTCGGTCTGGTCCGGTTCTCCGACGTCTATCGGGAGATCCAGCAGCACATCAAGAACGTCTGCAAGATATGATCGGGGTTGAACCAAGACACGCGACTTTGCGCATTCATTCTCGTGAAATAATCCACAAGGAGCAACATCATGGCTGAACTCGTCAAAGGAAAAGATGATTTTCGGAACAATCCGGCGGATGAGCTGGTGATCGACGAGCATCCGGAATCCCCTCCCCAGTCCGGGAAGAGTATTCTCATCAAGTGCACCATTGCCGTGCTCGCGGGTTTGCTGGTTTACGCCCTGCCCACCCCGGACGGTCTTTCCATCGAAGGTCACAAGTTGCTGGCCTTATTGCTGACGTGTCTGATTCTGTGGACTACCGAGGCCATCCCCATCGGCGTCACGGCCCTGTTCGTGGGCGGCGGGATGATCATGTTCGACATCGTGGGCCGCAACGACGCGTGGACCCCCTACGCCAATCCGGCGGTCATGTTCGTGCTGATGATCATCATGTTCGGCGTGGTGCTCAACGAGGTGGGGCTGGCCCGCAGACTGATGTATCACCTGCTCAAGGTGGCCGGAACCAACGTCATGCGGCTCAGCTTTATCCTGGCCGTGGGCTGCACCATGCTGGCCACGATCCTGCACGACGCCACTGTGACCGTCGTCATGGTCTTCGCCTTCGTGCCGGTGTTCATGGCCATGGGCATGAAGCCGGGGCAGGGACACAGGCTGCCGAAGTTTTTCATTATTCTTATACCTTTGGCTGCATCCGCCGGCGGATTCGGGACCATGATCGGCGGCGGTCGGAACCCCTTGGCCCTGGAAATCCTGTACCGCTATCAGGAGACCAACTACGGTTCGTATAAGGTCATCGGCTTCTTGGAGTACATGCTTATCCAGTTTCCCATCTGCTTTCTGACCGCCGTGGCCACCTGGGCCATGGTCTACGTGCTGTTCCGGCCCAAGGAAAAGGAACTGACCGGCGTAAAGCTGGAATATCCCGGACCGTTGCGCGGTGCGGAACTGGGCGTGGCCATCGTGTTCATCGGCGCCTTCGTAATGTGGTTCCTGGGCGACCTGACCGGCTGGCACGTCAGTGTGGTGGCCATGCTGGCCATGATCGGCTTTTGCGCGCCGGGCTGGGTGTCCTTCAAGACCATCTGCGACAAGTTCCCCTGGGAATCCTGGATCGTGTTCGGCGCGGGCGTGTCCCTGGGTCTGGCGCTGCTGAAGACCGGCGCAGGGGAGTTTCTGGCAGCGAGTTTTTTACCGCTGCTGGAAGGCCGCAGCGACTTCGCGATTTTCTACGGCCTGGGCTTTTTCGGCTCGTTCCTGTCCAGTCTGATGAGCAACTCCGCGGCCGTGGCTCTGGCCCTGCCCGTGACCCTGCCCATGGCCGACATGCTGGGCATGTCCCCCACGGCCGTGGCCCTGCTGGCGCCCATGACCACGTCCTTCATCATGCTGGTCATCGGCTGCCCGCCCACGATCATTGCCTACAGCTCGGGCTACTTCACCCAGGTGGAGTTCATCAAGGTGGCCGTGCCCTGGTGCTTGATCCTGCTTTTGGTGGCCTGTTTCGGCGCGTTGGTCTGGTGGCCGCTGATCGGGGTGCATTGATCTGAAGCGGATCATGGGCAAGGAGAATTCTTGTCTGCTATCAAATAGGTTAATCGGTTAAAAATAAGCTTCTTGCGTCCGCTGGTCGCGGATGTAAACATAACACATGGTCGGGCTGGGGGAGAACAGACGCCCCCGCCCAGCATCTCTTAAGGAGGCATCAAATGGCGGAACAGGTACAGGGAGCGGAAGGAATGAAACTGCTTCTGGTGGATGATGAGGAACGTTTTCGCACAACGCTGGCCAAGCGGATGCAGGAAAAAGGCATCGACGTTGTCACGCTGGACAGCGGCATATGGGCTCTGCAATACATCCAGGACCATCACGTGGACGTCATCGTCCTGGACATCAAGATGCCGGACCTGGACGGCATCGAAACACTCAACGAGATCAAGAAGGTCAACTCGGGCATCGAGGTGATCCTGCTGACCGGCCACGCGGCCGTGGATTCGGCAATCGAGGGTATGCGCCTCGGGGCTTACGACTACCTGATGAAACCCTGTGAACTGGAAGACCTGCTGGAAAAGATCCTGGGTGCCTACAAGATCAAGCACGCCCGGGACGTCCGGCTCCAGCACGCCGAGGAGCGCAGCCGGCTGGACAGGCTGGAGAAGAGCGTTCGCTTTTGAGGCACACCTGAAACGGGCCGACTTGGTCGGCCCGTTTTTTGATGCTGTTGTAACTATACGGCAATTCGTATAAAATTGGACTCCGATCCGATCGTTCCGAACAACATCAATCATGAAATCATCCGATCGTTCCCACGCTGGAGCGTGGGAACGATCATCATCGAATATTTCACGAAACAAAAACACAATAAAAGGCGCGATCCCTATGGATAACCCCATGAAGGCAGAGAGCAAGGCCTCCGGAGAGGTATCAGACCCAGTCAACCAGAACCAGGATCAGCCGGAAGAAAAAAAACTCACCGAAGCGGATCATCTCTACACCATGCTCAAACCCTTGCACAATCTGCCCCGCGGAAAAAACACCTGGGACCCCAAGTTCATTAAGATCTGGTGGTTCTGGCCGGCCAGCGCGGCCTTCCTGCTGGTGATGTTTTATGTTTACCCGTATATCTGGGACTTTTTCGCGGGTCGCTGACTTCCATTGCGTCTTTCCCCATCCTGATCGTACGGTTCCGCCCATTGGATCGGATGTTTCTTTCTTTTTAGACAAAACCGTTACATGATAAGCGTCAGTGGAGAATGACTCGGTTATTTTTTTCCCTGTGATGCTGAAACGATCAGGCCCCGATACCCTACATGCCACAAGGAACGGACATGCCTACGGAAGACATTTATAAAACCTACGACTGGCTGCGCAAACACATTTTCATGTATCTCGGCGCGGCGGGTTTGCTTTCCCTGATTCTGGTAGGCTTCACGGTGTATTACGAGTATCGTAGCGTGATCAATGAAAAAGCCGCCGAGCGTCTGGTCTCCATCGTCTTGAAGCACAAGGGCGAGATCAACGACTTTCTGGCCGAAATTTCCACGACCATGCGCACCATCACCATGATGGAACCTCTTGAGCGTTTGCAGGATAAAGAAATCCTGGAAGACCTTTTCCACCGCCTGCAGGCTAGCACAAACTATGCCTACGAGGATCTGGGAGTCATCGACGCCAAGGGCAACCATCTGGCCTATGTCGGTCCTTTTGAATTGATAGACAAAAACTATTCGGAAACGGAATGGTTCGCCAACGTCATGCGCGATGAGGTCTATATCAGCAACGTCTTTCTCGGGTTCCGCGATCTGCCCCATTTCATCATTGCCGTGCGCTACGGCGACGGAGCCCAAAGCTGGATACTGCGGGCCACGGTGAATGCGGACAGATTCGGCGAACTCGTGGAGCATGTCCGTTTCGGCAAAACCGGGCACGCCTATCTTGTCAGCGCCGACGGCTATTTCCAGACCCGCCCCAGGCATGGTGGGAAAATCATGGACAAGGTGGCTGAGGGAGAATTCGACTTCAGCGCGTTCGAGGGGGTGCGCTACCATCGGATGACCAACCATGAGGGTGAGAAGGTCTTCCGGGCCATGACCTGGATGAAAAACAACGACTGGCTGCTGGTGGTGGAGCAGGAGGCCGGGGAGGTGCTGGGCCAATTCCATGCCGAACGCCGCAAGGCAATGGCTTTCTTTCTCGGAGGCGGGCTGTTCATCGCCATCCTGTCCCTGCTCACCATCCGCGCGCTCAATAACAGGGTCCACCAGGTGGACGCGGAGCGCCACCTGGTGGACGAGCAGCTTCTGCAATCCCAGAAACTGGCCTCCATCGGACAGCTTTCCGCGGGCATCGCTCATGAAATCAACAATCCTTTGGCCGTGATCGGCGAGGAGGCCGGCTGGATGCAGGACCTGCTCAAACGCGAGCACTTCAAGGGCGTGGAAGAATTGGGCGAGTTGCAGGATTCTATGCGGGAAATCGTGCAGCAGGCCGGACGGTGTCGGGACATTACCCACAAGCTGTTGCGTTTCGCCCGTAAGAGCGACGCCGTGATCAAGGCCGTGGACATCAACAAGCTCGTGGAAGAAGTCATCGAGATGCGCGAGCATCAGGCCCAACTGAACAACATAGAGATCATTCGAAAATTCGAGCCGGATATACCCAAGGTCCATACCGACCCGGCCCAGATCAGGCAGGTGTTGCTGAACCTGATCAACAACGCCATGGACGCCCTGGGCCACGCCGGCACGATCACCGTGAGCACGGACATGTGGGAACGGGGAGGAGCCGTCATCCGGGTGGCGGACAACGGTCCCGGCATTGCCAAGGAGAACCTGGGCAAGATTTTCGACCCGTTCTTCACCACCAAGCCTCCGGGCAAGGGGACCGGGCTGGGACTTTCCATTTGTCACGGCATTCTGGAAAAACTGGGCGCCAAGATCAACGTTGCCAGCAAGGTCGGCGAAGGAGCCACCTTCACGATCCGCATTCCTCTTGAGCCCAAGACCCTGAAAAGCGACGCATGAAAAGGGGCGAGTGATGGCCATACCGCGGGAGAATACCCATGACTGGCTGAAGCGGAACCTGTTTTTCATCCTTTGTGGAACTATTGCCGTTCCTATTCTCCTGTTCCAGTTGGCTTTCGCTTGGGTCGGTTACCGACACCTGGCGGACACCATTCGTGGTCACGTCGAGTTGGGCCTGGTTTCCAAAGCTTTGCATTATCAGCGGAAAGTGGATTCTTTTTTGTTGAGCGTGGAACGGTCCATGAAGAATATCCTGCAACACCATGGTTTTGATGAATTGACCGACATGTCTTTTCTGGAGGGCGTGCTGACAGAGCTGGATCGGGAGCACGACCATCTGATCGAGGACCTTGGGGTCATCGATGGCCGGGGAAACCATCTGGCCTATGTCGGGCCCTATGACCTGCTGGACAAGAAATATGACGACGCGGCCTGGTTTCGGGAACTGCAAACCAAGAACGTGGTGGTCAGCGATGTCTTTCTCGGCCACCGAAAGGTTCCGCATCTGATCCTGGCCGTCAAGGTCGAGGACGGGGATGATTTTTGGATACTGCGGGCCACGATCAACGTTTTTCGGTTCAGCAACATGGTGGACACGGTGCGTTTCGGAAAGACCGGCGAGGTGTTCATCGTCAATGACGCCGGGGTCTTGCAGACCCGTTCCCGCTCCCACGGCAATCTTTTGACCAGGCTTGATCACGGCGGCCGGACCTTCATGTCCCTTTCCGGCGTGGAAGTGCTGGAGTCCCGGCAGGCCCGGGGCAACGTGCTTCTGGCCAAGGCCAGGATGCGCATGGAAACCTGGTCCCTGGTGGTTCAGCAGGACAAGGACGAGGCTTTGGCCGAGATCGTTGTTTCACGGAATTGGATGCTGGCCGGACTCGGAGCCGGATTTGCCGTCACCTTTCTGGTTCTGGTCATGACCGTCGGGTTTTTACGGCGCAAGCTGGAATGCGTTGGGACCGAACGGAGCGAGGTGGACGATCAGCTTATCCAGTCCCAAAAACTGGCCGCCATCGGGCAGCTTTCCGCCGGCATCGCCCATGAAATCAACAATCCCCTGGCGGTTATCGGCGAAGAGGCCGGCTGGCTGCAGGACATCCTCAAGCGTGAGGAGATGAAGGAGTTCAAGGAACATTCCGAGTTTTCCAGCTCGCTCCAGGAAATTGTTCAGCAAGCCGGAAGATGCCGGGAAATAACCCACAAGCTGCTCAGTTTCGCCAGAAAGATGGACTCCATGATCACGGACGTGGACATCAACAAGATCATGGACGACGTGGTGGGCATGCGGGAGTCCGCCGCGGCGTTGAACAACATCCAGTTTCACAAGGAGTACCAATCGGAACTGCCGCTGGTTTACAGCGAACCATCGCTGCTGCGACAGGTTTTCCTGAACCTGATCAACAACGCCGTGGACGCCATCAAGAAAGGTGGAGCGATAACGGTCAAGACCGGGGTGTGCCCGGACAAGTACAGTTGCGTCGTGGTCTCCATCAACGATACGGGCATGGGCATTCCCCAGGAGAACCTGGGGAAGATCTTCGATCCCTTCTTCACCACCAAGCCGCCCGGCAAGGGTACCGGCTTGGGGTTGTCCATATGCCACGGGATCATCAAAAAGCTGGGCGGCGACATTACCGTTGCCAGTCAGGTGGGCCAGGGAACGACGTTCACGGTCAAGATTCCCATCGAACCGCCGAAGAATTTACGCGAGTGCGAAGAAATAAAGGACCTGGAGTTCATCTCGCATTGACTCGAGGGAGTCAGGGGCTCCTGACTTACTTCGGCTTTCTGGAACAAGAGCAGGGGGCGAGAGGTTTGGGTGAGTTGTGTTGGTTCCCATAACTCCTCCCATTATTCTGGCCGTTAGTCATGGCATACTCCTGAACGGCCCCGCTCTCGCGGGGCCGTTTCTTTTTTCAAGCTTCCTCCTACTTTTCCGGCATGACCGATGAATGGTGCTCCACGATCAGCCATTTATCGCCGAAACGCTGGTAGACGAAGGTGTAGCGGGCAGCGACGGCGCGGGCGCACTCGCCTTTGGGGCAAAGGGTGAAGGTGTACACACCGGAGTTGACCGCCAGATCTCCGCAGGAGCGGGTGTTGCATTCGGTGATCACGCCCTGGGGTTTCATGGCCAGAAAGTGGACGAAGTATTCCCGGATCTCGTCATGGTTGTGGCGGACCTTGTTGGACACAGTGGGCAGCAAGATGGCGTCCTCGGCGTAGAGGGCGACGACCCTGTCCGGCTCTCCGCTCTGAATGGCCTGGTTCCAGGCATCGAAGAGGGTGCAAATTTCCTCCTTGTTCCGCATCTCTTGGCATTTCATTGTAATTTCTCCGTAATTGTTAACGTAAGGTAACCGGCATACCCATCAACGGCCAGATCAGGATCACGGCCAGGCCGACCACGGCCAGGAGCAGGATGCTGGCCGGAAGGCCTGTAATAAAAAATTCGCCGCTGGTAAACTGCCTGGAGTTGTAGGCTATGGCATTGGGCGCGGCGCCCACCAGGAGCAGGAAGGGCATCCCCGCGGTGACCAGGGCGGCGAAAACGATGACTTCCGGAGCCACGCCTAGGTAGGGTGCCACCACCAGGGCCACCGGCACGGAAATGGCGATGGCCGCAACGTTCATGATGAAGTTGGTCATCAGCAGCACGAAAAAGGCGATGCTCATCACGAACACGAACCAGTGCGCGTTCTGGAAAAAGCCCAGCCAGTTGATGGCCAGCCACTCGGCCGCTCCGGTCTGCCAGAGACAGAAGCCCATGCTCATGGCCCCGGCGAAGAGCAGGATGATGTTCCAGGGGATGTCCTCCAGATCGCGGAGATCCAGAATTTTGAGGACAAAGAACAAGATGGTGGACACCAGGAGCACGGCGGCCTTGTTCAGGTTCGCCAGGGCCGGGAAGAACGATTGCAGGGAGAGGAACAGGATCACGCCGAAAATAATGGAACCGGCCAGGATTTCGTTGCGGGAGATCGGGCCCATTTCAGCGTGCAGTCGGCGGGCTCGGTCCCGCAGCCCTGGAATCACGGCCTTTTCCGGTTTGTAGACGACCATGAAGAAGCCCCAAAGCAGGAAGACCATCAGCCATCCGATCGGGGTCATATAGTAGGACAACTCGAAGAAGGTGATCTCCTTTCCGGTGATCTCCGTGTAGAAACCCAGGGCCACGATACCCCGGGCCGCGCCAAGCAGAGTGATGATGCTGCCTGCTCCGGCCACGAAGGCCATGCCCATAAACAGGCCCTTACCGAACCTGGTGGGCTTGTCACCCTCGCCGTACAGGGCGTAGATGGAGAGCAGCAACGGGTACATGGTGGCGGCCACCGCGGTGTGGGCCATGAAGTGGGTCAGCAGGGCCGTGACCACGAAACAGCCCAGATAAATCATGGACGTGCGCTCGCCCACGATGACCAGCATCTTGTAGGCCAGCCGCTTGGTGATGCCCACCTTGGTGAAGACCATTCCGATGACCAGGGAGCCGAAGATGAACAGCACCGAGGGGTCCATGAAGTCGTTGAAGGCCGCCTGGGCCGGACGGATGAAGAACAGGGCCTGAACCACGCCGATGGTCAGGCCGGTAATCCCGATGGGCAGCACCTCGAAGACCCACCAGGTTCCGGCCAGCAGGAACAGGGCCAGAGCGGCCTTGCCCTCTCGGGAGAGGATGAAATGCTTGCCGCCGGGATCAATGGCATCCGGCCAGGGGGGCGAAAAATAGACGATGCTGAACAGCGTCAGGCCCAGGAACAGAAAGAAAAGACGTTTGAAATCGGGTGATGATGTTGGAGAAGCGAATGAGGCGGACACGCTTCGACCTCCTTGGGGAATTCATATTCAGAAGATGAAACACAAAAGTCGGCTCATGAAATACAAAAACTTCGACGCCGGGTTGCTGGCGGGATCGCTCATGTGGGCGATGGCGATGTATCCTCCAAGGCGCAGGATGTCGCCACTTCGCGGATGGCGTTGTATACATCCGAAAAGCGCAACAGGCCGATGATCCGTTCCCCATCCATGACATACAAAGAGTCGTGCCGGGTCGTGACGAAGAGATGAAAGGCCTTGTCCAATTCGTCGTCGATGGAGACGGTGTGGTTCAGGTCGGGTTTGTTCAGGAAAGATTCGATAGTGATTTGCTTTGCCTTGCGGCACATGTCAGCCAGAGGCTCATGCCAAAGCCGGAAGTCGTCCTTCATGGATTGAACGATGTGGGGCACTCCGTACAGGATCTGCTCCTGGATGTTGTCGATCTTGTCATATTTCGGCTCCAGTCCCCGGACCAAATCCATGGGGGACAACTTTCCGAGGATTACGCCGTTCTGATCTTCCACCAGCAGGATGCGTTGCTTTTGTTTGCCTGCCTGAAAGGCCTCTTGGGAACGGCGTAACATCTCCATGGCTTCCATGAAGGTCGCCTGGACGGAGATGCGTGAAAACTCTTCCACCGATTTCATCAGGTTGCGAATTGTGAGCTTGTACATGGTCGTCTCCTCATAGTGATTGGCATGACTGCAACAAAGGGTAGGTCAGCTCGCCTTGATGTTCGACGTGCCGGCGACTGTCCGCCATTGTATGGCGGTTCCGACCATGTTTCCCACCAGCGCCAACTTGGCGGCAACGTCCGCAGCGTCGTCTCCGGAGGACCAGGAGAACAACCCTTCGTCGAGGATGTCGAGGAGGAAACCATGTTCGGCCATGTCGTTTCTGAACGTTTCAAGCCGGTCCTGGTTCGGCCGTCGTCTGGGTGGCCATTGCCAGAACAGGGCGACGCATCGTTCGCTGGGTGTTTTGCTGTTCTGGGCTTGAATGATGAAAAGCCCGGCATCGAGGTGGAGATGCAGGTGCAGAAGGTCCTTGGCGATGATGAACAAGCGAGGCCAGGGCGAAGCAAAAAGATGACGGTTGTCGTATCCTAGTCGACCCAGAAGTTTTCCGAGGACGGTTCGCCGCGGCGACTTGGCGAATACCGTCCAGGAGTGTTGCGCTATGGCCGGCCAGATGACTTCCAGCAGTGGGTGTTCCGAAACGGAGATCAGTGGGGGGGACTTCCGTTTCGCTGGAGAAGGGGCCGACGGTTCAGAAGCATCCAGGTCCAGAATTCGCCAATCGATGGGCTGGGAAACATTTAAGCAGCCCGGAGTGGCGGCGGCGATGGCCTGGAGCAGGTGCTGCGTGGCCAGAAGGTTCGCTGCATGGGCGATGTCCCACAACGAGGTCAGCCTTTCCGGGTCCAGTCGCGGAACAAAAGGGTTGGCGGAACTCGGACGAGCGACGACCTCCAGGACTTCGGTCAAGGCTTGATGTACCGGAGAGCCCACCAACGTTCCCCACTGATGCGGAGTGCGATGCTCAAGCGGTTGTTTGGCCACGCGCTGAACAAGCTTTTGGGAAGCGTCCACCAGGATGTTCATGCCCGGCTCGATCCGGGATAGGGCTTCAGGTACGTCGAACAAGGCCGGGATGCCGAATTCCCGGGCAATGTTTGCCAGATGACCGAATATCCCTCCGCCTTGTTCCGTGATCACCGCGGCGGCTCGCGGCAGCAGCGCGGACCAAGCGGGGTTCGGACCTCGGGCGACGAGCACTCCGCCTTCTGGAAACTGAAACATGTCGATGTTGGAGCGGACGACGTAGGCCGGTCCCCAGGCAACGCCTGGGCTGGCGGTCTGGCCGCCTCTGGCCAGGATTTCCTTCCCTTCCATGATTGGCGTATCCTGGGAGGGCTGCTTGGCGACGACAGTTTTGAGCGGGCGGGCCTGGAGGATGGAAAGAACGCCTTCCCTGGACATGGACCAATGGACGTCCAAAGGGCACAGAAAGTGACGTTCCAGGGCCATGCCGTGACGGCTCAGGGCGACCACTTGTTCCGGCGTCAGCACGGGGCGAAGACGTTGGGCCGCGGGAACAGGTATCAACGCCGTTCCTTCCTCGGAGAGAAAACAGGCGAATTTCCTGTCCTTGTTCCGGATGGTCTTTGCTCGAATCTCAGGTTCAGGCTTTTTGGCTATCTCCCAATGGTCCGGACTGACGTAGCCGTCGGTCACCGCCTTGTTCAACCCATGTACCGCGTCCACATACAGCGTTTCCGTGTCCGAGGACGTCGGATCCTGGGTATACATGGCCCCGCCTGCGACGGCGTCCTCCATGACCATGCACCCGACGCACATGGGCAGGTTCTCGTCCTTGAGGCCGAGGGAAAGGCGGTAGCTGATGGCGGTCAGCGAATATTTGCTGGCCACCACTTCCTTGTAAGCCATGAGCAGGAGGTCCTCGCTGACGTTGAGTTCGTTCCGGTATTGTCCGGCAAAGGACGTCTCCATGGAATCTTCGCCCACTGCGCTGGAACGGACGGCCACACGCACCCCGCGCAGCCCGGCTCGATATTCCAATGCGCGGTAGGCGGACAAGATGGCTTCTTCGAGCTGTTCAGGCAGTCGGGCGTTGATGAACAGCATCTGCAAATCCGAACTGACCCGGAACATGTCCACGACATCATGGACCTCCAGGGTTTGGAGTCGGCGATTGATTTCACCGCGCAGGCCGCTTTGGTTTAAGAACAGGTGAAAGCCCGCAGCCGTGACCACGAATCCGTCTGGAACGCGAACCTCTGGAAACTTTGAGCGGATCTCCCCAAGAAAAGCCATTTTCGTACCTACGGAACTGGACATGGCGGCGGAGACCTTGTTCAGCGGGAGGACCAGCTCTCCGCACGGGGTGTCGGGAGTGGCGAGGAGCCGATTCACCCGGGTCCGAAGACGTTGGAAGGGGGCCTCCAGAGGTCCTCGGGTGGACTCGTCGAACATTTGGAGGTGTCGAAGCATGGTATAGACTGCCACGAACATGCCCGTGCCCTGTGCCCGGATAAAGGCCATGGAAATGAATTTTTCTCCACGGGCAGCCTTTTGAGAGGACAGAATAAGGTTCAAGAACCGGTTGTGGGAGGAAATCAGCGACCGCCAAGCCTGGTAGGTCTTTGGATGCAACGCTCCGGCGCCGGCTCCTGGTCCGGAACGAAAAGAAGACATGATCGTTCGGCGCAATGTGTCGAGGTGGCTGAGCATTGGGATTTCGTGCTTGGTTCGCTAAGGGATATGACTGTTACTGAATTACCGGTTGTGAGTTGAGTGGCGCAGGCATCCTGCCTGCGTGGACAGGCAAGATGCCTGTCCCACCATTTGAACCCTTCCTGCCCACTCTTGGAACATATAGCTCGGGTGGTAAAAAACCGTGAACTGAGACCAGCCAACTCCCGAAGACGCCGGAATCAGACCGGGGAGTCGCCGTGGAGGGCTTCTTGAATCCGGATCATGATTTCATCCGCCACGCAGGGTTTGAGCAAGTAGTCCGTCGCGCCCAGTCGCATTCCTTCCAGGGCCGATTCAAGGGAGGCGTGACCGGTAAGCAGGAGCACGATGGTTTTCGGGTAATCCCGCTTGATGTCCCGCAACGTCAACAGAGCATCGCGTTCCGGTGTCTCCAGGTCCAGCAGGATCACGTCCGCGGGTTGATTCCGGTGTGCTGCCAAGGCTTCGCGGTGCGAACACGCGCTCCGGACGGCGACCCAGCGCCGGGTCAATCGCTTGACCAGAACGTCGCGGAGTTCATCGTCGTGCTCCACCACCAGCACGGACACGATTTTCATCCGACCGCCTTCCTGGAACCGGCCAGAGCATCGGTGATCTTGTGGATCAAATCTTCCAGGTCGCAAGGCTTCATCAGGTAGTCCGACGCGCCGAGGGCCATCCCGTCTCGGGCAGCCTCCTCGGAGCCGTGTCCGGTGAGGATGATCACGGGCATTTCCGGGGCCATGACCTTGAACACCTTGAGCACCGCTATTCCGTCCATGCCTTCCATTTTCAGGTCCAAGATCGAGATGTCGAAGGAGCGGCCCCGGAGAGCCTGTATTGCGTCCGTACCGGACAGGACGCTGGTCACGTCGATGTCGCGACGTTTCAATCGCTTGGACAGAATATCGGCAAAGCCCTGTTCGTCGTCCACCAGCAACAGTCGGATGGTTCCGGTCGTCTTCTCAGGGGAGGAGGCCATGGTTCTAGGCCCCCATTCTATAAAAGACGGCCTTGGCCTCGGCTTCGCGGATTTTCTCTTCCCGGTCGCGTTTGACCTTTTCCGCCTGGGCCACCTTTTCCACCAGGCTGTCGAATTCAGCCGGTTTCAACAGGAAATCAAAGGCGCCGAGCTTCATGCCGTCGATGGCCGATTCCACTGTCCCATGGCCGGTGAGCATGATCACCTCCACCAGAGGGAAGCGGCTCTTGATCTGTTTGAGAGTTTCGATGCCGTCCATGCCGGGCATTTTCACGTCCAGCACGACAACGTCCACGTTGGGCGTCCGGTCCAACAGATCCAGCGCCTCTTGGCCTTCGTGTGCCGTAAGGACGTGCAAGTCGCGGCGGGACAGGCGTTTGACCATGGTCTCCACGAAAGGAACCTCATCATCGACGAGCAGAACGTTTGCCAATGCCATGGGAATCTCCGGTGGTTTTGGTTCTCAATTTGCTAAATAGGTGTCGCTTGATTGATGGACAATGGATATCGGGTCAATGCGCATGTAACCTCGGTCAACGGGTGGACGGCGGTTTCCTGGACAGCAATTGTGTCGGCGGGGCGACGTTGGCGTTTGCCTCTGCCTGAAGTCCTGAACCCTCACGGGGCGGCCGGTGATGCATCCGGTCCGGATCGACATATCGGCAAGTGAATGGTGAAGGTAGTCCCCTGGTCGACTTGGCTTTGAACCATAATGTCGCCGCCCATGTTCTTGATGATCGTATAGCAGATGGACAAGCCCAGCCCGGTCCCCTTGCCCACCGGCTTGGTGGTGTAGAAGGGGTCGAAGATGCGGGTCAGGTTTGCCTTGGGAATGCCGTCGCCGGTGTCGGCGACGACGATTTCGGCCATGTCGCCGACCCTGCGCGTGCTGATGTTCAGCGTGCCGCCTTTGTCTTCCATGGCGTCCAGGGAATTGTTGATCAGATTGAGGAAAATTTGCTGCATTTCCGACGCGGAAGCGGCCACCGGCGAAAGATCGGCGTCCAGTTCCAGAACTACTGTGCAGCCCGAATAGCGGGCTCGTTTATCCGAAAGGGCCACGACTTCCTGGAGCAGGGGGTTGATATGCACCTCCTGGATGCGCAGGTCGGTTTTGCGGGCGAAACGCAGCATTTTGTGGGTGATTTCCCGGCACCTGGCGCCCTGGGTGCGGATCTGGTTCAATGCCCTTTTGAATTCTCCCAGGTTGGGGGAATTGGAGAAGGCTTCGTCCTCCTCCAGGAGATCATTCATCCAACCGGCTTCCTCGACCATGATTGCCACGGGATTGTTGATCTCATGGGCGATGCCCGCGGCCAACTCACCGATGGAGGCCATTTTCCCTGCCTCGATGAATTGTTCGTTCATCTTCGGCATGGTTTGGGGCAAGGCGGCGTTGTCCATGACCTTGTTCAGCAGAAAAGCGGCTGCGCCGATGCAGGCCATGCCCAGGACGATCAGGATCAGCAGGCCGAACTGGAGCGCCCCGGAGGGAGGAGTCACGGCTGTTTGATTGAGGATGAACCAGGACGCGCCCATCACCCCCAGATACGGAATCAGGGCCAGGAGGAGTATGACAAAAAAAATGGTTTTTCGGGTGGAGAATTTTGGTTCTTTATCCATGGAGTCTGGTTCCTAAAGCAGGCATCAAGGCGGTTGATGTTCGAATGTCAGACAAAAGGCGCGCGAGAGACATCTGTGCTATCTGTTCGACTTTGTCGCTAACTCTCGCATACACCCGGTATGACTTGAGTACAAGCAAGTTCAAAAAATAACATGAAGATAAGAAGGCTTGGAAGTGAGAGGGTGGGGCAACCCATATCCGAGGGGTCGCAGATATGGACAATAACGGCGGCTTGCGGCTAATGAAGATTATTCACGGCGAATAGTCGCCAAAGAGCAAAGATGTTCATTCATTTTGTTTTTGGTCATCTTTGACCGAACGTTATTCAGAACATTGCGTCTGTTGGAGGAAACATGAGCAAGCCGAAAATACTGTTGGTGGATGATGAAACCCGTTTTCGAACCACCGTGACCAAGCGTCTGGTGGAAAGAGGTCAGGACGTGGTGGCCGTTGGCAGCGGGCTGGCGGCCATCGAGTCCGTTAAGCAGACACCCTTCGATATTGTTGTTCTGGATGTGAAAATGCCCGGCTTGAACGGACTGGAAACGCTCACGGAGCTGAAAAAGATTCGTCCGGAAATGGCTGTGATCATGCTGACCGGGCATGCTTCCGTGGACTCGTCCATCGAGGGCATGAAGCTCGGCGCGTTCGACTACATCCTCAAACCCTGCGACATCGAGGAACTGCTTGGCAAGATCGAGGCGGCGCACCGGTCCATGATACACTGAGTGTCCCGAATTGCTTGTAAACTCGTTAAGATACGTTATTGCTGTATAAGCCGAAAACCCAGTGCAGGCGAATGCCGTATAGGATGTGCTGCTGTGCACACTGTTTTTTTTTGTTTCTTGTTGTGTCATGTTTCAAATTGTTTCGAATCGCTCAGCTTGACATTTTTTGCACAAACTGTTTTTCAGTCACCACCTGTGGAGTGAAACCGATTGAACATGAGTTGATCTAATATGTAGACTTGCTTTTAGGACAAAGATGATGTCGACAATGGATCCCTGGAAGAATGCCTCGCCCCGGAATGACGAATGCCAAGGTTCGCACTCCATGAACGCCCCGAATGATTCGGTTCGTTCAGCGGCTGTGGAGCATGTACCCATCGGCCTGAAAACCGCCTTCCGGACCTGTCTCGTGCTTTTATGTCTTGCCTTGGGGGCTCTCCCGCTGGCCCTCCTGCCATTGTTTTCCATCTCTGAATTTTTCCGTTTCCAATCCCTGCTGTTTTTCTTCCCCGCCGCTTTTGTCGGTCTTGCCCTGGTCATCCTTGTTTGGGCGCAGCGCCAACTTGCTGCTTTTGCGCCACAAGCCGCACCCCTGAATGCCGTCGCGCTCGGCGACCACGAATCCGGTGTCCCCGGCGACCACGAGATCATGGACGAGCAGGTCAAGGCCCTCAAACAGCAGCTGTATCATGCCCAGAAGGTCGTCTCCGTGGGTCAGATCGCCGGGGAGGTGGTCCATGAGATCAACAACCCCCTGGCGATCATTGATTCCCAGTCCGGAGTTATCCGGGACATGCTGGATCCGAGTCTGGGCCTGGACGCCTCGCCCGAGAACATCCGCAAGGAGCTGGACGAAATCGACAAGGCGGTCAAGCGGGCCCGGGGCATCACCCACAAGGTGCTCAGCTTCGTGCGCAAGACCGAACCGAGGCTTCAGGAAAGCGACGTGAATCAACTGCTGGACGACGTGGTGTCCGGGATGAAGGAGAAGGAATTCGCCCATTCCGGGATCCACATCGTCAGGGAGTACGGGCGGTTGCCGAAACTGCTGCTCGACCCGGACCTGATCCAGCAGATGTTCTTGAACCTGTTGAACAACGCCGGTGATGCCATGGAGGACGGCGGCGAACTGACCCTGCGCACCGCGGTGGAAGACGGCCGCGTCCTCGTCTCGGTGGCGGATACCGGGCACGGGATGAGTCCGGAACAGCTTGAACAATGCTTCAACCCGTTTTTTTCCACCAAGAAGCCCGGCAAGGGAACCGGGCTGGGCCTGCCGATCTGCAGGAACATCGCGGAGGATCTGGGTGGAACAATCGAAGTGCGCAGTACTCCGGGGCAGGGGACGGTCTTTTCCTTGTCGTTGCCCATGCCCGGCAACGACCCCGGTGTCGATACGGATCGAAATCGATCGCGAACATGAGGCTGATTGTGTGGTGGCAACCTTTAAATGGATGAACATGAAACGGAGGATGCATGACAACGGAAAAGATCAAGAATCCGCCAGGCTCCGAAAACCATGAGGACCTGATTGAAATCGGCCGTCAGGAACTGCGAGCCGCGCCCGGAGGGATAACGAAAGTCCTGCTGGTGGACGACGAGGACCAGTTTCGGTCCTCCCTGGCCAAGCGGCTGGCATCCCGCGGTTATGAAGTGCTGGAGGCCGCGGACGGCGAGCAGGCCATGCTGGCCGTGCGTCACGACAAGCCTCAGGTGGTGGTCCTGGACCAGAAAATGCCCAAGATGGAGGGCATCGAAACCCTGGAGGCCATCAAGGAACTGGATGACGAAGTCCAGGTGATCATGCTCACCGGGCACGCCACCATGGAGGCGGCCCGGGTCACCGGAAAGCGGGAAGCCTTTGCCTACATGCAGAAACCCGCGGCCCTGGAGGATTTGATCGAGAAGATCAACAGCGCCCGGGAAGAATACCGCTATGCCCAGCAAAAAATGGAATCCCCGCATATCGAGGAAAAGGGCTTCAAGAACTGGTTCTTCGGACGCGAGGGATACCGGCCCGGATTCATCTGCATCGGCTTTCTGATCATGCTGTTCATGTACATGATTCCCGCCCCGGACCGTCTGGTGACGCTGATGACCGTTCAGAAGGGCAGTCCCCAGGAAGAAATGATCATGGGCTACGCCCAGTTCAGGAATATGCAGCCCGGCCAGAGCATCGCCGAGTTCTACGGCACCCGGATGGCCCGACTGAATCTGGAAGGCGCGGCCCTGGAGCAGGCGGCCATGCAGCGGGCCAAGATCATGGTCGGCGTCTTGATGTGCGCGGCCCTGTTCTGGGCCACCACGGCCCTGCCCCTGGGCATCTCCTCGATCATGGTCGGGGTGTTCATGTACTGGTTCGGGGTCTTTCCACCCAACGACGTGGCCAAGGCCTTTGCCACGGACGCGGTGGTCTTTATTTTCGGGGTTCTGGCCATGTCCATCGCCATCGGCAAGACCGGGCTGGACCGGCGCATCGGTCTGGTCCTGCTCAAGCCCAGCACCTCGATCTACAAGCTCTGCTTGATCTTCGCGCCCATGGTCGCCATCTGCGCGTCCTTCCTGTCCGAACACGCCCTGATCGCCTTCATCGGCCCGATCCTGATGATGGTCTACATCGGCGCGATCAAGGCCGGCGGGATCACCAAGGACAAGACCCTGGTGATCATGCTCCTGCTGACCCTGAACTTCGCCTGCAACGTGGGCGGTCCCGGATCTCCGGCGGCCGGCGGGCGCAACGTGATCATGATCACCACGCTCAGCGACTACGGCATCTCCATCAGTTTCGGCCAATGGGTGATGTACGGCCTGCCCTTCGTGCCGCTCATGGCGGTGATCGTGGGGTTGTATTTCTACTTGTGGGGCCGGAACAAGGTCCAGCTCAGCAAGTTGAACATCTCCGCTGCGGTACGGCGTGAATCCGAGAAACTGGGCAAGTGGACCACGGACGAGTACAAAACCCTTGTCGTCCTGGTGGTGCTGATCTTCCTGTGGTCGGCCCTGTCCCACAGGTACGGCATGGGCGGCCCGGTGATCCTGGCCCTGGTGGCCCTGAGCATCCTGAAGATCCTGCGCTGGAAGGACATCACCAAGGTCCACTGGAACGTCATCCTCCTGTACGCCGCGGCCAGCGCCATGGGCTTCGGTCTGGCCCAGACCGGCGGAGCATTGTGGATCGCAGACACCCTGATCGGGACCCTGCCCGCGTTCCTGACCAGCTCCAGCGCCGGCATGGCCATCGCCGCTTCGATCATCACCGGCGTCCTGACCAACTTCATGAGCGACGGCGCGACGGTCGCGGCCCTCGGCCCGATTATCGTACCCAGCGCAATTATCGCGGGAGTCTCTCCGGTCATGGTCGGCCTGGCCACGGCCTTTGCCTCGTCCTTTGCCCACTGCCTGATCATCGGCACCCCGAACAACGCCCTGATCTACGCCATGGCCAAGGACCCAAAGACCGGCGAACAGCTGCTGACCACCACGGACTTCTTCAAGCATGGCGTGGCCGTGCTCCTGCTGTCCTGGCTGGTCCTGTGGTTCTGGGTTATCCTGGGCTACTGGCAGCTCCTGCCCTTCCCGGCCTAGTTCGGAAGGTTTGGGGAAAACTCCGTGGGTGCGCACTCGCGCACCCACTTCACCGCAACCGACGTTCCCTGGCGGGTCACGGTCAACCCGTGACCCGCCAGGAAATTCTGGATAATTGAATCAAGGAAGCCCAGTGACGAACAAAACCATCACGGTGCTGCTGGTGGACGACGAAATCTCCCTGTTGGAGTCGGTCCGGCGGCGGCTGGAATACCGCGGGTTCAGGGTGATCGCCGTGAACAGCGGCGAGGAAGCCCTGAAGGTCGCCCAATCCGAAGTCGTGGACGTGGCGGTCATCGACGTGAAGATGCCGGGCATGGACGGCAAGGAAGTGATGCAGCGGCTGAAACAAGACCATCCGGAGATGGGCGTGATCATGGTCACCGGTCATGGATCGTTCAGTTTCAAGGAAGAAGAGGTCAGCGGGATGATCGACGCCTGCCTGGCCAAACCCTGCGACCTTGCTACCCTGCAAGAGGCCATTCAGGACGCCGCCCGCAAAAGAGCGGACGGCTGACGGAACGTTCCACGTTCAACCCGGAGGTCTGCTATCCTTCTCGTAATCCTCGCTCTTCTCTGCGGCGTGGGGGCTGGGTATTTCATCGGAACCCTGCATGCAACACGGTCCACGTCCGCTGCACCGGATCTGCCGGATACTCGCCTGGATAGGCCGACCGAAGCTGATCAAGGTGCCGGTGCGGCCCAGCAAAATGCTCCGGCCTGCGTCGTGGACGAGCAGATGATCCAGGCCCACAAGCTGGCCGCCTTCGGTCAACTTTCTACGGGGGTGGCGCACGAAATCAACAACCCTCTGGCGATCATCAACGAGGAGGCGGGCTGGCTGGAAGACCTCCTGGCAAAGGAGGAAAGCAGGGATTTCAAATATCGCGGCGACTTCAAGGATTCGCTGCGGATCATCGTTCAGCAGACGCATCGCTGCGGGAGCATTACCGGCAAACTGCTGCGCTTTGCCGAAAACATGGATTCCAATATCGGGGAAGTTGACCTGAACGACATTCTGGACGAGGTCGTGGGCATTCTGGAGAAGGACGCGATTTTAAGCAATATCGTCATCGAGCGCGACTTTGATCCGGAACTGTCGCTGATGCATAGTGATTCGGCTCAGTTGCGCCAGTTGGCCTTGAACCTGGTCAACAACGCCCTGGATGCCGTGGAGCGCGACGGCAAGGTCGTCGTCGGCACCCGTAGGAAAGGGACGGATTGGGTCCTGCTTACTGTCAAGGATGACGGCTGCGGCATTCCCGAGGATCATCTGCACAGAGTCTTCGAACCCTTTTTCACCACCAAGCCGCCTGGCAAAGGCGCCGGACTGGGCCTCTCCATCTGTTACGGGATTGTGACCAAGCTGGGCGGCGTGATCACGGTGGACAGCGCCGTGGCCAATGGCTCGACCTTCACCGCGACCCTGCCCATGCAGGCACCTGGCGACGATGTTGAAAACTGATCATTCTGCGCAAAGGCTTTGACGTCTCAGCCGCCGCGCTCAGGCGGCGGGTCTTTGGGACATCACTTGTTCCAAGGCCTGAACCAAATCCTCTTTCCGCATCGGCTTGGCCACGTAACTGCTCATTCCCGCGGAGACGAATCTTTCACGGTCGCCGTTCAGGGCATGTGCGGTCACTGCGATGACGGGGATGGCCGGATCATGCAATGAGCCGTCATGGCCTTGAATCCGCTTCAGGGCCTCCAGACCGTTCATCACCGGCATTTCGATGTCCATGAGGACCGCGTCATAGGTCCGGCCCGATTCCAGTAAAGCATCCACGGCTTCCTGGCCGTTCTTCACAGCGACCACTTGGTGTCCCATTTTTCGCAATAATCCCTGAATAACCATGCTGTTGACTTCATCGTCCTCAGCCAAAAGGATTTTCAACCGTTTCTCTTCCGACTCGTGGTCGGAAGCGTCACGTTGAAGTGACGCGGCGTTTCGTCGACCCGAGATCGTCCTTAAAGGCAGGACGCAGGTGAACGTGCTTCCACGTTCGGGTTCGCTGTCCAAGGCAATGCTGCCGTCCATCATCTCGACCAGGCGCTTGACCAGGGCCAGCCCAAGGCCCGCCCCTTCGTATTTCCTGGCATAGGTACCGTCAGCCTGGATGAATGAATCGAATATCGCCTCCTGTTTGTCCGATGTGATGCCGATGCCGGTATCATCGACAGCGAGATGCAGACGACACTGTTCTGGAAAAGGAGACGGCAAGCAATGCATCTCCACCTTGATGGATCCGGTATTCGTGTACTTCACCGCGTTGGCCGTCAAGTTGAAGACAATTTGTCGTATGCGTTTGGGATCGCCGATAAGTTGATCCGGCACCGAATCGTCTCGGATAATGTCCAGGGACAATCCTTTCTCCAAACAGGACGGTCTGAACAGGTCCTCGAGTTCGTCCAGCATCTGGTTCAGTGCGAAGGGCTCAGGGCATATCCGAGCCTTGCCCGCTTCGATCTGGGACATGTCAAGGATGTCGCTGAGCAGGGCGGTCAAGCGATGCGCGGATTTCACGGCGATATGCACATACTTTTGCTGTTCTTGGTCAAGGCCCGTGCTTTCCAGAAGTTGCATCATGCCAAGGAAGCCGTTCAAGGGCGTCCGGATTTCATGGCTCATATTGGACAGGAATTGGCTCTTGGCCTTGTTGGCCTCCTCTGCAAGCCGGCGGGCCGTCTCGGCCGCTTCCTTTGAACGCTTCAGCTTTTCAAGTGCTTTTTTTCGTTCCGTGATGTCCCGTGAATAGCTGACCGCCTGAACGACTCGGCCGTAGCCATCCAGGATAGGAAATAAACGCAGAGCGTAGACTCGACCGTTGCGCTCCTCTTCAAACCGGATCATTGTTTTCGTGGTAAAGACTTTTTTCAGTTCCTCGCGTCGGCGGGTGGCGGTTACGGGTGAGAGGTAATCGAAAATCGGTTTGCCCAGCATGTAGTCGATATCCGTATTGCGGCGTCTGGACGCGACAACGTTGCTTTCGAGGATCAGACCGTTCTCATCCATCAGAAATACGGAGTCCGAGGTGGCGTTGAGCATTCCTCTTATCCGTTGTTCCTTGTCAAACAGGGTCTGCTCCACCCGCTTTCGGTCGCTGATGTCCACTGCAAAACCCTGGAAGTAGCTAATGCGGTCCTGGGCGTCGCGAACAACCCTGATGCTCTTGCTGACCCAGATCACGGAACCGTCGCGACGGAAAAGAGGCAGTTCAAAAGCAGTAATCCGGGATTGCCGCTCCAGAATCCGCAGCAAGCTGGTCCGGGAGTCTGGTGTGACGTAGATTTGGAGGCCGATGTCAGTCACTGCTGCGATCACCTCTTCAGGATTGTCGTAGCCGAGCATCTCAGCCATGGCCCTGTTCACGCTGAGATAGCGTCCGTCAGGAGTGGAGCGGAAAATGCCGATGGGGGCGTCCTCCAGTATCTGCCTGCTGGTCAACTCGTCCTGGCACGGCCATGTCACATCAGCATTCATGCTTTCAGCGCCCATAAAGACCTCTTTTGGGGGTGGGGTTTTCGAGGAGGCAATCATTAGAATTTTTCGAACTCATTGTCTTTTTCCGCCATATCCAAGGAAAAAACGCCTTGGTTCCTTTTTGGGGCTGCCATGGCGGCCCTGCCGGCTGATAGGCGCGGGTTCGCGGCTACTTGCTCGCGGTCATTGCGCACCCTTGGTCCGGCGTGGGAACCGCTCATCTTGAAGAAAGACATGATGGCTTGCAATTCTTCGGCCTGACTGGACAACTCTTCGGAGGTGGAGGCCATTTCCTCGGCCGCCGAAGCGTTCTGCTGGATGACTTGATCCAGCTGCTGGATGGCCTTGTTGATCTGCTCCACGCCAATGCTCTGTTCCCGGCTGGCGGCGTTGATCTCCTGGATCAGTTCAGCGGTTTTCTGGATGTCCGGGACGATCCTGGTGAGCATCTCGCCTGCCTGTACCGCCACCTGGACGCTGGAGGCGGAAAGTTCGCTAATCTCCGTGGCCGCGGCGCCGCTGCGCTCAGCCAGTTTGCGCACTTCCGCGGCCACCACGGCGAACCCCTTGCCGGCGTCGCCGGCCCGGGCCGCCTCGATGGCCGCGTTCAGGGCCAGCAAATTGGTCTGCCGGGCGATCTCTTCAATAATGGAGATCTTTTCAGCGATCTGCTTCATGGCCGAGACGGTCTGAGAGACCGCTTGTCCACCCTCCAGGGCGTCCTTGGCCGCCTTGAGGGCGATCTTTTCGGTCTGGGCGGCATTGTCCGCGTTCTGCTTGATGTTCGCGGTCATCTCCTCCATGCTGGAGGAGACTTCTTCCACCGCGGCAGCCTGTTCCGAGGCGCCCTGGGACATCTGCTCCGAGGAGGCGGAAAGCTGCTCGCTGCCCGAGGCCACGTTCTCCGAGGCCGACTGGACCTCACTGACGATCTGCCGGAGTTTGGTCTGCATGTCCTGCATGGCCTTGCCCAGCATGCCGATCTCGTCTCGTTGGTCCACCTCCAGTCCGGCGTCCAGTTCGCCCGTCGCGAGTTCGTTGGAAAACACCACGCCCTTGGCAACGGGGCGGGTGATCATGCGGGTCAGGATGATTGCGGCAAGAATGCCGAGCAGCAGGGCCGCGATCAAGCCGAAGATGAGCACTCGCGACGCCGAAACCAATGACTCCATGGTCTGCAGGGCAATGGCCGAGGTCTGCCGTTCCGCGTTGGATTCCAGGGTGTTGCTTTGTTCCAGGACGGAAGTGTAAGCCCGGATCATGGAGTGGCTTTGTGTCTCCATGTCGTGCTGGGCCGCGAGCATGGCTTCCATGGCCAGCTGGTAGCTCTCCGCGGCGGTCCTGGTCTGATTGAGCTGGCGTAGATTGACCTCCTGACGGGTCACGTTGATCAGGTTTTGCAACTGTGACTGCAGGACTCCGAAGTTGCCCAGGATACGTTCCATGCCAGCCATGTCCCGAGTGGCCTGGGCGCGCCAGTTGGCCACCCTGATCTCGTTGCCAAGATCCAGAATGTCGTTGCCCGCGGCGATCCGATCCTGGCGGATGCGCAACTCGGCCACCGTGTCCTGCTCCGTGATCTGCCTAGTCATGGCCGTGTTCTGGGCCTGAATATAGGCGGAAATGCTCTCCACGAATGTGTCCGCGGCCAGACCGGCCTGGGCGCGTGCATCCGCGATGCGCCCTACGGCCTGCTCGGTCTTGGTCACGGCCTCTTCAAAAGTGTTCATCAGGGTCGTGATTTCTTGGACGCCGGTCCGCAGCTGGGCGAGACGCGGCCGCTCCTGGGCCAGACCGCGGCCTTCTTCCAGATGGTCCCGAATGGCCCTGATCTCGTTCCGACCTCGTTCCAACAGGGCCGAGTCATGGGTCAGGCCGTAGCGCGAAAGATAGTTGACCGCCTGGGCTTGGCTCCCAGCGATGTTCCCGGCAATAACCCATTCCGGAACCAACTCGTTGGCCAGACGGTTGCTGTCGCCGCCGACGCGATGCATGTTCAGGATAGCCAGCCCCCCCAAAGCCAACATGATGATGATCAACAGTCCAAACCCCAGCCCCAGCTTCACTCCCAGTCTCATGTTCTTGAACATCAATAAAACCCCTTTGATTATGCCATGGTACATGGTACAAGAAGATAAAATATGGTGACGTTTTAAAGAGGGTAGCCGTCCTGATCTGCAAACGTAGGCTAAATTTTTTGTATCTCACGGTGCCGCTTAACATTGTGAAATTTAGAACGCAAGAGGTGGGACAACGATTCAAGAATCCCATCAATGTTTCGAATTGTAACTGCTCATAAACTCCGTGGCGATTTAACTGCCCTGGAAAACATCTGAATCCCGACTTTCATCGGAATGACTGAAAGAGGGAGATCCTTCACACAAAGTCATGCCGGCAAAGCCGGTATCCAGCCGCTTTCAGCAGATATTGAAGAAGAAGTCGGCAAAGCCGATCCACTTCAGGACTGGATGGGTAGGGCTTTGTCGATGTTTGATTGCTGGCAGGTTCAAATGCAGGTGGGGCAGAGTCGTTCAGGACGGGGGGCACAGGTTCGCGTCCAATGTCCTCGGATTCGGCACCCCTCCTTTTGGAGAGGCGCGAGGATGTCTGGTGAGCCGACCATGGTTCAGCAAACCATGGCCGGCTCACTCAAGCGCGGAAAGTTGTTGAATGGAAATGAAGGGACCGCTGGAAAGATCACGTCAATGAGCTGACGAGTCTGCACGATGTGGCGGATTCAGCGGGTTATTGCATGGAAATGAGTCGATAGAATTCTTGATTCCGGTCGTCCGCTTCGGAGAAGACATTATCCGGCTTGGGTAGCCCGGCGGCCTTCCAGGCCAGCAACGGATCCAGAAATTCCTCTCGCACGCATTCCTTGGGCTGATTTAATTTCTTGCAGACGGCATGAAGAATCGGGAAGGCGTGAAATTTCTTGTAGTGCTCACGCATGAACTGGAGGATGGACAGAGTCTGCTCATTCAGCTCCGGACCGGAATGATGCTTGAGAATCGCCCTGGCCACATCCTCGTTCCAGCATTCAGGGTCCAGCAAAAAACCATCCTGATCCACTTCACAAGTCTTTCCGTCAAAATCAATCTGGGGCATACGTGTCTCCTTGTCGTCTTCAAGTTGGTTGAGCGTGCTTCGGATACTTAAAAGAAACCTAATTACTCAGCTCATCCGAGAATAAGCGCACTGGATACCCGCCTTCGCGGGTATGACTAATGCGGGTCGGCATTGAGAAACAAGTCATTCCCGCGAAGGCGGGAATCCAGGTCATGTTAGCCACAAGTTTTTGGAAACCAACCTTAACCCGCTCTGAAGCTGGGTAGTTACAAAGAAACATAAATTCCAGCAGAAAAGGCGTCAAGGCAATATTTAGGCTGGATTGATGCTGGTTGGTTCACGGATCATCGTTTCAACTTTCTCCGGTTGACGAATCTCCCTGGTCATTCCTTTTCGGCTTGCGGCGACGGCGTTTTTTCTTGGGTTGGGGGTCCGTTGTTGAAATCTGGGTGGTCTTTGACGTCGTTTTTGGGGCTGGTTTGTCCTCGGGCTTGGGCGGGGGGACATTCATGGTCTGCTGGTAGAGTTCATCCAGAAGAATGGCCAGCAGGGCGGAGGTGTCCTCGCTTTGGGCGAACCTGGGAATGGTCGGAACAAACCGCGCTGTCCGCTCTTTTTGCGCCAAGGTCATGGTGCGGCGCTTGTTTTCCAGCATCACGGTGATGCGGTCCTCAAGAACCGCGGTCACGTCTTCCTCTTCCGGCGTGGTGCGTTCCAGCATGTTGATGTTGAACCGGGCGGCAATGCGCCCCAGTTCGATCTTTTCCATGATGTCCACCAGGGAGATGACCCTGCCCGTGGCTCCGGCCCGGCCGGTGCGCCCGGCCCGGTGAATATAGGATTCCGGATCCTCCGGCGCCTCGTACAGAAAGACATGGGAAAGGCCCGGGATGTCTATGCCTCTGCCGGCCACGTCCGTGGCCACCAGAAAACGCAGCTTTCCGCCGCGGATGCGGGCCAGGACCCGTTCGCGCTGAACCTGGGAAAGATTGGAGGAAATGTCTTCGGCGTCGAAACCATATTGCTTGAGGATTGCCGCGACGTACTCCACATTGTTCTTGGTATTGCAGAAGATGATGGCGGAACTCGGGTTTTCCATCTCCAGAAGGCGGATCAGGACCCGGTCGCGGCTCATGCGGGGGACGACGCAAAAAACATGTTCGATCTCCGCGATATGGACCTGATCCCCGGAGAGGCCAAGAAAAACTGGTTTGTTCAGGAACTCCTCGCCGAGGCGAATCACGCTCTCCGGGTACGTGGCTGAAAACATGAAGGCGTCATAGCCGCCACGCGGCAGGTAGCGCTGCAGTTCGCGCATGTCCGGGTAGAAGCCCACGGAAAGCATCCGGTCGGCCTCGTCGAAGATGAGCACGCGGATATGGTCCAGGCTCAGGTTGCGGCTGAGGAGATGGTCCAGGATCCGACCCGGAGTTCCGACCACAAGGTGCGCGCCTCGGCGAAAGGCGTCGATCTGGGACTGGTAGCCGGTGCCGCCATACACCGGAACCACGTTCAAGCCCGAATCTCCGGCCAGGACGCCGGCTTCCTCGCTGACCTGGCGGGCCAGCTCACGGGTCGGAACAAGGACCAGAGCCTGGCATTCGGATTTCTTGGGATCGATGCGTTCCAGCAGGGGCAGGATGAAGGCCCCGGTCTTGCCGCTGCCGGTGCGGGCCTGGGCCATGATATCCTGGCCGGCCAGCACATAGGGAATGGCTTTTTTCTGAACCGGGGTCAGCTCAGTCCAGCCGGCACGTTGGCAGGCCTGGCGCAAGGCTTCAGGCAATTCTTCCAGTGATGTCTCTGGCCGCAGGGAATCAGGGGAGTCAGAAGTCTCCGGTTGCTCCTGAGGCGGATGATCAGTGTTCTCTTCAGTCAAATGATGCTCCTTGGGGTGATCTGTCGTCTCATCTGCTGATGGTCCACCCCGGTCGTTTGTAGATGTGAACCATGGATGGACGCAGATAAATTCTATCTTCCAGTAACTATTCAGCACATACGGAGCATGATCATTCTCCAGCACTGGATTCCGGCTTTCGCCGGAATGACGTATCTGGCAAGCTTTACCACTCTAGTCATACCGACGAAGGCCGGCGCTATCGCTATCCAGGTCTTTCTGGCTCTGCTGAGTAGTTACATTCTATCTACTTAAAATGCATTGCGTGATCTGCCTCTGGCAATCGGTATCGGAATCGGTATCGATAATGTTGAGAATCCCTCCGCACGTCTTCGCATTCGATCCCGATCCCGATACCGACCCCGATGCCGAACCGGGCAACGGACGCGCATGCTGGATAGTAACCAAGCAATGTAACGACTCAGCATACTTTATGTGATCTGCCTCCGGCAATCGGAGTCGGGGTCGGGGTCGGAATCGGTATCGAGAACATTGAGGCTCTCTTCACACGGCTTCGCATTCGATTCCGATCCCGATCCCGATACCGACCCCGATGCCGAACCGGGCAACGGAAGCGCATGCTGGATAGTAACCAAACAATGTAACGACTCAGCATACTTTATGTGATCTGCCCCCGGCAATCGGTATCGGGGTCGGTATCGGAATCGGTATCGAGAACATTGAGGCTCCCTTCGCACGGCTTCGCTTCCGATCCCGATCCCGATACCGACAGCGATGCCGAACCGGGTAACGGACGCGCATGCTGGATAGTAACCAAACAATGTAACGACTCAGCATACTTTATGTGATCTGCCTCCGGCAATCGGAGTCGGGGTCGGGGTCGGAATCGGTATCGAGAACATTGAGGCTTCCTTTGCACGGCTTCGCTTCCGATTCCGATCCCGATCCCGATACCGACCCCGATGCCGAACCGGGCAAAGGAAGCGTATGCTGGATAGTTACCAAATTATAACCATTAACCATTAACGATCAACAAGCTCCTACCAGTCCATGGTCGCTTTCCAGGCGGCGGCCAGATCTTCGACGGAGGTGGTGATGATTGTGGATGGGCCGTGGTTGACGCGCAGGAAGGGCTCCGGATGGACCCGGCCAATGCGGCCCAGGATCTGGCCCCTGAAAAGTTCTTCGAATGCCTGGACCTGTTCCGGTGCGACGCAGACCAGGAGTCGACCCGCGGATTCGCTGTAGAGCAGGATTTCCGAAGCGAGATCGCCGGGGCAGGAAGGCACGAGCGCAAGATCGATCTCCGCTCCGAGCCGTCCGGCAATGGCCATTTCCGCCGCGGCGACTCCCAGGCCGCCGTCGGAGAGATCATGGGCGGCCCGGACCAGTCCGGCCCGGATGGCGGCATGCAGACTCTGGTAGCGGCGCCGGTTGGCCAGGGCGTCCACCTGCGGGACATTGCCGGTGGAAAGTCCCAGTTCGGAAACCAGTTCACTGCCGCCCAGCTCGTCATGCGTCGGCCCGAGCAGGTAGATCGCGTCGCCGGGCTGCTTGAAGTCCGAGGTCACGCAGGTCCGGACATCCTCCACCATGCCCACCAGGCTGAAGAGTAACGTGGGCGGCACGGAAATCTTCACCCCGCCCACGGAATAGTCGTTCTTCATGGAATCCTTGCCGGAAACGCAGGGCACGCCATAGGCCAGGCAATAATGCGCCAGGGCCTGATTGGACCGGACCAGTTGCGCCAGCTTGTAGCGGCCGTCCGGGGTCTTTTCGGACTGGACCGGATCGCACCAGCAGAAGTTGTCCACTCCGGCCATGCGGTCCGGATCCGCGCCCACGGCCACGGCGTTGCGCACGGCCTCGTCCACGGCGTTGGCGGTCATCCAGTAGGTGTCCAGGTCGCTGAACTTGGGGCAGATGCCGTGGGAAACCACAAGGCCGGCATTGGAATCCAGCAGCGGTCTGATCACCGCGGCGTCCGTGGGCCCGTCAGCCCGCGGACCCATCAGCGGCTTGATCACGCTGCCGCCCTGGACCTCGTGGTCGTACTGGCGGATCACGTACTCCTTGCTGCACACGTTCAGCCGGCCGAGCATGCGTTTGAGCAGCTCATTATGGTCTCTGGTCCTGGGAATGGCCATGTCGGTCTGGGGCGGCGGAACCCATTCGGCCTCCAGCTGCATCTGGGGCGTGCCTTCATGGAGAAAGGCCATTTCCAGCGCAGCCACGGTTCTTTCACCGAAGCGGATGTGAAAGAGCCCGCTGTCCGTGAACCGGCCCAGGGCCGTCGCTTCCACGTCCATCTTTTCGGCCAGGGCCAGGAAGGCTTCCAGATCCTGGGGGGCCACGGCCGCGGTCATCCGTTCCTGGGCCTCGGACAGGAGGATTTCCCAGGGCATCAGTCCGTCGTACTTCAGCGGGGCCAGGCTCAGATCCAGGTCGCAGCCGCCGCTGTCCTGGGCCATTTCGCCCACCGAGGAACTCAGGCCGCCGGCCCCGTTGTCCGTGATGGCCTGGTACAGACCGCGGTCCCGGGCAACCATCAGGAAGTCGTACATCTTGCGCTGGGTGATGGGGTCGCCGATCTGGACCGCCGTGGCCGGTGAGTCCTCATGCAGCTCCTCCGAGGAGAAGGTGGCCCCATGGATGCCGTCCTTGCCGATCCGCCCGCCGACCATCACGATGGCGTCGCCGGGACGGGCCTTCTTGATGTGGCTGGGGCGGTCCCCGATCATGGCCGGCATGATGCCGATGGTGCCGCAGAAGATCAGCGGCTTGCCCAGGAAGCGCTCATGAAAGACCAGCGAACCGTTGACCGTGGGAATGCCGGACTTGTTTCCGCCGTGTTCCACGCCCTCGCGCACCCCTTCCAGGACTCGCCGGGGGTGGAGCAGCCGCGGGGGCAGGGGCTGGTCGTAAAAGGGCGAGCCCAGGCAGAAGACGTCGGTGTTGCAGAGCAGGTTCGCGCCCAGGCCCGTGCCCATGGGGTCGCGGTTCACGCCCACGATCCCGGTCAGGGCGCCACCGTAGGGATCCAGGGCCGACGGGCTGTTGTGGGTTTCCACCTTGATGCAGATGTTGTGGTCCTCGGCAAAACGGATCACGCCGGCGTTGTCCTTGAACACGGAAAGGCAGAAGTCGTCCTGCCCCATGCGCCGACGCAGGATTGCGGTGGGGGTCTGGATAAAGGTTTTGTAGAGACTGTTGACGGTTTCAGTGCGTCCGGCGTCTTGGTTGCGATAGGTGATTTTGGCGCAGAAGATCTTGTGCTTGCAGTGCTCGGACCAGGTCTGGGCCAGGGCTTCCAGTTCCACATCCGTGGGATGCTCGGGCAGGCCTTGGGATTGGCGGGCCATGCGGATGTCGAGACGTTCATAGTATCCGCGGATGGCCTTCATTTCATCGAGGCTGAGGGCCAGAACGCCCTTGCGGCTGATCTCCATCAGTTCCTCGTCGCTCAAGCCGGAAAGGGCAATGGTTTGGACCGTGTCGCTGGGGCGGCCCACCACCTGGGCGGCCCGGGCCGGAAAACCGGGAGATGCCTGCCACTCGGAAAAACTCTTGATCTCGAAGCGCTGGATCAACTCGTTGGCCAGCAGGTCCTTGGCGATGTGCCGGACATCAGCCTGGGTCAGGTTGCCGGAAAGCAGGTAGCGGGTGGCGGTGTACACGGCGAAATCCCGCGGCAGGGGCTTGGGCAGGCCCAGGACCATGGCCACGCTTTGGGTAGCGGTACGGCCCTCGTTGTCCGTGACGCCCGGGCGGAACCCCACTTCCAGGGTCCAGTCGAACCCAGCGGGGGCGGGCAGGGGAGAAAGCGACGCCACGTGCAGGATGGGGTCGTCCAGGACATGGCGCTCCAGAACCGTCCGGATCTGCTTCTCGTCCAGACCGGCCACCGTGAAGACCTTGATGGTGGACACATTTTGCACGTCGATGCCCAGTTCCTGGCAAATCTTGCGGCCCACCCGGTTGCCGAGGGTGTCGCTGACATGGTCCCGCGGGCCTACTTCCACACGCCACAACATCATGATCCTACTCCTGTATGCCAATGATCCTGATCCTGATTCTGAATCGCGATCAAAATCATTTTGTTAAAGCATGAGTCATTGCTCAGCACATCCAGTGTTTGGTCATCCATCAGCACTGGATTCCGGCTTTCGCCGGAATGACGTGTTATACCATGTCCTTTACAAGTTCAGTCATACCGGCAAAGGCCGGTATCCAGTCCGATTTTTCTCGAATACGCTGAATAGTTACCAAGCATGAATTGCTGACAGAATGTGTCAACTATTGGCTGGCATGGAGGCGGAATTGTCCGCTACCACAATCGTGTTGCCGCCGCTCTGTTTGGCCGAATACGACGCTCGATCCGCGCGGCTGAGAAAACTCTCCGCTGATTCCCCGGCCTGATACTCGCTGATCCCGATGCTGAGGCTGATTTCCGAGACAAAGGTCTCAGCCACGCTCTTTTTGACGCGGTCCGCCAGGTGAGCCAGTTGCTCGGTGGAGGATTCCGTTGCGAGGATGACGAACTCATCGCCGCCGTACCGGACGGGAAAGTCCGCGCCCTTGCGGCAGGTGTCGCGAAAGATCTTGCCGATGTTGCGCAGCACCTCGTCGCCGGCCTGATGCCCCTTGGTGTCGTTGATCACTTTGAATCTGTCCATGTCGCAGAACATCAGGCTCAGGGCGTGCCTGTTGCGGAGAGCCCGGCTGATTTCCCGGCGCAGGATCTCGTGAAAATAGCGTTGATTGAACAGTCCGGTCAAATCATCAAGCATGGCTTGCTGCCGGAGTTTTTCCTCCAGACGGCGGATGGTGGTCAGATCACGCCCAACGACAAGGTAATCGGCGGGTTCATCCGGCACGGCGGGCAGAGGAGAGAAGATCAATTCCAGGGGCATGGCTGGTCCGCCTTCGATAAACAGGACGGCTTCCTGAGGATCGCTCATGGTTTCCAGGAGATGCTCGTCCCAGACCCCGGCGAAAGCCCCGGCCGGGGTCGTGATGGAGAAAAGGTTGCGGCCGACGAGTTCGGCCGGCAGCAGCTTCGAGGTGAAGGTAATGATGCCGCGGGCGTTCACGGTGAGTATGACGTCCCGCATGGCGTTGACCAATCCCTTCAGGAAGTTCCGCTGCTTGTGCATGCTCAACTGCAGTCCGGCAATATCCTGGATGTCCTCCAGCAGGAGCAGAATTCCGGGACGCTGTGCATCCGGGAATTTGTGAGCGGTGAAGTAGAGGCAGGGCGTTTTGATGTCCTGACTCATGGAACCGGGGCAGTTCAGGGAACTGATGGACCGGGTGTTTTCGTCGCGGACGAACTCGTGCCATGCGGTTTCGGAGTTGAGCAGTCCGATGGTCTGCAAGGCAGGGGCGATGTCGCGGCCATGGATGCTTTTCGTGCGCAGGAGCCGAAGCAGGCTGGGGTTGGCGGCCACCACCTCCCCGGAATCATTCAGCCGGGCCACTCCGACGGGCAGACCATCCAGCATGCCGGCCTTTTCTTCCAGGACAGCAGTTCGCTGCATGTACCGCTCCAGGGCCAAAGCCGCGAAATGCGCGTAATGTCCCAATTGGACAACGGCTTCATGGGGCAGTTCCTTTTGATGGATGCGCAGTTCCGCCCATGTGGCGGGGCCGACCCGCATGGGAATGCTCAGCCCCTTGAAGGTCCAGGCCAGCTCATTACATGGAACAAAGGTCTGGACCTCGGAAACCGCGGAACCCTGATGGCACCGAAACAATGACCATCCTTGCTCCTGAGGCCAGGCAAGGCCAAGCTCCCAGGTCCGCAGATTCCACTGGTGAAAGAGGTGCTTCTGGAAAATATTTGCCAGGGCCTGCACTCCGCCAGTGGCCTGGGACAGGTCCAGACTCATGAAAAAGAGCCGCTGGATGGTTTCCATGGACTGGGAAAGCAGATGCAGGTCAGCCTCCCGGTCCGAAAGATTCAAAAGGTCCGTCAATGCGCTGAAGCGGCGCAGGATGCTTTCGCGCAACAGTTCATAGCCGGCGTCGGGGCCGGGAACGTCGTGCGTCACATCCTGGAGCAGGTGCTTGAAACGGAGCAGTTCCAGGGGGTCGGCATCGCTTTCCACTTCCAGCTTGGCCCAGTACGCACCGAGAATGACGCACTGCTGAAAGGGCGAATGCTCGCGCAGGGAGTCCATGTCGTGATGCAGGGCTATGGCTTCCAGGACGTCCTCCGGCAGTTCCCACAGGCTGAGCAGTTCCATGCTGACCGCCGCATGGTCCTGATCATCGGGGAGACAGGCCTGCATCAGCCGGGAAATGTCCATCAGCAGGGCACTGAGGTAGGCCAGGTCAGCTTTTCCCGGACAAAGACGTTCCGCAAGACATTGGGCGGCCAGAGCCGACCAGATGGTCTCCCGCCATGTATGGAAGTTTTTCCGGGTGCATTTCGTGGAGTCGGAAATGGACTGATACAGGGAGACGCTCAGGGTGATTTTCAGCAGTTCCTGAGTCCCGAGAATGACCGCGGCCCGCTTCAGGTCGAGAACCTTCTGGTTCAGGGAGTAGAAGGGTGAGTTGACAAGAGCAAGGATATTCGTGGTCAGGACCGGATCTGATTTGATGAATTGAGCGATGCGGCCAAAATCCGGGAAGGGGCGCACAATTTCCTGGACAAGAGCCACCAGGGCGGGTGCAAAGGTCTTGTTCAGACTTGCGGCAAGGGATTCGATGGGTTTCCTGGTAGCCATTTGTCCATTGCGCGGCAGCGTGTGCACGACTATTTTTCCCGGTGCAGAGTATGGTGGAGAGCTTCCCGAAGAGCCGTGCATTCCGGGGTTTGTTCAAGATTGGCGAGGGCGTCGTCAGCCAGGGAAACGAAATGCGCAGCCCTGTCGCGGGTCTGTTGAACACAGCCGGCGGAGCGCACGGCCTGGATGATTTGATCATGGCGGGCCCGGTTTTGCTCGGAAAGGACGCCATGTTCGGCGGTGGCCCCCAGGTCGCGGATCCAACGCATGGTTTCTTGTCGTTCCTGCTCGGACAGGGTCTCCAGATAGGAGATCAAGGGCAGCGTGAGCTTGCCTTCCCGCAGATCGTTGCCGACTGGTTTGCCCGCCACCTCGGCTTTGGCCGAATAATCCAGGGCATCGTCGGTCAGCTGAAAGGCGATGCCCAGATTGATGCCGAAGTCCAGGGCGGCCTGCTCCACAGCAGGTCCACTGCTGGAAAACAGCGCTCCGCAGTGGCAGGAGGCCTGGATCAGATAGGCGGTCTTGCCGGTGATGATCTCCAGATAGTGCTCCTGGGACAGAGTGGGGCTCTTGATCCACTCCAATTCCTGGATTTCTCCGGCAGCCGTGCGCATGATGGCGTCGGCAACGCGCCAGCTCAGGCGGGTGTCTCCATGCTCCGCAACCAGACGGTTGCCCAGAGCCAGGAGCACATCGCCGGCAAGGATGGTTTCTGTTTTGCCGAAGACCAGGTGCGCCGTGGTCTGGCCCCGGCGCAGGTCGCTGCCGTCCAGGATGTCGTCGTGCAGCAGCGTGGCCGAATGCAGAAACTCCATGGCGCAGGCCAGGGAATACACGTCGCGCGAAGCCGGCGGCCTGTCGGCGGATTTGCTTCCAGCCGGGACGCATCGAGAGAAGAGAATGGTGAGCAGGGGGCGCAGGCGCTTGCCGCCCGCCCGGAGAACATGCTCGGCCACGGGACGGACGAGATCCGGAAGTTTTCGGGTTTCCTGAACCAGATAGTCGTTGATGACCGGCAGTTCGTCTTGGAAAAATTGTTGAAGATGGTGCATCGACTTGCTGTTATCCGCTTCCCTTGCCTAAGGCAAGGAGTAGTGTCGGCTTGCGGCCTCTGAAATGCTGTCCTGCCGTATCGAACAAAAAAGCCTTAAAAAAAGAGGCCCGTTCAATCCTGCCAAGCAATTGGATCATCCAGATGCGGTTTCTATGCTGAAAACGGCAGATGGAACCGTCATGACATCAGGCAGAGCCTTCGGAGTCGCTTACCCCGGCGGTGGCAAAGCTGGCCATGTCGTTATACATGGCTGTGGCGGCCCTGAGGATGGGAACGGCCAGGGCGGCGCCCGTGCCCTCACCCAGTCGCATGCCCAGATCCAGAATGGGACGGACGCGAAGGCGATTCAGGATGACGCCGTGTCCCGGCTCGGCTGAGCCGTGGGCGAAGAATGCGTAATCGCCCACGGAGGGATGGATTTTCCATGCCGCCACATAGGCCGCTGTGGAGATGAACCCGTCGATGACGACAGCCAGCTTGTGCCGCGCGCAGCCCAGGATCAGCCCGCTCAGGCATGCGATTTCCAGCCCGCCCAGAGCGGCCAGGGTCCGCATGGGGTCGGCGGCGGACAATTCGGCATGATTGACCTGCAAGGCCCTGGCAACCACTCCGGCCTTGTGGCGGACTTCCTCTTCGGTCAAGCCGGTGCCCGGGCCTGTGATCGTTTCCGGGGGCAGATCCAGAAACGCGCAGTAGAGAGCCGTGGCCGCGGTGGTGTTCGCGATCCCCATTTCTCCCGTGCCGACCACGCGCATGCCCTCCTTCGCGGCCTGTCCGGCCAGAGAAATCCCCAGTTCCACGGCCTGGATGCACTCCCCGGAACGCATGGCCGGGCCGGCGCTGAGATCCGCGGTGCCCTGCGCGATCTTGCGGTTCAGCAGGCTGGGCGAATCCGGAAAATCAGCTCCCTTGACGCCCACGTCGACAACGAGCAGCTCCACCCCTGACGTGCGGGTGAAGATGTTGACGGCCGCACCGCCGTTCAGGAAGTTGGCGACCATTTGGCGGGTCACTTCCTGGGGAAACTTGCTGACCCCTCTGGCGGCCACGCCATGATCCGCGGCGCAGGTGTAGATCCGGGCCGGGTCGGCCTGAGGAATGTCCCCGCGACCAGCGGCCAGGCTGATCAGGGTCAATCGCAAAGCCAGGTCTTCCAGCCTGCCCAAACTTCCCCTGGGTTTTGTCAGATTGTCCAGCCTGGCTTGAATGTCCGCAGCGGCGGACATGTCCAACGCCGATATGGCCGCTGTGCATTCCTGGAGTACTGTTCCTGCTGATTCGGAAGAATTGGAGACGAAGGACATGCTCATGCCCCGGCGGAGGTTAAATTTTGCATGTTGTTCCCTGGGGATATTGCGCAAGGTCTGTCTTCATGTGCACGGGCTGACCGGTGGACTGCAGCACGGCTTGCCAGTAGTTGCTGACCGTGCTGATGGACTTGCGCTTTCCGGCAACCAGGCTCAAGGGCAGGTGAATATAGTGGCCGTGCAACTTGCTCACCACCATTCCGGTCTTGCCGGCCATGGCGGCATGCACGGCGTTCTGGCCCAGAAACCCGCAGTAGACGCGATCATTGGCATTGGCGGGGATCGAGCGGATGATGTAGCTGGGATCGATGAATTTGAGGGTGTATTCGGTATTCGTGGACTTGAAGTAGACGTCGATTTCACGGCGCAGCAATCCACAGATGTCTCGCAGTACAGGATTGCCCGAGGCGTCGGTTTCGCTGGAGGCGGCGAGCAGATCCTGGCCCGCGCCTTCCGCCACCACGACCACCGCATGGCCACGGCGGCGGATACGATCATCCAGGGCCTGCAGAAAACCGTTCGGGCCGTGAATCTCAAAAGGGTCTTCGGGAATCAGGACGAAATTGACGTCCTTCAGGGCCAGGGTGGCCTGAGCGGCGATGAATCCCGCTTCCCGGCCCATGAGCTTGACCATTCCAATGCCGTTGGGAGCGCCCAGGGCCTCGGTATGCGCGCAGCGGATCGCTTCCGTGGCCTTTTCCACGGCCGTGTCGAAGCCGAAGGAGCGGGGAACGAAATTGATGTCGTTGTCGATGGTTTTGGGGATCCCGATGACGGCCATCTTGATCTTGCGTTTCGCGACTTCCTCCTGGATTTTCAGGGACGCCTGCATGGTGCCGTCTCCGCCGATCAGGAACAACACGCTGACGTTCATTCGCTCCAGGGCATCGACGATCTCTTCAGGTGATTGCGGCCCCCGGGAGGAGGAAAGGATGGTTCCGCCGAATTCGTGAATATTGGCGACCTTGTCCGGAGTCAGTTCCATGAGTTGATGGCCGTATTCAGGGATGAAGCCCTGCAGTCCGTAGCGGATGCCCAGGATGCCGGCCACGCCGTAGCTGTGGTGCGCGGTCATGACCAGGGCGCGAATAACGTCGTTGATGCCGGGGCAGAGGCCGCCGCAAGTGACGATGGCGCACTTTGTTTTGGGAGGGTCGAAATAAAGGTTTGAACGCGGGCCCGCGGGTTCGAATTCATAGGTCTGCATGGACATGGTGCCGGATTCGCCTTCCTCATTGGCGACGAAGAGTTGAACCCGCTGATCGTCTTGAATGAACAGGGCGCACTCCATGTGGGAACGAATTTTCGCGGGACCCAGATCAGGAATTATCGTGGAAACCTTGTCAGGCCTGCTGACGTCGGATGTTGCTTCTTTCATGATGAACCTCCGGATTTTGAAAAAAAAGGCGATTATGTAGAAAAGAGATGGGGAAGGCAAATTTTCGGCAGCGTTGGGATGCCTGGCCCGGCCCGAAACCCGCCTTGACACAAATTTCCCAATCGGATAGTCGACTTTCTCAATTGAGAATAGAGACAGATAGCCGCGTGCCGCAACGCCTAAGCTGTCAGTTCAACCGGGGTGACTCGTCCCGATCTTTTCCAGAGGATGATGGAGTTGCACTTTTTCGAAAAGACTCGGAACATCATCCAATTGGTCATAAAACCGCACTGGATTCCGGCTCTCACCGGAATGACATTCTGGATCAACCTGTATCCATGTCAGTCATGCCGGCGCAGCCGGCATCCAGGTCTTTTTCTCTGACACGCTGATATAGTTGCCACCGGCATGGACATATGAAGGCAATGCGTATTCATCCCGCTGCTCATCTCATCTCCACTGTATTTCACTTTTATTACCCCAGCCGGATTCCCGGCATTTGCTGATTTATGAAAAACGACATTATCAACCTGCTCAAAGACAACAAGGTCATGCTTGTCGACCGTTGGACCAAGCTCACCCTTCAGACTTATCCCGCTGAAAGCGCCAATTTCTATACCAGGGAGAAGGATCAATTCGCCAATCCTGTCGGCCATGCCATGAACAAAGGCTTGGCCGAAATTTTTGACGCCATGCTGGGCGGACTCGACGTGCAACAGATTACTGCAATTATGGACAGCATGATCAGGATTCGGGCCGTTCAGGGCTTTACGCCTTCAAAGTCCCTCGCGTTCCTTCTTTTTATCAAAAAAATCATCCGGGAAGAGCTCGGTTCGGAAATCAAGGCAAAGGGAATGGAAGACCAACTCTTGGTTTTTGAAGAGCGTATCGACGGGGTGCTGCTCGTTGCTTTTGACATTTATTCCCAATGCCGATCGACCTTGACTGAATTGAAAAGCAACGAATTCATCAACCGTCATGCCCGTCTTCTGAAACGGGCAAATCTGATGAGCGAGGAAACCCGTCTTTCCTGACGGGGTGGACAACCATTTTAACGCAACCAGTGGAGCATCAACGCAAAGCGAGGTAGGGAAATGGCAGCGTGGTATTCTTTGTTAATAGTTTTGGGAATGTCTCTTTTCGTGTACCTGGGAGCCGGACTTCTCGGTCTGGATGCGATTTTCGGAATCGTGATTCCGTATGCCGCGATTCTGGTCTTCCTGATCGGATTCACGGTCCGGATCGTTGATTGGGCCCGGTCGCCGGTACCATTCAGGATTCCGACAACAGCCGGACAGCAGAAAACCCTGGACTGGATCAAGCCCTCCAAGATCGACAGCCCGTACACCACCTGGGGAGTTGTGGGCAGAATGGCCCTGGAGGTCCTTTTTTTCCGGTCACTGTTCCGGAACACGAAAATGAGTCTGACCGAAGGCAAGCTGGTCTACGGTTCGGAAAAATGGCTCTGGCTGGGAGGAATCGTGTTCCACTATTCCTTTCTGCTCATCGTTATCCGCCATCTTCGCTTCTTCACCGAGCCGGTTCCGGGTTTTGTCCAGGTGCTGGAGAATGTTGACGGAATGCTCCAGATCGGTTCTCCGGGTCTGTACATGACGGACGTCTTTCTGGTTGCCGCCTTGTTGTTTCTTCTGCTGCGCCGCTTTTATGATTCCCAGATGCGGTACATCTCTCATGCGGCGGATTATTTTCCGTTGTTCCTGATCCTGGGCATCGCATTATCCGGAATCATGATGCGCTACTTCACCAAGGTCGACCTGATGGGCGTGAAGGTTCTGGCCATGGGACTGGCCACGTTCAATCCCACGGTGCCGGATGGACTCGGGGCCATGTTCTATATCCATCTTTTCCTGTTCAGTGTCCTGCTGGCCTATTTCCCCTTCAGCAAGCTGATGCACCTTGGCGGCGTATTTCTCAGCCCGACCAGGAACCTCCCCAACGACAGCCGGATGGTTCGCCATGTCAACCCCTGGAATGCTCCTGTAAAGGTTCATTCGTATGACCATTATGAGGATGATTTCCGGGAGAAGATGATCGAAGCGGACATCCCCGTGGAAAAGCAGCCGTAGGCTGTCTTGTCGAAGCAACAGGCAGCCATAGGCAATCAAGATAAGGAGTCATTATGTCACAAGCACCAAAACCTGAAGAATTGCTCCAGGTATCGCATGTCGCTCCAAAGAAGAGTTGGGTTGATCCAAAAGTGGATCTCGTTCCCGGCACGTGGGGCTACCCGGGGCAGCCGAAGAACCTGGAGATCCTGGACATGCCCAATCCGAGGATCTGGAAGCCCACGGACGACGACTGGCAGCTTCCCCCCAATTGGCAGGAAATTATTCACGAGGGCCTGAAAAAGTGTCTTGGGCAATACCGGTCGCTGAAGATTTTTCTGGACATTTGCGTGCGCTGCGGCGCCTGCGCGGACAAGTGTCATTTTTTCATCGGCACGGGTGATCCCAAGAATATGCCGGTTCTGCGGGCTGAACTTCTGCGGTCCATCTATCGCAAGGATTTCACCACAGTGGGACGCATCCTGGGCGCATTTGCCGGCAGCCGGGAATTGACCCAGGAAGTGATCAAGGAATGGTTCTACTATTTCCACCAGTGTACCGAGTGCCGGCGCTGTTCGCTGTTCTGTCCCTACGGCATCGACACGGCGGAAATCACCATTGTCGCCCGCGAACTGCTGAACCTGATCGGCGTGAACATCGATTGGGTCGTGGGCGCGGCGGCCAACTGTTATCGTACTGGAAACCACTTGGGGCTTGAACCGCAGGCTTTCAAGGGAAATATCGACTTTCTCGTGGACGACGTCGAGGAATACGTCGGCGTCCGCCTCAACCCGACCTTCAACCGCAAGGGCGCCGAGATTCTCTTTGTGGCACCTTCCGGAGACGTCTTCGCCGACCCCGGCATCTATACCTACATGGGGTACATGATGCTTTTCGAGCAAATCGGTCTGGACTACACCATCAGCACCTATGCGTCGGAAGGTGGAAATTTCGGTCTGTTCACCAACCATGATACGATGAAGCGCCTCAACTCCAAGATCTACGCGGAAGCAAAGCGCCTGGGAGTCAAATGGATCATCGGCGGCGAATGCGGGCACATGTGGCGGGTTCTGCACCAGTACATGGACACCATGAACGGCCCCTCGGATTTCCTGGAGGTGCCCAAGTCCCCGATTACCGGAACGGTGTTCGAGAACTCCAAAACCACCAAGATGATCCACATCGTCGAATTCATGGCGGACCTCATTCACCACGGCAAGCTGAAGTTGAATCCGAAGCGCAACGATCATCTCATCACCACATGGCACGACTCATGTAATCCGTCCAGAGGCATGGGAATATTCGAGGAACCGCGTTATGTTCTCAAAAGCGTGTGCAACAACTTCTTTGACATGCCTGAGAATACCATCAAGGAGGCCACCTTCTGCTGCGGTGGCGGCACGGGACTCAACGCCGGCGAATTCGAATACCTGCGGATGATGGGCGGCATGCCCCGGGCATTCGCCGTCAAGCACGTCCACGAAAAGCATGGCGTCAACCGTTTGGTGAACATGTGCGCCCTGGACAGAGCAATCTTGCCGCCGCTGATGGATTATTGGGTTCCCGAGGTCTCGGTTTCCGGACTGACGGAACTGGTAGCCAACGCCCTGGTCATGGACGGCGAGCACGAGCGGACCGTGGATTTGCGGGGTGAGGACATTCCAGGCATGGAGGGTGAAGAATAATGTATAACGCCAGTAAAATTATCCCCGGATTGATCATTTTCCTCATTCTGATGACGTTCCCGTTCTGGTCGAATCTTGGACGGGCCGCATACGAACGACCGGAACTGAAATTGCCGGAATTTGAAAAGGAATGTGTCGAAGATGGAGAATGGATGCGCCTCCATCACATGACGCTTCTTGATGACTGGCGCGATCTCGCGGTGCGGGATGGTGTCCGTCTGTACACCAATCAGGCCGGCAAGCAGTTTGACATGAGCTTGACCATAACCTGCATGTCGAGCCAATGCCATGCGAACAAGGACGAGTTTTGTGACCAGTGTCACGATGCCTTGGCTGTTGCGCCGTATTGCTGGGATTGCCACGTCGTACCGTCAGTTGGGGGGGAATAACCATGGCCATCAATCGGAGAACATTTTTGAAAGCCGCCGGGCTGGCCACCTTGGCCGGTGTCGGCGGGCACGCGGCAATGGAACTTCTCGCCCCCGGCTCATTGGGCGCATCCGGTCCCGCACGGGTCACGGCGTATCCGGAAGCCCTGCATGGCGAGCGCTGGGCAATGGCCATCGACATGGAGCGATTCACCTCCGCCCGCTTGTATCAACAGTGCATCGATGCCTGCCATCAACGCCACAACGTGCCCCATATCCCCGGGAAGGACATGATCAAGTGGATCTGGAAAGGCAGCTACAAGGAAACCTTTACGGATCAGCAGAGCATCATCGTCCCGGAAGAAGTGAAGAACCAGCCTTTTCTGATGCTTTGCAACCACTGCGACAATCCGCCTTGCGTGCGGGTCTGCCCCACGAGAGCCACGTTTCGAAGGGAAGACGGAATCGTGACCATGGACATGCACCGTTGTATCGGCTGTCGCTACTGCATGGCCGGGTGCCCCTACGGTGCGCGGAGTTTCAACTACCGTGACCCCAGACCCTTCATCCGGAATATGGATTCGACATATCCCACGCGCACCAAAGGCGTGGTCGAAAAATGCACCTTCTGCGATGACCGACTGGACAGAGGCCAGATTCCTGCTTGCGTGGAAGTTTCCGAAGGGGCTTTGATCTTTGGCGATCTGGACAATCCGGAATCTGATGTACGCCGGGTGCTGAAGGAACGGTACAGCTTGGTCCGCAAGCCCTCCCTGGGCACTAAGCCCCACGTCTTCTATCTGATATGAGGTGAGCAAATATGTTGGAAAAAGCGCTTCAGGGCAATAAGGCTTACTGGGGGTGGATTGCCACGCTCCTGGTGTTCATCGGCATCGGGTTCGGGTTCTATATCTATCAGTTGCAGCACGGGCTTACGGTCACCGGTCTGAGCCGCGACGTATCGTGGGGACTGTACATTGGACAGTTGACGTACATGGTCGGCATCGCCGCCTCCGCGGTCATGCTGGTCCTGCCCTACTATCTGCACAACTACAAGGCATACAGCCAGCTGGTCATCTTCGGCGAATTTCTGGCCGTGTCAGCGGTTATCGTCTGTCTCTTGTTCGTCGTGGTGGACCTTGGTCAGCCGCAACGACTGATGAACGTGGTACTGTACCCCACGCCCAATTCCATTCTGTTCTGGGACATGGTCGTCTTGAACGGCTATCTGTTCCTGAACCTGGTCATTGGCTGGTCCGTGCTGCAGGCCATGAAAAAAGGCATTCGCCCCGCGGGCTGGGTCAAGTTCCTGATCATCGTGTCCATCCCCTGGGCCGTGAGCATCCATACGGTCACGGCCTTCCTGTATGCCGGGTTGCCCGGAAGATACTTCTGGTTTGATTCGTTGATGGCCGCCAGCTTCCTGGCTTCGGCTTTCGCTGCAGGGCCGGCTCTGCTTTTGCTGCTGCTCTTTATTGTCCGACGTGTCGCCGGCTTGGTCATTCCACAGGAGGCCATTCAAACCATGGCCAAGGTCATTGCATATGCCTGGGCCATCAATCTGTTCATGCTCCTGCTCAAGGTGTTTTCGGCATACTACAGCCAGTATCCGGGCAAGATGCTGACTTTCGACTACCTCTACGGCGGAGTCGGCGGTCAGATGTTGATGCCCTGGATGTGGAACTTTGTCTTCCTGGCCGTGGTGGCGTTGGCCCTGCTGATTATTCCCGCCACCCGCAAAAACCAGACGACGTTGACCATCGCCTTGATCATGGTCTTCGTCGCCGGCTGGATCGACAAGGGCCTTGCCCTGATCATAGGCGGCTTTGTTCCCAATCCGTTCAAGACCTATACTGAATACTGGCCGACCATCCCTGAATTCTTCATCACCGTGGGCATTTATGCCATCGGCCTGCTGATCCTGACGGTGCTCTACAAGGTTGCCCTGTCGGTCCAGCGTGAAGCTGCATCGTAACGCGAACCAGGCTGACCTGCGCTGATACCTACCCGCCGCAGCTTCGGTTGCGGCGGGTAGTTGTTTATTCAACTGATTTTGCCAATGTTCGAATTTCTTCATGTTGGTTCCTCAACACGAACATCGTGCCCGGTAATTGAACCGCATCATGTCCTTGAGAGATTCCAACGGTTGCATCACATACATTCGCTATCTGTAACTATTCAGTTCATCCGGAGGGTGGTCATTCACCTGCACTGGATTCCGGCTTTCGCCGGAATGACTTATCGTGGCAAGCTGCATCTATACAGTCATACCGGCGAAGGCCGGCGCTATCGCTATCCAGATTTTTTCGCGGATTGCTGAATAGATACCGCTATCTCAACATAAAGTGCTTCGGCGAGTGCGTAAGACCGGCCATATTTCAATGCCGAAAATGCTTTGCCTCACTCTTGACATACGGTCTTAAACATCTAAAGAATGTCTGGTCGTTCAGGGTAGCGAACGGATGATGGGCATCTTTTTAGCATGTTCGCCTAGCTAAGAATTTCCATTGTTTATCTGAGGATGGGCATTTTTGTTTCTGTTTTGTGACAACCTTGCCCGTGGCACGGGGGTGAAACTCCGCACAACAACCTGCTCCGGATGTCAGGGGCAGATCTTATTCAAACTGGAGGTAGAAAATGGGTTGGAAAATCACCGTTGATGTCGACAAGTGTACAGGTGATGGCGAGTGTGTCGATGTTTGCCCTACCGAAGTTTATGAACTTCAAGACGGAAAAGCCGTTGCCGTGAACGAGGAAGAGTGCCTCGGTTGCGAGTCCTGCATCGAAGTCTGTGAGACAAATGCACTCACTGTAGAAGAAGTCTAGTTTTTTTCATTTTTTTGACTATCGCCAAAAGGAGGATTTTCCTCCTTTTGGCGTTTTTAGGAGCACTGCATGCCTCCGGATTTTTCACCTTTTTTTAAAAAATACGAACAACTCCTGCAGAGCGTTGACAAGATATTCGACACCGTGAAGGAGAAGTACCCTCAATGCGTAATATGTGAGCAGGGTTGCAGCGATTGCTGTCACGCCATGTTCGATTTGCCCTTGATCGAGGCGTTGTACCTGAATCACCACTTCCATGGGGTTCTGCCCAGGGAGACCAAGACGCAAATCCTGGCCAAGGCGGATCAAGCCGATCGGGCTGCTTACAAGCTGAAGTTTCAGGCTTACAAGAGTCAGCGGGAAGGAGTGGAGACGGATGAAATCCTCGAGGACTTCGCACGCAAGCGGGTTCGTTGTCCGTTATTGAATTCCCAGGACAGATGCGACTTGTACCAGTTCAGACCCATTACCTGCAGGTTGTACGGCATTCCGCAGGAAATCAATTCCAAGGCCAGAACCTGCACGCTGTCAAAATTCGAACCCGGTGTTCAATACCCCGCGGTTCAGATTGAAAAGATTCACCAGATGCTTGCGGCCTTGAGCCTGGAGTTGGTTCAAAGTCTGAGTACCAAGTATCCCCATATGGGAGACATGCTCGTCCCACCCTCAATGGCCCTGCTCACCGTATATGACGACGAGTATCTCGGGATCAGCAAGTCCGGGTGCGGTTCAGGCGCATGCGGATCCGGAGGTTGCGATTCACCTTCCGGTGGTTCCTGCGGCTGCGATTCGGAATCAAAAGGTTCAGGGAGTTGCGGTCCATGTCAGAAATGAACGAGCAGGAAGCGCAGAAAAAGGCAATCTACGAAAGCCTTTCGGAACGGGCCAAGACTTTTGTCCAAAAAGTCGGGTACGATAAATGGGACCCGTTCCAGAAGCCCAACGATCCTCTCGATATGCGCAAATTCAGCACCGACAAGACTGCCCGGGCCATGGCAATGGGGTTTTTGCAGCAACGAAAGGAAGAACACTATTCCAACGTCTATGCCAAGGCGGTGCTGGACATGTGCATGGGCCTGATGGACAATGATGAACGGTATGTGGCCATGTACGAGTTCGCTCAATGGTATCAGCACCAGACGCAACATCATATCGACGTCCAGGATCAAAGGACATTCAGGCGCGATTGAGCGACAGCCTGAGAATGACGGATGACCGCCCAAGGCGGACAGCGGGATATTGATACTCGCGGTTTAGCCATGGATATTCCGCCGAAATGGATAAATTTTTGGTAACTGCTCAGCACACGTTGTGCGATCTGCCTTCGACACTCAGGGTCGGAGTCGGAATCGGAATCGGAATCGGTTTTGAAAACGTTGAGGAGCACTTCGCATGGTTTCGCTTCCGCTTCCGATCCCGATCCCGATACCGACGGCGATGTCAAACTCCGCACGGCAGCAGCATGCTGAATAGTTACATTTTTTGAAATTCTACATGGAGAGGCAATGACTGATATTGACAAAACGGAAAAATATATTCGCCAGAAAAAGGAAATACTCGAACAGAATCCCAGTTGCGCGAATTCGCATTTCAACCTGGGCGTAGCCTATCTGGCGCAGCGAAACTGGCAGGAGGCCGAGAACGAGTTCTTTGCGGCCGTAGAATGTTCACCGACCATGGCTGAAGCCTATGTGCAGATCGGCGGCATTCGGATGTATCAGGGCGATCTGGAGGGCTGCCTGTACTTCAACAAAAAGGCCGCGGAAGTTCGTCCGAAATTTCCCATCCCCTATGGAAACATCGGATTCGTCTACCTCCAGCTCGGCGAGCCGGATAAAGCCTTGGAACCCCTTCTCCAGGCCGTTTCGCTGCAGCCGAAGTTCGTGCAGGCCCATACCACCCTTGCCAGCGTGTATTATGCACTGGAGCAATACGACAAGTCCATCGACCATTGTGAGCGTGCTTTGAAGATCGAGCCCAGATTTGCACCGGCACTCAACAATCTTGCCTTATGTTATTATGAGCAGGGCAAGTATCAGCAGGCTTTGGAGAACATGGACAAGGCCATCGAAAACGGCTTCGAGGTGAAACCGGAGTTTCGACAAATGCTTGAGGCTCATCGCTGATTATCTTTTGTGAAAAGGTGACTATTCAGCACATCCGAGAAAAAGAGCACTGGATGCCCGCATTCGCGGGTATGACTAATCCGGCGACGGATTGAATAACAAGTCATTCCCGCGAAGGCGGGAATCCAGGTCATGGTGCCACAAGTTTATGAAAAACGTAACTATTTAGCACATACTCTGTGGTCACTCGCCAGAGCTGGATTCCGGCTTTCGCCGGAATGACGTATCATACCACATCCTTTCCAAGTTCAGTCATACCGGCGAAGGCCGGTATCCAGTCCGATTTTCTCGATGAGCTGAGTAGTTACTGAAAACCAAACTTATCCCGCTCTGAAGCTGAGTAGTTGCGAGAAAAGGAGCTTCTTCATGGCCGAATTCAGGACGCTCAAAAAGGAATTCTCATCCTTTCTGGTGCAGGATGACTGGCAGGAGAAGCTGAGCACGTATTTCGACCTGCCCCGGCGCAAGCTTCTGGGACCGTTGTTCTCCCTGCTTCTGGCGCCAGAACCGCTTTTGAAGTGGCGTGCCGTATCGGCATTCGGAGTCGTCACCGCAGATCTCGCTGAACAGGATATGGAATCGGCGAGAGTGATCATGCGTCGACTGATGTGGAATCTGAACGAGGAGTCCGGAGCGGTTGGCTGGGGCGCTCCCGAATCCATGGGCGAAACTTTGGCCCGCAGCCCGGCTCTTGCCCGCGAGTTCAACAGGATATTGACTGCATACGCCCAGGAGCCGGTTTCCGGGGACGGCATCTACCTCGACCACGCTCCCCTGCGTTGGGGCGCCTACTGGGGAATGGCTCGCCTGGCCGAGGTGCGGCCGGAGCTTATGGAACAGGGCCTGACCACCTTTTCAGAAATCGCGACCAAGGACGATCCGCTGGACCGAGCCGTGGGCGCATGGGGACTTGGCAGCGTGGGCAATGCGCAGCACGTGCCCATTTTGGAGAATTTGACCGAGGATGCGCACCAGGTTGCCCTGTACCGTAATGACAGATTGCAGACCTATCGCATCGCCGACCTGGCTCTGGAAGCCATCGCCGGTATCCAGTCAGAAACGACATGACCATTTCGCGGTCTTGCCGAAGTGTAATTATTCTGCTGCGAAGTTACCCGGCGATTTTGTGTTTTCTTGCTGGTAGGAACGCGCGGCGGCAATAAAATTTCCAGCCCACGTGGGAACGCCGAGTGCATGCAAATGCGTATAGCACGCGAAGGTGTTCTTGAAGATGAGACCGTCCCTGTTTTGATCCATGCCGCACCCACGCTTCATCTCAAGGGCAAATTGCATGTCTGGTTGAAGCGGGGTCACGCACCTCGAATAATGAAATTCGTGGCCGGTAAACTCCAGTCCAACCGGGTGAAACGGATTGGGGCGGATCACGCGGGCAACGGTGTAGCCCAGTCCCTGGGGTTTGGCGCACAGCATCGTCCGCAGGGGAAAGACTCCGGCCATGGGGTAGAGGGCATCTTGATACACGAGGCTCTCGCCAAGATACATGAAGCCGCCGCATTCCGCATAAATGGGAAGCCCTGCCTGGGCCAGTCGCGACACCTCCCGGCGGATGAAAATGTTTTCAGACAACTGGGCGGCCTGGGTTTCCGGAAAACCTCCTCCGAGATACAGACCATGAATCTCAGGCCAGGGGCTGGGCGAAAGCAGGCTGAGTTCCACGAGTTCCACGCCTTCCTGGCGGAGTTCTTCAAGATTTTCCTGGTAATAAAACCACAAAGCGGCATCCCGGATCACGCCGATGCGCACCTTGTGTCCATGGTTTTTTCGAGAATCGGGGGAGGAGCATGTTCCTGAACTTCCGGTTGGCGAAAAATTCTTTCCGGCAGTATTCGAGGAATCCACAAGAGGCTGGGGAAGGGCAAGCGGAGGTGCTTTGGCCGCTATGTCGCGGATGGCGTCAAGGTCGATGCAGTCCCGGGCAATTTGCGCAAGGTGATTCAGCGTGGCTTCTGCTTCCGAGCACTCCTGATCCGATACCAGGCCCATATGCCGTTCCGGAATGGGATCCGGTTTGATTTTCGGCAAAATGCCGATCACGGGCACATCGGTATACTCCTCGATGCATTGGCGCAATATGGTCTTGTGTCGTGTTCCGGCGGTCCGGTTCAGGATCACGCCGGCAAGATGAAGGCTGGGCTCGAAAGCGCGACACCCAAGGATCATCGCAACCACGGTCCGGGTCATCTTGGTGCAGTTCACGATGAGCACAACCGGCGCCTGGATCAGTTTCGCCAGTTCGGCCGTTGAATAGGTCCCGCTGACATCCTTGCCGTCGAAAAGACCTCTATTGCCTTCAACAAGGGACATGTCCACGCCTGCTGCGCCTTTCCGATACAGACCCATCAGCGCATCCGTGGACATGAGAAAGGGATCGAGATTGGACGCTTCCCGTCGTGCCGCCAGCCCGAGCCACGCGGCGTCGATGTAGTCCGGTCCCTTTTTGAAGGGTTTGACCCGCAAACCGGAGTCAACCAGGCCGCGGCACAAGCCAAGGGAAATGATGGTCTTGCCTGCTCCCCCGCTGAGACCGGCTAAAATCAGGCGAGGAGTCGTACTCACGGATGGTGTCGATGCTGGGGGTGGAAGTTGGAAAATAAAGGGGGGGCAGTGAGAATAAAAAAAGGGACTCCCAAAATAATCAGCCGGCCAAGCTTCATGGCGTTGCAAATCGAGTGATCAGAGGACCTCGATCCGCGACATCCCGGCTATGTTCTGGCACACCTGATATAATGGGAACCCCCGAAAGGAGCTCTATTCGCCCTCACCGGCTTGCTGTTTGCCAACGCCTTTGAGGCCGTAAAATGTGGTGCTTCCACTGGACCAGTATTCCAGAATTTCCTCATTGACCATCTGGCCGAGAAGCTTTTTGGTCTGCAATGTTTTCATCTCCGGAACCATGGCAGTCAAATCCTTGAAATAGAACTTGGATTTGTTTTTTTTGGACTTCATACCATCAATAATGGCCTGTTTTGCAGCTGCTTCATCCATGTGAGACTCCTCAAAGTGTGCTGCCCGGGGTGGCCCCGGGCAGCAATGAAGGTTGATTAGAACTTGAAGTTCGTTGTCTGGCGCCAGGTTTCGTACGCAGGATCACGGAAATCGTCGATCAAGTGCCAGGTGAATTCCAGGTCGCAAACTTCGAAGAAGCGTTCCCAGCCGATGCGCTCGGCCCATTCGCCCAGGCGCTCGTACTTGCGGGCGCCCTTGGAGTAGGCGTCGACGATCTGGTGGACCTTCTTGACCAGCGTGGGCCAGCGCGGCGGCTCATTGGGCACGAAGTCCACGACGACCTTGGAGAACTTCGGATTGCTGCGGCGGTTGGAAACCTTGCCGCCGACCATGATGATCAAGCCGTCGCCGCCTGCACCGTCGGAAAGGGGCAGAGCGGGGCACATGGTGTAGCAGTTGCCGCAGAACATGCAGCGCTCGTTCTTGATGGCCACGGAATTGACTTTGGTTCCGTCAGGCAGGTCCACCTTGGTCGGGCGGATGGCGGCGGTGGGACAGGCGGCCACGGCCAACGGAATTTCGCAGATGTTGTCCAGGGTGTGGTGGTCAATGATCGGAGGCTTGCGGTGGTATCCCACGAAGCCGATGTCCGAGCAGTGCACGGCGCCGCACATATTGACGCAGCAGGCCATGGACAAGCGCAACGGCGCGGGCAAGCGCATGCTGGTGAACTCTTCAAAGAGATCATCCATCACGGCCTTGACTGTGCCGGAAGCGTCCGATGCAGCGGTGTGACAGTGAACCCAGCCCTGGGTGTGGATGATGTTGGTCACGCCGGCGCCGGTGCCGCCGATGGGGAACTTGTAGCTGCCGGCCTCATGCTTGCGGCTGAGCAGGTCTTCTTTCAGCGGACCGACCTTGTCCTTGCTGTCCACCATGAATTCGACATTGTGGCGGGTTGTCCAGCGGACATGACCACCGCAGTGCTTGTCGGCGATTTCGCAGATTTCCCGAATGGTCTGCACGCCCATGAGGCGGGGAGAACCAACCCGGATCGTGTAGACTTCATCGCCGCTCTCGGCCTTGTGCATCAGAATCCCGGGCTCGAGAATCTCATGGTACAGCCATTTGCCGTAGTTGTTCTTGAGTACCGGCGGCAAGAAATCTTGATAGTGCCGGGGGCCGATATCCGTGATCCGATCCTTCATCGGCTGTTTCGGATCGTATCCTGAGGAAATGAATGCCATTTTTGATACCTCCTGGGCTCGTTACATTTTGTGTCGGCTTCTGTAGTCTTCGATCTTCCTGTCCCAGCCACCCGGCACTTCCTCTTCCTTCCAGAAGATGTAGGGGTTGGTCCGAGGTTCCTGAACAACTCGCACGTCAACGTCCAGTTCCATGACCTGCAGGATCTTGTACAGGCCGACACGCTTCATGGTCTCGCCGACACGCTCGCGGTTCTTGCCTTCTTCCATCCAGAACTCGAAGAGCTTCTCGATCAGGTCCTTGATTTCCGTGTACGGAGCTTCACACTTGATGAAGGGGACGATCAGCGTGCCCATCTGTGCGCCGTCCAGAATCGGGGCCTTTGCGCCCAGAAGCATGGCGCAACCGGTTTCCTCGCCGATCCTCAGAGCGCGGGGCATGGCATTGATGCAGTGCATGCAATGGTTGCATTCCTTGTCATTGATTTTCAAGGTGTTGCCTTCCATCCACATACACTCGGTGGGGCAGAGATCGAGGACTTCCTTCTGGATGTCGAACTTGCCCCAGTCGCGGCCCGCGTGAGCGCCGGCATTGGGCTTGATCTCGCCGCCGATGTAGGCCTTGACCGCTTCCTGATCGATGCGGATGTTGTCCTTCCAGAGGCCGATGAAGGCAAGGTCGGAGCGGGCGATGGAGGCCACGCAGCCGTTGGGACAGCCGTCGACCTTGAACTTGAACTTGTACGGGAAGGCGGGACGGTGCAGGAAGTCCTGGTATTCGTTGGTCAGGTCGTGACACAGATCCTGAGCGTCAATACAGGAGTATTGACAGCGGGACATGCCGAGACAAGACGCTGGCGTACGCAGGTTGGATCCGGAACCGCCGAGGTCGGTGTCCAGCTTGTGGGTCAGCTCGTAGAAGATTTCTTCCAACTGCGGGGTGGTGGTGCCGAGCCAGACGATGTCGCCGGTGGAGCCGTGCATGTTGGTCAGGCCGCTGCCGCGGAATTCCCACAGATCGCAGAGCTGCTTCAGAAAATCCGTGGAGTAGTAAAACCCGGAAGGCTGGTTGACGCGTACGGTGTGGAAATGCGCGACCCCGGGGAACTGGTCCGGCTGGTCGCAATACCGGCCGATAACGCCGCCGCCGTATCCGAAAACGCCGACGATGCCGCCGTGTTTCCAGTGGGTCTCTCCGTCAGTGTAAGAGAGTTCCAGCACGCCGAGCAGATCTTCACAGACATCCACGGGAATTTGGTACTCAACGTTGTTGACGTTCTTCGCCCTTGACTCCGCTTCCCGTTTGATGTCGGAAACAAAGCTGGGCCATGGTCCCTTTTCCAGCTCGTCCAACAACGGGGTCTTGTGTTTCGCCATTGTTCTGCCTCCTCGAAGGGTTTAGGGTGGTTCGTCACAATAAGAAGGGAACCGTCAACCGACATGTATCCGACCAAAGAGCGGTGGATCCGGTCATAATGGCCCCCCTAGCTGCAAACATGGATCCAAAGGCTTGAAGCTTTTGAAATACATGCCTCGTGAAATTTGTTACAACCGAAAAGCCCTTACTGTCAAGACAGTTCCGACTTGAGTGGCTTAAGGCTTTATTTTGCGTCATCATCGCGGAGGGAGTGCAGACTTTTTGTCCGTTCACAAAATCGGGGCTGCTCGCCATTCCTACTCGCGGTGGGGGGGAGCGCGACGCACGCCCTTCCAGCCGTAACTGCTGGGCAACGTTTTGCTGTTGTAGATTTTACAGTCCGCCCGAAAGGGGCGCAACTTATTCTTCAGCAATTGAATCTGATCCGCAAGCCGACGTTTATACGGAAAAAGCAGCGATGCGCTTTTGCGCTCTTCCAGGAAAAGAACGACCTCGATCCGTAAAGGATTGCTCTTGTGAAAAAGAGCGCTTGCAAAAGGGCGAAGTTCCTGAACATCCCATCGCCACGCGGCAAAGAGTCCCGAGATGGTGTCCCGGACTTTCTGGGCGACTTCGGATGCCAGACGTCCGGACAGCAAACGGTCCCGGTTGCGGGATTCATGACCGCTCAAATCCTTGACTTCTATGAACACGAGGTCCCCCGGAAGGCCGGATCCCGGGCGAATGACAATGAAGTCCACGGCCTTGCTCCCTTCGACTCGGAGCATGGTGCCGCGGTAAAACTTTGTCTCGTCGTACTTGCACACGGTGATGCCTTTGGCGAACCGAAAGAGCAAGTCGCCTTCGACGAATTCGATCATGTGCCGGACTCCAGTTGCTGCTCCAGGTACCGATCGCTTTGTTCCAGTTCCTCATCCAGGGCCGTGATATTGGGAAGCCCCTCAAGTTCATCGGCCTGATGGGCAGTGGCTCCGGCCCCGTTGCATTCCAGGCCGGTGAAAAGAGTTGAAAGGGGATAGTTTTTGCGCAGAAGAGCCAGTTCACGAAGCAGAAAAAGGTTGTGCGTGGCGATGACGACCTGGATTCCGGACTGGACAGTGATCATCAGGGCCTTGGCCACTTTGCGGATCAGCTTCGGGTTGAGGTTTGCGTCAGGTTCGTCCCAAAGCAGGGTACAGCCCTTGCTCAGGGCTCCGTTCAGCAGGAGGTAGGCCAATTGGGCTACCTTGCGCAGTCCTTCAGCCAACAGGCCGACCTCAAGTCTGCCTTTGTCCCGGGAATGAATGTAAAAGCGGCCGTGCTCAAGGATGATCTTTCCCTGCAGAATGGACTCAAGTTCTGCGATCAGGTGGGCGAAGCCTTCGAGTTTGGCGGATTGAAGCGGACCGGCCAGGAATTTTCGGCTCAAGTCATAGTATGTCTCATCGAGGAAGAGTTCCCGGCGATCATGGAATCCGCTCAGACTCGGGAAAATTGTCAGGATTTCCTTGGGCGGCATCATCACCGGCGACTTGAACGATCTGGAAGCCTTGTGCCTTTCCAGCGAGACCTTTTTCCGGCTGTTCGGAGCAAAGCTGAAGCCAAGGCTGCTTTCCAGGGCTTTGTGTTCCATGAAGTGGGACTCGACCCGGCAACGTGAGCGCAGGGATGAACGGTTCACCAGCCCTCCGAGAAAATCTGGGCGAAATACGGCCACAAGCTTTTCCGCGATCCGTTCGTCAAGATGGTAATGGATCTCGGGAGCCGTCGTCTCGGAGCTCTCGCTTTGAATCGCGCAAAGAACATAGGCCAACTTGAGGAGATGGCTCTTGCCAGTACTGTTTTCACCAACGATGATGTTCAGATCGCCGGTGAAGCGAAGGTGAAGCTCCTGGAAAATGGAGAAATTCGAGACGGCAAGGGATGTGAGCATGATGGAGCACTCCGTTCAAACTGACGGTTGCTGTGACGCTGATTTTTAAGAAACACTTGCATGAGATGAAGACTCCGTCAATGATGACCGTGGGTGCGGCTCCTTGACTTCACCGGCGAGAACTCGAGTTTGTTGAGATCAGTCCTTGATGGAACGACTGCATGTTCAGTGCAGTCATAATTGCAAAGCATAACAGAGGATGAAGATGCGTACATTCGTGAATCATGCCCTGACCACCGAAAATGCTCTCGGGGAAATTCATCTGCAAGGCTGGGTGCGTACCCGAAGGGACGCGAAAGGGTTTTCCTTTCTGGAGATCAACGACGGTTCCTGCCTGAAAAATATTCAGGTGGTCATGGATCATGCCGCGGCGGAGCAGTCGTTCAAGGACGTGAACAACGGCGCCTCCGTGGAGATTCACGGCAGACACGTGGCTTCACCGGCCGCGGGGCAGAATTGGGAAGTGCAGGCGACAAGGGTCTCGCTGATCGGCTTGGCCGACCAGGAAACATATCCCCTGCAAAAGAAGCGGCATTCCGATGAATTTTTGCGGACCATCGCTCATCTGCGGCCCAGGACCAACAAGTACGGGGCCATGGCCCGGATTCGCTCCGAAGCGGCTTTTGCCGTGCACGCGTTCTTTCGTGAACGCGGATTCTGGCATCTGCACTCGCCCATCATCACCGGTTCGGATTGCGAAGGAGCCGGGGAGATGTTCCGCGTGACCAGTCTGCCCCTGGACCACAAGCCGGTGCCCGGTTCCGATCCCTGCGCCGAGGATTTTTTCGGCAGGCAGGCCAATCTGACCGTTTCCGGGCAACTGGAAGCGGAACTGTATGCCTGCGCACTGGGCATGGTCTATACCTTCGGTCCCACCTTCCGGGCGGAGAACTCGAATACGCCCCGTCATGCCGCTGAATTCTGGATGATCGAGCCGGAGTTCACCTTTGGCGATCTGGGCGACAATATGGATCTGGCGGAGGAACTGACCAAATCCATGGTCCGGCATGTCATGGCGCACTGCCCGGACGACCTGGAACTGTTCGGAAAATTCGTGGACAAGACCCTGCTTGCCGATCTGGAAATCCTTCTGGCCAAGCCCTTTGCCCGGATATCCTATGCCCAAGCCATCGATATACTTGAGGAGAGCCGACGTGATTTTGAATTCCAGGTGATTTTCGGATCAGACCTGCAAACTGAACACGAACGCTTCCTGGCCGAGGAACACTTCAAGCAGCCGGTCATGGTGCACGGCTATCCGCGGACCATCAAGCCTTTCTACATGCGCCTGAACGACGACGGCGAAACCGTGGCCGCCATGGACCTGCTCGTGCCCCGGGTGGGGGAACTGGTGGGGGGAAGCCAGCGCGAGGAACGGCTGAACATCCTGACGGATCGCATGGACGAGCAGGGACTGAGCCGGGACGCATACTGGTGGTACCTGGATACCCGCCGCTTCGGGACCGTGCCCCACGCCGGTTTCGGCATGGGCTTCGAGCGCTTTCTGATGATGGCCACCGGCGCGACCAACATCCGCGACGTGATTCCCTTCCCGCGTACGCCGGGGCATCTGGAATTCTGATCGTTATGTAATTTACAGATGTGTTGATTAAACATCGAAGACCTGCTCCCAGGGCAGAGCCATGTGGCATGGATATAAGGCCAAGGAGCCGTGATGGAAAAATTTTTCAATACGTCCGGACCGGTAAATCCGGATGAACATTACGCACTACCTCCTCTGCACCGTGTGGATTGGGAGGATGTCAGCCATCTAATTCAAACCAAGCGCTACTTTGTGCTCCATGCTCCGCGTCAGACCGGCAAGACGAGCACCTTGCTGGCCATCATGGCCGAACTGAACGCCGAGGGCCGATTCGCCTGCGCCTACGCCAACATCGAAGGGGCCCAGGCGGCCCGGGGGGATGAAAGCAAGGGGATTCCGGCGGTGTGCAGCGCCATTGCGCGGGGCGTCCATAACCACCTGAACGATGAGCGGATCAAAGCCTGGCTTGATGGAGAGGGTCGGAACACGGTGGTCCATGACCAACTCACGAGCCTGCTGGAGCATTGGTCCAAGATCTCGCCCAGGCCCGTGGTCCTGCTCCTGGACGAGGTGGACTCCCTGGTGGGCAATACCCTGATTTCCCTGCTCCGCCAGATCCGGGCCGGATATGATCAGCGGCCCGCGGCGTTTCCCCAGAGCGTGATCCTTTGCGGGGTGCGGGACGTGCGCGATTACCGGATGCGTCAGGCTGGGGAAGAGATGGTCACCGGCGGCAGCGCCTTCAACATCAAGGCCAAGTCCCTGCGCATGGGGAACTTCACTGAGGAGGAAGTCCGGGCTTTGTGGCATCAGCATACCGAGGCCACGGGTCAGGCATTTGCCCCGGAAATTTTTGATGAACTCTGGCTGGATACCCTTGGCCAGCCGTGGCTGGTCAACGCCCTGGGCCAGGAGGTGACCTGGGAAGACCGGGAAGCCCGAGACCGGACCCGGCCCATCTCCCTGGAGGACTATCGGGCCGGGCGGGAGCGGCTGATCCTGTCCCGGGCCACGCACCTGGACCAGCTCGCGGACAAGCTCAAGGAGCCCCGTGTGCGGGCGGTGGTCGCGGCCCTGCTTTCCACGGAACAAACCGAACTGCAGATGCCCAACGACGACCTGCAATATGTCGAGGATCTAGGTCTGATCACGCGCAAGCCGCAGATTCATGTCAGCAATCGGATTTATCAGGAGATCATCCCCCGGGAACTCACCGTGGTGACTCAGGACTCCATGCTTCAGGAAACAGCCTGGTATATCGGCCCGGATCGGCGCTTGGACATGGTCAGGCTTTTGACCGCGTTCCAGCAATTCTTCCGGGAAAACAGCGAGAGCTGGGTGGAACGCTTCGAGTACAAGGAGGCCGGCCCGCAACTCTTGCTCCAGGCGTTCCTGCAGCGCGTTCTTAACGGCGGCGGTCGGCTGAACCGGGAATTCGGCCTGGGCCGCCGGCGCACGGACCTGTTTCTGGAATGGCCCCTGAACGAGGCCCAAGGCTTTTTCGGGCCGGTCCAGCGGGTGGTCATCGAACTGAAACTGCTGCATGCCGGCAGAAGCCTGGAGTCCACCCTGGCCGAGGGCCTGGAACAAACCGCGGACTACGCCGACCGGGTCGGGGCTGGTGAGGCCCACCTGGTCATCTTCCATCGGGATCCTGGGATCAGCTGGGAAGAGCGGATCTGGAACCGGCGGGAGCGGTCCGGGAAACGGGATATTGATGTGTGGGGGTGTTGAGTGCGGTCGACGATGCGTTCGCACCGCAACGTCACCATTCGTCCCCGGCCTTCTCGACAAGATACGCAAAATACTCCGGATGCTCTCGAAACACGGGCAGGGCCAGTTCCAGGGCGGCCCGGAAAAGGTCCATGCGCTGGACTCCCAACTCCCTGCTCAACCTCTCCACATCCGCGGCACGGGCCGCGGGCAGTTTGCCGCACAACAGCGCAGCGAAATCCTCGTCACTCATCGGCTTGCCGGCCAATCGATCCAGTATGCCCATGGAACAAACCTCCTCCCCTGCATAAGAAAACTGCATCATTTGCGCGCAACCACGGCTGATCCGTCGCCGGTTTCGCGGGTCATGCGCCTTGAGCCACGTTGCCGGCTCACCAGTCCCTTCTGGCCAGATGCGCGAAGTAGTTAAACATCTCCGGGTGGCTTTCAAACACGGGCAGGGCCATCTCTAGTGACGCGCGGATCACGTCCGAGCGCTGGGCGTCCAGACTGTTGCAAAGAGCCAGAATTCTACGCAGTGACTGGTCCGTGGTCACGAAGTTGACCCGCAGTTTTTCCGGTCGCGAGGCAATGGAAAAACGAGGCACGTATCGCCGGGATGCGCATGGATGTCACCCATAAATCATCTGCATAAAGGACTCGGGGGGAGTTGCGAGTGCAATCACGGAATCAAGATTTGCTTTTGGCCCATGCCGACGAAGACGGTCGTACTCACGATCTGCAAGCCCACCTTCTGGACACCGCAACCCTGGCGGAGGGTTTTGCGGACGCATTCGGTTGTCCCGGCTGGGGGCGGCTTGCCGGGTTGTGGCATGACATCGGGAAGAGTTCCTTCGAATTTCAGAACTATCTGCTGAACAACGGCGGGCGGACAGACCATTCAACAGCCGGGGCGATTCATGCCGTGGACCAACTGGGAATCCACGGTCGCGTGCTGGCGTATCTCATTGCCGGCCATCATGCCGGTCTGCCGGACTGGCAGGGGGATGCCGAACCCCTATCGACCCTGGTTCGTCGCCTGAATAAACGCGAATTGCTGGAGCGCCTGCCGGTTCTTCCGTCTGCCATCCTGGATGCCCAGCGGCCCCAGGACCGTCCACCGCGTCCAGCCACCAGACTGGCGGCCTCCCTGTGGTTGCGGATGCTTTTTTCCTGTCTGGTTGATGCGGACTTTTTGGACACCGAGGCTTTTTTCGACCAGGACAAAGCGAAGCAGCGCGGCCGCTTTGCATCCATGGCCGAGCTGCTGGAGCGCTTTACCGTCTTCATGCGCAATCTGGAAGACAAGGCGCCGGATACGCCGGTGAACCGCAAGCGCCGCGAAATCGCAGCCCAGTGCATGCTCAAGGCTGAATTCCCCCAAGGCTTTTTCTCGCTGACCGTCCCCACGGGCGGAGGCAAAACTCTGGCGACCATGGTCTTCGCCCTCCGTCATGCTTGCCGCCATGGATTGCGCAGGGTCATCTACGTCATTCCGTACACCAGCATCATTGAACAGACTGCCGATTTGTTTCGTAAAATCTTCCCGGACAGCGTTGTGGAGCACCACAGCAACGTGGTCCTGGCCGACGACGCCCAGACAGGCCGGGAAGGCTATGCTTTGCAGCTTGCCGCGGAGAACTGGGATGCGCCGATCATCGTGACCACGTCGGTGCAATTCTTTGAGTCCCTGTTTGCCAGCCGGACAAGTCGCTGCCGCAAGCTGCACAACATCGTCAACAGCGTTGTGGTGCTGGACGAAGCGCAACTTTTACCGACGGAGCATCTGTCTCCGATTCTCGAAGCCCTTACCGAACTGCAGCAGGGGTATGGGGTTACGGTAATCTTTTCAACGGCCACCCAGCCTGCCTTTGACCCTCAGCCGGCTTATCAATTCAAGGGCATCGATCAGATCACCGAAATCATCGACGACCCGCCAGCCCTGGACCTGGCATTGCGTCGAACCAGCATCCGCAAGTTTCGCGACCTGGAACCGATTTCCTGGGACGAACTGGCCGCGGAAATCAACGCCCACGATTCTGCCCTGTGCATCGTCAACCGTCGCGACGATGCTCGTACGCTCTGGGAAATGATGCCGCCTGGCACGATCCATCTTTCTGCACTGATGTGCGGAATGCATCGCTCACGGGTGATTGGCGAAATCAAGGCCCGCCTGTCACGGCGCGAACCAACGCGGGTGATCAGCACGCAACTTGTGGAAGCCGGGGTGGACGTGGATTTTCCCGTTGTCTTCCGGGCCGCCTCGGGTTTGGATTCCATTGCCCAGGCCGCGGGGCGCTGCAACCGGGAGGGTTTGCGGGAAAGGGGTTTTGTGTACGTCTTCACGCCGCCGTCTCGTATTCCGGCAGGATATCTGCGCCAGGCCGCCGGCATCGGGATGCGGCTGTTGAACCAGCTTCAAGGTGACGTTCTGACCCAGAAGGATTTTACGGACTTTTTCCGGGAACTGTACTGGCTGAAAGGCGAGGGCTTGGACAGTCAGGATATTTTGAAACTGCTCGGAAATGATCGTGAAATGCGATTCAGCTTCCGCTCCGCGGCCGGAAGGTTCAAGATCATTGACGACTTGGCCCAGGCCGCGGTGATCGTTCAGTACGACAATTCGGAACTGCTGGACCGCCTGGAACGACGCGGGCCCGAACGTCTGTTGATGCGTCGGTTGCAACGGTACGTGGTGAACATCCCGCGCCGCAAGCACCTGAGTCTGATGGAGGCAGGTGCGATTCGGGAAGTCTATCCCGGCATCTTCATCCAGATTCAGAGCAACCTGTATCATCAGGAATTGGGCTTGTGTCCGGACCGTTCCTTGGTATACGAACCGGATGAATTGTTGTGCTGAATTGATGACAGAAGAACCTGAAAAGTATTTTGACAGAACGCAGTGATCAGCGACAAGTTGTTCGATGGTGTGAAGAGCCAATGTGTTGCATGTGGTTTGCGTGATGCATGGCTCGCTTCACAGGCATGTTGCACTGACTTCGCAAAGGAGAACGCGCATGGATCTGACATCCACCAAAAGCCGTTTGCTGCGGCTCAAAGTCTGGGGCGAGAATGCCTGTTTCACACGCCCGGAGATGAAAGTGGAAAGGGTCTCCTACGACGTGATGACCCCTTCAGCGGCCCGCGGGATTTTAGAGGCCATACTCTGGAAACCGGCCCTGCGCTGGTATGTCCGACAGATCGACGTGCTGCGGCCGATCCGCTGGGAATCGGTACGCCGCAACGAGGTGGGCGGAACCATGTCGCCCCGCACGGACGGGTTTGCCGTCGAGGACAAACGTCAGCAACGGGCGGGCTTGTTCCTGCGGGACGTGGCCTACACCATTCATGCCTGGTTCGAGTTGGTCGCTCCGCCGGACGAGCGAAACTCGGCCATCAAGTTCCAGGAAATGTTCCTGCATCGGGCGGGGAAAGGGAAATGCTTCCATCGTCCGTACCTTGGCTGCCGCGAATTCGCAGCCCACTTCGAGCTGATCCCGCATGACCATCCCGTCCCCGAGCCCATCGCTGAAACCAGGGATCTTGGCTTCATGCTCTACGACATGTTCCACGACAACAGCCGGGACGTGGACCATGTCCATACCTGCCACGAGGGCTGCCGACCAGCCTTCTTCAGGGGCAGACTGGATAACGGCCAACTTATGGTTCCCGCGGTGGACAGCGAGGAGGTGCGGCGATGATCTTGCAAGAGTTGCATCGGTTGTATCAGCGGCAAAAGGAAGATTTGCCTCCTGAAGGTTTTGAGCGCAAGGGCATTCCATTTCTTATCGTCATCAACCCTGACGGCACATTTGCCGACTTGATGGACACCCGCGCCGGCGCGGCCAGGAATGCCCCGGTTCGGCAATTTCTCGTGCCCAAGGAAAGCGGCCGGGTTGGCAAGAACGCATGGAAAGCAACGAATCTGTTTTGGGACCATTACGGTTACGTCCTGGGCTGGCCCAAATCCGAGGATAAGGCTGACCAGGAGATGGCCAAAAAGCAAAATCAGGTTTTTATCGCCGCGATTCAAAAATTTCTGAATGACATCCCGGACAATGCCAGCGTCCAGGCAGTAGCCGGCTTTTTTGAGCGGGACGAGAAAGAACGTGTCTTTCAGCACCCGCTTTGGAGCGAATGCCGTAAGATTCCAGGATGCAATCTGAGTTTCATGATCTCAGGCCGCAACTGCCTTGTTTGTGAAGAGGAGGATATTCAAAAATTTCTCGCCAACCAGCACAGAGAAGGGAATGAAGATGCGGATACATCCGATGGGTTGCGGAATATTTGCATGCTGACGGGTGAACATGACCAGATTGAAAGATTGCACCCCCGTACGCCAATTGTCGGAGCCCAAAGCACTTCGAAAATTGTTTCTTTTCAGACAGGGATGGGCTTCGATTCCTATGGCCGGGAGCAGAGTTTCAATGCGCCAACGGGAAAACGGGCCGTTTTTGAATACGCAACGGCACTCAATGCTTTGCTGGCCAAGAACTCTCGCCAAAAATTAATGGTCGGGCCGGATACCGTCGTCTTCTGGGCCGAACAGCAAAATCCGCTGGAAGACGTCTTTGCCGACTTGTTCGGCGAGCCGGCCAAGGAGAATCCGGAGCAGATGGCCAATGCCATCCGGGCCTTGTATGCCGGGCCCAGGGCAGGCGCTCCGCCTTTGGCCGAGGATCTGACCCGTTTTTTCGTATTGGGCCTGGCCCCCAATGTGGCCCGCATCGCCATACGGTTCTGGCACGCCGGAACCGTGGGCCAGACCGCGCGGCATATCCAACAGCATTTTGACGACTGCGCCATGGTCCACGGACCGCATCAGCCGGAGCATCTTTCCCTTTTCCGGCTGCTGATCTGCACGGCGGCCCTGGGCAAGTCCGAAAACATCCCGCCCAGCATGGCCGGCGAAATGATGAAGGCCATCCTCTCCGGCACCCCCTATCCCCAGACCCTACTGGCCGCTGCCGTACGCCGCTGCAGGGCCGAACGGGAAATCACATATCCTCGCGCCGCGATCATCAAGGCCGTTCTGGCGCGTCTCACCCGATATTACGCACCATCCACAAAGGAGGTCGGCATGGTCCTGGATCCCACCAACATCAACATCGGCTACCGCCTGGGCCGACTATTCGCCGTACTGGAAAAAATCCAGGAAGAGGCCAATCCGGGCATCAATGCGACCATCCGCGACCGGTTCTACGGCGCGGCATCCGGGACGCCGGTCTCGGCATTTCCCCAGCTCTTGAAGCTGAAGAACCACCACCTGTCAAAACTGGAGAATCGGAGACGGGCCGCAGGCCTGGAGAAGCAACTCGGGGAGATCATGGACGGAATCCAGGATTTTCCAACGCATTTGAGCATGCGGGATCAGGGCCGGTTTGCCGTGGGTTATTATCACCAGCGCCAAAATTTCTTCAAAAAAGTCATCAAGGACAACATCCAGGAAAACGGCACCAGCCTCACCACCGACACGACCGAAGCGCCATAGGAGGCAGCAGCATGGAAAACATCGCCAAACGCTACGACTTCGTACTGTTTTTTGACGTCAAGGACGGCAATCCCAACGGCGACCCGGACGCCGGCAACCTGCCGCGCATTGATCCGGAATCAGGGCATGGCCTGGTTACGGACGTCTGCCTGAAGCGCAAGGTGCGCAACTACGTCCAGCTGGCCAAGGAATTCCGGCCGCCTTACAACATCTATGTTCGGGAAAAGGCGGTGCTGGGGCAGGCTCATTTCAAGGCCTTCAAGGAGTTGGGCATCCAGCTTGGCGAAGAATCCCGGCAGGAAATTGCCCAGGAAATTTTTGACTGGCTGGAAGACAATGGGACGCCTGACGGGGTATCCACGGATACGGACGTGGAGACCAACGCCACGATGCTGGTTGTGGCCGCGGACGCGGACAAGAAGGAGGTCAACGAGTGGATCAAGGAAGCCAAGCCGCCCAAGGACGTGAAAACCGCCTTGACCAATGCCCTCAAGGGGGCCAAGTCCCGCAAGCCCAGCAGTACCGAAGTGGAAAAGGGCAAGGGCAAAATGTGCGAGGATTACTACGATGTGCGGACCTTCGGGGCCGTGATGTCCCTGAAGTCCGCGCCAAACTGCGGTCAGGTCCGCGGTCCGGTGCAATTGACCTTTGCCCGCAGTGTGGATCCCATCGTGCCGCTGGAGCACAGCATCACCAGGATGGCCGTGGCCACAGAGGCTGAAGCGGAAAAGCAGCAGGGCGACAACCGGACCATGGGCCGCAAGTACACCGTGCCCTATGCCCTGTACCGCTGCCACGGCTACATCTCCGCACCGTTGGCCAAACAGACCGGATTCAGTGAAGCGGATTTGACCCTTTTCTGGGACGCCTTGAAGAGCATGTTCGAGCACGACCGTTCGGCGGCCCGAGGCCAGATGGCCACGCGCAAGCTGATCGTCTTCGAGCACGAAAGCCCCATGGGCAACGCTCCGGCCCATGTTCTGTTCGACATGGTCCAGGCTGCCCGGAGCGAAGGCCCGGCTCGGGACTTCGATCCCGCCCGGATTACCATTCCTTCCCAGGCGGACATGCCCGAAGGCGTCACCCTCGACGTGATGCTCTAACCCGCTCCAACCACCCCCCGGTTCGGTTGCCGGACCGGGGGCAAACCGGGTTTTCTCATGCTGCCGTCGCTTCCCCCGGACCCTGTCCTCATCTCTGCTCTGGAGCACTACGCCTACTGCCCCCGGCAGTGCGCATTGATCCACCTGGAGCAGGTCTGGGACGAGAACATCTACACCATGCGCGGCCACGCCGTGCATGAACGGGTGGATGAAGATTCCTCCCACCTTCTGGAAGGCGTCCGCCTGGAACGCGCCCTGCCGCTCTGGTCCGTCCGGCTGGGGCTGGTCGGACAGGCGGATCTGGTGGAGTTCCACGGGCCGACGCCCTATCCGGTGGAATACAAATCGGGTCGACAGCGCCAGGGCAGGCCGGAAACAATTCAACTCTGCGCCCAGGCCATCTGCCTGGAAGAGATGACCGGAGAGCCCGTCCACGCCGGAGCCCTGTTCTGGCACGGCTCCCGTAAACGGGTGCAAATCGAGTTGACCGAGTCCATGCGCCGGGACGTGGAAACCATCACCGCGGCGGTTCGAACCATGCTAGCCGGCGACACGCTTCCGAAACCGGTCAACGACAAGCGGTGCCGGGATTGTTCCCTGCGCGGCTCCTGCATGCCGGAAATCGTGGCGGACAAAACCCGCGGGCGCAAGATGCACAAGGATCTCTTCACGGAGAAAGAATGAAGCAGTTCCTGAATACCCTCTATGTCTTGACCCAGGGATCCTACGTCCGCCTGGACCATGAAACAGTGGTGATCGAAGTGGAAGGCAAGACCTCCAGGCAGGTTCCCTTGCATCACCTTGGCGGCATCGTGATCATGGGCAACGTGATGATCAGCCCGTTTCTCATGGCCAAATGCGCCGAGGACGGCCGCGCCGTGGTCATCCTGGATCGCAACGGTCGGTTCAAGGCCCGCGTGGTGGGCAAGACCACCGGCAATGTCCTGTTGCGGTTGGCCCAGTTCACGGCCATGCGGGACAAGGAACACAGCGCCGCCATTGCCAGGGCCATGATCGCCGGCAAGATCAGGAACAGCAGGGAAATCGTGATGCGCTGCGCCCGGGAATGTCTTTCTGAGCAGGAACGGACAGCACTCGCCAGAGCCGGGCAAAGCTTGAAGGATACCCTGCGTCATGTCCCGGACTGCGACGATCTTGATCGGCTGCGCGGATTTGAGGGTGAAGCCGCCAACACCTACTTTGCCGTTCTGGAGATCATGGTCCGGGAAGATCAGCGGGACACCTTCCGCTTCCAGTCCCGCAATCGCCGCCCGCCGCGTGACCGGATGAATGCCCTGCTGTCCTTTCTCTACACCCTCTTGCTGAGCGATTGCGTCTCCGGCCTGGAAGGCGTCGGCCTGGACAGTCAGGTAGGATTCCTGCATGTCCCACGTCCCGGCCGCCCCTCCCTCGGTCTGGACCTGATGGAGGAATTGCGTCCCGTTCTTGGCGACCGGCTGGCCCTGACCCTGATCAACCGCAAGCAGATCACCGGTCAACACTTCGAGCACCGCACCGGCGGCGCGGTCTATCTCAACGAGGCAGGGCGTAAAGAGGTCATCGGCGCCTACCAGCGACGCAAACAGGATGAGTTTCAGCATCCCTTGCTGCGCGAAAAAACCCCTTTCGGCCTTGTTCCGCACATCCAGGCACGCTTGCTTGCCAGGCATCTGCGGGGCGACCTGGAGGCCTATACGCCAGTGCTTTACGGAGGATAGACAGCCATGTGGATTGTGGTCTGCTACGATGTGAACACGGAAACTCCTGCCGGTCGTCGCCGATTGCGACGGGTGGCTCAGGTCTGCGTCAATTTCGGACAGCGTGTTCAGAAATCGGTTTTTGAGTGCCAGGTCACGGACGTGCAATACGAAAAACTCAAACGCAGTCTGCTCAAGGAAATCGACAAGGAGGAGGATAACCTGATGATCTACAGGCTGACTGAGCCTCGGGACAACCACGTTGAGATGTACGGCCTGGCCAGCATCACCAAATTCGCTGAAGATACCCTCATCGTTTAAGCCGCGAACCCCATGCACCATCGTTTTCCCAGGGAGGTTCGCGGATGTGGCAACCCATGAAAACAACACAACAAATACAAGGACTCCCCGAGTTGAAACGCCCTGCTCAGGCCACACACGGCATATTCGCGGAAACTACCATGCAATATGCCGGAAATGTTGGCGAAAAATCGCCGATGGTAGCGCCCGCCCTTCGGGGTGGGCGAGGATTGAAACGAGTTCGAGGGCTGTTTCTTGGGTCAGTGGCAAGGTAGCGCCCGCCCTTCGGGGTGGGCGAGGATTGAAACGTCGAGTGCTTTGATGATGTATGCGCCCCCGGCAGTAGCGCCCGCCCTTCGGGGTGGGCGAGGATTGAAACGGTTCGTCCAAACCGGCAGCGGCGGCGTATGGCGTGTAGCGCCCGCCCTTCGGGGTGGGCGAGGATTGAAACTTCGCCTACGAGGTAGGACATCCCGCGTGCTACGTAGCGCCCGCCCTTCGGGGTGGGCGAGGATTGAAACATTCTTCACCTCTGGCTTTTAACAGTGTTCTCGCGTAGCGCCCGCCCTTCGGGGTGGGCGAGGATTGAAACCTATGTTGTCCCACCCGCCTGTATCGTCCTTGCAGGTAGCGCCCGCCCTTCGGGGTGGGCGAGGATTGAAACACTTGCAATCCCGGTTGCTGGCATGCTCGGAACTGTAGCGCCCGCCCTTCGGGGTGGGCGAGGATTGAAACTCGCTCTGTGCATTGCGCTTGACCAATCAGGATAGGTAGCGCCCGCCCTTCGGGGTGGGCGAGGATTGAAACTTGTGCGGTGACTCGTTACCGACGCTGTGGTTGTGTGTAGCGCCCGCCCTTCGGGGTGGGCGAGGATTGAAACACCTTTATGGATTTGCGCCCCGCCGGTTGGCGTATGTAGCGCCCGCCCTTCGGGGTGGGCGAGGATTGAAACCGAGCTAGCCGCTCGGTTGCGATGTGCTACGCAAGTAGCGCCCGCCCTTCGGGGTGGGCGAGGATTGAAACCCCTTGGTTATGGTTGTTTGCCGTTGCGTTGAATGTAGCGCCCGCCCTTCGGGGTGGGCGAGGATTGAAACAGCCATGTGGGGGCGCAGATACTCGCGATGTGGATTGTAGCGCCCGCCCTTCGGGGTGGGCGAGGATTGAAACAATGTAGCCAGCGAACATTGCATCAGTCCACTGGGTAGCGCCCGCCCTTCGGGGTGGGCGAGGATTGAAACAAACGCAAAGGTTCGTACAACAACGGGCAACTTGTAGCGCCCGCCCTTCGGGGTGGGCGAGGATTGAAACACACTGTCGGGCGGCATGGGCGACAGGCAAGTCATCGGGTAGCGCCCGCCCTTCGGGGTGGGCGAGGATTGAAACCGGGATTTCGGTGTAGCCCAGGCCGTGGAGGGCTCGTAGCGCCCGCCCTTCGGGGTGGGCGAGGATTGAAACGTGTAGATCCGTGCTGGATATTCTTATCTGTATGAGTAGCGCCCGCCCTTCGGGGTGGGCGAGGATTGAAACAATTTCACGGCGTACCAAATCCCGATTGCCTAGATGTAGCGCCCGCCCTTCGGGGTGGGCGAGGATTGAAACCCATACCCGTTGCCATTCACGAGCAGCGGCTTCTTGTAGCGCCCGCCCTTCGGGGTGGGCGAGGATTGAAACAAGGCCGTGGGTACTGCTTTCGCCGGTGCATTCAGCGTAGCGCCCGCCCTTCGGGGTGGGCGAGGATTGAAACCTTGATAGCTGCATCTTGATACCGTCGCTGTCTTTGCGTAGCGCCCGCCCTTCGGGGTGGGCGAGGATTGAAACGATAAGATATTGCGTCACTGCGTCAACCCTTCCGTAGCGCCCGCCCTTCGGGGTGGGCGAGGATTGAAACAATCATGGACGGGTCTCCTGAAACGATCTTTGATGCCGAAAGGCGTTGAGGGGAAATCAGGCGTCAGGTCTTGTATTTTGATTTCCTGCGAAATAAGCCATGGATACATGGCAGACCACTTCGAATTGAATTTCCTGGTGCCCTTTGTCATGTGACTGCTCGGAAGAATGCCTTGCCCAATTCGGGGATGATCGGAAGAAGGCGCAACAGGAGTAACGAATGTTCGTTTTGAGGGGACGAGTCTCCCCCGGAGTCACAACCGCGGGATCGATCATGGTTTGGGATTGCGGACATGGTCGCTTCCAGGTAATCCTGGATCATCATTCGGTTACACCTTCAGCCTGCCGGTATCCCGCCATGTCCGACGTCACCCTCGCTTTCGACAGCCGTCCCGGATTTGGACAGGATGATTATCTGACGCAAATCCTGGTTTGAGACTGGAGATGAGAGAACGCCAAGGAGCCGCATGGAAAAATTCTTCAACACTTCAGGCCCCGTTGACCCGGCTGAACATTACTCCCTGCCCCCGCTGCACCGCGTGGATTGGGAAGACGTCAATCACCTGATCTGGACCAAACGCTATTTCGTTCTCCACGCCCCGCGCCAGACCGGCAAGACGAGCACGCTTTTGGCCATGATGGCCGAGTTGAACGCCGAAGGCCGGTTCGCCTGCGCCTATGCCAATATCGAGGGGGCGCAGGCGGCCCGTGGTGACGAGACCAAGGGCATTCCAACAGTGTGCAGCGCCATTGCCGGAGCAATCCGACTTCGCCTCGACCAACCCGAGGTATTTTCATGGCTGGGCTCCACGGGCAAGGATCAACCCGTCAACGATCTCTTGCGTCAGATGCTGGAGTATTGGTCGCAAATCTCGCCCAGGCCCGTGGTTTTGCTCCTGGACGAGGTGGACGCCCTGGTGGGGGACACGCTGATCTCGCTGTTGCGTCAGATTCGGGCCGGGTACGATCAGCGTCCGGCGGCCTTTCCCCAGAGCATCATTCTCTGCGGCGTGCGGGACGTGCGCGATTATCGAATGCATGGCACGGGGGAAGAGATCATCACCGGCGGCAGCGCCTTCAACATCAAGGCAAAATCTTTGCGCATGGGCAACTTCATTCAGGAGGAAGCGTTGGCTTTGTGGCGGCAGCACACCGAAGCCACGGGCCAGGCATTCGCTCCGGAGATTTTCGACGAGCTGTGGCTGGACACCAGGGGCCAACCCTGGCTGGTCAACGCCCTGGGATACGAAGTCACCTGGGAAGATCGTAAAGCCCGGGACCGGACCCGGTCCATCTCCCTGGAGGATTATCGGGCCGCCCGGGAGCGGCTGATCCTGTCCCGGGCCACGCACCTGGACCAGCTCGCGGACAAGCTCAAGGAACCGAGGGTGCGCAAGGTGGTCGCGGCCCTGCTGTCCACGGAGCACACCGAATTGCAATTGCCCGACGACGATTTGCAGTACGTCGAAGATCTGGGGCTGATCCGCATTCGCCCTCAACTGGCCATCAGCAATCGCATCTACCAGGAGATCATCCCCCGCGAGCTGACCTGGACCACTCAGGCCATGATCGCCAACCAGGAGCTGGCCTGGTACATGGGACCGGATCGTCGAATGGATATGCGGAAGCTGCTGGCCGCGTTCCAGCAGTTTTTCCGCGAGAACGGCGAGAGCTGGGTGGAGCGCTTCGAGTACAAGGAGGCCGGCCCGCAACTGCTGCTGCAGGCCTTTTTGCAGCGCGTCCTCAACGGCGGCGGTCGGCTGAACCGGGAATTCGGCCTGGGCCGTCGGCGCACCGACCTGTTTCTGGAATGGCCCATCGAAGAAGCCGCGGGCTTTTTCGGCCCTGTGCAGCGGGTGGTCATCGAGCTGAAACTGCTCCATGCCCGGAGAAGTCTGGAATCCACATTGGCCGAGGGCCTGGAGCAGACCGCGGACTACGCGGACAAGGTCGGGGCCGATGAGGCCCACCTGGTCATCTTCCACCGGGATCCTGGGATCAGCTGGGAAGAGCGGATCTGGAACCGGCGGGAGCGGTCCGGGAAACGGGATATTGATGTGTGGGGGTGTTGAGTGCGGTCGACGATGCGTTCGCACCGCAACGTCACCATTCGTCCTCGGCCTTCTTGACAAGATGCGCAAAATACTTCGGATCAACCGGACTCACGTTTGACCACGTCTATTCTCAGCGGTCGATTGTCGCGCATCTCGGCCTTTTTTACAGTATTGTCAGCAGAATCATCAAAAAAGAATGAAACACATCAAAAGCAAGACTTGACCCCGCAATGCATCAACTGCCTCTCGCATGCGCCTGAAAATGACTTCGACAACCAGGGGCTGAAACAAATACAGATCAACCGACTCAAGAAAAAGGATCTTGCCTTGTCCATGGAACAGCAACAGACAATGATCGCGGCGGCCAGGGGCCATAGCCCGGCGGATCTCCTGATCACCAACGTTCGGCTGGTGAACACCCTTTCCGGCGAGATCCACCCGGCCAACGTCGCGGTCCGTGACGGCGTGGTCCTGGGTTTTGAGGATTATCCGGCCCGCAAGGTCGTGAACGGCGGCGGCGCCTATGTCTGCCCCGGGTTCATCGAGGCGCACATCCACATCGAATCCACTCTGCTCGCGCCGCCGGTCTTTGCCGAGGTCGCGGCGGCCAGGGGCACGGCGGCGGTGGTCTGCGATCCGCATGAAATCGCCAATGTTCTTGGGGTGGAGGGGATCGAGTATTTTCTCGAATCAACAAGAAAGCTGCCCGTATCCATCTTCTGCATGCTCTCGTCCTGCGTTCCGGCAACGCATCTGGAAAACGCCGGGGCCAGGATCGGCGCGGTGGAGATGCGGGCTCTTTTGGAGAAGCATCCAGGCCGGTTCCCCGGCCTGGGCGAAATGATGAATTTCCCCGGTGTGATCCACGGTGATCCGGACGTACTGGCCAAGCTGGACCTGGCCAGGGATCTGGTCATCGACGGACATGCCCCCGGACTCACGGGCATGGACTTGAACGCCTATATTGTGGCCGGACCGGGCAGCGACCATGAATGCGTACAGTTGGAGGAAGCCCGGGAAAAACTGCGCAAGGGCATGCACGTAATGATCCGGCAGGGTACATCCGAACATAACATTGACGAGCTGCTGCCCCTGGTCACGGACAGCAACTGGCCCAACTTCTCTCTCGTTTCCGACGACCGCCATCCCGGTGATCTGTCCAGGCTGGGTCACCTGGACGACAATCTGCGCCGGGCCGTGCAACTGGGGCTCGATCCGGTCCGGGCCGTGCAGATGGTGACCATCAATCCGGCCCGCTATTTCGGCCTGCAGCGCAGGGGAGTGATAGCGCCGGGCTACCGGGCCGATCTGGTTCTGGTGGAGGATTTGCGGGACTTCCGGATCAGGGATGTCTATCTGGGCGGCATGGCCCTGGATGATTGTTCCTTCGCCGCCGAGACAGCATTGCCCGGCAACTCCATGCACATCCGGAATCTGGACGAGCACTCCTTCGCCGTTCCCGCGGCCGGCGCAACGGCCCGGGTCGTGGAGATCGTCCCCGGACAGATCGTGACCAAAGCCGCTTTGGGACGGCCTGCGATCCGCAGCGGCCTGGCCCTGGCCGACCCGTCCGCCGACCTGGCCAAGCTGGCCGTGATCGAGCGTCACCGGGCAACGGGGAACATCGGCCTGGGGTTCGTGCGCGGGCTGGGGTTGCAACGTGGAGCACTGGCTTCCACCGTGGCCCACGACTCGCATAACCTGATCATCGCCGGGATCAGCGACGCGGACATGCTGGCCGCGGCCCGCGCGGCACAGCGCATGGGCGGAGGTCTGGTGGCGGTTCTGGACGGCAATGTCCTGGCCTCCCTGCCCCTGCCCGTGGCTGGACTGATGAGTGACATCCCCCTGAACGAGGTGGTCGCGGCCATGGAAAAACTTTCCGCGGCATGTGAAACCATGGGCCTGACCCATGCCAACCCCTTCATGATCCTCTCCTTCCTGGCCCTGCCGGTTATTCCGGAACTGAAGCTGACGGACAAGGGGCTGGTGGACGTGAACCGCTTCGAGCTGGTGGGGCTATGGGTTGATTGAATCATTCCCCAGGCGGAAGCGGTTTTTTCTCATCTTGACGTCAGGAAATTGAACGGACTTCCAGTTTCGAGGCCACGCTCCAGACGCCCAAGGTGGACTTCCAGGACAAGCAAGACTTCGGCATGCTCGCGGAGATCCTCCGCCATCCGGTCCCGTTGCCCGGTCCGTGAGTCACCTCTATGCCGCGGTCCTCGCGGAGGAGGCAGTAAAGACGCTTCCGACACCGGAGGCTTCAGAGGCTCCGGAAAAACCGCCTGAAATCCGGCCGCTCCAGCCCGACAATGTCCTGCATGTTCGGCTTGTTCCAGCTGTCCTACGGCTACTCCTCCAAGAACGAGGCCTTCTCCAGGCCCGAGGTCCTTCCGGATCTGGTCGCCCGGGGCGTACTTGTCAGCTATGTGGCCGTGACCCGGATGTCGAGGTGGTTGGTCATGCGGGGCTGTTGCGGCCGGAGCCCGTGCCAATGGCCAAGATGGCTCTTTGGGTGGTTTCTTCGGCGCATCGGGGCCGCGGCCTGCGAAAGGGGTGTTTTCTTGCTCTCAGGTTGGAATGTCTCTACATTTCCAGATGCGGGAATCGTTCATAACCAGGGAGCCAGCATGGAGAAATTCTTCAATACTTCCGGGCCGATCAAGCCCGAACACCACTATAACATCCCCCCCCTGCAGCGACTGGAATGGGACGAGATCGCGCACCTGATCCGCACGGAGCGTTATTTCGTCCTCCATGCCCCGCGCCAGACCGGCAAGACGAGTACGCTTTTGGCCATGATGGCCGAGTTGAACGCCGAGGGCCGGTTTGCCTGCGCCTACGCGAACATCGAGGGGGCCCAGGCGGCTCGGGGGGATGTGGGCGAGGGGATTCCGGCGGTGTGCAGCGCCATTGCACGGGGCGTACACAACCACCTGGGCGATGAGCGTATCAAGGACTGGTTTGATGGAGAGGGCCGGAACAGGGTGGCCCATGACCAGCTCACGAGCCTCCTGGAGCATTGGTCCAAAATTTCGTCCAAGCCCGTGGTTCTGCTTTTGGACGAGGTGGACTCCCTGGTGGGCAATACCCTGATTTCCCTGCTGCGCCAGATCCGGGCCGGGTATGATCAGCGCCCCGCGGCTTTTCCCCAGAGCGTGATCCTTTGCGGGGTGCGGGATGTGCGCGATTATCGGATGCACCAGGCAGGGGAAGAGGTGGTCACCGGCGGCAGCGCCTTCAACATCAAGGCCAAGTCCCTGCGCATGGGCAACTTCATTGAGGAGGAGGTCCGGGCCTTGTGGCATCAGCATACCGCCGCCACGGGCCAGGCATTTGCCCTCGCAATTTTTGACGAACTCTGGCTGGATACACTTGGCCAGCCGTGGCTGGTCAACGCCCTGGGCCATGAGGTGACCTGGGAAAACCGGAAAGCCCGTGACCGGACCCGGCCCATCACCCTGGAGGACTATCGGGCCGGGCGGGAGCGGCTGATCCTCTCCCGGGCCACGCACCTGGATCAGTTGGCGGACAAGCTCAAGGAACCCCGTGTCCGGGCGGTGGTCGCGGCCCTGTTGTCCGCGGAGCAGACCGAGATGCAGATGCCTGTTGATGACTTGCTGTACGTGGAGGATCTTGGACTGATCCGCATTCGCCCCCAGCTTGCCATCAGCAATCGCATTTACCAGGAGATCATCCCCCGTGAACTGACCTGGACCACCCAGGCCATGATCGCCAACCAGGAGCTGGCCTGGTACCTGGGACCGGATCGTCGAATGGACATGCGGAAGCTGCTGGCAGCGTTCCAGCAGTTTTTTCGCGAGAACGGCGAGAGCTGGGTGGAGCGCTTCGAGTACAAGGAGGCCGGCCCGCAACTCTTGCTCCAGGCCTTCCTGCAGCGCGTCCTCAACGGTGGCGGTCGGCTGAACCGGGAATTCGGGCTGGGCCGTCGCCGCACGGACCTGTTCCTGGAATGGCCCGTGGATAAAGCCGCGGGCTTTTTCGGCCCTGTGCAGCGGGTGGTCATCGAACTGAAACTGCTCCATGCCCGGAGAAGCCTGGAATCCACATTGGCCGAAGGCCTGGAGCAGACCGCGGACTACGCGGACAAGGTCGGCGCCGGGGAGGCCCATCTGGTCTTCTTCCATCGGGATCCGGAGATGGGCTGGGAAGAGCGGATCTGGCAGCGGAGGGAGCAGCATGGGAAGTGGGAGATCATGGTTTGGGGATGCTGAGGGGCGATGACTCGGGGCCGATCTGCAGGGATGCTGCTGGATGGAAGGGATGTTGGAATGCTGGGATGCTGGAATGCTGGGATGCTGGGTGTGTTGTTCCCACGCTCCAGCGTGGGAACGGGGTGTCGGGCGCTCCTTCGTCCTCAAGGCACGGAGCGCTGGAGCGCCCAGGGTTGCGTTCCCATGCTGGAGCGTGGGAACGATCAATGGACAAAAGTTTCGGTAACTACTCAGCTCATCCGAGAAAAATCGGACTGGATACCGGCCTTCGCCGGTATGACTTAACTGGAAAGGACGTGGCATGATACGTCATTCCGGCGAAAGCCGGAATCCAGCTCTGGCGAGTGACCACAAAATATGTGCTGAATAGGTAACTACTCAATAACTCCGGGCAGTGAATCCTAGAAAAAACACCTGGACCCCGGCCTGCGCCGGGGTGACGACCGAGAGAACTCGCTTTCGAAGTACTCCACTCCGTCATACCGGCGCAGGCCGGTATCCAGGCAGAACGGATCCGCGGTGGTTGGTTGCCCTGCCTTATTGAGCAGTTACCTGAATAGTTACAAGTTTCGTTCCAATGAGGTTGGATTTCTGTATCATCCCCGTCAGAAGAACGGTCACCCGCGGGAGGGAGCAGGGTGTGGTCGTCGTTCACCCCAAGCCTTGCCCCGGCGTCATCTCCTTCCCCGTCAAGTCCGTATCATAACCTCCCAGGTTGCGGATCTTCGTCTGCAAAGCCTCTGAACGGATCAGTTCCAGGATCGTGGTGATTTTTGGATCATCGGACCACTGCCTGGGAATGATCAGGTCGTAGCGTTCCCGGGCCAGAGGGACGAAGTCCAGGTTCAGGGCGCGGGCCGCGGCGAAGATGCCCAGACCGCAGTCTGCGGCGCCGCTGAGCACGTTCACGGCCACGGCCATGTGCGTGTACTCTTCTTTGGCATAGCCGTTCACCGCGTCCGGAGCGATGCCGGCCTGCTTGAGGTGGTGGTCCAGCAGGATTCGCGTGCCTGCCCCGCGCTGGCGGTTGATGAAGGTCAGGTCAGGCCGGGGCAGGTCTTCGACGCCCTTGATGTTTTTGGGATTGCCCTTGGCCACGATCAGCCCCTGGTGGCGAATGGCCAGGTTGATCACCAGCAGGTCCAGCCCAGGGAGGTATTTGGCCAGGAACGGGAAGTTGTAGTCCGCGGTTTCCGGGTCGAAGAGATGGCAACCGGCCAGATGCGCCGCGCCGTTGCGCAGGGCGGTCAGCCCGCCCATGCTGCCCACATGGGTGGAGGCCAGTCGGTACGGCTCGGCTAGGCCCATGAGTTCGTTGGTCAGCAGGTCCAGGGTATTGTCGTGGCTGCCCACGGAAACGATGGTCCGCTCCAGTTCGGCTTCCGGGGTCAGCAGTTCGGCCTCCACCGTGGCCCCGGCCTCCACGCCTTCGCTGTGCATGGGGATGCGGGCAATGCCCTGGGCCTTGGTCAGGGTGGTGATCATCCCGGCACCGCGGGCCAGGGGGGTGGCCACCCATTTCTCGCCCACCCGCCCGATGGCCAGACGCATGAATTCCTGGACTCCCAGCTTCGAGGGCGCCTTGCGGGTCAGCTCGACCTCGATCCTGGGCCGTGATCCGGGATCGCGACGGCCCAGCCACGCGGCCAGGGGCCGAACCAGTTCCTCGAAACAGATCACCGCGCTGACCGGATATCCGGGCGCGCCCACCAGCAGCCTGCCCCGAGCCTCGCCCAGCAGGGAAGGCTTGCCGGGCATGGCCGCGATGCCGTGGACCAGGACTTGGCCGGCACGCTCCATGACCGTGCGGGTGAAATCCTTGGAGCCCGCGGAAGAGCCGGCGCCGATGACCACGATGTGTGCTTCACTCAGGGCCTTGTTCACGGCCGATTCCAGCGCTTCCAGTTCGTCGCGCACCGGCGGAACGCGTTTGACCACACACCCCCAGGACGCCCCCAGAGCCGTGAAGACTTGGGAGTTGCTCTCCACCACCTGTCCGGGCTTTGGTTCCGGCCTAGTTGAGAAATCCAGGACTTCGTCGCCGGTAGGAATAATGGCGATCCGGATCCGCTCCCAGACTTCGATTTCCCACATCCCCGCACTGAGCAAGGCGCCGACGTCGTAGGGCGTGATCTGGTGATTCTGGGGCAGCAGGAGTTCCGTGGCCACGATGTCCTCGCCGATCCGTCGGACATGCTGCCAGGGAAAAGCCGGGGCCTCGACGGCAATCGTTTGCTCGTCCAGTTGAACCACCTGCTCGATCATGATGACGGCATTGGTTCCCTCGGGCATGGCATGACCGGTGTTCACCGGCCAATACTCCTTGTTCAGCTTCAGTTCCAGGGGGCGACCTTCACGGGCCGTGAAGGTCGTTTCCGCGTTCACGGCCACGCCATCCATGGCCGCGCTGTGATGCGTGGGGCTGGAATACCGGGAATAAACCGGCGCCGCCGTTACCCGGCCCACGGCTTCATGTGATGGAATGGTCTCCCTGAGAACCAGTGCGTCGCGGTCCAGGGCTTGCCTGGCCTTGGCCACGGCTTCGGGAATGGGGATGGTGGTCAGATAGATGGAACGCTGGAAGGACATGAAAACTCCGTGGGAGTACAAAGGTTCGAGAATTTTATAGTGGCAGAAAAGATGAATAGTGCAAGTTTGACGTTAACTCAAGAATAATATGGAGGCTGTTTGTTTTGGTTTGAATAGGTTTATTCCGGTAATTTTGATTTGCTATTATTTTTATCTTGACGATAGGCAACCTCAGTGGTTATGCACGCCTATCAATAGCATGAAAGGTCAAGAGAGGATTTGACATGAAGAACTTGCTGTCGACCAAAGAAGTTGCCCAACTGCTCGATGTGAATGAAAAGATGGTCTACGGCCTGATAGCCGAAAAAGGTCTTCCGGCCACAAAGGTTACCGGGAAGTGGCTTTTTCCGAAGCACCTTGTGGAGCAATGGATCGAGAATTCCACCCAGAACTATCCAGCTCCGGGTTCTCCCTTGCCGCCGTATCACGGGTTGTTGATCGTGGCCGGCAGCGATGATCCGCTTTTGGAGCGGGTTCTGAACCTGTTCAACAAGACCTTTCCGAAGCATCTCGCGGTCTACGGCAATGTCGGCAGTTTCGGGGGACTCAAGGCCCTGCGCAACAATCTGTGCCACATGGCGTCCAGCCATCTGATCCAGGCGGATGACGGAGACTTCAATTTCCAGTTCGCCGAGGAGGAACTGTCCGCGCCACCGGCGGTGATCAACTTCTGCTTCCGGGAGCAGGGCCTGATCCTGGCCAAGGGCAATCCTCTGAACATTCGCTCCGTGGCCGACCTTGGACGCAAGGAAATCCGGGTGGTCAACCGCCCCCTGACCACAGGGACGCGCCTGCTCTTCGATCAGCACCTGGAAAAGGCGAACGTGGCCGCGGAAACCATGGTCGGCTACGGCAACGAGGTGCATCGTCACCTGGATGTCGGGCTGGAGGTGCTGGCCGGGCGGGCGGATGTGGGGCCGGGGATCAGGGCCGTGGCCGGAATCCTGGAACTGGACTTTCTGCCGCTGGGCCGGGAACGGTTCGACCTGCTGATTTCCCGGGAGCGTTTTTTCGACAAGGGAGTGCAACAGTTTCTGGGCCTGCTCCACGACGTGGCATTCCAGCGACAGGCCGAGACCTTGACCGGATACGACGTCTCCCAGGCCGGAAGGACAATATTTCCCAAAGATCCGGAAAATGGTCAGTAACCAGGCTCTTCCGGTTCAACCATGCGTGTTGTCGCTTGGTAACTGTTCAGCAAAAATAGATAAAATCGAGAAAAAGATCTGGATAGCCATAGCGTCGGCGTTCGCCGGTATGACAGATTCGGAAACGGTTTTGTAACTGCTGTAACTACTCAATAACTCCGGGCAGTGACCATAGAAAAAACACCTGGACCCCGGCCTGCGCCGGGGTGACGACTGAGAGAACTCGCTTTCGAGGTACTCCACTCCGTCATACCGGCGCAGGCCGGTATCCAGGCAGCACGGATCCGCGGTGGTTGGTTGCCCTGCCTTATTGAGCAGTTACTAAACTGCTCAATAAACCGAGGCAAGCATGGTCTGGATGCCCGCCTTCGCTGGCATGACGTGCTTGGAAAAGCGTTCGCATTGAAGTCATTCCCGCGAAGGCGGGAATCCAGCTTCATGGTAGCGGGCAATCTGTGCCCGACATTTTTGAGCAGTTACCGGTTTTGCGACAACAAGTCATTCCCGCGAAGGCGGGAATCCAGTTGCCGATTGCAAGTTTTTGAACACTCACTTTGTCCTGCTCAAGCCCAGTAGTTGCTTGCATGAAATAACAAAGAGTTATCTTGCCGGTCGCTCTGTTGGTTGTTCAGGAAGTGTCGAACCTTGCCGCAATGGGCTGCGGCGGCCCCAGGTTGACTCCCAACTTTCAACTCCAATCACTGTTTACTGACTTCTGACTTCAAAATTCCATGGATTTCCTCACCCAAAGCATCATCGAAGCCTTCCGGATGATCTGGTCCCTGGACCCTGAGATGTACTTTATCGTCTACGTGTCCCTGTACGTCAGCTTTTTCTCCACGATCATCGCCTCCGTTCTCGGCGTGCCGCTGGGGTTTCTCATCGCCGTGAAAAAGTTCCGGGGCAAGCGGGCCGTGATCACGATTCTGAACACCATGCTGGCTCTGCCCACCGTGGTCATCGGATTGTTCGTCTACGCTTTTCTGTCCCGGCGGGGCATGCTCGGCCATCTGGGCCTGCTGTACACGCCCAAGGCCATCATCATCGGCCAGGTGATCCTGATTCTGCCCTGGGTGGCCACCTTCACCATGGCCGCGGTCAGTCGGATCGACGAGCGCTATCGACGCACGGCCCAGACCCTGGGCGCGAACGCTCTGCAGGCGGCCCTGGTCGTGGCCCGGGAAGCCCGGTTCGGCATTTTGGCCGCGATCATCGCCGCCTTTGGCCGGGTCATCGCGGAAATCGGCATTGCCATGATGCTCGGCGGAAACATCAAGGGGTTCACCCGAACCATGACCACGGCCATGGCCCTGGAACACAACAAGGGCGAGTTCGTCCTGGCCGTTGCCCTGGGCATTGTCCTGTTGACCGTGAGCCTGATCATGAACGTGGCCCTGCAACTGGTGCAGGGCAAGTACGGAGGCAACCGGTGAGCCTGTATTCGTTGAACAACGTGCGGCAGATCTTTGAAGGCCGAATCGTGCTGGATATTGATGCCCTGGAACTGGAGGCCGGCGCCAGCTACGCCCTGTTGGGGCCCAACGGCTCGGGCAAGACCACTTTGCTCCACGTTCTGGCTTTTCTGCAGCCGCCGGCAAATGGAGAGATCCTGTTCCAGGGCCGGCGGGTGGAGTGGCGCAACAGCGCCCTGACCGACCTGCGCCGGAAGGTTGTGCTCGTTGATCAGCATCCGATCATGTTTTCCTCCACGGTGCTCAAAAACGTGGAGTACGGCCCCCGGATGCGCGGCGAATCAGTCCGCGAGCGGCGAGCCATCGCCGAGCAGTGCCTGGAACGCGTGGGCATGTCCGCTTTTGCCCAGCGCCCTGCCCACCTGCTTTCCGGGGGAGAGACCCAGCGCGTGGCCATTGCCCGGGCCATGGCCTGCCGTCCCGAGGTGATGCTCTTCGACGAGCCCACGGCCAGCGTGGACGTGGAAAACCAGGCGGTCATCGACGGGGTGATTCGCGACCTGCGCAAGGAACAGGGAATTTCGATCATCTTCTCGACGCACAAGCGTCTGGAAGCAGCCAGACTGGCCGACGAAAAGATATTTCTGTTCGAGGGGAGACTCACGGGGCCGGGGGGCGAGAATCTGCTTTCCTGCGAAATAGTGCCGGGAGAGCGGGGAACAACCTGCGTGGTGGGAGACAACGTGGCCCTGCCCGTGCGAACGACACGCTTTGGGCCGGGGCGGGTCTTTATCAAACCCGATCTGATCAGACTCTTTCCCATGAATGGCAGCCCGGAAGAACCGGGTGGGCAAGGCCATGTCGGCGAGATATTGCAGATGACCGCGGAAGGGCCGAACATCAAGGTGCTCCTGGATATCGGCGTGCCCCTTCGAACCTTGCTCAGCAAGGACGAGGCCAGGCGCCTCGGCGTCATGGTCGGGGAAAAGGTGCGCGTGCTGGTTGATCCGGACGCATTGGAGCTGGCCGGATGAAGAGGGATTGTCGCCTTTTGCGTCATAATCAACTGAAGAGAGAGGTTACTGTTATGAAAATCAGGCAGGTTCTACTTTTTCTTGTGGCGGTCCTTCTTTTCGTCCCCATGCCGGTCAAGGCCGAGCAGGTCAATCTTTATGCCGCGGGCAGTCTGCGGGCGGCTCTGAGCGACGTGGCCAAGGCTTTCGAGGCCGCGACGGGAAATTCGGTGGCGACGGAATTCGGCCCGTCCGGATTGTTGCGCCAGCGCATCGAGCAGGGCGAGGAGGCTTTTGCCTCGCTCACGGGATAGTCCGGATCCCCCTCCACGTTGATCAGCTTGCCGTCCCGGACGTGCATCAGCACGTTGTTTTTGATGTCCTGTCAGAAAAAAACAAAAATTGTTATCACTATATCGAAACGATTTCCCTCCGAAAAATGGTCATGCAGCCTACGGAACTCGGAAAATCATGGATTTCGAGCTTATCGAAGGTTTTCGAGGACCATGGGCGGCCTTTGCCGGGAACGCGAGGCTCTGCACTCGCAGTTCTTGAAGAGCGGGTACGGAGCCCCGCGTTCCCGGGGGGTACGCTTCCAGGAGTTGCGTTTCCGATCCCGACCATGTCCGCCGCTGCCGAAAATTCACAGGTGATTCGGCGGTCACCAAGAATGATTGGGAAGCGGGAGTTGCGCTTGGCAGCGGCGGACATGGTCGGTCGCGGACATCTGATGTACGTATTTGTTAGCGCGCCTCCAGGGAGGTCAATTTTATTTTCTCTAAAATTTCAAGCACTTTGGCTCAGGTTTGCAGGAGCAGACGACCGCAGCGGCCCAGGTCCGACTTGCGGTCCGGACCACCCAAGATGTCTTCGCACAAAATACCGGGGGAATTCGCGCTAACGTGTTCCGTGAACCAGTCGGTCAGCTCAGCCAACATCAGGGGCAGGGCGGGGAAGGGGAAAAACTCGTCGGGTTGTTCCTGGCCTATCTGCGAACCAGACTGTCCAGGCTCCGCGGCATTTGTCCGGACACGCTCCGGCTGCACCTCAAGGAATGCGAATTCCGGTTCAATAACGCCCGAGCCGGTGGCTCGCTGAGCAGAAGGATCCTGGCGATTTTGCGGGAACGGCCGTTGGCGTGACGTGATGCGGGATGGAGATGGAAATATTGTCAGTGTGGGGTTGACCGAGGCCTTTCCGCTGGATAGCAGAAAGGGGTGGGAGATGAAATATCGACCTATTTTTATGGAATCTTGAAAAACAAACCAACCACAACCCAGAGCGGTTTCAACGATAAGGTGAGGACAATGATGGAAGTTAAACTCCACCCCAGTATGAGCCAATGGATCAACGAAAAAGTGAGCGCCGGCCTGTACAACAGTCCAAACGAACTGATTCTTGAGGGCTTACGTTTGCTGAAAGTTCAAGAAGAACAACGTTCAGCACTGACCGAGGATCTCCGGCGGGATATTCTTATCGGACTCAGACAACTCGATGCCGGTTGCTCTGAAATTTTTGACAATCAGGCGATCAAGATCATCAAGGCCAATGCGCGGTCAAGGTTCAGACCGTGACAGTCGCCTTCTCATTGCTGATTTCAACACAAGCCAAGGATGACTTGATTGACATCTGGCAGTTCATTGCTCTGGATTCCATTGAGATGGCCGACAAGTTTGTGGAGATGATCCACGAAAAGTGTCAAGGACTTTGCGTTGCTCCCGAAATGGGCAGAAGACGGGATGAATTGATCCCTGGATTGAGGTCCTTACCAATCAAAAAATACGTCGTCTATTACAGAGTTGTTGAGGATAAAGTCGAAATAGCGAGAATATTGAGCGCATACAGAGATCATGCTCTCCTTTTTTGAACTTCCCCAAAAAACTGTAAGACTTCACCCTTCAGATTTTCATCAACGATCTTTAACTGCTCAGCACACGTTATGTGATTTCCTCCGCAATCGGGGTCGGGGTCGGTATCGGAATCGGAATCGGTTTCGAGAACGTTGAGGTTCCCTCCGCACGGCTTCGCTTTCGATCCCGATGCCGATCCCGACCGCTTACTCATTCCCTGATGGTATCCAGGCCGCAGGTTCAGACAGCGAACCCGCCACGTCTCGGCCTTCGGCTCCAGGATGGTCAAGCCGACCAGTCCAGGTGAAGGCTGCTCGCGAAGGAGTGCCGTACCAGACTTATTGCGAGCTCGCTGCACAAGCTTGTGTCCGGGCGATTGAAAAGAAGTTGGGTAACTGTTTGCTTCGGGTGCGCCTTCGGCTTTTTTCGGCGTATGTCGCTATGGTATCCCAGGATGAAAACAAAGACTGGCTTGGAGGCATGGTTGCACAGGGAGTGATCTTCCCGAAAGGGAAGATTTCGTTGCATTGAACGGACAGAAAAGGTATTTCATCCCGAACGGGAAGAATTGTTGTTCACGAAGCATCATCTTGACCACTCACAAAGCATGAGGAAAGGCCATGCCGCATCGTATTGCCAGCGCCGCGGACCTTGGTCGGATCGCGGCCGAGAAACGAAAGCTGGACGGACTGACCCAGGCTGATCTGGCCGGGTATTGTGGGGTTGGGGAGCGATTCGTCGGGGAGTTGGAGCGAGGAAAGCCCACAGTGCGGCTGGACAAGGCCCTGCAGGTGCTTGAAGGGTTGGGGCTGGAACTGATCGTCAAGGCCAGGGGAGAATAGGCATGCCTTCCGCTTTATGGGTGTTTTTCAATGACGTCCGTGTCGGTCGGCTCTGGCTGGAGCAGGACCGAACATATGCCTTTCAGTACGATCCGGAATGGCTTGCGAACCCCGACAACATTCCTTTGTCCATATCCCTGCCCTTGGCGCCGAATATTTTTATTGGCGACGTGGTCCGTTTTTTCTTCGCCAACCTCCTGCCTGAGGGTGAACTCCGCGACCGGGTGGCGCACCGGCTCGGTATTTCGAGGCAAAACGTCCATGCTCTGCTGCGGGAGATTGGCGGAGACTGCGCCGGGGCCTTGAGCATTCACCCCGAAGGGACCATTCCCGTGTTGGGCCAGGGCGAATACAGCCCCCTGAGTTCCGCCGAACTTGCGGAAATCGTGTCCACCCTTCCCATCCGGCCGTTTCTGGCCGGCTCCGAAGGCATCCGTCTGTCCCTGGCCGGGGCTCAAGACAAACTGCCCGTCTATTGCGACGGAGAAACCATCTCCCTGCCCCGCGACGGCGCACCCAGCACCCACATCCTCAAGACGCCCATTGCCCGCCTGGAATCCACGGTGATCAACGAGGCGTTCTGCATGAATCTCGCCAGGAACGCCGGACTGCCCACTTCAGGTTGCCGGATCATGCAGGCTGGGAACACCCCGCTGCTTTTGGTGACCCGCTACGACCGCCGTCCCGGCAAAGAGCGCATCCTGCGCCTGCATCAGGAGGATTTTTGCCAGGCCATGGGTATTTCGCCGGAGGTGAAGTACCAGTCTGAGGGCGGTCCCGGGTTGCGGGACTGCGCGAAATTATTGCGCCAGTGCAGTACGACACCGGCCAAGGATGTCAGGCTGCTGGCAAAATGGTGCTTTGCCAATACCCTGCTGGGCAACGCCGACGGCCACGCCAAGAACTTGTCCCTGCTCTACGATCAGGCCAAGGCTCCACGGTTGGCGCCGTTCTACGACATCATCTCCACCCGGATCTATGATGAACTCAGTCCGAGGCTGGCCATGAAGATCGGCGGGGAGAATCGCCCCGAATGGATCATGAAGCGGCACTGGGAACGTATGGCCGAGGAACTGGGTCTGAAACCGAAGATTCTGCTCCATGACCTGACGGCCTTTTGCAAGACGCTGGAGACGGCCATCGTCCCCACATTGCAGGCTCTTGAGCCGCATGGACCCGACGCGGTTTTTCTGATGCGCCTGGAGGCCGATATCCGAAAGCGTATTGTCGCGACGTTACAGATCATTGGGTAACCCTACAGCGAAACTTCCATTTTCAACCTCCGGGTAAGACGCTTTAACCACGGGGAACACGGGGCTCACGTGGAAAGCATACTGCTTGAGGTTGATTATTTATAATTAGCTGGTGCGCCAACGGGAGCATTATGATTTTTGGGCAAGAGTTGCAGTCATTTAGGCCGCCCTTTCAGGGCTACAATTTTTTGGGGGCGTTTACCCAGGGCGTTGCCCTGGGCTGTAATATTTCGCCCTTACAGGGCTTGTCTGAAGCCCCAAGGGGGCGGCATATCGTAGCCCAGGGCAACGCCCTGGGAATGATGATGGTAAAAGTAGAATAGCCCTGAAAGGGCGGCCTAAAGGCATCATAGAAAAATTTAATCGTTCAGCCTAAAACAGTATAATCTCGGCTATTGGCAATTATTGCAAACTTTCTCAGATACAAGGCGCGTGACGCACTAAAAAATCGTGTTTTTCGTGTGTTTCGTGGAGAGTCCTGGACATTTTTCCGGTCCGATCACGATCCCGATACCGAGAGCGATGCCGAACTCCGTACGGCAGCAGCATGCTGAATAGTCAGTTTCCATCCGGAAACTCTTTTGTTTCTGAATGAAAACCAGTTACCGGAAAGATCAAAATAAGAATCCCAGCACGTACCTTCCGCCGGTAAACACCAGGATGAAGGCCAATAGCCACTTGATGGCCTTGGCCGGGACGAATTTCTGCATTCTCGCGCCGGCATACATGCCGATCATCCCGCCCACGCCCATGAGGATGCCCAGGGTCCAGTCCGGGGCTACGGCCATGTGCGGGTAGAATGGGGCGATGGCTTGGAACATAAGGGCCGCCACCACGGACGTGATGAACGTGCCCATCAGGCAGGCTCCGGCAATGGTGTACACCGGCAACTGGAATACGGCCACGAAAAAGGGAGCGATGATTGCTCCGCCGCCGATGCCGTACATCCCGCCGATCACGCCGACAATGGCGCTGAGGATAAAAATACCCATGGTCGGCGCGCTGATCTTTTCTCCGTAAAAGGAATAGTCGATGGTCTTCAGACTGATCTGGTCGATGCTGATCCGGGGGAGTGGCTCGTTGGATCTGGCCTCTTTTTTTCGAAAGCCGGCCACCAACTCCTGAAATCGCATTTCCGAGGACGCCTTGTCCGATCCCGGAATCGGGCCCTTGATGATGGATCGGACCATCACGAACCCGATGTACAGCAGGACCAGCCCGGCAAAGACCTTGAAATGGGTTGGGTCGGGAAGGTATTGAACCCGCAGAATTACGCCCAGCAGGACCCCGGGCACGGTCCCGGCGATGACCACCCAGGTCAGGGGCCAGACCATCCGACCTTCCCGGATGAACCGGTAGACGCCGCTGGGAATGGCCACAATGTTGAAGAGATGATTGGTGGCGCTGACCGCCGGGGTGACGAACCCCAGCACGCTCATCTGGAAAGGCAAAAGCAGGTTGGCTCCGGACACGCCGCCCATGGAGCAGATGAAGGCCACGGCAAATCCGGCGACAAAGGGGATCCAAGGGGCGATCTCGATTCCGGCGACGGGAAACAGCATAGTAATCTCCTGATTTGACCTGGATGGACGACATGTTCGGCTGTTCGCCGACGACGTTGTCTCGTCATATTCTGCTTTTTATTGTCACGAATATTTTTTAATCCATGCCTGTTCTTTGTCCTTATGCCGGGAGCAATGATCTGTCAAGCCATCCGCCGGCCGTCCGAGGTGGCTTTTTGATTTCGGGCGATCCCGTGTTGCGGGGGAGTGCATTCCGGGTTTCAGTAAGAATCAGTTTCAGCAAGATGGTCACGGCTATCCGACCAAATATGGCTCAGTTTTCAAAAATGTATCCTCCTTGCTTACATAAATGTAGCGAATAGTCCTTGGAGATAAGGCAACCTGTTAAATGCCGGCATGTTATGAGTTGGCACAGTGCCTGCTGTAGTCAGAACAGGAGGATATTGTCATGGAGCTTATCATATTGATCGGCATTGCCGTCAGCTTGATCGTGATTTGTGAAAGCGGTTTGGGGTGGTGTTCCGCGGTGCATGCGGACGGTGCGGCCGAAGGCACGAGTTGTTTTCCGGACCGGATCGCACCCCGGCAGGTGCTCACAACGGTGGGACCGCTTTTTTTGCTGGGATTGGGATTGCCGCTTGCTGTCGGGCACTTCTTGATCGGTCTTGGCTGCCTGGTCGCTGGGGGGCTGTTGTTTTTCTTTGGGTATTGGAAGCAGGAGCAGTAACCAATAGGAGCGGATATTCTGTGGTGGTCGCCCTGTCGCGACCATGATGTGGCAATGTGATTTTTTGAGGAACCTTGCTTGTTCGATACTCGATTTGTCAGGGTTTGATGTTGCTCAGCTCCTTGCATGTATGAGCAGGGCGCTCGTCGGACGGGTAGAGTTTGACTCTGTTTTCGAGCGGGAATCTCGTCCGGTTGATTATGTTGACAGGGCATATTATTATGTACTGGAAAACAGTACATAAAGGAGGTGCGATATGGAAACTGTCAGCATCAATCAATTTCGCGCAAACATGAAGGATTATGTCGAACAAGCGGCCAGTGAGCATGAGCCGCTGAAGGTGACCCGCCGTAATGGGGGTGACTTTATTGTCATGAGCGCGGAAGATTGGGAACGTGACCAGGAGACCCTTTACATTCTTCAAAATACCAGCCTGATGAAACAGATTTCCGAAGCTGCACGCACACATGCCGAGCGCTCAGGATATACGCCGACTGACGGGGAAATGGATGAGATCCGTGGTGTTTGAAGGGGGCACATGGACAGTCTGCGAAGAGCTCAGAACAAAAGATACGCGTTTGCATAAATCCCTTTGTTCAATTCTCAAAGAAATGCATCGTGGAGATCCCACCGCCGGAACGGGAAAGCCCGAACCCCTTCGACACAATCTTTCCGGCTTTTGGTCGCGCAGGTTGAGCCAGAAAGACCGCGTCATTTACAAATTCGATGCTGATTACATTTACATCTTCGCCATCGGCGGACATTACAATCGGCATTAACCTTGATCACGGCGTGCAGAAGGCTGGACACCCCTGACGCCTGCTTCTCTGCTGTCCGGCATAATTTGTCTGTCACCGGCCATCGGGCTGTTTCTCCTGGGAAGTACGTTCACCATCTGATCCCTGTAGGCTTGAATGCATTCCACTTTCAATGAAGATCCGACGATCCAGTCTTCGCCGGGCGGTTCGTTTTCCGTTCCGCCCGCGGCCAAGATTCTCGACTCCGTCCAACTTGCGGAGTTGGAGCGGACGTTTCGGGCTTGGGCAACGGACTCTCCGCGGCGGGACGTCCGGTGGTCCAGGCAGCGCATTCTGCTGATCTTTCTCTTGATCCGTCATACGGGCGCCAAGCTGAACGAGGTGTTGGAGCTCAAGTTCGGGGATATCGATTTGGAGAAGCGGGCCGTCACTTTGGCTGGTGACGACAAGGACAAGGCCAGAACCGTGGAGATCCCGGACGATCTGGCCGAGGAGCTGCGCACGGCCTTGAATAAAGGCTCACATGCTCCGGATGACGCTCTGTTCCGGATCGATCCGGCCCATGTCCGGCGCAAGTTCTACGAGCAGGCAGAGATGTGCGGATTATCAAGGGATTTCGGCAATCCCAGTACGTTGCGCCGATCGCGCTCAGTGGAACTGTTGCGCGGCAACCTGCCGCTGCCCGTGGTCCAGAGGCTGCTCGGCCATTCCACGCCCAATCTCACCGCCGCGCACCTGGACGTTTCCGAGGAGGACGTCCACCACGCCGCGAGACAGTACGTGGACCGGGAAAGCCGCAGACGCACCAGTGCCCGGAACATATTTTTCGGCAAAATCGTCGAAATCGCCCAGGGCGACATCCAGTCCATGGTGATGCTGCAAACACTGGGCGACCTGAACATCTCCTCGGTAATCACCAATACCAGTTTGCAGCGGATGCGTCTGAAGATCGGTTCGTTCGTGACCGCGGAAATCAAGGCGCCCTGGGTGCTTATTGCCGGGTCCGCCGAGGCCGCGGAGAACAGCGCGGAAAACCGCCTGCCGGGAAGGGTGATGGCGGTCAATCCGGGCAAGGTGAACGCGGAAGTTCTGGTGCGTCTCACCGACGGCACGGAGATCTGCGCGGTGATCACCGCGACCGGACTGGAGCGCCTGGGCTTGCAGGTGGACGACGCAGCCTGGGTGCTTTTCGGAGCCTACTCCGTGGTTCTTCATCGCGAGCATTGCTGAAACGTCCTTTTACCTCCCTGATTGGTCCACACAGCCAGAGATTCTCGCATTCTCATCCCAACTCGAAATCGAAATCGCTATCGAAGTCAAAACTGGAGTCGAGTCGAAATCAGTCGAAGCTGCGTCTCACCCGTGACTACTTCAGTTTCTTTGACATTCGGCGCAAATCAGTCCGCCAGAGACATCCCCACGCCGTTGATCAAGCAGCTTCCGTGGATTCGTTGCCGCCCTGGGGTGCGGCGCTCCCGGGATTTATCCTGTTGATCGCTGATGTACTTGACTCGCCCAGGGCACAAGAAAAGATCGCCCAAATGAAAAGCTTTGGTAACTATTCAGCAATTCTGTTGCAGAGTTTGTTCTAATTTCATGTTGATTCTTTATCACCATGAAGGGCACGAAGAGCACGAAGGAAGAAAAGGAGTGGCGCACCGCGCATTCGCTATACTCTTACCGAAATCCATCCGCCGTAATCTTCGTGTCATTACCTTCGTGTCCTTCGTGCTCTTCGTGGTTGATCATCTTGAACATGGATTAGCTGAGTAGCTACAAGCTTTGTAACTATTCAGCAGTTGAAGCAGGGATGGTCCGGGTTGCTTTGATTTTGCGGTCTCGCCTGTTTGACTGAGCCAGGATTCGTTCACCGAACCATTGCCGAACTCCTGGAGCACGAGTGTTGTTTATTCAAGCAATGGTTCGGTGTTACGAAGCCGGCGAAGGAGTTGGCGAGGCCGCAAAATCAAAGCAACCCGGACCTCAGCTGAGTAGTTACAAAGCTTTTTGAATTCCGCGTTTTTAACGGTGGAAGGCAATAATCTCTTCTTGGCGTCCCTCGTGCCGCAAGCGAAGCGGGCGATTCAATATGCAAAAGTACGCTCCGCCAGGATGATCCTGTCTCAAATCGCCTCGAGGCCCGTTTCCCCGGTGCGGATGCGGATCACGTCTTCCACGGGGAGTACAAAGATCTTGCCGTCTCCGATTTTACCGGTCTTCGCCGTTTCCTGAACAATCCGAATCACGTCGTTGGTCATGGAGTCGTCCACCACCACCTCGATCTTGATCTTGGCGGTGAATTCCACCTGGTACTCGGCTCCGCGGTAGATTTCCTTGTGGCCGTGTTGGCGACCGAATCCCCTGACTTCGGTGATGGTCATGCCCTTGATGCCCAGGCCGGTCAGAGCCGACTTCACTTCATCCAGCTTGTGAGGCCTGGTGACGATCTCGATTTTTTTCATTCCGGACTCCTTGGCTGCAGGGAAAACAAGCTTCAGCATTTTGTGAATACGTCGTCAGCCGTACGCGCCGGACAGGTGCCTGGAGCAGGTGTGTTTGGTGCGCGTTTAGTGGAACATGAGAAAAACTCTATCGGTCAGATGTCGGAAGATGTTGCCTTCTTCGACGGTACGCATCGCGACGAGAGGGTGTGTGGCGAGTGGATCGTCGTCAAGAAACAACTGCAGTTCTCCCACCGTGTCGCCAATGTTGATCGGCGCTTGAATTTGTTCCGAAACAGCCATTTCAAGGCGCAGGTTGTCCTGGCTGCCCCGGGGGATGGAGGCATAGAAAGCCGTGGCAACGCCCACCGGCAACCGGGTTTCGGATCCGAACCAGATCCGGGGTTCAACAATCGTCTGGCCGGCACTTCGCACAAGCACGGTTTCAAACTGGCGGAATCCCCAGTTCAGGAGAGCGTGGGACTGATCGGCGCGGGCCAGGCCGCCCTGGCGGGTGTTGGGCGCTTCGATGCCCATGACCACGGCGACCAGGCGCATATCGTCGCGTTTGGCCGAGGTCACCAGATTGTATCCGGCGGCTGAGGTCCATCCGGTCTTGACGCCGTCCACCGAAGGATCACGTCCGAGCAGGAGATTGCGGTTGTATTGCCTGATATCATTGAAGGTAAATTCGCGTTCCGAGTAGAAGCCGTAATATTCCGGAAAGTTGAGGATCAATTCCCTGGCCAGGGTGACGATGTCCCGGGCCGATGTGTATTGGGGCTGTACACTGGGCAGGCCGTGGCTGTTCTGGAACTGGGTGTTGGTCAGGCCCAGTTCCCGCGCCTGGGCGTTCATCAGGTCGACGAAAGCCGCTTCGGTTCCGGCGATCCGTTCGGCCAGGGCAACGCAGGCATCGTTGCCGGACTGGACGATCATGCCCCGGATCAGATCTTCCACTGTAACCAGGCTGCCCACGTCGATGTACATCCTGGATGCTCCGGTCATTCCCGTGCGCCAGGCCTGTTCGCTGACGAGGACTCGTTCATCCATGGCCAGATTCCCGTTCTGCAAGTTGCGGAAGACGAGATAGGCGGTCATGATTTTGGTCAAACTGGCCGGTTCGACGCGCTCATCGGCGTCTTTTTCCGCCAGGGTCGCGCCGCTGTAGGCGTCCATCAGAAAATAGTTGCGGGCGGTGAGTCCGGAGGGCGGATCGACCAGCAGGCGAGCCTGGGCCGATGCCGCAAACACAAGAAACAGCAGGAGGAAAACCAATGTACGTTGTAATCGCATACCCTTTGCCTTGAAAGTAAAAAGAGGTGGTTTTTGAGGGGCCTTGAAGACGATGATTCGGGAGCATGGCGGCTGCCCAGTCTCGAGTTTTCAGAATACGGTAGCTCGCGCGTCAAGGCAACATCTGACAGCACTTGCGGATGTGGTTGAAACTGCTCGGTTTGGAAAGCGATCCGGGAAACCCTTGACATTGATATTTGTTATCAGTACTTAAGCCTCTCCCATGCATTTCAAAACGGAATCATGGGTTTCAAGATTATTTTTAGCTGCAGATATATCCAACTGGAGGTGGCGAGATGTTTCAGAGGTTTCGAAATCAAATGCGTAATTTTGGTGCGGGTTGCAAGGATCGCTCATCCGAGACCCAAGGCGTAAGGGGAGCCGATCAGATCCTGACGCAGGTGGGCAATGGGTGCCGCTGCCGAATTCGTCGCCATCGAGCCAACGGTGCCATCCGGCAGCGCCTGCTTGATCTCGGTTTTGTTCCCAATGCGGAAGTTGAAATGATCCGCTGCGCCACTCTTGGCGACCCCCTGGAGATGCGAGTGGGTGACTACTATGTCACGCTGCGCAAGCGGGAAGCAGATTTGATCGACGTGAAGACCGCGTAATCTGCTCTCGACGCGACCAGGCTTTTTCAATGCGGAGACACCCGCTTTTCTTTTGATGTTGAAAATCATTTACTGTGCTACGTTTTTATTTTGTCGGATTGCCGGCAGTTATGGATAGTTGAAGGATCTCATGGCCGATATCAAGAAGAACATTATCACCGGGTTGGCCGGTCAGCAGAATGCGGGCAAGTCGACCATCTTCAACATGCTCACCGGGGCGAACCAGCATATTGCCAACTACCCCGGCGTGACCGTGGACAAGAAGGTCGGCAGTTATCGCGACGAGTTGGGGAAGGTGGAGGTAGTCGATCTTCCGGGAACCTACAGCCTGACCTCTTTTTCCCTGGAAGAGCGGGTGGCCCGGGATTTTCTGCTCCGGGAGAAGCCGGATGCGATCATCAACGTCATCGACGCGTCCAGCCTGCGGCGCGGTCTGTACTTCACCTTCCAGATTCTGGAAATGTCCTTTCCCGTGGTCATGGCCCTGAACATGGTGGACGTGGCCGAGTCCAACGGCCGGCGGGTGGACCACGAAAAGCTGGCTCAATTGCTGGGCATCGAGGTCGTCCCGACCGTGGGTCGCAAGGGGCGGGGCAAGGCCGAGTTGCGCCAGGCCGTGCGAAGGGTGGCCCAGGAGCGGCAAAATGACGATGAAAAGTTGCAGGATCGTCACGCGCTGCGGATCAATTACGAAGAGCTTGAAGCAGATATCGTCGAGATCCATGAGCGGCTCATGGAATCAAAAAGCCTGGGCAAGATCGTTCCGTTACGGTGGATGGCCGTCAAGCTTCTGGAAGGCGACTCCGAGGCCTTTAAGATTTTGCGGATGCATCATAAAGATGCCGAAGAGATTCTGAACGCCGTTTCCGCCGCCTCCAACGCTTTTCAGCAGCGAATGGACATCACCACCGGCGACTATATCGTCACCTGCCGGGACCGGTTGGCCGCCACCATCATCGAACAATGCGTGGAGATGACAGGGAAAGATACGGTCCGTCTTTCCGAAAAGATCGACCGGGTGCTGTTGAACCGGGTATTCGCGCCGGTTTTTCTCGTCTTCACGGTCTACCTGATCTATGAACTGTCCATTGTCCAGGGATACAAGCTGACGTTTTTGACTTGGCCGGCCCTGGCCTGGGTCCGGACCGGAGTGGCCGGACTGCTGCCCGATCCCGGTCTGCTCCAGGACACCCTGATCCGATCCATGTCTCTGTGGATGGTGGACAGCGTGAATACCCTGTTGAACTACGTGCCCATCTTCCTGATCCTTTTCGCCTTGATCGCGATCCTGGAGGACTCCGGCTACATGGCCCGGATCGCCTTTATCCTGGACCGGGTCTTTCAGAGTTTCGGGCTGCACGGCCAGTCCACGCTGCCGTTCATTCTTGGCGGAGTGTTCACCGGCGGTTGCGCCGTGCCCGGGATCATGGCCACCAAGGGAATTCCCGACGAACGCTCGCGCCTGGCCACGATCCTGACCGTGCCGTACATGAACTGTCTGGCGAAAATTCCGCTTTACACCCTGCTGGTGAGCATCTATTTCGCGGCCTACAAGTCCTATCTGATGCTCTTTATCTCCACGATTACGATTATCATGGCCATGATCATCGCCAAGCTGCTCACGTCGACCATCCTCCGTAGTCGAGAGACGGCGCCTTTTGTCATGGAGATGCCCAACTACCATTTGCCGACGCTCTTTGGCGTGCTGCGGAGAGCCGTTGACCGGACCTGGGTCTATATCAAGAAGGTCGGCACCATTGTTGTGGCCGTGGCCATCGTGGTCTACGTGCTGCTGCAGTTCCCCGGCATTCCGGCCGAACGCATGGCCATCTTCGAGGCCCGGATGGACGAGGCCATTGCCGAGTTTCGCGCGGACATCCAGGATACGGAATATGCAAATTTGGCGGCGGACGACGATGCCGTGCTCAGGCTCTTGAACATTTCCAACTCCTACCGCGAGGCCAAGCTGGCCGCCACGACCCAGGACGCTTCCACGGCCGTGGATGTGCGCTATGAGGCCATGCATCCGGAAATTTTTCCCCTGTTGCGTCCCCGCGACCCCGAAGCCCGTTCGGCAAGCCGCGCGTTGCGCAACCTGTCCACGGAACGATCATCCCTGCGTACCGCCATCCGCGAAGAGACCATTGTCTACAGCTATTTCGGCACGGTGGGCCGGGCCCTGGAGCCGGTCACCAAATATGCGGGGTTTGACTGGAAGGTCAACGTGGCCTTGATCAGCTCCTTTGCAGCCAGGGAATCCAGCGTGGCCACCCTGGGCGTGCTGTTCCAGGAGGGCGCCGACGAAAGCCTGAGCCTGGAGGAGCGCATGGGGCAGGCAGGTGCGGCCTCGGGATTCACTCCGTTGCACGCCTTTTCACTGATCCTCTTTTTCGCGTTGTATCCGCCCTGCCTGGCCACCACGATCATGGTCAAGGTGCAGACGGGGTCTTACAAGTGGATGCTCTTTTCGATCATCTTTCCAACGGTGTTCGGCCTGGTCGTGGCCAGCAGCGTCTTCACCATCAGCTCCATGCTCGGCCTGACCGGAATCCAGGCCATGGTCGGATTCTACATCCTGGCCCTGGGCACGGCCATTGCTCTGTCCTTCCTTCCTGATCCGGCCTGGAAAACGCCCGCACCGGCAATCAGCCGAACCAAGGAGGCATGACCATGATTTGGGAATACCTGATTCTCGGACTACTGCTGGCCTGGGCCGTCTTTTACATCTGGAAGAGCTTTTTCAAGAAAAAAGGCTGCTCTTGCGACTCCTGCCCTTCGGCCACGAAAATGCCAGGGCAGAGTGGAATTGGGAATTTGCGAGACGACCGGGAAAAGCAGTGAACGTGAACGGGTTCCTGGTTTGCAGGTTAACGTTTTTTGGTATGAAAATGGTAACTACTCAGCAGAGTCAGAAAAAAGATCTGGATACCGGCGTTCGCCGGTATGACTAACGTGGGTACGGCTTGCTCCGATTCGTCATTCCGGCGAACGCCGGAATCCAGTGCTGGAGAATGGTCATTCACCATAATGTGCTGAATAGTTACTGAAAATGAAAACAAACGATAAACTCAAATGGAGGTATTGACCATGTTGCACCGTATATTCACCCTCTTTTTTCTTGCCGCCTTTCTGGTCCTGCCCGGACTCGCCGCTGCGCACACACCCCTGTTCGCCTGTTTCGACAACGCTGACGGGACCATCTATTGCGAAGGCGGATTCTCCGACGGTTCCACCGCGGCCGGTATTCCGATCATCGTCAAGGATGGTTCCGGAAACGTGATCCAGACCCTTGAACTGTCCCGGAACAGCGATGTGGAATTCGAAAAGCCCGAAGGCGAGTATTCCGTGCTCTTCGATGGCGGCGAAGGTCACGAGGTGCTGATTCCCGGTTCGCAGATTTTTGAGTAATGAGGCTTCCGTGCTTCGCTCTTGCGGCGACACGGATAATTATGTGCTGAGATGGAGTTTCATATTCGATCTCAACAAACCGTTCAATGGAGGATGAAATGAAACGAGGATTGTTGCTTGCCGGATTGTTGACCCTGTTCCTGAGCGCTCCGGCCCTGGCCCATTTCCAGATGCTGTACACTCCGCAAAGTGCATTGACCCAAGGTGGAGAGTTGAGCTTGAAGCTGGTTTTCACCCATCCCTTCGATGCCGACCACATCATGGACATGGAACCTGTCCAGGAGTTCTACGTGGTGCATCAGCGCGGCGATGAAGGCGAGGCCCAGACCACGGACCTGAAAGAATTCTTGTCGGAAATCTCGTTCAAGGGACTTGACGGCGCCGAAGGCAAGGCTTTTGAAGCCAATCTTCCGGCCCGTGTTGTCCGCTCCATGGGCGACTATGTCTTCGTGCTGGTCCCGGCTCCGTATTATGAAAAGGCGGATGAAGAATACATCCAGCAGTTCACCAAGATGATCGTAAATGTGGGCGGCATGCCCGGCAATTGGCATGAGCCTTTGGGTCTGCCCGCGGAGATCGTTCCATTGAACAAGCCCTATGCCAACTGGACCGGCGGCGTGTTCTCCGGCGTGGTCATGTCCAACGGCGAGCCCGTTCCCAATGCCGAATTGGAAATCGAGTACCTGAACGCGGACGTGGACATGGCCGCAAACGCATTTGTGGGCGATCTGAAGATCGAAGCACCGCATCCGGCTTTCGAGACCATGACCGTTCTGGCCAACGACAAGGGCGAGTTCACCATCGGCCTGCCCAAGGCCGGCTGGTGGGGCATTGCCGTACCGGACGTCGTCGAACTGGAACATAACGGCAAGGAACTGGTCCAGGAGGCCGTTCTCTGGATTCAGGTCACCGATCTGCCCTAGCAATTCTTCCTGATCTGCCGCCGCTTTCCCTCGCACGAGGATACGAAGGCGGCGGTAGGCCTTTTGGAGCGGGCTTCAAGGCGTGAATTCCGTATCGATTGACATGCCTTCTTTCCATGACCACAATATTCCATCAACCTTGACGTGCGTGCGCGTCGTTTTTCATGCAAGAAAAAATCAGGGAGGTGCAAATTGAATTATTTCTTCAGATATGGCTTGTGGTTCGCGGCCGGTGTCGCTGTCGGCGCAGCCGGAGTCAACTTTGTGGCCAGGAAAGATAATTCTCTGCGTGGCGCCATGGTCGGAACGTTGTCTCAGGGAATCGCGGCAAAGGAGAAGGTTCTCGCCTCGCTGGAAAAGATCAAGGAAAACGTGGAGGACATGGTGGCCGAGGCCAAACACGTTCAGTCCGAAGACCAGCAGCAGGTTTCAGAGAAGAGTTCATAACCGGATCCGTTTCCGTCAATAATGTTCGGGGATGTTCCGGCCCTCTGATCCGGCGGAGCTTTGTCGGTAATCAGGGCGGAATTATTATCAGGGGGCGGACATGTCCCCCTTTTTTTATCAACAGGCGAGTATTCATTCCAGTTTCTTGAAGAGTGTGGTCCCAGCGTGAATGAATAGTTGTCCCAACATTTCCAACAGGCAGCCTTGATGCAAAAACCGATTGACAGTCATCGTGTAACGCTTGTTCATACCCTGCCCGGACGATTCCGGTTGCGACTGGAACTGTCCGCGCATGATGCGACCTGGCAGGCAATCCAGCAGGTTCTGGCAAGTTGCCAGGGGGTGCGTGAAGTCAGGATATCTCCGCGAACCGGAAGCATCCTGGTTTTTCATGAACCCGACATGCCCAGGGATGAAATCCTGGCCTGTTTTCACGACCAGAACCCGGATCGGATTCCTGACCCGCAAGAAGATGCTCCCTCGTCCCGGTTTGGATCGCTAAAAGCGGTCAGCCTCATACCGACTCCGGATGAACAGCCGTCATTGATGCAGAGTCTCTCCATTCCTGTAATGTTGCTGCGCTCATTTCTGCCTCCCTGGGTACGACTGCTTCTCGCGACACGCACTGCCTGGCCTTTCCTGCGCAAAGGTCTTGCCGCCCTGTTTCGGGGCAAGATGAACATCGACCTGCTGGATGGTTTGGCCATCGGCATATCCCTGGTCCGTCGCGATCTGCGCTCGGCGATGATCCTGACCACGTTGCTTTCTCTGGGAGAGTTTCTGGAGCAATGGACCCGCAAACGTTCCCGGGATCAACTCGCTCAGGATCTGCTGCATCTCCCCCCAACTGTCTGGGTGAAGCGCGACGATGATGTGGAGGAGGTCCCGCTGGAACAGATCCAGGCCGGGGACCTTGTTGTCGTGCAAACCGGCGGACGAATCGCCGTGGACGGAGTGGTGGTGGAAGGCGAGGCCATGGTCAACCAGGCTTCCCTGACCGGCGAACCGCTGGCCGTGGCCAAAACCTCGGGCATTACCGTCTTTGCCGGGACCGTGGTCGAGGAAGGCACCATCGTAATCCGTGCGGAGCATGTGGGCGATGCCACTCGGGTGAACAAGATCGTCAAGATCCTGGAAGAATCGGAACGGCACAAGGCCGGACTGCAGGCCACTGCGGAGTTATGGGCGGATCGGGTGGTGCCGCTGACCTTGGGCCTGAGCCTGGCGACATTTCTTCTGACCCGCAATGCCACTCGAGCCGTGTCAGTCTTGTTGGTGGACTTTTCCTGCGCCATCAAGCTGTCCACTCCCCTGACCATGCTTGCCGCCATGCGCGAGGCTTCCACCAAGGGGGTGCTGATCAAGGGAGGCCGCTACCTGGAAAAATTGGAGCAGGCGGATACATACGTCTTTGACAAGACCGGGACCCTGACCGAGGCACAGCCCCGTGGATTGGAAGTGGTGGCCTTCAATGGCCATGAATCAACGGAAGTTTTACGCATTGCCGCCTGTCTGGAGGAGCATTTCCCTCACCCATTGGCTCGCGCCGTGGTAGACATGGCCGATCAGGAAGGGCTTTCGCACCGCGAGGAGCATGCTGAGAAGATGGATTATATTCTGGCTCATGGCATTGCCTCCAAGCTGAAAGGGCAGCGGGTTCTGGTGGGAAGCCGGCATTTTCTGGAAAAGCATGGCCAGGTCGACCTGAGCCAGGCTGCGGAAACCATAAAAAAAGCCGCGTCGAAAGGCTATTCCATTCTCTATGTTTCCATTGGCAAGGATCTGGCTGGAATCATACTTTTGGAAGATCCGGTGCGTGAGGGCGCGCTTCCATTCCTGCAATTGCTTCATCAGGAGGGTGTAAAGCGGGTGATGATGCTGACCGGAGACGGCGAGGAAAGCGCGGCCAATGTTGCCCGGAAGTTGCACATTGACGAATTTCACGCCCAGCTCCTGCCCGAGGACAAGGTCCACATCGTCAAGGAGTTGCGCCAGTCAGGGCTGGTTGTGGCCATGGTGGGCGATGGAATCAATGACACCCCGGCCTTGTCCGAGGCGGACGTAGGCATTTCCATGAAATCCGGTGCGGATATCGCGCATGAAGTCTGCGATGTGCTGCTGACCCGGGCCGATCTGGAAGGCATCCTTACGGCCAAATCCATTTCCGTAAAGGCGATGTCCCGTTTGCGCTGGAATTACGGCGCCGCCATCGGCATCAATGGAGCACTGGTACTCCTGGGGCTGGCCGGGCGCATCAGCCCGTCCACTTCCGCGCTGTTGCACAACCTGGTCACCATTACGGTAACCATGAACAGTTTACGTCCCTTCGACACGATGAATATGGCTCAGCGGCTGGTGAACAGGTTTCGAAAGCAGTCGGCATTGAGCAATGACATCGATGTTGACGATAAGCATGAAGCCAAGTCTGAAGCATGATGGCACCGTTGCGCATGCTTCGATGTTGCAACCAATGGAGTGAAAGCGAGGTGACGTATGTATATCAGTTATGTACCCGGCAGGATCCGGATTCGAATGCAAGACCCATCTCAACTGAACAAGCTTGCCAAAGCGCTGCACGACAAGCCAGGCATCCTGGATACCTCGATCAATGAACGAACGGGGAGTATGCTGATCTTGTTCGAGAAACAGGAACTGGACAAGGCCAAGATCGAGTCCCTGATCAAGAAGCACCTGCCCAACGCTTCCCGCAAGACGGCCAAGTCCGGGGCGAAGATGCAGTACATGACCATTGCCAAACGCGGCATGCTCGGCAGCCTTGGTCTGGCCTTGACCTTTGCTCTCCTGGACCACGAGGACGCCCACGTTGCCAGCGGCGCGGCGTTTCTCGGATTCCTGGGCTATCATTTGTATGGCTACCGGAAACGCGTGCTGGCGTGAACGATGTTTCGCGGGGCGTGGCCACACACATGGGGGCACGCCCTACAGGCGCTCACGCCTTGATTGGGGGGGACATATCTGTATGATTGCATCGGGTTCGGATTGCGGATAATGATCCCGTAGGGGCAGACCTCCGTGTCTGCCCTGTATGCCCGTGTGCAAGGATGTCTGAATAATCGGTAACTATTCAGTACATGGTGTGCGAGCTGCCTCCGATATCGGGGTCGCAGTCGGGGTCGGTATCGGTTTCGAAAGATGTTGAGAAAGACCTACGTATGGCTCCGCCTGCGAACCCGCCCGACCCCGACTGCGATGTCAAAGTCCACAGGGCAGTAGCATAATGAACAGTTACTCGAAACAAAACATAAATTCTACTTGATAAATAAAATCAGTATCTGTATCATAAACATCATGTTCGCTGAGGACCGGTTTTTTGCAACGCCATGTTTCCGAGGTGGATATTTTTTATCAAATTCAAGCACCGCAACAAACTTCACGAGGGGAGAGAACATGAAAGCACCATTTCGGATGGAGACCAGAAAAAGCAGGGGCAATCTGCATGTTCGGCTGGAAGGAATTTTTGATCAGCATTCCGCATCATCCCTGGCCCACGTCCTTCGGGAAGCGGCAGCGAAGCATCATCGGTTGTTCATAAATACTGAAGGATTGGCGGAAATTGAACCACCGGCCACGGAAATCCTGCACGCCGGATTGAAGGATTCCGAGGTCAATTCAAGGATCTACTTCAAGGGAAAGAAGGGCAAGCTCATGGCCATGGATGGGCACCGCGTGCTGCACACCAAGACTTCTCACAGGTGCAATTGCTCCGGGAAGTGCAAAGTCTGCAAGTGCGCCCAGCGCAAGGAGGATTCACACGGCAAGGTCGTGCTGGAACAGCTTGCGCCGAAATCAGGCGACTGATCAAGTCCCATGCGCGTGAGGACAAATGTCGTCACTAATTGATAACGATTTTTGATTTCCATATCTTTTATCCTGGAGACATAACCATGTGCGCAACACTTATCGGTGGAATGGACCGTTTGAAAAGCAATTACCTGCAGACGGCAAGGCAGGCCGGTGTGGAGTTGAAGATATTCACCGGCAAGGAGAATTCCATTGCCAATCAGCTTGGCGAAAGCAAAATGATCATCATTTTCACCAACAAGGTCTCCCATCAGGCCAGAAACGAAGCCATGACCGTCGCGAAAAACCGTAACATCCCGGTGCACATGCTCCATTCCTGCGGTGTTTCCAGCCTGCGGAAATGTTTGCGGGAGACAGCATAATTCGGTGCTCAACGCGAAAAGCCGGTCGCAGCTTCCCAGGCAGTCCCCATCTCAGTTTTTTTCAGCCATGATGCAAAGCCGGGCCAGCTTTGCACTCCGGAATATACCGCGGACCAGATGGCCATGATAAAGAGGAGGTATGAATGGCTGCAGTCATACCTGAAATAGTGGATGTTGTTCAAAATTTTGTCGAACAAGTCAAAAAAGAGCGACGTGTTGCAAAAGCGTATCTGTTCGGCTCCTACGCCAAAGGGACTGCAGAAAAATGGAGCGATATCGACCTAGCCATTATCAGCCCTGATTTTTCCAACAATCTGTTTGAAGAACGTGTTTTATTGATGAAACTGGCCTTGCAGTTTGATGACCGGATTGAGCCCAGTCCATTTCGGCCCGAGGACTTCAACAGAGAAAATCCGCTGGTAAATGAAATCCAGAACACCGGCATCGAAATCTCGTAACTGTTCAAAATCTTGTGGCAATCAACGGGATGAATCCTGGGAGCGCCGCACCCCAGTGCGGCAGCGGTGTAACGCACTCAGGGCAAAGTTTCGGCTGGAGCATGGTCTCCCGCAGCTTGGTCATGTAATTTCGCTACGATGCGAATCCTTGCACGGGAAACTTGGTCGCCCGATCTTTTTGAGCAGTTACGACCTCTCCCCTCGCCCCTAGAAATTCCATTCAAGTAATAGACACAATCCACCTAAGCTTGGAAAAGCGAACCTACTGGAGTCATTCCCGCGAAGGCGGGAATCCAGTTGCGATTGCGCTCATAGTTGTCATAACCATGCCGTTCTTCATCTAAAGTAACTATTTAGCTCATGCTCTGTGGTCACTCGCCGGCGCTGGATTCCGGCTTTCGCCGGAATGACGTATCGTACCATGTTCTTTACCAGTTCAGTCATACCGGCGAAGGCCGGTATCCAGTCCGTTTTTTTCGGATGAGCTGAATAGTTACCATCTGAAGAGCTTTTGCGGCACCCACCAGAGAAAAAAGACCATTCCAAAAAGTTCGACCAGGGATTGGACCACGATGACCACGGCTGCGACTTCCCAACCGGCGGGCAGGGCCAGGGCGAAGGGCAGGACCACGAAGGAATTGCGGGTGCCGAGGCTGAACGTAAGAGTGCGGCCTTGATCCGTGGGCAGCTTCATGATTACTGCCAGCATTTTGGCTGTCATCGCGGCCAACAGCAGAAAAAGCACGTACAGCGGCACCACCACCGGCAGTTGTCTCAGCGCGACGCGAACGGCGCCGACCTGAGCCCCGGCAATCAGGAAAACCACCAGGGCCAGGAGCGGCACGGGCCACCATGCCAGCCGTTCTCGAAGCACGGCTCGGCTCTCGCGGGCCTCGATCCAGCGCTCTGAAACCGCGGCCGCGACCAGGGGCACTATCACGACCAAGAGCGCGGGCCAGATTTCCGAAAAGCCGAGCGCGGCGGACAGCTCCGCGCCCATGGTCAGCCACAGGAAGACAGGGAGAAGCAGTAGTTGCGCCAGGAGATTGAGCGGGGTCACGGCCACGGCCCGGGCCACGTTCCCGCCGCCAAGCTGACTGAAGGTAATGAACCAGTCCGTGCAGGGCACGAACAGGACCAGCAGCACGCCCAGGCGCAGGGCCGGATCGGGCGGCAGCCATTGCACCAGGACCCAGGCCAGGGCAGGCAGAATCAGGAAATTCCCGGTCAGCACGGCACGGAGAAACCGGTGATCCGTGAATGCATCACGCAGATGCAACAGGGGCATCTGGATGAAGGTCGAATAGAGCAGGAGCATCAACGTCGGCCACAGCAGGGCCTCGAAAGCACGGCTCACGCCGGGCCATGCACTGCCCACCGCCAGGCCGATAATGATCGCCGCCAGGTACAGCCAGACCTGACGGCGTTCGAGAGTCAATCGATCCATCAATTCATTTGGGTGACCGTTTCAGCTCAAGTTCATCCCGCCGCGGCGATCATGTCCCGCAAAACAAAGGTGGCGATGGAAAAGTAGATCAGTACGCCGCCGATGTCCGCGATGGACGTGACCAGCGGGGCGCTGGCAGTGGCTGGATCCATCTTCAGCCTGCTGAGCAGAAACGGCAGGGACATGCCCACCAGGCTGCCGAACAGCACCGTGCAGACCATGGTCATGGCCACGACCAGTGCCACTTCCGGCCCGGCCCGGAAGACGCCGATCATGGATACCGCCAGCCCCATGGCCAACCCCAGAGCCACGGCCACCAGCACTTCACGACCCAACAGGTGAAACCAGTCCGAAAGTTTGGCTCTGCCCGTGGCCAGGGCGCGAACCATCAGGGTTGCGGCCTGGCTGCCGGCATTGCCGCCGGAGTCGATGAGCAGCGGCAGGAAAAAAACCAGGGCGATCACGGCCTCAATGGTGTCCTCGAAATAGGCGATGCCTGCTCCGGAAAAGATGTTCATGAACACCAGGATCAGAAGCCAGGGGATGCGCTTGCGAAACAGCATCCAGAATCCGGCGTCGCGCAGGTTCATGTCCGCCAGCCCAGGGGGAGTTTGGTGAGAAATGGCGCCCATGCCGTGAAAGTCCTCGGTGATTTCCTCGACCATCACGTCGTGCACGTCGTCAAATGTCACGATGCCGGCCAGGGCATCGTTGCCGTTGATGACGGGGATGGCCAGCAAGTCGTACTTGTTGAGCTTTCGGGCCACGTCTTCCTGGTCGTCCCCGGCGCGTACGAACACCGGATCGGTGGACATGATGTCGCTGACCCTGGTCTGCGGCTTGGCGATGATCAGGCTGCGCAAGGAGATGACGCCAAGGAGCTTGCGCTGATCATCGATGATGTACACGGTGTAGATGGTTTCCTTGTCCGGAGCTTCCACGCGGATTTTGGCCAGGGCCTCCTGGACCGTGAGTTTCGGCGTGAGCGTGACATAATCCGAGGACATGATGCTGCCCGCCGTCCCCTCGGCATAGGAACCCAGCTTGCGGATGTCCTCCCGCTCGACCTTGGCCATCAAGCCCAGGACGGTTTCGCCCCTGTCCTGCGGCAAACGCTTGAACAGGTCGACCCGGTCGTCCGAGGGCATGTGGGTAATGATCTCGGCCAGCTGCTTGTCCGGCATGGACGATACGAGTTGGCCCTGATCATCGGCGTTCAGATGGCAGACGATGTCCGCGGCGGTTTCACTGCCGATGATGTCCAGCAGGCGAAGCTGTTCCTGCTGAGAGAAGTCGGGAAGATACGCGGCCAGGTCGGCGGGATGCAGGGAATCGCAGAATTCCTTGATTTCCAGCGCCCTGTTTTCCGCGAGAAAATTCTGAATGGTGGAAAAGATTGCGGCCTTGTCCATGACTCGTCTCCTTGTTCCGGACCCGTCCATGACGGACGGCAGACGAGGCAATCAGGCCATCAGAAAGGCGTGTTGCTCAGCAGTCTCCGTTCACGTCGGGCGTGTCCGGGTTAAGTGGTTGAAGGACCGGGATTGATCCGACAGCAGCGCAATTGCGCCTGGGAGGGCCTTCGTCCATGCGTTGAATTCTCCTTGTTTCGGTTGAAAAAGCCGTTTTTTGCGGCAAAACAGGCTGTTTTTTAGTGTTGTCGGATTTGCTTGTCAAGGAGAACGATCAAACAGATGCGTTTAATCCTAGAGACAAGCACCGCGGGACCGCCGCACCCCAGTGCGGCACCGTCATGGGCGCGAATCGTAACGACTCAGCAAATTGCTGTTGCCGATTTTGGATCGGAGTCGGAGTCGGTATCGGGGTCGGAATCGAGTGAAGCCTTATAGAGTTTTCGAAACCGATACCGATAGCCGGAGGAAGATCTCAAGACTGAACGTGTTCTGAGTAGTTATCTCAAATCAACATATGTTGAAAAAGTTCGCTACTTGCCGCTCTGAGGTGTGGTGGTCCCAGGGACAAGCAACCCCCAGCTTGCGACCAGGCCGAGGAGCTTGCAAGGAATGAATTCGAGCAAAGTTTGAATATGATTTTCAAGACCATTGACATTTGGGAATCTTCTGGCTAGGCATGACAGCGAACAGTGTGGATGCGGAAATATTCTCAACAGGGGGAACAAAAAAATGAATGAAGTTGTCGTACGCAGCGGGTTCTGGTTTTTGGCCGGAGTGGTGGCTGGGGCAGCCGGAGTCGGATTGATGGCCCGTCAGGACAGTTCATTGCGGGGGGCCGTGGTGGGAACCCTGGCCCATGGAATGACCGCGAGGGATAAAGTGCTCTCCTCCGTGGCCAGGGCCAAGGAAAACGTGGAGGACATGGTCGCCGAGGCAAAGCATACGCAGTCCTCCGCGCTGGAATCGTCGGAGCAGAGCAAGTAGCCGGTTTCTGATCCGTCATCATCCCGTCACATCTTTCATTGTATGTAACAACTCAGCTCCATGTTCATGATGATTGACCACGAAGAGCACGAAGGGCACGAAGTATGGGTTGCTATTGCGGATAATTGTAATGAATGCGCAGTGCGACATCAGGTGTTTTGTTTCCTGTTTTCCTCCGTGCTCTTCGTGGTCTTCGTGGTGAAAAAACAACATTAAATCAAAAAAACAAGTCTGCATTAGAATTTGCGAATAGTTACCATTGTATTTCTAAAAGTCCTTGTCCGGCAGGCCGTGCTCCCAATTGCCACACCGCTGCAAGCGGGCGTTTCCTGGCGGATTGTTAAACCTGATCTTCAGGTGGGTTGCCATGTACAGACCTCCCAAGCGTTTTCTCACTTATCTTGTCCATGCCGTGCCGGGGCGGATGCGCCTGCGTCTGGATCACCTTCCGGATGAGGCGGACGTATCCCTGATTCACCAGGTACTGTCCAACCTTCAGGCGGTCCGGGAGGTGCGAATTTCTCCTCGCACCGGAAGCATTCTGATCACCCATGATCCGGCGATCTCCAAGGAGGAGATCCTGGGCCGGCTGCAGGGGCCGGCCGGATTGCGGCAGATGCTCGCGCCCCGGGAAGGGGATCGGATCTGGATGACGGTGTCTCCCGCCATTCCGGCGTGGGCGGGAACAGGCATGATCAAACCGAAACGGGTTTCCGCTGCGGAGGTCTCTTTTTCCTCGGCCGCCACGGTCCGGCGGCACGGGGCTCTTGCGGAGCGCCTGGCGGACCTGTTCACGTCCTTGCCGCGGATAATGTCCCTTCTGGTCAGGGGGGTGGGCTTTTTGTTCCGGGGCAAGCGAAACTTCCACTTCCGGAGCGTTGCGTTAACGGGACTTTCCCTGTCTGTCCGGCTTCTGGGAGGCGGAGAGGGCGGGACCTTGCCGTCCCGTCTCGCAAAGCCATGGTCCGGCGCTCGCTTCCGGGAACAGTTCTCCGACAGGCTGCTCCAGGCGGCGTTCCCTGCTCCGGCAGTGCAGCGAGTCGGTGCCCTGCCAGGGGCCGAGGCAGCCCGGATTCATGAGCTGTCCACACAGTTCAAGGCCTGTCTTCAAGCCAGGGCCGAAGCGCTTTCCGGCGCAAGCTTGCCGGTAAATCTGGGATTGCGTCTGCTGACCTTTTATTTGACGCGTAATGTGGGTAGGATGGTTTCCACGCTGCTGGAGGACCGTTGCCGCTTTGTCCAATCCTCGCATTCGGCCGGATTTGGATCATCTGCAGGGACCGCGCCCGTCCTGCCTGGTTCTCGCCTCGAGAAACATGAGCAGAAGGAAGCCCGTATGCCGGGCAAGATTGGGGCCCCGGCCAACGCTTCCCCGCGTAGCCGGACGACCACCGCCCCAAGCGGCCAGGCACGTAGGAAGGCGAAGAATGTCACAGATATCCTGGTTTTACCCAATTTCCAGTACATTACGGCAGCGAATTCAGGTGAAGAAACTGTCCGCTGGGAGAAGCATGGCGCAATCGGGACCATCTCGGTCCGGAACATGGTTCCGGCGCTCAATCCTGCATGAAGCCGGTGCAGAGCCGCGGCTGGACAATTACTCAGAACCGGAAAACTTCTGAATCATCATGAATTTTCACGATCTCGCGGCGTTGCGCCGCTACCTGACGGTCAAGCACCACATCCCCGGACGGATCCGGGTGACCTTCGATCCCGCCCTGGCGTTCCGGCCGGAAATCCGGAAGCTGGCCCAGGAACGTCCTGATATTCCCGAAGGCGTGACCAACGTCCGGGTCAATATCCTGGCAACATCCGTGATCATCGAGTACGACCCCGGGCGAATCAAACCGCGACTGTTGGACGACCTGATCAACGCCGATGACAAGAAGGCCGCGGACATTCTGCGCGAGCTGCACGACGCCCTCGGCATGTGACGCAGCTTCTCCATCGAGGCGGCCAAGGCACGACAATTATTTGAATATGGCAGTCAATTTCAGAGTCAATCTTTGTGGTGTTTCGTTTCGTAACTGCTCAAAATCTTGCGGCAATCAACGGGGGGTAAACCTGGGAGCACCGCACCCCAGTGCGGCCAGCGGTGTAACGCACTCAGCGCTAGGTTCCGGCTGGAGCTTGGCCCAGTAGCTGGGTTACGAAGCTCCACGCAACGAGGGATCCCCCTGCAAACGAAACCTCTCGCCCGTTCTTTTTGAGCTGTTACTTCTTTTCTGCCAATGCACTCACTTTTCACCGACCATTATCTGGAAGAATATGCATACAGGTCTTGTACACGAGGAACTCAACAAGAGCATCACGGAACTGCATCAAAAGCTGGATGGGCAGAATGAACTGCTGTCCCGGTTGATGGAACTGCAAGCGAAAATCGATAATGGCAGTCAGAATTCTTTTCCAGGCAATCCAAGGCGGGAGCAGCGCCTGATGCAGGCGTTGCACGAGGCGGTCGCGGTTCTGGAGGAGAGTCGGCGAAGCTTTCGCTCCAGGCAGCTTGAGAATCTGCGCAAGCGGCTGACCCAGGTCCTGCTTGAGGCGGACCTGAAAGAATCTGACGGACAGCAAGTCACAGGAGGTCGATGATGTACGGAGCCCATGCCATAAATATCGAAATCGACTGCGATGAATTGCGCATCAGGCCCAGCGGCGAGTTCAACCGGGCTGCCGCGCGCGAATTGATGGAGGTTCTCCGGGCTGAAGAAGCAGGCTGGCAGCGCGTGGTGATCGACACCGCTGAAATGGGGCGGGTTCACGTCATGGCCCGCGACCTGTTCTGGGACGGCCTGAAGAATCTGCCTCGCCTCGATCAGCGGCTGGTCTTCACAGGGGCCATGGGACGGGCCATGTCGCGTCGCCGGAATCTGCCCGTCGTCAGCGTCGGATCGTCTCCGTGGGAGTCCGGCGATGCCGCCTGATGCCGGAACGCCGCCGCGTGGTCGGACTTGGGTTGGCAATCGCCTGACCATTTTGTGCGAATGCTCGGAAGTGAGAACCCTGTAGTACGTGCGAAGGAGTTGAATCATGATGACCAGGATTGGCGCGTTGATGCGCAAAGGATGGCCCGGTTTCTCTAGGAAGGAAATGGAAGTGAAGATCGGGGCTGGATCCGGGGAATCTTCCATACGCGTTGGCGGAGGCGCCACTCCGGCATCATCGCTGCAGGCGGAGTCCGGCGTGCGGACCAGGGAAGACTGCCTGGCAGCGCCACCGATGATGGTCTGGCCTGCCGAGGCCTGCCGGGCGGTGCGGGAACTGAAGATTCAGCTGGAGGAGTTGGAAATTGCCAACGACTTTCTGCACGGCCGGCTGGCTGATGAGCTGTTGAACCGACAGCTGGTCAGCATGAGCGATATCCTGGAAAGCGTTCGGGAAGATTACGCGGATGTCTGCCGTGCCAAAGGGCTGACCGTGACGGTGAACATCTCCTCCTCGGTGCCTGCGCGCATGTTCGGCGACCCGGAAAGGCTGCGACGGATTCTGACGCATCTGGTGGACAATGCCGTTCGTTTCTCCGATCAGGGCCAGATCAGGGTAGAGGTCGACACCATGCCCCATCCGGATTCCGGCACCGTCCGCCTCAGCCTGACTGTGTTCGATACCGGGCAGAGCCCGACGAGGCAACAATCCTCCTGCGAAACGGAACCGTCCGGGGCAGCGGAAGGCGACCAGACAATACAGGGACGAGGTCTCGCGCTGGCCGTGGTCCGGAAGCTGATCGGTTTGATGGACGGACAAATGCGGATCCAAAGTCTTGATGGGGCTTACACGTCCGTCAACTGCTCGGTGAATCTGAAGCGGTCAGCGGGGAAAGGGACGGTAAAACGTGAGTTGTAGAGCGACGCATAAAATATGGTCTTGATAACTATTTTCAAAATTGTTGACAGCGGTGGTTCAATACGATAAACAGACTCATCTTTTGATTCACGGATCGTTCTACGGGCTTCGGACGCACATGCGGCCGCGGAGCAAGTGAGGGCGGGACGACGGACAGTGAGCGACGGGCAATAGCCCCGCGCCCTCCGTGGTTCCGCCCTTTGTTGTGGGCCATGCAGGTTTCCTCGGCACGCAGAGGCAAGGCATCCATATGGAATTATGTAGGATGTAGAGACAAGGCATGCCTTGTCTCTACGGATTGAAACGTAATGCACCGTAATGCGGCGTAATCCGAGGAACCGGGGAGAGGGTTAGGAAACACCCTAAGATTCAACATGAGGTAATTGGGCAATGGGAACAAGTTCCGTGTGAGAACAGGTCCAGCTCATTTATGATATTGAAAGTCAGATTTAATGTTAGGTTGTACAAGGAGAAAACTATGTGCGCAACGTTGATCGGCGGAATGGACCGCCTGAAGTCGAATTATCTGCGAACGGCAAAACAGGCCGGAGTGAATCTGAAAATTTTTACAGGCAAGGAAAACTCCATCTCCGCGCAGTTGCGGGAGAGCGAAATGATCATCATTTTTACCAACAAGGTTTCCCACCAGGCCCGGAACGAAGCCGTGAACATCGCCAGGAATAGAAAGATTCCCGTGCACATGCTCCATTCCTGCGGCGTTTCCAGCCTGAAGAAATGTCTCGAGGGCGTGGCCTGATCTGGGTTTCGAGGCGAAGTTGTCAACGACATCCTTGTTTTGGCCATGTTTTTGTAACTACTCAGCACATCATCCCTATGGTCATAAACCCGGACTGGATTCCGGCGTTCTCCGGAATGACTTCTCGCAGCAAGCCGTTTCCACGTCAGTCATGCCGGCGAACGCCGGTATCCAGGTCTTCCTGGGATTTTGCTGAATCGTTCAAATAATCTGCGTTAATCTGCGTAATCTGCGGTTTCATTTTTTCACCAACATTCAAGGAGGATACAATATGGGCAAGGTGCTGATCGTTTACGGCTCCACCACCGGCAATACGGAGCATGTGGCTGAGGTGACGGGCAGGGTGCTGGAAAAAATGGGCCACGAGGTCACCGTGAAAAACGTCGTGGATACCAAAATCGAGGAACTGGGCAACGGGGTGGATCTGACTCTGCTGGGCGCCTCTACCTGGGGCGAGGAGGAAATCGAGTTCCAGGAGGATTTCGAGCCCTTCTACGAGGAGATGGACAATGCCCGGCTGGCGGGAAAGAAAGTGGCCCTCTTCGGCTGCGGAGATTCCAGCTACGAACACTTCTGCGGCGCGGTGGTCCTGTTGCGCCAGAAAGTGGAAGCCCTGGGAGCAAACCTGGTCAACGAACCGCTCCTCATCGACGGCGACCCGTCGGTCGCACGAAGTGACATCGAAGAGTGGGCTGAGGAGGTTGGAAAAAAAGTGTGAGGAAGAAGGGTAAGAGAGAACGAAAAATACAGCGGCATTGCCGCAAGGGCTATTCCTTTCGTAACAGGAGGCGATGCTCTGTTTCCCATCCTTTGCACCCTCAGTCAAATTTGTTGAGCCGGCAGAGAGCAATCCTTCCGGAGGTCGTGGCAATCATCAAGGAGATCCGAACATGACGCATGAACAACTGGCATCGTTTCGTCACAGCCTGGACGAACTTCTTACGGAAATCACGGTCAACGTGGACAGGATCAACCTTTCCCTGCGGGATGTCGTCCCGCAGTGCGCGGATGCCAATGATCGCGCGACGCTGGAGGCCGAACGGAGGATGCTCCTCCTGCAGGCGGACCGGGAACGTCGTCTGAAGCGGGAAATCCACTTGGCCTTTCACCGGATCAATTGTGGTGATTATGGATATTGTGAAGGTTGCGGCGAACTCATCGACATACGCCGCCTGCAAGTTCACCCCGCAGCCAGGGTGTGCGTGCAATGCATGCGCGAGATCGAACAGGCCGCGGAAGCGGATTGGGCCGGAACCGGCGCGAGTTTCGGTGGGGTGTGGACGTGATGGGGGCTGGGAAGGGCTGAAGGATGAGACCTGAAACCTGAAGAGGGGGAAGAGGTTTGGCCTGAGTCCTGATGGGAAATGCTGGGATGCTGGGATGCTGGGATGCTGGTCCCGGTTCAATTTGCTTCGCGTGCCTTCGGCATTTCACGGGGTAAAGATGCTGTGACGCCGAAAATTATTGACAAGGTCTGAATAAGTAACCAATCTGTTGTCTCCAAATCAGGAGATAACAAGGAGATATTTATGGCATACTTGCAGGTCAAAGACTTGAAAAAAACGCGAGAATTGTGGGGGCGGCTGGAGCGGGACCGTGAGCTTGTTATCACGAAGGATGGGCAGCCCAGGGCGATCATGATCAGCGTGGAGCCTGATGACCTGGAGAGCTCCCTGAGCGAGATCCGACGGGCTCTTTTTTCAGCAGCAGTAGGGCGTGTTCGCAGGCGGGCCGAGACGCTGCCTTTGGCTGATGAGGACATCGCCCAGGCCATTGAGGAAAGCCGTCGAGACCGGCGATGATCGCGGTCATGGACACCAATGTTCTTGTTTCCGGCATGATCAATCCACATGGCCCCCCTGGCCGCCTTGTGGATTTGCTTCGTTCTGGGAGATTGCGTGTTGCTGTTGATGACCGGATTCTGGCGGAATATGTTGACGTTTTGCACCGGCCACGGCTTTCTCGCTACTTTGTATCTTCGGATCTTTCACAGATACTTGATTATCTGCACAGCGGCAGCATGCATGTGCTGGTCCGGCGGCATATCAGAGATCTGCCGGATCAGAGTGATGCGCCGTTTCTGGAAGTGGCTCTGGCCGCGAAGGTTCCTTTGATCACAGGAAATATTCGGCACTATCCAGATGTGTGGTTTCAAGAATGCGCCATTCTTGCGCCAGCAGATTTTCTGGATAAATTGGTTGATGCATGAATAAAGATGCGGGGATGAAAAGAGAGGGCGGGGGGATGAGACCTGAGACCTGAGACCTGAGACCTGAGGGGGGAGGCGTTATCCCGTTCGGCGTTGTTTGTTCTTTGTTGTTGTGATTCACAGCTTTCTGGCTCAACGAAGAGCGAAGAACGCGAAGAAACCCTACAGGGAGGGGTGTGGATGAGATGAAAGGGCTTATATTGAGCCTACTTGTAAAAAACCTCGCGTAGATGCCCCACCAAAACGACCAGGATCAGGATTTGTTCATCCTGGATTTCGCACAATATCCGATAGTCTCCGGCGCGGTAGCGCCATAGGCCGGAAAAACGCGTGCCTTTAAGGGGTTCTCCCGTGTCACGAGGATTTTCCAAGTTGGAGATTCTTTCGCGCATGAATTCCAGAACCCGTTTTTCAGCCTCTTTTCCCAAGCGTGCAAGTTTCTTCGCGGCCTCGGGGGTGAATTCAATCTTCCACGGCAAGACGTCGCTCCAGTTCATCTAAGGAAATTGTCTTTTCCCCGCTCGCCCGGAATTTTTCCAGTGCGGATTCGGCGAGATAGACGTCCTCAATGTCATCAAGATAACGATTCAGGGCTTCACGCACGTAAAAACTTTTGGGCCTGTTGGTGGCTTCGGCAAGAACGTTCAGTCGGGATTCTATTTCTCCCGGGAGCCGGACGGTGAGCATGTGAATGACCTCCTTTGCAATACATGTGTTATCTGTATTACATGAAGTCAAGGGAGCATTGGAGATTACCAAGCTTATTCGTAACTACTCAGCCGAGGTCTGGCTTGCCTTGATATTACGGCCCCGCAAACTCCTTCGCCGGCTTCGTAACATTGAACCATTGTGTGAATAAACAACATTTGGTGCTCCAACCGCCCGGCAAATGGTTCGATGAACGAATCCTGGCTCATTCAGACATGCGGAACGCAAAACCAAGGCAAGCTCACGCCGCCCTCGCTGATAGAGGCCGCTGGCGAGCTGGCGCAGTTGGCGGGGCTGGATGCTGTGTTCGCCGAAGCACGGCGCCATTTTGGCAATACGTCCATTGCCTTAGCAGGGATGTCCCACATTTCAGCCGTGAAGAGAAAATGGATTTGATTTTCATTCATATTGACGTAAAGAAGATGATGCTGTAAATCACCCGTCCATTGGACAGGGACCCTTACGGTCTTTCGGATTATCGAATCGCGAAGAAAGTGAAGGCGTAACTGGAGAGAAGGAGCGCGCCCAGGGAGGAGCGCTCCATGCCTACGGGCATGTTCTCCTGGTACGCTTTTTTTTTGTGGATCCGGGCGAGGGGTCGCACATCCGGGCCTTAAGGACATCTTGTTCCATGGACTGTGGTTGTCGGGAGTCAACGTGTGGCCTGATTCATGTAACAGCTAACCAAAGGTGATTGTATGAAAGTATTGTCTGTTTGTTCACTGCTTCTTGCCTTGTTGATTGTGCCCGGAGGCGTTTTCGCCGCGCATCCGCTGATTACGGACGACGCGGGGACTTTCGGGAAAGGGGTTGCGAATGTGGAGTTCAACCTGGAGTACGAGCACGACAAGTCGGACGGAATAACCACGAGTGCGACGGAGCTGTCGACGGTCCTCTCCTATGGGATCACGGACGCGGTGGATCTGATGTTCACCATCCCCTATCTTTACGTGAGTGTGAAGGAGCCGGACGGAAAGTTCACGGAAGACGGCCTGTCGGATGTCGGCGTGGAGGTGAAGTGGAGACTGTTTGAAAAGAACGGTCTGGGCTTTGCCGTGAAACCCGGGGTGACGCTGCCCACCGGCGACGAAGAGCGCGGGCTCGGTACCGGCAAGGTCACGTACAGCATGTTTTTGATCGGCACGAAGGAAATTGAACCATTGGCCTTCCACGCCAACCTTGGCTACGTGCGCAACGAAAACAAGGTGGATGAACGCAAAGACATCTGGCATGCCTCGGTTGCCGCGGAGTATCAGGTTCTGGATCAACTCGCCCTGGTGGCGAACATCGGCATGGACAGGAATCTGGCTTTCGAATCGAACACGCCGCCGGCTTTCCTGCTGGGCGGGTTGATCTTCAGCCTGACGGAACGGGTGGTTCTGGATTTCGGCGTGAAACTCGGCCTCAACGACCCGGCTCCGGACTATGCGATCCTGGCTGGGCTGAATGTTTCGTTCTAGCATGTCTTGAAGAAGACAAATGAGGGATTCCTCACCAAGAGACAGCGAAAAAATGAGATCAATTGCGGGAGACGTGTATCCTGATTCCGGTCTCGCATGCCTGACTGGCAGGATCTCCTTTCAAGCCTAGTCCACCACGGACCTCGTCTGTATCCGCGTTTGGACTGCAAAAAAAAGATGAATGGGGCACTTATTGGGTGCTCCATTCCATTTACCGCCCCACTGCCATGACCTCGGATTTGGGAGGTTGTGCAGACACAGATCCAGAGTGGTAAATTGTGAAAGTTTATAAGAACCATAACCAAAGGTATAAGACAAACATGAACCTAGAACTCGATTCATCTTCCAAGCCGCACAATCTGCTCCACCGGCGGGGATTTCTCAAGCTTTGCGCAACTGTGGCCGCCATGATCGGCGTGCCGGCCGTCCAGGTCGCCGAAGCCTTGAGCAGCGACAACCGGCCTCCGGTCATCTATCTCAATTTCGCTGGATGCACAGGCTGCACTGAAGCCATTCTGCGTACCCAGGATCCGGATTTCACCACTCTGATCATGGACGTGTTGAACATCGTCTACATGGAGCCTTTGATGGCCGCCAGCGGCGAGGAGAGCGAGGCCCTGCTGCAGAGCGCGGTCCAGCAGCATCGAGGGAATTTCATTTGCGTGGTCGAGGGAGCGATTCCCGCCGGCCATTTTGGATTCATCGGCAGTCACACCTTTCTGGAAGTGGCCCAGGATATTCTGCCCAAGGCAAAGTATGTGGTCGCGTTTGGCACCTGCGCGGCCTACGGGGGATTGCCGGCAGCGGGCGTCAATCCCACCGGTGCCAGGGGCGTGCAGGCGGCCACGGGCGTGAACACCATCAACCTGACCGGCTGCCCTCCGCATCCGGCCAATCTGGTCGCCCTGATCGCCGGATTTCTGATCAACAACAAGCTGCCCTCATTTCGCTCCTCGTCGGACAGACGCCCTGTATTCTGCCACGGCCAGACAGTGCATTCGCAATGCACCACGGACAATGGTTGTCTATTGGGATACAAATGCATTGGACCACAGTCCTTCAACAATTGTCCTTCCCAGCCATACAACGAGGAATCGTATTGCATTCGGGCCGGTCACATGTGCATCGGCTGCAGCGAATCCGGTTTCTGGGACAGGAACGCACCGTTCTACACCCCTGAGTGGCCCAAGGCGTTCGCCATCTATCGAGGTAAGATCGGCGACCATATCACGCCGGAAAATGCCGGTTGCTTCGTGACCTGTCACAAGCACAACAAAAAGCCGAACATCTTCCAGGACAACCTTGTTAAGGAGACGGAACGCTATTTCCAGGAAAAAATGCACAACAGACATAATGTGGACTTGATTCAGGCCAGGACCAAGGTCGGCGACAAGACATGCGGAGCCTGCCATGTACAACCTGATGGATTCGGGAGCAGGTAAGACATATGAGCATCATCTGGGAAAATCAAAATGTTGGCATAACGGCGGACTCCACTGCGGAAAACAGGATCAGGCTATCCAGCAGACCTTCCTCAAATGTGGACGTAATGGTTGCCAGGGCCAGCGGCGCTTCGTCCATCACGGTCGTCAATGGTGAAAATTTGCGATTCACGCGAGGTAATTGGTCAAATTGGCAGACAGTGACGATTTCCGCCGGGCCTGACGCTGGAGGTCAACAAGCGACAATGCGGGCTGCGGCCCAAGGACTTCCCAACGCCGATTTCTCCGTCCAGGTCGAACAACAGACGCAACAGGTTTCCGTTGTCCTGCAATCTTCGACGGTGAACATTTTACCTGGAGGCACGGCCGAAGTGCTGGTCAAGCTTTCCGATGCTCCGTCCCAGGGAGTGACCGTGAATGTGGTCAAAACAGGAGGGGGCTCGGGAGTCCAGATCGTTTCCGGGGCATCTTTGACCTTTACATCCGGGAATTGGGACAGCTGGCAGGTGGTGAGCCTTTCGGCGGATCCCGGTGCGGGAGGCACGCAGGCAGCCTTTGAGGTCAATGGCAATGGCGTTGTCGGCGCTGGCTTCACCGTCCAGGTCGAACAGCAAGTGGTACAGCTTTCGGTTGTGCTTCAGTCTGACTCGGTATCGATTTCCCCGGGCAGCATGGCCAATGTTCAGGTCAGGCTTTCCGGCGCACCAATTCAGAATGTGACAGTGAACGTGGTCAAGACAGGCGGTTCGACGGGCATCCACATCGCCTCTGGAGCTGTATTGATTTTTACACCCACGAACTGGAGCAACTGGCAGAACGTGAGCCTTTCCGCCGATCCCGGCGCGGGAGGCGCGCAGGCAACTTTCGAAGTCAGTGGTGGCGGGGTAGTTCCGGCCACATTTACGGCTCTGGTTTCCGCGGCAACCATAAATTCGGTGGTCATCGACCCGGTGACCCGCATAGAAGGCCGGTTACGGGTCCAGTTGGAAATGAACGGGAACACGGTCGTCAAGGCCTGGTCCACGGCAGCCTTATTCCGGGGCATTGAGCAGCTCCTGGTGGGCCGTGATCCGCGGGATGCGCCGTTGATAACCCAGCGGGTCTGCGGCGTTTGCACCTATGTCCATGGCGAGTGCAGCATTCAAGCCCTGGAAAATTCCGCGAACAACGTGATTCCCGAGAATGCTCGCCTGGTGCGCAACCTGCTGCTCGGCGCCCAGTTCTTGCACGACCACATTGTTCATTTCTATCACCTGCAGGGATTGGACTGGATCGACGTGCACAAGGCACTGCTGGCCAGTCCCAGCGCCACCCAGTCCCTGGCCCAAAGTCGGACTCCGGCGGCGCGGCCCATCGATTACGCCGCCGTGCAAAGTCGACTCCAGACCATGATGAACACTGGCAACCACGGCCTATTCGCCGGAGGGCACTTCGGCCATCCGGGATACAAGTTGAGCCCGGAGGAGAACCTTCTGCTCGTGGGCCATTATCTGGAAGCCCTGAAGGTCCAGGTCAACGCAGCCAGAATGATGGCCGTCCTGGGAGGCAAGAATCCGCACCCTGCGGCAATGGTGCCCGGCGGAATGACCTGCGGAGGCGAGCTGTTCAATGGTCGGCTGGCGGATTTCAACCGGCATCTGGTCGACGTGCGGGACTTCGTGAGGACCATCCTCATGCCGGACGCGGAACTGCTGGCTGAACGACATTCCGAGTACGCTCTTTTCGGCGGCAGTCCAAGGCATTTGGTATTTGGTGGATTTCCCCTGTCGGCCAATCTTCCGGCGGACTATTACCTGCCGCAGGGCATCGCGTTGCTGAGCGGAAACAGTATTGGCTATCAATCAGTGGACATGACCAAAATCACCGAGGACGTCAGTCGGGCCTGGTATTCGAGCCAAACCGCGCATCCTTCCACGGGCGCCACGTCGCCCAGCTATGACAGGCTGAATCTTGAGCAGCGCTATACCTGGTCCAAGGCTCCGCGATACAACGGGATGACCATGGAAGTGGGTCCTTTATCCCGGGTCCTGGTGGCCATGGCCGCGCAACACGAGGCGATGAACAGCACAATGGGGCCAGTTATGAACCGGTTAAACTGGGATTTCGCCAAGCTCAATTCCATCATGGGCAGGATCGTGGCCAGAGTCGTGGAGTCGCAGGTCATAGCCAATATCATGGGCAACTGGTCCTCGCGCCTGGCCTCGAACATCTCCGGGGGCAACCTGGACATCTTCAGGAACGTGGACCTGCCCAAAGCTGCTTCCGGCGTCGGCCTGGGCGAGGCGCCGCGAGGCAGCCTGGGCCACTGGCTCCGGATCGGGGACGACGGAAGGATCGCCAACTATCAGATGGTGGTGCCGTCCACCTGGAACTTCGGCCCCAGGGACGCTCAGAATCAACCGGGGCCTGTTGAGAAGTGCCTGGAAGGATTGGTGGTCGTGGACAATGCCAAACCCCTGGAGGTCATGCGGTTGATTCATTCCTTCGATCCCTGCATTGCCTGCGCGGTGCACTGCATCGAACTGCGTAACGTCCAGACGGAAACAAGCTGCATCATTCAAGCACATACAGCGTGATCGTTGAGGCCGTACCCACTTCGCCGGTATGGCTTACAACATGCAATGGTCCCATATCACCTGTCATTCCGGTGGAATCCGGGATGACAGGTGATTTCCATATTACTCAACAGCCCTATCTAAGGCTGCCGCCGTCCACGACAATCCACTTCAGGATTGACATCCACAAAAGATATCAATATTGAAAACCGAATTCAATGAAGAAAGGTTTCAAAGCAGGTCACCCTCACGTAATCCTCGTGCAGTCCGGGAACGGGCAACGACTATGCTTGAGTGATTTTGGACAGCTACGGAAGCGGCCAACAATTTTTTAGATTTTGAATGTAATGTTCATTTTCTTTTAGTGTGTAGCACTTTCATATTGCAATTCATCCGCAATGGCGGGGGATCAGTAGCAAGGGCAACCTATCGGACGCCCGGTAGTGTTGTGAGAAAATACGTTCTTGATCGGCAACGTGCTGTTTGAGCGAGTTTTATGAAAACGATCATTGGAATCAGAGGCAAGCCCGTTTGGCGAAAAACAATCCATCTTCACGCACTATACCAGGACAGAGAATGATGATGATCAGAAACAACAATCCTACCAGGTTCTCCAGAGCCTGGCTTGCGGCGCTCGGATGGTGTCTGCTTCTGCCGCTCTGGACCTCCTCTCTTATCGCCTCGGACCAGGTGTCCCGGGTGATCGAGACGGAACAGGGAATCCTGCGTCAAGGCCAGGAATCCCAGACGCGCATCGACGCCATGGCCGATGAGACCCTGAAGCTGGTGCATGAATACCGGAATCTGATGCGCGAGCAGGAGAATCTGGCCGTGTACAACGACAACCTGGAGGAAATGATCCGTTCCCAGGAGGCGGAAAAAGATTCGCTGAAACGCCAGATCGAGGAGATCAAGGTCACCCAGCGGGAGATCGTGCCCCTGATGCTGCGCATGGTGGACGGTCTGGAGGGATTTGTGGCCGCTGATCTGCCGTTTCTGCTGGAGGAGCGTCTGGCCAGGGTGGAGGGGCTGCGGGCCCTGATGCGCCGGGCGGACGTGGACGTTCCGGAGAAGTTCCGTCAGATCATGCATGCCTATCAGACCGAGGCCGACTATGGACGAACCATTGAGGCCTATCAGGGCGAACTGGTCACGGATAACGGGATTGAGCGCAGCGTAGAATTCCTGCGCATCGGTCGCCTTGTCCTGGCCTACCAGACCCTGGACCGGGGAGAGAGCGGTTTCTGGGACGCCCGGAACCAGGCGTGGACGCCGCTGGAAACGCGCCACAACCAGTCCATTCGCCAGGGGTTGCGCATCGCGGCCCGGCAGACCGCGCCGGAACTGATTCAGGTTCCGGTCATGGTGTCCGAACCTGTGGCGCCTGGATTTTCCCTGATCACCGAACTCGAAGAGAGCGAGGTCGGGATCGTGTCCGAATCCGAATCTGAAGACGGGGACGGTGAACATCCGGAAACAGCGTCCGGAACAGATGTGGAGGTTGCGTCATGAACCGTATTCCCTTCTTGATGATTGTCATACTGTCCTTGGCCCTGCTTCTGGGGCCGGCCATTCCCAGCCCTGTCTTTGCCCAGTCCGCCACCGGCCTGGACGCTCTTCTGGAGCAGATCCGTCAGCGGGCCAAGGCCGAAGAGCAGGTCAACCAGGAACGCGAACGGGAATTCAGGGCCGACAGGGATGCGGCCCGCGGCCGGGTCGCCAGAGCCCGTGAGCAAGTCCGGGCGGAAGAGAAGCGGCAGGAGGGCCTGCTCGCGACCTATGAAATCAATGAGACGACTCTTGCGGAACTGGAGGCGGTTTTGCGCGAGGAGCAGGGCGGCCTGGGCGAGATGTTCGGGGTGGTCCGTCAGAGCGCCGGGGACGTGCACGCCCAGTTTCTGAGTTCCCTGGCCATGGCCGATCGGCCCCGGGATCTGGCTTTTGTGCGTGAATTGGCCGACAGCCGCGGTCTGCCCTCCATGACCGAGTTGGAAGGATTCTGGATGCTGCTTATGGAAGAGATGATCGGTTCGGCCCGGGTGGAGCACTTTCCCAGTGAGGTGGTTTCTCCCGACGGAACGCGGCGGGACCAGGACGTACTTCGTATCGGAGCGTTCACTGCCGTGGCCGACGGTCTTTATCTGAGCCATGTCCAGGGGCGTAACCAGTTCCTGGAACTGCCCCGCCAGCCCCAATCCAGTCAACTGCGTCTGGCCGCGGAACTGGAAGCCGCGTCGCCGGGAAGCGTTGGCCTCTTTGCCCTGGATCCCTCCCGGGGAGCCATCCTGGCCCATCTGGTCCAGTCTCCCACCCTCATCGAGCGGATCAAGCAGGGCCGCGAGATCGGCGTGATCATTCTCGGGCTGGGCCTGCTCGGGCTGACGATTTTTCTTGTCCGCTTCTCCGTGCTCACGGCCATCGGTCGCCGCGTCGGTCGGCAGCTGCGTAGCGGGGAGCCTCAGGACGACAATCCTCTCGGCCGAATCATGCTCCAGGCCCAGGCCAACACCCAGTCCGATCCCGAAACCCTGGAGATTCGCCTGGACGAGGCCGTGTTGCGGGAAACACCGCGTCTGGAGCGGGGCCTGACGACCATCAAGATCCTGGCCGCGGTGGCGCCGCTGCTGGGCCTTTTGGGCACGGTGGTGGGCATGATCGAGACCTTTCAGGCCATTACCCTGTTCGGCACCGGTGACCCGCAGCTCATGGCCGGCGGGATCTCCCAGGCCCTGGTGACCACGGCGCTCGGACTTTCCGTGGCCATCCCCCTGTTGTTCCTGCACAGCCTCGTCGCGGCCAAGAGCCGGAGTTTGACGATGATTCTGGAGGAGCAGGGCGCGGGATTGCTGGCGGAGCACATTCAGCGGGTCCGAACAGTCTGATCCGGATGTACGCCCCATGACCGAACAATTCCTCAACCTGAATCGATTCATGGACACCGGCGGTCCGGTTCTTTGGATCATTCTCCTGGTGGCCGTGGTGCTGTGGACTCTGCTCCTGGAACGATACTGGTATCATTGGCGGATCTTTCCCCGGGATTTCGCGATCCTGCGTGACGTTTGGCAGGGGAGGGCATGTCGCGACCGGGCACTCCGGGACATGCAGTTGCGCCGGGACGTGGGCGAGCTGCGGATGCGCCTGAACGGCTCGCTGTTCCTGGTCCGGACGTTGATCGCGGTCTGTCCGCTGCTGGGGCTGCTGGGTACGGTCACCGGGATGATTCATGTCTTCGACGTTCTGGGCTACAGCGGCACGGGCAACCCCAGGGCCATGGCCTCGGGAGTGACCATGGCCACCATTCCCACAATGGCCGGCCTGGTGGTGGCCTTGTCCGGTTTCGTGTTCAGCATCCGCCTGCAACGCGGCAGCCGGACCAAGACCCAATGGGCCGCGGACGAGCTGCTCCGCGCCGCGCATTGCTCCTTCCCACCTTCAACCTTCAACCCACAACCCCAATCCCTATGCGACGCAGACGACGATACGACGAGCCGGAAGGCGCCCAGATCGACATGACCTCCATGATGGACGTGGTTTTCATCATGCTCATTTTTTTCATCGTGACCACTTCCTTCGTCAAGGAGGCCGGGATCGAGGTGAACCGTCCCACCGCGGCCACGGCCGAGCGACAGGAACGGGGCAACATCATGATCGCGGTGTCCGATGCCGGGGCGGTCTGGATTGATGGTCGGCAAGTGGACGTGCGGGCCGTGCGGGCCAACGTGGAGCGACTGCGGGCCGAAAACCCGGAAAGCGCTGTGGTCATCCAGGCTGATGAGTCGTCGCGCACCGGCGTCCTGATCCAGGTCATGGACCAGGTCCGGCAGGCCGGAGTACTCGATGTGGCCGTGGCCGCGGAGCGGCCATGAGCACGCTCAGCCTGGGAAGTCCCGGCTCTCCAGGCCCGCTTTCCGGACCCGGATCGTCCCTGGTCCGTCACGGCGTCTGTCTGGCTCTGGGAGTCGCTGCTGCTCTGGGATTGTTCCTGCTGATGCAGGGCATGATCAGCCGGGGAGAGATGGATCATCAGCTCCAGCGCCGGGTTCCGTTGCCCAATTTCATTCGCATGGACCAGCCCGATGAGATTGTCCGGCAACGGCAGCGGGAGGAGCCCAAGCCCCTGGAAAAACCCGAACCTCTGCCCAGGATGGAGGCCATGAGTACCCCCAAGCCTCCAAACCCCCAGACCCCGACCATTGATCCCAACATGCCGGACATTCGCCCGGATCTGGCCCTGGCCGGCCTGCCCATGGCCGCGGCCATGACGGGAGTAACTTCGGCAGCGGACGATGGCCCGGTCCACTACACCCAGTCCCTGACTCCGGTCAGTCAGATTCCGCCGCGTTATCCCCGGCGGGCGCAGTTGGACGGGATTTCCGGCTGGGTGCGCCTGGAGTTCATCGTGAACCCGGATGGTTCGGTGGGCGAGGTCACGGTGGTGGAGGCCAATCCCCGGCGGGGCATCTTTGATCAGGAAGCCGTGCGGGCTTTGAGTCGATGGCGCTTTCAGCCCCAGACCCGGGACGGAGTGGCCGTCCCGGCCCTGGCCACGATTGTCATCAATTTCACCCTGGAGAACTGAGCATGTATCCGTCGACACCTTCTCGTCGTTCGGCATTGGGTTGGTTACGCGTACGTTCCGCGATGTGTCTGGCACTGTTGCTGTGGGTTTTTCTGGCGATCACGGCGACGCCGGCTTCCGGTCGGCCCACGATCCCTCACGACGCCCATCAGCAGCTCAGCGCGGCCCAGGAACTGTTGCAAAATCAAAAATGGACGGAAGCCGAGGCGCACCTGGACCGGTTTGTCAAGGAATTCAAGGATGAACCATACGCCCAGGCCCTGGGTTGGCAGATGCTCGGCTACCTGTTTCATGAAACCGGCCGTCACGGCCGGGCCCTGGAAGCCTTTGATCTGGTCCTGGCCGCGGATGGTCTGGATGCCGAGCTGCGGCAACAGGTTCTGTACAATTCGGCCCAGTTGCTGGTGCAGGCCAACCGCCCGGCCGAGGCCGTCAGCCGGATCGAAACCTGGATGAAGCAGGCCGGCCCTCTCGTGCCGGAGCAGCGGGTCCGGGTGGCCTGGATCTATTATGGCGCGCAACGCTACAAGGCGGCCATCGAGCATCTGGAGGTCGCCATTCGAGAGACAGGCGCTCCGGAGATTGCCTGGATCGAGATGCTCGTGGCGGCCTTGCACCATGATGAACAGTATCAGGCCCTGACCCGCTGGCTGCCCAGGCTCATCGCCCGCAATCCCCAGGACAACAGGCCCTGGCTGCAACTGGCCGGAGCGTACCTGCAGCTGAACGAACAACGCCGGGCCGCCGGCGTGCTGTCCGCGGGGCATTACCAGGGCGTTTTCAAGACTTCCGAGGACGTGGTGCGGCTGGCCCAGATGTACGTTCAGGCCGGTGTACCGCACAAGGCCGGCCGGCTTCTGGAGCAGGCCATGGAGAGCGGACGCGTCCCGTCCAGTGTGGAGCATCAGGAATTGCTCGCCAATGCCTGGCTGCATGCCCGGGAGACGCGCCGTGCCGCCCATGTGCTGGGCCGAAAGGCGAATGGGAGCGGCGATTGTGAAATCCATTTTCGTGCCGGTCGTTTGCTGATGCAGGTGGAGGACTGGGGTGCGGCCAAGGAACATCTGGAGCCCGCGGCCCAGGGGCGGTGCGGCCGCGTCCGGGCCGAGGCACTGATGTTCCTGGGCATGGCCGCATATCACGAGGGCCGGTTGTGCCAGGCCCGCGATGCCTTCACTCAGGCTCGGGAAATACCCGAGCAGCGCCGGCAGGCTGAGTTTTGGCTGGAGGTGCTGCGTCGTGCCGGATAACGGCAAAGGCGCAGGAATAACGTAAACAGAAAAAGATTGGAGGTTGGTTAATGCGATTTGGATTGAAGTTCGGCACCGTCCTGTTTTCGGCGTTGTGCCTCGGGGCGCCGGCTTATGCGGCGGAGAGCAGGCAGGCCACGGAAGTTGACGAGTACGTCGTCACGGGAACCCGTACCCGGCACACCCTGCAGGACGTGCCCGTGGAAACGCAGGTCATTACCCGGCATGACATTGAACGGATGCCGTCGAAAAACATTCTCGACGTCCTGAACACCGTTCCGGGCATCAACATGACCATGCTGGACGACGCCATCGGCTCGGACAATCTGCGGTCCACCATGCGCGGCCTGCAGTTCAACGAAGGCTACGGCCTGATCCTCATCGACGGGCAGCGCGTCCACGGCGAACTTGGCGCACATGGGGATTACGGGATCAGCATGAACCAGATCCCGCTGAGCATGATTGAGCGCATCGAAGTCGTCAAGGGCGCGGCTTCGGCCCTTTACGGTTCCGACGCTCTGGCCGGAGTGATCAACATCATCACCCGCAAGACGCCCAGGGAGTTCACCACCCACGCCAGTACCGGCTACAGCCGGTATGAGGTGACCGACCGCCAGGGCGTTTCAGCAAATCGATCCTCCCGCGACACCTATCGCGCCAATGTCGGACTGGGCGGTCCGGTTCTGGCAGATTCGGGTTACTACCTGCACTACAGTTATGAGCAGGACGAAGGTGTTGCCTTTGATCCGGCCAAAACCTTTCGCCATTCCGTGATGGGACGCTGGCAGACAGCGATCACCGATGCGCTCCGCGTGGATCTGGGCGCGAATTACGGACAGGCGCGCCGGGAACTGGATCGCCCCGAGGCGGACTACGACCGCGAGTATGACACCTATCGTTTCTCCGGGGGGCTCAACTACCAGTTCGGGCAGAACCGCAATCATGAAATGACCCTCAGCGGATACACCTACTGGCAGGATTTCATCAATGGATATCCGGGCTTCCAGCATGGTTTTCGCGACGGAACCATTGGCTACGACCAGGCCGAACTGGTGTACAACTGGTATGCGGACTGGAACATCCTGACAGTCGGCGCATCCACCCAGCGCCAGCACATGGATTATTTTTCCATCAACTATCAGCGCGACGGCGGTTTGTCCCGGATCACGGTGGATGAAAACATCACCGTCAACAGCATTTTCGTTCAGGACGAGCTGATGCTTTTCGACCACCGCTTGACTCTGGTTCCCGGCGTGCGTCTGGAAGATCATTCCACTTTCGGCACGGAAATCAATCCGAAATTCAGCGCCATGGTCAGGGCCACACCGTCAACGACCCTGCGCGGATCCGTGGGGCGCGGGTTCAAATCGCCCACCATCCGCCAGTTGTATTACGTCGGCCTGTTGCGGCACAACGAGTACTATATCCGCTCAAATCCGGATTTGAATCCTGAAACCGCATGGACCTACTCCCTGAACCTGGAACAGGGGCTTCTGAATGACCGTCTGACCGTCAACCTGGGGTACTTTCTCAACGATGTGAAAGACATGGTTGTCCGGGACGGCACCGGGGAATTCGCAGTGGACGGTCTGCCCATTGAAAGCTTCATCAATGTAGAGAAGGCCCGGGTTCAGGGCGGAGAATTCTCGGCGCGTTTGACGCTGCTCGACTCGCTCTTCATCAATGCCGGTTTTACCTACACCGAGTCGGAGAACCGTGATACAGGCAAGGATCTGCCCTTTGTGCCCAAGTACACGGCCTCTTTGGCCCCAACCTACGTCTTCCAGCCCTGGGACCTGGGCGCCAGCGTGATTCTGACCTACGTCGGCAAGCAGTACCGCAACACCGCCAATACCCAGGAAGTCGGCGAGCATGGCGTCGTGGACGCCCGGATCTGGAAGAACTTCTCGGAAATGTTCCGGATCTCGCTGGATGCCAAGAACATCACCAATTCCGACCGGGGCGACAGTGACTTCTCGCACCGCATGGGCCGCAGCATCGGCCTGAACCTGGAATTGCAGTTCTAGCGTCCGCGTAAAGGAGAATAAATTTCTGATGCAAAATTCCTTTTGCATCAGGCAGTCTTTCGTGAAGGATGGCTGGCAGTTTAGTAATCCTGCATCTTGCAGGAAGTTCATGTAATTGCACAAGAAGTGCGGCAAGTATGAGTTGGATGTCCACTTCTTGTCTGCACGAGGACAGGCTATGCAGACATAGCGAGCCTGGGAAGGGCACCCGAGAAGTCATTCCCGCGAAGGCGGGAATCCAGTTTCGTGCTTCAGACTTCGTCCGACCTTGGAGCAGTTACAAATACGTGAGACGGTAACTGCTCAATAAGGCAGGGCAACCAACCACCGCGGATCCGTGCTGCCTGGATACCGGCCTGCGCCGGTATGACGGAGTGGAGTACCTCGAAAGCGAGTTCTCTCGGTCGTCACCCCGGCGCAGGCCGGGGTCCAGGTGTTTTTTCTATGGTTCACTGCCCGGAGTTATTGAGTAGTTACGTGAGACGAAGGTTTCGCCTTCTGGGCTTTTTGCAATAACTTCAAAAAGGAAAATATCATGAGCAGAAAATTCATCATGTTGCCGATACTCGCAGCGGCGGTACTGGTCTTGCTGCCGGTTCTGGCCCAGGCGCACTATCCCTGGATCAACATGCAACGATACCAGGCCCTGCCAAACAGCCCCGTGAACCTGACCATCGGCTGGGGCCATGCCTTTCCGTACGACGAGTTCCTGAAGCAGGATCGAGTCGAGGAATTGTATATCCTGGCCCCTGGCGGAACAAAGATCGAAATCGAGGCAAAGTCTGACCTGGAGTTCGCTTCGGTAAGGCCCTTGCGGACGGGATCGTATCTGGTCGTCGGTCAGCCCAAGTCCGGATACAGAACACGGACGACCACAGGGTATGCCCGCGGATCAAAAGCCGGGCTTGACAACGCCATCAGTTGCTCGATTTCATTCAACGGCATGAAATCAATCCTCAATGTCGGCGATGCCGATGGAAATGTGGACACTGTTGTCGGGCACCCGCTGGAGATCGTCCCCCTTGTGAACCCGGCGACCTTGAAAGTCAACGACTACCTGCCCATCCGCGTCATGTTGAATGGGGAACCCTACGATGGGTTCTTTTATGCAACATATGCCGGTTTTTCAACAGAAGAGGACGTCTTCGCCTACACGGCACGAACAAACGCCAACGGAGAAGGCAGATTGCGCATCCTCAGCCAGGGAATCTGGCTGATCTACGTCGAACAGGAAGGGCCGTACCCTGACGCGGATGTTTGCGATACAAGGACATTCCGCGGAGTGCTGACCTTCCAAGTGGATTAGCAGGCAGAAAACCTACATGAGGGCCTGTCCAAACAGGCCCTCATCAATTTTTCCAAGGGTTTATAAAGGCTACTCCCATCGGCTCGAAGTCATGCACATTACGGGTCACGACTGTCATGCCGTAGGCTATTGCTGTTGCTGCGATAAAGGCATCCCGCACAGGTCGGGGATTTGGCACATGCAGCTTGGCGCTGCACCGGGAAATTTGCGTATCTATTGGAAGAATACGATGCCTGAAGACCGGAAGAACCTTGTCTTCATACCATAAGCGCAAAATTTTTCCTTTCTCCGGATCACGTCGTTCAGCAAGCATAACCCCTATTTCCAGCTCTTGAACTGATATTACGGAGAGATACAGATCACTGCTGGCCACTCCCTCGGCCCAGCGAATAACTCCTGGATTAGCCTTGCCCTGGCGGGTTTTTCTCAACTCGGAGACAACGTTGGTATCCAGGAGGTACATTATTGGAAGTCCGCCATTTGAGGAAGGTCAGTCATCCTGGGTATCTCCAGGTCAATATTTTCAGATCCGGGCATACTCAACAGGTCTGCAATGTTTTTCCCCTGTCTGGTCAATCTGCGATATTCCTCAATGCTCAGCAGCACATGGCACGGTTTCCCCCGGTCTGTAATGAAAACTGGACCATTCTGGGCTGCTTTTTTGGCCTGGCTGGCATGCTGGTTGAATTCTCGGCTGCTCATTGTTTTACTCATGGCCATTCTCCTTGCGGATGTGTTTGTAGTCACATTACTACAAAGTTGTGTCACTGCCAAGACATGTCATTGAGTTATGCCCATATCTGACAATCAACCATCAACCAACCAGCTTGACCAGACCTTTCTCTGGTCCTATTAATAGGTCTTTTCAAGGATCACAGGAGGAGTCTCATGCCGACAAGCCTTGTTTTGGCGGATGTTACTGCCAGCATATCAGATCTCAAGAAAAATCCCATGAAGACCGTAGAGGCGGGCGACGGATTTCCCGTGGCGATCCTGAACCGAAACAAGACTGCCTTCTACTGTGTCCCGTCGCAAGCCTACGAGGCACTTATGGAAAGGCTGGAAGACCTGGAACTGAACGAATTGGCCGATGCCCGCAAGGATCAGCCGGAAGTGGAAGTCACCTTCGATGAATTATAGGTTGCGGTTCAAGGAGCAAGCCTTGAAGGAGTGGCAAAAGCTGGACGAGCATCTTCGAGAACAATTCAAACGCAAACTCCAGGAAAGGCTGCACAGCCCGCATGTCCCCGCCTCTCGTTTGTCCGAAAGCACCCACCGATACAAGATCAAACTGAAAAGCACGGGATACCGTCTTGTCTACGAGGTCCGTGATGCGGCTTTGGTGGTTGTGGTCATTGCCGTGGGGAAGCGCGAGCGTGGTTTGGTTTACAAGGCGGCGGCGAAGCGCTGAAGCGCAACGTGAGTTGATTCACTCTCGACCGCTCCCTTGGAACTGCCACTCCCTTGGCGCAGCGCATAACTCTTGATTCAGTAATTACTCATAAAGGTCGGGCACAGCCTTGTAGCTGCCTTGCACCTTGATTCTCAGGCCTTCGCGGGAAGACTTCATAGGAATGCTATTCCAAGCTCGTCATGCCCGCGAAGGCAGGCATGTGACCATGCTCGCCACAAGTTTTTGAGCAGTTCAAATTGCCTTGTTAAGAGGACAACTTTTTACTAAAAAATTGCCTTCAGTGGAGGGCAAAAATGGAGTACAAGGAGATATTGAGGGGCTGATCCTGTACTCCAGCAGCAACAACTACCGGGATCTGGTGGATGAAATCGCCAAAGCCGATACTTCCTGCGCGCCTCCCCTCTCGCCGACCAAAACGGCCGTCATCGCAGCCGTGGCCGGGACCTTTCCCACAAACAAGATGATCTACGACGCCTCCCACCTTGAAGCCATCTGGCGGCAATGCCCCACCGGGGCAATCATCCCCTATTCCAGCGCTGCTGAAATCACCGAAATGCCCAAAATCAAGGATCTCGTATGACCTCGGAATTCGGCTCCTTTGCACAGACCATCCAGCGCCTGGAGGTCAACCACGACGCTGACCCGCGCCGGGTGTTCATCGACACGGTTTTGATCAATGCCGCGGATTTCATGCGGGGGGCGCAATGATGAGCCGCCAAGGCTCGGCCTTCAATCCGACCGACATCCTGACACGGCTTGACTGGGCGGAAAACGACGACCTGGAATTCAAGTCTGCCAAAGGGGGGCTGCCGTTGAGTCTGTGGGAGACCTACAGCGCCATGGCAAACACCTACGGCGGGGTGATTCTGCTGGGCGTGGAGGATGACGGCCAGGTCAGCGGAGTTCGAGAACCGGCAACGCTCAGAAAAAATTTCTGGAACACGGTCAACAACCGGGGCAAGGTCAATCTGAACCTCCTGAACGATACTGACCTGGCGGAGGTCAACACTCCGGAAGGATTGATCCTCGCCATTCGCATTCCTCAGGCAACACGGTATCAGCGGCCGGTTTTTTTGGGCCAGAATCCCCTAACCGGCGGAAGTTTCCCTGGCTCCGGACGGGGGCACGTCAACCGTGTGCCGTTGATGGGGCACTCCGTACATAACGGCATTGACTCCGTACATAAGGAGGTCGACTCCGTACATAACGGCATTGACTCCGTACATAAGGGGGGCAACTCCGTACATAAGGATTCTGAATCCGAACAGAGCGTCGGACCTTCCTGGTCCAGCGACCCAGAAACAGAGCGAATTGCGGCCCCGGCAAGGCACTCTCAACGCCTTCCTCCGGATGAAATGGAAAAGATCATTCTCGATCTTGCCGGGGGCGTTGGATGACCCGGCGTGATCTTGCGGCTATTCTGCACCGCAATCCGGACAGTTTGCGATCACGATTTCTGACCCCGTTGGTTGCCTATGGTTTGCTGCGGCTCCGCTACCCCGACAAACCCAATCGGGTTGATCAGGCTTATTCGGCGGGCAAAACTGAGGAGTGAGCAGGGGAGCAATATGGAACTGAAGGAGAACGTAAAAATGCCGGACACCAGCCAGCCTCAAATAGCGCACAATCCTGATTTTGTGTATTCCGAAAACGCTTGCAACGGGCGGCACAGCTGGCCCGGCGACGGGCCTGATTCCGAAGGATTACCTTCGCCTGATTGAAAGAAGTTTTTGGCGTATCCCGGATGCTCTTCCATAGGATCTTTTCTTGACTTGTGGGCCTTTTTGGTGATCTGTCGGCGAATAGAACCACGTATCTGTTAAAATTTTCTCTCCATGAAGAGTTTCTTTATCTGGTGTCGTTGCATGTCAGCACCAGTCAAAAAGGCAGGGGAGTGCCATGATGAGTCGATCCATGGAAAAGAGATGCCCAAGTTGCTACGGGGATGTCCAGCAAGCCGAGGTGAAAAAACGCAACCGGTTTCCCACAAACAAGATGATCTACGACGCCTCTCACCGCGAAGCCATCTGGCGGCAATGCCCCACCGGGGCAATCATCCCCTATTCCCGCGCTGCTGAAATCACCGAAATGTCCAACTGCAAGGATCTCGTATGACCTCGGAATTTGACCAATTGCGCGTCTTTCTCAAGGAGATGTTCCAGTTCGAGGACCATGACCTCGACTTCGGCATCTATCGCATCATCCGCCTCAAGCGGCGGTTCATCGAGACGTTTATTGACGGCGACGGCGACAGCAGCCTGCGGGCCACGGTCACGCGGGCGTTGAGCGGAGTGCATAACACTCAGAGTGAAGCGGCCCGCAACTGGCTTGCGTCGTTTGCCGCGACATTGGGCGATAAAGGCAGTGCCAAATGGAAAGCCATGGACGCCGCGCCCGCCAGCAGGGCGGCTCAGGCCGATTTTCGGGTCATGCTGGCTCTGGCAGAAGAGCAGGAGCGCGAGCAGGTGGAGGCCCAGCTCAAGATATTCATCGAAACCCGCCGTCTTTCCGTGGCGGATCTCGAAGTCCGGGTCTACAACCATCTGCTGAACTTTTTCGAGCTGTACTACCAGCACGGCGATTTCGGCTACAACACCCGGGCGGCCAGTGCCTTCAAGGTGGCCTACGAGGCGGATTATGACGGTTCGGACACCCTGTTTCACTGGAAGCACAAGGACAGCTACTACATCAAGACCGGCAACGGCTTTCACAGTGTGCGCTGCGAAATTAATGGGCAGTGGATCGAGTTTCGGCTCAACGGGAGCGAGGATGAGGCCGGGGCTGAGGAGCGGAACAACAACAAGGACAGTGCGATCAAGCACTATCGCTTGTTGGATGTTCAGCTGGTGGAAGAGATCGACGGTCAGGGCAAACCGCGCACCCTGTGGCAGGTCCGATTCGCCCTGGCCGCCGCGTCCACCCCGAAGACCGAAATCTATCCCTATTTGTGGCGGGAAGTCTTTGCCGACGCCACGGACCTCACGCCCTATCTCTACAAAAAACCGGGAAAAAATGACGACCCGCCCGGCAAGCCGCTGTTCAACGACCTGGGCGACGACTATGCCAAGACCGATGGCGGTTCGGTCAAGGGGATCGGACAACTACGTCTGAAGTTCGAAAAATACGTCGAAGAGCTGGCCGGCCGGGACGAGTTCAAGGACCTTGGCAAGAACGCCGATGAACGAAAGCAGTCCCTGGAACGGGACGCCGTGGCCAAGGCCCTCTGGCAGCTCGACCGCAATCTGAACAAGTTCTTCGTGGGCAATGATTCCGACTACTTCATCCACAAGGATTTGCTCAGCTTCCTGACCCGCGAAAAAGCCCGCTTCATCAGGCAGGTGATCTTCTCCGACCTGGACGCCTTGCTCCACGCCGGGGAGGACAACGCCACCACGCTGATCGCCCGGGCCTTCAATATTGTTGCCGACACCCTGATCAACTTTCTCGCGGCCATCGAGAATTTCCAGAAAGGGCTGTTCGAGATGAAGAAAAAGGTGGTGGATACCCACTATCTGATTTCCGTGGGAAACATACCCGCGACCTTTCACCAGCGCGTCCTGGCCTGCGAGGCCCAGCGTGCCGAGTGGCGGGAAGTATTCAAGGTGGATGTCTCCGACGCCGAACAGATCGTCGAGCACCCGACCCTGGTGCTGGATACCAGTCTCTATCGGGATGTTGACCCCGACTTCCAGGACGACCTGCTCAGCCTGCCCGAGTTCGACGATCTGGACGCCCGGACCGACGGACTGCTGATCAACTCGGAAAACTGGCAGGCCCTGAACCTGCTGCAGGAAAAATTCCGCGAACAGATCAAGTGTATCTATATCGACCCGCCATACAACACCGGCGGCGACGGATTCCTGTACAAGGACAGCTTCCGCCATTCGAGCTGGGCCTCGATGATCCACGACCGGCTGCAACTGGCCTACCCGCTGTTGAGCAAGAGCGGCGTGCTCTTCGCCAGCATCGACGACAAGGAACGCACCCAGCTCGAAAACCAGCTCAAGCTGATCTTCGGCCCGGGCAATCGAGTGGAAGAACTGATCTGGGCGCAGAATAGCAATAAAAATAAGTCCCCGACGTATTCTACGAATCATGAATATGTGCAGGTTTTTTCACGTGACCTAGATACCGTGAAAGTCGATCAGTCTATGTTCAGAGAGGCAAAGCCAGGTCTCTCAGATATTATGGAGTTAGTAGAAAAAATTGGCTTTAACTACCCGTCAATTGAAGAAATTGAGCTTGCTATTGTTCAATTGTTTGATAAGCACCGTCGAGAATTTAGAGATGATCTTGAAGAGCAGGGTATTGAGTTTGATAAAAATCTTGATCTCTGGAAAGGTCTTTATAATTACAAAAATGCTGAATATCGTGATGATAAAGGCCATTACGTTCTAGAGGAAAATGCAAAGCAGAGAAAAGCAAACATTTGGATTTGGCGTGAAAGTGATGCTTCAATGCCTCAAGTAAAGCAAGACTCACAAAAAGCAGAATTTAGAGATCCCAATAATCCAGCTTTTCGTTTTTATAAGCCTATACATCCATTAACAAAAAAAGAAAGTCCCTGTCCTAAAAGAGGATGGGCCTGGCCTTTGAATCGTATGGATGGACAAACTTACTGCTTTGTTGAGCTAGATGCAGATAAAAGAATTGTTTGGGGGAGGAATGAGAAAAAAATTCCTCAGATTAAGCGCTATCTTCATGAAGTTGAAACTAACGTTGGAAAATCAGTTATTCTGGATTATTCAGATGGAGAAAAAGATCTAACGGCCACCACAGGCAAGACAAGAACTTTTGCAAGCCCAAAACCCGTAAGCCTCATTGAAAGATTTGTACAACAGACCACTGCCGCCAGCGAATGGGTTCTGGACTTCTTTGCCGGTTCCGGAACCACCGGCCATGCTGTCATGCGTAGTGACGAGCAGCGACGGTTTGTGCTGACGGAAATGGGTGGCTACTTTGATTCCATTCTCAAGCCGCGCATCAAGCGGGTGATGTATTCCAATCAGTGGAAGGACGGCTCTCCGACCACCCGTGGCTTGCAGCGGCGTATCATCAAGGTGCAGGCCTTCGAGCAATACGAAGATGTTCTCGACAATCTCCTTCCGGCCTGGGACGACGCGGCACTGCCGGACCGGGTGCCGGTCAGCTATCTTTTCCGTCCCGAGCGGAACGCACTTTCCTCCAGCCTGAACCTGTCGCGTCCCTTTGCCCAGACCATCCGCGTTGGAAAAGCGCGGGAGGAAAGAACCATCGATCTGATGGAAACCTGGTGCTATTTGCAGGGCTATTGGGTCAAATCACGACGGCTGTACCGGGAATTCGACCGTCCCTACCTGGCAGTGGAAACCACCCACGGCACCTTGGTCGTGTTCCGGGACATCGACGATGCCGAGGACGACACCACCAACCTCAACGCCATTCTCGCCAAATATATCGACGAAAACGGGGTCAGCGCCCTGCAGCGGCTGGAGGTCAACCACGACGCCGACCTGCGTCGGTTGTCCATCGACACGGTTTTGATCAATGCCGCGGACTTCATGCGGGGGACGCAGTGGAGCTGAACAAGGCGCCGCGCATCATCATTGTCGCTGGTCCCAACGGAGCAGGCAAAACCACCTTTGCCGAGGAATTCCTGCCCAAGGAAGCCGACTGCCCCGTCTTCGTCAATGCCGACCTGATTGCCGCCGGCCTCTCGCCGTTTGACCCCGACCAAGCTGCTTTCAAGGCGGGCCGTCTTATGCTGGAAGAAATTCGCAACCATGCCCTGCGCAAAGTGAGCTTTGCCTTTGAGACCACGCTCAGCGGGCGGTGCTATGCGCGCATGATTCCAGGCTGGCAGGCGAACGGCTTTACGGTCAAGCTGGTCTTCCTGCGTTTGACGTCTGCTGAACTGGCCATAGCCCGTGTGCGGCAACGGGTCCGGGCAGGCGGGCACAATGTTCCGGAATCAACGATAAGGCGCAGATTTTTGGCTGGTTTGCGGAATTTTGAGACACTTTACAAGCCCATCGTCAACGAGTGGCTGCTTTATGACAATTCGGCCGCATCGCCGCGTTTCCTTGCGGAAGGAGAGAACCTATGAATACTGAAGACGTGGACGTGAGCCGACCACAAAGACCACGCGACCCTGATTTCATACATGCCGAGGCCGCGTTGCTCCGGGCGGCGCAGCTGGCCCGGCGACGGGCACGGCAGGCAGGGATTGGCGTGATCGTGATGAAAGACGGAAAGATTGTTGAGGAAATGCAGGACCGGGAGCCCGGCGTTGACAAGGGAAGCGAGTTGCCGGGGCGTCAATGACGGAAGGGGTTGCCATCTTATGGAACTGAAACTTTACAACCGCCTCAAGCGCGAACTGCTCAGCGACCTGTACCAGTGCGCCGAGGGGAACGACCGTGCGTACCAGCAGCAGGTGGAATCCTTCGCGTCCAGGCAGCACAGTGGACTGCCGAAAACGTTTGGGCGCAAGATTCAGGGCTGGCTGGCCGAATACAACCGGCTTTTGGCAACCCGCCCGTTCCGGCTCCGCTATTACCAGATTCTGGCCCTCTACTTCACCGAACACGTTCTCAGCCAGAAACGTACCGGCCAAGGTTACGCCGAGCAGAAGGCCCTGGTCTACTGGATGGCCACGGGCAGCGGCAAAACCCTGTTGATGCATTTGAATATCCTGCAGTTCATCGATCATATCGGTGGAGTACAGGCCTTTGACGAGCTGCAACTGATCCTGACCACTCCGGGCGTGAATCTCATCCAGCAGCACGAACGGGAACTGGGCGAATTGGTCCGGCGGTTGAACCGCCTCTGCAACAACCGCATCAAGCTGATCGTGGCCACCACCGGGGCGCTGCTGAACAGGGAGCCCGGCTTTTTCAACATGCCGGAAAGCAGACGCATGTTCCGCCTGGTGCTGGTGGACGAGGGGCATATCGGCCTGTCCGGCGTGGGCAAGGAAAAAATCGGTGCATTCAAGAAACTGCGCCAGGATCTGCTCAAGCCTGAAAACAGCTTTCTGTTCGAGTATTCAGCCACCTATCACGGCATCGCCGAGCAGCACGTGAGCGAATACGAGGAACAGATCGTCTACGACTACAACTATTACCGCTTCTTCAAGGACGGCTACGGCAAGGACTACGCCCTGCAATCCCTGAACGACGACCGCTTTGCGGATCAGGGCAAGAGCGAGGCCGACTTTTTCGGAGCAACCTTTGACACCCTGAGCGACAAACTGACGGCCCATGAGCATCTGGCCATCAGCCAGGCGCAGAAAACGGGACAGTTCGCCTTTGCCGGACGTTTCCCCGACAAGCCGCTGCTGGCTTTCATGGGGAATACGGTGGAAGATCCCAAAAATGAGGGCAAAGACAAGGATGAAGTTTCGGACATCCGCAAGTTCGTCGTCTGGCTGGCCCATTTGCGGATCGAGGAGCGAGAACAGTACCAGACCATTTTCAACGGCCAGTACAGCGGCAAGCTGACCCTGACCCGTTCCCCCGGCATCCAGGACGAAATCTGGCTGTCCTGGGGCGACGGCGGATACTGGGGGCTGATCAACGTGGGCAACGGCGACAGATTCTTCGCCGATTGTGGAGAGCATTCCCAACTGCGTAATGCCGGCGGGGAGCCGCTGGTCACTCTGACCAAGGCGGGCATTGTCAACCCCCGCTATCACTTTTCGGCCATCGACGATCCGGCCTCGCCCATCAACGTGCTGGTGGGCAGCCGCAAGTTCGCCGAGGGCTGGAACTGCTTCCGCGTCTCGATCATCGGGCTGATCAACTTGGGATCAAGCAGGGGCAACAAGATCATCCAGATTTTCGGCCGCGGCGTGCGCCTCAAGGGGCTGCGCGGCGACGGCAAGCGCCGCAACCTGGAGCACTGCCTCGATTATCCCGCCCTGGTCCGGGACAGCACCCCGGACAACCAGTTGCGCCGCCTGGAAACGCTCAACGTCTACAGCCTCAAACGCTCCTGGCTGGAGACGTTTCTCAAGGCTCTGGAGCAGGAGATTTCTTATATTTCCGGCCCCTTTTCCATTGACGTCAAACCGGGCGTGGTCAAGGTCGGCAAGAAGAAGCAACTTTCTTTCCTGGACTATCAGTCCAAGCTGGAGACCTTCAAGGTCGGGCAATCCGAGTTCGACGCGCCGCTGCGGGTGATCCTGGACGCGGGCAGCCATGCCTGGGAGTGGGAGCATGTGCAGGACGGTGAAACCGTGAGCGGCACGCTTCCCAATCCGGGCATTAAGCTTGACTACCGGGCCAACCGCAACGCGAGGGGAAAAAATGTAAATCATTCCTTGATTCACTGCCTGAAAAATCAATCCGCCTTCCTGCCCGTCGATGACTTGCAACAACGCCTGCTGATCTGGTCCCGACAGCAACGGGTCCAACTCTATTTGCGCCAGGACGGCCGGACCCGGTGTCTGCGCCTTGGGGACATTCTGCGGACCGTCGGCGAGGTGCTGTACGATCATCCCCTGGATGATCGTTCCTGGTCCGTGGCCGAACGCCTGCTGGACGAGGTGCGGCGCGACGTTCTGGAAAAGATCTTCCACAAGGTCCGCTACGACATCGACAAGCGCAATTACCGCTTCGGCCCGGTGGAACAAAAGACGGCCAGCACCCCCGGCGATTTCATCGACAGCTACACCGTGACTCTTGAATTTGCCAAGGAAAGCGAAAAGCAGGCTTTTGAAAAGCAACCCGACGTCTGGGAGCAGCTCCGGCTCAATTTCGAGGAAAAACGGGGGGATTACCACATCTACGAGCCGCTCCTGCACGAGGCCGAGGAAGACCTGCTCAGGAAGCACAAGCTGCAACGGATCGGCATCTCCCCGGACCGGCTCAATGCCGGAGAACGCAAGTTCCTCCGCGACATTCTGGACTTCATCGGGACTAGGTACGCCCGCGACCACCGCGAATTCTACCTGATGCGCAATGTGGAATCCCTGCGCTCCATCGGCCTGTATCTCGAAGGCGAAACCCGGGTTTTCTATCCGGACTTCGTGTTGTGGATCGTCGACGAAAAGCGTCGGAGGACTACCTTGGCGCTCTTCGACCCCAAGGGGCAGACGGGAATCCGCGATGAAAGCGATCTTGGTCTGAGTGGACCGGACGGGATGAACGACAAGGTCCGGGTGGCCACCAGCGGACATCTGAAGGAACTGGCTCAAAAGATGAGCCACAAAACCGGACGGGAATGGAGCATTCACTCCTTTATCCTGCTGCGGGACACGTCCCCACTTGGCCAGTTTAGGGGTTCGGCGGCCAGTGACGGTGAGGTAGGTCTAGCGGAGAGGATGATCGAGAAGGGCGTTCTGCGCCTGGACTGGCACGAGAAGAACGAACAAGGCCAAGCCTCCACGCGGCTGAGGGACGGCGAGAGCTATCTGAGCCGGATTTTCGCAAAGCTGGCGCCGCCCCATCTGTCTTGACCACATTTCAGGTTCTACATGAGGGCCTGCCCAAACAGGCCCTCATGATTGAAAATGAGCATGATTTGCAACAAGAGGGCCAAAGGTCCTTCGCTGGTGTTTCATGAAATCGCCGGCGTAACGTTGAACCAAACAAGCCATTGCCAAACATCGATGGCTCGGGAGCATTACGCGTTTCTGTAAATCGGGGTGCGAGCATTACGCAATTTTTGATGAGCCTCACCCTTTTAGGCCGCCCCTTCAGGGCTGGGTAAATTATTTCATTGATACCCAGGGCGTTGCCCTGGGCTGTACTTGTTTCGCCCTTTCAGAGCTTGATTTCAGCGCCAAAGGGGCGACACATGGTAATTGCTCAACAACAAGACCGGGCATCCTTACCGCCGGGACTCCGTGCTGCCTGGATACCGGCCTGCGCCGGTATGACGAATGGAGTACTTTGGTAGCGAGTTCTCCCGGTCGTCACCCCGGCGCAAGCCGGGGGCTAGGTGTTTTGTGTGATCCACTTGCCCAGAGTATTGAGCAGTTACGACACATGTTCGCAACCTCCCGTTGAGACTGCACAACCCGCATATCCGCATCAGCATCATTCCCAGGCATCGTCCAACATGTCCTCTATGCGTCGACGCAGACGGTGAGAAAAAACGTTTTTCCGAATCATGTCGCGCAGGCGAGCTTCAACGTCCTCTTTTGGAAAGCGGCGCAGATGCTTGATGATTGCCGTGACCCACTGCCGGGTGGTGTTGTTGGAGTGCGTCGCTTCCAGGTCGGTCAGGAGCAATTCCAGGAATCTTTGAGATTTGCAGCCAACCAAATTCTGTAACATACCCACCTTGAAGTGCACATGTTCCAATGTCCGTGGCGGGCCGAGGCGTTCGAAAAAATCCAGCAGGGCGGTCGTGGCCTGTTCGTTGCCCGTGGATGAAAAGAGTATCAAGCCGTTCAAGGCTGATTCCCGTGTCTTTGGAGAATGCAACTGGTCGATATAGGACTGCAGCGGGATCCTGATGCCGTTGACCCAGATGTCTCCTTTTTGGTCAAAGGCCATGTGAAATTCTGCGCCCTGCTCAGCCCCGAAAATGGTCGTCAGTTCCACTGGCTCTGTTGATCCGTCCCTTGTCTTGATTTCCACGATCTCCACTGGTTCGAATTTTTCGCAACTCTCTCTTGTCAGAAGAAAACGTTTAGCCTTGATCAATTCTCGGCATCTGTCGAATCGCAATTCCAGGATATCGTCCTCATAGGGAGCGAACGCCGGGTCGTTTATGCAGATTCCATATTCCGTCATGCCGTCGCTGTCGGGGAAGAAAAGGCTGCAATTGCCGCATTGTTCATTAAGGTCATGTGCCATAATTCTTCCCTTCCGTGTGGATTTTTCGATAAGAATCATCACATTATCAAAAGGTCGAGTAACTACTCAATAGGCAGGGCAACCAACCACCGCGGATCTGTGCTGCCTGGATAGCGGTACGCGCCGGCCTGCGCCGGTATGACGGAATGGAGTGCCTCGATAGCGAGTTCTCTCGGTCGTCACCCCGGCGCAGGCCGGGGTCCAGGTGTTTTTGTGTGGGTCACTTGGCCGAAGTTATTGAGCAGTTACAAAGCCGATGGTCTTGTTGATCGCCCGCTGCCGCAGTACGTGACAATCAATTTCCGGTGAAGGTCACCCTGTCATTGTCTTGTCGACCAAAGCTGAAAACTCCTGCATGGCCGCTGCCATATTCGAAGGCCGTTGATAGCCGTCCCGGTGGATCGATTCGACAATTCTTTTTCTTCCTGGTCCAGATACGTGTCGTCTTTCATGATTGCGCTTCCTTCTTCAACAGGTGAGCGTACTTCTTGTGAAATTTCCTGTCCGGAAAAATGGTCTTCAAAAAAACAACGGATTCCGTCTCAACAAAGGGCACAATGTGTACGTAGCCATTGAGGTCAATCACCAGGATTTTTTTGCGGGTACGTGTCCTGGCGAGGGTGAACCTCGATGGCAGAGGGGGAGTCGATTTTCCTGGACGGCCAGCAGGACATCCTCGAAGCAAATGCCGCGTATTTCCAGGAGCCGTATTTTTTTCCTCGCTCCAGAGAATGATTTTCAAAGTTCTGTCTCCTTGAGTCAACACTCTATCAATATACAGCGTGACTACAAGTGATTACTTGGAGATTGAATGGCGGACGAGGGTCAGAAATTGGGCAATAGAGCGCTTCGCCTGTATACTGTTTGGGTAATTTGTCGTTTCTATCGTTGCACATCGAAAGAATCATGTTCCTATTGACTTTGATTATCTTTTCCATGATGTAGTGAAACAGGACGGAGGCAATCTGGAGCAGAAGATTGCATGCTTTTTATGCGGACGGATACATGCAGGTGCTGCGATTACATTATGCATGTGCATGTGATTTTTCATGAGTTTTAACGATTTGAGGTGCTTATGTTTCGATGTCTTGTTTTCATCGCGGCGCTGCTCGCGACCCCTCTTGTGGCCCAGGCCCACACGCCGCTTTGCCTGTGCATGGACAATGGCGACAACACCATCACCTGTCAGGGTGGCTTCTCCGACGGCTCTTCCGCTGCCGGCGTGACCATGCGCATCAAGGCGCCGAACGGCAGGGTGCTGTTGGAAGGCCTCATGAACGACGCCTCGGAATTCACCTTCGACAAGCCCCGCGGCGACTTTGTCGTGCTCTTTGACGCCGGTCCCGAGCATCAGTTGCGGGTTCCTGGAAGGCAGATCACCCAATGAGCAACGCCATCGAGGTGCGCCGGCTTTGCCACCGATACAATGGACGGACCGTCTACGAAGACCTCAATTTCGCGGTTCCGGAAGGTTCGGTCTGCGGTTTGCTCGGCAAGAACGGACAAGGCAAGACAACCCTGGTGAACATCCTGATGGGCTTCTTGAAGCCCACCAGCGGGACTTGCCTGGTGCTGGGCGAGGATTCCCACGACCTGCCGCCGGACGTGCGCAACCGGATCGGCCTGCTGCACGAGGGCCATCTGGCGTATGAATTCATGACCATCGCCCAGACCGAGCGTTTTTATCGCGGCTTTTATCCGCGCTGGAACCCGGATATGTTTTTCGGTCTGGTGAACAAGATGGGCCTGTCCCCGAGCCATAAAGTGGGCAACATGTCCTGCGGGCAGCGTTCCCAGGTGGTGCTGGGCGTGATTATGGCCCAGGATCCGGACCTGTTGATCCTGGACGACTATTCCATGGGCCTGGACGCCGGATACCGGCGCTTGTTCCTGGACGTGCTGCATGATTTCGCGTCCGGAAAGGGCAAGACCATTTTCGTCACCAGTCACATTGTCCAGGACCTGGAGCAACTGGTGGACACCATCATTTTCATCGACCAGGGCCAGATCATGCAGGTCGGGCTGGATGAATTCATGAACGCGTTCAATAAATACGTTTTTCATTGCGAGAACGTGACGGAACTGCCCCGGGACGAAGTCGTCAGGGGCTTTGAGCGGCGAGGAACGAAAATTTCATTGTATTCGTATGCCGACATCCAGGACGTGGAGCGTCATTTGACGGCCCTGGGCCTTCAGCCGCGGGAACTCTGCCGCGCACCCATGAGCCTGGAAGACGGTTTTATCGGACTGATGGGGAAATACTAAATGATGTGGCGTTCGATATTGCTCAAAGAGCGACTCAAGATGCGTTGGGTCTTTTTCGCGGCCCTGGCCGTGAATCTGGGATTTTGCGTCAAGGTGTTCCTGGACATCCGCCAGCAGTTGAACACGGAACATGCCCAGATGGTCTGGTATCAGGCCATCCATTTACAGAGCGTCTTTCAGGACCAGATGCGCTATCTGCCGCTGCTGACCGGACTGGCTCTGGCCGCGGCCCAATTCGTTCCCGAGCTGCTGAACCGACGGATGCGCATTGCCCTTCATCTGCCCGTCTACCGGGAGAAGATGCTTTCGTGGTGCCTGCTGGTGGGAGTGGGGCATGTCCTGGTCGTGTTCGGTCTGGTCGCGGGTCTGACCCATCTGACCATGGTCACGTATTTCCCCGCCGAGGTGGGCCGCTCGGCATTTTTGACCATGATGCCCTGGTATGCGGCCGGATTGCTGTGCTACATCGGTGGAGCGGTCATGCTCCTGGAAACGGCCTGGTCGAGACGAGTATTCCTGGGTTTCGTGTTTGGCGGACTGGTGTACATGCTGCTGATGGGGCTCGGATATGACTGGTTCACCCCGGCCCTGCCCTGGCTGCTGCTTCTGCTGCCATTGGCGTTTCTCTGCGTCTACGAATCCGGTCGCCGTTTTCAACAGGGGGGTAATTGATGTCTGCCCGCGTGTTTCAACCGCTCCCGCTGCTTTCCCGGTGGAGCATGATTCTCCTTGCCGTTCTGGCATTGAGCTTTCTCCTGCCGACGACCTTCGACAAGATCGCCGCAACGCGGGTCGACGAGCCGTTGCTGTTTTACAGCCCGTTGCTGGAGGGATTCATCTATCAGGAATCCCTGGGCGGTCACCGGTTCAACTACCGGGACGAGGACGGCAACGACTACAGCCGTCAGGAATTCGAGGATCAACTGCCCTTTGTCTATTTTCGCACCCTGGAGCGCCGCAACCTGTTGCCAATGACCATTGCCGGACGGAACTTCGATGCGGAGGACATCTCCGCTGATCGTCAGGGGCTGGACATCCGCGCCCGGCACTTGCGGGGCAACTTTCCGCAGATGCAGCTGTATCCGCTGTTCAACAACGATCCGGAAACGGCCATGATGCGCTTCCCCGTGGAGATGTTCCGGTTCACGGACGCAGCCATGGAGTTCCTCAACGCGGACTACAATATCATCGACCAGGACCTGACGCACACTTTCACCCAGGCCCTGCGGGACCGGGGCTTCACGTTTCCGGCCACGGTGATCGGCGGCAAGCCCACGAACCTGAAGCCCTTCGACGACGGCTACTTCATCCGCGACGCCGTTGGACGGATTTTTCACGTCAAGCGGGTCCTGAACCAGCCGGAAGTGGTGGATACGCAAATCGATCCGTCCCTGGACGTTCTGGACATCGTGGTCAACGAGAACGAACGGCGGGAATTCCGCGCGGTGATCGTCACCAGGCAGGGCGGGGTGCTTCTGATCTCCTGGGACGACTACCGCCTGATTCCGGTGCCCGTGGAAGGCTACGACCCCGCGAGCATGGACTTCAAGCTGCTCATCGATCCCCTGTACCGCACCGCAACCGTGGCCTCGGATCGGACGGTCTCGGGCGTGGCCATGGACGACGAATATCAGCCCCTGCGCAGGTACGAACTGGTCAGGACGGACCATGCCCCGGCCCTGGTCCGCCAAGCCCGGGAGCTGCTTTTTCCCTTTGAACTGCGCCTGGACAATCCGTATCACGGCCAAGCGGACCCGCAACTGCTGTTGGGCGGCGTCTGGTCCGGGCTCGGCATTTTGGCGGCCCTGGGCGTCCTGCTGGTCCATTCCCGCCGACGAAACTCGTACCGCCCCCTCAACTTCGCGCTGGTGGCTCTGACCGGGATATATGGATTGGTTGGTGTCTTGTTGCTCGGGGGTGAAGAGTAAACACTGTGGTGCAGGCGGGAGAACTAAACGAAGGGTATTTCCAGGCCGTGTTCCAGATTATTGGCGCGGTTTTGAACCAGGAACAAAGAACGGTGAATGAGGAGCAAAAGAACGTTCTTGGTTCGTTGTTCTTCGTTATGGTGAGGAATAACTTTGAGTCCTCATGCCAAGGATTGAGCCAGGACGAAGAACAAGGAACAAAAAAACTTATAATTTTGCATTGACTGTTAAAATGAAAAGCATTATCAGATTGCTTCCTGTTTCTGAAAGAGGATATCAAATTCAATCCCAACCAACTAACCGGAGGTAACGCTTCATGTCCGATAAGAAAAAGCCTGCAAAACTTCTCGTCATCATCTCGCTGCTGATCCTTTTTCTCTGCGTGCCCGGAGTGCATAACGCATTTTCAGCCGAAGTGAACATCTATTCCGCCCGCCAGGAGCACCTGATCAAGCCGCTTCTGGACGAGTTCACCGCTGAGACCGGGATCACCGTCAACCTGCTTACAGGTCAAGGACCTGCACTGCTGGAGCGGTTGCGCAGCGAAGGCCGGAACAGCCCCGCGGACATCCTGATTACCGTGGACGTGGGTAACCTGGTGGCCGCGAAACAGGCCGGGGTTTTGCAGTCCGCGCAATCGGATGTTCTGGAACAAAACATTCCCGCGCAATACCGTGACGACGAAGGGTATTGGTTCGGCCTCTCCTCCCGGGCCAGGATCATCTATTACGATGCGGAGCGGATCGACCCCGCGAAAATCTCTACCTACGAGGCCCTGGCCGACCCGGATCTCGGAAAGGTGATCTGCGTGCGCAGCTCCTCCAACATCTACAATCAGTCCCTGGTGGCCGCATTGATCGCCCATCACGGCGTGGAAAAGACGGAAGAGTGGGCCCGCGGGTTCGTGCGAAATTTTGCCCGCACTCCCCAGGACAACGATACGGCGCAGATCCGTGCCGTGGCTGCCGGTGAATGCGCCGTGGGCATTGCCAACAGCTACTACTTCGGCCGCCTGCTGGCTTCGGATGATCCCGCGGATCAGGAAGTGACCCGCAAGGTCAGCCTGGTATGGCCCAACCAGGAGGACCGGGGAGCGCACATGAACCTGAGCGGCGGCGGCGTGACCCAGAGCGCCCGCAATATCGAGCAGGCCGTCAAGCTGCTGGAATTCCTTTCCAGCGAAGCCGCCCAGGAGTTCTATGCCCGGGTAAACAACGAGTACCCTGTCAATCCCAACGTCGAGCCCAGCGGACCAGTGGTCCAGATGGGCGAATTCAAGGCGGACGACCTGAACCTCTCCCTGATCGAGAAGTACAACGCCGAGGCGGTCCGGGTCATGGACAGGGCCGGCTGGCGATAGTAGATTCTCTGGTTTTCATTCTCATGTCGGGTGCAAACCATGTTTGCACCCGACTTCTTGTCTTCAGGGAGTGCAACTATTCGGTTGAGGTCCGGGTTGCCTTGATTTTGAGGCCTCGCAAACTCCTTCGTCGGCTTCGTAACATCGAACCATTGCGTGAATAAACAACATTTGGTGCTCCAAGCGTCCGGCAATGGTTAGATGAACGAATCCTGGCTCAGTCAGACATGCGAGACCACAAAATCAAGGCAACCCGGACCAATCCTGTTTTGATAATTCGAGTTGTTTACCAGGGAGTAACATTTGCGTTTTTGGAAGCTGCTGGTTTTCGTCATAGCCGTTCTTGTCGCCGCGCCGATCCTCGTGATCATCGCGCATCTGTTCGTGCCTTCCGCGGATGTCTGGCGACATCTGGCCTCCACGGTCCTGCCGCGCTACATCACCAACTCGCTCATTCTGATGCTCGGCGTAGGCGCCGGAACGTTGCTGCTGGGGGTGAGCACGGCCTGGCTGGTGACCATGACCAGCTTTCCTTGGCGGCGCTTCTTCGAGTGGAGCCTGTTAATCCCCTTGGCTATCCCAGCCTACGTCATCGCCTTCACCTACACCGGCCTGATGGAGTACAGCGGTCCGATCCAGACATTTTTGCGCGACTTCTTCGGCTGGCGTTCCGCAGCCGACTACTGGTTCCCCCAAATCCGCTCCCTGCCCGGGGCCATCGTGATGATGACCCTGGTCTTCTATCCCTACGTGTACATGCTTTCCCGGGCCGCGTTCCTGGAACAGTCGGTCACCGTGCTGGACGCCGGCAGAACCCTGGGCCAGGGTCCGTGGCAGACGTTTTTCAAGGTCGCTTTGCCCCTGGCCCGGCCGGCCGTGGCCGGCGGACTGGCCCTGGCGCTCATGGAAACCCTGAACGACTTCGGCACGGTGGACTTTTTCGCCGTGGACACCTTTGTCACCGGAATCTACCGTACCTGGCTGGGGCTGGGGCAGCCGGCCATCGCCGCCCAACTGGGGGCCGTGCTGATGTTCTTCATCCTGGCGCTGATCCTCCTCGAGCGCTGGTCCCGGCGGGGCCGGGTTAGCCATGCCGTCGGCCACTACCGCCAACTGCCGAGCTTTCAGCTTTCCGGCGCCAAGTCCCTGCTGGCCTTTACCATCTGCTTCGTCCCCGTCTTTTTCGGGTTCATTCTGCCGGTAGGGGCCATGATCATCTGGACATGGCAGACCTGGGATTTCGTCGACCCCCGCTACCTGCGCATGGCCGGCACGAGCCTTTCCTTGTCCGGGATCAGCGCCGTGGTCGCGGTGATCACGGCGGTCCTGCTGGCCTACGGGCGCCGCCTCGTGCCGGGAAAAGCAACGGGCATAGCCGTGCAGACGGCGTCCCTGGGATACGCCATTCCCGGCGCGGTCATCGCCCTGGGCATCATGATCCCCTTCGCCTTCCTGGACAATGCCGTGGACGGGCTGGCCAGGGACTTGTTCGGTTTTTCCACGGGCCTGCTGCTCACCGGCACCTGGACGGCGTTGATTTTCGCCTACGTGGTCCGGTTCCTGGCCGTTTCCACCAATACCGTGGAGGCCAGCCTGTTGCGGGTGACCCCGAACATGGACGGCGCGTCACGAACACTGGGGCTGTCGGCCGGGCAGACCCTGCGCAGGGTGCACGGGCCGATCATGCGGGGCAGCCTGCTCACGGCGGGAGTACTGGTCTTCGTGGACGTGATGAAGGAACTTCCGGCAACCTTGATGATGCGCCCCTTCGGCCTGAACACCCTGGCCATCCGGTCCTATGAACTGGCCTCGGACGGCCTGCTCAAGGAATCCGCCAGTTCCTCACTGGCCATCGTCCTGGCCGGGATCATTCCCGTAATCCTGGCCAGCCTGATGATCGCCCGCTCCAGGCCGGGGCAGACCAAAACCATGCCGATCAGAGGCAAAGGCACCGAACATGTCATTGAAGATTGAAGATATTCGCCATGCCTACAACGGCAAGGCCGTGCTCCGGAACATCAACCTGGAGGTGCACGCCGGAGAGGTGGTCTGTCTGCTTGGGCCTTCGGGCTGCGGGAAGACTACGCTGTTGCGGCTCATTGCCGGTCTGGAAGAACTGCAGTCCGGCAGAATCATGGTCCAAGAGCGGGTCTTTGCGGACAACAACCGCCAGCTTCCGCCGGAAAAGCGAGGCATCGGATTCCTGTTTCAGGATTTTGCCCTCTTTCCCCACCTGACGGTCCTGGAAAACACCATGTTCGGCCTGTCCTCCGTCAAGGCCAAGAACCAGCGTCGAAGCCGGGCTCTGGACGCCCTGCGCCAGGTGGACATGCAGGACTACGACAACGCCTATCCCCATGAGCTTTCCGGAGGCCAGCAGCAGCGCGTGGCCCTGGCCCGGGCCCTGGCGCCCAATCCCGGAATCATGCTCTTGGACGAGCCCTTTTCCAGCCTGGATGCCCGGTTGCGGGTCCAGATCCGGGACCAGACCCTGCACGTGCTCAAATCCAGCGGCGTGGCCACGGTGATGGTCACCCACGATCCCGAGGAAGCCATGTTCATGGGCGACCGGATCGTGCTCATGCACCAGGGGCGGATCATCCAGAGCGGAACGCCGGTGGAACTCTACTCCAACCCCGGAAATGCCTTTGTGACAACGTTCTTCAGCGACGTAAACGTGATCAAGGGCGCTGTTCACGACGGTCGAGTCCGCACCGCGCTTGGACTTCTTTCCGCCGGGGAGATGGAGGAGGGCGGGCAGGCCGAGATCATGTTCCGCCCCGAAGCCGTTCAGGTTTTTCAGGACGATCCCCAACGGCCGGATTCCTGCACGGCGCAGGTCATGGCAACCCGGCTGCTGCCCGGCGCCACCCTGGTCCACTTACGCCTCACATCCTGCAGTACGGATAATGGGGCTTTGCATCTGCATGCCCGCGTGCCGCGGGTTTTTCCCATGCCCGAGGGCGCGCAAGTCTTCCTCCACGTCCCCCGGGACCAGTTCCACGTCTTCCCGGCGGATCCCAACACGAACTGACGCAGTTCGGGAAGGCATTCAGCTTCGCCTCGCGGGCATGCCGCGGAGTCGCTGCCAACTGATCGTCCGTCAGTGCGTTACGGTTTGTAACTACTCAGCACATACGGTGCATGATCATTCTCCAGCACTGGATTCCGGCTTTCGCCGGAATGACGTATCTGGGCAAGCCTTTACCACGCTAGTCATACCGGCGAAGGCCGGTATCCAGGTCTTTTTCTGGTTCTGCTGTGTAGTTACCAAGGTTTTACGGTTTAAGAGCGGTGATGGGGATCACCGCTATACCGTCGTCCCGTAGGTAGCCATAACCACTACCAGTGATTACAGCCAATAAGGATGGCAAGCCGCACTTGTCGGTATCCACGCGGTCAAGAAATTTCAATAAAGAGGCGGCGCCTTGCCCGGCCATTCCTGGCCCCAGCTTTATTTCAAAAGCTCCCCATCGACCATCGGCGCAATGCATCACGGCATCCACCTCCAGCCCCGTATTATCCCGATATTGCAATATTTCGGCATCCATGGCCTGAGCGTAAACCCGCAGATCACGAACGACCAGAGATTCAAAGAGAAAACCCAGCAGGTTCATATCCTTCAGCAATCCTTCCGGGGAAGTCCGCAATGCCGCGACCGCAAGGGAGGGATCTACAAATTGACGCTTGGCCATGCTTCTTAGCCGTGACCGTGAACGTAAATGCGGCGCCCAGGCCGGCTGATCCTCCATGATCATCAGACGTTCCAGACTGGCCAGATACTCCAGTACAGTCTGTACCGTAATGCCGCCGATATCCTCGGCCATTCCGGTTGCGGACGCATAGGTGCCGGTATTGCGGGCCAGGGAGCGCAGCAGTCGGCCGACTTTATCGGGATCCCGGCGGATCCCGTCCACACGGCTGATGTCCACCCGCCTGATTTCCTCCAGGTAGTCCCGGTTGGCCCGCAGGGCTTGCTTTGGGGTCAGACGCAGATGCCCCGGCCATCCACCCACGGCAATCAACTCAACCAATTCCTGAATCCTCAAACCGGGGTCGGGACAGGCCGGTCTCTTGCCTTTCAGCAGGTCTGCCAGGGAAACGGTTCCCGTGCTTCGTTCAAGCTCAAACAAGGTCATGGGACGCAGTCGCAACCGCGTCAAACGCCCGGCTCCGGTATGGCGGGTAATATCATCGGCAGGCGCAGCGGAACCGGTCAGGATGAACTGACCCGGTGCGCCGCGTTCGTCAACCGCACGACGGATATGATTCCAGATGGCTGGTTCAATCTGCCACTCATCAATAAGACGCGGAGTATCGCCCGCCAACACCAGGCGTGGGTCAATCGCTACCGCCTGTCGGGCATTTTCATCGACATCAAGCAACACTTCACTGGCGGCCAGATTTCGTGCCGTTGCCGTTTTGCCGCAAGCTTTCGGTCCTTCAATCACCACCGCGCCGGTGGATGACAGGCGCTGGCGCAATTCTCCGTCCATCACTCTTGAGCGGTAGAGCATCCCAGCCTCAGCAAGCCAAGAACAGTGAGAACAACGATCGCAAATTTTTGGTATTAATATTTGCAACCTTTCCAGTTTAACATATGTAAGAAATTGACTGTAATAAAAGCAATATCAATGTCAAGCGCAATCAGCTGGTTCCTGCTCTGCATTTTCGTTATGTTGCTTTGAGGGAGGAGGTATGTTTTGGGGTTAGGCCGAATCCCGAAACCCAGAAACGGCTTCCCACCCCTTTACATGGTTAGTCTTGCCCTCATGATCCAAGATTCACTTTTTATGCAGTGACGTATAAGCTCAAGTCAGGTGACTTGGTTATGATTAACCTTGAACAAAAGGAGATTGTATGCTCCTGACCATCGAGATCCCTCGGCAGCTGCCCGATGCCGTCAACTGCACGCCGGAGGAGTTCACTCGGCAGGCCAAGATGGCCATGGCCGTCAAGCTCTATGAAATGGGCAAGATATCTTCGGGGATCGCAGCTCGGATGGTGGGCATGGAGCGGGTCCATTTCCTTCTTCAACTCGGCGAATACGGCGTCCCCATGATCGACCTGAGTCAGGAAGAACTGGAATCGGACTTGGGCAATGCCTGATTTTGGACGGGAACTGGTTGTCAATACGACGCCGATCATTGCCCTGACAGTGGCAACCGGCGGTCTGGACATCCTTCGGGTCTGCTATGACCGCGTGATTGTGCCGTATGAAGTTGAGCAGGAAATCCTGGCCGCTGGTCCGCAGGCGCCAGGCGTGGCGGCCCTCATGACAAACCGTTGGATCGAACGAGTGCCGATCCCGCAAGAAATTCCTCTCTTTTTGCAAAATTCACTGGACAAGGGTGAAGCGGCCGTCATCCAGGCTGCTGTCTGCAACGGCATGATCCGGGTCTGCATTGATGAGAAAATGGGGAGACGCATCGCGCGCCTCCACGGCTTGGTCGTGACCGGTTCCGCTGGTATTCTCTTGAAGGCAAAACAGGCCGGATTTTCATTGGACATCACTGATGCCATCACCCGACTGCGTGGTCACGGAATTTGGCTTGGGAAGGATGTTGAACGGTTCCTTGCCAGTGGCGGCGACATCTGAACCTCCGCTTCACCTGAATGTCGTTAAGGCTCTGTTCACTACGCCGTATCCGGCTGTGTACAGAGAACCGGTTTATCCCGTTGGTGAGCATCCCCGCTGGTGCGTCAGCGGGTGCCGTAGTATAAACTCGCGCCCAGAATGATGATGATCAGCGCTCCGATGCAGGCCAGGATCCGATGGGTCAGCACGAAAGCCCGCTTGGAGCGGCTGCTCAGGTTCAGGGCAACTCCCGTGGACGTGACCGTGAGGACGCCCAGGGCGGATGCGGTCAGGCCCATGCCCAGAGCCAGGGGAATCATGGCCAGGAGCCCGGCCCAGTACACGCCGAGACTCAAGGTGAACAAAAGGATCAGGGCCGCGCCGGGGCAGGGCATCAGTCCCGTGGCCAGGGACAGGGAGAGCATGTCCTTTGTTGTCGCCTTGGAGCATTCGGTTGCCTGTTCCGGAGCGGTGGTCATCCATTCGTAGAGGGTCCGGACCAGGAGAAAGAGGCCGATGACCATGATCAGCACGTAGCTGATGGATTCCAGGCGGCCTTCCACTCCGTGAAAGGCCGCGATGTTGGCCCGGTCCATGAACCAGGACAAGCCCGTCACGATGACCACGGCGGAAAAGATGTGCATGGCCGTGATGGCATTGCCGAACACGAGAGCCTGTTTGATGGTCCCCCTGCGGGACAGGAAGTAGGAGCAGACGATGGATTTGCCGTGACCCGGCCCCAGGGCATGGATGATTCCGTACAGCAGGGACAGGGCCATCAGCTGCCAGGTGGCCCGGCCGAATGGCGTTTCCTGGATCTGCCGGGAATAGGTGGTCATCTTCTGGCGCAGGTCCCGCTGAGCCGCTGTCATCTTCGTGAAGAAGGGGGGCGTTATCCTGGGAGCGGATCTTGGTGCACTCCGCATGCCAGGATCGGAAGCCCGCTCTTCCCGGCCCAGGTCTTGCTGATCGCGCTGGTCCTGGTTGCGTTCCTGGGAAGGGGGGGTGAGAAAGGGGTTCTGAGCCAAGGCCGGCCCGGAGCAGGCCAACCATGAAAAAAGAAACGCGAAAGCGATTATAAACTTCATGATGCTTTTTGAAACTGCAGGGCAAAATGTTCCGGAATCCATGCCCCGCCCCAAAAGGAGAAAGGCTCTCCGCTGGTGAAGGCGTGGGAGACCTCTACGTATTCCTCTCCCTGGATTTCCAACTTGTCGGCGACAAAAGCCAGATCCACGAAATACTCCATATCCGCGACCAGGAGATGGACTTTTTTGGGCGTATCCGCCGCCGCCACCGTGCACGGTACGAAAAACTCGTAAACGATGTTATGGCCCTGGGTCGTGACGTGAAAATCCCGGATGTACTGCACGAAAAAGTCCTTGCCGTCGATCTTGATGTGGATGAAGTAATTGTACTCCCGCAGGTAATCGAAGGCGCCTTGCCGGACCTCCTCGATTTGCGCGGCGGAGAAATTGCCGTCGCTAGGCAGATCGAACATCTCCATGATCTGCATGCTGAACATCTCGTCAAAAACCCAGCGGTGATGAAAGCCGGTCAGGCCGTTTTGATCGAATCGAGCCTCGATGGCATAATCAACCCAGACATGCGGGTGAGCCCGGGCTGTGGTCGCGGTTCCTGATATGGCCGACAAGACCAAAACAGCCCAGGCAAGAAGCTGTATCGTCTGAATGTATCGTGTTTTCATGGTGGGCCCAGTTTTACTTATGTAAGAAATTTGAGCAGGTGGAAGGATCGGCGGATCGTTATGAAATGAGAAATGGCGAATTACGGAAAAGTTACGCACGTGTCTTTATTACGGCTGACAAAAATCATGTCAAGATATCGGTCCATGATCCGCGGGGGTGAAGCGGGGTAATGGATTTCTGGAAGAATGTACGCAGGGGATGGTGATGAAAGCAAAGTGGGTGCTTGGGTTTACGGAAGATCATGCCAAGGTGATGCGCAGCGCATTGATTCTGGCAGGGAACTTGAACGATTTCAAGATTGATTTCGTTTGTGAAATGTTTGCGTCACGACATGCCGGTGATGTGGAAACCGAGCGCAAGATGTCCGAACGATTCGATCTGCGGCCAGATGCGGATGCATGCGTTGCCCTTAAGGAGGCGTTCTCATGTCTCGTTCAGACAGCTTCCCCTGAGCCGCCCTCCGAAGGGGATGTGGCCGAGGTGGCTGAATGCCTGAAGAAGATCAAGGAGGCGCGATACGACGCGCGGGGGATGGCCTCGGCAATGATCACCGGTGCTGAATTGTCCTGCCTGAAAACCGCTTGTGAAGTATACGCCAGGCTGGCCATCGGGCAGGGCTGGGTTGTGGGCGGATACCTGGCCTGTCCGGTTGATGCAGCCGAGGCAGTACACGCTTTCGACCGGCGCTTCAGTGAGATCTTCTTCCCCGAACTGCGGGGCGATGCCTACTACGGAATCAACAGTCAGCTCGTCCACGACAACGCACGGGTGGCCTGGGACATCCTGCAGGTTGTTCGCCAACATTTGTCGTTCGAAGCCCAAGGAAAAGTCGTCGGCCGGGACAAGCGTGACATTCGGACCATGAAAGGCGCGGAGTTCGACGATCCCTTGCCGCGTTCACGGCTGGAGCTGATAACGTGTTCACGTCAGGCAATGTTTCATTGAGGTTGATGTAACTGCTCAATAAACAGTGGCAAGCATGGTCTGGATGCCCACTTTCGTGGCATGACGTGCTTGGAAAGTCATTCGCATTGAAGTCGTTGTCAGCACTTCGCGAATGGCCTCGGGTGCGCAGTTCGTCCAGGGCGTAGCCGTACATGCCCTGGGCGGCTTGGTTGGTGTTGAGGATGCGGCCTTCCAGGTCATGCAGGAACGCGCACTCGGACGATTTCACGAACAAGTAGCTGCTGAACGGCAACGCTCCTCAAAGGGATTCATGCTGATCGTCAGGATCAGGGATCGCGGAAGAGATTGGTGATCTTGCAGGCTGCGCAGGCTGCGCCGAAGCCGTTGTCGATGTTCACCACGGTCACTCCGCTGGCGCAGGAAGTGAGCATGCACATCAGGGCGGTGAAGCCGGAGAGGGACGCGCCGTATCCCACTGAAGTGGGCACGGCCACGATGGGTTGGGAGACGAGTCCGCCGACCACGCTGGGCAGGGCGCCTTCCATGCCCGCGACAACGATGATCACTTGCGCTTTGCGGATGGTCGCAAGGCGATCAAAAAGCCGGTGGATGCCGGCCACGCCGACGTCGGAAATGATGGATGCCCGGCTGCCGAGCATCTCGCAGGTTACCCGCGCTTCCTCGGCCACGGGCAGGTCAGATGTGCCGGCTGTGACAATGGCGACCTCTCTCGGACAATAGGTGATTGCATTCCGGGTGAGGGACAGGGTGCGGGCCAAGGGGTGGTAATGGACATCCGGGCAGAGGGACTGAACATGCGCGGCCATCTCTGGAGAGACTCGGGTGGCGAGCACGTTGGCCAACTCGCCCATGCGTTGAAATATCTCGCCGACCTGCTCGGGCGTCTTGCCTTCGCCGTAAATGACCTCGGGAAATCCGTTTCGCAGTGCGCGGTGCCGGTCGATCCTGGTGTGGCCGAGATCCATGACCGGGAAATCTCGCAGTTGCTCCATTCCCTGGTCCACGTTCAGTTTGCCGCTCTGAATATCCGTCAGCAATTGCTTCAATATCTCTTGTGCGTCCATGGCAGGCCTGTTCTTGGTGGATGATGCGTGTCGATGGGCTTATTGGGCTTGTCGGTTGAGGCTGCCCATGCGGTAGCCGGCCAGGTCCACGGTTACATGGCGATAGCCCAGAGCCGTGAGCCGCTTGCTGATCCCGTGCCGTGCCTCGGCTTCGACCACCTCGGCCAGCTGGTCCGGGGGAACCTCAATCCGGGCGATGTCGCCGTGGCTGCGCAGTCGCACCGCCTGAAAGCCCAGATCCTTCAAAAAGGATTCAGCCTGGTCGATGCGGCGCAGTTCGGCTTCTTCCACGAGCGTGTCGTGGGGAATGCGCGTCAGCAGGCACGCTCCGGCGGGTTTGTTCCAGGTGTGCAGGTTCTGGGTCCTGGAAAGATCCCGGAGATCCTGCTTTGTCAGCCTTGCCGCGAGCAGGGGGCTTTCGACTCCAAGCTCCCGGATGGCCTGCAGCCCGGGGCGGTAATCGCCCAGGTCGTCCTGGTTCGTGCCGTCCAGGACATGGTTGATGTCCCGTGCCTCCGCCAACTGAATCAGGTACGCGAACAAGGCGCGCTTGCAGAGGTAGCAGCGGTTCTCCGGATTGTTGCGGATGGCTTCCGGGAAGGGAATTTTCAGCATTTCATGAGCAACGCCCATGGATTGGGCAGTGCTGCATGCCTCTGCGATCTCCAGTTCCGGCATGTACGGGGTGACGATGGTCACGGCCAAAACATTGTCCTGCAGGGCCTGATGCGCCGCATGGAGCAGGAACGTGCTGTCCAGCCCGCCGGAGAAGGCCACCACGACCTTGCCCATGGCCCGCAGTGAGCGGAGCAGGTCCTGATGTTTCGCGTCAATGCTGGAATCAGGAGCCGGCATCACGTCAATCATGGATCCGTATCCATCGCAACTATCGGGCCTCCGCGTGAGCCTTTTCGGGCATGACTGAATTGTTCCGTCTTTGGAAAACAAGTCATTCCCGCGAAGGCGGGAATCCAGGTCATGCCGGCCACAAGTTCTGAAGTTGTAACTACTCAGCTGAGCCGGAAAAAAGATCTGGATACCGGCCTTCGCCGGTATGACTCACATGGAAACGGCTTGTCAGATTCGTCATTCCGGCGAAAGCCGGAATCCAGTGCTGGGGAATGGTCATGCACCGTATGTGCTGAATGGTTATCTGAAGTTCTGTATTTCCACTCAAGCTCAGGAGTCACTTATTTCTGTGGTTTCACCGCCTGCAGCGCGGTCATGGCCGAGGTAACCATGCCGGCCAGGTCCCCGATATTGGCGGGAATGACCAGCGTGTTCGAAGTCTTCGCCAATTTTCCGAACTCATTGACGTATTGTTCCGCGATCCTCAGGGCCGCGGCGTTCTGGCCGCCGGGCATTTCCAGCTGCTTGGCAATGGTGCTCAGGCCTTCGGCGGTGGCCTGGGCCACGGTCAGGATTTCCCGGGCTTCGCCTTCGGCCTCGTTGATGCGCCGCTGCTTTTCGCCTTCGGAACGCAGAATGGCGTCCTGACGGTCGCCTTCAGCACGGTTGATGGTGGCCTGGCGTTCTCCTTCCGATCTGGCGATGGCGGCCCGTTTCTCGCGCTCCGCGGTCATTTGCGCTTCCATGGCCTTTTTCACGGATTCCGGTGGGATGATGTCCTTGACCTCGTACCGCAGCACCTTGACGCCCCAGGTCTGGGCAGCCAGGTCAATGGACTCCACCACCTGGGTGTTGATGGTTTCGCGTTCCTCGAAGGTCTTGTCCAGGTCGATGCGGCCGATGCAGGAGCGCAACGTGGTCTGGGCCAGTTGTGATGAGGCCATGCGATAGTCGTTGATCCCGTATGCCGCGCGTTTGCTGTCCATGACCTGCAGATAGATCAATCCGTCCACTTCCACGGTCACGTTGTCCTTGGTGATGCATGTCTGACTGGGAATATCGAAAACTTCCTCCTTCATCGAGTACCTGTACGCCACCCGGTCCAGAAAGGGCATCAGAATGTGAAAACCCGCGCCCAGGGTTTTGTTGTATTTGCCCAGTCGTTCAACAATATATTCCCTTTTTTGGGGTACGACCACGGCTGATTTCAACAGGACGACGACAATAAGACCTGTCAGGACCAATAATGCAATAAGTGTCGGGTTCATTCGGAAGGCTCCTTTATTGAACGGACAAGAAAAACGTGCCGGGAATCGTCGGCATATTTCACGATCTCAACGGTCTGGCCGGCGTCCACCGCTTCATCGGCCACGGCGTCCCAGGACGTCCCGCGATGCTGAACCCGGCCTTTTTGAGGCGGACAGATGGCTTTGAGCACGAGTACGCGTTCGCCCTGGGGAAAGTCGTCGAAATCCGTGCCCTGATGATTCGCGGTGACGCCGCGAAAGGTGCGCATCATCCATTTGCGGAAGACGAGAAGGGAGATGATGGTGGTCAGGAGGAAAACGACCAGCTGCTGGGCAAGGTCCAGATCGAAGGCGAACAAGGCCAGGACCACACCCAGGCAGCCGATGCCGAAGAACAGGAAAATGAATACGGGCAGAAAAAGTTCCAGAAGCACGAAGGCGATACCCAGCAGAAACCAGGCAAGCCAGGGGGAGAGCAGGGCATCAAAAATCATCACGGCTCCATGTGGCCATGCCTTCAGCCTTGTCCGGAATCATGATCGCGGCTTGAGGTCATGGCGCATCTGGTGGTGAAGTGTGGTTTCGGTACGGCATCGTGGTCGTGTCGGTCAGGGGCAGCTTGTTCAGTCGGGGTGAATTCCAGTTCCACCGCGGCAAAGTCTTGATGTTCATGACGCTGGTCAGGATCACTCGTCACCAGGTCTTGGGCATACAGCGGCAAGGTGAAATAAATTGTCGTTCCCTTGTTGACTTTGCTGTCCACCCAGATTTTTCCCTCATGCTTTTCAATAAATTCCTTGCATAACAAAAGACCGAGTCCCGTTCCTTTTTCACCACTGGTTCCTTTTCGGGAGCGCATTTTATCCAGTTTCAGGAGGTTGGTCAGGGTTTGCCGGTCTATTCCGATGCCGTCGTCCTTGACGGAGATCTGAACCACGGATTCATCCAGGAGGGCGCGAACGCGCACCTGTCCGGAACTGTTCGAAAACTTGACCGCATTGGTGAGCAGGTTGCGGAGGATGGTGTTCAGCATGTGCTTGTCGGCCAGGACGCTCACGTTTTCGGAGATGTCGTATTGGAATTCGACCCCCTTTTGCAGAGCGACCATCTTTATCAGCTCGATGTTGTGATGAACCATTTCAGCCAGATCGCATCGGACCGGGGTGTAAGCGATTTCGCCGCGCTGCGTCAGTGACCATTCCAACAGGTTTTCCAGAAGGCGATGCAGGTTCCGCGCGGATTCGTGCATGTCCTCGGACAATCGCTGGACCTCGTTCAGAGACAACTTGTCGATGCGCTCCGTCAACATCTTGATGAAAACGAGAAAACCCATGAAGGGGGACCTGAGATCGTGGGCAATGATGGAGAAAAATCGGTCCCGTTCCTCCAGGGCTTGCTCCAGTTCCTCGTTCTTTCGGGCGATCTCCTCCTCGGCGCGGATATGATCGGTGATGTCCGTGCTGCTGCCCACCATGCCGAGAAATCTGCCTGTTTTCGAAAAACGTGGCGCAGCCTGGGATTTGATCCAGCGCCATTCGCCGTCATGACGTCGGAGACGCCCGGAAGCGGAATAAAATCGTCGTTCCCGGACAGCATCCAGGTACGATCTGGTATATGTCTCCTCGTCCTCCGGGTGGACAAACGCATGCCATTCGTTCTTTTTCAGGTCATCAATAGTGACTCCGAAGAAGTCACTATAGGCTTGATTGACGTAGACCGACCTTCCATGAACGTCATTGACCCAAATTGGGAAAGGCGATCCGTCGGCCATCACCCGAAAGCGTTTTTCGCTCTCCTGCAACACTTCACGGGATCGAACCTCGCGGGTGATGTCCGTGATGAGGCCTATCAGTTTGACGACCTGTCCCTGATCGTCGGCCACGGGCACCACAAGGCTGCGCAGCCAGCGAGACACCCCGGACGGACGACGGATGCGGAACTCCATCTCGTACTGTTCACCCGTTCTGATTGCGCGTTCATCCGCGGCCTTGATTTTTTGTCGGTCTTCCTCGGAGTACAGGCGGAGGTACTCGTCCCGGGAATGCGGGCAGTCCTGCTCCGGCAGTCCGAACATCCGGCGCAGTTTCAAACAGGACGTGAGGCTTCCGGTGGCCAGGTCGAGTTCCCAGGAAGCGACTTTTGCCGACTCCATGACGAGACGAAGCCGTCTCTCGGTATCGCGCAGTTCCTTCTCGGTTTCCTGGAGCTTCAAGAGAACGATTTTGCGGGTTCCGACAACAGCGTCGACTTCCTCGTTCCGGATCGCCTCCAGGACGTCTTCGGCGCGTTTCAGCCGCTTGCGCAGGCTTTCAATATCTTCATTCATGATTCAACCACACTCGATTCGAGGGCAAGACGGACCTTTTCATGGTCGCTCAAGTTGCCCACGATCATTACGGTATTCAGGGAAGTGGTTATCAACATCGTGGGTGTTACGAGGACATTGTGTTTTACCGCCGCGGCGAAGTCCTCCAGGACATCCACGATTTTCCTGGTACAACGCTCCGCGAGTTCGTCATCACAGAGTTCGATCAGGTTCTTGCGGGCAATTTGAGAATTGATGCCGTTTCCGGCAATGAACAGGGTAAGATGATAGTGAACCATATTTTTTGATTCGGGGTAATTGTGTCTGCTCATGATGATCGTCCTCGCTTTCAAGGAGACGCTTCAGCGGGCTCGGCCGCCTGCGGCATGAGGATGATCCCATCATTCGTCATGGAAATCTGATGGTAATGGTGGGAATGAGCCGAGCCGCGGGATTTGACCACCAGCAGTCGACGGCTCAGGCTTTCATCAATCAGAAAATAATCCAGTACGATAATCGTATCAACCAGAGAGGAGAGGCCTATGCCGCTCACTTGGCTGATGGACTCGGTCCCGGTCGTCTGGTTCAGGTAAAAACAGGTGATGCCGCGGTTCTTGCATTCGGTCATCAACCGCATCAGGAAGTCGAAGGCGGCGCGTTCATTTCCCATCCGTCGGCTGGCTGTAATGGCGTCGAGTACAAGGTGCTGCGGTTTGAATTGGTCGATATTCATGAGGATGCGCAACAAATGGCCTTCGACTCCGTCCGATTCGGGCATGGTCGTCATAATGCGCAGTCTTTCGGCATCTTTCGTGATCGACTTCAGGTCGAGGCCAATGCTCAGCATCCCGTCGATCAACGCCTCTCGGGACACTTCATAATCCACGTACAGGACTTTCTCTCCTCTGGTTCCGGCGGCATGGGCGAAGGTGCAGGCCAGGGAAGTCTTGCCGCTGCCGCTGGGACCTGCAATCAGAACGCATGTTCCCTCTTTATACCCCCCGCCGAGAAGCGCGTCGATCTGGTCATTGCCGCTGGTTACGCGTTTGCCGAAAAAAGGCTGTTTTAACTGGACGGACGTGACGGGCATCAGGACGATTCCATTTTGCGAAAAAACATAAGGATGTTCATTCCCCATGAAGTCTGATCCGCGATACTTGAGAACGTTCAGCCTCCTTGTGCGGACCTGTCCGGACATTCTCTGGTCCAGGAGGAGCACGCAATCGACCATGAAATCCAGAAAGGGATAGTTCCTTTCACCGTCTTGCCCCAGTTTGGCGGTGAGCACGGTGGTCATGCCGAGATCGCGGAGCCTGTTGTGGATGAAGTAGATTTCCTCCCGTTCGCGCACCGGGTCGGCGAAGGTCCACATGAGCACGTCAATGGCGTCCAGAACCACCCGCCTGGCGCCGAGGAGCCGAACATATCCTTCAGTCTGGGCCAAGAGGCCCCTGCAGTCGAAATCACCGGTTCGGAAGGCATCATGGGGCAGTTCGGCATGGATGACCTTCATCTTGCCGGCGGCTTCCAAGGCCGCAATGTCCATGCCCATCCCGGCGGCATTGTGGCGAACGTCTTCGGCGCGCTCTTCAAAAGAAACAAAAATGCCCGGCTCATCCGCCATTGCTCCATGATAGAGGAACTCCAACGCCAGAATGGTCTTGCCGGTGCCGGGCTTGCCGTTGAATATCGTGGTCCGGCCGATCGGAAGGCCGCCATGCAGGATTTCGTCCAGCCCCCGGATGCCGGTTGGGGTCTTCGGGATGCTTGAACCGTGAGATGGTTTGAATGCCGGAGGGCAATGATCTTGATTCATCGGATATCCTTAAAAGGTAGTAACTATTCAGTACATCCAGTGTTCATTCGTTCATCTGCACTGGATTCCGGCTTTCACCGAAATGACTTGTCGCAGCAGCCGTTTCCACATCAGTCATGCCGGCGAACGCCGGCGCTTTCGCTATCCAGGTCTTCTTCTCGAATTTTGCTGAATAAATACAAAAGGTATTGATAAGCGGATACTGTTCAAACTGTTCATCTTTGCAAATTTATATTCTAGCATGCAATAACTCTTATTTGCAGAAAGCTGTTATCTTTGAATTTTATTTTGGAGAGCCAGCTCGAAAAAAAGTGAAATTTCGTCTAACCTTTCAGCTGCGTTCCGGATTGTCTCGATTTTTCGGCAGCGCAAATCCTTCGCCGGCATCGTAACATCGAACCATTGGTAACTGCTCAATAACTCCGGGCAGTGAACCATCCAAAAAACACCTGGACCCCGGTCTGCGCCGGGGTGTCGACCGAGAGAAATCACTATCGAGGTACTCCACTCCGTCATACCGGCGCAGGCCGGCGCGTTCCGCTATCCAGGCAGCACGGATCCGCGATGGTTGGTTGCCCTGCCTTATTGAGCAGTTACAACCATTGCTCGAACAAACCTCATCTGACACTTTTGGCGTTCGGCAATGGTTTGATGAAGGAAAAACCTGGCTCAGCCAGACAGGCGGTGCCGAAAAACCGAGATAATCCGGAACACTCCTGTCCTCCTATCCTGAAAGTGCTGAGTAGTTAAAATTTCGTGATCAAAGGAATGCTGAGGATTTCCTTGAGATTTTTATGGTTATTTAGCTTCTGCTATTGATTGCTTCACGTTCCATAAGCATGTCAACAATTTTTTGCGACCGGAATCTCAACCATTAAGGAAAAGAGTATATAGGCGAGAAAAATGGAATGAATTGCGCAAAAACCAGAATTTTTGATAAATTAAATGAAAAAGGAATATTTTTAATGCCTTCTTGTGTTTTTTGGCCTGACAACTCGGAACCATGGCTGCTCAGTTCCCCGGCATCAAGGACGGGATCATATGGACGCAACAAGGTAAGCTGGCTTGTCTGAATGTACAGGGGACGAATGAGCCGGCCTGTGCTGGCCCGAAAAAATGATGTGAAGCGTTTGTTTAAGGAACGACAGGGCCGGAAAGCTTGGACTCAAGACCAACAACTACTCAGCTCATCCGCGTAAAACCGGGCTGGATACCCGCTCCCCGTCTGCACGAATACAGGCTTCGCGGGTATGACTGGCCCGGAGACGGTATAGGCAAAGTCATTCCCGCGAAGGCGGGAATCCAGGTCATGCTTGCCACAAGTTTGTGTTAAGCCAACCTCTTTCCGCTCCAAAGCTGAATTGTTACCCGGATGATATCGACTCAGCACACGCTGTACGATCTGGCTCTTGCCAATCGGGGTCGGAATCGGATTCGAAACGTTGACGAGTCTTCGGATGGCTTCGCGATACCGGCCCCAATACCGATGCCGACTGCGATGTCAAACTCTTCCCGGCAGGAGCATGCTGAGTAGTTATCCGGATGAAAACTAAACCACCAGCTTTCAGCTGGTGGTTGTCTATTTGGAGGATGTGGAATTTTTCTTACGTCGGCGTTCCGCCTGCGGGCTGGATTCAGTTTTGGGCTGCTTTTTCAAGTCGGTGCCCTTCCTGGTCTCTCTTTTGATGCTGAATGCGGCGTCGCTTCGGGAGCCATCCTTGTCAAAGAAAATGGATTTCAAATCGTCCATTCGCTTTTTGGGCCTGAGGTCATACAGGAAGCATTTTGTCGTTTCCCCCTTGCCGGATGCAGGACACTGGAACACTTCGTCCCAGTCATCGCAACAGCACTCCAGGCACTTCAGCGCAATTGCCTGTTTCGTCGTGATTTTCGTTTTTTTTTGCATTCGTTCAGGCGGCCTGGATTGGGTCGGTTCAACGGCGCGACATGCGTGAAGCAAAGAGGGCGATCTTTTTAATCGGGGACCTTCTACGCTGTTAATAGATCTCATGTGGATTTTCAAATTTTTCGTCCCTGTTGCTACTCAGCTCATCCGACTAAAACCGGGCTGGATACCCGCCTTCGCGGGTATGACTGATCCGGAGACGGCATTAAACAAGTCATTCCCGCGAAGGCGGGAATCCAGGTCATGCTTGTCACAAGTTTGTGCAAAGCTACCTCTTCCAGTTCTGAAGCTGAGTAGTTACATTTTTTTGTAACTGCTCAATATCCGCGGCAATCAACGGGTTAAATCCTGGGAGCGCCGCACCCCTGTGCGGCAGCGGTGTAAGACACCAAGAACAAAGTTCCGGCTGGAGCGTGGTCCAGTAGCTGGACCATGAAATTCCGCCGAGAGGGAACCCTTGCACAGGAAACTTCATTGCCCGATTTTTTTGAGCAGTTACCATTTTTCATTCCTGTATCCGAAAGGTCGAGAATTCTCAAAGCAGCTTGCGAATGACGCTGGTCACCACGCCCCAAATTTCGCAATCCATTTCCGGTGTGATCTCAATCTCCGGAAACGTGCCGTTCGCCGGAACCAAGCTGGTTTTCGCACCGCGCACGCGCAGCGTCTTCACGGTGAACTCGCCGAAGACCACGGCAATCACGATTTTTCCGTCATCAGCCTGAACCGACTTGTCCACCACCAGGGTGTCCCCGGAAAAAATCCCGGCGTCCTGCATGGAGTTCCCGGTTACCTTGACGAGATAGGTTGCCATGGGATTCCTGATCAGGTGCTCATTCAAGTCCAGTCGGCCTTCCAGGAAATCATCCGCCGGAGAGGGAAATCCGGCTGTCACCGGGGAAAGAGACAACGGCAGCCGACAGGCTGTTTTCCGCGCGATGCCGGAAATCAGGAACAGTTCCCTGGAGAGGGCGACGGGTCGGGTGCGGATCATCGAGGGCACGTTTCACCGGAATAACCGGCTGGCTTGGGCATGGCTGTTGAGGGTTGGCAATGGACTAACGCAGGTTGTCGATGTTGATCGGCTTGCCGCACGCCGGGCAGCGCATCAGTTTGATCATCTTGGCCCTGGGTTGATAGAGATGCCTGATCCCCTTGTCGGTGACCACATACGCGACCGTAACCGGATGTCCGCATTCACAATACCGTTGCTGCATGAGAGGCCTCCTGTATTTATTGACTTATGTTAACTGGAAGGGCAAAAAAAAGAACTTTTTCGGTTCAAGCGTACTATTGAAGAATGAACCGCCCGCTTCACGCCTGGCGCTGTTTGTCTCCCGCCAGGGAACGGCACCCATTTTGAAAGCAGCTTCCCTGCTTTCAAAAAAAGTTTCCTTGGCGTCCTTGATGCCTTGAGCGAAGCGGGCGGTTCAATTTATTCAGAAAGCTACGCGTATTCCCGGCTGCTCCACAAAACCCGACCAATGACGCGCAAGGTTTCGATTTCGTCGCCCTGCAAGGTGACCGGGGCATATCTGGGATTGGTGCTGTACAGGATGACCAGTCCGGGATGGGCCTGAATTCGCTTGACCAGGACGGCGTCTCGCAGGCCGACCACGTACACGGCGTTGCTCTGGACTTCGGAGCGGCTTTGATCCACCAGAATGACGTCGCCCGCCTCCAACTCCGGAGACATGCTGTCTCCCACCACGTCCATGGCCACCATGCGATCCGGGTTGCCTTTCCCGGATATCCAGCGCCGGTCAAAGGGAATCTCGCCGACAACATCATCCATGGTTTCCAGGGAGCCCGCTCCGGCGCTGGCCCGGGCCGAAACCTTGGGAATGAACAGCGTCCTGTCCCGGTTGCCGGAGCGAATCGGCCCCGTGCCGGTTTTCAGCCATTCGGGATTGAGGCCGAACATCGTGGCCACGATCAGGGCCCAGTTCTTGGGAACACCGCGCTTCTTGGCCATGGTGATGGCCGATGGATCAACCCCGAGCAGCGTTGCCAGTTCCTTTTGGCTGCTGATGTCCGTGGCTCGGGAGAGCCTGTGGAAAAACTCGTCGAAATTCATTTCCGCATCCTCGCGGATTGGATAATTGACAAATGTCAATCGATTGTCAAGGACATGACTGGAAGATGGGCGGGGCTAATTGTCGGTTATCTGTTAATGGGATGAGAACAAAAACAGATGGTAACTCAGCTTGATAGAGCGGGATATGGGGAGCGTTCAAAACTTGGGGCAAGCATGACCTGGATTCCCGCCTTCGCGGGAATGACTTTGTTTTCGTGCCGTCTCCGCGTCAGCCATACCCGCATAGGCGGTATCCAGTCATAATTATTCGGATGAACTGAGTGAGAACCACAGGAGGCAGGATTCGGAAGGCAGGAGGCAGGAATCAGAAGGGAGGAAGGCGGTATGAAGGCCTGGTTGAGCAGAGATCAAATGTCCGGAACTGATGTCCAGATATCGGATTCCGTGTCTTCCGATAATCCCTTACCCATATGTCTCCTGATTCCTGCCTCCTGTCTCCCGAGTCTGCCTCCTGAGTTGCGCTGGATTTACTTTCCGGCCACCTTTTTCACGTCACCGGCTTTTTCCTGCGTTTTTCCACTGGCCTTGTCCACTTTGCCTTCGGCTTCCATTTCCGGGTTGTCCGCTGCCTTGCCCGCGGTTTCCTTGACCTTGCCTTTGGCCTGGTCCCATTTGCCTTCCGCTTTGTCTTCAGTACTTGATTTCATCGTGTTCTCCTGTGTGTTGAAGGTTAAATCCGTCCCATCACCATCAGAATGATCAGAATCAACAGGATTAAGCCGATTCCGCCGCTGGGGTACGGTCCCCAAGATCTGCTGTAGTTCCAGGTGGGAAGGGTGGCGATGAGCAGAATGATGAGAATAATTAAAAGGATCGGCATGTTGAATCTCCTTTACGTAACTGCTCAAAAATGTTGGGCGATGATCTTTCCTGTGCCAGAATTCCCGCCGGCGCGGAGTTTCGTGACCCAGCTACTGGAGCCATGCTCCAGCCGGGACTTTGTCCTGAGTGCGTCACGCCGTTGCTGCACTGGGGTGCGGCGCTCCCAGAATTCAACCCGTTGATTGCCACAAGTTTTTGAGCGGTTACTCCTTTTTCGATTGTTTATGTGTCATCGGGGGATCGTCAGGGTCAGGTGACTCGTCTTCCCTGGAGCAACTGGATTACGATGACGATGACCGCGATGACCAGCAGGAGATGAATGAATCCGCCCACAGTGTATCCGGAAATCAGTCCCAATAACCACATGACCAACAGAATAACAAAAATTGTCCAAAGCATGTTTACCTCCACGGGATATGGGTGAATGAATCAGAGTACTGTCTTAGATCCGACAATCTGAAGTCGTATCGTCGAATTTAGCGAAGCTCGTTTTGCGAAACAGGTTTAATCGTGCGATCACCGAAAGTACTTCTGGAATTGACTGGTCCGTGTTTCCCTGGTGCATGCACCCAGGAGATAACCCAACCCCATCCCGATGAGTAAAGTGACGAGCAGCGACTTCCCAGGGTTTTTGCCGCCATAGTTCATGGCCTGCCTATATTTTTCGCCGACCACTCGTTCCGTCTTTTCATACGCATCGCCCACGGCGGATTCCGCCTTGCCGTAAAGTTCGCCGCCCCGTTCGCTCATCCGCTGGACGCTGGATTCGCCTGGATCTCCCACTCCCGGCGTCTTCGGTATTTCCGTCGAACTCTTTTCGATATTCATTGTAATCCTCCAAAGTTCTTAAAGGTTTTTTCGGCGTAACTGCTTCACAATTGTAACTGCTCAGCACCTCAGGATAGGACCGGAGTGTTCCGGAATGTCTCGATTTTCGGCATCGCCTGCCTGACTGAGCCAGGATTCGTTCAATGAACCGCTGCCGAACGCCCGAAGCGCCAGATGAGGTTTTTCGAGCAATGCATGTCGGACCGGAACTGGTCCAGCTTGCCTTGATCACTCAGATATGGGTCAAATAGTATCTTGTCCCAGTCGACAGCGTGAGTAGGGATTTGCTTCATTTTGAGCAGCAAAAACCATATGTGGGGTGATAATTTTGCAGTAGGGGGCGAGGTAACTGCTCAATAACTCCGGGCCACTGACCCACACAAAAACACCTGGACCCCGGCCTGCGCCGGGGTGACGACCGAGAGAACTCGCTATTGAGGTGCTCCATACCGTCATACCGGCGCAGGCCGGCGCGTTCCGCTATCCAGGCAGCACGGATCCGCGGTGGTTGGTGCCCTGCCTTATTGAGCAGTTACGGGGCGAGGGTGAAGGTGCAGATCAGGTGGAATCCCGGGACGTGACGACCAAAGGCTCAAGGCGTGGTCATGCGCCTTGTGTTGTCAGGAATGGGGAATATTGAGGATGATGGCCAAGCTGGAGAAGGCGGCGATGGCGGGGGAGGGCGGCGGGATTGAGAATTGGCGGTGATGATCGTGGACAGGTGATAAGATCGATTCAAGCTCAATCAAGACGCGCCACCGGCAGTTCCCGCCAGTTCGTCGTGTACCTCGGACTCAGGTGAGCCTGGCGCATTACCCAGCGCTTTCCCGTGCCCTCGGAGCCCAGGCGCATGGCACGGGAAGACTTTTAGAGTTTGTTCCATTATATAGGTACGCAAGACGACGCACGGACATCCTCCATCCTCTCACCATCCCGTCAGTCCACCAGATCCCAACGAGGCACGCGCCATGAAGAAACTGCCCCTTGGCATCGCGAACCTGAATGAAATCATCACCCAAGGCTACGCCTACGTGGACAAAACCAGGTTTGTTCATGAACTGGCTGACACCGGAAAATACTACTTCCTCTCCCGTCCCCGGCGCTTCGGCAAGTCCCTGTTCGTGGACACGCTCAAGGAAGCCTTCGAGGGCAATCGGGAGCTGTTTCGCGGGTTGTGGCTGGAGGACCATTGGGACTGGGAGACGCGGCATCCGGTAATCCGGATTTCTTTTGGGGAAGGGGTGATTGGCGACCGGGCGGGTTTGGAGGAAAAAATCTGGGAACAACTGACCCTGCATGAGGAGCGTCTTGGGGTTGGATGCGCGTTCCGGACCATTTCCGGACGCTTTGGGCAGCTCATCGAGCAGACGGCTCGCAAGTACGGTCACGGGGTTGTCGTTCTGGTGGACGAGTATGACAAGCCCATTCTGGACCGCATTGCCGAACCCGCCGTGACCGTGGACATTCGGGAAGGGTTGAAGGATTTCTACTCCGTCCTCAAAAATAGTGACGCCCATCTCAAATTCGTCTTCCTCACCGGCGTGTCCAAATTCTCCAAGGTCAGCCTGTTTTCCGGCCTGAACAACCTCACGGACATTACGCTGTCTCCGCGTTACGCCGCCATCTGCGGCTGGACCGAGGCTGAGTTGACCGCCACTTTTGCCGAACACCTGCGGGACAAGGGTCGTGATGAAATCCGGCGCTGGTACAACGGCTACTCCTGGCTGGGAGAGAAGGTCTACAACCCGTTCAGTCTGCTCAGTTATCTGCGGGAAGGCTTGTTGCGAAACTACTGGTTTGAAACGGCAACTCCGGAATTCCTGATCCGCCTGCTCACGTCCCGGCGGTACGACATTCCATCCATTGAGCGGATCGAGATCGGTCCTGAACTGCTGGGCAGTTTTGACGTGGAGTCCATTTTTCCCGAAACCTTGCTGTTCCAGGCCGGTTATCTGACCATCACCGGGCAGGAGGAAGTCCTGCCCGGCGAAATTCTTTACCGCCTGAACTACCCCAACCATGAGGTGAAAAAAAGCTTCACCGAGTACCTGCTGAACTTCTTCACCCAGCAGCCTGTGGAAATGAAGAAAACCATGCGTACCGTGGTCAACGCCCTCCGCCATGGCCAAGTGGACGATCTGCTGGCGGTTTTCCACGCCGTGTTCGCATCCATTCCCCACGACTGGTACCGCAAGAACAACCTGGCCGCCTACGAGGACTACTACTGCTCGGTGTTCTACTGCTACTTCGCCGGTCTGGGCCTGGACACCCGCCCCGAGGAGCCCACCAACCACGGGCGCATCGACATGACCGTGCTCTTCGAGAACCGGGCCTATGTCTTTGAATTCAAGGTCACGGACCTGGACCAGACTCCAGGCAGCGCCCTGGAGCAGATCAAGCACAAGGGCTATGCGGACAAATACCGGGCCGGCGACGAGGCCGTTTATCTGATCGGCGTGGAGTTCGATCGGGAGGAGCGCAATATCGTGAGCTTCGAGTGGGAGCGGGAGTGAGAATGTGAACTTCCCCGGTTTCATCGTGGATATCCGCGATGTAACTACTCAGCTCATTCGAGAAAAATCGGACTGGATACCGGCTTCGCCGGTATGACTTAACTTGAAAAGGACGTGGTTATGATACGTCATTCCGGCGAAAGCCGGAATCCAGCTCTGCGATTGACCTCAGAGTATGTGCTGGATAGTTACTCCGCGATATGGACAGCCTGGGACCCCCGCACCCGGGTGCGGCGCGGTATCCGCGAGCTAAATCAGAATTTGCGGATTATTCTCCCTCATCAACCCACACCACTCCACCCTTGCGAGGCGTGTCATGAAAAAGCTGCCCCTTGGCATCAGCACCCTGAACAAGATCATCGCTGAAGGTTATGCCTATGTGGACAAGTCCAGGTTTGTTCACGACCTGGTGGAGTCTGGTTCCTACTACTTCCTCTCCCGTCCCCGGCGCTTCGGCAAGTCCCTGTTCGTGGACACGCTCAAGGAGGCTTTCGAAGGCAATCGGGAGCTGTTTCGCGGGTTGTGGCTGGAGGACCACTGGGACTGGGAGACGCGGTATCCGGTGATCAGCATTTCCCTGGGGATGGGCGATGTGGCCGGTCGTCAGGAACTGGATCAGCGACTCAAGGATGTTTTGCGCGTCAATCAGCAGGCGCTGGGCGTCGAGTGCATTGATCCGCAAGACATTCCCGGCTGTTTCAGTGAACTGATCCGCCTTGTCGCGGCAAAATACGGCCAGCGCGTCGTCGTGCTGGTGGACGAGTACGACAAACCTATCCTGGATACCATTGCCGTGCCCGAACAAGCGATACAAATCCGCAAAGGCTTGAAAAACTTCTATTCCGTAATCAAGGACAACGACGCTTACCTTAAATTCGTCTTCCTCACCGGCGTTTCCAAGTTCTCCAAGGTCAGCCTGTTTTCCGGCCTGAACAACCTCACGGACATTACGCTGTCTCCGCGTTACGCCGCCATCTGCGGCTGGACCGAGGCCGAGTTGTCCGCCACTTTTGCCGAACACCTGCGGGACAAGGGTCGTGATGAAATCCGGCGCTGGTACAACGGCTACTCCTGGCTGGGAGAGAAGGTCTACAACCCGTTCAGTCTGCTCAGTTATCTGCGGGAAGGCTTGTTGCGGAACTACTGGTTCGAAACGGGGACGCCGACCTTTCTCGTCGAGCTGCTGAAACAAAGACGCTATCACATTCCGGCCATCGAACAGATAAGGGCTTCCGAATCATTGATCGGGGCCTTTGATGTGGATTACATCGAACCGGAGAACCTGCTCTTCCAGACCGGTTACCTGACCGTGGCCGACGCGGAGCAGATGGCCGGGAAGACCTTTTATGCGCTCCGGTATCCAAACATGGAGGTCAAGGCCAGCCTCACGGACTACATCCTGAACAGCTACGTGCCGGACAAGCCGGGCAAGGAAAAAATCCAGCAAAGCATCTACCGGGCCTTGCAGGCCGGGAGTCCCGACCTCCTGCGCGACATCTTCCACGCCCTGTTCGCCGCCATTCCCAACGACTGGTACCGCAAGAACAACCTGGCCGCCTACGAGGGCTACTACTGTTCATTGTTCTACTGCTACTTCGCCGGTCTGGGCCTGGACACCCGCCCCGAAGAGTCCACCAACCGCGGGCGCATCGACATGACGGTGCTCTTCGAGAACCGGGCCTATGTCTTTGAATTCAAGGTCGTGGACCTGGACCAGACTCCTGGCAGCGCCCTGGAGCAGATCAAGCGCAAGGGCTATGCGGACAAATACCGGGCCGACGCCGAGGCCGTCTATCTGATCGGCGTGGAGTTCGATCGGGAGGAGCGCAATATCGTGAGCTTCGAGTGGGAGCGGGGGTGAGAATGTGAACTTCCCCGGTTTCATCATGGATATCCGCGATGTAACTACTCAGCTCATTCGAGAAAAATCGGACTGGATACCGGCCTTCGCCGGTATGACTTAACTTGAAAAGGACGTGGTTATGATACGTCATTCCGGCGAAAGCCGGAATCCAGCTCTGCGAGTGACCTCAGAGTATGTGCTGGATAGTTACTCCGCGATATGGACAGCCTGGGACCGCCGCACCCGGGTGCGGCGCGGTATCCGCGAGCTAAATCAGAATTTGCGGATTATTCTCCCTCATCAATCCACACCATTCCACCCTTGCGAGGTGCATCATGAAAAAACTGCCCCTTGGCATCAGCACCCTGAACAAGATCATCGCAGAAGGTTATGCCTACGTGGACAAATCCAGGTTCGTCCACGACCTGGTGGAGTCTGGTTCCTATTACTTCCTCTCCCGTCCCCGGCGCTTCGGCAAGTCCCTGTTCGTGGACACGCTCAAGGAAGCCTTCGAAGGCAATCGGGAGTTGTTTCGGGGGTTGTGGCTGGAGGACCACTGGGACTGGGAGACGCGGCATCCGGTGATCCGTATTTCCTTTGGGGAAGGGGTGTTTCGCGACAGAGCGCGGCTGGAGGAAAAGATCTGGGAGCAACTGACTCTGCATGAGGAGCGGCTGGGCGTTGATTGCGCGTTTCGGACCATTTCCGGTCGATTTGGTCAGCTCATTGAGCAGACGGCCCACAAATTCGGCCAGGGCGTGGCAGTTCTGGTGGACGAGTACGACAAGCCCATCCTGGACTGCATTGCCGATCCCGTCCTGGCAGCGGACATTCGTGAAGGGCTGAAGGATTTCTACTCCGTACTCAAGGACAGCGACGCCTATCTCCGGTTCGTCTTCCTGACGGGTGTATCCAAATTTTCCAAGGTCAGCCTGTTTTCCGGACTGAACAATCTCACGGACATCACGCTCGAAGACCGTTTCTCCTCGATTTGCGGCTGGACCGAGGCGGAACTGACCGCCAGCTTTACGGAGCATCTGAAAGGGAAAGACCTCGATGAAATCCGGCGCTGGTACAACGGCTATTCCTGGCTGGGGGAGAAGGTTTACAACCCGTACAGTCTGCTCAGCCATCTGCGGACCGGCCTGTTCCGGAACTACTGGTTTGAGACCGGGACGCCGACCTTTCTTATCGAACTGCTCAAGCAACGTCGCTATCTGATTCCGGCCATTGAAAGCGTCCGGGCGTCCGAGTCCCTGATCGGGGCTTTTGACGTGGATTTCATCGAGCCGGAAAACCTGCTCTTCCAGACCGGGTACCTGACCGTGGCCGGTGCTGAGCAGATGGCCGGGAAGACCTTCTATGAGCTCCGGTATCCGAACATGGAGGTCAAGGCCAGCCTCACGGACACCATCCTGAACAGCTACGTCCAGGACAAGCCAGGCAAGGAGGTCGTCCAGCAGCGCATCTACCGCTCCTTGCAGGCCGACGATCCCGGTGAGCTGCGCGACATCTTCCATGCCCTGTTCGCCGCCATTCCCAACGACTGGTACCGCAAGAACAACCTGGCCGCCTACGAGGGCTACTACTGCTCGATCTTCTATTGCGTCTTCGCCGGCCTGGGCCTGGACACCCGCCCCGAGGAGCCCACCAATCGCGGGCGCATCGACATGACGGTGCTCTTCGAGAACCGGGCCTATGTCTTTGAATTCAAGGTCGTGGACCTGGACCAGACTCCGGGCAGCGCCCTGGAGCAGATCAAGCGCAAGGGCTATGCGGACAAATTCCGGGCCGACGCCGAGGCCGTCTATCTGATCGGCGTGGAGTTCGATCGAGAGGAGCGCAATATCGTGAGCTTCGAGTGGGAGCGGGGGTGAGAATGTGAACTTCCCCGGTTTCATCGTGGATATCGCGATGTAACTACTCAGCTCATTCGAGAAAAATCGGACTGGATACCGGCCTTCGCCGGTATGACTTAACTTGAAAAGGACGTGGTATGATACGTCATTCCGGCCGAAAGCCGGAATCCAGCTCTGCGATTGACCTCAGAGTATGTGCTGAATAGTTACTCCACGATACGGACAGCCTGGGACCGCCGCACCCCAGTTAGGCGCGGTATCCGCAAGCATCATCAGAATTTGTGGATTAATCTTCCTCAGCAGCCCACAACATTCCACCCATGCGAGGCGCGTCATGAAAAAGCTGCCCCTTGGCATCAGCACCCTGAACAAGATCATCGCTGAAGGTTATGCCTATGTGGACAAATCCAGGTTTGTCCACGACCTGGTGGAGTCTGGTTCCTACTACTTCCTCTCCCGTCCCCGGCGCTTCGGCAAGTCCCTGTTCGTGGACACGCTCAAGGAGGCTTTCGAAGGCAATCGGGAGCTGTTTCGCGGCTTGTGGCTGGAGGACCACTGGGACTGGGAGACGCGGCATCCGGTGATCCAAATTTCTTTTGGCAGCGGCGTATTGCGTAGCCGAGAGGAACTGGATCAGCGGATCATCACTATTTTGCGCAGCAATCAACAGGAATTGGGCATCCAGTGCCGTCAACCCGACAATGTCATTGACTGCTTTGAAGACCTGATTCGCCAGGCCGCTGAGAAATTCGGCAGTCCGGCGGTCATCCTGGTGGACGAGTACGATAAGCCCATCCTGGATAACATCACCCAGCCGGAACAGGCTGTCATGATGCGGAACGGCTTGAAAAATTTCTATTCCGTACTCAAGGACAACGACGCCCATCTCCGGTTCGTCTTCCTGACGGGTGTGTTCAAATTTTCCAAGGTCAGCCTGTTTTCCGGACTGAACAATCTCACGGACATCACGCTCGAAGACCGTTTCTCCTCGATTTGCGGCTGGACCGAGGCGGAACTGACCGCCAGCTTTACGGAGCATCTGAAAGGGAAAGACCTCGATGAAATCCGGCGCTGGTACAACGGCTATTCCTGGCTGGGGGAGAAGGTTTACAACCCGTACAGTCTGCTCAGCCATCTGCGGACCGGCCTGTTCCGGAACTACTGGTTTGAGACCGGGACGCCGACCTTTCTTATCGAACTGCTCAAGCAACGTCGCTATCTGATTCCGGCCATTGAAAGCGTCCGGGCGTCCGAGTCCCTGATCGGGGCTTTTGACGTGGATTTCATCGAGCCGGAAAACCTGCTCTTCCAGACCGGGTACCTGACCGTGGCCGGTGCTGAGCAGATGGCCGGGAAGACCTTCTATGAGCTCCGGTATCCGAACATGGAGGTCAAGGCCAGCCTCACGGACACCATCCTGAACAGCTACGTCCAGGACAAGCCAGGCAAGGAGGTCGTCCAGCAGCGCATCTACCGCGCCTTGCAGGCCGACGATCCCGGTGAGTTGCGCGACATCTTCCATGCCCTGTTCGCCGCCATTCCCAACGACTGGTACCGCAAGAACAACCTGGCCGCCTACGAGGGCTACTACTGCTCGATCTTCTATTGCGTCTTCGCCGGCCTGGGCCTGGACACCCGCCCCGAGGAGCCCACCAATCGCGGGCGCATCGACATGACGGTGCTCTTCGAGAACCGGGCCTATGTCTTTGAATTCAAGGTCGTGGACCTGGACCAGACTCCGGGCAGCGCCCTGGAGCAGATCAAGCGCAAGGGCTATGCGGACAAATTCCGGGCCGACGCCGAGGCTGTCTATCTGATCGGCGTGGAGTTCGATCGGGAGGAGCGCAATATCGTGAGCTTCGAGTGGGAGCGGGGGTGAGAATGTGAACTTCCCCGGTTTCATCGTGGATATCCGCGATGTAACTACTCAGCTCATTCGAGAAAAATCGGACTGGATACCGGCTTCGCCGGTATGACTTAACTTGAAAAGGACGTGATTATGATACGTCATTCCGGCGAAAGCCGGAATCCAGCTCTGCGATTGACCTCAGAGTATGTGCTGAATAGTTACTCCACGATACGGACAGCCTGGGACCGCCGCACCCGGGTGCGGCGCGGTATCCGCGAGCTAAATCAGAATTTGCGGATTATTCTCCCTCATCAATCCACACCATTCCACCCTTGCGAGGTGCATCATGAAAAAACTGCCCCTTGGCATCAGCACCCTGAACAAGATCATCGCAGAAGGTTATGCCTACGTGGACAAATCCAGGTTCGTCCACGACCTGGTGGAGTCTGGTTCCTATTACTTCCTCTCCCGTCCCCGGCGCTTCGGCAAGTCCCTGTTCGTGGACACGCTCAAGGAAGCCTTCGAAGGCAATCGGGAGTTGTTTCGGGGGTTGTGGTTGGAGGACCACTGGGACTGGGAGACGCGGCATCCGGTGATCCGTATTTCCTTTGGGGAAGGGGTGTTTCGCGACAGGGCGCGGCTGGAGGAAAAGATCTGGGAGCAACTGACCCTGCATGAGGAGCGGCTGGGCGTTGATTGCGCGTTTCGGACCATTTCCGGTCGATTTGGTCAGCTCATTGAGCAGACGGCCCACAAATTCGGCCAGGGCGTGGCGGTTCTGGTGGACGAGTACGACAAGCCCATCCTGGACTGCATTGCCGATCCCGTCCTGGCAGCGGACATTCGTGAAGGGCTGAAGGATTTCTACTCCGTACTCAAGGACAGCGACGCCTATCTCCGGTTCGTCTTCCTGACGGGCGTGTCCAAATTTTCCAAGGTCAGCCTGTTTTCCGGACTGAACAATCTCACGGACATCACGCTCGAAGAGCGTTTCTCCTCGATTTGCGGCTGGACCGAGGCGGAACTGACCGCCAGCTTTACGGAGCATCTGAAAGGGAAAGGCCTCGATGAAATCCGGCGCTGGTACAACGGCTATTCCTGGCTGGGTGAGAAGGTTTATAATCCGTACAGTCTGCTCAGCCATCTGCGGACCGGCCTGTTCCGGAACTACTGGTTCGAGACCGGGACGCCGACCTTTCTTATCGAGCTGCTCAAGAAACGTCGCTATCAGATTCCGGCCATTGAAAACATCCGGGCATCCGAGTCCCTGATCGGAGCTTTTGACGTGGATTTCATCGAGCCGGAAAACCTGCTCTTCCAGACCGGGTACCTGACCGTGGCCGGTGCCGAGCAGATGGCCGGGAAGACTTTCTATGCGCTCCGGTATCCGAACATGGAGGTCAAGGCCAGCCTCACGGACACCATCCTGAACAGCTACGTCCAGGACAAGCCGGGCAAGGAGGTCGTCCAGCAGCGCATCTACCGCGCCTTGCAGGCCGACGATCCCGGCGAGCTGCGCGACATCTTCCATGCCCTGTTCGCCGCCATTCCCCACGACTGGTACCGCAAGAACAACCTGGCCGCCTACGAGGGCTACTACTGCTCGATCTTCTACTGCGTCTTCGCCGGCCTGGGCCTGGACACCCGGCCCGAGGAGTCCACCAATCGCGGGCGCATCGACATGACGGTGCTCTTCGAGAACCGGGCTTATGTCTTTGAATTCAAGGTCACGGACCTGGACCAGACTCCGGGCAGCGCCCTGGAGCAGATCAAGCGCAAGGGCTACGCGGACAAATACCGGGTCGGCGCCGAGGCCGTCTATCTGATCGGCGTGGAGTTCGATCGGGAGGCGCGCAATATCGTGGGATTCGAGTGGGAGCGGGGGTGAGAATGTGAGCGTTCCCGGTTTTATCATGGATATCCGCGATAAGGACAGTCTGGGACCGCCGCACCCCAGTAGGGCGCGGTATCCGCGGGCAACATCGGAAGTTGCGGATTATTCTCCCTCATCAGCCCACTCCATTTCACTCTTGCGAGGCGCGTCATGAAAAAACTGCCCCTTGGCATCGCGAACCTGAATGAAATCATCATCCAAGGCTACGCCTACGTGGACAAAACCAGGTTTGTTCATGAACTGGCTGATACCGGAAAATACTACTTTCTTTCCCGTCCCCGGCGCTTCGGCAAGTCCCTGTTCGTGGACACGCTCAAGGAAGCCTTCGAAGGCAATCGGGAGCTGTTTCGGGGGTTGTGGTTGGAGGACCGCTGGGACTGGGGGACGCGGCATCCGGTGATCAGCGTATCCCTGGGCAAAGGTGAGATTGGCGACCGTCAGGAACTGGATCGTCGGCTCATGGATATTTTGCGGGTCAACCAGCAGGCCCTGGGCGTCGAATGCACCGCCCCCGAGGACATTGCCGGCTGTTTCAGCGAATTGATCCGCCTTGCCGCGCAAAAGCACGGTCAGCGCGTGGTCGTCCTCGTGGACGAGTACGACAAGCCCATTCTGGACAACATCACCGAGCCGGAAAAAGTCGCCATGGTCCGGAAGGGCTTGAAAAATTTCTATTCCGTGATCAAGGACAGCGACGCCCATCTCCAGTTCGTCTTCCTGACCGGCGTATCCAAATTCTCCAAGGTCAGCCTGTTTTCCGGCTTGAACAACCTCACGGACATTACGCTGTCTCCGCGTTACGCCGCCATCTGCGGCTGGACCGAAGCCGAGTTGACCGCCACCTTTGCCGAACACCTGCACGGCAAGGATCGTGATGAAATCCGGCGCTGGTACAACGGCTATTCCTGGCTGGGAGAGAAGGTCTACAACCCGTTCAGTCTGCTCAGTTATCTGCGGGAAGGTCTGTTGCGGAACTACTGGTTTGAAACGGCAACTCCGGAATTCCTGATCCGCCTGCTCATGTCCCGGCGGTACGACATTCCATCCATTGAGCGGATCGAGATCGGTCCTGAACTGCTGGGCAGTTTTGACGTGGAGTCCATTTTTCCCGAAACCTTGCTGTTCCAGGCCGGTTATCTGACCATCACCGGGCAGGAGGAAATCCTGCCCGGCGAGGTTCTGTACCGCCTGAACTACCCCAACCATGAGGTGAAAAAAAGCTTCACCGAGTACCTGCTGAACTTCTTCACCCAGCAGCCTGTGGAAATGAAGAAATCCATGCGTACCGTGGTCAACGCCCTCCGCCATGGCCAAGTGGACGATCTGCGGGCGGTTTTTCACGCCGTGTTCGCATCCATTCCCCATGACTGGTACCGCAAGAACAACCTGGCCGCCTACGAAGGCTACTACTGTTCGGTGCTCTACTGCTACTTCGCCGGCCTGGGCCTGGACACCCGCCCCGAAGAGTCCACCAACCACGGGCGCATGGACATGGCCGTGCTCTTCGAAAACCGGGCCTATGTCTTTGAATTCAAGGTCACGGACCTTGACCAGACCCCGGGCAGCGCCCTGGAGCAGATCAAGCGCAAGGGCTACGCGGACAAATACCGGGCCGGCGCCGAGGCCGTCTATCTGATTGGCGTGGAGTTCGAGCGGGAGGCGCGCAATATCGTCAGCTTCGAGTGGGAGCAAATGGCGTGAGACGACCGGGGTCAGGTTCGGGTTTGGAGGTTATGACATCTGTTCGCATGTGGGCCTGCGATTCATGCTGTCCGTTCAAACTTTCGGGGAGCCTGGAAACATCCACGGGCCGGATTGATTCAGATCGTTGACTCAGATCGGGCATTCGGTCCGAGGTGCCACTCTATGATTCCTTACTGGTTTCATGCATGAATACAAGCAAGCCAAGCTTTTACGGGAGGCGTTGCGCATGAAGAAACTGCCTATCGGCATTCAGTCCTTTGATAAGATTATCGAAGATGATCAATATTACGTCGACAAGACAGCCTTCATCCATGAATTGGCGCAAAGCGGCTCGTACTACTTCCTCTCCCGGCCCAGGCGCTTCGGGAAGAGCCTTTTCGTGAGCACCATCAAGGCAGCGTACCAGGGCAAGAGAAAGCTGTTCCAGGGTCTGTACCTGGAAAATCACTGGAACTGGGACGCGGTGCATCCCGTGGTGCACCTCAGTTTCGGGACGGGAGTGGCCAAGAGCGTCGAAGAGCTTCAAGTCATCTTTGACGAGATTTTGTACGATCATCAGAGGGCCTTCGACCTGACCTTCGGTAAACACAGTCGGCAGGGCCGTTTTGCCGAACTGATCCAGACCCTGCATGACAAGTACAATCAGAAGGTGGTCGTGCTGGTGGATGAGTACGACAAGCCGATCCTGGACAACATCGAGAAGCCGGAAATGGCCGCGGCCATCCGGGATGAGCTGAAGAACTATTATTCGGTCATCAAGGACGCCGACCCTTATCTGCGGTTCGTATTCATCACCGGGGTGTCCAAGTTCAGCAAGGTTTCCCTGTTCAGCGGGCTGAACAACCTGAAGGACATCACCATTGACGAGCGCTATTCCGCCATCTGCGGCTACACCCAGGACGAGCTGGAAAGCGTTTTCGCCGATCGCCTGCATGGCGTGGATCTGGAACAGGTCCGGCTTTGGTACAATGGGTACAACTGGCTGGGCGAGGAGGTCTACAATCCGTTTGACATCCTGCTCTATCTCGACTCGCGGGAGTTCCGGCCCTACTGGTTCGAAACCGGGACACCGACGTTTCTGGTCAAGCTGCTGCAAGAAGGAAAGTACAACATCCCGGCCCTGGAAGAATTGACGGCCAGCGAGAAGCTCCTGGGCAGTTTCGACGTGGAGCGCATTGATGTGGAAACCCTGCTGTTCCAGACCGGCTATCTGTCTATCAAGACCGTGCGCCAGGTGGCCGGGACACGGCGTTTTACGCTGGGATATCCCAACCTGGAGGTCAAGCAGAGCCTGACGGACGCCTTGTTGCCGCACCTGACCGGTGTCCTAGCGGCCTCGGAAGCGGCCAAGTTCGCGGCATATGACGCCCTGGCCGAATCAGACCTGGACGGGTTGCGGGACGTGTTCCATGCCTTTTTCTCCTCCATTCCCGCGGACTGGTACCGCAAGAACCAACTGGCCGGGTATGATGGCTATTATTCGTCCATCTTCTATTGCTATTTCGCCGCCCTGGGCCTGGAGGTCATTCCGGAGGACGCCAACAGCCTGGGGCGCATCGACATGACGATCAAGCTGGAGGACAAGATCTTCATCTTCGAGTTCAAGGTCATTGGTCCAGGCGTCCAACCCGGGGCCGCCCTTGAGCAGATCAGGCAAAAGCGCTACGCGGACAAGTACAAGACACCGGGCGTCATGGTCCATCTCGTCGGCGTGGAGTTCGAGCCCCAGAAGCGCAATATAGCCGGTTTTGCCTGGGAAATGGCGTAAAGGGCGTTGATTAAGATGGAATAGATGTTACATGATGTCCGGATATTACCAAGCATTCCCGTAACTGCTCAACAACTCCGGGCTGCTTCGCATGGACCCCGGCCGGCGCCAGTGTGACTTGCGGGAAGGCCCTGCTTCAGTCACTCCGGCGCGCGGGCCGGGTGAAGGTGCCAGGTGTTCCGCGTGATTTTAATTCGCCGGCCTTATGGAAAAGAGGATCTTGTCCTGGTCTCTCCCGCCTGGCAACCATATTGCGAAATGACGCAGCCATTATCGGAGGAGGACGCATGACCAAAGTTTTCAACTGGACCGAGTCGTTTCTGGTGGGCATATCCATGGTGGATGATCAACATCAGAAACTGGTGGATCTGATCAATGATGTCGGCGAAGTGGCCTTGAAAAACGAGCAGTTTGACCCTGAAAGGCTGAAAGCGGCCTGCAAGGCCATGCTGGACTACACCCGCATTCATTTCAGGGACGAGGAGGCCATGATACAGTCAGTCGGTCTGGCCCCGGCCTATATCCGGTATCACCAGGGACTGCATAAGACATTTGTAGATGAGGCCGCATTGCTGGAGGACAGGGCTGGTGTTTTTTCGCCTGAGGAGACGGAACAGATGCTGGGCTATCTGGTGGACTGGCTGGCCTACCACATACTCGGCGTTGACCAGGGAATGGCCAGGCAGGTCCGGGCAGTGCAGGCAGGTCAGGACGCGGAAGAGGTTTACCTGGCCGAAGCCGATGATGACCAGAGCGGCACTGAACCGCTGCTCACCGCCTTGAAGGGGCTGTTCAGGACGGTTTCCCAGCGCAACCTGGAATTGCGCCGGCTCAACAGCAATCTGGAGCAGCTTGTCGAAGAGCGCACGGCCGAGTTGAAGCAGGCCAATCGCCAGTTGCAGGCCTTGGCCGTGCATGACGAGCTGACCGGCCTGCCCAACCGACGTTTTGCCATGTCGTTGCTGGGTAATCTTTGGGCCGAGGCGGCGGAGAAGGGCTTCAATTTTTCCATCCTTCTGCTGGATGCCGACAAGTTCAAGCAGGTCAACGACATCCACGGCCATGCCGTTGGGGACGACCTGCTGCGTTTCTTGGCCGTTGCTCTTCGGGAGGCCGTGCGGACCGACGACATCGTCTGCCGCCTTGGCGGGGATGAGTTTCTGGTGATCTGTCCCAATTGTCCGGAAGAAGACGCGGCTCTGGTGGCGAAGAAAATTCTGGACGCGGACAAGGTCTACCGCAACGCGGATCGGGTGGTCATCTGGGAGGGGCCGGTGAGCATCGGCTTTGCCCAGGCCCGAGCGTCCATGACCAAACCCGAAGACTTGCTTGAAGCAGCGGACCAGGCCCTCTACGCAGCCAAGCGCCAGGGTGGTTGCCGGGCCATGGGAGCGGTTCCGGGGCAGGCCAGAGCAGCATGCTGAGGCACATCAAGGAGGCCGATCGCCAACCGCAAACCCAAGGTGGGCCAACTGGTGAGATGCGGTGCTATTCCAGCCTGGTGGCGAGATGATAACAATGGGAGCTTTGGCTCCCATTTTGATTTTGGTTGTCTGGAGAACAGGGATATTGGTGAAAAGGCGTGAGCCGAAATTGATGGAGCAATTTTCTGGGCAAAGGCCCACTGTAGACAAATTGTGAGATAGTTGCCGCGGCAAAGAAAGAAATACTGGACAATCATATTTGAGCGAGTTACTGTTTATCCAAATGTCTGACAAGGGCAAAGCACTCCGAAAGGATGCGACGCAAAGCCACCGGCCTACGTTTTGCCACGGCAGAATAGGGTAGCGGGGATGCCGGACAGGGGGTTGGTTCTCAAAGCCTGTCACCAATCCTTCTTTATCTTTCCCTCCCGATATCCGCCCTGGTTTTGTAGTAATTGCCTTGTCCACTTTCGTGTTACCTCAGCTTGATAAAGTACACGACGTACTAATTAGATTCAGATAGTCATCAATAGCCTTTTTTTCTGGTATTGATGAATTTCGTGTCACTTGATATCTGTCCTTGATGTAATCAAGCAAGATAAGGGGGCAATCAAGTGGACAAGGATCCATTCGCGAAAGGGGACGATCGCCGCCAGATCAAAGAGGTTAAGCGGCGGGGTGGGAATAGATCTTCAGGCTTGACATTTTTTGAGGTTATTATCGTCATGGCGATTGGCTTGTTGCTTATGGCGATCAGTGCACCACATGTGGCCGGGGTGTTACAAAGTGCCAGCGTTGCCACGCAGGCTCACGAGTTTTTATCCAATTTAAATTATGCCCGGAGCGAGGCGATCAAAAGAAATCAGAGAATAACCATCTGCAAGAGTGCAGATGGGGTGGATTGCGTAACCAGCGGCAACTGGGATCAGGGGTGGATTATTTTTGTAGATGTCGAAAACACTGGTCAAGTAGCAGATGCAGCGTATATTCTCAAGAGACGAATAGCGTTGGATGGGGGCTCCACATTGGTTGGCAACACGCCTGTACGCAATTACATCTCCTATGTTGGAAAGGGAACCACGCTGTCTGTGACTGGAGCATTTCAGGCAGGAACCCTTACGCTATGTCGACAAGCGCGGGGCATTAAGATTGTCATCGCCAGAACAGGTCGAGTAAGGACTGATAAAACTACATGTATTTAGCTCAGGATAAGCACTGACTAGGAAAATTTAATTGATGTGTTCAGAAAAAACATCTCCGAAAAATGCCTATAATCAGAATGGAGTTGGTCTGGTTGAACTTCTTGTGGTTATCGCCATGATGGCCACCTTGTTCGCCATTGCTTTGCCGCGGATGAACATGATCGATAAATCCCGTTTGAATGGAGCTGCAAGGGTGGTTTGGAGCGATATGCAGCATGCCAGAATGATGGCTATCAAGAAAAATAATCCAATCCATGTTTTGTTTACTTCTACAGGATATCATTTTTATATTTCTGAAAATAATGATAAAGCATTTGAGAGAGATTTGGCAAGTGAATACAAAGGGATTTCGTTAAACACTTCTTCAAATTCAATAACATTCAACAGCAACACATCCGTACTTATTCACAACTCAACTAATGCAACTATCCAGATTGAGTTGGCAGGCGATTACAGACATTTTATAATTTATTCTTTCGGAAATATTGGCGTAATTCAATGAAAAAAAATAATGATAACAAAATTGTAGAAGGATTTACCATTCTTGAACTGTTGTTTGCTATTTTGATTATGGTTGTTGCGTTATTTGCTCTTTCAAAGTTGAAAAATTCGACATTGATGGCCACAATCTCCGCCCAAAGAGTCACCGAAGCCACGATTTGTGCAGAGCAAATTTTAGAAGAATTGGAAGAAATTGTATATCAAAGCTCTTTATCTTCTATTCCAGTTGGGAATAGTAGTGGAGATTGTGGGGATAACAGATATATTTGGACGAAGAATGTTAATAAAATTGATGATATGAATCTGAAAGTGGTTGAAGTCAGTGTTAATTGGTCAAAGTACAATGTCACTGTTAGAAGTATTTTAAGATCTAAATAGGGACTTATGAACAACAAAGGCTTTTCATTGGTTGAGGTGTTAATCTCAATTGTTATTTTCGGAATTTTTATGGGATCATTGGTGTCTTTTTTTATTTCAGAATACAAGCAATATGTGGTACATAATCAAATTATTGGTATGCAAAACAATGCTAGGGGTACCATGGATTTTGTTGTCAGAATCCTGAGGAATAGCAATAGCACTGCCCCTGTGATAGATCCTGAAGATGAGTGCGAACATGTTGTCAGTTTAACAGATATAGATGGTCAAAACCATAGCTTTGATTTAGTGAATTCCGTATTTCGGTATAAAAATCAACCTTACACGAATAACATTACGTGTTTCGAGGTTGTAAATGTTGGAAATATGTTTTTAGTCAAAATAAAAGCAGAAACAGAAAGGAAACTTCCTAATACAGGTAATGAAGCAAAAATCACTTTGGAATCAACTGTTAGACCAAGAAATTTGCGATGATATGTGATCAAAGGTGAAATATGAAAGCTATCAACAATAAGTTTACTTTCGGATTCATGTCTAGTTTTTTTTTAAATTTTAGATTTGATTCTGAAAGAGGTGTTGCATTAATCACTGTGTTGCTATTTCTTGCGGTGATGACTTTTTTAGGTATAACCGCAGCGAATATTTCAAACATCGAAAACCTTATTTCTTCTAATTACAAGACATCAAAGATAGCTTTTTATAATGCTGATGCTGGTGTTAAGTATGCTATGGAAATGATTCAAATTGATATTAATAACGATGATTCAAAAACAATTGATGTAACTGTATATAATTCTCCAGATGGATTTGATTTCTATTTTGAAGATTCTGGTGATAAATGTTTTTATAGTTTTGGAAAGGGTTTAAGAAATTCTAATGCAAAAATTAGGGCATGTTACGATTATGAGACAAGAATTGTCGATATATTTACACACGGAATTGTATCGGAAAATAAGATTAATATTAGTGGCCATATTAATATGTTTTATGGTTCAATGCATGCTAACAAAGGGATAACGCAAACAGCTCAAGGGTCTACAGATGTCACATTGCATGGATCTGTAACCGCATATGGTTCAATCCCTGACATAAATCCGAATATTACAGTAACTGGTGAAGTTAAAGAAATTTCTGAAAAAATGGTTATACCAAAAGTTACTGAAGATATATTTCAATATTTTGAAAATATTGCTAAAGAATATAATGATAATATTGATCCACCTGCTAGTATAAGTTACGGCCAAGGCAATGATATAGTGGATTTAACTGATCGTGTAATTTTTACTTTTGGAGATTTTTCTTGTCATAAATGTATTATCTCAAACACCACAATAGTTGCGAAGGGAAGTGTGACTTTTAGTAGCCAGACACAATGGAGTCTTGAAACTGTAAACAATTTAATTATTGCAGATAAGAGCATTAATTTTAATGGCCAAGATGATGCAGCTGGAGTATTCTGGTCAAATGGAGAATTTAGACACAACGGAAAAAATAAATTGTATGGATCGGTTGTAACCTCAGGAGATTTTGAAACAGATCTTAATCCAGAACCTAATGTCACACTTCCTGGAAATTTAAAATTTGATAATAGAAAGCCAATGGATAACATTTATATTCCCAGGTATAAAGCTGTTGTTCTTGTCAGTTGGGCTGATATGAGTTTGGTTATGTAATATTAATAGATTAAAAAAGATCAGGCCATTGCTTGGCTTCTTTTCTGAAAGCATTGCGCATATTGCGCATTCTAAAAATTGTCACTCTAATGTTAATTGGAATGGTGAAGAATGTCCCAAATGGGGCAATATTGCAAAAAAAAGGTTTTCCCTGTCTCTGATCTCTCTCAAGCCCGTTTTTCAGAAAACGTAATGCTCCCAGTTAATCTTCCATCAGTCCAGTCTGAGAAAAAACGATTCTGAATAACCGCCATCATCTATCAAGAGGGTAATGTCATGGTCGTCAACCCTGAACTCTACACCGAACGTTACTCCGTCTCCGACTACCGCCAATGGCAGGGCGACTGGGAGCTGATTCATGGAGCCCCTCATGCCATGACGCCTTCGCCGACATTCACCCACCAACGTGTCGTTCTGTCTATTGCCCGTCTGCTGGACGAGATGCTGGATAAATGCCCCGACTGTCATGCCGTTTTCGAGACGGACGTGGAGCTGTCCGAGGACACCGTGGTCCGGCCGGACTGCATGGTGATCTGTTATGAGCCGGAAGATGACCGCTTGACCAGGGCGCCGGAACTGGTTTTCGAGGTGGTGTCCAAATCCAGCGCCCGCCGTGATGAGTTGCTCAAGCATGAGCTGTATCAGCACGAGGGCGTGCTCCATTTTGTGCTGGTCTACCCGGACAAGCGCAAAGCCAAGGTTTATCGGCTGGTGGATGGGCTGTACCGCAAGGTCGGCGACTTTTCCAGGGAAACGCTGTTGTTCGAATTGAGCAAATGCGCCTTTGACTTTGATTTCGGGTTCATCTGGCGGTAGGATGGATTTCCATGAGTAATGACGGAAACATGTAGCGTTTCGTACTTCTCATATGCACCACCCCGTCAGGCCTCGGCACCACCCCGTCAGGCTTCGCCTGCCACCCCTCCAAAGGAGGGGAATTCTTGACCCGTGCGCCAAGGGCGGGGTGTTATAAATTCCCCTCCTTTGGAGGGGTGCCCGAAGGGCGGGGTGGTTTTCCTCGCTACAATGTAAAATTCTTCAATAAAACCCCCGCCGCCCTCGGATTACGGACGTTGTAGGTGGCGTGGGAGAGGTCGTGGCCGACGCGGATGGTTATTGCGTGGTCCGGCAGGGTTTTGAACATTTCCTCGTCGCTTTCTGCGTCCCCCATGGCCAGAATGAAATCCCATTGTTGCTTGCCCGCAAAATGCATGGCCGCAACGGCCTTGCTGATCCCGGCGCTGCGCACCTCGACCACCATGGGACTCTGCAGGACCTGAATACCCACATTGGATGCCAGAACCCGCAAGGTTTCAGCCAATTCCCGGGCACGCTGAGCGCCGAGGTTCCGGTCTGCCTGCCGGTAGTGCCAGGCCATGGAAAAATCCTTGTCCTCGGTGAAGGTGCCCGGCACCCGAGAGCTGAAACGATCCAGAATGGGCCGAATCTGCTCTTTCCAGTCATTGAGCAGGGGGCGGATCATCTGCCAATCCTCTCCGATCTCCCGGATCCAGACTCCGTGCTCAGCAACCAGAGCAACGGGAGGATCGGTCAGGCAGTGTTCCAGGTTGTGCTTGTTGCGGCCGCTGAGAATGACCACCTGCGTGTTGGGCATGTAGGTCAGGGAGTTCAAGGTTTTCCGAACATCCTCGGAAGGGCAGGCCATGGAAGGGGCATTGTGAAACGGAACCAGGGTGCCGTCGTAGTCCAGCAGGAGCAGTCTGCTGTGCGCCGTCTTGAAGCGCTGCACCACTTCCTGGGCGCTCTCGGTGTTGATGAAGGTGGATTCCATCCGTTCCTGCTCGGACTTGATCAGAAGCAGTGAATTCATGAAGTCTTCAGCCCAGTGATTGACGTCAAAGCGCTTCATGCGGTCCTTGAGCAGGGTCATGATGCGGCCTTGTTCCTCCTCCGGCGTTTCCAGTGCCTTCAGAATGGTTTCGGCGATATCCTGAACGCTGTTGGCGTTGACGATCAGGGTTTCTCCCAATTCAATGGCCGCGCCCGCGGTTTCGCTGAGCACGAGCACGCCCTTGTTTTCGGTCTTGGCGGCGATGTACTCCTTGGCGATCAGGTTCATCCCGTCACGCAGCGGCGTGACCAGCGCCACGTCGCTGGTATCGTAGAGCATGGTCAGTTCGCGCAGAGGATAGGTGGTGTACTGGTAGATGATCGGGGTCCAGTTCAGCTTGCCGAAGCGACCGTTGATCGCTCCCACCAGTTCGTCGATCTGTTTTTTCATTTCCTGATATTTGCCGACTCCCGTGCGGGAGGGCACGACCACAAGCATCAGGATCACCCGCTCATGCCACTGGGGGTACAACTCCAGAAATTTTTCATAGCCCTGCAACCGGTTGGCAATGCCTTTGCTGTAGTCCAATCGGTCGATGGAGAGCATGATTTTGACCGAGCCAAAGGCTTGGCGCAGTTCCTGTTTCTCGGTCTGCGTGCGCTCGTCCTTGGCCGCCAGGGCGTATTTTTGGTAATCGATGCCCATGGGGAAGGTATCCACTCTGGCCAGACGATCGCCGACCATGATTTTGCCCAGATTGTGTTCCAGGCCGAGAATGGCGGAGACGCTGCGCAGAAAATGTTGGGTATAATCATAGGTGTGGAAACCGACCATGTCTGATCCGAGAAGACCCTGCAGCAGACGGGTCCGCCAGATGCTGGGCAACAGCCGGAAGATCTCATAGGACGGAAAAGGAATGTGCAGAAAGTAGCCGATGGTTACATCCGGTCGATTTTGGCGGATCATCTCCGGCAGGAGCATGATCTGGTAGTCGTGTACCCAGACCACGTCGTCCGGCTGCAAAACGGATTCGACAACCTGCCGAAAGATGTCGTTCACCTCCACGTAGCTGTCCCATGAGCTTTCATCAAACTCGACATACGAAGGAAAGTAGTGAAACAAAGGCCATAAGGTGGAATTGCAGAATCCGAGATAAAAGCTGTCCATCTGGACGGCGGTCAGATTGACCGGGCAGATTCGAAACTTGCCCATGATCCGCGATGAGAAATCGAATCGGTCCGGGTCGTCCAGATACATGCCCGGCCAGCCAATCCACAAGGGATCTCCGCTGAACTGGGAATCCTGGCTCAGTGAGTCCAGGTACGAATTCAATCCCGTGGCCAGACCGCCCACGGATTCCTTGGCCACGATCTTGCCGTTCTCCTCCTGAAGACTGATGGGCAATCTGTTCGAAACAATAACCAAACGCATAGGATGCTCCTTCGCTGCTTTTCACTGATCTGGGGTGGCGAGATTGTCGGGAAGGCTTCAGGCGCTGTGCATGAATTGAATCTTGTTCGTAAGATTGACTTAGGAATGAGGTGGATGTCAAATTTGGTGTCCGTTAGCTATTATCAGTATCAGTTATCAGTTATCATTTGTAACTACAGCGACACGGCAGGGACATGTAGTGTTTCGTACTTCCATAGCACCACCCCGACAGGCCACCACCCCGTCAGGCTTCGCCTGCCACCCCTCCAGTGGAGGGGAATCCTTGTCCCCGTGCCCGTAGGGCGGGGTGGTTTAAATTCCCCTCCTTCGGAGGGGTGCCCGTAGGGCGGGGGGGGGGGTAAATTCCCCTCCTTCGGAGGGATGCCCGTAGGGCGGGGTGGTTTTTAATTCCCCTCCTTCGGAGGGGTGCCCGTAGGGCGGGGGGGGGGTAAATTCCCCTCCTTCGGAGGGATGTCCGTAGGGCGGGGTGGTTTTTAATTCCCCTCCTTCGGAGGGGTGCCCGTAGGGCGGGGGGTTTTAAATTCCCCTCCTTCGGAGGGGTGCCCGTAGGGCGGGGGGTTTTAAATTCCCCTCCTTCGGAGGGGTGCCCGTAGGGCGGGGGGTTATAAATTCCCCTCCTTCGGAGGGGTGCCCGTAGGGCGGGGGGTTTTAAATTCCCCTCCTTCGGAGGGGTGCCCGTAGGGCGGGGGGTTTTAAATTCCCCTCCTTCGGAGGGGTGCCCGTAGGGCGGGGGGTTTTAAATTCCCCTCCTTCGGAGGGGTGCCCGTAGGGCGGGGGGTTATAAATTCCCCTCCTTCGGAGGGGTGCCCGTAGGGCGGGGTGGTTTAGTGGCAGGGACATGTAGCGTTTCGTACTTCCATAGCACCACCCCGTCAGGCCACCACCCCGTCAGGCTTCGCCTGCCACCCCTCCAGTGGAGGGGAATCCTTGTCCCCGTGCCCGTAGGGCGGGGGGTTATAAATTCCCCTCCTTCGGAGGGGTGCCCGTAGGGCGGGGTGGTTTTAAATTCCCCTCCTTCGGAGGGGTTTTGGCAAAATATGTTCCTCGTGCCCCCCGTGATCCCCGTGGTTAAATCTCCAGCGATGTCGGTTATTTTTCCAAAATGTCGTTGCAGTGTTACCCGTTTCCGTCAACCTTTATCCGTCAGGAGGCAGGTTATGAACAAGACCGTTATTTTCGGCAAGCAGGGGTGACCCTACACGAATCGCGCCCGGGAGGCGCATCCTGGACATGTGTATCACGATGTGAAGGCGGACTCTGGTCGGCTGGATGAAATGCTCGTTCTCAGCAAAGGTCAGCGCAAGGTGCCGGTCATAGTTGTCGACGGCAAGGTTGAGGTTGGGTTTGGGGGGACCTGAGGAGTATAGTTTTCGGCGGTTGCCGAAATATTGCCGACAGTGAGCAGGAGGTAATCCTGCCGCTGCCGGCTGCTAATTTGGTTGAATACCAAATTTTGATACTGCCTGCATGATGGTTTCAATACGATGATCATAGGTGTGTGCATCAAGGATGAGTTTTTTCCAGTCATGCCGCAGGTGGTCCGCCAGGCGGGAATCCAGGTCCAGTCGGGTCAGAAGGGCAACCAGGTTTTTCGGTGAGTTGAAGCTGATTTCCCGGACCAGCTCCTGATCGAAAATCGACAGGCCCGGGGTTGCGTCGGAAAGCAGGAATCCGTCGGCTGCCCAGACGTCGAAGTGACGCTGGGTCAGGCCGTGGGGGAGAAGGAGGCTGGTCAGGTTCAGGGTGCAGCGGGCCTGGCGATAGATCCGGGGCAGCGGTCCGTAGTAATCCACTCCCGGACGAATATCCTTCAGGTCGGGCAGCAGGGCGTGCCAGTCCTGGTCGCCAAAGACCGTCAGTCGTGCCTCCAGGTTCACGGCCTGGAGATGCACGGTGCGATGCATTTGACTGCTTTCTTCCGCGGCATATCCCACATTTCGAACTGCCCGGCCCGGCCAGAGAGGCGGGTTCCGCAAACGATCCCACCACCAGGAGAAGTCCGGCCTGCTTCCCCGGGAGATTTCGTTGCTGACCTGTTGCCGCAGGTCGGGAGCAACAGAGCATCCAGCAAAAAAAGCATTTTTTCCTGGGAAGGAGGAGCGGCCGACAAAAATCGTCCGGCTTGCAAGGCTGCCGTCTGGCAATATCAAATTGGCTGTGCCGGAGGCATTCTGTCCGGGATAAGGCTGGCCGTTCAAGGTGGCAGCTTCAACAGCGGGTTCAAAAAAATTCGGCGCCGCGGCCAGGGGGAGATGAACGACATGTTGCGCGCCCAGCTCGCGAAGCCGGGGAATGAACCAGTCGTCGGTCACGAAGAGGATGCATTTGCGCCAGAAACCGGACTGGATTCCGGTCAGCAGGTGGAAGGGGTTGTCCACGCACCAAACGGCAACCGGTGCTTTGCAGGTTGCCAGGAATTCGTAATTCTGGCCATACGGGTCCAGTCCGCGAAAGTTGACGCTGAAAAACAACTCTGGAGATGACTGACGTAAATCGGCCTCCAGCTCTGTGGGAAGCAGTTTTTCCGGTAATGCCCGAACCCGCAGGCCGGTGTTCGCAAATGCCTGGGTTAGTTCTCTGGCCAGCAGGCCATGTTCCGAAGTCGGCATCCAGACCGTGTCCCGTTCCCTGAGACTGGGAGCGGACATGTTAGGCCCGTGCCTCAGAAATGCCACGGCGGGAGCCCAGAAATCCGGAAAAAGATGGAGATTTGGTTGATAGAACAGGATGGCGCGGTTGCGAATTTTTTCATCGGCAAGCGCTTCAGAACTGATAGGTCGCCAATGACTCGGGATTTCGGATTTACGCGATACCGGAAGCTGGTCAAGGAATTCCGGGGCTTCCAGGTAAAGGACGTCATCAGAGCGGCCGGCAATGATTTGTAACGGGATACGGGGATTGGGTCCCAGGCCGAGGAGAAGCACGCCGTATTCCCCGCCTTCGCGAAGCAACCGGTATTGTTCCGGCCCGTCTGGGAGCGACTTCATCCGTCCCAGCTGATCGATTACCCGAAGCCGCCGCGGGCGTTTATTTTGAAGAGACGTCACGACTTGGCCTTATGCCTGCTTTCGGTTAGGGTGTTGCGCCGCACCGTGGGAGGACTTGTCGGTTTTATGTGTTGTTCCAGCCCTTGAATCCCGACTCACTGCCAATGCTCTTCGCGATGAGTCGCACTACTCAGCTTGGGCGGGAAAAAGATATTTTTTCAAGAACTTGTGGCAAGCATGATCTGGATTCCTGCCTTCGGGGGAATAACTTGTTTTTCAATGAAATCTCCGAGTCAGTCATACCCGTGAAGACGTGGTAGCCAGTCCGTTTTTACTCGCTCAATTACGATTTTTTTCTGATGAAAATATACAGAGATCACTACTTTCAAAAGGCCAAGCAGGACAATTATCCGGCTCGTTCGGTGTACAAGCTGAAGGAGGCGGATAAGCGTTTCAAGTTGCTGCAACCCGGTCAAAAGGTTCTGGATCTGGGCGCGTCTCCGGGATCCTGGTCCTTGTACGCGGCCCAGAAGGTCGGTCCGGGGGGCAGGCTTCTGGCTCTGGATCTGAAGCCTTTGGGCATTGAACTGCCGGCCCAAGCCCATTTCATGCAGGGCGACATTTTTGACGAGTCCGGGGAAGGCTATCGGTTGATCATGGACACGGCGCCCTTTGACGTCATTCTGAGCGACATGGCTCCGCAAACCACCGGCATCCGGTTCACGGATCAGGCCCGGTCCCTGGATTTGGCTCACCAGGCTCTTGCTCTATGCCGAGAATGCTTGATAAAGGGCGGTTCTTTCGTGGTCAAGTTTTTTGAAGCCCAGGAAGCCAAGCAGCTCCTGGACGAAATGCGCAAGTCGTTTGCCAAGGTTCAGGGCTTCAAACCCAAAAGTTCTCGAGCGGAAAGCAAGGAAATGTTCTATATCGCCATGGGCAAGAAGTAGGTTCTGGCTTGCGGCGGGGTTGTCGTCCAAAAAACAACAAGGAATCACAATGGCTGGACACAGTAAATGGAAGAATATTCAGGCCCGCAAATCCGTGCAGGACAAGAAAAAGGGCAAAGTCTTCACCAAGGTGACCAAGGAGATCATGCTCGCGGCAAAGCAGGGCGGCGGTGATCCGGACATCAACGCCCGGCTGCGTTCGGCCATTGCCGCGGCCAAAGCCGTGAACCTGCCCAAGGACAAGATCGACACGGCCCTGAAAAAAGGAACCGGCGAACTGGGCGGCGAAGCTCTGGATGAAATCACCTACGAGGGCTATGGTCCAGGCGGAGTGGCCATTCTCGTGGACGCGGCCACCGACAACCGGAATCGGACCGTGGCGGATATCCGCCATATTTTTTCCAAGAACGGCGGCAACCTGGGCGAATCCGGCTGTGTCGCCTGGATGTTTGACAAAAAAGGACTGTTCTCCTTTGCCAAGGAATCGTACACCGAAGAGCAGCTGCTGGAAGCCGGGCTGGAGGCTGGAGTGGAGGACATCCGGGATGACGGGGACATGTGGGAGGTCAGCACCACGCAGGAAAACTTCCAGGCCGTTCAGGAGGCCTATGCCGCGGCAGGATTTTCCGCCGAGAGCGAAGAGGTGACCATGGTCCCGCAGAACTTGGTTCCCGTGGATGTGGAGACCGGCCGGAAGATCATCCGGCTGATGGAAGCTCTGGAAGATTACGACGATGTCCAGGACGTTTATGTCAATTGCGATTTTCCGGAAGAGCTGATGCAGGATGAATAGATGCGTTGCTCGTGTTGGCCGAAAGCCGGGAGGCCTGCCTGATCATTCTGGGAATTGATCCGGGCTCCCGGGTCACCGGGTTTGGCCTGATCCGCGAAATCTCGGGTTCGCTCTCTCTGGTGGAAGCAGGCGTTATCCGGACCGGATCGGATGCGGACATGGATATCCGGTTGGGTGAAATTTTTCATCGGCTCAGCGAAATCATCGCTCTGCACCAGCCGGCGCAGAGCGCCATCGAAAGCGTGTTTCAGGCCCTCAACCCCTCATCCGCGCTCAAACTCGGCCAGGCTCGCGGCGTAGCCATCGCCGCCTGCGCCCAGGGCCGGGTTCCGGTATTCAGCTACGCGCCGACCATGATCAAGAAGAGCATTGTCGGCGTGGGCCGGGCCGAAAAATCGCAAGTGGCCTTCATGACGGCCCGGCTGCTGGGCGTGACAAAACCGGACTGGGCCCTGGACGCCAGCGACGCCCTGGCCGTGGCCATCTGCCATGTCAATCAGCAGCGTTTTCTGCGGCTGGCAAAGTGCACCCAACCGGGACCCTGATCCAGGACTTGATCTCTTTCACTCGGATGATCCCCAATGCCACTTCTCGAAATCGCAATCGAAATCGAAATCGCAATCGAGAGCATATGACCACTCAGGCACAGGATCCCCGCCTCGGTTGAATGATTTGCTTGCTTCACCATGCGTTTCGGATCTGGCATATTCATGAAGGCGGTAACCAGCGCGTTGCTTGATTAGCTAAGAAATTGGTTCGATTTCGATTGCGATTTCGATTGCGATTTCGACCAGATTTTTGATTGGGTAAAATTGGAAAAATTTGATGATTGGATTCCTGCAAGGCAAAATATTTCATAAAACTCCCAAGGGCTGCATCCTGATGACTCCAGGGGGCGTGGGGTATTCCCTGGTTTTGCCGGTGCGGGAGATCCGGAGCATGGGCGCAACCGGGGATGAGGCGGCATATTACGTATTCACCCTGGTGCGTGAGGATGCGCTGGAACTTTACGGATTCGCAAGCTGGGAGGAGCGGTCGGCATTCGAGGTCATGCTGGGAATATCCAAGCTCGGACCGAAGACGGCCCTGGCCATCCTGTCCCACTTCGACCTGAACTCGCTGCGCGACACCGTGGCCAAGCAGGACAGTTACACCTTTTCCAAGGTACCAGGGATCGGTCAGAAAACCGCGCAACGCATTCTACTGGAACTGCAGGACAAATTGAAGATCCTGCCCACGAGCCCGAAGGCGGGGGAATCGGCACAAGGTTCCTCTTGGGTCAGGGGAGATATCCTGGCCGGCCTGACAAACCTCGGATATGCCGAAGCCGAAGTCGCCCCGCTGATGGATGAAGCGCTCCGCGAGGAACCGGACCTGGACCCCGGCGAGGTGATCCGCGTTGTCCTCAAGCGGATTGCGCTGCTAAAGTCTTGAGATTCGTTAGGCTAGTCAAGAAGCTATTTTTTGGTTTCGGATTTTTGTGGACAAATTACGAGGATCGTTGCATGGATTATGCTGTGATTTGTGCTATAGCAAGGGATGAAGAGAATTTTATAATTGATTGGTTGGATTTTCATTTTGCAATAGGTTTTGAAAAAGTATATCTATTTGACAATAATAGTAAGATCCCTCTTGCTGGTTTACTTGCTGAATATATTGATTTGCAGCTTGTCCAGGTATTTGAAATCAATGATATTGAGTATCCCCAATTGACAGCTTATGCTTCGTTTATAAAAGAGTATTCAAAAATAGCCAAATGGATATGTTTTATCGACATAGATGAATATATTGTCTTAAAAAAAACAAAAGATGTGAAAGTTTTGTTGGAAAATTATGAACTCTATGCTGCACTTGGTGTAAGTTGGAAAATCTTTGGATCTAGTGGTCACATCTCTCGACCAAAAGAGAGTGTTTTTTATTCATACACTAATGTTGTAAGTAATCATAATTTGATAAAAAGTATTGTATGTGGGGAAAAGGTAAAAAGCGTTTCTTCGCCACATCATTTTTTATACAAAAATGATCATTATTGTGTCAATGAACATTATATACCAATAATTGGTCCAAGATCATATCATTCTACTGAATATGTTCAATTAAATCATTATTATTATAAATCACAACAAGATTTTGAATCTAAAATTTCAAGAGGCTATGCAACGCCAATAAAAAATTCAAAAGGTTATGATATAAATATTTTTTATAGACAAGTGAATAATTTCGGTTATGAAGATTTCTCAATTAGAAAATTTATGAATATTTACAAAAAATTTTCATGTGAAGGTCCTAAGTTTATACAAGAAAAGATCGAGTCCGTGAAAAATGTCAAAAGTGATGATATTATGAGGAGGATTGAAAAGAAGATTTCTTTTGGTGATACGAAAGGGGCAATTTCTATAATAAATGAATCTCTTCGCTATAAAAAAGATCCTTTCTTGTACTTCGCACTCACAAGGATATATGCTTCGGAGGGTGAATTTGAAAAATCGTTTCTCACGATTCAAAAAGTTATGATCTATTTCAACAATTTCCCAGAAATTGTGAAATTAGCATATCAACAGCTTATTCATGTTTATAATTGTATGGGGCTCAAAGAGCAACAAAGGTCTATTGTGGATCAGATTGGAACGTAACTATAATACTGTTATACCACTTTTTTTGAAATTTGTTTGCCCTGCAGGTTGTGTTAAGTATTTTTTATATGATTTATACTGTATTGTATAGTCGAGACACCAATGACCCAGGAACAATCCTTGCCCATCGAAGAGACCATTCGGCCGAAACGGCTGGGTGATTTTATTGGCCAGGAGGATCTGCGGGACAACCTGCGGGTGTTTCTGCAGGCGGCCCGGGAACGCGGTCAGGCTCTGGATCATACGCTGTTCTATGGCCCGCCGGGTCTGGGCAAGACCACCCTGGCCCAGATCATGGCCAATGAGATGGGCGTGAACCTGGTGACCACCTCCGGGCCGGTGCTGGAACGTAGCGGCGACCTGGCGGCCATTGTCACCAATCTCGGCCGCCATGACCTCCTGTTCATCGACGAGATCCATCGCATGCCGCCCAGCGTAGAGGAAATTCTCTATCCGGCCATGGAAGATTTCAAGCTGGATCTGATCATCGGCCAGGGACCCGGGGCACGAACCGTGAAGATCGACCTGGAGCCCTTCACCCTGGTCGGCGCCACGACCCGGATCGGATTGTTGACGTCTCCATTACGGGATCGGTTCGGCGTAATATGCCGCTTGAATTATTATAATGAGAACGAACTGGCGGCCATCATCCGTCGGGCGGCGGTGCTGCTGAACGCTCCGATCACGGACGACGGCGCGCTGGAAATTGGTCGCCGCGCCCGGGGAACGCCCAGGATCGCCAATCGCCTGCTGCGCCGGGTGCGCGATTTTGCCGCGGTTCAGGGCGGACAGCGCATTGATGCCGATTTGGCCCATAACGCCTTGGCGCGCATGGATGTGGACGCCCATGGCCTGGACCAGATGGATCGCCGGATATTGACGACCCTGATCAACCATTTTCAGGGCGGTCCGGTGGGAGTGAAAACCCTGGCCGTGGCCTGCTCCGAGGAAGTTCGGACCATCGAGGATATCTACGAGCCGTACCTGATCCAATGCGGCTTCCTGAAACGCACTGCCCGGGGCAGAGTCGCCACTCCCCGAGCTTTTGCCCACCTGAAGCTCCGCATACCTCCATCATTCGCCGCCCAGCAACAACTCCCCCTGGATCTGGATTAGCCCCCAGAACGGGTAAACATGAAAACATAATCGAAATCGCAATCGAAATCGAAATCGCAATCGAAATCGAAATCGCAATCGAAATCGAAACAAAAACTCCAAAAACCCTAACTGCTTCCCCTCAATTCATGCCTCAAACCCAGCTTCAAGTTCGCCTTCTCGCCGTGACCCCGGATGCCTTGGCCCTGATCTATGCCGCCTTTCGGCAGTGCTACAGCCCTGGTTACGCCGGGGATCTGTGGCCCAAGCTGTTGAACGGGGAACTGCCCGCACAGGAACAGGCCGAGTTTGTGTCGAGCATCATGGAATCCGGCCACCACAGCCCCATCGAACACGTCGGCTTCACCTTTGCCGTGGAAGGTGTTTCTCGCGCCTTGACCCATCAGTTGGTACGTCACCGGCTGGCGTCCTATTCCCAGCAGAGCCAGCGCTATGTGAACGAAAGCGGGTTTGAGTACGTTTTGCCTCCCCAGATTGCCAGGATCCCGGAAGCCAAAAAGCTTTTCGAGTCCTTCATGCGGCAGACCGCAGAGACCTATGCACAGTTGCGCGCATTGCTGCAGGAGCATGGCCGCAAGGGCGCCAAGGCCAACGAGGACGCTCGCTTCGTGCTGCCCCAGGCCGCGGAAAGCAAAATCGTCCTGACCATGAATTGTCGCAGCCTGCTGCATTTTTTTGCCTTGCGTTGTTGCGAGCGGGCCCAATGGGAAATCCGGGCCCTGGCGCGGCAGATGCTCGCGATCTGCCGCGAACAATTGCCAGTGGTTTTCGATACCGCCGGTGCGCGTTGCGAATCCCTGGGATACTGCCCCGAAGGGGAACGGTTCACGTGCGGACGCTATCCTCGGAAAAAGCCCGCAAGGCACGAAGATGATGATGCGAGGCTGCATGATTCTTAACACCGGGAGCGCCACACCCCAGTGCGGCAGCGGTGTTAGGTATACCGTACCAGGTTCCGGCTGGAGCGTGGACCCAGCGATACTCTGCGTAGGTGGAATCCTTGAACAGGAAAGCTCATCGCCACGATTTTTTGAGCAGTTTGAGATTCTACAGGATGAATATTGACCTCTCCTGAAGAAAGGCCTACCGGGTTTATCTTTGCATCCACATGTTTCGGAGGACAAGGCTATGTTCATGGATGACGGGAGCGACGTCTTCTTTGCGGATGTCAAACTTGATCCCGATATTTTCTATTTCCTCTATATCGGGGAGTTGAAAACCGACTGCCTGAATCAGTTCGTCAAGGAAACCCTGACCAAGATTCACGGGCAGTCCTTCGACTTCATCTCCATCCTTCCGGATGTTCTTGAATCCTATCCCCATAAGAACACCCTGGTCATCAACCCCATGGCCAGAGAACTGATGCGAGCCAAGGGGCGCAAGGTCAGTTTCCGGATCGCTCCCCGCACCTTCGCCTCTCTTGTCTCCGCCTCCTCCACGGTGAACAACCTGATTCAACAGTTGCTGGACAAGCAGGGACACGTCTTCATCCATGTCTTCGAGTCCGTTCCCGAATTGACTCTGGCCCTCATTCCAGGGGTACGCATTCTCGGTCCCAGCGGCCACATATCCAACATTTGGAACAACAAGCTCTACCAGCTCCAGATGCTCAAGGAAACAGCACCCTTGATCAACTACCGGGTTTGCGCGGATGCCGATCAGATGCTGGAAACGACAAGAGGACTCTGGGAGGAATGGACGGACGGTATTTTCGTCAGCCAGCCGTATTCCGCGGCCGGCGTGAACAGCTTTCTCGCCACGAACCAGGAAGAGATCGAGGTCAAGGCGGGGCATCTCAGGGGCAAGTTTTTCATCAGCCGCTATATTCCGCATCAAGACGATCCCACTGTCCTGGGGGTTGTGGCCAATGCCGCGGATGTCTTCATTGCCGCGATTGCGGATCAGGAAATCCAAAACGGCAACATGTTCCGCGGATCGACGTTTCCGTCCGCGCTTCCGGCTCCCTTGCAGAAGGAGTTGCGGGAGATAACGCGCCGGATCGGTAGGGCCATGGGGCGAAGCGGCTACCGGGGCATTTTTGGATGCGATTATGTAGTGGATGCCCAGGGCCGGATTTATTTTGTTGAAGTCAATGCCCGCAAGCAGGGCACGACCATGGAAATGTGCTGTACCCTGGAGAATGCGCTTCCGCCGGAGACGCCGGGACTGCTGGAGTTGGAGTACTACGCCGTGATGCACAACCGCTTCCCGGAGAACATGGTTGAAATCTCGGAAGCCCTGGGCAGCTTGTGCTGGCGGACTTACAACTACAAGCTGGATCAGGAAGCGGAGACTTGCCAGATCGTGCCCGTGGACGAGGACGAACGGACCCTGTTCCGGCAGGTGGTGGCGGACGCCCAAGCTCACGGCGTGATCGTTGTCGAGCATGTTGGCAGCAAACTATCCGTTCAGCCCGGCACATTTCTGGGACGGGTTGTGGCGGTGGGTCACAGCCGTGCGCAGTTAGAGGAGGACATCCGGCAGGGCATTCAGCGCCTCAAGGAGTCCATATTTGACACCATACAGAAAACATCAATCTCCGAGGGTGACGGCAAATGAACTCAGAAGGTGGACACGCACTGGATCCGTTTACAGAGGAACTTCTGGAAGAACTTTTTGATGCAACGCTTGAAGCCAATGCTTCGGATGATCTTCGCGCTGAGCTTCGCAAAAACATGGCCCTGCTCAAGGAGCGGGCACATGCGGAGCAGCGCATCGGCGCCGTGGTCGATTTATTCTCAGCCCTGAACGATGCTCACGAGGACTACGGTCTGACCCCGGAACATCTGGGCTTTTCCAGGGAAGAACTGCTGGAGTTGGCGGAAAAACATCAGAAGCTGGACGAGCATGGAGTGACCGTGGGCGGACGCGTGGGCAAGGCCTTGCCCATAGTTCGGGAAGCCAAATCCCGGATCGCCGACTATCTGGAACGGCACGTTCTCGAAGCGCCCAGCGGCATCGAGAGCTGGGACCGAATTGTGGAGAATCAGGACCGCATCAAGAAGCAGCTCAAGATGCGCGACGAGGACTGGAACTCCTATTCCGGGCAGCTTCGCTATGCCATTGAATCCGTGGACGCATTGGCCGAATTGATCGGGTTGCCGGAGAAAGCCGTCGAGGATGTGCGTCGGGTGACGCAGACCTACCGGATGCGCATGACTCCCTACTATGCCGGTCTCATCTTTCCCGGAGAGTTCAACGACCCCGTTCTGCTTCAGGCCGTGCCCACCGGCGAAATGGTGGACAATGCGGGAGTGGAGATTCCTCCGGTGGCCGCGGATCACTCTCCGGCCCGTCTGATCGACCAGTTCTATCCCCGGGTGGTGACCATCAAGGCCACGAACATGTGCGCCATGTACTGCACCCACTGTCTGCGCATCGCCCACATCGGCGGCAAAGACCGCATTTACAGCAAGGAAGCCTACGGCGAAGCCCTGGACTATATCCGCGCCAATCCGGAAATCCGTGACGTGCTGGTCACCGGTGGGGACAGCCTGGTTCTGCCCAACAGCATGCTGGAATGGCTTCTGGGTGAACTGGACGCCATTGACCACGTCCGGATGAAGCGGCTGGGCACCCGCATCCCGGTGACCACGCCCCAGCGGGTGGACGACGAATTGCTGGACATTCTGGAAGCCAGCAACGACCGCAAGCCGGTTCGGGTCGTTACTCAGATCAACACGGCCCGTGAGATCACGCCGGTTTCCAAGGCCGCGTTCAAGTCCATCTCCAAGCGTGTGACCGCGGTCATGAACCAGGCTGTGCTGCTCAAAGGCATCAACGATACCCGTGTGAAGATGTGGAAACTGTGCGAAACCATTCAGGAGGCCTATGTGCGGCCGTACTATGTCTTCAATTGCAGCTACCGCAATCCCCAGTTCGCGCATCTGCGGGTTCCCGTCGCCGTGGGGCAGGAAATCATCGAAAGCATGTACGGAAATATCTCCGGAGATGCGATCCCCCGGTACATCGCCACCGCAGGCGGCAAGATTCCGCTGCACAAAACGAACCTTCTCGGACGCAAGGACGGAAATATCCGGGTGCAAAAGCCCTGGAGCGGAGAACGGGTTATGTATCCGGACGCGGATCCCAAGGAATACGCCCGCACCGATTTCGGATTCGGAAAATACGAAGAGTAACTTTGTTCAGCTATTGCTACTCAACACATCACAGATTCGGAGACGGCATTAAAAAGTCATTCCCGCGAAGGTGGGAATCCAGGCCATGCCTGCCACCATCCGAAAACTGACTTTTACCGGCCCAAGCTGAGCAGTGCAACGGATAACCGATAACAGACGACAGATCACTGAACTATCCATGCACGACAAGATTATCCAGTATATCGCGTCCCACAAGGCAGAAGCCCTGGGGCTGCTTCGGCGGCTGGTGGAAATCCAGAGCGGCAGTTGGAACAAGCCGGGCCTGGATGACATGGCCGCTGCCATGGCCGATGTCCTGGGCGGTATTCTGCCTCAGGTCCGGGTGCTGCCCTTCGCCTCTCATGGGAACATGGTTCTGGGGCAGACCCTGCCCGCTGCGTCCGGCAGCAAGGGGGTTTTGCTGGTGGGGCACATGGATACGGTTTTCCCCGCGGACACCTGCTTCACCTGCTACCGGGAGGATGAGCAGAAGTGTTACGGCCCCGGCGTGTATGACATGAAGGGAGGACTGGTAGCCGGGATCTACGCGCTCAAGGCGCTGCAACACCTTGGCGTGCTTGAAAAAATGCCCGTGACCTTTTTCTGCAATTCGGACGAGGAGATCGGCTCGCCGGTGTCGAAGGCGTGGATCGATGAAAACGCCAGGCTGCATACGGCGGCTCTGGTCCTCGAAGGCGGCGGAATAAACCGTGAGGTGGTCACCGGTCGCAAAGGGCGGATGGGCCTGCGGATGACGGTGCGCGGGCAGGCCAGACATGCGGCCAAGCCCGGACCCAAGGCCAGTGCGATTCTGGAGTCGGCGCACAAGATCATCGCCCTGGAAGGTCTGAACGATAATCCCGAGATCACAGTCAATGTCGGACGGGTTGAAGGGGGAATCGGTCCCAACACCGTGCCTGATATGGCCACACTGCTGGTGGATGCCCGGTTTTTGTCTTCCCATGATCAACAGCGTCTCGAGGAGGAGATCCGGGCAACAGCGGCCCGAGAGACAATACCAGGGACATCATGCGAACTGGAGATGATCTCCGGACGGCCCGCCATGCCCCAGTCGTCAGCCAATATGGAACTGTTCGAGGTGGCTCGCCGGCAGGCCGCGGCAATGGGCTACGATCTGCCCCATGAATTGCGTTTCGGGGTTTCAGATGCCAATTATATTGCCGATCACGGAACTCCCGCCCTGGACGGCCTGGGTCCGGTGGGCGACATGGACCACAGCGACCGGGAATATATTATCAAGGAAAGCATGATGGAGCGGTCCTGTCTGGTGGCCGCTTGCCTGCTCGCGCTTGATGGAAGCATTTCCAGCTAACTCAAACAAATCGGCCGGATATTTGACAGCGTCCTTCTTCTCCGGCATAAAAAAGAAGAGCTAAGTTGTTGGAAGGTTATTTTGAAGTTTAACAAATTCCTTTGGGAGGTGTGACTATGGTTGGAAAAAAATGGTTCGTTGCCTTGATTGTCGCTCTCGGATTGTGCCTGTCGGCTCCTCAGGCCATGGCCAAACAAGATATTCTGTTCGGCGGCGCATCCATCACCGGAGTGTACTACCAGGTTGCCCTGCAGATCAGCAACATAATGAACAAGCACATTGGTGATCAGTACAACTACATCGGACGTCCCACCGGCGGCTCCGTGTTCAACATCAATGCCCTGGATCGCGGCGCCTTTGACTTTGCCGTGGCCCAGTCCGACAGAAACTATCAAGCCTACAATGGGACCGCGGACTGGGAAGGCAAGCCGGTAAAGACCTTGCGCAGCGTGTTCAGCATGCATCCGGAAGCCGTGATGCTCGTAACCCGCCAGGACGCCGGGATCAACAGCGTTGATGATCTGCGCGGAAAGCGGGTGAACATCGGCAATCCCGGCTCCGGACAACGCGGAAACGCCGAGGATGTGCTCCGCCTGTACAACCTGGATTTCAACAGGGACTTTCATGCCGAGGCGCTGCAGCAGGCTGAGGCTTCCAGAGCCCTGGTCGACCAGAAAATTCACGCTTTTTTCTTCACGGTGGGCAATCCCAGTGCAGCCATTGAAGAGCCGGCCCAGTCCATCAATATCGATATGGTTCCCCTGAATTCCGATGCCATCAGGCAGTTTGTAGCCGAACATCCTTACTACGTCATGACCACCGTTCCGGCCGGCACCTACCGCGGCATCGACAGGGACATCGAAACCTACGCCGTGACCGCCACCGTGGTCACCAGTGAGGCCATCAGCGAACAGGTCGTCTACGACATGGTCAAGACCGTTTTCGAGAATCTGGACGAGCTTCGTGCTTCCCATGCCGCCTTCAGGTACCTGAAGCCCGAGGAAATGCTCCAGGGCCTTTCCGCTCCGTTGCATCCAGGAGCCGAGCGATTCTACAAGGAACAGGGCTGGATGTAGCTCCGTTCCTTTTCATGGGGGCCTTCAGGGCCCCCTTTTTTATGCTCATTGATAGTCGATTGCCAGGCTCGCCGCATTCGCAACTTTCACCATTTGCGCTGCGGGCGGACTTGTCTTGAATTTCACCTTCCGGCACCGCTTTCTCCGGCTTCGAATTCTCCGCACCATGTTCGATCATGCTTTTCCGGCCCGGTCAGCATTTTGATGAAAGGAGCTGGATTATTTCCGCCCGGTGCAGGCTGACGTCGCAACTCCGGACAAAAGCCCGCGCCCTGTTGCCGGTGGAGGAGGGCGGTCGAAAGTGGCTGCACGACGCATAACGGACAGCAAGGACTGAATGATGACCGATCAGAAAACTATCGGATTGCCCAATGATCAGAAGCCGTCCCGGCGCAAGGCTGGAGTACGCGAAACCGCCGAAGATCTGGTGGCCATTGTCGAGGCCGGCGCCAGGGAGCCCAAGAACCCCTTCGCAAGCTGGCTGATCACCCTCTTGTGCCTTGGCTGGTCCGGTTTCCAGCTCTATTTGGCCTATATGCCGATGAATTCCCATATCGCCCGTTCCTGGCATTTGGGATTCGCCATCTGCCTCGCCTTTCTGGCCTATCCTGCCTACAAGCAGTACAGCCCGCCCATGTGGGTCACCTGGACCCAGAAGGTGATACCCAGCTTTGCGCGCCGCTCCATCCGCACGAACATACCGATCTATGATTATGTACTGGCGGTGCTGGCCACAGCCGGGGCCCTGTACATCTGGTGGGACTACAGCGGGATCATCATGCGCATGGGGCTGCCTTCCCAGTTGGATATCATCATGGGCGTGATCCTGATTGTTCTCCTGCTGGAAGCCGCTCGCCGCGCCCTGGGGCCGGCTCTGGCCATTCTGGCCACCATTTTCCTGATCTACACCATTATTGGACCCCATCTTCCCGAGCTGTTGCGTCATCGCGGCGTGCCCCTGGATTTCATCATCAGCGACATGTACCTGACGACCACGGGTATTTTCGGTGTTCCCCTGGGAGTATCCACGGATTTCGTCTTTCTGTTCGTGCTCTTTGGAGCCCTGCTGGACCGGGCCGGCGGGGGAAAATATTTTATTGATGTCGCCTTCTCCGCCCTGGGCACTTTTCGCGGCGGTCCGGCCAAGGCCGCGGTCATGGCCTCGGGCCTGACCGGCATGATTTCCGGTTCCTCCATCGCCAACACCGTGACCACGGGCACGTTCACCATTCCCCTGATGAAAAAGGTGGGCTTTCCGGCGCACAAGGCCGCGGCCGTGGAAGTCGCCTCCTCGGTCAACGGCCAGCTCATGCCCCCGATCATGGGCGCCGCCGCTTTCATCATGGCCGAAATCATCGGCATTCCCTATCTGGATGTCGTGCGTGCGGCCCTGTTTCCCGCGCTGATTTCCTATCTGGCGCTGTTGTACATCGTGCACATCGAGTCAATGAAAATGGGCATCAAGGCCATTCCTCGCGCCGAGCTGCCGCACTTCGGGAAAACCGTACTTCGAGGGTGCCACTTCCTGGTGCCGCTTTCCGTCCTGATCTTCTACCTGGTGATCATGCGCCGCACGCCTACCACCGCGGCCCTTCTGGCCATTCAGAGTCTGATCGTGATCATGCTCATCCAGCGGCCGATCATCGCTTTCCTGTCCCTGGGAATGCATAAAAAAGCCGGAACGCTTGATGCCGACGTCAACGTGAAAAGTTTTCTGGCCTCGGCCGCCTGGCAGGGCGTGCAGGATGTCTGGAGCGGGCTGATCATGGGCGCACGGAACATGATTTCCGTGGGGATCGCCACAGCCACCGCCGGAATCATCGTCGGCGTGGTGACCATCACCGGTCTGGTCGGGCGGTTCATCACCATCATTGCCACCTTGTCCATGGGCAATATCGTGCTGATGCTCTTTTTCACCGCCCTGACCAGCCTGATCCTGGGCATGGGCATGCCCACCACGGCCAACTACATCATCATGGCCACCCTGACCGCACCGGTGATCATCCAGCTCGGCGGGGACGCCGGATTGATTTTCCCGCTCATCGCCGCGCACTTGTTCGTCTTCTACTTCGGCATTCTGGCGGATGTGACCCCCCCGGTGGGCTTGGCGGCCTATGCCGGTGCGGCCATCGCCCGGACAGATCCGATCAAGACGGGGGTGCAGGGATTCACGTACAGCATGCGGACGGCGATTTTACCGTTCATTTTTCTCTTCAACACCGACCTGCTGATGATTGCCGGAGTAACCGCGGCCGGCGCCATCATCTGGCTGGATAATCCCATCCATCTGGCCTGGATATTCATTTCCGGGTTGATCGCCATGTTCGCATTCGCCTCGGCGTTGCAGGGCTGGCTGGTGACAAAATGCAACTGGTTTGAAAGAATCTTCCTGATCGCAATTTGCGCCACGACGTTTCGGCCCGGCTTCTTCGAAGCCTACCTGCCCTTTGAACGCCTGGGTATGCAGATACTCGGCGTGTCCATGTTTTTTGGCCTGATCGCATGGCAAGTAATCCGTCAACGCAGCAGAAACCCAAGACAAAGATTGTCGCAGGGCCAACACGATATTAAATCAAAGGAGTGATTGCATGTACAAGCGCATCCTTGTTCCCATTGATCTGCAGCAGGACGACAGGGCGCGGCGGCTGGGCCTGAACCGGGCCGTGGAGCTGTGCCGGTATTATCAGGCCAAATTGTACGCGCTCACGGTAGTCCCGGACATGGGGATGCCCATTGTAGCCCATTACTTTCCTGAAGACGCCGGCGACAAGATCGTGGCCGAAGCGGAAACAATGCTGCACGAGATGGTCGATTCCTATATTCCCGATGACATCGAGGTGCAGCACCTGGTGGCCCAGGGTTCGATCTACAGGCGAATTCTGCGCATGGCCGAGAAGGTCAATGCCGACCTGATCGTCATGCCGGCGCACCGCATGAAGCTGCAGGACTATCTCCTGGGATCGAATACGGCCAAGGTGGTTCGCCACGCCCCGTGTTCAGTACTTGTGGTGCGTTGTGATAATGACGATTGTTATGAGCTTTACGATCAGAATGTTTGATCAGTCTCTTTGAGCCGGTGCGACCATACCGTCAAAAACAAGAAGCCCCCGACACCAATACGATTTTAAAAAGCGTGTTGGTGTCGGGGGCTTCCACATTTGATCGGCCCGAGATCCGGCAGGCTTACTGCCGAGTCGCTTGCAGGGCCTGATCCAGGTCGGCGATGATGTCTTCAGCGTCTTCCAGCCCGACGGAAATACGGATCAGGTCCGGGGTGACTCCGGCCTGGAGTTGTTCTTCCGGCGTCAGCTGGGCGTGAGTCGTGCTTGCGGGATGGATGACCAGGGTCTTGGCGTCCAGGATGTTCGCCAGGTGGGAGCAGAGCCGGACCGAGTCAATGAATTTGCGGCCGGCTTCCAGCCCGCCCTTGATGCCAAAGCCGAAGACGGCGCCTGGGCCCAGGGGAAACAAGAGTTTCGCTCGGTCATGGTCCGAATGTGAGGCAAGGCCGGCATAGTTGACCCAGGAGACCTGCTCGTGGGCGGCCAGGGCTTCGGCCACCTGCTGGGCGTTGCGGCAGTGGGCCTGGGCGCGCAGGGGCAAGGTCTCCACGCCTTGCAGGATCAGGAAGGCGTTCATGGGGGAAAGGGCCGCTCCGGTGTCCCGCAGCATGCCGGTGCGCATCTTCAGGGTGAAGGCCTGACAGGAATCAGGGTTGTCCGGGGAACAGAAGTTCTCCCAGATGTTCAACCCGTGGTAGGCGGGATCCGGCTCGGTGAGTTCAGGGAACTTGTTATCGACGCTCCAGTCGAAACTTCCTTTTTCCACCACGGCTCCGCCGATGCTGTTGCCATGGCCGCCAACCATCTTGGTCAGGGAGTAGACAAGGATGTCCGCGCCATAGTCGAAAGGGTTGAAGATCGGAGGCGGGCTGACGGTATTATCCACCACGAAGGGCAGGCCGTGGTTGTGGGCAATGGCGGCGATGGCCTCCAGGTCGTCGATGTTGCAGCGGGGATTGCCGATGGATTCGGTGAAGATGAGCCGGGTATTCTCGTCGATGGCCTGGGTGAAGTTCTCAGGCCGGGAGGAGTCCACGAACCGCACCTCGATGCCGAAGCGCCGCAGAGTATGCGCGAACAGGGTGTGCGTGCCGCCGTAGAGGTTGCTTCCGCTGACGATGTTCTGTCCGGCTGACGTGATGCTGGCCACGGTATAAAATATCGCGGCCATGCCCGAGGCCACGGCCAGAGATGCGCTGCCGCCGTGCATGGCCGCAAGGCGTTGCTCCAGCACCTCGGTGGTCGGGTTCATGATCCGGGTGTAGATATACCCCGGCTCGCTGAGCCCGAAAAGGTTGGCCGCGTGGTCGCTGTCCCGGAAGACGTAACTGGTGGTCTGGTAGATGGGGACGGCCCTGGAATGGGTCTGGGAATCCGGTTTCTGACCGGCGTGCAAGGCCAGGGTATTCAGGCCGGGCCGGCGTTGCTCTTTCATGACATTCTCCTGTTTTTCATAATCACGAACACCTTGACGTTCCGCGGCATCCATGACTTATCTTTAATCGAAATCGAAATCGAAATCGAAATCGAAATCGAAATCGAAATCGAAATCGCTAAACTTCCCTCATCTCACAGCCAAACCGTCGATATCACAATTCGCTTCATCGTTACTCAGGCCTGCTCCGGGCAAGGTGAACAAAGAATTACTCAACTTTGCACCAAAAAATCAAAAAGTCCAGTTCAGCCCGGCTTCCAACCCTGGAACGGCTTTCAGGTCGTAGCTGCGGCGTTTGTCTCCTCCGGAATCAAAAAATTCCAGTCTCCGTCCGAAATTGTATGTGGGGCCGACGCGAATTCTCAGGGAGGGAGTCGGGGTGACGTCCAGATAGATGCCTGTCGTATACGTTTTTTCCCGAACATAGCCTCGGGGCATGACCGTGCTGTTGTCGGCAAGGCGGTAGGTGCCGGAATTGATCCCAATACCCAGCCATGTGGACCAGACGGGATTGAAGGTGTAGCGCAATTCGCTTTGGGGAAATCCAAGGCGGGCGGACAATCCCGCTGCGCCGGGGTGACGGTACTGAACAAAGGGGCCGACCATGGCAAAGGTGCTGGAAAAGGCGAATTTGCTGGTGGGATCCACGCCGATGAACCCACCTAGACCCAGGGTCCAGTCCTCGTCCCAGGCATAGATTACTCCGCCGTTGGCGGCGACGCCCACGGAACGCGAAACCTGTTTCTCGAAGCCGGAGCGGATTGCTCCCTGCACAAAGTAGGACCAACGCTGGGAAAGGCGTCCCCGCTGGTCCGCCAGAAATGAGAGCGAGTGCAGGTCGTTCCATGGGTCCGTTCTTGCGTCGCCAAAGGGCAGGGCATGCCTGTCCTGCCAGGAATACCAGGATGTCTGCCAGCTCAAGGTGTATCGGGAATAGCTGAGATCAACGCGGGAATGCGACACCGAAACCTTGCCCTGATCATCATTCAGATGCCCTGGGAACTGATGCTTTCCACTGATGACGGCTTTACCCAAAGGCATGACCCGGTCCGGGCGCGATTGTCCGGGATCGGCCGGTGCATCCTCCCGGCTCCAGCCCGGGGTGGCAATGAGCAGGACCAGGCCAAGAATCAACGTTATTCCAAGCATGCGACGCATGCGGTTCAAGCAGGAAGCTGAGTCCATGATGTTCTCCTTGCACGAACAAAAAAAAATCCCGCCGTGCGTTTCGCGGGCGGGATGAAAACAATGCGTCTATGCGTAGTGTCGCCAGGATTGTTCCTCACCCTTGGCAAGGCGCTGGATGTTTTCCGTGTGCCGAGAATAGACCAGGACCATGATGATCAGGGCCACGGGAAGAAATGAATACATTCCCGACAGGAGCAGCAGAACGGGCATCAAGGTGACCAGGGTCAGGGAGCCGAGGGAGACGAATCCGCCGAGTTTGATCACGGCAAGAGTGACGATGAGGCCGAGGACGGTAGGCCAGAAGGCCAACCCCAGGAACAGGCCGACTGTGGTGGCCGCGCCCTTTCCCCCTTTGCCGCCGAGAAAGGCGGAATACATATGCCCCAGAAGCACGGCCAGGGCAGTCAGGGAAATGAAGAACCAGGAAGTACTGAAGGAGGCTGCAACGGCAACCGGAAAAAAGCCTTTGAGAATATCCAGCAACAGCGTTGCGATACCGCACCCGGTGCCGCAGACCCGAGCCACATTCGTGGCGCCCATGTTGCGGCTGCCATGTTTGCGCGGATCAGGAAGACCCCGCACTTTGGTCAACAGCAAGCCGAACGGGATGGCCCCAAGCACGTAGCTCATGCCCAACCAGAGAATCGTAAGCATTGTCTACTCCTTTTCATATGTTTGATCTTCAACGACTTCCACCACTTTTATCTCATTGAGCAATGGGTCAATCCTGCCAAGTCGCAGCAGATAGTTCCCGCCAATGAAGCATTTGTCTCCCAGTAGCCGTTTCGGAGCACGAACCATAACTTGTTCCACGGGCAGAGAGAATACTGCCTGAGTCGCTGTTTCGTCTACCAGGACAGCAGACCAAAATTTTTGCGGGCCCTGGAGCCGCAAGTACTCCAGTTTCCAGTAGCGCGTTCGATAGCGTTGCACCCGACCCACGGCCTCGAGGCGCGATCGCCACATGGGCAGTCCGGCGTCAAGATCCGCCTTGCTCAATCGACCGGATCCGCCTTGGATCCATGCTGCGACTTGTCCGAGATTCAGGAAATCCACATATCGGCGCAGCGGCGAAGTGACCGAGGCGTAGGCCTGGACTCCCAGGCTGGCATGCAGCACCGGCTTGGTCTGCAGTGTGGCGTTGGCCAGCATGCGGGCCATGCGGTACATGTCCTCGGGCCGTGTATAATGCCCGCCCGTTCCCGGCGGCAAGGCCACGTTCTGAGTGCGGAAAAGCAGCGGCAGATCATTGTCGCAAGCCCACCGGGCCAGTTCGGCATTGGCCAGAACCATGAATTCGCTGACCAAAAGCTGGGCTTTGGGAGCGGGATCCTTGGATTCAAGAAGCACCTGCAGGTCGGCGTCCTCCCCGATCAACATCAATTGCGGATCCGGCTGGTCAAAGACCACGGCGCCCTGGCGGATGCGGCGGTCGCGGAGCATTGCCGCCAGTGCGTGGGCCGCGGCAAAGGGTTCCCGACCTTCCTGGATATCCTGTTCCACCAGCTCATAATGGGTATTGGCCCAGACCTGGACCCAGCCCAGGCGGGGTTGCAGGGAGGTGACCCGGGCCTCTGAATCCAGCTCGAATTCCAGAAGCAGGGCAGGGCGGGGTTCGTTTTCCCGCAGGCTGAACAGTCCGATGCCCAGCTCTTCAGGAAGCATGTGGCAGACACCCTCGGGAAGGTAGAGGCTGGAAGCCCGCTGGGCAATGGCTGCATCCAAATCAGATTCCCACGGCCATTCCAGAGTCGGGCAGGCAATGGCCAGGGTGAGGCGAAATCCGCCATCAGCGGTGCGTTCCAGGGCAAAGGCGTCGTCAATGTCCTGTGTTCTTTCCGAGTCCACACTGTACAGGCGCAGGGGCTCGAGGGATCCGACTTGGGCACGGACCGCCTCGCTCAAGGTGCGGATTTCCTGGTTGTGTGCCTGGGTCCACCCGTTCTGCCAGTCATAACCCGCCTGGTCCAGGAGATGATTGTAGTGGGGCGGTACAAGGCCCCAGGCCTGGGCCAGAATCAGGGCCTGCTGCGGATGTTCCGGCAGCTTTTTGGTCAGGTTGCGCCAGAGTTCGTCATGGGAAGGATCTTCGGGATTTGAAATCCGTTGCAGGAGCAGGTCCTTCAGCCTTCCGGCGGCGGGTTCCGGCGGGCAGGCATCCGTGTTGCCCGTTTTCCAGAGTTGACTGAAAAAGTCCTGGCCGGCCACCACCAGTTCCTGGTGTTCCCGGGCTGCCTCCTGCTCGGCCAGCCGGGCTTGCACGGTCTGTTCCGGATAGATCAGGAAGGAGGGGGGCTGGAATTTGAAGTGCGTCTTGGCGTCCAGCAGGACTCGGCCGATGGCGGAAAGCTGGTCATGATTCGGGCTATCCCAGATCAGCTCCGCGAACCAGTCCAGGGGTGCGGAAGACATTTCACCCTGGGCCAGATTCCAGATATCCATGACCTCAATGGTCCCGGCCAGTTCAGATCGCTGTTCCAGGTGGCGACCCAGACGCTCTTCCATCTCGCTCCGACTTGCGGGATGAGGGTATTTCGGGCCGTGCCAGGGCAGCAGCCGGGCGGCGGGCAGGGCCATTTCCCGGCCGCGTTGGGTAAACAGCCGGACACGGCCGCCCTGTTCCTCAATCACCACGGCCAGGTGGACCTGGTTGTCCTGGAGGTATTCGACGATGGTACCTGGTCCTGGCGGGACCTGGGGTTTGATCAAAACATTGTCCTTTGCCTTGTTTATTCCGGCGTGTCATTACCCTGTGCGGATATGACAGCCGTCAGTCTTATGTGGGCCATGCTCACAATCCAAACTGAAGATATTTGAACCGCCCGCTTCGCTCGAGGCGCGGAAGGTAGGATGAGAAGGCTGGCCCTCCTAACGAGCTATGAGTAAAATCATGCTCAAAGTTCAACGCAGTCTTTGCTGCAAACATGAGGAGAACCAGCCATGAAAACACTATTCAACTTTACACTCGGTGTCGACCTTGGCGACAAGCAAAGCGCTGTTTGCATTATTGATCCAGCCGGCAACATTCAGCAAAAATTGAAAGTGACCACTACAATGACAGCCTTCAAGAAATTTTTCTCACCCTTTGCTGGAAATTTGGTTGCTATTGAAAACGGTACCCACTCTCCCTGGGTCAGTCATTTACTGGAAAAACTAGGATGTCGGGTTCTTGTGGGCAACGCTCGCAAACTTCCTTCCATCTGGCGTAGTCCGGTCAAGACTGATTTCCGCGATGCCGAGACCTTGGGCAGGATAGCGAGATTTGATCCAAATCTGTTGTACCCTATCTATCATCGTAACGAAGGAGCCCAGGCGGATCTTGCAATCATCAAGGCCAGAGACATGCTGGTTCAAACCAGGTCCGGATTGATCAACTATGTTCGCGGCGCGGTGAAATCGATGGGAGCACGCATCCCGGATTCCAGCGCTGAAGCTATGGCCAAACGTGCCAAAGAACACATGCCGGAAATTCTGAAGCCAGCATTGTTGCCGCTGCTTTCGCAAATTGAGCAATTGAACAAGGCGATCAGGGAGTATGATCGTCAGATAGAGAATCTGAGCAAGGAGAAATACAAAGAGACGGAAGTATTGCGACAGGTAGTCGGAGTTGGTCCCATAACTGCACTGGCGTTTGTCCTGACCCTGGAAGATTCCACCCGTTTTCAAAAGAGCCGTGAAGTCGGTCCGGCCTTGGGTATGGTTCCTCGCAAGGATCAATCCGGAGAAATGGACAAACAGCTTCGTATCACCAAATGTGGTAACATCTACTTGCGTCAGTTGCTGGTCAATTGTGCGCATTATATCCTCGGCCCTTTTGGACCTGACTGCGAATTAAAGCGATTTGGAAACAGAATATCTCAACATGGTGGTAAGATGGCCAAAAAGCGTGCAGTCGTCGCCGTGGCACGTAAATTAGCCGTGTTGTTGCATAGGCTCTGGGTTACAGGAGAGGCTTACGATCCTTTCTATAACCAGCCAAAAGCCAAAAAAGCAGCCTAAAGTGCAGCCGCACCATATAAAATCAATAATCGCTCCCAAAACATTGAATTTGTCCAACATAATTACATGAACCAATCACGGTAAAGAAACATGTCGTCAAGTCAATCTGTTATCACACCTTCATCAATGCCCATAATTGAAAAGTCCCATCCGGAAGACTGCGATTGGCGTCCAGGTCAAGTCGCTTGCCGGCGACAACAAAAGACCGTGCTTAAGGTGGCAGCTTCCAACATGAGGATCCCACAGTGCACCGGGCCTAATGGCAAAGGCCCACTAAGAGTGCGAATGGAAGCATGACTTAATGGGACTGCTCACCAAGGGCTCGCAGGCATAAAAAGGTGGTCCGCCACGGCGGACGTTGACTAGCCTTCTCATGGAAGTACGCCAAGAAGAATTTTTGCCTTCCGCAGGAAAGATGCGGCAGGCAAAAGTCTTCACGCCTGACGGCGAAGTGTCATCACCCCGACAGGGGTGAGATATCCTTTTGGAAAGCAGCTCTTTCCCTGATTTCCAAAATGTTTCCTTGGCGTCCCCTGCGTCTTGAGCGTAGCGGGCGGTTATCTCACGCCCGTCACTGGGGGTTCAAAACTTCTTGTTTTTTCTTGCAGGCTATCAGGTATAGATCACTAATGCCGGAACGATCGCTGGCCGGTGAAGACCATGGCCACCTGGGGCTCGGCCTGGTTGACCGCCTCAATGACTTCATGGTCCCGGATCGAGCCGCCGGGCTGGGCAATGGCCATGACGCCCTGGGCCATGGCCAGATCAACGCCGTCACGAAAGGGGAAAAAGCCGTCGGAAACCAGAACCGACCCGGGCAGTCCGCCCTTGGCCAGTTGGGTCCGGGATTGAATGTTCTCCAGTGCGGCGCGGGCCTGGGTATCCGATTCGGCCTTGGCCTGCAACTCGTACAGGGAGATGCCCTGTTCGGTAAAGCAAAGCCAGTCCGCATACTTGGTGTAGGCCTTGTGAATGGTCAACTGGACGCATCCAACCCGGTCCTGCTCGCCGGTTCCCACGGCAACCGTGGCCCCGTCACGCACGAAGAGCACGGAATTGGACGTCACTCCGGCTTCCACGGCCCAGGCAAAGAGCAGATCGTCCATCTCCCGGGGACTCGGCGTACTGGCCTGGAATAGAACGTTGTCCTTCTCGGCTTTGGCCGGCAGGAAGTCCTGGGGGGTTCGAATCCGGTTGGTGAATGAAAACTGGACGATCATGCCCCCGTCTGCCAGGGACTTGATGTCTAGAAATGGTTTTCCGGCGAATTCCTCGAGACGGGCCAATCCCGGAAGGCGGAGAATACGCAGGTTCTTGCGTTTTTTAAGAAGTTCCAGGGCCTGGGAATCATAGTCCGGCGCGGCCACGACTTCAAAGTAGGATTCCCCAAGAAAAGCGGCGCAGGCGGCGTCCACGGTCCTATTGACGACAACGGTGCCGCCGAATGCGGCAATGCGGTCGCTCCAGTAGGCGTTCTTGAGGGCGGTTTCCAGCCCTTGCTCGTTCCATGCCGCGCCGCAGGGATTGTTGTGCTTGAGGATCACGGCTGCGGGCCTGGTGTGCAGGTACTGCAGGATGTTGATTCCGTTGTCCACATCCGTGAGGTTGATCTTGCCCGGATGTTTGCCGGCCTGGAGCATGTGCTCCTCGGTTACGGCGGAGACGAGTCCGTCCTCTGCGTCGCGAAATCGTATTCCGTCCAGTTCCAGGGATCCGTCGGCAAGGGCATAGAGGGCAGCGGGTTGATCCGGATTCTCGCCGTACCGCAGTCCCCGGTCCTCGCCGTCGATGTGCCAGGAACGCTTGTGAAAAAGCAGTTCCTGGTCCCCCAGGCGAATGGTCATGGTCTTCGGAAAGGGGTCCGAGGACAGGGTCCGGTAGATGTTTTTCAAATCCTGCATGTATGCTCCGTGTCGGTTGGAACGAGTTGGGAACTGTCCTGGGCGGCGGCCGTTTTCGTATCCCGCTGCGGGGCTCAGGGGGATGAGGGCGTCAGAATCAGGATCTCATCCGGATCAGGCGGCTTGAAAAGCCGAGCCGGAACGCTTAGACAGGGCCAAAGCAGCAGTGTGCTGTTTCAATGAATGCATCAAAACGAAGGAAGGCAATACCCGTGGAAAAGGTGTTAATCAAGTTGGCTGATCAGCTTGCGGCGTTCGATGAGGCGTCGTTGACCGCATTATGGGATAAATACGAAAGCATGGCCGGCGAGTTTCAGCCGACGAAAAAATGGGAACAGGCCGTCATGATTCTGGGGCTGATCCAAGTCGTACGTTGGAAAAATCATCTCTTCAACCATCACTGGGCGGCCCAGCAGAAACCGAAAAAAGATCTGGATCCGCCGGCGTTGCCGCTGCCCCGGTCAGGACAGAAAGGGCGCGAATCCAAGCCCGCCAAGGTGTTGCCCTTCAGGGCGCTCAAGGACGAATAGACCGTGCAGGATATAGTAGTAGTACCGGATCGCCTCGACATGGGCCACGGCCTCGAATCCCCTGGTATAACCGTGGCGAGTCCTGCTGAAGTATTCCCGTTGACTGAGCAGGGGAAAAACGGTTTTTACGTCGTTCCAGCTCGTTTCCGCCAATCCGAATTCACCGGCCAGTCGCATGGCGTCCCAGGTATGCCCCAGCCCCTGATTGTACGCGGACAGGGCCAGGAACCAGCGGTCCCATTCCGAGATGTCCGGCCTGTCCAGCCGGTCCCAGATTTGGCGTAAGTAAGCGGCCCCCGCCATGATGCTCCCGGTGGGGTTCATGGGATCATCCAGACCGAGTGCCTGGGCCGTGGCCTGGGTGATCTGCATGATCCCGCGCACTCCGGTCCGGCTGACCGCCGAGGCGTCGAATCTGGATTCGTGATAGATCAGGGCAATGAGCAGCAACGGATCGATGTCATGGCGTTCCGCCGCCTTGAGGATGGTTTTGCTGTAGCGCGGAAGTTCGCGTTGCAAGGTCTCCAGAAAATGGCGCAGGGCAAAGTGGTCGCTCCTGTCCGGCAGGAATCCGAGGTACTTGTCCTGAATCCTGGTCAGCTCGCTGTCATTGATCAATGTTTTCCAGAACCGATCCAGATGCTCCGCGGGTCCGGCATGATCCCCACGCCAGAACCAGCGATATTCCAGCGATGCATCGAGGCTGCCGGCGAGCTGCAGGTCCGCGTAGAACGGCTCCCAGAGCGTAAAACGCCCGGTGTCCACCAGGGTATAGCGGGCATCGGATTCCTCCATGGCCGCGAACTGGACCGGCAATGATCCTTCGATCGTGAACAGAGCCGGCGTCGTACACGCGAGGTCGTCCAAAAGCCGGGCATATGTTTGCCGAAGCAGGGCGTTCTCCGGCAGAAGCATCTGCTCCGCGCACAGGTCGGAGAGATCCGGGGAGCCGTGATTTTTTCGCTGATGAACCACGCCCACGGAATGGCGGGCGTAGGTGGGGCCGGCTGTTACAGGCGCCACCAGGACGTCCAGAAAGCGGCGCGGCGGTGCATAGCCGGCTCCAACCAGAAGATCGGCCCGGCGGCGGCTCAGTTCATCCCAGGCTGCCCCGGCGCTGTCCATATGAATCCAGACAGGGTGCATTCCGGTCTGTTCCGCGAACAATTCCACCAGCTCCCGTTCCAGACCCGGTCCATACGGCGAGATATGGGAATGCACCAATTCCGAATCCGGCGCCAGGACTCTGATCACCGGGGTGATCAATCCCGGTGGACGGGTATTCCAGAGCAGTTTGTTCACCAGGATGAGCTGGACAAACACCAGTAAAAAAATGAGCAGCCGGGCGCGCGGACCGGGAAGAGCCGAAACGAGGTTTTTCATGGGCGATACAGGGAACCGCCGGAATGGACGTGCTTGCGCCCGGCAAGTCCGGCAAAGCATCCGTCGCACCCCGGGATATTCGTCAGGATCATGAGGATGTCGAGGTTGCGATTCGTGGGATGGTCTGAGGTTGAGCAAGAACGGATTCAGCCAGGAACGCGGTCCCAAAGGCAATTTCCGAGGAAAGTTGCCAGTCGAAAGAGTGGTCGTGTACTCGCGAGGACCTGGGATCCTGATCGATATGACCGTGCATTTTCTTGAGATGCATTGACTTTAAGGACGGCCTTTTTTAGGGAGTGAGGTCGTCTTGCGTAAACTTGTACATGTACTTTCAAGGAGTGGTTAATGTCAAATGTGGTAATCGTCGGCACCCAGTGGGGTGATGAGGGCAAGGGCAAGATCGTTGATCTGCTGACGGAGCGCGCGGAATTGATCGTGCGCTTTCAAGGCGGAAACAACGCCGGTCATACCTTGGTCGTGGGCGGGGAAACATTCATCCTGCACCTGATCCCTTCCGGTATTTTGCATCCCGGCAAGGTCTGTCTGATCGGCAACGGCGTGGTCCTGGACCCGGAAGTTTTTTGCCGTGAACTGGACGCCTTGGCCGCGCGCGGCATTGATGTCGGTCCGAACCGCTTGGCGATCAGCCCCAAGACCCACGTGATCATGCCGTACCACCGCCTTCTGGACAAAGTACGGGAAGAAAAGCGCACCGGCGAGAAAATCGGCACCACCGGCCGAGGGATCGGTCCCTGCTATGAGGACAAGGTCGCTCGTGTCGGCATCAGAGCCGGGGACTTTGCGAATCCTGACCTGCTTCGGTCCAAGATTATTGAAGCCCTCGCGGAAAAGAATGCACTGTTCACGAGCTATTTCGGCGTTGACGCCATGGATGGGGATGCGGTTTTCAACGCTGTCATGGAGCATGGGGCGCGGCTGGTCGAGTACCTCGGCGATGTGTCGGAACGCATTGCCCAGGCCGCGAAATCCGAACAAAACATTCTGTTTGAAGGCGCGCAGGGAACGCACCTGGATATTGATCACGGCACCTATCCCTTTGTGACGTCTTCCAACACCGTCTCCGGCAATGCCGCTGCCGGGGCGGGATGTGCACCCAAGGATCTGGGCACGGTGCTGGGAATCGTCAAGGCCTATACCACCAGGGTCGGTTCCGGTCCGTTTCCAACGGAACTGTTCGATGAGGTGGGCGAACGCCTGCAACGCCAGGGCGGCGAGTTCGGCGCGACCACGGGCCGCAAACGACGCTGTGGATGGCTGGACCTGCCTCTGCTTCGCGAATCCGTCCGCCTCAATGGCGTGCACGAAGTTGTCCTGACCAAGCTGGACGTCCTCAGCGGCCTGGATCGGATTCAGATCTGCACCGGATACGATCACAACGGGAAGACGTTGCTGTATCCGCCTCAGGGGGAAGGACTCATGGCCGAGGTCCAGCCCCGGTATGAAGAGGTGGAGGGCTGGGGGGAAGACATCAGCACAGCCGTCTCCTGGGAAGACCTGCCCGTTGCGGCCCAGATCTATATTCAGCGGATCGAGCTGGAACTGGGCGTTCCCGTATCCATCATTTCCGTAGGGCCGGACCGCAAGCAGACCATTGAACGCAGAGGCTAAGCGCGAATAGCGATGACCAACCCATCCCAGGAGAACGAAACCGGTAAAGCGATCGATCCTTTCTCCCTGAAGGGGCAGGAGAGGGTTCTGGATTGTCTTTCCCGTCTGGTTGAACGTCCGCCGAGAGTGCTGTTGCTGGAGGGCGGAGCAGCCGAGGATCGCGAAAAGCTCGGGCTGTATTGGGTTGCGTTGCTGAACTGCATGGCCTTGCTGAACAGCGGATCAGGCCGGGAACCATGTCAGAGCTGCCCGACGTGCAGTCGGATTCGAGACGCGGCGTTTTTGGACCTGATCTATCTGGACGGTCGGGAAGGGCGGATCAGCATTGACGCGGTGCGGGAGTTGCGGGGGCTTCTGGGGCAGGCTCCACGCAGTGGGAAGCGCAGGGTTCTCGTACTGGGCGAGGCGCAGGAGTTGACCGTGGAAGCAGCCAATGCCTTGCTCAAATCCATGGAGGAGACGGATTCCCGGAACAGCTTCGTCCTGCTGACCCCGCAACGCGAACGCCTGTTGCCGACCCTGGTCTCCCGGAGCTGGGTCGTTACCTTGTCCTGGGATCTGGAAGCAGCCGGGGAGGCTGCTGTTGCTCCGGAATGGGAGGAGACGCTCTGCGTGTTCCTCAAGTCAGGGCGGGGCTGGTTTGGCAAAACCATGGTCAAGGGGCAGGTCGACCGCAACCTGGCGTTCAATATGATCCACGCGACACGCCGCAGTCTGATCAAGGCCTGTCAGGGCGTCTCGGATTCAAGCCTTGCCAACGTCTTTCTGGCCCAGGGGCATCCCCGGGCCTGGCGTCGGATCGACCTGCGGCTTGATGAAGCTGAAGAAGCGCTGCGTTATCAAGTTTCGCCGGCCCTGGTACTGGATTGGCTGGCCTCCGGGATGCGAAATATCCTGGCAATGCGGCAGCCCTGAGCACCCGAGCGGGACGTCGCTGCAGCAGATCCCGTCCCCCCAACCATTTATGCAACCTTCATCCCCGGTTCAGCATTTGCGAGCCTGATCCGCTTCCTCCGTTTCCTCCTTCATTTCCGTTTCGAGCTCGATTTCCACTTCGCTTGCGGCTTCAGCCATCTCGTCGGAAGAGGCGGGCATGGCCGTTTTCATGGCTCGCCGGGCAGGATTCTGGTGGTCCTTCAATTTTTCGAGAATGCTGCGCAGGGAAGTTTCCAGCTTGTTCGCCGCGCCCTCCACGGCCATGGTCAACGTGCCGGCCTTATGGGTTACGGCAATGGGATTGCGACCCTTGAGGCGGGCTTCCATCACGCAGCGCTTGTCGTTGTCGCCGCCGCGGACGAGGCTGTTTTCATCGCTGAGATGGACTTCCACGCGGGTAACATGATCACGATGCTTGGTCAGGCTGTGTTCCACCACGGCTTGCACTTCGGCGGCCAGTTGTTCACGACCTTCAATATGCTTGTCCGTATTGACTTGGATGATCATCATTTCTCCTTACTGAATTTACGGTTAATGTCTCTTCTTATGGGGGCGACTGCTGCTCGGCTTCAATCATAGAAATAATTGAGCCTGATGCCAATGGATTCCACATCACGAATATAAAACTCGCCATCCGGAGATCGGCCGAAAAAGTATTCGATCAAAAAGAGCAGCCTGTGGTTCAGGAGCAGCGTGTTTTCAATTTGGAATCCGGCCCGCATGGAGACATCCATGTGCCATTCGTCGTCTTTGAAGTTCCGGATGTTGATGGAACCGATGGGCCGGAGGCCAACGTCAAGCCACGCTTTGGGCATTTCAAATTCCAGCCCTGATCGGGTGAACCATGGCTTGACAGGCGTAGGCTCATGCTGGAACCAGCGGCCTGCGCCTCCAAAAATGCGCAGTCCGTGGAACAGGTCATAGGAAAGATAGGAGCCGATACCTTCGGGGCTCGGTTTCACCCGTTGTTTGAAGGGATCTAATTGATATGCCTTGCTGGAGGACGGGTACTGGCGAAAAAAGCGGTCGAACTGGGAAAAATTCTCAGTGTCGGACAAGAAGGACGAAGCAAACCCGAGACCAGGCTCGAGATCATGAGGAAATGTTTCATCAGGTTCAAGGAGGGAAAACAGGCTGATTCGGTTGCCGTCTCCTCGTTGACTGTTCCAGGAAGTTCCTTCTCTTGTGATGGTGAACGTCTCATCCGGCAATTCCTGGATACGGCTTTGATACCCATCGCCCTGGATTGTCGGATGTAACTGGTGCACTTCCGCGTAGACACTCGAATCAGCCGCTGATAAGGCGTGAACCGATGCAATCAACAGCATCCCCATGGCGGTGACTACAGCCATGAATATCTTGCGGAAGGGCCTTTTCATAATGCGTCGTTCTATGTTTCAGGTGGACAAAGCTCCGGGAAAAAATAGCTGAACAATTCCAGGACCGGCATATCTGGGCCGGGTTCAGAGCAGGCGTGATGATCCTTGTCGCGCGGCTTGGACTTGCTCCTTCTTCGCGTTGAACCATGCACACTCCGTCAGATCCAACCGCGGATCAGAAGAAAAAGCACCAGGACCGGAATCGACAAACACAAGATCCACAGCATCAACCTGCCGATTTTTTCGGAATCTCGTTGCCCTCTGCGTTTGTTTTTCAAATGCCACCCTTGGTGGCTCCTCAGTTGATAGTATCCGCCATGTTTCGGAATCAGAAGGCTCCCCTGGTTCCGAACATGGCTTTTGATCATGACGATCCGAGACGGCGATTCTTTCATGTGATACTTTCCCTTGTTTCGCGGTAATGGTAACTGCGAATCCTCACATAAAGAAACTACAGCAGGAAGAACGATCCTTTGGCCTGGTTTGTATCAATAAATATCGTCGGGACGAGGTTGCCGGTCGTTGCGATTCCAACAATCCGTTCCTCGCCCCGACGATTTCAGCAAGAGAGCTGATCAGATGAATTGAAGCGGATCAGTTCATATTAGAACTCCACACGCAATCCACCCCCGAATCGCCCATAATCCGCCAATTCATTCAGCTCATCCACGGCTCCTCTGGCTTCCAGAAAGAGGGATACGTTGAACCGATTCGGCATCTCATAGACTCTGTACCCCGCGTTCAGGATAAGATCGAAACGGTCGTTGTCGCTGGAAGTCCAGAAGCCGACTCCGGCTCCGAAAAACATCCGATCGTGATGATAGTTCGCAAGCAGATCGATCAAAAAGGAATCATCATCGTCGTCGCCTCGAAATACAGGAGCAAAACCGACCATGCCCAGAATGGAAATATTCTGGTGGACCGGGTACCTGTATCCAATCCGGAACAAGGCGTAGTTTGCCGGATCGGGTTGGTGCATGTAACCGAGGTCAGCCACAAAATTGCCGGGAATTCTGGTGACCAGTTCCTGGACCTCTTCAACCGGTGGTGGAGGAGGAGTCGGTGCCGGGGCCGGTTCTGGGGCTGGCGCGGGCGCCGGAGTCGGTGCCGGTGCTGGAGCCGGAGTCGGGGCCGGTGCAGGGGCTGGCGCCTGAATTGTCTGGACCAGGGTTATGTTTCCACACACCGCGGGCACGATGAACACGTGCCTGTTTGGCCCTCTGTCCACAAAAACCTGGAATGCGTTAAAAGGCTGTTGACCGGCCCATACCAGGTTGTTGAGGACTTCGATGCGACCACCTGCTCTGAACAGCATCCACTGCATTCTCTGCCCTGGAGGAATGCTGGTTTGCTCAATATTGCCCTGTCGAACCTGATCAACGAAAGGGTCCACCAGGTCCTGCGCCCCCACCATGCTGAAGCCTTCCCGAATGGCCGGCATCGTCTCCCTGACCATCTCCTGGAAATCTCCCACCGTGTTCATCTCGTTCGGATAAAACGGGCTTTGTCCCAGTTCCCTGAGCTGCGTCTGGGCCTGCACCGGTCCGACGAGTCCAACCAGCAGAAACGCTACCAATACAAGGAATTGGATTTTAAAAGTGTTTTTCATTTCAACCTCTCCTTTTGAAATAGATCAACTTTCCTCAAGCTCTTTTTTGGTTTCGCCCAAAAAAATCCTCAGCCGGCCTGCTGTTCGGCATGCTTCTCTTCCGCGGCTTAACGTCAATAAGTTCAATGCCATCGAGACCGGGTTCCAGAGCAACCGCCGATCAGCAAAAACTTGAATGGATATCAATAGATGATGGAACCTCTTGAGATCTGATCCCTCCTGATATCATATTCCTCTTGAGTGATTCTTCCTGCTGCCAGATCCGCCTCCAACTGGTCCAATTGGCGTTTGGTCTGGTATTCATAGGCGGCTCCGGTTCCGAGAACGCCCACTGCTCCTCCCGTGGCCGCGCCGCCGGTAAACCGTCCGCATCCGATCTGCATCAAGGAAAGACTTGCCAGTAGAATCACGAGAATCACTGATTTTTTCATTGTTTTCTCCCTTTTGCTTTTTTTGTTCGACTTCATTGTCCGTCATTCACATTCTTCAGTATGTATGGAGGGCGGCTTGTCAAACCCATACTTGAGCAACATCCATGCCCAAGATGAGGAGATGGTATATCTGAGTATATTCCAAATGGTTGGGTGTCATGGGCAAGCGCTGCTGCAAGTGATTGTCATGAAGAAAGTGTTGCATGCAACACAATTGTTGCGTACTTTCGCCGTGTGGTGCTTTGGAATCTGGAAAAGAAAGACATTTCTCCGGCCATGAACCTGGAGCTTCTTGGCAACTGGAGGCTTGTTGAACTATGAACTTCAATCTTACTGACCATGGCTTCGTGGTCCGGCACCATTCGCGGAGGGGATTTCTTCGGCGTACAGATTTCTGCGGCGTCTTTATTTCGGCTCCATCCCAATGCCAAACTGGAGGGTTGATATGCCTGACGATTTTGACAAGCCAGATCGTATCCTGAAGGCCCGGCAGGGTGAAGAAAGCAGGGAGTTTCTCCAGTCACCGACTGGGCGCGAAACACCGCATGACCGGCAGAATCTGCTTCATGAGCTGCAGGTGCACCAGATAGAGCTGGAAATGCAAAATGATGAGCTTCATCGGACCCAGGAACGGCTGTACCTGGCGATGGAAAAATACAATGATCTTTATGATTTTGCTCCGGTCGGCTATGTGACCACCAAAAGAACCGGACGTATCCTGGAATCCAATCTCACCTTTGCCGATCAGCTCGGCATTGTCCGCAGTCAACTGATAGACAGTCTGTTATGGGCGCATGCCTTCATGGCGGACCAGGACAGGTTGCAATCACATCACGATCTTGTTTTTGAAACCGGCGAACGCCAGTCCTGTGAGGTGAGACTGAAAGGAGATGCAGGGCGCCTGCTCCATGTACAATTGGACAGTATTCTTGGAACGGACATCGATGGCGCCGTGGTTTGCCGAACCTCGACTACCGACATTACCGCCCGAAAGAAGGCGGAAGAAAAGCTGAACAAGGTGCATGAAGATCTGGAGCAAATGGTCAATGAAAGGACCGCGAGACTTCAGGTGAGCGAAGAACGATTCAGAAGACTTTCCCAGGAGTTTCATGCCCTCCTGAATGCAATCAGTGATACATTGATTCTCTTCTCACCGTCTCTGGAAGTGTTGTGGACCAATCGTGAAATGGATTCAGGCTTGGAACGGGATAGTTCGAGCGCCGTGCGCAAGTATTGCGACAGGCTGCTGTCTGCACCTTCCGGCATATCCCTTAACAATCCGACGGCCCGATGCTTTGCGACAAATGAAGTAGAGGTCGCTGTGGTCAACTTTGACGGAGCGGTCCTGGATGTCAAGGCATTTCCGGTCAGGGATGCCGGAAAAATCAACAGTGTCCTGTTGTGGGTCAGCGACATTACCGAAAAAATGGCGCTCCAGGCCGAGGCCCTGCAGGCCAGTCACCTGGCGGCACTAGGGGAGTTGGCCGCTGGGGTGGCACATGAAATCAACAATCCCATCACCGGGATCATTAATTACGGCCAAATCCTGATCAACGAATGTCTTCCGGGCAGCCTGGAGAAGGACATCGGACAACGCATCGTCAAGGAGGGGGAACGGGTCGGTCGGATCGTCAAAACACTGCTATCCTATACGCGGCACGGACGTAGCGACAAACAACCTGTGCGCATCCAGACCGTTCTTGAGGAATCTCTCGTGCTGTCCCAGGCCCAGATTCGCAAGGAAGGAATTGATCTGAAGATTCACGTTGCTGAGAATCTTCCTTTCGTGAACGCCTACTTTCAAGAGCTGCAGCAGGTTTTCATCAATATCATCAACAATGCCCGCCATGCCCTGAACGAGAAGTTTACCACCAGACATGCGGAAAAACGTCTCGAGATCAGTATTGAGAAAATATTGGTCAAAAACCGTCAGCACGTACGCATCATTTTTTTCGATCTCGGTTCCGGGATCAGCGATCATGATCTTCCCTTGATCACAAAGCCCTTTTTTTCAACAAAGGCTATCGGCAAGGGGACCGGACTGGGGTTGACCATCTCGCATGGCATCATCACCGAACATGGCGGCGTGATGTCATTTGAAAGCGAAAAGGATGATTTTACTCGTGTGATCATCGATTTGCCGGCAATGGAATAGCTGCCCTGTCCAATGCGGATGCACGAAACAGGAACAGCGGGAGTAGCTACGTTTTGAATATCTATATCAGCATAATCCGAGTAGGCGAACTGGATACCGGCAATCGCCGGCATGACTGAATGAATGGGCTTGCTGCGACAAGTCATTCCGGTGAACGCCGGAATCCAGTGGAGGTGAATGACCTCCCGCCGAGTGAGCTGAATGGTTTCGGTTTGATTAAATACAGTAAATCATACTCAGCAAGAGGGGAAAGATGATCGCAAAAATTCTTGTTATCGACGATGAGGAGTCTATTCGGTTTACCTTTGAACGATTCCTCGGCGCAGCCGGCTATATCGTGACGACAGCGGCAAACCATACCGAAGCCCTGGACCTTCTCGCGGATGGCGACTTTGACGTGGTATTTGCGGACATCATCTTGGAGGATGGCACGGGAATCGACGTTTTGCGAGAGATCAAGGCCCTGGGGCTGAATTGTCAGGTAATCATGATCACCGGAGATCCCGGATTTGAAACCGCCGCCGAATCCATCCGACTGGGAGCATTTGATTATATTTCCAAGCCGGTGAATCAGGAGTCGTTGCTGCATGTGACGCGAACGGCCCTGAAATACAAGCTTGTGAGCGACGAGAAGGAACGCTACCGGGCTAATCTTGAGGCGATATTCCGAAGCGTCAGGGATGCCATTGTCACCGTTGACAAGGACGGAGTCGTGGTTGAGCTCAATGACGCGGCCACGAGCATGTGCGGTTATAATCGGGACGACATCGGCAAGCATTTTGGTTCATTGTCCGCCAATTGCACCGGCAGGTGCAGGGAGATTCTCGAGGAGGGGATCAGGACCGGCGAGCCGATATGCGTGGATCGAATCGAATGTCGTCCCGCGAATCGCCCTGGAAGGGTCATCAGCGTGCGCATGTATCCTTTGCTGGATCAGCAGAACATGGCCGCGGGGGTTGTCATGTCCCTGCGAGACGATACGCAAATGGCCGCCCTGGAAAGCGAACTCAAGGAGCACCGCAAGTTTCACCGCATTGTCGGCGTGTGCGAGCCCATGCAAAAGGTCTATTCCCTCATCAAGGCCCTGGCCGGGGTGCAGACCACGGTGCTCATCACCGGCGAAAGCGGAACAGGCAAGGAACTGGTGGCCGAGGCTTTGCATCTTGCCGGAGACCGAAGCCATAAACCCTTGGTCAAGGTGAACTGCTCCGCGGTTCCGGAGGAACTCCTGGAAAGCGAACTGTTCGGCCATGTCAAGGGCGCTTTCACCGGCGCCATCCGTGACTATCCCGGACGTTTGCACAGGGCCGACGGCGGGATCATCTTTTTTGACGAAATTGGAGATCTTTCGCCAAAGGTTCAGTTGAAGCTGTTGCGGGTTCTTGAAGGCAAGGAGTTCGAGCAGGTTGGGAGTTCGACGCCCACGAAGGTGGATGTCCGGCTGATCGCGGCGACCCACCGCAATCTTGCCGAGCGGGTCAGTCGAGGAGAACTGCGGGAAGATCTGTACTACAGGTTGAAAGTGGTGGAGATCCGGTTGCCGCCACTGCGGGAACGGCGCAAGGACATTCCGCTGCTGGTCGAGCATTTTCGCAACAAGTTCAACGCGCTGTTCAAGAAAGACATCGAGGCGGTTTCCTCAGACGTTTTGAACGCCTTTCTCAAATACCATTGGCCGGGCAATGTGCGTGAATTCGAGCATACCCTGGAGCATGCCTTTGTCATCTGCAACCAGAACATCGTCACCTTTGACCATCTTCCGTCGGATTTCATGAATGCCCCGAAACTGGAGAAGCAATCCTCCACCAGACATCGCGAAGTCGATTCCCAGGCGATCCTCGAGGCATTGGATAAAACCGCCTGGAACAAGGCCAAGGCAGCCCGCCTTCTGGGCGTGGATCGCGTTACCCTTTACCGAAAAATCAAGAAATACAACCTCACGCCGGTTGCCTTGTCATAGTTGTAAGGTAATTTATTCAGATCATTGTAACTGCTCGAAAACTTGTGGCAATCAGCGGGTTGAATCCAGGGAGCGCCGCACCCCAGTGCGGCAGCGGTGTAACGCACTCAAGCCAAAGTTTCGGCTGGAGCGTGCCAGTAGCTGAATCACGAAACTCCATCCCGGAGACACTCCTTGCACGGTAAACCTCATCGCCTGACCTTTTTGCGCAGTTACAGATCATTCGAGTAAACCGGGCTGGATGCTCACTTTGCGGGTATGATCTGGTCCGGGAACGGCTAAAAAAGTCATTCCCGCGAAGGCGGGAATCCAGGTCATGCTTGCCACAGGTTTGTGCCAAGCCAACATCGTTTCGCTCTTGAAGCCGAGCAGTTGCGTAGCAAGAAGCTCAGAAGCTGAGCAGTTCCATCAAATTTTGATGTGTTGCGAGAGAGATGAAACCTCGGGCAACAATTTTGTTGCGTGCAACATGATCCTCGCAATCGCATCCCTTATGCTTTTACAAAACGTCGTCGGCAATCGGATGAATTATCTGGATGTTTTCAGGATATACACGTGCCAAGGGAAATGGCACGCATCTTGATGAAGAATGAAGGATGCCGCGAAGGACGAATATTTGTTTCGAAAGACGACGAATCCCTCCTGTCTTGGGGGCGATGCGCCGATGGTAACTATTCAGCATATACTTTGTGGTCACTCGCCAGAGCTGGATTCCGGCTTTCGCCGGAATGACGTAACAAACCACGTCCTTTCAAAGTTAAGTCATACCGGCGAAGGCCGGTATCCAGTCCGATTTTTCTCGGATGAACTGAATAGTTACAAAAAATGTAATATTCAGCAAAGTCAGAAAAAAGACCTGGATTCCGGCTTTCGCCGGAATGACTGACGTGGAAACGGGTTCTTCAATATGTCATTTCGGCGAAAGCCGGAATCCAGTGCGGATTTATGACCATACGGATGATGTGCTGAATGGTTACCGCCGATGTAACAAAAATTTTATTACGATATCAGTAATTTATACTCACTCGCAAGGTTCCCGGATGCAGGCCAATATTCTTGTTATTGACGATGAAGAATCCATTCGCTTCAGTTTTCAACGATTTCTCTCCGCGGAGGGGCATCATGTGATCACCGCGGAAAAGTATCGTGAAGCCTTGTCGGAAATGGATGCCTTGGAATTCGATCTCATCCTCGCGGATATTATTCTGGAGGATGGGTGCGGCATGGATATTTTGCGGGAGGTCGTGAAGCGCAATCTCAAAACCCGGGTGATCATCATGACGGCGTATCCAACCACGGAAACCGAGGACGCCAGTCAGCGCATGAGAGCAGTGTATCTGACAAAACCGCTCAGACAAAAAGGATTGCTGTATTCCATCGACCTGGCCTTGCGGGCGTCCCAAGCCAGGCCGGTTCGCAAGAAAGAAAAATCGATATCCTTCAGCGCTTCCTATCCAGGGATCGGCTGTTCCCCTCAGGTACAATCACCGGAAATCAATCACTGAAAGCAAAATTCCACCGTAAATTCGCCATGTTCCGTAGTGAAGGGGATGGCCATGATCGGTTCAGATGAGATGTGATGAATGGTGTGCCCCTTGCCCATGATCACGGTGGGGGTCGCGGACAGGATGGTCAGCCCGGTTTCCGCCAGCAGTTGTCGTGTCTTGCCGGAGATCATGTTCGTGATCTCGCCCACGGCGTCTTTCGTATCCGTGATGACATCCTGAATGTCGTCGCCCAGCATGTTTTTGACCACGGCCAATGCGCATTTCTGGGTGAAGGTCACGGATATGGTTCCTATCTTGTCTCCCGTTAAACCAATGACTCCGGTCACATCGCCCTTCGCCATGCTGTCCTTCTTGACGTACGGTTTTCCCGGCACGGGGGTGATCATGGCCATCGTGGACAGTACTTCCGATGTCGCCTTGGTGAAGGATTTGGCGATTTCAATGCTCATAGATCGTGCTCCTTGGAGATTTATCGGGCGGCATCAGGCCGGATAGCAGCATATCGGCATGCATCCGGCCGTCATTTTATCTGGCGGCAAGCATCCGGGCAGGTCTTTCAGCTTCAGCTAAAAGACCTGCCGCAAAAGGTCTTCCTCGGTACTCGGTCTTTCCTTGACGCCGTCAACCATGCTGACGGCAACCTGTTGCGGCTGAGTACCTGAAATGAACGGCAAAAGAAAGCTCGTTCCCCTCCAATCCGGTCCGGCGATCAGGCCGCTTTCTGGATCGATCCGGGCCATGGTCAAACCGGCAGGCGGCGTGAAGTTCTGCTCTGGATAGGTTTCTTCGACTTGCCGGCGGTAGGCCAGCCATGCCGGCAGGGCCGCGCGGGATCCGGTTTCCATCCTGCCCAGCGATTGCAGCTGATCAAAGCCGATATAGACCCCGGTCAGAAGGTACGGCGTGTACCCGATAAACCAGGCATCATGGTGGTTGTTGGTGGTGCCTGTCTTTCCGGCCACGGGCCGTCCCAGGGCCCGGGCACGGCGACCCGTTCCGTCCCGGACGGCCTCCTGAAGCATCTCCGTGATGATGTAGGCATTCTGGGGAGATATGGCCGGCGTGGTTCGGACTTCGTTTTCCAGCAACGGTTCACCCCAGGCCGTATGAACGGACAGGATGATTCGCGGCTCCACGGTGGAACCGTCCCGGGCAAATGCGGAAAAGGCTTTGCACATGTTCATCAGACTGACGGAAGTTGAACCGAGGCTGACCGCAAGGTCCGGAGTAAAATCACCTTGAAGACCCAATTCCCGTGCTCGATCGATGATCTTGTGAATGCCCACGGACTGGGCCACGCGAATGGTGACCAGATTCCTGGACTTGACCAGCGCCGTACGGAGCATGGTCGGACCGTGAAACCGGCCTTCGAAATTTTCCGGCTTCCAGGTGTCCAGAGTGGTGGCATCCGTATAGACAATGGGGGCGTCCATCAGGATGGAAGCCGCGGTAAAGCCGTTGTCCAGGGCGGCGGAGTAGACGATGGGCTTGAAGGTCGAACCGGTCTGGCGCATGGCCTGGGTGGCTCTGTTGAAGTGGCTGCGATGAAAACTGTAACCGCCGACAAGGGCCAGGACATCCCCGGTGTGGGGATCAATGGAGGCAATCGCGCCTTCCGCCAAGGGTTCCTGCTCCAGGGAAAGCTCCCACTTCCGCCCCAGAAGCGCCGCCGGAAGGACCGCGTCATCCATGTCCAGAGACAAGTCCTCCATATCTTCTTCCTTGTCCAGGCGCAGGGCGGCCCAGACCACGTCGCCCACATTCAAAACGCGCTGCGCATCACGCACAGGGGGAACGTCTTCAGGTGCTCGGGACGGATCAGGGGTTCTGGCCCATCCCATGGTCTGAACATCGATCCAGCCGTGATACGGCCCAAAGCGGACATAGGCCCCGTCTGAGCGCACGTCCGTGACCAGAACCCGGATCCAGTCGCCGGCAAGCAAGGCTGCCGGAGAAATCGACTGCGACTCCAGGAACGAGTCGGCATCCTGACCGGCAAGAGCGCGGATCGGACCCTGCCAGCCCTGACGCTTGCCAAGGGCGACCAACTCGCCGCGCAGGGCGTTTTCAGCGGCTGCCTGATGGTCCAAGTCCACCAGGGCTTGAACTTTCAACCCTCCGTTATAAACCTTCTCCTCACCGAATCTGGCGATCAATTCCCGGCGAACCTCCTCCAGATACCAGGCGCCCTGTCTCCAGGATGGATCGCTTCCGGTGTCAAAGATCATGGGCTGATCCATGGCGGTCCGGTATTCCTCCGCGGTAATCCAACCCAGAGTGAGCAGCCGCTCCAGGACGTAGACCTGTCTGGAGCGGGCCCTGGAGGCGTTGCGCAGGGGGTTGTTCATGGAGGGAGCCTTGGGCAGGCCGGCCAGAAGAGCCGCCTCGGCCAGGGTCAATTCGTGGGCGTGCTTGTTGAAGTAGGTTCTGGCGGCGGCTTCGATCCCGTAAGCGCCGGCGCCGAAAAATATCTGATTCAGATAGATGGTCAGGATCTCATCCTTGGTCAGGTAATGTTCCAGACGGTAGGCGAGGATGGCTTCCTTCAGTTTGCGCTCGTAACTGCGTTCCGGGGTGAGGAGCAATGACTTGATGACCTGCTGGGTGATGGTACTTCCCCCCTGAACGATGCTCCGCGCCTGGATGTTGCGAATCAGGGAGCGCAGGATTCCGGAGATGTCGATGCCCTCATGGTGATAAAAATTACTGTCTTCCGCGGCCAGGAAGCTCTGGGTCACCTTGGGGGGCAGATCCGTGGACTCCACGAGAAACCGCCGCTCATTGTAGAAGTATCCGAGAACCTGACCGTCCCGGGCCAGAACCGTGGTGACGAGGGAAGGATTGTAGTCCGTGATTGTCTTGAAGCTGGGCAGGTCCCGGGCAGCCCAGAAATAGAGTCCGACAAGGCCGCCGATTCCGGCAAGCATCAGGAGAACGACAAATGCGCTTCCTATAACGAGCAATTTTTTGCGCATGAAATGTATCTCTTCTCATCCGCGGGCAGTCCCCAGGAGGTACGCAGCATTTCGTACAGGGTGCGCAGAGCGGATGGATCGGTCTTGAACAGGGCGCACAGCCCCGTGGTTGAGGAAACACGGTTCACGGCCAGGCATTGGCGCGAGGAGAACGTGAACAATTTGGTATTTATAAACCAGAAGGGGTAGAGACGGCAATAAAAGGGGCGGTCCTTTCTCGGAAGAATGCACCCATTGGTTCCCAAAAACAGGCAACTTCCATCATTTTTGATGGCCAATCGGCAATGTCTTTCACCTTCCGGAAAAAGAACCTGAATACGTTCGCGTTCGCCGGGAAACAGTTTATGCAGACTGTGCAGAAAGAATTCCGTGTTGGGTGACCAGGAATGGCCCTGAATTCCCAGGCGTTGGGCATGAGGGGCAAGACGGGTCTGTTCCTCGAGACTGATAGGAAAACACGTATCCACCATGGCAGGATCAATCCAGCAACATGTCGGATGCAACAGCGCACATTCCCCACAGATCCCACCCTCGGTCCGGTCTGTCAAACTCACTCCCCGGTCAGTTGCTCCAGCCCACTCCCATTTTTCCGCAATCAAAATCCGCAATCGAAATCGTATCTATTCAGCAAAATCCGCGAAAAAGATCTGGATAGCGATAGCGCCGGCGTTCGCCGGTATGACTGTATAGATGCAGCTTGCCACGATAAGTCATTCCGGCGAAAGCCGGTATCCAGTGCAGGTAAATGACCACCCTCCGGATGAACTGAATAGTTACTCGAAATGTAACTATTCAGCAAAGTCAGAAAAAAGACCTGGATACCGGCTTTCGCGGGCATGACTGACGTGGAAACGGGTTCTCCAATATGTCATTCCGGCGAAAGCCGGAATCCAGTGCGGATTTATGACCATACGGATGATGTGCTGAATGGTTACCTCGAAATCAACTATTCAGCAAAACAAGCTGTTGCCGAGTTTGGCATTGGAATCGGTGTCGGGGTCGGTATCGGAGCGAAGCCATGTGGAAGGGCAATTATTTTTTCGAAACCGATTCCGATATTGACCCCGACACCGATTATCGGAGGAAGAACGTGTGCTGAGCAGTTATCTTCAGCAATCACCAACACAAACCTGCGAGGTAATCCTTCAGTTCAGCCACAAGTCCGTAACCTCAGCCAGAAAACTTCACCCGTCCCTTGCCGAGGAGATCATGAAGATGGACCATGCCCTGGAGCATTCCGGAGGAGTCAACCACCGGCAGCACGGTGATGGCCGCGGATTCCATGATGTCCAGGGCCAGAGCCGCGGTCTGATCCGGGGCAGCGCTGCGCGGCGCCCTGGTCATGACCTCTTCCACGGCCAGTTCCGGATCCAGGCGGCCCTGGCAGACCAGGCGGCGGATATCGCCATCCGTGAGGATGCCGGCGAGTCGATCGGCTTCGTCCACCACGGCCACGGTTCCCAGACCGCCCTCATTGAGGACCGACAAGGCTTGGCCAAGAAAAGCGCCGGAGCGGACAACGGGCAGTCCTTTTCGGTGGTGCATGACGTCGCGAATGGAGAGTCGGAGGCGCTGTCCCAAAGCGCCGCCCGGATGGCAGCGTTGAAAGGCGCAGGCATCGAAGCGTTTCCAGTGGATCAGACACACGGCCAATGCATCGCCCACGGCCAGAGCAGCGGTGGTGCTGGCCGTGGGGGCCAATCCGAGAGGGCAGGCCTCCCGAGGGACCGCCACCTTGATCACGATGTCGCACAAGTTGCCGAGGGAGGAGCGTTCATTCCGGGTCAGGCCAATGATGCGCACGCCCAGGGATCGCAGCGTGGGTAAAATGGCATTGAGTTCGTCGGTTTCGCCGCTGTTGGAAATGGCCAGGGCCACGTCCTCGGGCCGGATCATGCCCAGATCGCCGTGAGCTCCTTCCACGGGGTGCAGAAAAAAGGCCGGAGTGCCCGTGCTGCTCAGGGTGGCGGCAATCTTGCGGCCCACCAGGCCGGATTTGCCCAGACCGATGACCACCACCCGGCCGGAACAGTTGGCCAGGGCTTCCAGGGCATCCAGAAAGCCCGGCCCCAGATCGTCGCGGACCGCGGTCAGGCCGGCAATCTCGACATCCAGTACCTCGCGTCCCAGAGCCAGCCAGTCTTGCCGGCCGGAACGGATTGCGGATTGCAGATCGAGTTCCTGATCCATCAGCGGCTCCCGCAAGTCAGCCGCAGCACTTGTCTTCAAGGCACATCTTGGAACAGGGACCGTCCACGGCAACCGGATAATTTCCGTCAAAACAGGCCAGGCAATAGCCTTCGCTGCGGCCGGTGGCCTGCAACAGGCCTTCGATGCTCAGATAGTGCAGGCTGTCCAGGCCGATGTACCGGGCAATATCCGGCACCGGATGGTTTGCGGCAATCAGTTCGCCCTTGGAGGAGAAATCAATGCCGTAAAAACAGGGATGCCGGATGGGCGGGCAACTGACGCGCATGTGGATTTCCCGCGCCCCCAGCTCGCGCAGCTTCTTGACCCGGGTGCGGATGGTGGTGCCCCGGACGATGGAGTCCTCGATGATTACCATGCGCTTGTTCTTGATCAGCGAGCGCACGGGGTTCAGTTTGACCCGGACGCCGAAATCGCGCATGTCCTGGGAAGGCTGGATGAAGGTCCGGCCGATGTAGTGGTTGCGGATCATGGCCAGCTCGAAAGGCAGGCCTGAAGCCTGGGCATAACCAACAGCCGCGTACATTCCCGAATCCGGAAACGGCATGATGTAGTCGCCGTCCACGGGGGCTTCCCGAGCCAGTATCTCTCCCATCCGCTTGCGCGCGGAATAGACTTCCGTGCCGAAAACCAGGGAGTCCGGCCTGGCAAAGTAGACCAGTTCGAAAATACAGGACTTGGTCGGCTCGGGATCGGCAAACCGCCTGGAGGTCAGGCAGCGGTCCTCGATGATCACCATTTCACCTGGATCAATGCAGCGCAGATGTTCGGCCTCGAGCAGGTCAAAGGCGCAGGTTTCGGAAGCAACGACGTAGCTGTCGCCCATCCGGCCCAGGGACAGGGGGCGAAAGCCCAGGGGATCGCGCAGGGCGATGAGCTTGTTGTTGGCCAGGATGATCAATGAATAGGCGCCCTTGATCCGGGAACAGGCCAGGGCGACGGCTTCTACCAGGCCTTTGCCGTTCAGGTTCCGGGCGATCAGGTGCATGATGACTTCGCTGTCCATGGTGGTCTGGAAAATGGAGCCCTGATCCTCCAGTTCCCGGCGCAAAGCCTGTGCATTGACCAGATTGCCGTTGTGACCGATGGCAATCCGGAAGTCCCCGAAGCGGACCATGAACGGCTGGGCGTTGCGCAACAGGGAGGCCCCGGTGGTGGAATAGCGAATGTGGCCGATGGCCGTGTCGCCCTTGAGTTCCTTGCCCAGGTGACGTTCGTTGAACACGTCGGCCACCAGTCCCATGCCCCGTTGTTCCCGAAGATTGGCCCCGTCCCAGGTCACGATGCCCGCGCTTTCCTGACCGCGGTGCTGCAGGGCGTACAGGCCGAAATAGACCATCCTGGCTGCTTCCGGATGACCGGAAATGCCGACGAGTCCGCAATATTCACGTTTCATATGATGCCTTTGAGGTAATTGCTCCATAAGGCAGGGCAACCAACCACCGCGGATACGAGCTGCCTGGATACCGGCCTGCGCCGGTATGACGGAATGGAGCACCTCGATTGCGAGTTCTCTCGGTCGTCACTCCGGCGCAGGCCGGGTCCAGGTGTTTTTTGTGTGGTCCACTTGCCTTGAGTTATTGAGCAGTTCCCCTTTGAGTGAGTAAAAACGATTCTTGCTCAACCTTGATGATATTCCTGCAGACTCTTCACTTCCAGTCCCCGGCCCCGCAATTCCTGGAGGGCCTGGGCCATGGCCTTGGCCCCGGCCAGAGTGGTGGTGTACGGGATGGCGTGGAGCAGGGTGCTTTGGCGGATCGATGAAGAGTCGCTGATGGTTTTTTTCTTTCCGGAGGAGGTATTTATCACCAGGTCTATGGCCTTGTTCTTGATGTGATCAACAACGTGGGGGCGGCCTTCGTGGACCTTGAACACCTGTTCAGGGTGCAACCCATGATCCTGAAGGTAGGCTGCGGTACCCCGGGTGGCAAGGATGCGGAAGCCGAGCTCCTGAAAAACCCGGGCCACGGGCAGCATCTCTTCCTTGTCTTCGTCGTTCACGGAGATGAACACCGTGCCGGATTCCGGCAGCCGCTGCCCGGCAGCCAACTGGCTTTTCATGAACGCCAGGCCGAAACTCTCGTCAATGCCCATGACTTCGCCCGTGGAACGCATCTCCGGCCCCAGCAGCACGTCTACCCCGGGAAAGCGGCGGAAGGGGAAGACGGACTCCTTGACGGAAAAATAATTGAGGGGTCGCTGGTCGGGAATGTTCAGATCCCGCAGGCGGGCACCGAGCATGACCCGGGTGGCCAGTTTGGCCAGGGGCAGGCCCGTGGCCTTGCTCACAAAGGGCACGGTGCGCGAGGCCCGGGGATTGACCTCAAGGATGTAAATGGTTCCGCCCTGGATGGCGTACTGGATGTTCATCAGTCCGACCACGCCCAGTTCCCGGGCCAAAGCCGCGGTCTGGCGGCGGATTTCGGCGAGAACCTCCTCGGGCAGGGTGTGAGGCGGCAGGACGCATGCCGAATCGCCGGAATGGATTCCGGCTTCCTCGATGTGCTCCATGATGCCGGCGACATAGGTGTCTTCACCGTCGCTTAAGGCATCCACATCCACTTCCACGGCGTGCTGCAGGAACTTGTCGATCAGGATCGGATGACCGGGACAGACCTGGGCGGCTTCGGTGAAATAGGAGCGCAGCTGGTTCTCGTCAAAGACGATTTCCATGGCCCGTCCTCCCAGGACATAGGAAGGCCTGACCACCACCGGATAGCCGATGCGTCCGGCAATGACGATGGCTTCATCCGGAGTCATGGCCGTGCCGTTATCCGGTTGGCGCAAATCCAGTTTCCGGAGCATGGCCTGAAAGCGCTCCCGGTCCTCGGCCCGGTCGATGCTGTCCGGGCTGGTGCCCAGGATGTTCACTCCGGCCCGCATCAGGGGCACCACAAGATTGAGGGGCGTTTGCCCTCCGAACTGGACGATGACGCCCTCGGGCTGCTCCATTTCCACGATGTTCATCACGTCTTCAAAGGTCAGCGGCTCGAAATAGAGACGATCCGATGTGTCGTAGTCCGTGCTTACGGTCTCCGGGTTGGAATTGACCATGATCGATTCTACGCCCATTTCCCGCAGGGAGTAGGAAGCGTGGCAGCAGCAGTAGTCGAATTCAATGCCCTGGCCGATGCGGTTGGGACCGCCGCCCAGGATGATCACCTTGCGTTTTACACTGGTCCGGGTTTCGTTTTCCGACTCGTAGGTGGAATAGTAGTAGGGCGTATAGGCTTCGAACTCCGCGGCGCAGGTGTCCACCAGCTTGTACGTGGGCACGATGTTCAGTTCCAGGCGCATCTTGCGGATGTCCGTTTCCGAACGCTTCCAGGCTACGGCCAGCTGCGCGTCGGAAAAACCCATTTCCTTGGCCCGGCGCAGGATGTGCGGCATCTTGGGGTTTGCCGCGGACAGGCTCTCGGAAAGGGCAAAGGATTTCAGTTCGTTTTCAAAGGCAACCACCTCGGCGATCTGACGGATGAACCAGGGATCGATGCCCGTGGCTTCCTGAATTTCAGTCTCGCCGAGTCCGGCCGCCAGGGCCTGGCGCAGGATGAAGAGGCGCTTGGAGTGGGGCAGACGCAAACCGGCGAGGATGGTTTCATGGTCCGGAAGCTGCTGCGAAAAATCCGAACACAGACCGGTGACGCCCACTTCCAGGGAACGCATGCCCTTTTGCAGGGCCTCCTTGAAGGTACGGCCGATGGCCATGGTCTCGCCGACGCTCTTCATGGACGTGGTCAGGTAGTCCTGGGAACCGGGGAATTTCTCAAAGGTGAAGCGCGGAATCTTGATCACGCAGTAGTCGATGGCCGGTTCGAAGGAGGCCATGGTTTCCCGGGTGATATCGTTGGGCAGTTCGTCCAGGGTATAGCCCACGGCCAGTTTGGCGGCGATCTTGGCAATGGGGAAGCCGGTGGCCTTGGAGGCCAGGGCCGAGGACCGGGAGACCCGGGGGTTCATTTCAATGACCACCATGTTGCCGTTGACCGGGTTGATCGCGAACTGGACATTGGAGCCGCCGGTTTCCACGCCGATTTCGCGCATGATGTCCAGGGACGCATTGCGCATCTGCTGGTATTCGTCATCCGTCAGGGTCTGGGCCGGGGCCACGGTGATGGAATCCCCGGTATGCACGCCCATGGGGTCCAGGTTCTCGATGGAACAGATGATCACGGAATTGTCGTTCTTGTCCCGCATCACCTCCATTTCATATTCCTTCCAGCCCAGGACGGACTCCTCGAGCATGACCTCGGTTTTCAGGCTCGCTGTCAGGCCCTGTTCGGCCATGGATTCCAGGTCCTCCTGGTTGTAGGCCACGCCGCCGCCGGTGCCGCCCAGGGTGAATGCCGGGCGGATGATGATCGGAAAATCAATCTCCTTGGCGGCCTGGCGAACCTGATCCATGTTCCGCGCAATCAGGCTTTTCGGGACCTGCAGGCCGATGTTCAGCATGGCCTGCCGGAATTCCTCCCGGCTTTCGGCCTTGCGGATGGCCGGCAGCGAGGCGCCGATCAACTCCACGCCGTATTCCTCCAGAACGCCGGATTCGGATAAAGCCACTGCGATGTTCAACCCAGTCTGCCCGCCCAGGGTGGGGAGCAGGGCGTCCGGGCGCTCCCGGGCAATGATCTTGGCGACCACGTCCGGGACAATGGGCTCGATGTACGTTTTATCGGCCAATTCAGGATCGGTCATGATGGTGGCCGGATTGGAATTGACCAGGATGACTTCATAGCCTTCTTCCTTCAAGGCTTTCAGGGCCTGGGTTCCGGAATAGTCGAACTCGCAGCCCTGGCCGATGACGATGGGGCCGGAGCCGATGAGCATGATGCGGCGGAGGTCGGTTCGTTTGGGCATGAGTATGTCTCTCGGATAGGTTGCGGGTGTGGAAGGTGACTAAAATATCAGGGTGACTGCGGAAGTGCCGTCAATGCACTGTTCGTTCGGCTTCAGGTGCGGCATTCCGGCAACAAACCGAACTGGAAGCATTTACTCGAGAGTGATGGTAAAGGCAAATCGCCACAACCAGAGCCTCTCGCTCAAGCAACTGCTCTTTTGCGCTTTCAGTCTTGGAGCCACGTTGCCGCATGTTACAAGACATATGATGTATGCAATCCGCCATTGCCGGAGACGACTTCGGGCTGTATAGGCAAAGGTATTCGGGCGGTTGTCACTCTTATGGTATCTTCCCAATCATGCCGGGCAGTCTCTTCTGGATCGCGGCATCGCGCCAGCTTATCCACGCAGCCGACGTTTCATTCTCTCACTTTGGGTCGAGTTTGGTTACCGACCAGACATCCATTTGCCGCATCAGGCCGGGAGATATGGCTCTATGCCCCTCCCTGGCAAAAATGACCCTCGCGGAAGAGTAAGTTTGGGTTAACCCTGCCGGCCTTGAAACAGGAGAAAGAAGCATCATGTGAAACCCTGGCAGATGCCATCCTGGACAGGCTTGTTCACAACGCCTACAAATTCAACCTTACTGGAGACTCCATGAGAAAGATCAAGTCGCTCTCTTTGTCATCAACTGACCCAATGTAGACAGCCCTTCAACCCGGCGTCGCTTCGCTCCGATACAGTGGTCACTTTCACCGGAATCGCTGGTCAATTTCACCGGAATAGGCAGCATTATAAAATTAAAAGCCAATTTTAATGGAAATATCATGGCGAAACTCAAACCTCCTCTCAGCGTACGTCAAGGACTTGTCCGCCTCGGAGAAGACCTCCGCAGGGCCAGATTGCTGCGAGGGTTAAAAATGACCCTGGTGGCGGAGCGGGCCGGGATCAGCCGGGAGACTTTGGCCAAAATTCAGAAAGGCGATCCCGGAGTGAGCATTGGAGCCTATGCCGCGGTGATTTTTGCTTTGGGCATGGGCACGAAGTGGATGAGGCTTGCCGACATCGGCAATGATCCGGTCGGTCAGGCCCTGGAAGCCGAACGGCTGCCCAAGCGCGCCCACGGCTTGAAAAAGCTGGGGGGAGTAGCCGGTGTAGCGAGAATGCATGGCAAGACGCTGACGGTAATGGTAAGCTAGCGGCAAAGCGCATGTTTTTATGCCACATCAGTCTCATGATAAATTTTGGTGCTTCATGAGCGAGGGAGAATTCATAAAATGTATATCAGCCGCATTCGTCTTAGGAATTGGAAAAATTTTGGAGATGCCGCCACACCACTCTCCTGGAGAACCTTTCTTATCGGTCCCAATGCTTCCGGCAAATCAAACTTGCTTGATGCATTGCGTTTTCTGCGTGAGTTGGCCATCGACGGATTGGCTCCAGCGGTTGGCAGAAGGGGGGGGATCTCCTCTTTGCGCTGTTTGTCGGCCAGGCGTTATTCCGACATAGATATCGATGTGAAATTGGCTGATGATTCTGGTACAGATGTATGGCAGTACTGTATTGTCATCAATCAGGACAACAGGCAGCGCCCGATCGTGAAAAAGGAATTGGTTTATAACTTGAAAAACTCATCTGTTGCTCTGGATCGTCCTGGCCCGGAGGACGGAAACGATCCCGAACGGTTGACGCAGACAGATCTTGAACAAGTCATTGCCAATAAAGAATTCCGAGAAATATCTGATTATTTCAAGACTATTTCCTATCAGCATATTGTTCCTCAGGTGGTGCGTGATCCTCAGGGTTTTACCTCGATGCCGGTGCATGACGACCCGTTTGGCCGGGATTTTCTCCTGCGATTGTGGAATACACAAAAAAAAACCAGAACAGCGCGACTCAAGAGGATTGCAGCGGCCCTGAAAGTGGCAGTGCCCAAACTTCAGGAGCTTGACATTGTCATGGACAAGCAGGGCACACCGCATCTTATCGGTCGGTATGAGCATTGGAGGGCACAAGGCGCTTTCCAGAACGAAAGCCAGCTTTCAGATGGAACACTGCGATTGTTCAGTCTCTTATGGACTGTATTCGAGGGAAACGGCGCCCTTCTACTTGAAGAGCCAGAACTTTCGCTGCACAGTGAAGTCGTCCGGTACTTGCCGCAATTGTTTGAGCGTTTGCAAAAGCTTCGCAAAAATCGACGTCAGATCATTCTCAGCACGCATTCTGAGGAAATCCTCCAGGACAAGGGAATTGGAGGTGAAGAGATTGTCCGACTTGAAATCGGAGAAAACGGCACAACTTTTCAGCCTCCCGACGAAAACGAAAACCTGCTGCTCCGGCAAGGTCTGTCCGTGGCCGAAGTCCTGCTTCCCCGCACCGCGCCACCAAGGGCTCATCAATTATCTTTGTTTGCGGAGTAGGGCGATGATTATCTATGCCTTGGTGGAAGGCCCGACTGATGAAGCGATGGCTCGCAGACTGGCCGAAACGTCCGGCCATCAGGTTGGGGCTTGTTATGGTAAAAGGGGCAGTTCATGGATCAAGGCAAAGGTCGAAGCATTCAACAAATCAGCCGCTTCGATTCCGGTGCTGACTCTACTGGATTTTATGGACGCAGATTTGCCATGCCCACCGGAGATTCTTGATAAATGGTTGCCGCACAGGCACTCGAGGATGATATTTCGGGTCGTGGTGAGAGAATTGGAGAGTTGGCTTCTGGCCGACAGAGAGGGAACGGCCGGTTTTTTAGGAGTAGCTTTAAGTAAAGTGCCTCTGTCACCTGAACAACTGGATGATCCAAAACAAACTTTGGTTAATTTGGCCCGCCAATCAAGGTATTCCTCGATCAGGTCGGCACTTGTTCCTCAAAAAGGATCGACAGCACAGGTCGGTCGCTCATACGTGTCCGAAATCAACCGCTTTACATCTGAAATATGGTGCCCTGAGCGGGCTAGAGAATTATCACCCAGCCTGAACAGCTGTCTGCGGCGCCTGGCGGAAATCAAATAGGTTCGAACGGACGGGCACTTGTCACCCAATAAGCCGGAAGACATCAATGCCGGTCTCGACATGACCGGTAACCTGCCCATGGAACCCTGTAACAAGAGGTCCCCATGAACAAGAAAGCCCTCACCGAAGCGGACATCCGCACCAAGTTCGTCACCCCCGCGCTTGTGGGCGCAAGCGGCGACAAGTGGGATCTGATGACCCAGATCCGGGAGGAATTCTATTTCACCAGGGGCCGGGTCATTGTGCGCGGCAGGACCGTGAAACGCGGCGAGGCCAGGAAAGCCGACTACATTCTCTATTACAAGCCGAACCTGCCCATCGCGGTCATCGAGGCCAAGGACAACAACCACTGCGTGGGCGACGGGATGCAGCAGGCTCTGGAATACGCCGAGATCCTGGACATTCCCTTTGCCTACAGCACCAACGGGGACGCCTTCCTGGAACACGACCGGACCAAAACCACCGGTCAAGGCGTCGCCGGTCCCGTCACCCGGGAAATCCCCCTGGACCAGTTCCCGTCTCCCGCCGAACTCTGGGCCCGCTATCGCGCGGCCAGGGGCTACACCGCCGCCCAGGAGGCCGTGGCCGCGCAGGAATACTACGACGACGGCTCCCAGAAGACGCCGCGCTATTACCAGATCATCGCCATCAACCGCACCGTGGAGGCCATTGCCCGGGGCGAGAACCGGATTCTGCTGGTCATGGCCACGGGCACGGGCAAGACCTACACCGCCTTCCAGATCATCTGGCGGCTGTGGAAGTCCGGAGCAAGCAAGCGCATCCTGTTCCTGGTGGACCGCAACATCCTGGCGGATCAGACCAAGACCAACGACTTCAAGCCCTTTGGTCAGGCCATGACCAAGATCACCAACCGGGTCGTGGACAAGGCCTTTGAGATCTACCTCTGCCTCTATCAGGCCGTCACCGGCGCCGAGGAAGACTGGAACATCTACAAGCAGTTCTCGCCGGACTTTTTCGATCTGGTGGTCGTGGACGAATGCCACCGGGGCAGCGCCGCGGAGGACGCGGCCTGACGCAAGGTGCTGGAATACTTTTCCTCCGCCGCCCAGATCGGCCTGACCGCCACGCCCAAGGAAACAAGAGACGTCTCCAACATCGAATACTTCGGCGAGCCCTTCTACGCCTACTCCCTGCGCCAGGGCATCGCCGACGGATTTCTCGCACCCTAAAAGGTGATCCGCTTCGGCCTGGACAAGGACCTGGACGGCTGGCGGCCCGAGGACGGCCAGACCGACAAGTACGGCCGGGTCATCGAGGACCGCGAGTACAACGACCGCGATTTCGACCGCAATCTGATCCTGGAAAAGCGCACCGCCCTGGTGGCGGCCAAGGTCACCGAGTTCCTGCGGACAACGGACCGCTTTTCCAGGACCATCATCTTCTGTGAAAACATCGAGCATGCCGAGCGGATGCGCCAGGCCATGGTCAACGCCAACCCGGACCTGGCCGCGGCCAACAGCCGCTATGTGGTCCGGGTCACCGGGGACAACAACGAGGGCAAGGCCCAACTGGACAATTTCATCGATCCGGAATCCGCCTACCCGGTGGTCTGCACCACCTCCCGGCTGATGAGCACCTGGTGGACGCCCAGACCTGCAAGCTCATCGTCCTGGACCGGCGCATCGCCTCCATGACCGAGTTCAAGCAGATCATCGGCCGCGGCAGCCGGATCAACGAGGACTACGGCAAGCTCTTTTTCATGATCATGGATTTCAAGCGGGCCACAAGCATGTTCGCGGACCTGGATTGCGACGGCGATCCGGTCCGGATCTACGAACCCGGCCCGGAAGACCCGCCGGTACCGCCGGAAGATCTCTCGGCAGATCTCTCGGAAGGTCCTTCGGAAGCGTCTCCGGACGAGACGCCTAACCATTGTGCGATGATCCGGGAGATCCGGCAAATGCCCGGCAACCGCCGGTCAAGTATTACGTGGACGACGTGGAAGTCCGCGTGGCCACGGAGCGGGTCCAGTATCTGGACGAACACGGCAAGCTGATCACCGAATCCCTGACGGACTATTCCCGCAAGGCCGTGCGCCGGACCTACGCCACCCTGGCCTCGTTCCTGACCGTCTGGAACGAGGCCGAGCGCAAGCAGGCCGTGCTGGAGGAACTGGCCGCCAGGGGCGTATTCCTGGACGAACTTGCCGAGCAGGTGGGTCGGGACTATGACGCCTTTGATCTGGTCTGCCACGTCGCCTTTGACCAGCCCCCGCTGACCCGCACGGAGCGGGCCGAAAAGGTCAAAAAGCGCAATGTTTTCGGAAAATACGGCGACAAGGCCCGCACTGTCCTGAACGCCCTGCTGGCCAAGTACGCCGAAACCGGCATCCAGAGCGTCGAATCCCTGGACATCCTCAAGGTTGACCCCCTGCGCGCCTTCGGAACCCCTATCGAGATCATCAATCTCTTTGGCGGCAAGCCTTCCTACCTGGCCGCGGTCAGGGAGCTGGAGGCGCAACTCTACATGGATGTCGCGTAAAACAGCATTGCCACAAGGGGTGAGAAATGAAGAAAATTCCTCCCGTACATCCTGGAGAGATTCTGGAAGAGGAGTTCCTGAAGCCGCTGGCCATCAGCCAGAATCGGCTGGGCAGGGATCTTGCGGTTTCCCCGCGCAGGATCAACGAGATCATTCACGGGAAACGCGCCGTCACGGCGGATACGGCCCTGCGGCTCTCCAGATATTTCAGCAACTCCGCAAGTTTCTGGCTGGGACTGCAAATGGACTACGATCTGGACGTGGCTGAGGACGCATTGGCCGAACGGATCAACGAGGAAGTCCGGCAACTGGCCGTTGCCTGAAGGAATGCGGCCATGAACAACCTGCTCACGTATTTTCAACGATCCGCATAATCATGCCCAACATCTCAGGCATCGTAAAATCCATCCAGGACATCATGCGCAAGGACGCCGGGACCTACGGCGATGCCCAGCGTCTGGAACAGCTCGGCTGGATGTTCTTTCTGAAAATTTTCGACGACCGCGAAAAGGAGATGCAGCTTCTCCGCGACGCCTACCGCTCCCCGCTGCCGGAGAATCTGCGCTGGTCCGCCTGGGCCGTGGACGAGGAGGGCATCACCGGCGACGCCCTGCTGGATTTCGTCAACAACGCGCTTTTGCCCAAACTCAAGTCCCTGACCGTGGCCGGGGACAAGATCAGCGGCCTGATCCGGATGTCTTTTGAAGACGCCAACAACTACATGAAAAACGGCACGTTGATGCGCCAGGTGATCAACAAGATCAACGCCATCGACTTCAATGCCTCGGATGACCGCCACATGTTCGGCGACATCTACGAAAAGCTGCTCAAGGACCTCCAGTCCGCCGGCAACGCGGGCGAGTTCTACACCCCCCGGGCCGTGACCCAGTTCATCGTCGAGCAGGTCGACCCCCGCTTGGGCGAAACCATCCTCGACCCGGCCTGCGGCACCGGCGGCTTTCTGGTCTGCGCCATCGAGCACCTGCGCAAACAGGCCAGAAGCGAAGCCGACGAACAGACCATCCAGGAGTGTTTCGCCGGGATCGAGAAAAAGCACCTGCCCCACGTCCTGTGCATCACCAATCTGCTCCTGCACGGCATCGACGTGCCCGCCAATGTCCGCCACGACAATACCCTGGCCCGCCCCCTGCGCGACTGGGGCCCCAGGGAGCGCGTGGACGTGGTGGTCACCAATCCGCCCTTCGGCGGCATGGAAGAGGACGGCATCGAAGCCAACTTCCCCGCCGAGTTCCGGACCCGCGAAACCGCGGACCTGTTCCTTGTCCTGCTGATGAAGATCCTCAAGCCCGGCGGCCGGGCCGGACTCGTCCTGCCCGACGGCACCCTGTTCGGCGAAGGCGTGAAAACGCGCATCAAGGAAGCCCTGCTCACCGAATGCAACCTGCACACCATCGTCCGCTTGCCCAACGGCGTCTTCAACCCCTACACCGGCATCCGCACCAACCTCCTGTTCTTCACCAAGGGCTCGCCCACCCGAGAAGTCTGGTACTACGAGCACCCGTATCCGCCCGGAGCCAAGAGCTACAACAAGGGCAAGCCCATTCGGATCAAGGAGTTCGAGGCCGAGCGGGCGTGGTGGGGGAGGGAAGAGGACGGCTTCTCCGGCCGCGTGGAGAATGAACGGGCTTGGCGCGTGCCCATCGACCGGATCAAGTCCGGAAACTACAACCTGGACCTGAAAAATCCGCACAACGCCGACACCGGCCCGGGAGACGTGGAGCACCTGCTGCCGGAATACGAAAAGCTGCTGGAGCAGATCGCCGCAACGCGGGGCAAGCTGAAGGCGCAGCTTATGGAGGCACTGAGTCGATGAAAAAGAAGAACCCGACATCGATGCAGCAGGGTGACTTCGAGTCGCTGGTGGCCGTCATTGTTCAGATCCACCACGAAGCTCAGGCATATGCCACCAAGGCGGTCAATGTCGGTCTCACCATGCGGAACTGGCTCATTGGACGGCAGATCGAAGTTTACGAACGGCAGGGCATCGACCGTGCCGCCTACGGCGACAAACTCATGGACACTCTCGCCCGGCGCCTCGCGACACAAGGCTGGGAGCGCTGTGATCGCCGAGAACTTTACCGTTTTCGGAAGTTCTACCTTGCCTATCCCAACATAATGGAGACACTGACTCCACAATCGGTTTGGTTGCCGCAGTTGACTCCGCTCATGGCATTTTTGTCTGCTACAACCAGGCCAAATCGGGAGTCACTGTCTCCCGAATCTGAAATTGTGGAGACAGCGTCTCCACAATTGGCCCCCGCCCAGCCCGACATCCTGCATCGACTCTCCTTTTCCCATCTTGCCGAATTGATCGAACTCCCCAACGACACCCAGCGTCGCTTCTACGAGATCGAGTGCATGAGGGGCAATTGGTCGGTCCGGGAACTCCGTCGCCAGATCGCCAGTCTCTACTACGAGCGGAGCGGTCTTTCGAAGGACAAGACCAAGCTCTCCGCCCTGGCTCATGCCACAGCGGAAACCCTCCAGCCCTCCCAGATCATTCGTGATCCCTACATTTTCGAATTCCTCGGCCTGCGCTCCCGCGATGTCATGGGCGAATCCGCCCTTGAAGACGCCCTGCTTGACCGCCTCCAGGATTTCCTTCTCGAAATGGGCCACGGCTTCTGCTTGGAGGCCCGGCAAAAGCGCATCCTCATCGGCGATGAGTATTTTTTTGTCGACCTCGTCTTCTACCACCGCGTGCTCAAGTGCCACGTCCTCGTTGAACTCAAGACCGCCGCCTTCAACCACGAACACCTCGGCCAGCTGAATACCTACGTGGCCTACTACAAGAAGTACGAAATGACCGAGGGAGATCAGCCCCCCGTCGGCATCCTCCTCTGCACACGCAAAAACGAAGCCCTCGTCGAGTTCGCCCTCGGCGACCTGCCTAACACGTTGTTCGTCTCCCGCTACGCCGTGGAGATGCCGGACAAAGCCGCCATGGTGGCTTTCCTCAAACAGCTCGGCAAAGAGATCGGCGATGGGAACTAAGCGCATCACCCAGCGGCCGTCCGCGGATCAAACCCCGCAGGCAATTGCATCCGAGAGCGGCCATGATTTCGACGACATCCTGGAATTGGCCCACGCCGTGAACGAACTGCATTGTCAGGCGGCTGCCAACTGTGCGCCCATGGTGCGGGACATGATCCGGAGCCGAACGCAGGATCGACAACAAATCGAACACATGCTCGACCGTCTCCTCGACTGTGCCTACATTCCGGAAGGTCTCGCACTCTTCCGCTCTCTCTGCCGCTACTATTATGCTATGGACCCAGCCGCTACCGCCAGTTATGTCCACGCCTACCGCGAAATGTGGGACAGCGAGGAATCCGGAAAAGAGCAGGTTTCATGAAACTGGAAACCTTCTTCGAAAAATTCAACCTCTTCGCGGGCGCGCCGGGGGCGGTGGGGAAGATGCGGGAATTGGTGCTGGATTGGGCCGTTACAGGGAAATTGTGCACCAACGATTTAGATTGCTGGAAAGAAGCAATATTAGGTGATGTCATCGCATTGATTTCAGGCCAACATTTGTTGGGTCATGAACAAAACGATGAGGGGCGAGGAGTGCCTTATCTCACAGGCCCAGCAGACTTTGGAAGTAAAAGTCCAATTCCCACACGCTGGACAGAGCACCCCAAAGTCATAGCCCAACCTGGTGATATCTTAATCACGGTTAAAGGATCAGGAGTCGGAAAAACTAACATTCTGTTAGATCAGCCAACGGCCATAAGCCGACAGCTTATGGCCGTCCGTGTTGTCGATGCCGAACCAGGCTTCGTCCACATTGTTTTGAAGAGAGCTGCCGGATACCTTCAAAACGCCAGGACAGGAATAGCCATACCCGGAGTTGGCAGGAAAGACATTTTGAACTTGAAATTAGTCCTTCCACCCCTCCCTGAACAACGCCGGATCGTGGCCAAGGTGGATGAGTTGATGGCGTTATGTGATCAACTGGAGGCGCAGCAGAAGGAACGGGAGACCAGACACGCCGCCCTCGCCCGCGCGGCCCTGGCTCGCTTTGCCGACGCCCCCACCCCGGCCAATCTCAATTATCTTTTCCACCCGTCATACACGATTTCACCCGCTGACCTGCGTAAAGCAATCCTCTCCCTGGCTGTGCAGGGTAAACTTGTGCCGCAAGATCCGGATGATGAGCCGGCGGAAGATTTGTTCGCTCGGATTAAAGGCACCAAAGAACAGCTCATTAAACAACGAAAGATTAAGCGCACTACTGTAGAACCTAATCCAATCGGCGATATGTGTGATACGCTTCCATCCGGCTGGCTGTGGACACGATTGGGGAACATCTTTGATGTCCGCGATGGAACTCATGACACGCCGAAATATACGACTCAAGGTTTTCCACTCATTACGAGCAAGAACATATATTCTGGAAGACTTTTGTTTGAAGGAGCCAACTTCATATCGGAAAATGACCATCGCCAGATTTCGGAGAGGTCACGTGTTGACCGAGGTGACATCCTCTTTGCGATGATTGGCAGCATTGGAAATCCCGTCATCGTGGACACCGACCGAGAGTTCAGCATCAAGAACCTTGCACTGTTCAAATACTACTCTACAGCCGATTCGGAGCCGAGCTTTCTTCTCCTATATCTCAAACTCGTATCCGAAGAGATGCGAGAGAAAGCTGCTGGTGGAGTTCAGTCATTTGTTTCCCTCGGATTCTTGAGGAACTATCTATTTCCCCTCCCACCCCTCGCCGAACAACGCCGGGTCGTGGCCAAAGTAGATCAACTCATGGCCCTGGTGGACGAGTTGGAAGCACAGCTTGCCGCCTCCCGTGTTATGGCCGCGAACCTTCTTTCCGCCCTGGTTGCCGAACTCACCGGCACCACCAACGGCCGCAACGTTTCCTCCTCGCCCGTCAAGCCCGCTGCCTCCGCGCCACGACCCGCAATCCAGCCGGTTCCATCAGCCCCCACTGCTCCGGCATCGAAGCCTTCAGGCCCGGCAATTCCAGCTACAACCGCCGTACCCCAAACCGCCCGCACCCTGGCCGAACTGCGCAAGGCCGCCGGACTGTCCCAATCCGCCGTGGCCAAGGCCATGGGCCTAAACCCAATACTGTTCACTTTGATCAAAAAAATGTCTACAATGAGCCATCTCAACCAGAGGAGGTGGCGAGATGGCACGCACGGTTGCAGAACTTCCCAAGGGGAGTCGGATTACAGATTATATTGGATTTGGAGTATTGGCCACTACTTTCCCCCTGGGCAAGGTCAAGCAGATTCTTTCCGATACCGGAAAGAAAAGCATCCGCGAAAGGGAGCTTCCGGCTCATGTTGTTATTTACTATGTCATGGCCCTGGCTTTGTATATGCAGTCCTCTTACCGAGAAGTTCTTCGGTGTTTGCTTGAGGGAGTTCAATGGTTGAGGGGAGAAGACGTCAACCTGAAGATTACAGGGAAGTCGGGCATATCCCAAGCACGTACTCGCCTGGGAGTGGAGCCAATGATGCGGTTGCATGACGAACTGGTCAAGCCGATTGCAACCGAAGCGACCCGCGGGGCTTGGTATCGATCGTGGCGCGTGGTCAGCATCGATGGGAGCTGCATGGACGTAGCGGACGAAAGCGTGAATGCTGAGGAGTTTGGTCGTCCTGCCTCGAAGAAAGGCGTAAGCGGCTTTCCACAAATGCGATTTGTTTCGCTTGTGGAAAACGGAACGCACGTGTTGTTTGGCACGAAGATGGGTTCCTACGGAACGAGTGAACGAAAGCTGGCGGCGCAGGTGATAGAGCACTTGCAGCCAGGGATGCTCTGCTTGGCCGACCGTGGTTTCTTTGGATATGATCTCTGGAATTCTTCCCATGCCACCGGGGCTGACTTGCTGTGGCGAGTAAAGAAGAACTTGGATTTGCCCATCTTGGAACGCTTGTCCGACGGTTCCTACCTCAGCATGGTATTCAAAACCGCCAAGGACCGCCGTCATGGGGTTGGAACGAAGGTGAGAGTAATTGAATATCAACTTGTCGGAATTACGGATGCGGAGCCATTGTATCGACTCATGACCACGATTTTGGATCCGGCCAAGGCACCGGCGCAAGAATTGGCAGCACTGTACCATGAACGTTGGGAGATTGAGACGGCCCTTGATGAACTCAAGACACATTTGAGAGGAGCCAGGGTGGTTCTTCGGAGCAAGACTCCGGATTTGTGCAGACAAGAATTTTACGGGCTCTTGATGACTCATTTTGCAATTCGTGGCTTGATGCATGAAGCGGCTTTGAGCGAGGACATTGATCCTGATCAATTGTCGTTTGTTCATTCAGTAAAGGTTGTGCGCCGGAAGCTTCCGCTTTTCGGCGCTTTTCCCCCCTCAACAGTGGATGGAGTTTCACAAGCCAATGCTGAGGGAAATCTTGGATGAACGTGTTGTCTCGAGTCGAAATTGTAAATGTCCACGGGGCGTAAAACGTAAGATGAGCAGCTACTTAGTGAGACCGAGAAATTCTAAGCCTGTGCCCGTACCAAGTTATAATAGTTGCATTAAAATTGTTTAAATGAACAGTATTGGGCCTAAACCAAGCCTACATCTCGCAGATGGAAACCGGCAAACGCACCATCTCCGGCGAGCAGTGTCGTCAATTGGCGGAGATATTGGGTGTGAGTCAGGACATGATTCGTGCATAGCCACGAATGCGTCAAGAAAAGGAAATTGCGAAACATCTTGGTCTACACTACATGACATTGAGCAATATCATAATGATAGACGACAACATGCAAGCACGCTCTGTCCTCCCCCCCTCGCCGAACTCACGCCAAAGGAATGAACCATGCCCATCAAGCACGCCATTTGGAAGGTCGGCTCCCCGCCGACGCCGTTGCCCACATCTAAGCTGATCAATGAGCATCAGTTGGAAGATATGATCATGACCGTGCCACAAATCCTTTCCAGTGAGTGGATGCTGATCGGTCGCCAGGAGCAAACAGGATTTGGCGGCAGGATCGACCTGCTGGCCATCGCCCCAGATGCTTCGCTCGTCCTGATCGAACTTAAGCGAAACAGGACCCCGCGTGAGATCGTGGCCCAGGCGCTTGATTACGCCTTTTGGGTGGAGACGCTTACCGCAGACAAGATCGCACAAATTTACCAACGATTTTCAAAAGGAGGCAATCTCGATGCTGCCTTCAAAGAACATTTCAAAATTGAACTTGATGAAGAAACGCTCAACGCTTCACACCAGATCCTCCTCGTGGCGGCAGAACTTGACGACTCGACCGAACGCATCATCTCCTACCTCAACGCCCGCGACATCGCGATCAACGTCCTTTTCTTCCAGGTCTTCCAGAACGGCCCCGAACAGTTCCTCAGTCGTGCATGGCTGATCGACCCAGGCGAAACGCAGGCCAATGTAGCCGTAACGACCAAGACAAAAGGCGACAAAGAGCCCTGGAACGGCGAATACTACGTTTCTTTCGGTGGTGACTGCACTTGGGAAGAAGCGAGAACGCATGGATTCATCAGTGCGGGAGGAGGAAGTTGGTATACTCGAACGCTCAAGCTGCTCTCACCTGGAGACCGGGTGTGGGTAAAGATTCCAGACAAAGGCTATGTCGGAGTCGGTCGAGTGACAGAATCGGTGCAGTCAGTGAACGAATTCATGCTCGAGAGCTCCGACGAAAAACGCTTTGCCATGGATGTTCTTTCAACATCAGACAAGCTTCGCAGTCACGCTGGCGATCCAGATCTGTCCGAATATTTCGTCCGCATTAAATGGCTCGACACTGTTCCAGAAAGCAAGGCGGTGAAAGAAGTTGGCTTATTCGGCAATCAAAACACGGTCTGCCAACCAACGACACCCAAATGGCGCCATACTGTGGAACGACTCAAATTCTTCTTTCCAGAATGGAATGGGGATAAATGTAAAGCGTTACAGTAGTTGAGATTCATTTGAAGAATGAACTGGCCGCAAATGGAACATAGGATAAATATTCTTTCGTGAAGGACATCAAGCAGGGTTTCACCCGCTATTTCAACAAAATTCGGGGCCGGAAAGGCTTTTTCTGGGGCGAGCGGTTCAAGAGTCTGATCGTGCAGGAGGGGGCAAGTCTGGTCAATTTGCTGGCCTACGTGGATCTCAATCCCGTGCGGGCCGGTCTGGTGCATAAGCCCGAGGACTACCGCTGGTCCGGCCTGGGGTATCTGGTGCAGCGCGGCAACCGGGACGGCCTGCTGGATCTGGACCTGGGCTTGAAGGAGTGGAACGAGCTGGAGCCGAAGGAGATCATCCGCAAATATCGCCGGTTTGTTTACGAGACCGGGGCCATGGATGCCGGAAAGGGCAAACAGCTTGATCCCGAGCTGGTCAAACGCGAGCGCAAGAAAGGATATCGGCTCTCCCGAACCGACGTTTTCCGCCATCGCTGCCGCTATTTCACGGACTCCGGCATCATCGGCACCAAGGAGTTCGTGGCTGAAGTCTTCGACGGGGTGAAACACCTGCTGGATTCAAAGGACACAAGGAGGTTCACGCCAGTCAGCGGGGTGGACGGCGTGTTTTCGATGAAGCGGTTGCTGGCATAACACGTTGAAAAACTCCCAATTGCTGCATCGCCGCAATAAGTTCAAACTCTTACGTATGTATTAATACGCTTCGACCTTGATTGATTGCTAGAATGGTTGAGGTCAGATCATTGATTGTTGCTTGTGACAACGCCAGGCGCATCGGTTCGCTTCGTCGGCATGCAAGTCGCTGCGGGGGGGGCTCCGAGGACGGCGCGCTATGCATCTGCCTGATTATCCTCGGCATCCAGCCGTTCCAGAATCTCCAGCGCCCGATTCACATTACCCGTCGCCGCCAAGGCCCGAAAATGGTTTTCCGTATCCCAGGCCGCCAGCGCATGCGCGCTCAACTCCTCAATCAGCTTGTTCGTGCTCAAGCCGCGGCTCTTGGCAAGCGCCTTCAGGCGCTGCGCCGTATCCTCGGGCAAACGGATAGTCAATGTACTACTCATGGCCACTCCTCTAAACATTGTGCTGGTGTCAGGATGCGTAGCGAGCCGAGGTGCAACTCGCCACGGCCAACATCCCGCACGTTGTGCGTGACAATCGCCTCGGCATTACCCGCCAAGGCCAACTCGATCAGGTGATTGTCGGCCTCGTCCGGCAAGTTTGGCCGCCAGCCGTAATAAATTGTGACCCAACGGCCGCGTTGGGTTAGAGCCGCCAAAACTTCAAGACGCTCCGTCGCCGAAGTTGCGTCGCCCCACACCGGGCGATCCAGCAAATCGCGATACTCAAGCCACAGCGCGTTGCCGAACAAAGGCTCATAACGCCCCATCAACGCACGTCGCAACACCTCACGCGAAGCGCCCCGCGCAGAACGCAAACCCGCCACGAAAACATTCGTGTCAATCACCAAGGAAATCATAGTGACAGCATATATGCCATCAATTGGCATTGCAAGGATCGTGGCAAGAAGGGCAATAGAACACCGAAGCTGCCACGGATGCGGAGATCGTGAAGCGGTACAAGAAGCAGTTCGGCGAGGATGCCGAAATCATGCCGCACCAAGTGCAGGATTACCGCCGTCGGCTGGTCAGTCTGGGAGCGTTCGTGAAGGACATCAAGCAGGGTTTCACCCGCCATTTCAACAAAAGTCGGGGCCGGGGCTTTTTCTGGGGCGAGCGGTTCACCCTGTTAAACAGACCTTCGGTCTACGGCTTGCTTTGATGACGGCAAAGTTTTCCTGGTGCGTCTGATCGTTGATGATACTGCGAATCCTGCCGTTGTGGTGACGGCCTACCGCACCAGCAAAATCGAGAAATATTGGAGGCAGCAATGAAAGTAACCTATGACCCGGAAGTGGATGTGCTGAGGATTATGCTCAACAGCGCTCCGATCGAGGAGAGCGACGAGGAGAAGCCGGGCGTTATTCTGGACTACGACAAAGACGGCAATGTCGTCGGCATGGAGATTCTCGACGCGTCCCAACGGGTGGAAAATCCTCGCGGCGTGGAGTACGTCGTCACTTCCGAACCCGTGCTCGCGGTTGGAGAAAAAACAAACGATACGTACGGCAAATAGCGGGGTCGTGATCGGGGGTAGGACTTTGTTTGGGATCTTGACAACGGGATGTGTCTGTGCGCTTTTCGACAGAAAAGGCGATGGGAACGCACGAAGTGATCTAAGTGATCTGTCCGTATTTTCACAAAAAGGCAATAGGGGCTAAATATGCTTATCGCCGACAGTCTGCCATAAGGAAACAGTCGAGCGACTGCTGGAGCAAATTCGGCGCCTGGATCCGAATCAACGCGACATAGAAAAACGCCCCCGCCTCGAAACCCTTGTCGATGCCGGTCATGGGCCTGCTGGCTGCGTCGACCGGATTGCGCCCGGATCGTTCAGGACGCGCTTCTGCACTTCAACGGTGAACGCTATCACATGATCGCCTGGGTCGTGATGCCCAACCATGTCCACGCGCTGTTCCAAACCCTGCCGGAGTGGAGCATGAACACCGTGGTCGGTTCATGGAAGACGTTTACTACCAACGCCATTGGGCGGATAGTCCGCAAATCGCACAAACCGCTGCCCCGCATCTGGCACCCCGAGTTCTGGGATCGCTTCATCCGCGACCAGAACCACTTCGCCGCCGCTTTGTCCTACATCCACAACAACCCGGTCAAGGCCCGACTTCAACCCGCCCCGAAGACTGGCCCTGGAGCAGCGCCGGAAACGCAAAACCTGGGAACGCGGGACTCCGCACCCGCTCTTCAAAACCCTCGAGTGCAGAGCCTCGCGTGCCCAGCAATAAATACCCATGAACACCGAAACCTTCTTCCAAAAATTCAACCTCTTCGCCGACGCGCCTGGAGCGGTGGCGAAGATGCGGGAGTTGATCAGGGATTCCAATGAGCATGGGGCAGTTCTACTTTCAAGAAGAATCCGTGGTGGAGGATGAATCGGTGTCCTGGCGCATTTTGTCCAGCCAGGTTCGCAGTCGCAGAAGGTTGTTGTCGGTAATGCTTTCGATCCGGGCCAGCGTGTCGGGGTCGATGTATTTGAGATCAATGCGCACATAGAGCATGTTCACGTTCAAGACGTCGTAGATGTTGCGCCACTGGCCTTCCACACGCAGACTGAGCTTGGGATTGAAGAGGTAGTTGCCCTGGCGCATCCGGATGAACAAGCGGCGATTGTAGGGGCCGTCCCGATGCACTTCGTTTTTTGAAAGGATGCTGGAGATATAGGGCCGTTTCTTGCGGCGCTCCGGCAGGACGCTTTCCGGAAAGGGTTCCAGGATCTGGATGAAATCGGCTGTTTCGAAGCAGCGTCCACCCTGGTGGAGGTACTTGTAATCGAATCGGGTGTAGAACATGGCCATCATCAGGTTGAAGAGAAAAAAGTCCATGCTGATGTTGTCGATCTTGATCAGCTTTCCCTCGACCTGGACGGACATGCTGTCCGGCACCAGAAGATGGTAAAGCTCCGGCAGCTTGTGGACCGCATATTTGGGCTGCATGACGGCCTGCTCCAGGACGATCCGGAAGGCATTGAAGCCCGCGCTGTTCACGCAGGAGGTGTCCGCTCCGGCCTCCAGCAGGCGCTTGACCAGATCGGCGTTGCCCATTCGGGCCGCGTTCATCAAGGGGGTCTGGTTGAAGACGTCCCGGAAATCCACGCCAAAGTCATCCACCTGACGCATGACGGCCAGGCTTTGCTTCAGTTCGTAGGTATAAAAGTGCTTCTGGTTCAGGATGGTCAGGCCCTTTTCCGGTTTGTCCGCGGGGCCGAAACCAGCCTTGCGCAAGTCATGGAGCCGCTTTTGGTCATTGTAGACCAGGGCGTAGTCAAAAAGCTGCAATCTGGACTTCTTTTCGCCTGAAACCATGGCGTTGTGTTCCAGGGTCTCCAGGGTCTCCCCGGCAAGCACTTTCCAGGGCGGAGTCTTTTGCTTGAGAATATCGCGGCGGATTGCCTCGGCCTGTTCCTGTTTGCCCTGCAACTCCAGTTTGTGCGCCTCCTGACGCCATTCATCCAGGCTGGATTGGCGACTGTCCAGATCCAGTTTGCCGGTCAGAACTTCCAGACCAAGCAGGGCATGCAGGTCGTGATCCGGCTTTTCTTCAACCCAGAACAGATTGGTTACGGCCCTGGTCACGGCCACGTACAGGGCATTGATATAGAATTTGTAAATTTCCAAGGACTTGTCGCTCTTGTCCTTGGCTCGACCGTAATTCAGCTCTTCACCCATGAGCTGGTCCGGGGTTACGCCGCTGGTGATTTCGGCAAAGCGCCTGGTCGCGGAGGAGGTGAAGTTGAACAGAATCGCATTTTCGTACTCCAGGCCCTTCGCTTCCTGAATGGAAAAGACCAGGGGGCTGCCAAAGGCGGCCTTGGCCGCGGCTTTTTGCTCCGGATGGAGAACGATCACCGCGTACCGGGTAGAGGTCCTGGCCCGTTGGCCCAACTCCCGCAGTCGGGTCGGATCGCCGCGCAGCAGCAAGACCTTGCCCGGATCACGGGCCGTACTGTGGACCAGATAGTTGCTTTCCCGGTCCACGGAACCGAAGCGGGCGTTTTTCAGCTTGAGGATGCGATTGGCCAGTTCGGTGATTTCCGGCGAGTTGCGGTAGTTGGTGTTCAGGATGCGGATCAATTCCGCTGGCGGCCCGGCATCTTCCTGGGCGTAGAAAAAGCTTTTCACCCTGGCCCAGGAAAAGAAATTCGGGTGGACGATCTGGTTGGAATCGCCGCACAGGATGAAATTGCGAATTTTGTGCAGGGAACGCAGGATCAACTGGAGTTGAACCGCCGTGATGTCCTGGACTTCATCCACCACGACAAAGTCGTAGCGGGGCTGCACCAGATCGGCGTAGGCGTGGCTGAGCATGTTCACGTCAAAGCAGCCCTGGTCCTTCAGCAGACGCAGATATCCACGAAAGACTTCATAGATGTCTTGGCGCAAGTCCGGAGGATAGATGGACTGCTTCACCCCAAGATCCAGATACCGGTCCAGGGAGAGGTAGGCCTCGTCCGCGGATCCCGTCAGAACGCCCTTGAACTCCTCGTAAAGCTGATGTGCGTCCCGCAGCTCCCGGGACAGGCGCTGGCGGGAAACCCAGGATTCAAATTCCCGGAAGGTCAGCTCCCGGCCCTGAGGAACCCGAATGCTTTCCAGAAATTCCTTGTAGGACAGGAAGTCCATGTTCTGGGCCTCGTTGGCATATCCATGGGCATGGTAGATGTTGCGGGCGCTCTGGACCAGATACGGCGAGGTGGTGACGTAGAGCACGTCCCCGGCCGCCAGTTTCATCTTTTCCAGGGTCAGGGCCGTCTTGCCGCTGCCGGCCGACCCGATCACGATCAGCGGAGGCGGGACCGCGAACACGGCCTGTTGCAGGTCGTCGAAGGAGAGGATTTTATCCAAAAGATGAAAGGAGGAACTGGCCGGGTTCAGGTAGACCAGCTCATTGGGTTGCTCGGCGCCGGGATCGGTCAAAACGGGGATCTTGTCTTCCTGGATCGTTGCTCCCCGCAGGAAACGGGATTTTTCATAGGCATGATTGGGAATGTGTTCCAAGGCCAGGATGCAGGTTTCGTCCTTGTGCCGATAAAGCGAAAAGAGCAGCCGGTCGGCCTTGTCCAGTCGAGCCCGATAGAGATTCGGGGCGAGCTTTTTGACTTCCGCGGAACGGAAATCGCCTTTCTCCAGAAAGGATGTAATTTTCTTGAAGTTGGGTATCTTTTTGGGGGCCAACTCATTGTAAACAAGAACTTTCAAGGAATGTCCTCCATCGGTTCATCTATCGCGGCTTTGCACTAAAAGTTGTAACTATTCAGCAATTTGATGTAGAGCTTGTTCTAATTTCATGTTGATTCTTTATCACCACGAAGGGCACGAAGAGCACGAAGGAAGAAAAGAAGCGGCGCACCGCGCATTCGCAATACTCTTACCGAAATCCATCCGCCGTAATCTTCGTGTCCTTCGTGTTCTTCGTGGTTGATCATCTTGAACATGGATTAGCTGAGTAGTTACCTTGAAGTGATCAATTCGCGGCGGATGGCTGTTTGAGGTGTTTGCCATTGGATATTCCGGCCAAAAGTTTGCCGATGTTCTGACAGCTAATCAGTCCCGGCAAGCAACCCTGGTAAGCAGCAACGGTCCAAGGCCACCGGGAGCAGCTTGACCGGAATTGTAATCCCGGCAATATCGATGACCCTTCTTTCGACAACCCAACTGGGCGGGAATCTATCTGAATCGGTTATCCAGGAAAAGCCATCATGATTGTGTACCATTTCTGGGGCGGGACATATTCAGATGTCGCTGCAATGAGTCCAGAACCGTTTCTTTGCCTGAAGGAAGGATTCACAACCTGTTGTTGCGCGGTCTCCGTCTTCTGGTCTCTGGTCCTGTTCTCTTGTCCTGTTCTTTGGTGCTGTTCTCTGGTGCTGTTCTCTGTCGGGTACAAACCGCTTGCACCCGACTCATTTCCATGGACGGCAGATACTGTTGCGCAACCTTTGTGACATTGCGCGGAGGACCAACGTTGAAGCATGAACGCGCGCAGGTTGAAGTGAATCGGTTTTTGTTTTAGGCGTCTGTTGGCAACAACTCGGATTTCCAATACACCGTGATTGCTGTCATGTTGCCGGGAGAGAGCCTTTTGTCTCCAGGATACATTTGCTTGCTCGCAACTATTCAGCACACCCTTGCAAGCCGGGAAATGAACCGGCGTGCGAGGCTGTAAAACCTCCCTTTCACTGACAACAGACATCTTTAGAATACCAGACAACGAACCTATCACGACGCTGCCCCGTTTCCGAGGACGGATGTGCGGCGGACAACCAATCGACATGAGGATTGATCATGAACGATGTATCACGTCCCTGGACCAAGTATTATGGTTCCCATGCTTCAGCAGACTACGAGCCGCCGGTCATGGCGATTCCGGAATTGTTGCGCCAGGCGGCGCAGAAGGATCCGAACCGCAAGGCCGTGGTTTTCCAGAACTGGTCCATGTCCTACGGCGAGTTTGATCGTCTGGCCGGAGTCATGGCCGCGAACCTGCGCGCGATGGGATTGCGTCCCGGGGCGCGGGTGGCTGTCCTGCTGCCCAATCTGCCCCAGACCTTGATCACCTATTACGGGGTGCTCAAGGCCGGGGGAGTGCTGGTGATGATGAATCCGCTGTACATGGAAAAGGAACTGTACGACCAGCTTGCGGACAGTGGAGCCGAGTTCATGGTCACCCTGGATTTGCTCTGGTCGAAGATCGAAGGGCTGCGCAGCAAAGTGCAACTGCGCAAGATTGTCGTTACCAGCATTGCCGACGCTCTGGGATTTCCTCTGCGCCAGCTCTACAAGGTCAAGGCCTGGAAGCAGGGAACCGGCACGGACGTGCCCTACGGCGACAATACCGTAGTCAAATGGAAAGAGGTTGTTCAGGGTGGGGAAACCTATTCCCATGTCTATTCCGATCCGCGCCGTGATATAGCCATGCTCCAGTACACCGGCGGCACCACGGGCGTGCCCAAGGGCGTGATGCTCACCCATTACAACCTGACCGCGGATGTCCAGCAGTGTCTGGCCATGCTGCCCAACTTGAAAACCCAGCAGCATACCCTGCTCGCGGTTCTGCCTTTTTTTCACATCTTCGGCCTGACCGTATGCATGAATCTTTCCGTGGCCCTGGCCGCGACCATCATTCCCTTTCCCCGGCTGGTGGTGGACGATTTGCTGAAGGCGATTCAAAAGTACAAGCCCTCCATTTTTCCCGCTGTACCGGCCATTTTCGTGGCCATGATCCAGCACAAGAAACTGGCCCAGTACAAGTTGTCCTCCATTGACTACTGCATCTCCGGTTCCGCGCCCCTGCCCGTGGAGGTGATGAACAAGTTTGAAAGCATCACCGGTGCGCAGGTCATCGAAGGATACGGCCTTACGGAAGCCGCTCCGGTGACCCATCTCAATCCTCTGGACGGACAGCGCAAGCCCGGCTCCATCGGCATTCCCGCGCCGGGCACTGATGCGGCCATCGTGGACATGGAGGGCGGCGCCGTGCCGGTTCCGCCGGGTAAAATTGGGGAACTGGTGGTCCGGGGGCCCCAGGTCATGCTCGGCTACTGGAACTGTCCGGACGAGACCGCCTGCACGGTGCGCAACACCTGGCTGTACACGGGCGACATCGCCACCATGGACGAAGACGGCTTCTTTTTCATCGTGGACCGCAAGAAGGATCTGATCATCTCCGGCGGGTACAACATCTATCCGCGAGACGTGGACGAGGTTCTCTACCAGCATCCCAAGGTCAAGGAGGCCGTGGCTGTCGGTATTCCGCATCCCACTCGGGGCGAGATTGTCAAGGCTTTTATCGTGCCCAAGGACGGAGAAGTTATTGAACAATCAGAGATCATTGAATTCTGTTCCCAGAAGCTGGCCAAGTACAAAGTTCCCAGGCGGGTGGAGTTCCGGACGGAATTGCCCAAGACCCTCGTCGGCAAGGTGTTGCGCAGGGCATTGCAGCAGGAGGAGATGGAGAAGGCGGCCCAGTCTCGACGCAAGGGTGGAGATAGAAGGGCCAAAGGGTAGAGACGGGTGGGGTCAGGAGGGTGCGTCCAGCCAGTCCAGCAACTCCAGGGGAGTCTCCAGCACCCGGCGCGCTCCGCTGCGTATCAACTCTTCCCGGCCTCGAAAGCCCCAGCCGGCTCCCAAAGCGGTCATCCTGGCGGAACGTGCCGTGAGCATGTCCGCATCCGAATCGCCGAGAAAGAGGATTTGGTCCGGAGCAAGTTCAAGGTGCGCGGCAATTTCCAGGGCTGCTGTCGGATCCGGTTTGCGCGGCCGTTCCGGTTTCGCGCCCATGACCGTTCGAAATTTCGTGGACGGGAAAAAATGCGCCACCATGGCCAAGGCGGCGTCTTCCGGCTTGTTGGTCAGGATCGTCATGGGGACGTTTTGAGCCTCCAGCCCATGAATCAGTTCCGGAACTTCGGCATAAGGTCTGGTTTTATCGGCCCAATGCCGGGCGTATTCGTTTCGCATGTCTTGCACGAACCGGGCAATATGCGATTCCTCGCGCAGTTCTTCGGGCAGAGCCCGCGTCACCAGCATGGTCATTCCGTCCCCGACGAACCGGCGATAGGCGGAGACCGGGTGGGGGGGGAGATTGCCGCGGGTCAGCACAGTGTTCATGGAGTCGGCCAGGTCTTCAAGGGTGTTCAGCAATGTGCCGTCCAGGTCGAAAATCACGCCGTGATGAGAGTTGTGAGAGGCCATTTTTGTTCCTTCAGAGGTTTTACAGGGGTATCCAGGATCTCATGCTCAGCAAGTAATCAGTTTGCCCGGATTTTTTCCGCACGTCGAGAGCTTTTCCGGCCAGACGTAGGTAACTACTCAATAACTCCGGACAGTGAATCCTAGAAAAAACACCTGGACCCCGGCCTGCGCCGGGGTGACGACCGAGAGAACTCGCTTTCGAGGTACTCCACTCCGTCATACCGGCGCAGGCCGGTATCCAGGCAGCACGGATCCGCGGTGGTTGGTTGCCCTGCCTTATTGAGCAGTTACAGACGTAGTTCAGAGGTTGCGTTGGGTTGCTGGCGGGCGTGTTGCACGGGACGGAAGCTGAAGCCTGAATCTGGTCGGATCGCGTTGCCGTGTCGGTGCCGGCGAGGTGTAGTGACATACAGTGTCAAAGGGAGACGGGGATGACCGTTGCATGCAGAGTGAGCCTTTGGGGATTGTGCGTCCTGTTGCTGATACAGCCAGTCCAAAGCCTGGGAGGAGAACCGATCCGGGTGGGCATGTCCGGAGCGTTCAGCGGTCCGATCCGGGCCTTGGGGATTGAAGTGTACCGGGGGGCCATGGCCTACTTCGAGCATGTCAACCGCCAGGGGGGGATCAACGGACGGCCCGTAGTGTTCTTGGCGTATGACGATGCTTATGATCCGGCGATCACCCTGGAAAATACGCTCAGACTGGTGGAGCGGGATCAGGTGGACGTTTTGTTCAGTTTTATCGGCACGCCGACGGTGAGTCGCATTCTCCCCCTGCTCAAGGTTTACGAGTCACGAAATATTCCCCTCTTTTTTCCGGTCACCGGAGCCGAACCGCAGCGCCGGCCGCCCTATGAACAGTTCGTCTACAATCTTCGGGCTTCCTACAGTCAGGAGGTGGAGGCTCTGGCTGAGGAATTCATCAAGCTGGGCAAGACGCGATTTGCCATCCTGTATCAGGCCGACTCCTACGGCCGCAGCGGCTGGGACGGCCTGCGCAACGTCCTGCAGCGGCATGCATTGAGCATTGTCGAGGAAGCCACCTTTCGACGCGGGTTTCAATTTGAGCAAAGCATGGAGGAGCAGGTCGGCATCCTGCGCAGGGCGGAGCCGGAAGTGGTGATCAGCATCGCCACCTATGGCGCGGCGGCCGCGTTCATCCGCGACGCCCGGGACCAGAGCTGGGATGTTCCGGTAACCAACGTATCCTTTGTGAGCAGCGAGAGCATGCTTGACCTGTTGCTGGAACAGGAAAAAATGACCGGCGGCAGCTACACGCACAATCTGGTCAATTCGCAGGTGGTGCCCAGTTATGAGGATTACTCCATGTGGGGCGTGATGGAGTATCGCTGGATCATGGACAATTGTTCATGCGAGTCGCCCATGCAGCTCAAGCCGGATCCGTATAAGCCGCGACGGTACAGTTTCGCCAGTTTTGAAGGGATGCTGAACGCAAAAGTTTTCACGGAAATGGTGCGAAAAATTCCGCTTGATCGGTTGTTTGAAAAGGCTGCGCCGGATGCGGATTACGCGCTGCTCATCCATCTGGGCATCGGAAAACCGATTGTTCTTGGTCCAGGTCATCGCCACGGAATGGACACGGTCTACTTTGCCACTGTCCGGGATGAGCGGTTCGTGCCATTGACGGACTGGGGCGCGTTGAGCCAACAGGAGCGCCCATGAAATCTTCCAGATTGTTCCGCAAGGCATTGCTGGCCATGGTGCTTGTCTTCGGCGCCATGGCCACGGGCTCGTCCTTTTATTCCGGTTGGACTCTGTACCGGCAATTGATGCTCGAAAACGAAAGCAAGGCCGTGGCCATTGCCCGGAGCATCGCCAATTCCAGCACCGAATTGCTGCTGGGCCGGGACGCGGCGACCCTGCAAGGGGTGATCGACCAGTATTTGGAAATCAAAAACGTGGCGTACGTTTTTGTTTATGACCGCTCCGGCGACATTGTCTCCCACACCTTCACGCCAAGGGTTCCCGAAGAGCTGATGGGGCTGTACGACTCCTCTTTCACGGACGGAGTGCTGCACCACGACGTTGTCGTTCAGAAAGTGACCCTGCCGTCCATGGGCCGGGTTCTGGACATTTCTCATCCCATTCTGGGCGGTCTTGCCGGAGACGTGCATGTGGGCATGGACCTGGACAGCATCACCGCTTTCATCTGGAGAGAAGTGCTCTTGCAGCACGGCATGTTCATTCTTTTTTTCCTGGTGGGCATCAGTGTGGCTTATGTCATGATGATCCGAATTTCCTACCCTCTGACCCAGCTCACGGATTACGCCAAACGGGTGGCGGATCATGATTTCAACGCTCCGATGCATGTCCGGTCCACGGATGAGATCGGCGATCTGGCCATGACCATGCAGCATATGGCCCGCCAGCTGGAAGAGATGATTTCCGGGCTGCGCGGGCGGATCCGAAAAGCCACCCAGGAAATCCAGGAGAACCTGATCTTTTTCAACGCCATCTACATGAACATGGCCAACGGCATGGTCGTCTACGACCTGCAGGGCAATCTGCAGCAGTTCAATCCCGCGGCCCGAGAGATGCTGGGGCTTTCCGAGGCTGAATTCGCGACAAAAAGCATCCCCGAGTTGTTTGGGGACGAAGTAGGGGACCGCATCCATTCCATGATGCGAATGATTCGTGATCAGAAGTTTGGTGCCAATCCAGGCTCCCGTGACGGGATTGCTCATGGTCCGGAACAGAAAGTGCGTTTTCAGGCGATGATCCAGAAACATGACGGAAAAAAAATGGACATCGAATTGGCCTCGACGACCCTGCGGGTGAACGACGAATGCTTTTTCATCATTATTGTCCGAAACATCACGGCGGCGAAAAGGGCGCAGCGGGCCTTGAAGCATGCCCATCTCGTCCTGGACCGCCGGGTCAAGGAGCGCACAAGCGAACTGCACACCGTCGTGGACCAGTTGCGTGCGGAAATGAATGAACGTCTCAAGGCCGAGACGGAATTGCTCCAGGCCAAGGAGGCTGCCGAGGCGGCCAACCGGGCCAAGAGCGAATTCGTGGCCAACATGAGTCATGAGATCCGGACCCCCATGAACGGGGTGGTGGGCATGACAGAACTGCTGTCCAGGACCGAGCTGACCGATCAGCAACGCCACTTTACCCAGACGGCTAAAAAATCAGCGGAAGCCCTGCTGGGGATCATTAATGACATCCTTGACTTTTCCAAGCTCGAGGCCGGCAAGCTTTCCCTGGAATGCATTCCCTTCAATCTTCGGGTGATCATCGAGGAAATGGCTCATTTGCTGGCAGCCAGGGCCGAGGAGAAAAATCTGGAGTTCATCGTTCGCTATCCTCCTTCCTGTCCGGACAAATACGTCGGTGATCCGGGGCGGATCCGTCAGGTCCTCACCAATCTACTGGGCAATGCCATCAAGTTCACTTCGCAAGGCCATGTCTATCTGGGTGTGGACTGTATGGAATCAGGTCCGGGACGCTATCAGTTGCGGATCACCGTGGAGGACACCGGCATCGGAATAGATTCCCAGATGATCCGCCACATTTTCGATTCCTTCACCCAGGGAGATCAGTCCACCACGCGCAAGTACGGCGGAACAGGGCTGGGCCTGTCCATCACCCGGCAGATCGTTGAACTGATGGACGGAAACATCCAGGTCCAAAGCCGGATGGGACAGGGGTCGACCTTTACGGTAATCCTGGATATGCCCCAGGCGGAACAGGAAATCGACGAAATCCCGGCAAACGTGAACATGGATTCCCTGCGGGTTCTGGTCGTGGACGACAATGCCGTGAATCTGGAAATTCTCGAAGAGCTTCTGGCCGGCTGGGGAATATCCTGTACAACGACCAATTCCGGTGAGCATGCCCTGGAACTCTTGGGCCAGGGCGTCCGGACGGAAAGAGCGTACCATATTGCCATCCTGGATTACCATATGCCGGGCATGGACGGCGCGGATCTGGCCGGCCGGATCAAGGCCGACCCGGATCTGGCTGGAACCAGGCTGGTTCTACTCAGCTCCATGGGTCAGCGAGGGGACGCCAAACGGATGGAGCAGATCGGTTTCGCCGCCTACCTGATCAAGCCGGTTCTCCAATCCCATCTTTACGATACGCTGGTTCTGTTGGCCGGCCAAGATCAGCCGGACGGCGCTTCCCTGATCACAAGGCACCGCATTGTCGAAGCCAGGGCTGCCCAGAGCAAGCGTGGCCATGAACACAACAGGCTGTCCGGCACGGTGCTGCTGGTGGAGGACAATCCGGTGAACCAGGAGGTTGCCTCGGGCTTGTTGCGTGAATTCGGGCTTGACGTGGATCTTGCCGAAGATGGCTTGAAAGCCGTACAGGCGGTGCGGGACAGGCAGTACGGCATTGTCTTCATGGACTGCCAGATGCCGAAATTGGATGGGTTTGAAGCGACCAGACGAATTCGGGCCCTGGAATCCGGAAGCCGCCGGACTCCCATCGTGGCCATGACCGCCCACGCCATGGCCACGGACAAGGAAAAGTGTCTGGCAGCCGGGATGGACGACTATCTGGCCAAGCCGGTCAAGACCGACGATCTGTACCGCGTTCTTGAGAAATATCTTTCCGTGTCGTTGCCGAAAGCAGCGGGGGGGGCCGGGGCGGAGCGCTCGGATACAGACCCGGCGTCAGGCTTATCGGACACGATTCAGAACAAGGCCATGGCGCTCTTCGGCAAACACACCCCGGCCTTGCTGGACCAACTGAAAATCGCATTGGAAGTTTGTGATGCGAAAAAGGCCCGGATGTGCGCCCATACCCTCAAAGGCAGTGCGGCCAACCTGCGTCTGGAGAAAGTGCAGGCCCTGGCCGAGGAACTGGAAGCAGTCCTGGAGCTGGGCGACTGGAACGAAGCCAAGGCTTTGCATGCGAGGTCCGAAGCGCTGGTCGCGGCCATGTTTCCGGCGTACGCCGGGGGCCAGCTCAGCGATGACGAACAGGATCCCGTCTCCGAGGAGAAGGCCATGCACGCCTTTGCCGAAGCGATCAGGAACCAGGCTGAGGACGAGATTGCGATGTCCCTGACCGCCCTGCAAAGTGCTCTGAAGGCCCGGAATGTGGGCCGCATCCAATCTGTCAGCGCGGAATTGGAATCGTTCTTCAATCGCGAGGGACGATCGGATGCCGCGATTTTTCCCCGGATCTTGCGCGGCCATGCCGAGAATATGAATTTGTCCGCCTTGCGCAAGTCACATGCATTTCTGAGTCGGATAGAGGAAAAACAATGAGCATGAAAACTGTTTTGGTTGCCGATGATTCGCTGAGCAACCTGCAGCTTTTATACAACATTCTCTCCAAATCCGGGTACATGGTCCTGGTTGCCGAGGATGGTGCCGAGGTATTGGAGATCATTGAGGAAGAGACGCCGGACATTTTTTTGCTGGACGTCATGATGCCCGGCCTGGACGGATTGGAGCTGTGTCGCAGGATCAAGCAGATTGGCAGGTTCGCGGCCACGCCCATTGTCTTCATCACGGCCAAGAATTCCTCTGAAGATATTGTCGGCGGCTTCTCCGCCGGAGCCGTGGACTACATCACAAAACCCTTCAATGAGGCGGAAATCCTGGCTCGCGTGCAGACGCACGTCAGATTGCACGACGTGCTTCTGGAACTGGAGCGATTGCGTCAACTGGCCCTGGATGCAAACCCCTTGACCCAGTTGCCTGGAAACAACTCCATCCTCAAGGCGATATCCGATGCAATGAAGGACAGGCAGGAAGTGAGCGTTGTTTATGTGGACATCGACAATTTCAAGGCGTTCAACGACAAGTACGGTTTTGCGGCCGGGGATCAGGTTCTGCGGTTCACGGCCAGTAAGCTTGTCACGGCCGTGGAAGAGGTTTGCGGCAAGGGGGGGATGGTCGGGCATGTGGGGGGAGATGATTTCGTCTTCATCGCACCATCGCACTGCACCTTGGATGCAGTCAAACTGTTAATGCGCGAGTTCGATCAAGGCATCAGGAGCTTCTATGACGCCCATGACCTGGAAAAGGCGGAAATCAGGGTCAAGGACCGCACCGGGAACCTGCGGACATTCCCCTTGATGAGCATCAGCCTGGGGGTGGTGGAAATACAGCGCGGCGTGTTCAATCATCATCTCGAGGTCGCCAGCATGTGCGCCGAGGTAAAATCAATGGCCAAAAGCATTGCGGGCAGTTCCTTTTTCGTGAATCGTCGCGAGCACAACAATTCAGTCATTCGGGAACGCAAATCCGGTGATTTGGAAGGGAAGACGGGCAAACCGGATCTTGGCTGAGGGGGGGTAATCAATGCCGGATAACTGCACGGCACGTTCTTCCTCAGATAATCGGGATCGGGTTCAGGATCGGGATGGGATCGGAGTCGGGATCGGAGTCGGAGTCGGGATCGGAGTCGGAGTCGGGATCGGTATCGGAGTCGAAATCAGTTTCATAAAAATGGAATCCCTCTCCACATGGCTACATTTTCGAAACCGATCCCTATACCGACTCCGATTCCAATGCCAAAGTCGGCAACAGTGTCCAAGTTTAGTCATACCCGAAAGCGGGTATCCAGTCCGTTTCACTCAGGTCAGCTGAATGGTTACTGTTCAGCTAGAAAGATTATCCAAGGCATTATCCAGCGCTTCCTTGGTCAACGGTTTGGTGAGATAGCTGGTCGCCATGCCGTGAAAAAATGCCCGACAGACATTTTTCTGATCTTCCAGACATGTGACCATGACCACCTTGACTTCTTTTCCTGGCTGCACGCCGTGATTTTTTTCAATTTCACGAATTTTCTGCAATGCCGTGTGGCCATCCATCACCGGCATCATGATGTCCAGCATGATCAGGTCGTAGGGGTCCTTTTCCTCCAGCGCCATGGTGAAGGCCATGACAGCTTCTTCACCATTGGTGGCCGTGTTGATGAACGAGGCCCTGTTTTTCAGGAAAGTCTGCATTATTACCCGGTTTGTCATCTCGTCGTCGACAATCAGGATTTTCACGGACATTGCTCCTTTGTTCAGGTTGTCTTCAGTTCATAAAGACGATCTGGCGATACCGAAACCTGGGGTATGTAAAACCCGAATATGAATCATGATTGCAGCAGTTTTTGCATCGCCTGTACAACTTCCTGAATGGAGACCGGTTTGGCCAGATAATCGTTCATTCCGGCTTTCAAAAATTTTTCCCGATCTCCAGGCATGGCATAAGCCGTTATGGCAATAATAGGCACATTCGGGTTGTAGAGGGATCCGTCGTGAGCACGGATGATTTCGGTGGATTCCACTCCGTTCATCACGGGCAGTTGGATGTCCATCAGCACGCAGTCGATGGTCTGTGATTCCATCAGAGCCAAAGCCTGTTTGCCGTCTTCAGCTTCATGGATAATGTAGCCTTTTTTTTCCAGAAGCATCTTGAGTGCAAATCTGTTGAGGTGATCATCCTCGACCAATAAAACCCGTGCTGACATGGCATGATCCTAAAAAAAGCGCCAAGCTTTGTTTCAACCTCCGGCAAGACGAAAATGAGCCGATGGAGGAGTAGAGGGCAGAATGTGCAAAACTGAGTGACGAGTCTATCCTGAGAAGTTGTTCATTCTCGAAATGGTTCAATGTTATGAAAGCCGGCGAGAATTGTGAGATTGCAGAAATCAAGGCAAACTGGGCCTCGGCTGAGTAATTGCCATAGTATGTCATGGTCGTTTTTCATTACCGAATGACAGTCTCTCTCGCAAGAATCATTTTCGCCCCACTCAATTGGCTTTTTCAAGCACTTTCACGGGGCAGTGAACGGATGACGGATTATTGTGCGCAAGATGGAGAAGTGATAGAAAACGGTTAGTTCATATATGCAACCAACCGAGAATGCAAACCAGTTCCGACCGTGACTGCCCATCCGCTTCGAAAACATCAATCTCTTGCGCCTGTTGCGCCGGAATGATTCGTTCAATCAAGCCATGAGCGAATCCCATCGCCGCAGTCGCAAAGACAACGATTCCCTCCGCATTGTTCGGGATCAACAGCTGATCACATCCTGTGCATTGGATGTCATCGAGACCGTGGAGCGAACCCGCGGCCTTCCGCTTCAACCCCGCGACAGAATGGCCCTGAAACTGTTGACGCCCAGGAATTCCGCGTTGCTGGTGCAACAGGCCCACTACCATCTCGGCTGCCGGCAGGTCAGTTTCGATATCCTCACTGACGATCTTGGACTAGGTGCGCACAGACTCATCCCTTCCGGTGTCCATGTCTTGAACCGCAATGGCGTCTGGTGGAATGATTCCTACGGGATCGGTCGTTTTCTGTGGAACCTGTATGCCGGGGAAAACCCGCACGACGGCATATTCCGAGTGCTGGAACGCCTTTTCAAGTTCGAGGTTTCAGGGATCTTCGGGCCCAGGGCAAACTTGACTGTTTTGGACAAGTCTCGAACCATTGAAGGCGAACTGCGGCCTGATCTGCGGCTGTACATCCACCGACGTGAAGGAACCGTCGAGACGACGCTGCGCAAGCTGACCAAGGCTCGAGCCATTTATCGTCCGCATGATCTGGGCTTGAATCTTGAACCCCAGGAATGCGGCCGAATTGCCTTGCTTTTCGGGAAGACGAAACGGTATGCCGTCAGTTTTACAATGGTGAAGATGTAAGCGCACCCTGAATGACTGTTCCCAACCGGTCCGGCTTTGTTGAGGGTGTTGGGCGGGTAACTCCCGCACACGTTCTGTTTTTGCTCTTCATCTGGTAATTGGGTCGGCATCGGAACTGGTTTCGAAAACATCGGTGTGCCCTTTACATGGTATCGTTTTCGATCCCGATACCGATCCCGATACCGATCCTGATTACGGCAGCGTTCTTAATTTGGATGTCAAGCGACAGCGGTATTTTATACTGAATCGTTATGTTCTCTGCGTCTTTTGCAGATACCCACTTGCGGTTATGTTTGTTTTAACATAACCTCCCCGCCATGAACAATCTGCCACCACCCTCCATGCGACTGCACATCTGGCTGGAGAATGACCAGGGAACCCTGATCGGGCTGGGTCGAGCCATGCTTTTGGTCAAGATCAGGGAAAGCGGCTCCCTGCGCAGGGCAGCGGAGGAACTGGGCATTTCCTACCGGGCTGCATGGGGCAAAATCCGGCAGGCCCAGGAGTGCCTGGGCGAGGAACTGGTTCATAAAAACGGCAAAGGATATGTTTTGACGGAAACTGGGGAAACCTTGGCCCTCGGTTTTTTGGAATGGTACGACAAGGTGGAGCGCTTTGCTCTGGATCAGGCCCAGGAAATTTTTCCCTGGCCCGTTCTGCCGTTTCCCGGCGGCGGGCATTCTCCAACATAATCAGCTCGGCAAGGTGACAGCATGCAAACCGAATCCCCAAGTGTCCAAGTTGGTTCACGGTCCTTTGACGATTTTCTCTTGCTGGTCCGCGACTTTCACGGTTCTGCGGCCCCTGGCCTGGTCCTCGGCGGTTTCATGGTCGAGGAGGCCAGACGGCATCTGCCCGAGGGGACGCTGTTCGACGCCATTTCCGAAACCACCCATTGTCTGCCGGACGCGGTCCAGTTGCTCACGCCCTGCACCATCGGCAACGGCTGGCTGCGGATCATCAACCTGGGCCGGTACGCCCTGACGCTCTATGACAAGTATCAGGGCAACGGAGTCCGGATATTTCTTGATCCCCAAAAAGTTCAGTCTTTGTCGGCCATGAACACGTGGTACATGAAGCTCAAGCCCAAGAAGGAACAGGACAGCCTGGCCCTGTTCGAGGAAATCAAGACAGTGGGTGCCGGGGCATGCAGCCTGGAGAGCGTACAGATCTCGCCGCATCTGCTGCAGCGTCGGGGTCGCGGAGGAATCGTGGTCTGTCCGGTCTGCAAGGAAGCCTATCCCCAGTTGGATGGTCGCATCTGCCGGGCCTGTCAGGGAGAGGCCCCCTATGTGGGAAGCGTGTCGAATATTGCTTCGCCCGCCCTTCGGGCCGTGCCCGTGGACCAGGCGGTGGGGCGCAAGGCCCTGCACGACATGACCCGGATCGAGCCGGGAAAGAGCAAAGACGCCGTTTTCGTTCACGGCCAGGAAATCACTGTTGGAGATATCTGCCGGTTGCAGCAAATGGGGCGCATGCACGTCTATGTGCAGGACCAGGAAGCGGTGGAGCCTGAGGATGCCCCGGAATGGGTGCATGAAAATCAGGCCGCCGAATCCTTTGCCCGGGCCATGGCCGGGGAGGGCGTGGAACTCCGTCTGCCTCCCAGGGAGGGCAAGGTGGATCTGTTGGCCGCCCGGGACGGCCTGCTGAGCGTGGAAGTGGATCGCCTGGAAGCCTTCAACCTGGTGCCGGACGTGATGTGCGCTTCACGGCATGACGCGGTGCTGGTCAAGCAGGGCATGGCCGTGGCCGGAACCCGGGCTGTTCCGCTGTACCTTTCCAGACGCCATTACCTGCGGGCCATGAGCGTTCTGGAACAGGGACCGCTTTTTACCATTCTGCCCTTGCGCAAGGCGCAGGTGGGGATCCTGGTCACCGGCACCGAGGTTTTTCAGGGGCTGGTGGAGGACAAGTTCATCCCCATCGTCAGTTCCAAGGTGCAGGCTCTGGGCAGCGAGGTGCTGGGCGCCAGGATCGTTCCGGACAGCCAAAGCGAAATTGCCGCCGCCGTTCGGGAACTTTTGGATCTCGGCGTCGATCTGCTGGTCACCACCGCCGGCTTGTCCGTGGATCCGGATGACGTGACCCGGCAGGCTCTCATGGAGGCCGGGGCCGAGGATCTGCTTTACGGGACGCCGATCCTGCCCGGAACCATGACCCTCTTTGCCCGCATCGGCCGGGTTCAGGTGCTGGGCGTTCCGGCCTGCGCCCTGTTTTTCAAGACCACCAGCCTGGATTTGTTCCTGCCGCGCCTCCTGGCGGGCCGGACGGTCACCCGTCGGGAACTGGCCCGCATGGGCGCCGGCTCCTTGTGCATGCAATGCCGGACCTGTTCCTTTCCCAAATGTCCTTTTGGAAAATAAAAAAACCATTGGAATTAATGCTATTATCGCGCTTTTGACTCGGAGTCGGAGTCGGAGTCGGTATCGGAGTCGGTATCGGGGTCGGTATCGGAAGCGAAGCCATGTGGAGTCACTCCAGAGCTTTCGAAACCGATTCCGACCCCGATCCCGACCCCGATTGCCGGAGGAAGAGCGCGGAACAGAACGTGCGCTGAACAGTTACAAACGTCTTTATTGTTGAGTTTATTTGATGCTGGAAATCACCGTCTTCATCTGCGGGGCCGTGGTCATGATCCTGGAATTGACCGGATCACGGCTCATGGCCCCTTTTCTCGGCACGTCCCTGGTGGTCTGGACCGGCCTGATCGGGGTCGTTCTGGCCGCGCTCAGCATTGGCTACTGGTGGGGCGGCCGTCTGGCCGACCGCGGTCCGACCATGGCCCGGCTGGCCTGGATCGTCTTTGCGGCCGGTGCGCTGATCGGCCTGACCGCGCTCATCCAGGGGCCCGTTCTCCGTCTGCTCCAGGCCCATGTCTCCAACCTGCACCTGGGGGTGCTGCTGGGAACCGTGATCCTTTTCGCGCCGGCCAGCATTCTCCTGGGAATGATCGCTCCCTTTGCCGTGAAGATGAAACTGGCCTCCCTGGAGCATTCCGGCGCTGTGGTCGGGCGCATGTACGCCCTGTCAACCATCGGCAGCATTCTGGGAACGTTCATGGCCGGATTCGTGCTGCTCTCCTTTTTCGGCAGCCTGTCCATCCTGCTGTTTCTCGGCGCGGTAATGACCCTGCTGGCCATGGCCCTGGCGCCTCGGTCCGGCCTGGCGGTCAAGTCCGCGTTTCTGGTCCTGGTGGCCCTGGGAGCCATGCTCCACGTCCAGTACAAGACGGCCCTGGCGGAACAGGGATACATCGACATGGATACCACCTACAACCGGATCATCGTGGCCCGAGCCATGGAGGAAACCACAGGCAGGCACCTGCTGGTGATGTCTACGGGACCGGGATGGCTGCAATCCGCCATGTATTCGGATGATCCGCTGGAACTGGCCCTGCCCTATACCCGCTTCTTCCGTCTGGCCGAGGTTTATGTTCCCGACTTTCGCCGGGTGTTGATGGTTGGTGGAGGAGGGTATTCCTTTCCGAAATACCTGATGCAGACCCGAGAGGACCTGGATCTGGACGTGGTGGAGATCGATCCTGCCTTTACCGCGCTGGCAAAATCATACTTTCATTTTACGCCGGATGACCGGGTGGCTGTCCATCACCTCGATGCCCGCCGGTACCTCAATCGGCTCCATCAGCCCTACGACGTGATCATCCTGGATGCCTTCAGCTCCCATTACTCCATCCCCTTTCAGCTCACCACGCGCCAGGCCATGCAGCGCATGTCCGCAAACCTTGAAGATGACGGCGTGGTGCTGGTCAACCTGATATCCGCGGTGTCCGGCGACCAGGGACGCTTCCTGCGGGCCCTGCTGGCCACCATGGAGAGCGTCTTCGCCCAGGTGAACGTCTATCCCGTCTCCGATCCGGACAATGATACTTTGGTCCAGAACATCGTCCTTTCGGCCCGAAAGACGAAAAGCGAGGACATCAAAGAGTTGAACGGCACCATTGCATTGGCCGACAAACTCGCCCACCGCCGAACAGATCCCATCCCACGCGACCTCCCCATGCTCACGGACGCCCTGGCTCCGGTGGAGCGGTATCTGCCCTGAGACTGTCACTACAAAGAAACACAAAGGGTAGATCCTGGGAGCGCCGCACCCCAGGAGCGCCGCACCCCAGTGCGGCAACAGTGTCGCGCACTCAGAACCCAGTTCCAGCTGGAGCATGGACCCAGTAGCCGTATTATGAAGCTACGCGGAGTTGGATACCATTCTACAGGAATCCTCGTCGCCCGATCTTTGTTAAGCAGTTACTGTGTATCTGCGTAATCTGCGGATAGTCATGATTTTGCTTTTGAGATTCGTAACTACTCAGCTCATCCGAGAAAAATTGGACTGGATACCGGCCTTCGCCGGTATGACTTGACTTGGACGTGGTATGATATGTCATTCCGGCGAAAGCCGGAATCCAGCTCTGGCGAGTGACCACAGAGTATGAGCTGAATGTTACCGAGATTCAAATCATTTTGAATGCAATCCGAGATTGCTGGGCGCTAGAATTTATTCAATTCAAACAGCTTCTTGGTCTGGGTGGACACGATGTGAAAATACTTGTCCTGGGGGATGTAGATGTAGGGCACGTCCTCCATCCGGCGGAAGAGGAAATAGGACAGGATCATCCGGTTCACAGCCTGATGGCCGATGATGATGATATGCTCGGCATTGCCGCTGAGGTACAGGGCCTTCTTGATTCCCAATTGGATGCGGGGTTGCAGGGTGATGTAGCCTTCGCCGTCCGGATAGACGTAGTGGTACTTGTCCATGCTGCGAGCCAGGTGGATCTGGGGGTGGTGTTTCCGGATTTCGTCATAGGTCATGGATTCGCAGATGCCGGCATTGATTTCGTCCAGTTCCTTCAGGGGGACATGAACGCATTCCTGCTGGAGGGCTGAAATCTTCTCAGCCATCTGGATGGCTCTGGTTTTCGTGCTGGTGAAAATGAAGGGTACATGGATGCGGCGAAAATGGGCCGCAAGTTGCTCCGCCTGCCGCAGCCCCTTTTCGGTCAGCGTGGAATCCCCCCCGATCCGGCGCTCCCGGTTGTAATAGGTCTCCCCATGCCGGACGAGATACAGATTGGGAATCAGGTCCGAGACAAGGATGTCGCGAATGCGTGGATAATGCGGGATGTCGTCCGTGATCTTTTCCCGCACCACCCGATTCTGGAGAGAGTTGAGGATGACGAAGTTGTCCTCGGAATGCAGCGTTTCATATTGCCCCTCATAGAAATGAATCCGTTTTTCGAAGTTCTGCAGGGCCTCGGCAAATGTCATGTGGCCGAACTCGGAGATCCTGGTCTTGTGGGCAATGCTGGTGGCCAGCAATTCCTTGTCCTCGTTGATGCACTCGATGAACAAAACCGGAACTGAATCCATGCCGCGGCAGATGGATTGCCGGCGGGCCTGGGTGATGTTCGTGGCGTCGAGAAGGGCAATATCCCCATCAGCGGCAAGAAAATCCACGGCTGCCCGGATGTTCTGCCGGGCGATTTGTTCACGCAGCTCCACACCCTCCCTGTTTTCCGGGCTGAAGAAGTCGGCGTGGGCCGTATCGGCCGAAAACATTCTTCGCCGGACCTCGCCGTTGTTGAATATCGCAACGGTAAAATTTTCCGCCTCCAGGCTCTCCTTGAGCCGCAAGGCAATGGTCGACTTGCCCCTGGCCGGAAGACCGACCATGGCGATGCACAGTTTTTTCATGGTTTCCTGTAAAAATAACGGTAAAACCCCGCGATCATTTCCACTGAATGACCACGTCCGGCAAAATACCCACTCCGGTTTCCCCTTCCATGGCCAGGACGTCCGGTTTGCCGAACCCGTCCTGTTCCAACCTGTAGATCAGCACTACCCGGTCCTCCGGATGCACCAGCCAGTACTCCCGCACTCCGGCCTGCTCGTAAATTTGACGCTTGACGATATGATCCCGGGAAGCCGTTGGCGGCGACAACACCTCCACCACCCAGTCCGGTGCTCCAACAACGGCTCTGGGGCTGATCTTCCTTGAATTGCAGACCACGAACAGATCCGGTTGGAGAACCGTTTGTGCCAGGTCTTCACTCTCTCCCGGCTTGGGAAACACAACGTCCAGCGGAGCGATGAACGGACGGCACTCATGGTTGTGCAAGGCATTGGCAACTTGCCGAAACAGCTCCCCAACGACCTGTTGATGCAGCACCGACGGCCCAGGTGACATGGCCCATGCCTGGCCCTCAATCAGCTCAAGGCGCTGATCATTCGACCATTGCAGGTAGTCGTCGTATGTGTAGGTTGACGGTGTCTCTTGCGGCTGGGGTCTGGCGGTCATCGTGGCGGTACCTCCTGTCGGAACGCCATGGACAAGAACATGGCTGAATGGTCATTATCTTCAATTGCTATTTTTTCTCGTGAAGCAAGTCAAGGAACGCCAATCGCAGAGCAGGATTCGCCTCGACACTCTATACCCATTGCACTACATTTAGAAGAAAAAATCACTACTCAGCTCCATCCGAATCATCAAAATTAAAATGGGCTTGATAGTAGAACGTACCCTCATGGGTAAAACTGACACGGAAACGGCATGAAAAAGAAAGTCATTCCCGCGAAGGCGGGAATCCAGGTCATGCTTGCCACAAGTTTTGAAAACTACCATTATCCCACTCAATCAAGCTGAGTAGTTACGAATTATATGTCAAAACCGCCGCAAATAGCGAGACCTCCTCATGACGAATGAGACCGCGACAATTCGCGAGTTGCGAAATTTCATCCGCAACAAGGCCGCCGAGCGAAAAGCCCGGAACATGCGGGCTTGGCGCCGCGCCGCGCCGCGGAAGACGCAAAACAAATCATTTCCATGATTGTCGATGAATTTGACCCCGTCGCCGTGTATCAATGGGGGTCGATTCTCGAAGCGAACTCCTTTTCGGATATTTCCGACATTGATATCGCTGTCGAGGGGCTGGGATCGGCCGAAAGGTTCTTCGCTCTTGTCGCCCGTGCCGAAATAATGACCGACTTTCCCCTGAATATCGTGGAAATGGAGCATGTCGAGCCGGAATATGCGCACTTGATTCGCACCTAGGGCCGGTGCGCATACCTCCGCGGCAGGCAGGATTCGGAGAAAGCATGACCTCGCGTGATAAATCCATAAGGGATCAAGGCTATGAGGATCGCTAGAAGCGCCTCCTCACCACATAGTCCACTCCAAGCGCGCGGATTCGCTGGTTACTTGCATCAATGAATAAATTTAAGCATTATTCAGTGAATAAATTTATTCATTGAAAAATGGTAACTATTCAGCACACACTCTGTAGTCACTCGCCAGAGCTGGATTCCGGCTTTCGCCGGAATGACGTATCATACCACGTCCTTTCCAAGTTAAGTCATACCGGCGAAAGCCGGTATCCAGTCCGATTTTCTTGGATGAGCTGAATAGTTACGAAAAATGATTAAATTATCAATCAATTGGCTACGGCTTCGCCAGCATGGACCAAAAGCTCCATGACTGCTTCCTCTCAAGCGCCCTTCGCCCCATTAATCGGTATCGGGGTCGGGGTCGGAATCGGTTTCGAAAACATTGGGATGCTCTTCCACATGGCTTCGCTTCCGATCCCGATACCGATCCAGATACCGATCCCGATCGCGATACCGATACCGACCCCGATTCGGATTCTGAAGCCAAACTTGGCAACAGCATTTGTTTGCTGGGCAGTTTCCCCTTTGTCAGGGTCATCATTGCTCATCCTCCGGACAGCGCTCCCAAACTTTGCTCCGCAAGAAATCCACGGTCATGTACGTCAGCATGTCGTCGTACTGCCTGCCGTTGATCGAAGCGCCGGGCTCGAGGATCGTGATGGTCCCTGAACCCGGATCGTATCCAAAATCCGCGACCCTGTTCCTGCCGGGACTGATCAGAGCGAAGGCGACATTGACGATTGTCCGGCCCTGGGGGAGTTCGATGCGCAGCCACTCTGCAGGATGCCCGTCGAAATGTGCGCAAAGATCGACATTCGACCTGATGTAAACCAGTTCGTTTCGCCAGGCGTCGACCTGGTGACCGAGATGGCCGATATTGCCGGGCAGGAACAGGGTGTTCATGGCGTATCCCAGCGCTTCGGATCGGGCGACTTCCAGGATCGTCTCGGTCCGGGCCACTTTTTGCTGGTTCAGGAAGTGGGAGAGCAAAGGGAAGGTCATGGCCCCGATCAGGCCCATCACCGCCAGGGCCAGGGCCACTTCCACGAGGGTGAAAGCCTTGGAGGATGGTGGAGAAGCTGAGGGCATGGCAGGTCGTGTCCGTTGTCGCCGGGTGGCGGTTCAGCCCGCGCGGGCATTGATGGTCCGTTGCAGACGTTGATCCGAGGCCTCCCTCATCCTCTCGGGAGTGCCCGTCCTTGCGTCTTGTTCCGGGCAACGCTTCCAGGTTGCGGCCAGATGCCGCAGCCGGTCTCCGCACCGGGTCAGCCGGTCCGCTTCGAGCTGGGTCATGAGCGGGAGGGAATTCGTACCGGATGCCGTCCTACCCAGGTCTTCCAGATCCGTCAAAACCTGCTCCAGTCGGCCCAGTACGTCCTGGACCGAAGTCGGCTTTCCGGCAATTGCCCGCGAATCAGGCTGACCAGGGATGCGCAGCCCCTGGAACAGGGTATTCAGTGAAGCGGACCAGAAGTTTTCGACATTGTTGAACAGAGCATCGCTTTCCTTCCGCCGGTTGAGCAGCGAGGCAATCCGGCCCACCGCCGTCATGGCCGGAGCCTCGGGCCGCAGGACCGCCGGCGCCATGGACTGGGCCGATGCCTGCTGAAAAAGAGGGTCGTCCGGTATCGCGCCCAAAGGCAGGATCGCGGCCTGCAAGTGCTTTTTGCAGACCCCCGCGAAGCGCCGGGTCAGGGTTGCATGGTCAAAGCCCCGTTGGACCCTGTTCAGCAGGATGTAGGGGGGCATGCGCATGCCGTTTTGCCGGAGCACCTTGAGCAGGGCATACCCGTCGGTCACGGACGAGGGTTCCGGATTGATCACGATGATCTGTTCCCGGGCGGCAAGACAAAAGGCCACCACCTGGCGATGGATGCCCGGAGCATTGTCCAGGAGCAGAAAGTCATAGTGATCCAGGGACTTGATTCGGGACAGAAACAGATTCCGCCGGACCGGATCCAGGTCAGCCAGCGCCGCGGCCCCGGAACCACCGGAGATCACATCCAGTCCCGGCCGGACCCGGTTGACGGCCCTGTCCACGGGAACATCCCCAAGAATCACGTCCTCCAGGGTATGGCGCGGGTTCAGCCCCAGAAGCACATCCACATTGGACAGCCCCAAATCCACATCCACCAGGCAGACATTCCGCCCACTCTCCGCCAGACTCCAAGCCAAAGACACCGAAACCGTCGTTTTTCCGGCACCGCCCTTGCCGCTGGCAATGGCGATGGTGCGGGTTTTGGGATTGTTGCCTTGTCTTGTCCCCGCACCCGGAGACGCGGCGCGTAGAGGTAATGCGGCAATGGTACTGGTTGATGTATCCGCTTTACCCGCATTCAGGTGCGGCTTGATCGATTTCATGGTGATCAGTGGGTTGCTAATCCCGTGCCGAGTTCGCGAGAATGACAATTGAGCGACGCTTACAGTAACATCTGTCGGTTTCTTGTGTCATCAGGATTCCCATAGAGTGAAAAAAATGCCGATACAGCCACAACTTGATGGCATTTTCGTTGCATTGTCGGCATGCCATGTCCGATCCTGGCAGGAAGTCGCTATCTGCGAAGCAGCCTTCGATTTCATAATCGACCTAAAGTTTTTCTCTTTACTGGTCGATAAGTTTAACAAGATCATCAGGAGGATGGCACCAATTTTCACCTACGGGGAGAAAGCAGTTCTCGAAATCTCTAAATTCGTAGTTCTGTGGTAGCATTTATTTGAAACATAATGGTTGACAATCTGATTGAAAATCGGGTTGATATATTTTCCTGCTGCCAGAACATCAGGGCGACTAGAGGTGGTGCATCACAATATACCGACACGTTTCAGGAGAGACGAATGCGACAACAGATTCTTCCTTTGTCTTCATTCCGATTTTAATCTTTACCCGTTCTCAACACGTTTAATCTAAATAATTACTTTATCTATTTTTTTGCTGGCACGCATGTAGTTGGGCATAACGATCGGATATTAATAAGGGACACCCCTTGCAACGAAATTCCTGATACATTATCCGAATGCTGGATTCCAAAACTACATTTTGGAAATGTTTGTAATTTGGGAAGTTAATATTTCTATTATTGGCTGACGAGGCTGCCACTTCCGGTAGTTTGGAGTCATTTTTGTGAGTATAATTCCAAAACCTCTTGAAGCGGCACTCAAAGGATCCCTGGGGGGAAGGCGAAATAATCATTGGAGGTAGATATGCGGAAAAGAAAGAGTGAGTCGGGGTTTACACTACTGGAAATTGCGTTGGTAATTTTGATCGCTGGATTGCTTATCGGAGCAGTGCTGAATTCACGAGGTATACAGGAAGCAGGAAGCTCTTTACGATTGCAAAAACAGATTGAAGAGTTGAAGGTAGCGGTTGATCTTTATCGTGAAAGAATGGGAGTATTACCTGGATCAAGCATTGCACCTGCCACTGCTGTTTGGGAAGATGATTTAGTTAAGGAGCAGCTTGTTACCTCGGTAAATAGAGCAAATACTCACGCTTTTGGTAACGCTGTTGACTTTAATATTAATGCTGACGAAGATAATCAGCCTTTTGTCAATCCAGGAAATGTCACTGTTTTTAAATATGATAACATTCCGGCTAAATGGGCACGAACTTTGGTCGAGTCCCTTGACAATGATGATCCACAGACAGGTAATATTCGAGTCACTGCATCAGCTGGAGGAGTTGGTGGTACGCCATTACAAGCTATGACAACCGCACAATTAACCACAGCGATTGGTAACGGCGATAATGTTTTTGTTTTTGTAAGATATAATTAATTTATTGTAGAAATCCCGGTCCTCTGGACCGGGTCAGAGTTCAACGGCTATGGCAGTTGAACATCCCATGCTACCCCGGAGTTCCGTTGTCACCACAGCTGGAACGAAGGAGTAAGCATGGGACGTTTTTACAAGCTATCTCACACGATCTGGTTTTGCCAATAACATATCGTGTGGACCCCGAAGTAACGATATCGGGTGTTGACTGGGGCCGTAGGCACAGAGGTAGAAAATTGCATTCGGACATTTTGCTCCCAGCTAAAGTGCGTGATCATTGAACTGAATGTTCAGCCGGATCATGTTCATCTGCTGATCATGGTGCCTCCGAAGGAGTCGATATCTGACGTGGTAGGTATACTAAAGGGGCGTACGGCAATTCGCATATTCAACAAGTTCAGGTATCTCAAACAAAAACCTATTGGGTAACCATTTTTGGGCTCGAGGCTATTGTGTTGACACCGTTGGCTTAGACTCTGATAAAATACGCAAGTACGTGAAGTATCAGGAAGACAAAGAACGGCGTTACGAGCGTTAACCACAAATTGGGGACAACGGGTACCTTGCTTCCTCAGGGAGCAAGGCAGTGTATACCCCTTTCAGGGGTGGCCTAAATCCTGGTCCTATGGGCCAGGATTCTTTAATGATAAGATGCGCTATGCTTTTTCACTAGCTTTGCAACAGTGACATACCCAGATATGATTGCCAAAGGAAAGCCAATACCTCCTCGTATTCCCAATTCCCCACCCCCCACACCTCGACTGCCAACTCTCCAATCGAGAATATACGCCTAGCGACATGGGCATCTCAACATCCTCCTGCAGTAGCGCCAACATTAGCCTCGTCCTTGGCGCAGTGAAAATGAAATCATTCTAATCACCGGAACGACACGTATTTTTTCAGCTTGATGAGTTTGCTAGATGCTCTTGGTGGCGCGGAATTTGCTTACTGATGCACATATCGGCAAGCAACGATCATTTTTTCCGCCATTGGAGAGCATGATGTCCCTGTCCATCAACCAGAACCTGATGGCTCAGAACGCCGCCAGGAATTTGACCAACCACTACAGCGGCCTGAGCACCTCCGTGAACCGCCTGTCCTCCGGACTGCGGATTAACAGCGCCGCGGATGACGCTGCTGGATTGGCCATTCGTGAGCTGATGCGGACGGAGGCGGCCTCCATGAAGCAGGGGATCCGCAACGCCAATGACGCCATTTCCATGATTCAGGTGGCCGACGGTGCGTTGCAGATTGTTGACGAGAAACTGATCAGGATGAAAGAGCTGGCCACCCAGGCAGCCACAGGGACGTACAATAGTGATCAGAGGTTGATGATCGACAGTGAGTTTAAGGCAATGGCCTCAGAAATTGCCAGAATCGCCGAGGCTACGGAATTTAATGGAATTAAACTCCTCAACGGCAATCTGCAACATGATGGTTTGAAGATACACTTCGGTGCAAGCAACAATGAAAAAGAAGATTATTATTATATAAAAATACCTAATGTTTCAATTGGCGGTCTTGGGCTTACACAACCTATCAGAACCTGACACATCGGAGTCACTGTTTCAGGTGAAACAGTTAATGCCGAGACGATGGTTAACAGGATATTAGGGAATGGAGTTGTAATTTCTAATGTTACTTATACAGGATCGCCTCTTTCAGCTGGAATTTTTAATGATGGAGAAAATGCTGGAATAGGAATCAACGAGGGAATAATTCTTAGTTCAGGAAAAGTTGAACATATTATTGGTCCCAATACGTCAACAGGAATTAGTTATTCTGCTGGAACTCCTGGTGATGCCGATCTTGATAACCTTTCTGGAGGAATAACTTACGATGCTGCTGTTCTTGAATTTGATTTTATTCCTGAAGGTGATCAGCTGAATTTTGATTTTGTTTTTGGATCTGAAGAATATAATGAATATGTCGGAAGTCCATTTAACGATGTTTTCGGTTTCTTTATTGATGGACAAAATATTGCAATTGTTCCAGGAACAACAGATCCAATTTCAATAAACAATGTGAATTTGCATAATAATAGCAATTATTATGTCAATAACGAAAAGGGTATATATAATACTGAGGCTGACGGTTTTACAAAAGTCATCAATATCAAGGCAAACGTGACACCTGGAAATATGCATCGCATGAAAATAGCGATTGCGGATGTTGGAGATAGTTCCCTGGATTCTTGGGTGATGATTGCCGCGAATAGTTTTTCAACATCGCCCTCCGAGGCAATATATGTAAATCGAGTAGAGCCTTTTGATATAACCACACAGGAACGAGCCCAGAATGTTCTTGAGAACCTAGATAAAGTCATAATTTACAAAGACTCCATCCGGGCCGACCTCGGAGCCATGCAGAACCGTTTGGCCAATACCATTACCAATCTTTCCATCCAGGCAGATAGTCTGTCGGCCGCCGAATCCAGAATTTCCGACGCCGACATTTCTCTGGAGATGACCGCCTTTGTCCGCAACCAGATCCTCACCCAAAGCGCGGTGGCCATGCTCGCCCAGGCCAACGCCCTGCCCAGGATGGCCTTGCAGGTGATCCAAGGGTAATTGTCGTCACGAGTCGAACACGCACATGCAGCTTTGTCTTGATCTCGTGCGAGCAGAATGAGCTGTCCTCCGTATTCCGAAAAGATCTAATGGCACTAGATGTGCTAATCAAATGAACACCGGCAGTGTTTGCCGCCGGTGATCATAGCGAAGACAAGCATCATATCCAGGCGGAACAGGCATGCTACAGGCGCGACGAGCGACGGAATCCATACGGCCGGAACAGGCCAGGGACAGATTGCTGGCTTCATTGGGCCTGGGCTTCAATCCGTTTTCCATTGCCATCAATCAGGACAGCTACTATGAGACCGCGGCCACGCGGCGGATCATGGAGCTGATCGTCTACGGCGCGGAGACCCGGAAGGGATTTCTGCTGCTCAGCGGCGAGGTGGGAGTGGGCAAGTCCTCCCTGCTGCTGCGGTTGCTGGATCGTCTTAAATCCCGGGGCATGGTTTCGGCCATGGTGGTCAATTCCCTGCTGGACAAGCGGGAGCTGCTGGAAAGCATCTGCGCGGACTTCGGGCTGAAGCACCGGCCCGGCTTAACTACGTCCCATCTGTTGATCGTCCTGCACACCTTTTTCCTGCACCAATTCAAGAAGGGCCGCAATTGCGTGATCCTGGTGGACGAGGCCCATCATCTGGGTTTCGAGGCCCTGGAATCCCTGCGCATGCTGGCCAACCTGGAAACCGCCGGGGTCAAGCTGGTTCAGGTGGTGATCTGCGGTCAGCCGGAGTTGCGGGAGGAGTTGCAGGCCCCCCGGTTGCGGCAGTTCGCCAGCCGGATCAGTATTGCCGCCGACCTTCCGGCGTTGACCCGGGCCGAAACCCACGGTTATGTGGAGTTCAAGCTGGCCCAGGCCGGGTCGCAAATCCGGCCTTCGGCCCAGGCCTTGGAATTGCTTTGGCGGACCTCCCAGGGCAATCCCAGGACCGTGAACCTGCTCATGGAGCGCTGTCTCTACGCCATGGTGGCCAGGGGACGGGACGTGATCGACGAGCGGGTCATGGAGGCCGCGATTCAGGATCTGGAAATCTGCCGTTCAGGGACTAGCCGCCAATCATCGCCCGAGCCGCGAACGCGAACCAGATGGTCCGGCCTAGTCGACGTCAGGGGGCTGGGGATGATTCTGACGGTCATGGCGGCCTTGTTGTTGGGCTGGTTCATCGGGCATGGCGGGGCGTCCTCCCTGCTGGGAGAACGGTCCGAAAGGTATCTTGGCGGCGGTCCGGGCATGGCGGCGGCCAAGGCGAAAGAGGAGAGCAGGGCGCCCGCTATTTCGGATGAAGGCGTTGTCCTGACCGTGGACGCTCCTGATCGGATCGAGGATGCGCGGCGCATGGCGGATATGGTTCGGGACGTGGGGCTGGATGTCTGCGTCGTGCGCCGTGACAGCGAAGGGCAAAGCGGCCATGTCCTCGAACTGGGCCGCGGCCTGACCCAACCCCAGGTCCAGGCCCTGGCCAACCACTATTACAAGTACTTCTCGGAGACGATGTACACGGAAAAACCGGAGCCGGGATATTCCGTTCCGGAGCCGGTGTATTGTCCTGAGTGATCATGATCATCGGCTGTCGTTTCGATTCGTAGGGTCGGTGTCGGGGTCGCTATCGGTATCGGAATCGGTATCGAAAAAACACTCCGCGTTCACCGGTTTTCGACCCCGATCCCGATTCCGACCCCGACCCCGATCTGAATCCCAACCGGAATTTATGGAGCTTTTTCGGATTTGTCGGTGTCGGGGTCGCTATCGGTATCGGTATCGTAAAAAAAATCATTCCGCCTCTCCGGCATTTCGATCCCGATTCCGACCCCGACCCCGACCCCGATCTGATCCCAAACGGAAATTCTGGAGCTTTTTCGGATTTATCGGTGTCGGGGTCGCTATCGGTATCGGTATCGTAAAAAAATCATTCCGCCTCTCCGGCATTTCGACCCCGATCCCGATTCCGACCCCGACCCCGATCTGAATCCCAACCGGGAAGTTTTGGAGCTTTTTCGGATTTGTCGGCGTCGGGGTCGCTATCGGAATCGGTATCGAAAAAAAAACACTCCGCGTTCACCGGTTTTCGACCTCGATCCCGATTCCGACCCCGACCCCGATCTGAATCCCAACCGGGAAGTTTTGGAGCTTTTTCGGATTTGTCGGTGTCGGGGTCGCTATCGGTATCGGTATCGAAACACAATCATTCCGCGTCTCCGGCTTTTCGATCCCGATCCCGACCCCGACCCCGATTCCAACGGACCCGACATGATCATCTCCTATATGGTTATGCACAAGATTGTTGCACTCTGGGAATTGGTTTCAAGCGTTGAATCTGAGTTGCTTCCGGGCTGTTCATTGCATGCCAAAGATCCCAATCCTGTTGCAAACCCAGCCAGAAATCGGCGGACATGCCCAAGACCCGAGAGAGTCGCAACGCCGTGTCCGGAGTCACCGAGCGTTTGCCTTTAATGATTTCGTTGAGCCGTGGATATGAAACTTCCAAGCGTCGAGCCAACTCTGTTTGCGTAAGATCAAGCGGCTTGACGAATTCTTCCAAAAGCATCTCTCCCGGATGGGTCGGGGGACGATTTCGAGGAAGTCTTCTTCCCGCATCAATGGTAGTCCGTGATTTCGACATCGTAGGCATGGCCTTCCTCCCATGTGAAACAAATTCTGTATTGCTGATTAACCCGTATGCTGTATTGATTCTCAAGATCCCCCCTCAAGCGCTCCAACCGATTCCCAGGGGGCACGTTAAGCTCGTCAAGCATTCGAATTCTGTTGATTTGGTCCAGCTTCCGGCGTGCAACCGGCCAAATTGACTGGGGACAGCATTTTCAGGCTGCTTGAGGTAGGATGAGAAGGCTGGCCCTCCTAACGAGCTATGAGTAAAATCATGCTCAAAGTTCAACGCAGTCTTTGCTGCAAACATGAGGAGAACCAGCCATGAAAACACTATTCAACTTTACACTCGGTGTCGACCTTGGCGACAAGCAAAGCGCTGTTTGCATTATTGATCCAGCCGGCAACATTCAGCAAAAATTGAAAGTGACCACTACAATGACAGCCTTCAAGAAATTTTTCTCACCCTTTGCTGGAAATTTGGTTGCTATTGAAAACGGTACCCACTCTCCCTGGGTCAGTCATTTACTGGAAAAACTAGGATGTCGGGTTCTTGTGGGCAACGCTCGCAAACTTCCTTCCATCTGGCGTAGTCCGGTCAAGACTGATTTCCGCGATGCCGAGACCTTGGGCAGGATAGCGAGATTTGATCCAAATCTGTTGTACCCTATCTATCATCGTAACGAAGGAGCCCAGGCGGATCTTGCAATCATCAAGGCCAGAGACATGCTGGTTCAAACCAGGTCCGGATTGATCAACTATGTTCGCGGCGCGGTGAAATCGATGGGAGCACGCATCCCGGATTCCAGCGCTGAAGCTATGGCCAAACGTGCCAAAGAACACATGCCGGAAATTCTGAAGCCAGCATTGTTGCCGCTGCTTTCGCAAATTGAGCAATTGAACAAGGCGATCAGGGAGTATGATCGTCAGATAGAGAATCTGAGCAAGGAGAAATACAAAGAGACGGAAGTATTGCGACAGGTAGTCGGAGTTGGTCCCATAACTGCACTGGCGTTTGTCCTGACCCTGGAAGATCCCACCCGTTTTCAAAAGAGCCGTGAAGTCGGTCCGGCCTTGGGTATGGTTCCTCGCAAGGATCAATCCGGAGAAATGGACAAACAGCTTCGGATCACCAAATGTGGTAACATCTACTTGCGTCAGTTGCTGGTCAATTGTGCGCATTATATCCTCGGCCCTTTTGGACCTGACTGCGAATTAAAGCGATTTGGAAACAGAATATCTCAACATGGTGGTAAGATGGCCAAAAAGCGTGCAGTCGTCGCCGTGGCACGTAAATTAGCCGTGTTGTTGCATAGGCTCTGGGTTACAGGAGAGGCTTACGATCCTTTCTATAACCAGCCAAAAGCCAAAAAAGCAGCCTAAAGTGCAGCCGCACCATATAAAATCAATAATCGCTCCCAAAACATTGAATTTGTCCAACATAATTACATGAACCAATCACGGTAAAGAAACATGTCGTCAAGTCAATCTGTTATCACACCTTCATCAATGCCCATAATTGAAAAGTCCCATCCGGAAGACTGCGATTGGCGTCCAGGTCAAGTCGCTTGCCGGCGACAACAAAAGACCGTGCTTAAGCTTCCAACATGAGGATCCCACAGTGCACCGGGCCTAATGGCAAAGGCCCACTAAGAGTGCGAATGGAAGCATGACTTAATGGGACTGCTCACCAAGGGCTCGCAGGCATAAAAAGGTGGTCCGCCACGGCGGACGTTGACTAGCCTTCTCATGGAAGATGCCAAGCCATCAAAAACATCTTCCGTTCCAGCAGACTTGAAAGTCATTATCATGGATGATGTTATAATGGGGTTCGTTATACCCGTCAATTGACGCTTGCCGGGCAATGCACTGACCAGGACGGCATCGTGGTTTATTCAGTGGCCGTTGTCGGCAAGCGTCGATTATCCACTGATCCGGCGTACCCAGCACACGTTATGTGATCTCCTCCGGCAATCGGGGTCGGGGTCGGTATCGGAATCGGTTTCGAGAAGGTTGAGGCTCCCTCCACAAGGATTCGCTTCCGATACCGATACCGACCCCGATCCCGGCAGCGAATCGAACTGGGCAACGGCAGCTTATGCTGAATAGATACGATCCGGCTTTGTCTTGATTCCTGTAAATGCTGGATGGATGAGCCGTCTCTTGATTCCAACAAGGTTCTCTCTGGCACTGGATGTGCAATTCGAATAAGACACCGGCAGTGTTTGCCCGGATTATATGGCGAGGAAAAACAGTTCCTGGAGGAACAGGCCGTCGCGGGCGCGATGGACTGTGGAATTCATGAGACCGGAACAGGCCAGAGACAGATTGCTGACGCATTGGGCCTGAGGTATTCCATGTGACTTGCCCGAAGTAATAGTAACTGCTCAAAAGATTTGGCGACGGGGTTTCCTGTGCAAGGATTCTCATTGATGCGGATTTTCGTGACCAAGTCTACGGGGGCCATGCTCCAGCCAGAAATTTGCCTTAGTGCATTACACCGTTGCCGCACTGGGGTGCGGCGCTCCCAGGGTTTATCCGTTGATTGCCGCTAGTTTTTGAGCAGTTACAAGTAATATTGCAATCATGCCTCCGTCAATCAAGATTTCTCTCACTACTCCGAGTCTTTGAACCATGACCACCGAACCACAACGCAGACTGGGTGAGATGCTGGTGGACGCCGGGCTGGCCCGGGCGTCGCATATCGAATATGCCCTGGTGGTCCAGGAGGCCACCCGACAGCGGATCGGGGAGGTGTTGTCCTCTTTGGGGCTGGTGGCGGAAAGCGATGTCTATGCCGCTTTGGGCCGCCAGCAAGGGGTTCCGGTGGTGCAATTGACGCAGGAAATGCTGGATCTGGAGGGAGTGGACCGGTTGGGAAAGGGGCGCTGTCTGTCTCTCGGGCTGGCTCCAGTCCGGATCAACGGCAAGTCCGCGGTGGTCGGGCCGGAACTGCTGGACGAGCGGCGGCGGGATGCCTTGGCAACGGCCTATCCACGCCAACCGCCCTATGCCCTGACCCCGCGATCCCTGTTCGAGGACGTGCTGGCCGGGCACGTGGCCTTCAAGAAAGCTTCCCTGGAGGAGGTTCTGCACCGGGAAATCCAGGCCCTGGCAGAGGATACGGCCCAGACCCGCTCTCCCGAGGAATGCATCAACGCCATTCTGCACCTGGCCGCCAACAGCCAGGCCACGGACGTGCATTTCCAGCCCATGCCCTCCGGCATCGGGGTGGCCCTGCGGCTGGACGGCATCCTGCGCCAGCGCCTCCATCTGCCCGCCGAGCTGAATCGGCTGATCAACGCCCTGAAATTCAAGGCCGGCATGGACCTGGGCGAGCAGCGTCTGCCCCAGGATGGCCGGTTTTCCGTGGATCTTTTCGGCAAGGGGTACGACGTCCGGGTTTCCACCGTGGCCACGCCCTACGGCGAAGACGTGGTCCTCCGGCTGCTGCCAAAGCGACGAACCGCCTTTACCCTGGACTCCCTGGGCTTCTTTCCGGAAGATCGGCTCCGGCTGGAAACAGCCTTCCGCGAGCCCGCTGGAGTGGTCATCCTGGCCGGCCCCACGGGCGCGGGCAAGTCCACGACCATGGTCGCCGGACTGTGCTCCCTGGATTTGACCTCCCTGAAGGTGCTCACCGTGGAAAATCCCATCGAGCACGTGGTGCCCATGGCCCGTCAGACCCAGGTGAACGTCGAGGCCGGATACACCTTTGACAAGGCCATGCGCCAGTTCCTGCGCCATGATCCGGACGTGATCCTGGTCGGGGAAATCCGGGACACGGCCACGGCCCGCACGGCCATGACCGCGGCCCTGACCGGCCACCTGGTGCTGACCACGGTGCATGCCACCACGGCCGCCGGGGTCCTGGCCCGGCTGCGCACATTCGACATCGATCCCCTGACCATGGCCGAAACCCTGGTCAGCATCGTCAGCCAGCGCCTGGTCCGCGTTCCCTGCCCCCGCTGCCTGGTCGGCAAGACCGGAAAACCGTTTCCCGAACCTGTTCAAAAGCCGTTGGAATGCAGCGAGTGCTCGGGTACCGGGTACAAGGGGCGGACCGTGATCTACGAGATTCTGGATTTCGACGTCCGGCTGAAGACCATGGTGCTCAACGGCGCGGCTCCGGAAGAACTGGTCGCCGAGGCCCGCAAAACCGGTTTTCAGGACATGCTGGAAATCGGACGCCGCAAAGCCGCCCTGGGCCAAACCACGAAGGATGAACTGCGCCGGGTTCTGGGCAGGGTTGCCATTGCCCAGCCCCCTGAATAAGCACTATTTATCGGTATCGGTATCGGTATCGGTATCGGAATCGGAATCGGTATCGAATCGGAATCATCATTCTGTTCGCTAATCACCCCCCGCTTCATCTGAAAGGGAGGATGCACACCTTGAGTTTCGGTCATGAAAAACTTGATGTCTATCGCGCAGCTATTGAATACGTCGGATGGTCACATCGTCTTTGCGAAGGACTGAAAGGGCATCGAAACGCAAAAGATCAACTTATTCGTGCTTCTCATGCAATTCCCCTCAATATCGCTGAAGGTAACGGCAAGGCGACCAAAGGGGATCGGCGTCGTTTTTTTGAGATCGCCCGAGGCTCTGCTTTGGAGTGCGCGGCGATCCAGGATGTTCTTCAGGTGTGCGGAGCCATTACGTCCGAGCAGAACAGGGAAGCTAAACACTTGCTCGACAGGATCGTGGCGATGCTCACGAAACTTGGGCAAAGGGGATACGCGCTTCATGAGGAGTTGGGGGGATACTTTGAGGAGCTCGATACCGATTCCGATACAGATACCGACCCCGAGTCCGTAAACTGAAACGGGATGCTGTTGGGGAGTCTGATAAGGGATCAAAGGGGGGATGCTCTCATGAGGATTTGGAGGGATACTCTGAAGAATTCGATACCGATTCCGATACCGACCCCGACCCCGAGTCCGAGTACATAAACTGAAACTGGATGCTGCTGGTAGTCTGATAATGGATTCCTATAGGTTTATTCGCCTGACCACCGCCGGAACCCCGGAGCGAGGAATGCTGCGTCTGGGTTCAGGCGATCCGGTGACGGCCATGGAATACCTGGAACGGGATGGCTCCGTGGTGCTGAACGTGGCCCGGGTGCCGGGCGTATTTCGGCTGTGGGCCAGGCTGCGGGTTTACGGATTTCAGAGCGTTTCCCGCTCCGAAACCGCCCAGTGCCTCGAAACTCTGGCCGCCTATCTGGGTAGCGGCATTGCCTTGGCTGATGCCCTGAGCGACCTGCGCGACCGGACCAAGGGGGTCGAGCTGCGTCAGATCATCGGTCACCTGCTGGTGGATGTCGGCTCCGGAGTGGCCTTGAGTGCGGCCATGGCCCGCCACGAGCACGTCTTCAACCAGGTAACCACCACCATGGTCGGCGTGGGCGAGGAGGCTGGGGAACTGCCGGCCCAGATCAGGGCCGCGGCGGGGCATATGCGCCACATGGACGAGATCGCCAAGCTGGCACGGCGCACCCTGATCTATCCCCTGATCACCCTGACCGTGCTCCTGGGAGTTTTCCTGTTCTGGGTCGTGATGGTGGTTCCGGCCCTGGCCGAAACCTTTCGGGATTTGGGGCGGGAGCTGCCCGGCATCATGCAGGCCATGCTCCGCGGTTCGGATTTTCTTCGTGTCCACGGACTGTCCATGCTGGCGGGCATGGGAGTGGCCGGACCGCTGCTCTGGCTGGCCGTCAAAAAATCAACACTGCTGCGCCGCTGGAAAGACAAGATCGCCATCCGGCTGCCCTTCATAGGTCCTGTTCTGGCCCAGGCCGCGGCGGCTCGGGCCCTGGAACTGCTGGGAGTGCTGCTGGGCAACGGCGTGGCTCCGGACAGATCCCTGGACCTGACGTGCAAGGCTACGCACAACGCCCATTATCAGGAAATTCTTGCCCAGGCTCGCCGGCTGATCAGCGGCGGAGTACCCCTGTCCGAGGCCCTGACCCGGAGCAAGGGCTTTGACGATGCGGCCTTGCGCCTGCTGCACGCCGGAGAACGCACCGGACGGCTCAAGGAGCAATGCGACCTGGCCGCGGCGGAGTATCGTCGTCAACTGAATCATTCAGTGCAGATGCTCTCCAAAATGGTGGAACCGTTTTTGCTTGTCGTTTTTACCCTGATGCTGGCTTTTTTCATCCTGGGTTTCCTGGCTCCGATCTACCAGAGTCTTGGCGGGATGTAGTTTTCTGATATTGAATGCGTGGGGTTCACGAAATCGGGGTCGGTATCGGAATCGGTATCGGTATCGAAGAGAATTTATGTGGAGAACTCCTCAAATGCTTTCGACTCCGATACCGATAGCGACCCCGACCCCGATGATCAAGTAAGAGCGGATGACGGGTGCTGAGTACAATTATGAATCAAGGATTTGATTCGGTTCCGTCATGGCAATCGGGGTCGGTATCGGAATCGGTATCGGTATCGAAAAGAGGTTAATGTGGAGAACTCCTCAAATGCTTTCGACCCCGATTCCGATAGCGACCCCGACCCCGACCCCGATTACTGGGGAAAACATACAAAGTGCCGAGTCGTTTTTGTGAGGGCAGGGGAGAGAAGAACACCATTGACGGAGAATCCTGCATGCAAAATTTGCTGATCCGCTCCATCTTTGCCCTGCTGGCCGTGGGAATCCTTTTTGCCGGGTTGCGGTTTGCCATGGCCGGGCACCAGGAGCATGCCAGGGCCTTGGCCGGGCTGGAGCGTGCCCAGCGGGAGCTGGCGGAGCGGGAGCGGGAGCGTGACCAATTGGCAATCGCCTGGCAGCGGATGGACCAGGCCGGAACGCTACTATCAACCCTGGAGCCGGTTCCCCGGCACTGGACCAGTTATCCTTTGGTGATGCGGGCGGTTCTGGACCGGGAACAGGCCGGGAGCGCCTTAAGGTTGCTGGGGCGAGGGGAGGACTGGACCTTTCTGCGGACCGAGGCCTTGACCATGCGTTCGGAGTGCGGACTGGAGCCCTGCGACCGATTCCACATCGACCTGCGGGCCGAGGTGTTCGCTCCGATTCCGGCCTTCTCCATGGAGCATGGTGATCACTGATGGTCCGGACCTATCTGGAGACGACCACGGCAAGGCTTCTGCTGGACCAGGGCCGGCTGCGCCCCGTGGAGGACTGGGGTCCCGGATTTGCCCATGTCTTCATCACCCATGATCAGGACTGGAGTTTCGGGGTGGTGGATGTCCAGGGCCAGGTCAAGTTCGCCGAGCCGCTGGTGCGCAGAGCATTGCGCGAGCGCCGGGAGCTGACCGAAGGAGACCGGCTCTGGCTGTACCGGGTGGCAAGTCTGGGCGGTGGCCGGTTCCAGGCCGTGTACGGGATTTTTTCCGGCGAACGGTTTGAGGCGTTGACCCAGACCTGCCGGGAGCGAATCGACGGAACGGCCTTGCACGACGGGGTGTCCGTGGTCCTGGGGCTGCTCAAGGGCTGCCGCGTCGGCAGGATCAGGGCGGTGATCGTCCTGATCTCGGGTACGGCGGTGGTTGGGATCGGGGATTGTCGGAACTGTCACTGGCTGGTGCGCATGGTCGTGAACGACGGACGGCTGGAACCGGTCCTGGAGCGGGTGCGGGCCGAGGCGGCCTGGCGCAAGCTGTCTCTCCAGGGCATCGATCTGGTTCGGATACTGGACGATGCCGGTCCGGTTCCCCTGTCCGAGGATGTGCGGCAATGGCCGGCTCGGGGGTATATTCAGGGAGACGGTCAGTATCTATCCAGCCTGGAGTCGCTTCTTCCCCGGCTGCCCCTGGATTATTGTCCAGCCAGCAGGGAAGAGCGCCTGCTTCGCCCTCTGGAGCGGGCCGAACCCCTGGCCTGGGCCGCACTGGCCGCGGCGGGGGCCGTGTTGTTCGGTTTCGGATTCTGGCAGCAGGAGCGGGCAGTGGAACTCGAGGTCAAGACCTCGTCTGTTCGCGACCAGATCCAGGCAGTAGCCCATACGCAATTTCAGGCGCCATTTCAGGCGCCATCTCAAAATGCCGAGCGGGTCGACCCGAGTGCGGACCTGGCCACGCATGCGGCCTGGGGAGAGCTGAACCGGCTTCGGGATGCAGTGGGGCCGGCCTTGGAACGGCCCCTGATCGGGGATGCTCTGGCCCGGCTGGCCGCGGCAGCGCAAGGGACGACCAGGATTGCCGAGATCGCGGTTAGTGAAGGACCCGAGACCCTGGTTTTGCGGATCAAGGGGGGACTGGCGACCAGGGAAGGAGATGCTGGAGTCCTGTTCCAGCGGTTTCTTCTGGGGTTGTCCGCCCAGGGATTTGGGATCGAGGATCGACTGCTGGAAATGGCGCCCGGAGGGACAAAATTTTCAGTCACCGCGTCCCTGGGCCGATCCGAAACGGGAAAAATTGCCGTCCTGGCTCAAGAGGGTGCTCCGTGAATCCGTATCGCTGGATCATTCCCGTTCGTTGGCTGCTGATGATCTCCTGTTCCGTCATGGCCATGGCCATGTTCTGGAATGCCGTGACTGGAGTCGAGCCAAGAGGAGTGATCAGGAATCAAGACCAGGACGAACTGGTGCTTCAGGCCGAGAATCTGCTGGACGTGGCCCGAGGCCTGGCCGAGGTTCACGGTTCCTCTCCGGCCCCGGAGCTGGCGGTCCTGTTCGCGGTCAGGCCGCCTGCACCGCCGCCGGCACAGCCGGTCCTCGTGAAAGCAGCCCCGCCTCCCATGGCCTTTTCCGTGGACATGATTATCGCCGCCGGAGAGCAGGGACGAGCCGTTCTTTCCGGTCGTCTGATCCGGGTCGGGGACGTGCTCGGGGATGGTTCCCGGGTCGTGAGCATCCAGGCCGACGGCGTGACTCTGGAAAAACGTGGCGCGCTGCGCCGCCTGCCCGCCCCCGCTGGCCGTATCGTTTCACCCTGAGGAACAACACCAAAATGGTGATTGCCGGGTCTGGCATCGGGGTCGGCGTCGGGGTCGGTATCGGTATCGGGGTCGGTATCGGTATCGGAAGTGAGCCATGCGGAGGCTTCCACATGATTTCATTCGATCCCGATACCGATACCGACCCCGACGCCGATTATAAGAGCAAGAGCACGCCATCGTTTGCCAAGTGAGAACCCCGAAGGAGAAAACATGCGCAAGACCAAGGGGTCTGTATCAGTATCGGGGACGAAATCGGGGTCGGTATCGCTATCGGTATCGGTATCGGAAGCGAGCCATGCGGAGGATTCCACATGATTCATTGATTCGATCCCGATTCCGACCCCGATAGCGATTTATCAAGTACGAGCACGCCAACGAGTGCAAGTGAGAACACCGAAGGAGAAACCCATGCGCAAGACCATCACTTCCATGACCCTGGGCCTCCCGCTGGCCGCCCTGGCCGTTCTGGTCGCCCTGGCCTGGATGACGGCCGGTTGCGCTTCCCAGGCCCAGCAGCCTATTCCCGCGGCCGGGGGACATTCCACGCTGGTCGAGCACGTAGAGGAAATTCGGGCTCTGCGGGAGCGGGAAATGGCCCTGGATCAAAGCAGACGGATTCCGGAGCCGTTGGAGCCGGTCCTGCCGGTCTCCGATCCGTTGGACGGGATGCGGGTCACCCTTTCGGCCCAGGATCAGCGGCTCACCGACGTGCTTTACGCCCTGGCGGACAGCATCGGGCTAAGCCTGGTGATCAACCCGGACGTTCGACTGGCGGACCGGGTGACCATCCGGCTGGTGGACACCCCGGCCTCAACCGTGCTGGACAGCCTGCTGGCGGCCCATGACGTGGCCTATGAACGCCGGGACAACTTTCTGGTCATCCAGCGCTACATCGAAAAATCCTACGAGCTGGGCTTTCTGAACCGGGAGGTCCATGTTTCGCTGGACGCGGGCGGGGACATTTTCGGCAATACCATGACCGGTGGGGATTCTTCGACCGGACGCTCCTCGCGGGGCAGGGATTCGTCGCAAAACCTGAACAGCTCTTTCAAGATTTCAGCAGGGATGGGCAAGGGGATCACGGATGATTCCCTGTACGGCATGCTCCAGGCCAATATCCAGGATATCATCGGCCAGTCCCGCGACCAGGGCGCCTCCGGCCAGTACTTCACCCTGGACCCCACCGCCGGGACACTCTACGTCCGGGCCACGCCGTCCCGGCATCGGGCCGTGGCCGACCTGATCCGCAACGTCAAGCGCAAGGTCTCGCGGCAGGTGATCATTGACGCCTGGATGGTGGAAGTGCGGCTCTCCTCCGAATACCGGCTGGGCGTCGACTGGCAGTTGTTGACGCACTGGCTGTCCAACCTGCGGGGCCTCCGGCTGGAAGCGGGCTGGAATGTGCCGTTGAGCGGGCAGACACCGATGTTCGTGGCCGGCGCTTCGACCATCGGCATGGGCGCCACGGCGGCTTCGGCCACCATGCAGGCCCTGGAGCGGTTCGGTCAGGTCAGTCTGGTCTCCAGTCCGCACGTCCGGGTCAAGCACGGACAACCTGCCCTGTTCACTTCAGGGCGCTCCCAGAACTATGTCCACAGCCTGTCCAGGGATCGGGCCACGGACGTGCTCCGGGAAACGTTTTCCGTGGAGGTGCGCACCCTGTTCGACGGCGTCATGCTCGGCGTGGTGCCGTACGTGGATGACGACGGCATCGTGGATCTGCACATCTATCCCGTGGAAAGCCAGGTCAATCCCGCCAGCCTGGAACTGGTGGACATCACGGGTAGCGGGGACCGCATCACCTTGCCCGAAGTCGCCGTGCGGAACATCACCACCAATGTGCGGGCCAGGGACGGCGACACGGTCGTTCTGGGAGGTCTGATCGGCAAGAGCGATTCCCGCAATCGTAGCGGCTTGATCGCGGCGTCCCGCTTTCCGCTTACCGGAGTCCGCGCCGAGCGGGCCGAAGTTTCGGAACTGGTGATCATCATGGATATCCGGGTGGTGAATTGAGCATTCTGCACGACAGCCTGGAACGTCATCGGCGGGCAGGAACCATCGATGCAGGGCCTGGACCTCCATGGTCCCTCCCCATGCCCGCCGAGCCTCCCCGGCCGGAAAGCGGTCTCTTCACGCGCCGGACATGGCTGTTGCTGGGCGGGCTGGTGCTGTTCAGTCTGGGAGCCTGGGGGATCGTCCAGCTCTGGCCGACCACCGGGGGACCGCACGGGGTGATTCCGTCGCCTGTTGCGTCGCAAGGGGGGGGGACGCAAATCCGCAGCCCTATTGTTCACCAGGACGAAAGCTTTCGAGAATCCAGTTCCAGCCCGATTTCGGTTACCGGCAGCGAACCGTCCAGGACAAGACCCGCGACGCATGATTCACGTTCATTTAGCGCTCCTGTTCATGAACATGCCTTCAGGCAGATTGAACTCTCACCAACTGAAGCTACGTTGCCGACGCAATCGGCCTGGAATCAGACTCGCGCCCCTTCCTCAGTCCCTCGGACATCGACACCAGAGGAGATCGGAGCCCCGGACGCAGTCGCGCACGTGCTGGACCAGCGGAAACTGGAAGAGCTGAATCAGCGCCTGTCCGCGGTGTTGGTCGCACTGAATCCATCCGCGGCAGGATTCGCAACCCGCCTCGCGGAGCCGTATCCGGAACACACCGGGAACGAAATGGAGAAATCAGTTGGAGTTTCCGTGCCGCATGCCGCCGGACATCCTGCCTCGGACGGTTTGGCGGATGTCGGGACCACGGGAGGCGAGAGAGAAGACGAAGCGTTGCCGGTGGTTCATGTCTCCGTTGACCGCCGGAAGGACTCTTCAGATGTCGCGCTGATCAGATCCCTGGAGGAGGAACTGGGGCGGGCCTTGCGAGCCCGGGACTGGGCGACGTTCGACCTGACCTACAATCGGCTGGCGGCCCTGCGGACCGGGGAGGCGCTGATCCATTGGCGTGCGGCCCGGGCCATGACAGGAGCAGACTATGCGCAGGCAAGACAGCTCCTGGAACTTTTGCTCCGGGATAACCCCTTCGACCTCCGGGCCGGGTTGAACATGGCCCTGGTCCTCGAAGCCCAGGGCGAAATCGCCGCGGCACGGGACCTGGCCCGAAACCTGTCCAAGCGCCACCCCCTGGACCCCTCCCTCCACGCTCAGCTGGACCGTCTGGAGAACACCCGGAGCCGTTAAATTCAACGCTGGTGTTGATCCTCGGAGGTGACTACCAGCATACGTTGGCGCTATTCCTTCAGTATCAGTATCAGTATCGGTATCGGTATCGGTATCGGGGTCGAAATCGCTATCGGTATCGGAACCGAGCCATGCGGAGGATACCACATGTTTTCATTCGATTCCGATACCGACCCCGATACCGACCCCGACTTCGATTCCAACGCCAAATCGGAAATATCATTAGCTGCAAAAAAAACAGCGGAGGCTTTAGGCCTCCGCTGTTTTTGACTCAAGTTCGATTTACGTTTCACCCAAACTACAAATTATTATCCTGCAACAGCCGCAAGAACGGGCTGGACGGGGTGAGGATGACTTGGGTGTTGCCGTGGAAGGCTAGTCTGTATGCTTCCAGGGTCCGCATGTACTCGTAGAACTCGGGGTTGCGGTTCAAGGCTTCCCCGAAGATCTTTACGGCTTGGGCATCGCCTTCACCGCGAAGGTGCTGCGCCGTGCGGTTGGCTTGGGCCAGGAGGATGACCCGCTCCCGATCCGCCTGAGAGCGGATGTTGGCGGCGGTTTCTTCACCTTCGGCGCGGTAGGTTTTGGCCTCCCGCTCCCGTTCGGCGATCATCCGGTTGAATACGGCCCGTTGTGTTTCCGCGGGCAGGTCGGTGCGCTTGATCCGCACGTCGATGACCTCGATGCCGAACTCCTGGACCAGTCTGTTGCTTTTGATGGTCAGCTCTTCCATGATCTGCGCCCGTTTCGTGGTGACAACCTCGGTCAAGGTATGCTGACCCAGAAGGACCCGCAGCTCGGCATAGATGATGTCGTCCAGGCGGGCCTGCCCCATGGGCAGGGTGCGCAGGGTGGTGTAGAACCGCAAGGGATCAACGATGCGCCACTTGGAGTAGTTGTCCACCATCATGTTCTTTTTGTCCCTGGTCAGGATTTCCGCGGGGCGGGAATCGTAGTCCAGGATCCGGGCATCAAAGAGTAGAGCGTTCTGGATGAAGGGCAGTTTGAAATGCAGCCCTGGTTCTTTTGTCTCTCCTACCGGCCTACCCAGTTGGAGAACGATGCCCCGTTGCGTTTCGTCTACGATAAAAGCGCTCTGCGTTACCAGAATGAACAGGACGAAGGCCGCAACCAGGAAGACCGGAAGCGTCAAGCGAGGCGTCTTCATTGCGCGCGCCCTCCTCGAACCGCGGTGGAGCCAGTGGAGGCGGGAGCCCCCGAGGATACCGCGGGTTGACCGGCCTGTCGGCCCGCATCAACAGGTTCAGGATTTCTGGTCCGTGGAGCGACTCTGTCCAGAGGCAGATAGGGAAGAACCTGACTCAAGGCTTGATCCGAGAGAAAGGTTTTCGTCAGTTCGGGATTGCTCAGAATCTCCTCCATGGTTTCGATGTACATCCGCGTTCTGGTGACATCCGGAGCCTGATTGTACTCCGCCAGGATGGAGAGGAAACGTTGCGCTTCACCCTCGGCCCTGCGGACCACGGCTTCCTTGTGCGCCTCGGCCTGGTTCAGGATGATCGCGGCTTCACCGCGAGCCCGGGGCACGATGTCGTTGCGGTAGGCTTCGGCCTGATTCTGGATGCGGACCGCGTCCTCCCTGGCTCGGACCACGTCTCGGAACGCGTCGATGACCGGTTCCGGCGGCTGCACGTCCTGCAACTGTACCGCCAGGATTTGGATTCCGGATTCGTAACGATCCATGATCATTTGCATCAGGGCACGGGTTTCATCCTGAATGGCCGGTTTGCCGTCGGTCAAGGCCGCATCCAGCATGTTGTAGCCGATAACTTCACGCATGGCCGTTTCCGCGGCGCTTTTCACGGAAGCGTCCGGCATCTGGATGTTGAACAGGTACTTCACGGGGTCATTGAGTTGGTACTGGACGATGAATTGCACGTCCACGATGTTTTCATCACCGGTGAGCATATGCGATTCTTCAGGTACAGCCCGAAACTGTGGTTCCACCCCCATTGGCGTATTCTGGCCAATGGTCCGGAAGCCGATTTCAAACCGCCGGACTTGCGTGACCTTGGGAGTCTGCACGGACTCGAATGGATAGGGGATGTGGAAATGAGGCCCCGGTTCGGTTATCCGGTGAAAGGCGCCGAAGCGTTGCACCACACCGAGTTCGTCGGGATTGACGATGTAGATCCCGGAGGCAAGCCACAGCAGAAGAACTACCAGGAAAACTATCTTGCCGCCGCCAGGCAGTTTGATATTCTTCAGTTTGTTCAACTGTTCGTTGATTTGCGCGAGATCCGGGCCCCCGCTCGGAGGGCCGTTCCTTTTCCGCTTGTCTTGGAGTTTGTCCCAGTCCCAGTTCATCGCCTGAATATAAGTTAAGAAGCATATCAGGTCAATACTGTATCTCGCTTGTAAGGTTTTACGTAGCCGAACCTACTAAAAGTCTGAACATGCGCGGGATCTGCTTGGCTTGATATCAAAATGCGAATATGAGGTCACTCGGCAAGACAAAAATCATTGAAGTTCATCGACGAGGAGCAGCTACATGAAATCCGTGAAACAGGAGATATTTCGGGCGTATGACATCCGGGGGGTCGTGGACCGGGATTTTGACGAGGAATGGGTGGAAACGCTCGGCAGGGCATGCGGAACCTTTTTCCTGCAGCATGGCAGGCGGCAGGCCGTGGTTGGCCATGATTGCCGACACAGTTCTCCGGGTTACCAGAGCGCCATGATCAGGGGCTTGCTGGCAACGGGCGTGGATGTCCTTTTTATCAACATGGTTCCAACGCCGGTTTTTTATTATGCGGTCAAGAAGTTCAACCGTGAGGCGGGGGTGATGATCACTGCCAGTCACAATCCGCCGGAGTTCAACGGCTTCAAGGTTTGGCTCGGAGAGGGGACCATTCATTCGGCTGATGTCCAGGAGTTGTATACCATCATGCGTCGGGGCGAATTCGCCCGGGGGCAGGGCATGGCCGTGGAGCACGATGTTGTTCCGGCGTACCTGGAAGAGGTTGGGGGGCAGGTTCGCCTGGAAAGCCCGGTCCGGGTCGTGGTGGATGGCGGCAATGGCGCGGGCGGGGAAATCTGCGCCGAGTTGTTGCGGCGGATCGGTGCGGATGTTGTGGAATTATACTGCGAACCCAACGGCGACTTTCCCAACCATCATCCGGACCCGACCCGGGACGAGAACAACGACGATCTGCGGGCCAAGGTTCTGGAGACAAAGGCCCATGTGGGCATCGGGCTGGACGGGGACGGGGATCGTATCGGCGCGTTGGATGAACAGGGCAAGATGATCTATGGAGACCGTCTGCTGGCTGTCTTCGCCCGCCAGGTCCTCAAGGAACGCCCAGGCGCAACCGTCATCGGCGAAGTGAAGTGTTCGCACCTTATGTTTCAGGATATTGCCGATCACGGCGGGAAGCCGATCATGGGGCAGACGGGGCACTCCCTGATCAAGGCCAGGATGAAGGAGACCAGGGCGGTTCTGGCCGGTGAAATGAGCGGGCACATGTTCTTTGCCGACCGCTACTACGGGTTTGATGACGCACTCTATGCTTCCCTCAGGCTGGTGGAGATCATCGGACAGGCGCCGGACAAGCCCCTGAGCAAGTATCTGGCCGAATGGCCCAGGATCTTTTCCACGCCTGAACTGCGGGTGGATTGCCCGGAAGAGATCAAGTTCCAGGTCGTGGATCGGGCCCGGGACTACTTTCGGGACCGCTACGACATGGTCGACGTCGACGGTGTCCGGATTGTCCTTCCGGACGGCTGGGGTCTGCTGCGGGCTTCCAATACCCAACCCGTGCTGGTGTTGCGTTTTGAAGCAGAGTCCGAACAAAGGCTGGCGGAGATTCGCGCTCTGGTGGAAGAACCCTTGCAACAGTGGATTGCTGAATTCGGCGGCGAAATGCAATGATTGTAGAGCGAGTCAGATCCGAGCGAGGTTGTTGAATGCCATTCAGCGTAAGACAGGATGCCCCACCCTGGGAAGGGTTGTTGCGGACTTTGGGCGTGATCTTTGTGTTCATGGGCGTGATCTGGCTGTTCTGGAAGCATAATCAACGCACCATCGAAATGCTGGATACACGGCAGGTTGTGATGGATCAGGCCGGAGCCTTGACCGAGGAGCAGAAGAATTCCGTCGTGGAGTTGTCGCGGGCTTTGCGCGTATCTTTCGGATTGGAACTGCGCCTGCTCATCGCGACGGACGCCCTCTCCATGCCGGTTCTGGACGCCAGAACCATCTACATTGCCCTGAACCCGGAACAGGAGCAGGTGGTCGTGGTGCTGCCTCCCATTGTGGAACGAGCTTTGGGGCATGGTTTTACGACCTATCTGCGCCATGAGCACTTCATTCCGTACTGGGAAAGCGGCAACTGGCAACGGGGATTGGGAGATGCCCTGGGCATGATCTGGGATTCGTTGAGCAACCCGGGCGGCGTCCGATTCGAACCGCATGGTTCTGGAGCACAAGTGGGAAATTATGGGTCCTACCGGGGATCCTTGAAGAATGAGGATGAGAAGGAATGAATCAGGAAAAGACGACAATTATTTATACAGATGGAGCATGCCTGGGAAATCCGGGTCCTGGGGGCTGGGGAGCGGTGGTGATCAACGGACCGGACCGCAGGGAGTTTTCCGGAGGATTTGGATTGACGACCAACAACAGGATGGAACTGCTGGCCGTGGTCGAGGCCCTGAATGCACTGCCGGAGCCCAGCGTGGTTTCGTTATATACCGATTCAAAATATCTGCATGACGCCGTGAACAAGGGGTGGCTGGCCAACTGGAAGCGTAACGGCTGGCGGACGGCAGACAAGAAGTCGGTCAAGAACCAGGATTTGTGGGTGCGGATTGATGCGCTGCTCAAGACCCATGATGTCTGTTTCAACTGGGTGCGCGGTCATTCCGGAAACCCGGAGAACGAATGCTGCGACCGACTGGCCAGCGCCGCGGCATCGGGCTCAGGTTTGCCGAAAGACACGGGGTATATCCGGTAAGGGAGACGTGCCGGACGGAAACGACCGCGGTCATCACGGCGTAACGGCTGCAAAAAAGGCGTCCCTTCTGGAAGGGACGCCTTGAGTATAACCTGAGCGGCACGCACCCGCGGCTGGCGAGGAACCTACAATCCCAGTTTTTCCTTGATGTACGCAACGTCAACATTGTTGCTGACGATCTGGGCGCCTTGCTGAATCTTGACCATGTCCCGCAGTTTCATCCGGGACAAAATGGCATCCATTTTCTTGGACATGGTAAAGGTGTCGTCCCGAACGACGATGACGGGCACCCCTCTGACCTCGGCCCTGGTCAGGATGATGTCGTTGGGGTAGATGTTGCCGGTCAGAATCAGGCACGGGCACTCGCCTTCCAGGGCCACGAGCTGGACGTCCGATCTGTCGCCGCCCATGATGATGGCGGTATTTTTGTTCTTGCGGAAGTGGGTCATGAAGTTTTCGACCTGCATGCTGCCGATGAGAAAATTCTCAACGACCCGGTCGGCCTTGTCCTTGGCCGCGACAAGCTTGCCGCCCAGCCTCTGGGCCAGTTCGCCCACCTGCACCGCGCCGAGCAGCGGATCCCGCGGCAGAATTCCCAGGACCTTCACGCCACTGCGTTCCAGAAAGGGAACAAGCATGTTTTTCAACTCATCCATGAAGTCCATGGGAACATCGTTCAGAATCGTGCCGATCAACTGATCTCCCAAAGCGTCCTTGAGCACCACAAGGTAGTCGTAGTTCAACTCCTTGGAATAGCGATCGATGACGATGGACTTGATGCCCAGGGTGCGGATGACCTCGACAGCGTCGACATTGCAGTATTTTCCGGAGTACATGCTTCCGGAACCGGCCACGATGGTGACGTCCTTCCCTTTACTGATGGTTTCGTAGCTGCGCTTGATGTCGCCCATAAGGTCGTGGGTCAGACCGCCAAAGGCCTTGGCCTTGAAGTCTTCGGTGACAAGAACAGGGGTGACGACTTCAGGATCTTCGCTCAGGCCCAGAACATCCTGGACAAAAAAAGCATCCTCATCGCCCATTTTGCCGTCTTTTTGCACGGGAACGGCGCCCACTGGCTTAATGTAGCCGACGTTCAGGCCGTCTTTTTGAAACTTCAGACCAAGTCCCATGGCTATCAGGTTCTTGCCTGAATAACCGGACGTCGAGCCAACATACATGCCGACCATAGGATGCCTCCTTCAAGTACGTTCGTTATCGTGTAGGGTGAATGAACTTCCGTCAAACTTCTAGCAATTTACTCCATGTAATTTACGCGGACCCAATATCAATCGCAAGATTTTCAAGGCAAGTCTCCTCCAACCTAGATAAATGGCATGTTCTGCTCGATGAAAGGTTGGATGGGCAAGCAGGCAGTCCGGATTTCTGTTTGAAAAAACGGTTGACTGGGTATTTTTTTCCCTGATAGCTGCACCTGTCCGGAGCATGGGACGCTTCCGGGAATGGACAGCCGATGACGGCCCGGGGGGGCCGAGTGGAGGAAATGTCTGGCTTGCCATCGGACATGAACGGGCAGCATTCTCAAGTGGAAGGCCATTAAATCCCGGTGAGTGAAAAGGCTCTTTTGCACATAAAAAAGGGGGAAGGTCAACGTGTCACTGACTCAGGATGACTTGTCAAAAAGGAATTTCAATTACACGTTTCAGGACTTGAATCTATTGCATGAAGCATTGACGCACAGTTCGTTTGCAAACGAGTCTGCCGGAAGAGGCCAGAGCAATGAGCGACTGGAGTTTCTGGGAGACGCGGTTCTGGAACTGTGCATCACCGAGGAACTCTTTGCCCGGTATCCCGATGCCAACGAGGGGCAGTTGACTACCTTCAGGGCCATGCTTGTCAATGAAGCCGTACTGGCCGGCTTGACCCGCAAACTGCGCATCGACCAGGCCTTGCTGCTGGGGCGGGGAGAGGAAAATCAAGGTGGGCGGCACCGCCAATCGCTGCTCAGCGATGCTTTCGAGGCGCTGCTGGGGGCCGTTTTTCTGGATGGAGGTTATGCCACGGCCAGGAAGTGGGTGGTGGAGCAGTTCGCCGACCTATGGCCCAAACAGGTCGAGGTGACCGTGGAAAAGGATCATAAAACCAAATTGCAGGAATTGACCCAGCAGAATTATCGGGACAGGCCGTCCTATGTTCTGGAGGGGAGTTCGGGACCGGAGCATGAGCGAACCTTTCATGTCATGCTCAAGCTGCCGTCGGGGGAGGAATTCCGGAGTTCGGGGAGCAGCGTGAAAAAAGCCGAGCAAAATGCCGCCAGCCAAGCCCTGATGTTCCTCAAAAACAGTTGACCTGCAGCGGTAGACATCCGTCCCGTGGGAACACGGTCCCAGGGGACGGATGTCAGGAGGAGGTCAACCGATGTCACAAGTACTACAATTTTATGGATTAACCGGCTGTGCCGACTAGCCGCTGATGAGCTGCATGGCCATTCTGGGCAGAGAGTTGGCCTGGGCCAACATGGCCACCGCGGCCTGGGTGATGATCTGGTTGCGCACGAACTCGGTCATCTCGAGAGCCACGTCCGCGTCCGAGATCCGCGATTCTGCGGCTTGCAGGTTTTCGGCCTGGATGGAGAGGTTGGTGATGGTGTTGGCTAGGCGGTTTTGCAGACCACCGAGACTTGCGCGAATGTTGTCCTTGGAAAGGATGGCGTTTTCCAAGGCTTCCAGTGCTTCCTGGGCACCCTGTTGGGTGGAAATGGAATGACCTGCACTGCTGTTGGACGTGTCTGAACTGCTGCCCACGCCCAAAGCCGAGGCCGTGGAATTTCCGATTGCGATGTAGTAATAATCCTCGGAACTATTGTTTGCTGGGCCAAAATGGATTTTGAGAGGTCCTTTAGAATTCAATCCGTCACCTTCATGATCTTCCCCCCAATTGGCGGCATTGGGGCTTAAAGCAGAAAGATTGCCGTTCAGCAGGTAGATCCCATTGAACTTCGTGGCATTGGCAATTCGGGTGATTTCCGAGGCCATGGCCTGGTATTCGGAGTCGATGATCAGGCGCTGGTCCGAGTTGTAGGTGCCGGTGGCGGCCTGGGTGGCCAGTTCCTTCATTCGGATCAGCTTTTCGTCGATGACGGCCAAGGCGCCGTCCGCTGTCTGGATCATGGAGATGGCGTCATTGGCATTGCGGATGCCCTGGCGCATGGAGGAAATCTCCGCGCGCATCAATTCGCGAATGGCCAAACCCGCGGCGTCGTCCGCGGCGCTGTTGATGCGCAAACCTGAAGAAAGCCGCTCCGTGGACGTCCCAAGCCTGCCATAACTTTGGGCAAGGTTCCGGGCGGCGTTCTGGGCCATTAAGTTGTTATTGATAGTCAAAGACATAGCGAGACCTCCTCAAAAAGGTGTGACACGGTGATGTCTCGTGCTAAGCAATCCAGATGCCAATGTTTAATATCTACATTATTTCAATTTGTTGGATTGTATGGCACTTTTTGAGGCGACAATTTTTTAAAAGATTCTGAACAGGTGCAGCCAACTGCGCCAAGGATGATGATTTTTTTTATTTTTTTATTTAATTCAAGTTGTTATGGGGTGATAATTATTTTTTGACCGGATTTTTCATGTGTCTATCCATGTCATTGGCATGACGCGAGGCTGAAAATATTGCTTATCTGATTTGGCCTTCATCCAGGCGATGGTCAGAGATTGGTGTTGATATGGTAGTGCGTTCGCCCATTGTTGTTGGAGTTGCCTGAATGCTGCGGCTTTGGGCTAAAGTAATCAGGCAGATTGTCCGATAATGGATTTGAGCAGACGAGGTATATCGACTTGAAATTTTCCCTGGCCGGCTCACCCCTTTTTCCTGAACTGTTCGTTCAGACTGTGGAGCCGGAAATAATCCATCAATCCAGCATAATTTGTTTGTGAGTTCAGCCGTCAACGGAGGAGTGCCGACATGCAACTGGAAAGCGTTTTGGAAAAAATTGCATCCCCTTCAGGAACGGCATTGCTGAACAATGTCGGGAAGGTCGATGAAAAGGCAAAAGCGGCTGTTGAGCCTGTTGGTCATGAACCTGACGACAGCTCTTCACGACAAACCAAAAACATTCTGATGGAGGCCCTGGATGTCGCCCAGGACAGGTTGGACGGAACGGGGTTGAATGTGCGGCTGAAAATGACCGACAACAGCGACCGGTTTCAGGTGGAGGTGTTCAACCCGGAAACCAAGGAGGTCATACGGCGTTTTCCGCCGGACGAGATCATTCGGCTGGCTGAATCCATTGACGAGATGGCCGGCTTGATCGTGAATCGATCATTGTGAGGGGAGCAAGACGACACGTTTCCGGCATGGGCTTATTCTTGTGAGCCCACTGGGAATAGGGTAGAGATGTTCAAAATTCAACGCTGATCCGGATTGAGCATCTGGTGAACTGCACTCAGAATGCAATACATCCCGCCAACCCACCTTCTACCCAACCATCCCATCCCATGCCTGGAATAGACCTGCACACCCACTCGAATGCTTCCGATGGAACCCTGACCCCCACAGAATTGATCCAGGCGGCGGTTGCCGCTGGTCTGGAGGCCATTGCCCTGACCGACCATGATACCACCGGCGGCCTGGACGAGGCCTCTCGAGCAGCCGAGAATCTGGGAATAGAATTCATCCCGGGTTGCGAGCTGAGCGTTGTTTCGCCTCATGGCAACATGCATATCCTGGGGTACTGGATCCCTTCGGGCCGGAGCGCGCTCAGCGACTCCCTGCAGTATCTGCGGGACCGCCGGCATGAGCGCAATCATCTGATCATGGCGAAACTCAACGCCCTGGATATGGAAATTGCCTACGAAGAGGTTCTGGCCGTTTCCGGAGGCGATGCCGTGGGCCGCCCGCATATTGCCCAGGTGATGCAGGCCAAGGGATATGTGCGGGATGTCGGTGAAGCCTTCCGGGATTATCTCGGTTCCGAGGGCAAGGCCTATATCCCCAAGGTCAAGCTGGACCCTCGCCAGGGCATTGAACTCTTGAAATCCGTCGGAGCCACGGTGGTTCTGGCGCATCCTTTCCTGCTCGGGTTGCAGGGGCCGGATCTTCGGGGTGTTCTGCGCCAGCTCAAGGAATTCGGCCTGGACGGTATTGAAGCACATTACACCTTGCATCGGCCGGATCAGACCCACCTGTACCTGCAACTGGCGCGGGAGTTGGATTTCCTGGTCACCGGCGGATCGGATTTTCACGGCTCCGTGAAGCCGGATGTCCATTTAGGCGTCGGCCGCGGCGGCTTGTTCGTATCCTCCGAGCTGCTGGAGGCGATGAAGGAACATCGAGTCCGTCAGGGGCTTGCCGCCTGATAGTACATTGACCTCTGCTGATGCCTTTCCATTCGCCTCGCCCTGAACTGCTGGCGCCGGCCGGCAACCCCGTCAAATTCCAGGCTGCGTTGCTTTACGGAGCGGATGCCGTGTATCTCGGCGGACCCTCGTTGAATCTGCGAGCCGGCGCCGACGGCTTTCACCGGGAAACCTTGTCCGAGGCCCTGGAGCAGGCTCGTTCCTCCAATGTCAAAATCTATTATTGCCTGAACGCGTTCCCTCTGGAGAAGGACCTGGACCTGGTCCGAACCTGCCTGGAGCAGCTTTCGGACTTGGGCGATGCCGGCGTAGACGGGTTGATTGTGGCCGATCCCGGCGTGTTTCATCTGGCCCGGAAGTTTTTGCCGCATGTGCCTCTCCATGTCAGCACCCAGGCCAATACCGGCAACAGCGCGGCCGCGGCATTCTGGCGCGACCAAGGCGCGACGCGGATCAATCTGGCGCGGGAGATGGCCTTGGGCGATATCCGGAGCCTGGCCAGGGCCGTGCCGGATCTGGAACTGGAAATGTTCGTCCACGGCGCCATGTGTCTGGCCTTGTCCGGGCGCTGTTCGTTGAGCGCCTATCTGAACGCCCGCTCCGCAAACAAGGGAAGCTGCACACAGCCATGCCGGTTCAAGTATCGGCCAAAGGCCATGGCCGTGGAAGAACAGCTCCGGCCTGGCGAAATCCTGTGGGAAGTCCTGGAGGACCAGGAGTACACGGCCTTCTTCAGTCCTCGCGATCTCTGCCTGGTCAAGTATCTGCCCTGGATTTGGAAAAATGGGATCAAAGCCGTGAAAATCGAGGGCCGAATGCGATCCGCGGCCTATGTCGCCCTGACCTGCGACGTCTATCACACGGCACTCGAGGATCTGACCGTGGGCCGGTTCCGGCCGCAGCTCTACCTGCATGAACTTGGACTGGCCCTGCATCGGCCCATGGATTCCGGCTTCTTTCTTCCCGGTGCTCCGAGTGCAACCGCGAGACGCTGGGATTGTGCCGGTCGGATGACCATGGTTGGCCATCTGATCCGCCAGGAAACACAGGAACAGTGGATGGTCCAGGTTCTGGATCGTTGGGATGCGGCGAAACCAATGGAACTGGTTCTGCCGGGCCTGCGCCGCCCTGTGGTGCAGGCATCGGAGTACGGCCTGGAGAACGAGCGGGGCGAAAAGCTCGCTTTCGCCCACCCAGGTCAGCGTGTCCTGCTCTCCTGCTCTCACCCATCCTGCCGACCGGGCATTTTTGTCCGACAGGACCAGCCTGAAAGAACGTCACCCACTCGATGAGCGCCTTGCACCGTAAATCCGATTTGGCCACGATCTCCGGCCACGAGCACTTTCAGGCGGTGGATGCCCGCCTCTTGCGGCAGAAAGCCACGGATGCGGCCCGCAATCCCCGGCTGCGTGAAATTCACATTCTGCATGCCGGAGACGAGGATCCGATGCACCGCATGCTCAACGCTCTGCAGCCCGGCACCTACGCCCGGCCCCATCGGCATTTGCATCCGCCCAAGTCCGAAGGATTCGTCATCTTGCAGGGCAGTGCCGGAGTTGTGGTTTTTGATCAGACTCCTGACGGTATCCGGGAAGAGCGCGTCCTGCTGGACCGGGAGCGCGGGGATTTCGCCGTCGACGTCCGGGCCGGCGTCTGGCACACGATTCTGGCCCTGGCGCCGGATACCGTGATCTATGAAGTCAAGCCGGGGCCCTATGCACCGGCAACGGACAAGGATTTCGCCCCCTGGGCCCCGCCCGCGGACAGCGTTGATGCAGCAAAGTACTTGCGGGAACTGGAAGAACGGTTCAGAGCGGCATTCGGGTTGACGTGACACCTTGAACATCATCCGGTTGAATACCATTTGGCTACTCAGCAAAATGTAGCTGCTCAGAAAAGGCTGTTGAACACCGCGGTAAACAACTGGATTCCGGCTTTCGCCGGAATGACTGGTGAAAGAAGGCCGATGCATATTGAAGGCATACCGGCGTAGGCCGGTATCCAGTCATATTTTTTCTCGGATGAGTTGAGTAGTTACTGGAAAACTATCCTTTTCTGCTCTCAAGGTGAATCGTTGCCATCCGGTTTGGCTTGGGACGCTCTGAGCAGAACGACTCAGTGCGGGCATATTTATCCCGCGGCCATATCTTCCAAAGCCGCCTTGTCCAGGAGCCTGATGGTCCGCCCGTGGACCTCGATCACGCCGTTTTCAGACATCTTTTTCAATGTCCTGGAGAGGGTTTCCGGCGTCGTGCCCAAGAGGGTGGCCAGCTGGCCCTTGGTCACATCCAGTTCCACCTCGTCCGTCTGCACCAGTTCGCTGCCGGCATGCAGCAGATACGCCGCCAGCCGGGCCGGACTTTCCTTGAGGGACAGATTTTCCACCAGCCTGGTCAACTGACGCAACCGCTTCGACAGGTCGGCCAGCATGTTCATGGCCAGATTCGGATCCCTGGCCACAAGCCTGCGAATGGCGGCCCTGGGAAAAAAAAGGGTTCTCGTCTCCCGCAACGTCGCGGCATTGGCCGGATAGGCTCCCCCGGAATAGACCGGGACTTCGGCAAAAATTTCATCCGGTCCGACAAAGTGGAGCACCTGCTCCTTGCCGTCAAAGGACATCTTGAACACCTTCACCTGCCCGGAAAGAACAAGAAAAAAGCCCGCCGCCGGATCGCCCTCGGAAAAAATGAGATCACCAGGCTGATACCGAATCGGTTCGGCAATATTGGCCAGCGACTGAAGTTGCTGCGTGGACAGCCCTTGAAAGACCGGCATCTTGCCGAGCAGGGCGGTGATGTGTTCATCCATGTTGGACCCGTTGTGTTGGCGTGTTGGCGTTGATGTTGTCGAAAAAATGACGACTCATGTCATCCTAAAAAGCGGACGCTGCTTTTTTTCAGAAAGCGGATTGGGTTATAGGAGAGTTTCGCCTTGCGCAGTCCTTCGTCGTCCAAGTCCTGCTCCCGGTTGACGTACTCGAAACCACTTGCCGCATTGGTCAGGAACAGCTTGTTGATGGCTTGATAGACGCCCTTGTAGCCGGTGTGCCCCTTTTCGAAGTGGATGACCATGGTGTTTTCGGTCAGAGCCTCGGCCACTGTATAGGCGACGATTTCCTCGTTCACCTCCAGAACTCCGCCCTTGAGCCCCGGGATCCTGTCCCACTCCTTGAGAACGCGTCCTATGGCCGTGTTCTCCGCTTCCAATGCATTGGAGTGGGCGCATTCCTTCCAGGAACACCAGTTTTGCTGCATTTCCAGCACGCGCTCCACGCAATCCATATCCAGATCGTGATAGATTGCCTGGTGTGCGCGTTCGAACTGGTTGAAAAGGTTCTTTTTTTTGTGAAAGCGATTTCCTTTCAGCTCCACCAGCTCCCGAACCAGATAGATGTAATCCCACTGCCCCCGGGCATCGGACACCACGAGCCGCTCACCGAAACGGCCCCGCCAGATGCGGGCCAGTTCCTCGGGCACGCGCTGAAAACGGGCCGACCTGAGTCGTGGGGCATGCTCCTCCCAGTCAATCTTCTCCCATGATCCGATAGGGGCCCAGTAGACCGGTTCCGGCTTCTGTTGCCTGATCCAGACCAGGTCCTTCTCGAAAAACCATTCCAGGCCGTATTCCTCGGCCCAACCGAAAATGTTCGCAAAGCTGTAGTCCGATGTTTTCTGGGGGCACTGGGCCAGCAACAGCAGATACTGCTCCTGGTCCCGCAAGCTGACAGGGTGGAATTCAATGGGCATGATGTTCTTGATTGTTTTGGATGATAGTGAGGATTGTCGCGGTCGTGAAGAGCGGCCACTGAATCGTGCCGGTCACGACTGCCGGGCATGATCCGGAGTCGCGATTATGCGCGCACAAGGGACGAGACGACCAGACGGTGGATTTCCTGGGCCGTCCGGGGATCGACGGATTCCAGTTCGCGCAGGGCCTCCGGGGTGAGCAGAAAAGTTTCCACCGCGGATTCCGCCTGATAAGAGCAGCAGGATTTCCATGGCTCATAGGCAGCGGGCACGGCGAAAAAAGTGCCCTGGCCAAGAGTTCGCAACGTACTGCTGCTCCCCGAGGAAGCTGAAACGCTCTCGCGGACAGCGCCTTGATGAATGAAGAACATTCCGGGCGCCGGGGCGTTTTCCGCCAACAGTTCCTGACCCGCGGCAAATGAGCGGGCCTCCAGATATGGACGGATTCGATCCAACAGCGTTTCAACGTGTTCCTGCTGTTCCAGCTGATCCAGAAGATCGTCGGCGACTTCGTCGAAGAGCCGGTCATGTGATATTCGTGAGTCCGGCGTGGCCTTGGCCAATGTCGACAGGGCGGAGTTCAGCAACTGGTCCTCGATCCATTCCAGGGCCGTATTTTTATCCGGAAAAACTCGAACCTTGGAAGCTGTTTCCGGTCCGGCGACCTGGTTGAACAGGTCCACGAAAAGTCCTGGTGGTGCTGAGAGAATGAAATTTTCATTGCGTGTCGAGATGCGTTGGGCCAGACGGACGAAGTTGTTCACCGCCGAGATGTCGAATCCGGTCACTTTCTGAAAGTCGACCAGAATGAACCGGGTTTCCTCATTCGTCCAGGCTTCCATGACCGCCGAGGTCAAGGCGTTGACCGAACCGAAAAAAAGAAAGCCGTTCAGGTCAAAGATATAGGCACTGCGTCCATGTTCGGCAAGCAGCCGCTGGTGGGGCAGGGGACGTGCCTTGCGGCTGCGGGTCTGGGCGGAGGTGGAAGCGGACTCGACAGCCGGAATCCGACTCAGCTTGGCCACGAACAAGGTCACGGTGGCCAGCAGACCCAGCAATACCCCGTACAAATATCCAAATATGCCGATGGTGGCAAAAACGCCGACCACGATCATGTAGTCGGCCCTGGGCATCCGTTTGTACGTATCGAGGATCCAGTCCGAAAGAAAAAAAAGGCCCAGAAGCAGTAAAAAACCGCCTAACAAGGCCTTTGGGAATATTGAAATGATTTGACCGCCGAAAACAAGCGTTGCGATGACCACGGCCATGGCCGTCAGTCCGACGATCCTCGTGTCCGCGCCGGTCTTGTAGCCCAGCATGGAGAGACTCAGGGCGGAGTACCCGGCGGACGATCCGGCCAGGGCCGCCAGGGCGTTTCCGCCGCTGTTGACCAGCAACTCCCGGTTCAAATCCAGATCTCGCTGCGCTGCCAGTTCGATTCCGCCGGTGTTCAGGAGCAATCCAAGCAGAGCGATGAAGGGGATAACGGCCAAGGTCGGCAATTGGGGCAAGAGGGCGTTCCACTGGATGATTTGATAATCCGAAAGGCTGAATACCGGCCAGAGATGCGTCGAGGCAAAGGAAGCAAAAAAAAGTCCCGATTCTCGGGCCTGTTCCATGTCCAGGTCAAAGACGGGCATGGCCAGGTGGTACAGGATCAAGCCAGCGACCATCGAGCCGGGGAGAATCAAAAAGTGGGACCAGCGGCGCAGGCAAAAGAACAGTAGCAGGGCATAGGCGGCTCCGGGCGCCCAGAGCATGAGCGTCTCCGTGGACAGCAAAGCCGGGGCCGTGGCCCATGTCATGGAAAATCCAGTCATCACCTCCAGGCTGCCTTTTGTCAGCAGCCAGCCTGTGCCGGCAAGAAACCCGGCAACTACAGGATAGGGCATGAATCGGATATAGCCTGCAAAACGCATGACCCCGGCCAGCAGGAAAAATACGGCAGTGGCCATGGAGGAAAGCATCAATGCGGCCACAACGGTGATGAAGGCCGTCTCGGTGTGTCCGCTGCCCAACGTCATGGCAATGCCGGCCGCGGCACCGGCAAAAATGGCAACGGGCGCATCCTGGGGGATGTTGATGGTGGGACGAAAGCTGCTGAACAGGGCTGATACCAGGAGGAGCGCCAGGGCTCCGGCCATGGTCAATCCCATGCCCCGCTGCGCGTGAACCTCCAAGGGGCCGGAAAAAATCATCGCGGCGAAGGAAACCTGAATAATGATCACCATCAGGCTGACCACCAGTCCGATGCTTATTCCGGAAAGACATTTGACCGAGGCGAAGTCGCTCAGGACTTCCCGGACCACGGATGGACTGGAGGAAGCAGCAGCGGATGGATCAGTCATATTGGTCCTTGCGAAGGTCGTGGGAACTGTTCGGGTCATTCATAACGGCATGAAATCGTTATGTCATAATTCGATACGTGTTTATCAAGAATCTTGTCCAGGTCAAGCATGATGACGCCGTGTACAACAGAATTTGGAAGAAGGGATCGAGGTTCCACGGTGAACCGGACAATACCTGTTGGATGGGGTGATCCAAGAGATAATTCCATGCGATTTCAAATCCTGTTCGGAATCAGTTGGGTGGCATGACCATTGATCGGGGATTATCCTTTCACGAGAAAATGTTCTTCAAATCCAAGATAATTCTTGATTCGAACGAATACTGATTAATATATAATTAAATAATCAAAATGGTTATGGTGCCCAAAGGCTGGCATGGTTATTGATCACACGTGCGGATGTCGGTGTGTTGCAAAAACTGCTTGGAGGAGGGGAAACAATGTCGTCAATTCGGGGGTCACTTGTTCGATCTGGTCAAATTTCATTCTGGACAGCGATTCTGATTGTCTGCCTGCTGATGGCGCCAGGCATCCCATGGGGAGGAGTATCCGATGCAGGCGCATCACCGCAGCTCAGCGTCATCTACGTTCCCACTCCGGAAAGGCTCGTCCATCGCATGCTGGAAATGGCCGATGTTCAGGAGGATGATTACGTGATCGATCTCGGTTCGGGCGATGGCCGCATTGTGGTCGCGGCTGTCAGGGATTTCAACGCCCGGGCTGCCCACGGCATCGACCTTGACCCCCAGCGCGTTGCCGAAGGCCGGGAAAATGCGCGCAGGTACGGCGTCGAGGATCGGGCCACTTTCGAGGAAGGTGACTTGTTCGAAATGGATTTTTCCGAAGCCACCGTCCTGACCATGTACCTTCTGCAAACGCTGAATCTGCGTCTGCGTCCGGTGATCCTGGAGACCATGGCTCCCGGAACCCGCGTTGTCTCCCACGCCTTCAACATGGGCGACTGGGAACCGGACCAGCATGAAGTGGTCGACGGGCGCAACGCTTATCTCTGGATCGTCCCCGCCCAAGTCCAGGGGCGATGGCAGCTCGTCACGGCCGACGGCAGAGAAGCCATCCTGTCGTTGACCCAGGCCTACCAGAAGATCAGCGGACACGCCTTGGTGGATGGAACTTCCATGGATCTCACGAGCGCAAGCCTGCGCGGCGACGAGATTCGCTTTGTCATCGGCTCGGACAGCTATGTCGGCAGGGTGGATGGCGATAGGATGGTTCCCGTACAAACCTCCGGTGCGGCGCAAGGATGGCATGCCCAGCGAAACTAGTCCCGCGGAAACAAAACAGCTCCGCGGAGGGCTGAGCGTCGTCGACGGTGTCGCAGTCCTCGTGGGCGTGGTCATCGGCATCGGCATTTTCGGTTTTCCACCCCTGGTGGCCCAGCATGCCGGCAATGTCCAAATCTATATGGGGTTGTGGCTGGCCGGGGGCTTGATCATGTTGCTGGGTGCTCTCTGCTACGCGGAGTTGGGCTCGACATATCCGCATGCCGGCGGAGAATACCACTTCCTGCAGCGGGCCTGGGGATCGGGCGTGGGCGTGCTCTTCGCCTGGGCCCGCGGCACGGTCATCCAGACCGGATCCATCGCGGCGGTGGGGTTCATTTATGGTGAATACGCACAGCAGTTGGTGCCCCTCGGAGAATGGGGCGCCGCACTGCACGCGGCCTTCGCCATCGTGGGGCTGACGGCCCTGAATATTGCCGGCACCCGCGAAGCCAAGCGGGTGCAGATCCTGTTTACGTCAATGACCGTTCTGGCCCTGGCCCTGGTTATCGGCGGCGGACTGCTCATGTCGTCGCCGGCCATGGCCGAGCCGATCATCGGCGCCGGAACCACGGCGGCGTTGAGCGGCAATCCGGCCGGGGCCTTGGGCATGGGCATGGTCTTTGTCCTGCTCACCTACGGCGGCTGGAACGAAACGGCCTACCTGTCCGGTGAATTGCGCGACCCGCAGCGCAGCATGAGCCGGGTCCTGTTGATCGGCGTCGCCATTGTCATCTTCGTGTATGTTCTGGCCAACCTGTCGTATCTGCACATTTTCGGCCTGCAAGGTCTGCGTGAGACCCATGCGGTGGGAGCGCAGATGATGCATCTTATTGCCGGGCCCATGGCCGCTTTCCTGTTGAGCGTGATGATCTGCATAGTGGCGCTGAGTACCCTCAACGCCACGATATTGACCGGGGCCCGCGTCTACTATGCCCTGGGCCGCGACGTGCCGCGTCTTTCCGTGCTCGGCGCCTGGAGCGAGCGCTCCGAGACGCCGGTCCGGGCGCTGGCGCTCCAGGGCGTGATTACCCTGGCCTTGGTCCTGTTCGGCGCCATGACGCAGGACGGCATCGGCACCATGGTCGCCTATACCGCGCCGGTTTTCTGGCTGTTCATGCTCCTGACGGCGATGTCCGTTTTCGTCCTGCGGCACCGCGATCCTCTTCGCAAGCGTCCGTTCCGGGTGCCCATGTACCCGCTGACCCCGGTGCTGTTCGGGGCAACCTGTATTGGATTGCTCTGGTCGAGCACCCTCTATGCAGGCCCCGGGGCCATTGTCGGATTAGGTGTTCTTGCCGCCGGCGTTCCCCTGCTGCTGTTGCGGGGTCGGAACACATCCACGCACTAGTTGCGGCACGAGTTGCCAATCAGCTGGCGTGCCCCGGTTTGTTGGCGAGGCATCCGTCGACGCGTCCGGTTCCCAGCCATTTTTCGAGAATCCCTGCCAGGTGTGCGGGTTCAAGGGGTTTGGTCAGAAAGTCGTTCATGCCGGCCTCGAAACACTTCTCACGATCCCTGTCCAGGGCGTGTGCGGTCATCGCGATGATGGGCACGTCGGGACTCTTGACGGCGCCGGACATGTTTCCGGACCCGGAGCGGATCATCCTGGTGGCTTCGAGGCCGTCCATGACGGGCATTTGAATATCCATGAAGACCAGATCGTAGGAGGCATGTCCGAGGATGGACAGGGCCTCGGCCCCGTTCTGCGCCAGATCCGCGTGGACGCCCATTTTTCTCAAAACGCCCAGGGCAACCTGCTGGTTGACGATATTGTCCTCCACCAGCAAAATTTTGGCCGACTTCGTGATGAAGGGCAAATCAATGCCGTGTTTGTGGGCGGGCCGACAGGCATCCACGTCGCCCGTACCAAGTATCGCTTTCAGGCAGTCCAGCAGGACGGAAGGCCGAACCGGCTTGGTCAGACAGGCGGAAAAACCAAAGTCTTGCATGTCCTTCCGCATGCCGTGACGGTTCAGGGGGATCATGGCCAGCATTCTGGTCTGTGGGAACGCCCTTGCAAGCCTGACCGCCTCCGGATTGAGCGGTTCCGCCGTATTGTTCAAGACGAGATTGACCAGGGCAACCCTGAACGGGGCTTCCGTGCTCGCCGCCTCGGAGAGCAGCTTTTGGGCTGTTTGAAGATCTGAGGCATTCACGGGAACAAAGTTCCAGTGGGTCAGCCACCGGACAAGCATTTCCCGGGCTGTATCGTTTTCCTCCACGACCAGAATGCGTGTGCCCCGGACCTCCTGGGGGACATTCAGCGGGAGAGCGTTTTGCGAAACGTTCAAGCTGATGTCCACCCAAAATTCCGTGCCTTTGCGTAGTGTGCTATGAACACTGATCTCTCCGCCCATCAGTTCGACCAGCTGTTTGCAGATGGCCAGTCCGAGCCCGGTGCCTCCGTATTTCCGGGACGTGGAGGCGTCGACCTGGGTAAACTTCTTGAACAGCTTGCCGATCTTCTCCGCCGGGATGCCGATGCCCGTATCCCGGACCGCCATGCGTAGCCGGACCTGGCCGCCTGTCCGCTCCAGCGGGGAGACGCGCACGCTGACTTCCCCAGTTGTGGTGAACTTCAAGGCATTGGAAGTCAGGTTGGTCAAAATCTGGCACAACCGCTTCTTGTCCCCGTAAAGCATCACGGGTACGTCCGGGTCCGCGGCACAGATGAACTCAATGCCGTTTTCCCCTGCCTTGAGAGCCATCATGGCCGCGAATTCGTCGAGCATGTCATGCAGTGAAAATTCAATCTGCTCCAGCTCCATCTTGCCGGCCTCGATCTTGGAAAAATCCAGGATGTCGTTGATCAGGTTGAGCAACGTCGTGGCGCTGGAGCGAACCACTTCGGCCTGGTAACGCTGTTCGGCACTGAGTTTCGAGTCCAGCAACAGTTCGATCATTCCGACGACGCCGTTCAGGGGCGTCCGTATCTCGTGGCTGATGTTGGCCAGAAAATCGCTCTTGGCCGCGTTGGCCTGTTCGGCGGCTTCCTTGGCCGCCTGAAGTTCCCGGTTGGCTTCGCGCAGTTCGGCCTCGGTCCTGTTCAGCTTGATGTTCTGCTGCATGGCCGATTCGAAGGTGGACAGGAGCATGTCGATGATCTGGAAGCGGTTTGAATTCAAGGTGTAGTACTGTCCGGCGAAAAAAACCTCCACCGAGACCTGGGCGATGCCGGCCTTGCGCAGCTCCATGTTCGTGAGGATGTGGTCCAGGCGGCGCAGCAGCAATTCCTGGTCATAGGGCTTGGTGATGAAGTTGTCCGCCCCGCACTGGATGCCCCGGATCACATTCCTGGGATCGGACAAGGACGTCAGCAGGATCACGGGGATATCCCGGAGCTGATCGTCGTTCTTGATCCTGGAGCACATTTCATAACCGTCCAATTCCGGCATCATGATGTCCGTAACCACCACGGTGGGATGGACTTTTCGCGCCATCTCCAGCCCCTGATTGCCGTTCCGGGCCACATGGACCACGTAACCTGCCTCTTCCAGAAGGTGTTGGAGGCGCAGGGCCTGGGTCAGGCTGTCTTCGACGATCAGGATTTCTTTACTGGTTTTCATGAATGGCTCTTGGAAGTCTGAAGGTTGGGAACGGCGGTCAGTCTGAGAAGCATTGAGGCAATTTCGCCCGGTGGCAGCATGTAGGTGCATGCACCGAGCCGATGGGCTTCGCCGGGCATGCCGTGAATGATGGACGAGGCCTGATCCTGGCCGAAGGTGATCCCCCCGGCGTCCTTGATCAGCTTCAGCTCCGCGGCTCCGTCGCGGCCCATGCCCGTGAGCAGGATGCCGATCCCGGCACTGCCAAGGGTTCGGGCCACGGAACGAAACAAACAGGAAACCGCCGGACGCATGGAATGCTCCGGAGGTGCGTCGCTGAGCATCACTGTGGAGTGGGGTCCATGCAGCAGATGCAGGTTGTCCGGAGCGACATAGGCATGTCCGGGAAGGATGGTTTCTCCGTTCCTGGCCGGACGGACGGACATGGGAACGGTGCTGTTGAGCCAGTCCGCGAAACCCTCGGCAAAGCCGGCGGCAATATGTTGCACGATGAGTACGGGCACGGGAAACGTTGCCGGCAGAGCAAAAAGCAGTTCCTGGATTGCCGTTGGTCCGCCGGTGGACGCGCCCACCGCCACGACCTGGATCGGCTTGACGGGCAGTTCCTCGGGCCTGAGGTTGGTGCTGGAGATTTCCCGGCGCGGGACGCGGAGCTTGCGAACCTTTGCCGCGGCGGCCTGCCTGATGGTGGAATGCAGTTCGGCTGTGGACGCGGCATGATCCGGATGGCGCAAACCGGCCCGTTGCTGCAGAATGGCCACGGCCCCAGCCTCCATGGCCTGGAAGGTCTTTGCAACCTCGCCAGGCTGCCACAGGGAACTGATAATCACGATGGGCACCGGGTCTGTTTCCATGATCGCACGGGTGGTCTCGAAACCGTCCATTTCCGGCATCTCGATATCCATGGTGATCACGTCGGGACGGGAGTGCCGTACAAATTCCAGGGCCTCGCTTCCGTTGCGGACCTTGCCGACAACCCGCATTCCCGGATCGGAACAGATGAGATGTTCCAGATATTCCCGCACGGACTGGGAATCGTCCACCACAAGCACGTTGATCATGTCATTTGCCGAATTCTGGGTAATCTCTCAACAGGGCCGGGCAGACTTCCACCGGAACACCGTGCTGCCTGGATAGCGGAACGCGCCGGCCTGCGCCGGTATGACGCAAAGGAGTACATTGATAGCGAGTTCTCTCGGTCGTCACCCCGGCGCAGAGCCTGCCCCGGACTGATCCGGGGCCGGGGTCCAGATGTTTTTGCGTGGCCCACATGCCCGGAGTTATTTAGTAGTTACAATTCTGATCCATAACTATTCAGCATAATTGGATTGGGATACGGGGATTGCTCTCCATTGCGTCGTTCACCGCGCCAGTCGGCGCAGCACTTCCAGCAGGTTGCCATGGTCGAAACTGCTTTTGACGATGTAGGCGTCCGCGCCGACTTCAATGCCGCGTTCCTTGTCCCGGCGAGATTCCAGCGAAGTGACGAGCACTACGGGAAGATGCGCGGTGTTCTTGTCGGAACGAATCCTTGACGTCAGGTCAAACCCGTTCAGTTCCGGCATTTCCACGTCCGAAACAACGAGGTCGAAACGCATTTGATGCAAAGCTTCCCAGGCAGCGGCACCGTCTACGGCAACCCGGACGTCGTAACCCGCCGCGGTGAGGATGTTCTTGAGCAGGGTTCTGGAAGTGATGGAGTCCTCGGCCACCAGCACCTTGAGGCGGGGCTTTTCCTGGGATGTCGGGGCGGTACGGGACGGGCTTGCGACCCGGACCGCGGATCGCAGCAAATCATTGACATTGAGCACCGGAGCGAGCCGCCCCGAGCCGAGCACGGCGGCTCCGGACACATTGCGCACCCGGACCAGTTGCCTGCCCAGGCTTTTGGTTAAAATTTCCTGCTCGTTGAGCACGGCGTCCACGGAAAAAGCCATTTGTTGGCGTCCTGCCCGCAGAACAACCACCGTGATATGGGGAGAAGCGGGCGGGCTGTCGGGCATGGGGTCCATTTCCAAAACCCGGCCCAGGCGCAGCAAGGGCAGAGGCGCGCCCTGTACGGCAATGCCGTCCCGTCCTTCCAGGGTAAAGACGGCATCCCGCGGCAGACGCAAGGTGCTTTGGACATGGGCGGCCGGGAGAACGAAGGTTTGTCCGTATTCACTGACCAGGAGCCCCCGGAAACCGGCCATGGACATGGGCAGGGTGATCCGGAAGACGCTGCCGCGCTGCGGAAAGCTTTGGATCTGGATGTCCCCGCCAAGATTTTCCACTGCTTCCTGGACAATGGCCATGCCCAGACCGCGCCCGGATATATCGGTAATGATCCGGCTGGTAGAGATCCCGGAGCGCAGAATCAGTTTCAAGGTTGCCTGCTCATCGAGGTTTTGGGCTTCTTCCGGAGAAATAAGCCCGCGCTTGAGGGCCGTGTCGCGAATTTTGCGGACATCCATGCCCGCCCCGTCATCGGAAACCACGATCCGGAGCAGGTTGCCGCGGATTTGCGAAAAGACCACGCGAATGGTTCCGGTGTCCGCCTTGCCATGGCCGCGGCGAATCTCCGGCGGCTCGAGACCATGGTCGATGCAGTTGCGGACTAGGTGGATCAGCGGATCCTTGATCCGCTCCAGGATGCGTTTATCCACTTCGATATCCGTGCCGCTGGATGTGAACAAGGCCTCCTTGCCCTGGGCGCGGGCAATATTGCGCACAGTTCTGGGCAGGGCGTCCACAAGGGCGGCCGCCGGAAACATGAGCACGGACTTCGTCGTCTCCAGCAGATCGGCTATCAGCTGACCGGCCCCGCGGGTTTGCGCGATCAAAGCGCCGCGCATGGCGTCCAGGCCTTCTTCAAGTTGCATCAAGCGGGACTGGTTCCAGTCCCAGGATTGGAGCATGGTCCGCAAATCCTTGTCCCGCGGAGAGCAGCCATTGTCCTCAAAATGGCGGGAAGTGCGTTTCGCCGTACCCTCCAGCTGGCTCCAGTATCGTTTCCAAGGACCGAGCAAGGCAAGAAGGTCGGCCAGATCCTGGGTGCGCTGCTCCAGGGCCAGCTTGATGGAAACAAGCTCTTCGGTCCGCAAGAGGATTGAATCCAGCTTGCGGGCGGAAATGCGGATGGTTTCGGAAGTGACGTCAGGAGGGGTATCCGGCGCAGGAGTCGATGCGGAGGATTCGGTTGCCGGTTCAGACGGTTCAGACTCGGTTTCCGTTGGCGAATCCCGCGGAGGTTCAACATCGGCACCCATTCGGTCCGTGGATGAAATGGATTGTTCCGGTGACGGCAAGGACACGTCATCTTGTGTCCGCGGGACCGGCTGAACAGGCTTGTCCGGCTCTGCAACACCCTCAGCACGGTCCTGCCTCTGCGGATTGACCGCCGGAAGGATCTTGGAATGCCTGGTTGCGGAAGAATTGGGAGACAAAGCATCGCTCCGGCGGGCGACGATCTGGTCCAGGGTCGCCAACAACTCCTCATCCGGGGTTTGCTCCGCGGCGTCCGGAGCGGCAAGCATCGCACCCAGGACGTCGACAGTGCGCTGGAGGATGTCGTAATCTTCAGCTTGCAACGTCAGCTTGTTGTTCTTGAGCGCCAGGAAGATGTTTTCCAGGGAATGACAGACCGTTCCAATGCCCGCCATGTCCACGGTGTGCGCCGCTCCCTTCATGCTGTGAGCGGCTCGAAAGACCTCTTCGACTTCTTTTCCGCGCAGGATGGAATCGTCCTGCCGTTCAATTTCCACAAGTCCCCGGACAATGGTCCGCAGATACTCATCGGCTTCCACGGCAAAGGTTTTACGCAGCCGCAAGAGGAATTCATGGTCTGATAGGGACATGAAAGAACGCTGTATCCAAGTTCAATGGGTGAAAGGACTTCATCTGCCTTGATCAGCCCCTGACAGCCGGGAAGGCCGCATTCGTAAACGCGAGGTAACTGTTCAGCATGCTACTGCCCTGCGGACTTTGACATCGCAGTCGGCGTCGGTATCGGTATCGGGATCGGGATCGCAGGCGGAGCCATGCGTAGGTTTTTCTCAACATTTTTCGAAACCGATTCCGACCCCGATACCGACCCCGATGTCGGAGGCAGCTCGCACACCATATACTGAATAGTTACAATCCATGTAACTATCCAGCGGTGCCGGAGAAAAGACCTGGATACCGGCTTTCGCCGGTATGACTAACAAGAAACGGTTTGCTCCGATTCGTCATTCCGGCGAAAGTCGGAATCCAGTTCTGAAGAATGGCTATGCGCAATTTGTGCTGAATAGTTACAACGCGAGCAACCATTTAGCTTGAGCAGCAAAAGGTGGCTGTTCAAAACTTGCGACAAGCATGGCCTGGATTCCCGATTTCGCGGGAATGAATTTTTCCAATGCCGTCTCTCGAGTCAGTCATACCGGCGAAGGCCGGTATCCAGTCCGTTTTTTCTTCGTATGAGCTGAGTCGTTACTTTCTCAAATGTGCTTAATAGTTACCACTACAACGGCATTTGAAGAAACAACCGAAACCGCTGAAGATTAACCACGGGGATCACGGGGGGCACGGGGAACATATTCCGTAAAAAAACTGGTTCCTTTACCCGTGTGCCCCGTGGTTAAACAAATCGGTCAGACGAGGGAAATGAAAGTGTCGCTGTAGTGTTACAAACGCGAATGCTCAAACTTTGTACTTTCCAATCAATTCGCCCAATTTGAGCCCCATGTCGCGCAGCCCGCGGGCCGCGGCCTCGAGTTGGCGCATGGCGGACACGTTCTGGTTTCCGGCTTCCTTGATATTGAGCATGGCCTGGGAAACCTGATCCATGCCCAGAAGTTGTTCCTTGTTCGCCGCGGCAATCTGGGCAGCGGACTGGACCGACTCCGTAAAGGTCTTGTTCAGGCTCTGGATTGCGGCCGTGGCTTCCCGGGCCTCATGCACGCCCTGATCCACGGCCTTGCCGCCTTGTTCCGTCGCCATGACCGCGGCGGCCGTGGCTTTCTGGATGTCGTTAAGGATGGCGCGCACCTTGCGCGTGGCCTGCTTGGACTGTTCCGCCAGGCTGCGGATTTCCTGGGCCACCACGGCGAAACCCCGTCCCTGTTCTCCGGCCCGGGCCGCTTCCACCGCGGCGTTGACCGCCAGGAGGTTGGACTGCTCCGCGATGTCGTCCACGCTGGCGGTGATCTCCCCGATGGCCTGGGTCTGATCGCTGAGTTTCATGATGGTGTCCGCGATGGAAATCATTTGTTCGTTGATCCGTTCCATGCCCTGGGCCAGGGTTTCGGTGGTCTGCTGCCCGGCCTGGGCGGTGCGGAGACCTTTTTGGGCATTGTCCGCCACATCCCGGGCTTTATGGCTGGTGATCTGGGCGGTTTGCTTGACCTCTTCCACCGTGGCCACGGTCTCGGTCACGGCAGCGGCGCTTTCCTGGGCCCCGGAGGTGACCTGGGTGACCGAGGCGGAAATCTGACCGGCGGATGCGCCCAGGGACGCGGAAACCTCGGCGATTTCCTGAAGCTGCGTCCGGAACGCGGTGCTCATTTCATGCAGGGCCCTGGCCAGGACGCCGATTTCGTCCCGGCGCTCCCGCAGGGACTCGGGCACATCCTTGCGCAGATCTCCCGTGCTGATTCGTTTGAGCAGGTCCACTCCGGAATTGATGGGACGGCTGACGCTGCGCGTGATGGTCACGGCCAGAAAAACACCCAGGAGCAGTCCCAGACTCATGGCGATCAGGCTGGCGGCCTGGAGCAGTGAACTCTGATCCTTGGCTTCACGGAGCGTTTCTTCGGCCATTTCCAGGTTCAGGGAGACCAACTGGTCCAGAATGACCAGGGCTTCTTCCTGTCGATCGGTCAACGGGCCCAGAAGCTGGGTCAGGGCGGTTTCCAGAAGCTGGGCGGAACGGTTGGCTATGTCCAGCATTTCTCGAAACCGGTAGAACACTTCCTGCATGCTCGGGATCATTTCTGCCATGTACAAAGCTTCAGCTTGGCCGCGGCTGCCCTGTGCCATGGCCTGCTTGATCCGGCCGATGGATTCGTGAAAGCGGTGATGCGGGGCGACGAAGGCGCGCAGCAACTCGTGCAGTTCCTGGTTGTCCGTGGAGAAGGTGGGCAGCCAGCGTCCGAAGTTGCAGGCCGTGGGGTCCTCGCCCCCGATGAACGCCATGTCGCGATAGACGAGATGGAGCACATCCTGAATCAGGATATAGTGGTCCTTCATGAACCGTTCAATTTGTCGGGAAACCTCAATGGGATCGGCAATGCCCAAGGCGTCGAACTCCCGGCTGAGGTCCATGAAGATCGCGCTCTCGGCCTGCCAGGCGTCCCAGGCCGTGGTGAACTCTCGCCACAGTTCCGCATCCCGGGGGTCGTGATCCAGGGAGGAAAAAATCTCCTGTGCGGCGAGAAGGCGACGGTTCATGACCTGCATCAGTTCATACTGCTGGCGTCGGTCCTGGATGGATACCCCCGGAATGCCCAGAATGCGCTGGGCGCCGCGCAGCTTTTCAGCCTCGGCCTTGATTTCCAGAAGACTTGTCACGCCCTGAAGTCGATGCGATCCGATATCGTGCAGAGCCTGTTCGGTCCGGGAAATGCCATAATGGCCGACGAGTCCGAGTAAAACGGCAATCCCCACCAGAAGACCAAAGCCCCATCCAAGTTTCTTGCCGATGTTCAGATTTGCCAGGTTCAGCATCTTTCAGCTCCGAATTTCAGTTTGTGGACGAACAGCATATGGCGCCGCGGTTTCAGCCTTCCGCTATTCGGCTTGCTCCAAAGGGTCTTTATCGCGTTGCCCCTATTTCATGACACTTCGTAACTACTCAGCAGAGCCAGAAAAATGATCTGGATATCGGCCTTCGCCGACATGACTAACGAAGAAACGGCTTGCTCTGATTCGTCATTCCGGCGAAAGCCGGAATCCAGTGCTGAAGAATGGTTCTGCACAGTATGTGCTGAATAGTTACGATTCTTCGTTGATCAGCAGAGTCGGGTCGGACAGCAGTTTCAGGGCGTCCAGAAGGATAAGATCCGTCCCGATGACGCCGCGCAAATATGTTCCTCGGCCGTCCTGCATGGTGGCCGGCGGCGGGTGGACGGCATCCAGGGCCACGGCATCCGCGCCCACCAGTTCTTCGGCGAGGATTCCGAACTCCATGTTCTCCGAAGCCAGAATCAGGGTCTTGTCGCTTGAGGATGACCCGCTGTGGGGCAAACCGAAAAGAACACGCAAATCCATGACGGAAACAATCTTTCCCCGGACATTGATGATCCCGAGGATGTGCTCCGGCGTGCAGGGAACCGGGGTGACATCCGGCGGGACGAGAACCTCGCGCACATGGACGGATTCCACGGCATACCGCTCCCCGGACAAAAGGAATTCCACGATGTTCAGGTTCTGTTCCGGATCGGCGGCCCGGTTCGAGGATTGCGCCAACAACCTCGCTCTGTGGCGCAAAATGCGTTGCTTTTGTTCCGGAGTTCGTTCAACCATGGGACTTGCTCGATCCTCTTCGTCATGCTCGTCCGAAAGGCTCATCACAAACCTTCCCTGGCCATCATTGTCTTAATGCTTTCCATGAGTCGTCCGGCGGACATGCCGTCCATTTCAGGAACGGGCGTTTCCCTGGGCAGAGTCGAGAGCAGCTCCAGGGCGTTCTCAAAATGTCTTCCGGCTTCCTTGAGCCGGCCGCCGCGCGAAGCAATGCTGCCCAGTCCGGCATGGGCGGCGATGCAATCCGGTTCAAGATAGAGCAGCTGCTTCAAGGCCTGCCAGGCCTCCTGGTCCTGACCCGATTCCTGGAAGATCATGGCCTGCAGGTGCAGGGCCCCGGCATTGGTCTTGTCCTCGAGCAGGGCGCGGCGGCACCAGTCCGAGGCCTCGCCCAGGAGTCCCTTGTCGGCCTGGATCGTGGCCATGAGCTGCATGGCCTTGCTTCTTCGGTGGGGTGCAATCGGCATCATTTTTTGCTCCGTGACCAGGGGAGCCAGCAGAGTCCGGGCCTCATCCGGCCGACCACGGCGAAGAGCCTGAACCGCCTGCTCGTATTGCGTCCACAATGGTTCCGGGAAAGGGGGAACGGGACTTGCCAACGGCGGCGGGAGTTGCGGGGCGACGGTCTCAGGGCCGGCAGTTGATTCTTTCCGGAACGACCATTTTTCGTCCCCGCGGGCAAGGCCGGCAGGGATGGGTTTTTCTTCTGCAATGTTCTTGGCGAGGATGGTATTCGGAAAATCCGGCGGATCGGAATCACCGGGGAAAATTACCCGGTTTTGTTCCACATCCAGCGTGCTTTTGCGATAGACTGTCATCCCGTTCAGATGGATCGGCCTGAATTTGCTGGACAACACTCGGGCGCTTTCGCTGGCGGAGACGATCAACCAGCCTCCCTCCACAAGGCACCGGTGAAAACCGTCCAGTACGCGGCGAATGGCTTTCGGCACCAGATAGATCATCACGTTGCGGCAGATGATCAGGTCCAGGGAATGCGTGTTGTTCAGCAAGGCAGGATATTCGTCCGTGGCCAGGTTCAGGGGAGCAAAGGTTATGTTGGCGCGGTATCGCGGCTTGACCGCATAGGTGCCGTTGCCAAAAGACAGAAAATAGCGGTCCCGGACAGCATCGGAAACTCCGCGAAAGGACCACTTGGAATAGACGCCGCGTCGGGCCTTTTCCAGGGCCCGGAGGTTGATGTCCGTGGCGAGAATCCGGAAGTTCCAGGTGGACGGCCCGGGCAGGTTTTGATCCAGGAGCATGGCCAGAGTGTAGGCTTCCTCTCCGGAACTGCATCCGGCGCACCAGATGCGCAGGGAACGGCTGGACGGCCTTGCGGCGATCAACCGGGGCAGAATATGCGATCGCAGGGTATCCAGGCTGTTTTGCTCGCGAAAAAAATAGGTCTCGCCCGTGGTCAACCGCTCAGCCAGCAACGGAATGTACTGGTCACTCAGGGATGCATCCAGCAAGGTCCGCATGAAGGCCTCCGGGCTCTCGCTGCCCCGGGTTGACCAGAGTTCAAGAACGGCTTTCCGCAAATCGTCAAGCTTGTTGTCCTCGATCCGCAAGCCCATTTTTTTGCCGATCAAGATTCCCAGTTTTCCCAAAAAATCCGGTGAAATCTCCGCAAGGTTGATTTCCGGAGGATTCATGTCCGGGGAGGAAGATGCCGGCATGTTCATTCGTGGCTTCCGGGGGCGTTATGGGATGTGGCTTCCGACTCTGATGGAGTCGGCAAGGCGTCAAAATGGGCAGGGCTGGAGAGGGAGGCCGCTGCCTTGATGAACAGGCGCATGTCCTGGATGAGTACGATTTCATCATCCACCGTGGAGACCACGGTGCAGGCCCGCCGTTTGTCGCCGGAATGCGATTCAGGCATCTCCGGGTCGTCCTCCAGGGGCAGCGATATGGTCTGCTCGGCAAGCTCCCGAACGTCATCCACGCTGTTGGCCAGCAGGGCCATGCGGATCCCGTCGGCAGTGGTGAGGATGAAACGGTCGTCAGGGTCGATTTCTTGATCTGCCTTGTTCGGGCAAATCCGGATATCCACCACGGGCAGCACCTCACCGCCGATGTTGATCAATCCCCGAACCATGGGCGGCAAGTTTTGCGCCGGTGTTGTTTCCGCGGCCGGCAGGACGCGGATGACCTCGGAAACAGGTAGAGCATACCGTTTCCGGTCAATGTCGAAGAGAAGGTAGGGGACAGAATGTTGCATGCGGATGTCGGGGTTGCGGTGAATGCAGAATTGCATGCCCTGCAACGTGAACTGGAATCCGGCACAATGTCGGGTTGTACAGTCATTGCTGTTTAATAAAACTGGTAACTCTTCAGCACATAGTCTGTGGTCACTCGCCAGATCTGGATTCCGGCTTCCGCCGGAATGACGTATCATCCATGTCCTCTCCAAGTTAAGTCATACCGGCGAAAGCCGGTATCCAATCTAATTTTATCGGATGAGCTGAGTAGTTACTAAAACTGTCTCGATACAAGTAGGGGAAAAATAGATTGGGAGCAAGGGGGATGTTCTGATCTTATGCCTGAATAATCCGATGAATCGCTTTGCACCAGGCATCATGAGATAGTTTCCATCCGGAACACTTTTGTTTCCGGATGTTGAAACTGCCGGTAATGTAGCGAGCTATCAATTCTTTTGGCAGGAAGTCAAACAATTTTGAGGAGGAATTTATCAATACGTTGACGAATAATTGTACGATTGACGCAGCCAAAGGAAAAGGGTCGTTTCCGGATGAAAACGAGAGATCGGATCGCCCGAGCGATCGAGCTGCCCAAATCGGACATTGTTTACAAGTCCTGGCGCACAAGATAAGAATTCGTAACTACTCCGCTTGAGCAGGAAAAAGGGTTGCTGTTCAAAAACTTGCGACAAGCATGGCCTGGATTCCCGCCTTCGCGGGATGACTTTTTTTCAATGTCGTCTCTCAAGTCAGTCATGCCGGCGAAGACCGGTATCCAGTCATTTTTCTCGATTGAGCTGAATAGTTGCAAGAACTCCATCCTTTTTTCGGCTTGTGTTTTTGGTTCAGAGATATTTTGAACGTAACTATTCAGCACATACTCTATGGTCACTCGCCAGAGCTGGATTCCGGCTTTCGCCGGAATGATCATACCACGTCCTTTCCAAACCAAGTCATACCGACGAAGGCCGGTATCCAGTCCGACTTTTCTCGGCTGAGCTGAGTAGTTACCTTTGAAAGCTGAATTTTGGAAAATTGGGCACGAACGGAACCTTCGATTCGCAACACTTTACCTTACGTGCTTCCGGCTCTATCCTCTGTGTTTTGTCGGGGGCCGGATCCTTTTTGTTCCCGCCGCCAAGATGTTGTCGACGTGGTGCCGTATCCAGTGCGGCACTTTCCCCTCATGCAACTTCCAGCAAAGTACCGGATGATCCCGGAATGGAGCAGATTAACCCATGGCGAAACCGACTCGGTTCATAACGACTCTTTGTTTTCTGGCGCTGCTGATGAGTTTGATGCAACCCGGCACGGCCCGCTCTGATGTCGAGGCGCGGTATCCGACACAGACGCAATTGCGGGACTTGTTGGCCGCGCATCCGGAACTGGTTCTGGACGTGCTTCGCGAGCACCCGCTGGAACTGGTGCAGATCCTGGAACAGGGCCTGCTCGCAAAAAGAGAACTGGAGCGGCAACGCCAGGAGCAGGAAGACCTGGCCATGGACCGCAATCCCGAAATTTCCAAGGACCGCCCAATCCGCGGCAACCCGGTCGCACCCATTACCATTGTCGAGTATTCCGACTTCCTGTGCCCGTATTGCAGCCAGGCCACAGCCACGGTAAAGCGGCTTCTGGATCTGGATGATGACGGAGAGTTGCGACTGATTTTCAAGCATCTGCCCCTGAATCCCGTTTCCCGGGAACTGGCCCTGGCCTATGAAGCCGCGGCCATGCAGAGCCATGAAGCCGCCTGGCAGTTGCACGATCTTCTCTTCGAACGCCAGGCGGAACTTCGCGGCAATGCTGAAGCAGTCCTGGAAAGCATTGTCGCCCGCCTGGATATCGATCTGGATCGTTTTGCCGCGGACCGCGCAAGTCCTGAAGCGGCGGGACGGATCCTCAAGGATATGGAAGAGGCGCGAAGCTTCGGTTTCAGCGGCACGCCCATGTTTTTGATCAACGGCATTCCAGTGCGCGGCGCAGTCCCCCTTCAGGAATTCCAACGTGTTGTGGAAATGGCGGGAACCAAATCCAATGGCGCTCCCGCCGGCGAATAAGGAGCAAATGTATGTCCACCCCTGAAAACCCCAGTATAGCGCCGAATTTTATCAAGAATATCGTCGAGGAAGACCTGCGGGCCGGAAAAAACAACGGACGGGTGACCACCAGATTTCCCCCTGAGCCCAATGGCTACCTGCATATCGGTCATGCCAAATCCATCTGCCTGAATTTCGGTTTGGCCCGCGAATTCGGTGGCGTCTGCCATCTGCGTTTCGACGATACCAACCCGATCAAGGAAGATGTGGAGTATGTGGAGTCCATCAAGCGTGATGTGCGTTGGCTGGGCTTCGAATGGGAAGACAAACTGTTCTACGCCTCGGATTATTTTGATCAGCTCCATGAATACGCCTGCGAACTGATCCGGCGGGGCAAGGCCTATGTCTGCAGTCTGAGCGCCGAAGAAATCCGGCAATATCGAGGCACCCTGACCGAACCTGGTCGGAACAGTCCGTATCGTGAACGGAGCGTTGAAGAGAATCTGGACCTTTTTGCCGAAATGCGGGCCGGAAAGTTCGAGGAGGGGCAGCATGTGCTGCGCGCCAAGATCGACATGGCTTCGCCCAACGTCAGTCTGCGCGACCCGGTGATCTACCGGATCAAGAAGGCCGTTCATCATAGGACCGGCGACACATGGTGCATCTACCCCATGTACGATTTCGCGCACTGCCTGTCCGATGCCATGGAGGGCATTACGCATTCCATCTGCACTCTGGAATTCGAGAACAATCGGCCCTTGTATCACTGGTTTCTGGATGCCCTGGAAACCACTTGTCACCCGGAGCAGATCGAGTTTGCCAGGCTCAATCTGAGCTATACCGTGCTCAGCAAGCGCAAGCTGATCCAGCTGGTCCAGGACAAGTCCGTTTCAGGCTGGGACGACCCGCGCATGCCGACCATCTCCGGACTACGCCGCAGGGGCGTGCCTCCGGATGCGTTGCGTACCTTTTGCGACCGGATCGGCGTCTCCAGAGCGGATTCCATGGTGGACATTTCCCTGCTGGAGCATTGCGTCCGCGAGGCGCTCAATGTTCGCGCGCCGCGGGTGATGGTCGTGCTCAAGCCGTTGAAGGTCGTGATCACCAATTATCCCGAGGGCCAGGTGGAGGAGCTGGACGCCCCCCTGCACCCCGAAAATCCGGACATGGGTTCGCGAAAGGTACCTTTTGCCAGGGAACTGTACATTGAGCGGGATGATTTCATGGAGGACCCGCCGAAGAAATTCTTCCGGCTGGCCCCGGGCCGTGAAGTCCGCCTGCGCTACGGCTACTATATCACCTGCCGGGATGTGGTGAAGAACGAGCAGGGCGAGATCGTGGAACTGCGCTGCGTCTATGATCCGGCTTCCCGGGGCGGGGGAACCCCGGACGGCCGCAAGGTCAAGGCCACCATGCACTGGGTCTGTGCCCACACCGCAAAACCGGCCAGGGTGCGCATCTACAGCCATCTGTTTACCGTGCCCAATCCCAATGAAACGTCCGATGGCCGGGATTTCCGCGCCAATCTCAATCCTGATTCCCTGGAAGTGCTGGAAGGTTGCCTGGTCGAACCGCACCTGGCCACGGCCGAGTCCGGCAGCCGCTGGCAGTTCGAGCGACTGGGCTATTTCAACGTGGACCCACAGGACAGCACCCCGCAAGACCTGGTCTTCAACCGAATCGTCTCCCTGCGCGATACCTGGGCCAAGGTTCAAGCCGCGGAAGGCAGGAAAAAATAACTCGTAGCGAAGATGTTGGGGGGAACTCCGTCCCCCCAACATCTTCGCAATCGAAATCGCAATCGAAATCGCAATCGAAATCGCAATCGAAATCGCAAAATTGTAACAGTTTCTGTAACTACTCAGCAACCTAATGCTGTTGTCGGGTTTCGTTCGGAATCGGGGTCGGGATCGGTATCGAAGCGAAGCCATGTGGAAGGGCACCCCATTGTTTTCGAGACCGATTCCGACCCCGACCCCGATTCCGATTGCCGGAGAAAGAACGTGTGCTGAATAGTTACCAGTTTCTTTCAATAATTCCGAGGAGTGTCCCACATAAAACATCTGGACCCCGGCCGGGCCGGGGTGACAACCGAGTGAACTTGCCAACGCAGCACTCCATTACGTCATGCCGGCGTAGGCCGGTATCCAGGCAGCACGAAATTCCGATGGGAGGCTGCCAGACCTTTGAGCAAGGTATCTATTCAGCAAAATCCGCGAAAAAGATCTGGATAGCGATAGCGCCGGCGTTCGCCGGTATGACTGGATAGATGCAGCTTGCCACGATAAGTCATTCCGGCGAAAGCCGGAATCCAGTGCAGGTAAATGACCACCCTCCGGATGAACTGAATAGTTACCGAGCAAGTACAAATAATTATCGTAACGATCCAACTTGAGCTGGAAAAGTAACTTTTTCGATTTCGATTGCGATTTCGATTTCGATCGGAGGAGGATGTGCCCCGAATGCACGCTGAAAATAATATTCCCGGACCATCTTGAATGAGTGGAACTTAAATAGATACGTTCATGACGCGAAATAGAAAAATTTTCCGACTCGCACTGCGGATGATCGTTGTCATTTTGACGCTGACGGCTTTCGGGTGCGCCTCGGATGCGCCTTTGCGAAGCGTCTGCGCCGACGAACTGGGGTGCGTCTGGATTGAACCCGGCTCGCCGGTGAAGATCGTCAGTTTGCAGACCTTCAGCGGCCTTCAGGAAAGAATCAGCCGGGAGCATCTTCAGACGCTTGAGATGCTCATCGCGGAGCGGGGGGGCAAGCTGCATGGCCATCCTCTTGTCGTGGTCGCCGAGGATGAACAATGCTCTCGCGCCGGGGGGCTTGTTTCGGCCCAGAAAATCGTCACGGACAGGAATATCGTGGCCATCCACGGCCCGAATTGTTCCAGCGCGGCCATTCCGGCAGCGCGAATTCTTTCGGAAGCCGGTCTGGTTCTGGTTTCCGGTTCGGCCACGGCCCCCTCTTTGACGACCCGATCCGGTATGCCCGGCGAACACCGTCAGCCGGGTTTTTTTCGAACCGCCAGCAATGACGAATACCAGGGCATTGCCGCCGCTCACTTTGCCTATCATGTTCTCGAGGTTCGTCGTGCGGCCACGGTTCATGATCAGGATGCGTATGCCATGGGATTGTCTGAAGCCTTTGTCGCGGCGTTTCAAGAACTGGGCGGCGAAGTGGTTTATGTGGGAGCCATCAATCGCGGCGACCGGAACATGACCCCCCTGGTCCAGGCATTGGTCGGCCAACAGCCCGAACTTGTCTTCTTTCCCATCTTTTCCCGTGAGGGCAATTATTTTATCCAGGCACTCAGAAACCATCCCTTATCTGAAAAGTTGGCGCTGCTCAGCGCGGACAGCCTCCTGAATCGACCGTTTCTCGAAATCTGCGGCGATCTTTGTCAGGGGATGTTTTTCATTGCTCCGGGCAGCGCGGAAACCCCGGCCTATGTCTCTTATCTGGAGCGCTACTTCCGAAAATTCGGGGAAGGTCCCCAGGGATATTTTCATGCCCATGGGTATGATGCCGCGGTCATCTTGCTGCACGCCCTGGAACAATCCTCCTTTCCCGAACCGGACGGTTCGTTGCGTATCGAACGTCAAAGACTGCGTACCACCTTGTCCTCAATCCAAGATTTTCCCGGACTGACCGGCAGGCTGAGCTGCAACGAGTTCGGCGACTGCGGCAATCCGCGATTCAAACTGGTGAGATTGTCCCAGGACATGGAATTCGAACAACTGCTGAATAACGTTATCGCCGTGCATGCTCCACTGGAGCGACAAAATTTCTCCGCCAGTCAATGATGATCCAGAAAGCCGTGGTCCGGAGATGGCGAAGCGCGCCCATCGGGTTCAAGTTCGGGGCCGTTATGGCCTTCATGATGTTCCTGATCCTTTTCACGGCGGTTATCGGTTCCATAGCCCTGCGCATGACCCTGAACCATGTCGAGTCCGTAATCCTGACGAGTACGGAGATCCGGGAACTGACCATGGAAATCGACAGGGAATTGCAGCATGCCCGGCAACTGGAACGAGCCTTTTTCATGCAATGGCCGCGGATCGGGTTTGAGCAGGCCATGGCAGCCTCTGGATACCAGGCGAAGCAGCGGATTCGGAAAGTAATCGAACTGACCGGTTCCTTGCGCAATAAACTGGATAATTCGGCCATCACTCTTGAATTGCAGGAGGCTGTCCTGCATCTGGAGTTCTATCTTTCCGCCGCGGAACGCTATGCCGGAACCTTTGGTGATGCCGTGGTTCTGGTTTCCGAATTGGCCCGCCAGGAAACTGGACGCCAGACCAATCTTGCTGTTCTCTCCGACATATTTGTCGAACGGATCGAGATGCTGCAGGCGAACGATTTGCTGCTGCTGTTCCGCACATACCAGACCTGGCAGAATCTTTACCTGGGAACCCGGCAACGTCCGGACATGCAGTCCGCACTGAACGTCTTGAAGTCGTTACGGGAATCAATACTCTCGACACAAAATCTGACGGATGTAAGCCGCCAGGATCTCTTGAACATTCTTGTGGCCCTTGAATATGTCATTGCGCAAATCCTGGAACTGGACTGGCATCTGGAAGGCAAATTCCGGGAATTCGACCTGCAGGTCAACGCGCTGATGCCGATATCCGAACAATTGACGACCATGGCCCGTCTGGAAGTGGATCGGGCCAGGGACGGCATCGACAAGACCCGCTTGAACACGACGCTGCTTTTGTTCCTGGCCGTGCTTTTCGCCATGGCTCTGGGCATGTCCACGGCCCTGGTCATGCACCGTTCCATAACCCGCAAATTCGCGGCATTGGCCCTGGCCGCGGACCGGTTGCGGGGCGGCGATTTCCAGGCCCGGGCCACTGTGCGTTCCAGCGACGAGATCGGGCGTCTGGCCGAAACCTTCAATACCATGGCCGAGCGGATCAGCAACCTGATGCACGATCTGCAGCAACGTTTCGAGATGAGTCAGATCCGACTCTTTCAAGGCATTGAATCCATTGAGGAAGGTTTTGCCCTCTTCGACAAGCGTGGCGGTTTGGTCACGGCCAACCGGAACGTGATCAAGCTTCTGCCGCCCACTGGACATGTTTTGCGACCCGGTGCAACATTTCGGGAGTGTCTTTCCTCGGTGATTGACGAAGGGTTGTTCCAGGGGGAAAGGGCTTCGGCCTGGATGGAAGCCCAACTGCAAATGTTTCACCGCGGAGAGGGATCGGATGAACTGCGATTGACCAGCGGGCGCGTGCTCAAGATTCGATATTCCCGGACCCAACATCAAGAGACCGTGGTCCTGCTGGAAGACGTGACTGAACGTGAACGGATGGAGGAGCAACGGCTGGACATGGAGCGCCAGTTGCTGCATACGCAGAAACTGGAGAGCCTCGGGGTGCTTGCGGGAGGCATAGCCCATGATTTCAATAATCTGCTTTCCGCAATGATGGGCAATATGGAGCTGGCGCTGACTCTGCCGTCCCTTAAGGACCCGGCCCGGAATCGGATTCTGCGAGCCCATACTGCCGCGCGGCGGGCAGCGGATTTGACCCGGCAGATGCTGGCCTACTCCGGCAAGGGAGGCTTTGAGGTCCGTCCTCTCATGCTCAATGAGCTGGTCCAGGACAACGTGCATATTTTCCGGACCGCCCTCTCGAAAAACATTCGACTGGTTCTGAATCTCGCACCGTCCCTGCCCCTGATTCGCGCCGATTCCGGTCAGGTCCAGCAGGTGATCATGAACCTGATCACCAATGCCGCGGAGGCCATTGGGGATCATCCAGGAACCATGACCTTGTCCACCAGGGTGCGCTATTGCGATGAGAGTTGCGTCCAACGTTCCCGCACTACGGTAAAACCTGATCCAGGCTGGCATGTCCAGCTTTCGGTCCAGGATACGGGAGACGGAATGAGCGATGAGGTCCAGTCCAGGCTGTTCGATCCGTTCTTCAGCACCAAGTTCACCGGACGAGGACTGGGCTTGTCCGCCGTGCTCGGCATTATTCAGGGACATCACGGCGGTATCATCGTGGAGAGTTCACCTGGATCCGGGACAACCTTCGAGGTTCTTTTCCCCCTGGATGAAGCGGTGATCCGAAATAATCCAAATGATGAGGAACCGCCGCACGGGGAGGGGGCGCTCCGTTCTGAAATGAGTCAGACGATCCCGGAGTTGGTGCTTGTTGTGGATGACGAGGAAATGGTTCGAGAATTGTCCGTGGAGGCGTTGCAGCATCTTGGATATTCGGTCCTGGTCGCCGGGGACGGGCAGGAAGGGGTGCGGATTTTCAAGGAGTATCAGGAGCATATCGGCTGCGTTATTCTGGATTTGATGATGCCGAACATGGACGGCGTGACGACGTTTGCCGAGTTGCGCAAAATCCACAAGAGTATTCCGGTCATCCTCTGCAGCGGGTACAGCTCTCAGGAGACCGAACAGCGCTTTGCGGAAGATCGTCCGACAGCCTTTCTCCAGAAACCCTTCAGCATCCAATCCCTCCAAAAAGCACTGCAAACCGCGTTCAACTCGTATTCGTAAATCATTCCGCATAATCCAAATCGCAACCGAAATCGAAAAGTTCACTGCCATGACCATTTCCATCAAAAACAGCACTTCAACCTCCCTGTTGTACTCATTCACCCTCAAATCCAGGCCGGATTTCGAACCGTGAACTCCGATCATTCCGCTTCCGCGGTTCTGGACGACCATGGCACAATGCCGGAGACCGGCGCCCAGGCCATGGTCCTGAGAGGACACCTGGATGTGGGTTCCACTGGAGCGGTCTGGCGAAAGATTCGAAAGTCTTTGGGGAAAAGCCGAGCCAGGACATTGGATCTGGACGTTTCCGGGCTGGAGTATGTGGACAGTTCCGGGCTGGCCTTGTTTTCGGAACTGAAAGACCATCTTCAGTCCCAGGGAGGAGAGTTGCGGCTGCTCGGCCTGCGTTCCGATCTGCATTCGCGGTTGGAGCATTTTCGGGAATCAGCCCAGGCCGCCACGGCTCCGCGGCGGCGTACCGGAACCCTGGAAAAGGTCGGCCGCGGAGCCGAGGTGTTCTATCAGGACATTCGGGAACTGGTGGGGTACGTCGGCGCGTTCACCGCGGGGTTTGCCCGGGCTGTGCGTCATCCGGGATCCATACGCTGGCGGGACTTCTGGCTGAACTGCGAGACCGTGGGCGCCAACGCCGTATTGATCATCGCCCTGATCGGCTTCCTGATGGGGCTGATCATCTCCTTCCAATCCGCCATGCCCCTGCGCATGTTCGGAGCCGAGATCTACGTGGCCCGGCTGCTGGGGCTGTCCATGATTCGGGAACTGGGGCCGCTGGTCACGGCGATCATTCTGGCCGGCCGTTCCGGGGCCTCCTTTGCCGCGGAGCTGGGGACCATGAAGATCAACGAGGAACTCAACGCCCTGACCACCATGGGCCTCGATCCCATCCGGCTGCTGGTGGTGCCCCGGATGCTGGCGGCCATGTTCATGACCCCGCTGCTGACCATGCTGTTCATCGTGTTCAGCCTGATCGGCGGAGCCGTGGTCATGCTTTCCCTGGGCTACCCGCTGATCACCTATACGACCCAGGTGACCATGTCCGTGGGCATGGGAGATCTCTTCAACGGCTTGTTCAAGGCGTTCGTGTTCAGCATCCTGGTCGGCTGGATCGGGTGCGTGCGCGGACTCCAGACCGGCCACGGCGCCTGGGCCGTGGGAGCGGCCACTACCAGCGCCGTGGTCAGCGGGATTATCCTGATTGCCGTGGCGGACGGCATTTTCGCGGTGGTACAGTATGTCTTCAATTATTAATCAAGAATCGCCTGAATCGACCGGGAAAGAGCCGATCATCTCGGTCCGCGACCTCCGCGCCGGATATGGGGATGCGGTTATCCTGAAAGACGTCTCATTGGACGTTCTGCCCGGCGAGATCCTCGTACTGCTGGGCGGATCCGGATGCGGCAAAAGCACGCTGCTCAAGCAGATGATCGGCCTGGAAACGCCCATGCAAGGGCAGGTTCTCATCGAGGGCCGCGACGTACACGCGGCACAAGGCGAGGAACGGATGCGCATCCTGCACAGCTTCGGCGTGAGCTACCAGACCGGAGCCCTGTTCGGCTCCTTGAGTCTTCTGGAAAACATCCTGCTGCCGCTGGAGGAATGCACGGACCTTCCCGAGCCCCTGCGGGAAAAGATCGCCCGGATGAAGCTGGCCCAGGTGGGGTTGGACGGTTTCGAGCACCATGCCACATCGGAACTCAGCGGCGGCATGGTCAAGCGCGCGGCCATCGCCCGGGCCATGGCCCTGGATCCGCACATCCTCTTTCTGGATGAACCTTCCGCCGGCCTGGATCCCGTGACTTCCGCGGAACTGGACGAGCTGATCCTCGAACTGGCCAGAAACATGAACATGACTTTCGTAATCGTCACCCACGAGCTGGCCAGCGTGTTCGCCATTGCCGACAGGGTGATCATGCTGGACAAGGGCAAGCGGGGCATCGTGGCCCAGGGAGATCCCCGGGAACTTCGGGATACGGCCACCGATCCGGTGGTGGTGGACTTTTTTCATCGTCATGCACGGCATGAACGGCAACATCATTCGTCAAGCAAGGCTTCTTCATGAGCGCTCAGGCAAATTACGTCAAACTCGGGCTTTTCGTGCTGTCCACCCTGATGCTGATCATCGGAACATTGATCGTTCTGGGCGGCGGGAGACTCTGGACGGAGCACATCGGCGTGGAGACGTATCTGGACGAGTCGGCCCAGGGGCTGGAGATCGGTTCGGTGGTCAAGATGCGCGGCGTGCAGGTGGGCAATATCCAGAACATCAGTTTCGTGTACATCAAGTATCCGGAAGCCTTTGAGGCGGGACACCGTTACGTGCTGGTGGAGATCGGGCTGCAGCCGGACAAGTTCGGCGACGTATCCCGTGATGAGTTCCCGGTTCTGCTGGCCGAGGAAATCAGAAACGGCCTGCGGGTGCGCATCACTCCCCAGGGACTGACCGGTGCTGCCTTTCTGGAACTGGACTACACCAGCCCGTTCCGGGCCCCCCCGCTGCCCATCAACTGGCAGCCCGCCCGCCCATACATACCCTCGGCTCCAGGCACCATAGCCCGGTTCGAGGAAACCTTTGAATCCGTCAGCAGAACCTTGAAGAACATCGAGGCCGTCAATCTCGAGGAGTTCGTCGAACGTCTGGAAGACCTCGTATTAATGGTTCTGGGCAAGGTCGAGAGTATCCAAACCGACCTGATCAGTTCCGAAGTCGTGGGACTGCTCGAGGAATTGCGGCAGACGAACGCCCGTTTTTCGCGGCTGCTTGGAGACGTGGACGCCGACGAGCAGGTTGAGGCCGACGTGCACGGCATTCTTGCCGAGATCTTCCAGACCGTCCGGGAGATGCGATCCATGGCCGAAGGGATGAACCATTGGATCCAGAGCGAGGAGGGCGGGGTGGAGGACCTGCGGCTGGGCGTGGCCGACCTGCGGCGATCCATGACCCTGGCTCCGGAGATGATTGATGAGTTTTCGGCCGCCGCGGATACCGCCCAGCAAAGCTTCGCTCAATTGCAGCAGATGCTGCGGCAGGTGCAGATACGTTTGACATCGCAACTGGAGCAGATCGACGCCCTGTTGCACAACCTGGAACGTTCCAGCGAAAACGTGCGCGAGATCACCGATGACGCCAGGGATTATCCTTCCAGGCTTTTCTTCGGCGAACCGCCGCGGGGTTCCCGGAACTAGGAGTCGCGACATGACCGAAAGATACCGGATTCTCGTCCTTGGCCTGCTGCTCCTGACCATTGCCGGGTGCGCGACCCTGTCCCGCCCGGATCCGGACCGACGCCACTACATGCTGCAGGTGGAGCGGCCCCAAATCCCTTTTGACGAATCCATCACCGCGAAGGGCGTTTTGGCCGTGCGCACCTTCCGCGTGGCTTCGGCCTATGACGCCAGGGGGATCGTGACCATCCGTTCCGGAGGACGGGTGGAGAGCGATTTTTATGACCAGTTTTTTCTGCTGCCCGGGGAGATGATTTCCAGTCAGATCCGGCAATGGCTCAGGGGCTCCGGAATGTTCACCCTGGTTACGGATCTTGGCGGGCTGAAGGAATCTAACTGGATCCTGGAAGGGGTTGTGCAGGAACTCTACCGGGATTATCGCACCGGCTCCCCTCAGGCCGTGCTGGCGATGCAGATCCTGCTTCTGAGGTCGGATCAATTCGGCGCCATGGATATGGTGTTCCAGGACAACTATCGTCAGGTCCGGGATTTGCCGGATGATTCCACCCAGTCGCTGATCGGCGCCTGGAACGACGCCCTGGAGCATGTCCTGATGGATCTTGAAGACAGGCTGCGAGAGGTCATGGCCGCCACTTCGGACAATCCACGATAGGTCAAGTCGGCGAACCCGGCCGGTGCTTTTACCGCTTTGCCGCGGTTCATCCGGACCAGGAAACAGTCGCGCATGGTCATGACTCACCGGATCTACGCCGCCGCCACCCACGTTTTCGACCTTCTTCAAGCCTGGGAGTCCGAGACCAACCGCAAGATCGTCACGGCGCTCCTGGTGACTCTGTTTCTCTCGTCCTGATCGTTATCGAAATTATCCTGGGATTCTGATACCGACAGCAGAAACATCGCGGCGAACTGATGCGCAGCGAGACCAGATATCGCTTCATGGCCGCCAAAAAACTTGTCGCCTTGGGGATTGCTGGTTGCATTTCCGGGATCAGGGCTCTATGGCGGCTGGGAATTTCTCTTTGAGAGACGAACATTCGCCTTTTTCGCCACCTTCTGTACCGTGCTGATCTTCAGCGACATTCTCCTGGTGCACGTTTGGCACCGTTTTTTGCCGATATTCCATGCCGTTCTGCGCAATTCCGGATACGCCGTTTCCATATTGCTGTTGCGCCTGTCTCTGGCGGCTCATCCTATTATGACGCCGGAATCGGCCTGGCCGCGGCATTGTTCGCCCTGGCCTTGACCTGGACCTGCAACAATTTCTATGGATCCAGGGACGGCTGAATCCATATCCGTCATCCATCAGCAACGGTAACTCATGCGACAAGTGCCCAGCACATTGTTGCCTGAATGGCTGAACATTCCGGACGGGCGTCGAGATAGAGAGGTGACGGAGTTGCGGTAGAGCCGAAACAAGGCTAACAACTTGAGGAGTCATGTTCGTCATGCTCTTGCATCGCCTTTGTTGCTTTGTAACCACTCAGCACATTCTGCAACAAGATCTGGATTGTTCCGGCTTGTCTCGATTTTTTGGCATCGCCTGTCTGACTGAGCCAGGATTCGTTCATCGAACCATTGCCGGACGCATGAAGCACATAATGATGTTTATTCATGCAGTGGTTCGATGTTACGAAGCCGGCGAAGGAGTTGCGATGCCGAAAAATCGAGACAAGCCGGAACGAAACTGAGTAGTTACGTTGCTTTTTGAGTGCAAGGAACATGTGCGGCGCTATCAATGACATAATCAGAGGTTCGAATTTTTTAATGTTGAAAGCATGTCATCTTACCTTGATCATCGTCTTGCTGGTCATGACAGTCTGTGCTTCAAAAGCTGAAGCGGAAACAGTCTATGTGTCGGATGTGCGGGAAATTTCAAAACGGAATGGCCCGTCCACGGGGCATCGCATCCTCAGCATGTTGCCCGCCGGTGCGAAAATGGAGTTGCTGGAGGAACGGGACGGCTGGCTTCGGGTACGCGGGCCAAATAATGTCGAGGGCTGGGTGCTGAAGCGATTTACCAGCGAGGAAGTGCCGGTGAGCCTGAAATACCAGACCCTACGCGAGAAATTCGACGCGCTGCATGCCGCGTCCAGCGGTGCCCTGGGCCGCATCGCCGAACTGGAGGAAGTCAACAAGAACCTGATGGAGGTTCTGTCCACCACATCAAACAATCTTGTAAGTCTGGACCGGGAACATGCCGCCCTGCGGCAGGATGCCGCCAATGTTCTTGATCTGCGAGAACGCTACGACCTGATGGCCGTGGAACTGGCCGCGGTACAGGCTGAAGCCGAAGCGTTGCGCCAGGACAACAGCCGGATGAAAAAACTGGATCGCTTTTACTGGTTTCTTAGTGGCGGCGCGGTTTTTCTGGTCGCCTGGCTGGCCGGGGTGATCACCGGACGCATGCAGGGCAGGCGCCGGAACACGTTGCAGTACACCTGAATCGACGAAACTATCCAGCACACTCATTATTTGGTCGTTCACCTGCACTGATTTCCGACATTGCCGCAAGGACGTGTCGCAGCAAGCCGTTTCCACATCAGGCACACCGGTGAACTCCGGCGCAATCGCTATCCAGGTTTTCTTTTCGGTTTTTGAAACTGTTCAGCTTCGTTCCGGACTGTCTCGTTTTTTTGGCATCGTAACTCTCTCGCCCTCGTCGGCTTGGCAACATTGAACCATTGCTCGAACAAACCACATCCGGCGCTTCGGGCGTTGAGTAATGGTTCGATGAACGAATCCTGGCTCAGTCGGACAGGCGATGCCGAAAAATCGAGACAAGCCGGAACACTCCGGTCTTATCCTGAAAGTACTGAGTCGTTGTCAATTTTTGCCGCATAGGTTCGAGTCGACTCCATTTTCTCTTCATCCGGCGAAATCTCCACCAGGGAGTGCTCACCGACAAGGAACGTCATGCTCAACAACAACGAACTGATCGATCGAGTCATGGACAGAATTTCCGGCAAGATCGCCGAGGAATTGCGCAAGTCCATGGTGCAGGCTCTGGAAGCCGAGCTGAAGCAGAACATCACCCGGGCCATGATGCAGGGCGAGTTCTACCGGATCATGAATTCCGAACTCCAGGATGGATTGAAGCAGATCTACAAGGAAATCTCCCATGCCAAAAAGCATGACGGCCAGTCCTTATCCACGGCCGATGACGGGTCTCAGACCTCATCGCTGATCTCGGAAGCCTCGGACCAGCTGGACGAGATCCTGATCGCCACGGAACAGGCCGCGGTCCAGGTCATGGACATCGTGGAAAACCAGATGGAACTTCAGGCCGAGATGACCGCCATCCTGGAACGATTTCGCAGCGGAGGCGCCCGGGCCGCGGACGTCAACGCCCTGATCGCGACGAATCAGCAGCTCAGCGATGATTTCATGCGGATCATGACGGCCCTCTCCTTTCAGGACCTGACCGGCCAGCGGATCAAAAAAATCATTGCGGCCATCAAGCAGGTTGAGCGGATTACCCTGGATCTGTTCGTGTCGACGGGATTGAAGATCAAGGGGCTGAATGAGGACCCGAACAGGGATATCCAGACATTGAATACCGAGGCCCAACAGAAGGTTTCCGAACTCAAGGGGCCGCAGACCGATGCCAACCAGCAGGACGTCGACGATCTGTTGGCGCAGCTTGGGCTGGACTGACTACTGTGTTCTGTTCCATGTATTATCCGCCAATTAATCCGGATCTGAATCCGGGCATCGCCGGAATCGCGTTCCTACGGAGCTGTGTCACGCAATGAATTCCGCGCATTTTGCCAATTATCCGGTCTTTCATCTCCAGATCGGCGAATGCTTTCTCTCCAGGGAGCCGACATTGGTCTGTACCGTTCTCGGATCCTGCGTCGCTGTTTCTTTTTTTGAACCCATGATCCGCCTGGGGGGCATTTTCCATGCCCTGCTTCCGGACTCGCCGGCCAATGACGAGGGAGCGTCAACCACTCAGCCCTGCCGGTTTGTGGATCAGTCCATTCAACGAATCCTCCTGGCCGTGGAACGCAATGGCGGCCGGCGCAGGGACATTCAGATCAAGGTTTTCGGCGGCGCCGAATTGTTCGGCTTTTCCGGCGGGACAGGTTCGGTGGCGAACAGTGTCGGCCGGAAAAACGTCCGAACGGCTATTGTTGAACTGGAAAAAGCCGGCTTGCGGATCATGGCCTCGGATGTGGGGGGGGCGCTGGGACGCAAGTTGTATTTCTTAAGTGATACGGGGGAAGTCTGGGTCAAGCGCATTCAACGAACCCTGTTTTCGGATTAGTTCTGGCTGATCCCGGCTGCGTCCATCGCGAACAATGCGTACTGCAATAAGATGGAATAGCCAGTGCATGCTCCGGATCGCAATCGAAATCGCAATCGAAAAAAACAAATAGGTATTCGATGCCGATTGCGATTTCGATTGCGATTTCGATCCAGACAATAATGCCTGGATTTTATTCATTTACTCCGTGGACCTTGATACGCCACACCGGCCCACGTCCTCCGGCCGTCACATTTGAGCCAAAGAGAGCGCAATCGTGAAATCAAAAATCAAAGTACTGGTCGTTGATGATTCGGCCCTGGTCCGCCAAACCCTGATCGAGCTTTTGACTTCGGATCCGGGGATCGAGGTCATCGGGGCGGTGGGTGATCCCTATGCCGCGGTGGAGCGGATGAAGGAAATCGTCCCGGATGTGATGACCCTGGACGTGGAAATGCCGCGCATGGACGGCCTGACCTTCCTGCGCAAGATCATGACCCAGCATCCGATTCCGGTGATCATCTGTTCCACCCTCACCGAGCAGGGCGCGGAAACCACTCTCAAGGCTCTGGAATATGGAGCCATGGAGATCATCCAGAAGCCCAAGGTCGGCACGAAAAAATTCTTCGAGGAGTCTCGAATCAGAATCTGCGATGCGGTCAAGGCCGCGGCCAGCGCCAAGCTGAAACCCTATTCCTCCATCCAGGTAAAGCCAAAGTTGAACGCCGATGCCGTCATCCCCATGTCGCCTGCCCGCAAGGCCATGGTCAAGACAACGGAAAAAGTCGTCGTGGTGGGGGCGTCCACCGGAGGAACCGAGGCCTTGCGCATTCTGCTGCAGTCTTTGCCCATGGATTGTCCGGCCATCGCCGTGGTGCAGCATATGCCGGAAAACTTCACCGCGGCTTTTGCCAAGCGACTGGACGGCATCTGCCGAATAACCGTCCGCGAGGCCGTGGATGGCGATACGATGCTGCGCGGGCAGGCGCTCATCGCCCCGGGGAATCGCCATTGTCTGCTCAAGCGCAGTGGGGCGAGATACTATGTGGAGATCAAGGACGGTCCGCTGGTCTCCCGGCACCGTCCCTCGGTGGATGTCCTGTTCCGGTCGGCGGCCCGCTATGCCGGGGCCAATGCCGTGGGGGTGATCATGACCGGAATGGGGGACGATGGAGCCAAGGGTATGCGCGAGATGTTCGACGCCGGGGCCCATACCGTGGCCCAGGACGAACAAACCTGCGTCGTGTTCGGGATGCCCCATGAGGCCATCAAAAAAGGCGGAGTGCGCAAGGTGCTGCCCCTGGGCGGTCTGGCCGGGGAAATTCTGCGCATGAGCTGATTTTTTGCCGGCGGTCTTTCAACGGACTTCCATGAGGGCATCCCGTTGCGTCTTGGTGAAAAGAAACCTATCCTCTACGGGCAAGCCCAGTGATTGTTGGTGCGTCCGGTAGAGTTGCAGATAATTGAGGGTGGATGATTGCAATTTGTCGAGACCGAAATGTTGCGCGGTCCGTTGGATGGATTCCGGCGTTCCCTCCAATTCCACCACTTGAGCGAAGGGCAAGGTGTCCAGGCAAATGATGCAGGATTCCCACTGCCAGATGACCCTGTATTTCTGGTACCGAAATACAACAACATAACCGAGAAGTTCAAGAATTTTCCGTAGTGCGGCCATGTCGCCCACTGTTGTCTCGATTTCTTTCAGGATCTTGTATCGTGGATCATCCGCCGCGGGGGATTCAGGCTTCATTTTCAAGGTCAAAACGACTTCTCCCGCATGGCGGAGGCGAAGGAGGATGTTTTGGCTGCGCAGCAACCTGTCAGGCTTGTCGAAAATGAGATTGTCTTCAAACCCCTGGGAGCAAAACGCCGCTCCCTCTCTTGTGAGCCGCTCCGTGAGCAAATCCATGTCCGGTTCCAGAAATTTTTGTTCAATTTCCAATGCCACAACCGCTCCTTTGAACGAGGAAGACTATAGGAAAGCCACTTACATGCCGAAGGCCGTTTTGACTTGTTTGTAACTGCTCAAAAACTTCTGGCAATGAACAGGATAAGTCCTGGGAGCGCCGCACCCCAGTGCGGCATACGGTGTAACGCACAAAGGGTAAAGTTCCGGCTGAAATATTGCCCTGTAGCTTGGTCACGAAACACCCGCGTCGATGGGAACAAAAAAACTCTATGATTACAATATACGGTTGGATCGTTAAATTTCAGTATGTTAGGCGGCAAGCTGTGCTATACTTTCTCATCTTATTGTTTAGTGATTCACCAAAGCGCGAGCGGCGACCTTTTTAATAATTTGCAAACAATTATTTAAAATCAATGATGATTTAATTGGTTTTTGAGGTGGGGGCAATTCGATCGTGATCCAGCTTGTTGGCTTGAAATTTGACAAAGTATTGCATGATGCTATCCCTCTCGCTACGATATGCAATACTTTACCAGGAGGCCAACATGTCTTCTTGTCTATCGCCAGATCAAAAGCTTGCCCCTCCCTTCTCGGAACAACCATGCTGGCAAATCGAACCCCTTGCAACTCGACTCAACTACTCAGTTCCCTCTACACGGCGTTTTTTGAGCGTGGTTGGATACCACAGAAGCTTTTCCCACAATGGCAAATGGTACACTCTGAAAAGCATTCCCAAGTTCGGCCACGACGGGTTATGGTTTTCGGACGACATCGGCTTTTCCAGGGTAGGCAATCTCAACAAAACCCTTGTCAGGCTGGTCAATCGCAGCCCCAAGGGAATTACTGCCGAGGCCTTGGGAGAAATACTGCGTTGTCGATGTCATTCGGTGCTTGTCCAGTTGTGCAGGCAGGGGCGGTTGCAGCGGGACAAAATTGGACGTTCTTTCGTCTATTTTTCCCAGGATATGACCACTGCCGACAAGCAACGCCAATCCGCGGCAAATCGGGCCATGCCATCGGAATTGCTTCCTGCCGAGATCGCGGTTTTCGTCTTGGCGGAATTCATCCGGTCCCCCAATCTCAGCTTCGAGGAACTGGCAATGCATATAAAGCGCACAAGGCATGTGAGCATCAAAGCAGCCCAGATCGAAAAGCTGTTTGCGCAGCACGGGTTAAAAAAAACTCCAGAAACTACGGCCCGCAAGCAATCGAGGCGTTGAAACGATGTCAGGCGCTTCTGCAACGGGAAATATCCCCGGCGGCATTATTCCCAAAACCGCCAGTGGTGTCTTTTGTTCCGGAGCAGGAAAACTGCACATGCACCCATCCGCGACTTGTCCAGAAAACGCGCAGAAAAGTTGTTTACAGCATGGCCGGACCATTCATCGCACATGAAACCGTACTTAACTGCCCTCAATGCTCACGAGCCATGGGCTCCGAAACGCTGCTCCGAATGGTGCCGACTCGATGCAACGTGGCCTATGACGTCTTGGTCTTTGTCGGCCAGGCTCTGTTCAGAAACTTCCGCACACTCGACGAAGTGCAAACTGAACTGAAAATGCGCAACACGCACATCAGCCTCTCAGAGATCGACTACCTGGGCCGCAAGTTCATCAAGTATCTGGCCCTTGCTCATGCCCAAGCCGCGCCCTGCATCCGCCAGAAAATGCGGATGGCCGGCGGATATGTCCTCCACCTGGACGCCGCCCATGAAGGAGATGCGCCAACCTTGTTCAGCGGCCTGGACAGTCTGAGTCAATTTGTTCTGGGCAACATCAAAGCACCCAGCGAAAACGCCGTCCACATCAAACCGTTCCTGAAGAACATTCAAGACACGTATGGTACGCCGGTTGCCTGCGTCCATGACATGGGCACCGGCATTTGCAAGGCGGTCAACGAAACCTTCCCCGGCATTGCCGACTTCATCTGCCATTTCCACTTTCTGCGTGATGCCGGCAAAGACTTCCTGGAACCGGCATACTCGCGATTGAGAAACCGCCTGAAATCATTTGCAGCGACTACCAACCTGCGAGCACTCATTCGGCAAATACGGCAATCGCTGGGGCAAAGCCCTGATTTACCCTTGCTGGTTGATGCAGTGAATACAAAAACTCCGCCCCATAATGTCGAAATGCTGCCGTCTTTGTCCGCGTATTCTCTGGCGCTATGGGCCTTGCAGGGCAAAAACAACGGCAACGGATATGGCTTTCCCTTTGATCGTCCGTTGCTGGAGTTTACTGAGCGAATGCTTGAATTAGACCGGTATTTGCCCAGGCTCCTTGAACACCCCTGCGGCCTTGAAGATAACCACAAACCTCTGCGCGTCTTGGCAAAAAAGATATCCAACATCGCCAATGATCCCGAATTGGTCCAGGCAACGACAGAACTGCGATGGCGCGTCGAAGTGTTTGACGATCTGCGCAACGCCATGCGCATTGCCACGCCGGACGAAAATAACGGCCTCAACGATGACGGTTCGTCTGAAGCCATGTCAACCATCCGCCAGGGTGTTGAAAAGTTCCGACATAGGCTCCAAAAGGAAAGCCGTTTGGCTGATGACCAGCTTTGCCTCAAAATGGAGCAACAAATTGATAAATACGGTAAAAAGCTCTTTGCCGACCCCATTATGGTAGCCAGTCCGCAAGGCTTTGTCACAATCTACCCTCAGCGGACCAATAACATTCTCGAACGCTTATTCCGCGGCCTGAGAAGAGGCCATCGCCGCAAAACCGGCAACAATTCCATGCGAAGAACACTACAGGCGATGATCGCCGATACTCCGCTTGTCAAAAACCTGGACAATCCCGCATACATGGAAGTGCTTCTCAACGGAAAAGACAGCCTGGAGGAACTCTTTGCCAGTATCAGGTACGAGGACGAAAAGGACAGCAACAGTTCAAACGGAGACACCGACCGGATACTCCCTGGTGGGCGTGCAATCATCAAAAAGCAAGGGTTACCACAACAGATCCTCGAGTTGTTCATGAAAACGAAATCAGCTCAAGACAGTCAATCCAACTGAATTTTGTAACCATAGAAAAAACTCTTCGCCCGATCTTTTTGTGCAGTTACACTTGTTTTTGCTGTGGAAACTCATGATGTGCGGTCCAAAGTTTTCTTGCCTCGTCAACCGCCTTGCGTGAACCGAAAGTGACATGGAGCCGATGAATGTATGACAAGCAGTTAGTCGCGTTGCAGCAGGTCAAGAAGTATGAGGTCATCATCAAGCAGTTCGTCCAGGATGAGCGCGGTGTCAGCCTCATCTACACGGATGACGCCATTGCCGCGAAGATTCTTCGCAATACTTTTTCCAGCCATCTGCAACTGAAGGGAGACTGCCTGCGCTTCGCCATGCGTGAGAATGAAATGCTCAAGGAGGCGCGGCGGATCATCGAACTCAGGGGCAAAATTCTTTTTTTCATTGAGCGGGTCGTGGACAACCGTAGCAACAATCAGTTGATCAAATTTCTGAAGACAACCTACCCTGAGGCGTCGATCATCTTGATGACCACGGAGACCGATCGAAATCTGCTCGTGTACTTGCACGAAATAGGAGCGGACAATTTTATTGTCAAACCGGTTTCCGTGAACACATTGATTGAAAAGATCGCGCTGACCATTCGGCCCCAGGGGCAGTTGCCCAAGCTGGTGGGGCTGGGCAAGGAACTGGTCCAGAACGGGGAGTACCAGAAGGCGCTCGAAACGGCGGACAAACTCCTTGAAATCAAGCCCAACAGTTCGGCGGCATTGATGATCCAGGGAGACGCCTACCTGCGGATGGGCCGGGATGAGGAAGCCTTGCAGAGCTATCTGGAGGCAGCCGAATATGCAAAGATGTACCTTGAACCCCTGAAAAAGATTGTCGAGTTTTTTCGTCAAAAGCAGGACGTGTCGTCCCAGTTGGCCTACCTGGAAAAACTGGAACGCTTGAGCCCCATGAACATGGACCGAAAAATCGAGATTGGAGAATTGCATCTCGATCAAGGCAACCTGGATACGGCCCAGGATTATTTCCAGGAAGCCGTGAAAATTTCCACCAAACAGGCCAGGGACATGATCGACCAGGTCAAGTTGACCGTGGCTGAAGCCTGTCTGAAAAAGGACGCGGGAATGGCCGAAAGGTATTTTCGGGAAATCCTGGACGGCAAATCATCGCTCTCCCAGTCGGATGTCCACGTTTTCAACCGCCTGGGAATCGCTTTGCGCAAACAGGGCAAATGGGAGCAGGCCGTCAAGGAATTCAAGAAGGTCCTTAATGTTGCCAACGACACTGAAGTCATTCATTATAATATCGGCATGGCGTACATGGAAGGCGGTCGGTACTGGGATGCTCACGATGCCTTTGAAAAAGCGATGAAAATCAATCAAGCCGGGATACTTGGAAATGACGTAACCACCTACAACATCGGGGTGGTGATGCAGCAGTTGAATAAACGGGACAAGGCTCTCGCTATGTTCCAGCGGGTCAAGGAGCTGAAGCCCGATTTTCCCGGAATTGACAAGCGCATCTCCGATGTTAGTTAGCTGCAGGGTAGCTCGTGAGCAAGGTTGTCATTGTGAATTCGGAACAGGTCGGGGTTGACGATGATTTTACGGTCGCGCATGTTTGACTGAGTCAGGAATCGAACATGTAGTGCGCGACGCTGATCAGCTTGTTCCGGTTGGGCCGCGAAATCAACGAAAAGATTCTGGTCGCGGTGTTGCGAATTTGTTTGTTCTCGTGAATGCCATTTTCTCTCGGAAGCAACTGGCGCAATTGGCGCGAAAAAAATAAGGAACAACCCTTGTCCGCAGAAATCAGCGACCCTCGTATAGAGGGCGACTTGCAGGTAGAGGATCTCCTGGAACAGCCCAAGCGCTACAAGGTGCTGCTCCACAATGACGATTATACGACCATGGAATTTGTCGTGCATGTCTTGAAAACGGTCTTCGGCAAGTCCGAAAGCGAAGCGTCCATGGTGATGCTCAAGGTGCACCAGGAGGGCGTGGGAATATGCGGAATCTACACCGCGGAGATCGCCGAAGCCAAGGTGGCCATGGTTCATCACATGGCGCGGAAAAGGGGTTTTCCATTGAAATGCACCATGGAAGAGGTATAAAATATGGTCAGTAAGGAATTGCAGCGCTCCTTCTTGGTTGCGGTGCGTGAAGCCAGGGTGCGCAACCATGAATTCTTGACCCTGGAACATCTGCTTTACGCGATGATCAGAAACTCCACGGCAAAGGACATCCTGGAGCATTGCGGCGTGGAATTGGGCAAATTGAAGAGCCAACTGGAACGTTTTTTTCTGGAGCACATGCAGGTCATGCCCACCGGCGGCATGACGGAAGTGGTTCAGACCCCCAGCCTGCAACGGGTGATCCAGCGAGCCATCCTGCATGTCCAATCCTCCGGCAAGGCGGAAGTCACCGTGGGCGACGTCCTGGCCTCCATCTGCCAGGAGCAGGAATCCTACGCCAACTATTTCCTGCAGTCCTTTGGCGTGGATCGACTGGACATTCTGGAGTTCATCTCCCACGGCATGCCGGTCCAAGCCCAGCCCGCAGAGGAAGAGGCCTGCACCGAGTGTCGCGGATCGGACCAGAAGCAGAAGAAGGAATCATTTCTGGAACAGTTTACCGTGGATCTGGTGGCCAAGGCCAAGGCTGGTGAAATCGATCCCCTGGTGGGCAGAAAGCTGGAACTGCACCGTACCATGCAGATCCTGGCCCGCCGGCGCAAAAACAATCCCATCTACGTGGGTGATCCCGGTGTGGGCAAGACAGCCCTGGCCGAAGGCTTGGCCCTGCGCATCGCGGAAGGAGATGTGCCGGAGTATCTCGGAAAGGCCATGATCTACGCCCTGGACATGGGAGCAATTCTGGCCGGCACCAAGTACCGCGGCGACTTCGAAGCCCGGATCAAGGGCGTGCTCAAGGAATTGGAAGCCATCCCGGACGCGATCCTGTTCATCGACGAGATCCACACCATTGTCGGCGCCGGCGCCACCAGCGGTGGAAGCATGGATGCATCAAACCTGCTCAAGCCCGCCCTGGCCTCCGGCAAGCTGCGCTGCATCGGCTCCACCACCTACGAGGAATTCAAGAATCACTTCGAGAAGGACCGCGCCCTGTCGCGGCGCTTCCAGAAGGTGGAGATCCCGGAGCCCAGCCGCGACGAGACAGTGCAGATTCTCCAGGGCCTGCGGCCTTATTACGAGGATCATCACGGAGTCCGATACGCGCCCAGTTCCCTGGAAGCCGCCGTGGATCTTTCCATTCGCCATCTCAACGATCGGTTTCTGCCGGACAAGGCCATCGATGTCATCGACGAGGCCGGCGCGGTGTTCAAGTTGAACGCCAAGGCAAAAAAGAAGAACGTGATCCGGCCGCTGGAGATGGAGCAGGTCGTGGCCCGCATGGCCCGCATTCCGGAAACCCGGGTATCCGCTTCGGACAAGACGCAGTTGCAGGAACTGGAAGGGCGATTGAAGGAAGTCATCTTCGGCCAGGACGAGGCCGTGGACAGCCTCGCCAAGTCCATCAAGCGTTCCCGGGCCGGTCTCGGCGCCGAACACAAGCCCACCGGATCGTTCCTGCTCACCGGTCCCACCGGCGTGGGCAAGACCGAACTGGCCCGGCAGTTGGCCCAGGTTTTGAACATCAATTTCCTGCGCTTCGACATGAGCGAATACATGGAGAAGCATGCCGTGGCCAGATTGATCGGGGCGCCTCCGGGATATGTCGGCTTCGAACAGGGCGGTTTGCTCACTGACGCCATCCGCAAGAATCCGCATACCGTATTGTTGCTCGATGAAATCGAGAAGGCGCACCCGGACCTGTTCAACATTCTGCTGCAGGTCATGGATTATGCGACCCTGACGGACAATGCCGGGCGCAAGGCCGATTTTCGGAACACGATCCTGCTGATGACGTCAAATGCCGGGGCCCAGGACATGAGCGTGGCCAACATCGGTTTCGGCGAGCCCGGCAAGGATGACCGCAGCCATATTGGCAAGAAGGCCGTGGAAAAGCTCTTTGCTCCGGAATTTCGCAACCGGTTGGACGCCACGATCTATTTCCACTCCCTGAACAACGATGTCATGGAGCGCATCGTGGAGAAATTCGTGAACGAGCTGAACGTTCAGCTCAAGGACAAACGGGTCAAGGTGACGCTGACACCGCGGGCGTTGGAGCACCTGGCTGAACGAGGGTTTGATCCGATCTATGGGGCCAGACCTCTGGGACGATTGATGCAGGAGACCATCAAGGATCCCTTGACCGACGAGATTCTTTTCGGGCGACTGGTCAAGGGCGGCAAGGTGGTGGTGGACGTCCCGGAGGAAGTGGATACGGACACGTCCAAGACCAGTGACTTTGTGTTCAACTACGAATAGCCCGGAGTCATCATGTTGAATGGAGAGCCGAGCCGGATCCGGCTCGGCTCTTTCTGTTTCAATTGTACGCCATGCCTGTCTATGCCTTGAATCAGAGGATTGTTTTCCCCCCTGTGGAAAACGCCGAGCCGGACGGGCTGCTGGCCGTGGGCGGCGATCTCACGCCGGAACGGCTTTTTCATGCCTACAGTCTGGGCATCTTTCCCTGGTACGCTCCCGGTTCACCCATTCTCTGGTGGTCTCCCGATCCCCGTCTGGTACTGTTTCCCAAGGAACTGCACATTTCCGCGAGTTTGCGCCGAGTTTTGCGCAGGGATGCATTTCAGGTCAGCTTCGACAAGGCATTCAAGTACGTGATCACACGCTGCGCCACCGTGCCCAGACCGAACGGCCTGGGTACATGGCTTGTTCCGGAAATGCAGTGCGCCTACATCAAGCTGCATGAGGTCGGAGTGGCCCATTCCGTGGAAGTATGGGAGGAAGGGGAGCTGGTGGGCGGAATCTACGGTGTGGCGCTGGGTCGGATATTCTTTGGAGAATCCATGTTTCACACCCGGGCCAACGCGTCCAAGGTCGCTCTGGTCCATCTGGTCCGGCGTCTGCGGCGCTGGGATTTCCAGGTTCTGGACTGCCAGCAGACCACCGAGCACATGTTGCGGTTCGGAGCACGGGAAATACCCAGATCCCAATTCATGGCCATCCTGGAAGAGACAGCGATCCAACCGACCATTTTTGGAAAATGGCCCGACGACTGAAGTGACGGAGAATGCTCGCATCGACAGAGCCCCAGGGGCATTCGCCGCGTCGGGATGGTTGTGTTACCGCGCTTGGAATCGGAATCGGTATCGGGGTCGGAATCGGTATCGGAAGCGAAGCCACGTGGAAGGGCATCCCAATGTTTCGAAACCGATTCCGACCCCGACTCACGATCTGATTATCGAGAATGAGCGTGTGCTGAGTCGTTACAAAAAAAATTACGCTTCCCGTCCGTTGGCTTCCATCAACGGTTCATGCTGGCTCAGATCATACAGTCCGTGCACGGGAAAGGGCAGGGTGAACTGGGGCACGGTTTCGAGCCGCAGTCGACCCACGCTTTTGCCTTCCGGAACATCGGACAGGGCGGCCAATCCCTTGGGAATGGGGAAATCCAGATAACAGCTGGAGATGCTTTCGAGTTTTTCGCCGTACCGGTGTTGCAGGTAGGCCACGAGCTGGTCCCGTTCTTCTGCCGTGAACGCCTCCATCAGAACCTTCTTGCTGTTCTCAAGGGGAATTTCCGTATCAGGGCTGATCGGAGCACCCAGAAGCGTGTCCCAGTCCTGGGCCTCCATTTCCTCCGCCCGCCAGCCGGCCCGGTACAGATGGACCTCCACGTTACGCCGACCCTTGAAACTCTTGATAACCATGGTCAGGGCATGAGCCCTGGGGACGGGTAGTTTTTGCTCGGGGTTGATGATGTTCAATTCCATGAGAGTCCTCTCTTGTTGTCGTTTGCTGTATGTTATCAGTTATTGGTTATCTGTTATCAAGGGGAACCGACAACTCTTAAACAATAGACAATAACCGATAACAAATAACAGATAATTAATAACAAACAAATGATTCATACCATTTACCGCTGTATATCGCAATGACGACCATCTTCAGTTCTTCCGTCGATCCATTGGAACCGGCCCGTTTCGAGCTGGTCAGTCCGTTTCTGCCCCAGGGCGATCAGCCCCGGGCCATTGATGAACTGGTTTCCGGAGTCCGGGGCGGAGAGCCGCATCAGGTGCTTCTGGGCGTGACCGGTTCGGGCAAGACTTTCACCATGGCCCATGTGGTCGCTGGCCTGGGCCGTCCGGCCCTGGTCATGGCCCCCAACAAGACTCTGGCCGCGCAGCTGTTCAACGAGTTCAAGGAGCTGTTCCCGCGCAACGCCGTGGAATACTTCGTCAGCTACTACGACTATTATCAGCCCGAGGCCTATCTTCCGCACAGCGACACCTATATCGAGAAGGATTCCTCCATTAACGAGGAAATCGACAAGCTGCGCCACTCCGCCACCCATGCCCTGCTGACCCGCCGGGACGTGCTCATCGTGGCTTCGGTGTCCTGCATCTACGGGCTGGGCTCGCCGGAATACTACGCCAAAATGATGATCCCCATTGAGGCAGGGCAGCAGTTGCGGATGGAGGACTTGCTGGGACGGCTGGTGGAAGTGCTCTACGAACGTAACGATGTTGATTTCCACCGCGGCACCTTCCGGGTCCGGGGCGACAGCGTGGACATCATCCCGGCCTACAGCCATGAAAAGGGATTGCGCCTGGACTTCTTCGGCGACGAGCTGGAAGCCATTCATGAGATAGATCCTCTGACCGGAAAATATCACGGATCTGTCCGGAAAACAGTTATTTATCCGGCCAGCCACTATGTCTCGGACAAGGACAACCTGCGCCGGGCCATGTCGGATATCCGGGATGAGCTGGGCGAGCAGCTGCGTATTCTGCGCCGGGAGAACCGCCTGGTGGAGGCCCAGCGTCTGGAGCAACGGACCATGCTGGACCTGGAGATGATCGAGGAGCTGGGCTATTGCAACGGCATCGAGAACTATTCCCGGCACTTGGACGGACGCAGGGCCGGACTGCCGCCGTCCTGCCTGCTGGACTACTTTCCCTCGGACTACCTGCTGTTTCTGGACGAATCGCACATCACCCTGCCCCAGATCGGCGGCATGTATCACGGCGACCTGTCGCGCAAGAAGACCCTGGTGGATTTCGGCTTCCGGCTGCCTTCGGCCCTGGACAACCGGCCCCTGAGCATGGACGAGTTTTGGGAACGAGTGGGGCAGGTGGTCTATGTCTCGGCAACTCCGGGACCATTCGAGCTGGAGCATGGCAAGGGGCGGGTGGTGGAGCAGATCATCCGGCCCACCGGGCTGGTGGACCCGGAGGTGGAGGTGCGTCCGGTCCAGGGCCAGATGGACGACCTGCTGGCGGAATGCAAGGTCCGCCAACAGCGTGGCGAACGGGTCCTGGTGACCACGCTGACCAAGCGCATGGCCGAAGACCTCACGGAATATCTGCAGAACATGGGCATGCCGTCGCGCTACATGCACTCGGACATCGACACCCTGGAGCGGGTCTCCATCATCCAGGCCTTGCGCAAGGGCGAATTCATCGTCCTGGTGGGCATCAACCTGCTCCGGGAGGGACTGGATCTGCCCGAGGTTTCCCTTGTGGCCATTCTGGACGCGGACAAGGAAGGGTTCCTGCGGTCCTTCCGGTCCCTGATCCAGACCTTCGGCCGTGCCGCCCGCAACGTCCAGGGCCGGGTGATTCTCTATGCGGACAGGGTGACCCGTTCCATGGAAGAGGCCATGGGAGAGACGGCAAGGCGACGTCAGGTCCAGCTGCAATTCAATGCCGAACACGGCATCGTGCCCGCCACCATCATCAAAAGTATGGACAATATCCTCGGACATATTTATGCCGAGGCCCGGGACAAAAACCAGCCGGAACAACTCCGCGAAGCCGGGGCTATGTACGGCAATCCCAGAGAAATCGGCAAACGCATCAAAACCCTGGAGCGCGAAATGCGTACCGCGGCCAAGGAACTGGAATTTGAACGCGCCGCCGCATTGCGCGACGAGGTGGCCATGCTGCGGAGCAAGTTGTTGGAAACGGATGCCGGCAATGGCTAAAAGCCTTGCCTGTAATCATGATTCTCGCCCGGCCGTTTTCATTCTGCACTACGGAAGTTCAGCGACGACACGGCGCCTGCATCGTCAATTGCTGGCCAGCGATCCAGGCTGGAAAGAGCGGATCATGGTCCTGGACAACCATGCCCCTGAATCCTATCCGGATGCCTGGCAGCGGCTGGATGAAAACCTGTTTTGGTGCGGTGCGTTGGACTACGCCCTGCACGTCTGTCGGGACCAGGGCTGGCCCTATCTCTGGTTTTTCAACAACGACGCTTTTTTCATCTCCAACCCTCCCCATCTGGAAAAAGCCTGGCAGCGTCTCAGAAAAATCGAGCGGACTCTCGGGCCCGCGGGCATCTATTCTCCTTCCTTTGAACATCATCCCTACCATCCTCAAATGGTGGCCAGTCCGGGCTACGCTTATCGCCGGGCAAAATGCGTGGACGGCGTGGCGCCACTGATCAATCTGGAATGCTGGCAAGCCTTGGGCGGGCTGGATTGCGGGGACAATCCACGCGGATACGGTGTGGATCTCTGTTTTTCCCTGCGTGCGTCCAGGAGGGGATGGCCGGTGATCGTGGATCATCATGTCCACATGCGCCACATCTACCACTCCACTGCCGGATCGATTCCAGGTTTCTTGGTTGCCGCGGCCGCTCAGGAAAAAGCGTATCTTGAAGCACGCCTCGGACTTGGGTATGGCGAGATTCTGCGCCAGGCGCAAATTGATTTCCACGACGAGGTTCAATTGTGAGTTCCCATTCAAATGATCCAAGCAAACGCATTGAACAGCTTGTCCGGTTGATCCGCCACCACGACCATCGCTATTACGTTCTGGATGATCCGGAGATCAGCGACACCGAGTACGACGCTCTGTTCCGGGAACTCCAGGAGTTGGAGCAGCGATATCCGGATTTGAAGGACCCGGACTCGCCGACCCAGCGGGTGGGTGGGGCACCGGTGGCGGCGTTTCAGCCCTTTGCTCACAGCCTGCCCATGTACAGCCTGGACAATGCCTTGTCCCTGGAGGAATGGCGGGATTTTCTCGTCCGTCTGGAGCGTCTTGTGCCGAAAAATGACGTGCAATTCTGGGTGGACCCAAAGCTCGACGGCCTGGCCGTTGAAGTGGTCTACGAGCAAGGCCGTTTTGTCCGGGCCGGCACCCGGGGCGACGGGGTGATCGGCGAGGACGTCAGCGAGAACATGCGTACGGTGCGTAATCTGCCAATTCGCCTGCATTCCGCCGATTTCCCTATTCCGGAGCGATTGGAGGTGCGCGGCGAGGTGATCATTTTTCGTTCGGACTTTGCCAGGCTGAATTTGGAACAGGCCGAGGCCGGCCTGAAAATCTTCGCCAATCCACGCAACGCAGCCGCCGGCTCGGTCCGCCAACTGGACTCCCGTATCACGGCCCGGCGGCCGTTGCGCTTTTTTGCCTATGGCGTGGGACAGGTCCAATGGGTCGATGGCGCGGATCGGTGGACCACGCAGGGACAAATCATGGCCGGACTGAAGGCCTTGGGGCTTGCCCTGCCCGAATATGCCCGCCTCTGTGCCAGCCCCGAGGAAGTGGAGCAGCAGTATGCCGCGGTGGCCGCTCTCCGCGAGGATTTGGACTACGAAATCGACGGGGTGGTGGCTAAGCTCGACAGGTTGGAACACCAGCGCCAGCTGGGATCCACGGCCCGGGCCCCGCGCTGGGCTCTGGCCTGGAAATTTCCGGCCGGCCAAGGCACGACCCGGTTGCTGGACATCCAGGTTCAGGTGGGGCGGACCGGTGTCCTGACTCCCGTGGCCCTGCTGGAGCCGGTTGCCCTGTCCGGGGTGACCGTCTCCCGGGCTACGCTGCACAACGAGGACGAGATCCGGTCCAAGGATCTGCGCATCGGAGATCTGGTGGTGATCCAGCGAGCCGGGGACGTGATTCCCGAGGTGGTCGGCCCGGTACTGGAGGAGCGCGATGGCCGGGAACAGCCGTTTGTTTTTCCCTCGGCATGTCCGGTCTGTGCGACGACCGCCGTGCGCCTGCCCGGAGAGGCGGCTTGGCGCTGCCAGAATCTGGCCTGTCCGGCCCTGCTGCGGGAAAGCCTGGTCCACTTCGTGGCCAAGGCGGGTCTGGACGTGGAAGGCCTGGGCCGGAAATGGGTGGAAACCCTGGCGGACAAGGGCATGGTCCGCACCCCGGCGGATTTTTTCCGATTGACGGAAGAGGATCTGCTGACCCTGGAGCGGATGGGACCCAAACTGGCCCAAAACATCATTCAATCCATCGCCAAAGCCAGGGAGGAAGCCAAACTGGCCCCGCTGATCCGGGCCCTGGGCATCCGGCACGTGGGTGCGCAAACCGCCAGAGTGCTGGCGAATCATTTTCCGGATCTGGACGTTTTGGGCCGCGCGGACCAGACCGACCTGCAACGTCTTCCCGACATCGGACCGGAAGTGGCTGCGTCCATTCACGGCTTTTTCGCCAACCCTGACAATCAGCGCATTCTGCGGGAGTTGCGGGAGCAGGGTGTCTGGCCCCAGGCAGAAAGTTCCCGGCTGCCGGAACAGGCAACGGACTCGCCTTTTGCCGGAAAACGCGTGCTTTTCACCGGAACCCTGCCCAACATCTCCCGGACCCAGGCCCAGAAGCTGGTGGAACAGGCAGGTGGTACCGTGGCAGGGAGCATTTCCAAAAAAGTGGACTACGTTGTCGTGGGTGACGATCCCGGCTCAAAGCTGGCCAAGGCCCGGGAACTGGGCCTGACCGTGCTGGATGGCGAGACGTTCCGACAAATGGTCGGGTAACTGCTAAATAAGGCAGGGCACCAACCACCGCGGATCCGTGCTGCCTGGATAGCGGGACGCGCCGGCCTGCGCCGGTATGACGGAATGGAGTGCCTCGATAGCGAGTTCTCTCGGTCGTCTCCCCGGCGCAGGCCGGGGTCCAGGTGTTTTTGGGTGGGTCAGTGGCCCGGAGTTATTGAGCAGTTACATGGTCGGCGTTTTAACGGACAGTGCCGATTAAAACCCGTAGTCATTCGTAACTGTCCAAAAACTTGCCGCAAGCATGCTCTCAGCCTGGGAGCGCCGCACCCAGTGCGGCAGCGGTTGAGCGCATTCAGAACCAGGTTCGATTGGGCATGGCCCCAGTAGCCTGGCAACGAAACTCCGCGCAGGGGGGCTTGCACAGGAACCTCATCGCCCGAACTTTTTGAGCGGTTACAATTTGGATCCAAACTTGAATCGAATCGATGAAAATTCAAACAGGAGAGAATAACATGAATGCGTGTCAGGTTGTCATCTTGGGAGCAAACGGGAGAATGGGAGGCACGCTGGCGCGATTGGCCCAGGCGGACCCCGAAATGACGTTGGCCGGAGTCGTGGAGCGGCCGGGGCATGATCAGGGTCTGGCGGATTTTGGCTGTGTCCATGGAACCAGCCTGGAACAGGTGCTGGGTGAACTGTCCAATGCCGTGGTCATTGATTTCACCGCCCCGGAAGCCTCCGTGGCCACGGCCCGGATCGTGGCCAAGACCAGTCACCGGGCCGTGATCGGCACCACGGGCATGACCCGGGAACAGACCGAGGAACTGCGCGAGGCTGCGCAAACAGCACCCATTCTCTGGGCGCCGAACATGAGCGTGGGCATCAACGTCCTGTTGCGGCTTCTGCCTCAGCTGGTGAATTTGCTCGGCCCGGATTATGACCTGGAGCTGATGGAAATCCACCACAATGCCAAGAAGGACGCGCCCAGCGGAACGGCGGTGAAACTGGCCCAGTGCCTGGCCGAGGCCAAGGGATGGGAATACGATTCCGTCAAGAATTGTTGTCGGGAAGGGATCATCGGCGCACGTCCGGCCGAGGAAATCGGCGTGCAGACCTTGCGCGGCGGGGACGTGGTCGGCGACCACACGGTCTATTTTTTCGGCCCCGCCGAACGCATCGAGATTACCCACCGCGCCCATTCCCGGGAAAATTTCGCGCGAGGCGCTTTGCGGGCCGCAAAATGGCTGACCGGACAGACATCGGGCAAACTCTACACTTTTACGGACGTCCTGGAATCTTGATGATTCGTAGAAACCCAATCGAAATCGAGTTCCTAACACTACAGCGACATTTGTAGAAACAACCAACACTGCTGAAGATTAACCACGGGGGACACGGGGAATATATTCCATAAAAATCATGATTTCTTACCCAGTGCCCCCCGTGTGCCCCGTGGTCAAACAACTTATTCAGATGATGGAAATGGAAGTGTCGCTGTAGTGCTAATTCAAAATCCGACTATTCCCGCTCATTTCCCGAGCATCCACTCCGCCGCCGCGGCCAGATCAGGCGCGACAATGTCGGGATGCTTCGGATTCGCAATAGGTCGCAGGTCCAGAACCTTGCCGCTGGGAACCACCAGATCCAGGTCCTGGGCCGTCTTGAGTCCATATCCGCTCAGCACGAGCACGGCGGCAGCCATGTTCCCGGCGCGAGCAAAACAGATATCCGCGGCCTTGTCGCCGATCATCATGGACTCTTCGGGCCGCAGGTCGTACTTGTCCCGCAGTTGCTCCCAGAGGCCGGGCAAAGGTTTGCGGCATAGGCAGTCGTCCTGGGGAGCGTGGGGACAGAGAGCCGTGTCCGTGAATACAACGTCAAACTCCCGCAGGACTTCGGCAATACGTTCCTGCACGGCCTCATATTGTTCATGGCTGAAGTACCCCCGGCCGATGCCGGACTGGTTGGTTACCAGGAAAAGCCGATGTCCCGCCTCCACCAATGAGCGTAACGCGTCTCCGGCACCGGGAGTAAGTCGGACATGGGCCGGATCACACAGGTAATGGCATTCTTCAATGACCGTTCCATCCCGGTCGAGAAGAATATTCATCGAATGCTTGATCATGAGGACGACCTCGGGAAACTGAGTTATGTTTGAGTTGCTGGTGGTGGTCGGGTTGGCGACGCTGGTTTCGGGACTGTGTTCACTCTCCGAGGCCGTGCTCTATTCCGTGCCCTGGAGTCATCTTGAACAGATGCGCAAGAGCGGCAAGAAAAGCGGACTGTTGCTCTTTGATCTGCGCAACAACGTCGAACGTCCCATCGCCGCGATCCTGACCCTGAACACCGTGGCCAACACAGCCGGGGCGGCGGTGGCCGGCGCTTTTGCCGCGGCCCTGTTCGGTACGGAGAGCCTGATCTACTTTTCCGCAGTTTTTACCATGATCATCCTGGTTTTCGCGGAGATCATCCCCAAGACCGTTGGCGTAATGTACTCCCGACAGTTGGCCGGTTTCCTGGCCAAGCCCCTCTGCGGGCTGGTGCTGGTTTTCAGTCCGATAATCTGGATGATGGACCGGGTGACCCGAATGATCGGACGCAAGAAAACCGGCCCGGACACCTCGGAAGATGATCTGCGTGCCGTGATCAGTCTCACCCGAAGAGCCGGTGTGATCAAGCCCTACGAAGAGATGTCCATCCGCAATATCCTGACCCTGGACACCAAGATGGTCAAGGACATCCTCACGCCGCGCACGGTTATTTTTTCATTTCCGTCGGAACTCACCGTGGGACAGGCCCGTAAACTAAAGACAGCCTGGCCCCACAGTCGCATTCCCGTATATGATCAAGATGACCAGGAAGACATCGTCGGCCTGGTCTATCGGCGCGAATTGCTGGAAGCCCTGGCCAACGACCAGGACAATCTCGTGCTCAGCAAGCTGATGAAACCCGTCCAGTTCGTCCTGGAAACCACGACCCTGGACAAGCTTCTGGTGCGCTTTCTCGAATCCCGGATGCACATGTTCATCGTCCTGGACGAATATGGCGGCCTGGCCGGACTCGTGACTCTGGAGGACGTGCTGGAAGAGATTCTGGGCAGCGAGATCGTGGACGAAACCGACCAGGTCGTGGACATGCGCGAACTCGCCCGCCAACGCCGCCGCCTCGTGACTTCCAAAACGACGTTTTGACGCATTGCGTCTGCGGTCCCTACGCGTCCGGACGGTTTTGAATACGAACTGTTCGACTGCCGAATGCGGTTTGCCTTTCCCGTCGTTAAGCTGCTTGACAAACAGGATGAGCTGCCGTTTCTTCTGGAATCGGACAACGTTGCCCTGGTCACCGCCGCGCACCTGCTGACAAGACAGACCCGCCAGGATCCGACCAACCGATACAAGGCCAAACTGCGATTGATCCGTATCCTGTTCGCGCGAGGCTGGGAACGGCAGCGTATCCTGGATCTGTTTTCGGTTATCGACTGGCTGATGCATTTGCCCGATGAACTGGAACAAAAACTCGACGAAAAGATTCGCCAGATTGGGGAGGAACACAAAATGCCTTCGTCACCAGCATTGAGCGAAGGGAAAGGGGCATGGGCTGCTTTTGCCGGGAACGCGAGGCTCTGCACTTGCAGTCTTTGAAGAGCGGGTACGGAGCCCCGCGTTCCCGGGGGGTGCGTTTCCAACGCTGCTCCCATCCTGGTGGAAGCCTGGAGTTCTATTGTAGATTGCTCTCATGCCGCGCATGAAAAAAAATCATGACGGATGCAAGCCATGAAGGGATAAATACCATGTCACCTGACGAGTACGACAGCCCCTGGAAGACCGCTCTGGAGCGGTACTTTCCCGAGTTCATGGCCTTCTTTTTCCCCAAGGCCCATGCCCAGATCGATTGGGACGCGGGATACGTCTTTCTGGACAAGGAGCTGCAACAGGTTGTCCGGGATGGGGAACTGGGCAGGCGGTTTGTGGACAAGCTGGTCCGGGTTCGGTTGCTTGACGGAAGCCAGGAGAGGGTCTGCATTCATATCGAGGTCCAGGGGAATCCGGAAGGCGATTTTGCCCGGCGGATGTTCGTCTACCACTATCGTCTTTTTGACCGCGACGGTCAGCCCCTGGCCAGTCTGGCGGTCCTGGCCGACGAGCAGCCCGGGTGGCGACCGGACGGTTTTGGATACGAGCTGTTCAATTGCCGGATGCAGTTCACCTTTCCCGTGGTCAAACTGCTGGACAAACAGGACGAAATGCCCTCGCTCCTGGAATCGGACAACGCCTTTGCCCTGGTCACCGCCGCGCACCTGCTGACCAGACAAACCCGCCAGAGCCCGAAGGAGCGTTATACGGCCAAACTGCGCCTGATCCGCATCCTGTTTGAGCGCGGCTGGGAACGCCAGCGGATTCTGGACCTGTTCTCGGTCATTGACTGGCTGATGCAGTTGCCCGAAGAACTGGAACGACAACTTGGCGAGGATATTCAACGAATTGAGGAGGAACATAAAATGAAACCCTACGTCACCAGCATTGAGCGCATGGGAATTGAAAAAGGACGTGCCGAAGGCCTGTCCCAGGGCCTGTCCCAAGGTTTGTCCCAGGGCCAACTCCAAGGACAGATCCGAATGCTCCAGAAGCTGCTCGCCAAACGATTCGGCGCTGTTCCGGGCTGGGCTGAGCAGCGCATTGTTTCGGCACGGCCGGAACAGCTGGAAGACTGGTCCTTGCGCGTGTTGGACGGAAAATCCCTGGAGGAGGTTCTTGGGGTGAACGAAACGCCGGCGGGATATGGCGATGGGGTTGAGGGCCGAAAATAGATTGAGCAACGCTACTGCGAATTTCAATTTCCTTGTGAAATATGGCCAGATCAGCTTCCGGAAACCGAGAAAAGGGATTCGATCTTATCGAAGAAGATTTCTTTCCCCCGTGATCCACGTGTGCCCCATGTTTAAACGTCTTGCGCTGACAGGAGTTTCGAGGGTCATGGGTGGCCTTTCCCGGGAATGCGAGGCTCTGCACTCGCAGTGTTTCTCAGGGTTTTGACCCGACCTGTGCTTATTAAAAAATGACCCACTTTCCAGTGTTCAGTCGGTTTGAAGACCAGGCGTTCCTGACCAAGACCTTGGCCTTCATGGAAGGTGAAGTGGACCGGACGGCCATGCCGAATTTGATCGAGGATGGGCGCATGAGGAAAAGACGGGGAAAGTGGGGAGGTGGAAGGTGTATGGATGTAAAGTCGATTTTACGTTTCACGTTTGGTAATGTAAAATCAACTTGTCATTGACAGGCTGAAGCTGCCTTTATTTTCATGAAGTAACCAAACGCACGAAACATGGACGCCATTTTATCTCAGCAACACACATTGCTCGCCAATTTGAGCGAATCCAAGCGTTACCTGCATGATCAGATCGAATGGGGTCATCGCTTGGTTGGGATTGTGGGTGCACGCGGAGTGGGCAAGACGACAATGATGCTGCAGCGCATCAAGGACCAGTACGGGGACAGCGGCAAGGCGGCGTATGTCAGCATCGACCATCCCTACTTCGATGCCCGGCCATTGTTTGAATTTGCCGAGTCTTTCGCTGCATACGGAGGCGAGTTGCTCTGCGTGGACGAGGTCCATAAGCAAGCCGACTGGTCACGGCAGATCAAAGCCATTCACGACGCCATTCCCAATCTGCGGGTTGTCTTTTCCGGTTCTTCGATTTTGAGGATGAGCACCCAGGCGGCGGACCTGAGTCGGAGAGCCCTGATCCATGAACTGCATGGCCTGTCCTTCAGGGAATACCTGTTTTTCGCCCGCCAGCAGGCATTTGAGCCGTTATCTCTGGAGCAGATGCTTGAAGATCATGTTGCCCTGGCCCTGTCCGTGGTTCGAGGCATAAAGATATTACCGCATTTCAGAGCATATCTTGAGCATGGTCACTATCCCTTTTTCCTGGAAGGCGTAGACCAATATCCGCTGAAATTGACCGCAGTCATGAGCCAGATCCTGGAGATGGACCTGCCCCTGGCAGCCACCATCGCCACTCGGCAGATAGGCAAACTAAAGAAACTGCTCTATCTGATCTCCACCAGCGTGCCCATGATCCCGGACATAGCCAAATTGTCGCGAATGACGGGGATTTCCAGGCCCACCATTTACGATTACCTGGAGAAGTTGCAAGATGCCCGATTGCTGCGCCTGGTGAGGCAGTCTGGCGGAGGGGCCGGGATGCTGTCGAAGCCGGAGAAAGTCTACCTTGACAACACCAATCTTGCCGTGGCCTTGGCACAAAAGCCGGATTCCGGAAATATCCGCGAGACCTTTTTCGCGAACCAGATCGCCTCGGCCTTGCCCCGTCGGCGCCTCGTGGATGAAGGGTTGACCATCCCGGCAAGAGGAGATTTCCTCGTCCAGGGCAGGTGGACGTTTGAAATCGGGGGCAAGGGTAAAAAGAATGATCAGATCATCGACCTGCCTGATGGCTACCTAGCGGTGGATGATCTTGAAGTCGGACACGGACGCAAGATTCCGTTGTGGTTGTTCGGTTTTTTGTATTGAGGGGAGGTAACCGGTAACCGAACCGGTGGATTTGGACCGGATCGATCCCAGGAATGCGAGAATATTCGGGGATGAGGGGGCTTTGAATATGTCGCCCCTTTGGGGCTGAAATCAAGCCCTGAAAGGGCGAAACAACTACAGCCCAGGGCAAACGCCCTGGGATAGCAATGAGTTGTTTTTCCAGCCCTGAAGGGGCGGCCTAAAAGGATGAGGCTGATCAAAAATGCGTAATGCTCGCCTGTTGCGCACGGTCGCATGAAATGACGGATGCAAGCCATGAAGGATAAATACCATGTCACCTGACGAGTACAACAGCCCCTGGAAGACCGCTCTGGAGCGGTATTTTCCCGAGTTCATGGCCTTCTTTTTCCCCAAGGCCCATGCCCGGATCGATTGGGATGCGGGATACGTCTTTCTGGACAAGGAGCTGCAACAGGTTGTCCGGGATGGGGAACTGGGCAAGCGGTTTGTGGACAAGCTGGTCCGGGTTCGATTGCTTGACGGAAGCCAGGAGAGGGTCTGCATCCATATCGAGGTCCAGGGGAATCCGGAAGGCGATTTTGCCCGGCGGATGTTCGTCTACCACTATCGTCTTTTTGACCGCGACGGTCAGCCCCTGGCCAGTCTGGCGGTCCTGGCCGACGAACAGCCCGGGTGGCGACCGGACGGTTTTGGATACGAGCTGTTCGATTGCCGGATGCAGTTCACCTTTCCCGTGGTCAAACTGCTGGACAAACAGGACGAAATGCCCTCACTCCTGGAATCGGACAACGCCTTTGCCCTGGTCACGGCCGCGCACCTGTTGACCCGGCAAACCCGTCAGAGTCCGGAGGAGCGTTACACAGCCAAACTGCGCCTGATCCGCATCCTGTTTGAGCGAGGCTGGGAACGCCAGCGGATTCTGGACTTGTTCTCGGTCATTGATTGGCTGATGCACTTGCCTGAAGAACTGGAACGACAACTTGGCGAGGATATTCAACGGATCGAGGAGGAACACAAAATGAAACCCTATGTCACCAGCATTGAGCGAATGGGAATTGAAAAAGGACGCGCCGAGGGATTGTCTCAGGGGCTATCCCAGGGCCAACTGCAAGGACAGATTCGAATGCTCCAGAAACAGCTTTCCAAAAGGTTTGGCGCTGTACCGGGATGGGCTGAACAGCGCATTTTTTCCGCCCGGCCGGAGCAGTTGGAAGACTGGTCCTTGCGCGTATTGGACGGAAAATCGCTGGAGGAGGTTCTTGGGGTGAACGAAACTCCGATGGGATATGGTGATGGGTGTTAGGACCGGAACAAGATTGGGTAACGCTGTAGGGAAACTTCGATTTCTCTGCGAAGAATAGCCCAGGACAGCTCCCGAATAACTGAGATAAAGGATTTGGAACGTATCGAAGAAGATTTCTTTCCCCCGTGTGCCCCGTGGTTTGAATGTCTTGCCCTGACAGGAGGTTTCGAGGGTTTTCCCGTGGTCAAACTGCTGGACAAACAGGACGAAATGCCCTCGCTCCTGGAATCGGACAACGCCTTTGCCCTGGTCACGGCCGCGCACCTGCTGACCAGGCAAACCCGCCAGAGTCCGAAGGACCGTTACACGGCCAAACTGCGCCTGATTCGCATCCTGTTTGAGCGTGGCTGGGAACGCCAGCGCATCCTGGATCTGTTCTCGGTCATCGATTGGCTGATGCAGTTGCCCGAAGAACTGGAACAAAAACTCGACGAAAATATTCGCCAGATTGAGGAGGAACACAAAATGAAACCCTACGTCACCAGCATTGAGCGAAGGGGAATTGAAAAAGGACGCGCCGAGGGATTGTCTCAGGGGCTATCCCAGGGCCAACTGCAAGGACAGATTCGAATGCTCCAGAAACAGCTTTCCAAAAGGTTTGGCGCTGTACCGGGATGGGCTGAACAGCGCATTTTTTCCGCCCGGCCGGAGCAGTTGGAAGACTGGTCCTTGCGGGTATTGGACGGAAAATCGCTGGAGGAGGTTCTTGCGGTGAACGAAACTCCGATGGGATATGGTGATGGGGGGTGAGGACCGGAACAAGATTGGGTAACGCGACAGCGAAACTTCGATTTTTCTATGAAATATGGCCAGGGCAGCTCCCGGAAAACAAAAAAACGCGGATTCGAATTTATCGAAGAAGGCTTCGATGGTCATGGGCTGCCTTTGCCGGGAACGCGGGGCTCTGTACCCGCTCTTCAAGAACTGCGAGTGCAGAGCCTCGCGTTCCCTGGGTTTATGTTTTCTACGCTGCTTCAGGGCCACTCTTCGTTGCTGACTGCAAGTCCGGCCTTTTTGATGAAGTTTGCATCACGACAGCTGTTACGAAAATGTTCGCCGGGGCCGGGGAGTTCGCCAAAGACGGGTTCCTTTCCCCGCGATCCTGCTGTGCCCGTTTTTAAAAAACGCTGAAAAAACCAAAATACTGCTCAAATATCTCAGTCCAGACGCACATTATTTTCTTTGATCCCCAACTTGCGGCTTACGACATCCTGGGCAACAATCTGATATATACAGCAATGAAAAAAAATAGCATTGAAGGCTTTAGTACACATAATATGTGAATGATCATTTCATATGATAAGTTGACCAAGGAGTTAAAATTGAGATCAAAAATTAAAATTGTTCAGCACTTATTTGATAATGCGTTTGTGTTATATCGTGTTATCGTTATCATATCATTGATGTTGATTTTTGTTGTAACACCTGTGGCGGCTTTCGCACAACTGGAACTGCAGTGTTCTCCAACAAACAGCACCAAAGTAGCTATTAACGAACTTTTCACCGGAGGTGGCGGGGAGGGTAATCTCGAATTTCTTGAGCTATATTTCAATGATACCGCCGATATTGATGGTTGGAAAATATATTGGTATGATGGTAATGGCAATCAATTTCGTGATTTTTTGTTGGGTGAGGGTGCGTTTAGCGCAGAATCATATTTGCCGGATGGATCAAGATTCTCAGATTATAATTGCCCTTCAACACATTGTTCCAACCCCACGACTTTTCCTAAGGGAACTTTTTTAGTTTATGATTTAAATCGGATAAGCCCAAACCGAGGTGAGTTTCTTCTTGTCGACTCCCTGGCTCCATTGACTGTTGGGGATGAAGTCGTGGTGAATCATTTTTTTTATTATAAAAATCACAATGATCCAAATTATTCATCACCACCTGAACCTGATGGCTGTTCACTTGTGTTTGAAGCTTCTTCAAATTTAAAAGACATGTCTCGGTTAACGGATGGGACAGGAAACATGTACGAAGTTTACCCGGATGGCTCGCCTGTCATTCCAACTACAGGTAGCAGTAATATGGGTGGAAGCTCTAACCCGACACAGTTTGAAACAAATGTTTCCATCAGTAAAGAAGCGAATGTTGTCAAAGCAAGTATTGGGCAAGAAATAACCTATAGCATAACAGTCTTCAATCGAGGCCCCATGACAGCAACCGGGATCATGGTCGATGACCATTTTCCTTTTGATAAGCTTGATTTTGTTGGATTCACTACAAGTTATGAAGATCTCATCTCTCCTTTTGGCACGTTCAATACAGAAACTTTTCGATGGGTGTTTGGGGTGCTTCCGGTAGGAGCACATGCCGAGCTACTATTAAGAGCGGTTGTCAATGACAATGGACCTATAACAAACACTGCCACGGTTGCGATTGATCAGACCAATCTGGGTCATGAGGTAGCTTCAGTGACAATTAATTCCGCTTTAGCCCCATGCGAACTTGTTTTTCCAGGTGGTGCCCAGAATCATTCAGAACATGGTTTTGTAACATTTGATTGGAAAGGCCAGATAACAGGTCAACAAACCTTTCTTTTGGCTTCAATGAATGTCCAAGTTGATCCAGATGCTTATGAAGAATGGTATACCGGAAAATTAACTTGTGTGTCGGATCCTTGTTTGGCAAATGGCGAACCTTCACTACCGATACATCAGCCTGATTTTAGAAGAAGTCTAGGTATTTATGACATTACCATTCCTGCATGGACAAACACAAACGACTATACATATGCCATTGGCAGTAATGGGAGCAACCATTATGGGGATCTCGTTTCGCTATACGCAGGATCTAATGCAATAATATCGGATAGTGGATTAGCAAATGTGTATTTCATCGATAGGTTGAGTCTCAATTACAGAAATACTCTTCGACTTGAAGCCGGTACTACTTATTGGGTTGACTACCTTGAGTTTATATCAACAGAGCAAAATGTTGAGGTAGTTGGCGATGGAACTGCGACCTTAATCATTAATAATGTCAACATGATTCCACATCGGTCCCGGTTCAATTCAGAATCATTACACGCTCCAGGAGCACCTTCTCGTTTGGCTGTTTTTGTATATAACAATTGGCCTGGATCAGATTCAGAAATTGCTTTTTCCGGATTTTTGCATGTAAATGGAAATTTTGTTTCCGGATATGAATCCCGATATCATGGTGCGGTATCAGTGGGCGGCAACCTGCATGTGAGTGGTGAGTCAATAATTAATTATTCCAAAAATGAATTGCAGTATATTGAGGAATCTTTTTGCGAACCACAACAAATTGTTGATGATCCTCAATTGAATCATTTGAGACTGTTACACGCTGGCCAAGGTTTGACCTGTATCCCCGAAGAAATAACCGTCCTCGCTTGTGCCGATAGCGACTGCGAGGATACTCTTGACGATGTCGAGGTATATTTGGCATCTCCTGCTAATGATTGGTCAATAAATCCAATCGTTGTCAGCGGAAGAGATTCCGTCGTTGACCTTTCTGTTACTGAGCCAGGTTTGGTTATCCTAGATGCCATTTCGAATTCGATGCCAGCGGCAATGGCTACACGATGTTTTGTTGATTCAAATGAAACCTGTGAGATGTTTTTTTCGGCATGCGCTGATGGTTTTAACTGTTTAGAACAGAATACACTTATTAGTGAAGGTGACGATATTCGAACAGGAAGGTTATTTACCAAGATCACAGACACTGAGTTCACATTTGATGTTGTTGCGTTACGTGAAGATGGCACCAGAGAGGTAAATTTTGTCGAGGATGATGAATATCAGACCTTATATAGAGATATCACTGTGCAACTAATAGATGTGGTAAATGGAAATGCCGTAGTACATGAAGAGGTTGTCCGGTTTGAACATACGCATGGTGGCCGTAAGGCATTGAATTCCATAAATATAGATAGAGCCTATCGTGAACTGCGATGCCGTATAATTGATGAATTAAACAACGAATACAATTCTACTGACTTGTTCTCTGTGCGCCCAAGGTATTTCATAGTACAGAATCCAGACGCAACAGCGGATACTGAAAATGGAAACGATTCTAATGCAACTCTTTTGTTTAAATCCGGCAGTGACGAGTTCACGATAAATGCTGTTTCTGTAGCAGGTTATGATGGTCAACCAAAAATTAATAATTTCGAGATTGAAGCACACCAAGGCAGTGTCAGAAATGGAGAAGTGACTGGCACTTTCAGCGATGCATATATAAATTCTGGAATTGCCAGTGGCGAATTTCAATATTCAGAGGTTGGCTATTTTCGATTTAATCCTTATGCCATTTATGATGATGAATTCACTATCATTGATCATGGTGGTGATTGTGTGACAGGCAGTTTTTCCAATGAAATAGAAGATGGAAGATATGGATGCAATTTCGGGAATGAAACTAACTCCAAATGGTTTGGACGTTTTGTTCCTGATCATTTTTTTCTTTTACCAGTACCTATTTCTGATTTAAGGATAACTCCAGGATGTGGTGATTTTACATATATGAGTAATCGGAACGAACCTTCTCAGTATTTTGTTCTAAATTTTTCTCTTGAAGCAAGAAATGGTTTTGATATAATAACAGGAAATTATCATGGAATTTTTGGGAAGGCTGAAGTTAGCATTGTAGCTGAAAATTCTAATGATGGATTGGATCTTTCTGACAGGCTGAATTATGATTTTTCATCTTATTCATGGGAGGAGGGACAAATCCACATCGTTGATGAAAACATTGCATTTGATCGATCCTCTTCACCTGATGGTCCATTTGAAGAATTACGTATTGGAGTGAAAGTTGACGATGATGATTATGGCACATCAAAATTGCTTGGTATGGATATGAATCCATCAACTTCCTATGTCTGCATTCCTGAAAGCGACTGTAATGCGAAAGAGCTGGATGTTACAAAAATTCGCTACGGCCGCCTCCGCCTCGTCAGCGCACATGGTCCTGAAAATCAAAACCTGAAAGTTCCGATGCATTTTCAGTATTTTGATGGGAAGAGCTTTGTTTTGAATAATGATGATTCATGCACCACTTTTGATGGTACAGAAATTGATTTTAGAGGTAATGAAGATAAAGATGATGCTTGGAAAAAAGAAAATGATGATCTAAATGTAGGCTCTGGAAAAACTCAAGCTAGCTACCCTACTAATCGGCCAATTGAGCAAGGTCAGTTACATATTGATTTCTTAGCCCCCAACAGCCCAGGTCATGTTGACATCTGTGGCAACATCTTTTCCACATTCCCTTGGCTTAGCTTTGATTGGGGCAATAACGGTTGTGATGCTGGAAACCCCTCAGCCCGCGCCACCTTCGGCGTCCGCCGAAGCAACGACCGGATCATCTTTCAGCGCGAGGTTTTCTAGCACGAAGTGGAAGGTTTATACGCATCGAATATCCGTTTTTCGATCAGATTTAACTGTGCCCATGCTCTAGCCGGAACCTGGTTCTGGGTGCGTTACACCGTTGCCGCACTGGGGTGCGGCGCTCCCGGGGTGTGGTGTTCCCAGGGAGTGATATCTGGGACCTGCCTTGATATCGTTGCGAACTGCTGTCATCCTCTACTACATGGCATGCCCGGTCTTGTTCTGCAGCTCAAATATTCTATAATTTCTCCATAAGGTTTTCGATCCATTTATGTCCTATCTTGAATACCTCGGTCTGGCCCGTGAACCGTTTGCCCCTACTGCTGATCCGGATTTCCTGTACCGCTCCGGGCCTGTTGCCGCGATATTGGATGGTTTGGAGATCGCGGTATTGTTGCGGCGGGGGGCTTGTGTTTGTCTTGGGGGGCCTGGGTCGGGCAAGACCATGCTTTGCCAGGCTCTGGCGCAGCGTCTGCAGGACAATGACCAGGTTGAGGTCTTGCCGGTGTTCCGTTTTCTGTCCGGCAATCTGCTGGAGTTCATGCATGCGCTGCATCATTGCGTGACGGGCAATGATCCGCAGCCTGAAACCGGATTTCGCGGACTGCTGGAGGCCGTCAAGGCGTCCCTGCTGGATCGGGCCGCCGGGCGTGACGGTGCGAATATGGTGTTGTGCGTGGATGAGGGGCAGCGGTTGACACCGCAGTGCCTGGAAGTGTTTCGCGAATTGCTCAACCTGGAAAGCCGCGACGGAAAGCTGCTCCAGGTGGTCATCTTCGCGCAGCCCGACTTCGAGCGGACCATGGAGAGGCTTCCTTCCTTCGCGGACAGGGTCAGTGATCGTCACCGGCTCGCTCCCTTGACCAGACACGAGACCAGGAGCCTGATCCAGTACCGGTTGCAGCAGGCCGGCATGCAGCAGCCGAAACTCTTCAGCTCCGGCGCGTTCAACATGATCCATGCCGCTGCGCAGGGCATGCCGCGCAGAGTCGTCCATCTGGCCCACAAGGCCCTGCTGGCTCTGGTTGCCCAGAACCGGGACCAGGTTCGCTATCTGCTGGCGCGCTCCTGTGCGGTGGAGCAGGGGTGGACGCCTCGGCTCGCGTCGGGGACCAGGCTCGCGGTTTTGCTGTTCATATTCATTTTGCTGCTGGCCGCGACAGCAAACCGGGAATCAATAACCCGGTTTTTTTTGCCTACTTCCATGCAGGGTTCAGGACAAGTCCAATCCTCCGTATTCCATCCCTCCATTGTTGTCGAACCGTATTCGCCTGGCCGGAATGCTTCCGCCTCCCCGGAGAACAGGGAGGGGGTCGTTTCCGAGGAATCCGAAGCGGCAGCTCAACCAATCGAATCGATCAATGCCACTGTGAAGGCTCTGTCCCATGATCTGGCTGCAGTTCCCGAAGCCGCGCCCGAGGCCGCCAATCGCCCTGAAGGTTTGGCCGGCATTCCCGCGGCTGTCGCGCACGAGAGGTCGGAAGCCGTGAACGACTTGATCAGTTCAGAGCAGCTCGCGGCAATCGATGATCCCGGAAAGGAGGAAAGCGACCTTGCCCCGGACGCGGCCTCTCCACCCGGGCCCGATGCCCGGCCTTCCAATGATGCCGATGAGCCCCAGGTTCGATATCTCCTACAGGTCGGCGCATTCACCGAGATTTCCAAGGCCGACAGCCTGTATGCCATGTTCCGGAAGCAGTATGACACCGTGGCCATGAACGAAATCGAGTTCAATGGGCGGACGTTTCATATCGTCTATCTGGCGGAATTCTCCAATGCTGATGATGCGTTGGATCAGCTTCGCGTCGTAAAAGAAAAACACGGCGCGAACGCCTATGTGGTCGAAATGGCGGGGAGCACCTACAGGCCCCTGCAGAAGGAACAGTTGCCGCACTGATCCTTGCCGGCAAGGCGGCGTTACGGATGGGAACGGCAACCATGCCGGATCATGTTGCCTTCAAGATAGAGTGACTTCTTGCTTCACCCTTGTCCCCGAAACAAAAATGTTGCCAGCTGTCAGTTGCTTGTTATCAGGTAAATACAGATAACAAATAAGCAGGTTTGCGGCGTGGCAGGTGTTTGACAGTATTTTGTGGTGTCTGCTACAAAAATCGTCAATTGTCACGGCCGTGAACCAATTTTTTGAGAAAAACCTTGTCTCTTGCTTTTCCTTGTCAATACAGTCAATAAGAACTGTCCGTCAGCGTCCTTGACGCCTGTTGAATTTGAGGGCGTATTTGCACCTCAGATTCATCCTGAGTTGTGTTGCACCAATAAGTAATCAGCGTTTCAGGCCTCCCAAGACAATCAGCGGAATACTTTCCCTTGGAAAGCCGGATCGTGGCAACACAAACGCTCCGCGCTTTTGACATGAGATCTTTTCACCGCATCTCACTGATACATTCTCGATAACATCAATCACGACGCAACGGCACACGTATGGGTGGATTTCTTTCCCGGCTCCTAAATTCGCGCAAGCCCAAGGGCTATGTTGGAATCGGCTTCCTGCCCGACAAGCTGGCGGTGATGCATGTTTCGCTGAAGGACAACAGGCCCTGGCTGCAGGCGGTTGAGGTTCTGCCCGCGGCTCCGGATGCCCGCGTCAAGGTGTTGGGTGACTGGGTCCGTTCCAATGGATTGCATGGCGCTTCCGCTGTATTGACCCTGGAAAGCGGTGCATACGGATTGTTCCAGGTGGAGAAGCCGGCAGTGGACGGCACGGAGTTGCGTGCGGCAGTGCGCTGGAAGATCAAGGGCTTCATCGATTATCCCCCCGAGCAGGCCGTGGTGGACGTGTTCAGCGTTCCCCCTGGCCGTCGCGGCGAATCCTCCACGGTCTATGTCACGGCGGCAAAAAAGGCTCTGCTCAAGGAGCGGGCATCCCTGATCCAAAAGGCGGGTCTGCGTATCTCGCGCATTGACATTTCCGAACTCGCCCTGCGCAATCTCGCCGGCATCATCCAACAGAACGACAATGAAGCCGTGGCCATGCTTTTTTTTCAGGAGCACCGGGGATGGCTGGAAATCTGCCGACAAGGGGATTTTTACCTGGCGCGCAACCTGGATTACGGACTGCATCAGCTCGGTCCTCTGCGAAAATCAGGCGACATGTCGATAGACCGATCCGACGTGATGGACCGGGTATCACTGGAAGTGCAGCGGACCATGGACTATTACGACAGCCATTTCGGTCTGGCGCCCATCAAACGGATCGGTATTTTCTCCGAAACCATTCGGGCTGAGGAATTGGCCGCCTTTGTGCAAGACAATCTGGGAGTCAGCACCATGGCCTATATCATGAGCGACATATTCCAGACCGATCAGGAGCATGCTTTTTCCCAGGGATTGCCGGGCTGGGTCATGGGCGGAGCGCTTGGCGAACTGTTCCCGGACAATAAATGCTGGTTTCTTCGCGACCACTGATTGTCGGAAAATTGACTATGCAACGCATCAATCTCTATCAAGACGACCTCAAGGAAGCCAGGATTTTGCTGCCGGCGCGGCAGATGCTGATGATTGCCGGATTGGCTGTCGCCGGAATGGCGGCAACCTGCTGGTGGATGCAGACCCTGCCCGAGAAGCCGCGAGCTGAAGCCAATGCCCTTCAGGCCGAGGCGGACAAGCTGGATCAGACGGTCAGACAGCTTCAAGAGCAGGTTTCCAGGAAGGCTCCCAATGAGGCCTTGATTCGCCAGGTCGAAACCTTGCAGAACCGGCTGCGTGGGATTCGCCAGTTGCGACAGGCGGCGATACCGCCGCCGTCCATGGCCATGTTCTCCAGTTACCTGGAAGGCCTGGGCAGGCAAAGCCGGGATGGAATCTGGCTCACGGAGATCCGTATCGGAAACCAGGGTCGTTCCTTCCTGCTCAGTGGCGGCGTGTTCGACCCCTCCCTGATTCCGGAGTACATCCAGGCCCTGGAGGCGGAGCAGATTTACGCGGGCCTTTTTTTCGACAACCTTACGGTTACCCGGGTGGAGGGCGATCATCCTCACCTCAAGTTTACCATTGCCACGAACTGCCTGCCGGATGAGCAGTGCTGATGACCATGAACGCGTTCAAGACGCTTGCCCAACGCATCAACTCCCTCAAGCCCCGGGAAAGAGTTCTCTTGCTCCTGGTTTTTCTGGCCATTGTCGGCTTTGTCGGCGAGACCTACTACCTGGAGCCCGCACGCCGGGAACTGGCCCGGGAACAGAATCGCATTGTCGCCCAGCAAAATCGGCGCAGCGAACTGCGGGTCAAGGAGATTGAACTGCAGACCCGCATGCAGGTTGACCTTGATGCGCAGAACCGGCAGCGAATCCAGGACCTGCGCATGGAGATCGTCCGGGAAGAGGAAGGTTTGCGGGCCGAGCTGGACAATCTTGTTTCGCCCACGGAAATGACCAGGGTGCTGCGGGCCTTTGTACCGGCGGACGGGCGCTTACGCCTTGAAAGTGTGCGCAGTCTGCCCACCACGGCGCTGGATATCGGCGCATCCTCCGATGTGCCCCGCCTTTACCGGCGAGGCGTGGAACTGGAACTGCGGGGGGAATACATCGCGCTGCTGAGATATCTGCGGGCCATTGAAGAGTCCCGCTGGCGTCTGCATTGGGACGTCTTGAAAATCAACGTTCGTGAACATCCGGAAACACGAATTCATTTGAGGGTATACACATTGAGCCTTGAGCCAGGATGGATCGGAATATGAAACCGGTATCCAGAGTTCTTCTCCTTTTGATTCTCGCCCTGGCCTTGCCGGCGAAGGGTCATGTCCAGGGCCAAGAGATTCGGGATCCCATGCGTCCACCGGCAGTTCTGCTGCCGCCTCCGCCGGTCCAGGAAGCAAAACAGGTGAACAACGCAACCCCGGTTTTGAACCTTCAGGGCATCAAGGTGCTCGGCAGCCAGCGTACGGCGGTCATCAACGGAACGACCCTCTCCATTGGCGACACCATCAGCGGAGCGCGGGTGACCCGGATCGATCCCGGCCGGGTCTGGCTGATACACGGCAACGGGAATCACATCGTTCTCGGATTCAGATCCGATGCAATGCAAATAACGACCAGTTCCGGCTATTGAGCAGGAGAGCCTTCTTCCATGCGTCCAATCGTTGTCATGTGCATGCTTGCAACCCTGTTCGCCGCGGTGGGTTGCATGAAGCCGCAGCATCCGGGAGCGGATTCCGCGTTTGGCGCGATCCAGGCGGAAATGGATGCCGCGGCCCGGCAATCCCAGGCTGTCGCGCCGCCGCCGGACGTGATGGCGGGGTTGTTGCCGCCGCTGGAACTGCCGGCGCCCGTGTCCAGTGCCCAGCGCTTCGACCTGGCCGTGCACGATCTCGATGCCGGATCGTTTTTCATGGGGCTGGTACAGGATACGGCAGACAACATGCTGGTTCATCCCGACGTCAGCGGGGTGATCACCCTGAATCTGCGCAATGTGACCATTGCCGAAACCATGGAGATGGTCCGGGACGTCTACGGCTACGACTTTCGGCGGACCTCCGCCGGCTGGCAGGTCTTTCCGGCCACCCTGCAATCCCGCCTCTTCGTCCTGAACAATCTGCATCTGCACCGGAGAGGGGAGACCGAAACCCAGGTCAGCGCCGGCGGACTGCACAGGGACGGCACATCCGGCAGGGACCATCGCGGAACCAGGGCGGGATCCACCAGCAGGGTCGCCACGGACAGCGAAATGCATTTCTGGAACGAGCTGGAAAAATCCCTGGCCGTAATCGTCAAACCCGAAGGCGGTCGCAGCTTTCAGGTCAATCCCCATACCGGCATCGTCATGGTCCGCGCCCTGCCGGGCGAGTTGCGGGAAGTGGAGTCGTTTCTGCAGGCGGTCCAGGACAATGTGGTCCGCCAGGTCATCCTGGAGGCCAAGATCCTGGAAGTGGAACTGTCCGACGGCTTTCAGAGCGGCATCAACTGGTTAGCCCTGGGTTACAACAAGCACGGGCAAAGCGCCCTTGGCGGCATGGTCGGGGGTTCCCAGACTGCCTCGGGAATCAATATCTTCGACAGCGCCTCCCTGTCAGGGAGCGCCTCCACCCTCGGCGGCGTGACCGCGTCGCCCGTCTTTTCCGCCGCGCTCAGGCTCAACGATTTCGCGGCATTCATCGAACTGCTGCAGACCCAGGGTGAGGTGCAGGTTCTTTCCAGCCCCCGGGTGGCGACCATGAACAACCAAAAGGCCTTGATCAAGGTGGGGCAGGATGAATTCTTCGTCTCGGACATCAGTACGTCCAGCGAAGGGGTCGGGGTTGAACGGCGGCTGGTGACCACGCCGACCCTTGCGCCGTTTTTTTCGGGCATAGCCCTGGACGTGACGCCCTCCATCGCCGAGGACGGCATGATCATGCTGCATGTGCGTCCGCTGATCAGTGACGTACGCGAGCAGGACAAGGTGATCACGGTGGACAATCGGACCACGATTCTGCCCATGGCTCTAAGCCGGACCCGCGAATCCGATACCGTGGTCCGGGCGCGCAGCGGTCAGATCGTGATCATCGGGGGGTTGATGCAGGACACCCAGCGCGACCGGCAAGCCGGCGTACCGGGTTTGAGCCGCCTGCCGATGGTCGGCGGCCTGTTTCGCCATACCAACAAGCAGCGCACCAAGACCGAGCTGGTCATCCTGATCCGGCCTATGGTGGTGGACGGCGACCACGTCTGGACCAACGCCCTCGAGGACGCTGCCACCAGAATGCACAATATCTACCCCTAGAACTCCATGCTCTTCCAACGCGACAAAACAGCCGAGTCCCGTGAACTGCTTCAGATCCTGCGCAGCCCGGTTAAAGACCGCGAGACCTCGTCGCCGACCACCTGCGAGGCTTACTTCGGCCTGAACGAGCCCCCGTTTTCGCTCACCCCGGACACCAGCTTTTTCTTTGAAAAGGGCACCCATCAGGAGGCCCTGAACGTGCTGCTGGTGGCCCTGGCCGCGGGAGACGGCTTTCTCAAGGTGATCGGGGAAGTGGGCACGGGCAAGACCCTGCTCTGCCGCAAGCTGCTCAGTCTGCTGGACGAAACCCATGTCACCGCGTATCTGCACTACCCCATGCTGACCCCGGACGGATTGCGGCTCGCCCTGGCCGAAGAGCTGGGGCTGGACGTGGATTCGGAGACGGACCAGCATCGGCTGCTCAAGCTGATCCATCATCACCTGCTGGAGATCACGGCCCAGGGGCGGCGGGTCGTGGTCTGTCTGGACGAGGCCCAGTGCATGCCCGACGAGACCCTGGAAGCCCTGCGCCTTCTGAGCAACCTGGAAACCGAAAAGGAAAAGCTGCTCTCGGTGGTCATGTTCGGTCAGCCCGAACTGGATGTCCGCCTTGCCGGAAAGACCCTGCGCCAGTTGCGCACCCGGATCGCCTTTTCGCATTTCCTGGCGCCCATGGACTCGGCAGCGGTGCAGGAATACGTCGTCCACCGGCTGCATGTGGCCGGGGATGACCGGGCCGGAGAACGGTTCACCCTTGCGGCCCTGCGGCGGATCGCCAGCTCCAGCCGCGGCGTGCCCCGGATCGTGAACATTCTGGCGCGCAAGGCACTGATGGCCGCATGGGGACTGGGAATGGACCAGGTAGCGGTTGTCCATGCCCGCCGTGCTGTCCTGGATTCCGAGGAAGCCGAACGGCCCGCGTTCCTCTCCCTGGACGGACTGCGTTTCGCCCTGGAAAGATGGGGGTGATCTTGCGGATGAACAAGATTATTCGGTGCGGTTCACGGACATGCGCGTAACTGCTCAGAAGTTTGTGGCTATCAACAGGACAAACCCTGGGAGCGCCGCACCCCGGTGCGGCAACGATGTAGCGCACCCGGGCAAAGTTCAGGCTGGAATATGTCCCCAGTAGTCTGGACACGAAACTCCGCGTCAATGGGATCCTTGCACAGAAACTCTCGTCGTTCGATTTTTTTTGAGTTGTGACACATGAGCTTGATCAATGACATGCTGCGTGATCTGCAGGGCCGCCGCATCAGCCAGACCCGGACACGCTCCGGCCTGCCCGGCGGCATACGTCCCGTGAGCCGGAACTCCGGGTCGCGTTCTGGTGCCTTGCTTCTGGGATTGCTGCTCATCGCGGGGTTGGCCGGGGCCGGGGCATGGCAGTTTTGGCCAAGCGATCAGTCCGAAACGATTGCGCATGATCCAGCCGCGCTTTCCATGCCCGCTGCCAGCCCACCGATCCGTGAACCCATCACCAGTGAACGCCCGCACGCGGAGCCGGATGAGCTGCCATCGACGAATACTGTCGCGGCCGTACCCGTTGCCGACCAAGGCATTGCGGTCAGCGCGGATTCGCCGCTGGTGCATGTCGCGGCGGAGCCGACATCAACATCGGGTTCGCTTCCAGTCCGGGGCAGGGACGTTGCTCCTGGAAGTCCCGCCGCTCCAGTCCAGGGCGGGAAGGTTGCTTCCGGGAGTGCTGTCGGGCAGGACTCGGCCGGCGAAGAAGCGGGCGGCGAGGTCCCGCACAAGGCTGATTTGGAAATCCGCCCAACGCAGGATGGGGGCAGCGGAATTGCCGAGGCAGTTCCCGGAGAGCATGCAGCCGCCGGCAGCCAGGAAAGTGGGCAGCGTCCAGTTGCGGAGGATGGGCCGAAGCCGGAAGAGCCGCCGTATGCGAAACTGGAAGAGGTGATTATTGCCGAAGGCTGGCACCGCCCCGGACTGTGGGATGAAAATCCGCCGCCTTCTTTTGCCGATCCGTTGCCCCGCAAGGGACACTTCTCCCTGACCCATGCCGGGAAGGGGACAATCCGGGACAATTACCAGCGGGGTTTGACTGCCCTGGAAAGGGGCAATTTCCGGGAAGCCGAAGACCTGCTGCGACACGCCCTGCGGGATGATCCCGGCCATGAGCCCTCCCTGGACGCCATGCTGACCATTCTGCTGCGCCAGGAAAGAACCGTCGACGCGGTGGGGCTGCTGTCCAGAGCCGTGAACCAGGGCCTGTTGTCCCCCCGGTTGACGATGATTCTGGCCCGCCTCCATGCCGGACTTGCAGCCCACGAACAGGCTCTGGACGTTCTGGAATCCATCCCGGAGGCGGAACGACCCGCCGAGTTTCACGCCTTGCGCGGCTTTGTCTTCCAGCAACTGGGACAGCACGAGCAGGCCGCCAGAGCCTTTGGCGACGCCGTTCGCGGCGGACTTCACACGGGAACCAACTGGTCCGGGCTGGGCATCGCCCTGGAAGGGCTGGGACGCAAATCCGAAGCCCGGGAAGCCTTCCGCCGCGGCCTGGAGCTTGGAATAGCCAACGAACGCCTGGCCCAATACGTCTCCGCACGCTACGCCGCATTGCGTTGATCCGGCGGTTTCAAGCGTTACGGACAGCTGCTCGGACTGCTCAAAAACTTGTGCGATTCACGAGGAGGATGTCCTGGGAGCGCCGCACCCCAGTGCGGCAGCGGTCTAACGCACACAGGGCAAGTTTCCGGCTGGAGCTTGGCCCCAATAGCTGAGTCATGAAACTCCATTCTGGGGATAACTTTTGCACGGAACAACCCTGCCGCCCGACATTTTTTTGCAGTTACAGGTGCTCCGCTTGAGATCAGTTTTCATGAATCAGCATGAGGACCGCCCTTTCAGGGCTGTCATGTCGTACCAACACCGTCCCAGGCCAACACCCGTGATTTTCAGGGAAAAGTTCTCCTGGATTCCACAACCGGCCCTGGAGCAATACCGCGAACACAAACCTGGGAACGCGGGGCTCCGCACCCGCTCTTCAAAAAAGATCGCGAGTGCAGAGCCTCGCGCTCCCGGCAAAAACAACCATAAGCATCAAAATCTTCTTCGTACTTTTATGTTCACACGCACATGGTACCTGTGCCAGGTTCAGTCTGGAGCGTATAACCCATAACCAGTAATAAACAAACCACCAAATCACTGCATGACTTCCACTCCCCCCCGACAACGACGCAAGATCCGCCTGGGCGACCTGCTGGTCGATAATGCGGTCATTACCGAAGGGCAGTTGCAGCAGGCATTGGCCGAGCAGAAGAAATCCGGCTCCCGCCTCGGCAGGACGCTGATTCAGCTGGGATTTGTCGCGGAAGACAGGATGCTGGCCGTGCTTTCGCAGCAGTTGGGCGTCCCTTTGGTCGATCTGCGCATGTACCGGTTCAACATGGAGCTGGTCGGCTATTTGCCGGAAACCGCGGCCCGTCGCTTTCGGGCCCTGGTCCTGGAGGAGAAGGACGACGGTTATCTGGTTGCCTTGGCCGATCCCACGGACCTGTTCGCCCAGGATGAGCTGGAGCGCATTCTGCAGCGCCCGGTCCACGTGGCCCTGGTGCGCGAAGGTGATCTGCTGGCGGCCTTCGATAACGTCTATCGACGGACCGAGGAGATCTCCAGCCTGGCCTCGGAGCTGGGCGAAGAACTGGGAACCTCCGACTTCGACCTGGCCCGCTTGACCGATGGGGTGGACGTCACGGACGCCCCGGTGGTCCGCCTGCTGCAGACGATATTCGAGGACGCCATGCAGGTGCATGCCTCGGACATCCATATCGAGCCCGATGAAGTGGTCCTGCGCATCCGCCAGCGCATCGACGGCCTGCTTCAGGAGCAAGTGATGAAGGAGCGGCGGATTGTTTCCGCGCTGGTTTCCCGACTGAAGCTGATGGGCGGCCTGAACATCTCCGAAAAACGCCTGCCCCAGGACGGGCGATTCAATATCCGGGTCAAGGAGCGCAGCGTGGACGTGCGTCTATCCACCATGCCGACCATTCACGGGGAGTCCGTGGTCATGCGCCTGCTGGATCAGTCCCAGGGCATCCTTGACCTGAATCAGATCGGAATGCCCAGGGACATCCTGGCGCGCTTCCGGCGGATCATCCACGAGCCCCACGGCATGGTGCTGGTCACCGGCCCCACGGGCAGCGGCAAGACCACGACCCTGTATGGGGCGCTGAGCGAACTGAACACCTCGGACAAAAAGATCATTGCCATCGAGGATCCCGTGGAATATCGCCTGCCGCGGATCAATCAGGTCCAGGTCAATTCCCGCATCGGCCTGTCCTTTGCCAACGTGTTGCGCTCATCCCTGCGCCAGGACCCGGACATCGTCCTGGTGGGGGAAATTCGCGACCAGGAAACCGCTGAAATCGGGCTGCGGGCCGCCATGACCGGCCACCTGGTGCTTTCCACGCTGCATACCAATGATGCCGTGAGCACGGCGGGCCGGCTGATCGACATGGGCGCGGAAGGCTATCTTGTCGCCACTTCCCTGCTGGGGGTCCTGGCGCAACGGCTGGTGCGCAGGATCTGCGAACATTGCGTTGTTCCCTATCTGCCCACGGCGAACGAAGCGGCCTGGCTGCGGGCCGTGCTGGGCGCCAAGGCCGAACGGCTCAGCTTCAAGGCCGGGGACGGCTGTTTCCGCTGCAACAATACCGGGTATCGCGGGCGGATCGGGGTTTTTGAATTTCTGGAGATCGATGCGGATCTGGCCGATGCGCTGCGGCGTTCGGATACCAGTATGTTTCACCGTCTGGCGTCCGCAAAGCCGAATTTCCGCACCCTGGGGCAGTCCGGCCTTGTCTACGCCGCCAGGGGCGTCACCACCCTGGAGGAGGTGATCCGGATCGCCGGCACCCTCGAGGAAGGCCCCCAGGAAATCCCAACCCATGAACAGGAGATGGCCGCCTGATGCCCAGCTGGCGGTACAGGGCCCGGAGCGCCGATGGGGCATTGCGCCAGGGCAGCATGGAGGCTCCGTCCACGGATGTCGTTGCGTCGAGGATTCTGGAGGAAGGGGGAACGCCCCTGGAAATCACGCTCCAGGCCGAGCAGGGCGCTGCCCGGACCTCGGCGATCTCCAGCTGGCTGCCGCAACGCAAGGTTGACCTGGACGACATGGTCCTGTTCAGCCGGCAGATGTACAGCCTGCTCAAGGCCGGGGTTACCATGCTGCCGGCCATCCGCGGCCTGGCGGAAACCACTCGCAATCCGGTTCTGGCTGCGGCCCTGCGGGATATCGCCGCGGATCTGCAATCGGGCCGGGAACTGTCCTCGGCCATGCTCAAGCATCCGAGAATTTTTTCCAGTCTGTATATCGGAATGGTCCAGGTGGGGGAAAATACCGGCCTGATGGATACCATCTTCCAGCGTCTGGGCGAGCACCTCGCCCGGGAAAAGGAAATCCGGGACAAGGTCAAGGCGGCCATGCGCTACCCGACCATCGTCGTCGTGATCCTGGGAGTGGCCCTGGCCGTGATCAACGTCTTCGTCATTCCCGCGTTTGCCGGCCTGTTCAGCCGTTCCGGCATGGAACTGCCCCTGCCCACCCGTTTCCTGATCGGTTTTTCGGATTTCACCGTGCAGTACTGGCCGCACATCCTCGTGGGCATGGTCGCGGTCTTCCTGGCCCTGCGCCAGTATGTGCGCACTCCCGGCGGGCGCTACAAGTGGGATCGATTCAAGCTGCGCATCCCAATCTTCGGAGACCTCCTCCAACGAGCCCTGCTCAGCCGTTTCGCCGCGGCCTTTGCCCTGTCCTACAAGGCAGGAGTGCCCTTGGTGGGCGCCTTGGGATTGGTGGCCCGGGCAGCGGACAACGTGTATCTGGAGCAACGCGTGGAGAACATGCGCGCCAGCATCGAACGCGGCGACGGCCTGACCCGCGGCGCCCAGGCCACGGGCCTGTTCACCCCCCTGGTGCTCCAGATGCTCTCCGTGGGCGAGGAAACCGGCGCCGTGGACGAGATGATGGAAGAAGTGGCCGGCCACTACGAACGGGAAGTGGACTACGACCTGAAAAACCTGAGCAGCATGATTGAGCCGATACTCACAGTGATGGTGGGGGGCATGATCCTCGTCCTGGCACTGGGGGTGTTTCTGCCCATGTGGGATATGACCAGGGCGATTCGGTGAGATTGATAGCTGTGAGGATTCCCATTCCAAATGCGCATCCTGAATTTCCGCGACCGTCGTCCCCTGAGCCGGTTCGAGCTGATCATCGTGGTCCTTGTCGCCTGCATTACGGCCTTGGCCGTACTGGCGAGGGTGGAGCGGCTGGCCGCCGAAGGCGAAAGCACGGCCATGACGTTGACCATCCGGGGACTGAAGTACGCCGTAACCGCGCATGCCATCAAATACACCCTGGAGGGAAATTCGGAAGCCCTGGCCGCAATGATCGGCGCAAACCCCATGCAGTTCGCGAATCCGCCGAGCACCTACCTCGGAGAATTCAGGGCACACGATAATCCCGTCCAGGCCAAAAGAGCCTGGTTCTTCGATCTGGACGCCCAGGTCCTGGTTTACCGGGCCGAGCACACCCGCTACTTCACCTCCCAATCCCCCGACGGCCGCACCGCCCTCTTCGCCATCCACCAAACCAATCCAGAAGCCGACAGCTTGCCGGAGGTGGTTGGGTTGGTGAATTATAGCTGGAAGTTTGATTAACGTTTTGTAACTGCGCAAAACTTGCGGCAATCAACGGGAGTAGTCCTGGGAGCGCCGCACCCCAGTGCGGCAGCGGTTTAGCGCACTCAGAACCAAGTACCGGCTGGAGCGCGGCCCCAAAGTTGGAACACACAATTCCGCATAGTTGGGAACCTTGCAAAGACGACTTCACCGCCCGTCCTTTTTGGAGCAGTAACTTTAAGACTGTCAGAAAAAATGTTATCAATTATCAGAAGTCTCCTTGCCAACCAGCCATTGCAGATTGCGTTGTGCTTGGGCTGGAACAGTGCCGCAGGTGGCGTTTGAGGAGAGGAGGAAGAGGCTGACGGTGCAGTTGCCTGTATTTGCATCGTCATTGCAAAAGCCATCCCTGCGCTGCAGATCATCCGGCGAGATTTTTTGGCATCTGATTTCGGCCAAACAATCCTGCAATCCCGGAAAAGGGGTGGTCTGGCTGGAGAAATCAAGTGTGGTAGGATAACCACCTTCATCATCGTTGAGGATGGAATTTGGGCATTCGTTAAATTCGGGAGTTGGATTTGTGTAATGCGCTGTTGAGTTGCCCAACGTCGCATTCGCCGCCCACTCCAACCCACTCCGCGCCGCTAGATGTGCTCTTGTCGACTGCACTTCAAAAGCAATGCTTTGCGCACCACCACCGACAAGCCTTGCCATTGCTCCAGCCAGCACGGAAATGACGACCAGAATGAAGATGACCACCGGCAGAGAAAAACCGGATGGGCTGTATTGTTGTATTTCAGGGTGCATTGCGGATTTGCACCTCATGGCTGAAGCGGATGACTTCGCTTTCTTCGTCAGATCGTTGCAAGGCCAAGTTGATGCGTACCATTCCGTTGCGTGTAAGGGCAGGGTCGTCGGTGTATTTGAAAGAAGAATCGTTGAAAACAATATTACTAGCTAACCGCCTAGCATCCGATCCATTTACTTGGTTACCTGTTGAGCCAGGAATAGGAGTAGGCTGTATAACAGCTAAATTATACCCTTCATAGCGGTTTAAATATCCAATATCGTTGTCATTTTCAATACAGTAGCTTACTGGTGAAGCGACCAAAAAAAATCGTGGTTGTGGTGGGACAACATCAGGAAAAGGCGGGTCGACGTCATCTAGAACAATTTTAATTGTTGTAGGATAGACATTGCCTGAAGCTCTCACTGACATACGTGCCAATTTCCTCAAATGTCCATCAGGTAAATGTGGACCTGTTCCATTTGTTTCGTTTTTGCTATAAATCTTATCTCCATCTACCGGATAGACAGCTACAAACGATTCTACGAAATTAACTGTAACTGTTTTGTCATTATTCATTTCTAAAATACAATCATTATTATCAATAACATCGACATCATCACAGCAAATCCAGGAACCGAATTGCAAACCTGCAAAATTTTGTGGTGCTGTCAAAACAATACTGGCTCCATGCGGGATATCATTCAACGTATAATCGGTGTCACCCGAATAATCCGTTTGATTCGATGATATTGGAACGTTTGAAACCCCCTTGGATTTTACAGTCAACTGCCGCACACCTGTTCCACCCCCTGCAACAGGTTGCGGACATTGCGTTAAACCATATGCATGAAATGAGTTTGTACCATTTGTTGGCAATAGATCACTATTAGGTGTAACATTAATCATTTCACTGGAATACAATCCAGCGTCAATTATAGGCAAAAATTCTATACATATAAAATTGCTGCCATTTTCGATTCTGATGCTATTCGGCAAAGCATCCCGAATCTCCCTGGTCATCCGCTCAATGGCAATCCGTCCATTCGTCGCCAAATCATCCCGCCCAGCTACATCCACATAACCCCGCACCGCCTGCATGATGAAGATACTCGTGCCAACGGCGAGAATGCCGGACACGACGATGACGACGATGAGTTCAACGAGGGTAAACCCTTTCTGATAATGGGAACGAGGATTCATTAAAATTCCGCTCGAAAAGTCGAAAAAGATATGGTTTCATCGTTACGGTAAGGTATAACAATATTTACATAAATCCATTTACCGCTCGTTCCATAAAGTTGCGGAGTGTCTGTCACTTGAAAATGTACAGAATAGGCTTCATATCGCTGATCAAGCATGCTGCTGACATTCCAAGGAGTGATATCAATAATCCAACCATTTGTTTTTGGATCATAGTCTTCAAAACATTTGAGACTGTTAAACAAGTCTCTATAATTCGAATTTTCTGGGACAACACAATCTTCATTGTACTCCATCGACACCAACATATCCATATACGCCTGCGCCAATTCCGCCGCCCGTATCTGAACAAAAGCATCCGAACTGTGCCGCAAGCTCAAGGATATAGTCAGCATCAAACCGGTCAGGGCAATGGAGATGACCACTATGGAGATGACCAGTTCGATCAGGGTTGCTCCTGATTGGGGCTTGGCATCCTTGAATTGTTTGATCATCATGGCGGACAGCTCCCTGATCCGTGTCGTACATCCACAAAGCCGGTTTCTTCTTCAATGCAGAGAGTTGTTACTTGGTCTGCATAAGACAAAGTATAGGTGAAACGTGGATGATCTTCGAAATCCAAGCCTCTTGGCTGGCCTAATCGCGAAAAAGATAGTTCAAGGCTGGATAAAACGAAGCCTGATGGCAGTACCCTGCAAGGGTCAGAAGTATCCCCAGGACAGGCATTCCCACCATCGTCTTGTCGCGATCGAAGGTGAAGTCTGCGTGTTTCGCCATTGACATCTCTTTCGATAAACATGACCCACCGACCATCATTCTCCGTGATCCAAAACGTCGCATTCGCATCATAATTCATATTCAACTGCTGCGTATACCGAATTTCCGCGGCAATCTCGTCGGCCAATGCGCGGACCTTGAAAGGGGAGGGGGCCAGGATGCGGGGGACGGCTATGGCTGAAAGAATGCCGATTAAAACCAGCGTCAGGATCAGCTCGATCATGGTGAAGCCAAGGCGAGCATGCATGATCGAATGATAAACCTGCATGGAGTGGTGTTTTCGATTCCGGCTGAAACGAAAAAATATGTCCATGAGGTATTGCCGTGGTATCATGGTTTTAACAATATCCAATCCCGGTTTGTCTTGCAAACAATGCCTGACACCCCGTGGTTGTCTTCACGCTATGTGGCTCGTGCAACGTTGACGTTCCATGCTCCTGCCCCACAGCGAACTTGACTTCAGGTTGCTGATGTGGCTTATGGATTGCATACCTGCAGTATAGACTCATCCAGCTGAATCTCAAAGTATAAAAAGGGGTTCAGTTCATAACAATCTTCAGAGTTGATCGTTGATCTCTTGACAGATCAGTCTGCGGAGTTTTAATGAATTCCACATCTGTACCAATTGAAGATGTTTTTCCAACTGCGGCAATGTCCCCCTGTGACGTAACAGTTAACTGACAAGTTGCCCACCCCACCCTGCCATGCGAAGCGTTGTTGTGCCACCCAGAAGACATCAGTTCAACGGGTCGAAAACCTTGTCTGCCAGGAGAAGTTTTTCGAGTCACATTTTTGACTCATCCCCCTGTTCTCTGTCGATGTCCAAACATTTACCACACCCAGCCAACACCACACCCCAGACCCCAACCAGTATGTATTTGTCACTGGCCATGGATCAGGGGCAGTGCCCAACCATATATACCCACCGAACCACCCCGGCACAAACCCGCGCCCAGTCAGCGCCATTCGGACGAGTCGCAACTCAACAGCATCACCCCAGAATTCAAGGAGCAAGGAACCCCATGAAAAATCAAACCCAACAAGGCTTCACCCTTATCGAACTCATCGTCGTCATAGTCATCCTCGGCATTTTGGCCGCAGTGGCGATTCCAAAGTTTGTGGATTTTGGCAAAGAAGCGAGGATTGCTAACATTCAAGCTACCAGAGGTGCTGTACAGGCTGCAGCCAATATGGGGTATGGTGTGGCGCAGGTACGCAATATCGCAGCCTCGGATAATACGGAAACCTCGGTACCTGGAATTGGAGATGTTGCTTTCAGATATGGTTGGCCAGCTGCAACTTCAAGGGGCATTGGTGCAATGATTTTTGAGCCTGATACGGCTAAATGGATTAATTGGGATACCGCAGATAATGTGTTAATTTTCCGTTTACAATCTGAATGCGAAATGACATATACTCATGCGCCCAGCGCTAACACACCTGCTACAATAACTATAGATACAACTGGGTGTTAGCTACCTACGCTAGCTAACCTCACACCGTCTCTCTGCCCCGCGAGTTCAAAAGGCTCCGGGGTTTTTTTTCGTGATTAAGATTATGATTCGGCACTTCATTGGCCTTTTATCGTTTATTAGCCCCGCAGAGGTAGGCGTGAAAAAATACCCACCGACAGCCCGCATTAGTTACTGAGTTTGCTCCACTTCTTGGAGTAAATCAGGCAATGCCCGGCCATGCTGATTCAAAGCTGGCAGGCTCAAGAGCAATCCTTTGTGTATCGCGGCGAGATGAATGATCGTGTCCGCCTGGAGCGGAGCCTGGATAGAGTCTGGTTGTTGCCATTCATCCAGGGCCGCCACCCAACTCATCTCCCCTTTGGCATTGGCAAGCCATGCCGCGTGTCGGACAAGATTGGACTGATCGTCTATACCCCAGGCCAACAGCAACAAGGCCAAGCGTGGCAGGGGATCTTCTGTCGCAAGGGTGGCGGCTGTTGACCAATGTTTCCGAGCCTGCTGGACATTGCCTTTCTCCATCCAAGCCGCACCCAGAACGCTGTGAGCGAGACTGATGTTGTTGTGCCGGGAAAGGACACGATAGGCAGCCTCCATACTCGTGTCTATTTTGTTCAGGCGCAGCAGAATCAGGGCATGGAGGGTTCCCAGATGGACATTGTTGGGCCAGGTTACCAAAGTGTCTTGCAAGATTTCCTCCGCGGCGCCATCTTCCCCAAGTAGCACCAGACTTGTTGCCAGATATAGCCAGCCCGGCCAGTATTGAGGAAAGATGTCCAAGCCCTCCCGCAGGTATCTGATCGCGGTTTGCGGATCGTTTCGGGTTTGCAGGTAGTACTGGCCAGTGGTCAGCAGCGGTACCCCGCGGTTACGCGCATTCTGGTAACGGTCCAATTCCATGGCCCGGGCGTGGGCCTGCATGGCTTCCTCGGGCATCCCCAGCTCCCAGTATGCCTTGCCCAAATTCGTATAAGCCCGACTCGAATTCGGCGCCTTTTGCACATTATCATCCCACAGCATCAGCGGATAGTGGAACAGTTCGTTGCGTAGGATCACGGTATGGCTTTGGGCAAAGAGCACGAAGCACAGGGCGGCGACGATCAGCAGGCGGACGCGAAGCCTGGGGAGCATCTGCAACACCCGCCAGATCCCCACGGCCACCAGCAGAAACACCGCCATTGATGGGATGTAGTTCCGGTGTTCGAAGATCATCTCCAGGGCGATGAACGAGCTTTCCACCAGGTGGTTGACCAGAAAAAAGAGAATGCAGAAGGATACCAGGGGACGCTTGCGGATCTGGAGTATAGCAAAGATCGCGGCGGCGAACAGGATCAGGATGGCCGGGGTGGTGGTCCAGGGCGTGAGCAGGGAGGTGGATTCCAGCACGTCGTGGACAAAGGTGAACCGTTCCGTGGCCGGATAGAGCATCAGGGAGATGTAGAAGACGAGGACCCGGGGTTGAGTCATCAGACGTTCAGCCATGTCAAAGGGCCGATTGGCATAGCCCTGGTGCCAGTTCAAGGGGTTGGTGTGCAGCAAGGCGATGCCGATGCAGATCGCGGCCGGGATCGCGCCCCAGCGCAGGTGGCGGAGCAGATTGTTCCTGGTCGCGCCCTGGATCAGCAGCAGGTCATAGAGGTAGAGGACCACCGGCAGCATGACCGCGTTTTCCTTGCTGGCCAGGGACAGGGCAAAGGCCAGTCCGCACAGGCCGAACAAGCCGACCTGTCTTGTCCTGTCCCAACTGTTGCGTACGGAATATGTCCGGGCCAGGGTGTAGCAATACATGGCCATGATGAAGAACATCCCGGCCATAGAGGCCATGCGCTGGACAATATACGTCACCGCGGTGACCTGAATCGGGCTGGTGGCCCAGAGTACCGCGGCCAGCAGCGCGATGGACGCGGCATGCTGGCCGTAATCCTCCCGCAGCCGGGGCAGGCGCAGGGTGTGAAAGACCCATAAGTAGAGGAATATCGCGGTGGTGCAGTGGATGAGCAGGTTCACCAGGTGATACCCGAACACGTCCAGCCCATGCACGAAATGGTTTAATCCAAAACTCAGGTAAGCCAGAGGTCGGTTCACCTTCTCCCCGGTGATCCCGTAAAACGTGGCCTTGATGGTCTTCCACTCCAATGTCTGCATATGCACATTGGCATTGAGAACAATGTTCGGATCATCGTCGAAAACCCAGGCCCCGGAAAAACTGTTGGCGTAGATCACGCCAACCAGCAGAACCATCAGCAGGATCGGCACGCTATGCGCTCTGGGGCAGGGATTGTCGTCCGGAGAACAGGGTGGGGCTTGGTGGGTTGGAGATGCGGCGAGAATGGGCATGGCGGTTCGCAAGAGTTGAGGGTTGTCTGCCATCAAAAAATCAGGAACACCTTCTTGTCCCGGCTGGGGCCAACCTGTCAAACAAAACCACATCCCCTCGCGTACCCTGCCTGCCGACAACCGAAATCCTACACATTCCACGTCACATGCGGTTTGGGTAAAAATGAAGACCTGATGAGAAAATCAGGAACTCAAAAAAACTTCGCCTCTCCCGCGCCAAAGTCATCCGCCACCGCTGCCGATATTCCAACGACCCCGGCATTGGATCAAAAGGGGATCGTGGCCGAGGCGTTCGACGGGGTGAAGCACCTGCTGGATTCCAAGGATAAAGGAGTTTCACCCCTGCTTTCTGTTGCCTGAAGCCGACGTTTGTATTCTCTCGCTTGGGGCGAGGTTGGTGCAGAACAGACACCCACTTGCAGCATCTGGCTGGGAGAAGTGGCTCCATGCCCCATCATTCCGACAGGTAAGCGAAGTGATGACAACAACCATCCCACGACAGAAAAAGAATTCTTGTAGCACTTCCAGCAAGTTTCGGTAAAGAGCAGGGGGGCATGGCTGGCGAGCTGGCCCAACGCCTTCAAGGTATTACATGAATCTTGATTATCCCTGGTTGCCGGGGTATCTAAGTATCCAATTGCATCAAAAGACAGATTGAAAAAATGATCGGTCAGCAGCCCACCCTCACCTTCAACAACCCCGGAGCCGGCATGGCAGATCACCCTGAAGTCTCCTTGATGTCCCTGAAGATCGACTACGTCTTCAAGCTGATTTTCGGCGATCCCCGGCACAAGGAGAACACTGTCGCCTTGCTCAGCGCCATCCTGGGTCTGCCCAAAGAAGAGCTGGTCGACCTGGAGATTGTCAATTCCGAGCTGTACAAGGAGTTCCAAGAGGACAAGAAGGGTATCCTGGATGTCCGCATCCAGCTCCGGGATGGTCGGCAGATCAACGTGGAAATCCAGATCCTGCCCACGGACCCCATGCCCGAACGGACCCTGTTTTACTGGGCCAAGATGTATGCCGGGCAGATCAAGGCCGGAGATTCCTACCAGAAGCTGAAGAAATGCGTGACCATCAACATTGTGGATTTCCACTGCATCCCGCTCTCGCAACTCCATTCCTGCTTTCATCTCACGGATGACGCCACCGGCCACCGCCTGACCGACGTCCTGGAAGTGCACTTCCTGGAGCTGCCCAGGCTGCGGGAGGCGATCCTGACCGGGCATGAAACCGATCCGCTCACGCAATGGATGCTGTTCATCGACGGAGAATCACAGGAGGTCATCAAAATGCTCGCCCACGACAACAAGGACATCCGACAAGCCTACAACCTGCTCGAAGTCATTTCCAAGGACAAACGCAAACGCATGGCCTACGAAGCCCGCGAAGCCGAACTCATGGACCAGCGCTCCCGGCTTATTTCCGCAGAGATCAAAGGCAGAGAGGAAGGCAGGGAGGAAGGCAGGGAGGAAGGTGAAGAGATCGGGATCAGGAAAGTAGCCCAGGCCATGCGCGCCCGTGGCATGTCGCTGGACGAAGTAGCGGCCATCACCGGGATGGACAGGGAGCAGGTGGCCGGACTGCAGGGACCAATGCAGGCTGGGCAGGAGAAAGGTTGAGACGACGCAAGCCTGAGGTCATCAAAATGCTCGCCCACGACAACAGGGACATCCGACAAGCCTACAACCTTCTCGAAGTCATTTCCAAGGACAAACGCAAACGCATGGCCTACGAAGCCCGCAAAGCCGAACTCATGGACCAGCGCTCCCGGCTTATTTCCGCAGAGATCAAAGGCAGAGAGGAAGGCAGAGAGGAAGGCAGAGAGGAAGGCAGGGAGGAAGGCAGGAAGGAAGGTGAAGAGATCGGGATCAGGAAAGTAGCCCAGGCCATGCTCGCCCGTGGCATGTCGCTGGACGAAGTAGCGGCCATCACCGGGATGGACAGGGAGCAGGTGGCCGGACTGCAGGGACCAATGCAGGCTGGGCAGGAGAAAGGTTGAGACGACGCAAGCGTGAGGTCATCAAAATGCTCGCCCACGACAACAAGGACATCCGGCAAGCCTACAACCTGCTCGAGATCATTTCCATGGACAAACGCAAACGCATGGCCTACGAAGCCCGCAAAGCCGACTCATGGACCAACGTTCCCAAATGATCTCCGCTGAAATGAAGGGCCTAGAGGAAGGCCGAGAAGAAGGCGAAGATTCTTAAAGGCAAACCGTGCGAAAGCTGACTGGGTAACTGCCTTCGCGGGTTTGACTGATTCGAAAACGGCAGAAACAAGTCATTCCCGCCAAATCAGGAATGCACTGCCGGAATGTGATTTTGCCCTGGATGTGCTGAACAGTTTTTTCAAAAAAATTAGTATCCGTTCAGCAAAATCCGCGAAAAAGATCTGGATAGCGATAGCGCCGGCGTTCGCCGGTATGACTGTATAGATGCAGCTTGCCACGATAAGTCATTCCGGCGAAAGCCGGAATCCAGTGCAGGTGAATGACCACCCTCCGGATGGACTGAATAGTTACAAAATTTGTAACTATTCAGTTCATCCGAGAAAAATCGGACTGGATACCAGCTTTCGCCGGTATGACTTAACTTGGAAAGGACGTGGTATGATACGTCATTCCGGCGAAAGCCGGAATTCAGCTCTGGCGAGTGATACAAAGTATGTGCTGAATAGTTACAAAATTTAAATACTCATCCATAAGCAGCATAGTATGCCAGAAGTGTACGACGTCACTCAAACAGACATTGCCTTGAAGGCCCGTGAGAGGATGATCGCCTATGCGGGATTCTCCATTCAGCCCGCCCCGGAGAGCACATCTCTGGACGGCGTGATGAAAGTCGCGGCGTTTTATCGTCCGGACGGCAGCGGGTATTTGACCTTGACGTATCTTGTGGACACGGATGGCGTTCTCGAGGTCCGGGGCAGACTCGAGAAGATTTTCGTCAACATGACTGATGACCGGTTGCGGACGGTGTTGGGGTCGGACTTTCAGATGCTTATGGTCAATGAATTGCACGGCTCGGAGCAGACAGAGCCGTGGTTTTTCATGGAGCAGTTCATTTATCTGGCTCACCTTCGGGAAAATGAAAAGGTTTTGCTTGAAGAAAAGATCTTGCCGTGTCTGCGGAAGGACTTGCCGTGCGGGTTTGGTGCTTTGGAATGGTGGGACGACCCGGAGCAGAGGGGAGGGCACACCCAGGACATGGAGAGTCGCACCGGGTTGAAGAAAATTTTCAAACGACTATTTCGCTCCTGAGCAAGGTGATGACATTTACAACGATCAACCACTCTCAGAAAAGTTTTCGACTCGATCAAGCACCTCCCGGCTTCGAAAAACAAAAGAAGGTTCACGCCGGTCCGCAGCGTGGAAGGTATCTCTTCGATCAAAGAACTGGCGCGCTCTGGCAAGGCCGAGGCCATAGGCCGAGTATGTCGCCTCGACCTGAACTGTCGCGCAGGTTAACAATGCATTTCCATTACTGACTTATGTCCTCGACCACTCCCACGGTTATTGAAGCCTTCAATTTGTACAAACAGTTCGGTTCGTTCACCGCGGTGGATGATTTGAGTTTTTCCGTGGCCAAAGGAGAGTTCTTTGGTGTCCTGGGCCCCAATGGCGCCGGCAAGACCACGGCCATTCGGATGATCTACGGGTTCTCGCCCCTGACCTCCGGGACAATGCGCGTTTTCGGTCAGGATATCGGGGTCGGGTGGCGGGATATCCGGTCCAGGCTGGGCGTTTGTCAGCAGGAAAATACTCTGGATCCGGATCTGACCGTGGAACAAAATCTGCTGGTCTTTGCCGGATACTTCAACATGCCCAGGGTGGTGGCGGCCCGGAAGACAGCGGAGTTGCTGGAGTTCTTCGCCCTGGAACACAAGAAGTCGGCCCGGGTTCTGGAACTGTCTGGGGGCATGGCTCGGCGGTTGATGCTGGCCAGGGCATTGATCAACAATCCGGAACTGGTCATCCTGGATGAGCCGACCACGGGCCTCGATCCGCAGTCGAGGCATCAGGTCTGGACCAAGCTGAAGGAGTTGCGCGGCCGCGGACTGACCATGCTCTTGACCACCCACTACATGGAAGAGGCTGCCCGGCTATGCGACCGGCTGATCATCGTCGACCACGGCAGGCTGCTTGTGGAAGGGCCACCGGTCAAGCTGATCCGGGAATATGCCGGTGATTCCGTAATCGAAGTGGAGTCGCCGTCACGGGAGTTGCGGGAGTTCGTGCGAGCCCATGGACTTGCCCATGAGGACCTGGAATCTCGGATCATCATCTACAATGATCGCGGGCAGGAGCTGGAACAGACATTGCGCGGCACGTTTTGCACCCAGACCTGTACCTTCAGACTGGCGACCCTGGAGGACGTCTTTCTGCGATTGACTGGAAGAGGGTTGCGCGAATGATCCACTCCGTGCGCTTTTTAACGCTGTATTCCCGGCGGCTGTTGCGGGTCTGGGAACGCAACCTGGTGGTGTACCGGCGGATCTGGAAGGTCAATTTTCTCGTGCCCCTGCTGGAGCCGATCTTCTACCTGGTGGCCTTCGGCGTGGGATTCAGCGGACTGATCGGCGACGTGGTCTATGCGGGGCACGAACTGACCTACGTGGCCTTCATCGCCCCGGCTCTCCTGGCCACGGCCATCATGTTCAACGCGTTTTACGAAACCACCTTTGCCTCCTTTGTCCGCATGTACTACCAGAAGACCTTTGACGCCATGCTGGCCACGCCGTTGTCCCTGGAAGAGATCATCACCGCGGAAATTCTCTGGGGAGCCACCAAGTCCGTCATGGCCGCGGCATTGATGCTTGTGGTGATCGCCTTGTTCGGGCTGGTCCGGTTGCCGGAGGGGTTGTGGATCTTGCCCTTGGCCTTCCTGGGGGGTATGGCCTTCGGGTCAGTGGGCATGTACTTCACGGGCATCACCCCGAGCATCGACATGTTCAACCTGCCGATGTTTCTTTTCATCACGCCGCTTTTCCTGTTCAGCGGAACCTTTTTTCCCGTGGCCGGGCTGCCGGAATGGGCGCAGCTCGTGGCACAGCTTTCGCCGCTGTATCATTTGGTGGAGATTGCCCGGCTTGCCGCCACGGGCCGAATGGAGTCCGGCCTTTTCACCAGCCTGGGGTATTTGTTGGCGTTCAGCGGCGTGTTTTTTATTCTTGCCATACGCAGCATGCGCAAACGGCTGATCAGGTAAATCAAGGATATGATTCCGCCAGGAGAAACAAGAGTTGCAATGATCGAGTCGGCGCGTACATCATCGCTATTGTCCGTTACGGGCTGGGCGCTCATCCTGGGCATCATGGGGCTGGCACTGTGGTTCGGCGTGGAATATGGGGAAATGATCCATAAAAAGGCGGAGCAGTGGACGCATACCTGGTGGCTTGTCCCGATATTGATCTGCGCCCAGGCATTCCCTTTTGCGTTGGCCCTGCCCGGATCCATCATGTTTCTGGTAATCGGCCTGCTCTACGATCCCCTTCCGGCTACCGCGATGATTACCGCCGGCGGCGTTCTGGGAAGCACCCTGGCCTATTTTCTCTCAGGGCGTCTGGCAAGCAATTGGGTGGCACGGGCGCAGCGCGGACGTATGTACCAGATCTTGCGACGCAATACGAATTTCATGATGCTGTGCGCCATGCGCACCTTGCCCGGTTTTCCACATTCCATCATCAATTACGGTTCGGGACTACTGGATGTGCCGCTGAAGCGTTTCGTCATCAGCGCGACGATCGGCTACATGCTCAAGGGGCTGCTGTACGCGTCGATCCTGCATAATGTCATGGACATCGAGGAAGGCCGGGAGATGATTTCCCTGGAGGTTCTGTGGCCGCTGATCGTTCTGGCCGGTTTGTTCATCGCCGGTTTTATTCTGCACAACAGGTTGAGCAGGCCTCAGGCGGATGCGCGTTAAGGCAACGACGGGGATCAAGGAGCGTGATGTGAATACTGTGGCAAAGGCAGATGAGACCCAGCAATCTTCCCGTATCGTCGATCTTGTGCACACTCCCCTGGAGGCCGTGGCAGCCTACTGGCTTTCCCTGAAGAAGGCGTTGGACCGGCACAAGAACGGCCGTTTCCTGGAGGAAGAGGCCAGGCATGCGGCCGAACCCTTTATCAGGCATCTGCTGAGTCTGCTGCAGTCCGGTTTTTCAACGGAGGACTGCAGACGGCTGGCCACGGTGAAACAACGCAACCTGTTGCGGGATTTGCACCGCAAGCTGGATCTGCTGGCAATCTGCCTGCTCGGCATCGCCGGGAACGAGAATCCGCAAAAAGTTCTGATCCGCATCATATCCAAGTTTTCCATTTCGCCCATTTTCGAGAAAGAGGTTTTTGAGATCGCCCAGCAGGCCTTGCAGAATCTGGACAAACCGAAAACCAGGGAAAAGTTCCTGCTTATCGATCAGGCCATGAAGATCGAGGCGTTGATCATCAACATGATGGTCTATTCCATGTACGCACGGCGCAACGATCACAAGAAAATGCAACTGTTTTCCGAGTACATCCGTTCCTACTACTTTTCCGAAGGCATGGCCTTGATCCAGGACGGATTTGAACATGACTTCGTGAAATATCGTTTGATCCTGCTGCGCAAGGAAATCCTGGCGGACATGGAAAACAAGATGGAAATGTCTTTGGAGATGTTTTTCGGCATGCGCAATGGGGTCAGCTATGGGGACATGTTTAAGATTTACAATTCTTTTACCATTTGAAAACCTTGAGAGATTGTAACTATTCAGCACATACTCTGTGGTCACTCGCAGAGCCGGATTCCGGCTTTCGCCGGAATGACGTATCATACCACATCCTTTCCAAGTTAAGTCATACCGGCGAAGGCCGGTATCCAGTCCGATTGTTCTCGGATGAGCTGAGTAGTTACGGTAACTCCGCGATTGGACCAGCTACCTGCCGCGCGACCAAAACCGGCTGCATAGGTTTTTCAAAAAGTGTTGAATTCATGAGAGCTTAATGGTTAGGGGTTCACTTTTTCTCATCGTACATCTCCAGCTGCTGATTATCCTGTCAGCTCAACCTTATATTTGAGAAATTATGATTCTTGGCGTTTATTCAAAAAAAGCGGAAATGTCCGGCGGGTTCGGCGGGACGCGAATGTCCTCAACAACCAGGACATACTGGTTTGTCCGCAGGGTGGACGACGATACCTACGAGATTCAGCCACTGAATCAACATCATGTTCCTTCCGGCATGATTTCAAGGATTTCCAAGCGAATATTCATGCTCGAGTATGCTCCGGAACTCGACTACTACGAGCGCAAGACCTTGCCTGTGCTTCAATCGTTGCAGCGTAAACTGGATCAAGGCGAGAAGCTTTTCCAATTGAATCAGTTGGACGCGGCAGAGTCAGAGTTTGTCAAGGCATTGCATATCGATGATCAGAATCCTCAGGCAAGTCTCAGGCTTGGAGATGTCTACTGCCAGAAAAAAGATCATCAACGGCTGAAGAAGGCTCTGGCCCGTATTCTGAATCTTGATAATGTTTTCGTGGAAACGGAACGGCATCGATTCAATGAGTTCGGCACCAATTTGCGGAAAGGGGGATTTTTAGACGAATCCCTGGCATATTACGACAAGGCCTTGTCGCTCAACGGCCAAGATGAACACTTGCACTTCAATATGGCTCGAGTCTTTTACGATCTGAAAGACTATGCCAAATGTGTTGATCACCTCCAGCGTGCCTTGGTGCTTAATCAGGATTTTGAGGAGGCGAGAGATTTTTTGGAATACTGCCGAAAGCTCAACACCTGATCGGTGCCGGAAAACCAGCTGACCTCTTGAATCGTAGCTCTCCAGCACGTCCCCATGGAGAAAAATTGTCCGGATTTTATAGTTTTTCCTGCCTTATGAGGCGAAACAATCGAGACAGTCCGGATCGTAGGTGAGTAGATACTCGAAACATGAGCTGCGATTGTCGCGTCTCAATGCTTTCTGGAAACCGCTTTGATGGAGATAGGTTTGAGCGCAATTGAAGTCGGCATGAAAGTCATGGTTGAATTGCCCGGCATGAAGGACAAGCTTCATACTCGGTTTGTAGGGTATATCAACAAGCGCTGCGTGATTACGATGATACCGGTGGTACCCGAGGTAAATCGGTCCATGCTGTATGAACATCTGTACAAGGGCAACTCCATGACGGTCCGCTTCATCAAGTCCGGCTCCGTTCTTGGATTCGCCACCGTGATCCAGCACGTTTCATTTTCTCCATTTCCTCTCTTGTTCCTGGAGTTCCCCGACAGGATCGAATCCTACAACTTACGCAAGGACAGCCGTGTAAGTTGCCTGTTCCCGGTCAAGATGGCCATCAAGGGCGTTACAATTCAAGGCGCCTTGCTGGACATCAGCAAGTCCGGCTGCGGGATCGGCATTCAGGGCAAAGAAAGTCAGAAAATTCCATTTGAAATCGATGATGTCGTTGAAGTGCAGTGTTCTTTTCTGTTTAAAAATGAAAATGAACGCGTGGAATGCGTAATCAAACGTATCAATAAAAGCGGCTCGAAAGTTGAGCTGGGCCTGAAGTTCAAACAGATTCCGGAATCATTATTGTCTGTAATTCATGACTATATTCAGCAGATGACAGTTTTTCTGGAGGAATAAAGAGGCAGTGGTCAGGCCGGCACCACTTGATAAAATCCACCGGACTCCAGCAGACGCAGGGGAGTCTCGAACAAGTCGGCCATGGCCTGCTCGGTGAGGACGGCATCCTTGGGGCCGTCGGCAACCACGCGGCCGTTCTTGAGCAGGACGATGCGCTTCATTTCCGGGGGAATTTCGTGGATGTGATGGGTGACCAGGATCACGGTTTTCTCCTGACGCATCAGTTCGCGAAGCGTATCCAGATAGAAGAAACAGGCCTTGATATCCAGTCCGGACGTGGGTTCGTCCAGAAGAAGGGTTTGGGGATCGTGCACCAGGGCCCTCGCCAGCAGCAGTCGGCGTTGTTGACCGGTGGACATGGACCGGAAGGGATTCTCCGCCAGTTCGGCAACGGAAAGGGTTCGCAGAAGCTGATCGGTCCGCTGTAATTCCTCCCGGCTGAAATGGTGATGGGCATAGGTGCCGATGGAGGATCTGAAGCCGGAAAGAACCACTTCACGTCCGGAAACATTGCCCAGATACTCCTGCTGCAGGTCCTGGGACACCATGCCGAGGCGGGAACGCAGTTCCCAGACGTTCCACTGCTCCTGGCCGAAAAGGCGCAGGACCGTGTCCGGTCCCGGCATGGGATAAATTTCCCTGGCCAGCAATTTGAGCAGCGTGGTCTTGCCGGCGCCGTTGGGGCCGAGGAGGGCGGTGTGCTGCCCACTGTCGATGTTCAGGCAAAGGTTCAGGAAAACACGATTTCGTTCCCGGTATACCGTCGCATTGTGGATGTGTAATATGTTCTGCATATCGCCGGCACCCTAGCTTCATGACCCGCTTTTGACAATTGTGGTCATGGTTACATGTCCGGGGACATTATAACGACGCTTTCAGCTACCAACATTTTTTTCAACCAGGAGTTGTCATGAGAAACGTACGTCTGGTCATCGTCGGTCAGGGACCGGCAGGCTTGTCCGCCGCCATTTATACAGCCAGAGCCGGAATTGAAACGCTTGTCCTGGGATGCGCTCCGAAAATTGCCGGGGATTATGATATCGATAACTACTTCGGCTTCGCGGAAACCATTTCCGGCATGGAGCTGATCAAGCGCGGGATCAAACAGGCTGAGCGTTTCGGGGCCGAAGTGCGCAACGAACGTGTGCTCTCCATTCATGCGGTGGCAGAAGGGCGTTTTCGGGTCCGGACGGAGCAGGACGAGTACGAAACCTTCGCGGTGATTCTGGCCACCGGCGTGTCCCGGGTCCGCCCGGGAATCGACAACCTTCAGGATTATGAAGGCAAGGGGGTCTCGTATTGCGTGAGCTGTGACGGATTTTTCGTCCGGCAGAAAAAGGTGATGGTTCTGGGCGAAGGGAATTTCGCCGCGAACCAGGCCCTGGAACTGCTGCACTACACTCCCCATGTGCGGATCTGCACCCAGGGCAAGACCCTGGACATGGCTCAGGAATTTCAAGACAAACTGCTGCGCTCCGGGATCACGATCGTTCAGGACAAGATCCTTTCCCTTGGCGGCAGCGACGGCCTGGCCACGGTTCATTATGCCGGAGGCGAACAGGAGGAGGTGGAAGGACTGTTTATCGCCATGGGACAGGCCAGCACCTCGGATTTCGCCGCCAGTCTGGGGCTGGTGAAACGCAAACAGTTCATCGACGTGAACGAGCAGCAGCAAACGAATATTCCCGGAATCTATGCCGCCGGCGACTGCGTCGGCAGGTTTCTGCAGATCAGCGTGGCCGTTGGGGAAGGCGCGCTGGCAGCCCGCTCGGCCATCGAGTACGTAAAGAAGAAACATTCAACTTGACAGAGGCTGTCGGTGAAAGGTAAATATCTCCTCTTTTGCAATTTCAAAAAGGGCCTATAGCTCAGTTGGTAGAGCCACCGGCTCATAACCGGCAGGTCCCAGGTTCAAGTCCTGGTAGGCCCACCAAAGAGGATACTGGTGCCTCAGGCGCATATCTACTTAAACCGCATTGCTGAAAACGTGTTCGCCGTTCTTACGAGAGGTGTTTCTTGGAAAAGTTTATCCGGGAAACACCTTTTTTTTGTTCTTTTGTAGCTTTTCTGAACTTATCTCCACTGCACGACAAATCAGGCGGCAGGCGAGAGGTTGCGTTTTTTTCAAGTTGCGGAGCATGGACAGATGCCTTGATGCCCGCGTCGCGAACATCGAATATGATTTTCAGGTTATGATATGCATGTCCAAGACTTGATAGCAAAAATTGAAATGGAGGCGCCGCCGGAGTGCGCGGCCTCCTGGGACAAGGGCGGTGTCCAGGTTGCGGGTGGGCGGTCGCAGGTTCAAAAGCTGGCCGTAGGATTGGATCCGACGCCGGAGCTGATTGGTCAGGCCCTGGAGTGGGGCGCCGATTTCATCCTGGTGCACCATCCACTGGCCATGAAGCCGGATTTCCCGTCCCGTTCGGTCAGCCGGTATCATCATGTTCTCGGAGCTCTTTTCCGCCATGATGTCTGGCTCTACGCGGCCCATACCAGCCTGGACACGCAGCCCGACGGTCCCGTGCAGTGGCTGGCCAAAGCCCTGGGCCTTCAGCATGTTCGCGTTCTGGAGCAAACAGGAAAACAGGTCGGGCGATGGTTCCGGATTCTTGGATCCGCGGATGCCGTTGCCGAAATCGGACGGGCACTTGCAACTCAGCCCGCAGTTGAAATCCACCAGCAGTCTGACCAGGCCTTGGAGGTCGTTTGCGGGCCGGATCAGTGTGCGCTGGTCCGGGAGGCTGTCGCCGGGGACGCCGGCGGCACGCTGCGCATGATTTCCCAGGACCTGGACCTGCCCGCAAAGGCTGTCGGGTTCGGTTTTGTCGGCGAACTGCCGTCGGCGTTGCCCTGGTCTCACTTTGTCCGGACTCTGGAAGGGATTCTCGAGGAGCCTTTGCGGACCGTGGCCGGCGTTGTTCCGGACCAGGTGCGCAGGGTTGCTTGCTGCCCGGGGTCCGGAGCGTCGTTGCTTGCTCGGGCCGCGAAATCCGGCGCCCAGGTCTACATCACGGGGGACTTCAAGTATCATGACGCCCAGATGGCTGAAGAGCTTGGTCTTCTGGTCGCGGATGTGGGTCATTTTCGTCTTGAGGAACAGATGATGCGGTTATTTGCCGAGGATTTGCGGCTCAAACTGAATGAATTTGCAATTGAGGTAACTTTTATTCCCGGACACGACGCACTCACGCATCGTTTTTCCGGGGAACGCACGGCGTAACGTTGCTGCCGCGGTAATCGAAGAACGTATCAGTAGAACATGGTTTTTGCCTGCAAGGAGGGGAAGACATTGAGCTTGTATATGAAACAGATCGAGCAGTTGGTCGCTCTGCAGATGATTGACGACGAAATCATGCAGTTGAACGGATTTTTGAAAAATGCTCCCGCCGAGTTGGAGCGGATGGAAACACGGCACCTTGAACTCAAGGACGCTGTGGCCCAGGTGAACGCAAAAATCGCCATTATCGTCAAGCAGCGTGATGATCTGGACCGGGAGATCGAAGACACCGGCATGAAGATCAAAAAAAGCAAGAACAAGTTGATGATGGTCAGTAATTCCAAAGAACACCAAGCCATGATGCGGGAAATCGACAATCTGGAAAAGACGAATCGCAGCCGCGAGGAGGAGAAGGTTTCCCTGCTGGAAGAGTTGACCCGTCAGGAGGAGCAACTGGACGTGGCCCAAGGCGAACAGAAGTCCCTGCAACAGGAGATTTCCCAGAAAAAGAAACAGATCAACCAGAAGCTGCAAGTATCCAAGGCCCGTCTGGAGGTTCTGCATAATCTGCGCGGCGATGCCGAGGAAGTGATTCCCAAGCCGATCCTGAGCCGGTATCAATTCATCCGCTCACGATTGTCCCAGCCTGTCGTGGTGTCCGTGGGCGAGGGAATCTGCAAGGGATGCAACATCAGTATCCCGCCGCAGACTTACAACGTTCTCCAGAAGGGCGAACAGATTCTGAGTTGCCCGAACTGCCAACGGATCATTTACTGGTCCGAACACTTTGCGGCCGAGGAAGCGGAAGCCGTATAATCGGCTTTGAATAATTGCCTGTATTATTGCCGTGAAGTAACTCTGCAGCGCATGCGGTGTTCGGTCACGCACCTGCACTGGATTCCGGCTTTCGCCGGAATGACTTGTCGCAACAAGTCGGTTGCACATCAGTCATACCGGCGAAGGCCGGTATCCAGTTCGTTTTTCTCGAGCTGAGAAGTTACTTTCAAGATTCAGTGCGACTTTGACCTTCATCGGACACTGTCATATATAACTTGAATGCGGGAGTTGGGCAGGCTGTCGCCCGGCACTCACTTTGCCCTGGGAATTTATCTTCTTTAGAAAGGTTTTTCTGGGCAAAGTGAGTGCCGGGAGGAAAGTCCGGGCTCCACAGGGCAGGACGCTGGATAACGTCCAGCGGGGGCGACCCCGGGAAAGTGCCACAGAAAACAGACCGCCCGGCACTCACTTTGCCCTGGGAATTCATCTTCTTGAGAGAAGTTTCCTGGGCAAAGTGAGTGCCGGGTAAGGGTGAAACGGTGGGGTAAGAGCCCACCAGTTGTCGCGGTGACGCGGCAAGCTCGGCAAACCCCGTTCGGAGCAAGACCAAATAGGAGGACGCCTGAGGCCGGCCCGGCCGAAGTCCTCGGGTAGGTTGCTTGAGGCAGGGAGTAATCCCTGTCCTAGAGGAATGACAGCCGCCCGGCACTCACTTTGCCCTGGAAGATACGGAAATCTTGAGTTATCTTCCTGGGCAAAGTGAGTGCCGGGAGACAGAACCCGGCTTATCGCCCGACTCCCGCATTTTTATTCAACATACTCATGTCATCCACTTCCGACACCCCACCAAATACGCTCCCGTTCCAGTCCCCCTGGGCCATTGTCGCGGCGGCCGGTCAAAGCTCGCGCCTCGGTCAGGCCGGACTTTCCACCAAAAAACAATTCCTGATCTGGCGGGATGTCCCGCTGTTCTGGCACAGCGTGCGTGTTTTTGCGCGCATCCCCGCCATGCGCGGAGTGGTCGTGGTCTTTCCGGAGGCGGAGCTTGCGGCCGGCAAACAGTGGGTGCAGCGACTCATGGCCGAGGAAAATCCCGGCGTGCCGGTGCTTGTCGTCCAGGGCGGGGCGTTGCGCCAGGATTCCGTGCGCCTTGGTTTGGCCGCGATCCCGCGCGTATGCGATGCTGTTCTGGTTCATGATGCAGCCCGGCCGTTTCTGAGCCCGGCCCTGGTGCAGGCAATGCTGGAAGCACTGCGGGAGCATGCCGGTGCGGGAACCGCCGGAGTTGTTCCGGGCATTCCCGTGACGGATACGATAAAAGAGGTTGCGGACGGGCAAGTCCTGGGAACCCCGGATCGGGGATCGCTCATGGCGGTGCAGACACCTCAGGCTTTTGTCCGGTCAATCCTGGAACAGGCACATCAGCATTGTGTCCGGGAGCAGTGGGTCGTGACGGACGATGCCTCGCTGCTGGAACGCCTGGGGCATGTTGTTCGCGTGGCGCCCGGCGAGCCGTGCAACACCAAGATCACCAATCCCGACGATCTCAATTTACTCAAGGATTCTTCCCCCATGAACGTTTCTGCGCCCTGTGTCGGTTTTGGTTATGATGTCCACCGTTTCGGTCCCGGACGGCCCATGAAGCTGGGCGGGGTCTCCTTTCCCGGTGGTCCTGAGATCATAGCCCATTCCGATGGCGACGTCCTGTTGCACGCCCTGGCCGATGCCCTGCTGGGATGCCTGGGCCGGGGCGATATCGGCGACCTTTTTCCGGACACGGACCCCCGGTTCGAGGGCATCGACAGTGCAATTCTTCTGTCTGAAATTCTTGAACTGGTCCATCAAGGCGGGCTGACCCTGACCCATGTGGACCTGAACATCATTACCCAGATTCCCAAAATCGCACCGCGGCGGGAGGAGATTCGGCGCAACATCGCCCGCCTGCTCCAACTGGACCCGGCACAGGTCGGCGTGAAAGCCGGCACCGAGGAAGGGATGGGGTTCACCGGCGCAAAACAGGGAATCAAGGCCATGGCGGTGGTCACGGCATTAAAGGCTCCAGTCAAAATGCCCGCCTGATCCGTTCCCAAGGTTACTGAACCCGATGACCGTCAATCGCTAAAGTGAGAAGGTATGCTTTTATACAACAGCCTGCGCGGCAAGAAAGAAGAGTTCCAGCCCCTGAGTGAGAACCATGTCCGCCTCTACGTCTGCGGAATCACGGCCTACGACTACTGCCATATCGGCCATGCCAGATCAGCGGTGGTTTTTGATGTTCTGGTCCGGTATCTGCGACATCGGGGGTGGCAGGTCACGTTTGTCCGCAACTTCACGGACATCGACGACAAGATCATCAATCGGGCCGCCACTGAGGGGCTGAGTTCCGCCGAGGTGGCCGAGAAATACATTGTCGCCTTCTATGAGGACATGGACCGGCTGGGCATATTGCGGGCCGACTACGAACCCCGGGCCACGGAACATATCCCGGGGATGATCCAGCTTTGCGAATCACTGATTGCGCGGGGCTATGCCTATGCCACGGATCAGGGCGACGTCTATTTCCGGGTCCGGGCCTTCGAGGGGTACGGGCGTCTGTCCGGTCGCAACATCGAGGAGCTGCGTTCCGGCGCCAGGGTCGAACCGGGGGAAAGCAAGGAAGATCCGCTGGATTTCGCCTTGTGGAAGTCCGCCAAGCCGGGAGAGCCGTCCTGGCCCAGCCCCTGGGGTTCGGGCCGGCCGGGCTGGCACCTGGAGTGCTCGGTGATGAGCGAGCAGCTACTGGGCCTGCCCCTGGATATTCACGGCGGAGGCCAGGATCTGACCTTTCCGCATCATGAAAACGAGATGGCCCAGTCCATGGCCGCGACGGGCGGCGAATTTGTCCGGTTCTGGGTGCACAACGGATTTGTCCAGGTCAATGCCGAAAAAATGTCAAAGTCCCTGGGGAATTTCGTGACCATCCGGGATATCCTGGCCAAGTTCAACCCCGAAGTCCTGCGTTTTTTCCTGCTGACCAAGCATTACCGCAGTCCCCTGGATTTTTCCTTCTCCTCCATGGAAGAGGCGGAAAAGGCGCTGCAACGCATCTATCAGACCATGGCCCTGCTTTCCGAGCACGTTTCCGGCGGCAAGTGGAACGACACGATCCTGCCGCCGGAGCTGGAGACCGAGTTGACTGCACTGGAAAACGATTGGGCAAAGTCCATGGAGGATGACCTGAATACCGCCGGAGCCCTGGGGCATGTTTTCGGGGTGGTCCGGCTGGGCAACAGGATGCTGGAGACCAAGGCCTGGCGCAAAAGCGCCGCAAGCCGGGATCTGGGTATGCGAATCCTTGAGGATCTGCGACGCTGGGGACAGGCCATGGGACTATTCCTGGCTGAGCCGGGTTCATGGCTGGCGGAACTGAAGGACACCCGGGTGCAACGCAGGGAACTGGACGTGGAGCGCATCAATGAACTTCTCGCTGCCCGCCAGGATGCCCGTCAAACCAAGGATTTCCAGCGTGCCGACGCTGTCCGTCACGAATTGGCGGAGATGGGCGTTGAAGTGCGGGATACGCCCGCCGGCCAGGTCTGGGATGTAGTGTAGTGGCGTGGCTCTGCTGAGTGGTTACGAATTATTGTAACTTCTCAGCTTCGTTCCGGCCTGCTTCGATTTTTCGGCATCGCAACTCCTTCGCCGGCTTTGTAACATCGAACCATTGCGTGAATAAACAGCATTCTGTGCTTCATGCGTCCGGCAATGGTTCGATGAACGAATCCTGTCTCAGTCAGACAGGCGATGCCGAAAAATCGAGACAAGCCGGAACAATCCAGGTCTTGTTGCAAGATGTGTTGAGTAGTTACGATTTTTTTGTAACTTCTCAGCAGAGTCAGAAAATGATCTGGAAACCGGCTTTCGCCGGTGAGACTGACTCAAGAGACGGCATTGGAAAAAGTCATTCCGGCGAGGGCCTGCATCCAGGTCTTTTCTCAGACACAGCTCAGCAATTACCAGTTTTTCATCTTCCCCGCATTGAACCTCAGTCGTTACAATTTTATTCGCTTATTTCGTTCTATTGATAAAAAACCGTAACTGCTCAAAAAGATCGGGCGACGCGGTTTCCTGTCCCCATCGACGTGGAGTTTCGTCACCAGGCTACAAGGGCCGGATTCCAGCCGGACCTTTACCCTTTGTGCGTTACACCGTTGCCGCACTGGGGTGTGGCGCTCCCGGGATTTATCCTTTTGATTGCCACAAGTTTTTGAGCAGTTACAAAAAACCTTCAAAAATACCACCTCTCAGGTTGTTCCCTTTTTTTCAGTTTCAGCTATCTCTTTGTACAAAAGGAGGTACGGCTTGCTGGAAGTGCTTTTTGGGGAACGAATCAGGGAGTTGCGTCGGGTTCACCAGCTGACGCAACGGGAACTGGCCCAGGCCGCCGAAGTCAGCGTTCAGTATTTCGGCCGGATCGAGCAGGGCAGGGTTTCTCCTTCTTTTGCTGTCATTGAACGGATCTGCGCGGCACTGGGCGTGGAGCCATTCAACCTCTTCTTCTTCGACAAACCCCTCCTGAGTTCCGACAACACATCGTTGTCCGATTTTTTCAAAACCTCTTTCGGAACCTCTCGGCTCATGCACTGGGGGCCACGGCCCTCGTTCATCGGGACCATTTTCCTTCTCAAGGCGCCGCAGCAGCAGGTATGGTCAGGCTCCGTCTACCGGATGCTGGGCTATGCCAGTGAACACGCTCCCTCCACGGCCAACCGCTTCCTGCGGCATATCCTCCCCAGCAGCCGAAGCGAGGTGGAATCATTTCTGGAAAACGCCAGAAAAAAATCCCACACCGCATCCTTGATATTCTATTTTTTGCGCAAGGATATTTCCTTCAATGACAATGACGACATGCTGCTGGACGATCTCACGCATGTTCGTCCGAGGATCGGCCTGTTGCACGTGGAGCCCGGCGAGGTGCCGGTGGACGGCAATGTGATTGTCCCCCTGACCATCATCGACGTGACCGAATGGAAATATCTGGAACTGGCGCTGGTAGACAACACCCTGGAGCTTGAGGAGTCCATCTCCCAGCGCAACGAGCAGTTGGCCATCGCTCTGGAGCAATGTCAGGTCGAGATAAAGACTCGTGAAAGCCTGGAAAGTGATCTGCGACGCTTTGAATGGGTTCTTTCCCTGTCCCACGACGCTCTTGCCTTTATTGACCGGGAATACAGGTATCGCATCGTCAATGACGGTTACGTGCGGCTTTTCGAGAAGACCAGGGAACAGATCGTCGGGCAACATGTCTCTGAAATTCTCGGCAGCGATTTGTTCGAAAATTTTTCCAGGCCTCTGCTTGAACGGGCCTTCGGGGGAGAGCAGGTCAGTTTTTGCCGGTGGATGCAGTTTCCCGGGCATGATGATGGTCGAAATCTGGTTCTGGTCAGCTACGCTCCCTTCTGGAGTGACCGGATTGTGACCGGGATTCTCGTGACCGTACACGATCTGACGAAGATCGTTTTGCTGCAGGAAAAGCTGCGCAACCAGGAAAACCAGTATCAGCTCATCGTGGAAACGGCCAATGAAGGGATCTGGGTCATGAACGAGGATGGGCGCCTGACGTTTGTCAATCCGCAATGCGCGGCAATGCTGGGGCGGACCCGGAACGAGATGGAGGGCCGCTTTCTGACGGAATTCATTCATCCCGAAGACTTGCATGTCGTTGAACATCATCTGAATCGGCAACACAGCGGTATGCGCACCCGGTACAACGTGCGCCAGCTTCACAGTGATGGAAGCGGGGTCTGGACGCAGATCTCGGTCACCCCCTTGAAGGACGGTTCCGGTAAAATATCCGGATTTCTGGCCATGGTCTCGGATATATCCAGAATCAAGCAGGCCGAGACGGAACTGCGCGAAAGCCGGAAACGATACCGGACCTTGGTTGAGAATGCGCAGTGCATCATCTTGCAAATGGACGTCCAGGGCAGGATCGTGTTCATCAATGAGTTCGGATTGCAATTTTTCGGGTATACGGCGGAGGAGCTTGTCGGGCGCAGCGTGTTGGCCACGATTACGCCGCGCAAGGATCTTGCTGGACGGGATCTGGTCGCCATGATTGAAGAACTCTGTCAGAATCCGGAGCGTTTTTCTACTGTGGAAAACGAGAATGTCCGTCGGGATGGAAGTCGTGTCTGGGTGGGCTGGTACAACCAGGGAATTTATGACGGACATGGGCAATTGGTTGAAATTTTGTCCATAGGTCACGACGTCACTCAGCGCCAACAGCAGGAAGTTGATCATCGCATCATCTCCGAAATTGTGGCCCGTGGCCCTGTGGCGGCGTTTGTCTGGCGAAACGATCTGCATCGATCGGTAGAAGCCGTCTCGGAAAACGTGGCGCAGCTTTTCGGCTGGCCCCGGGAAGTATTGTTGTCCGGCAATGTTCATTACTTCGAAATCCTTCATCCCGATGACCGGGACCGGGTCTGGAGCGAACTCGGGCATCTCGCCTCCTGCAAGGATGTCGCGCAGGCCAGACTGGCGCCGTACCGCATCATCACGCCCAACGACAGGATCGTCTGGGTTGAGGAAATGACCACCTTCATCCGTTCCAGGGACGGCAAGGTGATCAAGTTTGAAGGATTGGTGAACGACGTCAGCATCAGCAAGCTTCGGGACGATTATCTGGTTCAATCCAATCAACAACTCGAAATGGTGCTGTATCAATGCCGGAAAATGGTCGACATGGCCCAGAAGATATCGCCAACCGGTTCGGCGGTGGCGATGCTCATGAGTTCGGTCAGCAGCATGCTGCATCAGTTTCACGGCGAAATGCAGCAACTGGACTGGGATGACGGGATTGTGAAGCTGAATTCGAAAGATGTTGAACAGGAATAACGGCACTGCAGCATTCGGAAAGGCAACAGGTTAGGCTTATGCTCAAGAACCCTGATCCCCAGGAACAGGACGAGACACGGATTCTCCCGGCTGAACATGCGGATTTCGGCGGGGATCTGATCGCCAATGCCCCCATCGGGATGTATACCTCCAGCCCGGAATCGAAAAATATTACTGATCATTACATCCTCGTTGTAACAGCTCAATAATTCAGACATTCCTCCCACAAAACAAGCACCTGGCCCCCAGCCTACGCCGGGTTGACGGCCAAAGGAGTTCGCAAATATAGCCCTCCATTCCCAAGCGGACGAAGGCCGATATCAAGACAGCATGGATTCACAATGGTGGTTTCCCAGCTTTTAGCGGTAGTCATTGTGGATTATCCCCATGGATTTGTAACTATTCAGCACAAATGGCGCATAGCCATTCTTCAGAATTGGATTCCGAATTTCGCCGGAATGACGAATCGGAGCAAACCGTTTCTTGTTAGTCATTCCGGCGAAAGCCGGTATCCAGGTCTTTTCTCCGGCACTGCTGAATAGTTACATGGTGTGCGAACTGCCTCCGATATCGGGGTCGGAATCGGCTTCGAAAAATGTTGAATAAGACCTGCGAATGGCTCCGCCTGCGATCCCGATACCGATACCGACGCCGGCTGCGATGTCAAAGTCCGCAGGGCAGTAGCATGCTGAACAGTTACCAATGATTTTAATTGTTCAATTATGACTCGATTTCGGTTGCGATTTCGATTGCGAATTGCGATTTGGAGTGGGAATTCGAGTGACTTTGGCTTTGCTTGGAAATGCCATTGCCTTTCCGTGCCGTTAAGGTTAGGCAATGCTTTTGCGTTCCGGGTTGTTCTATCTGGATGCCATTCCCCATAAAACGGCTTGACCTGACGCCAATTCGGCCATGATCCTGATCTATGGATGAAGATCAACGCGGTGCACCCCGGGTGGATGTCGTACCGGACTTTTGCATCCTCCAGACCTCCAGTGGCGAACAATTCTTTGGTATTGTCTACAACATCAGCAGGACGGGAGTCTTGTTGGATGTTTCCCAGAACGAGGGAAGACAATTTCAACCAACCGAGAATGACAGCCTGGAATTTCTGGACACTCCGGACTTTCTGAGGCCTGCACTTGGGAACGTTCGGGGCAGGATCGTGCGACGCAATTCCGGACATTGGGGAGTGCAGTTTGCCAAACCTCTTGCTCTGCCTCAGGCTGAACTGGATCGGCTCCAGGATTACCTGGAAATGCCTGAAGGCGGAGAATGGAATAAATATTAACCTGAGGCAACCAATCTTCCTGCCTCCTGCCTGATTGTCATTTTGCAGATCCCGACAACCGGTTCAAGGCCTTGTCAGCATTGACGCTTCATGGGTTTTCAGATGTGGACAGGCATCTCCGGTCAACCGGACAGGTACCCCAAACTCAAGACAATCAGGTGTCGACGGCAACGGTTAGTGGTTACTCATTGAATCTACGCCATGAATCAACGACAGATTTTTTTTCTCTCGCCTCGCTTCCCCTGGTGGGGTTGGATTCTCTTGCTGCCCCTGGCGATCCTTGGAATATTTCTGGGAGCGATCTTTTTTCTGGTGTTCATCGCCTTCGTGTTTACGGCCGCCGTGGTGATGTGGATCCGCTGGAAATGGATGCTCCGAAAAATGGGCAAGCAGGGACAAGGAGCAGTACACAGGGAATTTGAGGCTCGAAAACACTACGACTACGAGATCAAGCGGCTGGATGATTCGCGGGATCATCGCGACTCGTGACCCGACTTCGAGTTCGTTGTTTGCCTTGATCTCTACATCGTGCTTTTCGTGAAATTCAGACCAGATCGCCGATGAGCAGTTGCGATGTTTCGGCGTTCTTTCGACAACATCTACCAACTTTTTGAACATGAAAGATCGATACGAAAGGCTGTACCATATTTCCTGGGAGCAACTGCACCGGGATTCCAAGGCATTGGCATGGCGGCTGCTGGACATTGGCCCCTGGAGCAAAATCGTGACCATCACCAGGGGCGGTCTCGTGCCCGCTGCGGTGATTGCCAGAGAACTGGAAATCCGGGTTATCGATACGGTGTGCGTGTCCAGTTATGCTTGGCAGGATCAAGGCCAGAGTAACGTGCTCAAAAACTTTCAGCCCATCACGGACGAGGACGCGACCCGGACCTTGATCATTGACGATCTGGTGGATACCGGACGCACCGCGCGCATTGTCCGCGACATGCTGCCCAAAGCCCATTTTGCCACTGTCTACGCCAAGCCGGACGGCCGCCCCATGGTGGATACCTTCATTACCGAGGTCAGTCAGGATACCTGGATTCTCTTTCCCTGGGACGCCGAGTCCCGTTTTGTCGAGCCCATGGTGGATCAACGGGGTAAGTAGTTGAAGTGATCGCATGCGGCACTGGCTTTTCTTCTTGCAAGTTTCCTGATGCTGGACTATTTCCGCGAATAAATTTTTCGGAACTCAGCTCATCAAAGTAGTGGCTGGATACCCACCTTCGCTGTATGACTGACTCCGAGACGGTATGAAAACTCAAGTCATTCCCCCGAAGGCGGGAATCCAGGTCATGCTTGCCACAAGTTTGAAACTACCCTTATCCCGCTCAATCAAGCTGACTAGTTCCTTTTTTCGACAACATTTTGGAGGATCCCAGTATGAAACGGAGTTTGACAGGTCTTATGCTGTTATGCCTGATGCTGATCAGCATGCCGGCAGTGGGCGCGGCCAAAGAGATCAGGGCCGGATTCGTGTATGTCTCGCCCATCGGCGATGCCGGTTGGTCCCATGCCCATGATCAGGGCCGTCTGGCCATCGAGGCCCTGGACGGCGTGGAAACCACCTTCGTCGAAGCCGTCGCCGAGGGACCGGATGCGGAGCGGGTGCTGTTGAACATGGCCCGGCGCGGGCACAACCTGATCTTTGCCACCAGCTTCGGCTACATGGACCCGGTGCTCAAGGTCGCGGCCCAGTTTCCGAACGTTGTGTTCATGCACTGCTCCGGCTACAAGCAGGCGGAGAACGTGGGCACGTACTTCGGCCGCATGTATCAGCCCCGCTACCTTTCCGGAATGGTCGCCGGCGCCATGACGGAATCGAACATTCTCGGGTATGTTGCCGCGTTCCCCATTCCCGAAGTGATCCGCGGCATCAATGCCTTCACCCTGGGCGCCCAGGCCGTGAACCCGGATGTCCAGGTGCGCGTGGTCTGGAGTTCCACCTGGTATGATCCCGCCCTGGAAAAAGAAGCGGCCAACAGTCTGCTGGACGTGGGCGCCGATGTCATCGCCATGCATCAAGACTCCCCCGGCCCCCAGGTCGCGGCGCAGGAACGGGGCGTCTATTCCGTGGGCTACAATTCGGACATGAGTTCCTTTGCCCCCCGCGCCCACCTGACCGCTCCGGTCTGGAACTGGGCCGAGGTGTACAAGTATGTCGTTCAGGCCGTGCGGGAAGGGACCTGGGAAAGCGAGAGCATCTGGTGGGGATTGGATCGGGGCCTGGTGGACCTGGCGCCCTTCGGCCCCATGGTGCCCCAGGAGGTTCAGGACAGAGTCCTGGCCAAGAAGGAAGAAATTCGCTCCGGTGAAACCGATGTCTTTGTCGGTCCTGTTCTGGACCAGAAAGGGGAAGTCCGCATTCCTGAAGGCGTCCGGGCCACGGATGAGGAAATGCTGACCATGGACTGGTTCGTACGCGGAGTTGTGGGAACCACGCAATAACGTGCGCTTCAGAGAAGCATTGTTTCCTGAAGTGTTACCATAGCGACATGAGGTTGTTTCGCGTCAAGAAAAGGACCGAGCCCCTGTATTGGGGCTCGGTCCTCGTTTTTTTTGCAGCCCTGGCCTTTTCATTGGGGCTGGCCTGCCTGGCGCTGCTGGTGCAGGGCGTTCCTCCCTTGCGGGCCATGGCCTTGCTCTGGGAGGGAGGCTTTGGCCATACATGGTCCCTGGAGGACTCGCTGCTCAAGGCGATTCCCATTTACCTGTGCGCCCTGGGAGTTTCCTTCACCTTCCGGATGCAGATCTGGAACATCGGGGCTGAGGGGCAGTTCGCCCTGGGCGCCATCGGAGCAGCCTGGGCCGTACTGACCTTCCCGACCCTGCCCGGATATGTCCTGCTGCCCCTGATGATGCTCTGTTCCGGTGCGGCAGGCGCGGCATGGGCTCTGCTTCCGGCATATACCAAGGTACGCCTGGGCGTGAACGAGATCATCTCCACCTTGATGCTGAACTACATCGGCATCCTGCTGCTGAGCTATCTTGTCTATGGTCCCTGGAAGGATCCGCGCGGAATGGGTTTCCCCATGACCATGGAATACCCGGCCGCGGCGCAGATCGGCATGATCGGCGCCGGCCGGCTGCACTGGGGTCTGGTGCTGTGCGTGGTCCTGAGCGTTTTGGCCTGGGCGTTCCTGAACAAGACCCGGCTGGGATACGAGATCAAGGCCAGCGGCGAAAGCCTGCGCACGGCCCGCTATGCCTTCATGCCGTACGGCTTTCTCGTTTTTCTGGTCATGGGGATCTGCGGCATGATCGTCGGATGGGCCGGGTTCGTGGAAACGTCCGCAGTGGCCCAACGCCTCCAGCCCAGCGTGATGGTCGGGTACGGCTACACCGCGATTGTCGTGGCCTGGGTTGCACGCCTGAAAATCGGGCCCATGGCCCTGGCTGCCTTTTTGCTCGCCGGCTTGCGTGTCGGGGTCGAGATTCTCCAACTCGAACTCCGAGTCCCCGCCGCCTTCGGGTTCATCCTGGAAGGATTGATCCTGCTGACGGTCCTCGCCGGGCAGTTCTTCACGACGTATACCCTACGTTTTGAACGACGCGTGATACAACAATGATCAAATCATCCTCCCCACCGAAATCCTCAACGCAATCGAAATCGCAATCGAAATCGCAATCGAAATCGCAATCGAAATCGAAATCGAAAACAACTTCTCGTGGAGATTGGTGTTTTGATCTGGCTGATTGGCTAACCGTTGGTAACTATTCAGTTCATCCGAGAAAAATAGGACTGGATAGCGATAGCGCCGGCCTTCGCCGGTATGAGATAATTTGGAAAGGACTTGGTATGATACGTCATTCCGGCGAAAGCCGGAATCCAGCTCTGGCGATTGACCCAGAGTATGTGCTGAATAGTTACAACCGTTGTAGATAGCGTGGTTCAATTTCGGTAGAGTGACGATGTGTCGGCATGCTTCAGGAAACAGATCGATTTCGATTGCGATTTCGATTGCGATTTTGTTACGAAATGCGGTTGATTGGGTAGTGTCGGGTAATTCTATTTTGGCTGTAACCGAGGACCAAATCCATGCCCATTGAACTCATCATCGCGCTGCTCGCAGCGGCCGTTCAGTCCGGGACGCCGATTCTGTACGCGACCCTGGGTGAGATGATCACGGAGAAATCCGGCGTGCTCAACCTTGGCGTCGAAGGAATGATGATGGTCGGGGCTCTGGGCGCCTTCTGGTTCAGTCTGACCACCGGAAGCCCCTGGCTGGGTTTCCTGATGGGCGGCCTGTGCGCCTCCATGCTGGCCGCGGTGCACGGCATGGTCTGTCTGGGGTTCCAGGGCAACCAGGTTGTTTCCGGCCTGGCGTTGACCATCATGGGCACGGGGCTGGCCAACTTCCTGGGCACGCCGCTGGTGGGCACCCAGGGGATCGGTTTTTCCCGGATGCCGCTGCCCGTGTTGTCGGATATTCCCGTTCTGGGACCGATTCTGTTCAACCATGACGTTCTCGTCTACCTTTCCTTTGGCCTGCCGGTCCTGATCTGGCTGTTCTTCCGCCATACCCGGCTGGGGCTGCACCTGCGCTCCGCGGGCGAGAACCCGACCGCCGCGGCCACGGCCGGATTGAACGTGGTCGGCCTGCGCTGGCTGGGGATCATCATGGGGGGGTACCTGGTCGGACTCGGGGGAGCCTACCTGTCCCTGGCCTACATTCATCTTTGGTCCAACGGGTTGACCGCGGGCCGGGGGTGGATTGCCGTGGCCCTGGTCATCTTCTCTTTCTGGCGACCGGGACGGGCCGTTTTCGGAGCCTATCTCTTCGGCGGCGTAATGGCCTTTCAGTTGCGCCTGCAAGCCACGGGAACGGACATACCGTCTTCATTCCTGCTGATGCTGCCCTATGCCCTGACCATTCTGGTGCTGGTGGCCTCCACCATGACCGGACGCGGCAGCGCGGCTCCGGCCGCCCTGGGCGTGAACATTCCACCTGAGGAATAGATTGTGATGTCCACCGCGGAAACTCCCCTGATTCGCCTGGAGGGCGTGACCAAGTCCTTCGGACCGGTGCGGGCCAACAACGACATCAGTTTCGATATCCATGGCGGCCGAATTCTCGCCCTGCTCGGCGAAAACGGGGCGGGCAAAAGCACATTGATGAGCATTTTGGCCGGGCGTCTGCACCCGGATGCCGGACGGATTCTGGTTCGGGGGCGGGAGACGCGGTTTGCTTCGCCCAAGGATTCCATTGCCGCCGGCATCGGCATGGTCTACCAGAGCTTCATGCTGGTCAATGCGATGACCGTGGCCGAAAATGTCCTTCTGGGGCAGGAAAAAACGTTCTGGCTTTCCCGCCGCGCCATGGAGCGGGAGGTGGGGGAACTGGCCCGGCGCTTCAACCTGCCCATTGATCCCGGCGCCAGGATCGCGGATCTGTCCATGGGCGAGCGGCAATTGGTGGAAATCCTGAAACTGCTCTACCGCCAGAGCCAGGTCCTGATTTTTGACGAACCCACGGCGGTGCTCACGCCCGTGGAAACGGCGCATCTCTTCGAGGCGCTGTGGAAGATGGCCGAGCAGGGCAAGGCCATCATTTTCATCAGCCACAAGATGGAGGAAGTGATTGCCGTGGCCGACGATGTTGCCGTGTTGCGGGGCGGGGAAGTGGTCGGCCAATGGAAAGCCGACGAGATCCAGTCCAAGGAAGAACTGGCCAGTCGGATGATGGGGCGCAGCGTTTCCCTGGACATTGACAGAACCGAATCGATTCCCGGTGAGGAAGTCCTGCGCATCGAGCATCTCAGCGGTCCCCGTCTGGACGACGTGAACCTGGTGGTGCGCGAGGGCGAGGTCATGGCCCTGGTGGGCGTGGCGGGCAACGGCCAAAAGGAGCTGGTGGAAACAGTGGCCGGGTTGCGGCCGCCGGGAGCGGGACGGGTGGCAATCCTGAGCCGCGAGTGGGCGGATTTTTTTGCCAACCCCTCCTGGAAGGAGACCCTGAGCTACATCCCCGAGGATCGACTTGGCCTGGCTGTTTGCCGGGAAATGACCCTGACAGACAATTTTTTGTTAACAACGCGCCAGGGATTTTGCAGGGGGATGTGGTTGCAGCGCAAGGCAGCCAGGGAAACGGTTGCCCGGAAGGTCAAGGAATTCAACGTGCAGCCGGGCAGGCCGGACATGGCCGCCGGGCGGTTGTCCGGCGGAAATCTGCAGAAACTTGTCCTGGCCCGGGAATTCTATCGCAACTCCAGGCTGATCGTGGCCGAACAGCCCACCCAGGGACTGGACGTCTCTTCCACCGAGGAGGTCTGGCGCCAACTCCTGCAGGCCCGTGCCCATGCCGGCATTCTGCTGGTCACCGGGGATCTGCGCGAAGCCGTGACCCTGGCCGATCGCATCGCGGTCATCTTCCGGGGACGGATCATGGACGACTTTTCCGTGGACGACACGGAGCGCATGAAGCGCATCGGCATGCTCATGGCCGGAGCACAGTAGCCTGGGGATTTGAATGTCCAGCCAGCCCGTGTTTGCGTGCGCGTTTGCTTTTTCGGCATTGCGCAACCAGCATGAACATATTGCAGTGCCGGTACGTTACATCTCGCGACGGTATCGCATGAGTGAATTGTGACTCTGCTTTATGCGGTCCGGCTGCTCCATTTCTTTTTATCGAAGCCACGCCAACTCTTGTCAGACGTTGCGGAAATAGTTATGGTCCGTTACTTTATAATTGTTATCCATGAGGTGAACAGTTCATGAGAAAAACAAAAAATTCGCGCATGGTGTATGCCGTCGCTTTGGTTCTGTTCATTGCCGGTTTCGGGACGTTGCTGATGACCGGATTGAAGCAGAACAGCATCTATTTCCTCAACGTATCCGAAGCCTTGGCCATGCCCGCCGAAGATATTCGCCAGATCCGCCTTTTTGGAACCGTGGCCAACGATGGGCTGGCGTACGACGCGGATCACATGGGAGTGCAGTTTCTTCTGGAAGACAGCGACGATCCTTCCAAGCGCATTCCCGTTCAGTTTCGCGGCGTGGTGCCGGACCTTTTCGTGCCTGGGGCCGAGGTGATTCTGGAGGGCGGTTACCAAGTCCAGGCCGGGTACTTTCATGCCAAGACCTTGATGACCAAGTGTCCCTCCAAGTATGAGGCGGAGAATCGTTCCGGCTGATATCTTTTTCCATTCTTTTGCAGAAGCGGTCCGCGGATGAGATGAGCGGGCCGTTTTTTTTGGAGACTGTTCATGCACATCATTCCGTATTTTGCCTTGTTGGCGGCCCTGTTGATCTCTGTGCTGGGTGCCGCGGCCTGCATCTACCAGGCATGGGAGGGCAGGTCGCGCCTTCTGGCCTGGGTGGAGAACTCCCAGATCGTGGTCTGCACCCTGGTGACCATCAGTTCGTTTTTTCTGTTCTATGCGTTTTACAGCCGTGATTTTTCACTGGTCTACGTCAGCCGCTATTCCGACCTGACCCTGCCGATGTTCTACACCCTGACCGCCTTCTGGGCCGGTCAGGCCGGTTCCATGCTGTTCTGGGCCTGGCTGGTGGTCATTTTCGGCACGCTCTGGGTCTTTTCACCCAAGTACCAGGGGCTGGGAAGCCAGACCAAGGTTTTTTTCTGGATCTTCTTTCTCGCGGTGCAGGCTTTTTTCATGTACCTGCTCACCGGGGTCCAGAATCCGTTCATCGAAATTTCTCCCGCGCCCCTGGACGGCCAGGGATTGAACCCTCTGCTCCAGCATCCGGGAATGATCATTCATCCGCCCACCCTGTTTGTGGGATACGCCGGGTTCACCATTCCGGCCTGTCTGGCTCTGGCCTGCTGGATTGTCGGCGAAAAGCAATCCTGGATTCAGGTGGGCCACAACTGGACCCTGGTATCCTGGATATTTCTCTCCATGGGCATCATCCTCGGCGGGTGGTGGGCCTATCTGGAACTGGGCTGGGGCGGCTACTGGGCATGGGACCCGGTTGAAAACGCCTCGCTGATTCCCTGGCTCAGCGCCACGGCATTTCTGCATACCGCCATCGTCGGGCAGGGGCGCAAGGCCCTGGGCAAGACAAACGTGCTCCTGATGGTCCTGACTCTGGTTCTGTGTTTCATGGCCACCTACCTGGTGCGCAGCGGGGTGATCGATTCCCTGCATGCCTTCGGCGACGGCGGGGTGGGAACGCCGCTGGTGCTGTTCATGATTTTCAGCATGATCCTCACGGGGCTGATCCTCTTTTTCGGACCCAGCCGGGACAATCAAGAGTTGAGCGGCCTGCTCAGCCGTCAGGGCCTGCTCGTGATTACGGCCTGGATTTTGCTGACCCTGGGACTCGTGGTCATGCTGGGTACCTTCTGGCCGGTGATCAGTTCCATCTGGAGCGACAGCCCCATGGGACTGGACGCCGGGTTCTACAACCGGGTCTGCCTGCCGCTCTTCGCGGTGATCGCGGTCATCCTGATCTTCTGCCCCTGGGTGCAGTGGAAGGAAGGCATGCGCCACGGAAAGTGGGTGGCTGCATTGCTCGGGGTCTGGGTGGCCCTGGGCGTGGTGCTCTGGTTCGGCGGTGTCCGTCTGCCACTGGCCCTCGTCAGTGCCAGCGCCGCTCTGGGAATCATTGTCAGTATCGGAATGCTGTTTATCCTGGAACCCGGAATTCGCCGCCGGCGCACCGCCTGGGGCGCATATGGCGTTCACTTCGGAGTGGCGCTGATGGTTTTGGGCATCGCTTTCTCCGGGCCTTACAAGACGGAAGTCGATGCGATTCTCTCCCCCGGAGAGTCGATGACCATCAGGGACTTCACCATCACCTATCAGGGCATTGAAACGTGGAGCACTCCGGCAATGATGGTCTATGCCGCCCGGCTGGAGATTTCCAGGGACGGCGAGGTCATTGGCGAACTCCTGCCCCAGCGGCGCAGCTACCGGACCTGGGACCGTCCCCATGCGAAGATCGCCACCCGGTTCAGCCTGGGCGAGGAACTTTATGCCACTTTGCTGGGATTTACCGAGGACGAAATCATCAGTTTGAGGATGAGCACACATCCCCTGGTGAACTGGGTCTGGATCGGCGGGACCGTACTCTGCCTGGTGGGCTTTGTCGCGTTGCGGACCAACAAGGGCGTGCGGCGTGAAACGGAAATTGCCGCGGCCTGATCAGGCCGCGGCCATCAGGTCATGACATCTGATCGAGGCATGGAGCGCAATTCCACGGGCCTGGTCGATCTGCGCAAGGTCAGCCATTTCTTCGGCGCCCGCCTCGTGTTCCGGAACGTCAGTCTGCGCGTCGTGCCCGGCGAGGTGCTGCTGGTTCTGGGGCCCAACGGAGCAGGCAAGTCCACGCTGCTGCAGATCATCGCCGGCCTGCTGACGCCCACCGGCGGCGAGATCGACTGGGCCCTGGAAAACGGGGAGATCGGCTACCTGGGCCACGGCACCTGCGTGTACCCCTTCATGACGGCCATGGATAACCTCCTGTTCTGGGGACGCATGCACGGCCTGGCGCCGACTTCGGACGCGGTGGTCGCCGTCCTGGACCGGGTCGGGCTGAAAGTCGCGGCCCTGGAACGGGCGGGAACCTTTTCCCGGGGCATGGCCCAGCGGCTGAGCCTGGCGCGCATCCTGCTGCTCAATTCCCGGCTGCTGCTCCTGGACGAACCGGCCACCGGTCTGGATATCGCGTCGCGGGACATCCTGGACCGCGAGATCAGTCAGGCCAGATCCCGCGGAGCGGCCGTGGCCTGGGTCAGCCATGACGCCCAGCGCGACATCCTGCTGGCGGACCGGGTACTGGTTCTGGAAAACAAGGGGCCGGCATTTCTCGGAACCACCCGAAACTACTCCGAATGGGCCGCCAATGCCTAGGTTTTTGATCCTGGCCGTCAAGGATTTGCGGCTGATGCTCGGCCTGGGCCTGGGGCTGGTGCAGACCGTTTTGCTGGGACTGTTGATCATTTTCGTCTTCAGTCTTTCCCTGCCCATCGGGGAGACCATGAGCGGCCAGTCCGCCGCGGCCATCTTCTGGCTGGCCTCGGTTTTCGGCCTTGTCCTGCTGTTCAACGCGCTGTATCACCTCGAAGAGGCGAACAGCGTCCGCCTGGGCCTGCTGCTGGCGCCCATCGCTCCGGGAACCGTTTTTCTGGGCAAGGCCCTGGCCGGTGCCGTACTCCTTTTCCTGGCCCAGATTTTCTTCCTGCTCGGGCTGGTGGTCTTTCTCGGCCAGTCCCTGCACGGACAATGGCTCTGGGCCCTTGGGCTCGTCGCTTCCATGAATCTGGGGCTCGTGGTCATGGGCTCGCTGCTGGGCGCGTTGAGCCAGGGCCAGGCCGCCAGGGAATCCCTGCTCAGCGTGATCCTCTTTCCACTCCTGGTGCCCCTGCTTCTCGGCGGGGTGAAGGTCGGCGGCAGCCTGCTTTCCGGCGCGGGAGTCCATGACGAAACCCAATGGCTGGTCCTGATCCTGGCATTCGACGCGCTTTTTACCGCAGTCGCGCTGATCCTTTTCCCCCTGGTTTTTCGGGAAGGATGAGGGCTGTTCCGGTGCGAGCCGAATTGGGATCAACCAACAGGTGATATGCAAAAAATTCCTTATCTCTCCTATCTCGCCGCGATCGCCGCGCTTCTTCTGGTGATCGCCCATCTGGTCATCTGGCTGCACGCTCCCGTGGAACTGACCATGGGCCTGGTGCAGAAGATTTTTTATCTCCACCTGCCCCTGGCGTGGTGGGCAATGCTCAGCTTTTTTCTGGTCTTTGTCGGCAGTGTCGGGGTGCTCCTGCGCAAAAACGACTTCTGGGATGCCCTGGCCGGGTCCGCCGCGGAACTGGGAGTCCTGTTCAGCGGTCTGGCCCTGATCACCGGCTCCCTGTGGGCCCGCCCGATCTGGAACGTCTGGTGGACCTGGGATCCGCGGCTGACCACGGCCCTGATCATGTGGTTCGTGTATACGGGATACCTGATCCTGCGGACATCGCCGTTGCCTCATGTCAAACGCCGCACCCTGTGCGCGGTCCTGGGAATCGTGGCCTTCGTGGACATTCCCCTGGTGTTTTTCTCCACCCGTTTGTGGCGCAGCATTCATCCCTCCGTGATCACCTCCTCCGGCGGGGGCATGGAACCGGAGATGTGGCATGCCATGGGCGCGTCTCTTGCCGCCATGGGCGTGCTCTGGCTGGTCCTGCTGATCGTGCGGACACGACAGATTACCGCGACCCAGCGGCTGGACAGCCTCTGGTCGGCACGGCTCTGATTCCTGAAATGTCGGTACCTGCACCGTTCATTCCCTTGCAGTATCTCCGTTCCCGTCCACTCCTTTAGTTTATCGAGTGTTTCGTGTAGATTTTCACCATGCACGGTTCAGCCGGTACCTGCGATCGGCTGGACAACAGGTCTCAGCGCTTTTCGACCATCTTGAACGTCCGCCATTTTCATGATCCATAAATTGACCAATCCCAAACTCTATCTGATGCTCCTCATCGATGGCCTGATCTTCACCATGGCCATCGTTCTGGGCTATCTGATTCGGTTCGATTTTCAGGTCGATGAATTTTATCAAGCCCAGATGGTCCAACTGCTGGTGGTCGCCATCCCCATCAAGCTGGTGTTGTTCTCCATTTTCGGGTTGTATCGCGGGATGTGGCGGTATACGGGACTGGATGACTTGTGGCACGTGGTTCAGGCTTCGCTGGTCAGCAGTCTTTTGCTGGTCGCGGCCATGTTCACCTGGAATCGTCTGGAGGGCTATCCACGGACGGTCTTTCTGCTGGATGCCGCGTTTACCATGCTTTTTGCCGGCGGACTGCGCATGATGATCCGCTCCGGCTACACCATGCAGGGCAGCGTGCGCAATTTCCCCTGGTGCATTCCCTTGCGGCGCACTCCCAAGGGCAAGCGCGTGCTCATTCTGGGCGCCGGCGATGCCGGTGAAAAGATCCTGCGTGAGATCATCGAGAACCCGGTCCTGGACCATCACGTGGTCGGATTCCTGGACGACGATCCGGACAAGAAGGGCCGGGCCCTGCATGGCGTTCCGGTTCTGGAAGAGATCAACATGCTGCCGTATGTCGTGCAGAAGGTTTTGCCCGATGAGTTGCTGATCGCCTTGCCGTCCGTCAGCGGCACCCGGATGCGGAGCATCGTCGAACTGTGCAAGGAGGTGGACGTTCCCTTCAAGACCCTGCCGGTGATCGGCGAGATCATCGACGGCAAGGTCAGCGTGCGTTCCTTGCGGGAGGTCAATTTCCAGGATCTGCTTGGCCGTCCCGCAGTGCATCTGGACGACGAGGGCATTCGCGGCATTCTCGCTGGAAAGCGTGTTCTGGTCACGGGATGCGGCGGTTCCATCGGCTCCGAATTGTGCCGTCAGATTATTCGCTACAAACCGGAAAACCTGATCTTGTTGGATTCCAGCGAGACCAATCTGTATGCTGTCCAGATGGAACTGGAGCACGAGCATCGTTTTTCGGCATACGTGCCGGTGCTGGGGCAGGTCCAGGATGTCGAACTGATGGAGGATCTGTTTGCCGCCTACACGCCGGAGGTGGTTTTCCACGCCGCGGCCTACAAGCATGTGCCCATGCTGGAGAACAATCCCTGGCAGGCGGTCTGGACCAATATCGTCGGGAGCAGGGTGGTCATGGAAAAATCCCTGGCCCATGGCGTGCGACGGTTTGTTCTGGTCTCCACGGACAAGGCCGTCCGCCCGACCAACGTCATGGGGGCCAGCAAGCGGGTGGCCGAGCTGCTGCTGCGCCGCATCCAGAACGGGCAAACCAAGTTCATGGCCGTGCGCTTTGGAAACGTGGTCGGTTCTTCCGGTTCGGTCATTCCCCTGTTCCGCCGGCAGATCGAACTGGGGGGGCCCGTCACCGTGACCCATCCGGACATGATCCGCTATTTCATGACCATCCCCGAATCCGTGCAGCTGATCCTTCAGAGCGCGACCCTGGGCAAGGGCGGCGAGATCTTCGTCCTGGACATGGGCACGCCGGTGCGCATTCTGGACATGGCCAGGGATCTGATCCGCCTGTCCGGCAAGGAGCCGGACGTGGACATCCCCATCGTGATCACCGGTCCGCGGGAAGGCGAGAAGATGTTCGAGGAACTGATCACCGACAGCGAGGGCGTGGACAGCACAAGCCACGAAAAGATCATGGTCCTGCTCGAGAACGGGTGTCGGACCGAGGCGGATTGCAAACAGGAAGCGGACTTGTTCCATGCCCTGCTGGAGGAACTGCAGGTTGCCGCACGTAATCATGACGCCGGAACCGTCAAGGACGTCCTGCGACGCATGGTGCCTGAATACAAGATTCAGGAGACCAAATGCCTCCTGACCGGGCAGGAGGGCGATCACGGGGCCGCAAATGCGCAACCGTCGGGCGCTGCCCCGCAACGGATTTCAGAGGAGGCGGCATGAGCGGGAACACGTTCGGCCGGGTCTTTCGCCTGACCACCTTCGGCGAATCCCATGGCCCCGGACTGGGCGGCGTTGTGGACGGCTGTTCCGCGGGGATTGCCCTGGATGAAGACATGATCCAGCAGGAGCTGGATCGCCGCAAGCCCGGGCAGGGGCTGGGAACCACCACCCGCAAGGAGTCGGACCTGGTCCGCCTACTCTCCGGCGTGTTCCAGGGCAGGACAACCGGAACCTCCATCGGGTTTTACATTGCCAACGAGGATCAGCGTTCCCGAGACTACGGTCGGCTGGAGAGCATGTATCGGCCGGGACATGCCGACTTCACCTATCAGGCCAAGTACGGCATCCGCGACCATCGCGGCGGCGGACGCTCCTCGGGGCGGGAAACCGTTTGTCGGGTGGCGGGCGGCGCCATTGCCGGAGCATTGTTGGCGACCATGGGCATTGCCGTGACGGCGTACACCGTCGAACTCGGCGGCATTGCCGCCGGTTCCGTGGATCCGGAGGCCGCGGCGGAACGGCCTTTTTTTGCCGCAAACAGCGATGTTGTTTCCTTGTGGGAGGAGCGGATCAGAAATGTCCGGGACGCGGGAGACACCCTGGGAGGAGTGGTGGAGATCGTTGCCGACGGAGTCCCCGCGGGGCTTGGCGAGCCGGTCCTGGACAAGCTGGACGCCCGCCTGGCCTGCGCCGTAATGGGCGTGGGCGCGGTCAAAGGCGTGGAGATCGGTTCCGGCTTTCAGGCCGCCCGAATGCTGGGCAGCGAGAACAATGATCCGATTCTGGCTGACGGATTTGCCACGAACAATGCCGGCGGCATTCTCGGCGGCATCAGCTCAGGTCAACCCGTGCTGATCCGGGCCGCGGTCAAGCCAATTCCCTCCATCGCCAAGCCCCAGGTTACCATCGACAACCAGGGCCGGGAGCAGGAACTGCGGATCGGCGGCCGTCACGACATTTGCGCCATTCCCCGTATCGTCCCCGTGCTCAAGGCCATGGTCTGCCTGACCCTGGCGGACATGCTGCTGCTGCAACGCATGCAACATCCATGATGCGGGTATGTCGCGTCTGGCTGAATCACCCGCTTGATCCCTTTTTGCAACCCACAAGAAACGCCTTCCCGCTCATGAAGCAGGAAGGCGTTTCGTAACTGCTAAAAAAGGTCGGGCGATGAGGTTTAACGTGCAAGGAGTGTCTCCGGGATGGAGTTTCGTGATTCAGCTACTGGGGCCACGCTCCAGCCGGAACTTTGTCCTGAGTGCGTTACACCGCTGCCGCAATGGGGTGCGGCGCTCCCTGGATTCAACCCGCTGATTGCCACAAGTTTTTGCGCAGTTACGGCGTTTCTTTTTGGATCAAGTCGATCACCGGGTTGTCAGCGGATGATTCGCGGCATCGTCACGCAACCTGGACTTCTTCCTCGCCCACCTCTTGAACCACGCTCAGTTCCTCCGCGGAAAAGATCTTGTCGATGTTCAGGATAATGATGAATTGATCCGCGCTCTTGCCCATGCCTTCGATGAATTCGGTCTTGATTCTGGTGCCCAGACGCGGCGCCGGCTCGATCTGATCAGGCTCCAGGTCGATGACTTCCTGAACCGAATCGGCCAGTGCTCCCAGGATGGTGGATTCACCATCCACATCCACTTCCACAATGATAATGCAGGTGTTTACGGTCTGCCCGGTCTTGCTCAACCCGAACTTGAGGCGCATGTCCACCACGGGAACGGCCCGGCCACGGACATTGATCACCCCGCGCAGAAACTCCGGAGTCCGCGGCACGCGCGTTATTTCCGTATACTCCAGAACCTCGCGCACCTTGGCAATGTCCATGGCGTACAGTTCCCTGTCCAACGTAAACGTCAGATATTGACTCAACGTTTTGCTGAGTTTCTCGTTCATTTCTTACCTCCCGAATAAGGATCTTCTATGGCTGGCGATTATCGTCGTTGATCAGAATTTTTCAAACTCGTCATCTTTTTCAGCAGCCATGTCCAAAGCAAATCCGGCATTTTTCGGCTGCTTGCCGGCGGCCGGCTTTGCCGGGAGGATGTTGCGAGCCGAACTGCTGACGTTTCGCACCTGCGGGGAACGAGCGCGGCTTCCGATGTCTCCGCGCATTTTGAAGAAGGCCATGGTGGCCTGCAGTTCTTCGGCCTGGCTGGAGAGTTCCTCGGAGGTGGAGGCCATCTGCTCGGCTGCCGAGGCGTTCTGCTGGATGACCTGATCCAGTTGCTGCACTGCCTTGTTGATCTGCTCCACGCCGATGCTCTGTTCCCGGCTGGCGGCGTTGATCTCCTGGATCAGTTCTGCCGTGCGCTGAATGTCCGGGACGATCTTGACCAGCATTTCCCCGGCCTGCTCGGCCACCTGCACGCTGGACGTGGAGAGTTCGCTGATTTCCGTGGCTGCCGTACCGCTGCGTTCGGCCAGTTTGCGCACCTCCGCGGCGACCACGGCAAACCCTTTGCCCGCATCGCCGGCGCGGGCCGCCTCGATGGCCGCGTTCAGGGCCAGGAGATTGGTCTGGCGGGCGATCTCCTCGATGATGGAAATCTTGTCCGCGATCTGCTTCATGGCCGTCACGGTCTGGGCCACGGCCTTGCCGCCGCTTTCCGCGTCCTTGGCCGCCTGCAGGGCGATCTTTTCGGTCTGGGCCGCATTGTCGGCGTTCTGCTTGATGTTGGAGGTCATCTCTTCCATGCTTGAGGAGACTTCCTCCACGGCCGCGGCCTGTTCCGTGGCGCCCTGGGACATCTGCTCGGCCGAGGCGGAGAGCTGCTCGCTGCCCGAGGCCACGTTTTCCGAAGCCGATTTGACCTCGCCGACGATCTCCCGCAGCTTGTTCTGCATGCCCTGCATGGCCTTGCCCAGGATGCCGATTTCGTCGTTCTGGTCCACGGCCAGCTTGGCGTCCAGCTCGCCCTCGGCAAGTTCCTTGGAAAAGAAAACACCCAGCCCCACGGGCAGGGTGATGGCCCGAGTCAGGAATACGGCGATGAAAACACCAAGAACAAGGGCCACGGCCAAGCCAATGATCATGATCATGGAGGCCCGGCCCAGATTGACCACGGCCTGGTCGGCGATGGACTGGGTTTCGCTCAGGCCCAGTTGAGCCGTTTCTTCCGCCAAGGTCAAAAGTTCGTATCCGACCTGGGTGCGGCGCACGCCGATCTGGTCCAGATCCCGCCAATTCGTGAGCAGGGAGTTCATGGCGTTCTGGTAACCGGCCGCCGCATCCTGAATCGCGGCAATCTGGCGCAGATCAGCCTCCTGAAAGGTGCGGGACCTGATCATGGTCAATGTTTGTTCGATGCGGGCAAAATCGGCCATGGCTTCTTCGATGATGCCCGGGTCGCGTTCCGCCTGGGCCCGCCAGGCGCTGATCCGGACAGCATTGCCGAGATCAATGACATCATTGATTCCATTGATCTTCTCCAATCGCTCCTGAAGACTTGCCGCGGCTGCTGCGGTGCGGATCTCGGCGGTCATGGCCTCGTTTTGTGAGATCAGGAAGTTTTCCGCGCTGAGCATGAACTGGCTTGCGCTGGTATCCATGGATTGGCGGTCGGTGTTCATGGCCTGGATTCGAGCCACGGTCTGGTCGATCAGGTTGGAGTAGGCATTCAAGCGTTCCGCGCCGACACGAGCGTTCTCCCGCAGAGCGGGCAGCGATTGGCGCTCGGCCAGGTTTTGGGCATCCGCCAGGGCCTGCTGTACTTCCGCAGCCTCCCGCCTCCCTTCCTCAAGAAATTGGGCCTGTTCCGTAAATCCATACCCGCGGATCGCATACATCAGCTGCAAGGTGTTCCGTTCCAGCTCATTGGCCACCTCCACTTCCGGAACATAGGCCACGGCCAGACGGGTGGCCTCGGTTTCCACGCGTTTCATGTTCCAGACGCCTATTCCACCCAAAAGACAAGCTATGAGGATCAGCAAGCCGAATCCCATTCCAATCTTCAGCCCCAGCTTCATGTTTTTCATGCCACCTTCTCCTGTTAGACGTGTTTACGGCAAGGAACCAGGTATTGTCTCCGCACTCAAGGCAGAGGCAACTTCACGCAACAACTCGTCCGCATCAAAAGGCTTGTTGATGATTTTCCAACAGCCCATTGCTCGTAGCTTTGAAGCATATTCATTGTGGTCATAACCGGTCATGACGATTATTTTTGGTATTTGTGACATGATCGATTTTCCGGTGAGGGCTTCCATCAGTTCGATGCCGCTCATCCGCGGCATTCTGATATCCGTAATGACCAGATCAACGTTGTGATTGCTTTCCGAAAGTTCATTCAGGATTGCCATGGCTTCAATTCCGTGTCCGGCCTCGTAAACAGAATAGCCCTGCTGACGGAGAACCAGGCATATTGAAAAACGAAACTTCGATTCGTCTTCGACAATCAGGATGCTTTTGGAAGCCATGGCCACTCTTTGCGATTGCAGTGCCGCTGTCAGCGGGTTGGAAGGTCTGACCCGATTTTACTCAAGATCTGTAGTAACTATTCAGCACATACTCTGTGGTCACTCGCCGGAATGACGTATCACACCACGTCCTTTCCAAGTTAAGTCATACCGGCGAAGGCCGGCGCTATCGCTATCCAGTCCGATTTTTCTCGGATGAACTGAGTAAGTTACGATCTGTACTGCAGATACTTGGGTATTCCGGATTAGGATCTCTTGAGCAGGGATTGTACCAAGTCAGGTATTTTTCTTATCATCACGGAATAATGAAGTAATTTCTTGCAGCCTTTCAATTTCAACCAAAGGTGAGGGCGGGGAGGAGATCTTTTGTCAACCCATGTTGACGGATGCGGAAGGGGGACATGGGATGACATTCATCATCAGATGCAGGATTCGAAACGGACATGCAGCAAGACCACCGCGCGAAGAGCGTCGCTGTGCCACTGTCAGGAGAGGATGTGCGGAGTTGTTCTGTTGAAATACGGTAACTACTCAGCAGAGCGAGAATATAGATATGGATACCGTCCTTCGCCGGTATGACTAACATTGAAACAGCTTGCTCCGATCCGTCATTCCGGCGAAAGCCGGAATCCAGAGTGGGGACTGGTCATGTGCCGGATGTGCTGAATAGTTACGAAATACGTTGTCAGTTTTTATTGACAGCGCAGTTGTCAACATGAGTTGACAGAAGGGGAGGTCGCTGATTTTCCAGCGTTACCTGGTGCACTCGCTTGTGCATAGCTTGGCGGGATATGCCGAGCATGCGCGCTGCCGCGGCCTGATTTCCGTGAGCACGGCGCATGGCTTCCCGAACCAGCAGGTCAATGGTTTGATCCATGGTCGGCAGCGGATCGGGAAACTGCATGGTGTTTTCAGAGCGGGTATTGTCCTCGATGGCAGGTACGTGCGGCGATTTGAGCAGCCGGGACAGCCTGCGGATCAGGACTTCCTGTCCGCCATGGGCCGCGGCGTTGAAGATCAGGGCACGCAGCTCCCTGACATTGCCCGGGAAATTGTAGGCCTGCAAGAAACTTCTCAGCCTCGGTTCAATATGCCGGAAAGGACTTTTGAACTCCTCGGCAGCTTGGCTGAGATAATAATCGGCCAGCAATGGAATGTCCTCGGGGCGTTCCCGGAGCGGGGGCAGGTGCACGTGATAGGTGTTGATTCGGTAAAAAAGATCCTTGCGAAACCGATTCCGGCGCACTTCGACTTCCAGGTTCCGGTTCGTGGCCAGGACAATTCGGGCCCTGCTTCGGCACGGTTTGTCCGCTCCCAGCGGATAGAATTCACGATCCTGGATCAGCTTGAGGAGCTTGATTTGGGAAGACATCGTCAAATCCCCGATTTCATCCAGAAACAAGGTGCCGTTCCGGGCCTGCTCCACCATGCCTTGACGTGGGACCGCGGCATCGGTGAATGCCCCCTTGACGTGGCCGAACAGCGTGTCCGCGAAGATGTTGTCATCCAGACCAGCCGCGTTCAAGGCGACCAGCGGACCGCTCCTGCCGCTGACCTGATGCAGGGCTGTTGCGATCAGATCCTTGCCTGTTCCGGTTTCTCCGGTGATCAAAACCGGATCGGATGCCGGAGCGACGACTTCCAGGTACTGGAAAATCGCGTTCATCTTCCGATTCGCTGTAATGATTCCGGCAAAGGCTTCGGGATGCTCCAGTTTGCCTGAAAGAAGTCGTTGGCGCAGGCTGAAATTCTGTCGAATCAGCACAGCATGGCTCAACGCTCGCCGGACCGTGGCGACAAGCTGTTCCGGCTCCACGGGTTTGACAAGATAGTCGAATGCTCCGGCCTTCATGCACCGCACGGCGGTTTCTGTTTCATCCACCCCGGTTATGACCACCACCACGACATGCGGGCACTCTTCGCGAAGTCGCAGCAATACTTCTTCTCCGGAAATGTCGGGCATGTACAAGTCCAGCAGGACCAGGGAGCATTCAAGGTCGGGGAGAAGAGAGAGGATCTCCCGTCCGTTGTTGAAGGTCGTGATTTCCTCATAACCGGCCGAACGCAGCGTGTAGTTCACTCCTTCCAGGAGCCGCTGCTCGTCATCGACGATGAATATGGGATGATTCGAGGGAGTGAGAGGCATTATGCAGGAACGTTCAGGTAGACGGTGACGGTTGTGCCCAGATCCGGTGCTGAATCAAAAAGCATCTGACCTCCATGGTCCTGGACCACGGCCATGGAAATGGTCAAGCCCAGCCCGACGCCGCCGTGGTCCTGCTTGGTGCTGAAAAAAGGATCGCAGATTCGGCCGACAATATCCGGAGGGATGCCGCAGCCGTTGTCGGTAACGCGCATCGCGATTTGACTCCCTTTGTTGCACGGGAAGGTTTCCAGGGCAATGCAGTGATCTTTATGCGGCAGAGCCTGGCATGCATTGATCAGCAGATTGACGACCACCTGCTCCAGCTTCTGAAAATCTCCCCGGATCAACGGCAGATTCGGCGCCAATGAAACGGTGAACTGGTTTGTATGCTGGGTGATGGTTTTGCGAAGCATGACCAGGGCGGCTTCGATCACCTGATTCAGTTGAACCTCCTGATTCATATCCGGCGGGGCTTGCCTCGCGAAATTTTTCAGTTCGGAAACAATGCGTTTGATTCGCTTGCTGCCTTCGTGAATACCGGAAAAAAGTTCCGCTACATATCCGCGCATTTGCGAAAAGGGAATTCCGGCCAGGGTGAATTCCGGGTGCCGTTCCTGATGCGCTTCCAGAACGGGCACGGCGTCCTGCCAGGATTTTTCCAGAAGAGGGGCGTTGAGCATGATGAAGTTGTTGGGATTGTTCACTTCATGGGCCACGCCGGCCACCAGAGTGCCCAGTGCGGTCATTTTCGCGGCCTGGAGCAGTTGTTCCTGTTGCTCGCCGGCTTTCAGCACCGCTGTCTTGTGCTGGGTGATATCCTTGGCAAAGCCGATGATTCCAGCTGGAGAATTATTCTGATTGCGAAAGATCATGCGATCCGTGAGCCTCCAGCCATGCACGCCTGATATCGAGGCGTATTGTTCCTCCATGCCCATCTGTTCCGTGCCCGTACGCAGTACTTCCAGGTCTATTTCACGGAATTTGTCGGCAATCTTTCTCGGGAAGATGTCATGGTCGGTTTTGCCAAGGATGTGTTCCTGGGAAATTCCGAGAGTCTTGCAAAAGGTTTTGTTTGCCTGGAGATATGTTCCGTTATGGTCCTTTTGCCAGATCAGAGCTGGAACCGTATCCACGATCAGGCTCAGATGGCGCTGTGTCTCCCGCAACACAGCCTTCTCACGCTCCAATTCCCGGAACAGGAGATCAAAAGGCTTGGTCAGCCCGGACCGGATCAAGGCGAGGTAGATGAACATGTAGGAAATGATTTTCAGGAAATGGCCGATGATGTTGGAAATATCAAAGACGCCCAAATATGTGGTGAACGTCAATTCCGCGGCGACGCTTACAGCCATGGATCCTGCCATGAGCCTGTAGACCTTCTCGTCCAGCATGGCCCGTTTTCGATACAAAATGCCAAAGGCAGCCGCCAGGACAAGACAGATGACGTACTCGCTCCATACCTTGAAGGGCGTCAGGCCGATGCTCTCCAGATGGCAATCGGGAAAAACGCACCAGAAAAAAATCATGCCCAGCAAGAGCGCGGTCAGACCGGCCCAGAAGGCCAATCCGATCAAGGGGGGAATTCTGCGTCCCAACAGGAGTGAGAAGAGCAGCAGCGCAAGGCCTTCCATGTACCGACCCGCAACCCAGAGCTGGGTCGGCAGGTTGGTGCCCCATTCATCCGGAAAGAAGCCCATGTCCTTGAAAGCCAGTGTATGCAGGAGATCCACGAACCCGATGAACAAATAGGCGGATCCGAGCAGAAGCAGGGCGTCATTGTTGATGTAGCGCCGAGCGTTCCAGACCAGTATGAACACGGCCCAGGCCACGGCAATGGAGAACAATTCGGCAATACCGTGGAAAAGCAGAAAATTGTACCTGCTGACAATGAACAGCATGGACAGCGTTGCCGCACCGAGGAGGTACCAGATGAAATCGGATGACTTGAAGATCGTCCGCGAAACCGATTGCCGCGGAATGTTTTGGCGACTATTCATGGGAAACAATGCAATAGGGACTTGGATTGCTTTTGGTTTTCGTGCAGATTGCGCAATTATCCGCCTGCGTCGTCTGTCCGGAATAGAACATCACCCGGAACGCGCTTCGCAAGCCAAGAACGGGACACGCCGTTGAAATGCAGGCAGTACGACACTATTCAAAACCTGACAATCCAATGACTGCTCCCGGTCATAATTGGCCTACCAGTACAGATTATGCAAATATCGGCGCCAATGTTCTTGTTATCTTCGAATTCCAATTGCCTGTAACTGAAGATGAATAGTCCTGTACACTCGCAATCGAAATCGCAATCGAAATCGATAAAAAATAATGAACTATTGCGATACCGCTTCGATTTCGACTGCGATTTCGATTGCGAGTGCGATTATGAAATATTGCAAAGTTGAATCAATTGTGTGTTTCCGGGAGCAAATTGGGATAGCTTTTCTGCTGAGGTCCGGCTTGCGATGCGTTCCGGTTCATGAAAATATGCGTTCAAAAAATCCACCCCTAACCAAGGAGTCGATCATGGATCTCTTTGAAGCTTTGCATACCAGGCGGAGCATTCGCAAATTCGACCCCAACAAGCCGGTGAGTGATGAGGACCTCAACAAGATTCTTGGCGCCGCCATGATTGCCCCCAGCGCCGGGAACGCTCAGCCCTGGCATTTCGTGGTGGTCACGGACCCGGTTCTGAGGGAGGAGTTGAGTCGGATTCATCCATATATCGGCATGCTGCGCGATGCGCCGATGGGGATCGTGATTTGCGCTGAACTGGCTTTGGAAAAGTACCCCGGATATTGGGTGCAGGATTTGGCCGCCGCGGTTCAGAATCTGCTCCTGGCAGCGCGTGGTCTCGGGCTGGGGACTGTCTGGACCGGGGTCTGCCCGATCCAGGAGCGCATGGATGCCGTGCGCCGGATACTCCGACTGCCGGACGGCGTGGAGCCCCATGCCGTTGTTCCCCTGGGATGGCCGTTACAGGAATTCAAGCGCCAGGACCGGTACAAGGAAGAGCGGGTACACCGCAATGGCTGGTAGTATTCTTCTTGAATCATGACCTGAGAGTGAGTAGAGGCAGATGGATTCATCTCGGGATGCATTTGCCGAGAAAAGACAACCGGTTGAGGATTCGCTCTCGCACTTTGCGATGGCCATGAACATCAAGGACATGCCTATGTTGACCTTTGCGGAAGAAATCCTGCTCTTGGCTCTGGATGACCAGAATGGAAAAATCAAACCCTTGCCGCCTCAGGCCCTGCGATATGCCCTGGTTGGGGCGCTGCTCACGGAATTGGCCCTGCTGGACCGAATCGACACGGACCTTGATACGCTTAAGGTAATCAATACCGAACCCACGGGCGATGAACTGCTGGATCTCGTGCTGGAGCGTCTGGCGTCTTCGCGTACGGAGTGCGGCACCACCTATTGGCTGACGGAACTGGCCTGGCATATGCGGGATTTGCAGGATCATGTTCTGCGACAGCTTGTGAACAAAGACGTCCTGAAGATCGAGAATCGTAAGATTCTGTGGGTTTTTGCCGTTCGTCGCTATCCGCTGATGGATGATCGGGAAGTCAAGGAAGTAAAAACCCGCCTGCGCGAATTGATCATGAGCGACAACATCCCTGACCCGCGGGAGGCCGTGCTGGTCAGCCTTGTCAGCGCGTGTCAATTGTTTGATGAAATTTTTACCCCTGAAGAATTGAACAACTTGCGGCCTCGCATCACGGAACTGGCCAAACTGGATCTGATCGGCCGTGAAGTATCCCGTTCCATCAATGAAATTTCTTTGGCCGTGGCCGCGTCCATGCCGGCAATGATGTAATCTGATTCCCCATCTTCATCCCGAAGCGTTCCCCCGGCAGGAGCGAGACCTGCCCCTGCCGGGGACCAATCGCGGCATTCCGAAGTGCATGGGCGCTGTCCCATCCGCTGAGGCGGACCTTGCTTCGCCTTTGCATATTGCTGTCTCTTCACCGACACTCATTATTTCCCCATTCCGAACTTATCTGGAACAAAACCTGAAGATATGTGACATTATTTGATACCATTTTCTTGGCATCCGCCTTTTTTGGCCTTGGTATTGCATCGATCCGACTGAATGTATCGAGATTCCAAACCAGGAGAGGCGTTTATTATGCAAGAGAATCAATCCCATAGCCGGACCGAAGTTTTGGCCATAGGGCTTGGTCCACGAGAAGAAGAGGAAATGCAAGCTATTCTTGGACCGGAGTTCTCTTTGAAACGATTTGTATTTCCCTGTTCCGGGAATGGTCGTCCAGACATGGGCAGCAAGCTGATGGCTCTTGTTTCCTGGCGTGGAGTGAACGGACAAATCGCAAAGTTGACCCGATTTTCTTTTGCCGATGAAAGTTTTCCCCCACGTGTGCTGATCCTGGATGCACCCGTTGCCCAGGGCGATCTGGAACGTGTCGTGGATGCCGGTTTCTCCAGCGTGCTCCGTTATCCCTTTGAACCGGAGAAGGTGAAGGCGCTTGTGGACCAGCTTATGGAATCCCAGGGGCTCTATAAGGACTTGTACCACATGGCCAGGGAAATATGTTTGGAGCGTGAAATTCTTTCCCGTCAGGCTGATCTGCTGCAATTCTTCAACAAGATTCTTACCAATGCCAGCTTTTCACTGGATACGATCGAAATCCTGCACCAGGCCCATGAAGATTTGCGCATTCTTTTGCCGGTGAAAAGCGTGGATGCGATCTTCTGGCAAAGCAATCAGAACCAGGAATTGGAGGCGGAAATTTTCATTCATGAGCATTCGGGCAAGTGGATCCAGGATCAGATGATTCATTTTCTGCTCGAACACGCCGCGAAACATGCCGACCAGAAGATTACCGGCTACCATGTTAATTTTATGTCGAAAATCGAGAGCATGAATGTCATCGAAGATGTCCGGGAGGATGATGTCCTCGTCCTCCCTTTGCGATTCGGCGGAAAAAGTTTTGGCTGCATCAGCATTGCCTCGGAAAAAATTTCCCGTCTGGGCCGTGACCGGTTGCAGACCATCCTGGCCGCGGTGAACCACCTGGCCTTGGCGTTGCGCAACGCCTTGCTTTTTCAGCAAATGCGCTCCCGAGCGGACAGGGATGCCTTGACCAGGTTACCCAATCGTCATTATTTTGACGAGCGCATGGTGCAAGAGGTGAAGCGCCATCAACGCTATCGGATTCCGCTGAGCCTGATGATGATGGATCTGGATTATTTCAAAAGCATCAACGACACCTATGGTCACCAGGCCGGGGACCTGGTTTTGCAGGATATCGGGCGACTGCTCCGGGACATCCTGCGAAGTTCAGATATTCCGGCTCGGTTTGGCGGGGAAGAGTTCGTAATTCTGCTCTCGCACACCACGCAGGAGCAGGCGGCCATCCTGGCGGAACGAATCCGGGAAACCATTGCCAGGCGTCGTTTTCACTTCAAGGGAAAATTCTTCAAGGTCACCGCGAGCATCGGCTTGGCATCCATGGAAACAGGGCTGTTCGCCAAAGACGTGGATCTGGTGGGCGAGGCGGATGCCGCGCTGTACAGGGCCAAGGCAAACGGCCGTAACATGGTCTGTCTGGCCGGCGAGGCGGAGGAGGAGAGCCGGCAATATGCGTGACAAAAGGCATCTCTTGCGACACGTGAACTGAATCAGGAGCAAATGCAGCTATTCGAGCATGTTCGGCTGAGCCGACATGCTCTTTTTTTTGGGGGGCTGCCAAATGATTTGTTGAATCGACATCCGGATTGATGAACCCCTGGAAGGTTGTCCAAAACGACTCTGCTTGTTAGACTGTACGTTTATCTTGAGCGACGTGTTCAATAGAGTAAAAATGATACTCATTTTGGAGGATAATATGGAAGTGGGCAATGTTTATCCTGAAAAACGACTGCGCTTTCCCGATGTCGAGACGAAGCTGACCTGGCTGTCCCTGTTGCTGGACGCCTATTCCATTGTGGATCACGGCGTCGATGAGGGAATATCGAAAGAGGTTTCCACGAATGGAAGAACACTGGCATGCAAGAAAGGATGTGCCAGCTGTTGCCGCATCCATGCCGCTGTCCCGGTTTATCCCTTGGAAATGGCTGGGATGGCCTGGTACTGTACGGAGCAGGTTTTTGGTGAGGAGCGGGAGTTGTTGATCGCCCAACTGGAAAATTTTCAGGAAGGGCAAGCTTGTCCCTTTCTGGTGAATGACGTTTGCGCCGTCCATGAACTTCGTCCCATGGCCTGCCGTCAATTCAACGTCTTCGACACACCCTGCGCTGAAGACGAAGATCCGTTCTACAATCGGCGCGATGATGTCTTCACCCCCCTGGATCCCTACAAGAACAAGGCGTTCTGGGTGACGCTCCCCTTTTATGGAATCACTGATGATCGGGACAAGGAGATCGCCATCAACGAGAACCACATCCATCGCCAAGTCCGGGTGCTTCAGCAGTGCAACTGGAAGGAGTTGGCCAAAAAAATGCGCCTCTTTGATGCGCAAAGACAAGCGGGCTGAGCCCGTTGCTTGAGTGAGCAGCATGGCATGAGGCGCCAAAGGTGCTGAGGCCAGGCGTCTCACGTATGAAGGGTTTGACGAGATATGCTGGAACTGAATGCTGTATTGAATGATTTCTGGGAAGTGGACTGGTGGGGGCTGGGCGTCGCCGTAACCACCATCCTCGTTGCGCTGTCCATCGGGTTGTTTCTCCACGGGATACTGTTTCACGTGCTGCACCGCCTCTTTCCCGCGGACTCGGACAAGCTCCTGGCGCTGGTGCCCAAGCATTTGACCGCGCCTTCGCGACTGCTTTTTCCGCTGCTGGTCTTGATGCTGGTTGCGCCGAATCTGGTCATGCCGGAGGAAATGCTGGAGACATTCCGGCATGTGCTGAGCATCCTGTTCATCCTGGCCATTGCCTGGTCCCTGATCCGTTTCACGTCGCTGCTGCAGGAAGCGGCTCTGCGAGGCTTTCAGATCAGTGCCAGGAATAACCTGACAGCCCGCAAAATGCATACCCAGATCGGCATCCTGCGGCGGATCCTGATTTTCATCATCTCCGTAATTGCCATCTCCTCCATGCTGATGACTCTGGACAATGTCCGTCAGATCGGGGTCAGCCTTCTTGCTTCCGCCGGCGTGATCGGTATCATCGCCGGTTTCGCGGCCCAGCGCAGCATCTCCACCTTGTTCGCCGGAGTCCAGGTCGCCTTGACCCAGCCCATCCGGCTGGACGACGTGGTCATCGTGGAAGGGGAATGGGGCCGGATCGAGGAAATCACCCTGACCTACGTGGTGGTCCGCATCTGGGATCAGCGACGGTTGATCGTGCCCATCACCTTTTTCATGGAGCAGCCGTTCCAGAACTGGACCCGGGCTACGTCGGAAATTCTGGGCACGGTTTTCCTGTACACGGACTATTCCGTTCCGGTGGATGCGGTGCGGGCCGAATTGCACAGAATACTCAAGGAGAGTTCGAACTGGGACGGTCGGGTCTGGGGCATGCAAGTCACGGATGCCACTGACCGGACCGTGGAACTGCGTGCCTTGATGAGCGCCGAGGATGCCGGAGCGGCATGGGATCTGCGCTGCCACGTTCGTGAGAAACTGCTGGAATACATCCAGCGTGAACACCCCCAGGCCCTGCCCAGAGTACGGGCCGAAATGAATAAAAATTTGCATGATAAACCCGAATTGCCCGCCTGAGATTTCATGTCTCGTGTCCTCCCCGGATGGCGACCTGCTGGTGACGGAAGAGGATCTGCGCATCCAATTGGAAGGCTGCGATCAGGGCACGAGCTACGGCAAATACTTTACGTTCATCCGTCAGGCTTTGCTGAGGAACGACGGGCGTCTTCTCCGGTCTCTGGGAACCTTCCTGAAAGCCCAGGGGGGGGCGACAAGCATTTCGGTCCGGGCGGAAAAACATGGGGCGCTGTATCATCCGGCGAGCCTGAGCATGACATGGCGGGATGGCACAGCCGCGAAATTCGCTTTGCTGGTCGCCATTTCAGAGCGCGGCAAACAGGCGCTGCAGCATGAATCAGAGGTGCTCAGTCTTCTGCGGGACAAGCCCGGTGCTTCCTTTCTGCCCCGGCCGCTGTACGCCATGGCCGACGAGACCGCATCGCTACTGGTTGTTCCCTGGTTTGCAGGGTTTCACGAGTTCCATGTCCGCGGCGACGGGAGCTTTTCACTTTGGGATCACGACCGAGGGCTTCGCCGCCTGGGTGAACCGGAGTTGGAAAAGGTTTACTTTCAGGTCGGCCGTATACTGACGCTGTGCCTTGACCCGAAGACCGGGGCAGGGATTCATCCCTGGAGCCATGCGGCGGGTGATTTCATTGTTCGCTGGGAAGGACAGGCCGTCGATGTGCGACTGATCACGGCCAGGGACTACGGCCCTCTGGTGGTGACGGACAATCCTTTGTCGGCATTGTTTGCCTTTGTCCTGGATATGGCCTTGCGGGTGCGTTTGGACAGGGAGGACGGAGTCGGAGAATGGGTCTGGATGGATCGCGCTGTAGTGGAGAGCGCGGTCCGGGGATTCTATGCATCGCTCGGAGAACATGGCGCCAGTGGGGAGTCACTGGCTGCTTTGGCACGCCTATTGCCGTCCTTTGCGCCGGATGAACTGCTGGACGGCTACGAACCGCTGTTGGACAAGTTTTCCCGTGCGGAATTGACGATCATTCTCCCGCGGCTTGAGGAACATTGCCGGGAGCTGAGCATGGTGCTGGCGGCGGTTTCAGAACGGTGAGCACCGAAGGGAATAAAAAGAATCTCAACAAATTCTTGGGAGCTGCTCTCCCTCGAGCATGTCCAGCAGCCGGTGGCCGCCCAGGGGCGTCCGCAGGACGACCCTGCCGGGATGGTCGTCGGTGATGTCGCCGATGTGCACGGCATTCCGGCCGAGTTCATCCTCGCGCATGATGGAGAGGGCCTGTTCAGCGTACTGGGCGGGCAGGATGCAGATCAGCTTGCCCTCGTTGGCCAGATAAAGAGGATCCAGGCCGAGAAAGGAACATCCGGCGGCGACCACCGGGTTCACGGGAACGGCGTCCTCGCGGATCAGGCACTGGACCCCGGACTGTCCGGCGATTTCGTTGAGCGTGGTGGCCAGTCCGCCGCGGGTGGGGTCGCGCAGGACGTGAATCTCCGGAATGGCCTGCAGCAGTTTGGCGATCAGGTGCCCAAGCCCGGCGCAGTCGCTCTGGATGGGCGCCTCGAAGCTCAATCCTTCACGGGTGGCCAGGATGGTCAGGCCGTGGTCTCCCATGGTCCCGCTGACCAGGATCGCGTCGCCCGGTGCGGCCCGGTGGCCTTGGGGGCAGGGCTGGACCATGATTTCGCCGATGCCCGTGGTGTTGATGAACATCTTGTCCACGGCGCCCCGGGGCACGACCTTGGTGTCTCCGGTCACGATCTTCACGCCGGCCTTGGCCGCGGCTTGGGCCGTGGACTGCACGATCCGCTCCAGGTCCGACATCTCCAGTCCCTCTTCCAGAATAAAGGCACAGCTCAGATACAGCGGCCTGGCCCCGAGCATGGCCACGTCGTTCACGGTGCCGTTCACGGCCAGCGATCCGATGTCGCCGCCGGGAAAAAACAACGGCGTCACGGTAAAGGTGTCCGTGCTCATGGCCAGCGGTCCGGTCACGTTGATCAGAGCTGCGTCGTCCATCTTGTCCAGCACGTGGTTGCTGAAGTGCTTCACGAACAAGTCCTTGATCAGGCGATGCGAGGCCTTGCCACCGCTGCCGGTGTCCAGAAGAAGTCGGGTATTTTGCATAGGAAGTTGAGAAAGAGGAAGAGTGTTGTTTTGTCCCGCGCCGGAGACGCGGGGTGGCAGAAGGCTGGTTAGAGTGCGTATTTGTGGTACGCCGCGCAGCTTCCTTCCGTGGAAACCATGCACGGCCCGACCGGACTGGCCGGAGTGCAGGCTTTGCCGAACAGGGGACAGGCGCTGGGTTTCATTTTGCCCTTGAGCACCTCCCCGCATCGGCAGCCGGGCAGAGGAGGCAGATCCTGGACTTCCACGCCGAGCACCTCGCGGGCGTCAAAGCGGCGGTAGTTGCCGTGAAAGGCCAAACCGCTGTTCGGGATGGTGCCCAGACCGCGCCACAAGGCATCGGATACGGCGAAAACCTCGGACATGACTTTTCTGGCCTGCGGGTTGCCCGCATCCGCCACGGCCCGGGAATATTGATTGACCACGGCCGGCTGGTTGCTCTTGCGCTGCTCGATGATCAGCAGAAGCGCCTGGAGAATGTCCAGGGGCTCGAATCCGGTGATGATGGAGGGTACGCCGTGATCCGCTGCCAGAAACCGGTAGGGCTCGGTGCCGATGATCGTGGAAACATGGCCGGGCAGGAGCAAAGCGTCGACCTTGACTTCCGGGTCCTGGAGCAGGGCGGCCAGGGCCGGCGGTACGAGCTTGTGCATGGCGAAGACAAAAAAATTGTCCAGTCTCTGTTCCGCGGCAACCTTGACCGTGGCAGCCACTGTCGGAGCGGTGGTCTCGAAACCGACGCCCAGGAAGACGACCTTTTCCGAGGGATGTTTTTGGGCCAGGGCCAGGGCATCAAAGGCGGAATAGACGACCTCGACCCGGCACCCCTCGGCCTGGGCGAGCTTGAGGCTGGTTCCCCGTGGTCCGGGGACGCGGATCAGGTCGCCGAAAGTGGCGATAATCACGTCGTCCTTGGCGGCCATTTCCAGGAAAGCCGCCACCTCGCCCTCGTGGGTCACGCAGACCGGGCAGCCGGGCCCGGAAAGATGCCGGATTTCCGGCGGCAGCAGGGAGTGCAGACCGCTCTGGAAAATGGCCATGGTATGCGTTCCGCAGACTTCCATGAACGCCAGAGGGTCGGTCAATTCTGAGCGGATCTGGTCCAGAAGATTTCTGCAGAGGACCGGATCCTTGAATCTGATCAGCGGATCAGTTGGTTTCAAGGTTAAAACCTTCCTGGAAGAGCTTTATGGTTTCCAGGGCATCCTCACGGTCCAACCGGCGCAAGGCGAAACCGGCGTGAACGATGACGTAATCGCCCACCTTTGCCGGGTAGTCGATGATGTCCAGACGGACCTTGCGGTTGATCCCGGAGATTTCCACGTAGGCTATATTCAGGTCTTGATCGATGGACTTAATTTCCATGGGTACGGCTAAACACATGCGGCAACTCCTTTTGCATTTTCATTGCGCTGTTGATAAGCATGTTGGCTTTGGGTGTCAAACGGGCAAGCACGGAAACGATCATGAATCCAGGCCGGATCGAAACAGCTCTCAATTCTCCCGAGGACGACTGTTGGAGTGCGACGTCCGGCTGGACTCCCACCGAGGCCCAGTGCCGGAAGATGTGGGAACGATGGGACATGCCGGAGCACATTCAAAGCCACAGCCTGACGGTGACCAGGGTTTCGCGGTGCATCGCCGAGCTGATGAAAAAGACGTTGCTGCCAAATCTCGATGTTCATGTCGTCATCGCGGCGGCCATGCTGCATGATCTGGCCAAGTTCTACACCATCCTGCATGGCGGCAGCCACAGCCAGATCGGGGCGGCATGGGTTCAGGAGCATACCGGCAATCCAGTCCTGGCCCGGGCCGTGCTGCATCATGTCGAGTGGCCGTTTGCAATGGATTTGCGTCGTTACCCCGTATCGTTGATCGTTTGCTACAGCGACAAGCGGGTCAAGCATACGGAAATCGTCACCCTGGAAGAACGGTATGCCGATCTGCAAACCCGTTATGGGATGAACGCCACGGCAATAAAACACATCCAGGAATCCCTGGAGCAGGGGCAGGCCATTGAGCGGCTGCTCACCGCGGAAATGAAGGTGGAATTGAATGCGTATTCTTTTGATCGCCGGCGGATGGTCTGACGAGCGTCAGGTCTCACTGGCCGGAGCCGGGCTCATCGAGTCCTCCCTGCGCCGCCAGGGTCACTCCGTGGCCATGTATGACCCTTTGGCCGGCCTGGGCAAGCTGCCACCTCTCGTGGAAGATTTCGATTTTGTCTTCATCAACCTGCATGGGGCTCCCGGTGAGGACGGCCTGATCCAGGCCATGCTGGATCGCCTCGGAAAGCCCTATCAGGGCAGCGGCCCGGCGGGCTCCATGCTGGCTTTGAACAAGGCGGCTTCCAAATCTCTGTTCTCTCAGAACAATCTGAGCACACCGCCCTGGTTCTTCATCCCCCAGAGCCCATCGGTCGAGGAAAATCCGCCCTTCAAACTGCCGTACGTGGTCAAACCGAATCTTGGCGGCTCCAGCCTGGGTATCGAGGTGGTGCACCAGCAAAGCGAGTTCATGCCGGCCGTGGAACGGATCCTGGCCCAGGGGCGCGAAGTACTGGTGGAACAGTACCAGCCCGGCCTGGAAGTCACCTGCGGCATCCTGGGCGATGAAGCCCTGCCGCTGATTCTGATCCGGCCGGGTGAAGAGTCGTCCTTTTTCGACTACAAAAGCAAATACATGCCCGGTCAGGCCGAAGAGGTCTGTCCGGCGCCTCTTGCGCGGGACATCTGTCGGGGCATCCAGGCCATGGCCCTGCATGCCCATCGCATTCTCGGCCTGCACGGATACAGCCGGGCGGATTTCATCCTCCATGAAGGGCAAGCCTATCTTTTGGAAGTGAACACCCTGCCCGGAATGACCGCCACCAGTCTTCTGCCCCAGGCCGCTGCCGTTCACGGGCTGGACTTTGATCATCTGCTCGCAAGGTTGATCGAGCTGGGTCTGGAAAAGAAACCGAAACAGCAACTCTCTTGATTTTCGAGAGAGCATTTCATTTCAACGCACCAACCCCGGCCGTGCGGCGCGGGGGCAAGGAAGCGACGCATGAGTGCAAGCAAACTGATATTCTTGATCGCGGACGGCATGGGCGACTGGCCCGTGGATGAACTGGGGGGGAAGACTCCCCTGGATGCCGCCGTTACCCCGCATATGGACGCGCTGGCCCAAAAAGGCGCTGTCGGCCTGTGCCGGACCGTCCCGGAAGGCATGCCCCCTGGTTCGGATATCGCCAACATGGCCCTGCTGGGCTGTGACCCCGCGCGTTTCCATACCGGCCGCGGCCCCATCGAGGCGGCGGCCCAGGGGCTTGAACTCCAGGCCGGGGATCTCGTCTGGCGCTGCAATCTGGTTCGCGTGTCCGCCCTGGATCCGGAGGGCACGATGCTGGACTACTCGGCAGGGCATATTGATACGCCCACGGCAACGCGGCTGGTCAGACTGCTCCAGGAACGTCTCGGCGGCAAGGGCGCGGATTTTCATCCCGGAGTCCAGTACCGGCACCTGGTGGTGCAGCCGGGGAAAGTCTCAGCTCTGGAAGCGACCCTGGGCATTCGCCCCCCCCATGACATTCTGGATCAGCAGCTGGGGCCGGACATCCAGGCCTACCGGCAGTGTCCGGAATTGTGGCGTCTGGTTCGGGAAGCGGCCGAGCTGCTGGGCAACGGCGGGAGCAACAGCTCCCATGCCAATGCCATCTGGCTGTGGGGCCAGGGTCGGCCACTGCATCTGCCGCGGTTCACGGAGCGCTTCGACCGGACCGGAGCGGTTATTTCCGCGGTGGATCTGGTCAAGGGACTGGGACGGGCCATGGGCATGGCCGTTCTGGAGGTCCCCGGAGCCACCGGCTACCTGGACACGAACTATGCCGGGAAGGTGGCCGCGGCCCTGGAATTTCTGGAGCAGGGCGATTTCGTCTTCCTGCACGTCGAGGCGCCTGATGAGTGCGGACACCAGGGCAACCTGGAAAACAAGGTCCGGGCCATTGCCGATTTTGACGCCCAGGTCGTCGGCCCGATTCTCTCCGGCTTGCAGGGCGGGGACGTGGCGGTTCTGGTCGCCTGCGACCACCTGACCCCGCTGGTGAAGCGAACCCACGTCAGCGATCCCGTGCCGTTTCTCTTCTGGCAGCCGGGTACGACCGGACCGTCCACTTCGCGGTTCACGGAAGAGCTTGCTTTTACCACCGGGCTGATCCTGGAGCGCGGCGACGATCTGTTGCCCTGGGCCCTGCGCCGGGCGGCGGAAAAGCCGTGATGGCAACGTCGCACAACGGCATGGCGTACACTAACGGCATCCGCGCCAAGAGTTCTCGGAGAAAGCGATCACTCATCCCGCTTTGCAACAAGTCCCTGTCCGAAGATCCAGGCATCGGTCACGACGTTCTCCAAAGGGGGATTTCCGACGTAACTGCTCAAAAAGGTCGGGCGATGAGGTTTGCAGTGCAAGGAGTGTCTCCGGGATGGAGTTTCGTGATTCAGCTACTGGGGCCACGCTCCAGCCGGAACTTTGTCCTGAGTGCGTTACACCGCTGCCGCACTGGGGTGCGGCGCTCCCTGGATTTAACCCTTGATTGCCACAAGCTTTTGAGCAGTTACTTTCCGATTTCTTCACTTCTCCCGTCCATGAACCATGATTCTTGATCAACTCCCCCAGTTCCTGCTGTCCGGGCTGACCTCGGGCAGCATCTATGCCCTGGTGGCCGTGGGATTCTGCATCATCTACAATGCCACGGGCATCGTCAATTTCGCCCAGGGCGAGTTCGTGATGCTCGGCGCCATGATCATGATCGGCCTGACCCAGGACGTGGGCCTGTCCATGCCCTTGTCGTTCGGGACAAGCATCGCCGCGGCCATGCTCCTGGGCGTTTTTCTGGAACGCGTGCCCCTGGGACTGGCCAGGTCGCGGCATGTCCTCATTCTGGTCTTGATCACCGTGGGTTTCTCCATTGCCGCCCGGGGCGCCGCCTCCCTGATCTGGGGCAAGACCGCCCGGGCCCTGCCGGCATTCTCCACGGAAGGCCCGCTGCTTCTGGCCGGTGCGGTGATCTCCCGGCAGGCGCTGTGGATACTGGCGGTGACCATGATCTGCGTGGCCCTGCTGCATCTGTTTTTCCAACGCACCGCGGTGGGGCAGGCCATTCGCGCGGTGGCCGACAACCGGCACGGCGCGGTGCTGGTGGGCATCCCCGTGGCTCAAATGGTCATGGTCTCCTTCGCCCTGAGCGCGGGACTGGGCGCCACGGCGGGAATTCTCATCGCGCCCATTACCGGAATGCATTACAGCGCCGGGGTGATGCTCGGATTGAAGGGCTTTGCCGCGGCCATTCTCGGAGGCTATGGCCATGTCTGGGGCGCGGTGGCCGGGGGGCTGCTCCTGGGGGTGCTGGAATCCCTGGCCGCGGGCTTCATTTCCTCGGCCTACAAGGACGCCCTGGCCTTCCTGATCCTGCTCTGCGTGCTCTGGATCCGTCCTTCAGGGTTGTTCGGTCAGGCCAAAACGAGGCGGGTATGAACACGGAGCTTTCAACGACCCACCGGAAAGCAGGATCCCTGCCTTCTTTTTCAGAACGCATGCTGCCGTATATTCCTTACGTTGCCCTGTCCCTGGCGGTGCTGGCAACGCCCTGGCTGGTGACGGACACGTACCTGCTGTCCCTGGGCAGCCTGATCGGGGTCTTTGCCTTGGCCGTTACCGGCTTGAACCTGTTGATCGGCATGGCCGGCCAGGTTTCCCTGGGACAGGCCGCTTTTTTCGGCCTTGGGGCCTATGCGTCGGGCATTCTCAGCGTACACTTTGGGATACCCGTTGGACTGGCCATGTTCGCCGCCGTGTCCATCGCCTGCCTGATCGCTCTGCTGCTGGCCATCCCGACATTGAAGCTGGAAGGCCATTACCTGGTCATGGCCACCCTGGGCTTCAACATCATTTTCACCATCATCTGCATTCAATGGGAGCCCATGACCGGCGGCACATCCGGCCTGTTCGGCATTCCAGGGATGCAGCTTGGCGGCTTGAATCTCAGCGACGACCGCAATTTTTTCTATCTGGTCTGGGCCGTGGTGCTGCTGGTTCTCTGGCTGTGCGCCAATTTTTTGCGCACCCGTCCCGGCCGGGCCCTGCGCAGCCTGCACCAGGGGGATCTGCTGCCCGCCTCCCTGGGCGTCCCGGTGACGCGCTACAAGGTCGGACTTTTCGTGGCCGCCGCCCTGCTCGCGGCCCTTGCCGGAAGCCTGTACGCCCATTATCTGCAGTTCATCAGCCCGCACAGCTTCGACATGTTCGTCTCCCTGCAACTGGTGACCATGACTGCCATCGGCGGACTGGGAAATCTTTGGGGCGGCATTTTCGGAGCGGCCTTCCTGCTGATTTTGCCCGAATGGCTGCACGCTTGGCCCGACCTGATGATCCTCCTGCACGGCCTGATTCTCATGGTCGTCCTGATGTTCTGTCCCAAGGGACTGCTTCCCGCGGCAGGGGAGGGGATGCTGAAGGTCTATCGCCATGTTAGTAACAAGCGAATGGCAAAATAAAGTAACTGCAAAGCTTGATAGGAATCGTATCTTTAGAACTGCGGCAAGCATGACCTGGATTCCCGCCTTCGCGGAAATGACTGGTTTTCAATATATTATCCGAGTCAGTCATACCCGCGAAGGCGGGTATCCAGGACGCAATAGCTCGGATGAGCTTAGATATAATAATGAGTCGTATTTATACCATACTCCGGTTTTGTGGCGTCATCGAATAGGACAAAATCTTGACTGAAAATAAATGTAATTTTTGCGGCAATGTGGAGCATGAGACCAGGACAACCGAGTATTTGTATTCGTACAAGGGAAATTACCTGCTGGTTCCAGACACCCCTGTTGAAATCTGTTGCTCATGCGGCATGATCTATTTTGATGCCTTGGTGTTGAAGAATATCGAGAAACGATTTTTCGCTATCCAGAGCAATAAGGAGAAGCCGGATTGCTATCTGGAGATGCCGCGGGTTGCTTATGATTCCATCCCCGAGTCTGATTTTGCATAACTCCGTCCAAATCTTTCGACCTCTCGCCAGCTTGAATTTCGTGAAGAACCTGATCCGGAGAAGAGATGGCCAAACCGGATGAGCAGTATCTGCTTTCCCTGCGTGAGATTTCCCTGACCTTCGGCGGCTTGCAGGCCTTGACCGAAATTTCCGTGGGCGTTTCCAGGGGTGCGTGGACGGCGTTGATCGGGCCCAACGGGGCGGGCAAGACGTCTTTGTTGAACGTGATTTGCGGGCTGTACGTACCCCAGCGTGGGGAAGTGCTTCTGGAAAGTCAGCGTCTGGACGGCTTGGCCGTGCATCAGCGGGCCGCCATGGGGCTGGCTCGTACGTTTCAGGCCGTACAGTTGGTTCTGGAGATGAATGTCCTGGACAACCTGCTCTTGGGATTGCATTGCCGTGGCAGGGTGGGAATGCTGGGGCATCTTGTGCGCAGTCCGGGCAGCCGTCGGGAAGAAGGGCTGGTGCGCGAGAAGGGGATGGAGATCTTGAACCGATATTCGCTGGATACGGTCTGGAACAGCCCGGTGGGGAAACTGTCCTTGTGGCAGCGCAAGCTGCTGGAGCTGGCCAGATCGGTAGTCGGCGATCCCAAACTGCTGCTGCTGGATGAACCCATGGGCGGACTGACCATGAATGAGCGCGAAGCCATGGCTGACCTGCTCCATGACCTGCGCAGCCAGGGGCTGAGCATGATCATGGTGGAACACGACATGGACATGGTCATGACCCATACGGATCATGTCCTGGTTCTGCACCACGGCCGGCTCCTGGCCCAGGGTTCGCCGCGGGAGATCCAGGCGAATCCGGAAGTAGTCGCGGCATATCTGGGGGAGTGAAACATGCTGCGCATTCGCAATCTGCACGCCGGATACTCCGGCATTTCCGTCCTGCATGGTGTCAGTCTGCACGTGGCTCAGGGCGAAACGGTCTGCCTGGTCGGCGCCAACGGGGCCGGCAAGAGCACCCTGCTGCAGGCGGTCAGCGGCCTGATCCGTCCCATGTCCGGGGAACTGCGCTTCGAAGGGCAGGATCTGGCGCGAATGGCGTCGCACCGGATTGTGGCCGCCGGGCTGGTCCAGGTTCCCGAAGCCCGGGAGCTGTTCCCCTCGATGACGGTCCGCGAGAACCTCGACCTGGGCGCTTTTGCCCTGCGCAACCGGCTGGCTGCCGCGGACATACGGAACAACCGGGCCAAGCTGCTGGAGTTGTTTCCTGTGCTCGGGCAACGCCTGGATCAAAAGGCCGGGACCTTGAGCGGTGGGGAGCAGCAGATGCTGGCCATTGCCAGGGCCCTGATGGCCCGTCCGCGGCTTCTGGTGCTGGACGAACCGTCCCTGGGACTCGCGCCGCTGGTGATCCGGGAGATATTCCGGACCTTGCAGGATCTTCAGGCGGAGGGCCTGACCATTCTTTTGGTGGAACAGAACGCTCTGGCCGCCATGCGCATCAGCACCCGGGCCTACGTGCTGCAAGCCGGGCGGCTGATACTCAGCGGAACGGCCGAGGAACTGCAAGCCAACGATGAATTTCGCCGGGCCTATCTGGGCCGGGACTACAAGGCAAAGTGGGAGCGCTGATCATGGATCATACCATCTGGAATCCCCGGGCTGAGTGCATGGGTCGTGAGGAACTGGAGCAGATCCAACTGGAACGGTTGCAGATGACCCTCAACCTGACCGCCCGCAATGTGGATTTGTATGCCAAGCGGTTCCGAAAACTGGGGCTGCTGCCCGAGGATGTTCGAGACGTGGCCGACCTGGCCAAGATTCCGTTCACCACCCGGGAAGATCTGATCCAGGCGTATCCCTACGGCTTGTTCGCCGTACCGCTACGCAGCGTGGTCCAATTGCGTCTGGCAACGTCCAGCGCCGAACCGATTGTCATCGGATACACCCGGCAGGACCTGCGCATGTGGACCGAACTGATGTGCCGGGCCATGACCGCGACCGGGGTCGGGCGCACGGACATCATTCAGGTAGCCTTCAACTACAGTCAATTCCCCGGTGCGTTCACGTTCAACCAGGGTGCGGAATCCCTGGGCGCGGTGCTCACGCCGGCGGCCACGGTCTCCGCGGCCTTGCAGATCAAGATGATGCAGGATTTTCGATCCACCGTCCTGGCCGGCACTCCGGCCTTCGCCCTGAGTCTGATCCGGTTGATGAACGAAAGCCCTGCGCAAGACAACACAAAAGACAAGGACGTGTCCGGGCTGCATCTGCGGGTCGGGATGTTCGGACCGGAGGCTTTGCAGCCCCAGGTGCGGGGAGTTCTGGAACGCGGGCTGGGCTTGAAAGCCTACACCGTCTACGGCGTCGCCGAAATGATCGAGCCGGCCCTGGCCTCGGAATGCATGCAGCAAAGCGGGATGCATGTGGCCGAGGATCATTTTCTCGTGGAAATCATCGATCCGGATACGGGAGATGCCAAGGCTCCCGGCGAGGAAGGGGAGGTCGTGGTGACCAGTCTCTCAACCCAGGGTTATCCGCTGATCCGGTATCGCACGGGGGACATCAGTCGCCTGCATCTGGCTCCGTGTCCCTGCGGGCGGACTTCGGCCCGTCTTTCACCGGTGCACAAGCGCAGCGACGATGCCGTTTCCGTGCGCGGCATCCGGCTCAATCCGCATATCGTGGAGCGGATACTCCATGAAGTCGCACCGGACGTGCCGGACTTCCGGCTTGTCGTCCAGACGGTCCACGGTCTGGGCGACCAGGTGGAACTGGTGGCGGCGCAGCCGGAAGGAGCGACGCTGTCCGGGCCGGTTCTGGAAACCCTGCGCAGCCGGTTACGCCGGGTTTTCGGGCTGGGATTGCGCCTGCGCCAGGCGCCGTTGAATCGATTGCCCCTGGCCGGACTCACCTATAAAACCACGTTTCAGGAAAAAGAAGTTCCGGCAACGGAATTGCCTTTTTGAATCCAAATGCAACTACTCAGCTCGTAACTACTCAAAAACTTGCGGCAATCAACAGGATAAACCCTGGGAGCGCCTGGGAGCGCCGCACCCCAGTGCGGCAACGGTGTAATGCACTCAGGTCAAAGTTCCGGCTGGAATATGGCCCCCGTCTTGGGCAAACTCCGCGTGGTAGTTACTCCAATTTCTTAAATCTGCGTCGATCTGCGTAATCCGCGGATAAAAATTGTTCTGGCGTTCCAGCATTTCCAACTTTCCAATCAGGTATTTCATGACAAAATCTCCGATATATTTTTCCCTGGTTCTGCACTTCCATCAACCCGTGGGCAATTTTGATCACGTCTTTGCCAAGGCGTACGATCTGGCCTACAAACCCCTGCTGGATCATCTCTGGTCTTATCCGGACATTCGGGTGGGCATGCATTTTTCCGGATGTCTTCTGGATTGGCTCCTGGAGCATCGACCTCAGGTTCATGACCAGGTGGATCGGCTGGTCCGCCGGGGGCAGGTGGAAATCCTGACCGGCGGATACTACGAACCCGTGCTCCCCATGCTCCGGCAGGAAGACGCCCAGGGGCAGGTGCGCATGCATATCGAGGCCATGCAACGCCTCTGGTCCGTCACCCCTACGGGGCTCTGGCTCACGGAACGGGTCTGGGAACCGCACCTGCCGTCCTGGCTCGCGCCCCTGGGCATCGGCTACAGCCTGGTGGACGACAACCATCTGCACCGGGCCGGAGTGCGCTGCCTTTCCGGAACCTGGCGAACCGAGGATTGCGGGAATCCGCTGCGTTTGCTGGTCAACCTCAAGCCCCTGCGCCGCTTGATCCCATGGCAGCCCCTGGACGCGGTCTGGAGCATGCTGGGTGATCTGGCCGAACAAGGCCGAAAACTGGGCATCGCTCCCCTGGCCTGCCTGGGCGATGATGCCGAGCGGTTCGGCTTGTGGCCGAGAACCCATGAGCATTGCTGGGATCAGGGATACATGCGGCGGTTCTTCGATGGGCTCCTGGAGCGCAAGGACTGGATCCGGGTGGTCACGCCCGCGGAATACATGGACCGTCACGGGGATCAGGGCCGGATTTATCTGCCCACGGCCTCCTACCTGGAAATGATGGATTGGGCCATGCCTTCGGAGGAAGCCGCGGCCCTGGGGCAGTGCCGCCTGGACAACGAAAGCCTTGATGCGGCTCGATTCCTATCCGGCGGGTTCTGGCGCAATTTTCTGGTCAAATACCCGGAGGTGAACTGGCTGCAAAAGCGGGGCATGGATTTGTCCCGGGCACTGGATGCACTGGAGGATGAACAGGAAAAGGGCGAAGCGGGCGGACTGGTTCCCTTCGATCCAGAGGCTCTCGAGCGGGGACGCCGGCGGGTCTGGGCCAGTCAATGCAATTGCGCCTACTGGCACGGCGTGTTTGGCGGCGTCTACCTGACCCATCTGCGTCAGGCCAATGCATCCAATCTGCTGGCCGCCCAGGAGGAATCCGGTCTATGGCCTTCGCCGCACTGGTCCAGCCGCGACATTGACGTGGACGGCACCGACGAGGTTCACCTGCGATACGGCCCATGGCAGATGTTTCTCAATCCGCGCAACGGCGGCGCGGCCAAGGAACTGGATTATCTCCCCAAACGTCTCAACCTGGCCACGGCATTTTCCCGTCACCCCGAGCCGTATCATCAAGCCCTGCGCAAAGCAGCCGAAAAGGGCGAAGTAATCACCCCGGATCATCCCCAGTGGAAGGAGTTTTTTCATATCCACTCCGCGGAAGTGCGGTCCAAGGAGCCGGGACTGGAGCAATATCTGGATTATGACCGCTTTGATCACCTGCCTTTCGTGGACTACCTCCTGACGTCGGATACTTCGTTGGACGACCTGGTCCACGGCAGCTTTCAGCCTTTGGGCAGTTCCTGGAAAACCAGGATGGCGTGGCGGGTTCGGGAGGAAGAGACAAGTCTGCAGGCTGACCTTGAAGGCAAAATGTTGTTCGGCGCCGAAGACTCCGACGTGTTGCGTGTTGAAAAAACATATCGTCTTTTTGATGATTGCCTGGAGATCCACTACGTTCTGACCCTGGAGCAGGGAACCGGCCTGAGTTCGCTCTGGGCTACGGAACTGGCTCTGGGATTGACCTCGCAGTGCACGGGGAGCTGGAACGGGAACGGCGGCGGACAGGAGGAAAAGGATCTGGATCTACCCTGGAGCATGGACGATCTCGTGGACGTCGTGTTTGCCTGCCCGTATACCAAGGGTCGCCTTCTGGTCGACGTGGCTCCGCGGGGAACCCTGCGCCATGTCCCGCTGTGGGCCGTGACCAAATCCGAAAACGGCTTTGAACGCACTCCCCAGGGTTCCGCGTTCTATTTCTGTCGCTCTCTGCGTCTTGGCCCTGGAGAAACGGAGCGGTTTCTGCTCAGGTTGCGATTTGAAGATGGTTCGTGCCGGATCTCATAATCCGCTTTGCATTCCGGATCTCGATTGAGCAATTACCATGCTTTTTCCCGATAACCTTGTTTCCGGCACCCTTGTTCGGCGCTACAACCGTTTCCTGGCCGACGTTCGCCTGGATGACGACACAATCATCACCGCCCACACGCCGAACACCGGCTCCATGCTCGGATGCTCCACTCCCGGCATGCGGGTCTGGCTGAGCGCAGCGGAGAATCCCAAACGAAAGTATGGCTGGACCTGGGAGATTACCGAGGCCTGTCCGGGCACTCTGGTGGGAATCCATACCGGGCGCAGCAACGCTCTGGTCTGGGAGGCGCTGGCCGCGGGAAAGGTGACCGAGTTGGCCGGATATGCCCCCGTGCGCCGGGAGGTCGTGGTGTCCCATGGCCGACTGGACATGCTTCTTGAAGACTTTCGGGGACATGCCTGCTATCTGGAAGTCAAGAACGTGACCGCCGTGGACGAGCATCAGGCGGCGATCTTTCCGGATGCCGTCAGCGCGCGGGCTTCCCGGCACCTGGAGGCCCTGGCCGAATTGGCCCTGGCCGGTCACCGGGCCGTGATCTTTTTTTGCGTCCAGCGCGGGGACGCCCGTTGCCTGTCACCCGCGGACGCCATTGATCCCTTTTACGGGCAGACGTTGCGGCGGGTTGTGCAACAGGGTGTCGAGACCCTGGCCTGGCAGGCCAGGGTGGAAGAGCGGGAAATCTTTCTGGAAAAACCGTTGCCTGTGGTCCTGTAGATCCAGATCCATGCACCCGCGCTTCCGTTGCATAGCGTCTTCTGGGACGTGTTTTCGGAACCCAGTCAATGGCCTCCTCGTCCTTATCTTTGTGACTTTGTATTATTGATGGTTTTTGTCTTGCCGGAGTTCTTTTGCCGCTGGAGCGCTTTGCATGAACGAAAAAATACCTATGTTCCATAAAGGGTCGGTGGATGAATACTTTTTCAAGGAGCGTTGTTTCATCACCGAATGGTGGAATTCCTCCGCGGATAATGCCGTATCCGTTGCCCGAGTGCGGGTGCTGCCGCAGGTCACCACGCGGTTGCACAGACTGCGAGGCATTGCGGAACGATACATCATTCTTGAGGGTCAGGGGCTGATGGAAGTTGACGGTGGGCCAGCCAGAATCGTGGCTCAGGGCGATGTGGTTCTGATCCCCCCGGGAGTGTCGCAACGCATCCACAATCCCGGCGTCTCCGACCTGCTTTTTCTGGCCGTTTGCACACCCAGGTTCATTCCGGATGCCTATGAGGATATGGAGGGTGGGTAAGGACAAGCATCATGTCTTGGCGAGGAAAATCTCTTCCATGTCCGCCGGAGTTCCGGAACTATGAATCACATTTCAAATCAAATTGAGCAAAAGGATACCGACATGTCGATCAGCAGCTTTGAAGAATTGGGGCTTTCCCAGGAAATCATGAAGTCCATCCAGGACATGGGGTTCGAGGAGCCGTCCCCGATCCAGTCCCTGGCCATCCCCATGCTCCTGGAAGGTCGCGACGTGGTCGGGCAGGCCCAGACCGGCACAGGCAAGACCGTCGCCTTCGGTATTCCCATCCTGCAGAAAATTGAAGCGTCCAATCGAAACATCCAGGCCATCGTGCTTTGCCCGACCAGGGAACTCGCCATTCAGGTCGCCGAGGAGTTGAACTCGCTGGCCAAATATTGCCGGGGAATCTCCGTGCTGCCGGTCTATGGCGGACAGCCCATCGATCGCCAGTTTCGGGCCTTGCGCCAGGGAGTGCAGGTGGTCATCGGCACGCCGGGCCGCGTTCTGGACCACATCCAGCGCGGAACCATCAAGCTGGACCAGATCCGGGTCGCTGTTCTGGATGAGGCCGACGAGATGCTGGATATGGGATTCCGGGAGGATATTGAATCGATTCTTCAGAATGCGCCTGAAGACCGACAGACGGTTCTTTTTTCAGCGACCATGCCGCCGGAGATTTTGCGCCTGGCGGACACCTATCTCACTGATCGGGTTCTGGCCAAGGTTTCCCAGAAAATGCTCACGGTCCCGAATATCGAGCAGCTTTTTTACGAGGTTCCGCGAGGATTGCGTCTGGAAGCCATGTGCCGGATCATCGACGTCTACAATCCCAAGCTGAGCATTATTTTTTCCAATACAAAGCGGGGAGTGGACCAGATCGTGGAGCATCTGCAGGCTCGCGGCTATCTGGCCGAAGGACTGCATGGGGACATGAACCAGAACCAGCGGGACCGGGTCATGGCCAAGTTTCGAACCGGCAATGTCGAGATCCTGGTGGCCACGGACGTTGCCGCCCGCGGCATCGACGTGGATGACGTGGAAGCGGTTTTCAATTTCGATATTCCCAGCGACGTCGAATACTACGTCCACCGCATCGGCCGCACCGGCCGGGCAGGTCGGACGGGCAGGGCGTTCACCTTTGCCTCGGGTCGCGAATTCTACAAGCTGAAGGACATCCAGCGGTTCACCAAGTCCAAGATGGTCCAGCGCAGCGTGCCGAGCGTGGGGGACGTGGAGCAGGCCAAAACGGAAAAATTTTTGAATCAGGTCAAGGAAACCATGGCCCAGGGCGGCCTGGAAAAACAGGTACGCACCATAGAACATTTTCTGGAAATTGATCAGGTGTCATCCCTGGACATGGCCGCTGCCCTTCTGAAAATGCTCATGGGGCCACCCAGGACCAGTGAGGATGAACTCATTACGATCAGCGAACCTTCCCGTGGTCGGTTTGGTGACCGGTCCGGAGACCGGGGGGCACGGGATCGATTTGGTGGTCGTCCCAGGGACGTTGGCACGCCACAAGGCATGACTCGACTTGTGATCAACGTGGGTCGCAATCAGAACGTGGAGGTTCGGGATGTGGTCGGCGCCATTGCCGGCGAAACAGGCCTATCCGGCAGACAGATCGGCAAGATCCTGATGCAGGATCGGCAATGCTTTGTCGAAGTGCCTTCGGAATTTGCCGGCGAGGTGATTCGTATAATGGACGACAACCAGATCCGGGGATTGCGCATCAAGGTTCAGGCTGCGTCGCCTGCCGGAGGAGGTTTCGGCGATGATCAAGGCCCAGGCCGAGTTCGAACCATTGCCGCGCGTCCGTTTCGGACCAAGAAACCGGGAACGGGCTGGAGAAAAGGGGAGTGAGACTGGTTGACGGAAGCCGTACCGCTTACGGCTTCCGCCGAAGACAGACGGTGCTTGTAGGAGGTCAAGGTTGGGGGGGCATGTTCCTCGTCAAGGCCCAAGAACCCTCTCCAGATTCACGTTCACGGTTCACGGTTGGGGCAGGGGAACGCCGGAATGTGTTGCCTTTGGCGCGACTCGGTTGGGCGAAAGTTTTTTCGTCCCTACGTCAATACCATCATCCGCCGTTTCTTCAACCATTGAACCGGAAATGTGAACCTCATTCCTTAGGCAGTTTGAAGGGCAGGAGCACCTGCACCGTGGTCCCCTCGCCGACAGCGCTTTTCATGGAAATCTTCCCGCCCATCAGGTCGACGAGCCGCTTGACAATAGCCAGACCCAGGCCCGCGCCCTGGTAGGAGCGGGTGTAGGAGCCGTCCACCTGGACAAAGGGCTTGAACAGGCCATCGATCTTGTCGTCGGGGATGCCGATGCCGGTGTCGGAGATAGAGAACAGCACATTGAAGATGTTGTCTTCCTCGACACCCAGTGAAGTCATTTTCAGGCGGACGCTTCCTTCCTTTGTAAACTTCAATGCATTGCCCACCAGATTGAACAGAACCTGCCTGACCCGCGCCTCGTCGCCGATGAGGTGCGTGGGGATATCCGGATCAATGGCACATTCCAGGCGGACGCCCTTTTCCCTGGCCAAAACCTTGAACAAGTCGGATACGGAATCGGTAAGTTCATTGACCACGAATTCCGACTCATAGATTTCCATCTTGCCCACCTCGACACGGGACAGGTCCAGAATGTCCGAGAGCAGCCTGGTCAGTCGATTGGCCGAGGTTCTACAGAGAGTAACATATTGTTTTTGATCGACGTCCAGGGGCGTCGTTGCCAGAAGCTGCATCATGCCCATGATCCCGTTGATGGGCGTGCGGATTTCATGACTCATGTTCGCCAGGAATTCGGACTTGGCTTGGTTGGCGGCTTCGGCCTGCTCCTTGGCCATGGCCAGTGCCGTTTCGTTACGTTTGCGTTCCGTGATGTCGCGGATTGCTGACAGGGCGTAGGGTTGGCCTTGCAGGGTGATTGGGGCGGTGATGATTTCCACCGGAATCTCGGTGCCATCCTTGTGAAGATCTAGGCCTTCAACAGTTGACAAGATCACTTCCCTGCCAATGATGGTGCCGGGACGACCACGAACCGAGGGAGCCTGGATATCGGCCAGGGTCATGCCCAACAGTTCTTCTTTGGCGTACCCGAGAAGGAGGCAGGCGGCATCGTTGACATCGAACAGGGAGTCGTCCATCCGCCAGATGAACAGCGGGTCAGGGTTCTGCCTGAACAGAACCCGAAAACGTTCCTCACTCTCGCGCAAGGCAAGCTGAGCCTGCCGCATATCCGTGACATCCTTGCCTACGCACAAGATTTCCTTGGGCATACCCGAGGCATCCGGTAGGATCTTGTTCGTCCAGGAGACCCAAACGCGTGAACCGTTTTTGAGCAGATTTTCGTTTTCGTTGTTAATGTATGTTTCGGGATGACGCCAGATTTCTGAAATCAAATTACGAAGATCCTTGCCGGTGGAATCCGTTACCGGAACAATCGTTCCAATCACATTGCAGCCAATGATCTCGTCGTACTTGTATCCGAAAAAATGCTGCGCGAATTCGTTAAAAAAGGTAATTTTGCCGTCCTTGTTCATGCGCAGGATAATGCTGTTGGCGTTTTCCACCAGTTCCCGGTAACGGGCTTCACTCTCCCGAAGGGCCTCCTCGGCCTGCTTGCGCTCGGCAAGTTCCGTGTTGAGCATCTGGATGGTGCCTGACAGCTTGCGCGACATCAGGTTGAATGATCTGGTCAGATTCCTGGCTTCCAAAAAGGACGTATTTTCGTCTATCTCTTCGGGATGCGAGCCTGAGGTCAGTTTGCGGGATGCACCATCCAGCAGACTGATGGGACGGATAATTCCCCTGGCGACGATTGTGCCGGTCAACAGGGCCAAGGAAAGAATGCCCAGGGTCAGCAGAATGGTCGTCCTGTTTTGGGCCGCGATTCCGGCCATGAAATCAGCTTCTGGCATCGAAACCACCACCAGCCAGTCAATGCCGGGGTCAAGCTGTAGCTGGGAAACCTGCAACAGGTGCTTTTGGCCGTGGACCTCGAAATCAAGAGCAAGGTCACTTTCAAGGACATGCAGAGCATCAAACCGGTCCGCCAAGACCCGGGCAGCCTCGCGAACCACGGGATTCTCGCTTTCCAACCCGCGCACCCGGCGGCTTAGCGACGAGTCGTCGTCAACCATCAGAACCCGGCTTTTGGAACAGGCCACCAGCTCCCCTGAACGCTCCATGATAAAGGCCTGTCCGTTCGTCCCGATGCGTTGGTCTTGGAGAAACTTCGAGAGGTGAGAAAGAAACAGATCCACGGAGACCACGCCGAGGAAGGTTCCTTCCTGGTCGTAGACCGGACGACTGGCGGCCAGGGACATGTCCTGGCCGGTAAAGATGATGTAAATATCGCTGTATAGCGGTCCGCCCAGATCCTGGGCATTGGCATACCAGGGGCGTGTCCGGGCATCGAAATGAGATATGACGGCCAAGTCCCGACTTTGCGATCCATTGGAATCAAGAGCAATTTTTCGAAACGCTCCGGCCTGGAAATCGTCCGTAACGATGACATAGCGGGCGTCGTCCACAATTTCCCGTCCGCTGTTGGCCAGCCCGCCAAGCGTGTTTCCGAAATATATGCTGGTCACCGTGGGGAACAGATCAATCTGCTTTGCAAAATGGGCCACCAGACCCTCCTGGTCATGGGCAAGGCCACTTTCCATGGCAATGATCCGGGCATTGGCCTGGTTGGTCACCTGGGGCAAATTCAAAAAACCCTGAACATGCTCGTTGATGTGCTCGGCAATTTCGGCACTCAGTTGATGGACCACATCATTGACCGCCTGGCGACCGCTGTAAAACGAAAGCCCCCCTACCAGACCAACCGCGAGAATGGTCACAACCGCGATCAAGGAAACCAGGGCAGTTTGCAAGGAAATTCCGTCAGGCAGGCGTTTCGTGGGGTCATATTCCCTTTTTTTCGAAAGTCTGGCTCTCTCCTGCGCGGCATGTTGGTCAGGCAGATGTTTCATGTCATTAATTCCTGCGAGCGAATGTTTCTCTCCAGCACCTTCTCCAAATCACCCATCTTCACCGGCTTGGCCAGGTAGTCGTCCATCCCGGCTGCAAGGAACTTCTCCCGGTCTCCGAGCATTGCATAGGCGGTCAGGGCGATGATGGGAATTCTGGAATGCTGGAATTCAGGAATGCTGGAATTCTTCTCATATTCCAGCGTTCTGATCGCTTTCGTCGCTTCCACCCCATTCATAACCGGCATCTGCACGTCCATCAGGATGGCGTCGAAATCCAACGTGGCGAGGATATCCAGGGCCTGTCGTCCGTCTTCGGCCAGGGTCACGGTGTGACCGGTCTTTTCCAGCAGCTTCATGATCGGCATGGAGTTTGACGGTTCATCCTCGACCAGCAGGATGCGCAGACATCTGGAGGAAGGTGGTGACGAATCACCTGAATGCTTTGCGGCGCTCTCGCCTGGAACCTTGAAATAGAGAGCCGCATGGACAGTGGTTCCCTGTGCAATGGCGGTGTCAATGCACAACCGCCCATCCATCAGTTCAATCAGGCGTTTGACGATGGCCAGCCCGAGTCCCGCGCCCTGATGTTTTCGGGTGTACGAGCCGTCGACCTGCACAAAGGGCTTGAACAGATCGTTCACTTTCTCATCAGGGATGCCGATACCCGTATCGGTCACCGAGAAAAGTATCCTGACGACGGCGGGTTTCCAGGAACGGATTGGGACCATCTTCACGACGACCTTCCCATGATCGCTGTATTTTACCGAATTGCCGACAATATTGAACAGAACTTGCCGCAATCTGGCTTCATCTCCCACAAGCCTATCCGGAATTGCCGGGTCCAGAATGCACTCCACGGACATTCCCTTGCTTCGAGCCGCCAAGGTGAACAGCCCGATGATGGAATCCCGCAAATCGGATATGCTGAATTCGGAATCATGGATTTCCATCTTCCCGGCCTCAACCCTGGACAGGTCCAAAATGTCTGAGAGCAGTCGGGTCAGCCGCTCGGCGGAAGTTTTGGTCAACTGAACGTATTGCCGCTGCTCTTCGTCCAGGGCGGTGGTCTCCAATAGCTGCATCATCCCCATGATGCCGTTGATCGGCGTTCGGATTTCATGGCTCATGTTGGCCAGGAACTCGGACTTGGCCTGGTTGGCCGCGTCGGCGACAAGCTTGGCATCGCGCAGGGCGGACTCCAGACGCTTCTGTTGGGTGATTTCTGTGGTCAGGGTCGCCACGCCCAGCAGGTGCTGCTCATCCTTGTCGTAGACCGGGAATTTCTTGGTCAGAAAAGTCTTCATGGTTCCGTCGTCGCCGGGAAACAGCTCTTCCGCCGTGTGGACCTTTCCAGCCGGGAGTCCCAAGGCTTTCCGGTCGTTTTCCATGTAGGACTCGATTTGCTCATCCGAGGCCAGCCCGTGAAACAATTCCGCATCAGTCTTGCCGATCAGATCGGCCTGGTTCGTGAATCCCGTCAGACGCAAGTAGGCCTGGTTTGCCGCGATGTATCGCAGCGACGGGTCTTTCATCACCGCGATGCTGTCGACGTTTTCCAGAATCTGCGCCAGCGCTCGCAACTCGGCTTCGGCTTTCTTGCGCTGGGTTATGTCGCGAATCAGTTCCACTGTATAGAGAATCCGGCCATCTTCTGAAAAAATCGGATTTGCTCTGCAGTTGAAGTGCATGTCCAATTCGGGCAGATGCTTTTCCAGGGCTACAAGGCCTTTTTGTTTGACTGCCTCAAGCGTCGCACAGGGATTACAGGGGCTATTCAGGTTGAGATGCTCATAACACTTGGATCCGATGACCTTTTCCGGCGGCAGCTTCAAGAAATCATATCCAGCCTTGTTGTATCGGATCACGGTCAGATCCGGCTTCTTGACGCCCATGATGTCCGGGATGTTGTCCAGTATTCCTTCCAGCAGCAGGGTCTTTTCCCTGAGTTCCCGCTCCCGCTTCTTCCGTTCGGAAATATCAATTCCAACACCGGTAAAGTACTGCTTGCCCTCAATGGTCAACAGTCTGGCGGTGAAATGCATTGAGACCCCGGAACCGTCCTTTCTTTGCAACACGGCTTCCGCTTCTCCATGGCCTTTCTCCATGGTTGTGGCGACACCTTCCTGAACTGCATTTTGGCTTTCAATGTCTTCGGAGTACCAATCCATCAAATGCATGTTCGCAAGTTCTTCGGGATGGTATCCTGTAAAGATCTCATGTTGTTTGTTCCAGCGTATTAATCTTCCATTGGAATCATAAAGATAAAGTAGTCCCGGTACACTATCGAAAATGGCTTCGATAAATATTTTTTCTCTGTTGTATTTTTGCTCCGCATTTTTTCTCTTGCTGATATCGGTAAGAAATCCTGCATAAATAATTTCACCATCCTTGGTTGTTTTGACTTTGGCATCCATGGAGACCCAGATTGACTGGCCATCGACGCGCTTCAGTTCGACTTCAAAATTATTTACAATTTGATGTTCCTTAAGCAGATTGTTGTATTTCTCTCTTTCCTCCGGCCGGACATAAAGCTGCCTGGCTATGTCCACGACATTTTCAATCATTTCCTCGGGGCCGGCATACCCAATCAACCTCGCATACTCGGAATTGACGGAAATATAGCGTCCTTGCGGAGTCGACTCGAATATGCCGACAGGTGCGTTGTCAAAGAGTTCACGACACTTGGCTTCGCTTTCCTTGTAGGCGTCCTCGGCTGCCTTGCGTTGGGTAAAGTCCCTGGTACTGAAAAGAATTTCCTTGGGTTGCCCCTGGGCATCTAAAAGCATCTTTCCAACCGTTTCAAACCAAAGATACTCTCCGTCTGCGCGGCGATATCTATACTCGAGCTTTTGCCCGCTCCGCCGCGTGTTGATGAAGTCCGCAAAGGAAGATGCGACATGATCGATATCATCAGGATGAACGAATTCCATGACATTCCTGCCAACCAGCTCATCGAGATCGTAACCGAGTATCGAATGTGACACGCCAAGGTGCTTGAAATACCCCTCCATGTCCGTAATAGAAACCAGATCGAACATGTTGTCGACAATCGTATTGAACCTTGACGTTCGCTCTCTCAATGCCTCATCCATGACTTTTTGCTCCGTTATATCGGTAACAAAGCCATGGTAATGAATGATCTTGCCTTCCGAGTCTCGAACTCCGCGCCCGCTCCGTGATACCCGGACGACTGAACCATCGCGACGCAACATGCGCAACTCATGCCCCTTGACCTCGCCTTGCTCTTCAACAAGGCGCTTGAATTCATCCCTGTCGGCAGGGTCCGCGTAAAGTTGCGCGGCAATATCCGTGACGGAGGCGATCAAATCCTGTGCTGAATCGTACCCGAACATCGTTGCCATGGCCGAATTGGCCGCCAGGAAGCGGCCTTCCGGCGTGGATGCGTAGATTCCGATGGGGGCGTCCATCAGCATGCCTTGGGCGTTGGGGAAGCCTGCCCGGGAAAGAGCTGCTTCGGTTGTTTGCGTCCGTACCATTCCGCCTCCGTGGGTATTTTGGTAGGATCAATAATCCAAATTATTTCGATGGCCGCATCAGTCTTCCTTTAATCTTGCCGCCAACTCGATGATATCATCCTCGCAGGCAAGAAATGCGTCCACAATGTTGGGGTCGAAATGCGCCCCTCGGCCCTCCAGAATGATTTTCCTGGTATCGGCGTGGGAAAAGGCCTCCTTGTAGACTCGCTTGGAGATCAGTGCATCGTAGACATCCGCCACGGCCAGGATTCTGCCGCTCAATGGAATTGGCTCTCCGGCCAGGCCGTCTGGATATCCGCCGCCGTCGAAACGCTCATGGTGAGAACGGGCTATTTCCGCGGACATTCGCAGATAGAGAGCCCTCGGGTTCTTTTGGATGGCGCTGTGCAGAGTCTCGTAGCTGATGACGGTGTGCGACTTCATGACGTCGAATTCCTCGACGGTGAGTCGGCCGGGCTTGAGCAGGATGCGGTCCGGGATGCCCACCTTGCCGACATCGTGCAACGGGCTGGTGGCGTAAATGATTTCAATGAACTGGCGGTTGATCTCCGGAAATACCGCAGGCTCACGGGCCAGCTTTTCAGCCAGGATGCGACAGTAGCCCTGGATGCGCTCGAGGTGGTAGCCCGTTTCGGGATCCCTGGTCTCCGACAGTTTGGCCATGGCGAAAATGACCATGTCCTTGTCCTGGAGACTGAAGATGCGCTCCCCGGCCTTCAAGCGGACATGCAACTCTTCCTTGCCCACCGGCTTGGTCAGGTAGTCGCCCACACCGGCCTCGAACCCGGTCAGCAGGTCGGCGGATTTGTCACGGGAGGTCACCATGATGATGTAGGTATACTCGTCCCCCTCTTCCGCGCGAATCGTCCGGCACAGGTCAGCCCCGTCCATCTCTGGCATGTTCCAGTCCGTGAGCAGTATCCTGGGCGTTTCCGCGCGCCAGACCTCTAGAGCCTCCCTGCCGTTCACGGCCTGGCGCACGTCGTAACCAAGTCCCTTCAAATAAAACCCAAGACTTTTCCTGCTCAGCGTCTCATCATCCGCGACAAGTACCTTCATTGGTCATCCTCTGTCCGCGAGTTATACTGATTGAGGTTGACTATTCAAATTTGCCGACGTTCCATGAGGAGCATCGTTCTATTTTGGCCTGCGTTGCATCATTTTAGGTCGCCCTTTCAGGGCTATAATTGTTGGAGTGCGTTTTACCCAGGGCGTTGCCCTGGGCTACGGCAGTACGCCCTTACAGGGTTTTTCTGAAGCCCCAAAGGGGCGACATATTGTAGCCCAGGACAACGCCCTGGGTAGATGAAGTTAAAACAAAAATAGCCCTGTAAGGGCGGCATATGGCATCATCGGAATTTTTTTATTGTCCCCGTTTGGGAGGGTTAAAACCCCCACCTTTTAGGTGGCAGCTTTAGCGTCTCTTCTTGTCAATTTGACTTGAAGATATCGACCTATCGCGTAAATGTTTTAAAAGCGTGCCGTACGACAGCAAAATGTTGACGCATATAGAGTCGGCGAAGCCGACCCCGCCAGCTTTAGCTGTTAATTGAAGCCACCGGCTTGCAGCCGGTGGAGTATTCACTGTTTCACCCTAAACCAGTATAATCCAGCGGCAACTGCTCAGCGGCTTTTCCGCGGCAAACGTCAGGAAAGCCCAGCAATGCAACTTGCGTTGCAACTGGAATTCAGGGCTACGGACCTGACATCGCCACACATCAGGACTCTCCCCCCTCATCAACCGGAAGCCACTTGTCCAGCACCTCGGCCAGTCGGTTCGTCTCCAGCGGCTTGGTCAGATAACCATCCATCCCCGCTTCCAGGCACTGCTCCCGATAGCCCTGCATGGCGTGGGCGGTGAGGGCGATGATGGGGATGCGGGTTTCAGGGTTTAGCGATTCACGGTTCACGGTTTTTGAAGGTTCACGGTTCAACGGTTCACGGTTCATGTTTGGGGACGGCGGACCAGCAGAAGAGCGACCGCGGGTCGCCCCTGCATCAACACCACCAACCATTGTTTCCTCAACCGCTGAACCATTGAACCGTGAATCCTGAACCTCTTCTCCTTCAACCGCTGAACCGTTGAACCGTGAACCCTGAACCTCCCAGTCGCGAATGCGCCGCGTCGCCTCAAACCCATCCATCACCGGCATCTGCACGTCCATCAGCACCAGATCGTAGGGGGATTGTTTCAGGGCGTTCAGGGCTTCGACGCCGTTGGGGAAGATGTCGGCGGTCAGGCCGAGGTTTTTGAGGATGGCCAGGGCCACCTTCTGATTGGTGACGTTGTCTTCGGCCAGGAGGATGCGGGCCTTGCGGTTTGAGAAGCCGGGGGTTGCGCGCTTGTCTCTTTCCCGTGCATTTTGGCGAGCCGTATGCCGGGTGATCAGGTTCGGGGATTTCTCCGAGGCCAGGGTCAAGGCCAAGGTGTCGTAAAGCTCTTCATGGCGCACGGGCTTGGCCAGGAACGCGGAAAATCCGATTTCCTCGACCCGCTTTGCGTCGCCGCGCTGGGAGGCCGAGGACATCATCACCAACCGGAGGTCGTCCAGCTTGCTCTCCACCCGGATGGTCCGACCCAGCATCTCCCCGTCCATGCCCGGCATCTGCATGTCGAGCAGTCCCAGGGCGTACGGATCGCCCTCTTCCAGGGCCTTGTACAGCAGTCGCAAGGCCGTGGGTCCGTCCGAGGTCTCGTCCGGACGCATCCCCCAGGCGGCGAGACGCGTGGTCAGGACTTCGCGGTTGGTCGCGTTGTCGTCCACCACCAGGGCGCGCACTCCACGTAAATCAGCGGGGAAAGACGGCTTCTCGCCCATGTCCGCGGCGAGCCCCATGCGCACCGTGAACCAGAACGTGGAGCCCGCGCCGGGAACGCTCTCCACCCCCACATCCCCGCCCATCAAAACTGCCAACTGCCTGGATATGGCCAGCCCCAGCCCGGTCCCGCCGAATTCCCGGGTATGCGAGGCGTCCACCTGGGAAAAACTTTTGAACAGCCGATCCTGCTTGTCCTCGGGGATGCCGATGCCGGTGTCCCGGATCGTGAAAAGCAATGCAATTTCCGGGATGCTGGAATGCTGGAATGCTGGAATGCTGGAATCTGGACCGTGCTGAAACGACTGTGTCTCCAGGACGTTCGAGTCCGACGCCTGAGTCCGTTCAACCGTATCTGAAATACTGAACGTACCGCCTACCTCGGCAATTCCAGCATCCCAGCATTCCCGCATTCCAGCATTTCTTTCCATCCTCCGAACCCTGACCTCCACTTCGCCCTGTTCCGTGAACTTGACCGCGTTGCCGATCAGATTCGTCAGGATTTGGCGGATGCGGCCGGGGTCGCCGGAGAGGGCGTCGGGGACGTCCGGATCCGCGGAGCAGATGAACTCAAGGCCCTTGTCCTGGGCCTTCACCGCCATCATGGCCGCGACATCGTCCAGCAAATTCCGCAGAGAAAATGTCAGGGTTTCAATTTCCAGTTTTCCAGATTCGATCTTGGAAAAGTCCAGGATGTCGTTGATCACGGCCATGAGGGCCTCGCCGCTGGAGCGCACGGTCTCGGCAAAGGCGCGCTGAGTCGGGTTCAGTTCCGTGTCCAGAAGCAACGAGGTCATCCCGATCACCCCGTTCATGGGAGTGCGGATTTCGTGGCTCATGTTGGCCAGGAACTGGCTCTTGGCCAGGCTGGCCGCCTGGGCCGCCTTCATCTGGCGGTGCAGTTCCTCCTCGTACAGGCAGGCCAGGGCGAACTTGGCCAGCTTGTCCAGCAGGATTTGCAGGGAGCGGCAGAACGTCTCCCCAAGCGGGGCGCCCGTCTTTTCCAGGATCAGAACCCCAAATTCCGGAAGGTTGAACAGCATCCGCGTGAGCTGATCTTCTTGTCGGATCAGCGGCAGTTTGGCGGCCCAAGGCGCCCAGTACGCCCTGGCCGCGGGAAGCTCCGCCGCCTCGATGAACGCCGCATGTCCGGCATTGCGGGCCAGAGCCCGGGGCAGCGCGCAGACCGGGGTCCAGATCAACCCCGGACTGCCCGCCCCGGACCCTCCCTCCAAATCAGGAGCATGAGCCCGCAAGACGTGCCCGCCATTGCAGTTCAGGGTCCGCATCATGGTGGAAACGGCCTCGCGGAGCATTTTCTTCAGGTCCAGGCTGATGCCCAGGGAGAGGGATATCTCGTACAGGATCTCCGTCTCTTGTTGGCTTTGCATGAGCTACTCCAGCAGTCCCAGGACCGAGGTCTTGTTGTAGAATTCCAGATAGTCCTTGCCGCTGTTGGCGATTTCGCCCAGGGTCAGAGCCCCGAATAGGGGGCGGTTCCCCGCCGCGTTGGCCAGCTCGTCCTGGATCCGGTCGCCCAGATACAGGACCCGGGAAATGCAGTCGATGAAAAACGCGGCCTGCCCACTGCCGCCGGGCAAGGCTTTCTCGGCCAGTTCCCGGGCCCGGCCAGCGGCCTCGATCAGGGAGTCCGGGCTGCCGCTAAGCAGACGCACGAAACTGCCCGCGGGCACTTCGCCCACGCAGATCAACCCGCCATCCGGGCCAACCATCAGCGGATCACGGACCACGACCTCGGAATCCAGCTTGTTGATGCCGAAGGGATAGCATTTGGCGATGTCGAAGAAGTTGTCCTCCCTGAAGGTCCGGCCGCCGTGGGGCTCCACCAGCTCGCGGTACACTTCGAAGGCCGGTCGCCAGTCCAGGGTCTTGATCAGGTTGCGGTCCGACTCGGTCACTTTCATGCTTTCGCTGATGGGCTGCCAGCCGTGGGTCACGCCGATGCCGCTGCGCATGGGCAGGCGGACGATCACCGCCGCGTCGGCCAGCAGCCCTTGGGGCGTGAGCAGACAAGGCTTTTGTACGAAGGACAGTGAACCGGCCCCGCCGCCGATGAAGTTGCGCTCCAGGCCGAAGCAGTTGAAAAGCGCCCCGACCAGCTCCGCGATACGCCGGCTCAGACCATCAACATAAACCACCAGTGTTTCGTTTTTCAGGTCGCCGTCGTCCCACTGGTCGGCAATTGCCTCCACCTGTTCGTCGAAATCCGCCTCCGGATCGCTCAGCCCGTGCAACACGGCCACGTCCGGGACAACCGGCAGGCCGACCAGCAGGGTTCCTGTTTCGTAGTTTTTTTGCTCGTGGATGATCTGCGGGAACAATCCGCCGAACACGGGCTTGTCAAAACCAGACAAGCAGGGCGAAACCTCTTCCGCGGCCCACATGTTCGCGTCGCAGCCCAGGACCATCAGGCCTTTAAAGGCCGGATCGGCCAAAAGTTCCGCGCCGATCCGGGCAAGCGACTCCACATTGCCTTGTGTATCCAAACGTACCTGCATGTTTTCCTCCCTTGATGACGATGGAGCGAGCTTACAAATGGCCGGCATGTCAATCGAACAGCCTGAAATGATGAACATGCGTCAAAGCTCCGGCGCCTTTGCCTGGATTCCCGCCTTGAGCATCTCAAATTGCGCGCTCAGCTCACGCACGAGTGCGGCCAGGGTCTCCCCGTCCGCCGTCAAGGCAATCCGTTCGATTTCCCGGACCGTCTCGGCCATGGCCCCAGCGCCCAGGACCCGGCAGGCGCCCCTGACGGCATGGGCCTGGTTTTGGATCTGCTGGAGGTTGCCGGTTGTCAGGCCGGCTTCCAAATCTCTCAGCCGCTCCGGGATATCCTGTAGAAAATCGTCCAGCAGCTCCCGGGCCAGTTCCAGATTGCCTTCCATTCGCGCCAAAAAGTCATTCCAATCCAGAATCAGGGGCCGGGGGCCTGTTTGGCCGTCCCGAGCGGGGCCGTTTTCCATAGCGTCCGAAACCACTCCTCTTGGAGAAGGCGAGCTGTCCACTGGATTTTCAGCCTGGGAGGGCGCAAGCCACCTTGTCAGGGTGTTTCGGAGGCTGGCCGGGGTGATCGGCTTGGTCACGTAGTCGTCCATCCCGGCATTGAGGCAACGCTCCCGATCTCCGGACATGGCCAAGGCGGTCATGGCGATGATGGGGGTGTGGGGTTCACGGTTTAGCGGTTCACGGTTCACGGTTGAGACAGTGGTAGCGTGAGAATATGTTGCGTTTGGCGTGACACCGTCGGGCGAAAGATTTTTCGCCCCTACGCCATTACCTCCGTCCTCAGTTTCTTCAACCGCTGAACCGTTGAATCGTGAACCTTGAATCGCTGCTTGAAGCTCTCCGGCGCGAAAGCGGCGGGTGGCTTCGATGCCGTCCATGACGGGCATCTGGACGTCCATGAAGACGAGGTCGAAGTCGGTTTTATTCAGGAGGCTCAGGGCTTCCAGGCCATTGGCTGCGACGTCGACATGCAGGCCGTAGCGCAGGAGCATGTGCGTGATCACTTTGCGGTTTGTGCCGTTGTCCTCAACGACGAGAATCCGGGCACTTGGCAAGGGAGTCAGGAAGTGATCAGCGGAATCCGGCGTCAGGGTGGCGGCGGAGCTTGCCGTGTCGTTGAGGCGACTTCCTCCGATTGCCTGCTCGTCCAGGCCCAAAACCTGGTGCAGGGTCTGGGAGAGTTGGCGGGGCTGCACGGGTTTGATCAGCACGGCGGCGAAGATATCCCGCGCATCCTGCCAGTTCGTGGAGGCCAGCAGGACCAGGGGAATTTCGGACCAGTCAGGTTCGGCCCGGATCACCTGGGCCAGAATATCCCCGCTCATGCCCGGCATTTGCATGTCCAGCAGGAGGACATCCGGAGGATGCGCCGACTTGGTCATCCGGATGATCAGGGCCAGTGCCTCTGGGCCGTCCACGGCAGATTCCGCGTTCATGTCCCAGGATTGCAACAGGGTGGTCAGATAGGTCCGGTTCGTGGCGTTGTCGTCCACGATCAGCGCCCGGAATCCGGCGAGATTCCGGCAATCCGCCGCGAACGCCGCCTGCTGTTCGAGCAGGCCGAAGGGAAGCTCGAACCAGAACATGGACCCGAGCCCCTCGGCGCTCTCCATCCCGATGCTCCCGCCCATGAGTTCCACCAGCTGCCGGGCAATCGCCAACCCCAGACCGGTCCCACCGAATTTGCGGGTCACCGTGGCGTCCACTTGGCTGAACTTGTCAAACAACACGGCCTGCTTCTCCAGGGGAATGCCGATGCCGGTGTCGCGGACCGAGAAAAGCAAACTAATTTCCGGAATGCTGGAATGCTGGGATGCTGGAATGCAGGAATCTAAACCGTGCTGAAACGATTGTGTCTCCAAGGCGAACGACTCCGACGTCTGAATCCGTTCAACCGGATCTGAAATACTGATCGCGTCGTCTACCTCTGCAATTCCAGCCGCAGTTGAACACCCCGGAGGGGACCCCGGTTCAACCGGGTAAACATTCCAGCATTCCAGCATTCCAGCATTTCTTTCCGCCCTCCGAACCCGCACCTCCACCACCCCCGTCTCGGTGAACTTCACGGCGTTGGCGATGAGGTTGTTCAGGATTTGGGCCAGGCGGGAGGGGTCGCCGGAGATCTGGCGCGGTACGTCCGGGTCGATGACGCACAGGAGTTCCAAGCCCTTTTCCTCGGCCTTGAAGGCCAGGGCCGCGGCGATCTGGTGGACGGTTTCGTGGGGGTCTAAAGGCAGGGTTTCCAGTTCGAGGCGGCCGGCCTCGATCTTGGAAAAGTCCAGTATGTCGTTGATGACCCCCAGCAAGGCCTGTCCGCTGAAGAGGATGGTCTCCACGTAGCTGCGTTGCGTGTCGTTGAGTTGCGTGTCCAGCAGCAGATGGGTCATGCCCAGGACCCCGTTCATGGGGGTCCGGATTTCGTGGCTCATATTGGCCAGAAACTCCCCCTTGGCCTGGGTTGCCGCCTCGGCCTGCTCCCTGGCCTTGACCAGCTCGGCCTCGGCCTGCTTCTGTCTGGAAATGTCCCTGGCCGCGGAAAGGACATAGCTCCGGCCGTGCAGCGTGATCCGGGTTTTGGATATCTCCACGGGAATGGTGGTGCCGTCCCGGCGCAGATTGACGCTCTCAAAACGGCTCAGCGGCAACTCCGCGCTGACGATCTCCACGTCCCTGTCCCGGACGACGGAGGGAAGGATATCAGCCAGGGACAGACGCAGAAGCTCCTCGCGGGAATAGCCCAGCATCAGGCATCCGGCCTCGTTCACATCGAACAGGGTGTCGTCCAGTCGCCAGATGAACAACGGGTCCGGGCTTTGCCGAAAGAGCACCTGAAAACGGCCGTCCCGCTCGCGCCGCTCCGCCTGCCGGGCCAGGATATCCGCTTTTCCGCGATGGACCAGCCCCAGGTTCAGGGCCAGCAGGCCGAACACCGCCAGGAGCAGCAGGACCAGGGACTGGGCCGATCGGGCGGCCACGTTCCGTTTCCAGTCCCGGGCGTCGATATCCATGCCCAGCACGGCGAGCACCTCTCTGGTCCACGGGTCCAGCAACGGAACCAGCGGGGTGATCCAGGTTCCCCATTCATCCTGAAGCGGGCCCTCAACGAATGGCCGACCGGCATCGAACACCGCCAGGAGTTCCAGCGAGGCTTCGGCGTACGCTTCTCCGGGCGGCGATTCATCATCAGACCCGGCGGGCTCGCTGTCCGCATGGAAAAAGACCGTTCCCTCCGGAGCGCGCCCCATGAGATACACGAAGCGAAATTCGGGCTTGGCCGCCCGAATGGCTCCAAGCTGCTCCTTGAGCCGCCGGTATTCCGGCAGGGCCAGGTCCGATTCGTCGCCGGCCAGGGACCGGACGTGTTCAAGGTTCACGGCCCCGGCCACCACCCGGGCCTGATCCAGCCATTCCTCCCGCAACCCGCGATCGGCATGGCCAATGAGCCACCAGGCGCAGAGCAGCCCGACAAGCAGGATCACTCCGGGCAAGGCCAGTCGCCGGAAGCGGAACCATGGAGGCAGCGCGATGGGTGCTGCGTGATGCGGGCGGTTTGGGTGCATGGTACGTAAACGGTTAATGTAAAAGCAACTCCAAGCACAATCGCTCAAATTCACGTTCCATTTGCGACCACAAATCGCGATAAGCAGCCACATCGCCATCGTGCCCTGCCTGTTCAATCAGCCCGGCCGTCCTGGCCAAAGCGCCCGCGCTGATGGTCAGGGACGATCCCTTGATGGCATGGGCATATTCGCGAACGCCAACGGAATCTTCTTCCTCAATCTTCCGGCGCAAGCCGATCAAGCGTGGTCGATTCTGGCCCACGAATCCCGCAATAATCTCTTTTGCCAGCTTCTCGTCCCCGCACATGCGACGCACAAACTCCGATTTGTTGAACACCGTTAGGTCTTTATCCCTGGGTAAGGATTCATTGTGCTCCTGTCCGCCCTCGCCGGTCTCGACATTTGGTTCCGCGTCCTCCCGGATCGGCAGCCATTTCTCAAGCATCTCCGCCAACCTGGCCGGTTCCAGCGGCTTGGGCAGATAATCATCCATCCCCGCATCCAGACACTGCTCCCGAAAGCCCTGCATGGCGTGGGCGGTGAGGGCGATGACCGGTAGACGCCGGATATGCTGGAATACTGGAATACTGGAATACTGAAATGCCTGTGAATCTGATCCAGGGGCCGCGTCCAACTGTTCAGTCTGGCCTGGAATCCCGGTTTTCCCTTCTGTATTTTCAATGCCAGCATTCCAGAATCCCAGCATTCCAGCATTATTCTCGATTCTTCTAATCTCCCTTGTCGCACAAAGTCCGTCCATCACCGGCATCTGCACGTCCATCAGCACCAGGTCGTAGGGGATGGATTGGAGGACTTGGAGGGCTTCAGAACCGTCGGCCACGGCGTCGGCGGACAGGCCGAGTTTCTTGAGCATGGCCAGGGCCACCTGCTGGTTGGTGGGGTTGTCTTCGGCCAGGAGGATGCGGGCCTTGCGCGGAGCGAAGTGCTTGCGGTTTTCAGCTGCTTCCCTGGCCCGATGCCGGATGATCAGTTCCCGGGATGAGGCATGCCCGTCACTGGCCATCACCATGGTCAGGGTGTCGAACAGCTCGCCATGCAGCACGGGTTTGGTCAGGAAGGCGGAAAAACCGGCTTCCAGAAAACGCCTGGCGTCTCCGCGGCTGCCGTAGGCCGTCAGCATCACGGAGCGCAGGGGTTGCAGCTTGGGATCGGCATGGATGGCCCGACCCAGGGTTTCGCCGTCCATTCCGGGCATACGCAAATCCAGCACGGCCAGACGGTACGGATCACCCTCGGCCAGAGCCTTGTACAGCAGGCCCAGGGCCGTGGGGCCGTCCGGAGACTCGTCCGGGCGCATGCCCCAAACCATGAGGAGCGTCAGCAGAAATTCCCGGTTCGTGGCATTGTCGTCCACCACCAATACGCGGACGTCGCGCAGGTTCACGGATTCCAGAGCCGTGTCCGTCGTCTCGGCTGCTCCCAGGCGCACCGTGAACCAGAATGTCGAACCCTGTCCCTCGATGCTCTCCACGCCAACTTTCCCGCCCATCATCTCCGCCAACTGCCGGGAAATGGCCAATCCCAGACCGGTACCGCCGAATTTCCGGGTAATGGACGCATCCACCTGGGAAAAACTCTGGAACAAAGAACCCACCTTGTCCGCCGGTATGCCGATGCCGGTGTCCCGAATTGTGAAAAGCAGAGTAATTTCCGGAATGCTGGAATGCTGGGATGCTGGAATGCTGGAATGCAAACCGTGCTGAAACGATTGTGTCTCCAGGTCGATCGACTCCGACGTCTGAGTCCGTTCAACCGTATCTGAAATACTGATCGCGTCGTCTACCTCGACAATTCCAGCATCCCGGCATTCCAGCATTCCAGCATTTCTCGCCGTCAACTGCACCCTGACCACCACCTCGCCCTGTTCGGTGAACTTCAATGCGTTGCCGACCAGGTTGGTCAATATCTGGCGCAGTCGTCCGGGGTCGCCGAGGAGGCGGTCCGGGACGTCCGGGTCGGCGGCGCAGATGAACTCCAGGCCCTTGTCCACGGCCTTGAAGGACATTGTGGCCGTGAAATCGTCCAGCAGGGACCGCAGGCTGAAGTCCAGGGTCTCCATTTCCAACTTGCCGGATTCGATCTTGGAAAAGTCCAGGATGTCGTTGATCAGGCTCAGCAGGGCTTTGCCGCTGGAGCGAACGGTTTCGGCATAGCGGCGTTGGGTTGCATCCAGTTCCGTATCCAGGAGCAACCCGGTCATGCCGATCACGCCATTCATCGGGGTCCGAATTTCGTGGCTCATATTGGCCAGAAACTCACTCTTGGCCCGGGTGGCCGCCTCAGCCCGGGCCAGGGCCGCGTCCAACTCCATGTTCTTCATTTCCATCTGCTTGGCGAACTGGCGGAGTTTCTCCTCGGCCATTTTGCGATCCGTTATGTCGGAATAGATGGCGTACCCGCCCACGATCATGCCTTGTTTGCGCACTGGGCCGCCCTTGAGCAGGACGTTTCTGGATTCGCCGGATTTGGTGTAGCGGATGGCGTCAATGTTGATCTGCTCGCCGCGCAAAATCCGGGGTGAGCCGTATTCGTGTGCCTTTTTCAGCGGGTCCACCACTGTATTGATGTTCCTGTACAACACCTCGTCCAGGGTGTACCCGAAAATGTTCGTAAACACGGCATTCACATTGATAATTCTGTGTTGGGTGTCGAAAAAGACAATGGCGTCGTTGGTGTTGAAGAACAGGGACTCGAAATGAGCCTTCTGGTGCAGAAGCGCCTCTTCGGCCTGTCTGCGCGCCGTGATGTCCAGGATGAAACCGTCCAGAAACGCGACTTCGGCCCCGCCGTTGGCGACGCCCATCCCCTTCTCGTAGGCCCAGCGGATACCGCCGTCCCGGTGAATGATCCGGTACTCAATCTCCCACGAGGCGCCGGCGTCCACGGCATTCGAAATGGCCTGTTCCACGGCCGGAGCGTCCTCGGGGTGGATGACGCTCACGTAACTGCGCACGACGTTGTGGTGAAAGTCCGATGCCGGATAACCGCTGACCGCCTCCACCATGCTGCTGATGTAGAGCATGGTCCAGTCCGGATCGTTCCGGCACCGGAAGGTGATGCCGGGGATGTTGGCCACCAGGGACTTGAACTGGGACTCGCTCTCCCGCAGCGACTTTTTCGCCAGCCTGCGCCGGACCTGGCTGCGCACCCGGGCCTCGACGATATGTGGCTGGATCGGCTTGACGATGTAGTCCACGGCCCCGAGGTCGAACCCTTTGCGCTCGTTCTCCTCCGATTCCTTGCCCGTGACGAAGATCACCGGGATGTCCGCGGTGCGCGGGTCGGCCTGCAGCCGCCGGCAAACCTCGTACCCGTCCATCTCGGGCATCATGATGTCCAGCAGGATGACGTCCGGAGTCTTTTTGCCGGTGGCTATCGACAAGGCCTTGGCCCCGTTGGGCGCGGCCAGAACCAGGTACTCCTCCCGGAGCAGGTTTCCGAGAACCTGGAGATTGGCCGGCTGATCGTCTACTATGAGCACGACGGGTTTGGCGGGTTTTTGCCTGAGATCATTGGTGTCCATGATGTTCTGCCTGTGTTGTATTTTTGACCCCTTGGCCCAGCTCTTCCATCCCCATTTCCCGGATCATCCCATCCAGCATCTCCGCGGCCCGGTCCAGTTTAAACCCTTCTACAAGTTCCCTGAATACCGCTGCATGCTTCCGGCCCAGACGTCGGCCAAGAAAAACGGTGACCGTTTCCAGGAGCTTGTCGTCCACCAGCTCACCGTCCCGCAGACTGGCCAGCAGGTTCTGGACGGCCGGGGCGGCCACTTCCTCGGAGACCGGGGGCGGGGATTTCGGGAGTGGAGGCAGTCCGTCCAGTTGCTCGCGGGCCTGGCTCAAGGCCAAGGCGGCTTCCCGGCGCAGCTCTTGCCAACGGTTTTCCGAAATGGCCTCACTCGAACCAAGAGCCTGATCCACCTCCCGAACCGCGTCAGCCAGACGAACCGCGCCCACTGTTCCGGCCACCCCCTTGATGATATGGGTCATGCGCCTGGCGTCCCAGCGGCGGGAATCCTCCGGCTGGCCGGGCCAAGCCACCGCGTTCAGCAATTCCGGAAGGACCTCGAACTCTTCTTCAAGTTGCTGTTTGAAACCGTGCAGCATCTTGAGATAAAATGAGACATTGCCGCCCAAAACAGCCAGCCCCTGCTCCAAATCGAATCCTCCCAGACTTATTTCCGCCAGACTTACCCCGGCGCTCTCTGTCTCCCGGTCCACCGTGCCCCGCTGCTCCAAAAACCGCCCCAGAACAGCGTACAGTTCCCCGCTGTCGATGGGCTTGGCCACATGCCCATTCATCCCCGCCTCCCCGGCCCGCCTCCGATCGGCTTCCATGACCGCGGCGGAGAGGGCGATGATGGGGGTGCGCTTACGCTGGTTCACGGTTTTGGAAGGTTCACGGTTCAGCGGTTCACGGTTCAGTTGTTCAACGGTTGGGGATGGCGGACCAGCAGAAGGGCGACCGCGGGTAGCCCCTGCATCAACACCACCATCCGTTGTTTCCTCAACCGTTGAACCGTTGAACCGTGAACCGTGAATCTCCGCGGCGCGAATGCGCCGCGTCGCTTCGAACCCATCCATCTCCGGCATTTGCAAGTCCATCAGGATCAGATCGAAGGGGTGGGATTGGGTCAGGCATACGGCTTCGAGGCCGTTGTTGGCGATGGTTACCGTGGCTTCGGTTTGGCGCAGGATTTCCGCGGCCACCTCCTGGTTGAGCAGGTTGTCTTCCACCAGGAGAATGGAGGAACCGGCAAAGCAGGGGATGGCCGCATGGGCCGGGACGGTGGAGACTGGAGCGCGAAGGGTGCCGCCTGTGGCGGCGATCATGGCGTCCATCAGGGTCGAGGCGGTCACGGGCTTGGCCAGAAAGGCGTTGTAGGGCGGGTCCGGGGGCATGTCCTCGCGGCTGTACGCACTGATGATGGCTACCGGAGCGGCGGGGCCGGACAGGACACCTTCGGTCCGAAGCTGGTGCAGCCGTTGGATGGCCTGCAGGCCGTCCAACTCCCCGGGCATTTTCCAATCCATGAGGATGAACTCAAAGGGCGTTCCTGCCTGCTCGGCCTGGACAACGGCATCCACGGCGGCCAAGCCGCTGTCGGCTTCGGTCACGTCCAGAAGGCAGCGTTCCAGGATTTCCCGAAGCACCTCCCGGGCCACGGCCTGGTCGTCCGCCACCAGAACCCTGGCCCCGGGTCTGGTCTCATCCGGGCAGTCGGAGCGATCCAATTCCCCGGCGACAAGCGGCAGTTCCAGGTCAAAGGAGAATACGCTGCCCCGGCCCGGCACGGACTCCACGCCCAGATCTCCCCCCATGGCCTGCACCAGCCTCTGGCTGATGACCAGACCCAGGCCGGTGCCGCCGTATCTGCGGGTGGTGGAGGTATCCGCCTGGGAAAACGCCTGGAACAACCGGGCCACCTCCTCCGCATCCATGCCGATGCCCGTGTCCGAGACCGTGAAGCGCAGCTTCACGATTGATGCAGGTTCACGGTTCAGCGGTTCACGGTTCACGGTTGGGGGCGTGGGAGCACCCGAATAGATTGCATGTTGCGCAACAACGTCGGGCGAAAGATTTTTCGCTACTACGCCATTACCTCCGTCCTCCGTTTCTTCAACCGCTGAACCGTTGAACCGTGAACCGTGAACCCCGTCTGTTGAACCGTGAACCTCTTCAATTCCAACTTCCACCCGCCCCGACTCCGTAAACTTCATTGCATTGCCCAGCAGGTTAGTCAGGATTTGGCCCAGGCGCAGGGAGTCGCAGATCAGGGAGCGCGGGACGTCCGGGGCGACCCGGAAGAGCAGTTCCAGGCCCTTTTCATCCGCGGTGGCCGCGAACAGGGTCTTCAGCTGGTCCAGGAGTTCGTCCAGCCGGAACGGGTGCCGGTCCAGCTCCAGCCGGCCTGCCTCGATCTTGGAAAAGTCCAGGATGTCGTTGATGACGCCCAGGAGCATCCGCGAGGAGCCACTGATCTTGGTCAGGTAGTCGCGCTGCTTGGCGTTGAGGTCCGTGCGCATCATCAGATCGCCCAGGCCGATAATCGCGTTCATGGGCGTACGGATTTCATGGCTCATGTTGGCCAGAAACTCGCCCTTGATCCGGCTGGCCTCTTCCGCCTGCTCCATGGCGCGACGCAGGGCCTCTTCGGCCTGCTTGCGCTCGGTGATGTCGATGTTGGTCCCAACCCAGCGTACCATTTTTTCCGTTGTGTTTTTATGAATATCGCCTCGGGTCAGTATCCAGCGCCAACTGCCGTCCTTGTGGCGCAGACGGTGCTCGATTTCGTAAGTTTTGGTTTTTTCCTCAAGATGGTCATTAATCGCTGTTTCGATACGGGCGACGTCCTCCGGGTGCCAGAGGTTTCTCCAGCCTGAAAAATCGTTCGCGATTTCGTGATCTTCATATCCGAGCATGTCCTTCCACAGCGGACTGAAATACACCGTATTCTCAACCATATCCCAGTCCCAGAGGCCGGCCCCGGTTCCGGCAATGGCTCGGCTGTAACGATCTTCACTCACAGCCAGTTTTTCTTCAATCCGCTTGCGCTCGGTGATGTCCCGGCTGATGCCCAGGATGCCGATGAGTTTTCCGTCCGGACCTCGGTAGGGAGTCTTCAGGGTGTCGATCAGAATGGTCCGCCCGTCGGGATAGGTAATCCACTCTTCATTATGCCGGGAAGCATTTTTTTTAAGCATCTTTTGGTCATGCTTCCGAAAAAAATCGGCAATGTGTTTTTCGAACAGGTCGTAATCGGTCCTGCCGACAATCTCTTCCCGCGGCCTGCCCACGAATTCCGCGAAGGGCGGGTTGCAGCCCAGGTATACGCCGTCAACATCCTTGTAGAAGATGATGTCCGGGATGGAATCCAGGAGGGAGGTGATCAGGCCGGTCTGGCGATGGAATTCCGCTTCGTTGTTGACCCGTTCCGTGACATCCCGGGCCGCTGCGTAGATCAGGGCGCCGTGAGGGTGGGAGCGCCATTCGATGTGTCGGTAGGAGCCGTCCTTGCAGCGGTAGCGGTTCACGAACTGGAGGACCGGCTTCTGCTCGTCCAGTTCGGCCATGACCGCCAGTGTAGGCTGAAGATCGTCCGGATGGACGAACTCCAGGAAGGTGCGTTGTTCGAGTTCCTGGGCCGTGTAGCCGAGCACGGACTCCCACTCGGCGTTGACCTTGACGAAGTTGCCGGACGTGTCCGCAATACAGAGCAGGTCGAGGTTCACCGAGAAAAAACGCTCCATCTGCAGAGCCTGTTCCTTCTCCGAGGTGATGTCCTGGATCACGGTCACGAAATGGCCCGCTTCCGGAGAGTAGGCGCTGACCTTGTACCAACGTCCAAGCGGCTGTGAATACTGCTTAAATTCCTCCTCGGTTCCTTCCTGGGCTATCCGCCCGTAAAACCCGATCCAGCCGAAGGGATCGTCCTCGATCCCGGGCAAGACCTCCGTCACCCGTCGGCCGAGGATGTTCTCGGCGGACAACCCGGTCATCCGCTCAAACCCGGCATTGACCTCCAGAAACTCATAATCCACCGGCTTTCCGGAACCGTCCACGATGATCCGATGCAAGGCGTAGCCGAAAAACGAGCAATCCATGATTCGCTTGAAACTTTGTTCGTACATGAGGCGTCCGATTGTTGTTTCAGCAAGTGTTCACGACCGTACTGCTCAGGGACATGATGACGAGGGCTTGGGGCCCTCGTTCCGTGGGAGAGCCATGGCAACCTGCATTTTTCAGTTTTTTCCGTTCACAGGTCTGCCCCTACGAAATATTCAATCGAATGTAACTACTCAGCAGGTCATGTGATCTACCTCCGGCAATCGGGGTCGTTATCGGAATCGGAATCGGAATCGGTTTTTGAAAAACGTTGTGAAACACTTCGCATGGCTTCGCTTACGATCCCGATTCCGATCCCGATACCGACTCCGATGTCCAAACACCGCACGGCAGTAGCATGCTGAATAGTTACAATCGAATATCACTTTAGCGAAACTTCGTTTTTTCCTTCGGAAACGTCCAGAAGCGGCCCACAAAACACACGGAAAAACATGCTTTTTTGGGGGTGCGTGTGCGTCACGACCACTGATCCGAGAAAGATCTGTAACAATGCGGCCGACAGCCAAGATTTCTTTCCCCGCGATCCCCGTGCGCTTCGTGGTTTATGCGTCTTGTCCTGATAATGAATGGAAGTTTCGCTGTAGAGATAATCAACTCCCGATTTTCTCACTTATTGAATGCAGGTTGGCTGGTTAGTAGTTGCAAATTATATTGCTTTATGTCGGACATTAGCAACATCAGCAACAAATTGCACGGAAAAAGCAAAAAATCAGTCAATTCACTGAGTGAAAAACCAGTGCATTGACTGACGAAAGGCTCGGAGGGCAAATGGCGATATTGGCGCCGATGACTGTATTATCAAGCGAACAACGAATGATCGAACGAGAACTGGTATCAGTCGCTTCCGCGGCGCATCCAGTTCACGGCAAAGCGGGTCAGTTCCGAAGCGTTGGTCAGGCCAAGCTTCTTGCGGATGTTCATGCGGTGGGTTTCCACGGTTTTGACGCTCAAGACCAAGGCCGAGGCGATCTCCCTGGGCTGCAATCCGTGGCCGATGTACTGGAACACGGCTACTTCCCTGTCGGAAAGGCTCTGTATGGGACTGGCCGGCAAGGGCTCGGTCCCGGGACTGACATGCCGTTGCAGCAGGGCCTGCTGCATGTCCTCGCTGACAAAGACCCCGCCTGCCAGCACGGTCCGAATGGCCGCGATCACCTGCCGCACCGGCTCCTGCTTCATCAGGTAGCCGCGTGCGCCGGCGCGCAAGGCGCGCAATGCATACAGAACCTCGTCGTGCATGGAGTAGATTAAAATCGGGATCGGTCCGGCCAGTTCATGGATCACGTCCACCAACTCCAGGCCGGAGCCCGACTTGCCCTTCAGCGAAATGTCCAGGACAACGAAGTCCGGCTTGTGCCGTGAAATTGCCTGCAAAGCCTCATCCCTGTCCGCGGCTTCGCCGCTCACCGCCAGGTCCGGCTCCGCGGCGATCAGTTGGGCGATGCCATGGCGCACGGCAGGATGGTCGTCCACGATCAGAATCTGCGTTTTCCTTGTCACATTGACCTCGCAAGGACAATGGGCAGGCCGCACCGTATTCTTGTGCCCTGGCCGGGCCTGCTGTGTATGCTCAGGGCCGCGCCCATGGCCTGGGCGCGTGAGTGCATCACGATCAGGCCGATGCCCGTGGCCGGCATGCCGGACGATGAGGGTTCAAAGCCGTGGCCGTCGTCCTGAACCTCAAGCAGCAGATGATTATTGCTCTGGGTCCAGGATACGAGAATCTTGCCGCAGCCGGAGTGACGCACAGCGTTGCCCAAGGCTTCCTGGGCAATCCGAAAGATATGCAGAGCATGTTTCGCGTCGGGCGGGAAGACTTTCCCCTGAATGTCCGCAATGACTGTTATCCTGCCCCGCTTCCCGACCCTGTGGGCCAGGTCCGCGAGGGCAGCCGACAACCCCTCGGCGTCGATGCCCAGGGGCAGCAGCCCCCGCGCCAAGTCATAGGCGGCGCGCACTGCCTGGTTGATACGCCGCCCCAATTCCACTGCCTTGTCAGCTCCTTCAGGGCCGCCCCGCATGCAGGCGTTTTCCAAGAGGGCCGTCTCGATCTCCAATCCTTTCAAGTCCTGGCACAGCCCGTCGTGCAGTTCCTGACCCAGACGTCTCTGCTCTTGTTCCCGGGCCTGGAACAGCCTTTGCTCCAGGGCCTTGCGGTCAGTCACGTCCCTGCCTACGCTCTGGTATTCCACGATGTTTCCCTGGACATCACAGATGATTCTATCCGTCCATTCCTGCCAGCGCTGTCGTCCATCGGGCAGAACCACCCGCTGTTCATAGGTGGCAATTGGGGAGTCCCGGGTTATGGAGGTCATGCACCTGTTCACGAATTCCCGATCATCCTCGTGCACCAGCGACAGGAAACTTTTCCCCAGCAATTCCTCCTCGTCCAACCCGAAATATTGGCAATAGGCAGGATTCACGAAGTTCAACAGGCCGTCCGGGGTGGAACGGCAGATCAGCTCGGTCTGGTCGTTGACCACGGCTTGGTAACGGGACTGGCTTTCACGAAGCTGCTCCTCGATCCTCCGGCGTTCGGTAATGTCCACGAACATTCCCAGTGCCCCTTCGAACCGGCCTTCGACGTCATAAAGCGGGTTGGTGCTGGCGATGGTCCACAGTTCAGAGCCGTCCTTGCGGTGCAGCCTGGCATCATGCCGCTCCCCGATCCCTTCTCTCCTGCGTTGGAAAAAGGCCTTTGCCGTGGGCACATCCTCTGAAAAGTGAAGATCCAGAAAAGACGTGCCCAGCATCTCTTCAGGAGCATATCCGAGCATGTCGGCCATTTTCTTGTTCGTATAGATGGTGCGCCCAGAGGAGTCGATCATCCAGATTCCCTCCTGGGACGTTTCCACGATGCGCTTGTAGAGTTGCTCGCTGCGCTGAAGCGCTTCCTCAAAACCCTTGCGCCGCGTAATGTCGCGGTTCACGGTAATGCCGCCGGTGATCTTGCCCTGACCGTTGGTCAGCCATGATACCGAAGCCTCCACGACCAGTATCCGTCCGCCCTTGGTCTTTTGCCGGACTTCCCCGCGCCATGCGCCCTCGGCCTCCAGAACGGCGCGCGCCTTGGCTTGGGACGTAGCGATGAATTCCGTGGCCAGCAGGTCGTCCACGGGCTTCCCCACCGCCTCCTCCTGGGACCACCCGTATATGCGCGTTGCCGCCCTGTTCCAGGAGGTAACGTGCAGGTCCAGATCCGTGGTGATGATCGCGTCGGTGGTCTGGTCCAGGATGGTGGAGCGTTCCCTGACCAGGGTTTCCAGTGGGCGATGCAGACCCTCGACAATCAAGGCCCTGTAAAGCAGGAAAATGGAGCCGACTTTCAGGAAGTGGCCTGTCATGTTCGCCAGGGCGTAGGGATGATCGTACAAGGTGAAGCAATACTCGGAAAGCATGGTCAGGACGATGGATCCCAGAATCAGGGAGGTGACCCGAGTACCCAGGATCTCACGTTTTTGCCACAGAACATACCCGATCCCCCCAAGCAGGACGATGATCACGTATTCGCTGATGTTCTTGAACGGGGTCAGCCCGGTGTTGGCGTCAAAGCTGACGGGAAAGACGCCCCACCAGAGGATCGTCCCAAGCAGGCCGACGGACAGGGCCGCCAGGACCGTCGCGCCGAGGCGCACCGGGAGCGGGACGCGCAAGGCAAGGGCAAAAAGCCCCAGGGTCGCCACTTCGAGATAGCGGGCCGCCAGCCACAGTTGGGTGGCCATGTTCGAGCCGCCCCCGGAAAGGACGTTCATGCCTTTGTAGGCCAGGGTGTGGAGCAGGTCCGTCAGCCCGACAAAAACATAGCCGATGCCCAGGATCACCAGCCCCGAAAAAACACCCAGATGACGTGCATTCCAGACCAGAAGGAACACGCCCCAGGCCACGGCCACCGCGCCAAGTTCGACCAGGGTGTGGAACAGAAGGAAATTGGTCCGGCTGATCGCAAACAGCACTGCCAGAATGACGAATCCGCCAACCGTCATCGCCGCATGGCGCTTTGCCAGATGACTGTCGTCCGGAATATGCCTGACGGTAAAAGGCTTGTCCCCTGGATTACTCATGGCTGTCATACTGCTTGCCTTCATGATGGACAGTGCAAAATTGATGTAGGGCCACGGATCGTGTCGCCCCTCGTGCCAGCCTTGTGAACAGGGTACAGGGGTTACATTGTCGCCGTGCATTTACAGATACAGCAAAAAACCGTCAAAGCACGCCGACAAAACACCCCGCTACCAGCAATCACGTCCCCGCGGCAACGCTTCAGCTCACCCCGGCTTGCGGCGTATTCCGGCGCGGCGTGCAGGCAACACGTTCCAGCACCTGAACCAAATTTTCCATCCTGACCGGTTTGGCCAGGTAGTCGTCCATGCCCACGGCCAGGAAGCGTTCCCGGTCGCCGGGCTGGGTATGCGCGGTCACGGCGATGATCGGGATTCGGGGTTTCTGGTTCAACGGTTCACGGTCGCTAGGTTCCGGGTTCAGCGGTTCACGGTTGGGTCCGGGGTAGCGTGGGTATATATGTTGCGTTTGGCTTGACATCGTCGGGCGAAAGATTTTTCGCCCCTACGCCAACACCTCCGTCCTCCGCCTCTTCAACCGTTGAACCGTTGAACCGTGAACCGCTGAACCTCTCACCTAAAACTTCTCGAACTCATCATCCGGCCCCATGTTCAGGCTCATGCCGCCTTGAACCTGCTTCTTCGCCGGGACGGCCTTGCGGGCAGAGGTCAGGAGGTTTCCGGGTTTGGGGCCAAGGGCTTTTTGCCTCCTTGGCCCGGAACCGGAGCCGCTCATCTTGAAAAAGGCCATGGTGGCTTGCAGTTCCTCGGCCTGGCTGGAGAGTTCCTCGGAAGTTGAGGCCATTTGCTCGGCTGCCGAGGCGTTTTGCTGGATGACCTGATCCAGTTGCTGGATGGCCTTGTTGATCTGTTCCACGCCGATGCTCTGCTCCCGGCTGGCGGCATTGATCTCCTGGATCAGTTCCGCGGTTTTCTGGATGTCCGGGACGATCTTGGTCAGCATATGTCCGGCCTGCTCGGCCACCTGGACGCTGGACCTGGACAGTTCGCTGATTTCCGTGGCCGCCGTGCCGCTGCGCTCGGCCAGCTTGCGCACTTCCGCGGCCACAACCGCGAAGCCCTTGCCCGCATCTCCGGCTCGGGCCGCTTCGATGGCCCCGGTGTCCTGACGGATGATCCGGTGCTCGATCCGGTATTCCGGCTCCCCGTCCAGGGTCTTCTGGAGACTGTCATGGACCGCGGGCAGATCTTCGGGGTGGGCCAGGGGAAAGAGTTCCGAAGCGGTCATCACTCTGGGCCGGCTGCCGTGGATCGCGAACCAGTTGGGGGACATCCGGTAGACGTCCGCCTCCATGTCCCACTCCCAACTGCCCATCCGGGCCATCTGTTCGGATTTTTCCAGCAGCGTTCGCTGTTTGCGCAGCTCTTCCCGCTGCCGGCTCGTCTGCGTCGCGTCGCGCATCCAGAGCAATACTCGACGGGAGGTTTGCGAAGAGTCGAGTACGGGGTACAGCCAGAGTTCCAGGTCCCGGTCGCCAATTCGCGCGTCAGCATGGGCAAGACGGCCTGTGGTCAGAGCCTGCTCGACCAGTTCCTTGAGCAGAAGCAGCGTTTTCCTGTCCACAATATCCTGCATGCGGCAATTGATTATGCAGTCGCATTTTCCCTGACAGAGCCGGAGCAACTCGCTGTTTCCGTCCAATATGGACAAGTCCGGATCAAGAATGATCAGAGCGTCTCGTGCGGAATGCACCACGCCCTGCAACAACTGCTGCGCATCCAGGAGCATTCGCTCGGCCTGCCTGCGGGCATGGCTTTCCTGCTCCAGGTCCTTGCCGCAGCGTTTCCGCTCCTTGATCAGTTCATCGAACTGGACGATCTGTCCGACCTGGGTGGCGGAGTGTTCGCGCAGTGCTGCATCCAGATGCGTCACATCCGCAACGATCATCCAGGCCGGCTGATCCGAGAAGGGACCCGCGGCCTGGCCATCGCCGAAAGGATCAATCTGCTCCGCAAGCCAGGCAGCATCCTGGAGCACGACCACGGCCTGTGCTCCGGATGTCAGGAGCAGACGGAATTCCTTGGCCGGGACCGGAACCCCGGTCGCCAGGGCTTCCAGATTCAGCTTGAGGGCGGACCGATCCGCCGGCACAACGTGACGTTCCAGGAAAGTGGCCAGAGAAAGGTATTGTCGAGAGTCGTCCAAACCCAGCAGGACGGAAAGGGAGGCAGACATGAGCACACGACCCGTGTACTGGTCCAGGGCCAGCAGGCCAAACCGGGGAATGAATTCCGGCCAGGAAATACGGGATGCGGTTGGATTCGGCTCCCTGGCAACGCAGGTGGCATCAACGCCTTCATCAGGGCCGATGAATAGAACCCCCGGAGCAACTCCCAGGGCAGCGGCCAGGGCATGGATGGCCCCGAAGGAAGGCCCCGAGTCTCCGCGTTCTACTTTGTTCAAATGATGGGGAGAAATTCCGGCCCTGGCGGCCAAGTCCTTGCGGGTCAATCTGGCCTGTTTGCGCAGGGCCTTCAATCGTCGGCCAAAAGAGCCGACATGATCTGTATTGGAACAGGAAAAAGGGAATGGAGACGGCATGGCAGGCATGCTCCTGATTTCGAATGGTCTATCTTGATTACCGATTGACCATGCCATGCTCAATAAAAAAGTGCAAAGACTTTATGAATTGGTAATAGTGTGGTTAATTTTGTCGTGTCCGCAAGGTTTTTGCTGTCATGAGCAAGAGATAGTGACGTGATATCAGACAAAGAAAAAGGGCTTGCGGAATATGAATGCAAGCCCTTGATATGCCAAGTATGGCCCCTTCTGTGTGGCGTTGAAATATGAAAAAAACCTCACACCAGAATCAGTTACATTCTTCAGTGCTGGGCAGCGAGAACCTCCGCTTCACTAATGGCCTGGTTCACGATGACGCCGTCCGTGGATGTCGGCACAGAGGCAATAATGAAGGCAATAGTGTCCACGCATCTTTCGGCAAAAGCCATACCGGACAGGACCAGTCCGGCCAGGCAAGGCGTAACCGCCATAGCTGCAACCGCAGTCAGGCTTTCTGTGCAATAACGGCGTAGTCTTGGGGGCCATAAAGGAGCTGCACCAAGGGGGCAAGGGCTGGCGACAAGGTCGACCGTGGAAGGTGATCTGTATTGCATGGATGCAGACGTAGCACTTCAAGGGGCGTCAATCCGCTCGCTTTCAACAGGAACACCAGCGTATTGGGCGGTAAAGGTTTGGCATGGGTCGGATCAATATGGAAGAGATGCGCCCCGACCTGTAGATTTTCCGGGTTGGGCGACTCGAAGATGACAATCCCACCGGGATGCAACACTCGGAGCGTTTCCTGAAAAAAAGGCAAAAGTAGCGGTGGAGGCAGGTGCTCGACGAGATGGAATCCCGTTACGGCTCCAATGGAGGATGTCCGCAGGCCCTGAAGATGTTCCAGGACGTCGGCATGGATGACCTCCAGGCCGAGTTGCTGACATTGGTTCAGGAAATAGCGGTTTGATTCCACACCCCGCGCTGTTTTGTTCTCTTCTCGCAGCAGCTCGAGCCATTCGCCGCGACCACTGCCAAGATCCAAAACTGGAGCGACAGGCGACCCGGCGCCAACCTGGTCAATATACGGCAAGTAGACACGCTGGTTCTGCTTGATTTCGCTGCGAGAGCCGCGGAAGGTTTCTTCGAATGCCGCATACAACACATCCTGGTGTTGCTCTGTACGTCCGAGACGTCGATTCACTTCAGCCCATAACTCGTTGTCCGGGATGTCTCGCAAGTATGCTCCGGCAGATTGATTTTTCACTTGTCCATTCCTCATATTGACTCAAGCACTTGGCGCAGGTCATAGGTGATGCAGCTGATTCCGCCAATGGTTATGTGACGCAAATTTTGCGCATACCTGCTTAAAATCAACAGTCCCAACTCCTTGGGGTCAACAAGCCCGTCAACTTTTTGCTTACGGTACATGGTATATTGATTCCATGAGTGGATTGCCGGACAAGGACTTTTCGCTCGGTTGACGAAACAGTTCCCCACATATCATCATGCCGTTCAAGGCATTATCATATTGAAATAGCTATGGTTACAAAATTCAGTTGGATTGACTGTCTTGAGCTGATTTCGTTTTCATGAACAACTCGAGGATCTGTTGTGGTAACCCTTGCTTTTTGATGATTGCACGCCCACCAGGGAGTATCCGGTCGGTGTCTCCGTTTGAACTGTTGCTGTCCTTTTCGTCCTCGTACCTGATACTGGCAAAGAGTTCCTCCAGGCTGTCTTTTCCGTTGAGAAGCACTTCCATGTATGCGGGATTGTCCAGGTTTTTGACAAGCGGAGTATCGGCGATCATCGCCTGTAGTGTTCTTCGCATGGAATTGTTGCCGGTTTTGCGGCGATGGCCTCTTCTCAGGCCGCGGAATAAGCGTTCGAGAATGTTATTGGTCCGCTGAGGGTAGATTGTGACAAAGCCTTGCGGACTGGCTACCATAATGGGGTCGGCAAAGAGCTTTTTACCGTATTTATCAATTTGTTGCTCCATTTTGAGGCAAAGCTGGTCATCAGCCAAACGGCTTTCCTTTTGGAGCCTATGTCGGAACTTTTCAACACCCTGGCGGATGGTTGACATGGCTTCAGACGAACCGTCATCGTTGAGGCCGTTATTTTCGTCCGGCGTGGCAATGCGCATGGCGTTGCGCAGATCGTCAAACACTTCGACGCGCCATCGCAGTTCTGTCGTTGCCTGGACCAATTCGGGATCATTGGCGATGTTGGATATCTTTTTTGCCAAGACGCGCAGAGGTTTGTGGTTATCTTCAAGGCCGCAGGGGTGTTCAAGGAGCCTGGGCAAATACCGGTCTAATTCAAGCATTCGCTCAGTAAACTCCAGCAACGGACGATCAAAGGGAAAGCCATATCCGTTGCCGTTGTTTTTGCCCTGCAAGGCCCATAGCGCCAGAGAATACGCGGACAAAGACGGCAGCATTTCGACATTATGGGGCGGAGTTTTTGTATTCACTGCATCAACCAGCAAGGGTAAATCAGGGCTTTGCCCCAGCGATTGCCGTATTTGCCGAATGAGTGCTCGCAGGTTGGTAGTCGCTGCAAATGATTTCAGGCGGTTTCTCAATCGCGAGTATGCCGGTTCCAGGAAGTCTTTGCCGGCATCACGCAGAAAGTGGAAATGGCAGATGAAGTCGGCAATGCCGGGGAAGGTTTCGTTGACCGCCTTGCAAATGCCGGTGCCCATGTCATGGACGCAGGCAACCGGCGTACCATACGTGTCTTGAATGTTCTTCAGGAACGGTTTGATGTGGACGGCGTTTTCGCTGGGTGCTTTGATGTTGCCCAGAACAAATTGACTCAGACTGTCCAGGCCGCTGAACAAGGTTGGCGCATCTCCTTCATGGGCGGCGTCCAGGTGGAGGACATATCCGCCGGCCATCCGCATTTTCTGGCGGATGCAGGGCGCGGCTTGGGCATGAGCAAGGGCCAGATACTTGATGAACTTGCGGCCCAGGTAGTCGATCTCTGAGAGGCTGATGTGCGTGTTGCGCATTTTCAGTTCAGTTTGCACTTCGTCGAGTGTGCGGAAGTTTCTGAACAGAGCCTGGCCGACAAAGACCAAGACGTCATAGGCCACGTTGCATCGAGTCGGCACCATTCGGAGCAGCGTTTCGGAGCCCATGGCTCGTGAGCATTGAGGGCAGTTAAGTACGGTTTCATGTGCGATGAATGGTCCGGCCATGCTGTAAACAACTTTTCTGCGCGTTTTCTGGACAAGTCGCGGATGGGTGCATGTGCAGTTTTCCTGCTCCGGAACAAAAGACACCACTGGCGGTTTTGGGAATAATGCCGCCGGGGATATTTCCCGTTGCAGAAGCGCCTGACATCGTTTCAACGCCTCGATTGCTTGCGGGCCGTAGTTTCTGGAGTTTTTTTTAACCCGTGCTGCGCAAACAGCTTTTCGATCTGGGCTGCTTTGATGCTCACATGCCTTGTGCGCTTTATATGCATTGCCAGTTCCTCGAAGCTGAGATTGGGGGACCGGATGAATTCCGCCAAGACGAAAACCGCGATCTCGGCAGGAAGCAATTCCGATGGCATGGCCCGATTTGCCGCGGATTGGCGTTGCTTGTCGGCAGTGGTCATATCCTGGGAAAAATAGACGAAAGAACGTCCAATTTTGTCCCGCTGCAACCGCCCCTGCCTGCACAACTGGACAAGCACCGAATGACATCGACAACGCAGTATTTCTCCCAAGGCCTCGGCAGTAATTCCCTTGGGGCTGCGATTGACCAGCCTGACAAGGGTTTTGTTGAGATTGCCTACCCTGGAAAAGCCGATGTCGTCCGAAAACCATAACCCGTCGTGGCCGAACTTGGGAATGCTTTTCAGAGTGTACCATTTGCCATTGTGGGAAAAGCTTCTGTGGTATCCAACCACGCTCAAAAAACGCCGTGTAGAGGGAACTGAGTAGTTGAGTCGAGTTGCAAGGGGTTCGATTTGCCAGCATGGTTGTTCCGAGAAGGGAGGGGCAAGCTTTTGATCTGGCGATAGACAAGAAGACATGTTGGCCTCCTGGTAAAGTATTGCATATCGTAGCGAGAGGGATAGCATCATGCAATACTTTGTCAAATTTCAAGCCAACAAGCTGGATCACGATCGAATTGCCCCCACCTCAAAAACCAATTAAATCATCATTGATTTTAAATAATTGTTTGCAAATTATTAAAAAGGTCGCCGCTCGCGCTTTGGTGAATCACTAAACAATAAGATGAGAAAGTATAGCACAGCTTGCCGCCTAACATACTGAAATTTAACGATCCAACCGTATATTGTAATCATAGTGAAATAGTATGGCAAGCCCTGAAATATGGCGATTTTTTTAGGCTGCGTATCTGTCGCCTTGCACACACAAACAAATTGAAGGGAGGTTTGGCATGAGAAACGATATCGTCGCCCGGATCCTGTCGGGTTGGAGATTGTTGCAGCGCGATCGCGGACATGGTTTATGTCGTCTCGTCGTGATGACCATGTTGCTTGCAGCAATGATCGTTGACGTCGCCACGGCGCAGGCGGAGCAGGCTGCAGCGGCGAACATCCCTGAACGCATCGCCGGCATGGAGCGCGTGGAGTTGGTCAGCGGAATGGAGGCCGCGCGGATTATCGACCGCATGCACCAAGGCAGTGTGGCCACGCAGTCCAATTTTATCGCCCGGTACAAGGGAGGCGGTCATTCCGCGGATTATTATCTTTCCCTGTACATGACTCCGGAACAGGCCGTGAAAGCCATGGAGGACATGGCCGAGGTCATGGCCAGGGAAGGGCACGGCTTCACGCATCTCATGAAGCGGGACGAGGACGGCCTGCCGTTCTACATGGCCCTGGGGCAGGGACAGGCCCATTACTTCTTTGCCAGGGACGTTGAACTGGTCTGGCTGGCAGTGGATATCGCCGTTGCGGAAAAGGCGGTGATGGAGATTTTGCGACAGCAGTCGCCTACGGATGAAAACAACGCGCCTATCAGGACGAATTGACCATGGATTCCGAATGAAAGGCAAAGACTCTTTGCAGCACCTCCTTTCACTCGAATGAACATGATTGCCAAAGCTCAGGTGACACCAAGGAGAAATGAATGACATCCATCTCCACGATTTTTAATGAAGCCTTGTCACTCAAGCCATCTGAAAAAGTACAGCTCATAGAGTTGCTGATTTCGGCACTTGACGAATCAGACAAAGATACTGCTCAATTATGGTCTAAGGAAGCTGAAAGCAGGGTGGATGCCTATGACCAAGGCAAGATATGTGCGGTTTCCTTACAGAAAGTTTTGCAAAAATACAGGTATCTATTCAGCAAATCCGCGAAAAAGATCTGGATACCGGCGTTCGCCGGTATGACTGTATAGATGCAGCTTGCCATGATAAGTCATTCCGGCGAAAGCCGGAATCCAGTGCAGGTGAATGACCACCCTCCGGATGAACTGAATAGTTACAAATACAGTTGACAATGCTGTTGTACACAGAGTGTGCAGAATAGAGTTCCGAAAGAATTAAAAAAGCCGTTACTGCTCCTGGCGAGAGCGGTAACGGCTTTTAATTTGTATCTATTCAGCAAATCCGCGAAAAAGATCTGGATACCGGCGTTCGCCGGTATGACTGTATAGATGCAGCTTGCCACGATAAGTCATTCCGGCGAAAGCCGGAATCCAGTGCAGGTGAATGACCAACCTCCGGATGAACTGAATAGTTACTTTAATTTTTCACCAGAAGAGTTGATCAGTTCTCGGCCCGAACCACCTTGATGATCTTGACGGGTTCCAGGGGAACGTCCTGGTGCATGCGCTTGGTGCCGGTGGGGACCTGGGCGATGGCGTCGACCACGTCCATACCGTCCACGACCTTGCCGAAGACGGCGTAGCCGAAGTCACGTCCGCCGTGGTCCAGGAAGGCATTGTCCTTCAGGTTGATGAAGAACTGGCTGGTGGCGCTGTTGATGTCCGCGGTGCGGGCCATGGCCAGGGTGCCGCGCAGGTTCTTCAGGCCGTTGTCCGCCTCGTTTTTGATGGCCGGATGACCTGGTTTCTGGAACATTTCCTCGTTCATGCCGCCGCCCTGGATCATGAAACCCGGGATGACGCGGTGGAAAATGGTGTCCTCGAAAAAGCCTTCGTCTACGTAGCGCAGAAAATTCTCCACCGTGATCGGGGCTTTTTCCTGGTTCAGTTCAATAGTGATATCACCGTGACTGGTGGTCATTACGACATTCATGGTTTTCTCCTGTTTATCAACCCCGTTCGGGGCTGTTGGTGAGGCATCCTGGGCGGATGCGGTCATGGAGAGCATGGCCAGGGCCAGGCTCAGAGCCAATACCGAAATAATTCGCAAGATGCGCCAAGAGCGATTTCTTCGCCCATGGGGAACCGCCGGTGGTTGATTTGTGTTCATCAGGGGGTATTTTTGCGATGGATTGTTGTTGAAAAAGAACCGGTCCGGCTTTGCCTTGGGTTGCGAGGCCGCAAAACCAAGGCAAAGCCGGACCTCGCCTAAATAGGTATCGAGCCGGAGGAATCAAGGCAAGCCGGAGCGCGGGTGAAGAATGGTATCAGATCTTCACTTCGTGGACCCAGCCGAAGACGTCCTCTTTTTCACCGTACTGGATGCCCACGATCTCGTCGTTGAGACGGCGGGCCATTTCACCGACGCTGCCGTCCCGGACGGAATATGTCTTGTCCTTGTAGCAGATGGAGCCCACCGGAGAGATGACCGCGGCCGTGCCGGATCCGAAGATTTCGGTGATTTTGCCTGCTTCAACGCCCTCAACGCATTCCTGGATGTCGATCATCCGTTCCTCGACCTTGACGCCCCAATGCCTGGCCAGGGTCAGGACCGAATCCCGGGTGATGCCCGGCAGGATGGATCCGCTCAGGGGGGGAGTGACCAGGGTGTCTTCGACGCGGAAAAAGATGTTCATGGTGCCGACTTCCTCGATATATCGCCGCTCCACGCCGTCCAGCCACAGCACCTGGGTGAAGCCTTTTTTCTTGGCCGTTTCCGCGGCCAGCAGGCTGGCGGCGTAGTTGCCCATGGTCTTGGCTTCGCCCACGCCGCCGCGCACAGCGCGCACGAATTCATCCGAAACATAAATGCTCACTGGATTGAACCCCTCGGCGTAATATGCTCCTACCGGGCCGGTGATGATGTAATAGATGTATTCCTTGGCCGGACGGACCCCGATATGCGGCTCCGAGGCGATCATGGTCGGCCGGATGTACAGGGAAGAGCCCTTGCTGTGGGGAATCCACTCGTGATCCTCGCGGAGCAGGGCCTCGAGAATGGTGAAATGTTCGTCCACATCAATGGTCGGCATGCACAACCGTTGGGCCGAGCGATTCAGGCGCTCGAAATTCTGGCGAGGCCGGAACAGGTTGATCTTCCCGTCGCGCCGGCGATACGCCTTCATGCCCTCGAAGATGCCCTGGCCGTAGTGCAGGACCATGGCCGCCGGATCCAGGCTGATGTTCTGGAAAGGGACGACCCTGGCATCGGTCCAGCCTTGATCACGGTAATCCATCCGGAACATGTGGTCGCTGAAGGTGTTGCCGAAGACCAGCTTGCTTTCATCCGCCGGCTTGGTGCGGCGCTGGGCTGAAGTGGCGGTTTCGATGCGGATTTCCATTGCTCTGTACTCCCCCTGTAGGCGCGGTTCAGGTTGATGGGTCTTGGATACGGAAGATGCGATTTGTTAGCGCTGCCGGGTGCTCGACACGGCGTTTTCCAGGACGCGTTGCAGCTTTTCAGGCTCATCCGTGCCGATGCGGAAGGCTTTGCCGTCTTTGGTGCGCACTTCCACGGCATCCAGACCGGAGACATTATAGAGCGCGCCCTGCGGCGTCAAACGGATGCCCCAGCCGTAGTACCACGGATTGCGCACGGCGCGTACAGCGGCGATGTTGGCCAGGGATTCGCTTTTGCGGGGCCAACCCGGCGTGAAATGGGCCTGAAGCATTGTTGATGTGACGGTCACCGTGAGGCTGGAAAAGGTGAAGCCGATCAGCACGGCCACGGCCAGCAGAAACCAGAGCCATGACGGGCCGCCCTGCACGAGCTGGTGCAGAACATAGCCGCCGGCCAGCAGAAAGGACACAATCATCAAGGTGCCGCGTTGCGTGTGAATATAGATCGGTGACTGGTTGGATTTGGACATCGGATGGTTACTGCTTTGAGTTTGCATGATCGAGAAAACTGGAGACACCATCCCGGTGGTCGAAGACCCGCTTGCTTTTGCGCTCGGTGCGGGGCAGGGCGGCGTAGTCCAGGATATCCACATTGGAGCGGACCATGATTCGGCGGCGGACTTCTCCGGCCACGGCTTCGGCAAGGGCCTTGTCTCCGGTCGGATCGACATGCGGGGCCCGCTCCACCTTCAGGGTCATGATGTCCCGGCCGTCGTCGCGGTGGTGCAGATGGATCTGGTATTCGCTGCCCAGCCCGGGAATCCGGCTGAGCACGTCGTCGATCTGGCCCGGATAGATGTTCACTGCCCGGTAGATGAACATGTCGTCGGTGCGTCCCAGAACCCGGTCGTGGAGCGGAAAGCCGACCCCGCAGGGACAGGCCCCTGGCAGGAGCCGGGTGATGTCGTGGGTCCGGTACCGGATCAATGGCGCGGCCTGCTTGCGCAGGGTGGTGATGACCATCTCTCCCGGCTCACCGGGGGGGACCGGCTGCATGGTGACGGGATCGAGGATTTCTAAAATGAAGTAGTCCGCCCAGTAGTGAATGCCCCGGTGCAGGGTGCAGTCCAGGCCGGTTCCCGGACCGTACAGCTCTGTCAGACCGTAGATGTCGAAAATGTGCTCCACGCCGAGCAGTTCCCTGATCCGCTGGCGCATGGCGTCGCTGTGGCGCTCCGCGCCGAGAATGATCTTCTTGACCCGGACCTTGTCGATCAGGCCGCGCTGGTGCAGTTCTTCGGCCATGAGCAGGGCCATGGAGGCCGTGGCGCAAAAAACGGTGGTTTCCAGGTCGACCAGCATTTCGCAGTGCATGTCCGAATTGGCCGGCCCCAGGGGCACGGCCATGGCCCCGAATCGCTCGCAACCCAGTTGAAAGCCGGCTCCGGCCGTCCATAATCCGTAGCCCACGGCAATCTGGACCCGATCCGCGGGGGTCAGTTCCGCCAGTTCAAAGCAGCGGGCGAACATGTCCTGCCAGTCGTCGATGTCCTGGCGGGTATAGGCCAGCACCTTGCGTTTGCCAGTGGTGCCGGAGGAGGCATGGATGCGCACGATGTCCTCAAAGGGCACGCTGCGCAACGGAAAGGGATACCCGGTCTGCAGATCCGCGGCGTCGCAAAAGGGGAGCAGGCGCAGGTCGTCCAGGGTCCGAATGTTGTCCGCATGAACACCGGCCTGCTCCATGCGCTGCCGATAGAAAGGGCTCTGCTCGAATGCATGGCGGACGGTCCATTGCAGGCCGGCGGTCTGGATATCAATGAGCTTGTCCGCGGTGATTTCAGGTATGAAGGTCATCAATACGTCTCATTCGTCTTGTTGGCGTAACTGTTGAGCATGCGACTGCCATTGCCGTTCGGCATCCAAGTCGGGGTCGGCATCGGAATCGGGATCGGAAGCGAAGCCTAAGGGGGCTTCGATGTTTTCGAAACCGATTCCGACCCCGATTGCCGGAGGCAGATCATATAAGGTGTGCTGAGTAGTTACCTCGGCTCAAGCAATCTTCGGTTCAAGCATCCATTGTCGCCCTACTACTGCGCCCAGTGGATCAAGCCCAGGGAATGCGGGTCGAGCAGGTGTTCGTGGCAGGGCAGCATGCGCACTGTAAAACCGAAACTGCCAGGAGCCTCCGGGGTGAACTGGCCCTCATACAAAAACCAGCCATCATCCAGGGGCTTGGTCAACTCCATTTTGGCCGTTTTTCGCTCGGTAAAGGAACCGTCGGCGCTGACTGGTCCGGCGTAGATTTCAACGCACACGTCGATGGGCGCAAGACCGTTCAGGTACACATCGGCCTTGATGGAGATGGGTTGGGCCACATGAATGGTTTCGGGCACGTCGGAGCGGACGTTGTTGATCCGCAGGGCGTTCCATTTGGTCATGATGTCCATTCTCCAGGATGCCAGCTGCTTGGCCGGAGCAAAATCCTGCTCCATCAGGCTGACGGAATTCTTGTAGGCCGGTTCATAGGCATTCTTGACATAATCCGCGACCATGCGGTGGGACGTGAAGACCGGCGTGAAAAGCTGCAGGCATTTTTTCATCCTACGGATCCATTCCCGGGGAAAATTGGTCTGACCGCGTTCGTAGAAAGTGGGTATGACCTCCTTCTCCAGCAGATTGTAGAGGATCTGACTTTCCACGAAATCCTGATATCCGGTGTCGTCATACTCCTCGCCCTGACCGATGGACCAGCCCACGGCGCTGTCCATGCGGTGGGCCTCCACCCACCATCCGTCCAGGGTGCTGACATGCAGAACGCCATTGGCAATGGCCTTCATCCCGCTGGTGCCGCAGGCTTCCAAAGGCCTGCGCGGCGTGTTCAGCCAGACGTCGCAGCCCTGGACCATGTACTGGGCCACTTCCATATCGTAGTCTTCCAGAAAGACAACCCGGTTGCGCACTTCCGGCTGCTGGCAGAAATGCACCAGCTGCTGCATGAACCGCTTGCCCTCATTGTCGTGAGGATGAGACTTTCCGGCAAAGATGAACTGCACGGGCCGTTTGGGGTCCGTGATCATTTTCAGAAAGCGATCCTTGTCCGCCAGGAGCAGGGTGGCGCGCTTGTAGGTGGCGAAGCGGCGGGCAAAGCCGATGGTCAGCACCTGCGGATCGAGCACTTCATCGGCCTGCAACAATTCCGTGCGCCGGGCGCCGCGTTGGGCCAACTGGACGCGCAGACGGGCCCGCGCGTAGTCCACCACCCGTTCCCGCAGCCGTTCGTGGGCCCGCCAGAGTTCACCGTCCGGAATGGTTTCAGCCTGCTGCCAGACCCGGCTGCAATCCGGGTCTTCCTTCCAGTTTCCGCCAAGGTAGCGCTCGAAGAGCATGGCGATGTCCCTGGCCACCCAGGAAGCAATATGCACTCCGTTGGTCACCGTGCCGATGGGAATGTCTTCCACGGGGTACTGGGGCCAGACCTTCTGCCACATCCGGCGGGACACATGGCCGTGCAGTTCGCTGACACCGTTGTTGAACCGGGAAAGGCGCAAGGCCAGAACGGTCATGCAGAACCATTCTCCATCGTTGCGCGGATCCTCGCGGCCCAGGGCCAGGAGCACCTTGAAGGCCAGGCCAAGGCTGCGGGCATAACCATCGAAATATCGCTGCATCAGTTCCGCCGGAAATCGGTCGTTGCCTGCCGGGACCGGAGTGTGCGTGGTGAAGACACTGGTGGAGGCCGTCAACTCCATGGCGGCTTCAAAGGACAGACCGTAATCGGTCATGAAGACCCTGATGCGCTCCAGCCCGGCAAAGGCGGAGTGACCTTCATTCATGTGGATGACTCTCGGGGTCAGTCCCAGGATGCTCAAGGCCTTGATTCCGCCGATGCCCAGCAGGATTTCCTGCCAGATGCGCATTTCCAGGTCGCCGCCGTAAAGTCGGGAAGTGATCTGGCGGAAATGGGGCGGATTCTCATGGATGTTGGTATCCAGCAGGTACAGCTGGATTCGGCCGACGCGCACTTTCCAGATCTGGGCGCTCAGGGGCTGACCGGCAAGGTCGACGCTGATGGTCACCGGCTTGTGGTCCGTTTCCGAACGGACCAGGGTCATGGGCATCTGCTCAAAGCCGTAGTCGGGGTAACGTTCGTTCTGCCAGCCGTCTGCCGTGAGATATTGCCGGAAATAGCCCTGCTGATAGGCCAGCCCGACGCCGACCAGAGGGATGTTCAGATCGCTGGCCGATTTGAGATGGTCCCCGGCCAGAATGCCCAGGCCGCCGGAATAGATGGGCAGGCAAAGGCTCAGACCGTATTCCAGGCTGAAATAGGCCACCAGGGGTTGTTTTTCCGGATAAGGAAAGGGCAGCATGGAACTTTTCCGTTCCATGTAGATGTCCTGACTATGCTTGACCGAGCGCAGGCGCTCGAGAAAAAAGTCGTCCTTGGCCAGATTCTCAAGAGTTGTCTGGGGCAGGTGGTTCAGAAAGGCGATGGGATTCCCGTAGCTTTTGGCCCACAGTTTGGGGTCGATCAGGGAAAAGAGCCCGGTCACCTCATGATTCCAGTCAAACCAGACATTGTAGGCCAGATCCCAGAGCGCTTCCAGGTTTGGCGGCAGTTTGGGGATGACGCTGTAAGTGTGCAGCGGTTTCATTATTAGACTCCGGATAATTCAGGATTGCTGTTGAGGTGAGATTATGTGCTGGACAAGATGATCACGTTTTGCTGTTTCAGGCAGGTCTCGTGACATGCATGGAGGTTCTGCCAGGGAATGCTGCAAAATTCAATGGCTCAGTCCATTGAATAGCGACAACTTTTTCCAGGCTGAGGCCAAAACGAACTTGTCAAACAAGTGCCGTCTGCGCAAATCGCGGCTTGCGACTTGCGAGCTTTACCGGCAAAAGCTAATGAGCGATCATCTCCAAACGGCATGCGCTACACGCGATATCCTGCATGGACATTACTTAAGAAGAGGAAATATTGTCATGAATTCCATTTCCGTTGATATTCAAATCCTCAATCCATTGTGGACCGAGTCGGACCTGTGCGGCGCGACTCCAGGTTCATGCGGACTGGATCTCAAGGCATGTTTTTCCGAAGAAAGCCGCATGCTTCTTCCGGGAGAACGCACTGCAATTCCCACCGGCGTGGCCATCGACATCCGGCATCCGGGCATTGCCGGATACGTTTTCTCCCGCAGCGGGCTGGGGACGAAGCAAGGTCTGGTAGTCAGTCAGGGAGTGGGAGTGATCGATCCCGATTATCGCGGCGAAATCATTGTCTCGTTATTGAACACATCCGCGGAGAAGCGTATTGTTGCCCGTGGCCAACGCATCGCCCAGCTGATTTTCATGCCGTTCCTGTCCCCCGTGTTCACCGTCAAGGATCAACTTACCGCCACACAGCGCGGCGCAGGCGGCTTTGGTCATACCGGCGAATGACCGGATTCATTTTGATTCACAGCCCTCATATCTCAACTCATAACGCGAAACGGACAACCATGAGCACAACTCTAGCGGAATATCAGGAACGTGAACAACGCGTGCTTTGCCATACCTACGGGCGATACCCCCTGGCCGTGACCAGAGCTTCAGGATGCAAGCTCTATGATCCTCAGGGCCGGGAGTATCTGGATCTGCTGGCGGGAATCGCCGTTTGCAATCTCGGCCACAGCCATCCGGAACTGCTTGCGGTGATGCGGGAGCAGGCCGAACGGCTGATCCATGTCAGCAATCTTTTTCACCAGGACGAGCAGCTTGTCCTGGCGGAAAAATTGCTGGCAACCTGTTCCCTGGACAAGGTCTTTTTGTGCAATTCCGGGGCCGAAGCCAACGAGGCGGGCATCAAGCTGGCCCGTCGGTACATGCAAAAGGTCAAGGGCCGGGATGCCTACGAGATCATCTCCCTGGCCGGCTCCTTTCACGGCCGGACACTGGCGACATTGACAGCCACAGGCCAGGACAAGGTCAAGGATGGCTTCGCTCCCTTGCCGGAAGGATTCCAGACCGTACCGTTCGGAGACTTCCCGGCCCTGGAACAGGCCGTGTCTCCAAAGACCGCCGGTGTTCTCCTGGAGATCATCCAGGGCGAGGGCGGGGTTCGACCCCTTGAGGAGACCTATCTGCTGGCGGTCCAGGATCTTTGTCGAAATCGCGGCATTTTGCTGATGGTGGACGAAGTGCAGACGGGATTGGCGCGCAGCGGAAAATTCTGGGCCCATGAACATGCCGCGATCTCGCCGGATATCCTGACCACGGCCAAGGCTCTGGCCAACGGTCTGCCCATGGGGGCGATGATCTGTACCGAGGAAGCGTCCCAGGGCTTTCAGCCGGGCAGCCATGCCACCACCTTCGGCGGCGGCCCGCTGGTGGCCGCGGTGGCCGCAAGAGTCGTGGACATCCTGCTCCGGGACGATTTTGCGCGGCGGGCTGAAACCATGGGCAACCTGGCCCAAAAAATGTTTCGTGAACTCCAAACTCTCCATCCGGACAAGATTGTCGATGTCCGGGGCAGGGGGCTGATGCTCGGCATCGAACTGTCCTTTCCCGGTCAGGATGTCTGGCGGGAGCTGCTTGAATCCGGCTTCGTGCTCAATCTGACCCAGGACCGGGTGCTGCGCCTTCTGCCGCCTCTGGTGGTGACCGAGGAGGATCTGGCGCGTTTCAATCAGGCTTTGGATGCAATTCTCAAAAAGCATTAATTGACGGCCCAACAAGGAGGATTACTTATGGAAGTATCGACTGCGCATGCGGATGTGCCCGGCGTTCTGGCCGTAGGGGCCGATGAGCGAACCCGGCAGATCGCCGAACAGGAGCGACTGCAAAAACTGGAAATGCGCCAGCAAGACGATGTTGTCGCGGCCTCCCGAGCGCCGGAGCAAGCTGCCGGACAGTTTGTCGACGAAATGGTGTAACATTTGACAAGGAGGAGCGAACCATGTGCAAAGGTTGCGGATGCGGACCACAAAAGGAATCCAAGGCGTCTCAGTTTATTCACGACCATGAGCATCGCCATGGGGATAAAGTTCATAGCCATCCTCACGAACACGATCACGATCACGACACGGATACCGGAGAAATCATTCCCCACGAGCATACGCACGATTAGCATGTTCGCAAAAATGGGTAGCGGCGACGAATGCGGGTGAACTCCGGCATTCGTCGCTTTTTTTTGTCGCTGTTCTGACAAGCATGCCTTTTGCTCCATGAAATTCAAGGAAGTCCCGCCTGGGACCGCCGCACCCCAGTGCGGCACGGTGTCAGCGCGAAACATCAAAATTGACTAAACATTCGCAACTTGCCGCACTGGGGTGCGGCGGTCCCGGGGGTAACTGCTCAAAACTCGGGGCAGCCTTTTCTGGATACCGGCTTTCGCCGGTATGACTTCAATATCTAATCAGCAGCTCTCGTTAGTCATTCCGACGAAAGTCGGAATCCAGCTGTTTCTTTGGTACCTGATTGTCCGACCTGATTGAGCAGTTACGTCCCATGTCCCCAACTTGCCGCACTGGGGTGCGGCGGTCCCATCCAGGCATGAGCCAGAGGAATTATGAAACTATTGCGCGTGGAAATACTTGTTCCGGAAGAGCAGGAAGATTTGTTCGCCGGCTACCTGGCCCAGAGGATATCCTGGGGGTGGGAGGTTGAGTCCGATGGGGCATCCAGGACCCGATTCGTGATATATTTCGAGAAGGATGCGGATGCCCAGGGTTTGATCGAGGCGATTCGCGGGCAGTGGCCGGAGGCGGATTGCAACGTTTCAACGTTCGAGGATCGGGACTGGAGTGAATCGTGGAAGGAATTTTTCGTTCCCGTACGCATCCGAGACACCTTCATGGTCCTCCCCCCCTGGCTGAACAGCGACGCGGACGCCGGAGGACTTATTCCGCTGTACATCGAGCCGAAAATGGCTTTCGGCACCGGGCATCATGCCACCACGGCGCTTTGCCTGCAGGCCGTGGCCATGCTCCGGGAAGAAAAGGCCGTCTCCGAATCATCGACATTCCTTGATTTGGGGACGGGATCCGGGATTCTGGCCCTGGCTTGCGCCAAGCTCGGGCTGAACGGAATCGCCCTGGATATCGACCCCATCGCCGTGGACAATGCACGGGAGAATTTCGCCCTCAACGCAGTGGAGAACGTGACGGTCCGGCGAGGCGCCCTGGACACCCTGGAGCAGGGCCGGCGTTTCGACCTGATTCTGGCCAATATCCTGTCCGGCCCGCTGGTGCACATGGCCGCCGAACTGGTTTCCCGTCTCCAACCGGGCGGCTGCCTGGTGCTCTCCGGCATCCTGCGGGAGCAATCTCCTCGTGTGGAGGCGGCCTACCTCGATCAGGGCCTGGCCGCCCCACGAAAACTGGATCAGGGTGAATGGGTCGCCCTGATCTGGAATTGATGACATTACAGCCAAAGGGCAACTTCCTGTACTTTAATCCGCTCGTTTCAAATCCTCCACCAACTCATTCAACTCCCGCAGGCCATTGTTCAATGTATCAATGGCCTGGGTGGAGGAGTGCATGGCTTCTGAATTGCTCGTGGAAATGCGGTCAATCTCTTCAACGGATCGCGTGATCTGTTCGCTGGCCGCGGATTGTTCCTCGGCGGCCGTGGCAATGGAGCGCACCTGATCCGACGTGGCTTCGGACAAGCTGACAATCGTCTGCAACTCTTTACCGGACATGGCAGCCAACTGCGTCGCGCTTTTGACCGACTCCACCGTCTGATCCACGCTGGCGGCATTGTTGCGGACTTCCGTCTGAATGGAGGAGATGTGGTCGCCGACTTCCTTTGTCGCGGCCATGGTTTTTTCCGCGAGCTTCCGGACTTCATCTGCCACCACGGCAAATCCCCGCCCGGCATCCCCGGCCCGGGCCGCTTCGATGGCCGCGTTCAGGGCCAGAAGGTTGGTCTGGTCCGCGATATCATCAATCACGTTCATGATTCGGCCAATCCCGTCCGCCTTGTCGCCAAGGCTGGCAATTTTCTTTTTGAGTTCCAATGCGTTGCGCTGTACGTCGGCAATGGCCTTGACCGCCTTCTGGACGATTTCCGCGCCGGCTTGCGCCTTGGCCTTGGCCTGGTCCGAACCCTCGGCCGCATTGGATGCGTTTTTGGCGACTTCCAAAACCGTAACGTTCATCTGCTCCATGGAAGTGGCTGTTTCACCGGTGCGCATCTTCTGCTGTTCCGAACCTGATCTGGCTGCTCCGACATGCATGGACATTTCCCGCGCCGAATCATCGATCTGGGCAACCACCCGGTCAATGCGATCCGCGGCCTGAAGCATTCCTTCCCGGCGGGCCTGAACAGCCTCGCGGCGGGCTGCTTCCGCTTCCCTGGTGCTGGATTCGGCCAGCCGGACAGCTTCCGCTGCTTCCTGGGTTTTCTGCTCCGCCTCAAGAATCTTGTCCTGGAGGCTCTGGACCATGGTGTTCATGGCCCGGGCGAGGTCTTCCATTTCATCGTTGGAATTCAGGACCGCTCGTGCTTGTAGGTCGCCGGCGCTGACCTTTCCCGTGAACCCGAGCAGCTGCCGCATGGGTTTGAGTATCGCCGCCCAAACCGTGGTTTGCCCCACAACGGCGAAGACAAGCAGAATGGCGCCGATCAGGCCCATCAGCACCCAGGTCAGGTTGCGGATCATCTGCTGCTCATTTGATATGTCCAGCACGTAGACCATGACGCCGATCTGGTTCCCACTGTAGTCGCTTACGGGAAACGCCGTCATCGAAAAAACATCGGAAACGGCAACTGTCAGCTGATTGCGGGCTTGTTCCAGCAGGGAGGACGAGATCAGATTGTTGATTGCGGGCTGATCGGAACCGGAGACCTGGACAAATTGATTGCCGATCAGAGGATGTAGGGCAGGGTTTTGCAAGCGCTGGGCAATGTGCAGAAATTCCGCATTCATGAACAAAAGCAAATGCTGATCATCACCAGCGGCAGCCGCCTGCAGGATCGGCTCGAATTCCACCAGCGTTTCCACGCTGCCCAGATGTTCCCCGCGCGTTGAAGTCAATGGGAGGACACTGCGAATGTCAAAGCCGCCGACCCCGATTTCCAGTCCATGAACGATTCGTCGTTCCCTGTTGGTTTCCATGACGGTCTGCCGAAAACCGGAAATATCGTCGGAAATATCCACCCACTCCCCGTCACGGCGGAAATTCTGATCCCTCCACATTCTCACCAGACTGCGGCCATTGGGCAAATGAAAGTGGAGCTTCATCCTTTCCCCCATGACTGTTTCATATCCCTGGAGGATGTGGAACAGTTCATTGCGCAGCATCTGCCGAGCCTGTTGCGCCATAGGATCGGCCTCATTATCAATGTCCCCCGCAAGCGCTACCTGATATGCCCGTTGCACGGCATCAAGTCTCGTGAACAGCGAGGTCAGTTCCAGGGCCTTCATGGTTGCCATGCTCATGGACGCCTCGATTTCAGCAACCTTGCTCAATCCGATTTGCGTGACAAACTCATTGCTCAACCGTCTCAGACTTGAATCCGTAATGGAGTACATGACCGCTCCGAGAAGGAGCAGGGCTATGAACAACGGGATGAACACTTTTTCACGGAGCTTGATGCGCACGGGGGAAAGCCTCCTGTAGATTGTGGCGTGCCGGAACGTGGTAACGATGCTGTAGCAAGAGATGCCGTCAAATTGGGTATTTTACGGCCTTTTGGATGAAAGTAACTTGCTGCTATGCCATTATAAAAATGGATGTCAAGCAGTGATCGCACGTTCAATATTTCACAGCAATCTGACGGAAGGGCGCAATCAAATGACGTGGGGAGCTAAAAAAAATGCCGAAGGCTCTTTTGTTTTTTTCGGAGTTCGTCTAATGGCTTTTGCAGCCCCAAAGATTCGTGTTTCAACCTTTTTCCACGGAGACATGCGTATGAGCAAAATTCGGTTGGGTTTGCTGGCTATGGCGATGTTACTTTGCTGTTCTCTTCTTCTTGGCGGGATGGGGGAAAGATCTTCCTCGCATGCGGCCAACCCTTTGACCATCGGTTTCGTCATCCCCCTGACCGGTGATATTCCCAAGGTCGGGGAGTCCTCCCGCTTTGCCGCCGAAATGCTGCGCGAGGAGATCATGGCCCAGGGCGGACTGGAAGTCGGCGGACAGATGCTGCCACTGCGGTTCATCTACGAGGACAACGAGTCCAAGCCGGAATCCGCGGTCATGACCACGTTGAAGCTCATCGATCGGGACCGGGTCCTGGCCATTGTCGGTCCCCAGTCCAGCAAGCAGGCGGTTCCGGCCGGGCAGGTGGCCAATGACAACCGCACGCCCATGATCTCTCCCTGGTCCACCAATCCGGATACGACCCTGAATCGGCCCTGGGTCTTCCGCGCCGCGTTCCTGGATCCTTTCCAGGCTCCGGTAGCCGTGGATTTCGCCATGAAGCAGTTCAACGCCACGAGGGCAGCCGTGCTGTTCGCTCTGGCCAACGACTACAGCAAGGGCTTGGCGGAATTCTTCCGGGCCGACTTCGAATCCAAGAACGGAAAAGGTTCCGTGGTGGCCTACGAATCCTACGGCGACCGGGACCAGGACTTTAGCGCCCAGTTGACGAAGATCATCGCGGCCAGGCCTGACGTCATCTTCCTGCCCAACAACTACAACGAGGTGGCCCTCATCGTCCGCCAAGCCAGCGATCTGGGCTGGCAAGGCCCCTTCATGGGCGCGGACGCCTGGGGTTCCGCCGAACTGATGACCTTGTGCGGCGATCTGTGCAAGGGTCACTATTTCTCCACCCACTACGCCGCGGCCGGCGCCACCGGGGCCACCAGGGACTTCATCGAGAAGTACCAAGCCAAATACGGCTACACTCCCGACGACGTCGCGGCCCTGACCTGGGACGCCACCCGTCTGGTCCTCCAGGCCATCCAGGCCACGGGCGGGCTGTCCGGCAACCTGCGCAACGACAGGGCGAGCATCCGCGACGCCATGGCCGCCATCGAGGAATTCGAGGGCATCACCGGCAACATGCGCTTCGACGACGAGGGCGACCCCATCAAGTGCGCCGTGGTGGTCAGGATCAACGATGCCGGAGAGTTCGAATACACCGAGTCCGTTTGTCCGTAGACGATTCGTCTTTCATGCCGGGGCGGGTCATTGAGCCTGCCCCGGCAATATGCGGCCTTCCAGGAAAGACGTCATGAGCGTGCCGTCCCGGTTTGTACGAGGGAAGGGTTCTCCTGCCGGAGCTGAATCCGCGATTTCTGGATCATAAGCCGCCTGGTTCCATGATCATCCTTTCAGCGACGCCGGTTGCTCCATCTTGACCAAATTTACAACAACCCAGCATTAAAACAGGAAAGGTCAGTTTCAAAAACTTGTGGCAAGCATGATTCGGATTCCCGCCTCAGGGGAACGACTTGTTTTTCAATGTCGTCCCTGAATCAGTCATCCCGGCGAAGCTTGTCCTCCTGTAGACGGTGAGCGGGTATCCAGTCCACTTTTACTCGGATGAGCTGAGAAGTTACTCATTTTTTTTTAATTTTTTTCTTTCGAGGCATTCCCGTGGAATCATTTTTTCAGAACATCATGAACGCCTTGCAATGGGGCAGTTTCTATTCCCTGATCGCCCTGGGGTACTGCCTGGTCTACGGCGTGTTGCGGCTGATCAACTTCGCCCACGGCGACATCTTCATGGTCGGGGCCTTCATCGCCTATTTCGCGGCCACCTTCCTGATGGGCATGTACACGGACTTTACCTTCGGCCTGCCCAACCATCTGGTGCTGCTGCTGACCATCCCCATCACCATGATTCTCACCGCGGGCGTGGGCGTGACCATCGAGCGGGTGGCCTACCGGCCGCTGCGCAACAAGGGCGCGCACCGGCTGTATGTAGTGATCACGGCCCTGATGTGCGGACTGATTCTGCAGCACGCCAACCTGGCCGTGCTCGGAGCGAGCCGACGCAGTTTTCCCGACTTGCTGGAACGGACCGTGTACACCGTCGGCGGAGTGACCTTCACCAACCTGCGGGTGATCACCATCGTCACCGCTCTGCTGGTTTTTGCCGGCCTGTACACCATCATCTCCAAAACGCGGATCGGCATGGCCATGCGGGCCATTTCCTACGATCGTTTCGCCATCCCGCTGATGGGCATTCCCGTGACCACCATCGTGGTGATCACCTTCATCATGGGCTCGTCCCTGGCCGGCCTGGCCGGATTGCTCTATTCCATGTCCTATCCCGTGCTGGAGCCGTACATGGGCGCGATGATCGGCTGGAAGGCCTTCATCGCCGCGGTGGTGGGTGGCATCGGCGACATTCGCGGAGCCTTCGTGGGCGGTTTCCTGCTCGGCTTTCTGGAGATCATGGTCGTGGCCTTCTTTCCATCCACGTTCCGGGATCTGATCGCCTTTTCCATTCTCCTGCTGATCCTGTCCCTGAAGCCCACGGGCATCTTCGGAACGGCCATCACCACGAAGATCTAGCAATAAACGATGCAGCCCCTGGCCGACTCTGCCTCGACTTCATGGCGCACGCCGCGCGGGGCGGTCTTTGCCGAGTTTCGGGCTGACTCCGGCCGGTTCGAGGAGCGCCGGCCGGGATTCGTACGTTTTCAACCTTCATCATAGGCGGACAGAAACCATGCAGCGTTTCACCATGCCCATTCTGCTGGCCGCGCTTTTTGCCGGGCTGATCGGCATGAGCCAGGGCGGAATGATCGATCTCTATATTCAGACCGTGATCATGTTCATGGGCATCAATATCATTCTTTCCTCCAGCCTGAACATCGTCAACGGCTACATGGGCGAATTTTCCTGCGGCCATGCCGGTTTCATGGCCGTCGGCGCCTATGTGTCCTCGCTGCTTTCGGTCTGGCTGCTCACCGACGACCGGGTTTTCGGTCCGGCGGTGCTCTCTCCGGAACTGGCCCTGGTCATCTTCCCCTTTTGCCTGCTGGGCGGTGCCGTGGCCGCGGCCCTGGCCGGGCTGCTGGTGGCCATCCCGTCCTTCAAGACCCGGGACGACTACCTGGCCATCATCACCATCGCTTCGCTGTACATCATCAAGAGCACCATCGAGAACATCAGCGCCATCGGCGGTCCCAGGGGCTTCATGGGCATGCGGTCCGTGGTGGTGTTCATGGAGGACGTGATCGAGCTGCCCTGGATGCTCATCTGGATCTTCATCTGCACCGTGTTCACCATCTGGATCATTCGGCGTTTCGTTTCCTCCACCTACGGCAAGGGCATCATTGCCGTGCGCCAGGACGAGGTGGCTGCGGAAATCATGAGCGTGAACACCAACAAGATGAAGGTGGTCGCCTTCATGCTCTCCTCGGGCCTGGCCGGCCTGGCGGGCGGCCTGTTTGCCCACGTGCTGGGCTACGTCAACCCCGGCGCCTTCGGCATCCTGAAGACCACGGAGATCATGGTCATGGTCTACCTGGGAGGCATGGGCTCCCTGACCGGTTCGGTGCTTTCCGCGGTCCTGTTCACCCTGCTGATGGAGGCCATGCGGCCGTTACAGATCATCAAGTGGGTGATCGTGCCCCTGATGCTGATCATTCTGATGCACTTCCGGCCCGAAGGAATCATGGGCAACCGGGAGCTGTCCGACATATTCCCGCGCCTGCGTCGCTGGTTTCAGTTCAAGTAGGACGTGGAGGAACGAAAAATGGCCTTGCTGGAAATACAATCAATGACCCAGATCTTCGGGGGCCTGTGCGCCCTTTCGGATTTCAACCTCCGCTTCGACGGCGGCGAACTCAACGGCCTGATCGGCCCCAACGGCGCGGGCAAGACCACGGTGTTCAATCTGGTCAGCGGCTTCTACAAGCCGACCCAGGGGCGGATTCTGTTCAAGGGCCGGGACACCAAGCCCTTGAAACCGCACAAGATCACCGCCCTGGGCGTGGCCCGGACCTTTCAGAACATCCGCCTCTGGCACGACATGACCGTGCTGGACAACATCCGTCTGGCCCGGCACCAGAATCTCGGATACAATCTGGCGGACGCCCTGCTGCGCACCAGGCGCTATCAGCGGGCCGAGGCGGATATCGAGCGCAACGCCCATGAGATTCTGGAGGCGCTGCAACTGGATCGCTATGCCCACGAGCGCCCCCGAAACCTGCCCTACGGCATGCAGCGCCGGGTGGAGATTGCCCGGGCCCTGGCGGTCAAGCCGGACCTGCTGCTCCTGGACGAACCCGCGGCCGGCTTGAACACCTCGGACGTGGACGGGCTGATCCAGCTCATCCGCTGGATCCACAAGGAATTCAAGCTGACCATCTGGATGATCGAACACCAGATGCAGGTGGTCATGAGTCTGTGCACCTGGATCAAGGTGATCGATTTCGGCTCGACCATTGCCGAAGGCACTCCGGAACAGATCCAGAACAACCCCGACGTGGTCAAAGCCTATCTGGGAGACGGTACGTTGTGATGCTTTCAGTCAAAAATCTCAAGGTCAAGTACGGCAACATCGAGGCCCTGCACGGAATCAGCTTTCACGTCAATGAAGGCGAGGTGGTCACCCTCATCGGCGCCAACGGCGCGGGCAAGTCCACCACGCTGATGTCCGTGGCCCGCCTGCCCCCGCCGGAGGGTCCCAGGGTCACGGAAGGCGAGATCCTGTTCCAGGGCAAGAATCTGCTCAAGACCCCGGCCCATGAAGTGGTGAGCAAGCTGAAGATGGCCCTGTGCCCCGAGGGCCGGCACATTTTCGGCAACCTCACGGTGATGGAGAACCTGAAGCTGGCCACCTACTCCCGCAATCCCGGCGAGAACCTGGAAGCTGAATACCGGCACATCTTCGACCTCTTTCCCCGGCTGCACGAGCGCCGCCACCAGCGCAGCGAGTCCCTGAGCGGCGGCGAGCAGCAGATGCTGGCCGTGAGCCGGGCCCTGATGACCGGATGCAAGTTCCTGATGCTGGACGAACCTTCCATGGGACTGGCGCCGCTGCTGATGTACGACATGTTCCGGGCCCTGAAGCGCTTGAACCAGGGCGGCATGACCATCCTGCTGGTGGAGCAGAACGCCAAGCTGGCCCTGCAGTTCGCCCACCGGGCCTACGTCCTGGACACCGGCGCCATCCGCCTGGAAGGACCCTGCTCCGAACTCATGGATCACCCGGACATCAAGAAGGCGTATCTGGGAGGGTGAAGGTGAGGGCGGAGGGCTGAGGAGATGATGTTCTTTGCCCATGTTCGTTGTTCTTCGTTGGGGATGACGTGGATTACTGAAAACTGAGCGTAACTATGATATCGGGTTCGGTGTCGATATCGGTATCGAAAATAAAGCCATGTGAAGACTCCTCAACGTTTTGAAACCGATTCCGACCCCGATACCGACACCGAACCCGATTATCGGAGGCAGATCGCACAACTTGTGCTGAAGAGTTACCCTGAAACTTGATTTACCATCTTCTGACTTTCCATGCCTTCACCATTTCCGGATCTTCGACTGTCCAACCCTGATTACGCTCCGAAAACCGTGCCCTGCGTCAGCCTGATCGGCATGGCCGGGGCCGGGAAAAGCACTCTTGGTCGCGCCCTGGCCGAACGTCTGGGGTGGGCTTTGGTGGATACGGATCGGCTGATGGAGGCCCATTGGGGCGCTCCCTTGCAGCACTTGCTGGATCGCTTCGGGCTGGAAGGTTTCTTGCGGGCCGAGGAAGACGTGGTGGCGAAGCTCTGGCTGTGGCGGACCGTGGTGGCCACCGGCGGGAGCGTGGTCTATGGGCCCCGGGCGGTGCGGCGTCTGCGGGAACTGGGGCCGGTGATTTATCTGCGGGTTGAAGTGGGCACGATCTGCGAGCGGGTCCGCGACGCCCGGGGGCGAGGGCTGGCCCGACGGCCGGGGCAAAGCCTGGAAGAACTGTACGCGGAACGCGAACCCCTGTACCGGGAGGCGGCTGACCTGGTTCTGGACATGGATGACTGTTCCGTTGACAGTGCCCTTGACCGGCTCTGCTCGTGGTTGCAGGAGCAACTTTCCTTCAAAAGCCCTTGAGACGTACAGGCAATTTTCATTCCCCTCCCATACCCTTCCGAGTATTTTGCGCGTCAGGCTCATAATTTGTTGCAATGAGCAAAACAATATGTACAAATTAGCCATGAAGTTCGAATGGGACCCAATGAAAAATGCCGCCAATCAGAAAAAGCATGGCATCAGCTTTAAAAAAGCCGGCGCACTATGGGCCGATCCTGAACGCCTGGAAATCTTGGCCCCGTATCCGTTGGAAAACAGGCATATCCTGATCGGCAAAATCGACGAAAGTTTATGGGTGGCCATTTATACCATGAGAAACGCCACGGTGCGAATTATCTCTGTAAGAAGGGCCAGGAAAAAGGAAAAGGTGCTCTATGAGCAAGTCAACGCTTGCCACGAACAATGAAGAATTTGATCGTCGGTTTGATGATGGTGAAGATATCCACAACCTGATCGATTTCTCTCAGGCCGTCACAGTCAGGCCGGGGAAAAAATGCCGGATCACCTTGGACGTCAGCCAATCGCTGGTAGATGCCATTGATCGAATTCGTTGCCAAATCGGAGTTGATCGCGGCGCCCTGATCAAGGTCTGGCTCCACGAACGGGTGCAAGAGGAACTCCGGCACGGTCAGATCAGGTAAGATATCCCCCACGGAATATAGAGAATACACGGAAGCGAAACCGATTATTGCCCAAGGCGCTACCAGGCGCTGTAACCTGGATCACGCGCCGGAAATATCCATGCCCCAGCGAAACAGGGCCAGGCAGATCAGCAGTGCGCCTTCGGTTCTGGAAATCCGCCAGTTGCTGCGGATGAAGAACAGGACCAGCAGCATCATCAGGTTGAGCAGGAGCATGGAGAGCAGGGCGCTGTGGGGCGCGTACAAAGGCTTGATGAGCATGGTCAGACCGAGGACGCCGGCGAAATTGAAGATGTCGCTGCCCAGCAGATTGCCCAGAATCATGTCGTTGCGTCCCTTGAGGGAAGCAGCAAGACAGGTGGCCAGTTCGGGCAGGGATGTTCCGCCGGCGACAATGGTCACGCCGATGACCCACTGACTGACGCCGAAGATCAGGGCCAGTTCCGTGGCCGACTGAACCATGAATTTTCCTCCCAGAGCCACTCCCAAAAAGCCGGCAAAGAGCAACGGGTAGTTGCGCCATGTTGCCACCGGTTCCGGTTTTCCAGAAAGAACATCGCTGCCGGGGGTGATGGTGGCTTCGGCAATGGCCCTTGGCGCCCTGGAGAACAAATATCCGACATATCCGAGCAGGACGGCCAGAAGCAGCATGCCGGACCAGCGGCCCAGGAAGTCCAGGGCAATAAAGGCCATCATGAGCATGGTCAGTCCCAGCAGCACGCCGCCGTCCCGGTAGAGCAGGATGGGGTGGGTCGAGATGGGTCGGATTAGGGCCACCAGCCCGAGAATCAGTCCCAGGTTGAAGATGTTGGACCCCAGGATGTTGGACAGGGAGATCTCGGCCAGTCCCTGGTAGGCCGCGGTGACCGTGACCAGGAACTCGGGGGCGGATGTTCCGGCGGCCACGATGGTCAGGCCGATGACCAGTTCGGAAATGCCCAGGCGACGGGCAATGGCTGCCGCGTTGTCCACAATGAGGTCTGCGCCCTTCCAGAGCAGTGCGGCGCTGAAGACGATGAGCAGAAGATTGACGAGTATATCCATTGGCGGTCTGTTGAGCGGGCTGGTCAGGGTTGTGACGGGGCATGCGCATCCGCGGGACGACCTTGAATGGCTGGGCAGCCGGCGAGGCCCCCGGATTTCGAAGGTTTGTCTTGACCAGGACGTCTGGCTAACTGTATAGTTTCGAGTGTCAAGTTCATAATTGCCCTCGGGAGGTCGTCATGCAGGCCAGCGCTCTGGATCTTCGCTACAATACCAAACAGATTATACAGGCACTTGAACGGAATGAACAGGTACAGATTTTTTATCGCGGAAAATTAAAAGGGATTATTCATGCCGTGGATTCCGAAAGAAAAACAGGAAGCCTCAGGGAACACCCCTTTTTCGGTATGACCTGTGCCGGGCAACCGGACGTTGACGAAGTCATGAACGAGCTGCGGCAGGTACGCAGTGGATAATCGTGATGCTTTTTGACACTGATGTGTTGATCTGGGTTCAGAGAGGCAACCTTGGGGCGCTGGAACTGGTTGAAAATTGTAAGCATCCGGCAATTTCCATCTACACTTACATGGAACTGCTGCAATGCGCCAGGAACAAAGTCCAGCATGGAATCATTCGAGCATTCATCAGGGACGCCGGAATCAGGATTTTGCCTCTGAACGATGCCATTGGACAAAGAGCCGCGATTTACGTTGAACGACATGGCTTGGCGGATGGTCTGCGTGCCGGTGACGCCATCATCGCCGCGACGGCCATGGAGTTCGGACTGGTGCTTTGCAGCGCCAACCGCAAACATTTCCAGGCCATCCCCGAGCTGGATTTGCGTGTTTTTCAGGTTGACGGTGATAATCCCGGGAGCTGACTGTTCCCCAAAATCCTCAATCTTATGTCTCATCACCCGTAACTGCTCAATAAGGCAGGGCAACCAACCACCGCGGATCCGTGCTGCCTGGATAGCGGAACGCGCCGGCCTGCGCCGGTATGACGGAGTGGAGTACCTCGAAAGCGAGTTCTCTCGGTCGTCACCCCGGCGCAGGCCGGGGTCCAGGTGTTTTTTCTAGGATTCACTGCCCGGAGTTATTGAGTAGTTACCATCACCCTGATCCCGCGCAAACCGCTCCTGCTTCTCCTGCCGTGTTTCCTCCCAGGTGAATTCCTTCCATGCCGGCGGATCATTATTCGTCTGGGCAGGACTCTCCAGATGACTTGAACGTGCGTCCCGGACAAACCGGATTCGGGCGGATTGGTCCGGCGGGCGTTTTTTGGCGCTGAATCCGGCCACGAAGGCCGCGGCCCGGCGCACGTCCTCCTCGGTCCAGGCAATGCCGGGTTTGGATCGTCCCAGGGCCTGCGGCCCCTGGACGTCCACGGCCTTGAACAGGAAATCCTCGCTGGTGGCCATGCCCTCCAGGGCCTCGTTGTCGGCCTTGTTGCGGCCGACCACCATCCAGAGCCGGCCGTTCCAGTACTGGCGTCCGATATTGGCCAGGGCAAAATCCTGGGGGTTCGGGTCGGGGATGCGCGTGAGCACCGGCCAGAAGCGTTTCGCCGATTCCCGTTCAGCCAGCAGGCAGCCTCCGGCGGGAGTGGGGATTTCAGTCAGGCCGTATTCCGCGGCGAGCCGGAGCTGATCCTTGCGTCCGCGGCCGGAAATGGTGTGCAGTCTGGATCGGTCCACAAGCCCCTCCCGTTCCATGGGCGTGGGTTCGAGGTGGCCGGCACAGAGTGGGCGGAGCAGGAGATCGCGGACATCGGCCTGCTTGCTGATCACGTTCAGGGTATCCCGACGCTGGGACATGGGACGCTGGCCGAGAACCTCGCCGCTGACCAGAAATCGGGCGCCGTATGTCGGCAGCAGGGATTTGGCCCTGGTCAGCATGGTGATCTTGCAGTCCACGCAGGGGTTGAGCACCTTACCGAAACCGAAGCGCGGTCCCGAGAGCAGCAGGTCGATGAATTCCTGGTGAACGTCGATGGGCTGGATTTCCAGGTCGTAGATTCGTTCCCAGTGTTCTATTCGGTTCGGATGGCCGAAAAAGGGCGAGCAGAAATGCAGGCCGAGAATGCGCAGGCCTTGGGCCTGCAGCGTTTTCATGGCCAGAATGCTGTCCAGGCCTCCGGAAAAAAGAGCCAAGGCATGATAGGTGTCGGGCATCCCGCCATGGTATCCGAGGCGTTAGCCTGTGGCAATCGGGAACGAAACCCTGTTGCCCATGTTCATGTCTTTTGCTATTCACGACGACTTTCGTTTCATCAATTTTTGAGAGTAGCCCATGGATTGAACATGGACCAAGGAGATGAATCATGGCTCGTAAACCCGCGGTGGAACCCCAGGATGCCCGCCGGGAGGCATTGCAGACAGCGCTGACGACCATTGAACGTAAATATGGTCAAGGGTCGGTGATGCGTCTTTCAGATGATGCGCATCAGGCCATCGAGATCATTCCCACTGGATCCATCGGCCTGGATCTGGCACTGGGCATCGGAGGGATCCCCCGGGGCCGGGTGATCGAAATCTACGGGCCGGAGTCCTCGGGCAAGACCACCATGACCCTGCACATGATCGCCGAGGCCCAGAAGCTGGGCGGAGTGTGCGCGTTCATTGACGCGGAACACGCCCTGGACGTGACCTATGCCCGAAGACTGGGGGTGAAGACGGACGAGCTGCTCATCTCCCAGCCGGACTACGGCGAGCAGGCCCTGGACATCGCGGACATGCTCGTGCGCTCCGGCGGCGTGGACCTGATCGTCATCGACTCCGTGGCGGCCCTGATTCCCCAGTCCGAACTGGAAGGCAACATGGGCGAGACCCAGGTCGGTTCCCAGGCCCGGCTGATGTCCCATGCCCTGCGCAAGCTCACGGCGACCATCCACAAGTCCAAGACATCGGTTCTGTTCATCAACCAGATCCGAATGAAGATCGGCGTGGTGGGCTACGGCAGCCCGGAAACAACGCCCGGCGGCAACGCCCTCAAGTTCTACGCTTCCGTGCGCCTGGACATCCGCCGCATCCAGACTCTCAAGGACAAGGACGAGTCCATCGGCATCAAGGCCCGGGTCAAGGTGGTCAAGAACAAGGTCGCTCCCCCGTTCCGGGAAGCGGTTTTCGACATCATGTACGGTACGGGTATTTCCCGGGAAGGCGAGATCCTGGAACTGGGCGTGGAACACAAGATCGTGGACAAGAGCGGTTCATGGTTCTCTTTCGGTTCCGAGCGGTTGGGGCAGGGCTACGAAAACGTCCGCGCTTTTCTTCAGGAGAATCCGGATCTGCGGCAAACCATCGAGGTCCAACTGCTGCGACACCTGGGTGTGGGAAATGCTTCCGGCGCAGAGGACGATCCGGCGGTGGAATCCTCCATTTCCGGGGAAGCATCGTAACCATTTCGCCGGCCATGCCGGTTCAGGAGCATTGATACAGTGATGACCGCTGAAACCATTCGCCGACGTTTTCTGGATTTTTTTGCCCGCAACGGCCATGAAATCGTCCCCAGTTCTTCGCTGGTGCCCCGGGAGGACCCGACCCTGCTGTTCACCAACGCGGGCATGGTTCAGTTCAAGAAAGCCTTTCTGGGGCAGGAAAAACGCGCCTCCAACCGGGCCGTGAGTTCCCAGAAATGCCTGCGCGTGGGCGGCAAGCACAACGACCTGGAAAATGTCGGACGCACGGCCAGACACCACACCTTTTTCGAGATGCTCGGCAATTTCTCCTTCGGCGACTATTTCAAGACCGAAGCCATTGACTTTGCCTGGCGCTTCCTGACCCAGGAACTGGGCCTGCCCAAGGAGCGACTGCATGTCACGGTCTTCCGGGATGACGACGAAGCCATCGGAATCTGGGAGCAGGTGGCGGCCATACCCCGCGAGCGTATTTTCCGCCTGGATGAAAAGGACAATTTCTGGTCCATGGGCGATACCGGCCCCTGCGGGCCCTGTTCGGAGATCCTCATCGACCAGGGCGAAGCCATGTCCTGCGGCCCGGACTGCGGCATCGGCCGGTGCGATTGCGACCGGTATCTGGAAATCTGGAATCTGGTGTTCATGCAGTACGAACGCGACGCTTCCGGAACACTGCATCCCTTGCCCAAGCCGAGCATCGACACCGGCATGGGGCTGGAGCGGATCAGCGCGGTCTGCCAGGGAGTCTTCTCCAACTTCGATTCCGACCTGTTCACTCCATTGATTGCTCATATCAGCGATCTTTCCGGCAGGCAGTACGGCGAATCCGAGGAAAGCGACACAGCCATGCGCGTCATCGCGGATCACAGCCGGTCCGTGGCCTTCCTGGTGGCCGACGGCATCGTGCCCTCCAACGAGGGACGCGGCTACGTCCTGCGCCGGTTGATCCGCCGCGCCTTCCGATTCGGGAGACTGCTTGGGCTTTCCGGGCCGTTTTTGCACAAGGTCTGCGACGATGTATCCGAACGCATGGGAGGAACCTTTCCCGAGCTGCTGGAGAACAGGACGTTCATGGTCCGGGTGGTGAGCCAGGAAGAGGAGCGCTTCGGCCAGACCCTGGACAAGGGACTGAAGCTGCTTTCCGAAGAGCTGGAGGCCATTGCCGGCCGCGGCGAGCGGCAGGTTTCCGGGGAAACGGTCTTCAAGCTCTACGACACCTTCGGATTTCCCCTGGATATCGTTCACGACGTGGCCGGCAAGCAGGGCTTCGGAGTGGACGAGGACGGGTTCCGGGCCTGCATGGCTGAACAGAAGTCGCGGGCCAAGAAGGCCTGGAAGGGCAGCGGGGAAAACGATCCCGCGGTCATGTTCGGCCACATGCTGGAGTCCGGGATGACCACCCGATTCGTGGGCTATGATGAATTCGTGGTCCCCAGCCGGATCACGGCCCTGACCGATGCCCGCGGCGAAAGCGTGGAAAAGCTCCTGACAGGTGAGCAGGGCTGGCTGGTGGCGGCCAGGACGCCGTTCTACGCGGCCTCCGGTGGACAGGTGGGCGACCAGGGCGAGGTGCGCACGGTTACCGGTCTGGCGCTTGTGGACGATGTTGTCAAGGTTGGTCCGGATCTGGCGGTACAGCGGGTCACCGTCCGGGAGGGCGAGCTGTTCCTGGACCAGGAGGCGGAACTGGCCGTGGGTGAACAATTGCGTCTGGACACGGCCCGGCATCACACCTGCACCCATCTGCTGCAGGCCGCTTTGCGCACGGTCCTGGGCGATCATGTCCGCCAGGCCGGCTCCTTTGTTTCGCCGGAAATCCTGCGCTTCGACTTCACCCATACCATGGCCATGACCGCCGACGAGCTGCGGGCCGTGGAAGACGCGGTGAATCAGGCCATTATGGCGGATGTGGCCCTGGACGTGGTCATGACCACGCCGGAGGAAGCCCAGCAGCGCGGCGCCCTGGCCTTTTTCGGCGAGAAATACGGCCTTGAGGTGCGCGTGGTCAGCGTGCCCGGCTACTCGACGGAGTTGTGCGGCGGCACCCATCTGCGCTCCACCGGGCAGGCCGGTAGTTTCGTCGTTCTCTCGGAATCCGGGATCGCCGCCGGTGTGCGCAGGATTGAGGCTCTGGCCGGGACCAGAGCCCTGGCGCACTGGCGGAATCAGGCGGCCCTGCTGCGGGAGGCCGCGGCCCTGATGAAGGTGAGCCCAACCGGCCTGCCGGAAAAAATTCAGGCCCTGCTGGCTCAGAACCGGGACATTACGAAACAGAAGGAAGCCCTGGAAGGCCAGTTGCTCTCCGGAAAAGGCAAGGACCTTCTGGCCCGCCTTGAGGACGTGGGCGGCGTTGCGCTCCTGGCCACGGCCGTGGATGTCCGGGACGTAAAGGCCATGCGGGACATGATGGACGATTTGCGTTCAAAGATGTCTTCCGGAGTGATCGTTCTGGTAGCCGAGACGGACGGCAAGGCCATGCTCATCGTGTCGGTGAGCAAGGATCTGCATGACCGGTTCACGGCTTCCTCCCTGGTCAAGTCCCTGGCGCCCCTGGTGGGCGGCAGCGGCGGGGGACGACCGGACATGGCCCAGGCCGGTGGCGGCAATCCGGCCGGAATACCCCAGGTGCTCGAACATGTAAGGCAGCTGGTGTCGGCATGATGGGAGCGGTATGAGCAATATCCTGGCCGTTTGCATTGCTTCCGGAAACCGGTTGCTCTTCTACCGCTCAGAACCGTATGTCGTCACGGTGGGCGACCACGTTCTGGTTCAGGTGGATGGTGAAATCCACATGGGCAAGGTGGAACGCACCACGCCCATGGCAGTATTTGAAAGCAGCGGGTCGAAGCTTCCGGATGTTTCGACCCAGGAAAGGGTCAAGGTGCTGTATACCGAGACCTCCGCGAACTCCGCCCCGGATGCACCTTCCGTCCCGTCCAGGGACACAGCTGAGCCGTCACGGCAGCAGCCTGTCGAAACCAAGTCCGTGCCATGCGGTGAAAATTCCAATTCCATGCGGTCCCTGGAGGATCTGCAGGCAATTTTTCGACCAGCCACCGAGGAAGACCTGATCCGTGACCGCGACAACCGCGAACTAGCCCGCAATGCCCATGAGTATTGTCGGCATTGCATCGAGGAACGCGCTCTGGACATGAAACTGGTGGAGGTGGAAGTCCTTTTTGACGGCAGCAAGATCATTTTCTACTTCACGGCGCCGAACCGGATCGACTTCCGGGAGTTGGTCAAGGATCTGGTCAGATCCTACCGCACGCGCATTGAACTGCGCCAGATCGGCGCGCGTCATGAAACGCAGATGCTCGGTGGTCTTGGCAATTGCGGGCAGCTTGTCTGCTGCCAGCGATTCCTGCGGCAGTTTGCGCCCTCGACCATCAAGATGGCCAAGGAACAGAATTTGTTTCTGAATCCGGCGAAGATTTCCGGAGTATGCAACCGTCTGCTGTGCTGCCTGAGTTTCGAGCAGCCCAATTATGATGAATTTCTGAATCAATGCCCGAAGATCGGGAAGCGGTACACAACGCTTCTCGGTTCGGCCAAAGTCATTCGGGCCAACTATTTCCGGCGTACCCTGTCCGTGTTCATGGAACCGGGGGGTGAAAAGGAAATCGACCTGGATGAATGGAAGCGAATCCTGTCCGGATCGCGGGAACCGGTGCAACCGACACGGCCGGAACAGCCTGTCCATCCGAAAAACTGCAAGATGCTTCAGGATGGGATCAAGGCAGCCGCGGAAACCGCCTCCCCGAAACCGGAAGCGAATTCCGTCCCATCGGGCAGCGAATCCGTTTCGGAATCTCAGCCGCCTAAGAAATCCCGGAAGTCCGGTCGAAAACCGCCGTGCCAGGACGAACCTGTCACCGACAATCCCGGTAAATCCAAGCGTCGTTCCCGTTCTTCCCGTCGTAAATCCAATAAGCAGCAGGCGTCCGCAACTCCGGACAAGAGCTGAAACACCGCGCAGAGGTTTTCCTTGCAATCCTTTTTTCTATCCACCCCTATCTACTATGTGAATGCCAAACCCCATCTGGGGCACGCCTATACCACTGCCGTGGCCGATTCCATGATCCGGTTTCAAAAGCTGATGGGGAGGGATACTTTTTTTCTGACCGGCACGGACGAGCATGGCGACAAGATCGTTCAGGCCGCCGAGGCCAACGCCGAAACTCCCCAGGCCTATGTGGACACGATCAGCGCCCGGTTCCGATCCCTCTGGAGCGAGTTGGGCTTGGAGCCCGATGATTTCATCCGGACCACCGAGCCCCGGCATATTCGAATCGTGCAGCGTTTCCTGCAGCTCATCTACGATCGCGGGGACATCTATCACGGGGAGTACGGCGGGCACTACTGCTTCGGCTGCGAGCGATTCTACACCGAAAAGGAGCTTCGGGACGGTCTATGCCCGGACCACCTCACGGCGCCGGAATTCATCCAGGAGAAGAACTATTTTTTTCGAATGTCCAAGTACCTGGTGCCGCTGCGGGAACACATCGAGGCCAACCCGGACTTCATCCGCCCGGAGCGCTATCGCAACGAAGTCCTGGGGCTGCTGCGCGAGGATCTGGGGGATCTCTGCATTTCCCGCCCCAAAAGCCGCTTGTCCTGGGGCATTGAGCTGCCCTTTGACACGGACTACGTGACCTATGTCTGGTTCGACGCGCTCCTGAACTACATCAGCGCCCTGGAATGGCCGGAGGGCGAGCGGTTTCAGCGCTACTGGCCCCAGGCCCAGCATCTGGTGGCCAAGGACATCCTCAAGCCCCACGCCATATTCTGGCCTTGCATGCTCCTGTCCGCCGGTGTGCCGCTGTACAGGCACCTCAACGTCCACGGCTACTGGCTGGTCCAGGACACCAAGATGAGCAAAAGCCTGGGCAACGTGGTGGAGCCGCTGGATTTTGCCAAGAAGTACGGGCGCGGTCCGTTTCGGTATTTTCTGTTGCGGGAGATGCAGTTCGGGCAGGATGCCAATGTGTCCGAGGATGCCTTGCGGATGCGGTTCAACGCGGACCTGGCCAATGACCTGGGAAACCTGTTCAGCCGCGTGCTGAGCATGACCCACAAGTATTTTCAGGGTAAGGTTCCCGCCCCGGGTCCCATCCGGCAGGCAGAGGAAGAGCTGCATGTCCTGGCCTCGGAGTGCCTGGAAAATTTTCAGGCCCATTTCCAGCGTTTCCAGTTTTCAATTGCCCTGGAATCCCTGTGGACCCTTGTCCGGGCGCTGAACAAGTACGTGGACGCGTCCCAGCCCTGGACCCTGTTCAAGGAGCAACGCAGCGAGGAACTGGGTACGGTGATGTACACGCTCCTCGAAGGCATGCGCAAGGTTGCCGTTCATCTCTGGCCGGTGATGCCCGAAGAAAGCGAAACCATGCTGGCCCAGCTCGGCGATCGCAGGCCCGCGAAGTTATGGCCGCATTTGGCGGATGAGGTCTTGCGCTGGGGAGCACTGGAGCCTGGAACGGAAGTCGCCCAATCCTCCAGCCTTTTTCCCCGGCTGGAAACAGCGAAGTCGGCACAAAGCCGCGACGAGAATGCCGCGGCTTTGAAAACCGGAAAGCCCAAGACCAAGGACGCCGACAGCTCGCCCGGCTCCGGAGCAATCGCATCCGAAGTTGCCAAGGCTGCTGAATCCACTCCGGAATTGTTGGAATTTGCCGATTTTCAGCGCCTGGATCTTCGTGTGGGTACAGTACTCTCAGCCGAGCCGGTCAAGGGAGCGGACAAGCTGTTGCATCTGCACGTTGACCTGGCTGAACCCGAGGCGCGGAGCATCGTGGCCGGTATCGCCGAGTACTGGAAGCCGGATGATCTGGTGGGTCGCCAAGTCGTGGTGGTGGCCAACCTGAAGCCCCGCAAATTGCGCGGAGCCTTGTCCCAGGGCATGGTCCTGGCCGTGCATGCTCCGGAAGGGCTTCGCCTTCTCGCTCCCTCGGATCAGGTCCCGCCCGGAAGCAAGGTTTCGTAGATCCGGAACATCCCTAACACGACAACGACATTTGTAGAAACAACGATACCGCTGGAGATTAACCACGGGGATCACGGGGGAAACGGGGAACATATCCCGTAAAAATCATGATTTCTTCCCAGTGCCCCCCCGTGTGCCCCGTGGTTAAACAACTTGTTCCATGATGGAAATGGAAGTGTCGATATAGTGCTAAGGATGCATGCCGATGCGGGATGTTTACCCTTTGCTGTGATCCCCCCATTGGGACAGAAAGCGCAGGCCGAAGCGTTTGCGGATGCGCTGAATGATCTCTTCATGAGCGCGGTGAGGATTTTTCGCTATGTCCGGGCAGGGCACCGGAGCCACATGAAAGGGCGTTTCCCTGAGTTTGGCCTCGTAGGCATGGGCCAGCAGAACGGGCATGGAGAGGACATCCGCGGCGTTATAAGCCAATAACGTTTCCAGGGCCCGTTCATCACCGGTGGTCTGGTATTCGTGCCAGAGCAGCACGGCAAAATATCCGTCCAAGCCTTCCAGTTCATCCCGACTCAGCCCCAGACGGCGTTCACAGGCCTTCAGCCCGCCAGTAATCCCGACAGACCGCAATACAAAGCGAAGATCCACATGGGCCTTGGGCAATTGCGCCTGGAGTTCGCGTTCGAGAATCGGACCGTCGAAGCACCGTCCATTGAACGTGACCAACAAGGAATATTCCAGGATATCGTCGCAGAACGACTCCAGATCGCGGCCCTGGACATACGTGCGCAGCCGCTTGCCGTCGTAAAGGGCGATGGTCGTGATCCGGATCTCTCCGTCATCATTGGTGGTTTCGATATCCACGAAGGCCGCTCGATCATTGAAATGGGAACAAAGCCGCCAGGTTTCCGACTTGGGCAGACATTGGGCGAACCAGTCAGCTTCCCCGTTGTGCAGGCGTTCAGTGGATTCTTCCAATGTTATCAGGGCAGTCTTGGAAAGCAGTTTCGGATGTTTTTGGCCGTTGCTCAGGGCATCCTCCCAGGTCGGAATGCCGGCCTCCCAGATTTTTCGTTCCTTGATATTTCCGATGCGCGGGATATGGCAGAATGTATTGATGAGCATTGCCTGGTCCTGAGTGGGGATAAAGGGTTATGGGGACGACGGTCTGCTTCCATTTCAACTGTTATTCCGTAAACGCCGCTGCCTCAACTCATTTTCGCCGGTGTGGCTGCTCATCCAAGGACCGGTTGACCTTGATTTTTTGTAACTATCAGCTTCGTTCCGGCTTGTCTCGATTTTTCGGCCTCGCAACTTCTTTGCCGACTTCGGAACATCGAACCATCGCTTGAATAAACATCCATTGACGCTTCAGGCGTTTGACAATGGTTCGATGAATGAATCCTGGCTCAGTCAGACAGGCGAGGCCCAAAAAATGAGACAAGCCGGAACAATCCAAGTATCTCATGAAAAGTGCTGAGTAGTTACGAATTTTCGGCAGGATTGCAAAAAAAAACCGCCATTCGGACAGCCGAATGGCGGACTTGATCACTTGGAAAGACCGCCGGAGCTATTGGACGCTTTTGCCCTGCAAAGCGGCAATGCGGTGTTCCAGGGGCGGGTGGGTCATGAACAGCATTTTCAGGCCATGGTCGCCGGTCTTGCCGCTGATGCCGAAGGAACTCATCTGTTCCGGCAAAGGTTCGGTCATGCTCTTGCGCAGCTTTTCCAGGGCCGAGATCATCTTCTCGCGTCCGGCCAGGTTCGCGCCGCCGGCGTCGGCCCGAAATTCCCGTTGCCGGCTGAACCAGAAAACGATGGTGCTGGCCAGAATGCCAAAAACGATCTGGGCAATGATGCTGGTTATGAAAAAGCCGATCCCCAAGCCCTCTTCGTTCTTGAGAATCACGCGGTCCACGAAGTAGCCCACAACGCGGGAAATGAAGATCACAAAGGTGTTGACCACGCCCTGGACCAGGGTCAGGGTGACCATGTCCCCGTTGGCGATATGGCTGACTTCATGGGCCAGAACGGCCTCGACCTCGTCCTTGTTCATGACCCGCATCAAGCCCGTACTGACCGCGACCAGGGAGCTGTTCTTGGTCATGCCGGTGGCAAAGGCGTTGGGAGTGTCCTGATCGAAAATGGCGACTTCAGGCATGCCGATGCCGGCGCGTGCGGCCTGGGATTTCACGGTTTCCACCAGCCATGCCTCGGCCTGATTGCGCGGCGTGGTGATGACCTGGGCTCCGGTCAACCTTTTCGCCATCCACTTGGACATGGCCAGGGAGATGAATGAACCGCCAAAACCGAATACAGCGGCAAACAGCAACAGGCTGCCGTAATCAAGACCGACGCCGGTTTCATCGAGAATGCCGGTGAATCCCAACAGAGACAAAACGATGCTGAGAACAAGAATGACTGCAATGTTTGTCAGCAGGAAAAGGACTATGCGTTTCATGTTTTCGATATCCTCCAGACTAAAGCTTTTTGACGTGTTTTGAGATGCATAGGGACGCGCGACTCAGTCGAATCATATAAACAATCTTTCAGCATGAGGCAAGATTGAACGTTTCAGGCAGCAGGAAAGATTTGCTCTCCCGGTTGATTTTTCTGTTTTGGCTGGATCGAAACTCCTTCGACGGCTTCGTACCATCAAGCCGTAGCGCGGCAACTTCCCTGTTATATACAGTATTAACGGATTGAAGCGGAGCTGATGAATCCTGGACAGGCGACAGGTAATGCCTGGTGCTGATTGTTCCGGGTTGTGCCGCAACCTCCGTTTCTTCCCGCCTGATATCCGTTCTCCAGCCTCTCTGGTGCCGCCACCAAAAAAAAGGAGGACGGATATTGCAGCTCATGCAAGGAGCAGATATGAACCCGTTATGCGGAATGAAGCTCCCGAACTGAGCTGCAACAGGCGAAAAAAACTGACTATCCGGTAGTCGATTATCTCAGCAACCTCATCACAGGAGAGTTTGGCATGTCCTTGAAGCGGATTTCCTTGATTTTGATCGCAGCAGCATTGTTGGCCGTCATGACCGGAGGATGCGGTCCGATCTATGATACTCGGTATTCATATGTTCCGCCTGGTAATCCACAAGGTCAAACCTGCATTTTTCAGTGTGAGAACATCAAGATGCAGTGTGAGCAGCTTGAGCAGATGAAGGCGGAAAACTGCAGAAATCGCGTCAGATTCGATGAAGAACGCTGCAAGGACAACATCCGGCGGCAAGGTCGGGAGCCCAATTCATCCGAATGTTCGCAATTGGATTTCTGCACCACGGATTATGATCATTGTGAAGAACGATATCGGCTCTGCTATCAAAACTGCGGCGGCAAAGTGCATGCCGAACAGGTTTGCGTTTTCAACTGTCCCTAGAAGGTTGTGCCGACGATTTCATGTCGCCATCAGATTGCAACCATGATCCATATTGGAGGTTTTGTGTCCCATCCCGTCCAGCTTTCCAGACCAGACGCAGCTCTTTGCGAAGAGCGCGATGCCTGCGCCATCATTGCTTTCGTGGACAAACGCGGCCGGATGACCCACGCCAATGTGGTCCGGACCATCGAGGCCTTGAAAAAAATGGCGCATCGTTCCGGCGACATCAATGACGAAGGGGACGGTTGCGGAATCATGACGGACATTCCGCGTGAACTCTGGAGCCACAGGCTGCATGAAGCCGGATTGTCGCCGCACCTGGCCGAATCCAGCGGTTTTTTCGTCGGTCATTTTCTCCTCCCGCACCGAATCCGTGAGCGGGCAGAAGAGATATGCGAAAAGATCCGCCGAACATTTGCTTTGCGCGGCCTGGATCTGCTCCTGGAACTGCGGGGCCGGACCAATGACGCGGAACTGGGTCCCATGGCCCGGGCCGAAACGCCTCTGTTCTGGCAGGTAGCCGGTCTTGTGAAACAGGAAGTGCGCATCACCACCGGCCGACTCCTGTTCAAGGTCGTGCAGGAGCTGGAAGCCATGGAACCCGACCTGCATGTGGCCTCCTTGTCCCATGACACTGTGGTCTACAAGGTTCGCGGCGGCCCTGATCTGTTGCAAAGGGTCTATCCGGAACTGCGTGATCCGGCCACCCGCTCCAAGATCTGTCTGGGGCACAGCAGGTATTCCACGAATACCCTGCCTACGGTGGAGCGCACGCAGCCTTTTTCCATTCTGGCCCACAACGGTGAAATCAACACCATTGAGCGTCTGCGCAGCGCGTCCCGGAACCTGGGCATCGATCCGGTCCTTGGCGGCAGCGACTCCCAGGATCTGAACCGGTGCATCGAAGGCCTGATCCATCGCTTCGGTTTTGAACTCACCGAAGCCTTTGCCATGCTTTTCCCGGCGGTGCACAGCGAGGTGGAGCAGTATCCCGAAGACCTGCGCAAGGTGTATGAAACCTACCGCTGGCTGTTTCCGCCCTCGGCCCAGGGGCCGGCCGCGATTGTCGCCCGGCATGGCGACGTCTGCATCGGCAGCGTGGACGCCCTGGGACTGCGTCCGCTCTGGTTCGGAGAAAGCGACTACAACTATTACCTTTCATCGGAAAAAGGCGTGGTGGATCTGGAGGATACGGCCTCAGATCCCGTTCCTCTGGCGCCGGGAGAAAAAATGGCGATCCTGTCCGTTTCGGGTCGCCGGGCCGTGGTCTTCAACTACCGGGCCTATCAGCGCCGCCTGGTTCGCTTGATGCAGGGCCGAAGCGCGCTTCAGGAGCGAGTGAAGGCGTACTACCGCGATATACCCGAACAGAAGGGAGAGCTGGTCCGTCTGGAAGACCTGTTTGACGATGGTCTGCCGCGCATGACGCCCACGGAAATGACCCGGGATAATGTTCTGGCGGCTTTCGGCTGGCATAAATACGACGTGGAGATGCGCAAGAAGACCGCAACCACCGGTGGAGCGGTCATCGGTTCCATGGGCTACCAGGGTCCGTTGGCCTGCCTGAGCGGTGCGGGGCTGCCGAACATATCCGAGTATTTCAAGGAAAACGTGGCCGTGGTTACCAATCCGGCCATTGACCGGGAGCGGGAAGCGGACCACTTCACAACGCGCTGCATCCTTGGCGATCGTCCGGAAATGGGCAGTCGTGAGCGTCCCGGCGCCGTGGGGTTGGAACTGCGGACTCCGCTGTTGCTGGGCGGCTGCCTGGACAGTCAGGTTTGCGGCTCGGCTCTTTCCGCACTGGCCGCGGAGTTCGGCACCCAGACCATGGATGCGGTGCTTTCTTTTTTTACCGCCCAGGGCCGTGATCCCGGTCGAGTGGCCATCCTGGACGCCACTTTTGATCCGCGGGGCGACCTCTCGTTGCGTCTTGACGATCTGTGCAACGAGGCCCGTACGGCCATCAACAACGGGGCGGTTCTGCTGATACTGGATGATTCGCGCAGCTTTTCCGACGACCGGGTCTATCTCGACCCGGGTTTGGCCCTGGCCGTGATGGGCAACTTTTTGGAGGAGCATCGGTTGCGGCGGCGGTGTTCACTCATCGTGCGCAGTGCCGCGGTGCGCAATCTGCACGATGTGATGTTCCTGATCGGTCTGGGCGCGGATGCGATCAACCCCTACCTGATCTGGCGCATGGCCAGGCTGCATGCCACCGAGTCCCGTCCGGCCGAGACGGTCATTCGGACCACCATGGACGTCCTCCAAAAAGGAATGGAAAAAGTGATGTCCACCATGGGCATTCATGAACTGTGCGGTTACGGCAGGATTTTCTCCTCCATCGGACTGGCTGACGATCTGGCTGCCGTCTTCAAGTGTCCGAACTTTTGCCGTTCCGCGGACACGGGGCTGTCCATGAACCGCATGGAGGAGACGGCTCGCATCCGTCTGGCCAAGGCCACGGATCAGGTCCCGGCTGCGCTCTGGAGCACTCCGCCCCGAAATGCCATGGTCGGCAAGATTCTGCGCCGAGCCGCCACCGGCGTGGCCGGATTTCGGGAGATGGCCCAGGAGCTGACCGCTCTGGAACAGGCGAATCCCGTGGCCTTGCGCCATGTCCTGGGTTTTGCACCCCAAACACAGCTTGCAAAGCCCCTGGTCATGCGGGATGTGGATATCAGCGTGGGCAATCACGACATGCCATTGTACATTCCGGCCATGAGCTTCGGCTCCCAGGGTGAAAACTCCTTCCGGGCCTATGCCGACGCGGCGAAAATTCTGAACATCATTTGCTTGAACGGCGAAGGAGGAGAAATTCCGGACATGCTCGGCAGGTACCGTCACAACCGAGGGCAGCAGATCGCATCGGGACGGTTCGGCGTGCATATGGCGTTCCTGAATTCCGTTGATTTTCTGGAAATCAAGATCGGACAGGGCGCCAAACCCGGCGAGGGCGGCCATCTGCCTGGGCAGAAGGTAACGGCCATGGTGGCCGAAGCCCGGCACTGCAAGCCCGGCATCCCCTTGATCTCGCCCTCCAATCATCACGACATCTACTCCATTGAGGATCTGGCGCAGATCATCACCGAGCTGAAAACAGCCAACCCCACGGCGCGGATTTCCGTCAAAATCCCGGTGACCAGCGGGGTCGGCACCATTGCCGTGGGTGTTGCCAAGGCCGGGGCGGACATTGTCGCCGTCTCCGGTTTTGACGGCGGCACGGGAGCGGCCCGGGAGCATAGCAAGAAATATGTCGGCCTGCCCGCGGAGATCGGTGTTGCCTACGCGCACCGGGCCCTGGTGGAGTCGGGATTGCGCAGCAGTGTTGAGCTGTGGGCCGACGGCGGGTTGCGCAGCGGAGCGGACGCCGTGAAAATGATTTTTCTGGGAGCAGACCGGGTGGGCCTGGGCACGGTGGCGCTGATGGGGCTGGGATGCATCAGTTGCCGACGCTGCCACCTGGACGCCTGCCCCCGCGCCATTTCCACCCAATTGCGGACCAGGAAGGATGCCCTGGCCCGGGGCGTCAAGGGCTTCACCGCGATGGACGTTGCCGCGGAGACGGACAATCTGGTCCGTCTGCTGGCCTGTATCGGCGAGGAGATGCGCGCGATACTGGCTGATCTCGGTGTTGCCCGCCTGCGGGACATGGTCGGACGGACGGACTTCCTGACCCAGATCTCCCACAAGGAAGCCGTGGCCCTGGATGATATTCTGGCCAAACCGGCCATAGACGGGTCATGCGGCCCTGCGGGAGCGTTGCGTGTTGTCCGCAAGCCACTCAATTATCTGACCAAACTTGTGGCGAACATCTCTGTCTCCGAGTTCGCCGACGAACAGACCCGCGAAGTGCGTTACACGGACCAGTACGTGCGCAGCGTGGACCGGGCCATGGGCACCTATCTTGCAGGGGCCGTGGTCCGTCGCTTCGGCGATACCGGCGAGCGTCAAGCCCGCCTGCGCCTGGACTCCTCGGTACCGGGCAATGGTTTGTGCGCGTTCAACATTCCGGGCATCGAGGTCATGGTGGACGGCGGAGCCCAGGACGGCACGGCCAAGGGCAGCTTCGGCGGCGCGTGCGGCGTGTTCAAGGGCGCCAACCTGCTGGGGCGTCGCGTGGACGGCTCCACGGGAAAGAGCTTCGCCTACGGGGCCATCGGCGGAATGCTCATGGTCCAGAATTATGCCGATTCCCGGGCCTGCATCCGGATGTCTGGAGCGGACGCCGTGTTCGGGGCGCGAATCACCGCGAGAGTTCGCGACGAAGAGGGCAACCTGGCTGTCCGCGCTCATCTGAAAGGTTTTGCCTTCGAGTACATGACCGGCGGGCGGGTCGTGGTTCTGGGTGATCCGGGACCGTGGATCTGCTCGGGCATGACCGGCGGCGTGATCTACCAGTGCCTGTATCCGGAATTCGGATTCACCGAGGCCGCCCTGCAACGGCGAATGGCTTCCGGAGCGGACATGGCGGTACGCCCAGTGGATGAAAAAGCCCTGGAGGATATCCGCGAACTGCTGGACAGATATGTGGCCGAATTGCGGGCCACCTTCCAGGAAGAGGAAGCCCTGGAAGTCGAACGACTGATGGCCGAAGCCGAAACTCGCTTCGTGTCCATCCTCCCCGCTGAAAAAAAGCCGACCAAGGCAGAGTGATGGCTTTGAGCCGGTCTGACCGCTTTCGGTGACAATAATTTATCAAAACGTCCCGAAATCATACCTCTGAGGTTGTTTACTTGGATACATTATTCATGCATAGAACATGGAACCTGTTTCTGAGGGTGTAATGTTTCATATTTATTGACATGATCTGAAGGCCATCCGGCCATCCGCATATTACGGCATGTATGCCTAAGATGAATCGCTGCTTGAGGAGGCACCATGAACAACCTTGCCGGATCATCATTTTTGGCTACCGAACCTTGTCCATACTATGCGAACCTGGAAGAAGCCGTACTTAATGTGTGCCTGGAGCGGCGATTGATTCAACTCAATCGTCCGCTGGAAATGCAGGAGCCCCTGGCCGAAAGCCAGGCATGCATGTGTGAGGCGTTTTGCAGGAAATATGAATTCGCCTTGGCTCATCTTGAAAAAAAGAATCACAAATTGAAGCAGTTGACCCGTAAATTGGCCGGAACAAAGAAAAGACTTGAAAAAGATGTCCGCAAGCACATCACGGAGTTGGAGCAGAAAAGCATTGACTTGATGAACCGGACTCAGCAGTTGCGGCAAGCAAATATTGCCTTGGACGTGCTGGTCCAGAAACATGAAAATGACCGCAAGATCCTCGTTCAAGCCGCAATCAATCAGTGGAAGAGTGAAATTCTGCCGGTTGTGGAACGGTTACGGAGATTGGCGCCCAGTGATGAGTTCCGTATACTGGTAGACACTGTTTTGACAAAACTCATGGTTGGTTCCAGCGATCACTCTGATATTGCTCCCAATAATTGGTGCTCACTCACGGAACGAGAATATGAGGTGGCACTGCTTCTTGCCGACGGTCGAAGCTGTCGGGAAATAAGCCAGTTACTGCGAATATCCCTACGATGCGTGCAATCCCACTGCTACAGCATCCGGAAAAAGTTTAACCTCCCGCGAAAGACCAGGTTGAATAGATTTCTTGCACAAACCATATCTGTTTCCTAGATCTTCCCCGTTGATCAAATTACACGAAAATGAAGGTATATGGCTGTTACTGAAATACCGTTTGTGAATTGAACGATGCAGGCATCTCGCCTGCACAGACAGGCAAGATGCCTGTCCTCTAAGTACAGGACAAAAAATATTTAATAACGGCATTCATTATCTTTTTTGATTTGTTCTATAAAGAAATCTACTATTCAATACTCAATTTGCACAATTTTAATCTAAATTACAGAGCGTTTCAGAGATAAGGCTGATTTCATTATTTCTTGTAAAATGGCTTACAGGGTGCAATATGAGCATGCATTATGTATAAAATGAAGACATAGAGAGCGTCGTGTAGATTAAAAATATTCCATTTTATAATATCGCTATGCTATAGCAGAAGAAAAAGGAGGTCTTCTGTGCTTAGCGAAAATTATTTGAAATCCATTTTAAAGACTTCACTTGGCATAAATCTTTCCAGAGCTAAATTTATTGTAGATTTTATGACGGCTCTTTTTATCGTGCAGACTGTAAAATTGACTAGAATTTCTAACGCTATGGATGTTAAAGCAAATAAAGATTCAAGATATAAAAGATGTCAAAGATTTTTCAAAGATTTTAAATTTGATTTTATAATGCTTTCAAAATTTTTATTCCGTTTATATCCAGGTGACAAGAAAAATGTAATTCTTGCGATAGACAGAACAAACTGGAAGCTCGGAAAAATTGATATTAATATTTTAATGCTATCTATTACTTATGATGGAATTGCGTTTCCTGTAATGTGGAAAATGCTAGACAACAATGGAGGCTCATCAAATACTAATGACAGAATTCAAATTGTTGAAAGATTCATTGGTGTTTTTGGCAAAGAAATAATTAAAAGCATTCTCTGTGACAGGGAATTCATTGGTAAAGACTGGGTATATTATCTAAAAAATGTTGCAAAAATTAACTTTAGAATCAGGGTTAAAGAAAAAGAAATCATAAACAAAAAAAACGGGCAACTCGCACCACTAAAAAATTTCTTCAGGAGCATTGGTCCGGGGCAAGAAAAAATACTTGAAGGCAGAAGAATTCTGTGGGGTCATCATGTATTTATTGCATGTGTCAAATCTCCTCTTGGCGAACTTGTAATTGTAATCACAGATGATGAAGCTTACTCCGCTTTGAGTGATTATGCTATGCGATGGGAAATTGAGAGTCTTTTTAAATGTTTTAAGAAAAGTGGCTTCAATCTAGAAGATACACATTTAACGCACACAGAAAGAGTTAATAATCTTCTAGGGATACTAGCTATTGGATTTACCTGGGCCTACCTTTCCGGCGAACTGGAGTGTAAAAAACAGCCGATCATGATCAAAAGCCATGGCCGAAAGGAAAAAAGCGTATTCAAGGTAGGGCTTGATCATCTTCAACGCATTCTCCTCTACAGATTGAAATATATTCTCGAATATCAAGAGATTATTAAGATTTTGTGCAACAAATCAATAGGACCGGAATACTTGCACTCTAAAAAAAAATGACATCACGCATAGGCTCCCTTGCAAGGCCTAGATGTCAAGAAAAAAATTACCAGAATTATTGGACAATTTATTTTTTTGTCCCGTACTTAGGCCTGTCCTACCAAAGTGACATCCCTCCTACCTATCCTTACGGAGCAAAAACGGTACATCAGGAACTGCCAACCTTCTAACCAGCGCCCTTTTGCATTGAAAGCATTCTTGATTCCTCTGCTCTCCGCTCAGCCGACGCGCATTTCAGATATGCGCTCCTCCTGTGCTTAACGCACTTCAACACATCTTCATTTTTTTACTATTTTATCAACAATACTGAGATAAAGCCTGATTATTACTGATACTCGTCAGTATTAATCTTCAGTAATATATTTCAGTGTTGATTAATTCAGCTATTATGCTGTAGCTGTTCACAATTTCAAAACATAAGGCACACCCGCTCCGAATGGGATGAATTTCCTGCGATGCCCAAAAGCTGAGCGGATCAGGGAAAAATGAGCAAATTCGGCGGCTGGACAAATCGGATGTATGCTTGGCAAATCTATGGAGTCGGCAGATGTCACGAATCTCATACACCAAGTTCATTCCTCCGGACGTGGGGAAATTGATTGTCCGTGAAAGGCTGTCTGAACTCTTAGACAACGCGTCTTCACGACCGTTGACCTGGATTTCCGCGCCTCCCGGTTCGGGAAAGACGGCTCTTGTCGCCGGCTATGTTCAGGCCAGAAAGCTGCCTCTCATCTGGTATCAGATGGATGAGACCGACATTGAACCTAATGTTTTCTTTTCACGATTGGTCGAGGCCGCGTCACCTCTTCTGGCAGGTGAGAAAACGAAACAGGACGCATTCGGTTCACGCCATCAACAACATCTCCTATCATTTACGGATCATTTTTTTGAACAGTTCTTGATGCGGCTTCCCGCTAACTGTTGTCTGGTGCTTGACAACTATCAAGACGGGATGGATTCCGAGATTCACAAGCGTTTCTTGGAGGCACTTGCGGTTTTGCCTTCGGGATGCAGGATTTTTGTTACAACTCGGCTGCATGCTCCAATGCACTCGATCCACATGATAGTTGAACAGAAAATCAATTTTCTTTTCTGGGAAAACCTGCGTTTCACCCTTTCTGAGAGCAAGGAACTTCTTGGACCGGATGTTTTTGCCAGCGAAGTTTGTAAGTCGATTTTGGATATAACACAGGGCTGGGCAGCAGGTTTGGTGCTGCTTGGAGACAGTCTGCGTTGCGGAGGGACCATCGTCAACGCCAAAACCAGAATGCCCACATCAAAGGTCTTCGAATATCTTGATGTTGAAATATTTCAAAAACTTGATCCCAAAGTTCGTGATTTTCTCATCAAAACTTCGTTATTGCGTAAAATGACAGTGAACATGGCCCACGCCTTGTCAGGTTCAAGCCAGACCGAAGAGATCCTGCTGCTGCTTTTTCACAACAACCACTTTACCGTACGCCATGCTGCCGCCAAACCGGAGTACGAATATCATCCACTGTTTGCCCATTTTCTACAGTCCATTGCCGAAAAGCAATATGGCGACGAAACACTGGATGAGTTGCGTTGTCAGGCGGCCGAGCTTTTGGAATCATCCGGTCATATAGATAGGGCAGTGGAGTTGCTTCAAACGGCCGGCGCCACGGTTCGCCTGGAACGGCTCATTCTTGACCATGCCCCGCAACTGGTCAGCCAAAGTCGATTTCCGACTTTGGAAAAATGGATTCTCGGCCTTCCGGAAAACGTTTTGGATCAAGAGCCATGGCTTTTGTATTGGCTGGGCGTATGCAATCAAGTCACTGATCCCATTCGCAGTCGAGACCTGTTTGGACGTTCCTTCGAAGCCTTTCGTGTCCGTCGTGATGAAAAAGGTATCTTGTCTTCCTGGTGCGGCGCAGTGGATTCCTACATCTATGACTGGAGCGATTATCTCTCTCTTGAGGAATGGATTACATCCCTGGAGATATTGCTTGCGGAAGGTTTGACGCTTCCCGCTACGGAACTCGGAGCCCGTGTGACGTCCGGGATGGTGGGAGCACTGGTATTTCAGCGGCCGAGCCGAGCCGGGGATATTCAACGGTGGCTGGAATTGGCATTACAGCATAACTATCGCTTCTGTTCCGGACATGTTCATCTCCCTGCGACGTTCCATGCTGCCTTCCACGCCACATGGATGGGCGACTTGACCAAGCTCCGAATCATCTCCGAAAGCATTCAACGTGTGTTGGAGGCTTCAGATGTGCAGATGGTCCATAAGGTGAAGGGGAAATCCTTGGAGGCGTTGATGCAAAGCCTCTGCTTTGCACGCGGGGATCTCGCCAGGGATTTGGTGGAAAAAGGATTGTGCCTGTCCCGGAACAATGACCTGACAACCTGGAATTTTATGCTCTTTGGACAGGGCGTATTTGCCGCCCTGACCATGGGCGATGTTGCCGCCGCGGAAAGCTATCTGGGGCAAATGGAGTACATTGTGCCTCGAACCAAGCGGTTTGCCCGAGGATATTATCACTACTTGGCCGCCACGTTTCACTTATTTTGCGGCAACATCCTGCCGGCTGACCAGGACGCCGGAAAAGCGTTACGCATTGTTGAAGAGACAGGTGCCTGGTTTGCTTTTCCTTTCTTTGGTCTGGCCAAGGCGCAAACATGTCATGAAAGCGCAGAGTTTGACGAGCGTGAAGAACTCATGGAGCGACTCGCGGACTTCATTGCCCACTCTGGAAGCAATTTGCAGAAATTCATGTGGCTGCTTTGCGCTGCGTATTTCGCCCTTGATCAAGGCCGAACGGAGCAAGGATTGAAACTGCTGGGCAAAGGCTTTGCCCTGGGCCGCAGGGAAGGTTATCTGAACATGTTTCTGCAGTGGCGACCGACTATGATGGCCATGCTTTGCGCCACGGCACTTAAAAACGACATTGAAGTGGAATATGCCCGGCATCTTATTCGTCGAAGAAATCTGATTCTCGATCCACCACCTCTGGAAATATTGAATTGGCCTTGGTTGTTCCGGATCCACATGCTGGGTCGATTCGAACTGCTCCGGGATGGCAAAGTTGTTCAATTTGTTGGCAAGGTCCAACGACGCCCCTTGGATTTGTTGAAGTTACTGGCTGCTGTGGGAGAGAGCGGGGCAGGGGAGGAAGAGGTCTGCGACTTGTTGTGGCCGGATTCCGATGGCGACAGGGCTCACAGTTCCCTGACCACCACGCTGTCCCGATTGCGGGGCTTGCTGGGTTGTAATGAGGCGATAATTGTCAGCAACACTCGAATTTACCTGAACCCGCATCTTTGTTGGGTCGATACCTGGACGTTCAGTCACCTCTGCAAATGTATCCGTCAACTTGAGGAACGGCTTGGCATGGTACCCAAGCTTGAAGGGATGGACGGAGATACGCTTCAACTTTTTTTATTGGCTCAAGAGGCCTTGGATATGTACCGAGGCCACTTCTTGCCTGCAGACGTTGCGTTTCCATGGACAATCTCATTTCGAGACTGCCTGCGCAGCAAATATTTTGAACTCATTGCCACCATCGGCGACATCCTGGAGCATTCGGAAGATTGGAACGCGGCACGACGTTGCTATCAACAGGCCCTGGAAATGGATTCTCTCCATGAAGATTTCTATGCTCGGTTGATCAATTGCCTGCAGAATCTGGATCGATCCGGCGAGGCCCGGATGATTTTTCTTCGCTACAAGGAAAGACTGAAAACAGAACTGGATATGGACGTCACACCCGAATTTAAAAAAATGGCTTTCGAATTGGGGTTGACCGATTCGCGAATCTTACCGCAATGATAATTCTCATGTGATCGTAATTTTCGTAACTGCTCAATAACTCCGGGCAAGTGGACCACACAAAAACACCTGGACCCCGGCCTTCGCCGGGGTGACGACCGAGAAAACTCGCTATCAATGTACTCCATTCGTCTACAGGCGCAGACCGGTATCCAGGCAAGACGGATCCGCGTGGTTGGTTGCCCAGCCTTATTGAGCAGTTACTAATTTTCCCCTTATCCGTATCAATTCCAACCTCCTGGCTGCTCAAAGGCAATTTGGCAATTTGCTTCAGACTGCCGTTTTTTTGGCCCAAATTACTCACCTGGATTGCCTTGCTTTTGCCCCGTTGCGTGACGTACTTAATTCGGGATTCGATCTCGTTCCTTTAGGTGGACTTGGATCATCAAGCTCTGTTTTTTCACTCAATGGCTTGATGTTTGAGGTTTGTAAAGGAATTTGCGACTTGTAAAAATGATCCGAATTTCTATGGAGTTATAATGTAGTCAACCTGTTACCTGGAGGAAGCAATGATCAAGCATATTGTCATGTGGACGCTGAAGGATGAGGCTGAAGGGGCCGCTGCCGGGGAGAATGCACTGAAAATCAAAGAGATGCTTGAGAGATTGAATGGAAAGATTCCGGGGCTGAAGCACCTGGAGGTGGGGTTGGATGTTTTCCAGGCTTCGCCGGAATGGCATGTGGTGCTTTATTCCGAGTTGGAATCCCGCGAGGCGCTGGAGGGGTATCAGAAACACCCCGAGCATATGCGCTGCGTGGAGTTCGTGAAGAAGGTGGTTTCGGCGAGAGGCGTGGTGGACTATGAAATCTAGGGGCGTACCGTGCTGACGCTTATCAATCCCGCCCTGATCGTGGTGGACATGCAAAACGACTTTGTCCTGCCCGGCGCTCCTGCTACGGTGGCAGGGGCCAGGGCGACCATTCCCGCAATTCGTAAACTGCTGGATCATGCCCGCCGTCAGCCGTGGCCCGTGGTACATGCGATCCGCGAGCACCGGGCGGATGGATCAGACGTGGAATACACGCGTCGCGAACTGTTCGGCGAATCCGGAGGGATCTGCGTCACGGGCACGCCCGGAGCGCGCATTGTGGATGAATTGACGCCGGAACCTGGAGATTATGTCTTGACCAAGCAGCGGTTCAGCGCGTTTCTGGGCACGGAACTGGATCTGCTGCTGCGCAGGTTGCAAGTCGAGACCCTGGTCATGGCCGGAACACAATACCCCAACTGCATTCGCGCCACGGCCATGGACGCCCTGGCCCGTGATTACCGGGTGGTGGTGGTTACGGACGCCTGTTCGGCCCAAACCACCCGGATAGCTGAAAACAACATCGAGGACATGAGCAACATGGGCATGTCCTGCATATTATTGCAAAGCCTGATGTAACTATTCAGTACTTTTGATTCCATGGAGTGAAGTGGTCCGGCTTGTTTCGATCTTTCGGCATCGCCTGTCTGACTGAGTCAGGATTCGTTCATCGAACCATTGCCGGACGCTTGAAGCGCTAAATGCTGTTAATTCAGGCAATGGTTCGATGTTACGAAGCCGACGAAGGAGTTGCGAGGCCGAAAAATCGAGACAAGCCGGGCCGCAGCTGAGTAGTTACAACCTGATCGAATAAATCGTGGGGCATCCGAACGAGAAGACGCGCAATCGTGGAGGCAATTGATCGATTGCGATTTCGAATCTTCAGGATTTGTTGGAGTGCGGAATTATTTCCGTGGTTCGGAAATCAATGCCGCAAACGGCAGGTTGGCGAAAAGTTCAGTGCAGGACAGGGTTGATTCCTTTGGTTCGGCAGCCTGCAAGGTGAGCACATCTCGCCACTGCAGGCCTTTGCCTTTTCTGTGCAAAGCGCCGGCGAGGCGCAGGGTTGTGTCCGCCCAGACCTGGCCCGTGGGAAAGCTTTTGTCCGGTCCGCAAAGGCCGGCTACCAGACGTGGAAGGGCGACGATCAGGGCCTGTCGTTCATGGATTCTTGCAAACGCCAGGACATGTTCGGCATAAGCGCCGGCGACATGTACGGGAACGTACCGCCCGTGTGAAAACAGGTTCGGATGGGAGCGGCGCAGGTGCAACAGCTGTCGGAGCAGATAGTGTTTCAGACGTCCGTCCTGCCAGGAAGAACGGAGTGTTGTGATGAATTCCTGCTGGTCGTGGGTATTCCTGGTTGCAGTGAAGGCGGTCAGGTGCGCGGTCCTGGTCTCAAAATCCACCGGACGACGATTGTCCGGATCCACCAGGGAATCATCCCAGAGTTCCGTGCCTTGATAATTGTCCGGAACGCCGGGCATGGTCAGGCGCAGGATCACCTGGGCCAGAGCATTACACACTCCGGGTACGTCCAGGGTCTGGGCGAATTCATGGACATCCCGCAGAAACGGCACGGATGCCGGACTGTCCAGCACCTGGGCCACGAATCCGTTCAGGGCGTTTTCATAGCTTTCGTCCTGATCGATCCAGGACGTATAGGTCTTGGCTTCCCTGACGGCCTTGATCATATAGGCCTGGAGGCGTTCGCGCAGGGAGGACAGGATTTCAGGGGCCGGAAGTTCGGTTCCCGTGCGATTCAGCGGCCACACTCCGACCAGAGTCTGGTAGAACAGGTACTCATCCCGGCCGGCGGGCTGCATTGCTCCTCCGGATTCCTGCCGGGCCCGACGGTTCAGGATTTGCCAGCGGTCCACATGTTCGGCCCAGACAGCGGGCATTTCGGAGAGGACCGCGATGCGCGCCCGAACGTCCTCGCTGCGCTTGGTGTCATGGGTGGCGGTGGTGACCATGGACCGGGGCCAGCGGGCGGCACGGCGGATCATCTGCTGATGAAAGTCGCCCACGGAACTGACGCGCCGGTCGGGTCCCATGCCCACTTCATTCATGGAAACAAGTGGGAGGACCCGATAGAACGTGGTATCTTCCATGCCTTTGGCCATGGCCGGACCGGTGAACTGCTGGAATTTGCGGGCCAGGCGGAGACATTCCGCATTGGGCCGGCCGTCGGCGCGCGGTTTCCAGGCAGCCTTGAGCAGGGCTTCCAGCAGGTCGAACAGCAGGGGATGGCTCACGGCCCGGGCTCGACGGGCCAGGCCCAGGGCCCAGTCCAGATCCCGGTTATCCTCGGGAGAGGGGCCCCTGGACCCGACATAGGTGCGATAGACAGGAAAGCGGGAGACGATTTCCCGCAGGGCCTGACGGACCTCGCCGCGGGAAAAATCCCTGGAATACAGATCGCGCTTGAGCAGGCGGGTCGTCTCCGTGGCCAGAACCTCCAATTCCGAGGCCAGTTCCTGGTCCATGATCTGGCGCTTGGCCCGGACCCCTTCGTCGTGTGCGTCCGCGGCGCCCGCTCCTTCCCGGGATTCATGGAACCTTTTCAGCTGCGTGACGCCGGCGGCATCCAACTGCACGGCATGGATCTCGCTCAAGGCATCATAGCCCGTAGTGCCGTGCACGGGCCACTGGGTGCGCAAGGTTTCATGCTCCTCCAGAATTTTCTCCACGTAAACCGGAAAACGACCCGCTGCGAAGCCCGCTGCTTCCGCATGCGGCTTGAGCAGTTTCTGCAATCGGTCCAGGTAGCCGGACGGATCGTACAGGCCGTCGATATGATCGATGCGCAGCCCGTGAACCTGCCCCTCGGCTACCAGATCCCGGATCAGGACGTGAGCGGCGGCGAAAACCTCCGGTTCTTCCACGCGCAGGCCGGCCAGGTCGTTGATCTGGAAAAAACGGCGATAGTTGATTTCCCGCCCGGCCACGCGCCAAAAAGCAGGACGGTAGTGCTGGCGTTCCAGGAGCTTGTGCAGCCGTTCCAGCCCGAGTCCATCCGGTGAATCCGGTGCAAAAAGCGTTTCGGCGCCTTCCAGTGCCTTGTGCAAGTCCGGGATGTCACGGGTCAGTCCAGCCAGCGTCTGCTTGAAGGTCGTGCCGCGAGTGCGCAGCGCCTTGCGCCGGGTGTTGGAGCGGGGTTTGCTGCGCAGGCGTTTGGATTCGGTAAAGGCGGCCCGGACATCCGGATTGCTCGCCGCATCTTCGGCCATTTCCAGGCAGGGAGCCAAAATGCGGTGGTAGGTCGACGGACAGATGGGAAAGCGGTGCTCGTAATACCAGACACTGTAGGAACCGGTCGGCGCGTCGAACCGCAGCCGCAGTTCCCCGCGTTCCAGCACGGCCCCGTAGAGATCACCGAGGATCGGAAGCAGGACCTTGTCGTGAATCCCGTGGGTCTCGGGAAACCACTCGATATCGAAAAAATGGGCGTAGCGACTGCTACGTCCCCACTCCAGCACGTCCAGCCACCACAGGTTGTCGCTGCGACCGATGCCCATGTGGTTCGGGACAATGTCCATGACCATCCCCATGCCGGCATCCCGCAGGGCCGCGCTCAAGACGTCAAAACCTTCCCGCCCGCCAAGTTCCGGATTTAGGGCCTGATGGTCCACAATGTCGTAGCCATGGGTCGATCCCGGCCTGGCCTCAAGAATGGGCGATGTATAGACATGGCTGATCCCCATGTCGCGCAGGTATGGGACGATGGCCAAGGCGTCGGCAAAGGTAAAGCCGGCATGGAACTGCAAGCGGTAGAAGGCGGTGGGTTGGTAGATTGGATTCATGGTCCTGCCCGTTTCATGCATCCAGCACCAGTCGGAGCAACTGCAGGGAACGCCCGCCCACGATGATTCTGGCTCCCGGAAGGTGGGGGCCGTTTTCGGGTCGGCCGTCTTCGTTTATGGTGTCAACCAGGGGTTCCCATGCACCAAGATCTCCCTTGGACAGCTGGAAGATTTCACGCTCATGGCTGGCATTCACCAGCAGCAGAAAGGTATCGTCCGGTTCCTGTTCGCCGCGTTCGCTCAAGTGCACCAGACCGGCCTCGCCGCTCAAGCGCAGCGCAAGAGCCCGCGCATGGTGATTGCTCCAGTCGTCGGTGCTCATCTCCCGGCCGTCGGGACGCAGCCAGATGACGTCCTTGACCGCGGTGCCGGGAATGATCTCGCCTTGAAAAAAACGATTGCGGTGAAAGACAATGTGTTCGTGGCGCAGGTTGAGCAGACGGCTGACAAAGGCGATCTGCAGTTTGCCTGATTCGTCGATGCCGTTCCAGTCGATCCAGGAGAGTTCATTGTCCTGGCAGTAGGCGTTGTTGTTGCCAAGCTGGGTCCGGGCGAATTCGTCGCCGGCGGTCAGCATGGGCAGGCCCTGGGAAAGAATCAGCGTGGCCAGAAAGTTGCGCATTTGACGGCGGCGCAGGGCCAGGATCTCCGGATCGTTTGTTGGTCCCTCAACGCCGCAGTTCCAGGAATTGTTGTTGTCCGATCCGTCCCGGTTGTTCTCCCCGTTCTTTTCGTTGTGCTTGTGGTTGTAGCTGACCAGGTCGTGCAGGGTGAATCCGTCGTGCGCCGTGATGAAATTCACGCTTGTCCATGTGCGCCGGCCGCGGCGATTGAAAATGTCGGCGGAAGCGGAAATCCGATCGGCAAAAGCGGGAAGCTGACCTTCATCGCCTTTCCAGAACCGGCGCATGGTATCGCGGTACTGGTCATTCCACTCAGCCCAGCCGGGCGGGAAATTGCCCACCTGATAGCCGCCAAGGCCCGTGTCCCAGGGTTCGGCGATCAACTTGACCTGACCCAGCACCGGGTCCTGGGCCACGGCGTCCAGGAAGCTGGAGTGCTCGTTGTACGGTCCCTCCACTCGGGCCAGGGTCGTGGCCAAGTCGAAACGGAATCCGTCCACGCCCATTATCTGAACCCAGTAACGCAGCGAGTCCATGACCATGGACAGCACCTTGGGGTGGCGCAGTTCCAGGGTGTTTCCGGTTCCGGTGAAATCGTTATAGTACCTTGGTTCGTCGTTCATCAGGTAGTAGTAGGAATAGTTGTCGATCCCCCGGAACGACAGGGTAGGGCCGAGATGATTGCCTTCGGCGGTATGGTTGTAGACCACGTCCAGAATGACCTCGATGCCTGCATCATGCATGATCTGCACGAAACTCTTGAAGGATGACAGTTCGTGTTTGGGTCGGAGGTAGCTCGGGTGGGGGGCGAAATAGCCCAGAGAGTTATAGCCCCAATAGTTGCTCAGGCCCCGGTCGACCAGGTGGCGGTCCTGCAGGAAGGCGTGAATGGGCAACAGTTCGATGGCCGTGATTCCGAGCTGGGTAAGATGGTCAATAATGGGACGCGCTGCCAATCCCTCGAAGGTTCCGCGAAATTCCTCCGGCACATCGGGATGGCGCATGGTATATCCGGCCACGTGCAACTCGTAGATCACACTTTCGTGCCAGGGTCTGGATGCCATGGGCTTGCCCCAGGTGAATGCCGGATCCACAACCTGACATTTGGGCATGAACGGGGCGGAATCGCGTTTGTCGAAGGACAGATCTTCGTCCTTGTGGCCCACGGTGTATCCAAAGAGGGCGTCATTCCATTTCAGGCTGCCGACAAGAATCTTGGCATAAGGATCCAGCAGGAGCTTGTTGTGATTGAAGCGGTGGCCTTCCAGCGGCTTGTAGGGGCCATGGACGCGATAACCATAGAGCTGGCCGGGGCGAGCGTCCGGCAAATAGCAATGCCAGACTTCATCGGTGTATTCCGGCATTGAGATTCGGGCGCTTTCGGTGATTCCGTCACTCTCGAACAGACAGAGTTCGACTTTTTCGGCATGGGCGGAAAACAAGGCGAAATTGACTCCCGACCCATCCCAGGTGGCTCCCAGGGGGATCGGGGAGCCGGGCCAGACACGTGGACCGTTCTTCAACGGTTCGCTGTCTTTGGTCAAGTTCACTTTTCTCATCTTTTGCTCCTTGCTTGCGAGAGAACGGAAGCCTGCTCGTCAATGGTTGAATATCTGTAACTCATCTCAGGTGGTTGGCTAGGAACAAAGATGTCCTGGTCATGAAAGTCCGGCTGAGCAATTACATAATGTAATACTCCGACTGATTGGTGTCACGAGATTCGGCACCGACTCCATCTGCATCCAGAAAGGCTTGCGAGTAGGCTGATCTGAATCGTCAAAATATTACGTCATCCCGGGGAGGGAAGGGAATCCAGGGGGGTGAACGTCGATTCCTGAATTCTGAATACAAACCACTTTGCCTTGCCGGGCATGAATTTCGGGCGGAGTGAGGCCTTCCGCGCCATCAGCTGAGCACTTTAATTTTTTTTGTAACTATTCAGCACATACTCTATGGTCACTTGCCAGAGCTGGATTCCGGCTTTCGCCGGAATGACGTATCATATCACGTCCTTTCCAAATCAAGTCATACCGGCGAAGACCGGTATCCAGTCCGACTTTTCTCGGATGAGCTGAGTAATTACATTTTTTTTATTATCCTATGGAGAAAGCTGGCCAATTGCAAATACAGGGATTGTCGATTCCCCCCGGCCGAGGAGATGCCTGTTGTACCACAGGATGAACTCTTGACGATGAGCACGTGCATTGAAGTCCGTCAGGATCGAATCCATGTCGGCATTTGCAAACCAAAAGTCTCATCATGAACCTTCCACGCAACCGGGAAGATGGCCTAAGCCGGAATGCGCAGCCTGTTGACGCCGACCATCAAAATGGAACATGAGTGAATGCATCACACATCGTATGCCAGCACGGAGAATACAATTTCCGTGAAAGAGAAACATGAAGAGAATAAACCTGAAATCATGACCCAAAAAAAGCAGCTTGAAAATTGTCGAGGCAACCCGCTGGGGCAGGGTGGTGGGGAAAATGAAATTCCTGAACCCATTTATGTTGCCCGACAACCGGTCTTTGATCGGGACATGAACATCTGGGGCTATGAGTTGCTTTTCCGGCATAGCGCTCAGTGCTCCACGGCCCGAATCGACGACGCCGACGAAGCGACCTCACGAGTGATCGCGGACGGATTCGGTCTGGTTGAGGATCTTCTTGCCCCAACCCAGAAGATCCTGATCAACTACCCGGGCAGGATGCTGCTCCAGGGTGCGCCGCGGGCATTGCCGTCCGAAGTGGCCATTGTAGAGATTCTGGAAACGGTTCAGCCGACACCGGACATATTGAGCATCTGCAACCAGCTGAAGTCAGAGGGTTACGTTCTGGCCCTGGACGATTTTGTCGGCCAGTGTGGCTTCGAGGCCCTGCTCCAACTGGCTGATCTGGTCAAGGTCGATGTACTTAATCTGAATTACGGACAGATCAAAGATATTGTCGCCAATCTGCGACGGATCCAAAATTGCCGGCTGCTGGCCGAGAAAGTCGAAGACCTGGCCATGTTTGATCAATGTCGGGAGCTCGGATTCGATCTTTTCCAGGGGTATTTTTTCAGCCGACCGGAACTGGTCAGCGGCAAGAAACTCTCGGCCAACCAGATTTCCAAGCTGCAGTTGCTCAAGGAATTGAGTGCGCCGGATCTGGAACTGATGCAGATCGCCAAAATCGTCCAGCATGATGTGGCCTTGAGCTATCGACTGCTGCGCTACATCAATTCTCCAGGGGTAGGATTGCCGAACGAGATCACGTCAATTAATCAGGCCGTAAACCTCCTGGGACAACGCAAGGTGACTGCTTGGCTGCGGGTCTTGATCATGGCCGAAATGAAGACCACCCCCCTCTCCGGGGAGTTGCTTTTTCTTTCGTTGCAACGTGCAAAGTTGCTGGAGGCGTTGCGTGATGCCGGAGCGCCAGCCCGGCTCTCCAGCGAGGGCATGTTTCTTCTCGGTCTGTTTTCCTTTCTGGACGTCATTCTCGGTCTGCCCATGACCGAAATTTTGGCCAGACTGTCCTTGGAGCCTCACCTGAAGGCGGCACTGCTGAGACAGGATGCGGATCTGCAAGCATGGTTGGATCTGGCAGAGGCATGCGAACGCGGCAACTGGGACGAGGCTGAGACATTGCTGAAAGGGTTGAATCTCGAAGCCGAACATACCGCCAAGATCCTGAACGAATCCGCACAATGGGCCAAGCAATTCCTGGATGCTTCCTGAAACGACCGCCAATCCGGGTCTATTCCGAGAAATTATCAAGATGCTGTGATCAATTTCAACATCGACAGCAACGAGATGCTGTCCAAAATTGGAGCAGCACCATTGACTGCTTTCTTTCCAGACCTTCATACCCGAATTGCGCCGTAATCAAGAAATTGTTCAATGCCGGCAATCAAGACGTCAGTCGCGCTGAAACCGGCTTGTCATGAAGTGAAGAAGGATACATTTGCGCTCTGTTCCGTCACCGTCAGGCGATTTCTTTTCTGGATGAAAGGGGTGTTGCGAATTCTTCGCAACGCCCCTTTCTCATACTTTTGGTCCGAATCTATTGCTCATAAGCCAAACATGGCATTGCCCGCCCGCTGAACCTGTACCAAGGTACAATAGACAGGTTATCATGTTGATGTATCATCCAATAAAATTTTGGAAATAACCTCAACAAGACCCGGGCCTTTTACAAGAGGAGAGCACAATGGCTGCAGGAAGTGAAGCAATAGGCAAGGTGGTCATTCTGTATGGAACGGTCAAGGCAGTCGCGCCGGATGGAACTGAGCGCGTCCTTGGCCCCAACAGTATAGTCTATGCCAACGAACGGATCGTAACAGAAAGTGATGGCAGCGTGTCCATCATGCTGGACGGACCTCCGCCCATGCAGGTGGATCTCGGCAGAATGAGCGATGTGCTCCTGAACGAGGACGTTTATGCTGGAGTACCTGAAGCAGCCGAAGTTGCGGATCTCATTGCCGAGGCCGAACGAATCATGGAGGCCCTTGAATCGGATCAGGAGATTGAGATCGATGCCCCGGCGGCTGGCGGACCCGAAGGTGTCGGAGGTGGGCTGACTCTGGTCAGGTTCGACGTAGATGGCAATGAGGTTTTACCTACAAGTGGAGCCGAGACCACAGGATTTATCCCCCCGATCACAGATCCGTTGGAGGGGGTGATCCTCGAGGAAGATGGCTCAATAGTGCCCCCTGTCGAGCCAGACGATACACCACCTCCGCCCCCGCCCTTGACGGACGACGATACCGATGCACCGCCTCCGCCTCCTCCGGCGGACGATGATGACGATGATGACGCCGACGCTGACGCCGATGCAGACGCTGACGCGGATGCTGATGCGGACGCCGATGCGGACGCCGACGCCGATGCGGATGCCGATGCCGATGCCGACGCTGATGCCGACGCTGATGCCGATGCCGACGCTGATGCTGATGCCGATGCTGACGCAGACGCTGACGCTGATGCGGATGCCGACTCCGACGCAGACGCAGATGCGGATGCCGATGCCGACGCTGACGCGGATGCTGACGCCGACTCCGACGCAGACGCAGATGCGGATGCCGATGCTGACGCAGACGCTGATGCTGATGCCGACGCTGACGCGGATGCTGATGCCGACGCTGATGCGGACGCTGATGCTGACGCTGATGCTGACGCGGACGCCGATGCTGATGCCGACGCTGACGCCGATGCCGATGCTGACGCAGATGCAGATGCTGATGCTGATGCCGACGCTGACGCCGATGCCGACGCTGATGCTGACGCGGACGCTGATGCTGATGCCGATGCGGATGCTGACGCGGATGCTGATGCCGACGCTGACGCCGACGCGGATGCGGATGCCGATGCTGACGCTGACGCCGATGCTGACGCAGACGCTGACGCCGATGCTGACGCTGATGCTGACGCGGATGCTGATGCCGACGCTGATGCTGATGCCGATGCGGATGCTGACGCGGATGCTGATGCCGACGCTGACGCCGACGCGGATGCGGATGCCGATGCTGACGCTGACGCCGATGCTGACGCAGACGCTGACGCCGATGCTGACGCTGATGCTGACGCGGATGCTGATGCCGACGCTGACGCGGATGCTGATGCCGACGCTGATGCGGACGCTGATGCTGACGCGGACGCCGATGCCGACGCTGATGCTGACGCAGATGCTGATGCCGACGCTGACGCTGATGCTGACGCGGATGCCGATTCTGATGCGGATGCGGATAGTGACGCGGATGCTGACGCTGATGCCGATGCGGATGCCGATGCCGATGCTGACGCCGATGCGGATGCCGATGCTGACGCCGATGCCGACGCCGATGCGGATGCCGATGCTGACGCTGACGCCGATGCCGACGCAGACGCTGATGCCGACGCTGACGCCGATGCTGACGCCGATGCGGATGCCGATGCTGACGCCGATGCGGATGCCGATGCTGACGCCGATGCCGACGCCGATGCTGATGCCGATGCTGACGCTGATGCCGACGCCGATGCGGATGCCGATGCTGACGCTGACGCCGATGCCGACGCAGACGCTGATGCGGATGCCGATGCTGACGCTGACGCCGATGCGGATGCCGATGCTGACGCTGACGCCGATGCCGATGCTGACGCAGACGCAGATGCGGATGCCGATGCTGACGCTGATGCTGACGCGGATGCTGATGCCGACGCTGACGCGGATGCTGATGCCGACGCTGATGCGGACGCTGATGCGGACGCTGATGCTGACGCGGACGCCGATGCCGATGCTGACGCAGATGCAGATGCTGATGCTGATGCCGACGCTGACGCCGATGCCGACGCTGATGCTGACGCGGACGCTGATGCTGATGCCGACGCTGACGCTGATGCTGACGCGGATGCCGATTCTGATGCGGATGCGGATAGTGACGCGGATGCTGACGCTGATGCCGATGCGGACTCCGACGCGGACGCTGACAGTGATGCGGACGCTGATTCTGACGCGGATGCCGATTCTGATGCGGATGCGGATAGTGACGCGGATGCTGACTCTGATGCCGACGCGGACTCCGACGCGGACGCTGACAGTGATGCAGACGCTGATTCTGACGCAGATGCCGATTCTGATGCGGATGCGGATAGTGACGCGGATGCTGACTCTGATGCCGACGCGGACTCCGACGCGGACGCTGACAGTGATGCAGACGCTGATTCTGACGCAGATGCCGATTCTGATGCGGATGCGGATAGCGACGCTGATGCTGACTCTGATGCAGACGCCGACTCTGACGCCGACGCTGACAGTGATGCGGACGCTGATTCCGACGCGGACGCTGACAGTGATGCAGACGCTGATTCCGATGCAGATGCCGATAGTGACGCGGATGCCGATTCTGATGCGGATGCGGACTCCGACGCGGATGCTGACAGTGATGCAGACGCCGACTCCGACGCAGACGCTGACAGTGATGCGGACGCTGATTCTGACGCGGATGCGGATAGTGACGCTGATGCAGACTCTGATGTAGACGCCGACTCCGACGCAGACGCCGACTCCGACGCAGACGCTGACAGTGATGCGGACGCTGATTCTGACGCGGATGCGGATAGCGACGCTGATGCTGACTCTGATGCAGACTCTGATGCAGACGCCGACTCCGACGCAGACGCCGACTCCGACGCAGACGCCGACTCCGACGCAGACGCTGACAGTGATGCGGACGCTGATTCTGACGCGGATGCGGATAGTGACGCTGATGCTGACTCTGATGCAGACGCGGACTCCGACGCGGACGCCGACAGTGATGCAGACGCTGATTCTGACGCAGATGCCGATAGCGACGCTGATGCCGATTCTGATGCGGATGCGGATAGCGATGCTGATGCTGACTCTGATGCCGACGCCGACTCCGACGCGGACGCTGACAGTGATGCAGACGCTGATTCCGATGCGGATGCCGATAGTGACGCAGACGCGGACTCCGACGCGGACGCCGACAGTGATGCAGACGCTGATTCTGACGCAGATGCCGATAGCGACGCTGATGCCGATTCTGATGCGGATGCGGATAGCGATGCTGATGCTGACTCTGATGCCGACGCCGACTCCGACGCGGATGCCGATAGTGACGCAGACGCCGACGCGGACGCCGACAGTGATGCAGACGCTGATTCTGACGCAGATGCCGACGCTGATGCCGATTCTGATGCGGATGCGGATAGCGATGCTGATGCTGACTCTGATGCCGACGCCGACTCCGACGCGGATGCCGATAGTGACGCAGACGCGGACTCCGACGCGGACGCCGACAGTGATGCAGACGCTGATTCTGACGCAGATGCCGATAGCGACGCTGATGCCGATTCTGATGCGGATGCGGATAGCGATGCTGATGCTGACTCTGATGCCGACGCCGACTCCGACGCGGATGCCGATAGTGACGCAGACGCCGACGCGGACGCCGACAGTGATGCAGACGCTGATTCTGACGCAGATGCCGACGCTGATGCCGATTCTGATGCGGATGCGGATAGCGATGCTGATGCTGACTCTGATGCCGACGCCGACTCCGACGCGGATGCCGATAGTGACGCAGACGCGGACTCCGACGCGGACGCCGACAGTGATGCAGACGCTGATTCTGACGCAGATGCCGATAGCGACGCTGATGCCGATTCTGATGCGGATGCGGATAGCGATGCTGATGCTGACTCTGATGCCGACGCCGACTCCGACGCGGATGCCGATAGTGACGCAGACGCGGACTCCGACGCGGACGCCGACAGTGATGCAGACGCTGATTCTGACGCGGATGCCGATAGCGACGCTGATGCCGATTCTGATGCGGATGCCGACTCCGACGCGGACGCTGACAGTGATGCAGACGCCGACTCCGACGCGGACGCTGACAGTGATGCCGACGCTGATTCTGACGCGGATGCCGATAGCGACGCTGATGCCGATTCTGATGCGGATGCAGATAGTGACGCGGATGCTGACTCTGATGCCGACGCGGACTCCGACGCCGACGCCGACAGTGATGCAGACGCCGACTCCGACGCCGACGCTGACAGTGATGCGGACGCTGATTCTGACGCGGATGCCGATAGTGACGCAGATGCCGATTCTGACGCAGATGCCGATAGTGACGCGGACGCTGACTCTGATGCAGACGCGGACTCCGACGCGGACGCTGACAGTGATGCAGACGCTGATTCTGACGCAGATGCCGATAGCGACGCTGATGCCGATTCTGACGCGGATGCTGACTCTGATGCAGACGCGGACTCCGACGCCGACGCCGACAGTGATGCAGACGCCGACTCCGACGCCGACGCTGACAGTGATGCGGACGCTGATTCTGATGCGGATGCAGATAGCGACGCAGATGCCGATGCTGACGCAGACGCCGATGCTGACGCAGACGCTGATGCGGACGCTGACGCTGATGCGGACGCTGACGCTGATGCGGACGCTGACGCTGATTCTGATGCAGATGCGGATAGTGACGCGGACGATGACGGTGGCGATAAATATCCGGAGATTTCTTATACTGCGATTGCCTTTAGTGACGGCACCGTTAAGAAGTTCGAAAATCCCTTGGATGGGGTGACCCTTGAAAACCAGTCAGCGATTGAGGATTTCGCCAATTCACAAGGGGATTGGGTAGGTATCTACGTCAAGGGTGGCAATCCTGCTGCTGGGGGATTCACATCGACCGTGATGTATTTCGGTGCTGGCGAGAATATCGATTGGCCGACCAATAATGGTGGACAGGTGGTAGACGGCGAGTGGAATTGGAAGGACGGGTTTGATCCGAATCCTGAGGATGACGAGAATAATGTCGGTGAAGAGACTGATGACGATGCAGACACCGATTCGGATGTAGATGCCGATAGCGACGCGGATGCTGACAGTGATGCAGACGCTGATAATGACGCCGACGCCGACACCGACTCCGACGCAGACGCGGATTCAGACACAGATGCCGACGCCGATGCAGACGCGGACACTGATATGGATGCCGACGCCGATGCTGATGCCGACGCGGATGCAGATGCCGACGCGGATGCTGACAGTGACGCCGACGCTGATTCTGATGCGGACGCGGATTCCGATGCAGATACTGATACGGATGCTGATGACGACACGGATGCCGACGCTGACGCTGATACCGACGCGGATACCGACGCGGATGCTGATGCTGATAGCGATGCAGACTCTGACGCAGACGCAGACTCTGACGCAGATGCTGACTCTGATACAGACACTGACACAGACTCAGATGCGGATGCTGATGCGGATAGCGACGCGGATGCCGATTCTGATGCGGACTCTGACGAAGATAACACAAATGATGATTACGATGACTATGACGATGACGATGCAGTTATTGAAGATGATGGACTCTCGAACTTGCTGGGAGATGAAGTTCTCGATTAATCGACCAACAACCTGACAAACAGGAACGGCCGCGAGGGGGATGCACCCTTCGCGGCCGTTGTTTTATCGACAAATCCGATATTGCCTTTCAGATTAAATTAGTAACTACTCAGCAATGATTACAAAAATAACAGTTTGACAACCTACTCTTGTCCCCGATTGACGAGCAGCGCCAGTCCAAGACGGTTGCCGGTTTTGGTTTTGCCATAAATGGAGGTCAGGTGAGCCTTGATGGTCCGTTCCGTGATCTTCAGTTCCTCTGCGATTTTTGCGTTATTCATTCCCTGGGCGACCATCAGCGCCACCTTCTGTTCCATGCCGGTCATTCCTGCCAGGGCAGCCCCGGAATCCGAGGGGGACTGCGTCGATACAGTCTTGGCCATGTTCAGGATCAACCTCTGGATGATTTGTTGACCCAGCCAGACTCCGCCGTCGGCAATAACGCGCACTGCCTCCTTCAGTCGGTCAGGTGAGATATAGGTGTTTGCATATCCTGAGATGCCGGCTTTGAGGAAGACGATGCCCTCGCTGTCCTTGGGATGATCCGACAGAAGGAGGAATCGGGTTCCTGGAAACGTTTTATAAAGTTCCGAAAACGATTGCTGATCGAGAAGAGGGCGGTGCAGGAGAGCCAGGTCGAACGCGCTTGCGGCCAGGCAGCGTCGAACATCTTTCAGGGTTGTCGCCTGCTCGGTCTGGTATGGTGAAAGCACGTCATGCCATCGCCTGATCACCGCCGGATTCGTGCTGCAAAACAGAATTTTCATATGGAATCACCTCTCTCTGAATGCCGTGTGCTTGGCCCGGAATATGGGCTTCAACAGGTATGACAAGATCGTCTTTTTGCCAGTGAGAATGTCCGCTGTGACCACCATGCCCGGAATGATCGGTAAAGGGTTCTCCTCGGTTCCAAGGTGGTTGCGTTCCGTGCGCAATTGCACGGGATAATAGCTGTTTCCATGTTCATCGGTGATGCTGTCCGCGCCGATGTGTTCAAGCTTGGCCACCAGTCCGCCAAAGATGGTGAAGTCGTAAGCCGTGAACTTGATCATGGCCTGTTGTTCCGGCCTCAAGAAGGCGATGTCCGCGGGTCTGATCCTGGCTTCGATAAGGAGCGTGCCTTCAGCCGGAACGATCTCAATCAAGTTCATGCCCGGTTGGATGACCCCTCCCAGAGTGCTGACTAGGACGCGGTTTACGATGCCGTTGACAGGTGATCGAACCAGGGTCCGGTCCAGGCGGTCCCTCAGGGCAAAGGCCGCGGCCGTCTCTTCCCCCAGCAGTGACTGCACTTCGCTCAATTCAACCTTGGCCTTGTTGACGAAGTTCAGCCTGATCTCTTGGATGGCTGCCGTACTTTCCTCAATCCTGGAGCGGGCCCTGGGGATGGACTGTCTGATGACCTCGATCTCCCCGCGCATTTCGCTGGCCCTGCGCTCGCTTTGGAGGAGTTCCATTTCCGAAACCGCGCCTCTGGCCACTAGAGGCCTGAGCAGGGCGATCTCGTTCTCGAACAATTGCGCGGTCTTGCTCAGTTCATCCAGCTTGACCTGGAGTTCGCGCAACTCGCTCCGGCGCTGGTTGAGCTGCTCCTGCCTGATGTTCACCGCAAGGCGCAACTCGTTCTGACGGGAGTCATAGAGTTGTCTTTCGCTCTCGCCGATTTCCCGCGCCTCTTCCATCACTGCCGGAGGAACGGTGAAGGGCGAGCCGGTAGACTCTGCCTGAAGGCGGGCCGCCCTAGCGAGGTTGGCCAGGTATCTGGCGCGGCTCTGCTGAAACGATGATGAAAATCTGGTCTCGTCGATGCGCAGGAGCAACTGGCCACTCTCGACCCTGTCCCCGGCCCTGACCAGAATTTCTGAAACGATTCCACCCTCCAGGTTCTGGATGACCTGGATCTGGCCGGAGGGAATGACTCTGCCCTCGCCTCGGGTGACCTCTTCGATCTCCGACACTGACGCCCAATAAATGCCGACAATCAAGAGAAGCAAGACCAGCCAAACGATGGCCCTGGCGCCCCGAGGAGATTGCGCCAGCAGGGTCGCCCGGATGTCCGTGGTAAAATCCACGTCCTCCGGATCAATTCGGTAGAACAATTCCTTTTGTTTCGGCTTTTTCTTGGGTGCCGGGTCAATCTGTGGTCCTTCTTTCAATTATCCCTCCTCCAGCTACATGTTCAGCTGGCCTTTCTTCATAGCTTCCAAAACCGAGGCTTTCGGTCCGTCCGCAACGATGATTCCGTTGTCGATAACCACCAGGCGGTCCACCATGTCCAGCAGGGATGCCCGATGGGTGATCAGGATCAGCGTTTTGTCCCGGATCAGCTCCACCAGCTTCTTTCGGAGAAGGACTTCAGTCCGGTTGTCCATGTTGCTCGAAGGCTCGTCCAGAACCAGCACAGGCGGATCCAGCAGCAGGGCACGGGCCATGGCAATGCACTGGCGCTGGCCGCCGGAGAGTCCTCGACCCTGTTCTCCAATGTCCTTGTCGTATCCCTGGGGGTGCTTTCTGACAAAATCATCCACGCCCGCGTCTTTTGCTGCCTGGAGAACGGTCTGGTCGTCTATGCCAAAGGTTCCTATGGTGATGTTGCTGCGCACAGTGCCGCGGAAAAGTTGGATGTCCTGGGGCACGTAGCCGATAAACCGGCGCAGTTCCGTGGGATCGATCTGACGGATATCCGTTCCGTCAACTGTCACCATGCCGTTTTGCGGCTCGTAAAGGCCAAGTATGATTTTGCCCAGGGTGGTCTTGCCTGAGCCGATGGGCCCGATGATGCCCACCTTCTCACCCGCGCCCACCTCGAGCGAGATGTTGTTCAAAACATTTGTCGTCTGGTCCGGGTAGGAAAAGGTCAGGTTTTTGATCCCGATGGTGCCCTCGACACGGGGCCGATGCAGGAAGACCTTGCCGGAAGGTCTTTCCGTGGGCAGGCGCATGATCTCGTTGAGGCTCTTCAGAGCCTCCTTGGCTCGCTGGAAGCGCGTGACCAGTCTGACGACATTGCCCATGGGCGCCAGAGTATGCCGGGAAAGAATGACCAGCGCGATCAGGCCGCCCTGAGACAATTCACCCGCGGAAATTTTGTACACGCCGCCCACAACAACCCCGACCACCACCATACTCTGCCAAAAGAAAGCCGCATCGTTCACCGAGTTCGCCAGGGCTCTGGAGCGGGAGCTCCATTTTCCAATGTATCCAACCGCCTCCTCCCAGGCTCGCTGGACCTGGCTTTCCGCGCCCATGGTCTTAATTGTTTCCAGCCCCGAGATGCCCTCAATAAGAATAGAGTTCTTTTGGGAGGAAGCCTTGAAGGTCTTACTCACGGCATTGCGCAGAGGGCGCTGGATAAGCAAGGCATGCAGCGTCAAAATGAGTATCGCGACCAGGAAAATGATCACGATGTTGCCGCCGATGTACCAGACCACGAACAGGCCCAGCATCATGAAGGGCAGATCGATCACCGAGGTGATGGAAACAGAGGTTGCGAAGTCACGGATGTTGTCAAACTCTTGTATCTTCTTGGAAAAGGAACCGACCGAATTGGGTCGAACCTCCATCTTCAGATCCATGACCTTCTGGAGCAGGAGAGAGGATATTTTCAGGTCCATCTTCCTGCCCCCCTGGTCGATAAAGTAGATGCGCAGCCCCCGCATCAGCATGGAAAAGAGGCAGACTATGGAAATTCCGATGGCCAGGACCCATAGGGTTTCCATGGCGAAATTGGGAATGACCCGGTCATAGACCTGGAGAACGAAGAACGGGGTCATCAGGCCAAATACGTTGATCAAGAACGAAGCCGTCAGAACGTCCCGATGGAGGCGCCAGTGCTGAAAAAAAGTTCCCCAGAACCAACTCGACCCAACCCCGGGGCTGATTTCTTCCACTGATTTCTTTTCAAGATGATATTTCGGCCGGGCGAAGATGGCGTATCCCGTGTAGAGCTTTTCCAGTTCGGCTCTGGTGACGGTTTTTTCGCCAGTGCCCGATTCCGGCAGAAGAATATCGAATGTCTGGCCGTCGGGAGAAATTCCGACCAGGACACAGGCCTGTTGTTCCTGGAGAAGAAGGATTGTCGGAAGATGCAGCGGGGTGATTTTTTTAAGGGATTTCCTTACCACCCGTGAAGACAGGTCGGCTCGGGCCGCGGCCCTGGAAAAGAGCTCCACTGTCAAACGGTTCTTGACCAGAGGCAGCCCGGAGACCAGACCGGTCCTGGCTGTAGGCAAACCGTGGAGCTTGGTCAGCTGGATCAGGCAGTCCAGAAGCGGGTCGTCCTGGGTTTCCATGTCTCCCGCGGTGAGATCCCATCCTTCCGGAATGGTCGGATCCATTGTTTCAGATACGCTCATGCATCGATTTCCTGCACAGGGCAGCCTATGCCCCCCTGTTTTTTTTTGTAAGTTGGTGTTATCATTTCCATCAGATGCAAAACACTACACTTCCATCCGGAGAGACAGTCATGTTATACGTGGAACGCGACGCAAACGGCATAATCACTGCGATACACAACGCTCCCAAACCCAACGTCGATGAAGCAAAACATGCCGTCGACGATGAACTGCTGGAGTTTCTGCACAGATCCACCAGCGATGATACACGGAAGCTTCTGTTGTCATTATCGGACATGGGGATGATCCGGTTGGTGGAAGACCTGATTGATCTGCTGATCAGCAAGAACATCATCCTCTATACCGAGCTGCCCGAATTAGCGCGGGAAAAGATCAGAAAACGCAAATTGTTGAGAGAAACAACCAGCACACAAACCTTGACCGTGGAGGATATCCTCTAGCTTGCCAAGGTTCACGACCTACCTACCATATCCCGAATCGGTTTCGGCCGCGCCACGAGATATCCCTGAATCGCATCCACGTTCAGTTCCTTGAGGACCTGAACCTGTTGCTCTGTCTCCACGCCTTCGGCAATGACCTTCACATCAATGCTGTGCGCAACACTGCATAGCGATGCGATGTAGAACCGACTGTCATTATCCCTTTCCTTGAGTTCCCCGGTATAGGCCCGGTCTATCTTCACGTATTCCGGCCGCATGGATTTGAGATAACCAAGATTGGAAAAGCTCTGCCCGTAGTGGTCAAGGCCCGTGGCATGACCACTGTCGCGGGCAATGCGGCTGAACTCCTTTACCAGGTCCAGGTTCTGGACAGCGCTGTATTCTGAAAATTCAAAGATGAGGCGAGGAGCTGACCGAGGCAGGTTTTTAAGGGCCGGCGTGATCCATTCCCTGAAGTTTCCATCCTGAAGCGAGGCGGGCGATACGTTTACGGCGACGCTCTCCGTTGGAAGCAAGGCGCGATCCAGCTTCATCACCTCTTCGATGGCGATGCGATCGATGGATGAGACAAGGCTCAGCCGCTCGGCCAGGGACATGAAGACACTGGCGCTGAGGAGTTTGTCGCCTTCAAGGACGATTCGGGAAAACACCTCCAGATGCAGCAGCGTGTTCCAGTCGGACATTGTCACCACCGGCTGGGCGTCGTGGCTGAACTTGCGCTCCACCAGGGACTGTTCGAGTACCTCTTTCCATTTCTGCTGACCAAGAGGCATGATGTCCGAATCCTCGGTGATGTCGCGCACGTTCCATCCGTTGGGTCCTGACTGCCGGGCCATGGAAAGGGCCAGATCAGCTTCGGAGAGCATGCGGCTCAAGGAAACGGATGCGGTAGACGTTGCCGCCCCCAGATACGCGATGTTGTCCGTGATCGAGATTTCTTCGGTTGAAAGACGCGCCAGATCAGCGACAATGTGTTTGGCTATGGTTTCGGCGTCAAAGGCGGGGGCGTCGGCAAGAAAAATGCCGAAGTCGCCGCCGTTGAGGCGGGCGAGGACGCAACCGGCATACTGACCCATGGTCTGCTGAAGCAGTTCAGAAACGCGTCGCAGGAAATCGTCTCCGGCCTGGAACCCCTTGTCTTTGTTCAGCTTGTCCAGGTCATTGACCTTGACCAGCAGCAAGATTCCTTTCGTGGTGCTGTCCCGGCGATCTAGGCGCGACGTGACCTGGGATTCAAAGTAGCGCCGGTTGCCCAGGCCGGTGACCGGATCGGTATAGGCACGCTCCCGAAGGCTTTCCGCCTGCGCCACCTGCTCCTCGAACATCTCCTTGACCTTGTAGGTCATACGGTTCATGGCCTCGACAACCCTCCTGAACTCCTTTGTCCAGGGGATGTTCTCCTGAATTTCATACTCTTTCCGGCAGATGGCGTCCGCCTGCCGCTCCACCAGTTCCAGTGGCCTGAGCAGCATTCGCAATCCGAATCCCCCTACAAGAAGCACGACAACTCCGCAGGCCAGAAACAAGAGCGTGGTCCTGACCACGCTCTGCCAAAGCGTATGGTATGCATAGCCCGGGTGGCTCTTCACAAAAATAAAGCCCGCCTGATGCCAGCCGGCCATGACTTGAGCGTCGGCCTCGGGTGTTTCCAGGTCGATCCATCTGATAAACCAGGGAGGAACGCTCTCTATTGTCACGTCCATGACGCGCTCCGTGAGTACTTCGCCATGGACGTCCGTAAGCCGGACGACCATATAGTACCCGTGATCAAAGACAGCGTTGATCATGCTTTCAATAATCACGAAGTTTCTATCGATCATGTGCTGAGTCACGGAAAGCGCGAGGGACGTCGCCGTGTCCTGCGCGTGAGACTCCAGCTGGTCAAGCAGAAAGGCCCTGGTCGTTCCCAGTTTGGCGAACCATATCCCGGAAAACAGGACGAGGAACAAGGCAAAGGTAAAGATGATGATTTGGCGGAAAAGAGTCATTGTTTTTCCTTCTAGTTACAGCCCGTCCATTGGCATTCTTGACTGTAGTTCCTGCCATGGCCTCAGCCGTTCGCTGCGACCGGGGAGGCTGCCCTGCGCCCTCTGCCTGGCAGACCAGAGTCCGCTTCCGTTGAAACCAAATACCGGAAGGAGGTCGGGCCGTTTCGATGCTGGAAGGATGGCATCAATATAATTGTCCAGGATCAATGGCTCGGCCTCCGGTGTACTGTAGTATGCGAGAACCATGTGGGCGATTCCGAACTGCAAGGCCTTGACGTACATGATATTCAGCTTTTCCTCTTTTACGCCCATGGCCTTCAAGGTAAAATACTTGGCGATGGCAAAATCTTCGCAATCCCCAGCGTTTCTGCTCAGGAACTCGAAGGGGGTGGCCCAATAGTCCTCCACGCCCCAGAGTTCCATGTCGGTGACATACATGATTCGCGTGTTGAAGAACTGGTTGACCTTTTCCAGTTTTTCCAGGTCCGACTTGGTTCTGTCCGTGTTGCGGATCATATCTTCCCACTCCAGCAGACGGGTCACAGCACCTTCCCCGTACCGGGTCGCTGCTTGATTCAAGATTTCCCGATTGATCCGGAAATTTTCGTCGGCAAAAGCGCTGGGGCAAACCGCCGCGGCGATCAAGATCGCAAACAGCCAAGTACGGTAATTTCGTCGCTTCATGACATCCACAAACATTCAGACGGGATTGTTTCAGCAATAAGCGCAAATAAGGCGGACCAACACAAGACATGTGACCTGTTGGTGCCGGCATGTTGATCCGCCACCTGCTTCAAATGCGGTGGAGCGATAATGCATCCTCCATGGTTTGCTGCAGATGAAGTCCTCTTCCGAACCTCAATGCGCTCAAGAACTTAAGAATGTCGATGTCCGGGGCAGGGGAGAGTCTCCGGTTATGTCGTTCTATCCATCATCGGAAACACGACCTTCCTTGGGCCATTCCAGACCCAGTGAGGGCACAAGCCGGCCTAGGCTGTTCAGAATCCTGTATTCGGTGTAGAGCAGTTCATATTGTGCCCGGACCAGTTCGGCCTTGGAGTTGATCGCCTCGGCCTGCGTGTCCAAAAGGTCAAACATGGTGCGCCGGCCAATGGTCCACTGCGTGGAAAAGGCGTCCGCCGTGGCCTGGGCCGCTTCGGCATATTCCTGCAGGAAGGCGACGCGTTCCTTGGCGGCCTGGTTGGCTTCCCAGGAAAGTCGAATTGACTGGGTGGTTTCGCGTTGGGAGTTCGCCAGGATTTCGTTTGCTTCCTTGACAAGGTTAATGGTTTCCTGGGTTCGTCCGTAATCGCGACCGCCGCTGAAAAAATTGAAGCTGACCGTTCCGGCCACAGCCCAAAAGTCGCGTCTGCCGTCGACAGGAAATACGTCCTTGTTCCAGTTGTAATCCGCGGAGAGGTCAAAACGAGGATACTGCAGACGCTGAGCTACCTTGCGCTGATTTTCCCTGGCTTCCACGTCCGCCATAGCGGATTTGATGATGGGGTGGTCTTCCAGGGCTGCAATTTCGGCTTCAAGTAATGTCGGGGGAAAGGAAATGTCCAATGGGGCGACAAATTCGAGATCACCAGGGAAGATGCCCACTACGGCCTGAAAGTCCGTCATTGCATCATTCAGATTTGCCTGCGTTGCAACAATATTGGATCGCGCCAAAGCCAGGCGGCCGACGACCTGATCCATTTCAGCCCGAGTATCCAGGCCGGATTCCATCCTCAGGTTCACCTGGTCGGCTATGCGTTCGTGATTGAGGAGATTTTCCTTGGCAAGTTCGTGCAACTGGATGTTGCGCAACACATTCAAGTAGACCCTGGACGTCAAAAGGGCCAGATTTTCTGACGTACCCTGCACGATATGTGTTTGCGATTCCACACGGGCTTTCTGACGGTTCACTTCAGCAAGATCGGCTCCGCCACGAAATACATTCTGGCGCAGGCCAATGGTTTGTTGTTGGGGCCGGGTGACATCGTCAGAGATATCAGGACGCACCTGCTTCTGATACCCCCAGGTAGCCGAACCGTCCAAGGTCGGAAAGTAATTCGCCCGCGCCTGCACAACTTCCCAATCTCTGGCGATTCTTCCATAAGAGGCAGCCTTTATTTCAGGATGGGTTTGAAGAACATGCTGGATCGCGCTCTTCAATGTAACCACCTGCCCTTCTCCCTCAAGCGACTCGGACCACGCCGTGCCGACAATCAAAAAAGCTCCAGCAAGACACAGAAAGACCGCAACAAAATGTTTCCGCATAAAAATCATTCCTCCGCATAGCCAAAAACTGGTTTCAATTCACTGGATACATATATCGCCAGGGGTTGGCACGACTCAGCGCGGGGCAAAAAAGAACCCTCAGTTGCCGGCCATGACTTCAAAACAAAGGGCGGACATTATGCCCCCGATTTTGTATGTGAATACGCTTGGATCTAAAGAAACGGGTGAATGTTTCGGAAGAGAAAACACTTGAACGTTGGTCATGGATTGAGAATACGTCAACGTTCAAATAAAGGTATCATGGACAAGGAAGGTCATATCAAATCCAACGGTATGAGGGAAAAAAAGTGAGCCAAGACCTGAGACAATCCCCTTCAGTGACAATATGTTTAGTTATGAACTGTAGCGAATGCAATAGGGATTAAAAAAAATAATGCGTGGTGCAACAACATTTTCATAATGCATTAAGTGTTTTGCATCGCGGCTCGGGATTGACGACACTGGAGTGCAAACATGGGACCGGCTGGCTTGCAAGGTGGGACATACACGATTTGTAACTACTCAGCTCATCCGAAAAAAATCGGACTGGATACCGGCCTTCTCCGGCATGACTTATCTTGGAAAGGATGTAGTATGATACGTCATTCCGGCGAAATCCGGAATCCAGCTCTGACGAGTGACCACAGAGTATGTGCTGAATAGTTCCCGCGATTATTCATTTTTCTCCGTTTGTCCCTTGCCTCAGGACACCAAAAATGGGCCACGCTGCTGGGTTTGTGCGGAACGATAGATTGTCAATACACCACATCGTGTTCAGCACTGCTCTGGAGGAGGGACCAAGCTCCTGGAGGTTCATCTCCAGGACCGCAACCTGGCGCCTTCCCGGACCAATCGACCGGCGAGAGTCGCCTGGAGAATCTGGGCCGGGTATCTGGACATTTTACGGTCTGCTTCATAGAGAAGTACTGTGTATTTCATGAATGGGCCGAATACGGACATGATCACCTGACAAGACAACCCGAGCCATGGAGTGAGCAATGAGAAAGACAATGTGCTTGATCGTAATGATGTTTTTATTGACTGTGGCAACGCAGTCATGGGCGGATGACTACCTGAAAATCCGGCATGTGAACGAGGCCTATGAGGTCATGGGCCAGAAGCAGCCTGCCACGGAGGAAATCGTTGAGACATGGTTGAGCGGCAACAAGGCGCGGATGAACTCCGGTACAAGTTCGTCGGTGATCATGCGTGGGGACAAGCAGGTCATGTACATGCTGGATCACGACAAGAGAACCTATGCCGAGATCCCCTTGGATCTTTCCAAGGCCATGTCCGGCATCATGGGCGAGCATGGGGGCGATCAGCAGATGGCCCAGATGATGGCGGAAATGATGGGGGCGATGATGAAGATCAACGCCAGCGTCAGGGATACCGGCGTTACCAAGACCGTCAACGACTGGAACTGCCGGGTCTATGAATTGAACATGAAGATGCCCATGGGCAATACCGTCTCCGAGATCTGCGCCACCGAGGACATCGATGTGGACATGAGCGTGTATCACAAGATCGGACATGCCATGATGGCCGGACAGCAGGGCTTTGACGATCTGATCAGGGAAATGGAGAAGATCAAGGGCGTCTCGGTGCTGACTGTCAGCAGGGCCACGGTCATGGGCGCAACCATCGTTTCCAGGGAAGAACTACTGGAGCATAAAAAAATGCCCCCCCCTGCCGGAAGCTTCGATATACCGGAAGGCTATACCAGGCAGGACTTCATGGGAATGTAGAAGAACAGGCCTTTGGTTGGCCTGTTGCCGGAGTATCATTCATCTTTGGGAGGAAAGGATTCATGGATTTTGAGAGCAAGAATGTTGACAAGGCTGTAACCATCAAGGCAACCGGACGCATGGATGCCGTGACCGCGCCGACTTTCGAGCAGGAATGCATGCGCTGGGTGGAAAAAGGCAATGTGGATTTGATCGTGGATTTTTCCGGCCTGGAATACATCAGCAGCGCTGGGTTGCGGGTCATCCTGGGCGTTGGCAAGAAGCTCAAGGCCCAGGGCGGTTCATTGTCCTTTGGCGGGATGAGCGCCATGGTCAAGGAGGTTTTTGATATTTCCGGTTTTGCCTCCATCTTTCCGGTGCATGATTCCGTGGAGGCGGCGCTTGCAGCAAAATAATCCTCCGGAATCGCATCGCCTTTCCTTGCCGGCGGATTTTTCCTCACTGGACAGGTTCCAGGAATTTCTCCAGGAATGCGCAGATTCGGCGGGATTGCCACCCGCCGTGTCTTTGAAGATTTCCATGGTCCTGGAAGAGGTGCTCTTGAATATATTCAAGAATGCCTATCCGCCGGATCACCAGGGGGGCGTGGAACTGGCGTGTGGAATCCAGGGAAATGGGCAGGGATTCCTGGTGCGTTTCACTGATCAGGGACAGGCTTTTGATCCGCTTTCCATGCCCCCTCCAGACGTGACCCTGGATATGGATGACCGCCAGGAGGGAGGGTTGGGGATTCTGCTGATGAAAAAAATGAGCCGGTCCCAGCATTATCGGCGAGAGGGGGATTCCAACATTCTCGAACTTGTCTTTGATGCGTAGTCCGTTTCTTTTTCATCCCGGAAAGAAAGGGCGATCCGCAGGATCGCCCTTTTTTGATTGGATAGTTGCCGCGATTTGGATATACTCATGATCATGATGACCGGCAGTTATCGCTTGGCGGGTACAAGACGTCTGGGACCACCTTTTTCATAACAACACAAAAATTCCGGCACCAAAGGGAGAAATCCTGGGAGCGCCGCACCCCAGTGCGGCAGCGGTTTAACGCACTCAGGACCAGGTTTCGGCTGGAGCACGGCCCAGTAGCTGTATCACAAAACCCCGAGCAGGGAGGGATCCCTCGCACAGAAAACCTCATCGCCCGACCTTTATGAGAAGTTGCCACCTTCCCAGCCAAGGCCGCGACAAGACTCATGAAATGACTTTTTCTGGATTCCGGCAACTGCTCAAAGAGCGCGGGTACAGACTGCGTTATCTTACAACTGGATCCCGCCTTCCCGGGAATGACGTCAATGTGAACCTTTGCAATCGCGTCATGCCGCAAAGGCAGGTATCCAGACCATTTTTGCCATATTTTTCGAGCAGTGACGATTTCTGTTTTCTACTCCTTGAGTTACCTTGCAAACTCCTCCCCACATTTCACCCTGCACGCACCCCACCTTGATCCTGCACGTGGACATGGATGCGTTCTTTGCTTCCGTTGAACAGCTGGATCGCCCTGAATTGCGCGGCAAACCGGTGATCGTCGGCGGCTCGGAGCGGGGGGTGGTTTCCGCGTGCAGTTACGAGGCCCGCCGCTACGGGATTCATTCCGCCATGCCCATGTTCAAGGCCAAGAGGCTTTGCCCCCATGGGGTATTCGTGCCGGGTCGGATGCGGCGCTACAGCGAGGCGTCCCGAAGCGTGATGGCGGTCCTGGAACGGTTTTCGCCGCTGGTGGAACAGGCTTCCGTGGACGAGGCCTACCTGGACGTCACCGGCCAGGAGCGGATTTTCGGTCCGCCAGAGCAGCTTGGCGCGGACCTGAAGCGGGCCGTGCTGGATGCGACCGGACTGCGTTGTTCCGTGGGCATGGCGCCGGTCAAGTTCCTGGCCAAGATCGCTTCGGACCAGGACAAGCCGGACGGGCTGTTCATCCTTCGGCCGGATCAGGTTGAGGCGTTTCTGAATCAGCTGCCCATCTCGAAAATCCCCGGCGTTGGTCCGCGGGCCGTGGAGAAGCTTGCCCTCTTCCGGATTCGGACTGCCGGGGACGTGCAGCGGTTTAGCCAAGAATTTTGGCGAGAGCGTTTCGGCAAGTGGGGGGAACTGCTGTACGACCGCGCCCGTGGCATTGACCCAAGGCGGGTGGTCCGGGAGTATGAGGCCAAGAGCGAGGGCGCGGAAAACACCTTTGCCGAGGACACCGAGGACCGGGAGGAACTGAAGCGCTGGCTTCTGGACCAGGCCGAGCGCGTGGGGCGGCGATTGCGCCGGGACGGTCACAAGGGGCGAACGGTGACCCTGAAGCTCAAGTACAGCGATTTCAAGTCCATCACCCGCTCCAGGACCCTTGGCGAGGCCACCAACTCGACGCGGGTGATTTTCGAGTCCGCCGCCTCCCTGCTGGACAATGAGAAACTTGCCCGCAAGGTCCGCCTGATCGGGCTGAGCGTCTCCAATTTTTCCAGCGGGCAAAGTCAGCTTTCACTGTTCCAACCTAAAGAAAACCGCGTGGACGAAACCCTGGACCGGACCCTGGACGCCATACGGGACAAGTTCGGGCCGGAAGCCATGGTTCGTGGTCGTATTTTTGATTTTCGGAGAAAAAAATGATCATTTTCATCAAGCACTCCCAGTCGCGCCCAATGACAACACCGGTGCGCCCGCGCCGGGTATTTGCGGGAGCAATGTGGTTTTGCATGTTGACCATCGTGGTCTGCGCGGGTCTCGGCCTCTTCCTTGGGCATTCCGTCGCCATGCCGGGCGATGAACACCCTGAACCACATGAGTTCTCATTTTCGCCCGGAGAAGTCCTGCGCTACAACGTCCGCTGGGGCGTCATTCCCGCGGCCCATGCCACCCTGGAAGTCCATCCCAGGGCACAACTGCACGGTCGACCGGCGCACCACTTCGTGATGACCACCCGAACCAACTCCTTTGCCGATTATTTCTACCGCTACCGCAACTACATCGACTCCTTCACGGAGATCGACATGAGCCGGTCCCTTGCCTTCAACAAGCAGGAGGAGGAACGCTCGCGTCATCGGAACGTGGACGTGCTTTTCGACTGGAACCGTCAGGTGGCTCGGATCAGCGAGAAGGGCCAGACCAGGGACGGGGCCGAACTGGTGGACGGTACCTTCGACCCGCTGTCCATCTTCTATGTCTTCCGTACCCAGCCTTTGGAAGTGGGCGAGGAACTGAGCGTTCCGGTCTCCGACGGCAAGAAGCTCGTCCAGGGAGTGGCAAGAGTGGTCGCCCGTGAGGAGATCAGCATCGACGACCGGGTATTCGACTGTTTCGTCGTAGAGCCGGACCTGCAGGACCTGGGCGGCGTGTTCCGCAAAAGCCCGGATGCCGCATTGCAGATCTGGGTCACAGCGGATGAATCGCGACTGCCGGTGCGGGTGCGCAGCAAGGTCGTCGTGGGTTACTTCACGGCCGAGCTGGATCTGGATTCATGATGAACTGGAAGAGGAGCATGAACAGTGTCGAGTAATAGAGGATCAGTGAACAGTCCCGGAACAACATCGTCAACTATCAGCGCATGTACCCTCGACTGTCCGGACGGCTGCTCCTTCCTGGCCGATCCGCACACCCGCACCATTCGCCCCAACCCGGATCATCCGTTCACCGGGAACTTGATCTGCCGCAAGGGAGCGAGGTTCTTCGAGCGGCTGGATGCGCCGGAGCGGATTCTTCAGCCCATGATCCGCAAGCGTCGAAAGACGGGGCGGCTTCAGGCGGGGCATGGGGGGCGGGGATTCGAGCCGGTATCCTGGGATGTGGCCCTGGATCTGATCGCCTCCAGGCTGAATTCGCTGCGGGATCGTCCCGATGCCGTGCTCCATGTCCGCGGCTACGGCTACCGCGGCGTGCTGGCCCAGGCGAGCCTGAATTTTTTCGCGGCATTGGGATCATCCACGATTCATGGATCGTTGTGCGATGAAGCAGGCATCGAGGCCTGTTTGCGCGATTTCGGGGCATTGGACCATAATGATCCGATTGATCTGCTGAAGGCGGCTCGGATCGTGAACTGGGGCAAGGATCTGGGTCGGTCGTCCCTGCACACGGCGTTGCTTGTCCGACGGGCGAGGAGCAGTGGCGTACGGGTGTTGACTGTTTCCCCGGGAGGCGACGGCAGCGGGGCCTTCTCCGACAAAATTCTGCGCATCCGGCCGGGAACGGATCGTTTTCTGGCGGCCTGGGTGATGCGGGGATTGCTGGAGCTGGACGCCGTTACAGCGGATGTGCCCAGGGCGGCCTTAGACTGGCCTCGGTTCCGGGAACTTGTGCTGAGCCTAGATCCTGAAGAATTGCTGCGGGTCTGCGATGTGAATCCCGATGACGCCCGGGAGCTGCTGGAATGGTATGCCGCTGCCGGACCCACGGCCTCGTTGATCGGCTGGGGACTGCAGCGTCATGTCTTCGGCGGACAGAACGTGCGGTTCATCAATGCCCTGGCCGTGCTGTCCGGAAACATCGGCCGCAGCGGCGGCGGGGCCTACTTCAACATCGCATCCGGGCGAAACCTGGGGCAGTGGTCGGCTTCATCCCCCGGCCGCGCGGTGGATGCGGAAGCCCGACGTTCCTTTCTGCTTCCGTCTCTGGCATGGGATCTGGAGTGGGCCGATCCGTCTGTGGAATTCGTCTGGGTGGACGGGCACAACGTGGTCAATCAGGTCCCGGACAGTTTGGCCATGGCCAAGGCATTGGAGCGTCCTTTCACGGTCTGCGTGGACGCCTTCTGGAACGACACGGCCCAATGCGCGGACGTGGTGCTTCCGCCCGCCCTGATGCTGGAGCGCGAGGAGATTCTGGGCTCGTGCCTGCATGATTACGTGAACTATTCCGGCCGGGCTGTCTCGGCTCGGGGAGAGTGCCGGTCCGACTTCGACATCCTGCGGGATCTGGGAGCCCGGCTGGAACCGCCGGTGGTCTTCCCTGAAGTCGAGGAATGTCTGCGGATCGGTTTGAGTCCTTTGGACATGGATTTGGACACATTCCGAAGCAGGGGATTCGCCAAGGCCGAGCATCCGGAGGTGGCCTTTGCCGGAATGCGCTTTGCCCATCCGGACGGACTTTATCGTTTCCCGGACTCGCTGGATACGGAACCTGACGAGGACGACGAGTATTCCCTGCGCCTGCTTTCCCTGGTGCGGGGCAAATACATGCATTCCCAGATCCCCGAGGCCGAACAGCAGGGCCTGCCCAGGATATGGGTGTCGCCGGACAATCCCGACCTGTCGGAACTGGACAAAGACGCGGAGATTTTCCTGGCCACCCCCCTGGGACGGATGTCCGTGACCGTAGGGATCGACGAGACCCTGCACCCGCTGGCCGTGATCATCCGCCGTGACGGGTGGGTCAGCCTGGGCCATGGGCCCAATGCGATCATCGAGATCCGTGAGACGGACATGGGCAACTGCGCCGCGTATTACAGCCAGTGCTGCAGGTTGGAGACGGAAGGCGGAGGGTAGAAATCAGAGATCAGTGGGCAGAGGTCAGAGGTTAGAGATTTTTTCTTTGGAACGTTGCCGTTCAATGCTTTGGACGCAGCCCTGGAGCGCCGCACCCCAGTGCGGCACGATGTGAGCGCGAACATCTGAAGTGACGCGGGAATTCGCGACTTGCCGCACTGGGGTGCGGCGCTCCCAGGAGGGGCACTGAGCTTGAGGAGGAGATCAGGGGGCAGAGGTCCAGGGGGCTATTCCAGGTGGCTGAGGGAATTGGAGTGGGTGGAAAAACGTGGGCTTGAGGAGGTTTGCGTATGGTGTTGGGTGGTTATTCAAGGAGCAAATCAGCTGTTGATCCGGACAAAGGCCCTGCGATGCGGGCAGGGCAGGTGGGTGATGGGGAAGCTGGCGGGAAGCTGCCCGGGCGCGATCAGGATGACTGGGCAGGGGATCTGGACGGCATCCCGCAGGAGGTGCTGGACGCAACTGTGGAGATCCTGGACTGCCTGGCCCAGTGGCCGGAGAAGGACGAGGCCGAAGATACGGTAAGCTGACGGGTGGTTTTTTCTAAAGAGCTGCCTGGCTGGGTCATGTTTTCCATGCCCAGCCGTTCGCGTCGAGTGGCAGGTGCTATTCCTGCTGGCCTTTCCGGGCCATGGGGAAATCCACCTTGATCTTGAAGGTCTTCACCGCGGGCAGGTTCAGGATCTCGATTCCGGTTTTGGCCGTGATCTCGGCCAGGGTCTCGCGAACCTTTTCCACGCTGGGCGCGATCATGGTGAACCAGACGTTGTACATGTGCTGGCGCAGGTAGTTGTGGGTCACGCCGGGATGTCGGTTGACCTCGGCGGTGAAGAGTTCCAGCTTGTCCTCCGGGACCATGGCCGCGCAAAGGGTGCTGGTCCAGCCCAGCTTGCGGGACTGGAAATTGGCGCCGATGCGGCGGATGATGCCCTTGCCTTTCAAGGCCCGCACCCGAGCCAGGGCCTCGGCCTCGGTCAACCCGAAGCGTTCGCCGATCCTGGCGTAGGGGCGGGGATCAATGGGGAAATCGGTCTGAATCAGGTCCAGAATCTTCTTGTCGACGTCATCCATGGCTTAAATCCGCTTTTTCTGATTTTTTGGGCTGGTAGGTACACAAGGGTTCCTCGGCCAGATAGTGGCCGTTCATGGTCATGGCCCGGGCCCGGCAGCCCGCGCAGACCTTGTGATATTCGCAGACCCCGCACTTGCCCTGATAGCTTTTCTGATCGCGAAATTCCAAAAACTGCTTCGATTTCTTCCAGATTTCCGGAAACGGCGTGTCCCTGACCTGTCCGCAATCCAGTTCCAGATAGCCGCAGGGCTGGACCTGGCCGGTATGGGAGATGAAGCAGAATCCCGTCCCGCCCAGACAGCCCCGGCTGACCGCGTCCAGCCCGAAATTGTCCATGGTCACCGGGATGCCTTCCTCCTTGGCCCGCTGGCGCAGGATGCGCAGGTAGTGCGGGGCGCAGGTGGCCTTGAGCTGCATCCTGGTGGTCTTGCGGAAATCGTAGAACCAGTTCAGGACTTCCTCGTATTCCTCGCCGGTAATCACTTCCCGGCCCAGGTTCGCGCCCCGGCCCGTGGGCACGAGCAGGAAAATGTGCCAGGCCACGGCGCCCAGTTTTTCGGCGAGGTGGAAGATTTCCTTGAACTGGCCCAGGTTGTTCCGGGTCACGGTGGTGTTGATCTGGAAGGGCAGATCCACGGCCTTCAGGTGTTCGATGCCGCGCATGGCCGCGTCGAATGCGCCCTCCACGCCGCGGAACGCGTCATGGCTGGCGGCGTCCGGACCGTCCAGGGAAATGCTCGCCCGCTGGATGCCGGAATCCTTCATCCGGCGGGCATTCTCGGCGGTGACCAGGGTTCCGTTGGGCGCCATGACGCAGCGCAGGCCCTTGGCGTCGGCATAACGCACCAGCTCGAAGATGTCCGGCCGGAGCAGCGGCTCACCGCCGGTGAAGATGATGATCGGGTCGCCCACTTCCGGAAACGTGTCGATCAGCGCCTTGGCTTCCTCGGTGGAGAATTCCCCCGGGTAGGGTTCCATGTGCGCCTCGGCCCGGCAATGCTTGCAGGCCAGATTGCAGGAGCGGGTCACCTCCCAGGCGATCAGGCGGCAGAGGGGAGAGCCGTCCTCCAGGGTTTTCGGCGCACCGGGATGGCCGTGGGGGTGGCCGATGGGCGGTGTTCCCGATTGTCCAGACGGATGGCCTGACGGGTGGCCTGTCCCATGGGAAGGCTGGGGACCGTCCAAAGGCCGTTCATGCCGAGGATGGCCCGGATGCGATTGGGGAGCTTGGGATTTTGGATGCATGGTGTTGGTTGAGAAAAAAGTAAGAATTAAGGTAACTACTCAGCCTGATAGAGCGGGAAAAGGGCAGCTTGCAAAGCTTGTGGCAAGAATGACCTGGATTCCCGCCTTCGCGGGAATGACTTTGTTTTTCAAGCTGTCTCCGAGTCAGTCATACCCGCGAAGGCGGGTATCCAGCCCCTTTTTATTCGAATGAGCTGAATAATTACGAATTAAGCAGCTAACAATGGATCAGCGGGAGCGGGATGCTTCTCACTCCAGCCATTCCAGCACATTCTCGGTAAAATAGGTCAGGATCAGGTCCGCGCCGGCGCGTTTGATGCCGGTCAGGGTTTCCAGAACCACGGTCTTTTCGTCGATCCATCCGTTCAGGGCCGCGGCCTTGATCATGGCGTATTCGCCGCTGACCTGGTAGGCGGCCAGCGGAACGTCCGTGGTTTCGCGCAGATCACGGAGAATGTCCAGGTAGGGCAGGGCCGGTTTGACCATCAGCATGTCGGCCCCTTCGTCAAGGTCGGCCTGGGCTTCCCGGAAGGCCTCGCGGCGGTTGGCCGGGTCCATCTGGTAGGTCTTGCGGTCGCCAAACTGGGGCGGGCTTTCCGCGGCCTCGCGAAAGGGGCCGTAGAAACCGGAGGCGTATTTCACGGCATAGCTCATGATCGGCAGGTGCGTGAACCCCTGACCGTCCAGGGCGTCGCGAATCGCGCCCACCCGACCGTCCATCATGTCCGACGGCGCGACGATGTCCGCTCCTGCCCGGGCATGGGACAGGGCGATCTTGGCCAGCAGATCCAGTGTCGGGTCGTTGAGTACTTCCTCGCCGGAAATCAGGCCGCAATGGCCATGGTCGGTGTACTCGCAAAGGCAGACGTCCGTGATCACGCACAGGTCCGGATAGGCGTGCTTGAGCGCGAACACGGCGCGCTGGACGATTCCGTTGTCGGCCCAGCCCTGGGAGCCGGAAGCGTCCTTGGTCTTGGGGATGCCGAAGAGGATGCAGGACGTCAGCCCCAGGTCCACGGCCCGTCCGACGCGCTCCACCAGCTTGTTCAGGCCGAGCTGATTCTGCCCGGGCATGGCGCCGATGGGTTTGACAAAGTTCGAATCGTCATTGTCCACGACAAAGTAGGGCTGGATCAGGTCATGACGGGAAACTGACGTCTCCCGGACAAGACCGCGCAAGGTTGCGGTCCGCCGCAGGCGACGTCCACGGTGGAAGGTCATGGCATGCTCGAGGGTTTGGATCATTCCTGATGTGTTGCGAAAGTAGCTCTCACGCAATGGCCGGGCCGGAGATTTCTTCGTCCGTGAGGTAGCAGGCCGGGTCCGGGGCCCAGATGTCGCCGTGGAAGGCTTCGGAGCGGGCGCGGAAGTTGCCGCCGCAGACGTTCAGGAAACGGCACTCGACGCAGCGTCCGGTGACGTGGGCCTTCTTGTCCTTGAGCTTGGCCAGGAGTTCGATGTTCGGGTCCATCCAGATTTCCGAGAACGGGCGCTCCAGGACGTTGCCGAAGGTGTGGTTGCGCCAGAACTGGTCTGCATGGACCTGACCGTCCCAGGAAATGCAGCCGATGCCCCGCCCGGAGTTGTTGCCTTCATTGAAGGACAGCAGTTCCCGGACCTCTTCGGCCCGCTTGGGGTCTTCCTGGAGCAGGCGCATATAGATCAGGGGGCCGTCGGCATGATTGTCCACGGTGAGCACTTCCTTGGGCAGGCCGGCGTCGAACAGGGCCTTGGTCCGGTCGATGATCTGGTTGACCACGGCCCGGGCCTGCTCGTGATTCAGATCCTCGTTGATCAGGTCCGAGCCGCGCCCGGAGTAGACCAGATGGTAGAAGCAGATCCGGGGAATTTCCAGGTCGCGGACCAGATCGAACAGCACCGGGACCTCATCCACGTTGCGCTTGTTGATGGTAAAGCGCAGCCCGACCTTGAGCCCTTCGGCCTGACAGTTGGCAATGCCTTCCAAAGCTTTCTTGAAGGAGCCCGGCACGGCCCGGAAGCTGTCGTGCACCGCTTCGCCGCCGTCCAGGGAAATACCGACATAGGACAGGCCGACTTCCTTGAGTTCACGGGCTTTTTGCTTGGTGATCAGGGTGCCGTTGGTGGAGATCACGGCGCGCATGTTCTTGGAAACGGCATAATGGGCCAGTTCGACCAGATCCTTGCGGACCAGGGGCTCGCCGCCGGAGAAAAGCATGACCGGCGAGCCGAAGGCCGCCAGATCGTCAATCATGGTCTTGGCCTGATCCGTGGAGATCTCGTCCACTCCGTCCGGGTCCACTGCCTTGGCATAGCAATGCACGCACTTCAGATTACAGCGCCTGGTCATGTTCCAGACCACTACCGGTTTCTTGTCCTGGGAAAACTGGAGCAGGTGCGACGGCAGCTTGCCGGAGTGCCGGCCGTAGCGCAGGGCGTCGGAAGGTTCTATGGTGCCGCAGTAAAGTTTGGATATGCCGATCATGGTTTCCTCATGTTCATGAATTGAATGCAAAAAAGGGGAGTATGTATGTCAATTTTTGCCGAAAGGCAAAGACCAAATCCTACTGAACCTAAGCTCAAATCGTCGCCTTGACAAGGCCTGTGGGAGTTGAGAAGTTTTGCGGTTGGACAGAGCAGGACCAAGTCCAGGTCTAACTGTGGAGCATAATTGTGCTCGTTCTGATCATTCGGACAAAACGATAAGCTTCTTTCAAGGTTGGTCGCATTTCATGAAATATCTTCCATCGCAGATCATCACCATGCTGCAGAAGCAGCCGGCAAAGAGAGACCTGCGGGTTCTGTTGAAGTTTTTGCTGGTGCTTTTTCTGCTGGTTACAACCTATACCATCCTTTTCCATGTGATCATGGAGCACCACGAAGGGCGCAGCTTCTCCTGGGTGACGGGTTTCTACTGGACCCTGGTGACCATGTCCACGCTGGGCTTCGGAGACATCGTCTTTTACACCGATCTGGGAATGCTTTTTTCCGTCACGGTTCTGCTCTCAGGGGTCGTATTTCTTCTGGTCATGCTGCCGTTCACCTTTATCCAGTTTTTCTATGCGCCCTGGCTGGAAGCCTATGCCAAATCGCGCACCATCCGTTCCTTGCCTGAGGAGACGGAAAACCATGTGATCATCGTCGGCACGGATGCCGTCTGCCTGAGCCTGCCGAACAAGCTCAAGCAGCATCAGCGTAATCCCTATTTGGTCGTCGACGATCAACAAGTTGCTTCGACTCTTCAAGATCAGGGCTACAAGGTCATCCATGGCGATCTGGACGACGGTGAAACCTACAAGCGGATCCAGGTCGACAAGGCTGCCTTGGTCGTGGTGAACAGCGGCGAAGACAAGATCAACACGAATATCGTCTACACCTTGCGGGAGTTTTGTGAGACACCCATCGTGTCCAACGCCTCGGACGAGGATTCCGTGGACATCCTGCAACTGGCGGGGAGTTCGCAAGTGTATCAGTTCACCAAGATGCTCGGCCAATCCCTGGCGCGCAGAGTGCTCGGCGTGAGCATGCAGGCGAACATCATCGGCAGGTTCGATGAACTGCTGATTGCCGAAGTTCCGGCCATGCGCAGTTCCCTGGAAGGAAAAACCATCTTTGAGAGCAGACTGCGGGAACTGACCGGGATCACCGTGGCCGGAGTCTGGGAACGCGGCCGTTTCCGAGTGCCGACGCCGGATACAATCATCACATCCTCCACTGTGCTGGTGCTGGCAGGTTCAGAACAACAGTTGGCCGTGTATGACGAAATATTTGGCGGAAATTGGAAAAGCGACGCTCCGGTACTTATTCTCGGAGGTGGCCGGGTGGGTAGGGCCGCCGCGGATACGCTGAAATCGCGGGACGTGAATTACCGGATCGTGGAGAAGAATATTCGCGCCGTGCGGAGCGGATCGGAGGAGTACATCCATGGCAGCGCGGCGGATCTGGATACCCTGCGCAAGGCGGGCATCGACACGGCTCCCTCGGTCATCGTGACCACTCACGACGACGACATGAACATCTACCTGACCATCTACTGCCGCAGGCTCCGGCCGGATATCCAGATCATCACCCGCGCCACGCTGGATCGCAACATATCCAAGCTGCACCGCGCGGGCGCGGACCTGGTGATGTCCTATGCCTCTCTCGGCAGGACCAACATCACCAACTACCTGCTTCAGGACAATACATTGATGGTTTCCGAAGGGTTGAACATTTTCAAAGCGCCCGCTCCCGTTCAGTTGAGCGGCAAGACCCTGGAAGAGAGCAGCATTCGACAGCAAACCGGTTGCAACGTGATCGCCATCAGACGGGAGGGCAGGCTGGACGTCAACCCCGCCCCGGGCAGCGCCATTGCCGCGGATTCCGAATTGATCATGATCGGCGACGCGGAGTCGGAAGTCTGCTTCATGGATTTGTACAACAAGAAAGGAGAGTGACGATTGAGCGGTCCGCAATGGTGAAGGTCAGGTGCAGGCATTTGTCTCGATCCGACATAAAAACGGGCTTTACCAGCCTTGTAACAGATCTGCCCTGTGGGCTGGAGAGGCCGGCTGGACGAGATGACGTTGCTGGCGGTATGAATGGCAGTTCGGCAGCTTATCCACATGTGTTGAAAAGCAGCCTGGGAACGCGGGCCTCCGCACCCGCTTCTTAAATCGCGAGTGCAGAGCCTCGCGATCCCAGCTAAAAAATTCCCATGAACATCGAAACCCTAATCAGCAATTCGCTTTCACGCAGATGGAACCAGATTCCGGCTGAGCGTGCCGAATGACTGAATATCTACGGTAAATATTTTAATATTCGTCAATCGATCATCATTCAAATCGCAAAAATGACAGGTGAAATAATGGAAATTATATTGCAGGCACAAGGCGCTGAGAATTGCGAGGCGCTTGTTTTTTTTGCTTTTGAGAAGGAAGGCGAGTTGATGCCCGCGTTCAAGGCTTGGCTGGGGGGAACGGGCGATTGGCTGGCTGAAAATCCAATTTTGGTCGGGTTTTCCGGACGCAAGAAATCCGTTCGGTATTTTTTTCCTTCGGCAGGCGTAGCCGGTCCGGCGGTGATTCTGGTGGGACTGGGCAAGCGCGAGGTATTCACCGTTCGAGAGCTGCGCCAGGGGATGGTTGCGGCGGTGGGCTGCGCCGCGGATCTGGAATTGAAATCCCTGGGCTTGGATGTCGCCGTTCTCGCCGATACCGGTCTGGAATCGACTTTGGCCGTTGAAGAGGCGATGTGCGCCGCTGAAACGGCAACCTACAAATTTGATCAACTCAAGACCAATGAGAATGGCCCCAAGGGAAATCCCACGGAATTGCGGCTGCTTGCCTCGAAAGAGTCGGAAGCGAATCTGACTCGATCCGTGGAAAAAGCCAGGGCTGTCGGCATGGGACTGCGGCTGACCCGCGACCTGGTGAACATGCCTTCCAATCTGGCCACGCCGGCGTATCTGGCAAAAGCGGCCCTGGAAACGGCAAAGCGTCATGGTTTCGGAATCGAAGTACTGGAGGCGGATCAGATCGAGGCTCTGGGCATGGGGGCTTTTGCGGCTGTTTTTCAGGCCAGCCGGGAACAGGCCCGGTTGATCATTCTGGATACGCATACGGACCAGGAAACAGGAAGCCAGACACGAGCGAAAGCCGTGGAAGCAGACAAGCCCATGGTGGTCATCGGCAAGGGCATCACCTTTGATACCGGCGGCATTTCCCTCAAGCCCAGCCAAGGCATGGAGGAGATGAAGGGCGACATGGCTGGTGCGGCCGCGGTGATCGGGTTTTTTGAGGCTTATGGACAAATGAAGCCCGAGCGGCGCGTGGTGGGCATCATTCCCTGCACGGAAAACCTCACCGGTTCGCGGGCCATCAAGCCCGGAGAAGTGGTGAAGACCTTTTCAGGGAAGAGCGTGGAGATCGTGAACACGGATGCCGAGGGGCGGCTGCTGCTCTGTGATGTTTTAGCCTATGCCGGGAAGTACGAGCCGCGGGGCATCGTGGATCTCGCCACCCTGACCGGCGCCATGGTTGTGTCTTTGGGGCCGCAGATCGCCGGCACATTTTCTCCCCAGGAATCCCTTTCCACCTTGATCCGCGGGATTGGGGAACGGGTCGGCGAACCCTGCTGGCCCATGCCGTTGTGGGACGGCTATCAGGATGAACTCAAGAGCGAAGTGGCGGATCTGAAAAACGTCGGCAGCCGGGAAGGCGGCGCCATCCATGCGGCCATGTTCCTGCAGCGCTTCGTTCCGGAAAAGACACCCTGGATTCACATGGACATCGCCGGTCCGGCCTATTCCAAAAAGAAAACAGACCTGGGCATCTCCGGCGGAACGGGTTTCGGCGTGCGAACGCTGCTGGAACTGGTCAGGGAGTGGCCGGAAGATCAATAACACATCAACAAAACTACATGATTTTATCAGCAAGAACGAACTCATGTTTTGCGCATGCCTTGTCGTATGCTGAGTGATTATTGACCGTGCACCAAGTCCTTTGGTGACTCTGGCCGCGTGCTTGCAACACCAAGGCGGTGAAAGCTAAGGTCGCGGTCATGCGACCGCTGATTCTCATTTCCGCACCCTGGGCGCTGTACAACAGACCTTCCATCCAGCTTGGGGTGCTCAAGGCCCATCTGCGGCAATGCTTCCCGGACCTCCCGGTTCGGGCGGAGCATTTTCATCTCCAGGCCGCGGCGCATATCGGCTATCCATTGTATCAAGCCGTATCCGAGCGGACATGGATCGCGGAATGCGTGGCCGCGGCGTTGCTGTTTCCGGAGCAGGCTGCGCGCATTGAACAGCTTTTCGCGCGGGAAAGCCGGCAGAGCAGGGTGGTGCGCCGGGCAGGACTGGCGTTTTTGACCACTGCCCTGGAGGATGTCTGCGGGCGTTTCATCGAAGGCATTCGCTGGGAAGATCAGGGGCTGGCCGGGTTCAGCGTCTCGCTGTGCCAGATGACCGCCTCCTTGTACCTGATCCGGCGCATCAAGGCGCGTTTCCCGTCCCTGCGCGTCGTGGTGGGCGGCTCCACTTTTTCCGGGGAATCTTTTGAGACGCTGACCAGACTTTTTCCGGAGATCAATCACCTGATTCGCGGAGAGGGTGAGAAAGCCCTGGCCGAGTTGGCGGACGAGGTGTGCCGGAACGGTTCAGCACCGGACAAGAGCCGTTTTGAACCTCACCAGGTCCGTCAAATTCCGGATCTGGACAGCCTTCCCGGGCCGGACTTCGAGGAATATTTTGCGCTGCTGCAAAGTCTCGCGCCGGAGAAACGCTTCTTTCCGGTGCTGCCGGTGGAAGGCTCCCGGGGCTGCTGGTGGCGCAAATCCGTCAATGAATCGTCGGGGCGGGGCTGCGCCTTCTGCAACCTGAATCTGCAATGGAGTGGATACCGCGCCAAGTCGCCACAAAAAATCGTCGCGGAGATCGAACATCTGAGCGCCCGGCACAAGGTGCTGGGTTTCTCCTTCATGGACAATCTGTTGCCCCGCAAGGGTGCAGGGGAGCTGTTCACGGCCCTGGCCGACAGCGGGAAACAGTACAGCCTGTTCGGAGAAATCCGCGCGGATACGCCTCTAGACATACTGGCCGCCATGCGCCGGGCCGGGATGCGGGAGCTGCAGGTGGGCGTCGAGGCCCTGAGCAGCGGATTGCTGGCCAGGATGAACAAGGGGACCAGTGCCCTGGACAATATCGAGATGATGCGCCATTGCGAAGCCCTGGGCATGCATCATGGCGGCAATCTTTTGATGCGTTTTCCCGGAAGCACCGCCGATGAGATCCGGGAGACCCTGAAAAACCTGGAATATGCCGCCTGTTATCGCCCTCTGAAGCCGGTTTCCTTCTGGCTTGGACTTGATAGTCCTGTTTATTGCCGGCCCGAACTATACGGCATCCGGCTCACGGGTAATGATCCGCGCTGGAGCGCCCTGTTCCCGGCCGCAGTGATCCAGAGCATGCGACTGATGATCCAGGGCTACGCCGGAGGAGGGAGAGCGCAGCGGGGGCTTTGGGCGCCGGTGGCGACCAGGGTACGGCAATGGAGCAAGGAATACGACCTCCTGATGCGCGGGCCCGATCCGGATCCGATTCTGGGATATCAGGATGGTGGGGACTTTCTGATCATCACTCACAGAAAGCCCGGCGATGCCAACGCGGTCCACCGCCTGCCCTTGGCCTCGCGGCGGATCTATCTGTTCTGCCGCACCAGTCGCACCCGGGAGCAGATTCAGACCTGGTTTTGCAAACTGCCCGCGGACAAAGTGGACGGTTTTCTGCGCATGATGCTGGACAAGCGCCTGATGTTCGGTGAGGGTGACCGATTCCTGAGCCTGGCCGTGCCTGTGGGGCGCGAAACTGAAGATTTACAATAATTATCATGGGATGAAATGAGTGATGCCAATCTGGCATGCAAATACAAACTATTGTAACTGCTCAATAAGACAGGGCAACTATCACCGCGGATCCGTGCCGCCTGGATAACGGCCTGCGCCGGTATGACGGAATGGAGTGCGTGTTGACGAGCACCCTGGGTCGTCACGCCGGCGCAGGCCGGGGTCCAGGCGATGCGACCCAGAGTTTTTGAGCAGTTACAAATTGTTGAGGAAATCTCTTGAATACAATGAATATATTGGTCACCGGCGCTAATGGATTCGTGGGACGGGCTCTGTGTTCCGCACTGCGTGAGCAGGGACACGCTGTCCGGGAAGCCGTTCGAGCCGAAGGCGGGAACGACCAGGTCGCCGTGGGCGAGATTGACGGACAAACCGAATGGGTCGAGGCTCTGCAGGGGATGGAAGTCGTCGTTCACTTGGCAGGGCGGGCCCATATGACCGGGGACCGGGCTCAAGCATTCAGCGCCTATCGTCGCGTCAATCTGGAGGGCACGGAGAACCTGGCCCGGCAGGCAGCGAAACACGGCGTCCGACGTCTTGTCTTCGTCAGTTCGGTCAAGGTCAACGGTGAGGAAACGCATAGCCGACCCTTTACCGAAGACGATCCGCCTAATCCTGAAGACCCCTACGGCATCACCAAATGGGAGGCAGAACAGGCCCTGGCCGAAGTGGCCGCCGAGACCGGCCTGGAAATCACCGTTTTACGCCCGCCCCTCGTGCATGGCCCCGGCGTAAAGGGCAATCTGCTGCGCCTGCTGCAGGGGATTCAACAGAACCGTCCATTTCCCCTGGGCGCGGTGGTGAACAAACGCAGTCTGATCGGGATTGAAAACTTATGTTCCGCCCTGTGTTTGTGCGTTGCCCATCCCGCAACCGGAACCTATCTTGTCGCGGATTCGGAATCGATTTCTTCTCCGGAGCTTGTCCGCACTTTGGCCAAGGCCATGGGCCGTCAGGTCCGCCAGTTCGCCGTGCCGGTGCCCCTGATGGAGCTTGCGGCCAAGGTCATCAAGCGCAAATCGGAATTCCGCCGCCTGACAGGCTCCCTGGAAGTGGATGCGGGCAAGATCCAGCGCGAACTGGGCTGGTCCCCCTCCAAAAGCCTGCATGAGGGGCTCGGCGACATGGTCCAATGGTACACGGATTCCCGGTCGAAGTAGTCATCACGCATGTTTCCGGCCGCCGCGCATCTCCATCTTCTTCTGCCCCTGCTGATCGCTTTCGGCGTGAGCACCGGGCTGACCGCCTATCTGGCATCCTCGCGCACCCGGCTCTGCATTCTGGATCATCCCAATGAACGCTCTCTGCACCATACACCGGTTTCCCGGACCGGAGGCCTGGCCATTCTCGGCGGCATGGTCGCCGGCCTGCTGGCCATGGTCTGGATGCATTTCTTTGCAGGATTGCCCTTTGTCCTGACCAGGAGCCTTGTCTGGCCCGCACTCGCCACAAGTCTGGTCACCTTGGTGTCCTTTTGGGATGATTGCTCAGGAGTGGGCGTGGGTCATCGCTTCGCCGTACATGCGGCGGCCGCGGTGATTACGGTCTCCAGCGGATTGTTCCTCTCCGCTGTGGAACTCGGTTCGTGGAGCTGGATCTGGCCGAAGTTCATCGGCCTCGTTTTTTCCCTGCTCTTCCTGATCTGGATGACCAATCTCTACAACTTCATGGACGGCATGGACGGCTTTGCCGGAGGCATGGGGGCGCTGGGGTTCGGCTTTCTGGGGTTGTTCGGCTGGCTGGCCGGCGATCCGGGATATGCCTTGCTCTGCTGGATAACAGCCCTGGCTTGCCTGGGATTCCTGGTCTTCAACTTTCCTCCGGCCCGGATTTTCATGGGCGATGCCGGTGCGTCCACCTTGGGTTTTTGGGCCGCGGTGCTGATCCTCTGGGCGGATGCCCAGGGCTTGTTTTCTTTCTGGGCCGGAATTCTGGTCTTCTCCCCGTTCATTGTGGATGCCACGGTGACCCTGCTGCGTCGCCTCCTCGCCGGAGAGAAGATCTGGCAAGCCCATCGCAGCCATTATTATCAACGCCTGGTCCAGGCCGGGTGGAGCCACCGCAAGACAGTGTTGGCCGAATACGCCGTGATGATGGTTGTCGGTTGCGCCGCGCTGGTCCTGTTGCGGGTTGAAGAAACATTGGCCGTGGGCGCCGGACTGGCGATTCTGGCGGCTATGTACGTCCTGCTGGCACGATCTGTTACCCGGCTGGAGAGCAGAAAGCACGGGTAATCAATTATTCATTCGTCGAAGGGCAAACGAATCCACATCCAAGGAAATACAATGAAACAATACGATTTCACGCTGGAAATGGCTGTGCGGGATTATGAATGCGACATGCAGGGGATCGTGAACAATGCCGTGTACCAGAACTACCTGGAACACGCCCGGCACGAGTACATGAAAAAGGTGGGCATCGACTTCAAAAGCTACACCATGATGGGCATCTTTTTTGTCGTGGTCCGGGCCGAAATTGACTACAAAAGCGCCCTGACCGGCGGCGACGCCTTTGTCGTCGGCCTGAACCTGATCAAGGAAACCCGTCTGCGCATGGTCTTTTATCAGGACATTCACCGGCTGTCGGACGAAAAACTGATCCTCAAGGCCAAGATAACCGCGACGGCCCTGAACCAGCAGGGCAAGCCGGAAATTCCCAAGGAAGTGGATGCCGTCATCAAACAGCATTTTTTGGGAGCAGGTATACAGAAGTAGGCCAGGCTTGCGACATTGTTCGATCGCTTTTGGCGATGGCTCATTCAATCCGCGGCTTCCGCCCACGGATTGTTATCCTGCCAATCCTGTTGATCCTGTCACAATATCCTGTTTTTTTGGTTACTATTCATCAGATTTGAAGAAGACCTGGATACCGGCGTTCGCCGGCATGACTGAGGTGAAGCGGCTTGCTACGACAAGTCATTCCCGCGAAGGCGGGAATCCAGGTCATGCTTGCCACAATTCTTGAAAAGTCACTTTATTCTTGCTCAAGCTGAGTAGTTCGTTTTGTTTACGATGGTGAGAAAACGAAAGCGGTTCAGGCGTCTTCAGACGGATGGCCTTTCGCGAGTATGGACGCTGTCTGCCGCGCCTGGCGTTCTCGAATCTGCTGCTGATGGAGGTCGGCTTTGATGAGCTTCAGAAAGAGTTGAGCAAAGTAGGACAGATTGCGTTGCAGTTCTCCCAGACGACTCAGCAAGTAATTGTAGAAGAGGGTTGCCGGGATGGCCACCAGCAAGCCGACAATCGTCGTACCCAGTGCTTCGCCCAACCCCTGTCCCACGACCATCAAACCGGCAGCGCGACTCATGTTGCCGAATCCCTGGAAAGAGTGGAATATGCCCCATACCGTTCCGAACAACCCCATCAATGGAGCGGCATTGGCGCAGACGCCCAGAAAAGCGGTGGGCCTGAAGCATTTACCTGCCTGACGTCCCACTTCATCCCGAAGCGTGTGCCGCAGATTATCCAGGATGATTTGAGTCCGTTCCCCTTGCGGCATCCTGAGCCCCTGCAGTTCCTGATAATCGTCGTAGCCCGCCTGCGCGACCTTTCTGGCGACGGCGTCGGGAGCAGGGGTCAGATTAAGAAACGCGGTCTGGAGTTCCTTGGCCTCTTGCAGTGATTCCGTGTCTTCGGCAACAATCCTGAGCAACCGCCGGAACTGCATCAATTTGGCAAACGCCAATCCCCAGCAGATCACGGACATGGCCCCCAGAAGGATGTACATTGCCTGGATAATCAGTGATGAATTGAGAAATATCTGCAGGTAATCCGTGCCGAGCATTGCAAGGGTCCTCAACAGAGCTTGGTGCAAAAAGTCATTTTGCACCAAGCAGTGGTCAGTGATCAGTGGTTAGTGGTCAGTAAAATCAACATGTTGCCTGAAGCTCATAAGGTTGTGGATTCAGTCCACGGACTTTTTGCTGTGGCCTCTCAACAGAGAAATTCGTGATGAACAGGGAGGCAGCATGTGGTGTCCCGTTGGACGTGACGGTCTACAAGCTATCGATAATACTTATGGAAATCAATTGAGAACATATAACAACCTGGCAATAATTCAGGTTCCTCAATAATAATTCGGATTTACCCTTGAACAGGGGAGGTTGTGATGACGAGACAGCGCGTACTGGTCACCGGCGCAACGGGATATATCGGTGGTCGACTGATCAAGAATCTTCTGGAGCGGGGTCAAGCCGTCACGGCTATGGCTCGTTCCCTGGACAAGCTGGGGTGTCGACCCTGGGCCGGCCATGAGTTGATCCGCCTGGTCAAGGGCGATGTCATGGATCTGGCTTCCCTGGAGGAGGCCATGCAGGATTGCACAGCGGCCTACTATCTCGTGCACTCGATGCAGCCGGGGATTCGGGATTATGCCGACAAGGACAGGACCGCCGCGGCGAACATGGCCCAGGCCGCCGAACGGAAGGGGCTGGAACGGATCATCTACCTGGGCGGTCTGGGCGACAAGGACGACAAGGAGCTGAGCAAGCACCTGCGCTCCAGGCTTGAGGTCGCCAATGTCCTCAGCCAGGGCCGGGTTCCGGTAACCTTCTTCCGTGCGGCCCAGATCATCGGCGCGGGCAGCGCCTCCTTCGAAATCCTCCGCTATCTCACCGAACGTCTGCCGGTGATGATCACGCCGCGCTGGGTGAACACCGAATGCCAGCCCATCGCGGTTTCCAATGTCATTGAATATCTCGCGGGTTGCCTGGATCATCCAGGCACCGCCGGACAAACCTACGACATCGGTGGTCCGGACATCCTGACCTACAGGCAGATGTTCCAGCTCTACGCCGAGGTAGCCGGCCTGCCCAAGCGAATCCTGATTCCGGTCCCCTGGCTGACCCCGTACCTTTCATCCTTGTGGATCAACTTCGTGACCCCGGTACCCACGGCCCTGGCCAGACCGCTTGTCCAGGGGCTGCGCAACCGGGTGGTCTGTACCGAAAATCGCATCCGGGAGATCATCCCCCAGGAGCTTCTGACCAGCAGGCAGGCCATCGAAGTCGCTCTGCAAAAGGTGCAGCAGTTGGACGTGGAAACCTGCTGGAGCGACGCCGGATTCCAGCCACCTCCGGAATGGCTGGACTGCGGGGATGCGCCGTATGCCGGCGGAACCTTGCATGGCCTTTCCTATCACATCGATATCGCTGCCAGTCCCGAAGAAGTCTGGCCCGTGGTCTGTGCGCTGGGCGGGGAGACCGGCTGGTATTATGGCGACTACCTGTGGCGGTTGCGCGGATTCATGGACCGAATGGTCGGCGGAGTGGGGCTGCGCAGGGGCAGACGTCATCCCTCGCAAATCGGCGTCGGCGATGCCCTGGATTTTTGGCGCGTATTGCAACTGGAACCGGAACGACGGCTGCGTCTGTTGGCGGAAATGAAGGTTCCCGGTGAAGCGCTTCTGGACATTGAACTGCTTCCGGGAGGGGCTGCCGGAGAGCGTACCGAACTTATCATGCGCTCGCGATTTCTGCCCCTGGGGCTTTTTGGACTGGCCTATTGGTATGGAACATACCCTCTGCATATCCTGATCTTCAAAGGCATGCTCCGCAAGATCGCCCACCGAACGGGTCGCCCATCAGGCCCCGTCAGGTTCATGAACGAGATCTCCGCGACAAGCTGCGCCTTGCCCAAGCAATGATAACGACGACGTAGCGCAAATGCCGCAAGATATGCCCCTCAACCGGGCTTGCGCTTTTTGCGGTGTTTAGCCAGCCAGGCGTTGAGGCGCGGTTCCTGGCCCTGGATTTTCGGCTCATAGAACCGGAGCTGCACTTTCGGGGGCAGATAGTCCTGTTCCACCCAGGCATCCGGGTAGGCATGCGGGTACTTGTAGCCGCGGCCGTAGCCCCATTCCTTCTGCAAGGCCGTGGAAGCGTTGCGCAGGTGCATGGGCACGGGATGGGCGCCGTGGGTGCGGATTTCCTTCTGGGCGGCCAGATAGGCCGCATAGGTGGCATTGCTCTTGGGAGCCAGGGCCAGGTAGACCGTGGTCTCGGCCAGGGGAATGAAGCCTTCGGGCATGCCCACGAACTCCACGGCCTGCTGGCAGGAGACGGCCAGGGACAGGGCCTGGGGATCGGCCAACCCGACATCCTCGGACGCGGACAGAATCAGGCGGCGACAGATGAAGCGGGGATCCTCGCCGCCCTCCAGGAGGCAGGCCAGATAGTACAACGCCGCATCCGGATCGCTACCCCGGATGGACTTGATCAGGGCCGAGGCAAGTTCGTAGTGGGAATCGCCTTCCCGATCCCCGCGCATCACCACTTCCGGCAGAGCCTGACGCAGCTTGTCCGCCGGCCATTTTTCCGGCGGCAGTTCCGCGGTCAGTTCCAGGAGATTGAAGAGCGTTCGCGCATCGCCGTTGGAGAGTCCGGCCAGGATCTCCAGGCTGGCGTCGGGAATGTCGACCCCAAGGCTCTGGGCTCCGCGTTTGGCCAGCACGGCCAGCTCATGGCGGCCGAGGGGGCGCAAGCGCAGGACGTGCATCCTGGACAGCAGTTGCTTGGTGACGCTGAAGGAGGGATTTTCCGTCGTCGTCGCCAGGAGGGTGATTTCTCCGCTTTCCAGGATGGGCAGAAAGAAATCCTGCTGAGCCTTGGAGAAGCGGTGCAACTCATCCAGGACAAGAATTTCCACGTTTTCCAGCTTTTTGCGCAGATTCGCCAGCCCGACTTCCGGCGCGCTCAGTCGCAAATAGGCCTGGTCTCGAGATGTCGCCAAGAGCAGGGCCAGAGTCGATTTGCCGCAGCCCGGCGGGCCGAACAGCAGTAGACTCGGCATCCGCTTGGCTTGAAACAGGGCTTCCAGTCGGACGCGAAGATGATCCTGGCCGACAAAGTCATCGAGCGTTGTGGGCCGAATGGCCGCGGCCAATGGCTGGCGACAGGTCATGACAGTTTGTCGGGGCTGCTGTCGGCAGAGTTTGGCGCTTTCCGGTCCGGGTCGTCAGCTTTCCGGTTCATGGAATGCTCGTCCCGGGGCGAGTCTTGATCGACTTCAATCTCCAGTTCCGGAAGAATGGCGTCAAGATCATCAAAGTCATAGACAATGTCTTCGTGGGTCAGGACTTCTTCAGTATCCGGGGACACGGGGTTGGATTCGGCTTGGAGATCCTGCCGGCTGGAGCTTGCGGAGTCATCCTTGGGGAGGATGTCCTCGGGCAACTCGATTTCCCAAACCGGAACCTCCGCTTCCGTCGATTCCCGTGAAGCAGATTCTTCCAATGTATCTTTCGAAACATCAACGGCATGCTCCTCGAATATTGCCTCCGCATTCAGGTCCTCGGGCAAAAACAGATCGTCGCTGGAAAGATCGGTTTCGGCTTCGGAAGTGAGGGGAGCGCTCTGCGGCAAGGAATCGGATTCAAAATAGGGAAGACCGTCCGTGGAAATGTCCGGTTCCAGTTCCGCCATGCCCGGATTCTCGGGCAGGTCCAGTGCAAGTTCGGTTGGGGAATCTATCTGAGGAACCGCCGGCGCTTCGAGAGTGTCAAGGGAGGCGGATGGAACTGCCATGCCTTGCGAAAGATCCCTGGGTCCGGGGAACCATTCAAAGCCCGCGGACTGCAGCCATGTCAGATTCAGGGTCGAGCGGATCTGCTGCCAGTCGTACCGGCAATTCGGACAAGTGGAGAGGTGATCAAAACTGGTATATTTGCATTTCGGACAATACATGATCCTACCTTCATAAAAAAACTCGTCCCCGCTGGACGAAATTCCTGTTATTGATTTTTTACCCCGTGCTCCCCGTGTACCCCGAGGTTCAAACTTACGCTTCCCTGGTTACTCAAAAAAAGGTAACTACTCAGCTCATTCGAGAAAAATTGGACTGGATACCGGCCTTCGCCGGTATGACTTAACTTGGAAAGTACGTGGCACAATACGTCATTCCGGCGAAAGCCGGAATCCAGCTCTGACGAGTGACCACAGAGTATGTGCTGAATAGTTACAAAAAAAAGTAACTATTCAGCGTCATACTGCTATTGATCCGCCCAGTAGCACAACCCCAGGCAGAGCAGGGCGGCTGTTTCCCAGCGCAGAACGGACCGGCCCAGGGAAAGCGGGTGAAAATCGGCCTGGATGAAAACATGGGCCTCGTCATCCGTCAATCCGCCTTCCGGGCCGAGAAGGATGATGCTCCGTCCGGAGGCTGGAAGCAGGCTGGGATTGAAAAGGCGTTCCCTGGCGGCTTGCTCCCAAAGCAGGAATTTTCCCGGGCTTGTTCCGAATTGCCGCACCAGTTCCGTTGCCCCTCCGGATGCAATGCCCAGAAAGGGCAGACGGGCGTTGCCGCACTGCTTGGCCGCGGCCACAAGCTGGGCTGACCAGGTGTCCTTGGGAGTGTCCGGAACCCGCCCCTGGCTCCGCTCGGCCTGCCAGAAAACAATTCCCGAAGCTTCAAGCTCCACTGCCTTTTCCAGAAGCCAACCGCGCCGCGCGGTCTTGTTCCAACCCAGGGCCAGGATGATTTCCCGATCCCGGGGAGGCAGGGTTTGCTCGGAGATCAGGTCAAGATAGACCGCCTTGCGATCCAGGCGGAGAATTTCAAAGATGCCGACTCGGCCGCACCCGTCGAAAACGCGGATCGTTTCGCCGGTGCGAGCGCGGAGCACCTTGAGCAGGTGGTGGGCTTCGGAGCCTTCCAGAACAAAGGGCTCCCGCCATTGATCCGAGGTCAGGTACAGTGATTTCAACGACGGCAAAGAGAGCAATTACAGTTTGATCCGGGCCGTGCCGTTCTTGTAAAAGGGCAGGGCGGACTTCCGTGCGGCCAACTCGGTCTTGCCGGTCCGAACGCTGAAATGCTCCTCCCCCTCGAACTCCTGGGCAATGTAGGCCAGGGCAATGCCATGGCCAAGGGAAGGTGCAAAACTGCCGCTGGTGACTCGACCAGCCTTGCGCCCATCCGTTGTGAAAACTTCGTCATCGTGCCGTGCGCTGCGTCGGCCGGGAACGAGAAGCGGTGTCAGGCGCTCCCGGACATCGGATTGGCGGTCCTTGCCGACGTAGGAAGCGGGGGAGGTGAGCAGGGCCTCGTAGCCGGCCTCGGCCGGAGTGTGATTCTCGTCCAGATCCTGACCATACAAAGGCAGCCCCATTTCCAGGCGCAAAGTATCTCTGGCCCCCAGACCAGCCGGACGAACAAGGTGGTCTTCCAGGCAGGCTTCCCAAAAATCCAGGGCCAGGGTGTTCGGCAGGTAAATTTCGTAGCCCAGTTCACCGGTGTAGCCGGTTCGGCTGACCAGGATCGATTCATTCTGGAACGTGGTCTGACGAAAAGAAAAGTAGGCCAAATCCCGCAGGTTTTCCGGAAGAACGCCGCCCAGCACGTCCGCGGAAAGAGGACCTTGCAGATCAATTTTCGCGGTCCCGGCAGAAATGTCCTCCAAAACCACGGTATCCGGCAACCTGCCGGCGATCCATTCCCGGTCGTGGTCGATTCGGGCCGCATTGACCACAAGCATGAATGTTTCCTGATCCAGGCGATAGATGATCAGGTCGTCCAGAATGCCGCCGGCATGGTTGAGCAGAAAGCCGTATCTGGATTTGCCCTGTTTCAGTGTTTGCAGGTTGTGGGTCACGATGCGCTCAAGGGCCACAAGGGCGTTCTCGCCGGAAACGAGGAACTCGCCCATGTGGCTGATGTCGAACAACGAGGCCCTGGTCCTTGTCTGTTCGTGCTCGACCAGGATGCCCTCATACTGAACGGGCATTTCCCATCCGGCAAACGGAACCATCCTCGCCTTGTGCGCGACGTGCCATGCGTGAAGCGGTGTCTTGTGCATCACTTGTCTTTTTCGCCTTTGTCTTTTCCGCTTTGAGCTGGATCCGTTTGCCGGTACTCCGGTCGCTGTTTGCGGATGTCCTTCAACTCGTCCACCAATCCCACCAGTCTTCGGTACTGGGTCTTGACGTTCAGTCCGTACTTGCCGGCCTGACGCTCATCGAGCTGGACATATCGTTTGTTGAGATAGGAATTGCGCAGAACCCTTTCGCACTGGTCGATGACCCGTTCCATCAGCCCGTCAAAATACGGGTGGATCTCGAACTTGAAGTCATTGAGAAGTTCGTTCATTTGCTGGAGCATGTCCAGCCAGGAAAGAGGCGTTCCCTTGCGGGAGCGCCGGGTCAGGTCTTCGAGGATGCGAACCTTGCGTGCCTGGCGGATATAGGAATATTTGGACCAGACATCGGTGTACAGGCTTTGATGATTTTTGAAGGTATCCAGGTGTTCAGGCTGGAAGATGTACCCGTCCAGTACCTTGACCACACCGGAATAGAATTCGTCGCCGTAGCCGATGATTCTGCGTTGATGCTTGGAAAGCCATGCATACAAGAATTTGAGACGTTTTTCATGGGTGTCGGTGTTGCTGACGACCTCTGATTTCTTGAAACGAATCGATCCGGCATACTCCCCCTTGACGATGTCGTTGAGCTTGAGAAGCATGTTCGAGATGTCCTTGATCACATTGGCTTCACAGCAGACTTCGCCGGTCAGGGGGTGGATGATCTCCTGCCGAAGAACCGAAAGCGCCCGGTCCTGACGGACGTTGTTCTTGTCGTAGCGATGCTGGCGATAGGTCACGCGTAAAATAACGACGTTTTTTTGAGAATCGACAAAGGCGCCGTTATGGCTGAGATGGTCGATCAGGTCATGCTGATCCGAATCAATGCGGACCAGGGCGATCTTGTCCACTTGCGGATAAGGAGTGGCATGGGCGTTGGAGTACAAGGTGGTGATGGTGCGATCCGATTGTCCCAGCACGCGGACCAGGAATTCCTCGCTCAGCTTGTACAGACGGCGGGCGAACAAGGCGGATGAGGTTCGGCGTTCGGAAACGATGGGAAAGCCATAGAGTTCCATCAGGAATTGGTAGACGAAATTTCTGTTCAGCTCATAACAGCGGTTGTGGCCCACCTTGAACATGCCGATGCGCAGGCCGAAACGCTTGAGTTCCGTATCCAGGTCGGAAGGGAAGGAGGCGTTGACGCCTGAAAAGACAAAAGGCCCCGAGGGGATTGTGGAGAACACGTGTCCACGCTCCATGTGCAACAGAAACGAGAGCACACGGGGATAATGTTCCAGGGCGGTCAGGTCCCGCTCGGAAAAGTAATACTGGAACTCGTCATGCATTTGCCTGGGCAACCGATTCTGAAAGGACAGCTGGTTCTGTTGCAGGATGTGGGTTTCCAGTGGACAGATGGAGGAATCTTTCTGATCCAGATACTCGAAAGGCGAATGCAGGATGTCAAACTGGAAAATTTCCTGAAAGTAGGAGAGGGGACGCGCCAGGGCCACAAGGCTGAATCCCGGCAAATGCTGATATTCAAAGATGTCCAGGTCAAAGGAGGGCAGAAGTTCCCGGGCTTCGACAAGAGGATAGTTCGCCGTTTCAAAGTAGGGCTTGATCAGGCAGTACTTGATATGCACCATGTCCAGAAAACGGCGCAGCTCGGGCAACGAAGACAGTTCCGGCATTTCCTTGAGAGACCAGGAATCCTGCCAGATCATATCCTTGACCTGTGAAAAAGCTTGTTCCCAGATAATGCTCATGGATCAATCGAGTTCATTACATGTCATGAGAATCATACTCGTCATGGCAGCTCCATATCGGATGAGTGCATTGTAAATACCTAATTTTTGAAGAAAAATCAATAGGTTTCTCGTTGACTTGCCAAAAAACCGCCTGTGCATGCCATTCCTTGTTATCTGGCATAAAACAATGCTGAATGATGAGTTGGCAGCCCACAAAAACAAGACTTTATTAACAGGCGGTTAGCAGATAGAAACAATCGCTCGAACCTGACGAGGAATCGCGACTTCGCTCGCCTGAGCGACTTGAAAGCAAACCTTCAAGTACTACATGAGCTTTTTCATATGCGTGGAATTTTGTACGAAACCCTGGCTGCGTTGGGTCAAAATGCGGATTTTCCTCGTGTCCAGGCTCTGGGGGCCGGCATGGGGAAATTGATCTGGAACGTGGTGCCGTCCCGGCGGAAACTGGCCGTGGCCGCAATCAGCGAGCGGATTGGCTTGGATTTTTCCGCGGCCACCGCATTGGCCCGGTCCAGCTTCCAGCATAACGGGCGATCATTTCTGGAAATATGCTTGAGCCGAAAGGTGGATTGGAGGTTTGTCCGGGACCGGTTGCTTGTGGATGATCCGACGCGGATGCAACGCACCTTCAACCTGTTACGGGACAGGGCCTGCGTGATCACGACCGCTCATCTGGGAGGATGGGAGATGCTCGCGGGCCTGTTGCACCTCCTGGCGCCGCAACAGCATGGTCAGGTGGTGGTCAAAGCCACCCATGACAAGGATCTGTACGCCGTGATCAAACGCTTGCGCAGCCATTCCACAGTGCACATCGTGGAGCATGAACAGGCCGCGCAAAAGGTCCTGCGCAACCTCAGGAAACCCGGGGCCAGCGCCTTTCTCGTGGACCATAACTGCCGGCGCGAAGAAGCCGTTTTCCTTCCTTTTCTCGGTCGATTGGCCGCGGTCAACGCCGGTCCGGCCTTGTTGGCCTTGCGGGGCAAGGCTCTGGTCATGCCGGTCTTTCTGGTACGGGAAGATCCGGACAGGTATCGGCTTATTTTCGACGAGCCGCTGGATACGCAACAACTTCAAGGAGATCGGCACGAAAAGATTCACGCGCTGGCATCATTTTATACCAGAGCTGTCGAACGGGTCGTGCTTCAGTATCCGGAGCAATGGTTTTGGATGCATCGTCGCTGGAAAACCAGACCAATGGAAGAAGTGGAAGCCTGAGAGTTGATGCTCAGCAAAATACGGTTGCCGAATTTTGCATTTGGTATCGGAGTCCCAGTCGGGGTCGGTATCGGTATCGGGCAGGGAACGTGATCGATATTGAAAGTGAAGCCATCTGAAGATGGGCATAATTTTTCAAAATTGTTTGTAACTATTCAGCGCATACTCTGTGATCACTCGCCAGAGCTGGATTCCGGCTTTCGCCGGAATGACGTATCATACCACGTCCTTTCCAAGTTAAGTCATACCGGCGAAGGCCGGTATCCAGTACCGTTTTTTCTCGGATGAGCTGAGTAGTCACAATTGCTTTTTCAAAACCGATTTCCAACCCCGACCCCGATACCGACTCCGATAACTAACTTGAGCAAGATCGCGCTACCTTATGGAACCCGCAAGGGGAGTTCCCGAAAAAACGATCCAGCGAGTCATGAATCCAGTTCATGATTATTGAGAAGGAAAGCCTTTCCTGGATGAAAGTTTACATAATTTACATTATGGGACATAAATATAACTTTCTAGAATAATTGATATCCATGATCATTTACTACAATCCATGGGACCATTGCACCCCAGTGTGGTCACGAAATTCAATTTTGTGCTCCTGGTGAATTTCATGGCAAAAAAAATCATGGTTATCCTGAAAATTACAGGAGTAGACTCCTGCAATTTTCAGGAGTAATTTGCCGGAAGAAACATGGAGGATCATGTGCTTGCACGTCATATCGCCCCTCTTGTGAAACAAGGTCTGGAGCATTTTCCGGCTCTGCTCATTACCGGCGCCCGTCAGGTGGGGAAATCCACCCTGGCCTTGAATCTGGGGATCCAGCATGCCGTCACCTTCGACGACATGGCCTTGTATCAAAGCGCCAAGGCCGACCCCAAGGGATTTATCACCAGTCTGCCCAAACCTGTGATCATCGACGAAGTCCAGCGTGTTCCGGAAATCTTTGTCGCCATCAAGGAACATATCGACACGCAACGGGTTGCGGGTACTTTTGTCCTGACCGGATCCAGCAATTTTCAGGGGTTCAGGGACATATCGGACTCTTTGGCCGGCCGTGTCGCGATCATTGACCTCTATCCATTCAGTCTTGGGGAAATTCGACAGACCAGATGGAACATTATCGATGGCCTTTACGAAAAGGATCTTTTCCATCAAGCAGAAGCCTGCTTCAACCTGCCCGACCAGATCCTCAAGGGGGGATTTCCCGAAGTTCAGACCATCACGCAAATTCAGATCCGCTACCTGTGGTTCAGTTCATACATTCGCACCTACATCGAACGGGATTTGCACGACATCAGCAACCTGCGTAATCTTGACCGTTTTACCAGGCTCTACCTTTCCCTGGCTTATCGTAGCGCAAATCTGTTGAACAAGGCGGAACTGGGACGGGAAAGCCAGGTGGACAACAAGACGCTTGACCACTACCTCTCCCTTCTCCAGCACACGTATCAGGTCCACCTGGTCAAGCCGTTTTATCGCAATCCACTGAAACGTCTCGTAAAAATGCCAAAGCTGTTCATGCTCGACAGTGGCCTGCTCTGCCATCTGCTGAAAATCAACAACCCTCGACGGCTACACGAATCTCCTGCCAGGGGAAGCATTTATGAGACGTTCGTGCTCAGCGAACTGATCAAGGCCAATACCTGGGCCGAGTCACCCGCCGACATCACCTTCTATCGCACCAGCGACGGCAAGGAGATCGACTTCATTCTGGACAACGGAACGGCAGTGATCGCCCTTGAGGTCAAGGCGAGCCAGAGCGTACATCCGGATGATTTCCGGCATATCCGTCATTTCATCGATCAGAACCCGGACCGAATCAAGAAGGGCTTGGTTCTCTATTCAGGAAAAACCGCGCTGCCTTTCGGAGAGTACCAGGGTACACCGCTGCAGGCGGTGCCCATAGGCGCTCTGGGTGGATGAATCGGCGCTTCCTGCCGTCAATTCCTCCCACAGGGATGCCTCCTGCCCCACCCTGAACTTGTACGTTGCCCAAAAATAAAGCCGCCCTGAATTCCAGGACGGCCTGCAAGCATTGCTGGTCGCTGCTGTGAATGACTCTACTTTGCTTCCAGCTTCTTCAGATAGGAATCCCGGCATTCGTAGCTGCAAAAGCAATGGACATTATCGCCTTCCTTGATCCGGATGTCGCTGCCCACCGGGACGTAGGTTCCGCATACGGGATCCTTGGTCATCACCCCTGTCGCGGCCAGATTTTCGTGCTCCTTCTCCTTTACTTCCTTCTTCTTCTTGAGATCTCCCATCAGGAGCTTGTACAGGATGAAAATGGCCGCAATGAATATCAAAAATTTAAGCATAATCTTTTCCTTACGCCGCACTCGCTTGTTTTACGATTCCGGCTACTCTGGTAAATATGATCTGAAAAAGGCGTAATCGATATCAAAAACCGTACGGGAAATAACACCGATTTCCTCCTTTTCCAGCATGGCCACGAGGCGATTCCCGTCAATAAGCTCGATAGGAGGAGCTCCCTCACGGGTAGCCTCCCGTTTTGCATCTTCTGAAAAAATGCCTGTTGTTATCATAATCCCCTTGTCAGCCCTTCCGAGCATGGCATTGCGTAGATCCCCGACCTGTGACCTGGAAACCGTGCCGACATAACGTTTGCATTGAAAAATGACCTTGAACGAGACAAAGGGATTCAACTGGAGTACGCCATAACCATCCACTCCACCATCTTTACCGTCAGGCGTGACCTCCACCCTCTCGAATCCATATACACGAAGCAGGTATTTGCAAAATTTTTCGAAACCCTTTGGTGTCATCTTGCGTAGGACATCAAGAAGTTTCACCTCTTCTTTCAGCTCAGGAGTTTGCTCATCAGAATCTTCATGTTTGCTATCAATAGGTTGATTCGCATTGGTTTCTTCCATGCATTCCGGAAAGGTTGAGGGGGTCTTTTTTTTATTTTTCCTTCGCTCCGAGTGGATGGCTACCCATTTTTTGAAGATCTCTCTCGATTGTGCTTCAGTCAGACTGGTATTCTTGCCCTGCTCGGTCAGTGCCCAGATTCCTCTTTTTGCAGAGCTGACCAACCCTTCCCACACCAGGTATTGACGAGCCCAGCAGACTTGGTTGTGAAAGCGGGCTGTTCCCGATTCCATTAACTCTTCTTTCTTTTCATCCGACACACCACATTTCAGGGCAACCAGATCGGATGCTTCCTGTGGAGTCGCGGTGTCACCCAATTCACGCAATGCATCCAGAAGTGGTCCCATCCATTGAACAAATTCAGCCTTTCGCTGCCGTTTCATGTTGTTGTGCATAGGTGAATTCGAGTGGTTCATTTTTCCGTCTGAAAAATCAAGTCCCCTCGTACCTGAAAGTCAATGGCATTCAGGGTGGTCTGGATGGGGGTGCCGTCGGGAAAGATCAGGTCCGGTGCGATATCCCGCAGGGGGACGAGAACGAAGGCTCTTTCCTTGATTCGCGGGTGCGGCAGGGTCAAGGCCGGTGTGTCGTGGCGTTGATTGCCGAAAAGGAGCAGGTCCAGATCGATGATTCTGGGACCCTTGTCCTCTTCCCGGACCCGGCCCATCTGATTCTCGATTTCCAGCATCGTCTCCAGCAAACATACCGCAGTCCATGCCGGACCGCAATCAAGCCGCAAAACCTGATTGGCAAACCAGGGCTGGTTTCGGACATTTTGTGGTTCTGTCCTGTAGATTGGAGAACATGGTCCGAGTTGGACTCCGGGCAATTTTGCCAGAGCATTTCGCGCCTGTTGCAGATTGGCTACCGGGTTGCCCTGGTTCGACCCAAGGCTGATGTAGCCGGGAATTATTTGGGACAGCGGGTCACGATCATCATTCAAGGGCAACACCTTTTCAGAAAAAAACCGGGCAGACGCGATGTCTGCCCGGATTGTAACTATTCAGCATACCCTGCCTGTTGCCGAGTTAGGCATCTCTGTCGGTATTCGGTATCGGGATCGGAAACGAAGTCGTGCGGAGGGAGCCACAACTTTCTCGAAACCGATTCCGATATTGCCCCCGATTGCCGGAGGCAGATCAGATAACGTGTATTGGTTACCAAAAAAAAATATGGGTTTCGACCTTATCGAAGAAGGTTTCGAGGGGCGTGGGCTGCCTTTGCCGGGAACGCGAGGCTCTGAACTCGCAGTTCTTGAAGAGCGGGTACGGAGCCCCGCGTTTCCAGGGTTTACGTTTCCTGCGCTGGTCCAGGGTCAGTCTTCGTTGCGATTTCCTGACCTCTGCCCTGCTACCTTCTGCCCTGCCCTACAGTTTGGCGATCCGGCCCAGAGCCTCGCGCAGCCGGTCCTCGCCCACAGTGAGGGCGATGCGGAAGTACCCTTCTCCAGGGGCGCCGAAACCATTGCCCGGGGTGACCACGACTCCGGTTTCCTGGAGCACCTTGGTGACGAAGCCGGCGGAGTCCATGCCCTTGGGCACCTTGGTCCAGATATAGAACGTGGCTTCGGGCGAGCGGCAATCCAGGCCGATCTTGCACAATTCCGCCACGGCGACGTCGCGTCGGCCTTTGTAGATATCCCGCATTTCCTGGGCAAAGGACTCGCCATCTTCCAGGGCGGTGATCCCGGCTTCCTGGACGGCCTGAAAAATTCCGGAATCGATATTGCTCTTGATTTTTCCCAGTCCCTGGACCAATTCTGCGTTCCCCACGGCCATGCCGACACGCCATCCGGTCATGTTGTAGGTTTTGGACAGGGAGTGGAACTCGATGGCCACATCCATGGCGCCGGGAATTTCCAGGATGCTCAACGGCTTGTTTTCGGAATTGTAGTACATTTCCGAGTAGGCGGCATCATGCACCAGGATGGTATTGTACTCCTTCGCCTTGGCGATCAGCTGCTCGTAGAAGCTGCGGGGAGCCATGGCGGATGTGGGATTGTTCGGATAATTCAGGAAGAAGATCTTGGCCTTTTTCCAGATATCCGGAGAGATGGCGTCCAGGTCGGGCAGAAAGTTGTTGTCCTCGGTCAGGGGCGCAAAATAGGTCTCTCCGCCGGCGAACATGGTGGCAATGGGATAAACCGGATAATTGGGCGTACTGGTGATGACCAGGTCCCCGGGATCCACATACGCCAGGGGAAAGTGGGCCAATCCCTCTTTTGAACCGATCAGACTGAGTACCTGGGACTTGGGATCGAGGTTGACGCCAAAGCGGGTGCCATACCATTTTGCCACGCATTCCCGGAAGGTGTTCAATCCCGAGTAAGAAGGGTATCTATGATTTTCGCCCTTGGTAATGGCCTTGTTCATGGATTCAATGATGAAGTTCGGAGTCGGCAGGTCCGGGTCCCCTACTCCAAGATCAATAATGTCAACACCCTTGGCCTTGACTTCGTTCTTGACTCGATCGATTTCCGCGAACAGATAGGGCGGCAACAGCGCCAAACGCTCAGCCGGCTTGAAATTCGGCATGTGTGTGGACTCCTTGAATGCTAAACGTAATGGAATGAACTCCTCGCCACTGGTGGCTGAGGAGTTCATATAAAATCTACCCTGTGAGCGAAATCAATACAGCTCAACGCCAACATGCTGATTAAAAAGACTTGCCGTGTAAGTCAAATCCTGTATTTCGCGGCCGTGAAATCACGGCCGGCCGGATCGCGGACGACGATTTGCACGACCGAATCCGACAACCATGCCGCGACCTGACGCCTTTGCCCTGCACCCCTGGATGGACCGCTTTCTGGAGTTCATTCTCGTGGAAAAAGGCCTTGCGGAAAACAGCGTGGCCGCCTACACCATGGACCTTGAGGCACTGCAGCGGTTCCTGAATAGTGAAAACATCGTTCTGGAGAAATTCACCTCCCAGAGCGGCCTGCTCTATCTTCTGCATCTGCGACAGTCCGGCTTGCAGAACCGTTCGCTGGCCAGGCATCTGGCTACATTGCGCGGACTGTTCGCTTTCCTGGTTCAGGAGCGGTTGATGCAGGACAATCCGCTGGAGAAGCTGGAAAATCCCAAACTGCCCCGGCACCTTCCGGACGTGCTCAGCCGGGAGGAAGTCACCGAATTGCTGGCTCGGCCCAATGTCAACGACAAGCTGGGCTTTCGGGACCGAACCATGCTTGAGCTGCTCTATGCCTCCGGCTTGCGGGTCTCCGAGCTGATTGCCCTGCGCCCCCTGGACGTGGACTTGCAGACCGGCCTGCTCCGGGTTTTCGGCAAGGGTCGCAAGGAACGGATCACGCCGGTGCACGATTCGGCTCGAAACCTGCTAGAAATATACATTCAGTCCTGGCGTCCGGCCTTTCTTCCCAAATCGGACTTTCTTTTTCTGAACCGTTCAGGCAAAGGTTTGACCAGGCAAGGCGTCTGGAAACTGATCAAGACATACGCGCGCAAGGCCGGCATCCAGCAGCCCATATCACCGCATACCCTGCGCCATTCCTTTGCCACGCATCTGCTGGAAGGCGGAGCTGACCTGCGCACCGTGCAGATCCTGCTCGGCCACGCCGACATTCTGGCCACGGAAATCTACACCCATGTCCAGTCCTCGCGCCTGAAGAGCCAGCACTGCCGTCATCATCCGCGGGGCGATCAGGAAAAAGCGTCTTCCGGTGAACCGCGCGAATAAACAACACATCCAATGTCCTCATCCACCCCCAAGACCCTGATCACGGCCCACAACAACGCGGATTTCGATGCGCTGGCGGCCATGGTGGCCGCGGGAAAACTCTATCCGGACGCAGCACTGATCTTTCCCGGCAGCCAGGAAAAGAACCTGCGCAATTTCTTCATCCAAAGCGCCACCTATCTTTTCAATTTCCAGTCCATGAAAGAGATCGACGTTTCCGCCGTGGAACTGCTGGTGGTGGTGGACACCCGCCAGCGTTCGCGACTGGATCACGTGCGCGCCGTCCTGGAACAGTCCGGTCTTGTCATTCATGCCTACGACCACCATCCGGACTCTGATGAGGATTTGCCTGCCGAAAAATCCGTGGTTCTGCCCTGGGGGTCGACCACGGCGATCCTGATTGATGAAATCCGCAGGCGTTCCATATCCGTGAACCCGGACGAGGCAACGATCATGGGGCTGGGCATCTACGAGGATACCGGCTCCTTCACCTTTTCCTCGACGACCACCCATGATTTTGACGCCGCATCCTGGCTGCTGGCCCAGGGCATGGACCTGAACACGGTTTCCGACCTCATCACCCGGGACCTGAGTGCGGAGCAAGTCCATCTCCTGCATACCATGCTGGGATCTGCCACCATTCACGACATCAACGGCATCGAGGTGGTAATCACCGAAGTCAGCGTTGATGAATACGTGGGCGACTTCGCCGTGCTCGTGCACAAGCTCGTGGACATGGAGAACATCCGCGTGCTCTTCGCTCTGGCCCGCATGAACGACCGGGTGCACCTGATTGCCCGCAGCCGTCGCCCGGAAGTGGACACGGGTCGGATCTGCGGCTTTTTCGGCGGCGGCGGACATGTCTATGCCGCCTCGGCGACCATCAAGGACCGCACGCTGTCCGAAATCAAGGAAGAGCTGTTCGCCCTGCTCTACTCGCACATCAACCCGCAAATCCTGGTCCGCGACTTCATGTCCAAGCCCGCGGTCACCGTTCCCGAAGGGACAACCCTGATCCAGGCCACGGAAATCATGACCCGCTATGGATTGAAGGCCATTCCGGTGGTTCGCGAAGACGGGTTCTGCGTCGGCATCCTGGAGCACCAGCTGTCGGACCGGGCCGTGGGGCACGGACTGGGACAGCTTTTTGTTGAGGAGTACATGCAGCGGGATGTGGCCATGGTATCGCCGGAGGATGATCTCTACGCGGTCATGGAGATCATTCTGGGGCTGAAGCAGCGCCTTGTTCCGGTGGCCCAGCACGGCCAGGTCATCGCCGTGATCACCCGCACCGATCTGATTACTATCTTCATCCAGGAATCCGCACGAATACCGGAGTTTCTGCTCCCGGAACGCCGAAACGAGCGCAACATCAAGAACATGCTCCGGTCGCGGCTGGAGGCGGACATTTTCCGCCTCCTGGAGCAGGCGGGCGCCCTGGGCAGGGAAATGGGGGTCAGCGTCTATGCCGTGGGCGGTTTCGTGCGGGACATCCTGCTGGATCGGCCAAACCTGGACATCGATCTGGTGGTGGAGGGCGACGGCATCGAATTCGCCCAGGAACTCGCTCGCAAGCTGGGGGGCCGCATCCGGATGCACAAGAAATTCCAGACCGCCGTGGTCATCCTTCCGGACGGCCAGAAAGTGGACGTGGCCACGGCCCGTCTGGAATATTACCAGTACCCCACCGCCCTGCCCACGGTGGAGCTGTCCTCCATCAAGATGGATCTCTACCGGCGCGATTTCAGCATCAACGCCCTGGCCGTGCGCCTGAGCCCGGACCAGTTCGGAAACCTGGTGGACTTCTTTTCCGCCCAGAAGGACATCAAGGAGCGCAATATCCGGGTCCTGCACTCCCTGAGCTTCGTGGAAGATCCGACACGCATCCTGCGGGCCATCCGCTTTGAACAGCGCTACAATTTTCGGATGGACCGCCAGACCGAACGGTTGATCAAGAACGCCCTGAACCTGAACCTGTTCCAGAAGCTGTCCGGAGGACGTCTTTTTCACGAACTGTATCTGATCATGGAGGAAAAGGAGGTTCTTGCCTGCTTCCGGCGCATGGACGCCTTCAATCTCCTGCAGGTTCTGCATCCGCTGCTGAAATTCTCGGATCACCTGGAAAACATTCTGGGAGAGGTGGAACGGGTCCTGAACTGGTATCGCCTGCTCTATCTGGAACCGCATGTGCAGTCATGGAAGGTATTCATGCTGGGATTGGCGTCGAACCTGGACAATGCCCAATTCCAAATCCTCATGCGTCGCTTGAACTTTTCAGACAGGGACGAACGCTATTTCCAGGGAGTGCGCGACGGCCTGACCGAAACGATTCAACAGCTGCATCAATGGCAGGGCCGGACCGGCAGCCTGAGCGAACTGTTTTTCATCCTCGATCCCCTGCCCCTGGAGTCCATCCTGTATCTGATGGCCCGCAGCCAGAAGGAGGAGATGCGGCGGCACATTTCCCTGTTCCTGACGCAACTCAAGACCCAGAAGGTCTCCGTGACCGGAAAGGATCTCAAGGCCATGGGACTTACCCCCGGCCCCGTCTATTCCGACGTCCTGCGGACCCTGCATGCGGCCATGATCGACGGCAAGGCCATTGACCGGAACAGCCAGCTGGCCCTGGCCGGAGAACTGGTGTCGCGTCTCAAGTCCCAAGGCGAGGTTCCGCGGGAGCGACAATGACGATCCAGCCCCGAACACCTCTCTGATAAATGCGCTACCACGGCAATCCAAATCGAAATCGCAATCGAAATCGCAATCGGTAGTCTTATAAGCGGATAGCGGCATTTTTTCGATTTCGATTGCGATTTCGATTGCGATTTCGATGGATGAAGGCCGATACCATCCATCCTGTCTGTCCAGGTTCTTGACCTGGACGGGGCAACACTTTACAGGCACGTGGTGTGGAAGGTGTTGTTTTCTTGTTCAATGATTTTTCATTTCAGCAACAAACGGAGGTTTCGAAGAATGGTGAAACGACTGTTGATGACGGCCTTGATTCTGGTGGCCATGAGTTCAACGGCTTGGGCTCAGCGGACTCTTGTGTTCGCTTCCGACTGTACATGGCCCCCCATGGAAATGATGAACGAAGCCGGCGAATGCGTCGGTTTTGGTCCTGATCTGGTCAATGCCATGGCCCGGGTGGGCGGATTCGAGGCAAGGATCCAGAATACCGCCTGGGACGGAATTTTTGCCGGCTTGGCCATGGGCCGATATGATGCCATTTCCTCTTCCGTGTCCATCACCGAAGAGCGCAGGAAAGCCATGGACTTCTCCGACCCCTATTTTGAGGTCAAGCAAGGGGTCGTGGTCCGGCAGGATTCTCCCATCAAGTCGGAGGAAGATCTGGCTGGAAAGACCGTGGGCGCCCAGATCGGCACCACGGGTTACTTTGCCGCCATGCGCATTGCCGGTAACAACGCCAAAAGCTACGATGAAATCGGTCTGGCCGTCATCGACCTGGCCAACGGCCGGATCGACGCCGCCATTGCCGACGACGCCGTGGCCGCTGACTATGCCTTGACCCATCCGGAGCTTTCCAAAACACTGAAGCTGGCTTTCCTGATCGAGCCGGATGAGCCTGAATATCTTGGCTTTGCAGTGAAGAAAGGCGACGAGGAAGCCCTGACGCTCATCAACAACGCCTTGGCCCAGGTGAAGGCCAGCAGCGAATACGATCAGATCTTCAATAAGTGGTTCGGCGGGGAATAGCTTTTTTCTCCGGCTGACGTAAACGGATTCCGGCCTTTTCGCTTGACGAAGGGCCGGATTCCGTCATCCGCAATCCTGAAGCGGGCTTTGCCCGCAACCCAGTTATCAGTTACTTGTTATCTGGGTTTTCTTGATAACTGGTAACTGCTCAAAAACTTTGGACTGCCTCTCCTGGACCCCGGCCTGCGCCGGTAGGACGGAATGGTGTGCCTTGTTCGCAAGCACCCTGGGTCGTCACCCCGGCGCAGGCCGGGGTCCAGGCAGCACTGACCCGCGATGTTTGGTTGCCCAACCTTTTTGAGCAGTTACGATAACTGCAAACAAGTAGCTGATATCAATTCTTATTTTTTGTGACAGGCTTGAAGCAGTAAGTCACTGAGGGTGCACGATGGCCGACAAGAATGTGGTGATTGAAGTTGGGGATGGAGCCGCCATTCCACGCAAGCGTGACAAAGGCCTTTTCAATGCCTGGTGGATTTCCCTTATCGGAGCGCTGAGCATCATTGTTTACCTGTGCCTGTCCCGGCCCGATCCCTATTTGCGGATCATCAAGTTTCTTCCCGACGGCATCGTCGTCACCTTTCAGGTCACCATCCTCTCCATTTTGCTCGCGCTCGTGATCGGCCTGTTCACGGGCCTGGGACGCATTTCCAAGAACAGGTTCATCAACCTGATCGCCTCCACGTATGTGGAAGTGGTCCGGGGCATTCCGCTGCTGGTCCAGTTGTTCTACATCTATTTTGCATTGGGGCAGGTTTTTGCCAATCTGCCGGAAACCAACGCGCTCTTCATCTTCTTGCGGAACATGCCGCCTCTGGTGGCCGCGGTCATCGCCATGGGGATCTGCTACGGCGCATACATGGGCGAAGTCTTCCGGGCCGGGATCGAATCCATTGATCATGGCCAGACCGAAGCCGCCCGGTCCCTGGGATTCAATCGCACCCAGACCATGTTCTACGTTATTCTGCCCCAGGCCTGGCGGACCATTCTTCCGCCGGTGGGCAATGAATTCATCGCGCTGCTCAAGGACAGTTCCCTGGTTTCCATCCTGGCTGTTTCGGACATCCTGCGACGCGGACGGGAGTTCGCCAGCGTGACCTTCAACTACTTCGAGACCTACACCATGGTTGCCCTGGTCTATCTGGTGATCACCCTGCTGCTGTCCAAGATCGTCAGCACCATGGAAGAAAGGTTGAGCTACTATGATCGACGCTAGCAAGATCATCAGCATTACCAACGTCTACAAATTTTTCGGCCCGCTGAAGGCGCTGAACAACGTCTCTCTGGACATTCACGCCGGGGAGAAAGTTGTCATCATCGGCCCCAGCGGCTCGGGCAAAAGCACTCTCCTGCGATCCGTCAACCGCCTGGAAACCATTGATTCCGGCACCATCACCGTGGACGGCAAGGACATCAACGACCCGAAAAACGACATCAATGCCATGCGCATGGACATGGGCATGGTGTTTCAAAGCTTCAACCTGTTCCCCCACAGGACGGCTCTGGAAAACCTGACCATGGCTCCCATCAAGCTCCGCAAGATGCCGCGGGACAAGGCCGAAACCATGGCCATGGCGTTGTTGAAAAAGGTCGGAATCGATGAGAAGTCGAGCGTCTATCCGGCGCAACTTTCCGGCGGGCAGAAACAGCGGGTCGCCATTGCCCGGGCCCTGGCCATGAGCCCGAAGATCATGCTCTTCGACGAGCCGACCTCCGCCCTGGATCCGGAGATGATCGGCGAAGTGCTGGACGTCATGGTCACCCTGGCTCGGGAAGGCATGACCATGGCCGTGGTCACGCATGAAATGGGTTTTGCTCGCGAGGTGGCCGACAGAATTGTCTTCATGGATCAGGGGGAGATCGTCGAGATAGGGACGCCGGAACAGTTCTTCGAACAGACCCGGCATCCTCGGACCAAAAAATTCTTGAGTCAAATTCTGTAAATGTAGATTTTCCTGGATATTTATCCCCCATGGACACTCTTTTCGCGCCCTGGAGAATGGAATATATTCTTGGACCCAAGGCGGACGATTGCGTTTTCTGCATCCCGGAATCCACCTCCACGGACCGTGAACAATTTGTTCTGGCCCGGGGGGCGCTTTGCTTTGTGATCATGAACAGGTATCCATATGCCAACGGCCACCTGATGGTGTCGCCCCGGCGTCATGTCCCGGACCTGACCGACCTGGACGACAGGGAATCCGCCGAGATGATGTACTGGATTCGCGGCTCGGTTCAGGCATTGCGTCAGGCATTGAACCCGGACGGGTTCAATGTCGGGGTCAACCTGGGGGACGTCGCCGGCGCGGGCATTCAGGAGCACCTGCATGTGCATGTGGTGCCCCGTTGGCATGGCGATACGTCCTTCATGGCGGTTTGCGGGCATACCCGAGTCGTACCCGAGCATCTTTGTTCAACGTATGCGAGATTGGCCCCGCTATTCATATCTTCATCACCCTCAACACACTTGTAAGGAGAGGCGTATGCGCTACCTCAAGGTTCTGCTTCTGATCCTGTTTTTCTTCGTTTCCATGCTTTTTTTCATTCAAAACAACGAAGTGCTTTCCGAGGAACTCGTCTTGCAACTGGAGTTGTTCGACTGGCATGTCGCCTCCCGGCCGCTGCCTTTCTATCTTGTTGTCCTCTTGAGTTTCGTGGTCGGATCGGTTTTCAGCCTGGCCTATTTCATTGGCGAAAAGATCCGCATGAGCCGTGAACTCAAGGCCGCCAACAACAAGCGCGCCGCCTTGGAACAGGAAGTGACCTCGTTGCGTAATCTGCCCCTGGAAGAGGAAACGTATCCCACGGCTCCCCAAAAAACCGTCGCCGCGAAGGAAACCGAAAAAGCTCCGGCCACGCCTCCGAAAACAGCGACTGTAAAGGAAGCTGAAAAAGCTCCGACCACGCCTCCGCAGACAGCAACCGTGAAGGAAGCTGAAAAAGCTCCGGCCACGCCTCCGAAGACAGCCTCCGAAAAGGAAGAAATACAACCTCCGACGATTTACGCAAAACCGGTAGCCGAGAAGGAAAAGGAAGCCTCTGCTCCGGCGGAAAAAAAGCGTGAAGAAAACACGTAGAACCTGAGTATTGCGCTACTCTCACACGTCACATGGTATTCTTTCCAACAGCGTGTTGAAATCAACAAAGTCGCATGCGCGGAACAAACCCGCCGGCTGAACGTGAGGAAGAGTTTCCGGTTCCGTGAGGCTGACGACCTGCCGATGTTTCGGCATTGTCATCTGTCTTCACGGTGCTGAAAACAGTCGGATCCGGACACATGGCCGCGAGGATCCGGCACTTTGGAACACGGGCCGGCGGTTTTTCACCCACCTTGTTACACCGTATAGATGCGTGCAAACAGGACAAACTTGATCTCAAGCACTTTCTTATCGAAATCGAAATCGGATGGAGATCACGCATCACCTTCGTTTTTGCCGCGGACCTCTTGATTTGATTCGGATCCCAATATCGATTTGGATTTCGATTTCGATTGGAATCAAGCCCTGTCTGCAATGACTGTATCGTATTGTTTGTTCGATTGTAACTATTCAGCAAACTCAGACTGTTGCCGAGTTTGACACCGGTATCGGGGTCGGAGTTGGGGTCGGTATCGAAGCGAAGCGATGTGTAAGGGCAATACAATGTTTTCGATACCGATTCCGATACCGACCCCGATACCGATTATCGGAGTAAAAACTTATGCTGAGTAGTTACGTTTGATTGAAATTGAGAACAAATTTGCCTCGGTCCTTCAATCTCTTGCCTTTCCCGTCCTCTCAAGATCGATAATCCCAGGAAATTCATCTATGTCCGGCTGGATTAAAACATTTTTCTCCTCCAAAAGCACCGGAGGCGACCGCTTTCCCGGCGAAGTGCATGCCGATGGGCTGCTGCCGCCTTCGGAGGATACGTTCTCGGCCATCAACGAGCTGAGCCGGGTGGTCAAGAACAATCCGGACGCCGTGGAGATCTACCTGGCTCTGGGCAATCTGTATCGTTCCCAGGGGGAAATCGAGCGGGCGGTGCACATTCGCCAGAACCTGATTCTGCGCCCTGGATTGCATCCGGAGTTCAAGGCCCGGGCCTTGTATGAACTTGGCCGCGACTACAAGCGCGGCGGCTTTGTAGACCGGGCTTTCGACGCCTTTCAGCAGGCGCGGAAAATCGCCGGCAACAATCCGGCCATCAACCACGAATTGGCCAGGCTCAGCGCCGACTCCGAGGAGTATCTCCAGGCGGCCAAATATTACGTCGAACTCGGAAACAACATTGCCGAGGCGCATTATCTCGTCCGCCAGGCCCAGAAGGAATGCCGGGACAATCCGAAAAGCTCCCAGATTGTCAAATGGATCGACCGGGCCCTGAAGGTGTACCCCGGCTCCACCGAAGCCTGGCTTGAGAAATTGCAGCGCGTCTGGAAAGGCCTGGAAAAAGGCAAGCCTTCCAAAATCCTGGACCAGGCCATGGGGCAGGTTCCGGAGCAGATGCGGTTCGCCCTTCTGGAGGGCCTGTTGACCACCTCCAGGGAAGGCTCCTGTACAGCTGGCGCCGTGAGCGACATGAATGAGCTGGAAGGCATTCTGGCCAGTCTATCCGGCTATCCCCAGGACATGCTGCTCCAGTACTATGGGGGTCTGCTTCTGTTGGATCACGGTCGCCAGGAGGAAGCCCGGATCTGGTTCGAGAAATGCCTGCTTCTGGATTCCAATTTCTGGCTGGCGCGTCTCGAGCTCCTGGCACTGACGCGCAGAAACCATGATCTGCCCAAAAGCCTGGACGTGCAGCTGGACTTCTTCATTTCCCGGGCCCGGGAGGTCAAGAACTACGCCTGCCGGCAGTGCGGCCTGAAACGCGAGTCGGTCTTTTTCGTTTGCCCTCGCTGCGGCGCCTGGCATTCCATTTCTTTTCGGCGCAACCTGAATGAATGATTCCGCACCCCTCAAGCTGACTCCCATGCTGGAGCAGTACCTGAGCATCAAGGCCGAGCATCCCGATGCCCTGCTCTTCTTCCGGATGGGCGATTTTTACGAGCTGTTCTTCGAGGACGCGGAACGGGCCGCCGGAGAACTGCAGATCGCCCTGACCAGCAGAAATCCCAATGCCGAACATCCCGTGCCCATGTGCGGGGTGCCCTACCACGCCTGTGATTCCTACCTGACGCAGTTGCTGAAAAAGGGGATCAAGGTCGCCATCTGCGATCAGGTCGAGGACCCGCGAGAGGCCAAGGGGCTGGTCAAACGGGCCGTGACCCGGGTCCTGACCCCGGGCACCCTGATCGAGGACGCCGGCCTGGAAGCCAAGGAGCACCACTACCTGGCAGCCTTGTTCCGGGACGCCCAGACCGACTGGGGCGCGCTGGCCTGGGTGGACGTCTCCACCGGAGAGTGCACCGGCATTCGAATCCGCGGACAGATGCAGATCTGGTCCTGGGTTTCCAAACTGGCGCCCCGGGAACTCCTGTTGCCGGATCACCAGCGTCCGCCCATCCAGGCCGGAGACATCGCAGCCCGGATCACTCCCCTGCCCCAGCGCGGATTTTTTGAATTCGGCCAGGCTCGCGAACGTGTCCTCAAAGCTCAGGGCGTCGCGGACCTCCAGGTCCTGGATCTGGAGAACAAACCGCAACTCATCCAGGCGTTCGGCGCGCTGCTGGCCTATCTGAAGCAGACCCAGAAACGGGATCCGGATCACCTGCAATCTTTCCGGATCATTCATCCGGGGGATTTTCTGCTCCTGGACGAGGTCACCCTGCGCAACCTGGAGATATTCCGGCGCATGGACGGGGGAAGGGGCCCCGGCACGTTGTGGCATGTCCTGGACCAGACCCGAACCCCCATGGGCGGGCGAATGCTGGAGACCAGACTGCAATATCCCTGGAAGGAACTCCGGCCCATCCAGGACAATCAGGCCGTGGTCGCCTTTTTTCTCCTCCAGGAGCAACTGCGCGGCGAACTGAACCGCCTGTTGGCCAAGACCACGGACCTGGAACGGATCTGCACCCGGATCACCATGAACCGGACCTCTCCCCGGGATTTTGTCGCTCTGCTTCAGGGTATCCGGCATCTGCCCGAAATCGAGCACCTGCTCCGCAACCTGCCGCAACCGCAATTGCCGGACAACACGCAGCCGAACGAGCAACAGACAGACTTGCCGTCTCTGCTCCGGATCACGTTGGATACATGGGACAATCTGCCGGAGCTGACCGATCTGCTGGGCCGGGCCCTGGTGGACTCCCCTCCCCTGTTGGTCACGGACGGCGGCATTTTTCGGTCCGGATACCACTCCGAACTGGATGGCTTGCTGGAACTGGTGGAGCACGGCCAGGGCAAGCTGCAGGAAATCCTGCGGCGGGAGCAGGAACAGACAGGGCTGTCCAAGCTCAAGCTGGGCTACAACCGGGTCTTCGGGTACTATTTTGAACTTTCCCGGTCCCAGTCCGGAACCCTGCCGGAGCGATTCGAGCGGCGTCAATCCCTGGTGTCCAGCGAACGATTCATCACAGCGGAACTCAAGGAACTGGAGGATCGTCTGCTTGGCGCTTCGGACGAGCGCAAGTCGCTGGAGTACCGCCTGTTCCAGGAACTGCGGGAGTTGGTGGACCAGTACCGTCCCAGGGTGATGCGCATGGCCGACGCCGTGGCCCGCCTGGACGTCTGGCTGGCTCTGGCCGAGGCGGCCCGGAAATGGTCCTGGTCGCGACCCGTGGTTACCGCTGAACTCGATATCGCCATCACCGCGGGCCGGCACCCGGTCATCGAAGCCTGTCAGGGGAGCGCGGACTACATTCCCAACGACGTGGTCATGGACGCCCAGCGCCGGGTACTGATCATCACCGGCCCGAACATGGGCGGCAAATCCACTGTCCTGCGCCAGACCGCCCTGATTTGCATCCTGGCGCAGATTGGCTCCTTCGTTCCCGCTTCTGAAGCCGTGATCGGGCTGACGGACCGCATCTTCACCCGGGTCGGCGCATCGGACAACTTGAGTCTCGGGCAAAGCACCTTTATGGTGGAGATGATCGAGACGGCGCGCATTCTCCGGCAATCCACCCGGAGCAGCCTGGTCATCCTGGACGAGATCGGCCGCGGAACGAGCACCTATGACGGCCTGGCCCTGGCCTGGGCCGTGGTGGAAGAATTGGTCCGGCAGGGCCAAGGCGGCATCCGGACGCTTTTCGCCACCCATTACCATGAGCTGACCTCCCTGGAAGGCCGGTTCCCGGGGGTGCGCAACTACAATATCGCGGTCAAGGAGTGGAAGGGAGAGATCATTTTCCTGCGCCGGCTGGTGCCGGGGCCGTCGGATCGCAGTTACGGCATCGAGGTGGCCAAACTGGCCGGAGTGCCTCGCGGGGTTATTGCCCGGGCCAAGGAAATTCTCGAAGGCCTGGATGCCAGGAAACCGAGCAAGATATCGTCCCGCGAAATCCCCCGTCTTCGGGAAGCCCTGCCCGGCATGGAATCATCGCCCGCGGCAACGCCGCCGGGACCGGAAAGCGAAATCCTGGATCAGCTCCGCAAACAGGACCCCGCCCACCTCAGTCCAATGCAGGCCCTGACCCTGCTCCAGAGCTGGCGGGAACGACTTGGATCAGGATAGCTAGAAGGAGAAATCTTAATGCATCACTTTACATATCGCGATGGCGAACTGTTCGCGGAGGATGTGGCGGTCCGGAAACTGGCCGCGGAATATGGCACGCCGTTGTACGTCTATTCCACGGCAACCTTCAAGCGTCATTTCCAGGCATTCGACTCTGCCTTCGCCGATCTGCCGCATCTGACCTGTTTCTCGGTCAAGGCCAACTCCAATCTGTGCATCCTGCGTCTGCTGAGCGATCTTGGCGCGGGCATGGACATTGTTTCCGGCGGCGAGCTGTTTCGGGCCCTGTCCGCCAAGGTGCCGGCCCGCAAGATCGTCTATTCCGGGGTGGGCAAGAAAGCCGGCGAGATCCGGGAAGCGCTGCTGGCGGACATTCTGATGTTCAACGTGGAATCCGTGGACGAACTGCACCGCATCAACGAGATTGCTCAGGAAATGGACAAGGTGGCCCGGATCAGCCTGCGCATCAACCCGGACGTGGACCCGAAAACCCATCCCTACATTTCCACGGGAATGGAGAAAAACAAGTTCGGACTGGACATCGAGCAGTCCCTGGAAGCGTACAAGCTGGCCATGGCCCTGCCGGGCATCGAGCCCATCGGCATCGACTGCCATATCGGATCCCAGCTCACATCCCTTGATCCTTTTCTCGAAGCTCTCCGACGGATCAAGAATTTTCATGCGAAGCTCAAGGATCTGGGACTGGATATCCGGTTTCTCGACCTGGGAGGCGGGCTCGGGATCACCTACGACCAGGAGGAACCGCCCCATCCCAAGGAATTCGGCCAGGCCCTGGTTCAGGAACTCAAGGACATGGACCTGACGCTGATTCTGGAACCGGGGCGGGTGATCGCCGGCAACACCGGCATTCTGGTGACCGAGGTCGTGTACACCAAATCCACCAAGACCAAGCACTTCGTTATTGTGGATGCGGCCATGAACGACCTGATCCGCCCTTCGCTCTACCAATCCCACCATGGCATTGCCGAAGTCGTTCCCCAGCAGCGGCCCGTTCGCAACGTGGACGTGGTCGGACCGATTTGCGAGACAGGCGACTTTCTGGCCCGGGATCGCGAGTTGCCTGAGGTCAAATCCGGCGAACTGCTGGCCGTATTTTCCGCCGGCGCTTACGGCTTCACCATGTCGTCCCAGTACAATTCGCGCACCAGGGCCGCGGAGATCCTGGTGGACGGCAGCAACGTCATCCTGGCCAGAAAGCGGGAAACCTACGCCGATCTGGTCGCTTTGGAGCGGCAATGCCTCCAGGAATAGGCGCACCCAATAAGGCCGTGTTCGCGGGCATGCCGGCGCCGTTGGATCGCCTGCGCAGCTTCCAGAATCAATTGGGCGTGGTTGAAGAGGACTTTGCCCGGATCAACGCTTTTTCAGAGGTGTTTTTGCCGGAAAAGATCGAGTTTGCCCACCGCATCTTCGACCATTTTCATTCTATTCCGGCAACCAGGATCATCCTGGACCACGGACCGTCGCAGGAGCGGATGATCCAGGTCTGGAGCCGTTGGTACGAATCCCTTTTCCACAACCGCAACGAGGAAGCGTTTCTGGTTTCGCAATGGCGCAGCGGCCTGAATCATGTCGCGGCGGGCATCGACCATCGCTACATCAGCCTGGCCTACGCCCTGGTCCGCAAGTTCATCCGCGAAATTGGCGCGGCCAAATTCGAGGCGGGTGAAGGCATCCATGCCCTGGACCTCATGGACCGGGTCCTGGATCTTTGCCTGCTGGTGGAAACCGACGCCTTCATCACGTCCCTGAGCAAATGCGACCACGAGATCATCCGGGGCATCGCCCATCAGGTGCGCAACCCGCTGATGGTCATCGGGGGCAACGTGCTGCGGCTGCAAAGGCAGATCCCGCCGGACGATCCCAAGCATGAGGTCTATGACACCATGCTTCTGGAGGCCAATCGCCTGGAGCGTATGGTCCGCAACGTGGCCACCTACAACGAGGTCTTTCAGCGCGAGCCCCATCCGGTTTCCTGTAATCTGGAGGCATACCTGAAAACAGCCCTGGAAGAACTTCATCCCGCTGATTCCTTCAGGATCGATATCCGCCTTGATCCCGGACCTTCAACCGTCCTGGTCGATGCCGACGACTTGCGGATCATTTTTTTTCATCTGCTGCAGAACAGCCTGGAAAACGTCGCGGAAGTCCAGGAGCCGATAATCCGCGTCACATCGGAACAAAGCGAAAACAATCCGAAATTCCTGGATGTGAACATCTTCAACAACGGCCCGGCCCCGGATCCGGACAGCCTGGAAAGCCTCTTCACTCCATTCTTTTCCACGAAAGCCCTGGGGACCGGATTTGGGCTGCCCATTGCCAGACTGGCCGTGCGCAAGAATCTCGGACACCTGTCCATGCATTCCGAACCCGGAGTTGGGACCACCTGTTTGGTGACCCTGCCGGTCATTTAGGCGCTTGTTGCTTCAAGCCATCAGAATAACTAGGAATTGTAGGAATTGTTATCAGTTGTTTGTTATCAGTTCTCAGGAAAAATCCAGATAACAGATAACAGATAACAGATAACTAAAACCACGAAGAGCCTGGTTGAGCACCGTCAATAAAGGGGAAATCATGAACAGCAACTTGGACAGGCCTTTGCGACTGGGGATCAGTTCCTGCTTGATGGGGAACAATGTGCGCTATGACGGAGGGCACAAGCTGGATCGTTTTCTGCGGGATACGTTGGGTAAGTATGTGGAATTTGTGCCGGTCTGTCCGGAAGTGGAATGCGGAATGCCCGTGCCCCGCGAAGCCATGCGCCTGGTGGGTGAAGTGGACAATCCACGTCTGGTGACCATTCGTTCCGGCCAGGATTTTACTGATCAGATGCAGGCCTGGGCGGCGGAGAAGAATGCGTGGCTGGCCCGGCAGGATCTGTGCGGGTTCATTTTCAAGAGCAGATCGCCCTCCAGCGGTCTTCAGGGAGTCAAGGTCTATTCGGAAAAAGGCATGCCGCGGCAAGCCGGCGTGGGCATTTTTGCCCGGACATTCATTCAAAACTTCCCCCTCTTGCCTGTGGAGGACGATGGTCGTCTGCATGATCCGGGCATCCGGGAAAATTTCATTGAGCGGATCTTCGTGATGCGTCGCTGGCAGGACGTGGAAGCGGCCAAACCGGCCCTGTCGCCCTTGATTGCCTTTCATTCCCGCCACAAGTATCTTATATTATCGCACAGCACGAAGCATTACCGGTCCATGGGCGCCCTGGTCGCGCACGCCTCTGAAATGGAGCGCGAAGAGGTCTTTGCCGAATATGCCCGGCAACTGGCCGAGGCGTTGCAACTGCGCACCACCAAGGCCAAACTGTTCAACGTGCTGGAAAAGTGCATGGGGTACTTCAAGAAGCAGCTCACCGCCTGGGAGAAACAGGAACTGCTGGAGGTTTTCCGAAATTTCAAGGAAGGCCGAATTCCACTCATCGTGCCCATTGTCCTGCTCAACCATTACATCCGAAAGTTCGACGAACCGTATCTCAAGGACCAATATTTCTTTGACCCCCATCCCCTTGAACTCAAGCTGCGCAACCATGTTTAAAGGCCCCAGGCAGCCACACTGTGCTAGTAAATGAGCATTGTATCTATTCAGCAAATTCGGGAAAAAACTGGAACCGGCAGTCACCGTTATGACTGATGCGGAAACGGCTTGCTGCGACAAGTCATACCGGCGAAGGCCGGTATCCAGTCTGAATGCTTCTCGGATGAACTCTTAAATGCGGGAATGCAACTCTTATCCGTCATTCCGGCGAAAGCCGGAATCCAGAAAGAAGCGATGAATAAACAGCCAGCGGTATATATTTTGGCTAGCAAACGAAATGGAACTCTCTATGTAGGCGTTACTTCTGACCTTTTGAAGAGGATTTGGCAGCATAAAAACAACTTGGTCGAAGGATTTACCAAGCGCTACGCCGTTCATCACCTAGTTTGGTATGAGTTACATGACAATATGCAATCAGCCATTGAGAGGGAGAAGCGGATAAAGGATTGGAAACGCAAATGGAAATTGGATTTGATAGAACATTTGAACCCGGAATGGCTAGATTTATATCATGAGCTCGTTTATCTGGATTCAGAATTTCGCCGGAATGACGTATACTAACAAAGGCCGCTTTTCTTGTACTGCTCAGCAGAGCCAGAAAAAGACTGGATACCGGCCTTCGCCGGTATGACTGATGTTGGTACGGCTTGCTTCGATTCGCCATTTCAGTGAAAGTCGGAATCCAGTGTTGAAATGTTCATTCACCATAATGCTGAATAGTTATCACTTTTTTCAAGTTAGCGCTTATTGGGGCTGACCGTAACTAACTCAGCTCATCCGAGAATAATCGGACTGGATACCGGCCTTCGCCGGTATGACTTAACTTGGAAAGGACGTGGTATGTCATTCCGGCGAAAGCCGGAATCCAGCTCTGGCGAGTGACCATAGAGTAGGTGCTGAATAGTTACGGTTGACCTTGTACCAGCCCCGTCTTTTCGCGGTAACAGCAAGATCCACATTCAAAAAATCAAATGTATTTAAGATCATGCAATTGATTCGCGCCTGGTTTCAACGCCAGTTCAACGACCCCCAGGTGGTTATCCTGGTGGGCATGCTCACGATTTGCTTTGCCGCGCTTTTTTTTCTGGGTCGAATGGTGGTCCCGTTTCTGGCGGGGTTGGTAATCGCCTATCTCCTGGAAGGCCTGGTCCAGTTCCTGACCAGATTGCGAATCCCCAGATTACTCGCGGTTTTGGTAGTCTTTCTGACTTTCATGACCGGGATGTTTTTCGCGTTGTTCTGGCTGCTGCCCTTGCTCACCAGGCAGGTGGCCTCGCTTGTTCAGCAGATTCCAGGCTTGATCACGGAAACGCAATCCCTGTTGCTCCAACTTCCCGATCGATATCCCAAATTGATCACCGACGAACAGGTAGTGCAGTTCACCAGCGTCTTACGAACCGAACTCTTCAATTTTGGTCAAAAGCTGCTCACTTTTTCCGTGGCCTCTGTCATGGGGCTGATCACCATTGTCGTGTATCTGATCATCGTACCCATGCTGGTTTTTTTCTTTCTCAAGGACAGGGACAAGATCATGGCCTGGGTCGCTTCCTTCCTGCCCCATGAACGTCGTCTGGCATCCCAGGTCTGGGCCGAGGTGAACAGCCAGATCGGCAACTATGTGCGGGGAAAATTCTGGGAGATCATGATCGTCTGGGGCGTCACCTACGTCACCTTCCTCTGGCTCGGTCTGCAGTACGCCATGCTCCTTGGCTTGGTGGTGGGGCTGTCCGTGTTGATTCCCTACATCGGAGCGGCGGTGATCACCCTGCCCGTGGCCCTGGTGGCTTATGCCCAATGGGGATTCGGCGACGAAATGCTCTACGTGCTCATCGCCTATGCCATCATTCAGGCCGTGGACGGCAATATCCTGGCGCCGCTGCTCTTTTCCGAGGCAGTGAACATCCACCCCGTGGCCATCATCCTGGCCATTCTCGTATTTGGCGGACTGTGGGGCTTCTGGGGCATCTTCTTCGCCATCCCCCTGGCCACGGTGGTTCAGGCCGTGCTTCGGGCCTGGCCGAGAACCATGGACATCCCACCCGAACAAAAGGGGACGAAAGTTGTGACCACGGACTGAATCAAGCTCCTGGATTGAAAACCTGCACCACGTACAACGGCCCCCGCGGAAAATCCGCGGGGGCCGTTGTTGTCTTTCAGATAGCTCTACGCACTCGAGCTGTCACCGCCGGTCCCAACGGGTGATGACAACACCGACGCGACACAACCGCTACTCCTGCCAGTGAATGCACTGGACCGGACAGGTATCCATGGCTTCTTCGATTTGATCCTCCGGACCACCTTCGGGAAGGATGACTTCCGCCTTTGAGCCATCCTCAGTCATTTTGAAAACTTCCGGACAGATTTCCACGCAACTCTCGCACCCAATGCATTCATCCCAATCGACATAAACTTGCCGTGCCATGATGGACCTCCAATATTTGTTTGTTGATCAAGATTGCTCGGTCCGATTGATCGGGACCGATGTTTCATGTTTTGCATGAATCACTGTATCTATTCAGCAACTCCGCGAAAAAGATCTGGATACCGGCTTTCGCCGGTATGACTGTATAGATGCAGCTTGCCACGATAAGTCATTCCGGCGAAAGCCGGAATCCAGTGCAGGTGAATGACCACCCTCCGGATGAACTGAATAGTTACGAATCACTTGCCTCGCATCAGATCGGCGGGGCGATGGTGACCACGGTGCGCATGTCCGTGGTGGCCTTGATGCCGTGGGGCACGCTGATGTCGCAGACCAGGACGTCGCCGGCCTTGGCCGGGAGCGCTCCGTCATTGGCCAAAAACTCCCCCTCCCCTTCCAGGATCAGGATGGACAGCTGACCCTCGATGTCATGGGAATGCACGGGGAGTTGCTGGCCCGCCTTGAAGTTGAAGTTCAGGATTTTGAAGTAGGGCGAGTCATGGACCAGAAATTTCTTCAGCCCCAGATCATTGAACCCATTGGCTTCGAACAAGTTGACCGTCTTCATGATGGTTCTCCTTTTGGGTTGGTATCCATTCAGCTTATCCGGTGGATGGTCATTCACCTGTACTGGATTCCGGCTTTCGCCGGAATGACTTACCGAAGCAAGCTCTCCAGTCATATCGGCGAATGCCGTTATCCAGGTTTTGTCGAGGCTTTTGCTGAGTAGACACTGGGTTGTTTCATTTGCGTCAGTGACGTTACTCACAGCCGGGCTTCATCTTATCGCAATCGAAATCGCAATCGAGCTATTACTCTTCTTCCACATATCACGCATCCCAACTGCTAAAGCATACATCTCACATTGCCGCTGCTTACAGCGGCCTCATTCCGCCGGCATTCTCGGGCAGGATCTGGCCCTGGCGGGAAATCTTGATCTCCTGGAACGGAATCCGCTTCCCGGAAACGAGCATGGCCTGGCGCACGATCTCCGCCAGTCCGGCGCAGCACGGCACTTCCATGGACAAGACCGTGACGCTGTTGATGCCGGCGACATTGAAAATGTCCACGAATCGCTGCACGTATGCCTGGAAATCGTCAAATTTTGGGCAACCGAGCATGATCACCTTTCCCGGGAGCAGTTCCTTGTGCAAGTCTGGATAGGCCGCCGGTGCGCAGTCCGCGGCCACCAGCAGGTTCGCTCCCTTCAGAAACGGAGCCTGGGGCGGAATCAGGCGAATTTGGATCGGCCAGTGGCTCAGGGCCGACTCGCCGGGCGTTTCAGCTGATTCCGATTTCGCTCCGGCAACGGGCTTGGCGGCGGACTTGGCCGGAGCAAACGTGGCCATGGCCGATCCGGGGCAGCCGCAGCCTAGATTGGGCAAGGGCTTGCTTTGCGTTGCCTCGGCCTGCTCCCCTGCTTTCAATTCCTCAAGCCGTTTCTCCATCGCTTCTTCATCAAAGGCGTCCGCTTCCCGCTTGATGATCGTGATGGCGTCCTTGGGGCACTGCCCGAGGCACGCCCCCAGCCCGTCGCAAAATTTCTCGGCCACCAGGACGGCCTTGCCGTCCTTGATCTCAATGGCCCCTTCGGCGCAACTGGGCACGCAGACGCCGCAACCATCGCATAATTCCTCATCGATCCGTACGATGTCCCTGATTTCCTTGTTCATGATCCGTTTCTCCTTGGGCTGATATATTTTGCTGGTTGTGCACGGCGACTCGTGAATCGAGTTGGTCGCCATCGCCTTCTTTTCTCTGAACGCGATTCCTGTATGTCAGGCGTGGAGAAAGCGCGCCTTGACATGGATCAATTGTTCAAAAAAAAATCAGACAAATATTCAGCCCTATCTTCCTGTCCGTGAGATCTGTCGACTGATCGCCAGGCGAGAGCCAAGTCATTCCGACAGCCACCGAGGGGTGATGGAATGAAAAGAGCCTCCAGTCATTTCAAGGAGGCTCATCTTTCATCAATGATCAACTTGACCCAACTTCTCAACCCATAGGTTCAGCAAACATAATTCAGGAGTGAATGGAGAAGTGGTGTTTTATGCGTGCCGCAGGTGAACGATTCTCGGGCCATCATTGAAAAGTACGCGAAATCATCGCAAAGTGGCTGGAGAGGTTTAGATAATGAGCCGCGTCCACAATCACTCAACGCACCGATTCGGCAAGCGTCTGCTGATCTGCATGGGGATCAACATCGTGATCCCTGTTTTCCAGATTGTCGGAGGTATTGCGGCGGGGAGCGTGGCCCTGATTTCGGACGCGGTGCACAATATCGGCGACTTCATGGCTCTGCTGCTGGCGTTTGTCGCCCACAAGCTCGGCAGGCGCAGCCCGTCTCTCAGGCACACTTTCGGCATTCGCCGGGTCGAAATTTTTGCGGCCGTGATCAATGCCGCCCTGCTGGGGGGAGCGGCCGTGTACATCGCCATGGAGGCGTTCAAGCGGCTGCTCGCTCCCACGCCCGTGCTCACGGAACTGGTCATCGGCCTAGCCCTGCTGGGGATCGTCGGCAACGGGGTGTCCGCCTGGCTGCTCCATGACGATTCCAGGCACAGTCTGAACGCCCGGGGGGCATTCCTGCACATGATGGGAGACATGCTGACCTCCGTGGCCGTTCTCGTCTCCGCGCTGGTGATGCGCTTCACGGACATGCCCTGGCTGGACCCGGCCCTCAGTCTGCTGATCGTGGCCTACATTCTCTTCAACTGCGTCTATCTACTCCGCGAAGCGACACGGGTTCTGCTCAACGCAACCCCCAAAGGTCTGGATCTGAAAGCAGTTCAGGTCGAACTGGAGGCCCTGGAAGGCGTTGAGGGCATCCACTACCTCCATGTCTGGAACATCAGCGATCAGTCCGTGGCCCTGACCGCACACGTGGTGGTTCCGGATCAGATGGTCAGCGCCACGGAGCCTCTTGCCGAAGCAATCAATAAAATGCTGATTTCTCGATTCGGGATCGATCATCCCGTCTTGCAGTTCGAGACCCGGACCTGCGGTCGCGGGTCGCTTCTTTGCGAGATGACTTGCGACGAGGAGCGGCATTGCTCCGAGGGCTGACATCTCGAGCCACGTGCTCCGTTTCCTCGTCGGACTGAAAACTTTCGTGCAAATCTTTCTGTAGCTGCATGAAGTAATCGCACCAATACAGCGTCTTCGCGATGACCATGCGCATTTCCCGCTTGTGATTGGTCATGCTGATCACATCGGAAGAACGGCTTGCGACAACCGAACGCCCTGCCGGAACCCTTGGCTTGATGCTGGTTGTCTCTTCAGCTTCAATTGTCGTCACATATTCATTATGCATATTTACCTCCAAAATAATGTCGCACTGGCGTCTTTGCCGGACGCAATACCGCGACCGGTTGCCAAACAGCCCGAAAAACATGGATATGTCTTGGAGATGATTTACCGTTTCCCGCGGAACCATCTTTCAGGACACAACCCTGTTAAAGGATGCCGGTATTGCAATCCGGCTTCGGTTCGCGCTGGAGTTCAGATCGTGAGAATGGAATTCTCGCAATTCGCATACGTGCAGTAGGCGTAGCCATCGGCCTCGGAATCGCTCACCCAGGAGTCGTCGTTCAGCAGATAACGGAACTGGTATGTCGCTCCCGCGGGAATACTCAAGGTTACGGAAAAACAGCCGTCCTTGAGTTTCTTCATCTGCGAGGCCGAGGAATCCCAGCCATTGAAATCGCCGACCACGGACGCCTGTTCAGCGCTTTTGGCCACGTCCTTCGGGATCTTGAAGGTGACTCTGCACTTGGAACTGTTTTTCGGGTAATTTTTCGCCAGGGACATCAACATTATCCTCCGTAATGTGGGTGATGGAATGGCGACTGACTCCAGCCGGAGAAGTCCGTACGCAGTTCGCCGCGGATCCGGCACTGGATTGGGTCGAGAACCATCATCTTGGATTCAATATCAATGCCAAGGAGGTGGACGTGATAATATGCTGATTTTTATGGCTTTCCGTGGAAGAAAAGAACGAGAAGAGGAGTTTTTTCTTTTATTACAATAATATATTTCTTGCGAGAAGAGAATATACAGCCGGGACCGCCGCACCTAGTGCGGCAAGATTTTTTCACCACGAAGGGCACGAAGAGCACGAAGGGAAAGAGGGAGAAGGGCCGCACTGGGGTGTGGCGGTCCACGGGGGACGCAGTGGAGTGCGATTTGGATGAGAGCACCCTACCCTTCGTGTCCTTCGTGCTCTTCGTGGTTGAATCTCTGAAGATTTTTTCACCACGAAGGGCACGAAGAGCACGAAGGGGAAAGAGGGAGAAGGGCCGCACTGGGGTGTGGCGGTCCAGGGGGGGGGCGCAATGGAGTGCGATTTGGATGAGAGCACCCTACCCTTCGTGTCCTTCGTGCTCTTCGTGGTTGAATCTCTGAAGATTTTTTTCACCACGAAGGGCACGAAGAGCACGAAGGGAAAGAGGAAGAAGGGCCGCACTGGGGTGTGGCGGTCCAGGGGGGACGCAATGGAGTGCGATTTGGATGAGAGCACCCTACTCTTCGTGTCCTTCGTGCTCTTCGTGGTTGAATCTCTGAAGATTTTTTCACCACGAAGGGCACGAAGAGCACGAAGGGGAAAGAGGGAGAAGGGCCGCAAAGGGGTGTGGCGGTCCCAGGTCAGTTTTTAAAAAGTTCCGCATGTGTTCCTGTGCGAACAAAAACGATGGAGTCCCCATCAAGCTGATAGACCAAGAGAAAATCTCCGCCTATGTGGCATTCCCGGTGATCACTCCATTGGCCTTTCAGCGGATGATCCTTCCATTCCGGCCCCAATGGTTCATCATTGGCTATGAGCAAAAGCATCACGTTTTTGAGCATCTTCATGTCATGCCGGGCTGCACGGGAAAGGCGCTCCCAATCCTTCTGGAATTGCTTGGTGTAGTCTGAGGTTCTCGGCAGTTTCGTTCGTTTAGTGGGCGCTTTTTTCGATGTCATCGATCAAAGCCTCAGAGGATGAGAACCGCAAAGAACGAGCAGCCATGATTTCACGAGCCTCTTCCATAGCCGCCCTGGTCTGAGCATTCGGCACCTTGAGTTCCAGAGGAAACGCCTGGTCCGTTACGATTCGCTTCAGCAGGATGCGGACGGCATCAGACATCGTAAGCCCCATGGACTCCAGAGCTTGAGTTGCTTGGTCCTTGATCTCCGTATCAACACGAACATGGATCATTGATGTTTGGGACATGATAAATACCTCCTTTCATTTGATCCGGATTGTATCTCTATTGATACACAAGTCAAGAGTGTTGGACCGCCGCACCCCAGTGCGGCTGCGGTTGAACGCGGCAAGGAACACTCCCCGCCTGGAATACAGCGGTCACGGGTTCATCTGTCGTCTGGCCGTGCTGTGCTTAGAGGGGCCGCACTGGGGTGCGGCGCTCCCAGGGGGGCGCACTGGATGTGATTTGGATGTGAGCCTCCCTACCCTTCGTGTCCTTCGTGCTCTTCGTGGTTGAATCTCTGAAGATTTTTTTTCACCACGAAGGGCACGAAGAGCACGAAGGGGAAAGAGGAAGAAGGGGCGCACTGGGGTGTGGCGGTCCCAGGATGGGCGCACTGGACGCGATTGGATGAAAGCGCCCTCAACCCTTCGTGTCCTTCGTGCTCTTCGTGGTTGAATCTCTGAAGATTTTTTCACCACGAAGGACACGAAGAGCACGAAGGGGAAAGAGGAAGAAGGGCCGCACTGGGGTGTGGCGGTCCCAGGATGGGCGCAATGGAGTGCGATTTGGATGAGAGCACCCTACCCTTCGTGTCCTTCGTGCTCTTCGTGGTTGAACCTCTGAAGATTTTTTCACCACGAAGGGCACGAAGAGCACGAAGGGGAAAGAGGGAGAGGGGGCGCACTGGGGTGTGGCGGTCCCAGGATGGGCGCACTGGACGCGATTGGATGAAAGCGCCCTCAACCCTTCGTGTCCTTCGTGCCCTTCGTGGTGAAATCTCCGGCAATGCTTTTTCGCGTTATTCGGCCGGCAGTGCTTGCTGGTCGGGGGGTTCTTCCGGGTTGTGCGCGGGCAGGGTGAAATAGAAGGTCGAGCCTTCTTTGTGCTTGCTTTGCGCCCAGATCTGGCCGCCGTGAATCTGGACAAACTCCTTGCACAGCAACAATCCCAGCCCTGTTCCCTTCTCTCCGGCCGTGCCTTTGCGGGAGGAAACCTTGTCCAGCATGAACAGCTTGGACAGAGAGGTCTGATCCATGCCCATGCCGTTGTCCTCCACTGAAATCACGACCATGGATCCTCGTTTTGAGGCGGCAACCACCACCATGTCCCCGGCTTTGGTGAACTTGACGGCATTGGTGAGCAGGTTGCGCAAAATCATGTTGAACATGGGCTTGTCCGCGTACACGTTCAGGTCCTCCGGAATGTCGTACATGATCTGAACATCCTTCTGGTACGCAGGGGCACGCATCAGGTCGATGTTCTTCTTGACCTGGTCAGTGAGATTGAAAAGCTGCGGCATGAACTGGGCCTCCCCGCGTTGGACGATGGCCCATTCAAGGAGATTTTCCAGAAGATTGTATAGATTTTCAGCGGTTTGCTGCATGTCCTGGGACAGTCTTTGGATGTCTTCCAGGCAGAGATTTTCGATGCGCTCGGTCAGCATCTTGATGAAGACCAGAAAGCCGATGAACGGCGACCTCAGGTCATGGGCAATGATGGAAAAGAACTTGTCACGTTCCGACAGGGCCTTCTGAAGCTGGGAGTTGTATTCGACAATCTCCTCATCGAACTTTCTGCGCTCGGTGACGTCTTCCCGGATCAGGATGCCGCCGTCAGGAATGCCTTCCTTGATGATTGGGACCCCCCGGACGCTGACCCAACCGGAATGCCCTCCGGTGAACTCGGGAAAATAAACCTCGTCCATTTCCAGCGGTTCGCCGTAAACAAGTTTTTTGACCTCATCCCCGATACCCGCTTTTACCAGCCCAGGGAGTTCGTAGATGTATTTCCCCAGAAAAAAATCCTGATCCATTCTGTCCTGACCAAACGTTCTGATATGCCATTCGTTGACAAAGGTAATCCGGCCCAGCTTGTCGAAGCGCATGATGGATATCGGACACTTCTCGGCCAGGGTCCGGAACTCCATTTGGCTTTTTTTCAGCGCCTCTTCCGCCTTGCGCCGTTCCGTGATGTCCCTGGCCAGAATGATGAAACGAGGATTGGCTGCATGCGGGTCACCTTTCAAGGCCACGGAAATTTCAAAACTGTGCAGATTGTCGCCAAGATAGAGTGAGAAAATGTTTCCCTTGTGATATCCGTGAATTTTGGCTTCGGCCATGGATTCCTCGATGGCCCGGCTCATGTTGATGGGCAGCACGTCATGCATGTCTTGCGAGAGAAATTCCGTCCGGGGGAGATAGAGGAGCTCCCGGAGCGGAGCCCGGTAATCATGGATCAACCCTCTGTCGTCGACCTCGATCAGGAGGTCCGGCAGGGTATTCAGGGTGGCGACAAGCTGATCCCGGGTTTCCTCAAGTGCCTGCTCGGCGTACTTGCGATCCGTGATGTCCCGGGCCATGACGATGAAGCGGGGCATTGCGGCCAGAGGATCGCCCTTGACGGCAATGGAAAGTTCGTACCAGTTCACCTCGTCGGCCACTCGCAGACAATACTCCGCCCCCCGGTGCGTTCCTTCGACAGCGGCCTCGGCTATGGCCTCAACAAAAATGTTGCTCACATCCTCCGGCAGCACCTCCTGTACGGTTTTCATCAGAAACTGCTCCGGTGGGAGATAGAGCAGTTCCGGATTCGTGGCCCGGCAGTCCAGAATGCGGCCCTCGATGTCCATTTCGAACAGAAAGTCCGGCAGGGCGTTCAGGGTGGCCGACAACTGGTCCAGCGTTTCCTTGAGCTTTCGATCGGCTCGCTTCTTCTCCGTGATGTCCTGCAGAATGCAGTGGGTTCTTGCAAACCGGCCGTTATTATCCAGTTGGACCCGACTGCTGAGCGACACGAGAATGACGGCCCCATCTTTTTTGACCATCTTGAATTCATACCCCTGAACCGTCCCGACCTCCTTCAACTTGGCAAACTCCTTGCGGTATCCCTCGACCAGCTCTTGCGGCAGAAAACGCGTCATGTTTTTGCCGATCAGTTCCTCGGCGGAATAACCCAGCATGTCCAGGAAAGCCTGATTGACATCCAGGAAATTCGCTTCTTCGTCCAGGGACTGGTACGGCATGGGCGCGTTCAGGAACAGTTGCTTGAAATGCTCCTCGCTCTTGCGCTTCGCCTCTTCAATATCTTTGCGTTTTGTGATGTTCACAAAGGAGATCACCGCGCCCTCGATCCTGCTCTCCAGAGTCCGGTAGGGCCGGATGTGCATCAGGTACCATAATCCGGTGATGGTCCGCACTTCCACATCTTTGGCGGTCAGGGTTTCAATGACGTTCCGGGTGTCCGTCACCAGATCGTCGTAATTCTCCAGGTTGGACAGAATGTGGCCCACGGGCCGCCCGATGTCGGTTTCGATCAAATTGATCACGCTGCTGATGTCCGGAGTGAACCGGACGATGCGCAGTTCCATGTCCACGAACAAGGTTCCGACCCCGGTTCCGGCGAACATGTTGTTCATGTCGTTGTTGGCCCGGGACAATTGATTGATCTTGGATTGCAACGCGGTGTTGAGCGATTCCAGATCCTTTTTGGATGAACTGAGCTTCTCGTTGCTGAAGGACAGCTCCTGGTTCACGGAATGCATTTCCTCGTTCGAGGACTTGAGTTCCGCATTGGTCTTGCGCAGTTCGATCAGGGCGACGCGAAGCTGTTCTTCCTTTTCCCGCAACTGTTGCTGGAGTGCGGCGATCCAGATCTCGGATTCGCTGTCCGCATCGTATTCGGCAGGGGCTTCAAAAACATCCGTTCCGTCATGGTCCTCCCGCAAGGAGGTCGGTTTTTGTTCCATGAACCGGCCCGGCTCAAGAATGACCAGATACAAGGATGCGCCGTTCATTTTCGAGGGATCGGCCTGGGCTCCGGAAAGGGGATCCGTGGTCACGGGCCGGACGGTCAGGTTGACCGGTTGCGCATCGCCATTGGATTTGACGCGCAATCCGGGACAATGCACGGTTTTTTGGCTCGATTCGGCTCGGTGCAGCGCCCGTCGTAAATCGTTGCGCAGCCCGGGGCGGGCCATGTTCAGGATATTGTTCACTCCGATCACTCCCGAAGGAGCCTCCAGGTAGAGGCAGGTCCGGCCGTGCAGATAGAGCATGTCGCCGGAGCCGGTGACCAGGGCGGCCGCCAGACCGACCTCCTGCAGGAGCACTTGTTCGGTCAATTCCTTCAGCGGCAATCCCGCACTCGGCATTCTCGCTCCATGATCCGAAAATTCCGGGTTGCCCATTGCCGGCGACGGTGGATGCGCAACAAGAACATCTTCCTTGTGTTGGTACAGATTCATTTTTCGGTCCATGGTGTTGAACAGGTCACTGATCTCCGCCACCGTCCCGGTGGGGCACAGAAAAAGATAGCCCCTCGGGACCAGTGCGTAATGGAATTTGGCAATAAGCTTGTTCTGCAGTTCTTCATTCATGTAGATCAAAACATAGCGGCAACTGATCAGGTCCATCCGGGAAAGCGGGTAATCCCGAATCATGTCATGTTCGGAAAAGATCACCATGTCCCGGATGTCCTTATTGATTTGGTATCCGCCGGTTTCCCGGTCCATGGTAAAAAAACCGGCCAGCCGTTTGGATCCGATATCCGCGGCAATGCTTGCCGGGTAAAGACCCGCCCGGGCCGTGGCAATGGCCTCGCTGTCCAAATCCGTGGCAAATACCTGAATCTTGAAGTTTTTTTGCAACTTCTGCCGTTGTTCCGTCAGAAGCATGGCCAGTGAATAGGCTTCCTCTCCGGTGGAACATCCCACGGACCAGACCCGGATAGTTGATCCGGAGGACTTCCCGGCAAAGAGTTTTGGAATGACCTGTTTTTCAAGAATCTTAAAAGCTTCGGGATCACGAAAAAAACTTGTCAGGCCGATGCGCAGGTCGCGCAGCAGGGCCTGGACTTCTTCAGGCGTGCGACGGAGATATTTCAAATAGCCTTCCATGGAATGGATCTGGTGGACGGCCATGCGTCGCAGTACCCGTCGCCAGGTAATGGAAAGATGGTATTGTGAAAAATCATGGTCGCTCTGGTCGCGGACCAGAATCAGGATTTTCTGCAGCACCACCGTATCCTGCTGCGGAGGGGCGGCGGCGGGCTGGGGCAGCATGCCCAGAGCTTGGGAGGCATAGGCGATGAGTCGGGAGGGCATGGCGGCCGGCGGCAGGACAAAGTCGGCCAGTCCCGTGTTCACCACGGCCCGAGGCATGCCGTCGAATTCGGCTGAGGAAGGGGCCTGGACCATGACCATGCCCCCCTCGCCCTTGATGTCCCGCACGCCTTGCGCGCCGTCGCTGCCGGTGCCTGAGAGCACGATACCGATGGCATTTTCGCGTTGATCCCGGGCCAGGGATCGGAAAAAGAAGTCGATGGGCATTCGGTGGCCGTACTGTACAGTAGGCTCAAAAAGGTACAGGACTCCGCCCTGCAATGCCAGATCATAACCGGAGGGAATGATGTAGACATGATTGGGACGAATCCGCGTCCCATCCCGGACTTCCAGAACCTCCATTCCGGTTTGTTCCTTGAGCAGGTCGGCGAGAACGCTTTTGTGGTTCGAAGCCAGATGCTGAACCAGGACAAAGGCCATGGCCGGTTCAGTACCCTCCGGAATATCGGAGAAGAACGCCTCCAGAGCCGCCAGACCCCCGGCGGAAGCGCCGATGCCGACCACCGGAAAACCAAGCGCCGGATTGTTCGAAGGCGTGGCTTCGTGATATTGAACGGTTCTTTGCCTGGACATGGAGATCCCGGTCTGGTCTGAAGAACCTGCATGCATCGCCATATCGTGCCTGATTCTTGTCATGATGGCCTCTTGAACACCACCTTGCGGCGGCTCAATTGAACTCAGTCAAAAAATGAACAACAGAGTCATCACAGCAAAGGTACCGGTTGCTTGAGGCAAACAAAAACAGCTAAAACATGGCTTCAGAGGCTCTCAATCCGGCAACCCCGCTACCCTATTCCGCATACATGGAACGTAGGCCGGTGGCTTTGCGCAGCACCCTTTCGGGATGCGTTGCCCTTGCGGTTGCGGTTGGTTGATAGGTATATTGTATTTTAAATCATTGTCGAGAGGGAATGTTTGATTTTGAAAAAAATGCGGCAAATGCAACCTCTCAGGTTGTGTTTGCCGCACTGGTTAGTCATGGCGAATCTTTTTTTTACAATTATGGTAACTGTTCAAAAAGGTCGGGCACGGATTGCGCGTTTCCTTGAAGCTAAATTCCCGTCTTCGCGGGAATGTCTTCAGTGCGAACGCTTTCCCAAGCACGTCATGCCCGCAAAGGCGGGCATCCAGATCATGCTTGCCACGGTTTATCGAGCAGTTACCAACTATGTGCCCTATCCTGAAGACACTCATCCTGGAAACAGGAACGACTTTTGTCGTTCCTGTTCCTGGATTGAACATCCAACATCGTTCGTTGTGTCTCGAACCTCGTTGTACGTTCACGTCTCATCCTATCCGAGAATGGCCTTCAGATCTTCCTCCGGGGTGGTGATGGGCTTGATGTTGAATTTGTCCACCAGAACCTGGAGGACATTGGGAGAAGTGAATGCGGGGAGTGACGGCCCGAGCCGGATGTCCTGAATGCCCAGATGCAGCAGCGTCAGCAGGATGGCCACGGCCTTTTGCTCGTACCAGGACAGGATCATGGACAACGGCAGATCGTTCACCCCCACGCCGAAGGCCTTGGACAGGGCCACGGCGATCTGGATGGCCGAGTAGGAGTCGTTGCACTGGCCGATGTCCAGAAGCCGGGGCAGACCTTCGATATCGCCAAGATCCTTGTCGAAAAAGCGGAACTTGCCACAGGCAAGGGTCATCACCACGCAGTCCTTGGGCACCTTTTCCACGAACTCCGTGTAGTAGTTGCGACCCGGCTTGGCCCCGTCGCAACCGGCCACCAGGAAGAAATGACGGATCTTCTTGGACTTGACCAGGTCGATGACCTTGTCCGCCACGGACATTACGGCGTTGTGCCCAAAGCCGACCATCACGGTCTTGTCCTGGACGTCCTCGGGAAAGCCCGGCATCTCCAGAGCCTTCTCGATTACCGGCCCGAAATCGCCGTTCTTGACGTGCCGGACGTCGGGAAAGCCCACCAAACCGGTGGTGAAAAGGTTGTCCTTGTATTTATCCTGGGGACGCATCAGACAATTCGTGGTCATCAGGATGGCGCCGGGAAAGGCGCTGAACTCCTTGGTCTGGTTCTGCCACGCCGTGCCGTAATGGCCGTAGAAATGGGGATAGGCCTTCAGCTTGGGATAGCCATGGGTGGGCAGCATCTCGCCATGGGTATAGATGTTGATGCCCTTGCCCTCGGTCTGCTTGAGCAGGTCTTCCAGATCCTTCAGGTCATGGCCGGAAATCAGGATCGCCTTGCCCTTCTTCGGGCCCAGGGGCACCTCCGTGGGCACCGGATCGCCGTAGGTTCCGGTGTTGGCCTTGTCCAGCAATTCCATGGTCTTCAGGTTGGCCTCGCCGCAGCGCAGCACCAGATCCAGCCAGTCCTCCAGGGACAGATCCGTGCGGGCCAGTGCGGCCATGCTCTCATGGAGGAAGGCATAGACGGAATCGTCGGTCTGGCCCAGAATCCTGGCATGGTCGGCATAGGCGGCGATGCCCTTCAATCCGAAGAGCAGCGTGTGTTTCAGGGAGCGCTTGTCCGGATCGGTCTCCTTGTCGTTGAGCAGGCCGTGCTCCTCACCCTGGCGAATCATGCCGTCCAGTGACGGCGCCGGTTCAAAATTCGTTTCCGGCACGTCAAAGTCGGCAACTCCGCCGGCGGCCTTGACTTCAGAACGCAACTCCTCGCGATATCTGACAGCCTGCTCGATCATGGGCTTGAATCGTTCCGGGTCGAAATCCACATTGGTCAGGGTGGAAAACAAGGCCTCGCAGACAAAGGCGTCCGCATCCGCCCGCCTCACGCCCACTTTGCGACCCTCATGGGCCACGATCCCCAATCCCTGCAGGGCATGAACCAGCAAATCCTGAAGCGCCGCAACATCCGGTTTTTTTCCACAAACGCCTATTTTTTCGCAGCCTTCACCCTTGGCAGCCTGTTCGCACTGGTAGCAAAACATGTCCATTGATTTTTTTTCAGGGGTTCCAGTCATTGTTTCCTCCTCGATCACTTTTCGTGATGCTTGAGAGCAAGAGTCAAAAGATAACTAAAGCAAATGTCATGCCTGCTGAGCAACTCGCTACTCTCGAATTAATGATTTGAAATCATAGATCTTTCTCCTCAAGGGTAAACCCAGTGACACTCAATCCAACGCAAAAATTGTAACCATGCAACATTTTCGCAACAGTGTGTTGCACTATTCAAAGGGTTTCTAAGCGGGCCATGCCCGCAACGCGGTTATCAGTTATCAGTAATTTGTTATCTGGATTTTCCGTAACTGCTCAATAAGGCAGGGCAACCAACCACCAAGGATCCGTGCTGCCTGGATACCGGCCTGCGCCGGTATGACGGAATGGAGTACATCGATAACGAGCTTTCTCGATCGTCACCCCGGCGAAGGCCGGGGTCCAGGTGTTTTTGTGTGGTCCACTTGCCAGAGTATTGAGCAGTTACGATTTTCCTGACAACTGATAAAACTAACTGATAACAATTTCATGTTTTTTTGTGGCAGGTAGAAGCAGTAATTCACCTAAAGATCCGGATATGTGGGCATCAGGCAGAGCCCTACTCCACCACCCAGACCGTGCAGTTTTTGGTATTGTGCACGATCTTGGTGGATACGCTGCCGAACAGGAACTCCTCGGCCTTGGACATGCCTCTCCGGCCGACCACCACGGTTCCAAACCCACCCTCCCGGATCACCCGCAAGAGATGATCCGCCACGCTGAGGGGAGGTGTGGAGCCGGTCTGGGACGGGACGGCATTGAAAGTCGGCACGTAGTAGTCGATGGAGACCGTTTCGGACGCGACGCCCCGATTTTGCAGTTCTTCCTTGGCCTGGTCGAGATAGTCGCGCATCTTCTTCTCCTCCTGCTCACAGGCCTTTTTCCACGCCGCGTCATCCGGAAACGTATCACGCTCCGGATTGCGTTCCACGTACAGCAGTTGAATTTCAAAACCCGAAGCACCTCCGATCATGGTGCCGACATAGTCCACGGCACGATTCGAATTCTCGGATGCGTCCACGGCCAAAAGAATTTTTTTGAAGTTCATCGTTTACCTCCGGAAAATGTTGAGCCTCTGGGACCGCCGTACCCCAGTGCGGCAATCCATGAATTACGCGTCACCAGGGATATTCGCGCTCATTTGGTGGCCGCACTGGGGTGCGGCGATCCCAGAGGCTGCGTTCAGTCGTATGCTTCCACGGAATCATTTCATCATTTCAAACTCTCCATGCACGGTTCCAAATCCTGGAGCAGTTCCTCAACGCTTTCATAGAATACGTCCGAACCGGCTGAAAATCGCAGCAGCACGTTGTTCAACTGGACGGGGATGTAGGGAAACAACCGTTTCAGGTTGGCCAGACGATTGGGAAAAAAAAGCGAAAAATCCTCATTGCGCAGGCCGGAGAGGATTTCCCGGCCTGAAGGCGAGGCAGCCATGTCATGGGTTGTATGAACACCTTTGCCGATGATGAACTGCAGAATGTTTCCCAGGCCGAACAGGTCCAGACCGAAGGGGCTTTCCATGGATTCATAGGCGTAATCAAAGTCGATCCAGCGGTACTTTCCGGTCCTGTGCTCCACCCAGATGTGATCCCGACGGACATCGCCATGCTTTTCGCCCTGCTCATGCAGATACCTGATCGCCCTGCAGGCGCCGATGAATTTTTCCAGAATTTCGGGAAAGAAGGACTGAAAGTATGTCTGGTGATCGGCATCAATATCCTCGATTACATTGTCCAGGCTCCGCCCCCGGATCAATTCCAGGACCCGGACGGAGTTTCCTTGCGTGTCGCGCAGGGTGACGCCCTGCATGAATCTATCGTCGTTCCTGACCAGGTCGAGAATCCGGGATTCCTTTTCCGGACTGCGATAGCAGCGGATGGATATGGAGCCGATGGTCTGCTTGAAGCTTTCATGGAAGACCAGTTTGAGGATGGATATATCACCCGCTTCCAGATCCCGGCATCGTTTGACCCAGAACTTGGGATCCTCCATGCCGAAACGCCGTTCCGCCTCATCCCGGATGACCACGAAATGCCGGTCCTCCAGGGCCAGGACATCCCCATAGGAAATGCCCATGAATTCCGTTGTATCCGTAACCACCCTGCCCTGATCCCTGAGTGAAATGGAAGGCAAGACCTGCTGGACCTTCTCCCATATTTCCTTATCCACGAATGACCTCCGTGATTTTTCTGTCTGCACAAATTCCTACAATTCAACCCGCCGCAACAACTGAGCGTTCACGGCCACGATCACCGTGCTGGCGGACATCAGGATCGCGCCCGTGGCCGGGGCAAGGATGATGCCGGCCCAGGCCATGATCCCGGCGGCAAGGGGGATGGCCACGATATTGTAACCCGCGGCCCACCACAGGTTCTGGATCATTTTCCGGTTGGTGGCCCGGCTCAGGGTCACGATGCGCGACATGTCCCGCGGATCGCTGCGCACCAGAACCACGTCTCCGGCTTCCACGGCCACATCCGTGCCCGCGCCGATGGCGATGCCGATATCCGCCGTGGCCAGGGCCGGCGCGTCGTTCACACCATCCCCGACCATGGCCACCCGCTTGCCGCCCTGCTGCAGTTCCTGAATCTTTTTGGCCTTGTCTTCAGGCAGGACCTCGGCGAACACCGTATCGATGCCCAGCTCCCGGGCCACGCTGTCAGCCACGGTTTTGGAGTCGCCGGTCAGCATGGCCACTTCGATGTCGAGTTGATGCAGTTTCTGCACGGCTTCATGGGATTCCGGACGAATCGCGTCGGCCAGGGCGAATACGGCAACGACCCGGTTGTCTTTGACCAGATAGACCACGGCCTGGCCGTCCTGTTCAAAGCGTTCCGCGGATTGGCGGATCTCATCCGGCTGGTCGACACCGAGTTCCCGCAGCAGGGCCGGGCCGCCGACCTTCAGCGTCTGATCATCCACCACGGCCTGGACGCCATGTCCGGGGATGGATTGGAAGTCCCGCGATTGGGGAATGTCGAGTTCCTTTTCCCGGGCACTGCCGAGCAGCGCCTTCGCAATGGGATGCTCCGCGTCGTGTTCCACAGCGGCGGCCAGACGCAGAGCTTCGTTCTTTTCAATGCTGCCCGAAACAGCACTGTCCACGACCCGATGTTCGCCCATGGTCAGGGTGCCGGTTTTGTCAAAAACCACGACTTGCAGCTTCCGGGCCTCCTCCAGGCCGCGTCTGTCGCGAACGAGCAGCCCGTTTCGCGCGCCCACGGTGGTGGAAATGGCGATCACCAGGGGCACCGCCAGCCCCAGGGCATGGGGGCAGGCAATGACGAGCACGGTCACCATGCGGGTAATGGTGAAGTCCAGCGTGGCGCCGAAAACAAGCCAGGCGATGAACGTCGCTCCCCCCGCACCGAGGGCCACCAGCGTCAGATAGAACGCCGCCCGGTCGGCCAGGGTCTGGGCACGTGAACGTGACCCCTGGGCCTGCTCCACCATCCTCATGATTCCCGCCAGGGCCGTCTCGTCGCCCACGCCTTCCACTTTCACGCGCAGCGAGCCGTCTCCATTGATCGTTCCGGCCGTGACCTTTTCGCCGGGATGTTTCTTCACCGGGCGCGACTCCCCGGTGACCATGGCCTCGTTCACCGAGCTGTTCCCGTTCTCCACAATTCCGTCCGCGGGAATGTTCGCACCGGGGCGGATCAGCACAAGATCACCTTCCTGCAGCTGATCCACCGGAATTTCTTCGGTCTGGTCTCCTTCCAGAATTCGCTCCGCCGTGTCCGGCAGAAGCTTGGCCAGTTCCCGCAACGATCCCTGGGCCTGGGAAATGGAACGCATTTCGATCCAGTGCCCCAGCAACATGATCGTGACCAACGTGGCCAGCTCCCACCACAAGGCATGTCCGTCAAACCCAAGGGTCACGGCGACGCTGTAGACGAAGGCCACGGTGATGGCCAAAGCGATCAGGGTCATCATGCCCGGCATACGATCCGCCAGCTCATGCATCGCCCCTTTCAGGAAAACCAGGCCGCCATACAGAAATACCATGGTCCCGAAGATGGCGGGAATGAACTCGGACCCGGTGAATTCCGGCGCGGTGTAGCCGAACCAGTCCATAAGCATCGGTTCCCAGATCAATGCCGGAATGCTGAGAATCAGGCAGACCAGGAACTTTGTGCGAAACATTTCCACGCTGTGGCCGGCGTGCTTGTCATGGCCGGAGTGGTCGCCGCCATGTCCGCCGTGACCGTTGTCCTGCTTTTTATGATCGCCGTGATCGGCGTGATCTCCGTTTTTTGAACCACCGGAATGATTCCGGTCAGATTGGTGCCGTTCACCGGATGGATGGTGATGACGCTGTTTCGGTGCTGTCATTTACTCCCTCCTGTTAGCTGTTCACCCTGAAGAAAACAGTTTCTCCATGTTCAATGTTATCAGGTAAACAGCAGATTGTAAAAAAACAGGATCGAAAAGAATGCATAGAATAGTATCGCAAAACCTGTTGCGGCGACAAAAAAGATGCCGGGACGGTGCTGGCGCGGCAGGCGGGTCAGGTTCAGGTAAAGGGTCAAGGAGACCATCACCGGCAAGTGGGCCGCGGTGATGATCCCGGCAGCGGAAAGGATGACCACGGGGTCGCGCAAGATCAGAAAGACGATGATCGGGATCACGGTCAGGACGACGATGATGTAGATGTTCATCAGTCGTCTGCGCAGTCTGGCCGGGGAATCGCCCTTCCGGAACCGGGCCATGGTCCCCGGCAGCAACATCAGCGTTGCGTCCGCGTACATCCGGCCCCAGCCGTCCTGGTTGGAGAGGATGGATCCCCACAGGGCTACGAAAATGCCGGCAATGAGCAGATACTGACCCGGTCCGCCCCAGACTTCGCCCAGAAGCCTGGCCAGATCCTCGGCCACCCTGACGCCTTCGGGAATCACGCCCTGGGGCCGGAGCAACTCCGCTCCCAGGGTGAGAAAGGAGAAGTTGACCATGGTGGCGCCGAGCACGCCGATGGCCGCGGTGGTGGACATGATTACCAGCCAGCGGCGCAGGCGCGTGTCGGCATCGGTGCGTTCGGCAGGAGTTTCCGGAGGCAGCGTGGCCCCCCCCTCAATGATTTCCCCGCCGTACCCCCGTGCCGCGACCCAGTAGGAAAACCACATCATGCCGGCGGCGCCGGCCAGCAGGAACCCGAACCAGGGCAGGATGAAGTAAAGGTCGAAATCCGCGACTATTGTGGGCTGCAATCCCCTGCCGTACGCCCCCCAGCCGGGAAAGACGGCTATGGCGGTCAGAAAAACCGAGACGATCATGATCACCGCCATGATCGTGGTCACCAGCTCCAGTTTCTTGTACTGCCCACTGATCACCAGCACGGCCGAGACGAGGATGATCGCCACGGAACTGACGGCCTGGTTCAGGGGCAGAATGATCAACAGGGCGCTGCCCACTAGGCCCGCAATCCCGGAGACCACCACGATGCCGCTGAGGATGCCGGGCAGAAAGATGAGCCATACGGCCCACCCCCTGGGGCCTTTGACCCCCTCGTAACCGTCCAGGATCGTCCGGCCCGAAACAACGGTGTAGCGACCGATCTCCCGAATGATCACCCAGGTCAGGAAGGTCACGATCAGCGCGGCCCAGAGCAGGTCGTAGCCGTATCGGGAGCCGACCCGGGGCGTGAACAGGATTGATCCGGAGCCCACCGAGGAGACCATCCAGACGAATCCGGGACCGTACCATTTCAATTTGTCCCACTTTGTGGGCACGGGAGCGACGAACGCCCGACGCTGCTCGTGGCTGCGATCATCCGTTTTCTGGTTCATGACGCAAACCCCATGATGGCCGGCATGGCGGGTTTCGATTCACTGGTGTCCGTGCGCTCGAACTGGACCACGATGGGGACGTTGGATTCGATCACCGCGCCATAATCCGTATCCAGCGGCGGGGCCTCGGGATTGATCAGATTGTTCACGCGCACCCGCCGAATCCGGCGCGGCGGAATATCCAGCCTGTAAGGCCCCACCGGATCCCGGTCCGCATAAAACAGGGTCACCTCCACCTGCGCTTCCCGGTACCCGGCATTGAGAAAACACAACTCGTCCCTGCTGGTGTTTTCCGGCTCCCGCCCGGTGCTGCGCAACGGAATATGCCCCGCCGAGATCATCCAGACCTTCCTTCCCATTTTTGTCATCTCCCCACCCCCGCTTGAGATTTCACCACGAAGAGCACGAAGGACACGAAGATTACCAGATTTGGCTATCCAAATTTACGAAACGCAGAACGGCATCAAATCTTTCGCTTCCCCTCTTTCTTCGTGCTCTTCGTGTCCTTCGTGGTGATAATTGAATCAACATGAAATCAAGGAACTCAGGTCTGCCGCAAATTCCAAAATCGCGGCAACCACCCATCCCCCTACCCTTCCTCGAAAATCGTCCGCAAATATTCGTTCATGAACACCCCTTCCGGATCCATGGACTTGCGGATTTCCTGGAATCGATCCCAGCGGGGGTACAGTTTTTTCAGTTCCGCGGCGGTCCGGTAGTGTTTCTTGCCCCAGTGCGGCCGGCCGCCGTACTTGATCAGGTACGGTTCGATGTCCCGGAAGAATGCGTCGTGGGGCAGGGAAGCGTTGTGGTGCATGGAAATGGTGGCCGTGGCCCTGCCGTGGGCTCCGCTCAGCAAGGCCTCGTCCGCGGCCACGGTGCGATACAGAACACGCCAGCCCACGTCCTTTCTGTGAACTTCCTTGATCCGCTGGCGGATCTCCTCGAAACAGGGCGGACCGTTATCGATGGGCAGCCAGAATTCGATCTCATCGAACTTGTTCTCCCGGGTGCGGGGGATGACGTCGCCGCTCCAGCCGACCCGTTCCTTCTGGCACCAGGCGTACGGGATATCCTCCGGCCCTGTTCCGGGAATGTTCAACGTTCTCAGCTTGGCCTCGTCGCTGCGGGGATACCAGTAGAAATCGAAATTGCGGTTCGAGGCGATGAGCTTGTCCAGGTTGACCATGCAGTCCTCGATGTGGGTGCACCATTCCTTGCGGTGCAGGTGGAAGGCCGGCAGCAGCCTCAGCCGCAGTTCGGTGAAAATGCCCAGAGTTCCCAGGGCCACCCGGGCGGCCAGGGTGAAGTCGTGATCATCCTTGATGTTGAAATCGACGATTTCCCCCTTGCCGTTGACCAGCCTGCCCCCTACGAGATGATTGGAGATGATCCGCAGATTTCGCCCCGTGCCGTGGGTTCCCGTGCCGATGGCCCCGGCCAGGGCCTGGAGATCCACGTCCCCAAGGTTCTCCAGGGCCAGGCCGTGCTCGAGAAAGATCTCGTTGGCATCCTTGAGCATGGTTCCGCCTCGGATGGCGATGGTCGCTCCATCCTTGGACACGAAGCCCGTGATCTTTTTCATGGACACCAGGATGTCCGTCGTCTGTACCAGGGGAGTCGAGGAATGCCCCGCCCCGCTGACCCGAACCGTTTTGCCCTCCTCCCCGGCCCGGCGGACGATTTGGGCAAGTTCCTCTTCATTCTCGGGAACAACCAGGGCAGCCGGTGTAAACCGTAGACTCCCGGACCAGTTTGACCATTCCTTCATCGTCCGCTCTCCTTTGATTTAAAGATGAACCGCCCGCTTCGCTCAAGGCGGAAGGACGCCAAGAAGAATTCTTGTAACTGCTCAATAACTCAGGACCACTGACCCACACAAAAACACCTGGACCCCGGCCTGCGCCGGGGTGACGACCGAGAGAACTCGCTATCGAGGCACTCCATTCCGTCATACCGGCGCAGGCCGGCGCGTCCCGCTATCCAGGCAGCACGGATCCGCGGTGATTGGTGCCCTGCCTTATTGAGCAGTTACGAATTTTTTGGCTTCCGCTGGAAAGATGCGGAAGCCAAAAGGGTTTCACGCCTGACGGCAACTTGACCTCACCCCGACAGAGGTGAGGCATCCTTTTGGAAAGCAGCTTTTTCCCTGTTTTCCAAAATGTTTTCCTTGGCGTCCTCTGCGCCTCGAGCGAAGCGGGCGGTTCCCTCCTTCTTTCATTGCCCCCGTCCAGCTTCACCGACTGTTCCGGAATTCCCTGTGACCAGGGGTGCCCACCGGGTCATGCACCGGCACATCCAGGCCTTTGGCGTAGGCCAGGTACAAGATGCTGTTGATCAGGCCGATGTGCGTGAAGGCCTGGGGAAAATTGCCGAGAAACTCTCCGGTTTCCGGGACCAGCTGTTCCGAAAAAAGTCCGAGATGGTTGGCGTATTGGACTATGTTCCTGAAGATGTTTTCAGCCTCCTCGATCCGTCCCGAAAGCGCCAACACATCCACCAGCCAAAAGGTGCACAATCCGAACGCTCCTTCCTCGCCGGGAAGACCATCGTCGGAGATATAGCGACGGATCAGGCAGTCGCTCATCAATTCTTCCATGATCCGGTTGACCGTGCCCTGGATCATGGGATCGTCGGCGGGCAGGAATTCCACCAGAGCAATGCGGAGGTTGGCGGCATCCATGTGCTTGGAGCCGTAGGACTGGACAAACGCGTTCAATTCCGAATCAAAACCCTTCTCCAGGACCTGTTTCCGAATCTTGGTCCGCGTTTCGGCCCAGAGTTCCACATTGCCCTTGAGTCCGTAATGACTGGCCAGAAGCAGGGCCTTGTCCAGGGCGGCCCAGGCCATGACCTTTGAATAGACGAAATGACGCGTCTCTCCCCGGACCTCCCAGATCCCGTAGTCAGGCCGCTCCCACACTTCCACCACATGGTCGGCGACCCAGGCGATGAATTCGGAGATGTCTTCAGTAAGCGAATGGCCTCTGCGGGCCAGTTCGTATGCCGTGCTGACCAGCTCGCCGTAGACCTCGAGCTGGAACTGTCCGTAGGCTTCATTGCCGATGTTCACCGGTTTCGATCCCTTGTATCCTTCCAGATGTTCAAGGTGCTGCTCGGTCAGTTCCAATTCGCCGTGCAGGCCGTACATGATCTGCAGGTCGCGCTTGCAGGACTTGCAGGACTTGGAAACTTCCTCGAACCAGCGCAACATATCCACGGCTTCCGCTTCATGGCCGATGGAGATCAAGGCCTGTCCGGTCATGGCCGCATCCCGGATCCAGGCATAGCGATAATCCCAGTTGCGAACCCCGCCGATCTCTTCCGGCAGGGATGTTGTGGGCGCCGCGGCAATGGAGCCCTGGTCGGCGATGCACATCAGCTTGAAGACCAGCGCCGAGCGGATGAGCATGTTGATTTGATCCCCGGCCCAGACCTGCTTCTTGACGCTGCCTTCCTGGTGCAGCCAGCCGTTCCAGCATTCAAGGGTGGATTTGAGTGCAAGAGCGGTTTGGTATCCGTCCTTCCCGTCATCCTCGCCCCAGCGCACGACAATGGATTTGCTCTCCCCGGGATTGATCCGAAACCGGGCCCGGATCAGCGGACCGTGATCGTCTTCGCCCAGTTCCGCGTTATCCAGGCCCTCCAGGCGCATGGCGTCCTCGTCGCTTCGGGCAATCCATCCGCCCGTGACTTGCTCCACGGCAACGGTTTTTCTGGCGTAATCGAAGCGAGGACACCACAGGACCTCGACGTCCACGGAATCGCCATGGCACTCGATCAGACGGTGAATTTCCGGTGGCGCATACGAGACGTTGCGCCCGTTGATGTCGCCCTCCAGGGGCATGAAGTCGGTCACCGTCAGGACGGCGCCTTCCTGTTCAAAGTTGGTCTTGAGGACGTTGGTTTCCTCGACATATTCCTGATTGCCGCCGCCCCCGCCCATGGGACCGATCCGGAAATATCCTCCCCGCCGGGCATCCAGGATGGCCCCGAAAACACTGGGGCTGTCCATTTTGGGCAGGCAGCACCAGTCGATGGACCCGTCCCTGGCGATCAGGGCGCAGCTTTTCAGGTTGCCGATGATGCCGTAATCGGAAATGGGCTTGTAATCCTGGATGTTCATTCTTATGGACTCCTTTTTCAGTGTTGGCGGATCTGTGCGGTTCATCCGGCTGGAGCGGAGTATTAATTTGAACCGCTCGCTTCGCTTAAGGCGCAGAGGACGCCAAGGAAAACATTTTGGAAAGCAGGGAAAGAGCTGCTTTCCAAAAGGATTGCACCCCTGTCGGGGAGCGGATTCGCCGCAGGCTGAAGTCTTTTGCCTGCCGCATCTTTCCAGCGGAAGGCAAAAATCTTTCTTCTTGGCGTCCTCCGCGCCTTAAGCGCAGCGGGCGGTTCACCTATTCTTTTTCTTTTACTCCGTTTGTCATCACCCCTTGGCAAGCCTGCTGATCTCCGGGCCGAAATCACGGACAAAAGCTTCCTGGTCCCGATGGACGTTATGCAGCGTGATCGTGGAAAAACCCATGTTCATGTCCTCCCTGATCCACTCCAGGTGCTTGCCCAGATCCGAGGAGATGCGGACATGAGGATGCATGTCTTCCGGACGGACATATTTCCCGACCGCTTCAAACTCGCTGGGCAGCCGCAACTGGGCCAGCAGGGAGCTGTCGAAAATATTGGTTCTCCATTCCTGCCAAGCTCCCTGGAGAGCCGCCTCGTCGGTCTGGGCATAGGAGAGTTCCGCCTTGAGGAACATGGGTTTGCCCTTGCCGCCGCCGCGGTGAAACGCCTCGACCACCTGGACCATTTTCTCCCGCTCCGCGGACACGGTGATCATCCCGTCGGCCCATCCGCCGACCCACTCCGCGGTCTCCGGGCTGATGGCCGCTCCGATGAGCATGGGAGGCTGCGCGGGCAGGGAATAGAGCTTGGCCTCTTCGACCTTCACATGACCGTAGTGGGTCACGGTTTCTCCGGCCCAGAGCGAGCGCACGATATTCGCGGATTCGTGCAGCATGAGCATGCGAACCGCTTTCGCGGGCCAGCGCTGCCCCACGACGCCTTCATTGAGCAGCTCGCCGCTGCCCAGAGCCATCCAGAACCGCTCTGGAAACATTTCCGCAAGCGTGGCCCCGGCCTGGGCCAGAATGGCCGGATGATACCGCCACCCGGGCGCCGTGACCACGCCATGCGGCACCCCGGTTGCCTGCAGGGACGCGCCCAGCCAGGACAGGGCAAAGCCGCTCTGTCCCTGCTGCCTGCTCCAGGGATTGAAGTGGTCCGAACAGGTTATGCCCTGAAAGCCGGCATCCTCGGCCAGCTGGGCCAGCTCGAGCAGTTTTCCGGGGGGAAACTGCTCGTGGGAAGCGTGATAACTGATCATGGTTTGTCTCCTTGCAATCCAAAGTTCCGGCACATCCGGTTCAAGCGTAACTGACAGGATGGTTATAAGAAATTGAACCGCCCCCGCACTCACTTTGTTCAGGTTGATTATCACTTGCTACAGTCTGTCAGGACAAAGTGAGTGCGGGGGCGGTTCCTTCCTACTCTTCCTTCTTCATTCGTCTTTGATCTTCTCGTACAACCGCTCCGTATCCTCCCGGCGGCACAACTCGGACCCGGGTGTCATGACCGCTGCGGCTCCGGCGGCCACACCGAAACGCACCGCGTCCTTCATATCCCATCCCCGGAACAACGCCGTGACCATGCCGGCGACCATGCTGTCGCCCGCGCCAACCTTGCTTTTGATGGGCACGTTGGGGGCTCGCGTTCTGAAAACGCCCTCCTTCCAGACAAGCAGCGCTCCAGCGGCGCCGAGGGAAGCGACGATCACTTCGGCACGTCCCGCTGCAATGAGATCTTGCAGGAGTTCTTCCTGCTGCTGCTCATTTTCGATGGCTTGGCCCGCGAGACTTTCCAGTTCCGGGTGATTCGGCTTCATCAGGAAGACGCCCGTTTCCGAGGCGACGGTCAACGGTTCTCCGGATGTATCAAGGACGACCTTTGATCCATTATTTTTCGCGAACTTGGCGATCCTGGCGTAAAAGTCCGGCGGTACGCCAGGCGGAAGGCTTCCGCTGCAGACAAGAAACTCTGGAGTCGGGTCCATCTGTTCAAGCCGGTCCAGGCAGCCTTGCCATTCATTTTCCTGGATCTCCGGACCCGGCATGCCGAAACGGTATTGCTGTTCCGTGGATTTTTCGAAAACCACAAAATTTTCTCTGGTCAGCCCCTTGATTGGATAGGGATCCTGGCGGATCTCCTCCGCGTCCAGGAGACTTTTGAGCATGTCGCTGGGAGGCCCGCCGGCAAGGTAGACGGCCAGTGAATCCTCTCCAAGCTTCTTGACGGCCCTGGATACGTTGACCCCGCCTCCTCCCGGCTCATACCTGGGACGATCGCAACGCAATTTGCGTTCCGCCACCACGTTATTGATGGACGTGCTCTTGTCGATGGTCGGATTCATGGTCAGCGTAACGATTCCGGGCATGTCTACCTCCTGAATTGCTAGTTATTTCCTTGAATGTAATTATTCAGCTCGCCTGAGTATAACGGACTGGCGTAACTGCTCAATAAGGCAGGGCGCCAACCACCGCGGATCCGTGCTGCCTGGATACCGGCCTGCGCCGGTATGACGGAATGGAGTGCCTCGATAGCGAGTTCTTTCGATCGTCACCCTGGCGCAGGCCGGGGTCCAGGTGTTTTTGTGTGGGGCAGTGGCCCGGAGTTATTGAGCAGTTACGGACTGGCTACCCGCCTTTGCGGTATGACTGACTTCAGAACAGCATTGAGAAAAAAGTCGTAACCACTCAGCACATACGGTGCATGATCATTCTCCAGCACTGGATTCCGGCTTTCGCCGGAATGACGTATGGGCAAGAGCCTTTACCACGCGTAACTACTCAGCAAGCGAATGCTGTTGTCGGGTTTCGCTCGGAATCGGGGTCGGTATCAGGATCGGTATTGAAGCGAAGCCATGTGGAAGGGCATCCCATTGTTTTTGAGACCGATTCCGACCCCGACCCCGATTCCGATTACCGGAGAAAGAACGTGTGCTGAATAGTTACTACCACGCTAGTCATGCCGGCGAAGGCCGGTATCCAGGTCTTTTTCTGGCTCTGCTGAGTAGTTTCAAAAAGTCTTTCCCGCGAAGGTGGAAATCCAGGTCATGCTTGCCATAAGTTTTGACAATTCACCTTTTCCCATACAAGCTGAACAGTCCCAGATTTTCCAAAATATCTGGAATAATGAACAGTGGGGTTTTCCCGTACTTCGAATAAGCAAATGGCGTAGCTCGGAGAAAAGCCGACGCATTGCAGTGAATGAACTCTTATTTCGTTTTATTGTGGCTGATTGATAAGGCAATGAGCGGTAAGTGATGATTACCGTTGATGGGATCGACAAATACAGAGTTTTCCCCATGTCTGAATTTCCCAAATAAACTAAGAAAGACATATGTATAATCTCGAGTAACTATTCAGCACATACACTGTGGTCACTCGTCAGAGCTGGATTCCGGCTTTCGCCGGAATGACCTAACATACCACGTCCTTTCCAAGTTAAGTCATACCGGTGAAGGCCGGCGCTATCGCTATCCAGTCCGATTTTTCTCGAATGAACTGAGTAGTTACAATCTCGAAAGAATAATTGCCAATCCATCAAACTGCCATCGGCCAAGAGGACGAATTATGGGTAAACCCAAGATACTCATTGTGGATGATGAACATCATATTCGGATGCTTTATCGCGAAGAACTGAGCGGGGAAGGATATGAGGTGCGGACCTCCGACGGATCGGGGAATGTTCTCGATATTCTGACCAAAACACAGCCGGATCTGTTGGTTCTGGACATCAAACTCGGCAAAAACCGGTCCGGCCTGGACTTGCTGCAAAAAATCCGGATGCACCACAAAACCCTGCCGATCATTCTTTGCAGTGCCTACGAAAAATTTCAGGATGACCTTAAAACAATGGCGGCTGATGACTATGTGGTCAAATCATTTAATCTGAAAGAACTGAAGGAGAAGATCAAAATGCATCTCCAGCAGCATGAACAACCTTTGCCCGAGGATCTGTCGTTCATCCTGGCGGACATCAATACGGCACTGCATCGTGGTTCTCCCATTGGTACGCGGGGCAACCGACCAAGGTAACACTGATGTTGAGTCTCAGCCTGATCCGTTTGCATTCCTTGCACCCATTACGTATGTGCAAGACAAACTGCCCGAGGATATAACTCAATCATGACAGTCTGGTCTCTGATCTACAACGAATTCGACCCTGAACAGGAGAAGTTGCGCGAGGCGCTGTGCACTCTGGGAAATGGATATTTTGCCACCAGGGGGGCGGCATCCGAGGCGCAAGCGGACGATACGCACTACCCCGGAACCTATCTGGCCGGAGGGTACAATCGGCTTAAAACCAAAATCAAAGACAGAATTATTGAAAATGAAGATCTGGTGAACCTGCCCAATTGGCTCAACCTGAGTTTTCGCTACGCGGACCAGGACTGGTTCCGTCTCCAGGACGTGGAGATCCTGGAATATCGTCAGGAACTGGACATGAAACGCGGCATCCTGCACCGCAAGGTCCGTTTCAGGGACAGTCAGGGCAAACGAACCCGGCTTGAGGAACAGCGCATCGTGCATATGGCCCAACCGCATCTGGCTGCCCTGCGACTGATCTTCAGCCCTGAAAACTGGTCCGGCGAAGTGGAGTTTCGTTCCGGTCTGGACGGCAGAGTGATCAACAGCGGAGTTCCACGGTATCGTGATCTGAACAACGCCCACCTGGAACCGGTGGAAAACGACGTGCCGGACCAGGAAACCATCCTGCTGAAGGTGCGGACGAACCAGTCCCGGCTTGAAATTGCCCAGGCAGCCAGAACCACGCTCCGCGGCAACGGTGAACCGCTGGACATCCACCATGAAAACGTGGTGGAGCCGAAATATATGGCCCGACATTTTTTCGTCCAGGTGGGCAAAGGCATGGATATCCATGTCGAGAAGATCGTCAGCCTGACCACCTCGCGGGACAAGGCCTCTTCGGAGTGCGGGCTTGAAGCCATGAACCATGTCCGCCGCGCCGGCGACTTCGAGAGCCTGCGTAAAAGCCATGTCCTGGCCTGGAAGCACCTTTGGGGGCGCTTCGATATCGACTTTGAGGAAAAAAACCCGCCCATCGAGGATCGAACCGGCATGATCCTCCATCTGCACACGTTTCATCTGCTCCAGACCACTTCCCTGCACACCATGGATCTGGACGTGGGCGTGCCGTCGCGCGGCTGGCATGGCGAAGCCTATCGCGGTCATATCTTCTGGGATGAACTGTTCATCTTTCCTTTTCTGAACCTCCGCGTTCCGGAGATCACCCGGTCTCTGCTGATGTACCGCTACCGGCGCATCGATCAGGCCCGAGCCGCTGCCGCGGAGGAAGGCTTCAGGGGCGCCATGTATCCATGGCAGAGCGGCAGCAACGGCCGCGAGGAATCGCAGCGGCTGCACCTCAATCCCAAGTCCGGCCGGTGGATACCGGATAATTCCCGCCGTCAGCGCCATGTGAACGCGGCCATCGTCTACAACATCCGCGACTATTACCAGGCCACGCAGGACATGGAATTTCTCTCTTTTTACGGCGCGGAGATGGTCCTGGAAATAGCCCGCTTCTGGTCCAGCATCGCCACGTACAATAGCAGTCAAGACCGGTACGAGATTCTCGGCGTGATGGGTCCTGACGAGTATCATGAGGCCTACCCGGATTCGGATACTCCAGGCCTGAACAACAACGCCTACACCAACGTGATGGCGGCCTGGTGCCTGAACGAGGCGCTGGAATTGCTGGAGGTGATCCCGGAAGATCGACGCAAGGAATTGTGCGAAAAGCTGGCCCTGAAAGATGAAGAACTGGATCGTTGGCGCCGCGTCAGCCGCAAAATGCGGCTGGTTTTTCATGGTGACGGCATCATCAGCCAGTTCGAGGGCTACGATCAACTTCAGGAATTCGACTGGGAGGGGTATCGGGAAAAATACGAGGATATTCAGCGCCTGGACAGAATTCTGGAAAGCGAGGACGACAGCCCCAACCGCTACAAGGCTTCAAAGCAGGCCGACGTGCTGATGCTGTTCTATCTCTTCTCGGCGGAAGAACTCAAGGAGCTGTTCCAGCGACTCGACTACCCCTTCGAGCAGGACACCATCCCGAAAAACATCGAATACTACATCCAGCGCACTTCCCACGGATCAACCCTGAGCCGGGTGGCCCACTCCTGGGTGATGCTTCGAAGGGACCGGGATCATTCGTGGAAACTTTTCTCCGAAGCTCTGGAAAGCGACATATCCGACGTCCAGGGCGGGACGACTCCCGAAGGAATCCATCTCGGCGCCATGGCCGGCACGGTAAACATGATCCAGGTGGGCTACACCGGCCTGGAAACACGAGGCGACGTGCTGTGGTTCAATCCCTGTCTGCCCAAGGATCTCGACCGAATGAAGATGCACATTCACTATCGAGGGCATAACCTGAGCATCGAGATTTTTCCGCAACACATGAAAATCACGGCCTGCAGGGCCAGAAAAAACGTCATCAAGATCGGCTACAAGGGAACAATCCATGAACTTGACGAGGGGAAGACGCTGGAAATCGCGTTCAGGAGCGAATGAGAGAGGTGACATGATGAATGCGTACGGACCTTCCATTGAAAAAAACGGCGTGCGGTTCCGGCTATGGGCTCCCGGCGCCGATCAGGTGGACGTGGTCTTGAAGGATCAACAACGACCGGATCGCCGGGAACGCATGTCTCCGATGGAGGACGGTTGGCATGAAGTTCTGGTTCCGGAGGCTGGCGACGGAACCCTGTACAATTTCCTGATCAACGAGGAAACCCTGGTGCCGGATCCGGCTTCCCGCTTTCAGCCCGAAGATGTCTTCGGCCCCAGCCAGGTTGTGGATACCGCCGCTTTCCGGTGGGACAACCCGAACTGGAAGGGGCTGCCTTGGACCGATACGGTGCTGTACGAACTGCATGTGGGCGCGTTCACCCCCGAGGGCACCTACAACGGCGTGCGGACCAGGCTGAATTATCTCAAGAACCTGGGAATCACGGCCATTGAACTGATGCCCCTGGCGGATTTTCCCGGAGGCCGCGGCTGGGGCTACGACGGAGTGCTGCCCTTTGCGCCGGACTCGAACTACGGAACGCCCGAGGAACTGAAATGGCTCATCGACGAGGCCCACGGACTGGGAATCATGGTCTTTCTGGATGTGGTCTACAACCATTTCGGACCGGAAGGGAACTATCTGCATCTGTACGCTCCGGACTTCTTCAATCCGGAGCGGCACACTCCCTGGGGCGCGGCCATCGACTTCTCCATGCCCCAGGTCCGCGAATTCTACATTGCCAACGCCATCTACTGGCTGGACACCTACCGTTTTGACGGGTTGCGTTTCGACGCGGTGCATGCCATCGAGGACACCGGCACGCCGCACATCCTGGAGGAAATGGCCCAGCGGATCCGGCAGGCTCTGCCCCGGGACCGGCACGTTCATCTTGTCCTGGAAAACGATGCCAATCAGGCTCATTTCTTGGAACAAAGCGAGACCAACAGGTCGGGATTCTACACGGCCCAGTGGAACGACGACATCCATCACGTCTGCCATGTTTTGGCCACCGGCGAGCACCACGGCTATTATACCGACTTCGTCGAAGCCCCCCTGGATCGCCTGGGGCGCTGTCTGGCCGAAGGATTCACCTACCAGGGCGATCCGTCAGCGCATCGCAACGGCCAGACCAGAGGCGAACCCAGCGCCCACCTGCCCCCGGAAAGCTTCGTTGCCTTTCTCCAGAATCACGATCAGATCGGCAACCGGGCCCGGGGCGAACGTCTGAGCATGCTGACCACTCCGGATCGCCGGACAACATTGGCCTCCATCATTCTGCTCTCCCCACAGATTCCGCTGCTCTTCATGGGCGAGGAGTGGGGAACACGGCGGCCGTTTCTCTATTTTTGCGATTTCGAAGGCGATCTGGCCAATGCCGTGCGCGATGGGCGGCGACGGGAGTTCGCGAGCTTTCCCGAATTCTCCGATCCGGCCATGCTTGAGCAGATCCCGGATCCAACCCATCCGGACACCTTCAAGAAGACGGTCCTGCACTGGGACGAACCGGTCCAGCCCAAGTATGCCCGCTGGCTGGACCTGAACCGAAAATTGCTTGCGGTTCGCCGCAACCGGATCCAGCCCCTGCTGCCCCTGATCCGGCCCGGTGAGGCAAGATGGAAGATCCTTCAGAACTCGGTGCTCCTGGTACAATGGCCGTTGCGCGACAACCGGTCGCTTGCCCTGGCAGCCAATATCGGCCCCCGGTCGCTGTTCATCGAGCCGCAAGACCTTGAATCCTGGAACGTGGACGTGAAAAATATCCGGATCGAGGAACTGTTCGCGTCATCCAACGCTCTCCTGGAGCAACAAGAACGCCTCACCCTCGGCCCCTGGGCGGTGTACTGGTGCACGGCGGAACGTTGAAAACGAAAAAGCGTCTGAAGCGGCGTGAAGCCGTTTCAGACGCTTTGAGTGCGTGATGATGAGTGAACCGTGCTTGGAGGCCGACCTAGCGTTGCACGATTTGCTGCAGGTTAATCACCCGCACTTCGTCCCGCCCCGCGACACTCACGAACGCGAGAGTGTCGTGAATGCACATTGCCAGACAGATGCCGTCCAGGTCCTCCCTGCCCACCATGACGATCTCATTCGGATCGCTGATGTCGTACACCAGGAATCCCTTGTCTTGGCTGGCAAAGAATGCGTGGTTTCCGGAAACCACGGCCAACGGAGCCCCGCCGGTGTTGATGGTGGCGGTCAATCTCGGACTTGTGGGCGCTTGAATATCAAAAATATGCATCTTGCGCTCGGAAGTGTTCATGAAAAGGACCGATCCTGATACTCCCAGGCTCCGAGGACGCCCGGGGACGTCGATCATCGCCAGTTCTCTTGGATTATCCGGTTGCCTCAGATCGAAAACATGCAGTCCGCCGTTGAAATTGGCCACGTAGGCCAGGCCGTCGACAACAACAAGTCCCTGAACCTGTGCCGGCGAGTCCATTCTGGCGATTTGACGCGGCGTCGCGGGCCATGAAATGTCATAAAGCCGCAAGCCTTGCCCGGAGATGGAGGCAAGGGCGTACTCGCCGAAAACCTTGAAGGCCTGAATGCCGCCCCCGAAGACCTCGTATCTGCCCTCCTCAAGACAGCGTTCAGGATTCCGGACATCAATGATCAACAACCCTTCGCGATCGTCGACCACGTAGGCAAACCCTTTGGAAAAGTCCATATCAAGAATGCGACCCTTCGTCTGCAGACACCCCATTTCGATCGGATTGCTCGGATCGCTCATGTTGACAATGGTCAACCCCTGATCGGTATTGGAAAGAAAGGCATTAGCCCCGTCAATGCGCACACAGGCGCGACCGGCCACATGGCCACACCCCGCGTTGCCGACTGCCGGAACGACCCATTCCATGGTGCACCAAAACAACACTGCCACTGTCGCGAATACCAGTTTCCATTTCATCATGATCATGACCTCCATCGTGAATATGAAAGGGTTGTACTTGCGCCGCCACGTTTTGCACCCAGAACAATGTGCTCCCTGCGTGACTGTACTATTACGCGCAAGAACCTCGACCGTATTCCAGAACGCTTTCTGCTGCGCCGGAGATGAGCATCATCCCCAATGTCGTGCGCGTGATGATTGCGCAATAGTCGTTTTTTACACAATAATCGCTGATGGCCACGTCCGCGAATTGCGCGTAATGATCCGAGCATCCGCCACAACCATTGCCCCGCTCCAGGTTCATGTCCTCGTCGCTGCAAAATACGCCGATTTTCAGGGCAAAGTTTTCCGCCGGCATGACCCCGAGATATTCCATTTTACGCAAAGCATGGACTTGACATGGCCTGCCGACGAACCCCAACTTCCCGAATTGCGAGGAACTGTCGCCCTGGCGCCCCCCGTTTGGCGCAACCACTGAACCGTTTGAAGCAGTGCGATACAGAAGCGTTCCATGGCCAGGTTCCATGAACAGTGCACCATTGCGAAGGATTTCCGATTCTTCGTGAACCACAAGGGGCAGCCGTTCCCCGTCCGCATGACGCGGTACGCAGATTCCACTCAGATACCCCGAACCCAGCATATGGCTCAGCAAGGCAACCAGTGTTCCTCCGTTGCCCAACTCTTTGCGCAGATTTTCATCTTTTGCCCTGTACAAACCGACTCCCAGAACACGGCCGCATGGCTCCTGCCAGGAAAGCATTTCCTTGACGCGCGCATCCAGTTCGCTGCTTGACGAGCAAACCAGATAACACAAGCCGCACTGGGTACAATTGTTCTGGTCCGCAAAGCGGGGATAGCCGTCTTCTCCCATCTCAAGTGCATTGTACCGCGCTGAAGTGCAGTACGTTACGCATCCCCCACAACATCGGCATTGTTTTTGGGAAATGAGTTCACGTTCCAGATCCCGGAACCCTTTGGAGTGTTCATTGAAATTTTCGGCATCCAGCCCTACCCGGACAGGGTGATCTTCTCCCCGGAGATAGCTTTTCTCATCTCCAAAGTATGTTCCGCTCTTTCCTGTGCTTCTGGTTGGTCGTCGTGTTACGGTACTATCCATGCCGACAAGAGCTCCCGCCGAACCTCGCATCGATTTTTCGAGTGGATTGTTTAACCTCATGGCGCTCCCCCCTATTACATGGTCCATTCCCAATTGGACTTGATCCTATAGATAGACCAGTATCCGCAAGGTAACAGGTTCGGTAACAACTGCTTGAAACCGAAAGGTTTGAGGAGACTTTCGTGGTTTTTGTGGGAAAGACGGGCAGTGTGGTTATGAGGGAGGTATAGACGGTGGCGCCTTGGTGGGTCGACTGCCGTCAAACGGCTTCCCGTGCCTGACGGGCCAAAGACAACAGGGTGGTTCCGGGCAGGACGTCGTAATCCTTTTTCAGGCGGAAACGGGCCTGTCGAAAAACCGCCAGGGCATCCGAAGGATACCCCATGTTCAGATACGTCTGCATGAGCAGGGCAAAGATCTGCTCATTGATCATGGACATGTCTTGAACCCGGAGAAGATACTCCAGGGCTTTTTCCGATTCTCCCACCCGCAGACAGCGTTGAGCCAGAAAAACAACCCCCCGGACATATTCCTTGCGGAGTCGTTGCCGATACTCGTCAATCCATTGCCCGGTCGCGTCGGCCGGAATGAAATCGCCCGTATATTTGTCCAGAATTCCGGCCAGATCATCGACGTCGCATTCCGCATGCAACGCAGCTTGCAACATTTCCCGAAAACTGAGGCAATCCACATGACACAGCCTCTTGACCAGTGAAACGCGACTGTCCGTAACGATCAGCCAATTCACCTGATCTTCCGCTACCTTGTTCACAAGCTTGCGAAGTCGGGAAATTGCCACCTTGAGGTTGTTCGCGGCCATGTCTCCATCCTTGTCCGGCCAGAGCAGATCCACGAGCACTTCCATGGAAACCTTGGTGCCGCCGTGCACGATCAGGGCTTTGAGGAGCAGCTTCGTTCTCTCGCCGCGCCATTTTCGATCATACAAAACATGATCGCCTACGGTCATCACGAAATCACCCAGGGTTTGAACGCGGACAACCACATGATTCGCATCCCCCCAGGAGCAGGACGAGCTTTCCCTGGGCTGCAGCTCCTTGCGCAAGTTCTGCATAAACTCCGGTGGCCTGTTCACCACGCGCAGGTTCCGGCCATTGGTTGTGAGGCTCATGCCCAGGTCATGGAACTCCCCGGCCCGCTCCAAATCGCCCTTGCACAACCGCAGCCGGGCCATTTCCATGGCGCCGCAGGCGGCGAAATATTGAAACCCGGTTTCACGCCAATGGGTGATCCAGTGGAGAAGAAATGATTCCGCTTCATCCATTCTCTCCAGATCCACCAATGCCTGGGCAGCCACGAGGGCGCACTGACTCGCCGGGAGTGGGCCGTCACTGAGAGTGCCCTGCTCCATGCCTTCTTTCCCGTGCAGCAGTGCATCATAAGGTTTCCCGAGCGCCAGTTCGGAGACGCCGAGACAGTAGTGGGCGCATGAACAAAAATAATAATTGTGTTGCGCAATTGCCTGTTGGCGGAGTTCATGGGCAAGTTCATCAACCTCATCCTTTTTCCCCAGTCCGGAGACCGTCATCAGCAGGGGACCGGAGATCAGCAGACGGGCGGAAACGGGAAGATGCTCCGCCATGGGATGGGCCAGTATCTCGCGAAATATTTCCTCCGCCTCAAAACATCTCCCCTCGAAGTAGTTCAGCAGCCCGGCCAGGGTCTTGAGCTGGGAAACCGCGCCGAAGGATGCGTCATCCGTCGCACAAAGCGGAAGCGCGTCCTGGACAAGAATCCGCAGGGCCCCAAAATCACCGGTAAAAGTGAGGGGCATCCCGGATATCCAAGCCGTTCTGAGCATCAGGGATGAGGAGCCGCCGTGAGCGGCCTGATTTTTGGCGAACTTCGCGCAATGCAACGCGGATTCGAAATCCCCTTCGCCCAGCAGCGCGATGAATGCTTTTTGAAGCCATAAGCCGGCAGCTGCCGGATAAGATATCTCAGCAAATTCCAGTGTCTTGTCTGCGAGCCGTTTCCAGTTTTCCAGGCGCTGAAGGGAGTTTCCGCAGCTCCAGATTTGGGACACGCCCATATCGATGGCCGCGGTTGCATACAGCGCATCCCCGGCTTCATGAAATTTCCGGTGATACGCCGACAGCTTCTCCTGGTCCGCCGCCCCTTGAACGACATCAAGGAGAAAACGTACTCGGGCCGTTCCCACGAATCCCTTGTTCACATGCAGCAGCGGCATGACGTGCATTGCCAGCCGGTGCAAATGCAGATCCAGCAGCCAGACAGCGCCGTAATCTTCCACCAATCGGGCGTATTGATCCCAAAGGCCATGCCGGTAGCAGACCTGGAACGGTTTAAGCAGCCTGTTAAGGGGTACCTTGCGCATGACCGTTCTCCTTTCGGAAGCGGAGCTGATAATGCCGGGAGAGAGCATGATCAAAGCGGTTTCGTGGACAACAGACAATTTTTGAGGGGATGGCGCAAAAGAGTGCTTCCGGAAGAATCACAAGACTCTGAAGCACTGATGAGGGGTTTCCATCTGAAACTCGATCATAGTTTCATGGAAGACTGGTCACGGATAGGTCACGTATTGCGCTGAACAGATTTCAGGAGTTGATAACCGGGGGGCGGTGAGAAGGACGAACGATTGGGGGAAACAGTCGGAAGATATATGGTGAAGGCGACACCGGTCGGAACCCGGTTGTCATCGAGCACTGTCCGGAGTGTCGTCAATACCGAGTTTGCGGACCAGTAATTGAATTTCGGGCGAGACGTTCAGGCCCAACTCGGTTTTCAATCGTTCCCGGTAGCGACGCAACAGGTTTCGCGCCTCGCCGGGCCGGCCCAGAAGGTGGGCGCAGCGGACCGCGCGCCCATTGATGTCTTCATGGAGATCGTCCACCTCCAGGGCCTGCAGATAAACGCTTCGGGCCGAACTCCAATTTTCGGATAATTCCAGGACGTCCCCGATGGTGGCGACAAGATCGTAAAACTTGCCGCGCAGACGCTCCCGTACCGGTATGGTCCAGGAGAGAGCCAGGTCATCCGGCAGGAAGTGGCCTTGATACAGGTCCAGGGCCTGTTGCGCCAATAAAAACAGTCGGGCGGCATCCCCGTTGCGCAACGGCTTGGTGCAGGCTGCGCCGAATTCCTGCTCCAGCTTTGCGATCTGTCTGCACAATTGCATGAACGCCCAGGCGTCCACCCAGCAGAGTCTGGCATTGAGGCTGACGCGGGCATTGCAGACAACAATGCTTTCGTGGCAGCCCAGAAGGCCTCGCAACCGGGAAGCAGTGGTGGTCAGGGCGCTGTGAGCCCGGTCCCCATCCGAGTCCGGCCAAAGCAGGTCGCACAGTTCCTCCTCGTTGGCGCCGTTTTGGTCGTTGGAGGAAAGAATCTTCAACATATCCAGGGGGCGACGCTGCAACTTGCCGGAAAAATGGACCACCTCGCCTTCCCGGATCAACGCGAATCGACCCAACGTATGGATTCGAAACAGCCAGGGCCAGTCGGAAATATCCATGGGTGGAGATTCGGGAAACAGGTTTCGCCGGCGAATCAACAGCTTGACGTATTCCGTCTCTATATTGTTTTGCAAGGCAACCGTGCACAACCGGGCAACCAATTTCGGTCGCCACTGCCCGTACATGTTTATGTAACCCTCCCGGCGCCCCAGGTTGAATCCCCTACCCAAAAGCTGCAGCGAATTGTCCATTTTTTCCTGATCCAGGGCAAAGTGCGCGGCACATAACAGCCACATATACTCCAGCAACCTGCTCCCTGAATCGGCAATGAAGGCTTCCAGGCCCTCCATGAGTCGGTCCCGTTCGTCACGTTCTCCGGTCTCATGGCAGGTCTGGGCCTTGGACAAGGCAAAGTAGGGATACGCGAACCGGGCGCCAGTCTCCTCGGCGATGGCCAGGGCCTTTCCGGCATCCATCGCCGCCAGCAGGAAGTTTTCCCGGTACAGATGGTAGGAGGCGGCCGTATAATGATACTGCCCCCGGGCAAAACGCTTCGATCGGGACGTGTTTCGCTCCATTTGCGTCAGATGTTTGTCAGCTTCGTCCACGTCGCCCATGGTCAGGGCTGCAAACACGCCCTGTCCGTAGAGCATCGTGTTCCAGGCGTCGAGGTTGTGCCGTCGGGCCAGCTGCAAGCTCTCCTTCACCACCTTCAGGGCCTGATCCCCCCGGGCATGACAGAGATTGAGGACCATGGCTTCCATGCACTTCGCATTCAGCACATGGACCATGGGTACATCCGGATTGCGGACCATCTGTTGAATATTGTCGTTGATAAGCCGAAGCCGGATAAGATCGCCCACCCACATGGAGTGATAGGCGGCATGGAAGCCGGAATGCAGATGGATGTATCCGGCGGAACACAGGGAGTTTTGCCGCAAGGCCAATTCCAGCCATTGCTGGATCTTTCGCGATTGATACGGATGCTGATAAACCAGGGCAGCGACCATGCAGGAGGCCGTCCGGCCCCCGAGGTCCGTGGAAGGTATATCCAGTCCCGCCTCCAACAATGATTCCAGCAGGGAAATCCATTCCCCCAGGGAAAGGAATTCGCTCCAGTCGTAGATGAAGGTGTCCACCGCGCCGCACCAGGAGGCCAGGACGCCATTCTCGTCCCGGCGCTCCCGAAACATTTCAAAGGCTTTTCGAAAAAAGTTTCGACTCTGGGCCGGATCTTCGATCTGGCGACATACTCCCAGCCAGTAGACAAGCCAGGGTTCTCGTTCCAGCGCATCGGCTGGAAGGCCGGTGATCCATTTTTCCAGGGTCGGAAAATGCCCCTGACGGGACAACTGTTCGGCATGAGCAAGGATCAGCCGTTCCAGGCGTTGCGTGACGTCTGCCGCCAGCCACAATTCAGCGGCATCCATGATCCGGCCGGCCGACTCCAGAATTTCAGCGGCCAAGCAGCGCAGGGCATTCAGTTCTTCAGCGGAATACGTATTCTCGGCGATGGATTGCAGATACAGCGTGAACAGCGGGTGATACTCGAATTCATAATGGGGAGAGGCGCGCCGATAGGTGAAGCGGTTGTTTTGAAACAGCTGCATCAGGATGGCTTCGGCATGATCGGAGCCGGATATTGCCTTGGCCATGTCTGGGGTCATTGTTCGCAGAAAGGACGTCCTGACCAGGAAATCACGCAGTTCAGGGGTCAGCTTATCGAACAGTTCCACATCAAGGTAATCAAAAACATCCCGCATGGGCATCCATGGAGAAGCCCCGACAATGCTCCCCCCGCGACGCAGACTTTCACCGAGCAGTACGAGTCCTGCTGCCCAGCCGTCCGTTTTTTCCAGAAGCAGGTCATACACCTCATCGGAAAACCTTTCCGGTCCAAGCAGGGACTTGCTCTCTTCCAGGGTAAACCGCAGATCATGCCAATCGAGGACGCTCATTCTTCGTTCCACCAGCATGCGCACGGTATGCCGCGGAGCCAGATTGCGGGAGGTGATCAGCGCTCTGCATCTTCCCGGCAGAACCGCAATGGTCTCCAGGATGCGTTTGTGCTCCCTGGTGTCCATTTCAGCCTGATAATTGTCCAGCACCAGAAAGCAGTTTTCAGGAAGGCGCTGGGCAAGCTGCTTGAAAAAATGATCGGTAAAGGATGAAAGATCCTTGGCCTGGAGGGGGTGCAAGGCAGGCAGATTCAGATGTTCATCGGCCAAAACGGATGAGGAGGCTTGAGCCAGACGGGATAAAAATACGGCGGGCTCAATATCGGATTCATCCAGCTGATACCAAATCAGAGGTTGCTTCCGCTCGAGCACATAGCTGGCGACAAGAAGGGTTTTTCCTGAACCCGGGGGGGCGGAAATCCAGGTGATGGGCCGGGACGAGGCTTCGTCGAGAGAGTCAAAAAGCCTCTGCCGGACAACAAGTGTCCCGACTTCCGGTGGAATGAACCTGGCAAAGGAAATCTGCATCAACGACTCCCGGAAATATGCGTGATCGGTTTCCCTCGTCCCTGCTTGTTCCAGCTCCCCATGGAATAAACAATCCACAGCGAATCAGCGTTTTCACATCTACCATTTTTTGGTAACTCTCATAACAAATCAGGTCAATATGGAACAGCCCGGAACAAGCCCAGTAACATCATTCCTGAATCAGGACACAAAAAGCAGTATTTTTTCATAAGTTACGATGAAGGGATAAAACACAGCCGACCTGCCCGGCCGATCATCATTCCTGGGTTGAGAAATGGAGGCGTTGTTGCAAAAGGCGGATGTCGTGATGGAGCGGATCATTGACGGAAAGGCCATGTAAAGCGGATTCCAGGAGTTCCATTGCCAGGTCCATGTCGCCTTTTGCCGCGAAAACCATGGCTCTGGTGCTTTTGAAGAATGGATTGGCCGGTTCGGCATCCAAAGCCAGCCCTGACCACCGCAATGCTCCGGCAATATCGTTCTGCTTGAGCAGGACATAAGCCAAATTGTTCATCGCTTCGGGGTTTTCCGGATTTCTCCTCAAGGCCTGACGATAACTCGTCTCCGCGGCCAGCCAATTCTCCAGGGCGGCATGGACGTTGCCAAGATTGATCAGGGGCTGTTCCCAGCCACGGTCTTTCTTCGCGGCGGACGCATAGGCTTCAAGGGCCAAGGCCATTTCTCCGGAAGCCTCGTAGGAAACCCCGAGGTCGTTGTATTCCTGAGCGTTCAGGGGGTCGCTGAGCAGCACTATCCGGGGCATGGAACAGGACATCAGGCTGAGCGCCGCCAAGAAACACAGAACCTTCAGCAAGGTAAACTCCGCACGAAAAGCCATTCTCCCCCTACTCCACCACAAGATAGAGGTTGTTCATCCCCGCCCAACGAGAAACAAGTTCGTCCGCGGGCATCAGGACATTTGCCCATTCTCCGGCGTGCATCAGGAATCCGTCCCGGGCATGACCGAAAACAACGACGTAATGCCCCCTGCTCACAACGCCTCTGCCCATTTCCAGCAAAAGAATCACCGGATTGCCGGAGTTGATCCGCTCCTTGAGCAGTTCCAGGTCGCCTCTGCCGGCCTGGGTGCTGAAACCAAGACCCCGGGCATGGTTTTCCATGTCCGGCAGCAGGGTTCTGCCCAGGGCCGGCGTGAAAACATCTCGGGTGATTTCGTCCAATATGGGATTATGACCAAGAAACATCAGAACGGATGCCAGGGCCGCGGGACCGCAGTCGTTTTTCCGGGACTGGGGAACAAATGGCACATCCAGGAAAACAGCCTCTTCCGGAAGCTCCGGCAGAAGCTGTTTTCCTGAATGCGAGCCGCATCCCTGCCCGCTCAGAGCAAAGGCAAAGAGAAGGAAGAGAAGGACTTTATTGAATGACGATGCGTCGATCACTGAGTTTCAGAATGACAATGACCAGGATAACGATGACCAGAAGGCCGATTACCGTGCCGATGGCGTCGCCGCCGCCGACGTCATGGGAAAGGCCGGCCAGTTGATGCAGCTGTTCGTCGCTCATGCCGTCCAGTTTGGCCAGCACTTCATCCTTGGTCAGCCCGAAGTCCGCCAATCTTTGCGCAACGATCTTGTGTTCCAAGGCAGCCTGAATGGATCCGATACATGCACTTCGCTCGGAGATGAGTTCTCCGGATGAAAACCGGCTCTGGGCCAGGAACGCCTCGGCATTGTTGGGGATCAACGCAAAAATCGCGTACGCGATCAGAACCGTCCAGCATAGCCTTTGGTTGAAAAACCATTTGTCACTCTTCATGTCTGCTCCTCGTTGTCATCGTGGGGTCGCATCGACCTAAAGCATTCGCATCCGGTAATCATCAGCAAATCTGATGTATGGCCATCCTTCGACACTGGATTCAGGCTTCCACCGGCTGACATGTCTCGACCACACTTTCTCCAAGTCAGTCAAATATGAATTTTTCCAATGTTGAGCAGTTGCCGCCTCCGAACAATCTTTCAAATCACGGACGGCATCAGCACGATGACCCCTCTGCGCCAATCATCTTCGTACAGGGTGATTCCGGACCGGGCGAGGCCCCGCGAAATACCAGATGATGAGTCCGACTACCGGAAAGATGAGAATGATGACCGTCCAGAACACTTTTGCCCCGGTGGACGCATTGCTCTGAATGGTCCGGATGATGGCCCAGATGCAGAGAATGAAAATGATCAGTCCGAAAAAACCGCCGACTTCTACTCTCACGGGATCCCTTCCTATGTTTCAGGTTTGTTGTGCAAAGTCCAGCACCTCACGCTCAGGAAAACGTAATTACCTCAGCACATACGCTGGCGGTATGTGCTGAATAATTACGGATGATTTTGCAAAGTCATGAAAGAAACACATATGGAACAAGATAACCTACCTCCGCGGCAGGCGCCCGCGTTCCTCCAAAAAAGAAGCTGATGATCAACAGGATCAGAAAAATCACAAACAATACTTGAGCAATCCATGCGGAAGTGCCCGCGATTCCGGAAAATCCGAGAATACCGGCAATGATGGCGATAATCAGGAAAACAATCGTCCAGCCTAGCATGTCAACCTCCTTGAATCACATCATAGTTGCCTATCCATGTGATGTTGTGGGTGAGATGCGATCGGCAAGCCTTCAGAAGTATTGCTGGCTATTGATCGCTAATATTGAGCAGATTGTTCACGCCGACGACGCCGTCCACGGAACGCGCAATTTCTTCCGCTCGTTGCTTTTGATCCACGTTCTCGACACCGCCTGTGAGAGTGACCTCTCCTGCATAAGTGTTCACGGAGACGTCCAGCCCACTCACAAAATCGTCTTCAAACAGAAGGGCATTGACCTTGGTGGTAATGACGGAATCATCGAGTATCTCCCCTGCCGTCCTGTCGGCCAAGGCCTGGTTCATCATGAATATGGAGAACAACAGCCCCATCAATATCATCAACCATTTTCTTCCAACCATTACTCCCTCCACCTTTCTGTTTGAATTGTTCGATCCTGCTTGACTCTGCAACTGACCCGGCTGTCTTGGCTTTACGGTCGAAATCTTTCTTCCGTGAGTTCGCAACATTTCAGTACGTATTTGGCGCAATTTCCTCGACATCCAGTCAGCACCCTCCTTGAAAGTTCTTAACCGCCTCAATTTCCATGCCAAATATCTGCCCACGCAACATACTGAGATCATAGGCACAACTTGACATGGACGATTAGAGATGCCGCGGCATTTTCTTGAAATTTAATAAGATATTGTAATTTGTTCATCTATATAAAATAGATGCAGCAATGATCGAAAATTATTGTTTATTAAGAAACATATTCAGCCAAATCAAACTAAACAAATGAATAGTTGTCTAAACCATTCATAATCAGTCATATTTTCTGGTACTGCCTGAATTCGTAGCATTCAATTAGGTAGGGAGTGGATGCCAAATACGGAGTACTCCCCATATTCAAAGCAGGCCGAAATCATAATCTTAATACCTAACGAAGGCGGGGATTGCGGCAGCGCGGCTTGTTCAGCCGGAAACACCTTCGGCTGAACAACGGAAAGCCGAACGTTTATCCACAATCCATATCCTAATTGTGAACAGGAACCTGTTGTTTTTCTGCGGCATCCGTGGGGTTGAACAATCCTGCACCAGGGGCCGCCAAAAGATGTACCCAACCAAGGATGGTCGCGGAAATTTCAACATCCTAATCCCAGGAGGTGGATCATGAGCAGCAATTATCCATGACCTTCTGATCCCAATCGTCCAATCCGGCTAAATTCAACCTTCTAAAACTTAATAGGAGATTTTCCATGCGTACATTGTTAGCAAGCATCATCATCGGCCTCCTGGCTCTGAATCCCGCTTTTGCGCAAGATCAAAATGATGAGGAAACTCGCACTCAAATCCAGATCCAACAAGAAAGAACGGATCAGGAAAGAAATGGGGAGCGGGACACGAATCGACAGCAGCAACGGCAAAGAGAAGGCACGCTGGAACATTCGCGCACTGCTGACGAGTATCAGCAGCGCCAGCGGCAGCTGCAGCCTCAGGATCAAAACGACAACAATCAAGACAGGGACCAGGACCAACAGCGCCAGTGGCAGCGTGACCAGGACCAGGATCAGCAGCGCCAGCAGCAATGGCAGCGTCAGCAGAATCAGGAACGCGATCGCAACAATAACAACCAGAACAGGGATAGAGACCAGGATCAGCAGCGCCAGCAGTGGCAGCGTGACCAGGATCAACAGCGCCAGTGGCAGCGTGATCAGGATCAACAGCGCCAGCAGTGGCAGCGTGACCAGGACCAGCAATGGCAGCGTCAGCAGCAGTGGCGTGATCAGGACCAGGACCAGCAATGGCAGCAGCGCCAGCAGTGGCAGCGCGATCAAGATCAACAGCGTCAGTGGCAGCGTGACCAGGACCAGCAGTGGCAGCGTCAGCAGCAGTGGCGTGATCAGGACCAGGATCAGCAATGGCAGCGTGGCCAGCAGTGGCGTGATCAGGACCAGGATCAGCAATGGCAGCAGCGCCAACAGTGGCAGCGCGATCAAGATCAACAGCGTCAGTGGCAGCGTGACCAGGACCAGCAGTGGCAGCGTCAGCAGCAGTGGCGTGATCAAGACCAGGATCAGCAATGGCAGCGTGGCCAGCAGTGGCAGCGTGACCAGGAGCAGCGTTTGTGGCGGCCAGGAGATCCAGCTGATAGGGATCGTCGGTGGGACCAACAGAGACAGCGTGAGCAGCAGTGGCGCGATCAGGACCAGCGGTTCAACGGCCAGCGTCAGTGGCAGCGCGACGAGGACCAGGAGAGGCAGCGCGGCCAGCGCCCCACAACTTCCCAGATTCTCGGCGCCCCTGATCAGGATCAACAGCGCCAGTGGCAGCGCGATCAGGATCAGCAGTGGCAGCGCGGCCAGCAGCGCGATCAGGATCAGCAGTGGCAGCGCGGCCAGCAGTGGGGTCAGGACCAGCAGTGGCAGCGTGATCAGCAGTGGCGCGACCAGGATCAACAGCGCCAACAGTGGCAGCGGCAGCAGGACCAGCAGTGGCAGCGTGAGCAACAGTGGCGCGATCAGGATCAACAGCGCCAGCAGTGGCAGCGACAGCAGGATCAGCAGTGGGGTCAGGACCAGCAGTGGCAGCGTGATCAGCAGTGGCGCGATCAGGATCAGCGCAGATGGCAGGATCAGGAATGGACGCACCAGTGGCGCCCTGGCGATGATGCCGATCCGCATCGCTCCAACGTACCCCAGCGGCATCGGGATGACTTGCGCTATCCCAGCACTTTCATGAGAGATGACACGCAGCGTAACTGGTAACACAACTATTTTCCATCACCAACAAGCCTGGTCGAGTTTGCTCGACCAGGCTGTGCATCCGCACGGAATTTTCCGACTGGATGCATAAATATAGATAGACTTGGAGGTCCATCATGAAAACGTTACTTGCAAGCATCATTATTGGATTGTTGGCCATGAGCCCGGCAATTGCGGCTCAGCAGGGCGACAGCGGTTACGGCCACGGACAGACCGGCACCCAGCATCAGATGCAACAGGATCAAATGCAGCAGGATCGTATGCAGCATGATCAAATGCAGCAGGATCGCATGCAGCATGATCAAATGCAGCAGGATCGCATGCACCAGCCCGGTGAGAGAAGAACGGAAGTCCAGCCTCGTGAGGGTTATGATCGTGTTTCCCCTGATCTGATTTCCGTAAATGATCTGCAAAATGCCGATGTCTATGATGCTCAGGATGAGAATGTGGGCAGCATTGAAAAAGTCCTGGTCACCCAGGAAGGCGAGATTGAAAAAGTGGTCGTTGATGTCGGCGGCTTCCTTGGAATGGGCGCCCGCAGCGTGGCCCTGGATTTCGATGAAATCGACATCCATAAGGACAATGACGACGATCTTCGGGTTTATATCGATATGACCGAGGAAGAACTGCGAAACAAGCCTGAATTCCAAGAAAACAACTAGTATCAATGGATTGCCCTCGTACGGCATCCATGAAGCTGTCCGGGCATCGAGCAATCAGAGGCCCGGACAGCTTTTTTTTACCTGCAACCTACAGAACTTGATCCACTGCATGAAGCAGATTCAGCGGCAGGTCTGAAGCGTTGAGCGGATTACGACGAAGTAGTTGCGAAACTTCCTTGAAAAGCAACGAGAACACCAGCCAGGAGGATAAAATGAAAACATTGCTGACCAGTATCATGATCGGATTGTTGGCCCTGAGCCCGGCATTTGCAAGTCAGGACCAGCAGCGTCCCGCCGCCGGCCAGACCCAGGAGGAAGGAGCGGACAGTCGAACCCAAGCCCAAAACAATGAAGAAAGGGATATTCTACCCAGGTATGATCCTGAACGGGAAGTTGTCCTCGATCCGGCACGTCCTCTCAGAGCTGTCGAGGTGGATCCTCTGGAAGGCTATTCCAAGATTTCTCCGGAACACGTCTCTGCGGACAATCTTCGCAATGCCGATGTTTTTGACCCAAATCACCAAAACCTGGGGAATGTGGACGAAGTTCTCGTCACCCAGGAAGGCATTATTGAGCGTGTGGTCGTTAATGTTGGCGGCTTATTCGGATTGGGCGCACACAGCGTTGCCATCGACATTGATGAAGTCGAGATCCATCAGGATGCGGAAGACGAACTGCGTGTTTATGTTCCCATGACCGAGGAAGAATTGAGAGAGCAACCGGAATACAGCCCCGCGAACTAGTCCGACAGTGTTGGCTGCCAGTGTTCAAGCATTCTCAAGCCCGGGCTGATGACCTGGGCTTTTTCATTCCACTGCCACCCTCATGAAGTAGATGACATTACGGGTGACAGAGAAGAAGAATACGGGAATGTCCCTATTCCCCAAATGACGACAATCCGTAAAGTTGGAACTGGAAATGGCAAAATTTTCAGGAGGAAAGTTCATCACGGGTCAATGAACTGTGAAGAATACAAACTGGAGCGGCCTCCTCTTCGCGATCACCAACATAACAAAGGGAGCCTCCATGAAAAGATTCATGTTTAGCATCATCATTGTATCATTGGCCATAAGTCCCGCATTTGCCGAGTCCCGGAATCAGGAACAACCTAGCGATCAGCAAATGCATCAGGAAGTTGAAGTTCAGGAACATTCAAGAACCAGTGACGGAGAACCGACCCAGTGGCAGCCAGAAGGCGCCCCGGAAGCCTACGGCCATATTCCCGCCGGGCCGGATCGTAAAAAGCAAGAAGGCAAATTGGAAAATGATCGGCGACCTCACGAAGAATATTCCGATTCCGAAACTCGGGAGCAGCACGATCAAGACGGGAAGAACGAAACTCTTCGCAATTCAAATATTCGGGATTGGGAACACGGAATCCAGGGTGGCGCTCATCGATACGACAACGACATCGGCCGCAGCACAACCCGGATACATAGAGACACAGGCGAGTAGAATGCTTCACTCAACCTAACTTTTACAGGAAAGGAGAACCACCATGAAAACATTGTTTCTCAGCATTATCATCGGCTTATTGGCTTTGAGTCCGGCATTCGCGGATAGACACGGCAATATGTTTGTCGACCCTCAGCAGATGGACGAGCAAATGACGCGTGTATCCGACATCATGGACAAGGATGTCTATGCATCGGGCGGCGGTGACGTACCCCGTTCCGTAAGCCAGGAACCCGACGAGTGGGAAAATGTCGGATCCATTGACGATCTTATCCTTTCCCGTGACGGCGAAATCAAGGCCGTGCTGGTCGATGTCGGCGGCTTTCTCGGCATGGGTGCGCGGACCATCGCCATCGACATGGACGCGCTGGAAGTCGTGCAGCGAGAAGGTCAGGATGAATTCTATCTGGTTATTCCAGCAACCAAGGAAGAGCTTGAGAATGCCCCGGAATTCAGGGAAGACCAACAGATGCGGGAAGAATACCAACGTGATCGGCAGTCTCCTGACCACACGGGAGGCGTTGGACAGCCCCGCGTGAACACCGAAGAGCGGCCGGAGCAGTACGACGAGACAAGAGATCAGCAGTATAACGACAGACAGGCCCAGGAAGGCTTCAACCGTGTATCACCGCAAATGATGACTGCGGATGACCTGCAAGGTGCCGATGTCTACGACATCAACAATGAAAATATTGCCAATGTTGATGAAGTGCTGCTCTCTCCCGAAGGCGAGGTCGAGGGCGTTGTCGTGAAAGTGGGCGGCTTCCTCGGATTCGGTGGACGCGATGTGGCCCTTGATATCGATCAGATCGACATTCAACGAGACGGGGAAGACGATATTCGCGTGTACGTTCCGATGACTGAACAGGAACTGCGCAACCAGCCTGAATACAGAAGAAACAACTAGTCATAACCGTGCCACGGCACGACCCGAAGCTGTCCAGGCACGGAACAATCTGATGCCTGGACAGCTTTGTTTCAAACACGGAAAGAAGAAACGACAACTCGCAACAAGAAGGAGACGGATTCATGAACAGCCAGCAGATAATTGGCATTGCACTTCTTGTGATCGGCATTATTATGCTCATTTTCGGATACCAGTCTTCTCAAGCCGTGGATGATCAAATTTTCGAAGCCTTAACCGGAAGGTTCACGGAATCCACCATGTGGCTGCTGATTATCGGCGGCGTTTCTTCCGTCGTCGGACTCGCGCTCTTGTTCGTCAAAAAGTAACTGCTCAACAAAGGAGTGACTCATGAAAGCTTTGATCTTTAGTTTGATTATTGGATTGTTGGCCTTGAGCCCTGTTTTTGCAAATGAAACCAGCAATTTAGAAAATTATTCCGGAAGCGATGCTTTCATCCTCCTTGCCGCAGCCGATGAAAGAGCAGCGGGAAGTCCGGAAGGTCGTTCAAACGAACGAACCAATGACCAGCAGCAAGCCGCCCCTGAAAATGGAGATGATCAGGATATGGGCGACGTATATCGTCGCACCACCTATCCGCCGTCTCCGGAAGGGACCACCCATTTGCCGGAAGGTGAGCATTACAGACCCGATCCTGGCCAGGGTTTTGAGCGGGTCACCCCGGAAACCATTACCGTGGACGAACTGAGGGACGCCAATGTCTTTGATGTCAACCACGAGAACATCGGCAATGTGGAACAGGTATTGATGGCTCCCGATGGTCAAATTGAACGCGTCGTGATAACCGCCGGTGGTTTTCTCGGTGTCGGGGGACATACCGCCGCCGTGGACATGAATGACATCGACATTTTCCTGGGCCTGGACGACGACATCAGGGTCTACATTCAGATGACCGAGGAAGAGTTCGAAAATCAGCCGGAATATCAGGAATAGTCATCTACTCTGGAATCGCATAAAAAAAGTCCAGCATGGTTTGTCCATGCTGGACTTTTTTTATATGAACACAAGATTGCTCCCGCGCAAGCCGGACTTCGGGCGCAAACTTCAGGCGTTTGTCTTACAGCTTCGATCCCACGTATTTGACCATTCTCAGCATCTGGTTATTGAATCCCATTTCATTGTCGTACCAGGCAAGAACCTTGACCAGGTTTCCCTGGATCACCGCCGTGCTTCGCCCATCAATAACGCATCCATGCGTATCACCGACAATGTCGCTTGAAACAATGTATTCATCCGAATAGCCCAGGGTCTCGCTTTGCAGACGGCGAAACGCCTCATTCACTTCATCCGCTGACGTCTGTTTTTCCACCACGGCGGTCAAATCCACAATGGATCCGTTCGGATTCGGCGAGCGGATGGCGAGGCCGTCAATCTTGCCCTCCATTTCCGGCAGCACCTGCCCCACCATTTTCGCAGCTCCCGTGGACGTGGGCAGGATGTTTATGGCCGCAGCTCTGCCTCTCCGCGGATCCTTGGGGTTCGTGCTGTCAAGGATAGCTTGGCTGGTGGTATAGGCATGAACCGTGGTCATCAGCCCTTTCGTGACGGTGAACTCCTTGTGCAGGGCCAGAACCACGGGCGCCAGGCAATTCGTGGTGCATGAGGCCACGGAAATGATGTTATGCTGCGAGGGATCGTACTGATCATGGTTGACGTTGTAGACCACCGTCAGGTCGGGTTTCTTGCCGGGCGCGCTGATGATCACCTTCTTGGCGCCCCCGTCGAGATGCATCTGGCAGGATTCGCGATCCACGAACATGCCCGTGGCCTCGACAACCAGATCAACCCCAAGATCGCCCCACTGCCACTCGCCCTTGCCGGCGCTGGTCATTTTGATCTTCTTGCCGTCGACGATAATGCCGTCGTCGTCGGCGCTGACTTCTCCCGGCCAGTTTCCATGCACGGAATCGTACTTGAACGTATAGGCATAGGTCGAAGGACTTTTTCGGGCATTGAACGCCACCAGCTCCACTTCCGGATCCTGCATCACCAGGCGAGCGAAATTCTTACCGATCCGGCCGAAGCCGTTGAGTCCGATACGTAATGTCATGATTCCCTCCTCTCATGATCTTGATCCCGTTCTTTTTCGGAATCATGTGTAAATTTTAATTTTAGCGAGGCATAACTTTCATTGAAGGATTCCCAAGATCTTTCAAAGCCGTCCTTAAGCTTTTCCCAGGAGGATTCATCGGCTGCCTGCATTGCGGCGACTTTTTTCTCAAGTTCATCCCGCTCTTCACGCAGGCTTTCCAGTTGTTTGTTGTACTCGTATTTCTTTTCAGGATTGGAAATGCTGAGTTTTGTCCTGAGTTGGACAATATAGCCGTACAATTCATCGATCCTGCGCTGCATATCCAGAATATATTCATTTTTGGTATTTTTGTTGTTCATACTGATTTTCCTCCTGTTCCAAGGACGACTGCTTAACATTCCAAGCATCGTCATAGAGAAACACCCTGCTTTCGCCGATATGACTTGTGGGGGGATCTGGCTCTTCGGATTTACAAAGAAAGTCGAAGTCCAGGTGGAATTGGTCCGGCTTGCCTTGATTATGTGGCCTTGTCTCCCTCGCCTGTCCTGCGTTTTTCCAATGACATAAAGGGTATTGCATCATGGAATAAGCAGAGTTGTTGCGAAGGCGACATAGGAGTTTGCAAGGCAGCCAGATCAAGGCAAGCCGGACCAAGTTGAAGTATTGCCAACCTCATTACATTTGCCAACCAAAAGCCTCTACTTCCATGGGTCTCCTGGACGGCTTGCGCGACCAGGAAATCCGGATACTTTCCTGAGGACAACTCTCCATGGCCTCCTCGATAAATTCAGACGGGCCTCCTCTGGCCATGATTACAACGCCCTTCGCCGCATCCTCATCCAGACGAAAAACCTGTGGGCAGATGGATTCGCAAGTGCCGCAGCCGATACATTCATCCTGATCAATCACGATTTTTCCCAGCATTTGAATTCTCCCTTGATGTAATGGTTATTCCAACTTCATTTGGTCCTGCCTTCATGGAAGCCCTTCTGGAATTCCGACTTGGATTTCGCAAAGCTTTCCATCCAACTGTCCCAGGATGTTTCAATACCTTCCGTTGCCTCATCACCGGGAACATCTTCGGAACGCTGCAGTTCCGAAATCTTGTTTTCCAGAGATTGACGTTGATTACGATAGTCTTCCATCTGAAGATACCTTGCCTTTATCTCAGCTTCGAACTGATGCACCTTGTACGCCAGCCTGTCGATCTCGGCGTTGCATTTATCAATCTCGGATTGCAAACTCTTCAAGTATGCATCTCGTTCTTCAGACATGATCTTCTCCGCACAGTTGCTGAAAGCGAACGACATGCTCAATAGCCGATGGAATCAAGACCTTCACGTAGGATACGTGCTGATTCAAGAAGCGCATTGAGTTCAGATTCGGCCAGAGGATTTGCCAGCACGCGGTCCACGCCCTGGGCGCCGACAATGCTGGGCAGGGAGAGGCAGACGTCCTTGATGCCGTATTCGCCCTGCATCAAGGTTCCCACGGTCAGTACGCTGTGCTGATTCATGACTATCGCTTCCGTGATCCGGATCATGGCCAGACCGATGGCGTAATAGGTGGCCTGCTTCCGTTCGATGACGTCGTAGGCTGCTGTCCGAACGTCGTTCTCGATGGCCTTTTTTCGGGCTTCGATGGATTTGCCGCAGGACTCGCAGTAGTCATCCAAAGGAATTCCCGCGATGTTCACCCGGCTCCAGACCGGCACCTCGCTGTCTCCATGCTCGCCGATGACGTATCCGTGCACGTTGCGCGGATCGACGTTGTAGAATTCGGAAAGCAGATGTCGAAAGCGCATGGTGTCCAGCACCGTGCCGGAACTGATCACCCGTTGCGGCGGCAGGCCGGAAACCTTGAGCGCCACATGGGTCAGAATGTCCACCGGATTGCTGACCATGAGCAGAATCGGGTTTGAGTTGTTCTCCATGATTTGGGGCACGATGTCCTCGACGATCTTCACGTTGCGCTTGGCCAGGTCCAGGCGGGTCTCCCCCTCCTTCTGGTTCGCGCCCGCCGCGATGACCACGATCTGGGCATCCCTGCAAAGCTCATATCCGCCGGCCTGAATATCCATGGGTTTCACGAAGGGCAGCCCGTGGCTCAAATCCATGGCCTCGCCCTCGGCCCGGGCCGCGGTGCGGTTGATCAGCCCGAGTTCGCGGACCAGCCCCTTGATGGTCAGGGCGTAGGCATAGGACATGCCTACCAAGCCTGTTCCAACGATGGTCACCTTGCGGTGGCTGTACACATTTGGTTGCATTAAAATCTCCGATAACGGTTCAGGTTCTTGTCTCATCCGCCCTGCTCCACCTCGGCAGCTCGCCGGGTGACCTTGAGCACGCTGTCCGGCTGCAGGGAAATGGAGTCGATTCCGGATTTCACGAGAAAAGCGGCGAAATCGCTGTTGTTGCTGGGCGCCTCGCCGCAGATTCCCACCTTGCGCCCGGCCTTGTGCGCCGTATCAATAAGCATCCGGATCAGACGCTTGACCGATTCTTCACTCTCGTCGAACAGGTGGGACAATTTTTCGGAATCCCGGCTGATGCCCAGGACGAGCTGGGTCAGGTCGTTGGAGCCGATGGAAAATCCGTCAAAGCGTTCGGCAAAGGCCTCGGCTTCCAGGATGTTGGTGGGTATTTCGGCCATGACATAGACTTCCAAATCCTTTTCCCCCCGCTTCAGGCCGTTCTCGGCCAGGACTTCCAGAACCTTGTCCGCCTCGGCCGGAGTGCGGCAGAAAGGAATCATGATCAGGACGTTGGTGAACCCCAACTTTTCGCGCACCATGCGGATGGCCCTGCATTCCAGGGCAAAGCCGTCCCGGTAGTCCTCGCTGTAGTAGCGCGAGGCTCCCCGCCAGCCGAGCATTGGGTTTTCCTCTTTGGGCTCGAACTGCCGGCCGCCGATGAGGTCGGCGTACTCGTTGGTCTTGAAGTCGCTCATGCGCACGATCACCGGATGGGGATGACGGGAAGCGGCAATGGTTCCGATGCCCCTGGCCAGCAGTTCCACGAAATAGTCCTTCTTTTCGGCATATCCCTGGGTCAGCTCCCTAATCTTGTCCTTGGCCTTGTCGTCCTCGACGTCATCAAAACGGGTCAGCGCCAAGGGGTGGATCTTGATCACGTTGTTGACCAGATACTCCATCCGGGCCAGGCCCACGCCCTTGCAGGGCAGCTTCCACCAACGCATGGCCGCCTGGGGCGCGCCGATGTTGAGCATGATTTGCGTCTTTGTCTCAGGAACGTTTTCCAAGTCCACGTCTTCTTCCTCGTACTCGAGGATGCCATCGTAGACGAAGGCTTTGTCGCCCTCGGCGCAGGATACGGTCACTTCCTGGTCGTCCCGCAGCTTTTTCGTCGCGTCGTTGGAGCCCACAATGGCCGGAATGCCCAGCTCGCGGCTGACAATGGCGGCATGGGACGTGCGCCCGCCGTGATCGGTGACAATGGCCGCGGCGCGCTTCATGATCGGAACCCAGTCCGGATCGGTCATGGTGGTCACCAGGATGCAGTCGTCCTTGAAGTCATCGATCTGCTCGGCGCTCTCGATGACGCAGACCTTGCCCGCGGCAATGGACTGGCCGATGCTCAGGCCGCTCACCAGACGCTCGCCCTCCCCTTTGAGCCTGTAGGTCTTCATGCTTTGGCCGGTCTTCCGGGAATGCACCGTCTCCGGCCGGGCCTGGACGATGTAGATCTTGTCCTGCTCCCCGTCCTTGGCCCATTCGATGTCCATGGGCTTGTCGTAATGATCCTCGATAACCTTGCTCCAACGGGCCAGTTGAAGAATTTCCTCGTCCGTCAGCACGAAGGAACTTTGCTCCTCCTCGCTGGTCGACACGTTCTTCGTGGGTTCGGCTCCGTCCTTGGCGTAGATCATCTTTTTTTCCTTGGCTCCGCGGGTCTTTTCGATGATCGGTTCGATGCCGTCCTTGCCGAGAAAGGGCTTGAACACGGTGTACTGATCGGGGTTCACCGTGCCCTGGACCACGTTTTCCCCCAGTCCCCAGGCAGCGTTGATCAGGACCACGTCCGGAAATCCTGAATCCGTATCCAGGGTGAACAGCACTCCGGAACCGGCCAGATCCGAGCGGACCATCTTCTGGATGCCCACGGAGAGGGCGACCTTCATGTGCTCGAAACCCTGTTCTTCCCGATAGGAGATGGCCCGATTGGTGAACAGGGAGGCGAAACACTTCTTGCAGACCTCCAGCAGATCGTCTTCTCCGGTCACGTTCAGATAGGATTCCTGTTGTCCGGCAAAGCTGGCCTCGGGCATGTCCTCGGCCGTGGCGCTGGAACGGGCCGCCACATCCACGTCCGTCGCATCGTAGCGCTTGCCCAGTTCCCGGTAGGCATCGCGGATGGACTCGGCCACCTCCGCGGGCATCTCCCCCTGCTTGAACAGGTCGCGGATGGATTGCCCCGTGTCCTTCAGGGATGACTTTCCCTGCTGATATTCACCGAGCAGTTCCTTGATCCGGTCTTCAATGTCGTTTTCAGCCAGGAACGCGCGGTAGGCTTTGGTGGTCGTGGCAAATCCATCGGGAACACGAATATCTTTCTCCTTCAGGGCCATGATCATTTCACCCAGAGAAGCATTCTTGCCTCCGACCTGAGGCACGTCGTTGGAACTGAGATCGTCAAACCACCGTACATAACCGTCTTGGCGAGATTCATTCATAAGCAGTCAATTCCTTTTGGGTTTCGACATGGTTCGAGTCCGTCCGGTCCTTGAACACGTTATTGATCCCCGTCCGGGATCACGAGTATTCAGGCCGGACATCTTCCGCCTGATTGTTCACCAGTTGCTGAACGTATTGTGTAACCACCCAGCTCGTCCGAATAAATCCGGACTGGATACCCGCCTTCGCGGGTATGACTGATCCGGAGACGGCATAATACAAACAAGTCATTCCCGCGAAGGCGGGAATCCAGGTCATGCTTGTCACAAGTTCGTACATAGCTGACCTCTTTCCATTCTGTTGAGCGGTTACCGTATTGTTTGAATAACCAAATCCAAGGATTTATTGAAATACATGATTCCCTGTAGATTGATTATGAGAGATGGGTACTTCGCGAAATGCTCGCGGCAGATGCAGCGCCGCTCGCGGCGTGCGACAGGATGCAGTTCCGGAATGGAGTGATCCAGTTCAGGCTGATATATGGATCAGCAACACTTGATCGTGGCAACCACGGGGTAATGATCCGAGGTTGTTCTGGCGAGCTTGCTCTTGTGGACGTGGATCTCGATCAGGTGCTGGTCCGGGGCGACCAGAATCCGGTCCAAAGCAAGCAAAGGGAAGAAGGTGGGAAAGGATCTTGGGGCATGGAGACACTTGAAAATGGTCATTATCTTTCGAAAAGGGAAACACCACGGCAACCATTCGTTGAAATCGCCCATCAGAATGGTCATTTCCCGGTGGTCGATCTCCTTCAGGATTTCCAGAAGCCGCTGATGCTGTTTGCACCGTTCCATGAACCGCAGGCCGAAGTGCGTGTTTAGGACCCGGATCAATCCGGATTCTGCTTGCAGATCCACGTCCAGAACAGCGCGGGGTTCATGGCTGCCCACGCTGATGTCGTGCCGGCGAACGTCGCGAATAGGCAGGTGCGTCAGCAGGACATTGCCGTAGAAGGCCTCCTTGCGCATCAGGGTCTTGCCCACGACCAGCTCCATGCCCAGTTCTTCGGCCAGGATGGAGGGAGTGATCTTGTGCTTGATGTGTTTGGGAAAATTGACTTCCTGAAGGCCGATAACGTCCGCGACCATCTCCTGCAGAACCTTGAGTCCGCGGAATGGGTCATAGAAACTGTCCATGCCTACCCATTGATGGACGTTATATGTCACCGCAGTCAGCAGGGGTACGGTCATCGGCCCTCAGGTAAATCTGCGTTTGAGCCATCTGGTGGTGAACACAAGAAAAACCAGGGCGGCGATCATGATCAGGACGTTGCTCAGGTCGGGTTGTCGCAGAAAGGCCAAGAGCCGGTCGGTGAAGATCGTCACGGCCAGGATGCCCGGAGTCATGCCCAGCAGTGTGCCGAGAACATAGTCGAAAAAGCGGATATGCGATGCGCCGGCAACAATGTTGACAATGGTATACGGTGCCACGGGCACGATCCTGATCAAGGTCACGCTCAGTACGCCGTGCTTGGCCAGGTGCTTGCTGATCCGGTTCAGCCGGCTGCCGGCCATGTTCTGGATCCGCTCGCGGCCCAATTTCATGCCTACGAAATACAGGACAATGGCACTGGCCTGGGTCCCGGCAAAGGCCGTGAGCATCGCGGGTATGGGTTCCAGCAGGATGGCCGTGGCGCCGATCATCACGGTCACCGGAAACAAGATAAAGCCGCCAAGCAGATAAACCATGACGATCAGCGGATATATGGTCCAGCCTCTCGCCATGCCCTCCATGGTCTCGGCCAGGACTTCCCGGTTTGCGTACTCGGAAAGGGCCGTAAAGTGCCATGCTCCGGCCAGTCCGACCAGCGCCAGAACACCCAGTACAACCCACAGCCATTTTGCCCGCAGCCAGCTGTGTTGCGTCGTCTCGTCAGGAATGAAGACATCCAGCAGGCGGTCGATTTCCAGGGGGCGTTTCGGGTCCACGATTTCCGATTCGGTGACCAGTTCCGGGAACTGCTCTTCCTGAGCCTCTAAGGGGCCAAGTCCGCGAGCTTTCGAGTCGGATCTTTCCGGATTCGAAAGCAGATCCACAACCCGGACAATGGAACCTGTTTCTCTGGTCAGATGATCCACTTCATCCGTCGGAAAACCAAGATGCATGGCCAGCAGCTCGTTTCGCAACCGACGCACTCCGGCTTCCTGTTCCGGTGAAGACGCCTCGATGGCCAGATCGCATTCCGTATCCATGCCCAAAGAGCGATTGGACAGGTTCGACGAACCGATGCGCAGGAAAAGATCATCCACCACCATCAGCTTGGCATGGATCATGATCCCATGCTTGGTTGGTTCTCCGACCCAGGCATGGCGCAGCCGCAACCGGCCATGAACGTCCGCCTTGAGCACCTTTTTCAGGATGTTCACGCGCCGGAATTCCATGAACTTGTTGCCCACCCAGCCATCAACCTCTTTCGGCAGAATGATCACCACGTCCGGACCATGCTCCTCCCGCAACCGCTCTTCCAGGGCTTCGCAGATCACCGTGGACGTGAAAAACTGGTTTTCGATAAAAATGGAGCGCTCGGCTGCCTTGATCGAATCCCTGTACAGGGCTTCCACTTCCCGGACCTCTTGCCGCGACTTGAAGGGCGGCTCCGTGCGCACAACAGCCACATCCACTTCCTTGAACCAGGGCTGGACGGAGTCCGGCCAGGCATCCCACTGGTCATGTCTGTTGACTTTGACGGATTGACGAGTGGCCCGTTGCCAGCGGTCCGCGCACAGATCGCCCAGGGCCGCGGCGGCTTCACCGTCTACGATCATCATCACGTCGTGATATGGCCCGTAGTGATCGCCGGCAGGAGTCGTGCGTCGCGGATCGTCCGGTTCATGGTCGGAAGAGTCCCAACGGTAATGCGACAGATCCAGACCACCGCAGAAACCGATCTGACCGTCAATGGACACGATTTTCTGATGCTGTGACCCGCCGATGGGATGCTCTTTGTCCAGATGAAAAAAAACTCGGGGATGCAACGTCCAGCCCAGATTGAACCGCAGGTTCGGATCGCGCTCCAGGCTCAGGAGCATGGAAAAATCCCAGATCAGGATATGGATTTCCAGATTCGGGTTGTTCTGGGCCAAATGGTTGAGCAATGGTCCCAAAGTGATGGGCGCACCGTCTTTTTCGGCTTCGATCGCGGCATCCCCGCGCAACAACTCGACCTTGCTGTGAATGTCCCAGCCGAGAATGAACATTTGCCGACGAGCTTTCATGGCAGCCTGCCGAAAAGCGGCAAAATAGCTTTCGCCGTCGATCAGCACAGCCGCGCGATGCGCCCTGGCCACCAGACCGCAGTTCTCGCCCGGTCTGAGAATGCGATAATTGTGGTCCTCCATTCAACTCCCTTGTTGAAACTTTCGTAACTATTCAGCGCATGCTCTGTGGTCACTCGCCAGAGCTGGATTCCGGCTTTCGCCGGAATGACGTATCATACCACGTCCTTTCCAAGGTAAGTCATGCCGGCGAAGGCCGGCGCTATCGCTATCCAGTCCGAATTATTCGCGGATGAGCTGGGTAGTTACAAACTTTCCGCGGATATAGGCACTTTCCTCGTAACTGCTCAATAACTCCGGGCAAGTGGACCACACAAAAACACCTGGACCCCGGCCTTCGCCGGGGTGACGACCGAGAAAACTTGCTATCGATGTACTCCATTCCGTCATACCGGCGCAGGCCGGTATCCAGGCAAGACGGATCCGCGTGGTTGGTTGCCCAGCCTTATTGAGCAGTTACCTTTCCGCTCTCATGATCTCTCTTTCTGCACTTCGCCCGCCAGGATCTGTCCGACGATCATGGCGGGCGGCATCAATCGATTAATCGGCCTCAATCCTTGGGATGATATTTGAATGAGACAGTCACCCTGGCTCGATAGGCTACGATTTTGCCATTCTCGATCTTGACGTCGAGCTTGTTGACTTCACCAACCCGGAGATCCCGCAATGATTTGGATGCTTTTTCCACGACCCTCTGGACCGCGTCTTCCCATGACGTCGGACTCGTCCCCACCAGTTCGATGATCTTGTACACGCTGTCAGACTGCATAAACACCTCCATTAAGGGGTTGAAAACGGCATGTTGATCGCGTTGCTGCGGCTCGATCCCGGCCTGCTCGTGAAGACAGGATTGCTTCCCATGCCTTCCGCAGTCGGCACCCTCTCCGCAAGTCTTGCTGCCAGGCTACCAGAAAATGTAACCACTTCCAAGAAACTCGCAAACGGGAGATGTTGTCTCCAGACCCTGCGTGTTCACATCCTGTCGGAAACGAAGAGTTTGACCAGGGCCAGGGGCGGTTTTGCGCTGGATTCGGGAGAAATCGATGACCTTGCCTGAGCATTCCACTAGCGGTACGTATCGGGCAGTCTATACCGTGAGGTTCGCCGAGATCGTATTTGTCCTGCGTTGTTTCCAGAAGAAGAGCACACGAGGGATTGCCACTCCCAGGGAACATATGGAAATTATCAAGCAGAGGCTGAAAGCTGCTGAAGCATTGTAAAGGAGCGTCACCATGGAAAAACAGGACACCAGGGGAATTGAATACGAGGTCGGTTCGGGTAATGTCTACGGTAACTACTCAATAACTCCGGGCAGTGAACCATAGAAAAAACACCTGGACCCCGGCCTGCGCCGGGGTGACGACCGAGGGAACTCGCTTTCGAGGTATTCCACTCCGTCATACCGGCGCAGGCCGGTATCCAGGCAGCACGGATCCGCGGTGGTTGGTTGCCCTGCCTTATTGAGCAGTTACTGCCTATGCGGATCTTGGGCTGCCCGATGCGGACAAGCTCAAGATCAAGACGGATCTGGTCGTCGAAATCATGAATGCCATGGACCGACTGGGCCTGACCCAACAGCAGGCAGCGGAGAGGATGGGGCTGACCCAGCCGAAGGTTTCGGAAATGACACGCGGAAAGCTCGACAGGTTTTCAGAAAGAAAGCTCATGGAGTGCCTGAGCCGCTTAGGCTACGACATCGAGATCCGGATGATGCCTTCCACCAGACCGGTCGGTCATATTCAGGTCGCCGTGGCGTAGACGGACTGCATACAGCGCAGTCCGCTTGGGCCAGTGCTCGAAGCGCTATTTCTCAGGTGAAGGAAGCAAATTCCGAACAGGGCCTGCCCCTTGGGATCATCATCGACAATCCGCCCCCAACGCATTTACCCGAATTATCCCCAAAATCACCGCGCAACATCCCGTAGGGGCACGCCCCCTGTGTGCGCACAGCTGTGAACCTACCCGGTCCTGATCTCTTTGAGCAAGTCAGGATGACGGTCAAGCACCTTGAGGAGTTTGACCAGGGCCATGGGCGGCTTTGTCTTTCCGGTTTCGTAACGTGAAAAGGCATTGACTCCGCCGCCAAAAATCATGGCCGCCTCTCGTTGATCCAGGGCAAGTTTCTTGCGCACGTTGGCGATAAACATGGGGTCGATGCTCGAGGCGTTGACCTGCTTGTTGAACTGCGACATCGCTGAACTGACCCGCCTTGACTCGTCTACATCCAAAAGCACTTCGTCGCAGGCCGGACAATAATTACCCGTCACGTCCTGGATCACGGTTGACTCGCCCTTGTAGGTGTAGGGCCTGTCTCGGATGTCATGGATCATTTCTGCGGCATCGCAAAATGGACACTTCATGATTACAGCTCCTTGAAAGACACGATGAGCACGTCCTCGACAACGGTCAGCTTAAGATAGATTTCGCCCGATGGTGTGAGGGGCATGTAAACGTCCTGCCATACCCGATGGTTGGAATATGTGGTCATGCTCTTGTAGAAATCCTTTGTCGACTATGACAAGATAATTTGAACAATGCCATCAAAATCAAAGCCTAGCTCCGCGGCACCAGCCAATGCCGACATGGTGAACGTACTTTTCCTGCCTCTACAAGAGTTTTGATCTGCGCCAGGCTGCAGTGCGGCGTAGCTTTCTCCATTTTTATTTTTAACCAATCAGGTTAATAGTTGCAAGAAATGATGCGCCCCCAGTCGCCTGACGGATTTCCCCTAATCACGGGATTGCGGCAAGAATGCGGCATCCGCACACCCTACAGCAGGTTGGAGGCCAGACGCATGGCGGAATTGCGGAAGACTTCGTATCGTGACAGGGATTGCAGTCTTTCCAGGGTGTATTCCTCGCAATGGGCCAAATCCGCCTCGAAAAGGGCTTCATGTTGTCCGGCCAGGTCTTCGTCCAGAAACCAGACCATCAGTTCCTTGTGCAGTTCCAGGCTCCGGATGTCGATATTCATGGTTCCTATGGCCAGGAGCTTGCCGTCCACGGTCATGGTCTTGGCATGAAAAAAGCCACGGGTGTAGAAGAAAACCCGCGCACCCGACTCCAGAAGCAGTCCAAGATAAGTATGGGCCGCATACCAAGCGGTCCTTTTGTCCGGGATTCCGGTCATCATCAATCGGACGTCCACTCCGGACAGGGCGGCATTGACCATGGTTTCGTATACCTGATCGTCCGGCACGAAATACGGCGTCTGGATCCAGATCCGTTTGCGGGCCATGCTGATGGCCAGAATATGCGCCCGCCGGGCGGACTGCCATTTGTCCTCGACACTGGTGGCAACAGTTAAAGCCGGAACTTTTGACGCTCCAAGAGGATGCTCCTCCGGAAAGAACCGGGGTGAAAAAAGTGTTTCCCGGGTCGCCTGATACCAGCGCAGGGCGAAGAGTTTCTGCAACTCGGCAACGGCCGGGCCACCAAACCGAACATGGGTATCGCGCCAGGCGGAAAATCGGGAGCCGCCGTCGACATATTCCTGGCCCACGTTGATTCCGCCGGTATATCCCCACAGGCCGTCGATGACCACGATTTTGCGATGATTGCGGTAATTGGCCCTGTTGATCTGCTTGACGTCGGAATGAACCCTGGCGCCCGCCGCGACCAACTTCCGCAATTCCGACTTGGAATATGGCAGACACCCGATGAAATCGTTGAGCATCCGTACTTCCACGCCCGCGGCAATGCGCTCCAGAAGGATCTCCACCAGTTCCGCGGTCAGTTGATCGCACTCCCAGATGAAATACTGGATGTTGATAGTCTGGGTCGCGGCGGCCAGTTCCTGCTTGAGCAGCGCGAATTTTTCAGCCCCGCCAGGCAGGATCCAGACGTCGTACGCCGGCAGAGGCTGGACGCCTTCAGCCTGCTCGATCAGCTGGACCAAGCCGGCGTAGCCATGCTTCTCGGCCCATTTGCGGCCGGCATTGGAATCCTCGGCATACCGCATCCGAATTGAATCGAGGCTCGGTTCGGCCAATGCCCGCCGCAGCTCGTGCAATCCGCTCAGCTCGGCCATCTTGCGCCAGTTCCGGCCGAAAAAATAATAGATGATCAGCCCGACAAGCGGCACCATCGAGAGCACAATCAGCCAGGCCAAAGTCTTGGTGGGATCACGCTGATCATTGACCAGCACCACCAGAACCGTCAGCCAGTACAGAAAAAAACCAACCGCCAGAAACGTCGGCCAGTTTCCAAGAAATTGCCACTCCACCACTATTCCACGCATATCAACCCAGCCTCATTCCATTCTCGCACCATCGATTCCACTCGAAATCGTAACCGAAAGAATCCTTATGCCCGTTCCACAGCCTCTCATGCAAGCATACCCAGAGCGAAACTAATCAGCACATCCGGTGTTTGGTCATTCACCTGCACTGGATTCCGGGGTTCGCCGGAATGACTATTGTACCCATATCCTTTCCAAGTTCACTCATATCGGCGAAGGCCGGTACCCAGCATGGGACCGCCGCACCCCAGTGCGGCAACTTGGGGACTTTCGCGCACGTATGATGTTGCCCGCGCTCAATCGAAATCGCAATCGCAATCGAAATCGAAAGAATCCTCGCACCTTATTCCGACAATTTGGGAACTTTCGCGCTACTTATGATGTTGCGCGCTCATACCGTGCCGCACTGGGGTGCGACGGTCCCAGGCTTACATGCCGCACTGGGGTGCGGCGGTCCCAGGTCTCCCCTACCCGGATCAGGTGATTCCGGGTTTCACTTCTTCAGAAAAAACGGCGCATGATTGGAGGTGAAAATCGGCGGATCGCGGCGCAGGATCGGGGCAATGGCCGGGTGCCGTCGGAATTCGCGGTCCAGAAACCGGCGAACCTTTGCCCGATCCCAGCCAAGGGGATGATGAAAGCCGGCATAGAGGGACAAGTCGTCGTTGCCGTGGGGAATGACGTCCAGACCGGCCCGCCCTCTTCCGGCCAGGGGGAGGTTGAATATGGCCAGGTTCAGGAAGCCGATGCCCCGATGGTTCCTGGCAACAAAGTCCAGGGTCTCCCGGGCCTCGGCTTCGGACTCCGACGGGGTGCCGAACAGCAGATAGACATACGTGCCAATGCCCGCGCTGCGCAGGTTCTCCAGTACCCGTTCGGCCAGGGCCAGGTCCACGCCCTTGGATTCTCCGTCCAGCACGGATTGACTGCCGGATTCCAGCCCGAGTTTGAGCATCACGCAACCGGCCCTGCGCAGTTCACGGCAAAAATCCGGTTCCGCCAACTGACGGTTGAAACGCGCAAAACCATACCAGGGCGCGCCGGGAGGACGACGGATCAGTTCGCGCATCATGGCCGGACTGACCGCATTGTCCAAAAGATGGATCAGGACCGGATGGACTTTGTTCACGAGAATCCGCAAATCCGAAGCGACCACAGAACGGGGAACCGGAGCGTAGCGATTGCCTTCGGCCTTTTCCGGACAGAAGGCGCAACGATTCCAGTAGCAGCCCCGGGAAGCACTGTATGGCAGAATCGGCCCAGGTGAAAAATACTCGGTCAAGGGCAGGTCACTGAAATCCGGAGTTGCATGTGCCGGATTCGCTGCGTCAATTTTGCCGAATCGCTGCAGCAGCGCCTCTTCCCCCGGCCCGGAAACCATCTCGTCCACCAATCCCGTAAAGGCATGAACGGGATATTTGTAAGAACGTTGCATCGAATCCGCATCCAACATTAAGGATGGGCCACCGCGTGCGTCCCCGGGTGCGTGGTCATCCGGACCATGGCAGCTTGGCCCCTGCATCCAGGACGTCACCAGTCCGCCGCCCAGGATAATCGCCAAACCCGGCCACTGGCGACGGACGTACCCAACCATGGCCATGGTGCACAGGGCTTGACTCAGATAGTTCAGGGAAAAACCCACTGCGCCGGGCTGGAATTCATCCATCGCCTCGGTCAGGCGCGAAGCAAAAATATGGAAAAACGGATTGGTCTCGGGATGCTCCGCGGCCTGGAGCAGATCCGCGCTCCGCGTGGGTGACAGGGTGTCGTCCTGGTAATTGGCCAGGGACAGATGCACGTCTGGTTCGGAAACCGTTTTCTCCAGCACCCTGTTCAGGTCGGCCACTGTGCGTTGGTAGCGGCCCGAAACGGCATACGTCTCCGGCCGACGGATCAGCTCCAGATTCTTCTCGCGGTTGCGCACGGCTCGCAGGGTCCAGGTGTCCGCGGCATGCACTGGGCCCTTCATCAGGGCCAGCATGCCCTCCAAATTCATGTCCACCACGGCGCATCCCACCCCCGCCCCGCGCAGCACTCCGGCCAGCACGGCGATGCCCGCCGGCGGTTCGGACGGCTTGGCAATGGGAGGGTAAACGAAAAGAATGGAGGTCATAATGTGACTTTGCAAAACAAAACCAGGGCGAGCGCAAAGGGTCGCCTCTATATCATTACCGCATCATACAACTGTAGGTGTGCCCCGGGAGCATTACGCGTTTCTGTAAATCGGGATGCGAGCATTGCGCATTTTTTGATGAGCTTCACCCATTTAGATCGTCCCTTCAGGGCTGGATAAACTAACTCATTGGTATCCCAGGGCGTTGCCCTGGGCTGTATTTGCCCCTCTTTCGGAGGGGCGCCCGTAGGGCGGGGTGGTTTAAAATTCCCCACCTTCGGAGGGGTACCCGAAGGGCGGGGTGGTTTTAAATTCCCCTCCTTCGGAGGGGTGCCCGAAGGGCGGGGTGGTTTAGGTAAAAAAGTAAGGACATGTAGCGTTTTTGTACTTCTCTTCGGCACCACCCCGTCAGGCTTCGCCTGCCACCCCTCCAAAGGAGGGGAATTCTTGACCCCGTGCCCGAAGGGCGGGGTGGTTTTAAATTCCCCTCCTTCGGAGGGGTGCCCGAAGGGCGGGGTGGTTTAGGTTGAAAAGTAAGGACATGAAGCGTTTTTGTACTTCTCTTCGGCACCACCCCGTCAGGCTTCGCCTGCCACCCCTCCAAAGGAGGGGAATTCTTGACCCCGTGCCCGAAGGGCGGGGTGGTTTTAAATTCCCCTCCTCCGGAGGGGTGCCCGAAGGGCGGGGTGGTTTTAAATCCCCCTCCTTCGGAGGGGTGCCCGTAGGGCGGGGTGGTTTAGGTTGAAAAGTAAGGACATGTAGCGTTTTTGTACTTCTCTTCGGCACCACCCCGTCAGGCTTCGCCTGCCACCCCTCCAAAGGAGGGGAATTCTTGACCCCGTGCCCTATCCTGATGGGTCATTAGCAAAAGTATCTAAATAACGTCTAAACACAATCACTCCACCCCGGCCTCGCGAAAAGCCGCGTCCACCAGGTCCTGCGCTTCCTCGGCCAGTTGATCCAGATGGGCCTGATCCCGAAAGCTTTCAATATAGATCTTGTAGATGTCTTCGGTGCCAGACGGACGGGCCGCGAACCAGCCGTTGGTGGTGACCACCTTCAGCCCGCCGATGGAGGCGTTGTTGCCGGGAGCGTTGGTCAGCACGGCCTGGATCGGCTCCCCGGCCAGGGTGTCGGCGCGGATCATTTCCGGCGTCATGGTCTTGAAGGCCTGCTTCTGGGCCAGTCCCGCCGGGGCCTGACGCCGCTCGTACACCGGCCGGCCCAGCTTGTCCGCCAACTCGTCGTAGAGTTCCTGGGGCGTCTTGCCGGTCATGGCCAGCATTTCCGCGGCCAGCAGATCCATGACCAGGCCGTCCTTGTCCGTGGTCCAGACCGTTCCGTCCATGCGCAGGAACGAGGCGCCGGCGCTTTCCTCGCAACCCAGGCCGAGGCTGCCCTCCAGCAGTCCGGGCACGAACCACTTGAAGCCCACGGGCACTTCATGCACCACCCGGCCCAGGGTTGAGGCCACCCGGTCCAGCATGGCGCTGGTGACCACGGTCTTGCCCACCCGCACGTTCTCGCTCCACCGCGAACGATGGGAAAAAAGATACGCTGTCGCGGCAGCCAGGTAGTGATTGGGATTCATCAGTCCGGCAGGAGTAACGATGCCGTGGCGGTCGTAATCCGGATCATTACCAAAGCACAGGTCAAAGCGATCCTTGAGCTTCAGCAGGCCGGCCATGGCATAGGGCGAAGAACAGTCCATGCGGATCACGCCGTCCTTGTCCAGGGGCATGAAGGCAAACCGCGGGTCCAGGACCTTGTTCACCACGGTCAGATCCAGGCCGTAGCGTTGGGCAATGGGTTCCCAGAAGGCAATTCCGGACCCACCCATGGGATCGACGCCCAGTCGCAGACCAGCCCGGGCAATGGCTGCCATGTCCACCACATTGGCCAGATCCGCCACATACGGGCCGACATAATCATATTCCCGGGTTGTTTCCGCGGCCAGGGCCCTGGCCAGGGAAATCCGTTGCACGCCGCGCAGGTTCAATTCCAGCAGTTCATTCGCCCTGCCCTCCACCGCCTTCGTGACATCCGTGTCCGCCGGCCCGCCGTGGGGCGGATTGTACTTGAACCCGCCATGCTCGGGTGGATTGTGGCTGGGCGTGATCACGACCCCGTCCGCCTGTTGCCCTGGGTTGTCCCGGTTGAAGGTCAGGATGGCGTGGGAGATCACCGGAGTCGGCGTGTAACCGAGCCCTTTGTGGATCATCACCCGGACCCCATTGGCCGCGAAGACTTCCACAGCCGTGGCCAGGGCCGCTTCAGACAGGGCGTGGGTGTCCATTCCCAGAAACAGGGGCCCCGCAATCCCGGCTTTTTGACGATATTCGCAAACCGCCTGGCTCACCGCCAGAACATGGGCCTCGTTGAAGGAACGGGCCTCGGCCACGCCCCGATGGCCGGATGTGCCGAAAGCGACGCGCTGTTCGGGCTGAGCCGGGTCCGGCTCCAGGGCATAGTATCTGGAAAGGCTCCTGGGAATGTTGGGCAGCATGTCCTGGGGAGCCGGCTGCCCTGCCAAGGGATGTACGGCCATGAATTGCCTCCTGGGAAGTATGGGTTCAACAAAGTTTCGGAGTTGGGGAGTTTGATCAAGCTTACAAGTCATTGAACCATGTCGAATGCTTCACGACCAAATGTCTCGATATGGAACGCAATGGCTGATTTCACGTCGGCCAGAGCCTCTTCGTAAGTGTCTCCCTGTCCGACCACTACGCCTTTGAACCCAAGGGGGTAGGCCACATATCCGTCCACATGTTTCTCAACGATCACCTTGTATTGATTCATCATGCCTCCCGGCTTTATCAAACTGGCCCATATTTTGTAATCCGACATGGAAGAATTCACAACCAAGGATGAGGTGATGATCGTCAATTACCCATGGTCGCCTTTGCTTCCGCCGGACAAACAGCAGCAGAATTCCGCTCAGAATGGTCCCCTTGATGCGGATGGGCGTCGGAATGCCGACTTTCTGTCTGAAATGCTGAAACTGTCGCTGAATACATCCGCCATCAAATCACTGGGCGATCTGCCCGGACTCGAGGTATCGCCGCTGGAGTCGTCTTTGTCTCGGATGAACCAAATGTCCCTGCCCAAGGTTGGCCAAGGCGGAAATCCGCCGCTTCCCCTTGCTCCGGCGAACGGATTGCCGCTGGATTCACCGGCTGCCCTGATGGCCTTGATCCAGGCAACCGTCGAACATCCGGCGCAGCCACCCTCGCCTGATCCGGCCAACTCGTCCAGCCTGCGCCGGGCCATTTCCGCCTATACCCCGCACTACTCCTCGGAAGGATTGCGCCAAAAGATTGACTTCTCCACTAAAAACGTCGCCGCACATCATGTTGCGTCGGAAAATCCTGCCCAAGCACCCGAAACCATGGCGCACCTCGACAAGAATCCTGCCCGGATACCCTTTCGAGAGCATGATCTTCCTCTCCCGCACCACGCGGACCGCATGCGCCCCATCGCCCCCCCCGCACAACCCGGTATCCTGGCGGCGAGATTTGAATCCGCCAATCGTCCGGACGCCATCGGCTACGATCGTCGCGGCGGCACCTGCTATGGGACCTACCAGCTCTCCTCCAGGATGGGCGGCATGGACAACTTCCTGAAATTCCTGGACACTGAAGCCCCCCAGTGGGCCAAACGTTTGAGGAACGCCGGTCCAGCCAACACCAAGGGGACCAGCGGCGCCATGCCCGCGGAATGGAAACGCATCTACCAGGAAGACCCGCGGCGTTTCGCCGACCTTCAGCACGCCTTTACCCAGAAGGCCTACTATGATCCGGCTGCCCGACTGGTGCGGCAGCGTACCGGCATCGATCCGGCCCAGGCATCCCCGGCTCTGCGGGAAGTTATCTGGAGCACGGCCGTGCAGCACGGCGTTCATGGCGCGGCCAACGTCTTCCAGCGCGCCCTGGATACGGCATCCGCCAACGGAAACTCCCCCTCGGAGAGCGAGCTGATCCAGGCCATCTACAATGAACGGAAGACCCGCTTCACCGGCTCCACCCCGGCAGTTCGTTCAGCGGTCCAATCCCGTTTCGACCAGGAAATGCAACTCGCCTTGGCCCTGCTTTCGGATGAACGGGACGTGCTTGTGTAAGGTTCCGATATCAGCATGCAAAGGTCTGTTCCCCCCGCGAATGGCGCAGATGCAGTTCCCCGAACGATGTGACGGAGTCCGATTTGGACCAGAGACCGCAATAGCCCTGGACCGCTTTCAAAGCATGATGTTCCAGAACAATTTGACCGTCCACGGAAGCTGTTAGCACCTGCTCCTCGATGCGAATGCCGAGGCGGTACCAATGGTCTGGATTCAATTCCATGGCCGTTTTGACCAGTTCCTTGGGGCGGCCCTGTTCAAAGACCAAGAGCATTGCATTGTTCTTCAGCGCATCGATGCGGAAGACGAAGTAGTTTCCCACATCGCGCAGTCCGAACACCACGCCGGCGGCCATGTCGATGCATCCGGATTCGCAGCGGACGGCAACCTCAAGTTCGCCGTCGGATAAGCGGCTGTCCTTGGCGATGGCCAGGGGAAAATAGAAGTAGGCCTTGATGGTTTCCAGAAAGGAGTGATAGCCGTCCCCCGTTACCCGCCCCATGAGGCAGGCCAGCCCGGATGAAACGGGATCGACCATCCGGGTTCCCGTCTGCCGGCAGATCGTTTTTCCATCCTCCCCATGGCGCGTCCAGTGACCTTCCCGAACATAGAAATTCCTGACCCCCTCTTCAGGTTGGCCGACCAGAAAATCATATTCCCCGGCAAAAAACATTTCCGCCAGCCGGTGCACGTCCGACTCATCCTTCAACGCCACGTCCAGCAAGCGGCTGCAACCCAGAAGCCGTCCCACCAGATCCAGCTTTTCCCGCAGAACCCGTGCATCAAATCCCTTCAGTACGGCGGATATGTAGTCGCCCTTCAGATCGGTCTGAAATTCCAGCCGCTCCAGAATTTCCGCCAGCAGGAGAACGCGCAGGGACTTGCCGAAGTAGCTTCCCGCGCCGCCGGAAAACTGGAAGGAAATAATGTTCTGCGATCCTTCATCGGTACAGATCGCGTCCAGATTGGCATAGTGATACCCGAATTTGGCATTCAGGTTCAAATAGTCCCCGGCGACCAGGGCAAAGCTGTCCTGTCCCACGGCTTGTCGCGCATGGCCCATGGAGTCGCTGCTCATCAATGCCGCCAGATTGCGCGGCGTTGGGTCCACCGCGCTGGTCCAGTTCAACCCGGGATGCGTCAGACCGTTCCATAATGCCCGCAGAGGAACCGAGCGAATGTCTTCCGGAGTCACCGTGTCGCAGTCCGTCAAACCTTCCCGCAGACCGCCCCCGAGATCGATCAGACGGATGCGCAGCGGGATATCCGCCGTCAGTATTGCGGCGGGATGCCGGTCATGGGCCTGCTCATCTCTGGAAACGGCGAACATCTCGGCGATGCTTTTTTCGTGCAGATAGCGGATCACATCGTGGATGGTCCGGCAGTATTCAGGAGTGAACGCCTCGGACTGGGGATCGAGCAGATTTAACGGGGTGATCTTCTCCAGGATCTCTTCCAGGCGACGCTGCATGGGGCCATGCATCGCCCTTCCCATGCCTTGATTTTTGGCCGCGTCCACCCATTCCTGGATCCGCCCCTGGTAGATCGTGGTTGTCCCGGCGTCCAGGGTTACTTCCAGGCCCGGTTCGATCCGCGTCGCGGCCTCCCCTGCGTCCACAATGGCCGGAACCCCGTATTCCCTGGCCACCGAAGCCAGATGGCTGCCCACCCCGCCCGTTTCCGTCACCAGGCCCTGGATGCGATGCATGTACCGGGCATAGTCCGGCGATGCATTCCGGACCACCAGAATCGCCTTCTCCGGCATCCGCTCCATATCCGCGGGATTACCGGGCAAGAACGCCGGTCCCGCGGCAATGCCCGCGGAAGCGGTCTTCCCGGCGCTGAGCAGCACCGGATGCACCGCGTCATCGACCCCGGCCCTGGAAGTCTGGTCGCTTTCAACCACCTTCAAGGGACGGGACTGCAACAGCAGCATGCGGCCCTGCCGATCCTCGGCCCACTCGACATCCTGGGGGGATTGAAAATAGCGTTCCAGCCGGATCACATGCCGGGCCAGCTTTTGGATGCGGGCGTCGGACAGAGCCGGCTTTTCCCGAAGGTTGCCTTCCACGTCCGCGAGTTCGGTGCCGCCGTTGGACCGCAAGCGCAACTGACGTGATTTGCCCACCACCTCCCGCCGCAAGATCGAGTGATCCGCCTTGTCCACAACGTAGACATCCGGTGAACTCACTCCGCTGACCAGCGTCTCACCCAGCCCCAGGACCGCGAAGATCATCACAACGTTGGAATCCATGTCGTCGGGCTTCGGAGCATCCTTCGCAAGGTCTCGATCGCGTTGTTCTCCTGCTGGATTCACGGAATAGGCCACGCCCGCGGCTCGCGCATCCACCATGGCCATGACCAAGGCGCACATGGGAGTTTCATCGTCCCCGAGCTGGTTGTGCAGGCGATAGGCGATGGCCCGGGGACTGTATTTTCCGGCCAGAATCTGCCGATAGCCGTCCAGAATCCGGCCCCTCTCCACCCCCAGCACCGTGACGTACTGCCCGGCAAAGGATATCCGACCATCCTCGCCCACGGCGCTGCTGCGCACGGCAGCCAGGAAAGGCTCCCCGTGCTGTGTTTCCAACTCCTGCCACGCGTCCTCCATGGCCTGGGCCAACGGTCGGGGAACCTCAGCTTCCAGAATGGCCTGCCGCAGATTCTCGCTGACCTGCTCCAGCGCGTTCGTCGCATCCGGATCGAGATCGATCAGGGCTTCCCGGATGCGTTCCTGGAGTTGATTTTCGCGCATGAACATCCGGAATGCCTCGGCGGTCACCACGAATCCCGGCGGAGCCGGAATATCCATTTGGGTAGCCATGATCCCGAGGTTGACGGCCTTGGCCCCGGCAAAGCTGATCATTTCCGACGTCACCGCCCGCAAAGGCAGCACAAGTTCCTTGCGCTTTTCGGCCAGAGGCCGCAGTTCCAACAGAACCTCCCTGCCGATCCGTTCCAACAGTTGCCCCAACGGTGCGTACTTGTCGCCGCCCAGAGCCTCCATGGACGAAACCATGGCTCTCACGGAAACAAGCAGCCTGCCCAGGTATTCATGCACGTCCGCCGACCGCAGAGACCGGCCGCTCCGGTACGCCTGATCCACTTCCGCCATGGCTTCCAGGGCATCGGAATTATGAACCAGAAATTCCTGGAAGTGCTCGTATGACCTGGCATGGTCCGAGACCGAGTCCGCCAACGGCCTGCATGTTTCTCGACGATCTGCCATGTAGAAATCCTCTCCTGAACCGCCCCCCGCACTCATTTTGCCTGAACATTTGCATCACTCGGCTTTGGCTATGTGTCTGGGCAAAGTGAGTGCGGGGCAAGCTACTCCCGCTGGTCGCTCAAGGCTCCAAGTTCACCAAGTAAAGTATAATTTAAAAGCAGGGTAAACATTCACCACATCATCCGTATGGTCATAAATCCGCACTGGATACCGGCTTTCGCCGGCATGACTGACGTGGAAACGGGTTCTTCAATATGTCATTCCGGCGAAAGCCGGAATCCAGGTCTTTTTTCTGACTTTGCTGAATAGTTACAAAGCAGGTAAAAAACTGCTTGCCAAATAGTTGGCTCCCCCTGACTGGGTATTTCCCTATTCGCCTTCAGGCGAGGAGCCTTTTGACTTCCGCATCTTTCAAGCGGAAGTCAAAAATCTTCGAATCTTTCTTCTTGGCGTCCCCCGCGGCTTAAGCGAAGCGGGCGGTTCAGAATTCATAATTATGCTCCAGCCGGATGAACCGACTTTTTCACCAAGCTCGGCTACGCCATATCGCGCATCGAACCAAAAAACGCCTCCTGATCCCAGTCGGAGCCGAGCATGGTGTCGATTTCGGAGAAAAAGCCGTCCCAGCCGGAAATCTCCCCGAGTTTTGAACCGTTCTTGAAAACCTTGAATCGTGTCCCTTGCGGGCATTTGGTCATGTTGATCTCCACGCTGGTTCCGGAAGGCATCTGTTCGGTCCAGTGGGCGGACCAGGATGTGCGGTCTCCCTCGGTCTTTTTGTACTTCTCAAAAAACGCTTCAAATACGCTGACTATTTCATCACGGTCCATGGTCCCTCCTTTGCTGTTGCCGCCAAACCCGAATCCATGCCGTACCTGCTGTCCTGCCTTCCAAGGCGGCATGATTTGCTCCGCCAGTACATCTTTGTCCGTATAATGCTGGATGTTTTCATAAAACAGGCGCATACTCAAGACTTCAATGTGTCCATATCTCAGCCACCGGGAGGAAGATCACCATGGAAACGAAATCCTGCGTCGGCTGCGGCTGGTGCTGTCTGACGGACCAATGCATGGAGTCGCACCGCAAACACGGATACCTGCCCCGCTGCCCCGAGGTGTTCTGGGACCAGCTTCAACAGCGGTATCAATGCTCCATGATGCTGGACCCGGTCCAGGGCCGCGCTTCACGCAAGGCTCTGCTCCAGGGAAAAGGCTGCTGCGCACCGCTGAATCCCTGGCGAGACGACGTGCACAACCGTGACGATCAGCCGATTCGCCCTTGGGAGACAATCAAGCCGACTGCACAAACTTCAACCAAAGGATGAACAAATGAAACAATGCATCGCATCACCAAACGCCCCCCAGGCCATCGGCCCCTATTCCCAGGCAGTGCGTGCAGGCAACATGCTCTTTCTTTCCGGCCAGTTGCCTCTGGACCCGGCGACCATGCAGTTCGTTCCCGGCGGCATCTCCGAACAGACCAGGCAGGTTCTGGTCAACGCCAAAACGATTCTGGAAGCCGCCGACTGCACTTTGGACAACGTGGTCAAGGCCACGGTTCTGCTCAAGGACATCGACGATTTTGCGGCAATGAACACAGTGTACGCCGAATTCTTCACAAAAGACCATCCGGCCCGTTCCACCTTCCAGGTTGCCAAGCTGCCGTTGGACGCGCTGGTGGAGATTGAATTTGTCGCGGTGGTTGCTGAGTAAGTGCGCACTCATGACACTCCCTCATTTAAAACTGCCAATTCCCCGTCCAACCTCGAAAGCCAAAACCCCTTGCAGGTCCAGTCAAGTCACCGGCTAAGCCGGTGATGACGAGCAGATATTCCAACCCCCTAAAGTTTTTCCTCCTTCCGTCGATAGAGAGTTTAACACTGAGCGGCTGCACTCATGGGGGTGCGGATCATGTCCATGATGGACGGTTTGACGCTCAGGCAAGGAAGCCAACATTACGCAAGGAGGAAGTATCATGCTGAGTATTAACACCAATCTTATGGCGCAGAATACCGCTCGGAACTTAAGCAACAGCTATGCGGCTCTGGGCACTTCAACCCAACGCCTTTCATCGGGTCTGCGCATCAACAGCGGTGCCGACGATGCCGCAGGCTTGGCAATTCGTGAATTCATGCGCGCGGAAATCGCTTCGCTAAACCAGGGCATCAGAAATGCAAACGATGCTATTTCCATGATCCAGACGGCCGACGGCGCCCTCGCCGTTATCGACGAAAAGCTGATCCGAATGAAGGAACTCGCCACCCAGGCCGCAACTGGGACGTACAACTCGGACCAAAGATTGATCATTGATTCCGAGTACCAAGCCATGGCTTCGGAAATCACGCGTATTGCAAATGCAACGAAGTTTAACGGCATCTACCTTTTGAATGGCAATCTTTCTGGATCTGGTGATAATGTAGCTACAGCAAATCCTCACCTCTGGGGAGAGGCGCATAATGGCTCTGAACTTAAATCCACAGGCCCATTAAAAGTACACTTTGGTCCAAGCAATAACAGTTCTGAAGATTACTACTACATTGCAATTGGCATATCTACGGCCTCGGCACTTGGGCTCGGCAACAACTCCGATGCCAATCGCGCATCTGGCAAATTCAACGGAGAAGATGTAGAGGATGACGCTGGATTCTCTATCTCAACCCAACAAGGTGCCCAAAATGCTTTAGAAGCGCTTGAAGTGGCAATATTGTCGAAGGACAACATCAGAGCCAGCCTTGGAGCTCTCCAGAACCGACTCTCCAACACTATCACCAACCTCCAGATTCAGGCTGAGAACATCCAGGCTGCGGAATCGCGCATTTCCGACGCTGATGTTGCTCAGGAAATGACACAATTCGTGCGTAACCAGATTCTGACTCAGGCTGGTGTGGCCATGCTCGCCCAAGCCAACAACCTGCCCAGAATGGCTATGCAGCTCATCGGCGGATAAAAACACACGCATCCTTAACAAATAGGCCGGGCACCATAAGGGTCCGGCCATTTTATCAACAACTAACGACTTTCATATTTGAGAATATCACTGGTAAAGGCTGTTATCTTCTTGAAGAACTACATACCTTATGCCACTGGTTTTGCGCCTGCGAAAACGACTGAACCCAACTCCCGACTTCTGTCCCAACCCTACACAATAGCATGTATTTTGCATAAGAATATGCACTAGAATATAACGGCATTATTTTCCGCAAGGTGCACTTATGGATACAGAAGCTCTTTTATCGGGACAGATCAGTTTCACCGGCCTGGGCTCCGGCACGGACTTCAAGACCATGATCGACCAGCTCCTCAAGCTGGAACAGCGTCATACCGTCCGTCTGGAACTGTGGAAAGCGGAATGGGAGGCAAAGCAGGTCGGATTTCGTGAGCTGAATTCCAAGATGCTCTCCTTGCGGACAAACCTGCAAGGGATGAACACCATGAGTCGGTTCATGGTCAAAGGAGCAGACAGCATTAACACAAACGTGCTGACAGCCACGGCTACGGACAAGGCTCAGGTTGGAACCCATTCCATCACAGTCAATCAACTGGCCCAGAATCACATCCTCACCACCCGCGAGCCCGGGCCGGCATCCCCGACCGCGGATATTACTGGCGGCCTCAGCTCAGAGTTTTCATATACCTACAATGGAAAAACCCGGGTTTTAACGATTCCCTCTGGAACGACCCTGGAGGCCTTGCGCAACCTGATCAACTCTGATCCGGAAAATCCGGGAATACGGGCCGGCATTATCAAGAATGCCGACGAAGATTATCGCTTGCAACTGCGCGGCATGGATCTGGGAGCCGGTAAGGATGTCATCATTGAAGCGAGCACACTCGCGGGATATGAGGCTACTGATTTTGTGACAACATTGACGGCTCAGAACTCGCAAATCAAAGTGGACGGATTTCCAGCCGACCCAGACTTTTGGATCGAACGATCCACAAACTCCATCTCCGATTTCATCGAAGGCGTCACCCTCACCTTGCGCGAGAAGGGCGCCACAACCCTGAACATTGCAGTGGACAACGAGAAGATCAAGGACAACGTCCGTGAGTTCGTCAACCAGGTGAATGAGGTTCGGCAACAGATAAATGAACTCACCAAGGTTGATACAAGTGGGAACGGCTCGATCCTCACCGGCAACTACGCCATTCAGATGATCGATTCCCGGCTGAAGTCCATTCTGGCGGTGAAAGGCATTGGGTTCGACGTGAATAACGACGTGTTCAGTTCCTTGTCCATGGTCGGCATCACCACGGATGCGGAGCAAGGTTCGCCCACCTTCGGCATGCTCAAGCTCGACGAAGCGGTTTTGGATCATTCCTTGCGCAACCGTCCAGATGCCTTGGCCCGGGTTTTTGCCGCGGACTATATCGGGTCAAGCGATTCACAGCACTTCCGGTATCTATCCAGCGTTAACGGCGTGACCAAAGGCGGCGAGTATGCTGTGGAGTACACTGTCAGCGGAGGGACCATCATCAATGCGACCATCAACGGCAATCCGGCCAGTTACAGCGGCAACGGCGAAATAACCGGCCAAAGCGGCAAGCCTGAGGCCGGTATGGTAATCAAGGTTGACGATTTGACCACGGATGGAACGTTCACGGGAAATGTTTTCTTGAAATACGGCAAGATCCCCGAACTGGCAGATGCGCTCAGGGATTTGACGGATGCTTCATCCGGTCCCTTGAAAATTCTTGAAGAGAATTACGACGACATCACTGAGGGTATTGATCGGAAAATCGATTTTGAACAAAGGCGCATTACCCGTCTGGAACGAGATTTGCGCAATCGTTTCGCTCGGCTGGAAACACTACTTGGCTATTACGACCAGCTCGGTCAGGCAATGAATTCCCAGTTGGGCGCGCTCCGGACCGATAGCTAATAATCCGTAAAAATTGGACGATCATCGGGAGAGTTATGTACAACGCAGCAAGAGCCTATTTGCAGACTCAAGTCACGACGACCAACCCTGGTGACGTTGTCGTCCTGCTGTATGAAGGCGCCATAAAGTTTTTGCAGCAGGCCAAGATCAAAATGGCTGAGCGCGACATGGAGCAAAAAGGGATCCTGATCTCCAAGGCTCTCGACATTATCGCTGAACTCGACGGTAGCATTAACACCCAGAAGGGAGGCGAACTGGGAGAGAACCTGCACAAGCTGTATTTCTTCTGCAACACACGGTTGCTGCAGGCGAACCTGCAGCTTGACCCGAAGCTTGTGGATGAAGTGATCACCATTCTTTCGGGTCTGAAGTCCGCTTTCGAGGAAATCAAGAACCAAAATCATACGCCGATGCAGTCCGGCGCTTTCGAGATGAACACGTCCACCTCACAAAATATCCCCATGCCCACGACGACTCCGACTACGAGCATGAGCTACGCCCGTAACGCCTACAAGTAGAAGCCGCAAACAAGCTTTATCCTGAGTTTCCATGTAATGCACCTTGCTTGATTCTCTCCGCCGGAAGGGCTAAATATGCGGATATTTTCTGAACGCCTGTTTCCGAGGAATCAACATGGAGATAACCTGTCCCAAGTGCGGCTTTACCCGAAATATCCCGGATGAAAAAATTCCGGCACGTGCCGAAATAGCCACTTGTCCGAAATGCAAAGAGAAATTCCAATTTCGAACAACGACTGAAACCCTTCCCCCACCGCTTCTCAGTGAAAAAAGCCAGGATCAGGACCCATCGCCGCCGGTGGACCCTGAGGTACCTGAAAACGACTCGCCCCGGAAAACGTCCCAGACGCAGGAATCAGAAAAAGCGGGTGCAGGCAATGGGGATTTCTGGGACAGCCTCGCCTCCATGGGGTCCCCCCACCAGGAAACCCGGCATGACCACGACTCAGACGTCACACCCAATGGGGAAATTGAGGTCCCTTGGGAACGTCTGGATATTCACGGCTTTTTTCCCGGGATGTGGGAAACCATCAAGCGGGCCATGCTCCGCCCGGTCGGCTTTTTTCAGGCCATGCCGGTGGGCTCGGGCCAGATAAAGCCCCTGATTTTCTACCTCTTGATTGCCTTGTTCCAGATTGTCATGCAAATGCTCTGGGAGATGACCGGGGTGGCACCAGGCATGGCCGGCGATGGTGAAGCCATGGGCGCCAACATGCTGATGCTTCTTGTGGGCTATCCGGCCATATTAACTGTTCTTCTGTACATTATGGCCGTACTGGTCCATGCATGCCTGAATCTCGTCGGAGGCGCCACGCGTGGATTTGAGGGAACTTTTCGGGCACTGACCTACGGCAGCGCCCCCATGGTCATGACCATTGTTCCAGTTATCGGGCCGTTGATCGGCGCAATTTGGTCGCTGGTGGTGACGTTTCTCGGCTACAAGCACATTCACGGAACAACGACGGCCAAGGTTATCCTGGCCATGCTGCTTCCGTTGATCCCATTTGTCCTCATCCTGGCCGTGGTCATGAGCATGGCCCAAAACAGCGGCGTGCCGACCTTCTGATTTTTAAACTCGCTTTGTTTTTGGAGATTCATCATATGTTCATTTCCTGGTTGAAGAATAAATGGTCCGCCTACAGGGAAAACCACGAAATCTCCAGGCAAACCAAACCCGAGGCGCTGCTGGATCTTTCCAGGGAAGTCCGGGCTCTGGCTGAAGCCGTAAATCGTTTCTGGGTGAACGAACCCAAACACAGGGACAGACTGCTGAAAATCGAACAGGAAATGAAAATACTGGAAAAAATTATCGAGCGCCCGAACTTCCGTCTGGTTTCAACCGAAAAAAGAATCCAGTTGCGGGAAAACCTTATTGAATCACGAGAGCATCTCCTGGAGGCAGTCAAGGAGGCGCCGACTGCATCCCCCTTGCCTCAATGATGCTTGTAACGCAAAAGACATTATGTCCCCGGCAGCATCCAGTGCCAGTAACAGTGACCTGTACAGTTTACATTCATGAACACCTCAAGGCGATTGATTCGCTCAGGAACTTATTCACTGACCGCATGACATGTTGATCACAGTCAGAATGAACCGACCGATAAAGATCAGTTGTGGTAGACTTTGGACTGGTTGGCCATCAGGGAAAAGCTTCAGCATGCGCTCACTCTTTATACTTGTTGCACTGATCCTGGTCCCGCTCCTGGGGCTGATGCTCTCTGGTTGCGGTTATGTCGAGCGAGTGGGCGATTACTGGGAGCCGCGAATCGGCCCTCAGGAGGTCACCACCGACGCACCGGTATTCCGTAATGCTCCGGTCATTTCTCTTTATCCCACGAACACGCCGGCAGCACCTCTTTCCGCGATCCTCTATCCTCCCCGTGTCACCCAACCTGTCGACAATCCTCTTGTTCTTGGACGCGCTCTGGGGCGCATATTCTGGCAAACCTGGAACCAGGCCCTGGTGTTTCCAACGCTTGTCTACGAGGAGGAAACTCCGTGGCCCGGGCTGCCTCGAGCTCTGGCCCGAGCTCGAGCCCTGGATGTGGACCTCATCATTCGCGCGGAGATTCCCTACTTTCTGAGCGGGGGGTCCAGAGGCACCACGGCAATCAGCCTGTTCACGGAAATCTTCGAGGTGGAAGGCGGTCAGCGAATCTGGATCATGGAACACTCCGGGCGCATGGAACCCCAACCCCGCCGCGACTTCATCATCGCCCACCACACCCGCCGTATGCCCGTGGAACCAGTCTATTCCATCATGACCCTCCTTGCATGCGATCTGGCCATGCATGTCGGGCAATGGAACAATGGCTGGGAAGTCAGGCCTGAGTGCAGGTGATGCATCCGGAAGTCATTGCAAAAACTCCTCACGTCCCACCATGCACGTTGAATTGCCACGGATCAGCCTTTGTACCTATACTTATAATGACGCCCGTCTGGTGCGCGAATTGTTGGCAACTCTTCAGGGCTGGACAGTCAAACCCTCAGAAATCATCATCGTGGACGACGGATCCGAACCAGCCTTCGGAATTGATGCCGAGACGACCTCAGGCCACATCCCGTTTCGTATCCTACGACATCAGACAAACTTTGGTTGCGCGGCAGCAAAGAATGCCGGCATTACGGCTGCTCAAGGAGAGTATGTCTTGTCGATGGATTGCGATATCCGTCTACCCGCGGATTGGCTTGAATCATGCCTGCCATACGCGGCTCGGAAAGATATCGGGCTAATCGGAAGTTCCATTGTCTGTAACGCCGGCAACAGTTTGACCGGACGATACCTCAGGATGTTCCATGGTCATCCACAATCCGGTTCGATGGACTTTCTGACCGGCGGGATCTGGTTTCTTCGCAAAAAGATTTGGAGGGAAAGTGGCGGATTGAGCGAATACCGGCACAGAACGCATGAGGATCATCACTTTTGCAAAAAGCTTCGCCAGATGGGCTATCTTCTGTATGCCCCTCCGAATCTTCAGGCAACACAAGTCCGCAAACTTTCGCTGAATGCGTTGATCATGAGACAATGGGCTTGGTTTGCCGATCATGAGATGGGGAAACTGAAAAAAAGTTCGTCGATGGAAGTATGCGTGGTTTTGTTCATGCAGGAAATGCTGCACCGCATCAATCACGTCTTGAACAACAAAGATCCTGCTCTCATCTATATCGAGTTTTTGTACATGTCCCACGTCTTTCTCCACCTCATGGATCAAGCATCGCTATTGGGCATCGACGAACCTCTTGCCGACAGGGTTTTCTTCCTGACCTCGATGAAGGAATTGTTTCAAGTCACACCACCTGTTGCTTTCCCATTTTTTTCAGGATCTTCGCGGTCTCGGTCACCTGATTGAAAATGGCAAATTTCAGGGAAACGGCAGCACGGCATGGAATGAAGTCCTGCAGGTGTTCAGGCCGCTCGAACAAAATGGCATCCTGCAACATGTCGCAAACTCCTTGAATCCCTCCGCCACAGAGTCGTTCGACTTCTCATTCTATGGATCCTCAGCGCAATAGATGATCCATCAATGTCTATCGTCGGTTGGTTCTTCGATTGAGCCCTTACAAGCCCGGATTTCGTACTGGAAAGCCTGACAGGATTATGCAAAATTCCCTCGATCATGCGGACGCCTTGTTCAGGAGCGGCAAGTTTCATGAGGCCGTGGACCAGTACATCGAGGCTTTGAAACATTCGCCAAATGATGCCAGGTTGTGGGCTAATCTCGGCAACGCATCGTGCGAATAACCGGCAAACGATATCAACCACCGGCAAACGATATCAACCAACCAGGAACCGGGGAAGTACGACATGAGGAAGATGTTCATGACCATGATCAACCTGAGAAACATTGATCGGGTTGCGACAGATCTCGTGAACCGTTTACTTTATATTGTGTTGCAAAACGATCTTGGGATTCAGGCGCCACAATCACTTGAAAGTCGACTCACGGATTTCAGGAACGAATGTTTACAAAAGGCGCATCAATCCCATATGAATGGCGATTTGCCTCTGGCTCGCGAAAAATATCTCCTCACCTTCGTTTTCCAGCCGCGCAATCCGGATGTCGTCCACCTGCTGGGCGTTTTATACAGCCAGCAGGGCAAATATGCCATAGGCCTGGAACTTCTTAATCATGCCCTGGCATTTAATCCGGAATCACCTCCACTGCTCTCGAATATCGCACAAGCATACAAAGGTTCTGGTTATCTTCAGAAAGCGGCAGCCTACTACCAGCAGGCTTTGCGCTGTGATCCGACGTTTCATCCGGCACGGGCGGGTTTGACCAGAGCGCTGGAGCGGCTAGCCGATCAGGCCCATGCAGCCGGAAAACGCGAGGAAGCTGTTGCATGGTACTCAAAGGTTGTGGAATTTGACCCGCGAAGCTCCCAGAACCTGAACAACATGGCCGTCGTGCTTCAGGAGATGGGGCGCATTGACGAGGCTCTGGAAGCGTATCGCAAGGCAACCATCGCCTCCAACCACAATCCGGCCGTACACAGCAACTACCTTTTGGCCATGAATCTTTGCCTGGATATTTCTCGCCAATATTATTTAGAAAAAGCCAAGGAATACGGAAGCCGGCAACATCATCCCGCCCCTTGGCCCATCGTGTCGGCAAAAGATGAGACACCTTTGCGGTTGGGCTACATGTCTGCCGATTTCAGTGGCCATGCGGTCAGCACTTTCATCTTGCCACTTTTGGAATGTCATGACCCGACTCAAAGCACAACCATGATTTTCTGCAATGCACCGGTGGATGCGCAAGTTGCAGAACGCCTCAAGGTTGTGGGAGTGGATGTTTTTGAAATCACTGAACTGAACGACGAGGCAGCCCTGAATCTGATCCGTCGTCAAAAGCTCGACATACTCGTCGACCTTTCAGGACATACGGCCCGAAACCGTTTACCGCTGATGGCGCATCGCGCAGCTTCCGTTCAGGCAGTATGGCTGGGATACTTCAACACTACGGGTGTTCCCGCCATGGACTACCTGATAGCTGATGAACGATGTTGTCCACTGGGGGAAGATCATTGGTTCACGGAAAAAATAATACGTCTTCCGGGCAGTTTTTTTTGCTACACTCCGCCGGATCACGCTCCTTGTCCGGCGAAGACAGCCCCTTGCCTTGAAGGCAAACCCTTCACCTTTGGCTGTTTCAACGAGGCTCAAAAACTTGGACCAAAGGTGATCAGTGTTTGGTCCAAAATCCTGCGTGCTTCAGCGACTTCTCGACTGTTCCTGAAAGCCAGGGCGTTCTCTGATCCAAGCGTTTCACAAAGATTCATACGTCTTTTCAAGGACAATGGCGTGCCCGAAGAACGGTTGTTTTTCGAAGGCACGAGCCCGCATCACCAATATCTGGCCTCCTTCAAACGTGTTGATCTGTGCCTTGACCCTTTTCCCTACAATGGAGGAACAATTACGTGCGACTCCATGCTCATGGGAGTTCCGGTTTTAACGCTGGTTGGCGAGACGATGGTCAGTCGAATGGGTTACTCCATTCTTCATGCTGCGGGGATCAAAGATGCGATCTGTCACTCACTGGATGAATACATTGCGAAAGCTGTTCGCTACTCAACGAAGAGCACTGAATTTATAAAGGCGCGTTCAGAGTTGCGATCCAAATTCTTGCATTCGGAATTATGCAATAAGAAAAAATTCATGATGTTCTTGATCGCTGCTTTTAACAAAATGCTCAGAGATCGCGAAAAAACATCTTAATATACTGATGAACATCAATAATGAATAACATATATTACTTTTGTCCCGAGATAGACTCGCCATGCGGCGGTGTCCACAGAATATATCTTCATGTATTCTGGCTTAATGCGCATGGATTCAAGGCACATATCGTACATCAAAGCAATGTCTATGCTGACATTGACGTGCCGATCATCACCCAGAATGACTTACTGATCGGCAAAGAGGACGCTGTTGTTTTTCCAGAGGGGAATGATCTGAAGGAACTGAATAAAATCACATCTCGAAAATGCTTGTTTATCCAAAGCCTTGCGGGACTTTTTGAAAACACTTCGCTTCGGGATTGGAAGGACTGTCCTCCGGACCATGTCATCTGCTGTTCCAAGGTTATCCAGGAAACACTTTTTTCCGTTACAGGAATCAACGGCGTCCTTGTTCCAAATTCGGTTGACGGTAAAATGTTCAAACCACGAAAGAAAAAATACACCGTGGCGTATATTCCGTACAAGGCTCCGGAACAATATCGATTCGTTATCGAAAATGTCCAAAAGACCGGAAAATATGATCACTATTCGCATTTCAGGAGATAGCCCACGAAAATTCCACGAGACTCGCGGAAAATACTTGGTGAATCGGCCATCTTTCTATCTGGGCACCATTGAGGGATTTGGCCTGCCAGCCCTTGAAGCGATGTCTTCAGGTTGTCTCGTGGTCGGTTTCTCCAATTATGGAGGACAGGAGTATGCCACAGACAAAAACGGACTCTGGTGTCGACAGGGTGATCTGCTTCAAGCGGCTAGGCGCCTGGATGAAGCCTGTAAAATCATTGTCCGAAAAGGAGAACAAAACTATCTCCAGCAGGGAAGAAAAACGGCTATGCGATACAGTCCTGAATTATCACGCGCAGCCTTGACATCCTTTTGGGGTGCAATAGGCAATACATGATATTGCATTCTTTTATATCGTTAAGTGCTGCAAATACCTCATTCCATAGTTCGCTCCGCAATAGGCGTCAGATTTCCACTGAAACCATCCGCAAACTCATATACAGCCGTTATATGTTGAATCAACTGTAGTTGAAGCGCGAAATGGCTTGAGAATATAAACGCAGGTATCTTTCAGCCATTCTGGTACTGGTAAAGTTCCTCAGGACATGATTCCGGCAAATTTTGGTTGAATCGTCTCAATCATGCCCAGTTGCTCAATTGCTGTGACGGTTTTTGAGCCAGAAACCCTGATTTTCCATGAACAATGAAACTTCTGGAAGCGTTCCGTTCATTGTCTCAAGGACAGAGGTCCCGCTGACTATTCACCTCGGTGGAAACCAACCCAAATGGTTCCGGCCAGGGTGACGGAAACATCAAAGCCTTGGCATCTGTCGGAATACGCGCTTTCTCCTGCCCGCCAACAGGGCTAAGAATTCGTTTTCTTCAACAGTTGACGATGGAGTTCCCTTTCATGAAATATGGGATCAAGAAAATCTCCGGCAATGATCATTCTGCTGCCGCTTTGCTTGACTATTTTCAGAGCAGGTTGCAACCCCTTGACGTTCCAGTCGACCTTTACGATAAACAACATATAATCCTGCTTTTGCTCTCAGGAGAGGCATACACTTCCCTTCCGGTATAGTGAAATCGATAACCCTGCACCGTTTTCAACAAAGGTTTGCCGATGAGAGTGGCACACTACGAGCGAAAACATGCAAATGTGCATGGAAACCTACCCCACGCTCCCGAACAACGTCCTTGCCAGCTCTTGCACATTGCCCAGGCCTTTCGGGTTGTCCGCGCCGCGAGGTGTGAGGATGGGGGTGTAGCCGAGACGGTCGGCTTGACGTTTGCGGACGTCCTGGGCCAGGACGGGGCGGATTTGGCCGTTCAGATCGACCTCGCCCCAGAGCACGGCGCGTTCCGGCAAGGGCTTGTCCAGGAAGGAGGAAAGCACGGCGGCCACGACTCCGAGATCGAGTCCTGGGTCCTGCAGGCGAAGACCGCCGCCGATTTTCGTGTAAATGTCGAATTGTCCCAAAGGCAGGCGCAGGCGCTTTTCCAGAACGGCAAGCAGCAGGTGCAGACGGTTGGCGTCGAAGCCGAGCACCGTCCTGCGGGGCATGGGCAGGAAACTCTTGGTGGCCAGGGCCTGGACCTCCACGGCAAAGGGGCGATAGCCGTCCAGAGCCATGACCAGGGCCGCTCCGCTCAAGCTGGCGTCCCGATCCCCCAGAAAGTACTCCGAGGGATCCGGCACCACGGTCAGCCCCTGCTGCTCCATCTGAAAAACCAGCAGCTCGTTGCTGGGACCGAAGCGGTTCTTCGACACGCGAAGCAATCGGAACATGTGTTGGCGGTCGCCTTCCAGGGAAAGCACCGTATCCACCATGTGTTCGAGGAGCTTTGGTCCGGCAATGGAGCCATCCTTGGTCACGTGTCCGACCAGGATCAGGCAGACCCCATGCCCCTTGCAGGCTTCAACCAGCCGCGTGGCCACGGTGCGCACCTGGCTGACGCTGCCTGGCAGGCCGTCGGATTCATCCGAGGAGATGGTCTGGATGGAATCCACCACCAGCAATGCCGGCGCATCGGACTGCAGCACCAGAGGAAGCACGTCCTCCAGGCGATTGGTGCTCAATGCCTTCAGAAGCGCCGCAACCGAACCCAGACGCTGGGCCCTGGACTTGATCTGGCCCAGGGATTCCTCCCCGGAAACATAGACGACCTGCCGCCCGGCCTTGGCGGCCTGGGCGGCCAACTGCAATAACAGGGTGGATTTGCCGATACCCGGCTCCCCTCCCAGCAACATGGAGGCGCCAGGCATCAGCCCATTTCCCAGGAGTTCATCCAACCCCGGCAGACCGGTTTTCCAGGACTCAGCTGCGGCTTCGGCTTCATCCGTCAGGCTGACGGGCTTGAAGCTCGGAATATGCCCCGGCTTCACGGGAGCGCTTTTTGCCGCCTCCCGGAGGGAGTTCCATCCCTTGCACTGGGGGCATTGACCTTGCCACCGGGGAGTTTCGGCTCCGCAGGCAGAACAGACGTAGGCGATTTGGCGAGGCTTCATGAAGGTGTCGATATCCGGCCGCGAAAAGCTGCCGTCACGGCCGGCTACTGTGGCGGATGCCGGGCTTCAATGACTTTCAGCCCATACTCCTGAACAGTTTCCGGCGGATTGGGAAAGACAACCATGAACTGCACATCCATGCCGGGACGCAAGTTCGTATTGTTGCTCAGGATGCCGACTCTGGCCTGAAGAGCTGCTTCCAGCTCCTGTTCAGAGAGAATCTGAAGCTGAAAAAGCGAAACCGAATTCCCTGCCAGAAACTCCTTGCGCTCCACCACATGCCCTTCCTCGTCGAAAAGCGTGGCTTCGATCTTGAAAAGTTCCATGGGAATGGGAAAATCATTGCGCGCCTTTCCTTCAATGACAAACAACTGACCAATTTTTTCGTTGGACACGAAGTACTGACGGACATTTTGCAAGGATATCAGGTGAACCTGGTCCGGTCCGAGCACCTCCGGCGTCCGCGCCTCTTCGGCGGGCGGGGTCCCGAACCAGGAAGCAAAAATATTCTGACCATCCTGGCGCGAAAACAACAAAACTCCAAGGCCGATGATCACAATCCCCAGTGCGACGAAAACCAGCGTCAGCGCCCTGCTTTTCGGTTCTTCCGAAGTCTGGATCTCCAGAGAAATATCTGAAGAATGGGAGTCCGAGGCTGCCCCACCGGTTTTGGTCTTCTTGCCGCCAATGCCTGGCTCGTCAATATCCTTGAGCCAATCGAATTCGGCATCAAGATGATGGTCCGGCTCTGATTCGTGGTCCGACGGCGGGGTGGCGAAAAAAATATGGCTGCAGCGGATGCAGCGTACTTTTGCCCCATCGGTTCCGAGCACGGCAGCATCGAGATTATATTTTGTATCGCAATTGGGGCAGGTTACGATCATTGTGCTTCCTCTCTGGTTGCCTCTGGGGCCGGTTTCGCTTCGTTGAGGGTATAAACCGCGGGCAAATGTCTATAACGCTCCGCATGGTCCAATCCATAACCAATTACGAACCCATCAAAGAGGGTGAAGCCCGGAAAATCGACAGTCACGTCGACTTCCCGGCGCTGATGCTTGTCTACCAGAGCACAGACGCGCAGGCTTTTTGCCCCGCGCATCCGCAGAACGTTCAACAGATACCGCGCGGAATGACCGGTATCCACAATGTCGTCCACGACAAGCACATGTTTGTCGTGAACCGGCAATTCCATATCCTTGGTAAAGAGGATGCGGCCTTTACGGGTGGTTTGTCCGCCATAGCTCGCCAAACGCACAAAATCCACTTCCGGTTCAATGGACAAGGTGCGTACCAGATCGGCAAAGAAAATAAAGGCTCCCTTGAGCACGCAAACCATGACCAGAGGTTCATTGCCATATTGCTCGGAGATGGCCGCTCCAAGTTCCTTGACCCGGGCGGCAATAGCTTCACTGCTGATTATCATGTGCTTGGATGGAGTCATGATGCGCTCGTTGCTCGATTAACGTTACATTTCAATGCTCATGGCGATTTCGTCGCAATCCGGAAACTTGGGGCAGTGCAGACAGTCAGCCCAGACCTTTTGCGGCAGATTGTCCTTGCTGACCACCTGGAACCCGAGCCGCTCAAAAAAGTGAGCCTGATAGGTCAGGGTGAAGACGCGAAAAATGCCCAGGGTGATGGCGTCGCTCAGGCAGGCCTCCACGAGTCTGCGTCCCCAACCCTGACTGCGACATTCGGGCGCCACGGCCAGAGAGCGGACCTCAGCCAGATCATCCCAGGTGATGCTGAGCGCGCAGCATCCCAGAATTGCTCCCTGATCCTGGGCCAGCACGAAAAAATCCCGCAGATGGCTGTAGAGCTGATTGTAGGACCGAGGCAACAGCAAGCCCTGCTTGGAACAATCCATGAGCAGGGCGTGGATGGTGCGAACATCCTGGATGCGGGCCTTGCGAATATAGATGCCGGAAGATGCGGTCATGGAACGGCTGAGAGATTGTCAATATTTTGGCACAGCGTATCATGGGGTGTCAGCCCCTCTTCCACGATTTGCAACTGTCCGGCGACATCATAAATGAACAACATGGGGATGGTCTGTACTCCCAGCTGCTCGGCCAAATTTTCCTCAGCCAGATAGACCGGGTAATTGAGAGGATTGTTTTGCAAAAAAGTCGCCAATGTATCGGGATTGAAGTCCAGGGAAATGCCGATCAGGGTTAGATCCTCAGTGGTAAATGCGTCACGGCATTTTTTCAATTCCGGCAGCTTTTTGCGACAGGGGCCGCACCACGTTGCCCAGAAATCAACAACAATCACCTTCCCCTTGTTTTTCTCCAGGAATTGCTTGTAGTCCGACAGATCCATTATCGGCAGAGACTGAGCCAAACTTGGCCGCGGGCAGAGGAGCACGCCAAAAAGCAGCAGGATGCAAATCAATAGTTTTTTCATATTATATCCACCAATAATCATGTCGCCGATTTGCCGGCGCGACATGAATCGATTCAGAGATGTTCATTGCCCGGCACCCTGAAGATTAATCACACCTTGCGGTAAAGTCACGAGGCAGCAGCCTGGTCTTGGATGGTCTCTTCCAGGAGCCGCGCGGCAACGCGGACTGCCGCAACGGCGTCAGGAGCATATCCGTCAGCACCGATCATATCGGCAAATCGTTGGGTTACCACGGCTCCGCCGACCATGACCTTGGCCTTGATTCCAAATTCCCGCACCAGTTGGACAGTGTCCTCCATGCGGACCATGGTCGTGGTCATCAGCGCGGACAAGCCGATCAGGCCGGCCTGCTTTTCCCTGGCTGCCTGAACAATGGTTCGAGCCGGGACGTCCTTGCCCAAATCGTGCACTTCATAACCCATGTTGCGCAGCATCAGGCAGACGATATTCTTGCCGATGTCATGAATATCGCCTTCCACCGTGGCCATGACGATGGACGCTCTCTTTGCGTTGCCGGCCTGTTCCTGGAGCAGAGGCGTCAATCGATCAAAGGCCTTCTGCATGGTTTCCGCTGAGAGTATCAATTGCGGCAGAAAGAACTCCCGACTCTCATAGCGCCGCCCGACTTCCATGATTGCCGGGATCAAATGCTGGTCCAGCAGCTCGCCGGCTCGGTCTCCATTGTTCAGGGCCTGTTCCAGCAGCTCCAGGATATGTTCCTTTTCTCCCTGGATGACTGCCTCGCCCAAGGTTCCGACTTCCTTTCGCGGGGCTCCGGCGCTCACGATGCTGCTGTCCGCCTTGCCCGTGGTTGAACCGTCGCCGGCCGTCCAACCCGAATAATTCCGCACGAACGCCTTGGCCTGCGGGTCCCGGGCCAGCAGAACCTCCCCGGCTGCAAGGGCCTCCTTGACCCGCCGCGCCCCGGGGTGGGCAATGACGGCACAAAGCCCGTGGGACATGGCCATGGTCAGAAAGGTGCTGTTCAGCAATTCCCTTGCCGGCAGGCCGAAGGATATGTTCGACAGCCCGACCACCGTGGGCAGATTCCACTCCTCCCGGCAGGAACGAATGGTCTGCAGGCAGTGTTTCGCGGATTCCGGCTTGGAGGACACGGTCAAGGCCAAGGCGTCCACCAGGATCAAATGCCGCGGGATTCCCAGATCCTCGGCTTTACGGAGCAGGGATTCGACGATTTTCAATCGCTGGTTGGACGTTTCCGGTAAGTCCCGGCCGGCCAGCGGCAGAAGAACAAAGGGTGCGCCAAACATCTTGCAAAGCGGCCCCAGGCTTTCCATGCGGCCGGTTTCTCCGCTGATGGAATTGACCAGGGCCGAGCCTGGATAGCATTCCAGCGCTGCGCCGATGGCTTCCGCCTTGCTGGAGTCAATGCTCAAAGGAGCCGGAAAGCGTGCGGCCAGCCTTGAAACCAGCTCCGGCAGCAAGTTCTCCTCTACGACCATGGGCGCCCCGACATTGACGTCCAGTATTCCGGCCCCTTGCGCTATTTGCTGCCCGGCCATTTCCATGGCCAGGGACTGCTCACCGGCTTGAAACTGGGCCGTCAGCTGTTTCTTGCCCGTGGGATTGATCCGCTCGCCGATGATGACCACCGGTTCATCAAGGCCGATACAGACCGACGTTGATCGGGAGGTGAGCACCATATCCGGATTGGATGTCGGCGACTGAAGTGAAATGCGTACATCCCGTAAGGCCTCGACCATGGCCCGGACATGCGCCGGACTGGTGCCGCAGCAACCGCCGACTCCTTGAACGCCCAGCGCCGGAAACCGTCTCATCCGTTCGGCAAATTCTTGCGGTTGCAGGGGGAAGACCGTTCGCCCGTCCTCCAGAATCGGCAGGCCGGCATTGGGTTGGACCAAAAGAGGTGTTCTCGCCCGCGGCAACATGGCCCGAACGATTTCCTCCAGGCCTTCCGGCCCGAGACTGCAATTGGTGCCGATCAGGTCTACGCCGAGGTTCTGCATGGTATCCAGAAACGTCAGCGGCGAGGTGCCGGTCAGGCTGGTACCGGACTCGAAGGTCATGGAAACGGCCACGGGCAGATTGCAAACCCTACGTGCGGCAACCACCGCGGCCCGAATCTCCCCGAGATCAAACTGGGTCTCGACAAGGATCAAGTCCGCACCACCCTGGGCCAGACCGGAAATCTGGCGGGCGAAGGCATCCACCAGTTCCGTGAAACCGGCCTTGCCCAGCGGAGCCAGCAGTTCGCCTGTGGGCCCCACACTGCCGGCCACGAACCCCCTGCTTCCCGCCACGCCCCGGGCCACCTCGGCCATTTTGCGGTTAAAGGCCTGGGGTTCCAGGGAGTGAGGCAACTTGAAGCTGGTTCCGCCAAAGGTGTTCGTGGTCAGGAACATGGCTCCGGCCTGCAGATAATCCGCATGAATGGCGGCGATCAATTCTGGATGCCGGTCGCCGAACTCTTCCGGAGATTGCCCCGGTTGCAGGCCGCGATCCTGCAACTGGGTTCCCATGGCTCCGTCAAACACAAGAATGTTGTTGTCCCGGATCAAGGACCGAACCTTGTCGTTCATGTTGTCTTGCTCCAGCTACGCTGGTGGTTATGGTTGTTGGACGTTGAGAATCTCAATAAAATCAGAAAATGATAGCGCAACGGCTTGCGGTTGCGAGGCCTGCGAGGAAGTTTCAATCCGGCCAAACCCGGGCGAACAAGCCGGGAGAACAAATCTGCCCTGGCCCTTCTGTGCTGAAAGGTGCCAAAACACAGGAAAACCTGCAAAACGAGGACTTACTGAAAAACATTGAAAAGGACAAATAAAAAATATAAGATCCATGATCATACCGCGAGACTTTGTCCACCGCACTCCTGCCACATGCACGAATACCGTTCGCACGGCAACTCACTGTGCAACTCGCCGTGGCTTATGAATGCATCGATCATTTGGAGGGTCAGCCTCGCCGCAAACTCTCTGCCCGTTTGAGGTAACGGGTAGATCCGAGCAATTGGCATTCGCGGGCGCCCCCGGGTGAGGTTCGTATGAGACTGCATCCACCGAGACACCACCGCAAGCAACCCGACTCAGCTTTATCAAGGAAAAAACGGTACACGTCATGGTTGATGAAAATAAAAATATTCGCTCCGACCAGGATTCGAAAGAACTTGTTACGGAAAGTTCAGAAGAATTCCTGCAAGAGGAATCCGAGGATATCCTGGCCGAAGATCCCGATGAATCCCTGGACTCGGACAATGAACCTGTCGACGTCCCAGGGCCCATCGACTTCTCCAAGACTTCTTCACCGGCAATCCGGGACTCTTTGCAATTGTATCTGCGTGAAGTCAATAAATTCCCAATGCTTAAGCCGAATGAAGAATTCACCTTGATCCATCAGTATCGGGAGAACAACGACACCAAAGCAGCATTCCGGCTCATCTCTTCCCACCTGCGCCTGGTAGTCCGGATTGCCATGGATTTCCAGCGTGGCTGGATGCAGAACATCCTGGACCTGATCCAGGAAGGAAATGTCGGCCTGATGAAGGCCGTCCAGAAATTTGATCCCGACCGCGGGATCAAGTTTTCCTATTATGCATCCTTCTGGATCAAGGCCTATATCCTCAAGTTCATCATGGACAACTGGCGCATGGTCAAGGTCGGCACGACCCAGGCCCAGCGCAAGCTCTTTTACAACCTGAGCAAGGAACGCCAGCGACTGCAGAACCAGGGCTTCGACGTCAATGCCAGTTCCCTCTCCAAAAGCCTCAATGTCAGCGAACAGGACATCACGGAGATGGACCAACGGCTCGGAAGCTCAGACCTTTCCCTGGACGCCCCCTTCTCGGAGGATACGAGCATGTCCCGGATGGACATGCTCCCGGCGTTGACCACTCCCGTGGATGATCTTCTGGCTGAGGAAGAAATGATCCACATCCTCAAGGACCAGATCAAGGAAATGATTCCCCAGCTCAACGCCAAGGAGCGCGATGTCCTGGAGCAGCGCTTGATGAACGAGGAGCCCGTCACGCTTCGGGAAATCGGTGAAAAGTACAGTATCACGCGGGAACGAGTACGCCAGATTGAAGCCCGGCTGATCGAAAAAATCCGCGACAATTTTACTCAAAAACTTGAGATTCCCAGCAGAAAAGGACCGGGAGAGCATGTTGAAAGAACTTGAACTCGTACGGCAGGAAGCAAAAAACCTGGTCGGCATTCAGTCGCAACCACTATTTTATGAACGATTTTCAGCCGAGCTGGCTTTTTCCAAGGAACTATTCTTCGATCATCCTCTTGTCGTCCGTTGCTGCGAGGACGTCTTGCCCTTTCTCAGCGACGAGTACGGACACGGCATTGATCATGCCAAGAAGGTGGCCCTGGAGGCCGGGGCCATCACCCTGGCTGAGGCCCAGCCCTTTGGCATGAACCAGGCCCGCCATCTTTGCATGTTGGCGCAACTTGGCGGCCTGATGCACGATATATGTCGCCTTGAACCGGAACACGCCTTTCGTGGGGCGGAACTGGCGCTGCGCATTCTGCACGATTATCCGTTGGCGGATAGGGACAAGAGCATGGTCGCGTTCTCCATCCGCAGCCACGAGGCCTTTCGGCCCAAGGAAGCCACGGACGATCCCATGGAGGAAATTATCGCTTCCGCATTGTATGACGCGGACAAGTTTCGGTGGGGTCCGGACAATTTCGGAACGACATTGTGGGAGATTTGCGACTACGAAGAATGGTGTCTGCGTGAAATTCTTAGCAAATTCCCAGCCGGAGTGGAGCGAATCCGCGCCATAGCCAACACCTTTCGCACAGAAGTCGGACGAACCTTCGGTCCTGAATTCATCGAGCTTGGAATTCAGCTCGGGAACCGTCTTTACACCATTCTGCAGCATCATGTTCCTTCCCCGGACAGGGGCGAAACCACGGCGCGGACATAAAAGACCAAAAGCCGCCACAAACAATCGCCCTTCAATCCCGCTTTGCTCCTTCTTCAACAAGGATTTTTTTCGGTGTTCAACACTCTTCCCATGTTTCGCTTTTTCCGGGTTCCGGTATGCCTCGCCTGCTTCGTTTTCATGGCCGCCTGCGCTCCCAGGATTGATTACGCCCCTGAACCATTGCTGACCGCGCAGATATCCGAGCCGGAACTCGAGCTGACCTCCTCCGCCCAGGCTGCTTTCGCCTACCTGCGGGCACAGGAGCTGGAACGCCGGGGAGATCAGGAAGGTGCACGGTATGCTCTCCAGCTGGCCATGACCCTGGAACCCAATCCTTTTTTGGCCATGGAACTGGCCAATTCCTACTGGCGTGAAGGCAAAACCGCCGAGGCCAGACAGGTCTTGCGCAGCGCCCTGCTGGTTTTTCCGGCTGACCAGATCCTGTCTTCGGCCCTGGTCAACGCCTATCTTGCCGACAACATGGCCGAAGAAGCCATCGCGATCATGGAGCAGTATCTGCAACTTTCCCCCAATGACTGGCAGATGCGCCGGAACATGGCGGCCCTGCTGCTGCAGTATGCCCGATATGCCCATGCCGCGGACATCCTGTCGGCCATACCCGAATCCGAGCGTACGGCCGAGATCCGCTTTTTATTGGCCAAAAGCAATGCCGGACTTGGCTTGACCCGCCAGACCGAGGAACAACTCCTGCTTGCGTTGGATCAGGATCCGTATTTTCTCGAGGCCCTGGCGGAACTGGCATTTCTGTATGAGACCGAAGGCGATCTTGTTCGTGCCGAGGAGACGTATCGACGTATTCTTGAACTGCGCCCCGACGCGGACGACATTCTGCTGCGCATGGTTCAGGTCAATGTGACCCTGAACCAACCGGAACAAGCCCTTTCCCTGGCCCTGAGCCAATCCGATCGAGAGTCGTTTGTCCTGGAGGCGGCCCTGATTTTCATTGGTGAAAACCTGTTCCAGGAAGCCAAAACCCTGCTCGACGTCCATGACGACGGTCCGCCGGAAGCGGACTTCTACCGCGCATTGATTGCCTATGAGGGCGAGAGCGATCCGGAGCAAGCCCTGGTCTACCTGGGAAGGATTCCGGAAGATCATCCGCATTATTCCAGAGCGCTCAGTTTTCAAGGCTACCTGCTCCTGCAAATGGAACGCACCGACGAGGCTCGTCAACTGGCCCGGGAAGGCCGGGCGCTTTTTCCGAACATGAGCGATTTTCTTCTGCTGGAAGCGGAAATATTGATTGGTGAAGACAAGATGCTCCAGGCTTCCAAGTTGCTGGAAGAAGCCCGCCGAAAATGGCCTGGTGATACGGACGTTCTTTATCGCCTGGGATATCTTCAGGAACAGGTGGGGCACCGAGAGGAAGCCTTGCGGACCATGGAGGAGATCATCGCTCTGGATCCAAATCATGCCGAAGCGTTGAACTTTATCGGCTATACCCTGGCCTTGGAAGGTCGCGAGCTGGAACGAGCCTTGGTGCTCATTGAAAACGCGCTGAAACTCAAGCCCGGCAGCGGGCACATCATCGACTCCCTCGCTTGGGTGCACTACAAGATGGGCAACCTGGAAGAGGCGTGGCGGCATATCCGCTCCGCCGTGGAAATCATGGCCGATGATCCGATCATATGGGAACACTACGGAGACATTGCCGCGGCCAAAGGCAAAAAGGATCAGGCCCGCAAAGGCTACAACAACGCCCTGCGTTTTCAGACAAAACATCCGGACGAGATCCAAAGCAAGCTGAAGGAGTTATGATCACTGCCAGTTTTCGTTCCAGGTCATGGCTTCATTGCTTCTTCGGGTGCTGCGTTCTGCTCGGGGTACTGGCAGGAGGATGTGCGCCCAAAACCCTGGTTCCCTTGGATATCGCTCCTGAACAGGCTGATCTGATCTGGGAGCGGTTCCTTGAGCAATACGTCGCGAACTGCGCCCCGCGGGACTTCTCGCTGCGAGCCAGCGTCAATTATGCTTCTCCGGACCAGCAATCCCGTTTCGTGCTCTCCATGTGGGGCCGCACCGATTTTCCAATCCGGCTCGATATCAGAGCCGGCGTGGGCGCCATGCTGGCTCACTGGCGGGAAGACGATTCAGGCTGGGTTGGATATTCGCCCACAGGCAGTGAGGCCTATTTTGCCGATTCCGTCCAGGATGGAGCCCGGGAAATGGGTTTGTTCATGCCCCTGCGTCTGAACGCGCTGGCCCAGTTGCTCGTCGGTTGCTGGCAAACCGTCGTTTCACCGGAGTACGAGTATGTCCTGAGTACCGGCGGCAACCTGAAGTTCTCCTATTCCATCAACGACATGAGCATATCCATCCACCTCACTCCGGATGGCCACCCCTTGACCATTCGTCAGGAAACACCGACCGGATGGGTTGTCGATATTGACCAGTGGACGGAAGAATTCCGTCGCCTTCCAAGACGCATCAGCCTGTATCAGGGAGACCAGTCCGCCGTGGTTCGCGTTCAGCGTCTGGATCTCGATGTCGATCCCTGGCAGGACAACGATCTTCGACTGGAATTGCCGCCCGGGACGCAACTTTTCAATTTATCCCGCTGAAGCACGCTTCACCCATCAACACAATGAGCTCAGACGGAACAAGTGAACGGAGAAAATGCATGAACCACCCGGCCAAGTCGCATTTTTATGGTATCTCGGCACATACCGACCTCTTGCTCGGATTCAGGGTCCTGGGAAGCGAATTCAAATGGATTTTTATTCGCTCGTTGCGCAACTTGGAGATCTCGCAACTGCGCAAGCGACTTCACCAGGAATATCACACCCTGGGCATGATCGAGGCGGCCGCCTCGGACCTGGAAATTGCCAAGGCCGGAGACGCACTGGATATCTTTGATGATAAAGAACTGGCCATCAAGCAGATCTCTTTCTTGCTGGATGAAATCGCCTTCTTGACGGATCAGCTCCGAGACGAGCGCCAGGAGTATGTCCGCCGTCGTGTTCGCAAGTGGCACCTGTCGTGATTCAAAGTCATGACGTCAGTTCTCCGGATAAACATATAATCGCTTTTGAAGGCAGTCTGGTTTCATTTGCCTGCAAAATCACCACCACCCTTCATCACAAACTGAACATCCCATAAGGTCATACACATGAACATCCGAACCATCGTCATCGGCTCAGACCATGCCGGTTTTGAGTTCAAAAAAATCATGACGGATCATATTCAAGAACTGGGATATGCCGTGCACGACATCGGGCCGTTCTCGGCCGATTCCTGCGATTACCCCCTTATGGCCGGCGAATTGTGCCGAGTGGTGCTCGACACGCACAACCCCGGCATCCTGATTTGCGGTACCGGTCTTGGCATGAGCATGGCCGCCAATCGCTTCCCTGGTATCCGCGCGGCACTGTGCACCAATGAATTTCTGGCCAGAATGACCAGAGCCCATAACAATGCCAATGTGCTCTGCCTCGGCTCAAGAGTCTTGGGAAGTGAACTGGCAAAAAGCATTGTTTCCGTTTTTCTGTCCACGGAATTCGAAGGCGAACGCCATCAACGACGCATTGACCAACTGGAAGCCCTCAGCTCACTGCATCAGTAGCCAATTGGACTCCCCCCATGACCATGGCCCTCCCCCTCATCGCCAAGTTGCCGGAACCGGGATAGCACCATGGCTTCTCATTACTTCGCCGACTCGACTTGATCCCACAGTTGCCGATTGGGAAACAGAACTTCACCGCTCCTCCAAAAAACAGTTCTTCCATCCTTGACAGCAAACTTTGACCCAGAGTATAGAATGATCTTTTGGCCGGGGTGGTGAAACTGGTAGACGCACTGGACTCAAAATCCAGCGGGGGCAACTCCGTGTCGGTTCGATTCCGACCCCCGGCACCAAGAAATATCAAGGGTTTACGAATAAAATCGTAAACCCTTTTTCGTTCCACCAGCAACCAGGCTGGCCTGCTGTTTTCTGAAAGAAAAAGATAGTGACTCAGCCCGATGCCGTCGTGGTTGGGATGGCCGGAACCGATCAGGATTTGTGCGGTCATTGCGCCCATGAAGAGTTCTCCTGTTTCGACGTCTGATTGTGGACTTGCTACTCGATTCCCTGTCCCGCCAATGGGTAAATGGCATACATTCGCGTGACTTCCTTCATGATATCCTCTTTCACGTCCTTCGGCTTGATCAATTCCGCATGGCCGCCGAAGCCCAGCACCCAGGAGACCACCTCTGGTCTGCTCTGGGCGGTGAATTCCAGCACCACTGAACCGTTCTTGCGTTGGGTGCACTTCTGATCCTCGCTCCAGGTGCGTTCCAGAACATAGTTTGCCACCTCGGGGCTGAACCTGACTGTCACGCGGAAAGGGGTTTCGCGCTGGAATCCGAAGTATCCGTCATTGGCCTGATCCGCATGGTGATCATGTACCCGGATGGTCGGAACGACATCCTTGATCCGATGCACGCACAGGGTCATGGGGTTGACGATTTCCGGCCTGCCCTCGTGCGGCACCTTGAACCCGCTGACATACAAGGCTTCGCGGTAGGAAACCATGCGCAATGGCGCAAAGCTGTGGCATTTCTCCGGTGAAGCTGGTGAGGCCTGGTAAGCGACGGTGCAGACAACCTTCTCCCGAATGCACAGGAAGAGCTTTTGGATCGCTGCCGTGAAGGGATGCTTTGAACAACCTGGATTGATAATTTGAAACACCTGCTCCACATTCAACCTCATGGCTTTGACCGGTCCGGCTGTCGAAACGTTCGAAGCGTTCTCCAATTTCCTGATCCAAACGGATCATCCCGGTCATGGCAAGGAATGCGGGGTCAGGTCAGGTCATGTCTTGTCCGCGGCAACGTTATTATGCGATTCCTTCGGATAATCAGGATGTTGTCGGGAATCTTTACATTTGCAGCCTCAATTATTCGAAAAATTTTACAGACTTGATGATTTTTGCTTCAGGGACTTCCCCAGGACTTCATCCATCATATTGATTTCAAGTGATATTTAAAAAGTAATATTTTCGCATGATTATTGCATAACCCTCCTGATTTTCTCCAAGGCCGCATGGTCCCCCTACAACTGAACGTTGAAAAATCCTGATCAATCAATCCTTTTCAAAAAGATCAAGCGTATGGAGCAAAAAGCTGTGCGATAGTTCCTGCACCCGCTCTATTCAAGGTGCGGCATTCGCTGCGTCGTGGATCTGCTCTTCCACAAACCGATCAGGTTCATAACACTATCGATATTTGAGAAAGCAACCGACACCGCTGGAAGATTCAACCACGGGGATCACGGGGCACAGGGAACATATTCCATTCAAGGGTCTTTCCCCGTGTGCCCCGTGGTTAAACAACCAGACCAGACGATGGAAAATGGAGTGTCGCTGTAGTGCTGTAACTATCAGCACATATGGCCTGTTTGTTCGAATGACGTGACGGGTCATTGAATCAAGGAGAGAAATATGGGTGGCTCCAACACCGCTGGTCATGTCATCTCCCTACCCCAGGGCGGCGGCGCCCTCTCCGGCATCGGGGAGAAGTTTTCACCCGACCTGCATACCGGTACCGGCAACTTCACGGTGCCCATTGCCCTGCCGCCGGGCCGCAACGGTTTTCAGCCGGAACTGAGACTGGTCTACAGTACCGGGAACGGCAATAGTCCCTACGGGCTGGGATGGAGTTTGAGCATTCCCGGCGTGAGCCGGAAAACATCTGCTGGAGTACCACTCTATAACGAGAACGCCCAACATCTCCCAACCGGTGAGAAGCGCGATACGTTCATTCTTTCCGGCACCGAAGACTTGACTCCCATAACGGAAAGTTATCCCGGCCAGGTCGTCTACCGGCCGAGAACCGAAGGGCTGTTTGCCCGCATCGTCCACCACCGGATGGATGGAAAAAACTACTGGCAGGTGGAGAGCAAAGACGGCCTGGTGAGCATCTACGGCACACCAGAGCAGGCAGCCGGCGATCCGGCGACCTTGACCAAACCGGATGATCCCACGCGAATATTCGCCTGGAAGCTGACCGAAACCAAAGATCCCTTCGGCAACCGGATCCGCTATGAGTACGAAGCTGATCCGGGCGATCGCGGCAACCAGCTGCTGCTCAAGTCGATCCGGTACGTGGACTATGGGGGCAATTCGGATCAATTTCTTGTTCACGTCAATTTCTTCTATGATGACGAAGAGCGCCCCGACCCCTTCTCCGATTTCCGCGCCGGCTTCGAGATTCGTACCACTCGGCGCTGCCGGGCAATCACGATCACCACCCACACCGAATACGGCTCAGAGCACCCGGCACGCGAGTACCGCTTTGCCTATTCCGCCGCCCCCTACAATGGCGTGTCGCTGCTACGGCAACTCGATATCATCGGTTTCGACGATGCCAAACAACCCTACGACGATCATGATGCCGCCCACTCCAGGCAGCTTCCACCGCTGACCTTCGATTACACCCAGTTTGCACCGGACAAGCGCCGCTTTGAGATTGTCGAGGGCCGCGATCTGCCTACCCGAGCCCTGGGCGCGCAGGACATGGAGTTGGTAGACCTGCACGGCAGCGGCCTGCCGGACATCCTGGAGATGAATGGCACGGTGCGCTACTGGCGCAACCTGGGCCACGGCCGTTTCGACATGCCTCGGCCCATGCAGGAAGCGCCGCCACACGCCCTCGCTGACCCGGATGTCCAGATGATCGACGCCAACGGCGACGGCCGCATGGATCTACTCGTCACCTCCGGCCCCGTGGCCGGCTACTATCCGTTGGAGCACGGCGCCCGCTGGTCGAAAAAATCGTTCCAACGCTATCCAGTCGCCCCCAGCTTCAACCTCGACGCCCCGGAAGTGAAGCTTGTGGACCTGGACGGCGACGGCTACACCGACATCCTGCGCTCCGGCAGCCGCCTTGAAGCATTCTTCAATGATCCCGACACAACCGTAGCCTGGCAGCGCACCCGTTTTGCCGAACGTCAGCGGCTCGATGCCTTCCCCGACGTCAACTTCGCCGATCCGCGCGTACGCATGGCCGACATGACCGGCGACGGCCTTCAGGACATCGTTCTGATCCACGACGGCAACGTGGAGTACTGGCCCAACCTCGGCCACAACCGATGGGGCAAGCGCATCAGCATGCGTCACGCCCCACGCTTTCACGACAGCGGATACGAACTGGGTTATGACCCGCGGCGCGTCCTGCTCGGCGATGTGGACGGCGACGGCCTGGCCGACCTGGTTTACGTGGGCCACAGCGAAGTGCGGCTTTGGATCAACCAGAGCGGCAACGGCTGGTGTCCTGAGCCAATCGTGATCAAAGGCACGCCGCCCGTCACCAGCATGGACCACCTGCGGTTGGTCGACCTGCATGGCACTGGAGTGAGCGGCGTGCTCTGGAGCAGCGACGTCACTCATCTGGTCCCCCACCGCTTGATGTTTCTGGACTTCACCGGCGGGGTGAAGCCTTATGTGCTGAACGAGATGGACAACCACATGGGCGCCGTGACGCGGGTTGAGTACAGGCCTTCCACCTACTACTTCCTGCAAGACCAGCGAAAACCGGCCACGCGCTGGCGCACGCCGCTGCCTTTCCCGGTGCAGGTGGTGGCCAAGGTTGAGGCGATTGACCGTATTTCCAGGGGCAAGCTCACCACCGAGTACCGCTACCACCATGGCTACTGGGACGGCGCGGAGCGGGAGTTTCGCGGCTTCGGCATGGTGGAACAACTGGATACCGAATCATTCGAGGACTACAACAGCGCGGGTCTAGCGGGTGATCCCGACGCCTTTCACAAGGTGGAGCAGCTGTTTTCTCCCCCCACGCTCACCAAGACCTGGTTTCATCAAGGGCCGATAGGCGAAGAGTTCGGTGACTGGCAGGAGGTGGACTACACCCACGAATATTGGCCGGAAGACCCGCAACTGCTGGGCCATACCGATGCGGTCAACGCCTTTCTGCGCGGCTATAACGACCGAGGCCCCGGCGCCATGCCCTCGCCCCGCAACCGGCGTATCAAGCGTGACGCCCTGCGCACCCTGCGCGGCAGCATCCTGCGTAGCGAGTTGTATGCCCTGGACGGTAGCGAGCGGCAGGACAGGCCTTACACCGTGACGGAGCACGCCTACCACCTGAAGGAAATCGTTGTCCCGGTGGACGGCAGCGACCGCAAGCGCATCTTCTTCCCCCACCTGATCGCGCAGCGAACCACCCAGTGGGAGCGGGGTGACGACCCCATGACACAGTTCGCCTTCACCGGCGATTACGACAACTTCGGTCAGCCGCAACGGCAGAGCGCTGTCGCTATGCCCCGCTTGCGTCGGCATCAACGCAGCATCACCGGCGCGGTGGTCGGGACGCTCCCAGCCGAACAAATCAACGAAACCCACGTGCTGGCAACGCACACCCATACCGCATACGCCCGACCTAACAACAGTGGCCTCTACATCCATGACCGGGTGGCCCAGGTGCGCGCCTATGAGTTGGCTTCCCCGCCGTCAGGGCCGGACGGCGCTGGTGACTCCATTCAGCAAGCCCTGCGCAAACAGCAGGAAACGGCTGCCCAGATTCACGAGCTCTTCAACGACCCGGATAACGGCACGCTGATCGGCCATCAGATCCATCACTATGACGGCCCGGCATTCACTGGCCTGGCATCCGGCCAGATCGGCCGGCACGGCGCGCTTATCCGCAGTGAGGCGCTGGTCTGCACCGGAGCGTTGTTGGACGCCGCTTATGAGGAACGCCGCCCTGCCTATCTTGACGGCACGGCTGCCTTGCCCGGACCGGCCCCGGCAGTCACCCTCGACACCCTCGGCTATCGCAAAGAACCGGCCAATGCAGACCCCGACAAAGCGGCCTACTATGCTCCCACGCTGCGCCGGCAGCTTTCGCCGCGCGGCCTGCCGGAGATCGTGCGTGACTCTCGCGGACATGACACACAGATTGCCTATGACGGTCACGATTTATTGCAGATCGAGGTTATAGACGCCGGAGGGATGACGGTCAGGGCCACCTACAATATGCGCCTGCTCCAGCCCACAAGCCTGACTGAGCCGAACGGCAACAGCACTCACGTTCGCTACAACCCCATCGGCCTGCCGGCGAAGCAGTTTGTGACCGGTCATGACCACCAGGGCAATTTCGTGGGAGGAACGGAAGACAAACCCGAAATCGCCTTTATTTATAACTTCCGCCACTTCGAGCAGACAAACGGCCCCGTCTTTGTCCGCACCACGCGCCGCATACATCATGCGGGCGACAATATCTCGGACGCTACCATTCAATCATATGAGTACTCCGACGGTTATGGGCGTCTGATCCAGAGCCGCGCTCAAGCCGAAGACCTGGTCTTTGGCGAACTGGGCAGTGAAGTCGGCCTGTCCGCCCAAGCGGGCAGCGCGTCGGGCCCGGCCGTTGGTCAGCATGTCGACGACAGCGTCGTGGTCAGCGGTTGGGAGCGTTTCGACAACAAGGGTCAGGTGATCGAAAAGTACGAACCCTTCTTTTCCACTGGCTGGGATTTCCAGGGCGAGGTGGACGCCAAAAAAGGCCAACACACCACCCTGTTCTATGACCCGCGCGGCCAAGTGATCCGGACCCTCAACCCAGATGGTTCACAGCAGCGGATCATCTTCGGCCGGCCGATCCAAGCCGATCAGCTCGACCTGACCCCGGCCGGGCTGACATCCCTTGATGTGCCGGAAGGCTTCGCGCCGACGCCCTGGGAAAGCTACACCTATGACGCCAACGATCTGGCGAAGCTGACCCATGACGGCAATAGCGCTGTCCCCGACGACCACCACTTCACTCCGGCCAGCGTGGTACTCGACGGCATGGGCCGTACCCTGTGCGCCGTTGCCCGCAATGGCCAGTCGGCCGACCAGTGGCACATCACCCGCTCCAGCCACGACATTCGCGGCAACCTGCTTACAGTAATCGATGCACTGGGGCGGACTGCCTTCACCTATCGCTACGACCTGCTTGACCGCGCGCTGACGGTCAACAGCATCGATGCCGGATTGCGCACCTCAGTATTTGATGCTCCGGGAAATTTGATCGAGTACCGCGACAGCAAAGGCAGCTTGGCGCTGCGTTCTTACGACCCCCTGAACCGGCCCAAGGAACTGTGGGCGCGCAATGACAGCGCAAGCGCTTTTACCTTGCGCGAGCGCATCCAGTACGGGGATGAAAACGACCATGCCCTGGCCCGGCAGCACAACACGCTGGGCAAGCCGGTCCGCCATGAGGACGAAGCGGGCTTGCTGGAGATGCCCGAATACGATTTCAAGGGTAATCTGCTGGAAAAGAAACGCCGCACCATCTCGGATCAGGCCCTGGCCAATGGATGGCAGGCCGATTGGTCGGCTGCAAACGCCGAGGATGCGCTTGAAGATACCGTCTATCAGACCAGCGGTCGCTATGACGCTCTCAACCGGCCCACGGAGATCATCTATCCGCAAGATGTGGACGGCGAGCGCAAAAAGCTCACCCCGCGCTACAACCGCGCCGGCGCACTGGAGGCCGTCCGGCTTGGCAACGACGATTACGTGCAGCAAATCGCCCACAACGCCAAAGGCCAGCGGGTGCTGATCGCCTACGGCAACGGCATTATGACGCGTCATCATTACGACGAGCAGACCTTTCGCCTGGTCCGCGTGCGCACAGAGCATTTTGATTACAGCGATGATCAAGCTTCCAATACAGAAAGGTGGAGCAGCAATGGGCAGCCATTGCAAGACTTTGGCTATCGCTACGACCTGACAGGCAATATCACGGTTATTGACGAACATACGCCTGATTGCGGGATTGCCAACAGCATCCACGGACGTGATCGGCTATTGCGGCAATTCACTTACGATCCAATCTACCGGCTGTTGTCGGCCACCGGCCGAGCCTGCGCAGATATCGGCCAGCCTCGCCCATTCAGCGATGACCCACGTTGTGGCCATTTCAGCGGTGGTTCCGCCACAGGCAGCCAGACCAACGGCCCAGATCTGACCGAAGGCTACAAAGAAACTTTCACCTACGACCCGGCCGGCAACATGCTCACGCTGCATTACAACGCAGATAGCGGGCAATGGACGCGACGCTTCGGCATGGCCGGCTTCACACCCGACCAATGGGCGGCGAAGCTCTCCGCACCCGGCGGGACTCCAACAGATTGGGGCACGGAAGGCAACCGGCTGACCAACGTGGGGAACGAAGACCAGACAAGCAACCATTTTTTCGACGTCAACGGCAACCTGATCCGGCAAAACACCGAAAAGCACCACATCTGGGACCATGCCGACCGCATGATCGGCTACCGGGTGCAGATTAACAACGGCAATCCGCCTTCGATCCGGGCTCATTATCTCTACGGCGCCGACGGCATGCGCGTGAAGAAGTGGGTGCGCAACCAGCAGGGGCAAGTCCACACCAGCACTTATGTGGACGGTGTCTTCGAACATCACCGCTGGCAGCAGGATGGCGGCGGCGCGAACAATTCGCTGCATGTCATGGACGACCAGAGCAGGCTCGCCACTGTACTCATTGGCACTCGCCACCCGGACGACAGCGGCGAGCGGGTGCAGTACCACCTGGGCGACCACCTGGGCAGCAGCCATCTGGTGGTGGGTGGTACCGGCAGTGACTCGAATTCGTTTATCAATCATGAGGAATATTTCCCCTACGGTGAGACCAGCTTTGGCGGCTTTGGCAAAAAGCGCTACCGCTACAGTGGCAAGGAGCGGGATGAGGAGAGTGGGTTGTATTACTACGGTGTTCGCTATCTTGCACCGTGGATGTGCCGTTGGGTGAGTTGTGATCCGGCAGGACCGGCGGATAACGTCGGGCTTTACAGTTATGTCCAGAATAGCCCTTTATTATATCTAGATTCTCTTGGCTATCAATCTGAAGTTCCAACCGAGATGGTGCACTTTGTCGAAGCCGTACAGGAACGATATTCAATGTACGCTCAAGATTTCGCCAAAAGCAATCCAAGGGCGACACCCTCACAAATCGGTGAAGGTGCGGCCAGAATTCTGCAGGAAGATATCGCTGAAATATTTGGCAAGGATAACATTGAAGTCAAATATAGTGCAGTGGAGACTCAGCACCGAATTGATGTGTCACTGAAGCAACATAAGCTGGATATTGAATTGAAATTGCACGATTCATCCGTTCGGGTGACACAGAAGCGCGTATTCATAGATAAAGCAGTCAACAAAGGGCGCGTGTTGGCTTATGTGACTTCAGATGGATATTGGGTTGCTAATTTCGGCGGCAAGGTGCCAGCGAAGACCCTGGAGTCTCTGCAGGACGCGACTAAGCGATTCAGTTCCGCAATGAGGATGTCACGCGCCGTTGGCGTTAAAGTATTCGGTAAAGCTTTGGGCGGCATTGGGCAGGGCCTTGGCGTGCTGCAGGACACGCCTGCCGCTACAGGCAATGACGCATTTAGTGTTCTTGATCCACATTTTGCAGAGCGACTAGACTCAGAGGCCAACTATTTCGGTGAACTCGCTAAATATCAATTGGGACTTCGCGAGAGCGAACCAGTATCACCGTGGACGCCACCAGATGAGCTCAACGATCTCGGCAAGGCTTTTCAGGCATTTCGCCAGATGGATGATGAATACGGCATCGGTGAAACCGCATTGTCGTGGTGGGGCGATCAAGCCGCGGATCTCTACGATCGATATCATGAGCGACGATATTCCGCTGGGAATTGAAACAAACGGATCTAAAATCTGCTATATGAGCAGGTTACAACAAAACGATACTATGCAGTTTGCATCCCGTTAACGACCAAAAAAGACGTATGCCGGAGGCAACCCATGGAATTCTGGAAAAAACTCAGCGAGGCGCTCCGGCAAAAGGGTTTCAGTGCCCTTGAGATCAAAGAACTACAAGATACGTTTGGCGATCTTGACTCTGCCGAGCTGCTTCGTCTGTCTCCGGATCGACTGCTCGCGGCCATGACCGGCCGCACGGTGGCCGATGGCCGCGCCAAAGCGGATACTGTTTTGCGCATAATTGGCGATCTCACCCAGAGCAATGCCGCCACCGAGCATAAACGTGTGGTGACACTCAGCGGGCGTGTGACGAACCTGCCATCCAACATCGATTGGCAACAACTTAGCATTATCCTCGTCACTGCCGATCAACGATCAGGCCAGACAGCCCTGCGCAGTCCTCTCAATACCGATGGCACCTTTATCCTCCAAACCACCGCCGACGAATGGCGGCACATGGGTTTATCCGCCCCGGCGGAGCTGTTCCTCCAGGTCGCCTGGAACGGACGGCCCCTCTACACCGGGCGCGAGCCGCTGAGGGTGTCGCTCGACACCGCCGCGCAACCCGTGGAGATCGCGCTGCCCGCGAAAGCCCTCAGCCGGCTTGAGGCAGCGTCCGCTCCCCAGGCCTTGCGCAAGGAACTCGACCTCCGGGCAATCGCCGAGGCGGCGCAACTGTCTACGGAGACGCTGGAGCGACTGCGCCAAGCGAATATTGCCACACTTGACGATCTCTTCAGCACCGAAGCGCGTGATTCCCTGACTGCTGCGGATCTCAGCCCCGCAGAAAGCCGAGCGCTGTACGCCGCAGGCCGCTGGGCCGCTCTTTCCGGTGATGTTGCGCTATCGGCCAGACTTATTGATCACGGCTTCGACTCGCTCAACCGCTTGGCCTCCGTCACGCCCGGCCAGGCCGAAGCACGCCTGACGCGCGACGGCAAGCCGCTCAGCAGCGAAGAGCGTGCCGCCCTGAAAGATCTGATCGGCAAGGCGCGAGTCGGCGCGCACCTGGTGAAGGATGCGATCATCGCTCGTGGCACGAACACGCGTATCCACCCCGATCGTCACGGAAGCATGATCTGGAAGGACGTCATTCCAGGCATTTTTCAACCGATCATTGAGCCGGCGCCAAACGACGAACCCCTTTGCGCCGATTGTGATGCCTGCGCGACGGTCTTTAGTCCCTTGGCCTACATCTATGATCTTGTGTCCTTTATCGGTTCGACATGGTTCATCGAGCCTCAGGAGATCGAGCGCTTGATTTTGCAGCCGATCGACCTGGATTGTTCCGCAGCGCAGGCGCCAATCCGCCAGATCTTGCTCGCCTGTGAAGTGCTCGAACAGCACCTTACAGGCGAGCTTGCCGGGCCTCTCAGCAGCTCAGCGGCTTGGCGCAACCATTATCAGGAGCATGCCCAAGCCGTGCTCAAACTCCTGGGACTCGCGCCGACCTCCTCAGCACCGCCACCGGCCCATCAACCGCTCTATCAAGCAGCCAACAGTACGAATCCGACCCTGAAGGAACTGCTGGCGTTGAACAAAGAAGCCCACGCCGTCTTTGAAAGCACGTTAGAGGCCGCCGTCGCTCTTCTCGGTCCGCCGCCAGACAACGATGACGCCTACGCGGCCTACCTGGCCGCTCAAATGCAACTTGAAGCGGAACAGGAACAGCAGCGTCGTCGATTTGACAAGCAGATTGAGGGGCTCACCGCGCCCCTCTTCAGCGCATATCGCGAGCAGTTGATCGCCGCGAGCAACAACGATGCAGCGACCCTTGAGCAGCACCTGTTTATTGATTTGCACACTGCGCCCTGCCAGATGACGACGCGCGGTATCCAGATCATCCAATCGCTGCAATCCTTCATTCTGTCCGTGCGCACGCGCGCTCTCGCCGGCAACCCCCGTCCGGCGGCGCAAGCCATCGACATAGATCGCTTCGCTCCCGAGCCATGGCACTGGCTCCAGAGCTACGCGAGTTGGAACGCCGCGATGTACGTCCTGCTCTACCCTGAGAATCTGCTCTCACCGCCCATCCAGCGTCGGCGAATGACCAACCTGTTTCAGCGCGCCATCGAGCGACTGGTTGCCGGCAGCGCCTCGCTGCAGGTCGTCTCCGAGTTGGAGCGCGACTATGAAGAGTTGTTCCGCAGTATCGATCAGCTTGAAGCTGTAACGTCCCATGTGATCGGTTCCGAACTCTTCATCTTCGCCCGCAACGAGGTCATCGCCGCCGACAGCACGCGCACGTATCGTCTCTGGCTGAACCGACTCTCCACGTCTTCGCTCAGCACGCCGCCCGTTGCCGTCAACCCGGTCACTCCCGACGCCGGCGGCTGGACGGAAGTGCTCGGTTGGCCCGAAGAACTCATCCCGCACGTCGTATTGCCTTACGGCCGCGGCGACGGCCTCATGTTCATTGGCCTTGGTTACAAAGGCAATAATTCCGAGGCGTTCGATTCTTGGCGTACCCTGCGTCTTGCGCCGCAAGGCCGCGTTACGGGCGAAGCGTCAATCGAGGGTACGCTGCCGAACGCACCGGGAAGCAATCCCAAAAGTGAGTTTTGGAACCTCAGTACAAGCAACTCTCTTTCTCACGAGCCCACACTCTGGGCCAGAACCTTCACAACACAAGGCAACAACACGACATTGCACTACTTTTATGCCCGTCTCGACAGCGACTCGGGCACTTGGACGGCCTGGCAGTATCACGGTGATCCCTACGCCGCCGGTGGCAACCTGACGCCCTGGTTCAACTGGCTTGGCTCGACTATCGTCAATCGAAGCCCTTGCTCCGCATGGCGCAAAGATGCGCTCACGGCTGGTATCCGCTCATGGCCGTTCCCGGCTGAAGCTGCACCGCAAGATGCTGTATTGGAGCTCGACAAACCATTATCCTCGCCTGCGGGTGGCTCAGTCAGCCTGGCTTGGAATCGTGATGGGAACGAAAGCTATCTTATTTTGAGTGAACCGAACGGAGCCATCCAGGTCAAGCGCGTTTCCGTCCGCAACAACGGTCTCGATCTGGATTTCCAAATGCGTGTGACGGTGGTGCTCAAGCACATTGCCACGGCGGAGCGCTGGCCGATCGGGACAGCCTTCAATCAACTCGACCCGGCATCACCGGCGGCTCGCCACATTGCCGTGACCGAGCGCTATCTCTATTTTCCGCTGCTGGCTGGATGGGCTCTGAACCGCTCCGGCAACTTCGCCTCCGCCTACCAGATGTATCGCCGATTATACGACCTCTTCGCCCAGCCCCAGCAGGTCTTTCCTTTCACGGACGTCTTCACGGGTGGCTTCGAGCGCCCCGATGATTGGCTGCACGGCATCGAGGATCCCGACGCCGTCGCCAAGCGTCGGGCCGGGCCTTACCTGCGCCACGCCATTCTGATGCAAACGAAGAACCTCCTCGATTGGGCCGACCACCAGTTTACGCTGAACAACGCCGAATCGCGCAACCGGGCGCGCGAACTGTACCAACTGGCGGCGCAGGTGCTCCAGGCGCCGGCCTTCGCTAATCCTTGCGCGGAGCAACTGCAGGCCCTGGAGTTCGCCGTTGCGCGTGAAGTTGGCGGCCTGCGTGCGACCACAGCGGAAGCAGCAGCACAACACAAAGCCCGCGCCCAGCTCATCCAACGAGCCATCGCGCAACTGATGGGTATTCCACTGCTCAACATCGTGCGTGAAGCAACGGAACATATCAAGGCGCTCCAGGCCAGGAGTCTGTCGCTGCGGCAGTTGGCCCTCGAGCTTGAGACGATCGTCGCGTCAGCCCTGCTCAAGGCCCGCGAGCAGCAGGCATTGCCGGCAACCCTCTTGGGGCGCAGGAAGGAGGAGCAAGCTCTACACGACCAGCTCGAACAGATTCTCGATCCCCACTGGCAGAAAAACATCGGCCCACCCACGCCAAGCAGTGCCGCGCCGCCGAGTAACGCCACGGCTGTTTTCTGCATCCCGCCCAACCCGCTGCTCCAGGCCTACCAGATGCGGATCGACGTCGCCCTAACCTTGCTGCGTAACTGTCTGGATATCAACGGTGAACCCGGCCAACCGCAACTCACAGGCAGCTTGGAGGGGCGGATCATCGACACATTTGGCCAATTGCAGAATTCCTTGAACAGCGGGCCGATCACGCCTCCGCGCTATCGCTACGACTTTCTGATCGAGAAGTCGCGTCAACATACCGGCCTGGCACAGCAACTCCAGACACTGATGCTCGCGGCGATCGAAAAGCGCGACAGCGCCGCCCTGGCCCTGCTGCAAGCCGAGATCGCCGAGGAAGTGGCCGCCGCTACGATCACTTTGCGCGCCCTTGGCCGCGACGAAGCGGTGCGTGGCGTCCAGATCGCAAACCTGCAACTGGAGCGTGCCCTAGTTGAACTCGGCTTCTGGGAGGACCGCGTGGGCGACGGAATGAACATGATGGGCGCCGGCGGGCTGAACGAGGCGGAGATGACCGCTATGGCGTTGATGGCGAGTAGCGGCGCGTTTCAAGGCTTGTCCGCCCTCACATACTTTATGATAGCCGCGCCGGCTGCCGGGGTGGCTTTCACCGGAGCGGCCGCAGGCATCGGCGCTACAGCCGCCGGACTGGTCCAGGCGGCGTCGGTCGCTGGGTTGCCGACGTTGCCGGTTAACGCCGCCGTTGGCATTGCAGGCATCGCCGCCATCGGCGCGGGGCTGATCGCCGGCGGACAGCAAATGGCGAGCGGCTTCAGCGCCACAGCCGGCGCCCTCGGCACCTTCGGAAGCCTCGCCCTGACCTTCGCCAGCTTTGAAAGGCGCTGGGAAGACTGGCAGCATCAACACGAACTGGCCGGCATCGGGCGTCGACTTGCCGACGCGCACCTCGGCCAGGCTCAGCTGCGCGTGACAATCACCGCCCAGGAGCAGGCTGTGGCCGAACTGCAGCACAACCACACGCGTCTGGTAATTGATTTTCTCAAGAACCAGTTTAGTAACGAGCAGCTGTACCAGTGGATGATCGGCGTGCTCCAGGATTCCTATCGCAGCGTAATGCAACACGCCGTCACCACGGCGCGCCTCGCCCAGCATGCCCTGGAATTCGAGCGCCAACAGCCGATCACCGTGATCCAGGGCGACTACTGGAGCATTGACGAGGCAACCCTCAGCGAGGCCCAGCGTGCCTCGGGCTTGTTGGGCGCCGAACGTCTTCTGGCCGATATGAGCAAGCTCGATGAGTGGAAGATCCGCACCGACCGCCGACGCCTGGAACTGAGCAAGACTATCTCCCTGGCCCAGGCTCTGCCAAGTGCGTTAATGCATCTGCGCGAAAGCGGTGCGATCACCTTCAACACTCTGCAGGAGTGGTTCGATTGGGATTTTCCCGGTCATTACATGCGCCTCGTCAAGAGCGTAAAGGTCACCGTGATCGCCCTTGTACCGCCTGTTGACGGCATTCACGCCACCCTGAGCAACAGCGGCTTTTCGCGTGTAGTCGTGAACAACAGCGGCAGTTTTGTGGAAGTAGACGCCCTTCAACGCTTTCCCGAAACCGTCGCCCTAGACAGCCCAATAAACGACAGCGGTGTCTTCGTACTCAACTACAACGACCCGATGCTGCTGCCCTTTGAGGGCCTTGGCGTGGAAACCCTGTGGCGCTTCGAGCTGCCCCATGCAAGCAACCGCCTCAACTTCGACTCCCTGGTGGATGTGCTGTTTACCATCGAGTACACGGCATACCAGGACGCCGCCTATCGCGGCCAGGTCATCGCCCGTCTCGGGGAGCGGAAAAGCAGCGACGTGGTGATCAGCCTGCGTCACAGCTACCCCGACCAATGGTACGACCTGCACAACCCGGCCGACCCGACCACTGCGCAGACGATCCCCTTCGCGCTCGCGGCTCACACCTTCCCGCCACCTGCCGGCGCCCCTCTCGGACTCCAGCACCTGATGGTGCTCCTCGTCGGCCCGGCGGGCAAAGAGCGTAGCGGCGACCTCGCCCTGCGGAAAGTGGGGATGTTGCCGGAACTGCCCATTACCACCGATGATCACGGTGCCTACAGCAGCCGCATCGGGGCAGGGGTCGACGGGACCGGCACGCCGCGCACGCGCTTCGCCGTGGACCAGGCAAATGCTGGTCTACTGCTGCCGCCCACGAATCTCGACGGAGCGCAGTTACTCGACCCGCGCGGCGAGTGGCAATTCACTTTCGCTCCGACCTGGTACGCCGCGATTAATGGAGCGCGGATAATCGACGACTTGGCCGATATTATCCTGATACCAACGGTTGTATTCGAGGTAAGCTGTCCGAACTAAAAGGGATTGATGTTGCGCTGCCAGGGGACTTGCAAGTAGCTGTTCAGCGGTTCATGGAGCGGTATTGGAAAGTTCTGTCTCAATAATTATTTTTGGGTAACTATTCAGGTAACTACTCAATAACTCCGGGCAGTGAACCATAGAAAAAACACCTGGACCCCGGCCTGCGCCGGGGTGACGACCGAGAGTACTCGCTTTCGAGGTACGCCACTCCGTCATACCGGCGTAGGCCGGTATCCAGGCAGCACGGATCCGCGGTGGTTGGTTGCCCTGCCTTATTGAGCAGTTACCTATTCAGCGCACACGGCGCATGACCAGTCCCCAGCACTGGATTCCGGCTTTCCCCGGAAAGACGGATCGGAGCAAGCCGTTCCATGTTCGTCATACCGGCGAAGGCCGGCGCTATCGCTATCCAGATCTTTATTCTGGCTCTGCTGAGTAGTTACATTTCCTGAGTATTACGTTTTTAACGTGAAAACGCCCCTGTTCATTGCTGAAAGGGGCGTTGTATAACCTGTCGTAGCAGTCCGCTCAGCTTACCCTACTCCTCCCAGGTAGGCGTTCTGGACTTCCGGATTGACCAGGAGGGCTTTGGCCGTATCTTCCAGAACGATCTTTCCCAGTTCCAGGACGTAGCCCCGGTCGGCCAGCTTCAGGGCCAGGCGGGCGTTTTGTTCCACGAGGACGATGGTCACGCCGGATTTGTTGATCTCCCGGATCGTGGCGAAGATGGACTTGACCAGAATCGGCGCCAGCCCCAGGCTGGGTTCGTCCAGGAGCAGGATCTTGGGATTGGCCATCAGGCCGCGGCCGATGGCCAGCATCTGCTGTTCACCGCCGCTCAGGGTGCCGGCCAGTTGTCCGCGGCGCTGATGCAGGATGGGAAACATCTCGTACACCCAATCCATGTTCTTGCGGATCCGTGCTTGATCCGTGGCCGTGAACGCTCCAAGATGCAGGTTCTCCTGCACGCTCAGGGTTCCAAAGACTCGTCGCCCCTCCGGAACCTGGGCCAGGCCGAGCTTGACGATATCATGGGCCTCGAGCTTGTGCAGGGCCTTGTCTTCCAGGTAGATCCCGCCTCCCGACGGCTTGACCAGGCCGCTGACGGTCATCAGAGTGGTGGACTTGCCCGCGCCGTTGGCCCCGAGGATGGTCACGATCTCGCCCTGGGCCACGTTCAGGTTCAGTCCATGCAGAACCTGAACATTGCCGTATTTGACTTCCAGATTTTCAATTCGCAGGAGCATGATCAGAAATCCTCGTCGTCGTCATCCGGTGCACCCAGGTAGGCGTCGATGACCCGTTGGTCCTTTTGTATTTCGGCCGGAGTCCCCTGGGCGATCAATACCCCATACTCCAACACCACCAGTTTTTCACAGATTTGCATGACCAGATTCATGTCGTGCTCGATCAGCAGCACCGTGATTCCGCGATCCCGGATCTGCAAAATCAGGTTCACCAGCACCTGGGTCTCATAGTCGTTCATCCCGCCCGCCGGCTCGTCCAGAATCAGAAAGCGCGGCTTGGTGGCCAGGGCCCGGGCGACCTCCAGCAGGCGCTGGTTGCCGTAGGACAGGTTCCGGGCGGCCTGATCCAGATGCGGCCGCAACCCGACGAACTCCAGTTCCTTCACGGCAATTTCCAGGGCCTCGCGTTCTTCCTTTTTCTGCCAGGGCAGCCGGAGCATGGCGCCGACGACTCCGGAGCGCATCCGGCAATGGCATCCGGCAAGCACGTTTTCAAGCGCGCTCATGTTTTGAAACAGGCGAATCGTCTGAAACGTTCTGGCAACGCCCAGGGAAACGATCTTGTTGGTGCGCATGTTCACGATATTGCGCCCGTCAAAAAGAATCTGTCCGCTATTGGGCTGGTAGTTTCCCGTAATCAGATTGAAGACAGTGGTCTTGCCCGCGCCGTTGGGGCCGATCAGGCCGACGATGGAACCGTGATCCACATCGAAGGTGACGTTGTTCACGGCCATGACCCCGCCGAAGGACTTGGTCAGATTGGCGAGGCGCAAAAGAGGCGTACCGCTCATTTTCCACCTCCCCGCGAATTGGCCAGGAAATCCAGATTGAACGTCCGCGGCGGAGGCGGCAGGATGCCCTTTGGCCGAAAGATCATCATCAGGATCATGGCCGCACCGAAGAAGAGCATTCGTGCCCCGGCAAACTCCCGAAAGACTTCCGGCAGGCCGATGATCAGAAAGGCTCCGAGAATGACGCCCTTGATGTTACCGGCTCCGCCCAGAATCACGATGGTGAACATGATCACGGATTCCCAGAACGTGAAGGACTGCGGGGAAACAATGGTCATTTTGGACGCGAAGATGGTCCCGACCATGCCGGCCCAGAAGGCACCGATGACAAAAGCCACCAGTTTGTAGTGGGCCGCATTGATGCCGCTGCCTTCCGCGGCCACGTCGTCCTCGCGAATGTAGTTCAAGGCCCGTCCGAAACGTGAGTTTTCCAGGCGCGTGAAAAGCAGCACCGTGATCGCGGCAAAGGCGAGGATCAGATAGTAGAAATCATATGGCGTGCGGATCACATAGCCGAAAACAACGGGCCGGCTGATCCCAAAAATGCCGTTGGCGCCGCCGGTGATCCCGAAAACGTTGTTCACCAGGGCGATGCGCACGATTTCCACGATTCCGATGGTCACGATGAGCAGATAGTCGCCGCGCAGATGAATGATCGGTCTGGCCACGAGCAGGGCGAAAATCCCGGCCGCCATGCCGGAAAGGGGCATCAGCCAGAGCACCGGAATCCCGAACTGGGTGTTCAGGATGGCCGTGGTGTAGGTGCCCACCGCGAAGAATGCGGCATGCCCCATGTGAAACAACCCGGCGTAGCCGAGAATGATGTTCAGGCTGAGGGCCAGAATCGCGTACAGGCCGATGGAATTGAGGACATCGATCCAGTAGGCGTCCAGAAAGTGCGGAGCGGCCAGCAATGCCCCAACGAAAAGAATATTGATGATGATTGCGGGCTTCATACTTTGTCCGCCACGCGCTCGCCCAGGATGCCGGTGGGGCGAAAGATCAGGATCAGGATCAGGACCATGAAGGAAATGGCGTCCTTCCAGGCCAGGGAGATGTACGTCGCGCCCATGGCTTCAATGACGCCCAGAAGCAGGCCCCCGAGCATGGCGCCGGGAATGTTGCCGATTCCTCCCAGGATTGCGGCCGTGAACGCTTTCAGGCCGTAGACCCAGCCCATGGTGAAGTTGATCTGACCATAGTAGAGCCCGACCATCATCCCGGCTGCTCCGCCCAGGGCCGGCCCGATCAGGAAGACGTACATGATGACCCGGTTCACATCGATGCCCATCAGCTTGGCGGCGCCCTGATCAATGGCCGCGGCCCGGATGGCCGTACCGGTCTTGGTGCGCTGCACGAAAAAGTACAGCCCTGCCATCATCACAATGGACGCGGCAAAAAGAACGATCCGCATCACAGGAATGTCCACTCCGAACATGGAGATCGACGTGGTCGGCAAGATGTCGTGGGGGTAGACGCGGAACCGGGCGCCGTAGATGAGCATCACGGCGTTCTGAAAAAAAATGGACGCACCCAGGGCGGAAACAACCGCGGACAGCCTTGGCGACGTGCGCAGGGGGCGATAGGCGACCCGCTCCAGCAGCGCTCCGATAACGGCCACCAAACCCATGACCATGATCACCAGAACCATAATGCCGGCCATGGGACCGAGGTGTTCGGTCAACCCCAAGGACAGCAGAAGAGTCAATCCGAGGTAGGCTCCAATGGTGAACAGGTCGCCGTGAGCGAAGTTGATCAGCTTGAGTACGCCGTAGACCATGGTGTACCCAAGGGCGATCAGGGCGTAGATGCCGCCCACGGCCAAGCCGTTGGTCAGTTGTTCCAGGAAAAGTTGCATTTCATGTCCTTCGAGTGGTTAGGAGAACACGGAGCTTGTGAAGATGATGCGGGAGATGGACATTCAGGTAAGTATTTTGAATATGCATGCTTGCTTTTTCAAAAGATCGGCACGCCGTGGGCCTCGGCATCATTTCAAAATCATTACCTAAAGGGCTATCGCCAATCCGCTTTATTCCTCAAAGGCGATTCCGGCAGACCAGCACAAGCCGGCCTGCCGGGATATGTCACAAATTATTGCTGCATGACAAAGCGGCCTTCGCCGTCCACCTTGTACACGCGGTACAATTCTCCCACCCGGTCGCCCTTTTCATCAAAGGCGATGGTTCCGGTCAGGCCTTGAAAATCTTGCAGTTCCGTCCGCAGAAATTCCGCGATCTTGTCCGGATCCGTGGACTGAGTGCCTTCAATGGCGGCAACAAGAACCTTGAAGGCGTCGCCGGCCAGTACGGCCCAGACCGAAGCCGGGTCGTCCTGGTACCTGGCCCGGTAGGCATTCATGAAGGACGTGGCTTCCGGAGAGTCCAGATCCTGAGGCACGGGCGGGCTGAGGAACATGAAGCCTTCGGCTGCTTCCTTCCCGGCAATGCTCACCAGGTCGGGATTGTTCGTGGCGTCGCCGCCGATAAAGGGTACATCCCAGCCCATGGCTTTTTTCTGACGCAGCAGGAGACCTGCTTCAGGAAAATAGCCGGTGAACAGAACGACTTCCGGGCCACGAGCACGCAATTGCGACAAAATGGCGCTGTAGTCGCGCTCGCCGGGAGTCAGGGCATCGAAGAAGACGATTTCAACATTGCCTTCCCTGAGCAGTGCCTGGGCCTCATCGGCCAGTCCCCTGGCGTAGGTGGTGTTGTCGTGAAGGATGGCGACTTTGTTGAATCCCATGTCCTTGAGGGTATTCGCCGCTACAAGTCCCTGCTCGTCATCGCGGGGGGAGGTGCGGAAAAAATAACGCATACCCTTCTCACTCAAGCGAATGGCCGTGGAGCCGGTGGCCACTTGAACGATCCTGTTTTCATCGAAGATGTTCTGGCTGGCTTCGGTAATGGACGAGCCATACGTGCCGATGACGGCCACGATGTTGCGAGTGGACAAACGCTGGGCTGCCAGAGCAGCGGTACGCGGATCGCCTGCGTCATCCTCGGCGACAATGACCACCTTCTGCCCCATGACTCCACCGGCATTGTTCTGTTCCTCGGCGAGTAGTTCCACGATCTGCCTCATGGCCTGACCCTCGCTGGCCCAGGAGCCGGTCAAGGGAGCCATCAGGCCGATCCGGATCTCGGCATGGGCCTGGCCCAGCAACAGGGGCAGCACCAGCAAACTCGCCAACACGCTTAAAAACAAACGTTTTTTCATGCAATTGCCTCCTACGGAAGAAAAAGGTTGAACCATTCCAAGCCGAAACCAGTTGTGAATGCCAGCAGCAACACTGAGCTGATTGGGTCTCTTACGGCGAAAAATATGGAAAATCAACAACCTTGAACAAATTGACTCGCTCCTGAAATATTGTTTACTTACTGTTACTAACTCATCGTCCTACAAGCACAAATGATACAGTTCTCCGCCAGATCAGGTTATCCGGATCGTAACGAATGGTCGGTGCCGCGTGTCCTTTTTCACTCTTGCCAAGTCCGGATCAGTGATCACCATACCACCCAAGAATTGTGAGATTCAGGTTGCAGGCGATTCCAAGTCACCGCCAACATATCCACCAATCTCCACACATCCTCCAATCAGACAAGGTACTCAACATGAAACGATCACTCACTGTTTTTGTCGTGTTCTTTTGGCTGGCGGTTTTGCCGCTCACGGTTTCAGCGGACGTAGTCGAGCATCGCCTGGACAACGGGTTGACCGTCCTGGTTCTTCCGGATCAACGCGCTCCCGTCGTCACCAATCAGATCTGGTACGGCGTCGGCTCCATGCATGAGCATAGCGGTATCACCGGCATTTCCCACATGCTGGAGCACATGATGTTCCGCGGCAGTGAAAAATATCCGCCCGGGGAGTTCACGCGGATCATTTCGGAAATCGGCGGGTCCCAGAACGCCTTCACCGGGCCGGATTTCACCGCCTATTTTCAGGTTGTCGGAACGCCGCACTGGGAGATGGTCATGTCCATGGAAGCCGAGCGGATGCACGGCTTGAAGCTGACCGAGGACGAGTTCCAACCGGAGCGCAACGTCGTCATCGAAGAGCGCAGGCTGACCCGGGAAGATCGGCCCATTGCCCTTTTGAACGAACATTTCATGGCCACGGCCTTCTTCAACAGCCCCTACCGGCATACCGCCATCGGCTGGATGACGGACATTCTAGCCTACACGCTGGAGGATCTTCAGGCATGGTACGACATGTGGTACGTGCCCAACAACGCCGTGGCCGTGGTGGTGGGCGACGTGAATCCGGAGGAAGTCATTGCCGCTGCCGAAAGGTATTACGGCCCCATCCCGGCCAGACCGCTGCCGGAAGTCAAACCGCGCGTGGAAACTCCTCAGCGGGGCGAACGCCGGACCACCCTGCGGGTGCCGGCGGAAATGCCGTATTTGATGATGGGCTGGAAAACGCCGGTGCTCTTGACCCTGCGGGAACACGGCGAAGATTCTCTGGAATCGGCCAAGGACGCCTATGCCCTGATGGTCGCGGCGGGAGTGCTCAGTTCCGGCCGAGCATCCCGCCTGGACCGTGAACTTGTCCGGGGCCGGGAACTGGCACGAGCCGCCAACGCGGGATACAGCGCTTTCAGCCGCCTGGACAGCCTTTTTACTCTCGCGGCCATGCCGTCCACGGGAACGGAAATCCAGGTCCTGGAAGAGGCGCTCCTTGAACAGGTGGAGACGTTGCGGAACGAACCCGTCACCGAGCAGGAGCTGCAACGGGTCAAGGCCCAGGTCATCGCTTCAATGGTCTATCGCCGGGATTCGCTCAATGCCCAGGCTTTTGAGCTGGGCATGCTGGAAACCATCGGGCTCGGCTGGCGGACCATTGAAGAATATGCCGAGGGAATTCGTGAAGTTACAGCGGAAGATGTCCAGCGCGTTGCGCAACGATATCTGATTCCGGATACGCGAACCGTCGCCGTTCTCGACCCGCTGCCGCTGGATGTCCCTGTGCGAGAATCGTCAGATATCCTGGTCCAGTAGTTAAGAATTACTTAGTTAAGAATTATGGTAATCGATCGATTCAAATAATACCGTCGCAGACTTGGTTTCTTTCAGTCCGTTTCGTTTTTTTTCACCACGAAGGACACGAAGAGCACGAAGGGGCAAAGCGTCAGTAGCCAGCACCTCTTGTGCTCGTCGACTCCCAATTGAACAAAGGTTCTTTCATCCGAGGTATCCCATGCAACAACGTGATCCATACATGCAAGCTTTCCTGAAACCTATGCTGATTCAAAGACGTTTCCTGATTCCTTTCCTGTTCTTCTTCATGGCCGCCTGCTTGATCGCGACGTCGGCAACGGCCGCGGAGTTCGAGCATTGGGAAACAGAAAAAGGCATGACCGTGCTCTTTGCACCGGCTCCGGCCCTGCCCATGCTGGACGTGCGCCTGCTTTTCGATGCCGGCTCCGCCCGGGACGGCGACCGTGGCGGCGTGGCCCGCTTGACGAACCAGGCCCTGGCCTTCGGCACTACAGAGTTGGACGCGGACGCCGTGGCGGAACGGTTTGAATCCATCGGAGCTCAGTTCGGCACCAGCACGGCCCGGGACATGGCCGTTCTTCGCCTGCGAACCCTGACCGAACCGGACTGGATGGAGACGGCCCTTGCAACCTTCGTCTCCATCCTGGATGACCCGTCATTTCCGGAGAACGATCTGGCAAGAGCCCGTCGCCATACGCTGCAGGCACTCCAGCAGGAACGCCAGGAGCCGGGAACCCTCGCCTCCCGGCGCTTCTACCAGCTGGCGTATGGCGATCATCCCTATGCCGCGCACCCGCTGGGGACCGAGAACAGCATCCCGAACCTGGACCGCGACGAACTGCTGCGATTTTTTCAGGAACACTATACATCCCGAAACGGGGTTCTGGCCATGACCGGGGATCTGGACCTGGAGACAGCCAGGGAAATCAGCGAACGCATTTGCGCTGCACTCCCTCAGGGAGAGCGGATGCCGGAGCTTCCGCCGGTATCGCCGCGCACGTCTCCCGTTCTGGAGCACATTCCTTTCGCTTCCGAACAGGCCCATATCCAGATGGGTACTCCCGTGCTGCGTCGCAACGATCCGGACCGGTTCCCGCTGAGTGTGGCCAATCACGTTCTGGGCGGCGGCGGATTCACGTCCAGACTGTTCCGGGAAATTCGCAATGAACGTGGATTGGCGTATTCCGTTTCCAGCGGCATTGTTCCCATGTCTGCGGAGGGGCCCTTCGTGATCAGCATGCAGACCGGCATCGATCAGGCCCCTCTGTCCGTGGAAGTACTGCACAACGAATTGGAACAGTTCATAGAACATGGTGCCACGGAAGAAGAACTGGCCGCCTCCAAGGCGAACATCATTGGCCGGTTTCCCTTGGGCCTTGTCTCCAACAGCGAAATCGTCTCTGCTCTGGCCATGATCGGATTCTATGAGCTTCCTCTGGACTACCTGGAAACTTATACCGAGCATGTTTCTCAGGTCACGACGCAGGAGTCTCACGACGCGCTCCAACGCCGCCTGCGGCCCGAAACTATGGTGACGGTTATCGTTGGCGGTCCAGTGGGACTCTTTGAACCAGACGGCCCCGCCACAAACATCCCCGCGTCTGATTGATCCTTATCCCTGATACGGGCATTGCTGGAAAAGTGAAATTCCAGCTCCCAGCATAGCAACCGCCGGAGGCTTTATTCGGCGGTTGCATATTTTTTGGGGCAACTACTCACCGAACCAAAGGCTTGCAACAAAATCGCTGTTCTGATTTCTTGACGGGTACATGGTTCTTCTTTAAATCGATCCGGAAAAGTTGCCCATACAATTTGCTGAAATTCCATTCGGGTCATGGTCAGGAGTTCCTCTTGATCGTGACTTCTCCGCTGTTTCACCTTCCCATTCCTCCTTAATTCTCAAAACCCAACGGATACAGAATGCCTTTCAAATCCCCTGCCGCCGTCACCCGTGACCGCATCCAGGACGTCGTCCAGAGCAGTCGGTTCCAAAATGCCATTATTGTTGTCATCATCATCAACGGTATTGTGCTTGGCCTGGAAACCTCGGCCCGGGCCATGGAAATGGCAGGCCCCCTTCTCCTGATCATTGACCGGATCTGTCTGAGCATTTTCATTTGTGAAATCGGATTGAAGCTCTACGCCCTGCGGGGACGTTTCTTCAAGGAAGGCTGGAACATATTCGATTTTCTCGTGGTGGCCATTTCATTGATACCCAGTCATGGCGGGCTTGCCGTACTGCGTTCGCTGCGGGTGCTGCGCGTTTTGCGGATGATCTCCGCTTTGCCGAGCATGCGCCGGGTGATTGCCGCCATGCTGCACGCCCTGCCCGGCGTCAGTTCCGTAGCCGGCATTGTGGGCATCATCTTCTATGTGGGAGCGGTCATTGCGACCAAGCTTTTCGGAGCCGCCTTTCCGGAGTGGTTCGGATCCATCGGCGCTTCTTTATATACCCTGTTTCAGATAATGACCCTGGAAAGCTGGTCCATGGGCATCGTACGCCCGGTACTGGAGGTTTTTCCGCTGGCTTGGATGTTTTTCGTGCCCTTCATCATTGTCACCACATACACGGTCATCAACCTGGTTGTGGGCATCATTGTCGGGGCCATGGAGGAAAAGGCCATTGAAGAGGGAATACGGGAAGATCCGGCCAAGACTTGGCAAAGGCTGGAAGCTCGCCTGAACGGCTTGGACAGCAAGCTGGACCGGCTATTGAAAGAGAAATCCGAAAAATCGGATGCGTGACAACCGTGAAGGTAATTAGTTGATGAACACGGACGTATATTTTTTTTGATTTTCCAGGACCCTGCCCACGCCTCGCACCACCGTGGTCAAAGGGTCGTCATCCTTGATGACCTGGAGATGCGCACTTTGGGCAATGAGCTGATCCAGCCCCTTGAGCAATGCCCCGCCTCCGGCCAGATATAAACCGTTGTTGGCAATGTCGGCCACCAGTTCCGGCGGGGTTTTTTCCAGAGCGCGACGAACCGCCAGCACGATGGCATTGACCGGTTCCTGAATCGCCACCCGAATCTCCTCATCGTGCAGGGTCAATGTGCGCGGATTCCCGTCCACCATGTTTTTCCCGCCGACTTCAATGGAAAGAGGCTTGTCCTGACGGAAGGCCGACCCGATGACGATCTTGGTTTTCTCGGCCATATTTTCCCCGATCAGCATCTGATACTCATCTTGAACATAACGCTGGATGGCTTCATTCATCTCATCGCCGGCTATGCGCACCGATTCGGAATAGGCCACCGAGGAAAGAGAGATGACGGCCACTTCGGTTGTTCCGCCGCCAATATCCACGACCATGTTCCCAATGGGCTCGTCAATGGGCAAACCGGCGCCGATGGCCGCGGCCACCGGCTCTTCGATCAACTTGACTTCCCGTGCTCCGGCCTGGGTTCCGGACTCTATGACCGCCCGCTTCTCGACCTGGGTGATCCCTGCGGGAACGCCGATGATGATCATCGGCTTGATCAGGCGCATTCCCCGGATCACCTTGCGGACAAAATAGGCGATCATCTCCTTGGTCACCTCAAAATCGGCAATGACCCCGTCTTTCAGGGGCCGGATCGCACGGATGCTTTTCGGGGTTCTGCCCAGAAACTCCTTGGCCTCCTTGCCCACCGCCAGAACGTTTCCACTCCGGTTGTCCAATGCCACAACCGAGGGTTCGTTAAGGACGATGCCATCTTTCGGCGTATACACCAGCGTATTGGCCGTACCCAGATCCATGGCCAAATCGGTGTTCATGAAAGAGAAGAAGCGCTTGAAAAACATGCCGTGACCACCTTGCAAATGATGAATGGGGACAAAAAAGTGAAGCCATGCTGCCTGACGTAATTTCCTGACCCAAGTTCGTATCCGCTGTCAACGGAAATCTCAGAAACCCAGGACAAATCTGTTCTCCCGGTGGTGTACCCTGTTTTGGCCGGATCAAAACTTCCGCCCGACCGGAACACCAAACCGGTGCGCTGCAACAACAAGAGACTGTGCTCTCTGCGTTTGGCAACGGCTTGATGAGCGATGTCCGGCTCGGTTGGGCAGCCGTTCCACCCAAAACAGGGCAACCACCTTTAAGTATCTCAGTGAGTTGGGTGAGAACAAAAATTTACGATAAGAACCTGATATGTCAGGATCGTCAAAAATCAGTGGTCTTTTTCCGGAGCGGGCGGTGGCGGGAGCATGGCTTTGAGTTTGCTCACCTGATTGCGCAGATAAAGATTTTCCAGAAAAAACTCGAGATGTTCCGTAACCAACCGCAGAAAGACCCTCATTTCGTTACACGGGACACGGACTATTGGATCGGCCAGCACCAAAACAGCCCTCGTTCGCTTGGAGACGTTGAGCGGCAGGCAGATAACCGTATGCAGCACCTCTGAACCGAGGACATCTTTGGCAAACAGCGTGACCCCGGTATGTCCCGATTCCATGTCCGCTGAAAACACGGGCTTTTCGTTCTTGAAAACCCACCCCACAAGTCCGCTTCCAATGGGGTAAGAGTCGAGTTTGGAAAGATTGTTGAGTGGAAATCCATCGGTCCAGCCCTCGATGGAAAAATTTTGTCCGAGTTCATCCCGGACGGCAAGGGCAGTGTGTTGTATCTGGGTGGTTTCCGACAGAATCTCGAGAAAATTTTTGAGGTATGACGACCAGAGCGGAAACCGCTGTCGAAGCTCACGCAATTTTTGTAGCGCCTGATAATACGTGAAGTCCTTCCTGCTTGTCCGCAGCCGACAACTATCCATTTGCAGCGCGGCGACAAACTCCACGAACTGATGGAGAATCTTTTGATCCTTGGTGCTGAAGGAGTAGCTTTTTTTGCTGTCGACGCACAAGACTCCCTGTCCATCCCTGAGCGGGCAGCCCATGAACGCCTTGACCACGGACTCGCTCTGGCCGGAATAATACCCCAAAGATTCGCTCTGCAGTTCAAAGTTATTGACCAGCAGCGGCTGATTGTTTCGGAGTATCCATCCCACCAGCCCTTTTCCAGGTTGAACCGTGGCATTGCGCGAGAGATCATCTCCCAGGCTGAAGTGAGCGGCCACGCTGTACGTGCCGCTTGCGTCAGGCAGGAACAAAACCGTCGAGTAGGCGTCGAAGGAGTTTGCGATGATGCTCAACAGGTGCTGCAAGCACCCGATATGCTGACTATCCATAGGTTCCAGGTTGAAAATCATTTTGGGGAGCGTCTTTGAACAAAAAAATCAATGCTTCGATTCAGTGACTTTTCCTCCTCCGGGGTGAAGTAGCATCCGGGAAGCTCGTTGCGTTGCCGGTGATAATGAAGGCATTCACAGCACAACCCATACTTCGGACAATCTACCGATGTGCATGTGCAAAATTTGGTGTTGATTTTAATCCGGGGGCATTGGCTGCTCTTGGACATCGAGAACTCCAAGGAGGTGCAAGGTGTCTGCAAAAAATCCGGGCCGCGGGCTTGAAATTCCAGCTTCATCCCCATGAATTGTGTGCATGAGGGTCCATACCCGCGATCAATCCATTCGTTCATTGGCAGCGGGCGAAGTGGAAAAAAATCATTATCGTGGAAAGCCGTGCAAGACAATGAGCCGATGATGAGACATATTCATGAGCAGCCATGAATCGTTAGTCAACATATTGCGATTTGGATCTTAAAAAGACTTCGACTTAATGTCAATAACTTGATTTGATTGGTTTTTCCAAAAAAATACTTCGCGTCGGATCAGAATACGACATTGACAGGTTACATGCTGCAGGCTAGTTAAGGATAATCAAATTATGGAGATAGCCACATGCAAGATGCACGCAATCAGTTCTTTCATTTTCTGGCCAAGAAGAAGCTCAAGTTTACATCCCAGCGAGGGCTCATTTTTGATGTTTTCTGGCAAACCAGTGATCATGTCTCCCCGGAAGAACTGTATAACCTGGTCAAGCAGAGCGACCCGCAGGTCGGTCAGGCCACCGTGTACCGGACACTCAAGTTGCTCTCAGAAGCAGGAATTGCGCGTGAAGTGAATTTCGGCGATGGCGTGACGCGATACGAGCCGACCTTCGGCCATGCCCATCACGATCACCTGATTTGTTCAAGCTGCGGCCGCAGCGTGGAAGTTATCGACAACCAAATCGAGAAGCTTCAGGAACAGCTGGCCAAGGACCACGATTTCACGTTGACGGGACACAAAATGTACCTTTTCGGGGTCTGCCCGGAATGCCGGAGATCCGGCAAATAGTACAGCCTCTGCCAAGCGTTTCACCAGTCCGACCAAGGTTTTTTGAAATTACCGTCTTGATCGACTGAAGCTGGTCAATTCCCCTCCTCCCTCTTGCCATCTCTCGAGATGGTCATACCATCCGTGATCACATTTCGCGTGGTCATCAATCATTATCGATATATCAACTCAGCACCCGTTCTGTTTTGCACCATTGCTCCGGTTTTCTGCATCATGGTCGGGACCGGAATCGGAATCGGTTTCGTATACATTGATGCTCCTGCAGACTGCGCTTTCAATACCGACGCCGATACCGACCCCGATGCAGATGCCAACTTGGTACGACATTTGTTCGAGTTGTTATTTATTAGTGTCCACATCCACGGCATCAAGCCATTTCCCATATGAGTACATGAACAGCCCCCGCATCAATCGCGCCGACTGGAAGCGACATAACCTGCACAACCGCCTTCAGGCCGGATTGCTGCTGATTTCCATGAGCGGCTTTCTGGGACTGCTTGGCTACATCCTTTTTGGTTCCAAGGGGCTGTGGATGATGCTGCTGATGTCCGTCATCCCCCTGCTCTGGAACCCGTCCAAATCACCTCACCTGGTGTTGCGTCTTTACCGGGCTCGCCCCCTTTCTTTCGACCAGGCTCCGGCCTTGTTCGGACTTGTCCGCGAATTGTCCCAGAGAGCCGGATTGCAGGTTGTTCCGCAAATATTCTTCATCTCCAGCAACGTGATCAACGCCTTCAGCGTCGGCAACCGTAAAGCATCCGCCGTGGCCGTCACCAATGGCCTGCTGCAATCCCTGCAACCCCGAGAAATCGTTGGCGTGCTGGCCCATGAAATCAGCCACATTGCGAACAATGACCTGCGGGTCATGGTCCTGGCCGATCTGATTACCCGCATGGCAGGTTTACTCTCATTGATCGGCCAGTTTCTTTTATTTCTGAATCTACCCCTGATCCTGATGGCGGAAGTGCATGTCAACTGGTGGGCTGTCCTGCTGCTGGTTTTTGCTCCGCAAATCATGCTGCTGGCCCAGCTGGGTCTTTCCCGGACCAGGGAATATGATGCTGACATGCAGGCCGTTCAATTGACGAACGATCCTGAAGGACTGGCCAGCGCCCTGTACAAGGTCGAACATCACCATGTTTCCATCCTCCGACGTCTCTGGCCGGGATCACGGATTCCTCAGTATTCCTGGCTGCGGACCCATCCCGCGACAGAAAAACGGGTACAACGACTGCTTTCATTGCAATCCTCATCCATCCAAAAACGCCGCCAAATCCATCTGGCATAACGGAGTGTCGAAAAAGTCCTGTCCGGCAGTTCGTTCAAAAGCCCCAAACACATTATCTGCTTGCCATTGCTCATCCGGATCTTATCGTGACTGCACGGCATAATTGCGAAAGAACAGGAGAGTTTGGCATGAAGACCCTCATGAAGACATTCATATTCAGCTGTCTGATCGTTCTGCCGACATATATGGGTTTGCCGACATTGATCAGCGCCAAGGAGAAAACGACAATGCAACAGGAATCCCGAAATCATGGATTGGCCACGCTGGCTGGAGGCTGCTTCTGGTGCCTGGAAGCGGACATCAAGAAGTTGGCTGGAGTGCAGGAGGCAATATCCGGTTACACCGGCGGGAATGTGGACAATCCGACATACGAGCAGGTTACCGGCGGACGAACGGGCCACTATGAAGCCGTCCAGGTCCGGTTCGATCCGACCGTGACCAGCTACGAACAAATCCTGGAAGCCTTCTGGCGTTCCATTGATCCCACCGATCAGGGTGGACAATTCGCGGATCGCGGCTCCCAATACAAGACCGCGATCTTCTATCATGATGAAGAACAGCGAGCGGCGGCCGAGGCATCAAAGAAGGCTCTTGGGGACTCAGGAAAATTTTCCCGGCCCATTGCCACGGAGATTCTTCCGGCCGGGAAGTTCTACGCCGCCGAAGGCTATCACCAGAACTATTCGGACACCAATCCCGAGCATTATCAACGCTACCGAGTGCTTTCCGGGCGCCAGCCCTTCCTGGACAAGCACTGGAGCGAGTCTGAGGTTCAGCGCCCCGCATCCCCTGGATTCACTCCGCCCTTTGCCAAGCCTTCCATGGTGGAATTGCGCTCCAGACTCACGCCCATGCAGTACCAGGTCACGCAGCAAGACGGTACCGAGCCGCCCTTCAAGAATGAATACTGGGACAACAAGCGGGCGGGCATCTATGTGGACGTGGTCTCCGGCGAACCGCTCTTCAGTTCCCTGGACAAATTCGATTCCGGCACCGGCTGGCCCAGCTACACCGGGCCGCTGGTTCCGGAAAACGTCGTGGAGCGTCAGGACCGTAAACTGTTCATGCGCCGGACCGAAGTCCGCAGCAAGCATGCCGATTCGCATCTGGGCCACGTCTTCCCGGACGGCCCCCCTCCCACCGGACTGCGCTTCTGCATCAACTCCGCGGCCCTGCGTTTCATTCCCGCGGAAGACCTGGAGGCCGAAGGCTACGGACAGTTCGTCGAATTGTTCAGATAAAATGTGAACTGGTTCAGAAATGGTTCACACATTGACATGCTGCGCCTTGCCCTCCTGGGACCGCCGCCCCCCAGTGCGGCAAGTTGGTGAATGCCATGTCACTTGGGATGTTCGCGCTCATGCCGCACTGGGGGTGCGGCGGTCCCGGACCATTTCCCACCATCAGAAATATAAAAGGCGGCCAAAGGCCGCCTTTTCGAGTATTATCAGCACAAGAAACAGCTCCTACTTCATTTCCATGCTCCCCGGCATGGGCGCGGCCACGACCTCGCCGCGCACCCGGACTTCCCCCTCGGCCAGAATTTCCACCGCCACCACCAGCTTGCGTCGGCGACGCTCCGTGACCCGCCCTCGCAGCTCCAGCTCAACGCCCAAGGGCGTGGGTTTGACAAAAACCACATTCAGGGAGGCGGTGACGAACCGCCCCAGGGGCTCGTTGCCGACGCGCTCCATCCCGGCGGCCGCCGCGGCCGTGGCCACGCCGTGACAATCCACCAGCGAGGCCAGCAGCCCGCCATAGACGTAGCCCGGAACGGCGATATGCTCCGGACCCGGAGAGAACCGGGACGTGGCTTCCGTGCCGTCCCACCGGCTTTGCACGTGCAGTCCGTGCGGGTTGTTCCTGCCGCAACCATAGCAATGGCTGAGTTCATCGGCATAAAGATGCTGAACCGGTATAGCGGACATCTCAGCGCCTGATCATTTTGAAGTAATTGATCAACCCATTGGTGGACGAATCATGCCCCTGAACGGGTTGATCATCCTCCAGTTCCGGAAGAATGGCGTTGGCCAGCTGCTTGCCCAGTTCCACGCCCCACTGATCAAAGGAGTTGATCCGCCAGATCACGCCCTGCACGAAAATCTTGTGTTCGTACATGGCAATCAGGCTGCCCAGCGTATGCGGCGTCAATTGCGGAAAAAGAATGGAGTTGGTGGGTCGATTGCCCGGAAAAACCTTGTGGGGTGCAATAAGATCCACTTGTTTCGCATCCATGCCGGAAGCCTCCAGCTCTCGCCGCGCCTCCTCCTCGGTCTTGCCCCGCATCAGGGCCTCGGTCTGGGCGAAAAAATTGGAGAGCAGGATTTCATGGTGCTTCCCCAATGGGTTATGGCTCTGCGCCGGCGCCAGGAAATCCGCGGGGATCAGCTTGGTTCCCTGGTGGATCAGCTGATAGAATGCATGCTGACCATTCGTTCCGGGCTCGCCCCAGATCACCGGGCCGGTGGAATAGTCCACGACATCCCCGTCCCGGGTGACCCGCTTGCCGTTGCTTTCCATGTCCCCCTGCTGAAAATAGGCCGGAAACCGATGCAGATACTGATCGTACGGCAGGATGGCATGGCTTTGGGCGCCAAAAAAATTGTTGTACCAGACGCCGAGCAGGGCCAGAATCACAGGCAGGTTCTCTTCCAGGGGAGCGGTCCGGAAATGTTCATCCATGACGAATGCCCCTTCCAGAAGTTCCACGAAGTGGTCCATCCCGACATAGATGGCAATGGACAACCCGATGGCCGACCACAAGGAGTATCGCCCGCCGACCCAGTCCCAGAACGAAAACATGTTTTCCGGATCAATCCCGAACTCCCGAACTTTCTCCGTATTGGTGGACAATGCGGCGAAATGCATGGACACGGCTGTCGGATCAAGCAGCGCATCCAACAGCCATTTTTTGGCCGTATTGGCATTGGCTATGGTTTCCTGGGTAGTGAAGGTCTTGGAAGCGACAAGAAACAGCGTGGTTTCCGGGTCGCATCGCTTGAGCACTTCCGCGATATGCGTCCCGTCCACATTGGATACGAAATGAACCCGCAGATTGGGATGCCCATACGGCTTCAGGGCCTCGGTGACCATGTACGGCCCCAGATCCGATCCCCCGATGCCGATGTTCACGACATCCTTGACCAGCTTGCCGGTGAAGCCCACCCAGTCTCCATCCCGAACCGCGGTGGAAAAGGCTTCCATTTTGGCCAGGACATCGCGCACCTCGGGCATGACGTCCTTGCCGTCGACCATAATCGCCCTGTCCGAGTAATTTCGCAGAGCCACATGCAAAACAGCCCTGTCTTCCGTAAAATTGATCCGCTCCCCGCCGAACATTCTGTCCCGCCACTGCTCCACTTCGGCTTCCCGCGCCAAGCTGTACAGCAGATCCATGCTCTGCTGATCGATGATGTTCTTTGAGTAATCCACCAGAATCGAGTTCACCGTGGCCGAAAAACGCTCAAATCGTTGTGCATCGGCTGCAAAAAGATCCCGCATGTGCCGGGTCTTCATGATCTCGGCATGCTCTGCCAGAGCCTTCCAGGCGGATGTTGTCGTCAAGTTGCTCATGACTCCTCCATGGTTTGAAATGTTCCTTTCAACACATAAATCGCCAATCCGCCCTGTCCAAGGCCGGAATTCAAATATCAAACGAGGCTTCCCGTGATGACTCGAGGGTGTATTGCCTGGATTCAGGCTTTATGGGCAAACGTCGCCCGTCCAAGGCAAAGAAGGCCTCCAACGCCAAAAAGTCGTGCCCGGGGATGCCCAAGACGAGAGCGTGACTGAAAACAAATAACATCGCCAAAACATGTGGTTTTGCTTTTCACTCCGGCGGGTGCAGACGGCGAATCTTTTGAATCATCTCATCTAATTGTTGCAGAAAACGCGATCGGTCCTGCTTTTTGAGGGGCGGGGGACCGCCGATCATCTCACCTGAACCGCGAAGCTCCGATAACAGATCCCGAGTGGCGACGGCCATGCCGATATTGTCTTCCGTAAATGGCTTGCCCGTGGGTCTGATCGCCTGCGCACCTTTCTTCAGACAGCGGCCGGCCAGCGGTATATCAGTGGTGACCACGATATCATGCGCGTTGACGTGATCGACAATCCAGTCGTCAGCCGCATCCAGCCCCTCCGCGACAACTTCGAGCACGATCCTGCGCTCACTGGGAATACGCATCCAGGAGTTGGCCACCAACGTAACGCAGAGTTGATAACGGTCGGCAACGCGGTACACTTCCTCTTTGACCGGGCAGGAATCAGCATCGACAAAAATGTGCAGCAAAATTTTCTCTTTGATTTTAATTAGTTAACGATCACATTGGTAGCTGCTCAATAACAACGGGCAGCCTGCCATCGGGCTCCTTGCTGCCTGGATACCGGCTGGTGTTCTGTATTAGCGAATTTTCGCGGTCGTCACCCCGGCGCAGGCCGGTGTCCAGGCGAAGCTGCCGGAGTAATTGAGCAAGTATACGGTAACTGCTCAATAAACTGTGGCAAGCATGGTCTGGATGCCCGCCTTCGCGGGCATGACGTGCTTGAAAGCGTTCGCATTGAAGTCATCCCCGCGAAGGCCGGATCCAGCTTCAAGGGAACGCGCAGTCTGTGCCCGACCTTATTTGAGCAGTTACAGTATACGTTCTGGGTAACTCCACAGCAAAAGTTCCATGAAACGGTACTGGCCTGGGTTGCCTTGATTTTGCGATCCTGCATGGTATTCAATTGAGTCAGGATTCGTTCATCGAACCATTGCAGGACAACGATTCCCTCCTCAATGCAGAAAGGACAACCTCACCGTTCGCCTGTTTGCTACGTTCTCCAACTGGACCTTGTCCGCATACTGCATGACGAGATATCCCGACATCCTGGCCAGGGCTTGATCGTCCTCCAACAGTTCCTCGGGACTTGGCCTGTGGTGGGTGGCGATGAGTTCCGGGCCTTCGTATTCCGCGCATACCTTGAGAACGTATTCGTCGAAAGATACCTCCAGGCGCATCTCCCCTGCTGCCGAACTTGTTCCGCAAACTGATTCATGCAGTTCCGCGCAAGCCCCGGCCGCCTTGCGCACCACTTCCTGTCTGGCACCCCACTTTCCACCCATGTCTTCAAAAAAATCATGGATCGTGCTTCCGGCACCCTTGTGCAGGCTCAAGACAAGAACCGCCCGATCCGTGATGCCGATCCGGAACAGCAGCGTCAGAAGCACGCCGGAAACCGCGGTCAAGGCGATGGACGACCCAAAGATGGGCTTGAACTGGTTCGGGATGGAATCGAATATTTCCGGCGCGACCAACACGCTCACGCCCAGAATCAATGAAATCCCCACGACAAAGGTTTTGCGGGAGTCCATCATTCGGGACATGATAATGGACCAGCCGGTAACGATCATGAAACAGGCCGCGTACATGATGATCGCCCCGATGACCGGAACGGGCATGTTGGCGAGAATAAACGCCGCCTGCGGAAAAAAAGCCAGACCAATGAAAAAAGCGCCCGTAACGAACCCGATTCCGCGGCTGGTGGCGCCGGTGGCATAGGACATCCCGATGTTCGACGACGAGGCGGCCAAGCCGGTGCCGCCCAGCAGCCCGGCGGTCATGGTGCCGAGACCTTCGGCGTTGATTCCGCGTTGCACCGAAGCCATATCCACCCGTTTCCATTCCAGATCATTGATTTTCTGACAGGTGATGATGTCGCCGGTCAGCTTCAACGACGCGCAGATCGCGGCGATCAGAAACGGCAGAATAAGCAGAGGATCGAAGGAAAATCCCGGATGCTCGATATGCGGCAATGAGAAGAAGGACATGGCCCACGCCTCCACCTGGACCTCTCGAGGCATGACCCCCAGCAGAAGGGCGGACGCATATCCGTAAATGATGCCGATCAGGATGGAGTAGAGCCTGAAAACTTTGGATCCCCAGACGTTCAAGCCGACGATGATGACCAGGGTGCCGACTCCCACCAGAAATGTATCCAGTTCGAGGCTGACGTTCCCCATTCCCAAACCGAACAGCGATCTCACCGCATACGGAGCCAAGGCCATCCCAACCATGGCCACCACCAAACCCGCCACCTCGGGAGGGAACAAAACGCGCAGCCTGCCGATCATCCTGGAAAGAATGGCCTGCATGATGCCGGCAAACGCGGTCATGCCGAAAACCAGGGGCAGTCCGCCGACATGGGCCGCGGTAATGGAAGCCTGAAAGTAGATGAATGAACTGGTGTGCAGACAAAAATATCCCGAGCCGACCCCCCATCTGCCCAGGGACTGAAGAATACAGGCCAACCCTCCGGCAATGAGCGCGATATTGATCAGGGAGGTCGTCCCAGGCGTGTCCAAGTCCAGTGCCTGGGCAAAAAAAACGGTGGCCATCAGACTGGAAATCAGCAGCGCGCCGTGCTCGATACCCAGGATGACCAGACTCAGCCTGGGGGGGCTGTCGTTGACTCCGTACAGCAGGTTGGGGGGTTTTCGGGATATTTGCGGCAAAACGCGAACGTTCCTCAGTCTGGGTTCGGTGCGTTCAAGGACAGAACATAGGAATTAATGCCCTCTTGCGGCCAATACCGCGCATTGAGCGAATCCAGGATTTGGCTTGCCAGACAGAGACCAAGGGCTTCGAAGGTCTTCACCTGCAGCAGATGAAGATGCCCCAGTCGTAGATAGTGATCCAAGGGACCGCGGATTCCGGGATATTCAATCACGATTTGGAAACTGCGGGCATGATGGCGGAAACGCGCCGTAATATCCGCGTTCATCTTTGTGGTTCTGATGGTATTCACGACGTAAAGAAACACTTCTTCCGTCGCCAGTTGCAACCGTTTGGAGACGTCTTCAGGGTAGTTCATCAGGCGACACAAACCTTCCAGTCCGGCATTGACCACGACCACCAGTTCCTTGCGCGGGGCAACTGTGACACGGACCACTTCAATCATCACCTAAGCTCCTTTCTCTTCCGCGCCGAATCTGAAAATCCCGTGCGGAGACAAGTCTCGCTACCGCCCGGATTGCCGTCACGTCATGGGTTACGCCGTTCAAGGCAATCGGAAGCAGTAGCTGGAAAAGATCCCAGGATAATGGAAATGGCTCCCCCTGTGAATCTCACAAGCTGAGGAGTAAAGCACGGAAGTCCAACCCCTTTAAATGGTGTACATGGAGAATTCACGCAGGGGACCGGAGGTAACTATTCTGCTCATCCGAGTAAAAAGAGAACTGAATATCCGCCTTCGCGGGTATGACTAATCCGGCGACGGCATTGAGAAACAAGTCATTCCGGCGAAGGCAGGTATCCAGGTCATGCTTGCCACATGTTTTTGAAAACGTGGTGAGAACTCAGCAGCATACTTATTTCGGTAATCAGGGTGCTGCCTGGCGTTTTAAAAACGTTCGCCCCGCCATCAGCAGCAAGACCATGACCAGCAACAACCATTCTCCGCCTTGGTTTTCTCCGCCGACAGTGCAGCCGCCTCCGGATCCTCCATGCTCAGGACCGCAATCGCCCACGCCGGTAGCGCCCTTGATCCAGCCGCAATAGTTCGCCAATCGGACATAAACACCGTAAATGCCAGGGGTGCCACAGCGCAGCCCCCAACTGGTCACGCCGGCCAGCACATAATTGCCTGATCCGTCACGCACCATCAGCGGCCCGCCGGAATCGCCCTGACATGTATCCACGCGCCCGTCTCCCGGACCCGCGCCGATCATATTGCCGGTAATGGAAAAGAAAGGAGGTGGGTAGGCCAAAATCAAGGCTGTCTGTGAGACCAGGGGGATTTGAGCCTGGTACAAATCTTGAGGGAATGGACCCTGAGGTCCCAAGGCGCCCCAGCCCGTGACCCAGGAAGGGTTGCCCGCAGCAGTCAGGCCTGCCGGGTCATTGGTTTGGATTACCGGCAGTACACTCCAGATCGTTCCTTCCGCGGGATCTCTGGCCAATTGAAGCAGGGCAAGATCTGAATCGTTGGATTCCGGATTATATCCGGGATGCACCACCAACCCGCTGACGGGAATCCGATCCCCTCCTTCGGAACGCAGATTTGATCTGCCGGTGACCACATGCAGATCTCCAGGTCTGAATTTCAGGTTTCCGGCACTGTCCGTCAAGCAATGGGCCGCGGTGACTACCCAGCGTCCGGAAATCAAGGTGCCGCCGCAAAAGTGGGCACGGAATGCATCCGCCACACCGGCATGCGCCACGGCAACAGTCCAGGGCCAAGTCCTGATGTCAGCCCGCTGACCGCCAAGAATTTTTCCCAAATCATGCTGACCACCGTCCTGGTATGGAACGATTTGCGCCGAGACCGGCGCCGCCAACCCCAGAAAAAGGAACAAAACCAGTCCACCCCACCAAACATTCTTGCCCACCGCAGACCCTCCTTTTACAGATTAACCGTATCCGACAGGTTCGGTATTCGAACATCAAGTCCCGTGTCTCCAACCGTCAGCGATCACGCTCATCGTGCCATACAGGAAGTCATCCGAATTGCTGCCGACAATTTCCAGATGAAACTATTGCGTGAAGCACGAATAGTTTCTTTAACTGTTTCGAGTCAAATGATTTATTAACCGGCAGGTTCTCAAGGATGACGTGTGAACCATGAACCAATCCTGGATCTGACCGGCCGCACGGCCAGCACGATAAAGATGGCCAGAGAACTCCACTCCAGCCATTGCGGCATGATCTCCTGTACGGCTCCGATCTGGCCGACAACGTCAACATCCCGCCAGGCAACCGCCTGATCCACCAAAATCCCCAGAAGCACCGCCGTGAAGACGATGCCGAAGAGATAGCAGCCCAGGGCCTTGTTGCCCATTTCCCGACGATAAATGCCGAGCGTCGCCATGCTCGTGACCGGGCTGGTGAGCAGGAAGACGAGTACCGTGCCGGGAGAGACGCCCACCAGAAGCATTCCGGCGGCGATGGGCGTGGCCGCGGTGGCGCAGATGTAAAGAGGCATGCCGACCACGGCCATGAACAGCATCGGCAAAAGACCGCTTCCGTAGGCGGCCATCGCTTCAGGCGGCATAAAGGCGATGAGTATTCCGGCAATGGCCAGGCCGGCGAAGATCCAGGCGCTGATATCGTCCAGCAGGTCACGGAAGGCAAAGCGCATGCCGCCACGAAGTCGGGCTCCGGCCGACGGCGCGGGTTCCAGAGTCAAGGGCTTCAAGCCTCCGGAACATGTGCCGCCGGAGCATTCCCCGTTGCATGAGGCAGTTGTATCCGCCAAGGGCAAGGATGCACCCTTGTCCGCGACGGCAGCCACGAGCAGACCGGTAATCAGGGCCGTGACCACTGCGCCCAGAGCGCGAATAACGGCCATGAACGGCCCAAGCAGCGCGTAGGTGATGGTGATTGAATCCACGCCGATACCCGGCGTGCCGATCAGGAAAGCGGTGGTTGGTCCACGCCCCGCGCCTCCTCGATGCAGGGCCAGGGCCGCGGGAATCGCGCCGCAGGAACACAGCGGCAATGGCGCGCCGACAACCGCGGCCCGCGCAACGGCAATAAATCCACGGCCGCCGACCATACGCTTCAGGATGCTTTCCGGAACAAACGCCTTGACCAGCCCCCCGGCGAACAATCCCAGAAGCAACCAGGGGGCCGCGGCCAGAGCAACGGACAGAATTTCAGCAAATACGGTCATCGTTTTTGGTGAATGTTCAGTGTCAACTCAGCAGGGTGCCCAGCAGCTCTGGACATATTACGTCACTGGATAGCTCTTTTTGAGTCCATACCACACAACCCCCTCTCACTTTTGGGAACCTCGCACCCCAGTGCGGCCTGGGATCACCGCCTTCAGTGCGGCTTGCATTCGTTCATTCGGCGCCAGAGGCCGCACTGGGGTGCGGCGCTCCCAGGGAGGGGCAGTAACCTGATCGCCCTGATTTTGGTATCTCATCCGCCGATTTCGTTGTATTGCAGTGACAATGTCGGTGCAAGCCGCAATATGGGAATGCATCCGCGGAAAACAGTCAGCTAAACGTATCGTAACTCCTCAGCTCATCCGAAGCTCATCCGAAGCTCATCCGAGACAAATCGGACTAGATAGCGATAGCGCCGGCCTTCGCCGGTATGACTTAACTTGGAAAGGACGTGGCATGATACGTCATTCCGGCGAAAGCCGGAATCCAGCTCCGGCGAGTGACCAGAGTATGTGCTGAATAGTTACAACGTACCCAACACACTTTCCGAACCGGGAAGAAGGGGCTAAGCTCCTTTCAGGCAATCCAGCCCACGAAATTTTTCTAATGGCTCAGGTGAACGACGAATGGTCACAAAGTCCCTCTCCAACACTCCAGCCCAACCCGAATTTCTGCCCATGTCGCGCAGCGAAATGCAGGACCTGGGCTGGCGCGAACTCGATATCCTCCTGGTCACCGGCGACGCCTACATCGACCACCCCGCTTTCGGGGTACCGCTCCTGGGGCGTTGGCTCTCGGCCCACGGATTCAAGGTCGGTATCGTGGCCCAACCGCGCTGGGACAGCCTGGAGGACATCCTGGCTCTGGGACGTCCCCGGCTCTTTTCCGGGGTCACTGCCGGCGCTCTGGACTCCATGCTGGCCCATTACACGGCCTTTCGACGAATTCGCCGCGACGACGCCTATTCCCCCGGAGGCCGAGCCGGAGCACGGCCAAACCGGGCGACCATCGTCTACACCAATCTGGTCAAGCGCGCCTTTCCCGGTCTGCCCGTGGTTATCGGCGGAATTGAGGCTTCCCTGCGGCGAATATCCCATTATGATTTTTGGACCGACAAGATCCGTCGATCCATTCTGCTGGACAGCAAGGCGGACCTGTTGCTCTCCGGCATGGCCGAAAGATCCGTTCTGGCACTGGCACTGGCGCTGGAAACAGCCTTGAAAGCGGACAAGTCAGCGGAACAACCCGCCGCCCCCCTTTCCGTCAAAACATGCCTGCAGATTCCGGGGGCTGTTTTTTCCTGCCGCGAGGCAGATCTGCCACGGCTGCCCGATGCCCTGGAATTGCCGTCCCACGATCAAATCTTGTCATCGCCCCATACCTTGCTCAAGGCGACGGAACTCATGGAACAGCATGTTCACCAGGGACAGCACGCCTTGATCCAGTCCGTGGGCGACAGGCTGCTCGTGCTCACGGCTCCATCCGCTCCATTGAGCGAACAGGAAATGGACGCCCTGTACGATTTGCCCTTTGCCCGGCGACAGCACCCCTCCTACACGGAACCGATCCCGGCCCTGGAAATGATTGCGGCCAGCATCACGACGCATCGCGGATGCGGAGGAGGCTGCTCGTTCTGCTCCCTGGCCCTCCATCAAGGCCGCCGGATCAGCTCGCGCAGCAAGAAATCCATCATGGCCGAAGCCCGGAAGATGACCGCCATGGATCATTGGAAAGGAGTGATCAGCGATGTGGGCGGGCCGAGCGCGAACATGTGGCAGGCCACCTGCTCCCGTGAAAGCGAGCCATGCCAAAGGAACAGCTGCATGCACCCGGCGGTCTGCCCCTTTTTTCGCGTCGACCAGCAATCCATCCTGGCCATGCTCTCTGAAATCCGGGGATTGCCGGATGTCCGCCATGTGCGTGTTGCCAGCGGAGTCCGTTTTGATCTGCTGCTTCAGGATACCAAGGCCGCGGTGGGATTGATCCGGGATTTTGTCGGCGGTCAGCTCAAACTGGCCCCGGAGCACGCCTCGGAAAACGTTCTGCGATTGATGCGCAAGCCCCGGTTCAAGGTTTTTGAGCAGTTTTTGGCCCTGTTCGAACACCAATCCGCCAGGATCGGCAAAAAACAGTTTGTCGTTCCCTACCTGATGAGCGCTTTCCCGGGTTGCACGGATCAGGACATGGCCGAACTGGCCAACTGGCTGAAGCAAAAAGGCTGGCGGCCGCAGCAGGTCCAATGCTTCGTGCCCACCCCCGGAACCCTGGCCACGGCCATGTTTCATGCCGGGAAAGACACTGCGGGCAATCCTTTGTTCGTCGCCAGCGGCGATGCCCAACGCCAGGCGCAACACAAAAAATTGACGTCCCTGCTTGAACCGGCCTCTCCCGCGAAAAAAGACCAGACACGAAGCAGGGCGCGGAAGAAGAAATAAAAAAAGGGGCGAAGATGCCTTCGCCCCTTTTTTTGGGTGATTTGATTAAATCCTATTTCTGAGATTTCTGAGGCCACTGCAAAAAGTCCGTGGACTGAATCCACAACCTTGTAAACTTCCGGCAACATGCTGATTTTACTGTCCACAAACCACTGATCACTGACCACTGCTTGGTGCAAATGACTTTTTGCATCAAGCTCATTTCTGCTCCATGGCCTTTTTCAATTGTTCCCCCAAGCTTCCCATGGGAGCTTCCTGCACGGCGTGGCTCTTCCAGTCATCGCTTTGCTCGGCGTCCGGCACCCCCAGAGATATGCGTCTTTTTTCCAGATCCACGACATCAATGGCCACCGGGAGCGTATCTCCGGGTTTGGCCTTGCCGTAAACATCGTCTTCGGAGCGTTCCAGCCGTGAAGCCGGAAGCAGCCCAACAACCCCGGGTTCGAGCCGGACGAACATGCCGAAGGCTTCTCTTTTCTCCAGTATGCCCTGCACAACCTGGCCTTTCTTGTATCGGTCGGTCAGTCCGTCCCAGGGGTCACCCTCGGCGTCGCGCATGGACAGTCCGATGCGTTTCGTCTGCAAGTCAATGGACTTGACCATGACCGGGACCATGTCACCAACGGCCACCACGTCGCCGGGCTTGTGCACGCGCTTGAGGTAGCTCATTTCGCTGACGTGCACGAGACCCTCGATGCCCGGAAGGATTTCGACAAAAGCACCAAAGGGCGCGAGGTTGGTCACCCTGCCCGTGATCTTGGCGCCGACCTGCACCTCCGCGGCAACTTGCCCCCAGGGGTCTTCCATGGCCTGCTTCATGGACAACTCCACCCGGACCTGTCCCTTGCCCTGGTCATCGACCTTCAGCAGTTTCACGGTCACCTGATCCCCTGGCGCAACCACGTCCTCGGGGGAGATGTTTCTGGACCAGCCCATTTCTGAAACATGGACCAAGCCCTCAAGGGCCGGGGCAACCTCCACGAAGGCTCCGAAAGGAGCAAGGCGGGTAACCGTACCCTGCAGCACGTCGCCGACCTTGGTGCGGTCCAGGAACTCGGCCAGGGAGTGGGCCTGTTCCAGGTCCAGAAGCGCTCTTCGGGAAACCACGATGTTCCGCCCCCGCTCCTCGATGCGGGTGATCAAAAACTGCATGTTCTGGCCCACGAGGTCGTCGGGGTTGGTCACCGGACGCTTGTCCACCTGACTCAGCGGACAAAAGGCAATCTTGTCCAGCACGCGGACCCGGAAGCCGCCCTTGCAGACCTCCTTGATTTTGCCTTCCACGGGAATGCGCTCCTCCATGGCCTGCTGCAACTGCTCCATGCCGCCCTCGCCGCCCAAGGCACGCGCAAGCCGGATCTGACTGCCCTGCATCGAAACCACGTACAACTCGACTTCATCGCCCTCCCGCATGGTAAACGCCCCGTCCTTATCCAGAAGCTCGTGCTTATCAATCACGCCGTCGCTCTTGGTCCCGGTATCCACATAGACCATTTCCTCGCCGACAGCGATGATTTTGCCCTTGATCCGGTTGCCGACCCGGAGTTCCGGTTTCATTTCCATTTCAGAGGCTTCGAACATTTCGGCAAAACTCTGTTCCATTTGCGAATCGGACATACGATGTGCTCCTGTGCAAGGTCGTTTTTCTGCGTCGAGACGTTGGCTGGTCAAAATGTGCAGTTTTCGGGAAATCCCGTATTCAGTATAAGAAATGTCTAAAGCGGGCTTTCCCCGCAACCCCAGTTATCAGTTTTGTCATCTGGTTCATCCTGATAACTGATAACAAATAACCGATAACTATTCAGTACATAATGTGCGATCTGCCTCCGACATCGGGGTCGGTGTCGGGGTCGGAATCGGATTCGAAAATGTTGAAAAGATCTACGCATGGCTCCGCCTGCGATCCCGATACCGATACCGACGCCGACTGCGATGCTAAAGTCCACAAGGCAGTGGCATGCTAATAAATACTAACCGATAACAAATTCTTGTTTTGTGACAGGCTTGAAGCAGTATGTCACTGTAATCCAACCAGATTGATCGCCCTGGGCATGATGCATGGAGTAGGGAAATACATCCGGTGACATATTTGTCAGTCAGCCACCCATTTGCGGATGGCGTTCAGTTCCTGGGACCATTCAGGCGAGAATCGCAGCTTCAGGAATTGCAGAAACATCTGGTCGAAAAAGAACAGGCCCCGTTCGAGAAGATACATCTTTTCCAGAAAAGGACCGTCGGGATCCTGCCCTTCTTCCAATTTGAACTCAACCTTGGGGGTCTTGAAGCCGCCCGTGGAAAAATCCTCGGCCTTTACCGTGACCTGCCAGCCCTGACCGTCTTCATCCATTCGCAATTTAGCCTGATGAACCTTCTTGCCCCGTGCCAAACCGGTCTTGGCCTCGTGCAGTTCACCGCCGGGACCGCTACAGATCGCGGATTCCAGGTATTCGCCTTCTCCACTCTGGACCATGACCCGGCCCTCGAAGATCAACCCGAACGCCACACCGTCCATGGTCTGCCACTGCCCGTTGTTACGCACGCTGCGAAACCAGGCCCAGGTCAGAAATTCCTGCCCCAGGGCCAGGTCCTTGGCCTTGATCGTTTCCAGGGTCACTGGGAAGCCTCCCGGGCTGGAATGAAAACCGAACCTTCAAAGCTTGTCAGATGACCTTCAGCCCCAGCCCCCAGCATCTCCAGACCCAGGACGACCGGCGTCAAGGGCTCCAGTTCGGACTGAAATGTCCGGGCGAACAGATCTTCAAAAAGCGTGCGGACCTTGCCGTTGGTGGTGGCCAGGTACACCCTGTTGTCGCGTACACTCCAGACTACATCGAAGACAGCCGGAATCGGCAGACTGCGCATCAGCAGTTTCTGGCGCACCTGCTCGCGCAGTTCGGTTTTCTGATCCTTGGGCACGAACTTCTTGCCCTCCTGGGCAAGTTGAGCCTGCCGTTCCTTCAAGGCGATCATCCAGTGCTTCTTGAACACCGCGGGCGGAATGCGGCGGGTATCCAGGCGAAGGGAAAACGCCAGGTAGGGCCCCTTCTCCGGACCGGCCGCGGCCCATTCCACATCCAGAAGGTCATCGAAACAGACCCACCCGAAGGATCGCTCCTCCATGCTCTGATCAATATCCACAAAGGCGAAACTCTTCAATCGCCTGGGAATTTCTGTAAGAACATCGTCCCCGACGTCATCCGGCAATCTGTATCTCGTCAACCCCGTACTCGCGGAAAGAAAGCCCACTCACAACTCCTGTTCCTGGATACAAATTGATTTTATCGCGCGTTACTACTCAGCTTGAAGGTAATTGCTTCAATAAGACCTGACAGCCTGCCCCCAAAGTTCCGTTTTGCCTGGATACCGGCCTGCGCCGGTATGACAAAATGGAGTGCCACGTGGCAAGTTCCTTCGGTCGTCACCCCGGCGTAGGCCGGGGTCCAGGTGTTTCGTATAGTTAATTGCCTAGTGTTATTGAGCAGTTACGGGGCAAGACAGTTTTCAAACTTGCGGCAAGCATGACCTGGATTCCCGCCTTCGCGGGAATGACGTTGTTTCTCATGCCGTCGCCGAGTCAGTCATGTACGCACAGGCTTGTACCCAGCCCATTAATATTCGGACGAGCTGAGCAGTTACGATCGCGCTGCGTTGGCTTCAATTGCCAAACAGTTTCCGGCCCCGATAACCATTAACTGATAACAACCTTCCCCGTGCTCCCCGTGCGCCCCGTGGTTCAATCTACGGCGGCTCTTCTTGCTCCGAAAATGTCGCAAACGCATTATTGAATAACGGAATACCCTTCCACGTGATCCTGTTCCACGATCACCGTGTTGGTCAGCAAGGCGATATCCGAAATTTCCACCTGCACCTCGTCTCCAGCATGCAGGGGGCCGATTCCGGGAGGCGTACCAGTCAGGATAACATCCCCGGGGAGCAGGGTCATCACATGGGAGGCAAAGCTGAGCAACTCCCAGGCGCTGAAAATCATGTCGCCGGTGTTGCCGCTCTGACGCACCTGCCCATTGACCCTGGTGACCAGCGTCAGTTCGGAAGGATCGGGCACTTCCGTCTCGATCCACGGTCCAATGGGCGCAAAGGTATCAAATCCTTTTGCCCGCCCGTATTGGCCGTCCTTGGTTTGCAGATCCCGGGCGGTAATGTCGTTGGCGCAGGTATACCCGAAGATGTATTCCGCGGCCTGGGTCGCGTTGACCCGCCGGCAGGGCTTGCCGATGACCACGGCCAATTCTCCTTCATAATCGACCCGAAAGGACTGGACAGGCAGGACTATGGGCTGCCAGGCGCCGATGACCGCGGAAGGGGGTTTGAGAAAAAGAACCGGCTCATCCGGAACGGGTTGGCCCATTTCCTCAGCGTGGGCATGGTAGTTCAGGGCCGCGCAGATGATCTTGCTCGGGGCCACCGGAGGAAGCAGGGCAATCTGATCCAGACCAATCGGATCGTTCAACCCCATGTCCTTGTTCAGACACATCACATGATCCGGTTGCAGGGTGGCATAGAACGTCTTCCCCGCATATTGAACTCGCACGACACGCATAAAAAACTCCCTGGAGGTTTCAACCAAATAGGTTGCGCTTCAGCAACTTCTTGGCAATTGCTCAAAAAGATTGGTAGCCTTTCCGCCGTGACTCCGTGCTGTCCGGATACCGGGCTGCGCCGGTAGGACTAAAAAAATATCTCGATAGCGAGTTCTCTGGATCGTCACGACGCAGACCGGGGTCCAGGTGTTTTTGTTTGGTCCACGTGCCTGGAGCCATACGCAGTTACACTCCTAAAACTCAAGGTGAAAGCTGGTCGATCTTGTCTCGGTGTTGCGCCGTTACTGTCCGATTGAGCCGGACTCGTTCCACGCCGACATGCTCAGAGAAACCAGAGGCCCTGCGCCGGAAACAATTTGGTGTCGGCTCGCCAGGACCAAGCCCTTCCGGCGAGAGACTTGTCCGGCCTGGCTGGCCTCTGCCACGTTACACCCCGACGACAACGGGCAAGACCACGGGGTCGCGTTGCAGCACCTTGCGGAAAAAGCTACGCAAAACTACTCGTATTCGTTCAGCATTTTTCTTGGGCGAGGCTTTGGGATTGGATTCGAAAACATCCAGGATCAGGCACTTGGAGTCGTCCAGAACGTGTTCGAACTGCTGCTCAAAAACAAAGCCCTTGGTAATCATCTCCGGACCAACGAGGATGTGTCCCGTTTCCTGATCAATGACCAGGTGCACGACCACCAGTCCTTCCTCTGCAAGCAATTTACGTTCCTTGAGCACGCTGGCTCCCACGTCTCCGACTCCCTTGCCGTCCACCAGGGTCGAATCCACCCGAATTCGATCCTCAAAGCGGATGCCCCGCTCGAAAAAGGTCAATGGCTGACCGTTGTCCAGAACAATGGCTCGTTCCGAAGCCACCCCACATTCCCGGGCCAACTGGCAATGCTTCACCAGGTGACGGTACTCGCCGTGGATGGGTACGAAAAACTTGGGCTTGACCGTGTTCAGCATGGTGGCCAGTTCTTCCCGGTGGGCATGGCCTGAGGCGTGGATGCCCTGCACCTTTTCGTACAACACTTCGGCGCCCAGCCGATAAAGGTTGTTGATCACCCGCGATATGGCCTTGGTGTTGCCGGGAATGATCCGTGAGGACATCAATACCAAGTCCCCTTTATGAATCTTGATCTGGCGATGATCGCCCTGGGCGATGCGCGTCAGAACGGAAAGCGGCTCCCCCTGTGACCCGGTCACAAGAAGCACGAGCTTGTCGTCGCGCATGTTGTCGATATCTTCAAGGGAACAGGTGGCGTCCGGTGCAGCCCGCAGGTAGCCCAACTCTCGCGCCAGGCCGATATTGTTCACCAGGCTTCTGCCGCTGATGGCCACCTTCCGTCCGGTCAAGGCCGCCAGGTCGAAAACTTCCTGCATCCGTTGAATATGGCTGGAAAACAAGGTGATGATGATCCGGCCCTCGGCCTGACGAAAGGTCCGCTCCAGGGCCGCCTTGATCTCCATCTCGGTCAGAGTCACGCCGTCGCGTTCGATATTGGTGGAGTCCGAAAGCAGCAAGTGCACGCCCGGCTCGGAAAAGGCGGCAAAGGCATCCAGATCAGTAAACTGGTTGTCCATGGGCGTCAGGTCGATCTTGAAGTCACCGCTGTGCACGATGCGTCCCACCGGAGTCTCGATGCCCAGGCCGAAGCCGTTGATGATCGAATGGCACACCGGAATAAAATGGACCGTGAACGGACCCAGTTTCACCTGATCCCCACCGGAAACCTGACGCAGATCCACATATTTGTTCAGGTTGTGCTCCCGCAGCTTGTTATCCAGCAGGGCCAAAGTGAATGACGAGCTGTAGACGGGAACATCCACATAGGGCAACAGCCACGGCAAGGCTCCGATATGGTCCTCGTGACCGTGCGTCAGAATGATTCCCCGGATCTTGTCTTTCTTGGCCAGCAGGGTTTCAAAGCGCGGGATCAGAATATCCACGCCGTAGTGGTAATCACTGGGAAACATGAGCCCGCAATCGATAACGATGATGCTGTCAGCGGATTCCAGCAGCATGCAGTTCATTCCGATCTCGCCCAGCCCTCCCAAAGGGGTCAGGGTCACGGACGTTTCTTGGTCAACCATTCATCAGTCTCCTTGGAATGCGTGTGCATGATATTCCACATATCCTGCTTTAATCGTTCACGATCCTTGATCGTGTAATTGTCCTTGGTATCAATTGCGGGAAAGAAGCGAACCGCGACATGCCCCGGCCTGATCCTCCAGGAAGGCTTGGGCAGGACGTCGTGGCTTCCGGAGATCAGAACTGGAACCACGGGGCGACCGCTCTTGATGGCCAGAATCATCGGGCCGATCTTGAACTCGCCAAGCTGGGCGAACCGGGAGCCTTCGGGAAAGATGAGGATCGAGGCGTGCTCGGACTTCGCAATCGCATCCTGGATGCTTTTCATGCCCCGGCGGGGATTGTCACGGTCAATGCCGATATAGCCGATCCGGGTCATGGCCTGGCCGAAAAACGGGATGCGGAAGAGGCTTTCTTTGGCGACAAACCGAAAATGATGCCCTTTCAAGGCGACCATAAGGACAGGGATATCAAACCAGCTCTGATGGTTGACCATGAGAATGTACTTGCCTGAAGGATCAAAGCCGCTCCGGTCCACATGGACCTTGACCCCTGCCAGACGACAGACAAGCTCGCCCCAGAAGGTACCGACCCTGCTCGGGAGATTTCCACTGGAGTCAAAAAAGGACAGCGCAATGGCGATGATTGCAAGAAAGATGGTCAGCGGAAAAAAGAGAAGATAAAATGGGATGATGGACAACATTTCATTGAAACCTGTAGCCGGTTGAGGTGAAAATGTAAATGCGGTCGGCGGCGAAGCATCACGAAACCGCCCCCTGAATCCTTGGTAATCGAAATAAAATCGAAATCCAAATCGAAATCGCAATCGAAATCGGTATCGTTATCGCAATAGTTTCATGATCTCTTTTGTTTATTCGTTTGTAACTACTCAATAACTCCGGGCAGTGAACCATAGAAAAAACACCTGAACCCCGGCCTGCGCCGGGGTGACGACCGAGAGAACTCGCTTTCGAGGTACTCTACTCCGTCATACCGGCGCAGGCCGGTATCCAGGCAGCACGGATCCGCGGTGGTTGTTTACCCTGCCTTATTGAGCAGTTACATTCGATTGTGACTAATCAGCAGAGCCAGAAAAAGACCTGGATATTGATCATGCACCGTATGTGCTGAGTAGTTACATTCGATGTAACTATTCAGTTCATCCGGAGGGTGGTCATTCACCTGCACTGGATTCCGGCTTTCGCCGGAATGACTTATCGTGGCAAGCTGCATCTATACAGTCATACCGGCGAACGCCGGTATCCAGATTTTTTTCGCGGATGTGCTGAATAGATACCATTCGATTTCGATTGCGATTGCGATTTCGATTGCGATCGCGATTACATGCGAGATGAGCTGGATACCCGTCCTCGGAATGAACGCAAATTCAAATGAGAGCCTTGAAACCAGCCGGTCATTTCCTGCTCTTGTAGGGCAGGATGCTGTTCAAGGCGGCAATATCCTGCATTTCCATGCGATTGTACTCCGGAATGTAGACTTCCATCACTCCGTGCAGACGGGGATCAAAAAATTTATGCAGGCTGTAGTTGGGCGCGGAGACAAAACCGCGCAGTGCCTTGTGCACCCCGCCCATGCCGGGATCGAAGAGTCGAAAACCCTGTTCGATCATCCACTCCATGGGCCGGTAGTAGCAGAGTTCAAAGTGCAAAAACTCCACCTCCTTGCGCGTGCCCCAGTAGCGGCCATAAAGACGATCTCCGGCGGCGATCAACAGCGACATGGCCACCGGCTGATCGTCGCCCGGTTCAAAGGCGGCGATGATCAGCACGTTTCGGCGGAAAGTCCGGCGCAGTCCCTGAAAGAACTCCGGCGTCAGGAACTTGCAGCTCCATTGCCCGAAGCGATCGTTATGCCGGGCATAGAATTCATACATCAGCTCGAAATACGGCTCCGGTATCTGCTCGCCCAAAAAAAACTTCGTGGTGATGCCCTGTCCGGCCAGGCGCGTTCGTTCGCGACGCACGTTGCGGCGCTGGGTTGCCTTCAATCCCGAGAGGTAATCGTCAAAACTTGCAAACCCGGGGTTGAGCCAGACAAACCCCTGGTGCAGCCAGACCTTGTATCCCAAGGTTTCCAGGATCTGTCCCCAGGCCGTGGTCACGAAATGAAACCCGCAACCCGATACGCCATGCTCCAGGGAAAATTTTTCAATTTCCAGGCTCATGGCCGTGCTGAGCCTGGACTGGTTCACGTCCTCGGCCATCAGGAACCGATACGCCGTGACCGGACTGAAAGGACTCATCCCCACCAGCTTCGGATAATAGCGCACCCCCATGCTGGAAGCCAGTTGAGCCCAGGCCTGATCAAAGACGAATTCCCCGTCACTGTGGCTCTTCAGGTACAAAGCCGCGGCGCCGACCATTCGGCCCTGGCTGTGCATGGTCAGATGCCGGGGTTGCCATCCGTTTTGGGGAGTGACGCTTCCGGACTCTTCCAGCAGGTGCAGCCATTCCCAGCGCAGAAAGGGAATATCCCGCTCCCGGCAGAGCATGTTCCAGTCCCGCGGATCAATGTCCTCAATCCGATCGTGCCATGTTACGGTCAGAGACGGTACGGCGGTCATAGTACTCCTCGCAGCAGCACCACGGCCAGAACGCCGGCGCCCAGGGCGGCCATCAGATTGCGGGTCAAGCCGGCGACGATAGCCGTTGCCCCGGCGGCCAGACGTTCCGCCAACGTTCCGTTCACCAGATTGGGAACCACAATGGCCACCAGAATGGACGCCGGAACATGTCGTAAAAAAGCCTCGACCCGGGGAGTGGGCGTGACCCGGCTGATCAGAAACAGCCCCGCCGCCCTGGTGAAGTACGTCGCCGCGACCATCCCCAGAAGGACGATAAAGACATCCAGGTTGGATGCGACGGCTCCGGACTCAAGACTCATGACGCCATGCTCCATACAGCCCGCCGGCCAGTCCGCCACAGAGAATATACCATTTGCCGGGCAGGACAAGGACGCCGATCCAGGCCGCGCCCGCGGCCACCAGCCAGACCGGAAGATCGCGGCGTCCTTTCCAGAAAAAAATCAGCAGACTGATGAAGACCGCGGTGAAGGCGAAATCCAGTCCCCATCTGGCCGGATCGCTCAAGGCCGAACCGACGAAATATCCGCTGGACGCTCCCAGGCAGGTAGCCGTGAACCAGAAAACATAGATGCACAGCCCAGACCCGAGCAGAAAACCGACGTCCCGGCCGCCGCCGGCCATCTCCCGCATGGACAGGGCCCAGGATTCATCGGTCATGAAGAACAGGGAACTGTAGGCCTTCCATGGCGCGATTCCGGTCAGCCAGTCGCGCAGGGCCGCGCCCATGAGCACATGACGCAAATTGACGATGAACGTGGTCAGGACAATGCCGAGAAAGGGCAGGACCGGGCCCCAGAACTCCAGGACCATCAACTGGGAAGCGCCGGCAAAGACGCTCAGGCTCATGGCCCCGGCCTGCACGGCGCTCATCCCGGCCTGCACGGCCAGGATGCCGAAAACCAGCCCATAGGCGAACACGCTCAAGCCCAGCGGCAGACAGAGCTGAAAACCGCGCCGGACACCGGAGAACGTGAACAGAACAGGATCGGACTTTTCCAGGTAATTGGAGACTTCCCGACGCCGCATGATCAGGCCCTAGCCAGGGCCATGCGGCAGGCATGGGCGAAGTCTTCGGGATAATGTCCGATGATGCTGCGCAGCTGCGCCTCGCTGAAACCGCCGGGCGCATAGGGCAGCTTGGGCAGGAAGGCATAGAGCAGGCGCTGGTCCGTGTCGTCCGAGTCAAGACGGCGGGAATACTCGATGCTCGTGACCATGCGCGCTCCCAGCCCCTCCAGAGCCTGCTGGGCCTTGAGCAAGGCCTCGTCCAGGGCCTTGCGGCAGGCCGTGTCCGCCTCCAGCAGGTGACCGATCGGCCCAAGGGGCATGAGTTGCAACTCAAAGGCCGATGTCTGCGCTTTAGGCACGAACAGCAGCACCTGTTCATCCTCATATACCACCAGGCTGGATTCTCCCGGCCTCCCATCAGTGCGCTGATTCGACCGAATGGCCCGCAGGTAGTCCGTAAACAGCCCCCGGCCGGTTTCACGGCGGTAGGCGGACACGGCATCGGTCACCAGATCGCCGCAGGCAAAGGCATGCGGATCCCGACCCGGCTCCCGGTCTTGATCGGCGGCCGACGAGGTGGACGCAACCGTTTTCGGAATCAAGGCGAACTGCTGGTGAATCTGCTGGTGCGAGGCATGAAGGCGATAGCCGCTGGGCGCAAAGTCGAAACCAAAATTCCAGCCCCACAATGTTGCGGTGTACGGCAGGCCGCGACCTTGCTTCGCCGCCTCGGCCATCCGCTCCACGATCCCCAGACGCAGTTCTTCCAGTGACTCCTCGCTCAGTATACCGCGACGCGGAACATCAAGATCCAACATTTGCGCAAGACGCAGATACGTCCGCTGGTAATACAAATGACGCAGACCGCGCATATCCTCCACATCCAGATCCCGGACAGCGTATCGCACTGCATCATGGGCCATGTTCGCCGCGAAATGTCCCCAGGGAATGTAGCTGTTGCGACGCAGGTACTCGAAAACATGCGTCCCGCCGTCGCCGCCCCCCACATCGCCGACAATCTCGCTGTCGCCCTGGACTCCGGGCTGCAATACCATGGCCACCTTGTAGGCATCGGGCAAATACGGGTTATTGGCCACGGCTTCAAAGAGATCATGATTATGAACCACGGCGCGCGCTCGTCCTGAATCGTCCTTTGTGTAACGCAACCCCTTGGGTTCTGCGGTTTGCGGATCAAAGAGCAACTCGCAGCACGATTCCGCCAGGATTCGCAAATCCTCCGGGTCCGTGGACGTGGTGGCCACCGCCGCCAGAATTGAATCCGGAAGCAGACCAAACAACTCTTTAATTCCTTGTTTTGTAATCCCGTCGCCGGACCATGAACTCACCGCCCGGAACAAGGAAACCTCTTGCTGTCGCGGCAATGCAATGGACTTGGGATCACGCGCCTTGGCGTCGGCCCAGGAGGAATCAATATACGTCGTGCCCCGAAACGCAAAAGCATTCGGAATTTCATAAATCGCCCCGGCCTGGGGTACGTCAACGTCGCCTTCCGGAAAGTTGCGCCGATTCTCCACCCGCTCGCCATCAAAAGTCAGCCCCAATTCCGCATGATGATCGGCGCCGCGCATATTGGCCACGGAATAGGAAGGTCGATGCACGCCGTACCGGAACATCCCGTCAGGAGAAATGCATGTTCGTATCGTCATATGATGTAATAAAAAATGTAACTGCTCAAAAACTTGTGGCAATCAACGGTTAAATCCAGGGAGCGCCGCACCCCAGTGCGGCAGCGGTTTAACGCACTCAGGACAAAGTTCCGGCTGGTGCGTGGCCCCAGTAGCTGAATCACGAAACTCCATCCCGGAGACACTAAATGACGCATTCCCGTTGAGCTAATTTTCCCGTACCCGCCCTCGAAAAGGTGACAAGCGGCAGGCCATACTCTACCTTGCCCCCCAGGAGAAGCACCCATGTCGTCAAAAAAAAATATCCCCTTGCCGGAGACGTTCGCCCTGCCCCATGTGGGCGTGGAAACCCATGCGCACCTGGACTTTCCTGACTTTGCCGAAGACCTGGATCAGGTCCTGGAGCGGGCCGGGAATGCAGGCGTGGCCTGGATTGGAAATATCTTCCTCTCGGTGGAGGCGTATCAGGCCCATCAATCCAGATTATCCGCGTCGCAAAACATCTTCTTCACCCTGGGCATCCATCCCCATGAAGCATCCACCGTCAATTCCCGTGTCCTGGCGGACATGAACGCCCTGTTTGCCGACGACGCCAACCTGCGAGCCCTGGGTGAAATCGGGCTCGATTTCTATTGGAACCGCAGCCCGCACGATGTTCAGATCCGCGCATTCCAGGACCAACTGGCCCTGGCCAAGGAACGGGATCTTCCTGTGGTCGTCCATAGCCGTGAAGCTGAAGAGAAAACCCTGACCATCCTTCAGGACATGGGCTTCACGGATCGTCCTCTGCTCTGGCATTGTTTCGGAGGCGATCCGGATCTGGCCGAAGAAGTCCTGGCCCGAGGCTGGCACATCTCCATTCCCGGGCCGGTCACCTTTCCCAAAAACACCGCGCTTCATGAAGCCGTTACCAGAATCCCGCTCTCGCGAATGGTTCTGGAAACGGATTGTCCCTTTCTGACCCCGATGCCCTTCCGGGGCAAGCGCAACGAGCCGGCCTATCTCTGTTATACGGCCCAGGCCGTTGCGAATCTACGCGGAGAGTCAATTCCGCGGATCTGGGAATCCTGCGCAAATACGGCGCGGGAGTTCTTCAATTTGCCTCCGGCCTGACCGGTTGGGGTGCATCAGCCCGCCCCAGAAAGGTTATCCGGCGCACATCCCCGGCCTCGATTTTCATCTTCCCCCAATCCGTCAGTCCGTAAAACATCAGGTCAGGCTGCATCATGAATTCACTGGTGGATTCATTACGGAAGGATACCCGGGCCATGACCTGATCATCCTGGACATACATCCGGACTTCACGAATCTCCGCGAAATCCAGGCTGATCTGCGCCCTGCCCGCGGTGACCGGAATCAGGGTTAAACCGTCCATGGAAAAATCATGTAGCCGGAAGGACACGTCATCAGCGTCTATCAGTTCCACCAAAAAGGATCGCTCCGGCCTTGGTATCTTGGTCACCACTTCCGTATCCCCGAAGCCACCCATGCCCATGCACAACCAGGCCAAGAGCACCAATACCGCAACCCACCGCGTCATTCTTGAGTGATGTGAACGACAACGCATAGCCCCTCCATATCTTGGCAACAATATTTATTCAAATATAATATATAGTTAAGCTAAACGTCGGTAACTGCTCAATAACTTGCGGCAATCAGCGGGGGCAAATCCTGGGAGCGCCGCACCCCAGTGCGGCAGCGGTGTAACGCATTCAGGACAAAGTTCCGGCTGGAGCATGGCCCTCAGTAGCTGAATCACGAAACTCCATCCCTGAAACTCCTTCCACGGTAAACCTCATCGCCCGATCTTTTTGAGCAGTTACAAACGTCGTTTCTACCCATCATTATTTCCAGAAATCCAATCTCATCTCGCACCGATTCCAGAAATTCCCGCACTTCCCGCTCCTGTTCCGGAGCAAAGACCAGTTTTATCACCGCCGATTGCGGACTGATCGTGGTCAGGTAGGCCAGATTGTCGTGGGCCTCCAGGAGAAATTTCAGAAAAGAGATGTTGCTGGGGTCGATCTGCAGATACATTCGACAGGATTGCCTTGAAGATCCAATGGCAAACCCAATGGCAGACGCGTGTGGAGCGGACATGGCATGTTTCTACTGCAACATGCCTTTGGGGACAAGGGTGATTGCCTGGGCTGGAATGGCTTTTGAATCATCAGCTGCAAGGAGAGAGAACCATGCAGATTTTTCCCTCATTTCCAGCCACTTCCAGGGCATCCGGCAATTCGGTTCCCGGCGGAGACATTCCGCTGTTCAACCTGGGAAACAATAATTTCGAGGATGTCTTCGGCACTTTCATGCCTGCTCCCCAGGAGGAGAATCGGCATCATGCTTTACTTCCGGAGCCTCTTCCTCCCCGTGAAAACCCGATCCAGGAACAACGGCAACACCCTGCTCCACCGTCCTCCGTGCATTCGGATCCGCCTCCAACCCCGCTGCACCTGGACAAGCCGGCCAACCGGGAAGATTTTGCCCGGTTGCGGGACAAACTGGAAAAGCTTGGCGTGGATCAGGAGACACTGGACCAAATTGAGGATTTGTATGATCAGCCCGGTACGGTAACTTGGCGCCAGGTTCTGGAAGTGCTGCGCGAGCCTCTGAAGGAATTGGCCAAAATCAAGATTTCTCCGGAACAGGAACGCAACCTGCTCAGCCTGTTCGACAAAATCGGCTTCTCGCCGGAAGATGGATTGAACCTGGCCCAGGATATCCTTGATAAAAACTTCGACTCCGTCTGGAGCCGCATCCAGCACACTCTCTCTTCCCTGACCGGCAGCGAAAAGATTTCCATTACTCCCGCGGAAATTCTCTCTCTGCTCCAGGTGCTTGGCTTGAAGGTCGGAGCAGGCACTCTGGAGAGCGGCGGCTCAGCCGGCAATGATCCTGTCAAGGTTCCCGAAAATGCGATGTCGCGTCTGGCCAAGCTCCTGGGGACCGATACCGAAGGCCTCTCAAAACTGGACGGCAAGACGCTCGACACCATGCGCAGGCTTGCCGAAGCCCTGAGCAAGGGCGAGTTGAAAATGGATCCAGAACTGCGTGCCGCCCTGCAAAACATGATCAAGGACAGTCATCAGAACATATCCAGCCTGGAAAAGATCATCGCCTTGGCAACGGAAAAGGAACTCAGCCCGGAAGAACTGAAAAAAATCCTGGCCCAGATCAAGGATGCCGTCACTTCCAGGGACCAGGCGACCAGTAATTCCAAAGAACAAATCCTGGCCGAGGTACAGAAGGCCATGGCAGCCGGCGAGGGCAGGGAACAGCGCCTGAATGCCGCGGACAACGGCGCCAATGCGCCCCGCGTCTCCATGACCGAGGCAACAAACGCGCTGAAGATGGCGTCCCAAGGTGGAGACGGCAAGGATTCCGGCATGATGAATCAAAACGCCGGCCAGGGATCGGCCAGGGACAATCCCACCGCTCAGAACAAATCCGCTCAGGGCTGGGAATCGTTCTGGAACAAAATCAATGTCCAGAATACGGGAGAAGCCGCCGGAACCATCACCAAGGATGCAGGCCCTGATCTTCGAACAATTCTCGGCCAGACAAATTCAGCCAACAACGCCGAAACCGCAGCCAAACGGATCATTTCCAACGCACCGGCTCCGCATCGCAGCGTGCTCAACCAGGTTAATTCAGGCCTGCTCCAGAACTTGGGCCAGGGCCGGCAGCAATTGACCTTGCAGCTCAACCCTGCAGACCTGGGCAGCCTGACCGTCAACCTGAAGGTCGTGGGCAAGGAAATCCAGGCCGTACTCCGGGCAGAAAGTTCCGAGGCTCGGCAAATCATCGCCGAAAACATGCCCCTGCTCCGCCAGTCCCTGGAATCCCAAGGCCTGCGCGTCACCCGCCTGGAAGTCTCGACCCAACTGCAGGACCAGAGCCAAAACCAGTTCACCCAGCATTGGCACGGTTCGGAGGGTCAGAAGTTTCAGGAGCAAGGAGCCAATACCCAGTGGGCCGCCCTGGGGCGGGGTCTGCTGAAAAACAGTGCTTCGGGAATAAATGTTTCCTCTGAAGAGGCATCAATTTTGCTTGATTCGTCCCGAGAAGGCGGAATTAACCTAGTCGCCTAGCAAAATTTTCCTCTTTCCGGGAGCAGCGCCATGCCCACCAGCCCAACTTTTGCCCCACAGACCAGTAATCTCATTGGTCGCGCGGAAACCGACCACGCGCCATCAGGACCGCGAACAGGAGATCGCTCCGCGCTGGATAAAGATGCGTTCCTGCGCTTGCTGACCACGCAGCTGGCGCATCAGGATCCGCTGAATCCTTTGGACGACAAGGAATTCGTAGCCCAGTTGGCCCAGTTCTCCAGCTTGGAACAGATGAGCAATATGGCCGAAGCCATGACCGAAATGAAGGATGCCGTTGAGCGCCAGGAAATGCAGGGCGCTGTTGGGTACATCGGCAAGGAGGTCATGGTCGAGGGGCGCAGCATCAGCAAGGAAGGCGCGGTAACGAGTTCCTTTGCCTATACGCTTCCGGACGTGGCTGAAAAACTCTACCTGAACATCTTCGACAACCACGGCAACATCGTCCGCACGGTGAAGATGCCAGGACGGATGCCTGGAGAGCACCAGTTCTCCTGGGATGGCAAGGACCATCATGGCAATGAACTGCCTGACGGCGTGTACACCGTGTCCATGGCCGCGGAGGGCAAGAACGGTGAGCCGATGATGGTTTCCACCAGATCCAGCGGCGTGGTCTCTGGTGTGGTCAATGATGACAATTCGGTATTTCTCCGTCTTGCCGATGGACGGAGAGTCAACTTCCGTGACGTCAAGGAAGTCGTGGGAACCGGCACGGGAACGGATCCCGCCACCCTGACCTCCCAGCTTCAAAACCTGACCGGCGGCATGACGGGTATGAACGGTATTCTCTCGGGTATGGGCAGCACTCAGGATCTGATGGGGCTTCTGAGTTCTTGAGTTGCGCGATAGTCGGCCACAAACCTTTCCCAAGAATGATAGACAATCACCTGCACGTCCGGACTCCGGACAAGCACCAATTAGAAGGAGAACCACCATGAGTCTCACGGCATCAATGTGGACCGGAGTCAGCGGCCTCAAGGGCCATGGTCAGAAGATGGGCGTGATCGGCAACAACATCGCCAACGTGAGCACGTTGGGGTTCAAGGGCTCGCGTCTTCACTTTGAGGACTTCATGAGCCAGACGGTTAATACGGCCGGCGGTGCGGGCCAAGTGGGCCGCGGCGTCACCGTGGGTACTATCCTAGGCGACTTCAGCCAGGGCGCTCTTGAGTCCACCAACGAGGCCACAGACGTGTCCATCACGGGCAATGGCTTTTTCATGGTCAGCCCCCCGAACGAGGAGATGATTTACTACACCCGGGCCGGCAACTTTCGGTTCGACAAGGACGGCTACTTCATTAATCCGCAAGGGTATAGGGTGCAGGGATGGGGCATGGACGGCGGAGCCATACAAGGTGTACCCGGTGACATGCAATTGGAAAATTTTCAGTCCCCTCCGGCACCGACGGCGAATTTACATATTATTGCCAATCTGGATTCACGTAGCGACCAATTCGATGCGGCAGCAGGAAATATCTGGCAATTGGGTCCCGGTGGCTGGGATGGCGCACAGAATCCTCCCATCGGAGCAAACAACTATACATATCAATCCACGTTGCGAGTTTATGACGAAAATGGCGGTGGGCACAACTTGACTGTCTATTATCGGCAAAGAGAACCGGAGGCTGGTGAAGATCCAGCGCAGAAATATTGGCAATTCATCGTGACCTGCCCTCCTGATGAGGACATGCGTAATGATGGAAACGACGGAGCTATAGCTGGACAACAAGTTGCCGGACTGCTCTTCCATGGTGAGATGATTTTCAATGCCGCCGGTGAATTCGCAAATTTAAACAACCTTTTTACCTATCACGACCCCGCCAACCCCGGCAACGCCCCCGCTGCCAGAGCAATCGATCCAGCCGATCTTAGAAACGGCTATCCTCTCATTTATGCCGATTTTCTTGGTACGACACAAGGTGGTGGCGCTGCACAACCTATTGAATTAAATCTCGGAGCGACACTGGATCCATTAGGTGCGTTTGATCAACGTGAAGCTTTGTCCTCCACCAGCTATTCCAGTGGCTCCGCAACCCTATTTCAGACCCAGGACGGCTATACCGCCGGTTTTCTGCAGAACGTGTCCATCAGTCGTGACGGCGTAATGACTGGTCGTTATTCCAACGGCCAAATAGAGGAGTTGTTCACGTTGACGGTTGGCGACTTCAACAACGTTTGGGGGCTACGGCGAGAAGGCGGCAACCTCTTTGCCGAGACCAGGGATTCCGGTCCTGCCTATACCGGGGTCGCCGGCACGGGGAGATTGGGTGTAGTGTCCTCCAACTCCCTCGAACTCTCCAACGTCGACCTGGCCACTGAATTCGTCAAAATGATAAGCACCCAAAAAGGCTTCCAGGCCAACAGCAAGACCATCACCACTACCGACATGATGTTGGATGAAGTGATTCGGATGAAGCGGTAATTCGAAATATACGCTTTAACGTAAACAGGCCGGGAGTATCTGCTCCCGGCCTGTTTGCGTTTGATGGGGTGGAAAGCGAAAGTCCAGTAAATTATTCCGCCTGCGGCTCTGATTTGACTGGCTCGTCCTTGACAGGCGCTTCCTCAGCTCCACCAACCGCCCGCTCCAAAATCCGATACGTCCGCTCCACCATATCCCTTGGCTCAATCAACAACCCGGCCTGGACCATGGCGTTGTCAAGAATCTGTTCGGCGACGGTTCGGGCAAACGTGTCGTCTTTTTGCCTCAATGCGGCCAATCCCTTGATCAGGGGATGGCGGGCGTTGATTTCCAGGTTTTTTGCGGACATGGGCAGATCGCCTTGGCGGCCGGCGGCGCGCATGATGCGTTCCATGGAGCTGGTCATGTAGGCGTCCGGGTTGACGATCATGGCCGGGCTGCCTTCGAGGCGTTTGGATTCCTTGACTTCCTTGACCCGCTCTCCCAGGACCTCTTTCATCCATGCGGCCAGATCCGTGGCTTCGGCCTTGTCCAGTTCCTTCTCCGGCTCTTTTTTTTCCGGCTTGTCCTTTTCCTCTTCCAGTTCCGGCAGTTCGATGTCGCCGCGGTCCGCGGAGACCAGCTTCTTGCCTTCGAACTCCGCGAGGTGCCCCATCACGAAGTCGTCGATGGGATCCATGGTGTAGATCACTTCCAGGTTGCGCTTGCGGAAGGCCTCGATGTAGGGGCCGGCTTCGATGGATTCGCGGTTGGAGCCGTGGATGTAGTAGATTTCCTTCTGGGCGATCTTCATCCGGCCCAGGTAGTCCGCCAGGGAAGTCAGCTTGCCCGGCTCCGTGGTGGAGGACTCGAAACGCAGCAGCTTGCCCAGGCCTTCCCGGTGCCCGAAGTCGCTGACAATGCCTTCCTTCAGGAAGTAGCCGAAATCCTGCCAGAATGTTTCGTAGGTTGCGGCATCGTTCTTGGCGGTTTCTTCCAGGTGCTTCAGGAACCGTTTGGTGACCACGGTGTTGATCTTGCGCACCAGGGAGCTGTCCTGCAGGGCCTGCCGGGAGATGTTCAGCGGCAGGTCCTCGGAGTCGATGACGCCTTTCAGAAAGCGCAGCCATTCCGGGAGGATGGTCTTGGAGTGCTGTTCGATGAGCACCCGCTGGCAATAGAGGTTCACGCCCGGCTCGGTGCGGCCCAGGCCGTACTTCTCGAAATTCTCCTTGGGCACGAACAGCAGCGCCTTGATGGCCAGGGGCGCGTCCGTATCAAAGTGCAGGCGCAGCAGCGGCTCGTCGAAGGCATTGCCCACGAACTTGTAGAACTCCGTGTATTCCTCGTCCTTGATCTCGCTCTTGCTCTTGGTCCACAGCGCCTGAACCGTGTTCACGGCCTCGCCGTCCAGGCTGATCGGGAACGGGACGAAACTGGAGTACTGCTTGATGATCCGCTTGATCCGTTCCGGGTCCGCGAATTCTTCGGCATCGTCCTTGAGTTCCAGAACGATGGAGGTGCCCCGGGGCAGATCCGAGGCAGGGGCGATGGTGTAGCTTCCGGCGCCGTCGGATTCCCAGACATGACCCGGCTCCGCCTGCCGGAATGATCGCGACGAAACCCGCACCTTCTTCGCCACCATGAAGGCGGCATAGAAGCCCACACCGAACTGGCCGATCAGGTTGACGTCCTTGCCGCCTTCAGCAAGCTGGGACAGGAACGTCTTGGTTCCGGAATGGGCGATGGTTCCCAGGTTGGCTTCCAGTTCGCCGCGATCCATTCCGATGCCCGTATCCGTCACGGTCAAGGTCTTGGCATCCTTGTCCACCGTGATCTTGATCTCCAGGGGCAAATCCGGATCCGCGCCGTCCTGCTCGGTCAAGCTCTGGTGTCGGTACCGTTCCAAGGCGTCCGCCGAGTTGGAAATCAGCTCCCGCAGAAAGATTTCCCGCTCCGTGTACAGGGAGTGGATCACGATATCGAGAATCTTCTTGACCTCAGCCTGAAATTCTCTCGTTTCAACTGTCTGTGCTTCCGCGTTCATAAAAATGCTCCCTCGCTTGTCAGATGAAATATTACGCTTCTCGACCAAAATGAGGGCTCATCCGGTTTGTGCGTACGTGGTCAATCGATAAAATTTTAATGGGAACCGCCCGCTTCGCTCAAGGCGCGGAGGACGCCAAGGAAAACACTTTTCCCGTCAGGCATGAAGCCTTTTGACTTCCGCATCTTTCCAGCGGAAGTCAAAATCTTTTTCTTCTCGGCGTCCTCTGCGCCTCAAGCGAAGCGAGCGGTTCTAATTTTCCAAAGTACGTTCCACCCGGATGAACCAAAAAAGAGGCCAATAAATAATTAATTATCCTACGACGTCAACCTGTTCCTGGCCGCAAAAAAAGCCTTTCGCCGGCTTGATCAGGACGGCGTTTCGGCAAAAGAACGACGCCTTTCGCTTTGGAGGGAGCGACTTCCTGCCGGATGTCGCAAGTTTGTATGTGCCGGGGATTCTACTGAACGAAGTCCACTCCATCCGCAATGGGCAGGGAGAAGGAAAACGTGCTGCCCTTGCCGGGTTGGCTTTCCACCCATATTTTGCCGCCGTGCTTGTCCACAAAGTCCTTGCACAGCAGCAGGCCCAGGCCGCTGCCCAGCTCGCCCTGCGTGCCGCGCAGTGATTTTTTTCGGATCAGAATGAACAGGTTGGAGAGATGTTCTTCGTCCATGCCGGTTCCTTCGTCCCGGACGGAGACAATGGCCATGTCCTTTTCTCTGGCCGCGGTAATGAACACGGTTCCCCCGCTCATGCTGAACTTGATGGCATTGGAGATCAGATTGCGAATCACGGTGTCCATCATCTGCTTGTCCGCGTAAATCATCAAATTCTGGTCAAGATCGCTTTGCAGGAACACGTTCTTGTTGCCGGCAGTGGTCTGGAACAGCTCGATGTTGTTTTCAATCAGGTCCGCCAACTGACTGATCACCGGGTTGTACGTCATCAGCCCTCGCTGCATCAGCGACCATTCCAGCAGATTTTTCAGGAGATTGTACATGGTTTCCGTGGCCTGGGACAGTTCAGCGGCCATGCGGCGCAGATCCCTCAAGGGCAGGGTGTTGAACTCGTCGGTGAGCATCCTGGTCAAAGCCATGAAGCCGGCCAGGGGGCTTTTCAGGTCGTGGGCAATAATGGAGAAGAACTTGTCCTTTTCGTCAATGGCTGTTTGCAGCTGCTGGTTCTTTCGGACCAGCGCCTCCTTGTCCTGGACCCGGTCCGTGATGTCCTGGATAGCTCCCTCGACGCGGATGATCTTTCCGGATTCATTGCGGATCGCCTCGCCGGTCTTGCGGATCCAGATGCGATTGCCTCTCTTGTTGATGATTTCCACTTCAACATCAAAAGGCAGGCCTTCCCGGGCACATTTGTAAAATGAATCAGTGATCGTTTGTTGCCACTCCGGAACATATCGGCTGATGGCCTCCTCCGGTGTAAGCGATTCTCCCAGCTCCAGTCCATAGATTTCAGAAGCCTGACCGCTGACATAGAGCCTCTCTTCGGACACGTCCACGCTCCAACCGCCGAACAAGGCCATGCTCGCGGCCCGCTCCAACATGGTCTTCACGCGCAGGATTTCCATTTCAGCCTGCTTCTGCTCGGATATGTCCTGGAACGAGCCGATCGCCTGCACAATGTTCCCGGATGCGTCGCGCACGGCTTCTCCAATCCCGCGGACCCACCGTCTTTCACCCTGGACAATCAATTCCATTTCTTCGTCAAAGGGTACTCCCTCTTCAGTGCATTTCCTGAGTGATTCGGTAATTGATTCCTGCCATTCCGGGGCATACATCCTGATGCAGTCCTCCACTGATGGGGAAGCATCAGCTGGAAAGCCATGAATTTCCTTCGTCGTTGGATTAAGAAAGACCTTTTGATCTTCCACATTCACGAACCAACTGCCGAACCTGGCAAGGCGGCCGCTTTGCTCAAGCAAAAGGTGAGTGCGCAGGATCTCCTCTTCGGCACGCTTGCGCTCGGAAATGTCCTGAAATCCTCCCTCGACCCCTACGACCGAGCCGCTGTCGTCTAGAACCGCTTCTCCTATGACTCGGATCCAGGTTCGATTGCCTTTTCCGGTGATGATTTCCATTTCCTCGTCATATGGGATGCCTTCGTGGACGCACTTGCGGTATGCTTCAGCAATCTTCGCCCGCCATTCCGGAGCGTAAAAATTGATGCCTTCTTCCAAGGCTGGATAATAGCCCCGCGGCACTTCATGAATATCGGCAACCTCATCCGTCCAATAAACGCGATTTTCGGCAAAATTGACGGACCACCCTCCGAAACGAGCCACGCGCCCCGCCTGTTCCAGCATGGTCTTGACGCGCAGGATTTCCTCTTCGGCCCGCTTGCTCTCGGTGATATCCTGAAATGCCCCTTCCACCCCCACGATGGCGCCGGAGGCGTCCCGGACCGCTTCTCCGAGGATTCGCACCCAGACCCGATCGCCATGGATGGTGACCAGTTCCATCTCCTCATCGAAACAAATGCCTTCCCGGGCGCAACTGCCGAATACTTCGGTGATCCTGTCCCGCCATTTCGGAGTGAAATATTGAATGGCGTCTTCCACTGTCGGCGAAAAGTCGGGAGGCAAGCCGTAGATCGAGGCGACTTCCGCGGTCAGAACAAGCCGGTTCTCGACCAGATTCACGCTCCAGCCGCCGAACCGAGCCAGGTGGCCGGCGCGTTCCAGCAGCACCTGGGTCTGTGTGGCCTTCTTCTCGGCCTGTTTTTGCCTTGTGATGTCCTGGATGGAGCCGTCAATCCGGATGACGGCGCCGGAGGCGTCCCGGATGGGCTCGCCGATGTTCCGGACCCAGATCCGCTCGCCCCAGCCGGTGAACATTTCCACTTCCACATCGTAGGGCACCCCCTCCTGGGCGCATTTGCGGAACGCATTGCCGATCAGCTTGCGCCACTCAGGAGGATAAAATGCCCCGGCCTCGACCAGGGGGATGTCCTGCTCCTCGGGCTTGCCCCGGATTTCGGCGGCCTGGCTGGTCAGGTATACTCTCTTCTTCGTCAGGTCAGCGCTCCATCCTCCGAAGCGGCCGATTTTTCCGGCGGCATCGAGCAGTCCGGCGGTGCGCGCCATCTCTTCCTGTTCCCGTTTGCGGGCGGTGTTGTCGCTGAACGCGATGCGGCAGAGCTTCCTGCCGTGGGAAACCTCCATGTCCGCGGAGCGGACATAGGCCCAGAACCAGGTTCCGTCCTGTTTCAACATCCGCAGTTCCTCGGTCTCCATTTGATCCGATTCCATGGCTCGCCTGCGGTACAGCAGGAAGGCGTCCTGGTCTTCGGGCAGGATGAAACTGGTCAGCTTCCGGTGGATCAGATCCTGCCTGGAAATCTCGAGCAGGGTTGCGGCGGTGAGATTGGCTTCCAGGATCTGGTTCTTTTCATCCACCGTGAGGTACCCCATGGGCGCGAAGTCATACAGATCCTGGTAGCGCGCGCGCTCCGCCTCCAGCTTTTCTTGAGTTTGGCGCAACTCTTCATTCTGCAGTTCCAGTTCGACGCGGTGCACGCTCAGTTCATGAAATATGCGTTTCTTCTCCGATCCGGTCACCTCGGAAAGATATTTTGTGGACAAATCAGGATCCCGGCGGAGCTTTTCCTCGGCGCACTCGCGCAACTCGCTGGAATCCTGGGATTGCTTCTTTTTGCTCATTGTTCCGCCTCCGGCATGATGTTCGGCATAATTCGCCCGTTCAGGATTGCCCGGTATCGAGAGCCTCGGGTTTGGTGACGTCCCGGATGGCGAGCAGGATATGCTCGGATTGTCCCTGCTCGTTGTAGATGCGCCGGGCGTTGAGCAACACGGTGCGTTGTCCGATCTTCGCGAATTCGATCGTCACTTCAAAATCTGTAACCATCTTGTTTTCACGCAGAACTTCCTCCAACAATTCATGCAGCTTCGGGGTGTTCCAGTGGCTGTCGCCCAATTCGTAGAAGGCCCGTCCATTCGTGTTCTCCGGAGTGACCTGGAACAGGCCGCAAAAAGCCCAGTTCGCGAACACCACCTGCATTTGCTCGTCCAGCACCACCAACGGTTCATGCACCGTGTCGAAGACGGTCTTGAACAGCTTGTCCCGTACCTCGCGCAGCTTCGCCTCCCGCAACTCCCGTTCCACCTGCTTGCGTTGGGAAATGTCCACAAACGTGAGCACCGCGCCCTCGATCACATTGTTCATGGTCCGATAGGGACGAATCTCCATCAAATACCATTTGCCGCTCTTGTCCCGGACTTCCAGCTCCTTGGGAGTCAGGTTGTCCAGCACCGCCTTGATGTCTTCGGCCGGATCGCCGTAATCTTTCAGATTGGTGGCCACATGGTTCACGGGACGGCCCAGGTCACTCTGGATCAGGTTGATCACCTTGGTGACGGCGGGCGTGAAGCGGACAATGCGCAGGTCCATGTCCACGAACACCGTTCCGACGCCCGTGCCGGCCAACATGTTGTTCATGTCGTTGTTGGCGCGGGTGAGTTCGACCACGCTGGCCTGCAGTTCGCTGTTCACCGACGTCAATTCCTCATTGACCGACTGCAGCTCCTCCTTTGAGGTTTCCAGTTCCTCATTGGTGGACTGCAGCTCCTCGTTGACGGACTGCAGTTCCTCGTAGGAGGCTTGCAGTTCCTCGTTGGACGTCTCCAGGTCCTCATACGCGGACCGCAGACTCTCTTCCTTGAACTGGAGTTCGCGCTGCAAGGAGGCAATCAGGGAAGCGTCCCGATTCTCGGTCGCGGGAGTTTTTGCGCCGGAAACCTCGTTCCCGGAAACGTTCTCGCCGCCAGGCCGGGAACCGGAGTCCTGATCCGACGCCGCATGGTCCGTCCGCGTCGACTTCTCCATGATCACCAGAAAAAGAGGAACCGGCGTCTCTTCTTCGGATTCGTCCGGGAGCCGGGCCACCGGACGGACGGTCAGATCGACCAGCATCGGCCGGTCGCTGGAAAACATGTGCACTCCGGGGTGGTGCACGACCTTCCGGGAATCGACGGCGTTGCGCAATGCCTTGGCCAGCTCGCGGCGCAATCCCGGACGCGCCATTTGCACGACGTTGTCCGCTCCGGATTCGCCCTGGGACGGCTCCAGATACTCGCCCGTGCGGCCGTAGTAGTAGAGTACGTGACCGTGCTCCTTGACCAGTACGGCGGAGGGAGCAAGGTGCAGCAGCAGATTCCGTTCAATAATTTTCAGCAGTGGTGGTTTATGTTGTCGCATATCTCGATGGGGCGGCTTTTTCACTCGTTCCATGCTCGGCAGAAAACTCTCCAGGGCGAGCCGTTGCGACGTGGGATCTTCGTTCTTTTTTTGATACAGCTTCCACGCGCGGTCCAGGGTATCAAAAAGATTATGGAAATTCCCCACGCTTTCGGAACTGCCCAGGAAGAGAAATCCCTTCGTTTTCAGGCTGTAATGAAACAGGGGGAGGACTTTTTTCTGCAAATCGTCGTTCAGGTAGATCAGAAGATTGCGGCTGCTGATCAGATCGATCTTGGAGAACGGCGGGTCCTTGATCACGCTGTGTTCGCTGAAAACCATCATTTCCCGGATGAACGACTTCACCTGGTACTGGCCGTTCATCTTGGTGAAAAAGTCCCGCAGCCGCTTTGGCGGCACGTCCTCGGCGATGTTTCGCGGATAGATGCCGGCCCGGGCCACGGAAATAGCCCGGCTGTCAATGTCCGTGCCGAAGATCTGCACGTTGATGCGCTCACCTGCCTTTTGCAGTTCCTCGGTCAGCAGCATCGCCAGCGAATAGGCCTCCTCGCCGGTGGAACACCCCACCACCCAGACCCGGATGACTCCGTCTTCGTGCTTGTCGGCGATAATCTTCGGAATGACGGTTTTCGCAAGCGCCTTGAACGCGTCAGGATCCCGAAAAAAACTGGTCACGCCGATCAGCAGGTCGCGAAACAGGGCTTCCACCTCCTCCGGATTGTCGCGCAGATATTGTTCGTACTCCTCGATGGTGTTTATGTGATGAACGGCAATGCGCCGCTCGATGCGTCGATGGATGGTGCGGGGCTTGTACTGGGAAAAATCATGGCCGGACTGGGCCCTGAGCAGACCCAGAATCTTCTTCAGAGTGGAATTGATTTTCTTCCCCGGTGCGGCGGGGGCAGTTCGGAGCTTTTTGAAGAAATGCCGCTTGTAGGTCATGAGCTGGTCGGGCATTTCCTCGGGAGGCAGCACAAAGTCCGCCTTTCCCGTGGCAATGGCGCTCCTGGGCATGTCCGCGTATTCGCAGGTGGACGGCTCCTGAACCATGACCAGTCCGCCTTCGTCCTTGACGTCCTGCACGCCGAGGGTTCCGTCGGTGCCCGTGCCGGAAAAGACCAGGACAATGGCCCGTTCGTGCAGATCCTGAGCCATGGAGCGAAAGAGGTAGTCCACGGACATTTGGCGATGCTTTGATTTTTGCTTCGCCAGGTGCAGCCTGCCGTCCAGAACGGCCATGTCCCGGCCCGGTGGAATGATGTAGACGCAGTTCGTCTCGACGACCATGTCGTCCTGCACTTCGAAAACCCGCAATCGGGTATGGCGCTGGAGGATCTCCGTCAACATGCTCTTGTAGTCCGCGGACAGGTGCATGACCAGGACAAAGGCCATGCCCGGATCCGCGTCCTTGGGCATTGCCGAGAAAAAGGCCTTGAACGCGTCCAGCCCTCCGGCCGAAGCGCCCATGCCGACAATGGGGAAAATATCGGACATGGAATCCTGATCCGGTTCCGAAGTCTTACCTGTACCGGGGTCTTGATTTTTTGCCCTGGTATTTGACTCGGAATCCTGATCCGGTTCCGATGTTTTGCGGGTACTTCGGTCTTGATTTTCGGCCTTGGTATCGGATGTCATGCCGGGGTTCCTCATCCAAAAAAAAGTGTACCTATTCAGCACATACGGTGCATGACCGTTTTCCAGCACTGGATTCCGGCGTTCGCCGGAATGACGAATCGGAGCAAGCCGTTTCCACGTTAGTCATACCGGCGAAGGCCGGTATCCAGATCTTTTTTCTAGCTGTGCTGAGTATTTACAAAAAAGTTAAGTAAATACTCCGCTCATCCGAGAATGATTCGGACTGGATAGCGATAGCGCCGGCTTTCGCCGGCATGACTGACTTTAAACGACATGAAATGCGATGTCATTCCGGCGAAAGCCGGAATCCAGTGCTGGAGGATGGCCATACACCGTGTGTGCTGAAAAGTTACAAAAGTTACGCCGATCTGCCGGGACGAGGAATGTCGTATTTCTTGAGCAGGCCGTAGAGCCGGGCTTGGCTGAGACCCGAATGGTGCAGCGCTTTGCGGAGATCGTTGCCGGCGCTGTGCATGAGATGCGTCAAATAATGCTTTTCAGAAGCTTCCCGGACATGGGTGCAGTAGGTTTTCCAATCCTGGCCGAGCAGTTCTTCCGGAGGGGCGTAACCTTCGTTCGCGGCGGCCGAGACGCCGGAATCAACGGGATGAACCGCATGTTTGGACTTCAGAAACCGGACATGCAGTTCCCGGGGCAGATGGGACGGATACAGCACCCGTTCCTCGGGCGCCGAGGCGATCAGGGCCTTGAGCGTGTTCACCAGTTCCCGCACATTGCCCGGCCAGTCGTGGTCGGCGAAGAGTTCCATCAGATCCGGAGAGGCGACCTTGTCCGGAAGTCCCGAGTGGCGACTGATGGTGTTGAGATGGTGATTCACCAGATCGCCCAGATCGTCGAGGCGCTCTCGAAGCGAAGGCAGTTGAATGGTCACGGTCTGGATCCGGAACAGCAGATCCTCCCGGAAACGGCCCTGGCGGGCCATTTCGTTCAGGTTGCGATTGCTGGCGCAGACCAGTCGGAAATTGCTGGTCAGCTCCTGATTCTGGCCCAGGGGGCGGTACGTCCGGCTTTCCAGCACCCGCAGAAAGCTTTTCTGCAGGGCCGGCGGCATCTCGCTGACCTCGTCCAGGAACAGGGTGCCCTTGTGGGCCCGCTGGATCAGCCCGGTGCGATCCGTGACCGCCCCGGTGAACGCGCCCTTGCGGTATCCGAACAGCTCGCTGCCCGCGATGGTTTCGGTCAAGGAAGCGCAGTCCACCACCACCAGCTCCTGGTCCTTGCGCGGGCTGTTGGCGTGCAGGGCCCGGGCAAAGACCTCCTTGCCGGTGCCGGTCTCCCCCAGAAAAAGCACTTCCGCCGCGCTCTTGGCCGCCCGGCCCATTTCTTCAAGACAGCGCCGCAAAGCCGCGCTGTCGCCGATGATCCCATCCCGATTCACCGGCTGCAGGGCCAGCCTGGTGCTCCGATACTCCAAAGCACGCATGCACGAGAGCTTCATCTGCAACGGGGTACTGGTCTTGGTGATGAAGTCCCAGGCGCCTTTAAGGATGGCCAGTTCCGCGTTCTCGGATTCGAGGGAGCCGGTGACGACGATGATTTCCGGCGAATTGGGCAGAGACTTGAGATCGGACAGGATGTCCAGCCCAAAGCCGTCGGGAAGCTGCAGGTCGAGGAAGATCAGGTCGATGTCCTGATTCTGGGAATGAGCCAGGTTTTGGCCCTGGGTCAAGGTCGGGGTGTGAAAAATCCTGTGCCCCTCGCTGGCCAGAACGTCGGAAAGCGCCGCGCTGAACAGTTCATCGTCGTCAATGATCAGAATGTTCGCCATGTGAGGTCTCTATTGTCCGAAGGTTCAACGGAAGCAAGATTCCGCTTTTTTTTAAGAACGTACGCCACCCGCCACCCAGAGGCAACGCATCTTCCGGGGAGGGGGATTATCCCGGCAGTCCAATTTCGTGAGGTCCATCTCTCTCTATCGAAATCGCAATCGCAATCGCAATCGCAATCGCAATCGAAAAAAAACGTAATTACCAGCTGAGCGTAACCGCTCACAAACTTGTGGCATTCAACGGGATAAATCCTGGGAGCGCCGCACCCCAGTGCGGCAACGGTGTAACGCACTCAGGGCAAAGTTCCGGCTGGAGCATGGTCCCAGTAGCTTGGTCACGAAACTCCGCGTCGATGGGTATACCTGCACAAGGGAACTTCATCGCCCGGAGTTTTTGAGCAGTTACAGCTAAGCCAAAAAAAAAGATCTGGTTACCGGCTTCGCCGGTATGATTAACATGGAAACGGCTTGCTCCGTTTCGTCATTCCGGCGAAAGCCGGAATCCAGTGCTGGGGAATGGTCATGCACCGTATGTGCTGAATTACAAAAAACAATTTTTGACTCGATTGCGATTGCGATTTCGATTTCGATTGCGATTGCGATTGTGCTATCGGCGATGAGCCTTCATGCGCCAAAAGCCATTCTCCCTGAAGCATGTTTTATCCGGATGTCGTTATCTCAATTCTCAACAAATGGGAACATGCATTCGCATGTTATAATAACGGACAGAATCACACACTTGGCCGGATGCGGCCTTTTAGCCGCATCCGTCCAAATTTTGGATGTCGCTTCAGAATGACTCGACAAGCTCCACGCCGCTCCTCGGATCAAATCGACAACAAGGGTAGTTACTCGGCTCATCCGTTTAAAAACTGACTGGATACCGCTCCCCGTCTACACGAGGACAGGCTTCGCGGATTTGACTGACTCGAAGACGGCATTGAAAAACAAGTCATTCCCGCGAAGGCGGGAATCCAGGTCATGCTTGCCACAAGCTTTGAAAAGCTAAAGCTTTTCCGCTCTGAAGCTGAGTAGACCCAAACAACGAGCAAAAGCGGCGACGATGCCGGTTGTTCAAGCGGTATAGTTGTCGTGACGCGGAACGTAATCAGCGGGATCGATGCCGTACAGCCGAGCCGAATTCTCACCGAAAATCTTGTTCTTTACCTTCCCATCCGCCGGCCCCAGAGGTTCGAAACCGTGCAGCTTCTGGACGGTCTCGGGAATCTCGAACCGGCGCAGCGCCTCGATCTGCCACTGCGGCGAGCCGAACCAGACCGAATCCGTGCCCCAGCAGACATGGTCCGCGCCCATGTTCTTGATCAACGTGCCCAGGATTCCAGCGCACAGATACGGATGCGCCACGCTGGTCGCGGCGAAGACCGCGCCCAGTTCCGCGTACACGTTGGCCACACCGTACTTTTCCGGAATCTCGGAAAGGTCAGTCACCCATTTGATCCGGCCGGTCCGTTGGAATTCGTCCACGTCCTGGACTATGGGAACCACCCGCTCGATGGCGGAATGGTAAATGATGAAGTTCAGATCCGGCCAATCCTTGGCCGCTTGGCCCACGTCGTCCACGTTGGCGTAGGCAACCAGTTCCGGGGACAGGTTCTGCTCATAGCCCACGGGCAACAGGCCTTTGTGAATGCAAATGTTCCGGATGCCGGCGTTTTGGATCTTCTCATAGGCCGGATAGACCAGTTTTTCATCGTCCAGCCGCCACGGGTATTCGGATTCGCCTACGGGGTCGCCGATGGTGTAGCCCTTGATGGCGTCGGGTTTCAGTTCAAGAGACCGATCCAGCTCCTCCTCCCAGCCCGGCTGGCCGGGGGTGATCACCGCGTGGCCCAGCAGGGAACGCTTGCCGGTGCGGGAATTGACCTTCTCTCGGGTCGCCAGGGCCTGTTCGTTGGTCAGAAACCAGCCTTCCTTGTCGTCGCTGGGCGCGTTGCTCAGTACGGCACAGGTTGTCTGGCTCTCGACAAAGACTTCCCGGTAGAAGTTTTCAAACAGCAGATCCTCGAATTCATGGTTCTCGTCGTCCTTTTTCGGGTTCCAGTCATCCGCAGCCCGGCGCAGGGCGAGCAGGTTCTCGGGCTCGGGAAATTCTTCATGGAGATAATGAACCTGGACGTCGAAAATGAACTGGTGCGCGTAGCGTTCGATCTGATCCCGCGCCATGCCCGGATCGGATGCTTCGGCGATATTGACGTGAAAAAAGTGACCGAAAACCGAATTCAAGGCCAGAAACGAGGCCGCAAGCCCCATCTGGCTCTTCAAAAAATCCCGCCGGGTCATGCCCAGACGCGGGCCGTGACGATCAGCCAGGCGGTTCAATTCGGAAATGACGGCGCTGGAGCCGTATCTCCCGGAAACAAAGAGCCGGTTTTCTTCATCGTGTTGAATCGGCGCGCATTTATTCCATTTCATGGCTGTATCCTCATATTGATGACTTGCGGAGTCATTTTGGACTCACAGAGCCTGGCGAAACAGTAATTTTCGTCAGGGCGTGGTCAGTGATCAGTGATTAGCGTCCAATAAGTCAACATGTGTCGAATCCCACAAGATTGTAGTTTCAGTCTACGGACTTTTTGCAGTGGCCTCCTTGCAGATGGGGATCGTTCAAAAGCGTGTGGAGCACAAAAACGAGCAGGAAGCATCTCGCCTTGAAAGACTCGATGCTTCCTGCTCTCCCACATTACCCTCGCTGCACATGAAACGACCTGCGACAATCAGGTCGAGCCGCCTGGTCGTCTGACAGGAATCAGGCATTACTTACATTTTCGCACTGACTGCTTCCCTGTTCCGAAACGGAGCGTGATGCATCCTTTTCCTGTCTTCCACGGCGTCGACTTCGGGTTCGATGAGTTGCGCCAGAAGCAGGTAAACAAGATCCGCGATGGATCGGCCTTCATCGGACAGAAGAAAGAGGTGGATGTCTTCAATGGAGGCAAAAGTAATGGCTCCATTGAAGACCTTTTCTTCCAAATCTCCGCTGTGACGAAGAATGATGCCCAGGATGTATGCATCCGCCGCTGATCGATACAGGGCAAGCTGCATCCGGGTGGAACAGTTCACCGTTCGGTTTTCATCATCCACCGATGCCAGCAGAACACCATGAAAAACCAGATCCTCAAGATTCATGCGTTTGATTCGATATTCCTGCATTGTTCCTCCACTTATAGAATAATGATATGTTGCACCCATGCGTCATCATGACATCATTGCCCGGGTCATTCGCCGCATCGCACATCCCCTTTCATTCCCGCTCAGCACCGGGCTGCCCGGTTCCCGAAGCTTCCAATCGCCCTGTCCAGGCGACCAAGCGGGATTATTCCCCAAATACATATCAAGAATGATGCCATAGCAAAGAGGCTGCTCTATATACTGAAATTATTATATTTTTCCAGGCCCACACGATATCCCCGCTTCACACTGACCTGCATTTCACAAGAAAACAAAAACAATTCTTAATAACAAAGAAAAAGCAGCTCATCCAATATTTCAAGAATCAGTTGTCGCTGACAAAGAGCCAGGGGCAAGTCTGCTCTGGGCTTTTGCTGCCCACTTCGGAGTCATGCCCCATGCCTGACCTGGGAGACGAATTCGGGCAGATTGTCGGCTTGCCTGATGTCATAGGTTGAACATTTCCCGGTCGACGCATAGGGTAGTGGAAGTCATGACTGCCGGCGAAGCATGACGGCTGGAATACGAGTCCGGCAGGCTATGCCATGCTGCACCGGCTTATGGCATCATTCCATATTTCTCCGTCACGTGATCGCGTGCTATCCTGGTACGGCCCCACCATCCTGAGAGTGCATATGGAAAAATCAAGGAGCTGCTTCATGCTGATCGCCAATCCCATCTACGACAGCGTCTTCAAGTATCTGATGGACGATCCCCGGTCGGCCAAGGTGATCATCTCCACGATCATCGGCGAAGAAATCGAGGAGCTGGCTTTCAAGCAGCGTGAGCGATCAGCCCAGTTGGCGACCCTTGGAGTGAGCATCTTTCGCCTGGACTTTTCCGCTGTGGTCAAAACCGCGGACGGTTCCCGCAAAAATGTGCTCATCGAGATTCAGAAAGCGGACAGCGGAGACGACATCCCCCGCTTTCGCCGCTACCTGGCCGAGAACTATTACGCCCCCGTGCACAAGCAACTGGAAGAACAGGAAACGAACGGCGCATCGGAGACAGACGCTCCCATGGCGCCGATCATCACCATCTACATTCTCGGCTATCCGCTCAAGCACCTCCAGGGACATTCCGCGGTCACGATCCGACGTCATTATCAGGACTCGGTCACTGGCGAGGAAATCCCAGCACGCGAGGACTTCATCGAACTGTTGACCCATGACAGTCATGTAATCCAGGTTTCCGAGCTGAAGCAGCGCCGGCGCAACAAGCTGGAGCAGTTGCTGGCCCTGTTCGAACAAATGAACCTCCAGGCCAACAAGCACCTGAAGGTCTTTGAGGACGAACTACCCGAAGAGTTCCAGACCGTACTGGACCGCCTCTACCGGGCAGCCCTGGACAAGAAAATCCGCTCCCAGATGGAAGTGGAAGACGAATACCTGGAAGCCTGGCGACGCCGGGACCGTTCATACGAAGCGGTTTTGGAAGAGGCCAGAGCAAGGGAAGAAGAGGCCAGAGCAAGAGAAGAAGAGGCTAGAGCAAGAGAAGAAGAGGCCAGAGCAAAAGAAGAAGAGGCCAAGCAGCAGGTTGAAAAGGAGCGGCGTGAAAAAGAAGCGGCCAAGGTGCTTGCGGAAGAGGAGCGGCGAATGAAAGAAGAAGCCTTGGCTGAACTGAAAAAACTGAAACGACAACTCGAGGAACGTTCGTAACTGTGCATATCCACGGCAATAAAACGTGTTAAATCCTGGAACGCCACATCCCAGTGCGGCAGCGATGTTAGACGCCAAGAGCCAAATTTCGGTGGCATCAATCCGTTTTCCTTTGTCACGTGATCACGTGCTATTCTGGTCTGGCCCCATCCTGAGAGTGCGTATGAAAAATCAAGGAGCTGCTTCATGCTGATCGCCAATCCCATCTACGACAGCGTCTTCAAGTATCTGATGGACGATCCCCGGTCGGCCAAGGTGATCATCTCCACGATCATCGGCGAAGAAATCGAGGAGCTGGCTTTCAAGCAGCGTGAGCGATCAGCCCAGTTGGCGACCCTTGGAGTGAGCATCTTTCGCCTGGACTTTTCCGCTGTGGTCAAAACCGCGGACGGTTCCCGCAAGAATGTGCTCATCGAGATTCAGAAAGCGGACAGCGGAGACGACATCCCCCGCTTTCGTCGCTACCTGGCCGAGAACTATTACGCCCCCGTGCACAAGCAACTGGAAGAACAGGAAACGAGCGGCGCATCGGAGACAGACGCCCCCATGGTGCCGATCATCACCATCTACATTCTCGGCTATCCGCTCAAGCACCTCCAGGGACATTCCGCGGTCACGATCCGACGTCATTATCAGGACTCGGTCACTGGCGAGGAAATCCCAGCACGCGAGGACTTCATCGAGCTGTTGACCCATGACAGTCATGTAATCCAGGTTTCCGAGCTGAAGCAGCGCCGGCGCAACAAGCTGGAGCAGTTGCTGGCCCTGTTCGAACAAATGAACCTCCAGGCCAACAAGCACCTGAAGGTCTTTGAGGACGATTTGCCCGAAGAGTTCCAGACCGTACTGGACCGCCTCTACCGGGCTGCCCTGGACAAGAAAATCCGCTCCCAGATGGAAGTGGAAGACGAATACCTGGAAGCCTGGCGACGCCGGGATCGTTCATACGAAGCGGTATTGGAAGAGGCCAGAGCAAGGGAAGAAGAAGCTAGAGCAAGGGAAAAAGAGGCCAAGCAGCAGGTTGAAGAGGAGCGGCGAATGAAAGAAGAAGCCTTGGCTGAACTGGAAAAACTGAAACGACAACTCGAGGAACGTTCGTAACTGCTCATATACGCGGCAATAAAACGTGTTCAATCCTGGGAGCGCCGCACCCCAGTGCGGCAGCGGTGTTAGACGCCAAGAGCCAAGTTTCGGTGGCATCAATCCATTTTCCTTTGTCACGTGATCACGTGCTATTCTGGTCCGGCCCCATCCTGAGAGTGCGTATGAAAAATCAAGGAGCTGCTTCATGCTGATCGCCAATCCCATCTACGACAGCGTCTTCAAGTATCTGATGGACGATCCCCGGTCGGCCAAGGTGATCATCTCCACGATCATCGGCGAAGAAATCGAGGAGCTGGCTTTCAAGCAGCGTGAGCGATCAGCCCAGTTGGCGACCCTTGGAGTGAGCATCTTTCGCCTGGACTTTTCCGCTGTGGTCAAAACCGCGGACGGTTCCCGCAAGAATGTGCTCATCGAGATTCAGAAAGCGGACAGCGGAGACGACATCCCCCGCTTTCGCCGCTACCTGGCCGAGAACTATTACGCCCCCGTGCACAAGCAACTGGAAGAACAGGAAACGAACGGCACATCGGAGACAGACGCTCCCATGGCGCCGATCATCACCATCTACATTCTCAGCTATCCGCTCAAGCACCTCCAGGGACATTCCGCGGTCACGATCCGACGTCATTATCAGGACTCGGTCACTGGCGAGGAAATCCCAGCGCGCGAGGACTTCATCGAGCTGTTGACCCATGACAGTCATGTAATCCAGGTTTCCGAGCTGAAGCAGCGCCGGCGCAACAAGCTGGAGCAGTTGCTGGCCCTGTTCGAACAAATGAACCTCCAGGCCAACAAGCACCTGAAGGTCTTTGAGGACGAACTACCCGAAGAGTTCCAGACCGTACTGGACCGCCTCTACCGGGCAGCCCTGGACAAGAAAATCCGCTCCCAGATGGAAGTGGAAGACGAATACCTGGAAGCCTGGCGACGCCGGGATCGTTCATACGAAGCGGTTTTGGAAGAGGCCAGAGCAAGGGAAGAAGAGGCTAGAGCAAGAGAAGCAGAGGCCAGAGCAAAAGAAGAAGATGCCAGGCAGCAGGTTGAAAAGGAGCGGCGAATGAAGGAAGAAGCCTTGGCTGAACTGAAAAAACTGAAACGACAACTCGAGGAACGTTCATAACTGCTCATATTCGCGCCAATAAACGTGTTCAATCCTGGAACGCCACATCCCAGTGCGGCAGCGATGTTAGACGCCAAGAGCCATATTCCGGTGGCATCAACCCATTTTCCTTTGTCACGTGATCACGTGCTATTCTGGTCCGGCCCCATCCTGAGAGTGCCTATGAAAAATCAAGGAGCTGCTTCATGCTGATCGCCAATCCCATCTACGACAGCGTCTTCAAGTATCTGATGGACGATCCCCGGTCGGCCAAGGTGATCATCTCCACGATCATCGGTGAAGAAATCGAGGAGCTGGCTTTCAAGCAGCGTGAGCGATCAGCCCAGTTGGCGACCCTTGGAGTGAGCATCTTTCGCCTGGACTTTTCCGCTGTGGTCAAAACCGCGGACGGTTCCCGCAAGAATGTGCTCATCGAGATTCAGAAAGCGGACAGCGGAGACGACATCCCCCGCTTTCGCCGCTACCTGGCCGAGAACTATTACTCCCCCGTGCACAAGCAACTGGAAGAACAGGAAACGAGCGGCGCATCGGAGACAGACGCTCCCATGGTGCCGATCATCACCATCTACATTCTCGGCTATCCGCTCAAGCACCTCCAGGGACATTCCGCGGTCACGATCCGACGTCATTATCAGGACTCGGTCACTGGCGAGGAAATCCCAGCACGCGAGGACTTCATCGAGCTGTTGACCCATGACAGTCATGTAATCCAGGTTTCCGAGTTGAAGCAGCGCCGGCGCAACAAGCTGGAGCAGTTGCTGGCCCTGTTCGAACAAATGAACCTCCAGGCCAACAAGCACCTGAAGGTCTTTGAGGACGAACTACCCGAAGAGTTCCAGACCGTACTGGACCGCCTCTACCGGGCAGCCCTGGACAAGAAAATCCGCTCCCAGATGGAAGTGGAAGACGAATACCTGGAAGCCTGGCGACGCCGGGATCGTTCATACGAAGCGGTTTTGGAAGAGGCCAGAGCAAGGGAAGAAGAGGCTAGGCAGCAAGTCGAAGAGGAGCGGCGTGAAAAAGAAGCGGCCAAGGTGCTTGCGGAAGAGGAGCGGCGAATGAAAGAAGAAGCCTTGGCTGAACTGGAAAAACTGAAACGACAACTCGAGGAACGTTCGTAAGTGATCAATATCCGCGGCAATAAAACGGGTTAAATCCTGGAGCGCCGCACCCCAGTGCGGCAGCGGTGTTAGACGCCAAGAGCCTAGTTCCGGTGGCATCAATCCATTTTCCTTTGTCACGTGATCACGTGCTATTCTGGTCCGGCCCCATCCTGAGAGTGCGTATGAAAAATCAAGGAGCTGCTTCATGCTGATCGCCAATCCCATCTACGACAGCGTCTTCAAGTATCTGATGGACGATCCCCGGTCGGCCAAGGTGATCATCTCCACGATCATCGGTGAAGAAATCGAGGAGCTGGCTTTCAAGCAGCGTGAGCGATCAGCCCAGTTGGCGACCCTTGGAGTGAGCATCTTTCGCCTGGACTTTTCCGCTGTGGTCAAAACCGCGGACGGTTCCCGCAAGAATGTGCTCATCGAGATTCAGAAAGCGGACAGCGGAGACGACATCCCCCGCTTTCGCCGCTACCTGGCCGAGAACTATTACTCCCCCGTGCACAAGCAACTGGAAGAACAGGAAACGAGCGGCGCATCGGAGACAGACGCTCCCATGGTGCCGATCATCACCATCTACATTCTCGGCTATCCGCTCAAGCACCTCCAGGGACATTCCGCGGTCACGATCCGACGTCATTATCAGGACTCGGTCACTGGCGAGGAAATCCCAGCACGCGAGGACTTCATCGAGCTGTTGACCCATGACAGTCATGTAATCCAGGTTTCCGAGTTGAAGCAGCGCCGGCGCAACAAGCTGGAGCAGTTGCTGGCCCTGTTCGAACAAATGAACCTCCAGGCCAACAAGCACCTGAAGGTCTTTGAGGACGAACTACCCGAAGAGTTCCAGACCGTACTGGACCGCCTCTACCGGGCTGCCCTGGACAAGAAAATCCGCTCCCAGATGGAAGTGGAAGACGAATACCTGGAAGCCTGGCGACGCCGGGATCGTTCATACGAAGCGGTTTTGGAAGAGGCCAGAGCAAGGGAAGAAGAGGCCAAGCAGCAGGTTGAAAAGGAGCGGCGAATGAAAGAAGAGGCCTTGGCTGAACTGGAAAAACTGAAACGACAACTGGAGGAACGTTCGTAACTGCTCATATTCGCGGCAATAAACGTGTTAAATCCTGGAACGCCACACCCCAGTGCGGCAGCGATGTTAGACGCCAAGAGCCATATTCCGGTGGCATCAATCCATTTTTCTTTGTCACGTGATCACGTGCTATCCTGTCCGGCCCCATCCTGAGAGTGCGTATGAAAAATCAAGGAGCTGCTTCATGCTGATCGCCAATCCCATCTACGACAGCGTCTTCAAGTATCTGATGGACGATCCCCGGTCGGCCAAGGTGATCATTTCCACGATCATCGGCGAAGAAATCGAGGAGCTGGCTTTCAAGCAGCGTGAGCGATCAGCCCAGTTGGCGACCCTTGGCGTGAGCATCTTTCGCCTGGACTTTTCCGCTGTGGTCAAAACCGCGGACGGTTCCCGCAAGAATGTGCTCATCGAGATTCAGAAAGCGGACAGCGGAGACGACATCCCCCGCTTTCGCCGCTACCTAGCCGAGAACTATTACTCCCCCGTGCACAAGCAACTGGAAGAACAGGAAACGAGCGGCGCATCGGAGACAGACGCTCCCATGGTGCCGATCATCACCATCTACATTCTCGGCTATCCGCTCAAGCACCTCCAGGGATATTCTGCGGTCACGATCCGACGTCATTATCAGGACTCGGTCACTGGCGAGGAAATCCCAGCACGCGAGGACTTCATCGAGCTGTTGACCCATGACAGTCATGTAATCCAGGTTTCCGAGCTGAAGCAGCGCCGGCGTAACAAGCTGGAACAGTTGCTGGCCCTGTTCGAACAAATGAACCTCCAGGCCAACAAGCACCTGAAGGTCTTTGAGGACGAACTACCCGAAGAGTTCCAGACCGTGCTGGATCGCCTCTACCGGGCAGCCCTGGACAAGAAAATCCGCTCCCAGATGGAAGTGGAAGACGAATACCTGGAAGCCTGGCGACGCCGGGATCGTTCATACGAAGCGGTTTTGGAAGAGGCCAGAGCAAGGGAAGAAGAGGCAAGAGCAAGAGAAGAAAAGGCCAGGCAGCAAGTTGAAGAGGAGCGGCGTGAAAAAGAAGCGGCCAAGGCACTTGCGGAAGAGGAGCGGCGAATGAAAGATGAAGCCTTGGCTGAGCTGGAAAAATTGAAACGGCAACTCGAGGAACGTTCCGGATAAGCGACTGCAGGATTGAACATTTCACGGTCGACCATATGCACTGGAAGTCATGACTGCTTGCGAGGCATGACGGCTGGAATTACGAGTCCTGCAGGCTATGCCATGCTGCTCCGGCTTATGGCATCATCCATTTACCTTTATCACGTGATCACGTGCTGATTCTGGTCCGGCCCCATCCTGAGAGTGCGTATGAAAAATCAAGGAGCTGCTTCATGTTGATCGCCAATCCCATCTACGACAGCGTCTTCAAGTATCTGATGGACGATCCCCGGTCGGCCAAGGTGATCATCTCCACGATCATCGGCGAAGAAATCGAGGAGCTGGCTTTCAAGCAGCGTGAGCGATCAGCCCAGTTGGCGACCCTTGGAGTGAGCATCTTTCGCCTGGACTTTTCCGCTGTGGTCAAAACCGCGGACGGTTCCCGCAAAAATGTGCTCATCGAGATTCAGAAAGCGGACAGCGGAGACGACATCCCCCGCTTTCGCCGCTACCTGGCCGAGAACTATTACTCCCCCGTGCACAAGCAACTGGAAGAACAGGAAACGAGCGGCGCATCGGAGACAGACGCTCCCATGGCGCCGATCATCACCATCTACATTCTCGGCTATCCGCTCAAGCACCTCCAGGGACATTCCGCGGTCACGATCCGACGTCATTATCAGGACTCGGTCACTGGCGAGGAAATCCCAGCGCGCGAGGACTTCATCGAGCTGTTGCCCCATGACAGTCATGTAATCCAGGTTTCCGAGCTGAAGCAGCGCCGGCGCAACAAGCTGGAGCAGTTGCTGGCCCTGTTCGAACAAATGAACCTCCAGGCCAACAAGCACCTGAAGGTCTTTGAGGACGAACTACCCGAAGAGTTCCAGACCGTACTGGATCGCCTCTACCGGGCAGCCCTGGACAAGAAAATCCGCTCCCAGATGGAAGTGGAAGACGAATACCTGGAAGCCTGGCGACGCCGGGATCGTTCATATGAAGCGATTTTGGAAGATGCCAGAGCAAGGGAAGAAGAGGCCAAGCAGCAGGTTGAAAAGGAGCGGCGAATGAAAGAAGAGGCCTTGGCTGAACTGGAAAAACTGAAACGACAACTGGAGGAACGTTCGTAACTGCTCATATTCGCGGCAATAAACGTGTTAAATCCTGGAACGCCACACCCCAGTGCGGCAGCGATGTTAGACGCCAAGAGCCATATTCCGGTGGCATCATCCATTTACCTTTATCACGTAATCACGTGCTATTCTGGTCCGGCCCCATCCTGAGAGTGCATATGGAAAAATCAAGGAGCTGCTTCATGCTGATCGCCAATCCCATCTACGACAGCGTCTTCAAGTATCTGATGGACGATCCCCGGTCGGCCAAGGTGATCATTTCCACGATCATCGGCGAAGAAATCGAGGAGCTGGCTTTCAAGCAGCGTGAACGATCTGCCCAGTTGGCGACCCTTGGAGTGAGCATCTTTCGCCTGGACTTTTCCGCTGTGGTCAAAACCGCGGACGGTTCCCGCAAGAATGTGCTCATCGAGATTCAGAAAGCGGACAGCGGAGACGACATCCCCCGTTTTCGCCGCTACCTGGCCGAGAACTATTACTCCCCCGTGCACAAGCAACTGGAAGAACAGGAAGCGAGCGGCGCATCGGAGACAGACGCTCCCATGGCGCCGATCATCACCATCTACATTCTCGGCTATCCGCTCAAGCACCTCCAGGGACATTCCGCGGTCACGATCCGACGTCATTATCAGGACTCGGTCACTGGAGAGGAAATCCCAGCACGCGAGGACTTCATCGAGCTGTTGACCCATGACAGTCATGTAATCCAGGTTTCCGAGCTGATGCAGCGCCGGCGCAACAAGCTGGAGCAGTTGCTGGCCCTGTTCGAACAAATGAACCTCCAGGCCAACAAGCACCTGAAGGTCTTTGAGGACGAACTACCCGAAGAGTTCCAGACCGTACTGGACCGCCTCTACCGGGCAGCCCTGGACAAGAAAATCCGCTCCCAGATGGAAGTGGAAGACGAATACCTGGAAGCCTGGCGACGCCGGGATCGTTCATATGAAGCGATTTTGGAAGAGGCTAGGCAGCAGGTTGAAAAGGAGCGTCAAATGAAGGAAGAAGCCTTGGCTGAACTGGAAAAACTGAAACGGCAACTCGATGAACGTTCCGGGTAAGTGTGCGTAGATTACGGTGCATATCGTGGTCATAGGCTGGGTTGAGGATCACCCAGCAACCTTGAAAACATTTTGTCCCCAAAAAAAGCAGAGTGGCTTTTAAGGTCCACTCTGCTTTTTTGCGTTAAGCAATGAAATCACTAGTGTCCCAACGTTTAATCTTACAAACTCAACAGGTTACTGTTTGGAAGAATTCCGTTTTCGTAGCTGAAATTCCCAACTGCCTGTAAAAATTGAATTCGTCTAAAGATGTTCACGCTCAAAATCTGTAAAAATTTGTAGAGTGAAACCTTGAATTTGAGTTTTTTTTCTCGGTTAACACCGCATACCTCCTGAAAAAAGTTGCAAGAGGTATAAGGACATGCTGTTGGATGTTCAAATCGGTAACAGCCAAATACGAGCAAAAAGTAAAACTTTACAATTGGTTAAGCATTGATCGATATAAAACGTTGGGACACTAGTGCAATGAAATCTAAAATTATGCAGTATATCCAGTGGTCATTCACCGGCAATGGATTCCTGCTTTCACGGGAATGGCCTGTCGCAACAAGCCTTTTCCCCATCAGTCATACCGGCGAATACCGACGCCTTCGCTATCCAGGCCTTTTTCGCAAATTTACTGAAGAGATGCCGAAATCTATCGCATGTTCTCCAGCGCGAATTCCCAGTTGAGCAGCTTGTCGATCACCGCCTCAACGTACTTCGGGCGCAGATTTTGGTAGTCCAGGTAGTAGGCGTGTTCCCATACATCAATGGTCAACAGCGGCTTTAAGCCCTGGGTGAAGGGGACTTTGGCGTTGGAGGTTTTCATGACCTTGAGCCCGTCGCCGTCATACACCAGCCACGCCCAGCCGCTGCCGAACTGGGAAACGGCGGCTTCGGAAAGACCTGTCTTGAAGTCCTCGAAGCTTCCAAAGGACTCTTCAATTTTCTTCATCAATTCGCCCGTGGGCTTCCCCCCGGCCTTGGGGTTCAGGCTTTTCCAGAAAAACTGATGATTCCAGACCTGGGCCGCGTTGTTGAATATCTTGGACTTGTCTTCCTTGCCGTCCGTATCCCTGATGATTTCTTCCAGAGACTTGTTTACGTACTCGGTCCCGGAGATGAGCTCATTCAGGGTGTCCACGTATTTCTGATGATGCTTGCCGTGATGAAACTGCAGGGTCTTCGCGGAAATCACGGGTTCCAGTGCGTCCTCCGAATACGGAAGGGGCATCAGTGTAAATGAGGATTGGGCTGGGGACTTTTCCATGTCTCGCTCCTTTTCAAAAAAAATATCAAAACTGATGGTTCAGAATTGGTTGATACGGTCGTTGTTTGGATGAATGTTCGTCGGATTCACGAACCACCCCTACTGAACTTGAATGGTCGATCTGACCTCGCGTACATTGGGCGTGTCCAGGGCCAGGGCCATTGCTCGACCGATAAATTCCGGTGATCCCACCGTCCCGGAAAGATGGACGCGACCTTCATTGGTAGACACGCCGATATCGAACACCGCGAGCGCCGGATCACCCGCTATCCTGGTGTTGATGTCCGAAGTTATCTGTTCGTCCATGGCTGCATCGTATTCCACATCCTCGGGATCAGGCGCTCGTCGGACAACTTCACCGTCCTGGGCGAGTTCGTCCTGGATGTCCTCGACCCGCACTTGCCAGACCTCCATGCGGGCATGGTATTCCTGTCCGGCCTGATCCTCAGCAGTGATTGCTCGTCCCGGCTCCATGCCCGGAGGGGTGGTGCGTTCTTCCGTGGGCTGCATGACCGGATCCGGTTCATCCGCGGTGAAAAACCAGATCAGCCCCACGACCACCAGAGCGCCGATGATCAGATAAATAACCGTTCTTTTCATGATTCGCCTCCTTGTTTGGTTGGATTGTATATATGAGCAGGTTTCGTAATCCTATTCAATCGCAAGTTGAACAAACCCTGGCTTCACTTTGTCCTGCCAGACCGAGGCAAGTGTTCAGCAGGTGACAATCAACATGAACAAAGTATGTGCTGGAAGGGCCGCTTCTGTCAATGCGTCTACCGAACCTCAAGGGTTGATCTGACCTCGCGCACGTTTGGCGTATCCAGGGCCAGCGCCATGGCCCGCCCGATGTATTCCAGGGATCCCGCCGTGCCGGACAGATGGACGCGTCCCTCATCAGTGGATACGTCAATGTCGAACTCTGCAAGCGCAGGATCTCCCGCAATCCTGTTGCTGATCTCCGACGAGATCCGCTCGTCCATGGCCTCATCGTATTCCACGACATAGGTGTCAGGCGCCCGCCGGACTACTTCTCCATCCTGGGCGAGTTCATCCTGAATGTCCTCAGGCCGCACCCGCTAGGCTTCCATCCGTTCATGGGCATGTTCGGCCAGATCCTCAGGGGTGAAAATATCCAGTCCCGGGGGTGGGTGGCGTTCTTCGGTAGGTTGCATGACCGGTGGCGGTTCATCCGCGGTAAAGAACCAGATCACGCCCAAAACAGCCAAAACGCCGATAATCAGGTAAATGAGCATTCGTCTCATGCTGCGCTTCCTTGTTTGGTTGGACTGAACATTTTGATATATTGGGCAAGTTTCAACACATAAGCATTTGAATATTCAAACAAAATCAACCAAAACCCATCCCGATCGCCATCCACCCGATCACGCCGGCCAGCAAAGCATAGCCCACGGCAATGGGCGCGATCTTGCGGATCACGATACCCTCCTTGCCCAGCAAGCCAACTGTCGTCAGCACGGCAACCACGTTATGCACGCAGATCATGTTTCCTGCCGCGCCGCCTACGGCCTGCAGGGCGAGCACCGGCACCACCTGCAGCCCGCTCTGGACAGCAGTGTCATGCTGGAGCACGCCGAACATGATGTTGGACACCGTGTTGCTGCCGGAAATGAACGTTCCCAGCGCACCCACCAGCGGTGCGATCAGGTACCAACTCTGTCCCGTGACGTCAGCGGCGGCCTTTGCGACAGTAATGATCATCGAGTCCCTGCCGTCCGCGCCGCCGGAGTTCATCATCACGTAGACCATGATCAAGGCAGCGATCAGGGCCACGGATGCGGAGCCGATCATGGACACTGTTTTTTTCCAGGCCACGATCACGTTCTCCGAACTCATCCGGTGCAGGAACGGAATCACCAAGGCGATCAGAACAAAGGGGATGATCCCGGGATTATAAAGTGGTGCAAATGTCGCGCCGATGCCTGTGCCCAGAAGGTCTTCCGAGCCCACGCTCCATTGTTGCAATCGCTCGGAGATGCCCAGTTGCTCGATCCGGGTGAGCAAGAGCAGCAAACCAACCACCACATAGGGCGACCAGGCCAGCCACCAGCTCATGGTCGGTCCGTCGCCGTTTCCGGCCCCGGCTTCGATCTTGCCCTGCCAGGTGTCGGGCCAGTCCTGTTTGTCCGGAAAATCCCACTTTTTTTTCGGCTGCAGGAATCCCCTGGACACGGCAAACAGAAAAATCGGCAACGCAATCAAGGCGCCCAGCAGGGCTGGAAGTTCCGGACCGAAGAACCAGGCCACCAGCATCTGGGGCAAGGTAAAAACGATCCCGGCGAACAGGGCCAACAGCCAGACTTCCCTGCCTTTCCGGAACGATCCGTCCACCATCCTGGTCATCAACAGAACCATGACCAGGGGAATGAACATTCCCAGAGCCAGATGCAACAAACCCACATGGATGGAGATACTGTGCAGGAAATCGTTGAACGCCACACCGTCGGGCAGGCTGACCACGTCGCGGATCGCCTCGAATCCGCCGTGAATGGGCACACCCACCGCACCGAACGAGACGGACGCGCTGTCCGCGACCAGCGTCAAGATCGCGGCCAAAAGCGGCGGAAAACCCATGCCCATCAACAAGGGTGCGGCCACGGCGGCCGGCGTGCCGAATCCGGCCGCCCCTTCCAGGAATGACCCGAACAGCCAGGCAATGATCATAACCTGCACCCGGCGGTCCGTGGAAAGCGAGGCCATGGACCGGGAGATGCCGTCCATGCCGCCGCTTTTTTTCATCAATTGCAGGATCAAGATGGCGCCGAAGACAATGATCAGGATGTCCAGGGCGTTGATGATACCGGCCGCAACGGCCGCCGCCAGGTCGTAAAGAGACATGTTCCAGACGCCCACGGCTATGCCCACAGCCGCCAGTGCTCCCACTGGCATGGCCTTGCTCGACGGCCACATGAAGCCGACCATCAGCACGCCCACGATGACAATGGGCAGGAGCGCCACCAAAGCCATGATCAAATCCATGAATAATCACCTTTCATGAATACGAACCTATTGCTGGAGGTGAAACAAGTGCAATGAGGGAAATCATGTATTTTTGGTTGCGATTCTCTTCGGAAATACGAAATTGACCTTATGTCGGGGGATGGTCATCCGGAATATAATGTAAAAGTGTTATTCACGGTTTTTTTCATCGAAATCGAAATCGCAATCGAAATCGAAAATGTTTCATCATTGTGCCGCTATGGTATGAAATGACGCACAATTTTCTTTCGATTTCGATTACGATTTCGATTTGGATTTCGATTCATACTCATTAGTCACTGTAAGGATAAAACTAATTTTTACCACGAAGAGCACGAAGTACACGAAGATTGGATTCCTCCGTGCCCTTCGTGCCCTTCGTGGTGATAAAAATTGCTTGACCGGATGATGTGATTTGAATTCGATTACGATTTCGATTTGGATTTCGATTCATACTCATTAGTCACTGTAAGGATAAAACTAATTTTTACCACGAAGAGCACGAAGTACAGGAAGATTGGATTCCTCCGTGCCCTTCGTGCCCTTCGTGGTGATAAAAATTGTTTGACCGGATGATGTGATTTGAATTCGATTTCGATTACGATTTCGATTTGGATTTCGATTCATATTCATTAGGCACTGCAAGGATAAAAACTAATTTTTACCTCGAAGAGCACGAAGTACACGAAGACTGGATTCCTCCGTGCTCTTCGTGTCCTTCGTGGTGATAAAAATGCTTGACTGGATGGTGTGATTCGGATTCGATTTCGGTAGCGATTTCGATTACGGTTTCGATTCAATTGATTTGAAGGTGGATTGCAATCGAAACTGTTGAGCCGAAAAGGAGAAATCATGGACAAAGTTGAAGCGAAACTCACGGAAATCGCCCATTATCTGAGGGTTTTGATCCTGCAAAGCACCACGGAAGCGGGTTCGGGTCATCCCACGTCGTCCCTTTCCGCCGTGGAACTCGCCACCGGGCTGATGTTCGGCGAAAGCGCCGAAGGCAAGCCGTTTTTCCGGTTCGATCCCCAGGATCCCATGTATCCAAACAACGACCGGCTGATCTTCTCCAAGGGTCACGCCTCTCCCCTCTTTTACTCCCTTTGGGCCGCCGCGGGCCAGTTGAGCCTCAACGACATGCTGACCTACCGGAAGCTGGAAAGCCCCCTGGAAGGACATCCCACCCGGCGCTTCGCCTTTACCGAGGCAGCCACAGGTTCCCTGGGCCAGGGGCTGGGGGTGGGCGTGGGCATGGCCCTGAACGCCCGGTACCTGGACAAGCTGCCCTACCGCACCTTCGTCCTGCTGGGCGACAGCGAAATGACGGAAGGCTCGCAGTGGGAAGCCATCCAGATCGCGGCCCATTACAAGCTGAACAACCTGGTGGGCATTCTGGACGTAAACAGACTGGGGCAGCGCGGCGAGACCATGTATGGTCACGACATTGAGGGCTATGCCCGTCGGGTTGAGGCCTTCGGCTGGGAAACCATTCTGGTGCGGGACGGGCACGATTTCGGTCAGCTCATCCCAGCGCTGACCCGGGCCATGAATGCATCGGCGCCGGTGATGATCATCGCCCGGACCTTCAAGGGCAAGGGCGTGCCCCTGATGGAGAACCGGGAGGATTGGCACGGGAAGCCTTTGAACGCGGAACAGGGTAAACAAGCCCTGAGGGAACTGGGCCAGGCTCCCGCCGATGTACCTGGAAACCTTGCGCAGCCGGAACGTCTGCAGTCTGAAAAGCCCGCCCCCCAGGAGCTGGAAAACCCCGCATATGAAGCCGGAGGACAGGAGGCGACCCGGGTGGCCTACGGCCGCGCCCTGGCCCGTCTCGGCGCGGCGTATCCCGATCTGGTGGTCCTGGACGCCGAGGTCAGCAATTCCACCATGGCGGACATCTTCCGCAAACAATTTCCGGACCGGTTCTTCGAGATGTACGTGGCCGAGCAGAACATGGTTTCCACGGGCCTCGGTCTGGCGGTGCGCGGCAAGCTGGTCTTTATCTCCTCCTTCGCCGCGTTCCTGGTCCGGGCCTATGATCAGGTGCGCATGGCCCGGTACTCCGACGCGAATCTCAAGTTCTGCGGTTCCCACGCCGGAGTATCCATCGGCGAGGACGGTCCGTCCCAGATGGGGCTGGAAGATATCGCCTTTTTCCGGACCATTCTGGACAGTGTGGTGCTCTACCCCTCCGACGCGATGAGCACCGAACGGCTGGTGGAAGAGGCTGCCCGGCATCATGGCATGGTCTACCTGCGCACCACCAGGGCCAAGACGCCGATTCTCTATGATGCGGAAGAATCCTTCCCCATCGGCGGATGCAAGGTGCTGCGCGAAAGCTCCGCGGATCGCGCCACCCTGGTGGCGGCGGGCATCACACTGCACGAGGCGATCAAGGCGGCTGACACCCTGCAAAAGCAGGGCATCTCCGTTCGGGTCATCGACCTGTACAGCGTCAAGCCCCTGGACGAGGATACCCTGCGCAAGGCAGCGCAGGAAACCGGCCTCATCGTCACTGTGGAAGACCATGCGGCCCAGGGCGGAATCGGCGAAGCCGTGATGAGCGCGGTGGCCGGAACCCAGTGCCTGGTGCACACGCTGGCCGTGACCCGGCTCCCCCGCAGCGGCACGCCGCGGGAATTGCTGGAATTGGAAAACATCGATGAGACGGCCATCGTACGCGCCGTGCAAGGATTGGTCACATCATGAACAATGGTCCCCGCGGAAAGCACCACGGCCCGGAGAAGCAGAATCAGTGGGACGAGAAGACAAAGTTCCTGATCTGGTACGTCGTCTTCGCCATTATCGGGGTCCTGGTCCTCAATCAGCTCATTGTGGCCCAGTACGCCCCCCGGGACATCCCCTACAGCGAATTCCTGGATGCTTTGGACGAAGGCCGGATCGTGGAGGTTTCCATCACCGGGGACCAGATTGAAGGTTTGATGCTGGACCGGGACGATCCGGACACGGACGTCCGGTTCACCACCTTCCGGGTGGAGCCGGAATTGTCGGAAAAACTGGTCGAACACGGGGTGACCTTTGTGGGCCGACCGGAGCGAACCTTTTTCCGAGACATTCTGGCCTGGGTCATTCCCCTGATGATCTTTCTGGGGATCTGGTTTCTGATCATGCGCCGGATGTCCGCCGGGGCCGGTTTCATGAACATCGGCCAGAGCAAGGCCAAGGTCTATCTGGAAAAGGACATCAAGATCACCTTTGAAGACGTGGCCGGGGTGGACGAGGCCAAGGAAGAACTGCGGGAAGTGGTGGATTTTCTCAAGAATCCCGAGCCGTTTCGCCGTCTTGGCGGCAGGATGCCCAAGGGCGTCCTCCTGGTCGGGCCGCCGGGAACCGGCAAAACCCTGCTGGCCAAGGCCGTGGCCGGCGAAGCCGGAGTGCCCTTTTTCAGCATCAGCGGCTCGGATTTCATCCAGATGTTCGTCGGGGTGGGCGCGGCTCGGGTCCGGGACATGTTCAAGCAGGCCCGGGAAACCGCGCCCTGCATCATCTTCGTGGATGAACTCGATGCCGTGGGCAAGGCCCGGGCCGGTCAGGGCGGATTCGGAGGCGGCCATGAGGAACGCGAACAGACCCTGAACCAGTTGCTGTCCGAAATGGACGGTTTCGACCCCCGGGAAGGAATCATCGTCCTGGCCGCCACCAACCAGCCGGAAACCCTGGACCCTGCATTGTTGCGAGCCGGACGGTTCGACCGCAACGTCCTGGTGGACAAGCCGGACTTCAAGGGACGCACGGCGATCCTGATATTGCACGCCCAGAAGATCAAGCTGGCCGAAAACGTGGACCTGGAGACCATCGCCCGGATGACGCCCGGTTTTTCCGGCGCGGATCTGGCCAACGTGATCAACGAGGCCGCCCTGCTGGCCACCCGCAAAGGCAAGGACGAGGTGCAAATGCCCGAGCTGGAGGAAGCCGTGGACCGGACCATCGCCGGGCTGGCCAAGAAGAATCGGGTCATCAATCCCAAGGAAAAAAAGATCGTGGCCTACCATGAAACCGGTCACGCTCTTGTTGCCGCGTTCACCCCTGGCGCGGACAAGGTCAAGAAGATCACCATCGTGCCCCGGGGCATCGGCGCCCTGGGCTATACGCAGCAACTGCCCACCGAGGACAGGTACCTGATGACCCGCCAGGAACTCCTGGGCAAGATCGACGTCATGCTGGGCGGCCGGATCACCGAGGCTCTGGTCTTCGACGAGGTGTCCACCGGCGCCCAGAACGATCTGCAGCGGGCTACGGACATCGCCCGGGCCATGGTCCTGGAACTAGGCATGGGCAAGACCCTGGGGTTGTCCACCTATCCGAAACAACGGCGGCCGGCCTTTTTGGAATCGGAACATTCCCCCTTTCAGGGCAAGGAATACAGCGAAGCCACGGCCGCGCAACTGGATCTGGAAGTCAAGGAACTGTTGGGCGAACGGGAGGACGTGGTGCGGAACGTATTGTCAGAGCACCTGGAAGTCCTGCACAAGGTCGCCGAACGTCTCCTGGAGAAGGAAGTCCTGGACGATAAGGAATTTAACTCTCTCCTCGAGGAAAATGCTTCCCTGCCCCAATCCTCATCCTGATCCCAATTAAAATCGAAATCGAAATCGAAATCGAAAAGCCACGATACAAGGAGCTGATATGCAAGACCATGATCAGGCCAGAAAACAAATGGCCGAGGACCAGATCGCGGCCCGCGGAATCGCCGACCCGCGCGTGCTGAAGGCCATGCGCACGGTCCTCCGTCACCGTTTCGTGGAACCGGAAGACGAGCACCTCGCCTACACCGACCAGCCGCTGCCCATTGGCCATCACCAGACCATTTCTCAACCCTATATCGTCGCGCTCATGACCGAGGCCCTGGAACTCGAGGAAGAGGACAAGGTGCTGGAAATTGGGACCGGCAGCGGCTACCAGGCCGCCGTCCTGGCGGAGATGGCCACGCAGGTCTACACCATCGAAAAAGTTGAGCCGCTGCTGGCACGCGCTAAGGCGGTTCTTGAGGAACTGGGGTATGACAACGTGTTCTGCAAGCTGCACAACGGTACCCTGGGCTGGCCGGAATACGCGCCCTACGATGCCATTCTGGTCACCGCCGGAGCTCCGGGAGTGCCCCAGCCCCTGGTCGATCAACTGGCCGAAGGCGGCCGAATGATCATTCCCGTAGGCGACCAGGGCCTCCAGGAACTGATCAAGGTGACCAAGAACAAGGGCCGGATCGAAAAACAGGAACTGGGGGGCTGTCGCTTCGTTCCGCTGCTTGGGGAGTATGGGTGGTAGAGATCCCCAGTCCGGCACCACCGCAGCCCAGTTCGACTCGCTGTCGGTATCGGTATCGGGATCGGAAACGAAGCCGTACGGAGGGAGCCTCAACGTTCTCGAACCCGATTCCGATACCGACTCCGACCCCGATTGCCGGAGACAGATTTACATAAAAGTGTGCTGAGTAGTTACGAATCTTTTTCGATTACGATTTCGATTTGGATTGGAGGAATCCTGCGATTGAGGGATGAAAATAGTTCAATTCGGGTCAACGGGTTCACCGTCCTTGATGGAGACGAAATATTCGCTTTCTCCGGGTTCGCCTTCGAGAAGGTCTTCCTCGTCGCTGCGTTCGGGGACGTCCACTCCGGGGGTGCGATCCGCCCTTTCCCAGGCTTCGGGATCGATGCGCAGGTTGTCCTCGATATCATGCACACCGAAAACATCTTCCAGTATTTCATGCAGCAGTTCGACCCGCTCCCGACTTGGCAGGGCTCCCGTTAAAATCACCTTTTGGCCGTCGCAGTCGATCTGCAGGTCGTCGAGTTCGACCCGACGATCATGGCGCAGATGTTCCATGATGGCGCTGCTCAATTCCTCGTCGAACAGCCCCTCATAGCCCAAGTTTACTAATGCGTTGAAGATTATTCATTTTATTTTAGCGTGTTACGTTGGATTTGCGGCATCTCGTAGGCACTACTTTTGTTTCGTGACCACCTTCGTTTTTTTGATTGGCATCCCCGAAGCGCCCAAGACGTTGTAGATTTTCGCTTGTTCGACCGTTGGAGTTGTGCAGTGCCGAATACTCACAATTCCACCATCCTTGACGGGCATGCTGGTGGTCAGAAGACGATGGGTATCAAGGGTTTCCCTGATCCCTGTCCACGAACTGCACATGCCCGCCTTTTTGAGCCTGTACCCGATCCAATGCAAGAGGTGGTAGGCCAGCACGGTTATGAACATGTGACCCTCGATGCGGTCCTCTTTTCGGTGGAAGTTCGGACGCAGGCCAAGTTCGCTCTTCATGTGACGGAAGGCTCCCTCCAGAATCGTCAGCATGATGTAGACCTCCCATATCCGGGCCGGATCGAGGTCGGTGCGACTTGTACGCAGAAAGTAGCTGCCGTCGTAGGGTTTGCCCAGTTTTTTCGGATCATAGGTCCATACGAGATCCACGGCCAAGTCTTCATCTTGTGTGACGTTGATTTCAAAGGCTTTGGAGACTCGCGAATACTGTTTGCGAAGCTTACCGATCTTTTCCAGGACCTTGACGTATTTTTTGAGCTTGTTTTTCTGACTCAGGCCCTCGCGCAACGCCTTGAGTTCGGCTTCCATCTTGTCTTTAGCTTTTGTGACGATACCCTGTTCTTTTTGTTCTTTGGATTGACTTTGACAATGCAGGATCACCTCATCATCCTGAGTGAAGGATTTGACCGTGACGCCGTCTTTAACGGAGACGGCCTCTCCTTCAGGAATTTCTTTGTATTTCTTGCGAGATACGACAATATACGCAAAATTTTGTTCCTTGAGGAAAGCAAGGTTCTCTTCGGTGGCGATTCCGGCATCCATGACCACCGTAGGCTTGTAAAGCGGTAAAACCGGTCGTAGTCCTTGGGATTGTTGATGAAGATCCTTGATCATTTCCTGGAAAGTATGAGCTTCGACGACGTTACCGTCGAAGGTTTTGCTGGACTTGAGGAAACCAAGTTCATCCATGACCAGGCCGAGCGTCACCAGCGGCCTTTGATGCTGCTTTTGCTTGGATCGTCCTCGATGAGCCTTGGAGCATTGCTTGACCGCGCCTTCAAAATGCGTGTTCGTCAAGTCGTATAAGATGATGGTTTCCTTAAGACAGAACACTTTCTTGGCGCGATTGCGCAAAAAGGATTCAATGTGCTCTTTGTTTTCAAAGAGCAGATCCGAAACATTGTAGAGTTCATTTTGGCCGATTCTTGAAAAATCGGTATTCAGGATCAGGTCTAACGCGCTGTTTTCTTTTGCAAAGCGTTTGAGTTCGTTCTCGCTGCAGGGATGAACAAGTCGGCCTACGATGGACAAGGTCGCCAAGTCGGACTGCCTTCTCGTTAAATCAAGTTCTTTGAAGAGATCAAAAAAACCGAGCTGTTGCATGGCATGCACGCCGACATGTTCCGCCCCGACCGACTTCGCCGGTGAAGAGGAGAGTTCACTGACATCTACGGTCAAATAATCCGGGCCTCCCTTATCTTCTTGCGGAGCCTGCTGTTTCTCGGCGATTTTTTGTTGGATCAGGAGCCTGGCAAAGTGGCTCGCCAGTGGTTCAACCTCAGGATCGACTTGTAAAAAGTTTTGGGATCCGAGGTAAATCTCCTCGATCCGATTGGCCAGAGCTTTCCATTTCTCCTTGGGCAACGAGAGCGTTCCCAGCTTGAGAATTGTTCGCTGCCTTGGGCCATTGACCGTTCTGATGGACTCTACGAGAAAGTGAGCATGATAAACTTTCTTCGGGTTTTTGTTTTGTTTGACTTTTTCGCGGATAAACATCGGGCCATTGTAGCATACTCACGAGGCTTGGCAACCCCCAAGGCTATCCATATGGGCACTACAACGACCTTTCCTGGAAGCTCATGTTAATTATATTAAATGCTTACATTCGGAGTCTGCCTGAAAATGACCCGAAAAAATGGTTTTGGGCCCAGCAATTAGTAAACTTGGGATAGGTTTCATTCATCGGCTGCTCGCTTTCCTCCTCTTCGTCCAGTTCCACCACCGGCGGTGCGATGTCCGCCGTTCCACCGCCGGCGCACTCGATACATGTGGCGGTCCAGGGGATGGCCAGCAGGCGTTTTTCGGAAATTTCCTCACCGCATTCCAGACACAGCCCGAACGTTCCGGCTCCGATCCGCTGCAACGCCATGTTCACGGCATTGAGTTCATCCCGGTTGCGCCGGTCCAATCCCTCCAGTTCCTGCTGCATCTTTTCCTGCTGCGCCCGCTCCTCGAACTCCACTTGTGGTTCGCTCAGTCGCAAATTGGCTTCCTCGTTCTCCCGGCGCATCTCGCGCAGATCTTCACGTCGCTTCAGAAGAAGCTGGTTTGCTTTTTCGATGGTGTCTTTTGGAATCATGCTTTCTCCGAGGTTATTTCTTGTTTTTCCGTAACTATTCAGCACATACGGTGCATGACCAGTCCCCAGCTCTGGATTCCGGCTTTCGCCGGAATGACGGATCGGAGCAAGCCGTTTCCCATGTTAGTCATACCGGCGAAGGCCTGCTATCGCTATCCAGATCTATATTCTGGCTCTGCTGAGTAGTTACGTTTTTCCATCATTGCATGTACCGCATCACCCAGGGCAGATAGAACCTGAGCTGCGTCAGTTTGCCGGGCATCAGGGATCGCAGTTGATCGACGAGATAGCCGACGACGAAAGCCTGGGTGACAGCATGTTTCGTGCCGAGATACTGGTGCGTCTTCTCGACCAGAAGCTGCCTGCTGAGATGAAGTTCACCGTGTCGAGCCTGAATCTGTTCCCGCAGCATGCGACGTTTTTGGGAGAGGGTTCGAAATTTTTTGATCACGATGCAGTATCCTCTTTTGGTGGAGTTGGAATCTTGTCGTCCTCTACCGGCTTGGCCGGAATCAGATCCCGGACTGCTCCGGAGAACTCCTGGAAGGTCAGGTTGCGGGACAGGCGGATGATGGAAAAGGCAATGGTCACGGCCAGCAGGATATTCACGAAGATCAGGAAGAACAGAGCCTGAATCAGGTTGAAAACCTGGCTCCAGACGAGCCACACCCCCACGACGGCGTTCATCAGCAGCCAGGCGCTGAGGACAACCACGGCGAGTACCACGGCGAACATGAGCATGGCGGCCATTGACCGGCCGGCCAGGCGAAGCTCGGTGGCGAACAGATCCAGCAGGTCCGTGAACATGGCGCCGCTGGTCCGGGCGATGTCTTGCAATACCGCAGAATAGTCCTTTTCAGAAGGCGGATCAGCCGGCGTCTTCCCTTCCGCCGGCGAGACATTTTCCCGCTGTTCCTGCTGTACGTGGTCCATATCGTTTCTCCTGGATCATTGACTGCAAATTATCATCTTACTCTGGAATCTGAATCCTGATCAGTCGGTAACTATTCAGCACATACTCTGTGGTCACTCGCCAGAGCTGGATTCCGGCTTTCGCCGGAATGACGTATCGTACCACGTACTTTCCAAGTTAAGTCATACCGGCGAAGGCCGGTATCCAGTCCAATTTTTCTCGAATGAGCCGAGTAGTTACATCAGTAGTTACATCAGTCATTGTCGCGCCAGTAATTGTTGGCCGCGGCAATGGTCTGGAAATGGACGGCAACCACATGTGACGCGGCGATGAGGCTGTCCGGATCATGTGCATACGCCGGCCGGAGCGTTTCCAACACTTCCTTGTCGCGCTGGGTTTCGGTCACGCCTTTCCGGGCCAGGACCAGGGCCAACTGGAATCCTTCTTCAGGCGTGGATGTGATCAGGCTGAGCTGCCCGGCAACAGCTTCCTGAGCCTCTTGTTCCGCACTGAGAAGGGTTGTTGTAACCAGACTGATCAACACCAAAGCCGCCATTATTGATGTAATCGAACGCATTTCAACCTTCCTGATCAATTTGTCACGCTTGCCGCAAGTCGAGCAACACGACGATGATCAACGGCCGCAAGTCCGCAAAAGAGTGTGCCACTTTGAAGTGGCACACTCCGCAGACGCTAGTAGTTCTTCGTCCAATCATCGACCTGTTTTTCGGCTTCATCCCGAGCAATGCCGTATTTTTCCTGGATCTTGCCAATGAACTTTTCCCGCTCGCCGTCGATCTGAGTCAATTCGTCATCGGTCAACTTTCCCCACTTGGATTTGATCGTCCCTTTTGCCTGCGACCAGTTTCCCTTCACTTTATCCCAGTTCATGTGACCTCCATAGGCTAGAATGTTATCGTGTAACTGCTTAAAAAGGCTGAGCGTTGAACTGCCCTGAAAAGACCTGGATTCCGACTTTCGTCGAAATGACAGACAAAGGCAGTTTCTTGCGGACCGAAAAGGCAGACCCTAAAAGTTACATCGGCGAAAGCCGGTTTCCGGAAGAGGCTACCCAGCGTGACTGAGAAAAAACGTTATTGAACGCTCCAAGCCAAAAACTGTGGCGCTGCTACCGGCGACGCGTAAAATTCGAAAGCAGGCTGCCGGCCACGAAGGCAATGCCGAGAGCGGTCAGAGGATTTTCCTTGACGTACTCCGTGACCGCCTCGATCAAATCATGTGATCCATGTTGGGCCTGTTCCGCGACGTCGCGAAGCCGGTGTTCCGCCTCCCCTGCCATTCGTGCCGCGAAATCAACGGCTTCGTGCGTTTTTTCAGAAACCTGATCAACGGTCTTGTTCATGATTTTACTCCTTTAGATCAATGTGTTGTTTCAACTCCACCTCAATTGCATCATGCTCCGAGGCGATGACCACAGTGGTCAGGTACTTGGCCTTGATGTGCCACCAGGCCGAGACCAGGAACGCGGTAATCGGAACAGCCAGGATCATCCCGATAATCCCGCCCAAAACGATCCCCCAGAAAAAGAGAGATATGACTACGATTGCTGGATGCAACCCTGACTTTTCTGACATGATCCTGGGCGTGAGCACCCAGCTTTCAATGACCTGAACCACACCAAAGACGACCAAAGTCAGACCCACGAGATGCAATCCACCGTCCGGTTGAATCCAGGCCACCGGAAGAGCCAGGGTCAGGCCGACAATCACTCCGAGAAATGGAACGATGTTCAGCAGGCCCAGGACAAGGCCGAGCAGAATCGCCGCCTGCAGTCCGATCAATGTGAACCCGATTGCCATCATGATTCCCATGAGCAGCGCAATAACCAACTGGCCTTGAAAGAATGCAGTGACATACCCGATGAACATGTTCGTCAGAAACATGATTTCATCCTGCTGTTTTTGACCCAGCACGGTAATCAATTCCGGGGCAGTTTTTCTGAATTTGTGCCCGTCGATCAACATGAAAATCAAAAACAACGGGACGAACAGCATGACGATGAGTACTCCGGTGTACCTCTGCATTCGCTCGATAAACGGCTCAATGTCGAATCCGAAGATGTCGATTTCCGCTGCTTCAATCTTGGCAGCAATGGTGTTCACAAGGTTTGGAAAAGTTTTTTGAAAGGATTCATATAATCCCGTCAGATAGTCCGGTCCGATCCGGATCAATTCACCTATCTGGGCAAGCATTTCCGGAAGCGCCAGAATCAAGACCGCGGCGAGGATAATCAGCAGCAGAATGGTCGTAATGATTACGGCGACCAGACGGCTCGCTCGCAGTTTATCCTGAAAAAAACGAACGACCGGATCCAGAACCAGGGCCAGAACGCCGGCCACGGCCAATGGCAACAGCAGCGAATAGAACTGGGACAATACGATGCTGACGACCCAGAGAACCAGTATGATCAAACCAATGAACGCGACGACCGATGCGAGAACGGCTGTTGCGCGAAAAATACGGTAATCCGTTTCACTAAACAGCCTGGGCTCTTCCTTTGGGCCGTTTTGTTGCATCTTTTTCAGAGCATTGTCTCTGATTTCATTCATTCTGCTGTTATATCACCATTTATGGGTCAAGGATCAAAAATTGGTTCCGATTGCCGCCTGTCGGCAACCGGCTCCAGATGCGGATCAACATTTGAATGTTCGGATCTACTCAGCACTTTCAGGATAGGTCAGAAGCGTTCCGGATTGTCTCGTTTTTTCGGCATTGCCTGTCTGACTGAGCCAGGATTCGTTCATCGATTTATCGTCCAACGCCAGAAGCGCCAGATGAGGTTTGTTCGAGCAATGGTTGGATGTTCCGAAGCCGGCGAAGGAGTTGCAATGCCGAAAAGTCGAGACAATCCGGAACGCAGCTGAGTAGTTAAGATGTACAAGTTAGAATACACCGAGGAGCCAGAGAATGATGATCAAAGACAAAGGTACTCCAAGAAGCCATAAAATGATAGGCATAACGCTACTCCTTGTTCTATGGGTGAATGCACTACCGCTGATAATGCATGGTCAGCATGTTGTCGGAAGCAAAAATTGATGCAACAGGGCCAAATCCAGTGCCGCGACCCGTGTCCCGCCAAACAGCAGGTTCAAAATCAACAAAATCAGGAAAACCACAAAGATGACCTGAGCAATCCAGGAGGCGGTACCGGCAACTCCGGAAAAACCAAGTATTCCGGCAATGATTGCGATGATCAGAAACAGTAGCGCCCAGCTCAGCATATCATGCTCCTTGTGTGTTATCGTGTTTATTGTTGGATTCTGGGAACCGTCCCATAGTGAAGACACAATGGCAGGTTCCCGGAACTTGGCACAGCTACTGCTGTTGCCGGACAATAATCTGGTTGTTGACCTGACGAACCCCATCCACATTGGCGGCCAGTTCACCAGCCCGCTGTCTCTGCTGGGGAGTATCCACCGCGCCGGTTAAATTTACCTGACCTTCAAAGGTTTTGACGCCTATTGCAAATCCGCTGATTGAATCATCAGCCAGCAAGGCGGATTTGACACGTGTCGTGATGCCTGAATCATCGAAAAACTCGCCGGGCGTCCGTCCCGCGGGAGTCTGGCAGGCAAGCAGAGAGGCAAGAATCATCAAAACAAAACCAAATCCCAACATTTTCTTAACATTCAACATGACATTCTCCTTTGATTAAACGTGAATAAAATATTGACAACACATTGATACACGGCAGATTGACGAACAGCAGTCATGGATGATGCGTTCCCGATGGTCCACGTGGTCGACGCATAAGTCCGGTGATGAGCAGGACGAGAAAAATCACGATGAATATGAAGAAAAGAATCCTCGCGATCTCCGCACTGGCCACGGCAATGCCGGTAAAGCCAAAAAGTGCCGCGACAATGGAAATAACCAGAAAAATAACCGCCCAATACAGCATATGCACCTCCTCTGGTTGAATTGACTTTTTCCTCTACAACAATTGGCTCATTCGATGAAACATGCGTTATGACAACGGCAAAAAACTTCACCTAAGAGCAATTAACACTTGATTTTCTTATCGTATATTTTCAGTACCCGGAACAAGTAGGGGAAATATGTATTTCTTATCCAACAAGAAGGTATGCCTGTCCATCTGATCTATAATCGTGATATCGCACTTCTGGTGAACTTACTCTTCATCCACCTGCAGCGGCATTCCTGTTCTCATTTCTCAATAACTGCACAAAGATCGTTAAGAACGACAGCTCACAGGCGCACCTCGGAATAATCATTCTCCAGCAAATTCAATCTACTAAGAGTTCGTCACCAATGGCATTATTATTGATGGTCAATTTTCATTCAAAATCCGGCTTGCCTTGATTCTCGTTCGGGAGTGGACCACCTGCTGCCCTGCTGCGATGACCCAGGACAAAATGAAACCGAAAAGGTAACTACAACCGACCCCGATTGCCGAAGGTAAATCACATAAGGTGCGCTGAGCAGTTCCACCTAAAGCGTAAGAAAAATAGCTTCAGCCGGATGAACCTAATTATTATGTCCTAAGGAGATGAACATGCCGCTGATTCTGGAGAAGTATGAAAAACAGTGGGCCAAATCATGGAACGCTCATCTTGCATTTATGGAGCAATCCCTGAAGGAACTGGAAATGGACATTGACGAGGCGGCAAAGAATGAATGCCTGACCCAGGAATGTTGCGCCACGGTGGAACACGTCATCAATGACCTGAACAGATCGATTCATGTCATCAACAAGCTGAAAATGAAGGGGTATCACCTCTACTCAAAAAGCAGGAAAAGCAGCCGGACACATGGAATTATTCTTCAGTCTCCTGATTCCAATCGATCACGGGATGCTGAAAATCAGTCCATCAGTCTGGAGCATACTTTTTGATGAATGACTGCCCACGCGCAAAAGCGCAGGGGACGTAAAGAAGAGCGAAGCCAAACACCCGAAAACGGCAACCCGGGATCATCCGGGTTGCCGTTTGAGTTTCTGCCTCGGGTTATCGAGAAGCTGCCAGTTCGTTTTTCAGATTCGGCACGAAGTCGGAATGTCGGCGATTGAAGTTGCCGCTGTTGCTGTTGCTGGAGGTGGGAGTCATCAAGGGGGAATCCGCGGAAAAGATGAAGGAGTTCGCATTTCCATTGACCAGTCCATGATCAATGGCAAAGGTGGTCAGTGCGGCGACGTTGTGCAGATCGAGCTTGTTCATGATGTTGGAACGATGCTTTTCAACCGTCTTGCAGCTGATATGCAGCATGGCCCCGATTTCCTTGTTTTTGTACCCTTCGGCCAGCAGCTTGAGCACTTCTCGTTCCCGCTGGGTGATGGAGTCCCAGTCGCTGCTTTCCTTGATTTTCTTGCGGCCGTCCAGATACCCATCCACCACGTTGCCGGCAATACCCGGACTCACGAACTTGTGTCCGGCCATGACGCTTTCGATGGCCAAAAGCAGTTCCTCCCTGCTCGCGTCCTTGATGCAGTACCCGTTCGCACCGGCCTGAAAGGCTTCCAGCACGTACTGATCCGCCTTGTAATCGGTCAAAATCATGATTTTCATGTCCGGAAATTGATCCCGGACTGCATTCAGGACACTCACCCCGCTCAGTCGCGGCAACGCAAGATCCAGCAGCAACAAGTTTGGTGCATGACTTTTGATAGTCTCGATGGCTTCCATGCCGTCGAACACTTCATCGACCACTTCAAGGTCCCCCTTGGCCTCCAGCATCGTTCTCAGGAACTCTCTGAACATTTGCGGCCCAACCACGATGACGACCTTTTCTTTCGACTGCATTGCAACCTCCATTATATATGAAAAAAGGGGGGGGTTCAGGGTGATGCTACATCCGGCTTCGAATCGATTCGGTTTCGACCGCGAGGACACAGTGTCATACACGACCATGCCGGTTGTTCACAGCCCCTCCGCTATGATAAATTGAAGATATCTGCTCTGTTTTACTTTCCACACAAACGGATGATATATTGCTTACACATATTTCCATTCATTGCAAGACGAACTGATCAATTGATTCGATCATCAAGCCGTCGATAACGGCAACTCGATGATTGATCTTGTATATTCGCCTTCCGTGCTTTCATAATAGAGCCGGCCGCCATGATTGGAGATGATTCTTCCGGCGATGCTCAATCCCAACCCGGTTCCTGTTCCGGAAGGTTTTGTGGTGAAGAACGGCTTGGTGATCCGATCAAGATTTTCGGGAGCTATTCCAACCCCGTAGTCCAGAAAATCGATCCTGACATGCGGCCGATCATGAACGTGGATCTGTTCGACTCGGATTTCAAGGCGCTTGTTGTCATGCCGACCCTGATATTTTTCATTCAGGGCATGACGCGCATTGGTAATGATATTGATGAAAACTTGCTGGATTTCCTGAAAGTTGACATCCACTTCCGGAAGATCGTCGGGAAGGTCGACCTTCAGGTACACGCCATCCTTTCGCAGCTTGGTTCGAGTGAGAATAATGGTTTCCTCAAGAATTGCCGAAACCTGGGCCGGAGTCTGTTCATTTTGCCTGTCCCGAGCATAGGAAAGCAAGTTGTTGACGATCCGGCCGACCCGTTCACCCTCCTTGACGATGCGCCGGCCAAGGTTCTTTTCCAGACTGTCGGGGGCGGATTCGTTGATCAGGATCTGGCCGTAGTTGATGATTCCCATGATGGGGTTGTTGATTTCATGCGCGACTCCGGCAGCCCATTCGCCCACCGCGGCCAGGTTTCCGGCCTGAATGCGTTCCGCCTCCAGGACCATCTTCTCGGTCACGTCGCTGACCCACAACAAAACGCTGCCGCCATGCTCGCCGTTGCTGATGGGGTAGGCCTTTATCTCCAGTGCCGTTCCATCATGGTTGACGATATCGATCACCTTATCTTTCGCTTCAAAACACCTTTGGACCAGGCAGCCATTGGATGAAGTCGCGCCCTCGCGCAGCATTTTCAGGCAATATTTCCATACGCCGTCTGCAGCCTCGCCACTGGATCCATGAATTCCGAAATGGTTGGACCACAACAGTTCAAACTTCGGCGAGACCAGGAGCAATGTGTCGCTGATTGCATTCAGCAGGCTGGACAGTTTGCGCTCGCGATGCGTTTCGCCGGATTCGACAACCCAACCTCTCGAGACCGTCGCCGGATCGTCCCGCGGAATGGATTCGTCACCGCCGGTTTCGCCGCGGAAGGTCAAAGCCGTATTATTTTGTTCGACTGGTGCATTATCCAGATACAGCGCCCATATTTTGTCCAGGATGCGCTCATGCAGTTCGCCTGGTTCATCCAAGAGCAGGTGATGGACATTTTCACGTTCAGCGCCCTCAAGCACTTCCGCGACATCTATCCACGATGTCCCATCATCGATTCCGTCGTGCCGATAGTCCAAGGGAATATACCCTTGCAGAGGTGGAAACTGTTCCAACGCCGGCATTGATTTGTTATTCGTCCGCGATGGTCCTTCCGAACGCGGAACCTGAAAAATCTTGCGCGGGCGCAATATGGAGCGAGGCATCTTTTTTACTCCATCATCCTGAGAAAGATGATTTCTTTTCACCTTTTTGATCTCATGGACATTATCGCAGGAGCATGGAACGGAAAATTGGTGGGCGTCGCCCTTGTTTCCATTCACCAATTTCCCTTTATATTTCCCTTTTGCATTTGTTTCCATCATGTGTGTGCATCCTCATGGCTTTGCATAGGTGCAAAATAGTGATTATTTTCGTTCATCAACAACACTCAATTTTGTCGCTGTTCAGACCATGGCTAATCAAATTGAGTGCCAAAGTTGGACTAGACTTAACCTATCTGAATATTTTATTTTTATAAAATATCCTTTTGCACATGACACACTATTCTTGAAACTCAAGAATGACTTTTTAAGAATTCCAGCCATTTGGAAGAAGAATACAACCTCAAAACCTGATTCCTTTTTCTCAAGAAAATGGAATCAGAATTGTGGAATTTATGACCATCACAGAATGTTTTTCGCTTTTTGTTTTGTGATTCCAGAGAAATAATCCAGCCATGACATTGGCATCATATTTGATGGAAACAGGGGATACATCGAATCCGCTACATTTTCATCAGCAGTTGATTTCATGCGGGTATCAACCTTTGTCCATTGTAGGAGGAAAAAATGTCAGACACGGTAGTCAAGTCGAGGTATGAAAAGAAATCGGCGGAATCCTGGAATATCTTCCTTTCGTCCTTGGAGGAGTCGCTGAACGACCTGGAAAAGGACATCGACGAAGCCGCCAATATGCAAGGCGTCTGCACGGATGAATGGTGTGAGGCTATCGAGCATGTCATCGACGATCTGAACAAGAACCTGTTCGCCATCAGCGAACCGAGATGGGCTTCCAAGGAAGAGTCCAAGCGGATCAAGGAATTGCGGAAACGAGTCTACGACCTGTACGCCAAGTACAAGCAGACGGCTCAGGGAACTCAGACCGCCTGATTGGAATAAAGTCTTTTTTTGATGAGTTTTAATGTTTTAACCTGAAAGGAGTGCATCATGGCTAACGTAGGTGAAATCTATAAGTGTGAAATGTGCGGCAACGTCGTGGAAGTAAAGGAAGCCGGCAGCGGCGAACTGTCCTGCTGCGAAGCTCCCATGGTCAAGCAATAACCCCGCTTTGCTTTGTCAGCCAACACGGCGCCCGGAGAAACCACTCCGGGCGCCGTTTTTTTTTCAACGAATCGAAATCGAAATCGTAATCGTCTGGCCGCACTGGTGGATGTCTTGATTTCAAGCACCCAACGCTTCGTGTCCTTCGTGCCCTTCGTGGTTAAATCTCTGAGGATTTTTCCACCACGAAGGACACGAAGAGCACGAAGGAGCGGAACAAGGCTGGCCGCACTGGGGTGCGGCGGTCCCAGGGGGCTTGCGACTCTTATCGAAATCGAAATCGAAATCGTCTGTCCGCACTGGTGGATGTCTTGATCTCAAGCACCCTACCCTTCGTGTCCTTCGTGCTCTTCGTGGTTAAATTTCTGAAGATTTTTTCACCACGAAGGGCACGAAGGGGATAGAGAATGATGGAGCCGCACTGGGGTGCGGCGGTCCCAGGGGGCTTGCGGCTCTTATCGAAATCGAAATCGCAATCGAAATCGTCTGGCCGCACTGGTGGATGTCTTGATTTCAAGCACCCCACCCTTCGTGTCCTTCGTGCTCTTCGTGGTTGAATCTCTGAGGAATATTTCACCACGAAGGGCACGAAGAGCACGAAGGGGGAAGAGGAAGAGTCGATTTCGATTGCGATTGCGATTTCGAGGGAGAAAAGGCGGGAGTTAGTCTTTCTTTTCCTGGTGGGTGTGGAAATACAGGACCGGGATCAGGAGCAGGGTCAGGGGGACGGAGATCAGGACTCCGCTGGCCAGGGTCAGGCCTAAAGGTTCAAGTGATGGTTCAAAGATCAGCACGCCGCTGCCGAACATCACGGTTGCGGCGGTGAGGATGATCGGCCGGGTGCGTTGGGCTCCGGCCTGGATCACGGCCTCTCCCAATTCCATGTCTTCCTCCTGGCGTTTGCGGATGAAATCCACCAGCAGGATGGAGTTGCGGGCCACGATTCCGGCCAGGGCGATGACGCCCAGAATCCCCGTTCCGGCGATGTCGATGCCCCAGATCCAGTGGGCCGGAATTACGCCGATGAAGATCAGCGGTATCGGCATCATGATCAGAAACGGCAGGCCGTACGACCCGAACCATCCGGCCAGCAGGACGTAGATGATCAGCATCACCACCGCTCCGGCCGCCCCCAGATCGATGTACACGTCCCGGGTCATTTCCCATTCCCCGGCCCAATAGAGGCTGGAATGCGTGGTGTCCTCGGGCAGTGACAGCCAGCTTATGGGAATCGCCTCCTCGCCGTACTCCCGGCGCAGGTCCTCCTGGACATCCTGCTGCACGGTCACGGCCTGGGCAATGGAACGGTCCAGATCCGCCACGACCGTGATCACCGGGAGCTGATCGCGACGGTAACGGACGGGATCACCGGCCTGGAAACGAAAATCAGCCACTTCTTCCAGGGGCGCCGACATTCCGGTACGGCCGGGAACATGCAGCGCCCTAAGCGCATCGGCATTGGCGCGCCGGTTTTCATCCAGCCGCAGGATGATGGGTACCGGATCTCGGGACACGACGCCCGGCAGATCAGCCACATGCCGGCCCTCCACGGCCAGGCGCAGGGTGCGCGTAATCTCCCCGGGCACGACGCCGTAGGCGGCGGCGCGCTGGGGGTCGATCTCGATGTTCAGTACGTCCAGCGGCGCTCTCGGGATCATCTCAATCCCCACCACGCCGGGCTGGCGGCTCAGAGAGCGTTTGACGCGCTGGGCGAGGATTTCGCGGGCTTCGGCATCCGGCCCATAGATTTCCGCGGTGATGTCCCGGTCGTTGGAAGGACCGGAGGGAATCCGACCGATGTACCCGAAGGCGTCGTACGGGGCCAGCCAGTCGCCGAGCCGGCCGGCCACTTCCCGGCCGACTTCGTAGCTTTGCCGCTCCCGCTCCTCCTGGGGAACCAGCTCCACATGGACGGCGGCCAGATGCGGCGGCGTGTCCTGGGGCACGGGGATTTCCGCGGGCGGATAGATCAGCGGTCCTTCCAGGCCGGCATAGATGGTCAGGCTCTGCACTTCCTCCAGTTCCCGGAGGTGCCCGCTCAGGGCGGATGTGGCGGTCAGGGTTTCGGTGAGTGTTGATCCGGCGGGCAATTCCACATGGACGACGAACACCTGGCGATCCAGAAGCGGCGTCAGTCCGACCTGCACCAGACGGAACCAGACCATGGAAATGCTTGCCAGAAGCAGGACGACCAGAGCCAGATACAAAATCCAGCGCAGAAGTCCGCGAGCCAGAAAGGGCCCGATCACGGCCCGGTAGATCCGGGTGTACCGCTCCCCTTCTTTGCCGCCGTTCTCTTCCTGATCATTTTTGCTTGCGGAGGCGTCGACCTTCAGCAGGCGCAGGCCGAAATACGGCGTGATGCTCAGGGCAATGAGCAGCGAAAACATCACGGCCACGGATGCGCCCACGGGAATGGCCCGAATGTACTGGCCCATTTCGCCGGTGATGTAGGCCGTGGGCAGCAGGGTCGCCACCACGAGCAGGTCGGCGAGGATGGTGGGATTGCCAACCTCGTTCACGGCCCGCACGGTCAACTCCCGGCTTTTTTCGCCTGCCTTGCGAAACTGCCGAGATATGTTCTCCAGCATGACCACGGCATCGTCGGACAAAATGCCGATGGCCAGGATCATGGCCGCGATGGATACGGGGTTCAGGGTGAAGTCGAACCGGTTGTAGACATAGGGCACGATGGCCAAGGACGAGGGCATCATCATGGCAATGATCACCGCGGCCCGCCAGCCCAGCCCGATCCAGATGATCCCGACAACCACCAGGGTTCCGGACAGCAGCTGCCGCAGGACCCTGCGCACCCGTTCCGTGGCGTCCTTGCCGGCATCATATCCCGCCGTGAGCCGGACATCCTCCGGGAGCAGCTCGAACCGCAGCTCCTCCATCCGTTCCAGAACCCGGTTGGTCACGTCGCTGACATTGCGCCCGGCCAGGGTGGTCACCCCCAGGGTCACGGCGGGATATGCCTGGGCCTGATCGCGGCTCCAGTAAAGCACCGCCTCCTTGCGCGGTTCAATGCCGTCCCGAATGTCCGCGACGTCTTCGAGGTGGACCGGGCCGAAATCCCCCTGCCCCACGGGAATGCGCGCCAATACCCGGCTGTCGCCGATGTTCGCTCCGGATCGGACCCGGGTCACCGGTGCATCTTCCAGCGTGCCCGCCGGAAGCTGTCCGGCGAGACCGGCAAAGGCCTCCTCGAGCTGATGGAACCGGATGCCGCGGGCCGCCATGTCTTCCGGGCGCGGCAGGACTTCCACGGCCCGCGCCTCGCCGCCGTGACGGGTAATGCTCCGGACTCCGGCCACCGGTTCCAGGCGGGCGGCAAATTCTCCGGCAATCAGCTCCAGTTCCCGGGGCGAACGGCTTGGGCTGCTCAGGGTGGCGATGAACATGACCAGGCGCTGCTCGCCGAAGGTCTCGATCACCACCGGGCCTGCATCCACGGGCAACAGTTCCGCGTTGGCGCTGAACACTTCCTGCAGTTCGGCGAAAGCCGTGGATTCGGCGGTGCCGGCCTCGAACTCCACGGCCAGCAAGGCCGCATGATCCGTGCTGCTGGAACGGACTTCGGTCACCGTGGCGAGGCGGCGGACCCAGGATCCGGCCTTGCGCGCCAACTGGTCGTCCACTCGTTCCGTGCCGCCGCCGGGCCAGGGGATGATCACCATGGCCGTGGGCACGTCGATGTCCGGGCGATCTTCCCGGGGCGTGACCAGCAGGCCGTAGCCGCCCAGTATGAGGCAGGAAATCACGAACAGCGGCACCAATGGGGAATCAAGGAGTCGATCCGCGATCCATCCGGCCAGTCCCAGTTTTTCCATCAGCGCGTCGGCGTCCTTTCCGGAATCACCCGTTGCCCCTCCCGAAGTTCCAAAGAGGGGTTCACAACGACGATTTCTCCGGGCTGCAGTCCCTGGGCGACAGGAACCAGACCGCCCTCGCCATGGTCCCTGGCCGTGACGCTGATCCAGCGCAGTTCAAGGACATGCCCGCCATTCTCGCCATTCTCCTCTTGCACCACCAGAACGCTGTTCAACTGCCCGCGGCGGATCAGCGCGTTTTCAGGCAGAGCCGCTTCAACCCGGCCATCCATGTCCCGGTCCTGAACCAGCACGTCCACGACATGACCCGGTTGCAGTGCATCCGGCGGTGCGTCCAGGGCAAGGCGCAGACGCTGCCCCACCGCGGCCTCCTCCAGAGCGGGAATAACGGCCACGAATTCCGCCCGAACGGGCTCGGTCATCAACGGACTGGCCACGGAGAGGGATTCTCCGGTCTGCATTCGATGGGCGATGGGCGTCGGCACGACCACATCAATCCGCAAGGTGGAGCGGTCCTCCAGAATCACGATCGGGGTGCCGGGTCCGACGAATGCGCCTTCGTCCATGGCGACCTCGCTCACGATGCCGGGAAACGGCGCGGCAAGGTTCGCGTAGTCCAGATTGACACGCTGCGCTTGCAGTTCGGCTGTTGCCTGCCGGACCGCGGCGTCGAGTTCCTGCTCTCGAACCTGGGCCTGCTCCAGCCGGTTGCGGGCCACGAGATCCTCGCTGTACAGCCGCTGCAGGCGCTGGACGTTCTTTACGGCCTGCGCGTGGGCGGTTTGCGCGGCCGTCAGTTGTTCCCCGGCAGCGGCAATGGCGGCCTCCACTTCCCGGGATTCGACGATTGCCAGCAGGTCCCCGGCCTGAACCTGTTCCCCGGCCCGCACGGGAATCGACTTCACGGCGCCGCTCATGCGCGTGCTCAGCGTTGCCCGCCGTCCCGGCCGGACCACGCCGGGAAACCGGCGAACCGTCTCCGTGGGCCAGGGCTGCACTTCGGCGGTTTCCACCACCACCGGCTCGCTCCCCTCGTTCCCGGTCACGGGCTGCCCGTTTCCGGCTTCTGAGCAGCCGCACAGCATCAGCACGGCAATCACGGTCAGGAGGATTCGAACCCGGAACGAGAGCCGTTCGGCACGCCATTGCCGACCCGCGATGCGCGGCCATGGATCATGGTGAAGCTCCGCTGGGTTCATGGCCGCTCTCCGGACAGCGCCAGGAGCGGATCCAGGCCATGGCTGAGGTAGGCGCTCATGGACGCCACAAGCGCACGGTACTGATATCGGACCTGTTCCAGCCGGCTCTGGTGCAGAATGGCCTGGGCAGCCAGCAGATCGGTCATGCTGCCGAGACCTTCCTCGTATTGCCTTCGGGCCAGGGTTGCCGCGGTGGACGCGGATTCCAGGGCAAGGGTGGATGCCTGCCACGCGGACCAGCCGGCGTACCATGCGCTGGAGGCGGTTTCCTGCTCCCGGGTCGCCTCCCGGCGGGCCTGGGACAATTCGATGCGCGACAGGCTGGTTCGGGCCCGCTCCTCCGCAATGTCTCCCTGCCGGTCCATGCCGGCGAAAAGGGTCCACTGCAGATTCACGGCCACAACCCAGCTGTCGCCATCCGTGTCGATGGGCCTGGAGCTGTCGAACCATTGCTGGCGGGCCAGGAAATTGACCCGGGGCAACCACCGCGCTCCGGCCCGTTCCAAGCCCGCCGCGGCCGCTTCCACCCTGGTCTCCATGGCCAGCAGATCCTTGCGCGGCGCGGCGGGATACACCTCGGTCGGGGGCAGGGGCCGAGGCAGATCGCTGGTCAGGATAAGGTCTTCCCAAGACGGCAACCCCAGAAACGTGGCCAGATCCGTTCGCGCCTCGTGCAGGTCGCCCCGGGCCTCCATCAGCCGGGCCCTGTTTGTTTCGTATTCCGTATTCGCCCGCAGCACGTCCAGCCGCGCTACAAATCCCTCCTCGTAGGCCCGCTGGGCCGCCACAAGGGCCTGATGCGAGGCCTCCACGGCCATCACGCCGGCATTGACCGCATACTCGCCCACGGCCACGGCAAAGTAGCGCCGGGCCGTTTCCAGGCGGACCATTTCCGCGCCCCACTCCCGGGCCAGACGGCGCGTTTCCACACCCAATCCGGCCTGTTTGCGGACTTTCCAGCCATCGACATTGATCAGCGGCTGGACCACCTGGAGGGCGCTGACCGTCCCTTCCACCGGGCCGAAATCCCGGGTGACCAGGCGGGGCGGAAGAGTCAGCGTGGGCAGCGTGATGTCGTTGATGAGCGAGGAATCCGCGCGCAGCCAAGTGGCGTCGGCGGTCAAACGCGGCAGGAAGACCTGGGCGGAACGGGTATGGCCGGCCTCGGCAATGGCCTGCTCGGCAGCCAAGCTTTGCAGCTCGGTGGCATGGCGATGCGCCAGATCCAGGGCGTTCTCAAAGCTGAGTTCCATGGCCCGGGCAACGCCGGACGTGAACACGAGAATCGTCGCCACAAGAACATGCAGCAGTCGGCGCAAACAAGCTTCGTTCAAAGAGGAAGATCCGTGATTTGCAATTGGATTGTCAGGCATGAAATCATAGTGGATGTCGCCCTTGCAGTCGGGCGGTTACGATTGCGCCGGGAGCTTGTCCCGGCTGAACCCCGGTAGGGGCAGGAGGATACCGCCGCCTGCTTCGAACATCTCGCGGATTTGGCGCTGGATGCCCGAAGCCGTGCGGCGGTGGAAATGGATGTGTGGAACCTGAGTCGATGGTCCCTATATCAACAGGGCAGGATTGGAAATCTACCCGATATTCGCTTTCTTGGCGTATGACTCCACTATGGATTCATACTTCTCGTGAATCATTTGTCTGTCGAACTCCAGGAACTCTTCCAGCAAGGCCTCGTCTTCCTGGTCGGTGAAATAGTTTCTGGAAGCCGGGAAAAAGTCTTTGTCTTCCTTTTCAATGTGTCCGGGATACAGCTCAGCCAGAGCTTGAAGATTTTGCGCAATCTGTTCCAGAGCGGATGCATCGCCCTTGCGATACCGCTCATTGGCCTCTACGATATTGCGAACGATCTTTCTCCCGAACACATGGTCTTCGATCAGTTCGTCCATCATTTTTCGGTCTTCAGTGGACAAACCCTTTTGGTCAAGTTTTTTGAAGAGAATATCCTCTTCTTTTCCGTGATGCGTTCGGTCGGCATAGGTCCGGATGAAATCAACGGCAACATCCACCAGATCAGGGTCGATCCGGTTTCCTTTCCGGATATACTCCACTGTTTCCTTGATCAGCGTTATCATCCGCTCAATCAACCGGTGTTCTTTCATCAAATGCCCACGGGCCTGCATCACGCACCTCCTCTTTCCATTCACCAGCTATCTGGCGTAATTTTCCACGGTCTTCTCCGGTTGGACACGAACGGAATTACGCAGGTAGCTCTGAACATGAAACACTTCGCTTTTGACAAATTCTTCAGCCGCGTGGACCGTATTCCGGAATACGTCTTTGTCAGGAAATTTTCTTTGATCCAATAAGCGCTCCTTTTCCTCGCGCATGCCGTTGCCGATAAGGTCGCAGATCTCATCCAGGGCCATGCCGGCGTCATTGCCTGAGGCCTCGATGTTCACCACCATTCCCGGTCCCACGGCCAGACCGAGAATATCCAGGATGCTCTTGGCATCCGCTTTCTTGTTCTCTACGCACAGGTTGATGTCTGCATCAAACGACTTGGCCTTCCTGGCCAGCATGGCCGCAGGCCGGGCATGCAATCCATACGGGTCGTGAATCGTGACTTGCCTGACAATCATATTTGTATTGCTCCTTTACGTGAAATAATGAACTTTTATTGATTGAAATGTGACAAAATTAGTAACTGTTCAATAAACTGTGGCAAGCATGGTCTGGATGCCCGCCTTCGCGGGCATGACGTGCTTGTAAAAACGTTCGCATTGAGGTCATTCCCGCGAAGGCGGGAATCCAGCTTCAAGGGTAACGCGCAGTCCGTGCCCGACCTTTTTTTGAGCAGTTACCCAAATTGACGTAATCAGCCACCACCGACCACGTCGACCATGATTGAAGTACAAGAAAAATGCCACCGCTGAACATTTGCTACAAACATGAATTTACAGCTTAAAATATTCTCTGGCTGTTTCGGATGCGCTCTATTCCACAATAACAAGATTTATTTTCTCAAGAAATGAGACAGCAGAAATTATGAACCGCCCGCTTCGCTTGAGGCGCGGAGGACGCCAAGGAAAACATTATTGGAAAGCAGGGACAGAGCTGCTTTCCAAAAGGATTGCTCCCTCTGGAGGTGAAAAGCATGGTCGCTGTCAGGAGTGAAGCCCTTTTGGCTTCCGCATCTTTCCAGCGGAAGTCAAAAAATCGTAACTACTCAATAACTCCGGGCAGTGAACCATAGAAAAAACACCTGGACCCCGGCCTGCGCCGGGGTGACGACCGAGAGAACTCGCTTTCGAGGTACTCCACTCCGTCATACCGGCGCAGGCCGGCGCGTTCCGCTATCCAGGCAGCACGGATCCGCGGTGGTTCGTTGCCCTGCCTTATTGAGCAGTTACAAAAAATCTTCCTGGCGTCCTCCGCGCCTCAAGCGAAGCGGGCGGTTCAATTCCTCATGCTTAACACTTCCAGCCGGATTCCCCACTTCATCACTGCAGCACCTGATCCCGCAGAGCAGCCATCTCCTCTTCCAACCGCTTCGTGATCAGCTTGTGTTGTTCCTGGTCCCCGCCTTTTTTGCGGACTTCATCACGCAGTTTCGCTGAATCCATGGGTTTGCCGAAATGGATCACGATGTTCACGAACCGCGGCATGGCGCGTCCGGGTGGCAGCGCCCGGTGCGCTCCCTCGATGAACACGGGAATCACCGGCACATCGTATTCGCCGAGCAGCAGGCCGATTCCGTTCTTGAAGGGCTGCAGTTCCCCGTCTTTGGAACGCTGGCCTTCAGGAAACCAGACCAGCGGATGTCCGCCTTTGAGAACCAGCGCGCCGTAGGCGAGGCTGGACAGCGGTCCCAGGGTCTGATCTATGGGGATCACCTGTCCGATACGGCTCAGGGCGCGGAGTACGGCATTGCGGTACAGAATTTCCGAGAGACCGGCCCAGAAACATGGCCTGGTCCGGCCGTAGCCCAGGGCCACGGCCATGGCCAAGGGATCGATGTAACTGACGTGGTTGGGCAACAGGACGAAACGCCCTTTTTGGGGCACGTTTTCCAGACCCTTGGCGGAAACGCGAAAGCAGATCTTCATGATCACAATCAGGAGCGCATAGAACACCACCGCCACCGCGTGGGCCGCCGAACCCCGCGGCTTGGCCAGGCTGCGTTGCTCTTCCGGAATCACGGTTTCCGGCTCCCGCAGCGGCTGCCTGCCCTCCGAGGCTTCAACCTGTTCGGAGTCGGCGACCTCTTCCATGAGTTCGCGCACTGTCTGGATGCGCTCGAACCAGGTTTCATCCACGGCAACGCCCACGCTTTCCTCGATCTCCATGGACAGCTCCACCCAGCCCATGGAATCGACCCCGAGATCGAATTCCAGGCTGGCATCCGGCGACAGCGGCTGATCCGGGTACCGCCGGACCAGCATGTCCCAGAGCTTTCGGACCCGGTCGTCTCCCAGCAGGGCCCGGTCTTCGCTCTGCATCTCGCTGATCGGCATCGGCTCCTTCCTGGGCGCTTTTCCGTGCCCCTTGCCCGCTTTCACGGCGTCGTAGGCTTCCTGGAGTTGCTTGCGCTTGAGCTTGCCGAGCCGGGTCCGGCTCAAGGGTTCCCGCGTCACCTCGACCCGGGAGATGCGCTGGTAGGAAGGCAGACCGGAAGCCCGCTCGTTCAGGGCCTTGCGGATGATCTTGGCCAGCTTTTCCGGATCATCGGAATGTTCGCGCAACAGTTCCTTGTTCGGCACCACCAGCGCGGCCAGCCTGCCTTCATCCGCGACGATCCCGATTTCATCCACCTGGCCGCTTTCCTCATAGGCGTCCTCGACCTTTTCCGGATCGATGTTCTCGCCGCTTTCCGTGACGATCATGGTGGAGACCCGGCCATGCAGGTAGACGTAGCCTTCGGCATCGATGTGCGCGATGTCCCCGGTGCGGAACCAGTCGTCGGAGAAGCTTTCCTCGGTCTTTTCGGGCAGGCCGTCGTAGCCGCGAAAGACGTTGTCCCCGCGGGCAAGCAGTTCGCCCCGCTGTTCCTGCCTACCTGCTCCGCTGTCGTTCGGGCCGGCTTCGGACAGGGCCGAGGGATCGATCTTCAATTCCACCCCCTGGACCGCCTGACCCACCGACGCATAATGCGCCTCTCCAGGCTTCTTCAGGGTGAGCAGCGGAGAGGTTTCGGTCAGACCGTAGCCCACGGCCGTGGGCCATCCCAGGGCTTCCAGATCGCGGGCCAGATCCGGATCAAGGGGCGATCCGCCGGAGGCGAAAATGCGCACCCTGGGACCGGCGCGCTTGTGGACCGAGCGGAATACCTTGCGCCCCAGCCCCAGGTTGAAGCGCTCCCCGAACCGGCAGACACTCAGAAGGCCGCGAAAGGCCGCGGCGGCCATGCGGCCGGATTTGGCCACGCGGTCCTGGACGCTGTTGAACAGGGCCCGGTACAGCCTGGGCACGCCAATCACGATGCTCGCTTCGCCCTCGCGCAGGGCCCGGGAAATCGCGGGGCCGGTCAGGGCATGGGGCAGAACGATGGGCACGTTCAAGGCCAATGGCGCCAGCATCCCGATGACCACGGGATAGACGTGATGCAGGGGAAGCGGGAGCATGATCCGGTCGTTGTCCGCCAGCAGCCCGGAATTTTCGAGCATCCGGATCTGGGAGATCACGTTCTTGTGTGAGAGGGGCACTCCCTTGGGAGCGCCCGTGGTGCCCGAGGTGTAGAACAGCACCGCGATGTCGTCGGGATCGCTTTGGGGTGGCGTGTCCGCCCCAGAGCCGGACGGAGGCTCGACCACAAGACTTCGCCAGCTTTGTTCGCCGTCTTCTTCCCCGTCCTGGTCCCGGTCCAGCAGATACGTGGGTAAATCCGGCACATTGTCGAGTTGCCGCAGCCGACGAGCGACCCTTCCGGCGGCGAACACCATTTTCGCGTTGCTGGCATTGAACACGTGTTCCAGATTCTCGTCGCCCAGTTGCATGTCCACCGGCGTCATCACCCCGCCCACGCGGAAAATCGCCAGAGCTGCAATGAAGAATTCCGGCGAGGCCGGAGCGAGCAGAAGAACCCTGTCTCCCGTCCCGATGCCCTGCTCGCTCAGCCCCCGGGCCAGCTTGAGGGCGGTTTCGCCGATAAAGCGCGCGGTTCGTCGTTCAATATCGTCGGAAGTCATCCTGATCACCGCGGGAACATCCCCCGCTGCAACCAGATCGTCCGCCAGACTGGTCAAAGTCTTGTTCACCTTCTCGGAATTCCGGGTCATCTGTTCCTCTCTGCTGTATCCGTCCATTTTCGTTTTCCGGAGCCATGGAATTCAATGATTTACCTTTGGCACAAGGAATGCTCATTCCTTGGGGTAACAATATGAGTGCCAGAATATGGATGATGACTAAAAAATCGGAATTATTATATTTTATGTGAATCTAGAGGACGCGGGATGCATTGGTTATCGTCGGACAAGAATGATTTCTTATGAATTGATATTGAGACGAGGAAATGTTTCAGACGCCCCCCCCCGGGAAACCCCGGGACCGCCGCACCCCAGTGCGGCCGAGGTCTAGCGCGCTAAGAATGAGTTCCGGCAGAAAGCGGGAATTTCGGGTTAAGGCCGACTGTTCTCCGGTGGCTTTGGGTCCGGTGGCCGCACTGGGGTGCGGCGGTCCCGGGCGAGGACCGACTTCGATTACGATGCAAGAAATACTTGCATGCGGAGGGATAGCGTGATCATCAAGAAACAGTACTACTGGGGGTATCTGGCGGTTCTGCTGAGCGTGCTGGCCACCTACGCGATCTATTTCGGGTCCATGTGGTTCTACGACGACTGGTACGATTACCGCCTGAAGTACCTGGCCAAGCTCGGAAGCATGGGCACGACCATGCTGATGTGCTGGGCGATAATTTTAGCCGCGCGGTTGCGGGTCGTGGAGCGGCTGTTCGGGGGGCTGGACAAGGTCTACAAGGCGCACCGTCGATTCGGCGAAATCGCATTGTACATTATTTTTCTGCACCCGATTTTTCTGGCCCTGGATCCCGAGTTCAACTTCCTTCGGTTTTTCTGGATCGCGCAACTGCCCGGTGAAGCCGCACATTACCATCTTGCCCGGATGTCCGGTCTGGTTGCCCTGGCGGGGCTGGTCGGGCTGACGGCGGTGTCCTTGTGGATCTCGCTACGCTATCACGTCTGGAAACAGACGCATAATTTTTTCGGGCTGGTGCTGGTTGTGGTTGTTTTCCATGGGATCGTGGCCCAGGGCGAGATCATGTCCTATCCGCTGCTCGGCCTCTGGTTCGGCGTGTGGGTTGCGGCCGCGGTGTGCTGCTATTTCTACATCCGGGTGCTCTACCGCTGGTTCGGCCCGCTCCATGACTACCTGGTGGATCATGTCCGGACCCTGGGCGACATCACCGAAGTCTACCTGCGCCCCCGGGATCCGAAGCGAAAGATGGTCTTTCAGCCCGGCCAGTTCCTGTACGTCTACTTCGAATCGCCGGACCTGCGGGCCGAACCGCATCCATTCAGCATTTCATCGGCGCCCCAGGCCGAAACCATCCGGATCTCAGTGAAGCAGATGGGCGACTGGACGGAACAGCTACCCGTGCTGGAGCCGGGTCAGCGGGCCCATGTCTGGGGCCCCTACGGCAAGTTCGGGGAGCACATGGCGGAACACGCGGACAAGGAATCCGTGCTCCTGGCCGGCGGGATCGGGATCACTCCCTTCTTGAGCATGGTGGAGAACGAGGATTTTCGCGCTGGAAAGTTCAACAAGGCCCATCTCTTCTACAGTGTGCAGAAACCGGACGAAGCCTATTATCACGATGAAATAAAGGAACTCGGACTGAAGGAGGAAAACCTGCACTACCTCCCCCACTCCTCCGACGAGGAAGGCTACCTTACGCCGGAGGTCATCGCGGACCGTGTGGGCGGCGACCTGAAGGCGAGGGTCTACCTGATCTGCGGGCCCAAGGCGATGATGGACTCGCTGCGCGAGAAACTCATGGAAGCCGGTGTGCCGTTTGAGCAGATCTTTACGGAAGACTTCAGCATCATCTGATGCCAAATTGAACCGCCCGCTTCTCTCAAGGCGCGGAGGACGCCCAGGAAAACATTTTGGAAAGCAGGGAAAGAGATGCTTTCCAAAAGGATTGCCTCCCCCTGAAGGGGGAAGTCATGTTCGCCGTCAGGCGTGAATCTCTTTTGACTTCCGCATCTTTCCAGCGGAAGTCAAAAATTCTTCTTCGTGTCCTCTGCGCCTTAAGCGAAGCGAGCGGTTCAAATTTCCTAATCATTCGATACTCACCAAATATCCACAACTACACGAATCGGAGGAACGACATGAACCAGAATTATCCCAAACCATCGACCATTCTGGACGGCCAGACCGCCATTGTCACCGGCGGCAGTTCGGGTATCGGCGCGGGCATTGCACGGGCGCTGGGCGAGGCCGGGGCCAACGTGGTGGTGAACTACTCCAGCAGCCGCGAGGGGGCCGAGGAGGTCGTCGCGGGGATCAAGACGCATGGCTCCCAGGCCATGGCCTTCCAGGCCGACGTAAGCAGCGAATCGGATGTGGGGGACATGTTTCGCAAGACCGTGGAGAAGTTCGGCACCGTGGACATCCTGATCAGCAACGCCGGAGTGCAGCAGGACGCGGAGTTTACGGAGATGACCCTGGATGAGTGGAACATGGTCATCAACATCAACCTGACCGGGGGCTTTCTCTGCGCCCAGGCCGCGACCCGGGAGTTTCTGCGCCGGGGCATGGTTCCGGAGCGATCTTCGGCCTTGGGCAAGATCATTTTCGTGAGTTCGGTGCATGAAGTAATTCCCTGGGCCGGACGAGTGAACTACGCCTCATCCAAGGGCGGGCTGATGCTGTTCATGAAAAGCATCGCCCAGGAATTGGGGGCCAAGGGAATCCGCGTGAACAGCATCGCTCCCGGCGCGATCAGGACGCCCATCAATCGCGAATCCTGGGATGACCCCGAGGCGAAGGCCGAACTGTTGAAGCTGATCCCGCGCCACCGCATCGGCGAACCCGCGGATATAGCCAAGGCGGCCTTGTGGCTGGCTTCGGACGAGTCGGACTACGTCCACGGCACGAGCCTGATCGTGGACGGCGGCATGATCCTCTACCCGGGGTTCATCTCCGCGGGCTGAACCTCCCCAGGAAGATAAAAGCTGGTTTTCCCTTCGAAATCGCAATCGAAATCGAAATCGACTCTTCCCCTTCCCTCTTCGTGCTCTTCGTGGTTAAATCTCTGAGGATTATTTTACCACGAAGGGCACGATGGTTGGTGTGCTTGAGATTAAGTCATCCACCAGTGCGGCCAGTCGATTGCGATTATGATTGCGATTTCGATTATGAGTTGGATGGGGAATCGTGCATGGGATATGGAATTACACGCGGCAGCAGTTTTCGCCGGAGGGGAAGTTGGGGCGTCCTGAACTGATCAGAACCTGTTCGATCTTTTCCTTCAACTCGGTCAGGTCAATGGACTTGCAGACGAAGTGATCCGCGATCAATGATTGCAGATTATACTGAAAATCCTCACAGGAGCTGCAGAGAATAACCGGAATGCCTTGATCATGAATCCGGATTTCCTGCAACAGATCAAATCCGGAACGATTGCCGTCCAGCTTGATGTCCAGGATGACCACATCGGGATTTTCCTGCCGCAACAGATCAAGGATGTTTCTTGAACCGTCGGATGTGGCGACATTATACCCCGCATCCTGGAGTTCCTCGAAATAGAACAGACGGATATAGTACTCGTCATCGATAACCAGAATTTTCGCGTTGTACATCTGAATCACCTTCACATGGTCATGGATTGCCAGCCTCGCAGACAACGTCGACCTTGTAGAGTCATTGCGGATTGGAATTCCTGATTGATCCCGCATGGAACTGGACCGGATCCAAGGCTGCGTTTACATGACGATGTATCAATATCAATGCCAACGCATTACCGCGAGCAATACTTTGGAATCATTTACTTTTGGAACATGAAGCAGAACCATGGACCAAATGAATTCCATGGTTGCAAGAACTGATTCTTGAGAAAAAACTCAGAATTTGGCGAGTTCCAAAATAAACCGCAGGTTTTATCTATCTGTTGATCCATAAATCTGATAATCCGGATGAGCCGGCTGATCTCAAACACGGCTCTGCATGAGTTGCGGGAGCACAGCCTCTTGCTGTGAGTGGCTACTCAGCAGTGCCGGAGAAAAAACTGGATAGCGATAGCGCCGGTCTTCGCCGGGATGACTGACAAGAAAAGGTTTGCTTCGATTCGTCATTCCGGTGAACGCCGGAATCCAGTAGCTGGAGAATTGTCATGCGCGTATGTGCTGAATAGGTACCGTTATGACTGCGCAACGGCTTGTTGGTAAGAGGCCGATGAGGGAGTTTCTGTCCGGCCCAAACAGGGTAAACCAGCCGGAAGATCAAATCTGCCGTGAGACGCCATGGGACGACACTTCCTTGCCTTGCATCCTGTTCTTGGGTACTTCACTGCAAAAGAATGATGCCGGGAGCATCTTCTTCAACTCACTGTTTTCTTTGCTATTCCAAGGATCTTGTCACGTAATGCCTCGAGATGTCCATCTTCCTTCACCAGCCGAGATCAAGAGCGTCATCAGGTTTGATCGCAGGCAACTGCCCAGCTTTCCCCAGGTCGCCCTGAAAATGCTGGAAGCGCTGGGTGATGCGACCACTTCCCTGCACGACATTTCCCGGATCATCGAGACGGATCCCGGCATTGCGGCCCGGGTTCTCGAAATTGTGAACTCGGCCGGCTACGGCACCCAGAGGACGATCACCACGCTGCCCGAGGCCATGGTGGTTCTCGGGGAGGATGAAATCAGGCAACTGGCCATCGGCACCACGATCTTTCAGGGGCTGTTCGCCTCGGCCGGGTCGAAGCAGTTCGACAGGATCCATTTTTGGCGTCATTCTCTTTCCGTGGCGGTGCTGTCCCTGGAAATCGCCCGCAAGGCCCGCTACCCGCGCCCGGAGGAAGCGTATGTCGCCGGTCTGCTGCACGATGTCGGAAAAATCTTCCTCGATCTTCAAGGCCACCGGGATTACGGAGATTTTCTTTACCAGGCCGCAACCGGCGAGGAATGCCTGATCGACCAGGAGCGCGCTGCCCTGGGTCTGGGGCATGACGATGTGGGTGCATTTTTCTGCTCCCTGTGGAAATTGCCGGAGCGAATCGTGCTGCCCGTCAAATACCATCACCAGCAATTCCAGACGCGAAACTTTTCCGATGAAGAGACCCTGCTCATCGCCACGGTTTCCCTCGCCGATTTCATCTGCTGGACCCAGGGCGTCGGCTCGCTGGCTGGAGACAGGATTCGCCCGCCGATTCTGGTTCCGGAGATCGAGCACTGCATCGATATTGAGCAGATCGGCATCATTGACCGAATCATGGCCATGAACCGGGAAATGGAACGCATATCCGAGTTTTTCCACTTTGTATTTCCCACCCCCGGTCAGATTCATGAAAGTCTGATCCGAATGAACTTCCATCTTTCCAGGGCGAACACCAGGCTGCTGTTCCCGAATGCCTCACATGCACCACATGTCCCACATGCACCAGACGCCCAAGGTGATCCGGAAGCTTTGAAAAAAGCTCCCGGCCTCCAGCAGCGGGCAAACCGCCCTCCCCTCCTCCCCGACGACGGCTTCGAGTTCGGCAAATACCTGGCCAAGGCGAAAACCTTTCGGGAAGTCATGGACCTGATCATGTACCGGATCGGCGTTGCATTCGAACCCATGCACTGGGCCTTGCTGCTCAAGGACCCCAGAAGCCGGGATCTGGTCTTCTCCGTGGTTGAGGGCGCCAACAAGGACAAACTGCGCGGAACCCGACTCGCCGGGGATCAGGGCATTGCCGGCCGCATCCTGGAAAACCGGGCGTCGCTGCTTGTCGAAGATCTGTCCGAAGATCCCGGCCTGGCCGGTGGCGTCACCACCTCTTTGGGCCTTGAACCGCGAACCTGCATGGGCACATTGCTCCGCGGCGAAAACAATACGTTCGGGGTGATTGAACTGGTCAACAAGGTCGACGGAGGCGTCTACACGGCAGACGAATTGAAGCTGCTTGAGTCCATTGCGGATTATGCGGCCATTGCCATGGAACGCGTCCATTACAACCAGGTCCTGCATCGGGCGGCCACCACGGATGCCCTGACCGGGCTCAAGAACCGCTACAGTCTTGAACGCATTCTGTGCAACAAGGACGAGATATCCAGGCGATATGGACAGGATATGTCCATCATGATCATCGACATTGACGACTTCAAGCAGGTCAACCGGAAACAGGGCCGCCGGGCCGCGGACGAACTCCTGAAACAGGTCGCCGGGTTGATCAAGACGACGTTCCGGCGCACTGACGACGTTTTTCGCTACGAGGGGGACAAATTCATCGCCCTGCTGTCCGGAACCGACAAACAGGCAGCGGACCAGGCCAAAAACCGGATGCGCAAGTCGTTTGAAGCGCTCAAGGGCGAGACGGACACCTCCATCAGCGTCTTCGTGCATTCCGTGCGCACGGATCACTCCAGCGGTCTGATCCGGTTCATTGAGGAACGACTTCCCCAGGACAAGGCCGGTGAGGCATGCGCCTCCGGGGAAACCATGGAAGAGAGCCTGCGGCCCCTTCTGGATCAGGGCGCGAGGAACCAGGAAGTCGGCAGGAAAAAAGTCTATCGCAAGAAGGTCATGCTGTACGGCGAGTTCACGCAGCTCCAGACGAAACAGGGAGGGATCATGAATGTGGTGGAACTCGCCATGTTTGAGATGGGTTTTACCGTCCCGCCGGATCAATACAATATCCGGCCGGGGGATTTTCTGGATGTTTCATTCCACCTGGACGACAGGAACAGGTCCCTGATCGAACGACGGGTCATGGTTCGCGGCGTTCACGGCGAAAAGATCGACGCCGAATTCTACAACCCGCCCCCCTACGCAAAAGACCTCGGATTCTATCTCCTGGCCTGAAGCGAGGATAATGGGATCACAGTCCGCAATGGGGATATCCGCCTTCGCGGGCATGACTGACTTGGACATGCCACGGAACCAATACCATTCCCGCAAAGGCGGCGAATCCAGAACATGCTTGGCGCATGTTTTGAAAGCTCCCCTTATGCTGCCCTCTCTCAGGCTGTGTAATTACGGTAATATTTCCGAAGGTCACTCATGCTCGGGTGGTGTTGCGTGCTCGCGGAGAGGATAAAGCCAAGCGCCAATCCAATACCAAATGCGGCAAGCACGACTTTGCCGGGGTTTTCGCTACTGTAGTTCCTGACCCGGCGATATTTTTCTCCAGCCATCTGTTCTGTTTTCTCATAAGTGTCACTTACGGCTCTCTCTGCCCTATCGTAATACTCCGCGCCGCGTTCCTTGACGCCCTGATCTTCGGACCTTTCGCCACCGCGTCCCACTATCCCCTGACTTGAAGTCTCAAATCTGTTTTTCTCATTAGCCATGATGTTCTCCTTGATAGTTCATAAAAAATTATTCATTAATATGTTTCATAACCGCTCGGCACGCCCTCACCTGAATCACGTCTTTTATGCGATGATGCCTGGGACACCCCGTTGGAAACAGCTTTCTGGGTGGCATCCTTGATCATATTCGAGGCAACCTTCGTGGCAATGCCTGTCAGGGTCAGCCTGATGATGCCGGGACTCGAGGACCGGGGCATCAGATCTCCGAGGGTATCGCGAACTTCATCGGCAATCGGGCGCAGGAATCGCTCCATGGGAGTAGGACGCGGCAGCAAAGCCACGGAGGCAAGATAGCCCAAGCCGGCAGCAACTCCCAAGGACAAATACGGATAATTATTTACCTGCTCCCGCCAATCCATTTTTGATTTGATCCGCTCGCCGATCTGCTCCACCGTGTGGGATACATTCTCTTTTTCCCTGGCGATGTCCTGACGAATCTCGTCGACGCTCCGTTCGGCATTCGGCTTTGGCCTTGCACCTGTGTCATCATTCATTCCGTTGTCCTCCTTGAATTACTGATTTTTCACTTCCGGAACGCTTTTTTCAATTTCATGGAGCCGATAAGGACAATGAGCACCCCAATGAATATAAACGTTCCACCGCTGGCCAGCGCCGCCATGACAGGCTCCATGTAAGAAGTGAGCCAAATGATGAGTGCGATGCTGAGTGGTATGAAGGCGATAAAACAGATAACCGCGCCTATGATCAGCGTCACGACTCCGCCACGAAAATCCGCCGCCTTTTCTTGGGCTCTGCGAATCACAAGTTCGATCTCATCGCGAACTATATTTGATACATTGTTGGCAAGTTGCTCCAACAACTCTTTGAATGATTCGCGTTGCGCAGGACTTTTGTGTTCCACTTTGTTTTCCATGTAGAAAACCGCCTCCTTACCTTCGTCGTAACATTGCTCCGACAAAAAAACCTACGGCTCCTGCAGCCATCAGGCTTGGAACCGGGTGCTGCCGGATGTATTCCCGAACATCGGCATCCGCCTGTTCCAAATCAAATTGCCGAACGTAATCAGCTGATTTCCCCAACCACTCCGACGCCTGATTTCCATACTCAACCATACTCTCGTTCCCGACCTGATCCACCGTCTTTCCGCCTAATGCCTCGGAGACCGCATCCAACTGATCGGCAATGGTATGCTTGACGTTTTCAAAACCCGTTGGCTTGCCTGAAACCTGTTGTTCTGCCGTGGTTGGGCCAGGCTTATCGTACGTTTGACCGTCCATTGTTCACCTCATGAAGATACGAACTGTAAATTGCCGAAACCGAAGATTCACAGTCCATTCTCGTTGAAAACCGTCCGTCATCGACGTCGATGACGGACGGCTGTATTTTTTTAAAGGGGCGATGACTTGCCTGCATCCTCAGGAAGATCTTTCAATTGCTCTTTTGTCATCGGCAGATAAATTCGAGTGTTTCCATGATCATCCTTATGAATTTCGACCTCGCTGGGAGAAATGGCAACGGTATGCGCGCCTATTCCGAGAAATCCGCCGACATCGATAATAAACTTGTCAACTTTGTCTGATGTGACAATTACATCTTTTACCCCGGAAATCTTGGCATGGTTGGAGTCATATACATAGGAACTTTTCAGCTCATCCACGGATACCGCGGAATGATCAATCAGGTTGTAGCCCTGTTCAGGTTGCAATTTATTCATGACGTACTCCTTGTACTGTTCTGATTTACAGGTTCAATCGTAACTATTCAGCACATACAGTACATAGCCATTCCCCAGAAATGGATTCCGGCTTTCGCCGGAATGACGTATCAGGGCAAGCTTTGTTCCATGTTAGTCATATCGGTGAAGGCCGACGCTATCGCTGTCCAGATCTGTATTCTGACTCTGCTGAAAAGTTACGTTCAATCAATCATTAAATTGCAGGCATTCAGCAAATTCAATGGGTCATTCCTTCTCGATGTTGCTGAACAGATACATCAATTTCATCGAAGCACTTTCTGAACCACGTCCGAAAGCGCATAAGTGAACGGCTCGACAAATTCGTTTCGACGCGAACGGCGACTGCTTGCACCCAGTAAAAAGCCAAGCCCGACACCGACTCCTAACGCGATAAGGACGGTGGTGCCGGGTTTTTCGCAACTGTAGCTTTTCGCCCGATCATACGTTTTGTTCATGACTTTGCCCGTTTTTTCATAGACATCGCCGAGTTCCCTCTCCGCCTTGTCCCATGACGCAGCTCTCCGATCCTCCATGCCCGGCCCAATGGCGGTCTCGTAATCACGCTGAACATCTCCCAAGCCTTCTTTTTTGGGAACCGCATACTTATCTTTTTCAAGATCCATGGCATCCTCCGAAGATTTAATAGGTTACTCTAACAACTCCATCGCATCGAATGTTCAAGGAATCCAATGATTCGGCAACTGGGAGCCCCTGTCACCATCAGCTCATCGAATTACGGCCACCACTCCGGCAACCCGGATCATTTGAGGCACACTCGATGATGATGCGAAAGAAACAGCCCACACCGGGACTGAACAGCTCCAGCATTGAGGGAGATTATAGATACCCCGGGGAACCTGCGTCAGTAGGGAAATTACTAAATTTCAAGGTAGGAAGCGTGGGTGAGGAAGGTAGAATTATCTGCCCAGGGCTGCCCTTTGGGTCCTTAGCGTGATTACATGCCACGATCAGGTTTCAGTTCGCCCGAATATAACATTCAAAAGCAGAGACCACATAAGTCCACCCCATAACTTATGGCTGGTCACAGGCAGACTTGGCGAGTGCTGACATTCAAGGCTTAGTTATGTCACTTAGCTTATGGTTTCCCCAAAGCTTTCGCAGGTAATAGTTGATCACCTTCTCGTCATGCCGCCACGACTTCTTGTGCATCTTAATGTATGGCAAGTACCTGCCATTTATGAATTCCTGAAACGTCATGGAATTCTTGTACTTGTCCGACTCCGTGGCAGGATCAAGTCCAAGAACGGCTTGCGATCTGATATACCTGCCCATTTGCATGGCTTCTTCGCGACTAACAGAGTCTGTCGGACCTATCCGCTACTTGGCGCAGCCTTCCGAACTTGTCTCTGTATCTCTGAGAGAAGGTGCAATTTACCTGTCGCCCTCACCTCCAACAGCAAACCAGGTACAACCGTATCGAAATAATCGACTTTCTGGTTGCCCTTTGGCTTGGGATGGTTTGCTATAAATGGTGCGTTTAGCTGGATTTTAGGCATCTTTTTTTTACCAATTTTGATTACAATATTAAAATTCATAAAATATTCAAAAATGGTTAAATCCTTCCCTGTCAATCAGCATCATGGTAAGGCATCCTCACCAAATAACTGAGATCTGGAGATATAGTTTTGATAATCAAAGGTGTTCAGATTAAAGTAGCACGGGCACTTCTTGGCTGGTCACAGGCAGACCTGGCGAATGTCTCACATCTGTCTCAATCCCTCATTGCCAGAATGGAAAGCGGATCGGAGCAGACAAAAGAGAGCACCTTGATGCTTTTTGAGACGATAAACCTGAGGCAGGCAGGGATCAGGTTTATCAACGAGGGTGATGGAATTGTGGGGTGGGTGGTGCCGAAAGAAGACCAAGTGGCCCAGGGGGATGAGAAATTGGCAGGGAAAGTTGATGTGGACTTCTGGGGCAGTTAATCATCAACTCAAGTCAGATTGGGGTTATTCGAGAATATCTCACAGGAGGAGGATCATGAAAAATGCATTGACCTGCATCTTGGCAGCAGGTTTACTGCTTTGCTCATCCGGCTGGTCCCTGGCGTTGCGGTGTGGCAATGAACTTGTCAAAACAGGTGATTCCAGGATGGTGGTCCGGAACAAGTGCGGAGAACCTCACGACATCGTCGTTTCCACCAGGGAAATCAAGGTCGGGACCGAAACAACCATCACCACGGTGATTGAAACATGGACATACAACCTGGGTCCCCGTGAATTTTTATACTACCTGACATTCAAGGACGGCAAGCTCTCTACCATAAAAACCGATGGGTATGGTTTCTAAAAGGAATCTGTAAGAGGTTGTCCGCGTGTGAGGTTCATAACCAATAATTGTATAACTGATTTGCAATTACCAGCTCGCTCCCGTTTAGGCCGGTCTTTACATCAGCCCAGGGCGGCGAGAAAATAGGCGGAGAGGGTTGATATGGATTTCTGGGGCTGTGGATGGCCCAGGAAACGACTTTTAGCTTGTTGTGATGGTTTAGGGGTTGCGGATAGCGAAAATAATGGCTTAACGACTATGTCAAGGAGGTGGAAAAAATCACACAATCAAGTTTATGTGTCGCCATACATGACCACGAGCATATAAGGGAGATGGAAAATATTAATTTACCGCTTTTGGCTGGATGAGGATATCGTACAGCGAGAGTTATAAGGAGCACTGCAAACGTTGTTTAAGGACTGAGATTGGATGAATGAAAACACCGTAACGGTAATTTAGCATATTCCAACTCCCTAACTGCTGACCCACATCTTTTAAACTTCCCAGACGATGGTTTTCAGCCTCCAGGAGTCCGATTTGTTCGCCCGAGATCGGTCACGTTGTTACAGCACCACACCCGCAATTTCATCCCCAGTCACGGATTTTCTTACCAGGGAAGACCAAATTTCTTCTGACCAAATAATTGAGGACTAACCCCGCAGCGGAAGCGATGATTTTTGCCCAAGTTGCGGCGTAACTACACAGCAGAACCAGAAAAAGACCTGGATACCGGCCTTCGCCGGTATGACTAGCGTGGTAAAGGCTTGCCCAGAAACGTCATTCGGCGAAAGCCGGAATCCAGTGCTGGAGAATGATCATGTACCGTATGTGCTGAGTAGTTACGTTGCGGCGAGACCAACGGAGATCAGGACTTTGGTCAAGGAGACTTCTAAAATGGCCACGCTTGTTACTCCCCTCTCAGCACCTCCATATACTCCCTCGCCGCCTTCTCCGCGGTGAAATCCTCGGCCCGGGCCTTGAGGTGCTCCGGGTCCACATGAAAAGCGCCATTGAGGCTGTGAAGCATGGCCTGAGCCAAGGCTTCGGGGTTTTCCACCGGCACTAGTTGTCCAAGTTTGCCATTTTCAAGGATTTCCGCCGAACCGCCAGGGCAGTCAGTGGCCACAACTTGTGTCTTGCAGGCCAGTGCCTCGATGAGCACACTGGGCAGCCCTTCATGTCTTGAAGGCAATATCAAGAGATCGGCCTCTCGCATCCAGGGCAGGGGGTTGTTTTGGAACCCAGCGAAGTGCACCCGCCCGGTCAGCCCCATGTCCAAAATCATGGATTCCAGTTTCGGCTTGAGCGGACCGTCACCCAACAGAACAAGATGTGCCCCTGTTTTGTCCGCGATGAGCCGGAAGCCCGCCAGCAGAACGTCCAGTCCCTTGGCCGGGACGAACCGTCCGACAAAGGCGATCCACGGGGTACCCAGCGGGACCGGACAGCTCTCCAAAGGGTGGTTCAGGTGCTCGCGAACTTTTGGGGTGAGAACAGGGTTTAGAATGACACGCAGCTTTGCACCCAGCCCGGGAAAGTGGGTACGCAGATCATCGGCAACAGACCTGGATACAGCGACAACTCCCCCGGCTCTGTAAACGACCCGGCGCAACAGCCCTGCCACGGTGCGCAGTTTGAGCAGCCCACTCCCTTTGGCCTGGGCAAGTTCCGTGGAGAGATGATTGTGTACGCTCACCACAACAGGCACCTTTGAGCAGGCCAGCCTGCTGATGGTCAGGGTCATGGCGTTGATGTCGTTGGCCGCTGAAAGAATATGGGTTGGCCTGTGCTTGCGCAGATACCGGTATAGCCCCCAGGGGAACAGCAACGGATGCCGCCGGGCCACCACGTGAATCTTCACTTGGTCCGGCACCATGGTGCACAGCGGCCCCTGGAACCTGCTCACCACCAGGTCCATGTCCACGCCTTGCCTAGCCCACTCCTGCATCAGATGTACATGAATGCGCTCCATACCGCCCCCGGCCAGAGTGGGCAGGATTATTGCCAGCTTCATTCGGCCCTCTTCTGTCTGCGGCCACCCGCGCTGTTTTTGCCTTGGGCACCGTCCTGTAGAGTGTAAAAGAGATCAATATACTCCCAGATCATTCTGTCCAGGGAAAACCGCTCTTCAGCCCGCATCCGCGCATTTGCCGCAAGCCGCGCATATTGCGCCGGGTCCATAAGCAGATCTCTGACCGCCGCGGCAAAGGCCTCGGGGTCATCAAGCGGACAAAGCCTGCCCACGGTATCGTCCACTGCCTCGGGCATGGATGAAACATCTGCCGCAACTACTGGCGTGCCGCAGGCCTGAGACTCCATCACGGCCCTGGACAATCCCTCTCCTCTGGATGGGAAAAGGAGCAGATCAGCCTTCCGGTACTCCCTGACCATCTGCCGCTGATCCAGCTGACCCAAAGGATGCATATTGGGCAGTTTACCTGGAATGTCCTTAGCCCTTAGCCCAGCAGTGTAGTACAATTCATAATCCGGTCCCAGCCTCTGCATTATGGGGGCAAGCATATCCACCCCTTTGCGGGAGGTCAGATTGCCCACGAACAGCAACCGTGCGCCATGGCCCACCGGCTTGCTTTTCTCACCATCCAACGGTTTGAAAAAATTCGTGTCCACGGCGTTGAGGATCACCTCGGGACGGGGCAAAGCCAATACCTTCGGATATTGATCAGCCGTATAATTGCTCACTGCCACCACTGCGTCGGCTCGCTTTGCACTGGCTGTGACATACCGCCTGATAAGATGGTTGTGATAAACCTTTTGAGCAAAGCTCTTGTACCGCTCCAGGACAGGGTCATGGACGCAGAGTCGATCCACGACCACCAGATGCTTGCCGGGTCGGGCAAAGGCAAACCCATTCCAGGAATTGGTCAAAATAATGCTGGCATCTTCAGGAGCGGTTGCCCGGGACAGCAGCCAGGGGGCAAACTGAAAGTACAAATGAAAGGGCTGTGCAATGACCTTTGCGCCTGCCCGTCGGAGTCCCTCGGCTAAGTATTCCGTCGAAACGTCCGCGCCGCTGCCGCCTTTGATGTAAGGGAGCCAGACTGTTATTATCTTGCCCATCTTTAGTTTACCACTAGGGTTGTTAGGAGAAATTACGGTTTTCGTGTTAAATCCAGGAATAAAGACTTCCATTTCCCCATGACAGTTTCCTCGGAAAACGTCTCCCGCACAGCCACGGCCCTGCTGCCAAGTTCTTTGCGGTAGTCCTGATCAAGCATCAGTTGCTCCATGGCCCGAGCCAGGGCCGGGACGTCTTCTGCCGGGACCAGGAGGCCGTTTTCACTGTTTTTGATAATATCCCTGGGGCCGGTTTCGCAGTCAAAGGCGATGCAGGGGCAACCGCAGGCCATAGCCTCCAGCAGCACATTGGGAAACCCCTCGTAGCGGGAACTAAGAACAAATATATCCGCACGCTCATACCAGTCCCCGATATTGCCAGCCAAACCCGGCAAGAATACCCGCCCCTCAAGCCCCAGGTTTCGAACCAGTTTAACAAGATGATCGCGTGTGCCGGTGTCGCCCGCATCTCCATCCTTGCCGACAATGACCAGCTTCCAGGCGCTGCGGTGTGGACCGATCATCGAGTAAGCCTTGATGAGCAGGTCAAAGCCTTTAACTTGAGACAGCCTCCCCGCAGCCAGCATCACTTTGTCACCTGAAGCCAGCCAATCCTGAGGAAGAATAACAGGCTCCCTCTCGGGCAAGGGCCAAAAGATAGCGTTGGGGATCACCTTGATGTTAGCGGCGGCGACATGCCTTTTCAGCCATATGGCCTCCTCGCTTGTTTGTGCCGCCAGGGCGGTGGCTTGGCAATAGAGCAACCAACGCTGTTGGGCCAAAAGCCATGCGATCTTTTTTTTGCCCGGGTAGCTGCGCTCAGAGACCACCACCCGAACTGGCAGACCCAAGCCGGTCAAGATAGACATCACCGCGCACTTGGTCATCATGCCCAGGACAACATCCGGCTTATCGTGGCTTAGAATCTGACGCAGCCTCCTGAAGTTGCTGATATTGACAAGAATCTTGCCCAAAAACGACTTGTCATGGGCCGTGTCCAGGCAGTACCGGGTGACGCTCTCATCCAGCCTGTAGAAATCCCTCTCCTTGCCATGCATGGTCACAACAATCACGGCACAACCGGACCGCGCCAGGTATCCCGCCAGGGACGAAGCAACCCGCTCCGCCCCTCCGCAGGTCAGGGAGTTAATGAAGATGAGAATTTTAGTTTTTTTCATGCAAAGCTGTGCACGTTCGTTCGCCTGTTCAACATTGTCCGGAATCAAGTGCAATCACCAAGAACGGTTTGTGCCCGCTTGGTCCAGGTATATTTTGATATGAAATCATAATAGGCCGCCTCTGCCAGTCGCTTGCCAAGATCAGGCTCATCACGCAGTCGCTCCAAGCAACGCAACCAGGCATGAACATCATCCGGAGGACAAAGAAGCGCATTCCGCTCATGCTCCAGGATTTCCCGCAACACGGGCAGGTCTGACGCGATTATAGGTTTTTGAGCAGACAGGTATTCTATAATTTTAATGGGGTTCATGTAGGCGCTTGAGTCGCCTTTGCCGCCGGCCATGGTGACGTTCTTTGCCTGATAGGGCGCCAGGAGGACATGACAGTTGTTGCGATAACGGTGCACTTCCGAGTGCTTCACAAAACCATGGAAGAAAAGGTTTGAAAAATCAGTCTGGCCACTCCAGTAGACGATATCTGTTTCGTCGCCTCCAACAATATGGAAATCAACACCGGACATAATTCGGGCACATCCGATGATAACGTCCACACCACGCCCTGGATACAAATGCCCGATGTATCCAGCCTGAACTCCTCCCGCCCGTCCAGGCCAATCTTGTGCCATTTCATCGAGCGGGTATTCCAGGCTGCCGTTGGGAGCCGCAACGATTCCGCAATCTGGCACCAGCTTCCATTTTTCAAAGAGTTCTTTCAAAGCCCTTGAGTTTGTGGTCATTCGAACAAGATTCCTGTTGCGGTAAAGCAACCGGTATGCCAGACGTTCAATCATCTCCTTGTCCCATACAGGCCCATGAGAGTCATATACTGTTGGTATCCCGCAAAATGCCGTCAACGCACAAATCTGTGTTGATCTGCCAACGACCAGATCAGGCTTAGAGACCATTGATTTCTTTACCGCTCTTATCGCGTAAAGAAAGCTTTTTCCCGGTCCTGAAGTAAAAACAAGGCGCTCTATTTTGAAACCAGGAGGCATGCCGTAGAAATCAAAGATTTCATCCTGACTTCGACCTGACGATGAAACCAGCAGAACGACTTCATGGCCCAGTCCTGAAAACGCCTCGCACATGCGCATCATATGAATTGTATTGGCAGCTCTTGAAGGGAAAACAGATGCATGAGGGGCAGCGTAGATAATTTTCACAGGACAACAATTTGTTGAACAATGGTTTTTCGTTTAAAATCGAAAATGATAACAGGGATAAAAAAATATCATATTTATGTTGTTTTCACCTGACCATAACCACTTAGAGTGTTTAACACGGTCCTGGGTAGAGAATGTCGGCGGTTGTGGGTGGGGATGATTACGGATATGGCTCGTACTTGCTTGCATGATTATATGGCATGATTATTTTTCGTTGTTCTAGGTTTGCAAAGAAACTGCTTCGTTTTTCTGAGAGTACGGTAAAGAAAGTTCATCCGATTATACAACAGCATTGCAGGGTCAATCTGCCAAATTGTCCTTGTACTGAATTTTTCCTCGACGAAAGAAATAAAATCATCCTGACAGCCTATTGTTTCAGATAATTTTCTGGCTCCTCTAAGTATACCCTTTTGATGAAGGCGGAGAATATTTCTTGTTTCTGGGTCGATGGACCTACATTCCGAAATAATAGACTCTATACGCAAAACTGCCTGCGTTTTACCTAGTACATTGTGCCATGAATGATCACTTGTCATGGTTGAGCCAAGACGTATGCGACGTGTAAAAAATCGATTGCTCATAGAAATAGCTCTTTTTGCACGGCAATAAAGCTCTGCAGTGAATCCTTCGTCTTCATGAACAAAGCCCTCATCGAACCATTTTGGCATTACGGTTAAAAGATCTCGGGAAAAGATATAAAGGCACGGTTGACAAGAATAGGCATCCTGAGAATACAAGTTTACAAGCAATTCTTTGCCAAGGCACGGATTTAAAAAATCAGGTTTCTGATAATTGACGAATCTGTTTTCTTGATTTTTATCTTCACACAAAACATTACCTGAGAATGACACCATATCCAGGTTATTTTGATGTATATGATCAAGGCAGATGGAAAATGTTTGTGAATTCAGCAAATCATCGCTATCCATAAAATAAACATATTTACCTCTAGCCTTTTTTATGCCATAATTCCTAGCTGATCCTTGTCCTTTGTTATCTTGACTAAAAACTTTTACCCTTTCATCTCTTTTTTCATATGAGAGAGCGATATCAAGTGTTCTGTCAGTTGATCCATCATTAACAACAATTAATTCAATGTTATTGAAAGATTGCAGCAATATCGAATCAATAGCAGATGAGATATATTTATCTGTATTATATGCTGGCATTATTACGCTAATGAATGTCATCTGATATAATTAAAAAATATAAATTTGCACATTAATACGGAATCACACTTTATTGAGATAAAATTATTTTAAAGTTGGGGCCATACATTCAACATAAATCTTGGCTGTTTACCTTGATAAATACGGTCGAATAATTTCAATGATTGCTCACCAGAAAAAGACTTCGCCTTAACACCTTTCCAGTCTACCATATGGCTTCTACAAATAATATTTTCCAATCTTATCTTAACAGAAACACTTTTGTAATTCATCGCAGCTAAAACCGCAGACCTGTGCTGACCTCGTCTGATCAATACGACATAATCATTATTATTATATAACACATCTCCTGTAACAAGATCGTATTTACAACAACAATATCCATTCATTGATATTGAATTTATGAGTCTGTATATACGACTTAACTCAAAATTTCCCCTACGTTCTGATACTGGCCCATACAAGTCAATTCCATCATCAATATTAAAATCATATCCAATAATCTTAGACTCCATAATATACATTTTTGACTTTATACTAAGTTCTTCTAAGCTCGGAGAGCCTTGCCAGGGCAACCTGTATCCCAATGGATTAATTTTTTTGAAATTCAAAATATCTTTTTCAACATCAACATCAATATCAAGCAATTCAGCGACATTTTTTGGCTGGACTAAAATATAGTATGATTTAAGCGGAGAAGAATCGTATTCTTTTGATTTTCCTTTTAAATATTCTATAGCTGTCATAAAATACGGATGACTCGAGTTATTAATCAGCTTAAAAGCTATTGGCCCAAAACACCTACAACGCTCCACAGGTACATCAATCATAACAGGGAGTCCGCCAGAACGTGCAAGGGCTTCTTTTGGATCATCAACCAGACCTCTAAAGTCTACAGGCTCCGGCTTTGGACGAACAAATCCTGCATTTAGAGCAAGTTCGTCAAAATGCCTGTTCAGTCTTTGCCGTAGTGATTGGGGTGTAACTTTTCGTAAAATTTTGATTAAGCTTTTTTTGTCCATTTTTTTGTAACGCAGTTATTGGCTGTCAAGTTTTACTGATTTACCGCCGCTGCCATATATCGATACTTGGTTCCTCGTTCCTTATTCTTGCTTTGATTCATTCACCGCCGCCATTCGCCGAAACTCCTGGCTTACATCCAGCAACTCATCATATCTGCCCCGTGCCATAAGCTGGCCATGTTCAAGCAGAAAAATCTGGTCACATTTCTCCACTGTACTAAGCCTATGCGCTATCATTATGATTGTTTTCTGCTTAGAAAGTTTCGTCACGGCCTGCATGACCGCCTTTTCTGTCAAGTTGTCCAACGCCGATGTAGCCTCGTCAAAAACCAGCACCTCCGGATCATGATAAAGTGCCCGGGCAATGCCGATGCGCTGACGCTGGCCCCCGGAAAGGCGAACGCCCCTCTCCCCGACCACGGTGTCGTATCCCTTTGGCAGTTCCTTTGATACAAATTCATGGAGTTCCGCGATCTTGGCGGCCCGGATAACGGCAGCCATATCAACCTCCTCATTCAGCACCCCAAAGGCGATGTTTGCCGCCACGGTGTCGTCGGCCAGAAAGATATGCTGGGGAACATAGCCCAAATGGCTTTGCCAGTCGCGGACATTCCCGGGCGTGATGGGGGTATCGTCCACCAGCAACCGCCCCTTGTGCGGTTCGAGCAGGCCCAGGATGATGTCCACCAGGGTGGTCTTGCCGGAGCCGGTGGATCCCACCAGGCCCACAGTGGACCGGGCCGGGATGATCATGCTCAGATCCTTGACCACCGGCGATTGGGAGTCGGGATAGGTGAACCAACCCCCCTCCAGGGCGATGCTCTTCACGGGAGCAGTCATCTCGGAAAAGTCTGGCGACTTCCTGGCCTCGCTCCCAGCCACGGTCCGCATATCCTGGTGCAGTTCATCCAAGGCTGGCAGTCCGAAGCGTAGATTGACCGACTGCTTGTACACCTCCTGCAGGGCAGGCAGGAGACGATACCCGGCAAAGGCGTACAGGGCCAGCAATGGCAGGATGCTATTGAAACTGCCATGGGTCCTGAACAGATAGAGGGCAATAAGCAGGATACCGCCAAAAGCCATGATCTCCAGGATGTACCGGGGCATCTGACCGGCGATCTGATTGTTGGCCTGGTGTCTGGCAAAGCGGTGGGAAGGACCAACATACCGCCGAAAAAACGACTCCTCCCGGCCTGCGATCTTGACTTCCTTTATGCCTCCCAGAGCCTCCTGGATGGCTTTGAACCGTTCCCGGTTGGCGTTCACCCGGTCCTGTCCGATCCTGGCCATCCCCCCCCGAATTGCCACATAGGTAAAGAGGTAGGCACCACCAAGGACAGCGGCCACCACAAGAGCGAGAAACGGGTCTGCCGCCACCAGCAGAATGGTCAGAAACACGGCTACTGTGCCGTGGGCAATAAGTTGCAACATGGGCACCAGGACCTGCTTGATCACCAGGGATACCTCGGTCAGCACGCTCTTGCCCAGGTCCGCGCTGTGCCGGCCAAGAAACCAGACGTAGGGTCGCCGCAGGTAGCCCCGAAACAGGCGGCAGGACAGGGAGTGGGCGCGCAAGTTCGTGAAGCGCAGCAGGGCATACTGGGTCAAGGCCTTGAAGGAGATGGACAGCACCAGGGCCAGGAAGACCACCAAGCCAAGAAAAAAAAGGAATGATTCCAGATCATCATAACCAAGCCCCTGATAAACCCTGCTCAACCAGGGATTGGTCTGAACCACCTCGGGATTGCCCAGCACGGCCATGAACGGCAGGATAGAGGCTACCCCAACCGTATCCAGCACGGCCATCACCAGGATCATCGCCAACAGCATATACCCCTGCCGGCGTTCCTTGGGAGTCAGGAGGTCAAGGATTTTTTTGTAGGTTGTCACCTTCACGACTTCCTGATTAAAAACGCAAAACTTGGGGAGAGGAAAGCGAAATAATCTATGAACCATGTCGGCATGCTCGCGGCAACTCGTCGCAATCCTTTTCCGCCCTCAAGCTCGTACAGTATCCTGACCGCTTGTCCGGCCACGGTTTCACGGCTGAAGCCCGCTTTTTGCAGCAAAAGGCAAAGCTGTGCCGGACCGGGCGGATAACAGTCATATACTTTTCCCTTATGAAAAGCCTTAAGATAGACACCGGCAAGTTGATGAGGCAGCCAGCTTAAGAAGGGTAACCTGTAGTGCGGTTCCATGATGGCCCAGCGGTTTGGCGCGGTGAGGTAGGCTACTCCTTGATTGCGCAAAACACGATATATCTCAGACAGGTGCTGCCCTTGTGCAGTCGGTCCTCCGACATGTTCAATGACATGATTCGAGAGCACCACGTCAAATGACTGGTCTGTCATGGGTAAACGGCTGTCTGCAACCTGAATGAATGTGAAGCCCTCCTTGACGACTCGCTGGTCTTGCACATCCAATCCCACCACGTCACCACGCGGCCCAACGCGTTCGGCAATACAGGCCGCTATCACTCCTGATCCAGTACCTATATCAAGAACGCGCGCTCCCTCAAGCGGCTGTCGAGCCTCCAGAATGCGTATGATTTTTTCGGCTTTAAGGGAGCGCTGCTCAAAATTTATATTGGCATGGCTTCGCCAATCTTTTGGATTGTTGGTCATGGCAGGTTACAACTCATAATCTTTTGAGGTTTCACAAAAAACTGCCTGCCGGAGCACACCCTTCAAGTTCCTAAATAGAGCCCGGAACCGCGACCTCAAACACCTATATTTTTTACGGCGACGACCATATATGAGCAAGGCATGATGGGGGAATTTGGCAATATCTTGCTCATGCCCCATCCGCACAGGTTGACTGCTGGTATTAAAGAAAAAATTAAGGGAGCCGCTAGAACGATTGGACTTTTTTGACGCAATCCGTCGAAAATGCTTTTTGCCAGTGCCATGGAGCACAGAGTTGCCGCTGCAGCGTATGGCGACGAGGAATGTTTGATCTCCTCGACGTTGAAGCTGTTTTCTTCCAGGAGGCGCAGCAAACCGTAGCGGGTCCATCGATGATAATCATGTGGTTCATCATGCATGGGATAAAGAAACGGCACCTGGAGCAGGCATTTCCCCGCTGGTTTTAAAACCCTCGCCGCCTCTGCTATGGTTTTTTCTGGCTGGGCTATATGCTCAAGCACATTGATCAGGACGACGGTGCCGACGCTTTCACTGGCAATGGGCAGCATAGTTGCGTCTGCCATGATATCTGGTCGACCGCTGTAACCAAGTGCCATGGTCGTCGGATAGTCAAGGCCAATGTACTGGACCTCATTAAACAGGGCTCTTCTGAGCCATGCGTCCCCGCAACCGATATCCAGCATCAGTCCGCGGGCATGCTGCCGTAACCAGTCTCTCTTATCCGGAAGCCCAAACGAGAGCAGCCATTGCGGATGCAGCGGCGTTCGCGAAATCGGTTTAAGCAAGCGCTTCAGCATGCGAATTGTTAGCGGCATTCTAGAGTTTCTCCAACATTTGCCGCCCAAAGGCGTCCCAGGCGAAGCGCTGTGCGAAGTCTCTGGCCTGGGATGCGAAGAATTCGTTGGGGGCATGCAGAAATTCCAGCACGGCCCGGGCAAAGCCTTGGTTGTCGCCTGCTTTGACAAGACGTCCGGAAACACCATCTTGCACAGCCTCGGGCACTCCCCCCACGGCAAAGGCCACGGTGGGCAGGCCGTGGGCCGCGGCTTCCACGGCGACCATGCCGAAGCCTTCGTTGTCGTGTTTACGCTGCTGGACCGGAAAGACGTTCACATCGGCGGCGAAGTATGCTTCTTCAAGCTCGGGGTCGTCCTGGGCTTTTTGCCCCAAAAACAGCACTGCATGAGCCAGGTTACGCTCGTCCAGCAAACCCCGAACCCGCTCCGCCTCACCGGGATTTTGCAACAAGGCCTGCCTTGCCTCGTCCCCCACCACCACAAGCCGGGCATCGGGCCGTTCTCTCAGGATCAGCGGCAGGATGTCCCGCACGAACACGGCCAACCCCTTGCGCACAGTAATCCGTCCTACATAAAGCATCACCGGCGCGTTCCCCAGTACGTACCGCTTGCGGAAAGCCTGGCGTTTTTGCGCGGCGACGGACTGGTCCGGGAGAGCCACTCCGGGATGCAGAACATGGATGCGGCTCGGGTTGATGCCGATGACCTCTGCAAGTCCTTGCGAAAAGCGACTGTTCACGAAAACGAGGTCGCAACGGCGCAAGAACAAAGGCCAGATTGAGCGGTAAACCGGGTTACGGGCCTCGATGTCCAGGCCGTGCAGATAGACGGCGCAGCGCACCCCGATCAGCCGGGACGCGAGCCAGGCAAACGGAGCGGTCAGGCCACTTCCGGCAAAACCGAGGTCCGGCCTGTACCGGAGCCCCTGCCAGACAGAAGCGCAACAAGCCCTGATCAGGAACCAGGGCAAGGGATGAACGGGGATTTCCGTGGTGGTCACGTCGTGCGGCAAATGCTTTGCGCAACCAACCGGGCCGATGACATGCACCTGATACTCCCTCCGCAAGGCCTCCGCCACATGCAGGACCAGCCGCTCCATGCCGCCAACCAGCGGCGGCAGGTTGCGGGTTACGAGCAGCGCCTTTTTCCGCGGCTTTTGCATGGAGGGCTATTCGTCCTTCGGCACGGGATCAGGCGCGCTCAACGGCCGATAAATAAGCTGGGTGATCTGCTCCGATACTAGACCGATGAGAAAAACCAGTACCGACGTGCTCAACAGCAGGGCGCTCATGTTGGTGAACCGGCCGTAAGAAAGGTAGGTGTGAATATAGTGCCCGAAGCCGGAAAGGAAAAAAAATGCACTCACGGGCACGAAAAGTTTCAGGGGAGAATACAGGGTGCCGATGCGCAGAATGATCAGCAGAAAGCGCAGGCCGTCGCGCAGAGGTCGGATACCGCTGTTGCTGTTCTTGGCCCGCTTGCCCGCGGTGATGGGTACATAGGCCATGGGATAGCCGCTGCGGAAAAAGGCCATGGTGCTGCTGGTGGGGTAGGAGAAGCCGTTGGGCAGCAGGTGCAGGAATTCACGGAACCGGGCCAGACGCACGGCCCGGAAGCCGGAGGTCAGGTCGTCCACACGGCACCCGGTCATCCAGCTTGCCAGACGGTTGTAGATGGTATTGGCCAACAGACGCGGCAGGGAAGCCTGGGATTTGGCATTGCGCGCCCCCACCACCATGTCGTACCCCTCATCCAGCTTTTGCAGCAGCCTGGGGATGTCAGCGGGATCGTGCTGCCCGTCGCCGTCCATGAGGACCGCGATACGCCCCCTGGCCAAACGAACCCCGGCCTTCACCGCCGCCCCGTTGCCCATGTTGCAGGGACGACTGACCACCTTCGCTCCGGCAGCCTGAGCCTGGGCCGCCGAGCCGTCTGTGGAGCCGTCATCGATCACGATGATTTCACAGGTCAACCCAAGTTGCGTCATTGTCGCGCGTACCTGACGGATCAGCCCAGTGATAGTTTCGGCCTCGTTGTGTACAGGCAGAATGATACTGACGTGGACCGGTTCTCCATATCGAGAGGGCGTTTCAGTGCTGTCCGCATTCGTCATGACGAGCCTTTGTATGGACGTTCGGGAGATGATTAATGGCAACAAATCTGCCGGACTGCGGAAGAAAAACGCTCGTGACTCAGTCAATGCGGCAAAGGGATCATACTGGGATCAACACTACAAAAAGATCACTTTGAATCCCAATTCACTGTTATATTTCTTTGATTTATGTCAATTATTATCATCACCACGAAGGGCACGAAGAGCACGAAAGACAAGGTGCTAACCAATTGATGCCGCACTTGACATCCAGCCTTCGTTCTCTTCGCGTGATATTCAAAGTGAAACGCAAGTGCTTTTCATCACGTCGTGGCTGATTATCCCGAACATGCCTAGCTGAACAGTTACAGCTTATTCATAATGGCTGACATCTCCAGCTTCCATCACCACGCCCTCTCGAAAGAGGGGCAGCAAGTCATGCGGATCGCCCATCCAGACACGTTCACTTTTGTATTTGGGCAGAGTGCTGAACAGTTCTTGCCATGAGTGATCGCCTTTCAAGGCTAGAAGATTGACAGTGGTCTGCCCAAGTAGCGCATGATCCTCGGTTTGCCAAGCCAGGTCCAGCAGAGCCAGATTGGTTTGCAGATCCCGTGGGTAAACAGCAGCATAGGCAAGCCAGGAACGTTTCGCCACTTCGAGATTACCCAACTGTCTGTTTGCCTCACCCAGGACTTTATAAGCTGATACATTTTGCGACTTCATCCTAAGAGCGTTACTCGCCTGTATGATGGCTGATTCAGGCTGATTTCCATGGAGCAGGACGAAGCCGTGGAGGAGATAAAAAACAGAAATACCTGGCATGTCGGCAATGCATTGTCGAAGGTATGCATCCGCGACCTGGAGCGCGTCCAGATATACGAGAGCATAGGCTTGCTTGTACAGCGTAGGCCAATGGTTCGGTCTGATTTCAAGTGATTTTTGAAAATACTCTATTGCGGCAAGAGGATCGTTTCCAGCATGTAGATAGTAATTGCCCATATTGGTATACGGAACAGCCCTTAATGTATGTCGATGGTGCCTGTCTGTCTCAATGGCTCGCATGAAAGAAATCCTGGCTTTTTCATACTCCCCCATATCCCAGTAGACTTGTCCCAGATTATTGTGCACGCGACTCAATCCAGGGGCTTTCTTCACATTGTCTTCCCATAGATACAAAGGGTGATGAAAGAGTTGATTGCGGGCATAGACAGTATGGCCTTGATCGAAGAGCATGAAACACAACAATCCGGCCACGAAAACCAGGGCCAAGTTTTTCCCGGCCTGGCGCAAAAACTCAAGCAACGTGACAAAGCCAATGGCCAGGAGCAAAAAGAACATCATGGACGGGATATAGTTACGATGCTCATAGATAAGCTCCAATGGAATGATGGAGCTTTCGATCAAGTGCGTGACCACGAAAAACAGCAGGCAGAAGGATATCAAGGGCTGCTTTTTGGCCAGGAATGTACCCAGACCAACCACGCCACCCCAGAACAGGATGGCTGGCAAAGTGGTCCAGGGCGTGAACAGCGATCTGGACAGCTCGATTTCGTGAACCAGAGTCAGGCGGTCCATGATAGGATAAAGCATCAGGGAAACATAATAGACGAGGATACGCGGCTGGGTCAGCAGGCGTTCCATCAGGGTGAATTCGCGATTGGCATATCCGGAGAGCATGTTTAGCGGATTAGCCAGCACAAAGGCCAGCCCAATAAGGATGACAAGCGGCACCGCTGCCCAGAGCAGGTTACGCTTGAGAGTTTCCCGGTTGACCCCTTGAATGAGAATCAGATCGTAGAGAAAGATGACTACGGGCAGAATGGCCGCGTTTTCCTTGGAGGCTACGGCCAAAAGACCGGACATAATGCAGAGAGTGAAACAAACAATCTTCCGAAGCAGTCCCTCACCCGTCCGCCCCTTGAGATAGAAAAACATGGCCATGATGAAAAACATCCCGGCCATGGAAGCCATGCGCTGGACTATGTAGGTGACTGCAGTGACCTGAATTGGGCTGATGGCCCAGAGGATTGTGGCCAGAAGGGCGATAGACCCCGCATGAGCGGCGTATTTACGAGCTAGCAGGGGCAAGTGTAGGGTATTAAAAATAATGAGGTAGAGGAACAGGGCGCTCAGGTAGTGAATGGCGAGATTGACCAGATGATACCCAAAGACATCTAAACCGTGGATATAGTAGTTCAGTCCAAACGTCAGATAGGACAAGGGCCGGTCAATTTTTTCACCAGTTGTACCATAAAAAGATTTTGTGATGGTTGCTAAATCTAGTCTGTCAAAATGGATATTAGAATTTGAGGTGATATTGGGAATATCATCAAAAAACCATGTACCACTAAAACTGTTTAAATGCAAAAATATAATAAAAAAAGATATTAAAAATAGATGCCAGCAGTTTTTCACAGCAAAATCTACCTATCCAAAATTGAACATTTGTTGATAAAAATCGATGATCAGTTTTTATTTTAAAGATTCAGATTCCAAAAATTAACGATCAAAAAAAGGGAGGCAAAGCCTCCCTATCGTAATACAAAAAAAATTTTGATTTAATTAGTGGATCACGTACACTCAATACGTCTTCCGTCATCAAGTACACAATCAACGCCAATTTTAACACCACCATACTCAGTTACACTAGGTGGTGTTCTAAATTCCGGCTTACCGTCTTCATCAATATCAATTATTAATTCTCCAGAATGATCAATACGACTGTCAAGTATGCCGGAACAATTCATGGACATATGCCCTTCAGCTGCATAATTTGCAACTGCCTCACTCAAGCATGAACGAAAATCAGCCTGTAACGCTCCAACTGCTGACCTCTCCCGATACTTCCCAAACTGCGGAATCGCTATCGCCGCCAGAATCCCGATAATCGCCACGACGATCAGCAATTCGATCAACGTGAAGCCTTTTTCCCCTTTCCTCGGCATGGTCATGGACATGGTGTCCCTCCTTGATAAATGATTAGCCCGTTGCGTTTTGGTGTTGCCTGAACGCCACCACATGGTCACCAGTACTGAACGACTGTCCTTCTGGCGCGGGCTTTTCGAAGAGAGGGATCAGGGGGAAAAAGAATATGCTGCATTTCCGCCATCAACTCTGACTTCTGCCGGGCTTTGCCTGTTCTGCATCGGCTCTGCCCAGTGTGTCCGGCAACCCTGCCGCCCTGTCCCACCCGCTTTGTTGTTGCGAGGCGGGCAAAATTTAGGCCGTTGGCTTTGCGTCCCACCCTTTCGGATGGTTTGCCCTTATCGGACTGCGTCATTCAGTTAACTGCATTACGCATAAGTGAGGGAACCTTGTCAAGGGGCACTAAAAAAATAATGTGAACTTTGGTGTAGCAAGTATTTAAAACGCTGCTTTTTCGATGTTGATCAAGAGATCAAGTGCATATCCGGCGAGACTGAATTTGCATGGGGAATTTGTTCTGACAGTTCAATAAAAGCTGGATTTTGACAACTGGAATGGGGAAGGATGGTCCTCATCCGTTACTCTACGGGGAAGATGTTGAACGGCTTTTTGTCAGGAGTGCGATATACATGAAAGTCTTTCTGATCCAGGGTCACAATGTTCAATATCCTGGATTCCGAGGCAAGGTGGACAAGGGTGGCATCAGCATAATCCATGGGCAGATCGGCATATTTACCCATGAGTTTCTTTGCTGAATCCAATGCGTGGATGTCAGTTGGGACAAGTGTGACTATCCCACGAAGGACGTAGTCCAGGGCCGCTTGCTGGGCATTCAGGGAGAAGTTCAGGAGATAAAGGACTTCTGTCAGCACGGGCTCCGTCGAGTAAAGCGTACCGGTAAAAGCCCCAAACCACTCAACACACATAGCATGTGAGGCTTCACTCAAATCGATCAGCGCGACCCATGGCCCAGTGTCCAACAAGGCTCTCACGACTCACGGTCCTTGATCCCTTTGAGAATATGACGGCGATGGTTTCGGCCCAGGTCAGGAATTCCACTGCGGACAACGCCGATCAGATCTGATGCCTTGTGGATGGGTTTGTCCTCCTGCTCTTGTAAGTCAAAACGTTCAAGAAAATCCTTGATGGCCAACCTGGCGATGTCGGATTTTTTCAGACCTGTTCGCAGGGAAATATGCTGAACTTGCTCCATGTATTCGTCAGGGATACGGATTGTCATTTGCATGAAAGCCTCCTTTGCAATCAAATTGACTACAAATTAGACGCGCCCTTCCGGCTCGTCAATATGCAAGGGCTCGCCCTCGTGTCCGCCTGACGGATTGCCGGTACAAAAACAAGAAATTGTTATTAGTGACTCATTCCTGATAGCCTACAAGAAAAAACAAGAAGTTATGAACCGCCCGCTTCGCTCAAGTCGCAGGGGACGCCAAGGAAACATTTTGAAAAGCAGGGAAAGAGCTGCTTTCCAAAAGGATGTCTCACCCCTGTCGGGGTGACGTCACTTCGCCGTCAGGCGTGAAGCCTTTTGCCTGCCGCATCTTTCCAGCGGAAGACAAAAATTCTTCTCGGCGTCCTCCTACCTTGAGTAGTGGATCGCGATATCATACAATGATGTTAACATGCACAGAGGAGGATATCATGACGACTATCAGTCTTCGCGGAATTGACGCGGATACCAAGCAAATGCTCAAAGCCGAGGCCGAACGTACCGGGGCCAGCATCAATTCTTTAATTCTTGAATATATCAGGAAGGGCCTGGGAATTGGCCAAGATCAAGGGGCGCCTCATGACGACTTGGACCACCTGGCCGGCACATGGACCGAGACGGACGAGAATTCGTTTCGCGAGGCCACGGAGCCTTTCGGGCAGATTGATGAGGGCATGTGGCGATGAAATGCATTCTGATTGACACGAACGCCTATGCGGCCTTCAAAAGAGGTCGCCCTAATGCCGTTGAAGTCATCAGAAGAGCCGAAGCAATCCGGGTCAGCGTCATAGTTCTGGCGGAACTCCTGGCCGGATTTCTTTTTGGCAATCGAGAAAAAGACAACCGCATGGAGTTGAATGATTTTTTGAAATCCCCACGCGTTGCCTGGGTTCCGGTGGACAAGGAAACAACGGAACACTATGCGCGGATTTATCGGCAACTCCGCGAAGACGGCAAGCCGATCCCGACAAACGACCTGTGGATCGCGGCAACCGCCATGCGACACGGATGGCCCGTCTTCACCCTGGACCAACATTTTGCCTTCATCCGCAACCTGCTGCTTTGCCGGTCTCCAGAGGACATGCTCCCTTAACTATAGCGACACGTTCATTTGAGACGCCGGATGAATTTCCCGCATTATCATTCTATTTTGCTCGAACCACCGGCTCTATGATGTCTCCCCTTCAGGTCATAAGCGCTGACTTAACACCACAACGACATTTTAATGCACCAATCGACACCATTGATGGTTTAACCACGGGGATCACGGGGGGCACGGGGAACGTTTTCCGTTAAACCAACACTCTTTTCGTGCCCCCCGTGATCCCCGTGGTGAATAGAATCTGATCAGACGCAAGCATGCCGACCATCCATGCAACCGCGGACACACAGGGCAGACATGGTGGTCTGCCCCTACGGTTTTTCGATTTGACCCAGAATTGACATGTTCTGTCTGGACAAATAGATAACTCCATTTCACGTAAGTGCTCAAAAACTCCGGACGATGACGTTCCCTTGTGCAGGGATACCCATCGACGCGGAGTTTCGTACCAAGCTACGGGGGCCTTGCTTACGGGGGCCATGCTCCAGCCGGAACTTTGCCCTGAGTGCGTTACACCGTTGCCGCACTGGGGTGCGGCGCTTCCGGGATTTATCCCGTTGAATGCCACAAGTTTTGAGCAGATACCATTTCACCACGTCCAAAACTCCAGACAAACCCTCTTCTCGTCCCCACGAATCCTGATGTCACCACCCGTCGCTCCTCCCGCCATATCCTGCGTCCTGCCCGTCTATAACGAGGAAGGCTGCCTGCGGCCCCTGATCGAGGAGTTGGGGGGTGTGCTGAAGGATTTTGGGCGTCCTTACGAGATCATTTGCGTGGATGATTGCAGCCGGGACGGCAGTCTTGCGGTTTTGCGGGAGCTTCACGAGCAGCGCGGCGATCTGCGCGTCTTCCGACACATCCGCAATCTGGGCCAGAGCGCGGCCTTTGCCACGGGTTTCCAGGTTGCCGCCGCGCCGATCCTGATCACCATGGACGCGGACATGCAACATGACCCGCGGGACATCCCCGCCCTGCTCCGCGCCCTGACACCGGGCACGGCCATGGTTTCCGGAATCCGCGCCAATCGCCGGGACAACTGGATCAAGCGCATTTCCTCCCGGATGGGGAACCGATTTCGGGACATCGTGGCCGGGGACCGGATCGCCGATGCCGGCTGCACCTTCCGGGTCATCCGCCGGGAGGCCCTGCCGGAACTGCCGGTCTTCAACGGCATGCACCGCTTCCTGCCCACGCTGCTGCGTTGCCGGGGCCTGACCGTGGTCGAACATCCCATCAACCACCGCCCGCGGATCAGCGGCGAATCCAAATACGGCATCGGCAACCGGCTCTGGCGCGGGCTTCTGGATTGCATCGCCATCCGCTGGTACACCCGGCGGGCCATCCCGCTCCAGCGCTGGTCCGAGGGACCCGGCCGAGATACATCACGAAATGGAACAGAATGACTGATCTCCAGGCCGAGAAGAATCCGGCCGACAATTCACGAAAAGCACCGGCTGATGCGTCCGGACAGCCTTCCGGCCCCCTCTCCGACATGCAGCCCGAAAGGCCCCGCGCAAGGCCGGAAGGATTTTCCGGCAAGCCGTTCTGGAAACGCCGCCGCTTCCTGGGTGGGATCTTGATTCTGATCGTCCTGGTGGGATTGATCGTGATGAACTTCACCCCATTGCGGACTATACTGGCCCAGACCGAAATGCTCGGAGCCTGGTTCAAGGCGCAGGGGCTTTCCGGAATGCTGCTCTACATCGCCGGGGTGACCCTGCTCATCTCCATCGGCATTCCCCGGCTCCTGCTCTGTTCCATCGGGGGCATGGCCTTCGGGTTCTGGCAGGGACTGCTGCTCACCCAGGCCGGAACCCTGATCGGATTCTACGCCATCTTCACCCTGGTCCGCCATGCCGGATGGAGCTTTTCCTTTCTGCGCAAGCGGCCGAACCTGAACAGCATCCAGAAGCGCATCGGCAAGGGAGGCGCGATGTCGGTCTTCGGCATCCGAATGATGCCGCTCTCCGGCTTCTACTCCACGATCATGATGGGCATGCTGCCCATCCGGCACCGGGACTTCCTGCTGGGCACTATCCTGGGCACCTTCCCCCAGGCCATCCCCGCAACCCTCATCGGAGCCGGCGCCACCCAGGAAACCCTGCAAACCAGCATCATCTCCATCATCGCCGCGGTGGTTGCGTTTATCGCAATTTGGTACTTCATCGACTACTACCGGAAGAAGGTGCTGAAATTGCGGGAGGAAGAGGACAATGTGATCACGGAACAAGGACGCTACAGATGACTGCCCCACCTCAGGACCGCCGCACCCCAGTGCGGCCACTCCGGGACCACCGCACCCCAGTGCGGCCCGTTTTACTCTCTCCGAAGCCTCCGAATATTTCGCCTAGCTGCAAGAAGAGTGGCCGCACTGGGGTGCGGCGGTCCCAGGCACAGTCCCACGTACAGTCCCAAGCACAGTCCCAAGCACAGTTACAGGTACAGCCCCGAAAAGACCATTTGGGCTGGTATTCAAGAGGATATCTGCCGCATTTCGACGCGCAGAACCTGATCCAGCATATCACTTATCGTCTGGCCGATTCCATGCCTCGCGCAGTCATTGTCCGAATGAAGGCCGAAGCGGACGCGATGGATCGGGATGACGCATGGCGGGAAGCTGAGTTGCGCCGGAAGATCGAGGCATATCTTGACGCGGGCCATGGTTCCTGCCTGTTGAAAAGCCCCGACGTTGCGGAAATGGTGATTGAAACGTGGTTTCGATTTGACGGAGAGCGCTATCGATTGTTGGAGTGGGTGGTCATGCCCAACCATTGCCATGTCTTGATCGAACCGATCGATAACTTTCCCTTGAGTAAGATCGTTTTATCCTGGAAAAATTATACAGCCCGGTTCATCAACTCCCGCCCCGACATACAGCCCCAACATCCTGTGTGGCAAAGAGACTACTGGGATCGCTTCATTCGCAATGAAAGCCATCTCCTCACGGTTCGGGAGTATATCACCATGAACCCGGTCAAAGCCGGCTTGGCCGCAAGTCCTGAGGAATGGCCTTGGGGAAGCGCCGCAGCAAGAAGAAGTGCGGCTTGATGCCTGGGACCGCCGCACCCCAGTGCGGCCACTCTAGGACCGCCGCACCCCACTTTTGAACTCTTGCCTTGCGGCAAGAGGTGGCCGCACTGGGGTGCGGCGGTCCCAGGGCCGCACTTGTGCGGCGATCCCAGGATGCATTTCGATTTGATTGAGCCATTAACCATCCTGATCAACCAGGAATACACAAATGAACAAACATCTTGACGGTCCGCTTGGATATCTGGCGCTGGTTCTGTTTTGCCTGGTTCTTTTTCTGCCGGGGATGACGACGTTGCCGCCGTTTGACCGGGATGAGGCGCGGTTTGCGCAGGCTTCTAAGCAGATGCTGGAGGAAAGGGACTTTATTCGGATCAAGTTCCAGGAGCAGGATCGGCACAAGAAACCCGTGGGGATCTACTGGCTGCAGGCTGCTTCGGCCAGGATCTTCAATCCGGATGCGCTCTGGCCGTACCGCCTGCCCTCCGTCTTGGGGGCCGTGCTGGCCGTGCTGCTGACCTTTTCCCTGGCCAAGCGGGCCATGGAGGCGAAGTACGCCTTTCTGGCCGCGGCCATGCTGGCAGCAACCGTACTGCTGGTCACGGAAGCCCATTTGGCCAAGACGGACGCCATGCTCCTGGCGTTCATCACCGCCATCCAGGTCGCCCTGGCCAGGTACTATGTCCGCAAGCCGGACACGCCGGCCGAGCCATGGCTGTGGCTGCTTTTCTGGGGCGGGATGGGCGGTTCGATCCTGCTCAAGGGGCCGGTGGGGCCGATGATCGCCGGAGTCACCCTGGTCACCCTGTTCATCGCCGACCGCCACGATCCCCGCCGCTTCTCCTGGCTGCGCGGCTTGCGCCCCATGGCCGGACTGCTTCTGGTCGCGGTGATGGTCCTGCCCTGGCTGATCGCCGTTTCCATGGCCACGGACGGCTCCTTTGTCTCCGACGCGGTCAAGGGCGATCTGCTGCCCAAGCTGATCTCCGGCCACGAATCCCACGGCGCGCCTCCGGGAATGTATCTCCTGCTCTTCACCCTGACCTTCTGGCCGGCCTCGCTCCTGGCCTGGCCCGCCCTGGTCCGGACCTGGAAAATGCGCTCCGGCGAGACCTCCAATCGTCTGCCCCGCTTCCTCTGGGCCTGGATCGTGCCCAACTGGATCATCTTCGAGCTGGTCCCCACCAAGCTGCCCCACTACGTCCTGCCGCTCTACCCGGCCATCGCGCTACTCACGGCCCTCTGGCTGGCCGGTCTTGCCGCGCAGGTGGAACCGGGCAAGTACGGCCGCTGGATCGAGAAAATCGGCTCCGGCTTGTGGCTGATCATCGGCGCGGTTCTGGGATTGGGACTGGTAATCGCCCCGCTGTACCTGGACAGATCCGTCTCCTGGTGGGGCCTACTCGCGGCCCTGATCGTAGCGGGCATGACCTATGCCGGATGGCGGCTGTACCGCGAACGGAAAATGCTCCAGGTCTGCGGTGTGCTGCTTCTGGGCGCGGTCCTGGTCTTCCCGGTGATCCTGGGCAAGGGGCTGCCGGAACTGCGCGGCTTCTGGGTCAGCCGGACCCTGCAGCAAACCATCGAGGCCCTGCGCCAGGAGCATCCCGATCTGCACGGACGGATCGCTTCCACCGGCTTCCAGGAACCCAGTCTGGTCTTTTTGCTGGGCACGAACATCCGGCTCATCAATCCTATCCAGGCCGCCCACCATCTGGCGGAACATCCCCACGGCCTGGCCCTGATCGAATCCCGCCGTAAAGCCCAGTTCCAAGACACTCTGGACGAAATCGGTCTTGCGGTTGAACCACTGGCCAATGTCCGGGGATTCAACTACTCCAAGGGGCAATGGGTCACCATCGGCATCTACGCCAATGCCGGACGGTGAATCCGGCTCCACAACACCATGATACGCTAACTTACTCTCATCCAAATCGAAATCGCAATCGAAATCGCAATCGAAATCGATCGTCATGTCATGAGATAACGGCACACCGGTGAAGAATACCCTTTTCCGATTTCGATTGCGATTTCGATTTCGATTGCGATAGATGAAACCCGAGAATCAAGTGCCCTGAGGTCCGACTGAAATGGATTGAGTTCTCAGCTGCTTTCTTTTATCTTTCAAAGGATTTTGTGCGTGACGAGGAACTGCTCATGAAAATCCATGGAAGAAATTGAACCGCCCGCTCCCGCTGGTCGCTTTAAGGCACGAAGAACGCCAAGCGTGGAAGGTGAATACCCCCATCAGGGGGAGGAAATCCATTTGGAAAGCAGCTTTTTCCCCTGCTTTCCTATTATGTTTTCTTGGCGAACTTGGCGCCTTCCATGAGAAGGCTAGTCAACGTCCGCCGTGGCGGACCACCTTTTTATGCCTGCGAGCCCTTGGTGAGCAGTCCCATTAAGTCATGCTTCCATTCGCACTCTTAGTGGGCCTTTGCCATTAGGCCCGGTGCACTGTGGGATCCTCATGTTGGAAGCTGCCACCTTAAGCACGGTCTTTTGTTGTCGCCGGCAAGCGACTTGACCTGGACGCCAATCGCAGTCTTCCGGATGGGACTTTTCAATTATGGGCATTGATGAAGGTGTGATAACAGATTGACTTGACGACATGTTTCTTTACCGTGATTGGTTCATGTAATTATGTTGGACAAATTCAATGTTTTGGGAGCGATTATTGATTTTATATGGTGCGGCTGCACTTTAGGCTGCTTTTTTGGCTTTTGGCTGGTTATAGAAAGGATCGTAAGCCTCTCCTGTAACCCAGAGCCTATGCAACAACACGGCTAATTTACGTGCCACGGCGACGACTGCACGCTTTTTGGCCATCTTACCACCATGTTGAGATATTCTGTTTCCAAATCGCTTTAATTCGCAGTCAGGTCCAAAAGGGCCGAGGATATAATGCGCACAATTGACCAGCAACTGACGCAAGTAGATGTTACCACATTTGGTGATCCGAAGCTGTTTGTCCATTTCTCCGGATTGATCCTTGCGAGGAACCATACCCAAGGCCGGACCGACTTCACGGCTCTTTTGAAAACGGGTGGAATCTTCCAGGGTCAGGACAAACGCCAGTGCAGTTATGGGACCAACTCCGACTACCTGTCGCAATACTTCCGTCTCTTTGTATTTCTCCTTGCTCAGATTCTCTATCTGACGATCATACTCCCTGATCGCCTTGTTCAATTGCTCAATTTGCGAAAGCAGCGGCAACAATGCTGGCTTCAGAATTTCCGGCATGTGTTCTTTGGCACGTTTGGCCATAGCTTCAGCGCTGGAATCCGGGATGCGTGCTCCCATCGATTTCACCGCGCCGCGAACATAGTTGATCAATCCGGACCTGGTTTGAACCAGCATGTCTCTGGCCTTGATGATTGCAAGATCCGCCTGGGCTCCTTCGTTACGATGATAGATAGGGTACAACAGATTTGGATCAAATCTCGCTATCCTGCCCAAGGTCTCGGCATCGCGGAAATCAGTCTTGACCGGACTACGCCAGATGGAAGGAAGTTTGCGAGCGTTGCCCACAAGAACCCGACATCCTAGTTTTTCCAGTAAATGACTGACCCAGGGAGAGTGGGTACCGTTTTCAATAGCAACCAAATTTCCAGCAAAGGGTGAGAAAAATTTCTTGAAGGCTGTCATTGTAGTGGTCACTTTCAATTTTTGCTGAATGTTGCCGGCTGGATCAATAATGCAAACAGCGCTTTGCTTGTCGCCAAGGTCGACACCGAGTGTAAAGTTGAATAGTGTTTTCATGGCTGGTTCTCCTCATGTTTGCAGCAAAGACTGCGTTGAACTTTGAGCATGATTTTACTCATAGCTCGTTAGGAGGGCCAGCCTTCTCATCCTACCTTGAGCGAAGCGAGCGGTTCAATATTCAAGTATACTTATACCCCAAACAAGCTCCCGAACCTCATTCTAACACCAATCACAACTACCCATGCGCTATTACCCCATTCTTCTCGACTTACGTGACAAACACTGCCTTGTGGTCGGCGTGGGCCAGGTTGGCACACGCAAGGTGCAGACCCTGCTTTCCTGCGCGCCGGCAGGCTTGCGCATCGTGGACACCCGCGAACCGGATCCCTGCTGGCAGGAAGTGATCGACCAGGGGCTGGTGGATTATCACGTCCGCACCTTCGAACCCGCTGATCTGGACGGCCGCTTCCTGGTCATTGCCTGCACCAACGACGAGTCTCTGAACTGGCAAATCAGCCGCCTCTGCGCGGAGCGGGGCATTTTGTGCAATATCGTGGATCAGCCCGAAAAGTGCAGCTTCATCCTTCCTTCCATGCACAACCAGGGCGATCTGACCATCGCCGTTTCCACCTCCGGCTCCAGTCCGGCCCTGGCCAAGAAAATCCGCGAGGAGCTGGGAACCTGTTTCGGACCGGAGTACGGCCGCTTCCTGGCCCTGATGCGCCGGTTGCGGCCCCTGGTCCTGGAACTGGAGCTGCCCACGTCGGTGAACACCGCCTTGTTCCGGAACCTGACCCGCTCCGAACTGCTGGACGTGATCAGCCAGGACGATCCGGAACTGGTCCTGGACGTGCTGAAAAAGCACCTTCCGGAAACCCTGCACCATCGCCTGGAGGGCGTTGTCAGTGAACCTGATTGAAATCCTGGAACTCGCGGCCTTGGCGCTCTATTTTGTCGGCGCCCTGCTCCACATTACCGCGGTCCTGGTGCGCAAGCCGCTGCTCCGGCAGGCCGGTCAGATTTCCACGGTCGTCGGGTTCGGCCTGCACACCCTGGACATCCTTTTCTATCTGAACAGACACGGCGTGGACGCCCTGGGTCATGGGCCCTTTCATTTCAGCCTCCTGGCCTGGACCTTGATCATCGTCTATCTGGCGTTGAACTGGCGGCTGCATACCAATTTCCTGGCCCTGACCGCCCTGCCCCTGGCCTTGATCGCCTACTCCTTCGCCACGACCCTGCCCAGCGTGGAGGTGGCCCTTCCGGACAGTTTCATGCTGCTCTGGTTCGGCCTGCATATCGGCACGCTGTTTCTGAGCATCTGCCTGTTGGCCATGGCAGCCAGCTCCGGCGCGGTCTATCTGTTCCTGGAGAACAAGATCAAGGGCAAGGCCAAAATCACCGGCCTGAGCAAGGATCTGCCCTCCCTGGCCATGTTCGACAAGGTCAATTCCTGGGCCGTTAATCTGGGCTTTCCGCTGTTCACCATCGGCCTGCTGTCCGGCTTTCTCTGGGCCCACTTCACCTGGGAACGTTTTTTCTCCTGGGATCCCAAGGAAGTCGCCGCGATCATCGTCTGGCTGCTGTTCGCCTTCCTGTTCCATCAGCGCCTCGTCAACGGATGGCGCGGCCGCAAGCCGGCCAAGCTGGCCATCTGGATCTTCGCCCTGTCCCTGATCTCCATGATCGGGATCAACTTTTTTCTGGACACCCACCACAGCTTTCAACCCTGAGTCATGAATCAACACATCTGTCTGCTCGGACTCAACCACCGCACCGCGCCGGTCGAGGTGCGGGAGCGCTACGCCCTGCCTGACCCGGATCCCCGGGAACAGGGGCTGATCACGGCGCAATCCGGCGTCAAGGAGGCCATGATCCTCTCCACCTGCAACCGGGTGGAATTTCTGGCCGTTGGGCGCCCGGACAGGGACCTGGCCAAGGAAATCCTTCATTTCTGGGCCGAAACCCGCAACGGCGACGTCCATGAGCTGCAAAAGCACACCTATATCCACCAGAACCTGAACGCGGTGACCCATCTCTTTTCCGTGGCTTCCAGCCTGGATTCGATGATCCTCGGCGAACCCCAGATTCTCGGCCAGCTCAAGCAGGCCTACCGCCGCAGCCTCAAACAGGGAACCGCCGGCGTGGTGCTGAACCGGCTGCTGCACAAGTCCTTCAGCGTGGCCAAACGGGTGCGCACCGAAACAAAGGTGGCCTCCAACGCGGTGTCCATCAGCTTTGCCGCGGTGGAACTGGCCAAACGCATCTTCGGCGACCTGGGCGGCCAGACCGCCATGCTCGTGGGCGCCGGCGAAATGGCCGAACTGGCGGCCCAGCACCTGCTATCCGCCGGAGTGAAGCGGATGCTCATCGCCAACCGCACCCACGCCCGGGGCTGTGAACTGGCCTCCCGGATCAGCGGGGAGGCCGTGCTCTTCTCCGAACTCTTCGAGCGGATGGCCGAAGCGGACATCGTGATCAGCTCCACCGGGGCCACCCAGACGGTCATTCGGCGGCGCGACGTCCAATCCATCATGAAGCAGCGCCGCAACCGGCCCATGTTTTTCATCGACATCGCCGTGCCCCGGGATATCGATCCGGACGTGAACAGCCTGGACAACATCTTCCTCTACGACATCGACGATCTGAAGGAGGTGGTGGAGGAAAACCTCAGCCAGCGCAAATCCGAAGCGGCCAAGGCCATGGTCCTCGTGGAGGAGGAAACGGAAAAATTCGCCATCTGGCTGCGCTCGCTGGACCTCAAGCCGACCATCCTGGACCTGCTGTCCTCCGGCGAGCACATTGCCCGCAAGGAACTGAAGAAGACCTTGCGCCGGCTGGGCCCCAAGGCCGATGATCCGGAAATCAACGAGGCCCTGGAAACCCTGGTCCTCTCCCTGGCCCACAAGCTCTACCACCAGCCCCTGGATTTCCTGAAGCGCCGCGCTCGGGAAGAAGACGCCGGCGCCCGGTACATCGACATCACCCGCAGAATGTTCAATCTGGACAACGAACCACCCATGCCGGACGCCCACCCGGATCGGCGATGCGGAGCGAAGAAGAATCAGGACTGACCTGGCGGAATCGGCCAACATGCGGGATGGAACCGCCCGCTCCCGTTGGTCGCTCAAGGCACGGAGAACGCCAAGAAGAAGTTGACGATCGACAGGTGCCTTGTGCAACCCCATGCGGATGCCGGCCTGTCGTAGGGGCGGTTCGCGAACCGCCCCTACACCTCGGCACCGGAATGAATGTCAGGTACCCGGAAAGAGTCAACCTGAATTTACGTCAGAATGAACCATCCCCCGCTGGAAAGATGCGAAAGGTGCAAGGCATCATGCCTGACTACGAACATCTCATCACCCCGGAAGGGGTGTGGCAATCCTTTTGGAAAGCAGCTCTTGCCCTGCTTTCCAAAAATGTTTTCCTTGGCGTCCTCAGCGCCATGAGCGAAGCGGGCGGTTTGTTCCCAAACCCCATGCTTCACGAAAACTCGTTCCCGAGACGAAGTAATCCTCTCATTCCACGCCCAGACGAAAACTACATGGAGGAATCCATTGCGCTCGTATCTGATCGATGAACTGAATTCGACCGACATGCAGCGACTGCTGCCTTTCCTGGAATCCCAGGGCCTGAAGGCCTCGGTGGACGGGATGTACTGGCTGCAGATTCCGGACGATCTGCTTTCCCCGGAACAAGCCCAGCACGCGGAAGAATGCGGCCCCTTTGTCTGTTCCCTGGAAACCGGCCAAGACTGGTTCAAGGTGGAACTCCTGGTCCGCGGCCGCGGCAAGCTCCGCTGCTCCTGCATCGCCTACGCAACGCCAAACCAGCGTGAGTGGATCCTGGATCAGGTTGATGAGACCTTGAGCCGGCTGGAGATCCCCGTATAATCACCCCCCCCGATCCAACGAACATCCTCGTGCCCCCCACATAATCGCAATCGCAATCGCAATCGAAATCGAAATCGAAACCAGACCCTCAAGATTGAACCACGGGGTACACGGGGTACACGGGGAGCACGGGGGGGGAGCATATTTTCACTTTGCATGGGTAGAGAACCCGATTTAATTCGATTTCGATTTCGATTGCGATTTCGATTTCGACTGAAACGCGGGAACCATCTGCTTGGAACGGAACTGATATGCCCCCTTCAATCCTGCCAGCCAGAATCCAGGACCTGCCGCCGAATTGGGCGCGGTTTTGTTTGGGGGTTGAGGAGTTTTTGCTGCACAGGCTTTGCCTTGCGCTTCAGGGCCGGCATGTGGTGCTGGCTTGTTCCGCGGGCAGTGACTCCCTGGCCCTGCTGCTGATTATGCATTGCCTGGCGCCGCGTCTGGAACTCACCATCACCGTGGCGCACCTGGACCACGGGTTGCGCCCGGAGTCCGGGAGGGAATCCCAGGAGGTCGCGCGGCTCTGCCATCGGTTGAACAGGCCTGTGGTTACCGGTTGCTGCGACGTGGGCCGATATGCCCGCAAAATCGGAGTCGGTCTGGAGGAAGGCGGCCGGATCTTGCGGTATCGCTTCCTGTCCGGCGTGCGTCGCAGGAGCAAGGCGGACTTGCTGTTCACCGCGCACCATGCCGACGACCTGGTCGAGGATGTCCTGATGCGGCTGATCCGCGGCACGGGCTGGCCGGCCTTGTCCGGCATGCCCGCATTGGACCCCCATCGCCGCCTTGTTCGCCCGCTGCTGCACACTCCAAAAAATGACCTGCGCGAGTTCCTCCGAGCCATCGACGTCTGCTGGTGGGAAGACGCCGGCAATGCCGATCTCGCCTTTACCCGCAATCGCATCCGCAACACGATCATCCCGCTTCTGACCCAGGAAAATCCCCGCCTTCCGGAAAGCATCATCCGCCTGCACGACCAGGGAGCCGAAGATGCATCCTTTTTTGCATCCGTGATCACCCCGCTTCTGGAGCAAACCCGCCTGCAAAACCATTTCCTGCATGGATCCCTACTGACCACTCTGCACACCGCATTGCGTTTGCGTCTGTACAAAGCCGTACTGGATGATTTAGGTACAGGACAGATTCTGCATGACACGTTGCGCCGTCTGGACCGGGCCTGGCAGCAAGGCCGAGCCGGAGCCACATTCCAGTTTCCCGGAGGAAAAACCGCTGTTGTCGGCTCGAACGGCGTGCAATTTCATGCTCCCGGAGTTCCCTCAACAGGATAATACGCGGGCTTTACCCGCAAGACAGATACTACAGCGACACTTCCATTTCTATCGTCTGACAAAGTTTTATTTACCATGGGGCACACGGAGGTTGGTGCAAAAAGTCCCTTGGGGCGAATCCAATTCCCCAAGGTCTTTCGGCAACTTCCTGTTTTTACACACCACAAGCCACAAGTCACTGACCACTGCCGAGTGCAAAAAGCACTTTTTGCACTCGGCTCCACACGGGGAACCCAGGGAAAAGAGTTTTGGTTTAACGGAATATGTCCCCGTGTCCCTCGTGGTTAAACCATCAGCGGCGTCGATTGGTTCATCAAAATATCGTTGTAGTGGTAACAATTTCTTATTATTCCAGGCTTGAAAGCAGTAAGTCACGAATGTAACCACACGGATCACCACAGGAGGCATGGCAATGCGGCTGAGCGTCAAACTGTTTTTCGGCATTCTTCTCATTGCTTTCATGGCCTCCGGCGCGACCGGTTCCTACTTCTATTTCCAGGCCAAGAACGCAATGCTGGACTCCATTCGCCAGCAGCTCAAGGCCACCGCCAAGATGGCCTCCATGCTCCTGGACGGCGACGTCCTGCAGCAGCTTACCCATCCATCACAGATGACCTCGCCTGAATATCTGGCGATCCAGGATCTCATGGGCGCCATTGCCCAGTCCAATGAGGAGTATCTTTACGCCTACACCATGCGCCTGGAAAATGGGCAGGTGCGGTTTATCGTGGACTCTCCGGCCCATGACGACGACGGCGACGGCGTGATCAGCGAGGACGAGCTGCCCGAACCGCTCGGAGCGTTGTATCCTGATCCCCCGGCGGAAATGATCCACGGATTCGTCCGGCCATCCAGCGATGAGCAACCGCACCACGATCAGTGGGGGGTTACCATGTCCGGGTATGCTCCTATCCTCAATGCAATGGGGCAGCCCATCGGATTGATCGGCATCGACATGTCCATCGACCGGGTGGAAAGCAAGCTGGCGTCCATTCGCCGCGCGGGTCTCGTCTCCCTGGGCATTGCCCTGCTGGTGGCCGTATTCATGGGGTGGTACTTCAGCCGGCGCATCTTTCAGCCGCTAGTGGCAATGCAGCACGCTCTGGCCCGGGTCGGCGAGGGGGACTACTCCATCCAGCTTGACGAATCAGGTCGGGATGAAATTGCCGCCTCGGCCAGAACCTATAACGCCATGGTTCGCGAGCTGAAGGAAAAAGCCTTGATGAAAGCCAGCCTGGGAAAGGTGCTCAATACCCAGGCCATGCAGCACATTGTGGCAGATCGCCTCAAGCTGGGCGGGGAAATATACCCGGTTACCGTGCTGGTCTGCGATCTGCGCGGTTTCTCCCGGCTAAGCCGGAAACTGCCGCCCAAGCTTTTGGTGGGGCTGCTCAACGACTACTTCACGGTCATGGTCGAAATCATCCAGAAGCATGGCGGAATGGTGGACAAGTTTGTCGGGGACATGGTTCTGGCGGTTTTCGGCCATCCGGTTCCCCTGGAAGACGAACAGCAGGCCGCCTTGCGCGCGGCCCGGGAAATGATCGCCCGGTGCGACGACCTGAATCAACAGCTTCACCTGGGTGAAGATCTGCTGCTTGAAAACTCTGTCGGATTGGATTCCGGCACGGTCCTGGCCGGCAACATCGGCAGTCCGGAACGGATGGAGTATACCGTCATCGGCCATGCCGTGAACGTCGCGGCCCGCGTGGAGCGGTTGACGAGGGTTCTTGACGTGCGTCTGGCGGTCAGCATGGATTTCATCGAAGCCCACGGCGACGGGCACAACCTGACCAACGCAGGTCCCCGCAATCTCCCTGGAATGGATTTGACCATGGAGGTGTATGTTGAAGAGAAGGGGAAGACATAGCTTATCGTAACTGCTCAATACTTTTCATGACAAGCTTGGATTGTTCCGGCTTTTACTCCGATAATCGGTATCGGGGTCGGGGTCGGGGTCGGTATCGGGGTCGGGGTCGGTATCGGGGTCGGTATTGGGGTCGGGGTCGGGGTCGGTATTGGGGTCGGGGTCGGGGTCGGTATTGGGGTCGGGGTCGGGGTCGGTATTGGGGTCGGTATCGGGGTCGGTATCGGTATCGGTATCGTATTGAAAAATTGGAGTAACTACCCAGCTCATCCGAAAAAACGGGCTGGATACCGGCCTTCGCCGGTATGACTGAACTGGGGAAGGACGTGGCACGATATGTCATTCGGCGAAGGCCGGAATCCAGCGCTGGCAAGGCAACAGTAGAGTATGTGCTGAGTAGTTACAAACTGGAGGTCCCTCAAGATTCAGCTTTTGATACCGACTCCGATACCGAACCCGATACCGACTCCGTTACCGACTCCGTTACCGACCCCGATACCGACTCCGATACCGACTCCGATACCGACCCCGATACCGACCCCGATCTCAATCTCGATCTCGATCTCGATCTCGATCCAAAATCGGCAACAGCGTTATTATTGTAAATCAAGTAGTTACTCCAGGTTATCCTGGGTACGGAACAAAAAAGGGCTACCCCTTCGGGTAGCCCTTTTTGTTTTCTTGTAACTGCTCAAAAAGGTCGGGCGATGAGATTTGCTGTGCAAGGATTCCCACCTGCGCAACGTTTCATGATCCAGCTCCTTGGGCCAAGCTCCAGCCGGAACTATGTCCTGAGTGCGTTACACCGCTGCCGCACTGGGGTGCGGCGCTCCCTGCGTTACTCCGCTGCCGCACTGGGGTGCGGCGCTCCCTGCGTTACACCGCTGCCGCACTGGGTTGCGGCGCTCCCTGCGTTACTCCGCTGCCGCACTGGGTTGCGGCGCTCCCTGCGTTACTCCGCTGCCGCACTGGGTTGCGGCGCTCCCTGCGTTACTCCGCTGCCGCACTGGGGTGCGGCGCTCCCTGCGTTACACCGCTGCCGCACTGGGGTGCGACGCTCCCTGGATTCAACCCGCTCATTGCCACAAGTTTTTGAGCAGGTACTCATTCGGAACACGTGGCAAAAAATCTGAAAAGAGGACAAACTCCTACTGCTCCCGCCTGGTTTCGAAACAAAAAGGCTACCCGTACGGGTAGCCTTTTATGACTTCCATAACCGATTTCTACTCCGGCTCCCCGCCGCCTGGCGCCGGAGTGGCCAATTCGTCCTGGACCCGCTGCACCAGTTCCTGATCCTCGGGTCCGATTTCGAGGACGCGCTCGAAATGAAAACGGCCCTGTTCCGGATTGTCCAGGTAATACTTGTTCAGCATGCCCAGGTTGAAATGGGCCCGGTAATTTTCGGGATAAATATCGACGATCCGTGCAAACTGTTCCGCGGATTCGGGATATTGATCCATGTTGTAATATGCGACACCGAGCCCGTTCATTGCGCGGTCTTGCGTGGGGTCAACGGCCAGGGCGCGCGTCCAGAACACCGCTGCCCGATCCCAGGATCCCAGGCGCATGAACTGATCGCCCAGGGCCATCAAGGTGGGTAAATGGTTGGGTTCAGTATCCAGCCGGGCCATCATCTCCGCTATCTCGTTCATGGCCATGGCGGATTGGGATGGCCTGGCCTGCAAGGTCAAACTGGGATTTTGCAGGCGATAGACGATGGATCCAATGAATAAAAGGGCCAGCCCCAGGATCATGACCACCAGGATCAGCCGGCGGCCTTGGTCATGCGGACTCATTGTCTCGCTACTCATACTTGTGCTGCTCACTATCCAGAGCCTCCAGATGTTGCAAACGTTGTTCTATCCAGGCCTGACCACGGGCAATAAAAAAAATGTAGCCGCCCAGGCCGATCCATACCGCCGCATTGGCGGCCAACAAATAATGTGACGCATCCATGTGAAATCATCCTCATCTCATCAATCAAGACAACCTGACTTGTAACTGATCAGCATGCTACTGCCCTGCGGACTTTGGCATCGCAGTCGGCGTAGGTATCGGTATCGCAGGCGGAGCTATGCGTAGGTCTTTTCAACATTTTTCGAAACCGATTCCGACCCCGACACCGACCCCGATTTCGGAGGCAGCTCGCACACCATGTACTGAACAGTTACCCTGACTTCCGAAAGGTTCCCATTTCCGAGTGGCAGTTGCTCGCTCAGATCCCAGTCTAAGCATTTCATGCGGATTCGTAAAGAAATGTCGTGAATGCAAAAGGGACGCCCCTTGCGCCGCTTCACGCGGCGCAAGGGGCGTCCCTGGTTCATGGCAAGTATGGCGTTGTCTGTTTGGGAGTCGATTCCCGGGGGAAACAAACCCTTTCAAGCGGGAATACCGCAAAGCTCTACCAGACAACCCTCGAAACGACTACCCCTCGGTTTTCTCTTTGGCAGCAGCCTTCTTCTTGGGCTGCGGCGGAGTTCCCTGCATGGTGATCATTTCGCGCTGTCCCGTTACCGCACGCCAGGTTTTCTTGTGGTGCAGGCAGTTCGTGGGGCAGGTGTCGACGCATGTGCCGCAAAAGACGCATGCAAAGGGATCGCATGTCCAGACACCGGTTTTCTTGTCCACGGTAATGCACTGGGCCGGGCATTTCCGGGCGCAGGTGGAGCAAAAAATGCAGTTGTCGATGTCGTTGTAGAGTTCACCGCGCGAAATTTCAAACGGCTCCCGCACGGTAAAAGGATACTGTCGCGTGGACTTTTTGGTGATCAGGTTTTTAATGACATTCCCTGTCATTGGACCAATTTTGAACATTTTTAACTCCTAGCGTTCCGTGCAACTGATGCACGGGTCAATGGAGAGAACGACGACAGGTACGTCCGCCAGCTCTATCCCCGGCAGCATTACGGCCAAAGGCGGAATATTGGCAAAAGTAGGAGTCCTGATGCGCAGCCGATCAAGGTTTTTGGTCCCGTTGGCCTTGAAGTAGTAGAACAATTCGCCGCGAGGCTGCTCCACTCTTGCCTCTCCTTCACCGGAAGGATTGCCTTTGACCTTCACGCTGATCTCACCCTCGGGCATCTTGTGCAGGGCCTGGCGGACAAGGTCAATGGATTGCAATGTTTCCCGGAAGCGGACCTTGCTCCGGGCGTAGGAATCACCGTCCATCTCCACCACTGGTTCGAATTCCAGATCCTTGAACGCCGCATAGTTCAGCTGCCGGCAATCCTGGGCAATACCGCTGCCGCGCAAGGTCGGCCCGGCGGCTCCCAGTTCATAGGCCTGTTCCTTGGTCAACACGCCCTTGCCGACTGTCCGCGCCTTCACGGTGTAGTCGTCCAGCGTGGTAGCTTGCAGCGCCTTTACTTCATTTTCCACCAAGACCAATTCGCTGAGGATCCAGCGAATCTGCTCCGGCGTCAAATCCCTGCGTACGCCGCCCATGATGTTCACGGACACGATGACCCGGTTGCCGGTGGTGGCCTCGTTGATGTCCATGATCCGTTCGCGGATCTTCCAGTACTGATAGAACAGGGCTTCAAAGCCGAAAGCATCGGCGAACAGTCCCAGCCACAGCAGGTGGGAATGGACCCTGTGCAGCTCCGACCAGATGGTGCGCAGATATTCGGCTCGCGGAGGAACCTCGATCTGCATCATCTTTTCCAGACCCTGGCAGTAACACATGGCATGGATCTTTGAACAGATCCCGCAAACCCGCTCCACAATCTGGATCATGTGGTGATAATCGCGGATATCACATAGTTTTTCCAGTCCGCGGTGCACGTAACCCAAAGCCGGCACAGCCTGGGTGACGATTTCGTCCTCAACGGTCAGAGACAGATGGATCGGCTCTGGGAGGACCGGGTGCTGGGGACCGAAAGGAATAATGGTCTTGGCCATAAAAGCTCCTCGGTGTATCAAAAAAATGATGATTAGGTGTCTTTGCGAATAATGCTGTATTTGCAGAACGGAGTCGTTCCGACTTCCTCTTCAAGATACAGGTAGTTTTCGAAATTCAGCACAAGTCCGGCAAAACAAAGGCCGAACTGATCCTGGATCTCGTTTTCCACGAGAAACGCGGCAAACAGGATTTCCGAGATTGAGGGCACGGGCTGCGTTTTGGGTTGCTTCAAACGCAAATGCACCATCTCCAGGTCACGGTCAAAGGTATACAGCAGGTCGACATGCTCTTCATCCAGGTCGACACAGGTAATGGTTACCAGTCTCCAGCCTTCGGCCTTCAATCTGGTGACCTCGCCCTTCAACTCATCCATGGCGATGTCCACGGTTTCGAGCACGGCGACATTCTTGTCGGTGGTTTCAACTTCAGCCATATTCCAGACTCCTTACGACTTGGCGGCGAACAATTCCAACGCCTTCACCACGCCGTCGATGATCGCTTCAGGTTTAGGCGGACAGCCAGGCACGTACACGTCCACGGGGATGACCTTGTCCACGCCGCCGACCACGTTGGGAGCATCCCGGAAAACGCCGCCGGACAGTCCGCATGCTCCAATGGCGATGACCGCCCGGGGTTGCGGCATTTGGTCGAAAAGGTTTTTCAAGACCTTCTTGTTGCGGTGATTCACCGTACCGGTGACCAGAAAGACATCGGCGTGCTTCGGGTTGCCCACGTTGATAATTCCGAAACGCTCCACGTCATAAACGGGAGTGAGTACGGCCAGGGTTTCAATATCGCACCCGTTGCAGCTTCCGCAGTCGAAATGCAGCACCCAGGGCGATTTGATCCGTGAGGTTTGAAGAAACTGTGATATTATGTTCATGAGCGGTTACCTGTAGTACAGCCAAAGAAGGTTAATCAGGGAAAGCGTCAAACCTGTCACCCAAGCCGACATGAGCATCCATCTCCAGGTCATGCGGGAGGTGGTGTTGTCCACCAGGATTTCCACGAAGTACACAACGCCGATCAGCACGATGACGCCCACGACGCTCGTGGACCAGAACAGGGACAGCAAACCGAGAATCAGGACGATTTCAAACAGGTGAGCGATCTCGACCACTGCATAATAAGGTCCGGAGTACTCGGTGTATACCCCTCGGACGATTTCCTGGTGCGCATGGTGCGAGCCGGAAATGTCAAAGGGCGACTTGCGCAGCTTGATGGTCAGGACAATGCCCAAGACCAGGAACAGCAAGGGCATTTGGAACAGCAACGGCTGCTCCATGGCGTAAATGGCGCTGATCTTGAAGCTGCCGGTGGCCATGAAGAAGCCCACGATGACCAGGATCAACAGGGGTTCATACGCGATAATCTGCAAGAGTTCGCGATGCGCGCCGATCTGGCTGTACGGCGAGGGCACGGAAAGCGCACCAATGACCAGGAACACGGAACCCACTGCCTGTACAAAGAATATCAGCAGCAGGTCGGCCTGCAGGAAGAACAGTACAACGGAGGTTACCGCGCCGGCCAGGTACAGCAGGGAGCAGAAGGCCAGCCAGTGGCTGGCAAGGACGGTTTCCTTGCCCAGCAGTTTTCCAATGTCGTAAAAGGGTTGCAAAATCGGAGGCCCGATGCGGGATTGCAATCGCGCCGTAATCCGCCTGTCCACGCCGGTGAGCACGCCGACGGCCAGGGGCGCCAAAAAAAGAGCCGCGATCAATGCCATGAAAACTTGAATGGTAGTCATTCTAGAGTCCCCCTCCGAGCATCAGGAGAATAAGAAGCAAGGCCGCGGCATTAAGCCATGGACTGATCAGGCTTTCACCAAAAATCTTCTCCAGGTAGTAGTTGGATGATGTGGGCACGATAAACTGCCGCAAAGGACCGGCGTACGCGGTCGGGTCCTTCATGGACTGGGCTCCGGACAGGTAGGGACCGGAAGTCTTGACGCGTCCGGCGACCTTGAAGAAGTAGTAGCCCGCGGCCAGACCCAATGCCGCGACGAAAAAGAGCGGAATGACGGGGAATGATCCGCGATCAGTGACCAGGATGCCCCAGGTCGTCATGGGCACCGCTTCCGGCACGCCCAGATGCAGCATGGATACGGCCGGGTAGATCAGATTGCCGTAGATCCAGGGGGCGTAAAAGGACAGCAATACGGCTCCAATGATCAGTCCGACAAGAGGCAGACGGGTCATCATGGGCTGCTCTTCCACGCGGATCTTGTCCTTCAGGGGATAGGTCATGAACAGGCCGGCCCAGCGTGCCCAGTACAGCACGGTCACGGCGCTGCCCAGAGCCAGGATGATCACCAAAAGCACATTGTTCCCCGAGGATTCAATGGCCATCCACTTGCCCAGGAGCATGCCGAAGGGCGGCAGGATCATGGTCAAAGCCGCCAATACGGCGATGATCGCGGTGACGGGCATGATCGCGTACAGCCCGCGCATGTCCTCGATGTCACGGCTGGCGATCCGCTGCTCGATGGTGCCGACGCAGAGGAACAGAAGGGCCTTGCTCACCGCGTGGAACAGGATCAGAAACATGCCTGCCGTGATGGCCGCCGGGGTTCCCACGCCGGCGCAGGCGATGATCAGTCCAAGATTGCTCACGGTGGAGTAGGCCAGGATCTTTTTCCCGTTGGACTGGCTGACGGCCAGCAGGGCGGCGGCAAAGAAGGTGAATGCGCCGACCAGGGCCACGGTGACGGAGAAAAACGTCCCGGAGTAGGCGGGAGAAAAGCGCATGAACACGTAGATGCCGGCCTTGACCATGGTTGCGGAGTGCAGCAAGGCGGAAACCGGCGTGGGGGCGACCATGGCGCCGAGAAGCCAGCTCTGGAACGGGAGCTGCGCGGCTTTGGTCAGCCCGCCCAGACACAACAGTCCGATGGGCACCAGCAGGAATACTGCTTCAGGGGACAGAACCAGAATCTGCTGAATGTTCACCGTGCCGAGGTCCAGGGCAATCCAGAACAGTCCGATCAGCAGGGCAAGTCCGCCAAGGCTGTTGATCCACAGCGCTCGCAACGCGTTGCGTTTGGATTCATCCGTCAGATCGTGGCGGATGAGCAGGAATGAACACAGGGTGGTCAGCTCGAAAAAGAAATAGAAATTCGAGAGATCGTTGGTCAATACCAACCCGTTCATTGCCCCCAGAAACAACAGCATCACCGCGAAGAACTGTGGCTGCCGAGATGTGGTCAGGTGCAGGTGAGCCTCATGCTTTCGCATGTACGGCAGGCCATGAATCACAATGATCGAACCGACGATGCTGACCACGGCAACCATCAGTTTGGATAAAGGATCCACCAGGAACAGAGCCTGACCGGTGCCCTCGACGGGCGACATCAGTTTGAACACGGCCAGCAGCACAATCTGCGCCCCGGCCAGGTAGATGATCAGCCGGTGCTTGGCGCTGATACCTACGGCTAGAATGATGAACAACACTACGAAGTCCAGGAAAACGATCAACGGTCCTGGATTGCTGCCCAACAACGTCGTTGAAAAGGCAACTGTATCGTAGGAGAACAAGGCCAGCGAAGCTCCTGTCAGGAGAACCGCGGTGGCCAAAACCATAACCGTGCGCAAGGAATCGACCCTTAGCGCGTAAACTCCCAATGCCGCGATAAATGGAACCACGACAAGGATAAACAGGAGGGTACTAGGCATACCTTCTCCAATACGTAAAAAGGTTAATGAATTTCCTGTCCATAGGAACAAACAGGGATACTAAAACCTCAACCAAATCATAACGAGATCTATGCCGGACGACTATCTCTCAGTCAACCCCTAATTGTGAAAGTTTTAACTATGGATACCGATTCAAAAAAAATATAATTTTTTAACCTTAACATTTCAAATCACGAACAACAGCAGCGTCGATCACTCCCAACCATTGCCCCCCTCCCCCACCTATCAAGAATCTAAATCGCAATCGAATTCATTGTCGAAATCGCAATCGAAATCGAAATCGAACAAAACGTCATCCAAAAAGCCTCATCAGCAATTGAACCAGCTCGGTTGCTTGATGACACAGCACCACCTGTAACACATCACGCATGACCCATCACTATCGAGTTACGCACGTCATCTGTTGCGATTTCGATTTCGATTGCGATTTCGATGAGTGGGAGGTGAACCTCACGACCATTGTCCCGCGATATGACCGGAGGACCAGGCCCATTGGAGGTTGTAGCCGCCGAGACGACCCGTGACGTCCAGGACCTCTCCGGTGAAGTAGAGTCCGGGGACGGTTTTTGATTCCATTGTCTTGGATGATATATGTTTGGTGTCCACCCCTCCCAGGGTGGCTTCAGCTTTGGTGAAGCCCTCGGTTGCCGAGGGGATGAATGGGAAATTGTGAATCAGGTGAGACATGGCCATCCGGGACTTCCTGGAGAGATTCCCCGCCTGCCCGTTCCAACCGTACATGACGCAGAGCAACTCCGCCATTCGCGAGGGCAGAACCGTGGCCAGCGCGTTGCGAACTTCCTTGCGGGGGGCGGTTTGGAGCACGGAATCCAGATCCGCTCCAGGCAGAAAATCGATTTCCAGGACAGGCAATCGCCCTGGCTGCCCGAACAAGGATGCATCAAGAACCGCCGGCCCGGATATGCCCCGGTGGGTAAACAGCAGGGCATCATCGATGTCTCCGATCGCGGCATGCTGCACGCGGATCCGAACCGGCAGGGAAATTCCGGAAAGCTCACGACAAAAGGGCAGATGCTCCCCGGACGCACGCAAGGGAACCAGACCAGGTCGCAAATCCGTGACCTTTAATCCGAAAACCCTGGCCAGCCGATGGCCAAGATCCGTAGCCCCGATTTGCGGCCAGGCCGGGCCGCCGGTGGCCACGACCAGGGAACCGGAGGAAAGCAGCCTGCTCCGGCAATGGACATGGAACCGGTCACCGGTTTTGAAAACCTCGCCCACCTCTTCGCCCAACGCCCAATGCACCCCGGCCTGATCCGCCGTCTGACGCAGAGCATCCACCAGGACTGCTGCACCCTGCACGCAGAACAGGCGGCCGTGATCGGCCTCCTGAACATCAAGCCTGTTGTAGGCCATGAAGGCCAGAAACCGCTCCGGCGGGTACTGGGACAGGGCTGATTTTACGAAATGGGGATTTGCACAAACATAGTCCGCTGCCTGGACCCGACGATTGGTCACATTGCACCGCCCGCCTCCGGAAATCCGAACCTTGCGCCCCGGTTCAACGGCATGATCCACGACCACCACCCGCCGCCCGCGCCGGGCGCACTCAGCCGCGCAAACCAATCCCGATGCCCCGGCTCCAAGAACAATGACGTCGTAATGCATATCGCCTTCCAGCTGCTCCAAATCAGCTCCTATCTACATACTTGATTACAGCCCGCCCTTGGGGAGCCGGCCGCACCTTGGGACGTCGCACATTAGGACGTCGCACATACGACCGCCGCCCCTTTGGGAGCTCCGCACCTTTGGGAGCGCCGCACCTTTGGGAGCGCCGCCCCCTGGGAGCGCCGCACCCCAGTGCGGCATCTGGGGCCGCCGCACCCCAGTGCGGCAACTTCCGCGGAAATAAAAGACGTGCCGCACTGGAGTGCGGCGCTCCCAGGGGAGTGCGGCGCTCCCAGGGGAGTGCGGCGCTTCCAGGAGGCGACAGCATGCAGCGTCCATTCATTCAGATCAGTACGCCCGCGGATCACTCCCGAAGCGTCGTGATGGGCACACCGGCCTTGCCGGCGTAAAAAACAATGATCTGCGCAGGCTCTTCACCCAAGCTTTCGCCCCAGTGCCAGGTATCCACCACTTCCACGATGGTCTCCCCGGCCCTGAGGTCCAGAACCTTGCCGTCCAGGGTATGCACCCGCAGATGTCCGCTCAGCAGATACCCGGCATTGATCACGGGATGGCGATGGATCGGCAGTTTTTCCCCAGGGGCAATGGTGATGCTCAAGATGCGAATTTCCGGTTGCCCTTCCGGATAGGGAGGAAGAAGGTTGCCGTCCCAGCTTTTTTCCGTCCTGACCAGTTCGCGGACCTGAATGCCCGGAGAATCCGCGGCAAGAGGCGACGTGAAAAACTGGAACAGACACACAGCCATGACCACTTTCAAACATTCAATGTGACGCATTATTTCCTTTGGGCATGTTGGCGTGAATGGGTTTCAAGTCCTCTTCCGTCCTTGCGTGACCTGATTGAGTATCGTCAAGGAAATGCCATACGCTGAGTCTGTAGACAGTGCAAATTCAGGCATGTAGAGATCTTTTGCAAAGATCGAGGAAATACGTAGCCGAGGTCCAGCCTGATGGACACCTTTCACGGAATGTAACTACTCAGCTCATCCGAGAAAAATCGGACTGGATAGCGAAAGCGCCGGCCTTCGACGGTATGACTTAACTTGGAAAGGACGTGGCATGAATACATCATTCCAGCGAAAGCCGGAATCCAACTCTGCGAGTGACCACAGAGTATGTGCTGAATAGTTACCGCGGAACGTATGCATTCGCCGCATGATAACATGAGGGCAATTCATGAACAGTACAGATCAATTCTCGCCGGAACTTGAACGTCTCCTGGAAACCATGGAACGGATCTGCCATGAATTGGCCTGGGGCCGGTACGACCGGATCGAAGAGCTTTTCGCTCTGACCGGCAATTCCGACTTTCCAAAGCCAATTTCCAATCTAGCCGAATCCTTCGGCATGATGTTGATCAAGGTCGAGGCCCGCGAGTACCGCATGGAGGGGATGCTCGCCGATCTGCGGCGGAGCAGCGAGGAGTTGGAGTTGGCGAGGCGGCAGTTGCTCAAGGAAAACGAGAACCTCAAAAACGGACTGATGGATCGATTTTCCTCCAGGCGCATCATCGGTCAAAGCCCAGTCATGCTGGCCGTCCTGCAACAGGTGGCGCGGATCGCGGACACATCCGTCAACGTCTTGATCAGCGGAGAAACCGGAACCGGCAAGGAACTCATTGCCAAGGCCCTGCATTACAACTCCCTGCGCAAGGCCAAGCCCTTCATTGCCGTGAACTGTTCGGCTGTTCCGGAAAGCCTGTTCGAGAGCGAACTGTTCGGCATTGAAAAGGGCGTGGCAACAGGGGTCCAGATGCGACAGGGGCTCATGGAACTGGCCCAGGGAGGCACCCTGCTACTGGACGAGATCGGCGACATGCCGCCGACCTCCCAGGCAAAGATCCTGCGCGTTCTGGAAGAACGGGAACTGACCCGGGTCGGCGGCGTCAGGCCCATCACCCTGGATGTACGAATTGTGGCCGCGACCAACAAGGACCTGCAAGCGGAGATGCAGGCCGGACGGTTTCGTCAGGATCTGTACTTCCGCCTGAATGTCGTTTCCCTGGCATTGCCGGCGCTGCGTGAACGGACTGAGGACATCCCGCTGCTTCTGCAACGGTTTCTGGAAATCCACTGCGGCAAGATGAATCGCCCCATGCTTCGAATCGACAAGAATGCCTTGAACGCTCTGATGAGTTACCCGTGGCCGGGCAATGTTCGTGAGCTGGAAAATGAGGTGGAACGACTGGTTGCTCTTTCCTGCGACAAAACCATCCGCCTTGAGGATCTCTCAAGCCGCATTTCGTCTGGAATGGTCAGGGAGCTTCCTGCATCGGTCCTGGACGAGCACATTCCGGATTCCGAGCCGGCTGCGGCGCCGGTCATCGTCGAACCCGGTGCTGCCCAGGAAAAGCTTCATGAACGAATTCCAGCCGTGAACTTGGCCGACTCCGAAAAAAGTCTCATCAGCAACGCTCTCAAGGCGGCTCGGGGCAACAAAAGTCAGGCGGCAAGGCTGCTGGGGATCAGCCGGGAAGGTTTGCGCAAGAAGCTCAAAAAGCTGTACGGACCGGAAGCGGAATCGTGATGGAGGATGGACTCCGATCCCGACTCCGATTCCGACTTCGATTCGATGCCAACTCGGCAACAGGGTTGGTTTGCTGAATGGTTACGAGATTTGCACCACCCGTAACGCTGAACACGCAAGGTCGCAAACGGAAGAGCTTTACAGGGATTCTTCTCCAAGTACCGTGATGCTGGAGACTCGTTCCACCAGCAGGCCCGTGGGCTTGATCAGATTGGGCAGTTCAGCGCCCGGGGTCAGGGTGGTGATCACGGTCCGCCCCAGAACCCATCGCCCCGGCAGATGGGTATGCCGGTCCAGGAACCCCGGCGGCTTTGTCCGCACCCCCCACATGGAATGGAGCACCACCGGCCGACCCGTTGCCGGATCCGGCCCGAGATACAGCATCACATGGCCCGGCATGTTCACGATGGACAGCAGGGGAACTCCCTGCTCCAGAATCAGCCTTTCCTTTTCCACCGCACTCAGCCCGTCCAAATCCACAACCCTCCCGGCTCGGGCCTGGGCGCGGGAATTCCGCGGCATGGCAATGCCGAACAGGGCTTGGACATCCTGGATCAGGGCCGAACAGTCCCTGTTTTCGAACATCCCGCCCCAGCCGTATGCCTGGCCCATCAGGTCTTCAAGCACCTGGACGTAGTTTCTGGGTGTCGCGGCCAAGGGCCAGGGCGCGGCAACGGATTCCTCGACATGCACGGGTTTCAGCTCGGCCCATCCGTCAGCCCCGCGCTGCGGTGCAAGGACGCCGACCATTCCCGGCAAGGACGCTTCGGAAGAACGCGGCAGAAGCATGCCGGTGCGTCCAGACAACGCGAACATTCCCTGCTCTGAACGTACGACGGCGTTGTCGCTGAGAATGGCGACCAGATCCGATGATCGAAAGGCATCCATGAAGGACTGGTCCACCCAGGCCACCTCCCAGGGTCGAACCCAACCCGAAACATGGGGCGTCTTCACCAGATACCAGTCCCCTTTCAGGGAGGCGTGAACCACGAGAACGGGCGTGCCCGCGGGCGCCAGGGAATTTTGGAGATAATCGAAAGGAAATCCTTCCCCGGGGTTGGCGGGATTGGAAAAAACCGGCCTTTGAGTGGGCAGTACGCGCAGCGATGTGGAGACAACGGTCACAGCGGGCTGGACCAGGGACGGATACATGTCCTGCGCGCTCTGCCGTTCCATTGTCTCCAGCCAGGTGGCCGGAAGGGGCAACAGATTTTCGCCGTACGCTTCCCTGCTTTGATACCGCTTCAATCCCCAGAAAGGATCGCTGTCGTCCGTCAGATCAGAAAAACCCGGATTCCAGGGAGCAAAATGCCGTCCCAGGAACTTCTCGGCCAATCGCTGCTGCCGTTCGGCGGGAATCAACAGCCTACCCTCAAGATCGGCGGGAATAAAAAAGCCCGGTTCCTGGGACAACACACGCAGATCGTGCACCTCACCGGGAGGCAAGATTTTTTGCGCACAACCCGTGCTCAGCAGGACAGCTAACAATATCGAAACAAGTGACATCCGCGGGAGAAATCGGTGCATGGAAACTCCAGGCTTTTCAATTGAAAGAAAAACAAGATCAACACGTTGCCAAGAAAAATAGTAACTGCTCAATAACTTGTGGCGAGCATGGCCTGGATGCCCGCCTTCGCGGGCATGACGAGCTTGGAATAGCATCCCTATGAAGTCATTCCCGCGAAGGCGGGAATCCAGGTGCAAGGCAGCTATCAGGCTGTGCCCGACCTTTTTGAGCAGTTACGAAAAAATGTAACTGCTCAAAAAGATCGGACGACGAGGTTTCCTGTTCCCATCGACGCGGAGTTTCGTGACCAGGCTACAGGGGCCATATTCCAACCGGAACTTTACCCTTTGTGAGTTACACCGCTGCCGCACTGGGGTGCGGCGCTCCCAGGATTTATCCTGTTGACTGCCACTTTTTTTTGAGCAGTTACGCAAGCACTGCCTGCACAAACTCGATCCTGAACATCCCGCGAACGGAGTTGATCAGGTAAACATGTTCCGCCCGGCCCAGATCGGCCGGCGTCAGGATCCGCTCGACGATTTGGCCCTGATCCAGCAGGTGCCCCCGCAGGGTTCCGGCCAGAAGTCCGCAGGATACGGGAGGGGTGTACAGCACCCCGCCCAGCCTGGCCAGGACATTGGTCCGGGTGGATTCAGTCACCTGCCCGTGTTCGTTGTACAGGAGCACGTCGTCAAAACCCGGACTCGCGTCCAGGGCCTGCTGGTACGCAACCCGGTGCGTGGTTTTGTGGTAGAGAAAGAGATCCCTGGAATTGACCGGGGCTTTGGCCAAAGTCACACGCGGTATTTTTCCGGGCAGCGGCGGAGGCGGCAAATCCTCGAGCTTCAGTTGCCCGTTTTTGTTCACGAGCAGCCGAACCATCCGCGGCTCCCGCACAAAATTTTCAGCCAAGACATGCAAGGCTTCCCGCACAGCCGACAAGTCCAAAGGAAACTCGAAGTACTCTGCGGAGGCCCTTAACCTGGACAGGTGACGTTCCAGGAGCACATACCCCTGGTCCGGCATCCAGAGCATGGTTTCCAGCAGCTTGAAATCCGGCATGCGTTGATGCAGCACTTCGGCCTTGATGCGGCATTCCGCATATTCGCCCACTTCGTTCGAATCCCAGACAATGCCCCCACCCACGCCGTATTCAGCCTGTTCCCGGCGTTTGTTCACGAGAACCGTACGGATGGCCACGTTGAACGCGGCCTGCAGGCCCGCCCCGGCGGAAGGGCTGATGTATCCGATACACCCGGTATAGATGCGCCGCGGCCTGTCTTCGAGTTCCGCGATGATCTTCATGCTCGCGGCCTTGGGTGCGCCGGTGATGGACGCCGGAGGAAACAGCGCGCCGAAGATCCGCGCCAAGGATTCACGGGTTTGGGCCTGGACCCGGGAGACCATCTGCCAGACCGTGGCGTGCTTTTCCACGGCATACAGGTCCTTGACCACGACGCTGCCCGGAACGGCGATCTTCCCCAGATCGTTGCGGACCATGTCCGTAATCATCACGTTTTCCGCGCGGTCCTTGGCGGAAGAGCGCAGTTCCTCGGCCAACTCCTGGTCCTGCCGCGAAGTCAAGCCGCGGCCTCGGGTACCCTTCATCGGCGACGAGACGATTTCCTCTCCATCCAGGGCAAAAAACTGCTCCGGGGAAAAGCAGCAGATCGCCCAGTCCTCCAGGCAGACATATGCGGCATGGGCCGCGGGACGGGTCTGACAGACGGATTGAAAAAAATCCCAAGGATGTTGCGGAAACTCGCAAAGCAATCGGAAGGTGAAATTGACCTGATACGTATTGCCGACCCGCAAATGCTCCCGGATTGCACCCAGGGAACGGTGATACTGCTGTTCGGTAATGGAGGCCTTCCAGTCCGCAAGGGACGACATTGACCGGCGGGGCCAACCCGAGACCGTTTCAACCTGGGCAAACAATCCGAACCACAGCAGCGGGAAACCAGCATCATCAGGCCGGACCCGAAAAGCCGGGTCGAATGCCGCGGCTGCCTCGTAGCTCAAAAAACCGGCGGCATGCAGGCCATGCCGTTCAATCCGGCCCTCGATCCGGGCCAGACAGGAATCAACCTCAGAACTGTTGCAGGCGGACACGACATCCACAGGCTTGCGGAACACCCGCCATGTCTCGGAACGGTTATCCCAAAGCACGACAACATTGGTTTCATCTCCGATCAGCTGAATGTCCGCAAGATCCCCCCCTTTCATCTCCATTGCCACACCGGCCGGACCTTCCGTGTCATGCAGTCAGGTGAACCCATACGCAGGAAACGAATCAGGCAGCCAGCAGTTGGAGCTGCTTCATCTTTTCCAGGATCGTGTACTTGTCGAAGGGTTTGACGACATAGGCGTCGCATCCGGCCTGGATGCTGGTGACAACGGTGTTTTTATCGGCACACGCCGTGACCATGAGCGCCTTGACCCCCTTTTCCCTTGGGATGCCCTGTTCCCGTTCCAGCTCCCGAATGGAAAAAAGCACTTCCGTTCCGTCCATACCCGGCATAGCCACGTCCAGGGTTACCAGATCATATGGTTTGCCCGCGCTGATCGCATCGGCAAAGGCATCAAGCCCCAGCGGTCCGCTTTCCACGATCGTGCATTCGCCAAATCCTTCCATGATGACCTGCATTTTCTTCCTGCTGACCAGTTCGTCGTCCACGACAAGAATCTTCATCAGTCAAGCCCCTTGTGAATGATTGCGAGAGTTATGTTTCGAGTATTGGGTTGTGTGGGATTTTCGATTTCGAGTAACTATTCAGTTCATCCGGAGGGTGGTCATTCACCTGCACTGGATTCCGGCTTTCGCCGGAATGACTTATCGTGGCAAGCTGCATCTACACAGTCATACCGGCGAACGCCGGTATCCAGATCTTTTTCGCGGATTTGCTGAATAGATACGATTTCGATTGCGATTTCGATTGGTTTTTTGACAAGTAACTGGTCATACCGTAGCTACCCTGCACAATCTTCTTCCATTAATCGGCATCGGGGTCGGGGTCGGTATCGGGGTCGGTATCGGTTTCGAAAAAATCGGAATGCCTTTCCAGATGGGTCCGTTTTCTTTACCAACTCCGATACCGATTCCGATACCGACCCCGACCCCGATTCGGATACCGATACCGTTCTTACGTGTCGGGATGGGGGTGATCCAGGATCCGGCGGACGAGGCGCAGGAGATCGTTCAGGGCAAAGGGTTTCGATATCATCCCGGAAGCTGTTCGAAACGCCTGATTGTCACGAATGCCGGCATATCCGCTGGAAATGATCACCTTGGCCCGCGGGTTCAACTTGCGCAGTTCGACCAACAATGCTTCACCACCCATGCCGGGCATGCCCACATCAGTAATGACCAGGGCAATGCGCTCCTGCTCCCGTGCATACCGTTCCAGGGCTTGGCGCCCGTCCGCGGCCTGGATGACGGTATAGCCGTACCCGCTCAACAGTTCACTGGTCGCTTCCCGGATCATTTCTTCGTCGTCCACCACCAGGATGACTTCCGTCCCGCTCAAATCACACGGTTTTCCATTGCATTTCGAGGCCGAAGCGTCTGAAACGGAATCAACGACAGAATCCTCCTCCAGGGCTGCCAGGAGAATCGAGAACGTGGTTCCCGCTCCAGGTTTGCTGGAACAGGTTACGACTCCCTTGTGATCCTGCACTATGCCGTAAACCATGGACAGCCCAAGACCGGTTCCCTTGCCGATCTCCTTGGTGGTGAAAAACGGCTCGAATATGTGTTGCCGGGTTGCCTCGTCCATGCCGATTCCCGTATCCGTGACGGTCACCCGGACATGCCGCCCCGGGGTCAGCCCCAGATACCGGGCATCTTCGGCGTTCACGCTGACATTTTCGGTTTGCAGAAGCAGGTCTCCGCCCTTGGGCATGGCATCTCTGGCATTATTGGCCAGATTGACCAGCACCTGCTCCATCTGCACGGGATCAGCCAGCACATCCGCCAATTCCGGCTCCAGACGCACGTCGATCTGAACCCCCCGCGGCAGGGTATGCCGCAGCAGGGCCACGACATCCCGAACCTCCTTGTTCAAATTGATGCGCATCTGGCGCGAGTCGCCCCGCCGGCTGAAGGTGAGCAGGCGATCAACCAGTTCCTTGGCCTTGGACACGGTTCTGTCGATCTTGGCCAATGGATCCAGGAAGGCCGATTCCAAGCCGCTTCCACGATGATGTTTCTGAAGCAGCTGAACATGGCTGGCGATGGACTGAAGCATATTGTTGAAATCATGAGCAATGCCACCGGCAAGCGTCCCCACTGCCTCCATTTTCTGGGATTGACGCAACTGTTCCCCCAACCGGCTTCGTTCATCCTCAACCCGGCGCCGTTCCTCAATTTCCTGCCTCAGCAAAAGATTCATGGCCTGCAGATCAGCGGTCCGGCTATCCACCAGTTCCTGCAGATTCTGTTGAAAATGTCTGACTTTCCGATCATAAGCCGCCAATGCATCCGCCGCCCGATTCAAGGCCCGGCCCAAATCGCCGATTTCATCCCGACCCAGATCGCCGAGTTGCGTATTGAAGGTCCCTTCGCCGAGGCGCTTGGTTCCCTGGACAAGCGCCGAGATTCTGCGGCTGATGTGCCGGCTGATCAACGCGGCCAGCAAAAAAACGGTCAACAAGGACAGCAGAACGTTCCAGATCAGCCCGTCCCGCAGATGATCCATGACGGCATAGGCTTCTGCGACAGGTTGGGTCAGAACAATGTGCCAGCCTGTCCGGACCAGCTCCCGCGACTGGTCCACCGGAAAATACGCCGCCACCTGTTCCGTTCCCGCCATGATGCGGGTTACGCCGGCGCCTTCGGCGATGAGCGCTTCAGCGATTTCGGGGAAAGCCAATGGCCGCAGGATTTCTTCATCCGAAGCGCTGGAAGCCACCACCAGCCCACGATTGTCAACGATTCGCGCCTGTCCGCCGGGACCGAGAGAAACTTCATGAATGATGTCCCAGACCCGTTCCATGGCGATCTGGCCAATAAGTACATTGCGAACCGCACCGTCATCCGCTTCGCGAACGGGAACGGCCATGGTCATCACCACCTGATAGGGATGAATCAGGGCATGGACGTTGGAGAGCAGACTTTCTCCGCTGCTCGCTTGACGATACCAGGATGTGGACTCCCAGTTTCCGCGAAAAAAATGGTGCACCGATGCCCGGACTTCTCCAGACAGATCAAGCAGGGTCAAGTCCTTGATGATGGGATAAAAGCGATCCGTTCTGGCCAGTTCCGCGGAGAGTTCGGACATTCCGGCATCGGAAAGCAGCACCTGATTCTGGGCCAGCAGGTGAATGGCCCTGTAGGCCTCATTGACAACCCGCTGAATCTCCCGCCCCACTTCCATGCCCAGGGCTTCAAGGCTTTGGTGGGTGGAAGAACGCACCGCATCGCCTACCCGCACCAGCGAATAGCCGCCCACCAGGCCAAGAGGCATCAGGCCGACGAACAAGAAGAGCAGCAGGAACTTGATGCGCAGGCTCATGCCGGTATCACAACCCCGCCAGGAGTTCCGCCCACAGTTTCATGCGCAGCGCCACTGTCTCCGGATCTCCCAGATCTCCGAAATAGTTGCATTTGCCCAGAACATTCGCCGGAGGGTGAACAACGGGCGAAGCGAGCACTTCCGGATCCATGAATTCCCGCGCCGCCAGATTCGGCGTGGCCGACCACAGTTCACTGGCGATCTCGGCCATGATTTCCGGAACATGGACAAAATCGATAAAGGCATGAGCTGCCTCGGGATTTCGACCCAGGAGCGGAAGAACGAAGACATCCACCCAGGCTGCACAGCCCTCCTCGGGAAAAACGAACAGCAGGTGCGGATTCTCCTCCATGGCCCGCAGCGCGTCGCTGCTGTAGCTTTGCGCGGCCCAAAGGTCGCCCGAGCCCAGTTGATGCATGATGGCCGTATCATGCAGATAACCGACCAGCAGGGGCCGTTGTTCCAGCAGAGCCTCGCGCACTGCCTCCATGTGCTCCTTTTCAGGGTTGATCGGAAAGCCGAGCATCATGCTCGCCGCGCCGATGACCTCAAAGGGGTTGTTCAACATGGCCATCTTGCCCGTAAGTCGGGCATCCCAGAGCACCCGCCACGAATCGGGGTGATCAGGGTACCGACGGGCGTCCACCGCCACGCCGGTATAGCCCATGAGGAACGGCACCTGGTATTTTTCGTTCACGGACTGATCCTGGGCCAGGGCCCGCGGGTCCACATGGCGAAGATTCGGCAGGAGGTCCATGTCCAGAGGGCTCAACAACCGTGCCTTGGCCATTTCCGCGGCAACGCTGCTGCTGAGAATGACCAGATCCGCATCCAATGAGCCGGACTGCATGGCGCCCAGGACTTCTTCCTCGTCTTCATAAGTCCGCAGATCCACCTCGATTCCCGTGGCCTGCTCGAATTTCCATAGCGTTTCCGAGCCCATGTACTCTTCCCAGTTGTAGAGCACCAATCGAGACTTTTCCGCCTCGGCTGGTTGCGCCACGACCCGGTTGTCCCCTTGCTCTCCGCAACCCGCAAGCAGGATCAGCACGATCACCCACCCAGCCAAAGCCAGGCGGCAGCGGCACATCCCTCTCTTGCTCCGCGGCGGCAATTCAGTATTCATGTCCATGTATCCTTTGCATCTTCCTGTTGGTTGGTGCATATCAGATCAGGTTGCTCGACCAATGCCGATTTCCTGCAACGCCGTGAGGATCGCTTCCCTGTTGACCGGTTTGGTCAGATACCCGCCGGCCAGACCTCGAAAAAACGCCCGGCAGACATTCTTCTGGTCTTCCAGACTGGATATCACGAGTACCCGCACCTCATCTCCAGGCGGGACGCCGCGTTCCTTTTCAACCTTGCGGATGCGCTGCAGGGCCTCGTGACCATCCATGACCGGCATCATGATATCCATCAGGATCACGTCGTAGGGCTGATCCAGATTCAGAGCCCTGATCACCGCCAGCACGGCCTTGTCGCCATTGTCCACGGCATCGCAATGCCCGAAAGATTCCATGATCTTTTGCAACTTGCTTCTGCTGACCAGTTCGTCGTCCACGACAAGACTTCTCATAGGCCTTCCTTCTGAACATAATTCCAAAGCTTATGATGTGCGTCGCGCAAGCGCTTCAGGAAAGCATGTCCTTCACCGAGCTGTCTCGTCCGCGCGACATCTTCCAATTCCCCCGCTGCCCGGGCCAGTTCGACGGCGATCAGGTTCGCCGCGCCGCCCTTGATGGAATGGGCCTGCTCGGCAATGGCAGGAGCGTCCTCACGGTCCAGGGCATCGGCCATGACCTGGATCCGGCGCTGCACGTTCGTCAGAAACTCATGCAGAACGTCATGCAGGAATTGCGCGTCGTTCTCGAATTCCGAGAGGGCCTGCTCGTAATTCATGGGTGGATTGCGCAAGCGATTATCCCCAGTCAACAAAGGATCGGAAACCTGTTTTTCCAATACATGCCCAACCGCGCCCTCCACTTCTCCGTGCCGCATCCATCTGGCCGCCATTGCCAGCAGATCGGCCCGACGCATGGGCTTTGCGATGTAGTCGTCCATTCCCGCGGCAAGACATTTCTCTCGATATCCGCTGATGGCATGAGCCGTCATCGCAATGATGGGCACAGGCCCATTCTTCGCGGTGGTTGAATGGTCCGATTCCAGCCTCCTGATCCTTTGCGTTGCCTCATATCCGTCCATCACCGGCATTTGCACGTCCATCAGGATCAGGTCATAGACCTGACGTTGAAACGCCTCCACGGCCTGGGCGCCGTTCACCGCCTCGTCCACCTCGTATCCTGCTTTTCGCAAGTGGCGCATGGCCAACTGCCGGTTGGTGGGATAATCTTCCACCAGCAGGATGCGCCCGCCTGGGTTCTTCTCCTGAACGTCATCCGGTTCAACGCGGCTGATTTCCCGAACCTGGCCCGGAATATCTCCGGATTGTTCAGCCGTCGGCTTGCGCAACACCAGATTGAAATGAAAGGTGCTGCCCCGGCCAACTCGGCTTTCCACGGCAATGTCGCTGCCCATCAGTTCCAGGAATTTCCTGCTGATGGCCAGTCCCAGCCCTGTTCCGCCGTAGTCCCGGGTGGTCGATCCGTCAACCTGGGTGAAACTTTCGAAAACCGCTCTCTGCATATGATCCGGGATCCCGATGCCCGTATCGCGCACGGAAAACCGGATCTTGACCGAATCCGTCGACTCCTCGACAAGATCCGCCGCAACGGTGATTTCGCCGGCATGGGTGAACTTGAGGGCATTGCCGGCAAGATTCAGCAACACCTGGCGCAGCCGCACCGGATCGCCGAGCAGACGGGTCGGCAGATTCGGAGAAATGCGCGAAACATACCTCAACCCCTTCCTCTGGGCCTGAAAAGCCAATGCGTCCGCCAGTCGGCTGAAAATCACCCGCACGTCGAACTCCACCTCGTCCAACGCGAATTGACCGGCCTCGATCTTGGAAAAGTCCAGGACGTCATTGACGATAGCCAGCAGTGCACCTGCCTCCCTGGAGATGATTTCAAAAGCCTCGCCGGGATTGGCCTGAAATTCGCCCTCCAAACCCAGCTCGGACATGCTAATGATCGCATTCAGCGGGGTACGGATTTCATGGCTCATATTGGCCAGGAATTCGCTCTTGGCCTTGGTTGCCGCCTCGGCCTGGAACAGGGCAGCGTCCAGGTCGCGATTCTTCTGGGCCATGAGCCGGGCGGAATCCAGCAATTTCTCCTCGGCATGCTTGCGGTCCGTGATGTTCAGGATAAACCCGTCCAGATAGGCCGTCTCGCCATCCGGATTCCGGATTCTGCTCCCCTTCTCATAAACCCACTGGATCGTCCCGTCGCGATGCACGATCCGATACTCCATCTCCCAGGGCACGCCCTCGGCAATGGCCGCGGAGATGTGCCGGGCTACGTGCTCCGCATCACTTTCATGGATCAAGTCTCCCAGATCGCGCACGGGATCACTGCCAAGAAAATGTTCCGCTTCGTAGCCGGTAATGGATTCAATGTGGTCGCTCAAATAATGCATCCGCCTGCGAAGGCCGACATCACAACGATATGTGGCCCCGGGAATGTTTGTCACAAGCGACTGGAATTGATTTCTGCTTTCCTCCAGCGCCAAACCGGCCCGGCGCTTGCTCAAGGCGGCGGCAATGATCTCCGCCACCACCTGGAGCATGGTGATCTGCTCCTCCGGCCAGACAACCGCCCGCCGAACGGCATCAAACCCCATGAATCCGATCACGGCCCGCTGTTCATCCAGCATGGGCAGGCAGATCAGGGATTGGACGCCCTGTTCCGACAACCGGCGTCTCTCCAGATCGGCTTCCGGCGGCATCCGGGATATGTCCGGAATATGCAGGGGCTTGCGCTGCTCCAGTTGCTTCCGCCACCAGGTCACCTCCGCCAATCGAATGTTCTGCAGCTGATCCTTGACGGAAACAACACCCTGTGCGCACCATTCGTGGGTATTATGCATCAGGGCCAGATCGCTGGAACAACTGAACAGGTACGTTCGGTCCACATCGAAAAAATCTCCCAACCGATGCAGGGCACTTTCCAGTACGTCCTCAAAGCAATCCTCGCTGAATCCCACCAAATCGGCCGAGATTTGGGCCACGAGCTGCTGAAAGGCAAGCTGATGACGCTGTTGAGCGCGGATGCGATACTCCTCGGTGACGTCCCGGAAAACCAGAACGACTCCGACTATGCTTCCATCCGGTGCGAAAATGGGCGCGGCGCTGTCCGCGATCTGACATTCATTTCCGTTGCGATCGATCAATGTCGTATCACTGGGAAGCTCGGCCTTCATCCCATGCGTCAGCGCAAAATCTACGGGATTTTGCACCGCCTGCCGGCTCTCGACATGGAAGATGCGAAAGATCTCGGACAGTGGGCGGCCCGAAGCCTCCGGCAGGGTCCACCCGGTCAGATCAGCCGCCACGGGATTCATGTCCGTGATCCGACCTTGCGCATCCGTACAGACCACCCCGTCGCCAATGGAATGCAACGTGGCCTTGAGCAGTTCCTTGTGTTCGAGCAAGTCCGAAGTGCGCTGATCCACCAAATGCTCCAACTGCTCCCGACGGTTGGCCAGAACCCCGACCACCAGAGCCACGGCCGCGGTGACGACCAGGCCGGAGAAAAAGGCCATCCAGCCGGCAACAACGGGATTCAGCGCGGCAAAAGCCGGAGTCGGCCGGATCACCAGGGCATAGGTCCGACCAAAGGCAAAGAGGGGGCTGGTGATGATCAGTCCCGAATTGTCCTGGAATTCGCCGGTCACGTCGGGGGCGGTGGACGCCAGCAGCTCCGGCGGCGCCTCGTCATGGAGCTGGTATAAATGGATCATGGTCAAGGCAGCACCGCCGAAGCTGAAATCAGCATCCAGAATACTGCGGATCAAGACCTCCGGCAGCAGGACCGCGGCGGCCACTCCCTGATCCAGTCCGGGTTCCACAAGTGGATCTTTGTGTCGCAAGGCCGACAGGGGATGAAAAAGGTAAACGGCCCCGTGCTGCGCATCAGGGCTGAGAACCATGAAGTCCGCGGCCGTGATCAACCCGCTGTCCAGGGCTTCCCGGATGGTTGATTCAAGTTCGGGTCTCGAGCCGAGATCAAAACCCGGCAAGTCCTGGCTTGTCCCCGCTGGAGCCGAAAAAACCACGGGATAATGCACGTCCCGCATCATGGCGGGTATCCGCTGTTGCACAGCGTCAAATTCCCAGATGGTAAAATCGGGAACTCCGGCCTGGCTGATGTGCCGCTGGAAAACCGCCCGGGCCTCCGAGGGCACGCCGGGGATCCACTGCCAGGCCTGCACGGCGGGATTCCTGGTCAGATAGCTCGTGTGATTGAGATAGTCCGCTTGCGTTGGGGAAGGATTGCCCTGGAGGTAGGCGACAAGCCCCGCGAGTTCGGCGTCCGAAATATCGCGCAGTTTTTCCAGGGTGTGCATTGTCTTGGCATTCGACAGAATGGCGAATGTCTTGAATCGGTTGCGCGTCTCGACGGAATGCAGCGTCCAGGCCACGGCCAGGGACAGGATCGCGCCGACGAGCATGGTCAAGACCGTTTCGAAGAAACGGGACGCCGCACGGTTTCCGTTTCGGCGCGCAATCCGGTTCTTGACCGCCAGTACCCGGCCGACAATCAAAACCACAAGCAGGACCAGCGTGAAGAGTGAAGGGACCAGCCCGGCCCGCCATGTTTCCCGGAACCAGTCCCCGGCTTCGACATCAATACCCACGACCCCGAGCAGATCATCCGTCCCGGGATCCAGGAGCGGAACCAGCGCACTGACCCAGACGCCCCAGCGATCCTCGTCCGGGCCTTCCACAATGGCCCGGCGCGTATCGAAAACCTGATGCATCAACGGGGATGCTTCTTCATAGATCTGGCCGGGCGGCGACGGCAGATCGTCCTCGTCCGACTCCGAATCAAGAAAGAAAAAAACGTCCCGCTTATCGTTGCGGCCGATGAGATAGAGCCATTCCCACCGTTGGTCGACCTGCTTGGCCAGATACAGTTGCTGCTTGAGTCGGTCATATTCCGGCGTGCCCAGGTCAGCTTCCGTTCCGCTGAGCACCCGGATCCGTTCCAGGTTCATCGCCTGGGCCACCAACCGTGTTTTACGCAGCAACTCCTCGCGCATCAGCCTGTCGGCTTGCTGGATGGCGGACCAGGCGAACAGCATTCCCGTCAGCAATACCAACAGCAGCACATAGATCGGATAAGGACTCGCCCAGCCCTTTCCAGACTCCCAAAAATAATCTTTCCAGAAGCGCATGGGCGTCTGTTCAGGTTCGGAAACAGGAACTGGTCCGGCGGAATTGACTTTGCGGCATGTGTTGTCCGGCTGAGCCAGGGTTCACCATCCGTGCCTGCCTCCATGCATGCCAACGATGTATGGAGACAGGGGTGGGGTGGCCCTGACAGCAATGCAAGAAATATGGATCAGGATCTTGACGGGTCAGAGCGGAACGTCGCAAGGCAAAAAAAAGGTATCTACTCAGCTCATCCGAGAAAAATCGGACTGGATACCGGCCTTCGCCGGTATGACTTAACTGGAAAGGACGTGGTATGATACGTCATTCCGGCGAAAGCCGGTATCCAGCTCTGGCGAGTGACCACAAAGTATGTGCTGAATAGTTACAAAAAATGTAACTGTTCAGCATGCTACTGCCCTGCGGACTTTGACATCGCAGTCGGCGTCGGTATCGGTATCGGGATCGCAGGCGGAGACATGCGTAGGTCTTTCTCAACATTTTTCGAAACCGATTCCGACCCCGACACCGACCCCGATGCCGGAGGCAGCTCGCACACCATGTACTGAATAGTTACCAAAAAATGATGTAACTATTCAGCTCATCCGAGAAAAATCGGACTGGATACCGGCCTTCGCCGGTATGACTTAACTGGAAAGGACGTGGTATGATACGTCATTCCGGTGAAAGCCGGAATCCAGCTTTGGCGAGTGACCACAAAGTATGTGCTGAATAGTTATAAAAAATGATAACTGTTCAGCGCGTTCCGGTGTAACTGCTCAAAAAGATCGGGCGTCGAGGTTTTCTGTTCAAGTATCCCATCGACGCGGAGTTTCGTGACCAAGCCACAGGGGCCATATTCCAGCCGGAACTTTACCCTATGTGCGTTACACCGTTGCCGCACTGGGGTGCGGCGCTCCCAGGGTTTATCCTGTTGATTGCCACAAGTTTTTGAGCAGTCACGTTCCGGTTCCATCCCGAGAGTACTGAGTAGCCAAAAATAATCCCCCTCGTGCACCGGGGCGGCAAGCGACGTCGTTCGTCCCGTTACGACTGCTTCTGGTGTCTCTCGGACAGAACGGTCCGCATGACTTCTTCCAGCTTCACGGTTTCCACGGGTTTGGTCACAAAGGCGTTCATCCCCGCTTCCTGGCAGCGCCGGCGATCCGCGGGCATGACCATGGCTGTCAGGGCGATAATGGGAATATCGGGATCAACGCCGGCAACTTCGCCGGAACGAATGATCCTGGTCGCCTCCAGGCCATCCATCACCGGCATGGTAATATCCATCAAGATCAAGTCATATTTCCCTTCCGCCAGGGCATCCAAAGCCTGCTGTCCGTTGTTCACCGCGGTAACCCGGTGCCCATGCTTGGACAGCAACTGCAAGGTCATGAATTGATTGACCGGTTCGTCTTCCACCAGCAGAACCGTGAACGGCCCCTGCAGCTCGCTCTCTGAAGGCGCAGCAGCGGTACTTTTGGACATCGGGAGGGTGACATAGAAGGAACTGCCCAGATACAGTTCGCTGTCCACCCAGATCCTGCCCTGCATTTTGTCGACAAGCTTCTTCGCCAGGGTCAAGCCCATGCCGATTCCGCCGAACCGTTCCGAATGCGGACCGGTGACGAACTTGTTGAATATGGCCTCCTGGCTTTCCTTGGGCACCCCGATGCCTGTATCCGTGACCCCGAGGCACAGAGCGGTCTCCCCCGTTTCCTTTCTGCTCATGGAGAACTGGACGAGAATTTCCCCGTAATCCGTGAATTTGACGGCATTGTCGGCCAGGGCAAGCGTGACCTGGGAGATACAGGCCGGACTGCCGTGCATGGTCCCCGAGGCAACGGGATCGATGTGGATGAAAAAATTGAGACCCTTTTCCCGAGCCTGGGTTTCCAGGGGCCGCAACCGGGGAACAACATCCTCGAGCAGCGTAAAATCAATGCTTTCCTGCTGCTGGAGCGGCCCCATGGGCATCTGGGAAAAGTCCAGGATTTCGTAGACCAGTCTGAGCAGCTGGGACGTGGATTGATTGATCATGGACAGGTAGTTGGCCTGGGTGGGATTCAGGCCGGTGCCCTGCAGCAGCTCGGTCAACCCCATGATCGCGTTGAGCGGAGTCCGCAGTTCATGGCTGATCCGGCTCACGAAGACATCCCGATGTTTCGACTTCTCCATCGCCTCCTGGCGGGCCTGTTCCAGCTCCCGCTCCAACTTTGCCATTTTGGCCCAGATATTTTCGGTATCCATATAAGCCTGCGCCTGAACATGACGCCCTGCCGGCGATCGTCATGGTTGTATAGGTGATATGAGAAGCGCTGCCTCGATTCGCGGCCTGCACTTCCGTTTTCAGGGCATGCGCATTACCGCCCGAACCATGGCCTGTACGTCGAGGATCAAGGCCATGCTGCCGTCGCCGTTGATCGTTGCCCCGGATATGCCCTCCAGCTCACGGTAGACCCGTCCCAGACTCTTGATCACGGTCTGATGCTGCCCGATGACCTTGTCCACGACCAGCCCGATACGCTGCTCCAGTACGTTGACGATCACGATCTGCTCGATGGCCGGCAACTTTCCGTTCAGGTTGAACCAGTTGCGTAAGCGAATGAACGGAACGGCCTCGCCGCGCAGGTTGATCATTTCACCGTTCTCTCCGAAATTCGTGCGAAACCGGTCCAGCTCGACGCACTCCTCAACGGCCGACAATGGGATGACGTATTGCTGCCGTCCCACCTCCACCTGCAGGCCGTCTATGATTGCCAGGGTCAGGGGCAGTTTGATCAACACGGTGGTGCCCTTGCCCGGCGTGCTTTCCAGCTTGATCGCACCGCGCAAGGAATCGATCCCGCGCTTGACCACGTCCATGCCCACGCCGCGGCCGGATACGCTGCTCACCTGCTCCGCGGTGGAAAAACCCGGCAAAAAGACAAGCTGCAGAATGTCCTCCTGGGAAAGTGCCGCATCCGGAGCGATCAACCCTTTCGCCACCGCCTTGGCCTGAACCTTGGCCGGATCGATGCCCGCCCCGTCGTCGAATATCCGGATCAACACCTCGCCCCCGGAGTGTTCCGCGGACAAGACGATCCGGCCCATACGCGGTTTCCCATTGGCCTGTCGCACATCCGGAAGCTCGATTCCGTGGTCGATGCAATTACGCATCAAATGCACCAGCGGATCGTTGAGCTTCTCGATCACGTTCTTGTCCAGTTCGGTTTCTCCGCCCTGGGTGACCAGATCGATCTCCTTGCCCAAATCGCGGGATAAGTCCCGGACCAGCCGCAAGAACTTGTTGAAGGTGCTGCCGATGGGCAGCATGCGGATGCCCAGGGTATTGTCGCGCAGTTCGTCGCTGAGTCGCTCCAGCTCTTCGGCCAGGCTGATCAGGGCCGGATCATGATGCAGGGTGACGAGCTGGCTCAGCCTTGCCTGGACAATCACCAGTTCGCCCACAAGATCACCGAGCTTGTCCAGCTTGGAGGCTTCCACCCGAATGCTGGTCACCGCCTCCTTCGGCTCGGCCCGAACGCTGCGCACCTCGCGCACAAACTCCTGTTCGGTCAAGGCCGACTCCACTTCCTGGGAGCTGACCAGTCCGGCGGTGGTCAGCAATTCGCCCAGCGGCCGTTGCTGCTTGAGAACATCCTGCAGGTCCTGGGCACTCACGTTGCCCCGCGCCACAAGAATCTCTCCGAGCTTTCGGCCGACGGCGGCGGCATTCTCCTGGGTAATGGTCTCGATCTTCTGGATAATCAGCTCGCAGTCATCCTCCACGAAGATGAAAACATCCCGAATGGCCTCCTCGCCGTGAACAGTGGCCAGAATCATGTCCCACCACGTGTAGCAGGCCAGAGGGTCCAGAACATCCAGCCCGGGAACACTCTCGGTTCGGGCCACGATCCTGCAGTCTCCCAGTTCGGAAAGCTCCTCCAGAAGCGAAAAAGGATTGGTCCCGGACAGGAAGATCCGCGCATTGGGCTTGAAGCATATCCGAAAGACGGTGGTCACGTCGTCTCGGGGCGTATCCTGAGCCGGCGATGCGGACTGGTCGCCATCCGGGACAGGGACTGAGGCGGGAGCGCCGGCCTGGCCGATTTTTCGCAACGCGGTGACGATCTGCTCGGACTTGGCCCGACATGCCGTACTGTCGCACCCGTCCTGCAGGAGCATATCGAGAATCAGGTCCCGGGATCGCAGGGTCAGGTCGAGCAGTTCCGAGGTGACCGGCAATTCCGCATTGCGCACCTGATCGAAAATCGTCTCCAGTTCATGGGTGAACATGGCGATGTCGTCGAACCCGAACATCGCCCCTGATCCCTTGATGGTATGCATGGACCGGAAAACGCGATTGATCAGTTCCTGGTCTTCGGGCCTGGATTCCAGCTCAAGCAGGGATTCTTCCAGATCGCTCAACAGCTCTTGAGCCTCTTCCAGATAGGCATTCCTGGCCTGTATCAGATGATCACCGCTCATGACTTAACTCCCTGTTCCCGGGAACTACCCGTGGCTAGCGAACGACCTTCTTCACAACGGCCAGCAACTGCTCCGGCTTGAAGGGCTTGACGATCCAACCCGTAGCCCCGGCGTCCTTGCCCACCTGCTTCTTCTCGGCCTGGGATTCCGTGGTCAGCATGACGATGGGCACGAACTTGTACGCGGGCAGGGCGCGCACCTGGCGAATCAACTCAATGCCGTCCATGTTCGGCATGTTCAAGTCCGTAATGATCATGTCCACCGTTCCGGACAGCTTGCTCAACGCATCCTTGCCGTCAACAGCCTCAATCACCTCGTATCCCGCATCCTTGAGCGTGAACCCGACCATCTGACGAACGCTGCTGGAATCGTCAACAGTCATGATGCGCTTGCTCATTGCTGAACTCCTTTACCGAAAATTCCCGAAGAATGTCTCGGGAGAAAACCCATTCTGTCCGCCTTGTCGATAATGTGCTCCGGGATGTTCACGACCTGCATCTTCCCTTGCTCCATGGTCTTGAATGCCCCGCTAACAATCTGAAAAAAGGACAAGTCAACGTCCTCCACCGCCTCCATGTCCACCTGCAGCAATGCCGGTCCGTCCACTGCCCGCAGGAACGCCTGGTGGAGTTCCTCCGCGCTCTCGACTCCCCAACGCCCGGAAAGCTTGATCACTCGGGTGGCGGTGTCCTGATCCAAAATTTCCCACTGTGCCATGTCGTCTTCCCCTGTGCTGCGCCGGTTCTCCCTCAGAACAACTCCACATTGTCCCCGAGATCTTCCTCACGCTTTTCGGGTTTCTTCGAGGTTTGCGCATCATCGTCGAACAATTCCACGTTGGCATCGTCGCCAAAAAGTTCAACCCCGTCATCATCGCCGAAGAGTTCGATTCCGCTGTCTTCCACGGCAAAATTCGCCTCGCCCTGATCGAGCCCGAGGTGAACCATTCGCTCTGCTTCCATGGTGTACCGGGAGAGCAGCACCTTCAATCGCTCCGGACGATCAGCCGGGTCACAGTCGCGCGAAGATTGCTCCAGGGCCTGGTCGGCAAGATCCTTGAAGGCCTCTCCCGCCTGCCGCAGTTCCGCGAGCATCGGATGGTGGAAGGTGATCGCCTCGATCTGGTCCAGAAGATCCCGCCTCAGTTCCGCGCCCATGTCGCGCACTTCGCTGAACGTCTGGGCAGTTTGCTGGTTCAAGGTCCGCAGACTGCTGATCATTTCCTCCAGCCGCCCCACCTGTTGCCCCAGCTTCTGGGTGTTCATGGAAATATCGGCCACCTTCATCAATTCCTGAGCATGCTCCGATATGTCACGCAATTCATCCGCAACCACGTCCGTCAGGGTCCGGGCATCCATGGACAGCCGCTGGATGGCTCCGGCCAGTACTCCCAGGGCCAGACCTTCCTCGCCGGTATGGGCCGCCTGGACGCTGGCATTGAGGGCGATGAGTTCGATCTCCGCGCCGACCTCCTCGATATTGGCGACATAGGCCGCCATTTGCGATACCATGTCGCCCACCGTGCGCATGATGTCCGCCAGCTCCTCGCTTTTGGCGGAATATCCCTGCATGAAGTCGATCAGCAGATACACGTTGGCCTCGATCTGGTCCAGGGCGTTGTGGCTGGAATTGTCGTCGGCCCCGAGTATGGACCGCAGATCCCTGTCCATGGCCGCCACCGTGTCCGTGATGCTGGACAAGTTGCCCGTCAGGGTCACAATGGCTTGCTCAAAGGAGACGCCGCATTGCCGCAGCTGGGAGACCTGCAGGGAGCAGACGTCGGCGATCCAGCAGGCCAGGTCCTGCATTTTCGTTGCAGCGTCCTCGCCTTCACCGTCCACGCCCACAAGCAGCATCTGGGTCATGTCCTCCACGGCCTCACAGACGTGTTCCACCTGCTGGCGCGCGATGTCGTGAAACTGGAGCGAGGAGACGATGGAACCCACATGACTGCTGATCTCGGTGGTCCGGCTGGAGAGGGTTTGCGATGCAGCGGCGGACTGATCCGTCAGTCGAACCAGGGTTTCCAGGTTCTCGTGCCCGCTGCTCAGAGCTTCCTCGGTGACGGAGCGCTGCTCCCGGACCAGGGAGTCGGTCCGGTGGAGCGCGGAGGTGACGTGTTCGTGGAGGATTTTGGTATCGTTGGCGATCTTGTTCCAGTGTTCGATGATGTTCTGGCCAAGGCTGTCCACCTGACCGGCCAGATTCATGAAACCCCTGCCCTTCTCCCCCAGCCGGGCGCTTTCAATCCGGGTCGTTACGCCGAGCATCTGCAGGGTACGCACGATCTTGCGGAAACTGCCCGTCCGCGTTTCCAGGGAGCTGATCAGCTGCACGATCTTCTCCAGCCTCCGCAGATCCGTTTCCCGGCTCGTAAAGCCGCAAACCTCGTTAATCTGATGAAGTTCGCCGCCCAACGTCTCAACAATCTGGGCGATCTCTTCTCCACCGGTCAGGGTCGTCAAGTCGGCGGCTTCCTTGGCCATTTTCCTGGACTTGGAAGTAAACGCCTGGATGTTCGAACCCAGAGCAAGAAACTCCTCCTCCCTGGCGGGAATGACCTGGGACAATTCCAGGTCAAGCCGCTCCAGAACGCTTGCCCATTGCCGAATCGAGGACAAAAATCGATCCGGATCAATGGCTGTGTGGGGCATGCTTTCAGCCATGATCAACTCTTCAAAAAACGAATTTCCGCTCTGGCCGTGGTTTCATCGAGCGGCTTGACCGTTATGTCCGCCCGCTCCTTCATGAACCGGGCCGCGCCCCTGAGGATGCCCTCAAAGTAGTCGAACAAGCCGCGATGAGATCGATAATTCATGAACAGGACATCTCCTTTATCCTCATAGGTAAAGCTGGGAGGCTTGATGCCCGGGTGCTCCCTGGTCAACCTGGCATGGACATCGTTCATTTTCAGATAGAATTGCTTGAGATCCCGCGCACTGAAGTGCCGGCGGTACACCTTGTGGAACTGGGGCACCGTGTACATGCCCAGGCCCAGCAGCACTTCCCGGCTGCTCTTGTTTGTAATCTGGGAAACAATGTCCGCCATTTGCCGAATGACCTGATCAGGATAGCCGGCCGTGGGCAGAAAAACCGGATTCCCAAGTTCACGCTGCAGCTTGGTGAACACCTCCTGGCCGAAATCTTCCTTGATGTACTCCTGCATCAATTTCGGCAGGATCCCCTTCATCTCCCCTTGGGAGGATTTCAGCCTGCTCATGTCCGTGCTTCCGCTGAAGGCCTGGGCCGCTGAAAGCAGTTCCTGGGCCAGCTGCGCCAGGTCCCGGGTTGCCGCGGCGGCCTGGTCAGCGCCTTCATCCGCCTCCCGGGCAATATGGGCAATGTCCTCGACGCTGCGGTTGATTTCCTCGGTGGCGGAAGACTGTTCCTCGGCTGCCGTGGCAATCTGGGTGACCTGGGAGACCACATCCTCCACCCGCACCATGATGAGCTTCAGCGCCTCGCCGGCCTGGTTGGAGTGCTCGGTGCTGTCCTTGACCTGCCGTTCGGTTTGCTCCATGGAAACCACGGCATCCTGGGAACGCCCCTGGATGGTCAGGATCGCGCTTTCCACCTCCTTGGTGGCGGTCATGGTCTTTTCCGCCAGCTTGCGGACTTCATCGGCCACCACGGCAAAGCCGCGCCCCGCATCCCCGGCCCGGGCCGCCTCGATGGCCGCGTTCAGGGCCAGCAGATTGGTCTGATCCGCGATGTCGTTGATCACGTTGATGATTTGTCCGATGGCGCCGGCCTGTTGATTCAGCTGCGTCAGCACCTGACCCAGGTGGCGAGCCGACCCGGCCACGCCCTGGATACCGGAGACGGCCTGTTCGACCATGCCCACTCCTTCCTGGGCGGCTTGCCTGGCTTCGTGCGCGGCCTCGGACGCCGTGGAGGAACTTTTGGCCACTTCCAGCACCGTGGCGGTCATCTGTTCCATGGCCGTGGCAACGGAATCGGTTTGCTCCTTTTGTTGCCTCGCGCCTCTGGCCTGCTCATCGGCTGAGGCGGAAAGCTCTTCCGATGCCGACGCCACCCGCTGGGACAGCTCATTGATCTCTTCCCCCAGTTGCATCCGTACCCGCTCTTGTTCTTCCAGACGCTTCTGACTTTCCTTGACGGCCTGCAAATCGACAAAGACCACCAGGAAACCGTCGAGATGTCCTTGCTCGTCCCGTACCGGAGCCACCAGAGACCGCACATTCCAGACCCTGTCGTCCCAAAGCGTCAGGGCAATCTCTTCATCCAGCGCCCGCCCCTCAGCCATGGCTTGCTCCAGGACAGTTCCGGCCGGACCGCCGAAAAGGACTTCCGAAACCGGTTTGCCGTCGATCTTTTCCCGGGATTTGCGCAGGACCTCATGGAGACCGGCATTGGAAAATTGCACCTCGCCCCGGGCATCGCACTTCAGCAACGGCGTCTTCAATTCACGCATTGCCTGGCGGAAAAATGCGACTTCCTGCTGCCCGTGCCGTGCAAGACGGGCCAATTCGACAATTTTTTGGTCAATGACGTCCTCGAGTTGCAAACCGGCAAAATGAACTGCCTTGCCCGCCAGGACATCCTCCGCGGCCTGCAGAGCCGAAACGGAAGGTCCCGCGCAACCCGTCGCGGCCGAGAACACCAACAGAGCCAAGGCCATGGCTCCCGGTATGAACAGCCACCAGAAAGCCGTCCACTGCGCCGCGGCGAACAACCCCAGCGCAAGAAAACCCAAGCCTGCAAGCAGGGCACGAATCCTGTTCTGATTATTCCTGGCCATCTACCACTCCTTTGCATGCGAGCTGCTGGTCCATCTCAACCGAACACGGCTTGCTTTTGCTTCTGCAGTACGCCGATTTTACAAAAAAACCAAGAGAAGCGGCATCAGATTTTTCATGTTCGGCAAACGTAACTATTCAGCAGTTGAAGCAGGGATGGTCCGGGTTGCTTTGATTTTGCGGTCTCGCCTGTTTGACTGAGCCAGAATTCGTTCACCGAACCATTGCCGGACTCCTGGAGCACGAGTGTAGTTTATTCAGGCAATGGTTCGGTGTTACGAAGCCGGCGAAGGAGTTGGCGAGGCCGCAAAATCAAAGCAACCCGGACCTCAGCTGAGTAGTTACCGGCAAACAACGTTCAAACAATCCTGCCTCCATCCTGAGCAAGGCGGCTTATGCTCATGCATAACAAGGGTCTGTTACGTCATTTCCAGAATCGTCCCAGCAAGGAGTTTCGGAGTTCCATCTCCTCCAGCACCGGATCAGGCACAAGATATTTCATGGTCCGACCCATGCGCCAATAATCGCGGATCATTGTCGAACTGATGTCCAGAAACGGAGGTTGGATGAGCAGCATTCGAGCGTTGTTTTGTCCAATACTCCATTGCCACGCAACGCCGTGAGGCGATTCGCGGCGCTCCGCGTTCGCGGCGTAAGGCCAGTGTTCCTGGATAAAACCGCGGGCGTCTTCCAGTGCCATATCCTGACGGGCCACAGCCACGATATCAGCCTTGTGCAACAGTTCAAGCCCGCCTTTCCAGGTCGGCAACGTCAATAGATCCGGCACGCCGAGCAAAAAAAAGAGCCGGGCGCCCGGCAGGGAACGCACCAGCTCTTCAAGAGTGTCCAGCGTATAGGAGGGACCTTTTCTGCGTCCCTCCATCACATTGCAATGCAGTCCAGGGAGGCCGTCGATGGCCTTGCGGACCCAGCGGCAGCGCAGACCGAACGGCAAGAGCCCCTTCGGTTCCTTATGGGGCGGAACCGCCGAAGGAATCAGCTCCACCCTGTCCAGACCCAGGATTTCCAGGGCCTCGATGGCCAGACGCAGATGCCCGTTGTGAACGGGATTGAACGAACCTCCCAGGACGCCGATTCGTGTCCGTCGAATGAACATGTCCGTCACGGTCCACAAAATATCAGCGTTGCAAGACAGACCTGTTCCATGAAAGTCCGCCGGTCATTCCCTGACCTGTCCCTGCCCGAGACCGATGAACTTCAGTCCGGTCAATTCCCGAACACCCATGGGGCCGTAGGCGTGCAGCTTGGAGGTGCTGATGCCAATTTCCGCGCCCAGACCGATCTGTCCGCCGTCGTTGAACCGGGTGGAGGCGTTCACCAGAACCAGGGATGCGTCGGCTTCGCGCAGAAAACGCATTGCCCGGTCATGATCCCGGGTCAGAATGGCTTCGGTATGGTTGGATCCGTATGCCGCAATGTGTTCCAGGGCCTGATCCATGTCCCGGACCACCCGGACAGCCAGTACCAGGTCTAGAAATTCACGACCCCAGTCCGCCTCTTCAGCGGCTTCGGCATGCTCTCCCATCAAGGGCAGGCTGCGGGGACAGCACTTGAAGCGCACGCCTGCCTCGCCCAGTTGTCGCGCGACCCGGGGCAGGAAGATCTCGGCTTCGGACTCGTGCACCAGCAGGCATTCCAGGGCGTTGCACACCCCGCATCGCTGAACCTTGGAGTTGAAAACGATCTCCAGGGCCTTGTCCAGGTCCGCGCCCTGATCCACGTATGCGTGGCAAACTCCCTTGTAATGCTTGAGCACGGGCATGGTCGCCTGCTCGGATACGGCCCGGATCAGTGATTCTCCGCCCCGGGGAATGACCACGTCGATGAGTTCGTCCAGTTTCAGCAGATGGGACACCGCCTCGCGATCCGTGACCGGAACCAGCTGGACCGCTGCCCTGGGCAGCCCGGCAGCCTCCAGGGAGTCGGCAATCAGCGCGGCCAGGGCCTGATTGGAGTGGAACGCCTCCGAACCGCCCCGCAGAATGGCCGCATTACCGGCCTTGAGTGTGAGAATCGCCGCCTCGATGGTCACGTTGGGACGGGATTCAAAGATCATCATCACCACGCCCAGGGGGATGCGCATCCGGCCGAACTGCATGCCGTTGGGCCTCTGCCACATGGATTCGATCTCCCCCACCGGATCGGTCTGGGCCATCACTTCCAGACAGGCCTGGGCCATGCTTTCAAGGGTCAAGCCGGTCATGCGCAGGCGATCCACGCGCGCGTCGTCCAGGCCGGCGGACAGCGCCGCATCCACATCGCGCTGATTGGCCGCCAGCACCTGGTCGGAATGTGTTTGCAGCCGCTGGGCCAGTTCCCGCAACGCCGCATTCTTCTGCGTTCCCCGGACCGCGGCCAGTATCCGCGAAGCCTGCCTGGCCTCCTTGGCCAGCTTGAGCATTTGACCGCGCAATTCATTCGTCATTGTCCACCTCCACTATTACCGGCTCACCAATGGGCTGCTTTTTTTTGGGTACACCATGGAACTACTCAGCTCATCCGAGTAAAACCGGGCTGGATACCCGCCTTCGCGGGTCTGACTGATTCGGAGACGGCATAAAATAAGTCATTCCCGCGAAGGCGGGAATCCAGGTCATGCTTGTCACAAGTTTGTGCAAAGCTAACCTCATCCCGTTCTGAAGCTGAGTAGTTACCACCATTGAAAGCCGTTGTTGAAAACGTTATAAATTCATATTGATTGCAAATCCTGTCCTTCAGGCACTCTAAAATCACTTGTTGGCCATCGTTCTTCTTGCTGGCCAAATGATGCAAATCGACATTAATGAAGGAGCTATTCATGGACGAGAGCATCCGGACGTTGATTCAAAGCCAGGATATCCTGGTCCTGGCCACATCCGACAACAACATCCCGCACACATCCTTGATGGCCTACGTCCCATCCGCGGACAGTACGACCTTCTTCATGGCCACCTACCGCAACACCAGCAAGTTCGCAAACATTATATCCAACCCGCAGGTCAGCCTGCTGCTGGATGATCGCAATGCCCACCCACCGGGTGATCCATTCGCGAAATCATCCGAAAATCCTTCCGAGAATCCTTCCGGGGATCCATCTGGAAATCGCCTGAAAACCATGGCCTTGACCGTTCACGGAGAGGCCGTTGTTCTCCAGGATCCAGAGCAATCCAAGGCCGTTGCCGATGCACTGCGCCAAAAACATTCCCACCTGCACAGTTTTCTGGAAGGCAAGGATATTGCCTTCCTGGCTGTCCACGCAACCACGTTCCAGCTCCTGAAAGGACCTACATCGACAATTTTCGAAAAAGCAGACAAAAATGCTCAGCTGAAGACCGGGTAGCCTTGATTTTACGGCCTCGCAAACTCCTTCACCGGCGTAACTACTCAGCATGTGTAACTATTCAGCATACTTATGCTGTTGCCGAAGTCGGGCATTTCTGTCGGATTCTGTATCAAATATCAGGAATAGAGGTTGGTGCAAAAGTCCCTTGACGAATCCAACACCACAAGGTTTTGTAACTGCTCAAAAACTGGTGGTAATTAACGGGATAAATCCTGGGAGCGCCGCACCCCAGTGCGGCAACGGTGTAACGCACTCAGGGCAAAGTTCCGGCTGGATCATGGCCCCCGTAGCTTTCTCACGGAACTTCGCGTCGATGGGTATCCTTGCACAGGGAACTTCATCGCCCGATCTTTTTGAGCAATTACAAGGTTTTTCGACAACCTCCTGTTTTTACAGACCACAAGCCACAAGTCACTAACCACTGCCGAATGCAAAAAGCACTTTTTGCACTCGGCTCAGGAATAGGGATCGAAAGCGAAGCCATGCGGAGGGCCCTCAACGCTTTCGAAACCGATACCGACCCCGACTCCGATTGCCGAAGGCAGATTACACGACATGTGCTGCGTGCTTGCCGAACAAACAACACTTGTGCTCCGGCATGGACAACCCGTTGAGCATTTGCCAGCCGCAATGTATAGGGGCATCTGAACCACATTTCCTGTTGAATACCGACGTCGTTCTCGGCAAACCACCGCGGCATATTTTACGTGATGATGCGTATCCGACCCATGAAAGGAGAATGCACAATGCGTCACCAACGACTCATGATGCTCAGGGTGTTTTTCAGCGTTCTTGTCATTGCCGCGGCAGTTGCAGGAACATTATTTTTCGATCTGGACGGAACTGCTGGAATTTTGCTCGTGGCCGGCGCCGGATTGGCCGCCTTGGCCTGCATCGCCTTTCTGTACCTGCGTTCAGAAAAAATTCTCGGCGAAGTCCAGGTTCTCCTGAACCACCTCAGTGCCGGTGAGTTCCGAAATGTTTCCGACCGGACGCAAAATCGTTCCGAATGTTCGCCGGAATTGTTTGCAGCCATTGAAAACCTGGCTCATGCACTGAAACATGAGAAGGGCATGAGCAAGGGGATCATTGAAGGCCTGCCCACCCCTTTCCTGCTGGTGGACGTCAAGGAACGCGCACTGTTCACGAATCAGGCCTGCCTGGACATGCTCCAGATCGACGGGTCTCCGGAAAGGCAGTATGGCCGGACCTTGGCGGAAATCTTCTATAATGACCCGACGCGCCAGACCGCCGTGGGCAAGGCCATCAACCACGGCCAGGTCTTCCGGAATCTGGAGGTGACCATCACCGGACACAAGGGGGGGATACGCCATGTGCTGGCCAATGTTTGCCCGCTTTACGACCTCGACGGCGTCTGCATCGGAGGCTTTTGCCTCTACGTGGACATGACGGCCCTGAAAACCAAGGAGACCCAGATCCACGAACAAAACCAAGTCATCTCGCAAGCGGCGGACAAGGCGACGAACATCTCCAACTCCATGGCCTCGGCAGCCGAGGAACTGGCCGCCCAGGTGGAGCAGGCCAGCCGCGGAGCCGAGGAGCAGCGGGCCAGAACCGGCGAAACGGCCACGGCCATGGAAGAGATGAACGCCACGGTTTTGGAAGTGGCCAAGAATGCCTCCCAGGCCGCGGAAGCCTCGGATCAGGCCAGAACAAAAGCGCTGGACGGCGCCAAGGTGGTGGGAGAGTCCGTCGCGGCCATCAACAAGGTGCAACAGCAATCCGAGGAATTGAAATCCACTCTGAGCCAGCTTGGAACCCAGGCTGGTCAGATCGGCCGGATCATGAACGTGATCGAGGACATCGCGGACCAGACCAATCTTCTGGCTCTGAACGCAGCCATCGAGGCGGCCCGGGCCGGAGACGCCGGACGAGGCTTTGCCGTGGTAGCCGACGAGGTGCGCAAACTGGCCGAGAAGACCATGAACGCCACCAAGGAGGTTGGTCAGGCGATAGCGGATATCCAGAAGGGAACAAGATCGAATATTGAAGGAATGGACAAGGCCATGGCAGCCATTGAGGAAGCCACGGCTCTGGCCAACGCGTCCGGTGCGGCCCTCCAGCAGATTCTGTCCTTGGCGGAACTCGCGGCGGACCAGGTCCGCTCCATTGCCACGGCCGCGGAACAGCAATCCGCCACCAGCGAGGAAATCAATCGCGGCGTCGAGGACATCAACCGCATTTCAGGCGAGACCAGCCAGGTCATGAACCAGTCCGCCGAAGCCGTGTCCGAAATGGCCCACATGGCTGTGGAACTGAACGTAATCATTGAACGGATGCGCGTCCGGTCTTCCGAGGAAGATTCAATGAGCTGAAAACTGCTGGCACATGTAAAGAAGGCTTGAGCGATTCGCCGACTTGACCTCATTACCTTTGGTCGTCTATGAATCTTTTTTTCATGGGGGCGTGGCTCAGTTGGGAGAGCGCTGCCTTCGCAAGGCAGAGGCCGGGGGTTCGAATCCCCCCGCCTCCACCATAAAAATCAAGGGGTTAGAGATGATTATCTCTAACCCCTTTTTTTCAGGCCGGCGTCCATATAAGACAAGCCCGCACTCCATACTTCTGATAAAACGATGGCTAATCGACTAGGCGAACCTCAAGGAAATGCAGGCTTGGGCACGTCTCTGATCTTTGCTGGCAACTACTCAGCCGTCTGAATAAAATGGGCTGGATACCCGCCTTAGCGGGTATAACTAACTCCGAAACGGCATGAAAAACAAAGTCATTCCCGCGAAAGCGGGAATCCAGGACATGCTTGCCACAAGTTTTAAAAGCTACCCTCATCCCGCTCTATCATGCTGAGTAATTACCACCTTTGGCTTTGCTGAAAATGCATTCTCAATTCGCTGTGTAGTGGTATCGACAGGCCAATATCCGGACATTGCCGTCAACGATCTCGTAAACAATTCTGTGTTCATCATCAATTCGTCTGGACCAGCACCCAGCTAAATCGTACTTGAGAGGTTCCGGCTTGCCTCTTCCCTTGAAAGGCGTTTTCCCGATCTCCTTGAGCAACGAAAAGATCTTCCTGGCTTTTTTGGGGTTGGTGGTCACCCACCATTCCAGGTCATCAACGGCTTGCTCGTCAAATACCAAGGGCATTTTTCACTTCTTCCAGCGTCTTGCCGCCTTTGCGGGACCTGGCCAAAGCCAGGCGCTGACGCATTTCCTGGCTTTCGAGCAGGTAAGCGGTTTCATCCTCGGCCTGCCTGTCCAGGCGGGAACGAATACTTTCCCATTCGTCGATGGGCACCACGACGGCCAATGGATGACCATTTTTATCGGTTAAATAATTTATTTCCATCAAAGCTCTCCTTATGGTAATCGCCTCATCTCCCGAAACCTGTCGGAGGTCTGCCGACTTCGGAGAGGACCACCAGCTTCTTAACTGTAGCCACTTTATGTTCCGGGGCCAAGTGATTACTATACTGTGCCCGGGCAGATTTAACCTCAATCCTCGGGCGCTATCCGAAATCGGAATCGAAATCGATTGCTGATAGCTTTCCAAAATCTATTTCAATTCCGATTCCGATTTCGATTTCGATTTCGACTGATGCCGGCCCATCCTGGAGACACGCCTTGCCCCCTTCATGCACCAACCGTTCTGTGATTATAACATTTCAGAGAACAAATTTGCCCTGCCTGGTCATGGGCTAAGCAGCTACGTATATGATTAGCGAAATATCGACGGCAGAGTACCGGAAACTGTACCCGCGGGGGTTGAGGCAGCCGGAGAATGGGTTCCGATTTTCCGTGGACGCCCTCCTGCTCGCCTGTTTCGCTGCAAAACAACTGCCGGAAAGGGTTGCGGACCTCGGAACCGGGTGCGGCGTGATCAGCCTTGGGCTTCTGCTGATCTATCCGGATCATGATTTTCAAATCACCGGACTGGACATCAATCCGGAGATGGTCGCCGCTGCTGAAGTGAATGCGCACAACCTTGGCTTTACGGATCGGTTCACGCCGGTGCATGGTGATGTCCGGAACATCGCCGACCTCCCGCAATTCCAGCCCGGCTCCTGCGATCTCATCCTCTGCAATCCACCATATCGTCTCCTTGGCCACGGAAGAACGCCCACGGCTCCGGCCAAACGCCTGGCCAGATTCGAAGCGGAAGCCGGACTTGAGGACTTTATCCGCGGATCATCCAGAATTTTGAAGACGAAGGGCCGTTTATGCATGATCCACCTGCCGGAACACGCCAACCGGGTATTGAAGATTCTCGACGCACATCGGCTTGAACCGAAACGGCTGCGCCTGGTCCACCCATATGACGACAAGCCTGCATCCCTTCTGCTGCTCGAAGCCAGGAGAGAAGGAAAACCAGGCTTGTCCGTGGAACCGCCGTTAATCCTGTATGTAAAAAGGGAGTCACCGACAGGGCAGGTCAACCATTCAACCCAGGAAGCAATTTCATTTTGCCCTTTTCTGCGGTGCAACAGCTCAAGGGCTTTTCATCCTGAACCTGAATGAACCGCCGCTGCGCTCAACTCCATTTCCCTACCGGTGCAGATTCTCCCGCACCCAATACAGCACGTTGAATCTGCCCTTGAGCTTTTCCATGAGAGCTTCCAGAGCATTTTTTTCCAAATCCTGAATCCGCACATAGACCTGCCTGTAGCCTTCTTCCTCCTGCTGGCCATAGGAAGTGAGAATGCTGATGATCCTGGTCTGTTCGTGGCGCAACACTTCCAGGACTTCCTTCAGGCTCCCTTCGGTATTCGGCAGCTTGAAAGTCAGCAGCACGCCGCCGAACTGCGCTCCGGTGATGGCAATCAGCACCTTGAAGATGTCGCTTTCCGTGATAATCCCGACAACCTTTCCCTGCTCGTCGACCACTGGCAAACCACCGACCCGTTTTTCCATCATCACCAGAGCGGCTCGCTCAATCGTATCGTTGGGCGAAACGGTGAACGGTTTCGTGGTCATGATGTCTTTGACCTTGATCTCGGAAAGAAGATAATACAATTCATGGATGTCGAGGGTTGTGGCCTTGGATGGAGATGCTTCCTTGATATCCCTGTCCGTGACGATGCCCAGCAATTTTGCTCCGGCATCCACGACGGGAAGTCTGCGGATGCGTTTTTCCTTCATGATTTTGGAAACCTTCATCATGGAAATATCATGTTCCACGGAAATGACATCCCTGGTCATCCAGTCGCTGATAAGCATTGATGATTCCTCCTTATAAGTGAGAATTGCCGGGTTAACCACAAGAAACGGGTAACTACTCAGCACATACTCTGTGGTCACTCGCCAGAGCTGGATTCCGGCTTTCGCCGGAATGACGTATCATACCACGTTCTTTCCAAGTTAAGTCATACCGGCGAAGGCCGGTATCCATTCCGATTTTCTCGGATGAGCTGAGTAGTTACAGAAACGCAAGAGATATCAATTATCAGCCGGAAAGGAAACTATGAAATCTTTGTATTTGGACTGCACAAGCGGGATCAGCGGGGACATGTTCCTGGGCGCGCTGATTGATCTGGGACTGGATGCGGAGCTGCTTGCCGGAATCTTTCAACAGTCCGGCATGGACGTCACTCTCTCCGCGATTGACGATGTCCGGTGCGGACTCGCCGGCAAACGTCTTGAAATTGCCCCTGCCTCCGCGACGCCCCCCCCACTGCGGCACCTGAAGGATATCGTATCCATTCTGGAACGTCTGCCGCTATCGTTGGATGTGCTGGAACAAAGCAGACTGGCTTTCCATCGCTTGGCCTTCATCGAAGCCAAAGTTCACGGCGTTGATCCGGCAACCATTCATTTTCACGAAGTCGGCGCCGTGGACACCATTGTCGACGTGGTGGGAGTCTTTTGGGGGCTGGAGCAACTTGAGATCAAAAAAGTCCGCGCGGGAAAACTTCCCTGGTTTCAAGGACAAGTTCACTGCGCCCACGGCATGCTTCCCCTGCCCGCGCCCGCCGTGGCGGAACTGCTGCAAGGCAAACCCGTCTACGCCACGAATCACCGGGTTGAACTGATCACTCCCACCGGCGCATTGCTTCTGGATTGCCTTGTCCAGGACTTCACGTCAGGTCCCAAGGGACATCTTCTCAAGTGCGGAGTCGGCCTCGGAACCATGGAACTGGCCGACCAGCCAAATGCCCTGCGCTGCTTCCTTTTTGAGGAAACCACATCCCTCCCTGCACGGTCCGCCGAAGAGATCGTCGATGAAGTAGTCCTGCTGACGACCAATATCGACCACCTGACCGGGGAGGAACTCGGCAGTTGTTTTGATGCGTTGTTCCAGGAAGGCGCCCTGGACGTCCTCTTTCTCCCCGGCGTCATGAAAAAGAACAGACCCGGAGGCCAGATTCAGGTTCTGTGCGCTCCAAAACACCTGCCCACGGTACAGGAAGCGTTTTTCCGGCACACCCTGAGCCTGGGGATTCGCCGTCAACACATTGAACGCGTCATCTTGCCAAGGCAGGATATTGCCCGCGATACGTCGCTGGGAATGCTCGAAATGAAACAGGCGCAGTTGAACGAGCAAACTTATGCTCGCCCGGAATTCGATGCGCTGCAAAAACTCGCTCGCCGCACCGGCCGCTCCGTCGCGCAACTCAGATATTTGCTGCAGGAAAAAGACGAGCAATCAGGCAAAAAATTGTGACTTGCTGCTTCAAGCTGTCAAAAAAAGGTAGCTATTCAGTTCATCCGGAGGGTGGTCATTCACCTGCACTGGATTCCGGCTTTCGCCGGAATAACTTATCGTGGCAAGCTGCATCTATACAGTCATACCGGCGAACGCCGGTATCCAGATCTTTTTCGCGGATTTGCTGAATAGATACAAAATAAGCAACCACTCAGCTCGTAACTGCTCAAATCTTGTGGCAATCAACAGGATAAACCCTGGGAGCGCCGCACCCCAGTGCGGCAACAGTGTAACGCACTCGGGACAAAGTTCCGGCTGGAATATGGCCCCCGTAGCTTGGACACAAAACTCCGCATCGACGGATACTTGAACAGAAGTAACTATTCAGCACATACGGTGCATGACCATTTCCCCAGCACTGGATTCCGGCTTTCGCCGGAATGACGAATCGGAGCAAGCCGTTTCCATGTAGTCATACCGACGAAAGCCGGGATCCAGATCTTTTTTCTGACTCTGCTGAGTAGTTACAAAAATAAATGTTGTCAGCTACTTGCTGTCAGTTGTCAGGAAAATCCAGACATCTGACAACTGGGTTGCGGGCCAAGCCAACTTTTTTTTCAATGTGGCAAGCATGACCTGGATTCCCGCCTTCACGGGAATGACTTGCCATCCGCCGCACGGAACCAGGCCAAATACTCCTGGTTGCCCTTGGGCCCCAGGATCTTTGAGGGGACGGTTCCATGGCAGACCAGCCCCAGCTCGTCACGGGCAAAGATGGCGATATCTTCCAGTATCTGCTGACGCAGCAGCGGATCCCGGATCACGCCCCTCTCCCCTGCCCCGGGATCGGCTTCGAACTGCGGCTTGATCAGGGCTATGATGTCCGTGGTGTTTTTACAAAACCGCAGGCAGGAGGGCAGGATCAGGCGCAGGGAGATGAACGAACAGTCCGCGGTGATGACGTCCACGGGTTCGGGCAGCAGATCCGGGCCGGCGTGGCGGAAGTTCACACCTTCCAGGTTGACCACTCTGGAGTCCTGGCGCAGTTTCCAGTCCAGCTGCCCTTTGCCCACATCCACGGCGTAGACCCTGAGCGCGCCGTGCTGCAGCAGGCAATCGGTGAATCCTCCAGTGGAGGCTCCCACATCCAGCGCAATGCGGCCCTGGACCGTCACGGCGAAATGCTCCAGGGCCGTGAGCAGCTTCTCGCCGCCCCGGCTGACGAACCGCTCCCCCGCCGCGACGCGCAGCTCCGTATCCGGCGCGACACCCTGGCCAGGCTTGGCCACCGGCCGCGGCGAACCGTCAACGACGCAGCTGACCCTGCCGGCCATGATCAGACGCTCGGCCTTTTCCCGGCTTTCCACCAGCCCCTGCTCCACCAGCGCCTGATCCGCGCGAATTTTTCGTCCCAATACATGCCTCCCGATCTCGTACAGCCTTGAACATCTCGAATCAAAGCCGCCAGTTGCCACAATGAAACATCTGATCAAGTAATTGGTAACTGCTCAAAAAGGTTGGGCGATGATCTTGCTGTGCAAGGATTCCCGCCGGTGCGGAGTTTCGTGACCTAGCTACTGGGGCCATGCTCCAGCCGGGACTTTCTCCTGAGTGCGTCACTCCGTTGCCGCACTGGGGTGCGGCGCTCCCAGGATTCAACCCGTTGATTGTCACAGTTTTTTTTGAGCAGTTACAGTAATTGCTGAATACCGGCCTGCACCGGCATGACGGAATGGAGTGCCGCGTTGCGAGTTTTCCGGGTCGTCATCCCGGTGCAGGCCGGGGGCCAGGTGTTTACGTGTTGTTTTATTGTCAGGTGTTACTGAGTAGTTACAGCTTTACTGTTCAACGTCTTGGCTTTGGTGTCAATTGAGCATACCTTATGCATATGACCAACTACACATCCCTCTTGCCCGATGCGGAACGCATCGTTCGTGAAGCCGGCGACCTGCTCATGCGGTTCTGGCACGAGCCGCGGGAGATTCGCCACAAGGGGCGCATCGACCTAGTGACCAGTGCGGACATTGCCCTGGAGAAGCTGCTCAAGGAACGCCTGAAAGCGCTTTTACCCGGCGCGGGCTTTCTTGCCGAGGAATCAGCCGAGGCCGATGATTTGCAACGCGCTCCCACAGGACCGACCTGGGTCATCGATCCCGTTGACGGAACCACCAATTTCGCCCACGGCATTCCTTTCGTGGCCATCTCCGTGGCCCTGTGGGACCAGGGCCAGGTGCAGCTCGGGCTGGTGCACATGCCCGTGCTCGATGAACTATTCCATGCCGTGCGCGGTCACGGTGCATTCGTCAACGGCGTTCCGGCCCATGTCTCCGACACCGGGGAGCTGGAAAACGCCCTGGTGGCCACGGGATTTCCCTACACCGTCCGGGAACGGATGGAGCAGATTTTGGCCTGGATGGAAATCATGCTGGCCTCGACCCGGGGTGTCCGGCGAGCCGGTTCCGCGGCCTGCGACCTGGCGTACACGGCCTGCGGCCGCTTCGACGCCTTTTACGAGCTCGACCTGAAGCCCTGGGACGTGGCCGCGGGCTGGCTGCTGGTCCACGAAGCCGGAGGACTGGTCAGTCGGATCGACCAATCCCCCTTTGACCTGCATGCTCCCTCCATTCTGGCGGGCAACATCCTGATCCATGCCAAAGTGGCGGAAGCCCTGGCCGCATTTGGAGGCAATGTCCCTGACGGCAAAGGATGACCAAACCTCATGCGCGTCATCCGTCTGACCCACGAGGACCTGCCCGAGGTGGCCGACCTGGAAGCCCTTTGCTTCAGCACTCCCTGGACCCTGCAGCAGATCCGATCCGGATTCAATTCGGAATCGGGGTGCTTGTTCGGTGTGCGCGACGAGGGCATTCTGGCCGGCTATATCAGTCTTGTGGTCCTGCCGCCGGAAATGGAAATCCTGAACATTGCCGTTCATCCTGACCACAGGAGGCGGGGGCTGGGCAAGGCCCTTGTCGGAGCAGCGCTGGAACACGCCCGCGCCGGCAGTGTCCAGACCTGTTTCCTCGAGGTTGACGAAGCCAACACCGCGGCTTTGGGCCTCTACGAATTATACGGATTTTGCCAATCAGGACGAAGGCGGGCATACTACCGCCTTCCTACCGGCGCCAGAGACGCAATACTCATGCGCTGCTCGCCGGGGTCGACCCCGGCGCCAATGAACGCAACAGACAGAGGAGGAATATCATGAGCATACGTTTTTTAAAGGACATGGACGTCAAGGGGAAACGGCTCCTGATCAGGGTGGATTACAATGTGCCCATGGACCAGGGGGTAATCCAGGAAGACAGCCGCATCAAGGCCAGTCTGCCCACGCTGAAGCTGGCCCTGGACCAGGGGGCCTCCCTGGTGCTGTGCTCCCATATGGGCCGGCCCAAGGGGGGAGCCGATCCGGAACTGAGTCTACGGCCCATTGCCCAGCGACTCTCCGAACTGCTTAACCAGGATGTGGCCATGGCCAATGACTGTGTCGGGCAGGAAGTGGAATCCATGGCGCAGGCCCTTCAGCCGGGTCAGATCCTGTTGCTCGAAAATTTGCGCTTTCATGCCGGTGAAACCAAGAACGATCCGGAATTCAGCTCCCAGTTGGCCAAATTGGCTGAAATCTACGTCAACGACGCCTTTGGCACCGCGCACCGGGCCCATGCTTCCAATTCCGGAATCACCAAATCCATTCCGTATTGCTGCGCCGGACTGCTGATGCAGAAGGAATGGGAGTACCTGGGCCAGGCCCTGGCCGCCCCCAAGCGGCCCTTCGTCGCCGTATCCGGTGGGGCCAAGGTTTCCGGCAAGATCGGCATCCTGAACAATCTCCTGGACAAGGTGGATCGCATGATCATCGGCGGGGCCATGGCCAACACCTTCATCAAGGCCCAGGGTTATCCCGTCGGCGCCTCCCTGGTGGAAAACGAATATCTGGACACGGCCCGGGATATTCTGGCCAAAGCCAAGGAGCGCGGCGTGGACCTGCACCTGCCCGTGGACTTCATCCATGCCGCCGATCCGAAATCCGAACAGGCCGAAGGCACCTGCGGATTCCAGGAAATTCCCGAAGGCCAGATGGTTCTGGACATCGGCCCGGCCACCCAGGCCCTGTTCACGGAAGTCCTGGACAAGGCGGGAACCGTCGTTTGGAACGGTCCCATGGGCGCCTTCGAAAACCCGGCCTTTGCCGCCGGTTCCATGCACATGGCGAAAATCGTGGCCGAATCCGCCCAGGTCAGCATTGTGGGCGGCGGCGATACGGACGCCATGCTGCACGCATCCGGAATGGCGGACAAGATCAGCTTCATCTCAACGGGCGGAGGCGCGTTTCTTGAATTCATGGAAGGCAAGGATCTCCCCGCCTTCAAAGCCCTTAAGGAGTGCAAGTAATGAGCAGTCAGCCAAGAACCTTGATTGCCGGCAACTGGAAAATGTACAAAACCGAGGAACAGGCCGTTGAACTGGCTGCCGGCCTGGTTGCCGGACTCGAAGACGCCCTGCCCCCGGAGCGCGAACTTCTGCTCCTGCCGCCCTTCACGGCACTCAAGGCCGTGTCTGAGACACTGCATGGCCGGGAACGCATGTACCTTGGAGCGCAGAATTTCTATCCTTCCGAGCAAGGCGCCTATACCGGCGAAATCGCCCCTTCCATGCTGACCGACGCCGGATGCACCCATGCCCTGGCCGGACACTCCGAACGCCGCCATGTCATCAAGGAATCCGACAGGTTCATTGCCCAGAAGGTCGCCTTCGGCCTGCAGTCCGGCCTGCACATGATCCTGTGCATCGGCGAAACCCTGGACCAGCGCACCCACGGCAGCATGGAAAACGTGCTCAAGGGACAACTGCGTCTCGGGCTGGCCCAGGTGGACAAGGAAACCGTCACTCCAGAGCAACTCACGGTTGCCTATGAGCCGGTCTGGGCCATCGGCACCGGAGAAACGGCCGAACCTGAGGACATCCTTTCGGCCCATGCCATTGTCCGAAAAACGCTGGAAGAATATTTTCCCCATAGCGGCAATGCCATACGCATCCTTTACGGCGGCAGCGTGAAAGCGGACAATGCCGCCGCGATACTCGGCCTTGACAATGTGAACGGGGTGCTGGTAGGTGGTGCGAGTTTGCAGGTTGAAAGCTTCACAGCCATCGCCACGGCTGGATGATATTTAAGGAGTTTTAATTTTGAGTACCCTGATCATCACCATTCACATTCTCGCGTGCATTTCCCTTGTCGTCCTGATCCTACTGCAGTCCGGCAAGGAAGGCATGGGCGTCATCTTCGGCGGCGGAAGCAGTTCGGTCTTCGGAGGCGGAGGCGCCGGCGGTCTGCTCAAAAAGTTGACCATCAGCGTTGCCAGCGTCTTCCTGATCACCTCGCTGAGCTTCACCTACATGAGCGGCCAGCGAACAGCCGAAGAATCGATCATCCTTGACATTCCCGGCGACATGCTGCAAGTTCCTTCCGCTCCGGGGACCATCGAACAACAGATCCTGACTCCCCGCGAACCCGCTGACTCCATCGCGCCTCCTCAAGCACCGACGGAGTCTGAATAGACCTGCAAGCCAAAAAGCCGAAGTGGTGGAATTGGTAGACACGCCATCTTGAGGGGGTGGTGAGGGAAACCTCGTGGGGGTTCGAGTCCCCCCTTCGGCACCAGAAGACAATCCGAGCAAGACCGGCTCAGAACAAAAGGTCAATAAAATCAAAGACGAGGTCGGACAGTTTGTCCGACCTCTTTTTTTTTTGTCCTTTGACATCCGGGGTATTTGCCCCTGGGTGTCGGGGATCAGGTTGAGCTGTACGTAATGTATCTGGTCAAGAAGTATGGTCACGGCTCTAAGGATTTGACACTCGGCGAGATCAGTGAACAATTCATAACAATGAGCCGGTGCAAGCGTGATGCGAAGATGTTGAAGCACACTAGTGTCCCAACAATTAATCAAATAAACATAACTACTTGCTGTTCGGGGGCCTGTTCGCTTTCGTATTCAGAACATACAACCACCTGTAATAATGGAACTCGTTCAAAGTTGTTTACGCTCAAAAACTGTAGAATTGTGTAGAGAGAAGCTTCAATTTTGTGTTCCCTTTACATTATTTCCACGAATAAAAATGTCGAGTTTCCGAAAGCCTTTCAAGTCGTTACAAGCGGGCAAGGCCTTTTAACTCATTAATTTCAACATATTATACCCCTTTCCGTTGGCAACGTTGGGACACCAGTGGTTGAAGCAGTTGATTGATTACTTCGCGGCGCTGGAGAACTTCCGGAAGGCAGCGTAGCAGGATGAGTGTGCCGGAGAAGCCCTTAAAGTTTGCAGGCTTCTCCGGCTAAGGGCTGAGGTTGAAACTTGTGCTTGACCTTGTTGCTAAAGATGAGGGAAAGGAAAAGAATTTAACCCATAATGATTAGTCCGTATGCTTGTAGACGTTAATGTTGTGCAGTTAGGCGCTTTTTACCCATCTGGCTTGAAACAAACCGCACCCCGTTCTAAGGCACAGCTCTAGGAGTCCTGCATGGATCTGAAGCAACAACCTGATAATGAGTTTACGCAAACAGGCTTTCCTGACGCCCAAGATATCCTGATGAACGCACCCATCGGTATCTTCACGTCCACGCCGGATGGTCGATACGTTGCTGTCAATCCTGCTTTGGCCAAAATGCATGGTTATACATCGTCTATGGAGATGATTGCATCCGTTAAGGACATTGCAGCTCAAGTATATGCTGATCCCGCGGACAGGAATGAGTTCAAAAACCTTCTGGAAAAACACGGAGAGGTGGTCAACCATAAATGTAGGTTTCGCCGGAGGGACGGGACCGAGTTCTGGGTATTACGAAACGTTAGGGCAATATGGAATCAAGATGGCCATGTCTCTCATTATCAAGGATTTGTCACAGACATCACGGAGCGCAAGTTGGCCGAGAAAACGCTTCGGAATTCGGATTACGAAAAATCGTTGATCCTGGAGAATGCAAATGAAATCATTGCCTACCATGACACTGAACGACGCCTTGTTTGGGCCAACAATGTATACCTACGTTGCATTTCTAAAAATTCCGGTATGTTGCCTGACTTAGAAAGCGTCAAAAGAAGGAAATGCTACGAGACCTGGGGATTAGAAGAAGAATGCAGAGAATGTCCGGTTACCTTGGCCATCGAGACAGGCGTACCACAAAAAGGTGAACTGACTCCGGAAAACCAAGAAAATTGGCCAGATAAACAGGGAGCTTGGGCAATTACTGCCGCCCCAGTCAGAAATGCCGAAGGTGAAATAATCGGGGCGATTGAAATTGCCCAGGACATTACAGAACGAAAGAGGAACGAGACGGAGATAAAGCGTCAGACCGCCCTGCTCATCTCGCTACTGGATTCTATCCCAGATATCATCTTTATCAAGGACACCCAAGGAATTTACCTTGGGTGCAATACCGAATTTTCCCGATACATCGGACTTTGTAAGAAAGATATTGTGGGAAAAACAGACTATGATCTGTATTCCAAGGAAGAGGCGGACCGTTTCAGGAATGATGACAGACACGTGCTTGAATTTGAAAAACAGCTACACAGCAAGGAGTGGAAGGTAAACTATCCGGATGGCAGCCAAATCCAGCTCGATACTTTGAAAACGCCCTATCGGGACAACGATGGGAAGATACTCGGTGTAATTACTATCTGCAGGGATATCTCTGAACGAAAACGTGCTGAGGAAGCTTTAAAAGCTCAGCGACAAACTTATGAACTAATTCTTGAGCAGTCTCTGGCAGGATATTGGGATTGGAATATTCCTACTGGTGATGAATATTTGAGTCTGAATTTTAAAAAAATGTTTGGCTATGAAGATAATGAGATTGAGAACAAAGCTGAATCCTGGCAGAAATTGATATTTGCCGAAGATTTGCCGGGGGTTTTTGAAAAATTTAACTCGCATGTAAAAAGTAAAGGGAGAGTGCCATTTTACAATGAGGTCCGTTACCATCACAAAAACGGTTCCACCGTATGGGTTATATGCACAGGCAAAGTGGTTGAGTGGGATGATGATGGAAATGCAAAGAGGATGATTGGGTGTCACATTGACATCACCGATCGCAAGCAGGCCGAGGAGGCTCTGCTGCGAGCCAAGGAGCAGGCTGAAGCCGCTAATATGGCCAAGAGTCAATTCTTGGCCAACATGAGCCATGAACTTCGCACTCCCTTCAACGGAATCATGGGCATGATGCAACTGCTGGAAACAACAACGCTGGATGAGGAGCAAACGGAATACACAGCCATAGCCATAAAATCAGCGGACCGCTTTACCAGGCTGCTTACGGACATTCTGGACATCTCACGTATCGAATCAGGGAAATTGGAAATCCGCACAGAGCAATTCAACCCGCAGGATCTTCACGACTCCGTTGCCGATCTCTTTTCGGTGGCGGCACGTGAAAAAGGCATCCTGCTGGATTGTTTGCTGGATCCGCTCATTCCAAGTCAACTTATCGGCGATATGGCGCGGATTCGGCAAGTCCTCTTCAACCTCGTGGGCAATGCCCTAAAGTTTACTGATCGTGGCGGCGTCACCATGAAGATGGGCTTTCTGCCCAGCCCAAAGCCGGGAGAATGTCGCATCCTTTTCTCCGTTTCGGACTCAGGCATCGGCATTCCGGATGATAAACTGGACACCCTGTTCAAGCCATTTGTCCAGTTGGACGGCTCCTATACCCGATCTTACCAGGGCGCTGGGCTGGGGCTTTCCTTAGTCAAACGCCTTGTGGACCTGATGGATGGGAATATTTCCGTAGACAGTACAGTTGACAAAGGGACCACCATGTATGTGGTCCTGCCCTTCAAGCTTCCTGATGGTGTGAGTATTTCTTCCGGGCAAGGACCAAGGCAGTTTCCCCAAGCTTCACATAGCCTGCGCATCCTCTTGGCCGAAGATGAACCGTCCAACTCTTTGCTCGCAAGCAAACTCCTGGAAAAAGTTGGACATGTCGTGACCATAGCCGAGGATGGCCGGCAGGCCCTGGATCTGCTCGAGGCTCAGGACTTTGATGCTATCCTAATGGATATTCAGATGCCGGTGATGAACGGGGTTGAGGCGACCAAGGCCATACGCGAATCAACAACTCTTGGTGATAAGAAGAACATCCCGATCATCGCCCTGACCGCTTATGCCATGCTCGGGGACCGGGAGAAGTTCCTGGCCGCAGGGATGGACGATTACTTGGCCAAGCCGGTGAAGATGGAAGGTTTGGCGAAGGCGCTGGAGCGGGCTATCTCCGCGAAAAAGGGCATAATCGGGACCTGATTATGGCCAGAGAAGATGAACCCATAACCACAGCAGATGCCCAACATAAAATCCATACTCGCTTCCGAAAAGCCCTGGGCCATCCTCGGCATCACCCGCAAGCAGTACGCCGCTGCCAGGCCCTGGAAGAAGGCCGGCATGACGAAAGAGAAGTACGCGGAAATGCTGAACCTGATGCCGCATGAGGCCATGCAGGTATTGAAGGATGAGGCGGTTGCGGAGCTGTTGGTGGAAAGCATCTTCGGGAAGGTAGACAAAATATGAGCAAACAGTCTGTTGCAACTTTTAAGGACATCGCCTTCAGAAATATGTTCCTGAAATGAACGTTCGAAAATCTCCTTCAAGATCATCTCCGGCGGGCAGGCCTGCGCTGACAGGATGCTCTGGTCGCAGCCTTGAAGCTAGAGCACCCCTGCGGCAACTGGTGTCAGAAAAACCCAAATCTGACGATGGCCGGACCTGACAAGTATCCGCTCACTGGACATTCCTCGGCTTCTTGCCAAGCCAGAACCGAGGCAAACCGTGAAGAACTCGGACGAAACACTGATCTTCACATACATCGAATCAACGGCGGAGCGGTGCTGACCGTGAGGCTGGCCATGAAGGATTGCAATCAAGTCATATTGATGGTTGATGTGCAGAACCAGCCTATACAAGCAAGTAGGCAATTCACTTCACACCGCCTCGACAAAATCCTCGTGCCCAGCTTCCCACTCTCTCGGGCCGGCCACATTCAGTGTGAAGACATATTCTCATGTTCCCAGAGCCAGACCTTCTCTGGGTCCTGGTTCAGGGCGTCTTCCTCAATGTCGAAGACGTAGGCCTTTCTTGAATCTTTATAATGTATGTTAGGCTGGGGGTTGCATGACAAAATTACTAGAAGGCGAAATGGAAAAAATGGATGACTGCGTGGTGCATGATCACCACGGTTACATTCGTGCCTAGAGGTTGATGTCCTTGATGTCTATCTCAACCACAGGCCTGTTGGACAGGAGGCCATTGAAGACGCTTGGCCACCCTCGGGGGCAATCGATGCCGTAGAGCCGAATACGAACCTGCTGCAGTCCTAGGACAAGACCGTGATGGTGTCTGCTGTCCTGGATGGAAATGACATTGCCGGGCCATGACCCGGTCGGGGCCGGGAGCAGGAGGAGGGTGAAAGAAAGATGGCTTAGTTTTTTTTATTTATAGCATATTAACGCTCAGCTTAACCCGCCGACTTACGAGCGCCTTTGCACGGAAAGAACCTTATAGAAGAGCTCTTCAGGACCGGGCATGCTTTGTTTTATCCGAGGTATGCAATGATTTGCCAATGTGTATCCATGGGCGAACCTTCTAATAGGAGGCCAGACGTGAGCTGTAAGCGAACCAGGAGCCGGTGCCACAATGGGGGTGCAGACGCTTAATTCTCGGTATCAAGCCACTGCACGAACATATTGCAATCGCGTAACGGTTGAAGTACGCCCCATGATCGACTTTGAAAGGCCGGCACTTCAAACGGCCATTAACGCACAAACTGGACCGTCAGGCCCATGATCAGCTTTTCCATATCGGGGACATGTCGTCTGTCTCAAACCTCAAGGAGTTCAATGCATGGCTTTGCCCACGCTTTTTGACGTCTGCACGCCTCGTCGCGACGTGCTGGAGGGAACAATTTCCGAGTCGGATTTTGCGGCTGACTTGGCCCAGGTGCTGCGCGGGGATGCCCCGGAAGAATACACTGACCCAGTCAAGTTTTTCGCGAACACCCATCCCACTCGTGGGCTGAAGAACCTCTTGTGGAACGTCTGCCTGCGGTTGACGGCCAGCGGGCATGCCGCGGCGTCCATTCTTCGCCTGGACACCAACTACGGCGGCGGCAAAACCCATGGATTGATCGCTCTGTCTCATACAGCGCGAGGCATGCAGGGCGTGCCCAATATCAGCGAGTTCATTGACCCTGCCTTGATTCCACGACATGCCGTGCGCATTGCGGCCTTTGATGGAGAAAACGCAGACCCCGCCAACGGCAGGCCCTTGGGGGATGGCTTGCGCGCCTACACGCCTTGGGGCGAAATTGCGTACGGTCTTGCGGGCCTGGAGGGATACGAACGGATTCGCCGCAGCGACGAAGACCGCGTGGCTCCTGGTGCGGACACAATCAAAGAATTGTTTGGCAACCAGCCGACCTTGATCCTGATCGATGAACTGTCGGTCTATCTGCGCAAGCTCAGCGCCGGCGACCGGGTCCGGGCCGGCGGGCAGTTGACCGCATTCTTGACCGGCCTGTTCAAGGCCGTGGAGTCCAGCCCCAACGCGGCATTGGTGTATACCCTGGCTATTGGCAAGGGGGACCGTACGGCCATTGACGCATACAGCGAGGAAAATCAGTTCATCGCCGAAAAGATGGAAGAGGTCGAGAGCGTTTCCGCGCGCAAGGCGGCTTTGCTCGACCCCACGGAAGAAGATGAAACCGTGCAGGTACTCCGGCGCAGGCTTTTCAGCACGGTGGATGATGCCCGGGCCTCCCAGATCATCGAGAGCTACCGTCAACTTTGGGATGAGCATCGGGACCACCTCCCTCCTTTCGGGGCCAAGGATTCTCGCCTGGAGGCGTTCAAGGCCGGGTTTCCTCTGCATCCCGAACTGATCCAGACCCTCAAGGAAAAGACGTCAACCTTGAGCAATTTCCAGCGAGTCCGCGGCATGCTCCGACTACTGGCCCGCACCGTGGGCTCCCTCTGGGCTGATCGACCCCAGGACGCCTACGCCGTTCACCTGCACCACATCAACCTCTGTTCCAGCCCCATCCGCCAAGAAATCGTGACCAAGCTCGGGCAAAAGAGCTTTGTCCCGGCGCTCAAGGCAGACGTGGCCGCGGTGGAGGGCGATGCTCCCTCCATAGCCCAGGAAATGGACTCGGCCCAGTACAAGGGCCTTGCGCCTTACGGCTCGTATGTGACCAGGACCATCTTTTTTCACACCCTGGCCTTCAATGAAAACCTCAAAGGACTCTCTCGGGAGGAGTTGCGTTACGCCATCCTTTCGCCAGGCACGGACGTCAGTTTCGTGGATGACGCCCTGCGCCGCTTCGTGCAGGCCTCGGCCTATCTGGACGACCGGCCCAACGTCCCCTTGCGCTTCCTCACCGAGGCCAACCTGACCCAGATGATCCGCCGCCAGGAACGCCAGGTGGATCACGGCGAGGTCCGCGCCCAGCTCAACGACCGAATCAGGAGCATTTTCAGCGGAAACAACTTTCAGCTCGCGGCGTTTCCCAGCCTGCCCAACGACATCGCTGACGATGCCGGTGACGGCAAACCCACCCTGGGTGTGATCAGCTACGATGCAGACGAAGTGGACGGGGAACGGGTTGCCTTGCCCGGTCTGGTTCGCAGGTTGTATCGAGAAAAGGGATCAAGCGGCGATGTGCGCATGAACCGGAACAACCTTGTCTTCGTCGTTGTGGACGCCCGGCGGAAAGAGGACATGAAACGCAAAATGATCCGCCGTCTGGCCCTGGAGGACCTGCGTCGGCCCGAGCGCCTGAGCGATCTGGCCAAACACCAGCAGGATCGGCTCCTGGAGTTGTATCACAAGTCCGAGCAGGAACTGGCCGTGGCCATCCAGCAGGCCTATCGTCATGTGTTCTACCCGACCAGGAATCGAGTTGATGGGGCGGATGTGGACCTTGGGCACTCATCCATCGAGGTCCAGAGCGCCTCGGCCAATCCCGGCGATGGACAACGTCAGGTTCTGCGTGTGTTGCGGGACATCCAGAAGCTGCGCTTGTCCGAGGACAATCCGGACTCGCCGCAGTTCATTCGCGACAGAACGCCCCTGAAAAAGGGGCAGATCAGCACCGCGGCCCTGCGTGACGAATTCCGCCGCGACCCGTCCCTGCCAATTCTGGTGGGCGACGACGTCTTCGTCAAAGGCATCCGCCAGGGCATCGAGCAGGGCGAATTCGTCTATCGCAGCGGGGAGTTGATCTGGGGCCAGGGCGATCCCTGGGCCGAGATCAAGATCAACGAACAGTCCTTCGTGCTCACGGCCTCGTTTGCCAAGGAACACAACATCTGGCCCAGGCCGGAACCAGAGTCGGCGACCACCACGACAACCGACGTTTCAGATGGCGTAACCGGAACCAATACGGGAGCCATTACCGGAACAGGCCAAACATCCGGCAGTAACGGCGCGACCAAAGGCACGGATCAAGGAACTGGGTCAGCAACACCTCCACCGGAGAAAAGCATCTCCGCCGAGGGCGTGCTCAAGGAGGCGTTGACCAGGATTTGGGAGTCGGCCCGGACCAGGAAATATGCCGCTATTTCCTCATTGCATCTCTCATTTTTTGATTTGGCGGACGGCTTCAAACTGCTGGGGCTGATCAATACCATCCCAAAAAGTGAAAAGAAGGTTGAAATCAGCGGCGACTACGCCACCCGTGAGGGAAGCGAAATGGGATTTGAGTTTTCCGGGCATATCCAGGACGCCCTGCCGGTCAAGGATTTTCTGGAGCAGCAGATTCGGGCCGCATCGGAAAAGCAGGGCAAGATTGTCTTTAACGTGCTTTTTCCGGAAGGGCTGACCATGGGCGGCGACGAGCCGGAAAAACTGACCGAGCGGCTGACCAGGTTCGGGGCCGGGGCTGCCTACGTCACGGCTGTTGCGGAGGGAGATCAATGAGCGCGGCCTTGCCAAGCATTATTACGCTATCAAATCCTGACGCACTTCCTGACAGGAAGAGTGGTGGCATGCCGCGCTACGAGTTGCGGGCTCGCAACCACGGACCGGACAATCTGGAACTGGAGGTCTGGCAGCTTCCCTCTTCTGCTACGCCACATATCAAATCCCCTCTGCGTCTTGCCGGTCTTGCCGGCCGCAATCTTTCCTTGGTGGAGCATCGTGTGCTGCGCCGTCTGGCCAAGGCGGGTATTCTGATCAGCCCCGCAAACGGTACGGCAACACGTCATGAGCTGGACGAGGACCTGGCCCTGAACCTGGGCATCCTCTTCCGGGTCCTGGCCCCCATGCGCAGCCGGACCAATATCCGCCAGGTTACGGAAGGCATTGAGGCCATGGGCAAGGAAGAGGCCGCCTACTGGCTGGGCATGGCCATGCACCGCAAATACCCGCGCCGGGTGCTCATGGCCCTGCGTTTTCTGCTGATTGATCCTAAACAAGACGCTTCTTGAAATGTCGCTTGACACTCCCATGGGCTGGAGTTATCTGCTTTTCACACACCACGAAAAAAGCGCCCCTTGCGACGCCGCGGAACCTTATCTCCGCTGGCCGACCAAGGGGCTTTTCATTTTCTGGAGCCTGACATGCGAAAAGTCGTGTTCATGATTGATGGATGGTTCATGCGCAAACGCATCTACACCTTGAGAGCGTTTCATTACGACGGGCCAAGCATCCGAGAGTATTGTCTGAAGCACCTTCGCGAAAACGATTATCTCTACCGCATCTTTTATTACGACACGAATCCCCTTGAAATGAAAGGGCATCACCCTGTCACGGGCAAGCATGTCGACTTTGCGCAGACGGATGTCGCCAAACATCAGAGAAACCTCCTTGAATCCCTTAAAAAAACGCCGAACTTTGCTCTGCGGCTGGGACGGACTGTTTGGCGAAACAGCAACTGGGTACTCACACCAGAAAAGACGAAGTTGTTGCTGAAGGGAAAAATTACTTCCGCTGATCTCTCGGAGTTCGACGTCAGGCCCCATATCGAGCAAAAAACCGTTGACATGAAAATAGGCCTGGACATTGCGACAATTGCCATCAAGCGGTTGGCGGACCTGCTGGTTATCATCACCGGAGACGAGGATATCGTGCCGGTCCTCAAGTTTGCCCGTACAGAAGGCATGCAGGTCTGTCTCGATCCCCTTTGGAATCCCATATCGCCGCATCTAGCCGAGCATGTGGATTTCATCTTCACAAAATTTCCTCGACCATCCAACAAGGCCACCTGATCATGTCCAAACGCCTCATCGAACACTGGCTACCCATAGCCGCCCTGGGTGAAGAGAGCGTGCGCGAACGCCGCTCCATGACAGCCTTGCCGCCCACATATTACCTGCATGTCTGGTGGGCCAGACGCCCCCTGGTGGCCTCCCGCGTCGCCATCCTGGCCTCCTTGCTCCCGGCGGACGCGGACCAGGACAAGTTTATGCATGCCTTGGGGATTCATGGGGATCCGGTTGCTTCACGGAGAAGAATTGATGCTGCAAGACAAAAAGGCGAACGTTTTGAAGGGCAGGCTTATGAATATCCACGGGCGTTCTCATACATGCCAAACACTCAGGATATGGATTGGATTTCTTATGAGTCTCGGAGGATTGGATTAGGTAATGCAGTTTTTTTGGACCCGACTGCCGGTGGGGGAAGCATTCCCTTTGAAAGTGCTCGCCTTGGACTGGAAACTTATGCAAATGATATAAACCCGGTCGCAACGCTGATCTTGAAGAGTACGATTGAATCGCCTTTAACGTTTCACTCAAAGGTACATGACGCATTTCTTCAACTCCGCGAGAAATTTCTGAAAGCCCGTGAAGAAAAGCTTACCGAGTTCTTCCCCTCAGAACCCGACTCCGACTCCATACCAACGAACTGGATATGGGCGCGCACCATAACCTGCCCGTACTGCGACGGCCTGATTCCCCTGTCTCCCAACTGGCGGCTTGCTCCAGATGGCACGGGCGTACGCCTTGATCCGCAAACAGCGGACGGCCCCAACACGCCTGGCCGGGTTTGTTCGTTTCAGATCGTGAATACGACCCAGAAGCAGTCCGAAGGCACAGTGGCCCGAGGCACGGCTACTTGCCCTTTCCCGGACTGCGGCCGTGTGGTGGACGGAGACGCTATCAAGGAACAGGCCCAGGCCGGAAACATGGGCGAACAGCTTTATGCTGTAGTATTCAAGAAGCGGGTCGTAACCACGACAAAGACCGGGAAGAAGCGGGAAAAATGGGAACGCGGCTACCGCGCCCCTCGGCCTGAGGATGACGTCAGCGAACGGATCAAGGCCGCTCTGGAGGAGAAGCTGCCGGAGTGGGAAGCGCTGGATATGGTGCCGACGGAGGAGTTTCCGGAAGACGGCAACGATACTCGGCCCATTCAATACGGTATGCCATTGTGGCGAGACCTCTTTTCCCCCCGACAACTGCTCTGTCATGGAACGAGCGTCCAAGTTTTTCGGGAACTATTGGATGAAGAACAAAACAAGCCCGGATTTAACGACGCTTCAAGGGCTGCATTTGCATACTTGTCAATTTCTCTTGATAAGCTTCTCAACTACAATTCTCGCATGTCCGTTTGGATGTCCACGAGGGAAGTAGTTGCGAATACCTTTAATCGACATGACTTTTCTTTCTCATGGTCTCACGCCGAAATGGCTCCGCTGATCGTCGGCCTTGGCTACGACTGGGCCATTGAGCAGACCGCCAAGTGCATCGCTGAGCTGGTGGACCTGGTCCGGCCGGACGTGAACATGAAGGCAGCCAGGAAGAAATCCAAGGAAACCCAGATATCAATGTTCGAGTCTGGGCCGGAGTTTGTTCCGCCTGCCGTGACCATCACCTGCAAGTCCGGTGACTCTCTGGATCATATCGCGGATGGGACCGTGGACGTGGTGGTCATGGACCCGCCGTATTACGACAACGTGATGTACGCGGAGCTGTCGGATTTTTTCTACGTTTGGCTGAAACGCACCGCTGGGCACGTTTATCCGGAGTTGTTTACCCGGCGGCTGACGGACAAGGACAATGAGGCGGTGGCCAATCCGGCCAAGTTCAAGGGCCAAAAAGGGGCCAAGAAGTTGGCCGATCATGACTACCGGGAGCGGATGGCGGCCATTTTCGCCGAGTGTCGGCGGGTGCTCACCGCGGACGGAATCATGACCCTGATGTTCACCCACAAGGCCACCGGTGCCTGGGACGCCCTCACCAAGGGGCTGATGGAGGCTGGTTTTGTGATCACTGCGAGTTGGCCCATCAACACCGAGGCCGAAGGATCGTTGCATATCAAGGACAAGTCCGCGGCCAATTCCACCATCTTCCTGGTCTGCCGACCCCGGCCGGAGCGGGACGAGAATCAGGAAACCATGTTCTGGGAAGACCTGGAGCCCATGGTGCGTCAGGCCGTGCGTGGTCGAGTCAAGCAGTTTCAGGATGCCGGGATCAAAGGCGTGGACCTGTACCTGTCCAGTTTCGGTCCGGCCCTGGAGGAGTTCTCACGGCACTGGCCCGTGCGCCGGGGCACGCCGCTGCCCAAGCCGGTTGCCAAGGCTGGAACGCAATTATCTTTTTTAGAGGAAGAGTTCGATCCCTACGCCGCCACCCCGGAGGACGCCCTGGACGCGGCCCGACGGGAGGTGAAGAACTGGCGGATGGAACAGTTGACCACGGTTCAGCGCAAGGTTGAGCTGGACCCGCTCACCGAATGGTTCGTCCTGGCCTGGGACGCCTTCCAGGCCCCGCAGTTTCCCTACGACGAAGCCCTACGCTTGGCCCGAGTGGCCGGGTTGGACCTGGACAAGGAGATCATCGGCAAGCTGGCCGAGAAAAAGACCAGCGACGTGGTGCTTTGGGACAGTTCTACTCGGGCGGCCAAAGGGGTGCTGGGCGCTCCCAGCGGGGCGAAAGCCATGATCGACGCCGTGCATCACGCCGCGCACATGGCCCGCACCCGGACTTTGGATGCGGCCAGGGATCTGTTGACCAAGGCAGGCGTGGACAAGGAACCGGCCTTCTTGAAAACCCTGGAGGCGGTCCTGGAAGTCCTGCCCCCGTCCCGGACCTTTACCGGATTCGACTCGGCCAAGGCCGTTGAACCAGCGGCCAACGACTTCGAGGTCCTGGAAAACCTGCGCCGCCTGGCCTTCACGGAACAGATCCGCAAACCGCGTCAGCTTTCGTTGTGGGAGACTGAGGCGTGAGCCTGCTTCCGGACATTACGTGGCAACTCAAGTACACGCCTGACGACGGGGACCTGCTGCGTCGGTTCTACATTCCGGCCCTGGAATGCGCCGTACGTTACGATCGATCCACGGGCTATTTCTCCGCCGGAGCCCTTTCCGCCGCTTCCCGAGGCGTGGAAGGGCTGGTCCGCAATCAGGGGCGGATGCGCCTGATTGTCGGCTGCACACTGGACGAACCAGAGGTGCAGGCCATATCTCAAGGGGAATCGCTGCGCCAAGCCGTCGAGACCAGCCTGCAACGGACTCCGCTGACGGCAGACGACAAGGACACGGTCAACGCCCTGGAGCTGTTGGCCTGGATGGTGGCCAAAGGCTACCTGGACGTGAAGGTCGCCATCCCCTGCAACCATGAACGCCGGCCTATGCGCACGGACGCCATTTTTCATGAAAAGGCCGGAGTCATCGAGGACAAGGCCGGCAATCGCCTCGCCTTCAATGGCAGCATCAACGAAACGATCTATGGCTGGAAGTGCAACTGGGACAGCTTCCATGTCTTCACCAGTTGGGGCGGGTCCGCGGCACATGTGGACGCGGAGGAAACGACGTTTCAGCAACTCTGGGCGGACAAGGCCAAATCCGCCCTGGTCATCGACATCCCCACGGCCATTCGGGAGGAACTGCTCAAATTTCTGCCCGAACAGGAAAGACGGCCGCACCGATTGCTGCATGAAAAACAGGATGACTACGGGGTGGAGCCGGAACCGAAAGCCCAGTCGCAACCTGCCCTCACACCTCTGGAACCGAGCATCGACCGCCGGACCATAGTCTGGTCCTTCCTGAAGGCCGCTCCTTCACTGCCCGGCGGCGGTGAACGGGTGGGAGAAGCCACGTGTCCGATTTCGCCCTGGCCCCATCAGATTCGGGCCTTTCAACGCATGTACGACTCATGGCCGCCCAAACTGCTGATTGCCGACGAGGTGGGCCTGGGCAAGACCATCCAAGCCGGGATGCTCCTGCGCCAAGCATGGATGGCTGGAAGAGCCAAACGAATCCTGGTGCTCGCTCCCAAGGCCGTGCTCCGCCAGTGGCAGATCGAACTGCGCGAAAAGTTCAACCTGAACTGGCCCATCTACGACGGTCAACGGCTCTGCCGCTTCCCGTCCCCCGCCTTGGTGGACAAGTCCGTCTGCGCCGTGGACCGCGGCGACTGGCACAAGGAACCCTTTGTTCTGGCCTCCAGCCACCTGATGCGCCGCCGGGACCGGGCCGCTGAACTGTTGGAGCAGGCCGAACCCTGGAACGTGATCGTCCTGGACGAAGCTCACCATGCCCGACGACGTGGCGGGGGCGTGGGCAGCACCGATGACCGGCCCAACCAATTGCTGCGGCTGATGCACCGGCTTAAAGACAAGACCCAGGGTCTGATTCTGCTCACGGCCACGCCCATGCAGGTCAGCCCCGTGGAGGTCTGGGATCTGCTCAATCTGCTGGGCCTGCCCTCTGCATGGAACAGCACGGCATTCCTGCGTTTCTACGACATCGCGGCCCAGCCCATGCCGGATCATAACGATCTATCGTTCATGGCCGCCCTGTTTCGCAACGTGGAATCCACCTTTGGCCAGGTAGAACTGGAGAATGCTCAAAAAGCTTTGTCGGGCTTGAGCAGGATCAAGACGAAAAAAATTCTCAACGCCCTGCGGGACAAGAGCACCATCCCCCTGCGTCAGTTGGAAACGCCGGAGCGCAAAGCCGCGGTCCGGCTGATGCTCTCCCAGACCCCGATTCGACACCTGATTTCCCGGCATACCCGGGAGCTGCTGCGCACCTACCATAAGGCCGGGAAGCTCTCCGTGCGGATCGCGGACCGCCACGTGGAGGATCGGTTTGTGATTATGACCGAGGCCGAGCGGGACGTGTACAACGCGGTGGAAGACTATATCTCCTCCACTTACGATAATGCTTCCCTGGACAAAAAAACCGCCGTCGGCTTCGTGATGACCATCTATCGCCGCAGGCTGGCCAGCAGCTTCGCGGCTCTGGTCCGGACCCTGGAAAACCGCCATGCCCAGGTGGGAGCCACGGGCTTCGCCGTGGCCGATGCACAGCCGGACATGATACGCGCCGAGGAAGACGTGTTGGAGGATGAACTGGCCGCTGACGTCATGGATGCCGACGAGGCCGTTGATCTGGCGGGACAAGCCCTGGCCCTGGAGGAACAGGGAGATATCGATACGCTGCTGCACCGGGCGCGTCTTTTGCCTACGGACTCCAAGGCATCTGTCCTGCTGGCGGAATTGGAGACGCTCCGCCAGCAAGGCTATCCCCAGGTCATGGTCTTCACCCAGTACACGGATACCATGGACTTCCTGCGTGAGGAGACGGTCCGCAAGTTCGGCGCGGACTCGGTGATCTGCTTTTCCGGTCGCGGCGGAGAGGTCTTGGATGGAAACGGCGCTTGGCGGCGAGTGTCCCGTGAGGACACCAAGAAGATGTTCCGGGACGGCAAGGCCGAAATCATGATTTGCACCGACGCCGCGGCCGAAGGCTTGAACTTTCAATTCTGCGGGGCGCTGGTCAACTACGACATGCCCTGGAACCCGATGAAGGTGGAGCAACGTATTGGCCGCATCGATCGCCTTGGCCAGGCTTTCGCGCAAATCCGCATCGTGAACCTGCACTACGAAGACACCGTGGAAACCGACGTCTACCGCGCCCTGCGCGACCGTATTCAGCTCTTCACCACGTTTGTCGGCAAGCTCCAACCCATCCTGGCCAGACTGCCCCAGGCCATTTCCGCCCTGACTCTGGGCAAGGGACGCGCCGGAGAGCGGGACGAAAAGGACGAGCGCCTGGAACTGATTTCCCGGATCTCCGACGAGGCGGAACAGCTCCAGGCCGGAGGATTTGACATCGACCAGGCTGCCCAGGACGACCTGATCGAGCCCGAGCGACATGCACCTTTGTACGATCTGAACGACCTGGGCCGTGTCTTGTCGAACCCGCTCCTGCTTCCGCCCGGCATCGAGGCCACAAGACTGGCCTCCAAAGACTTCGCCTACATCGAACCCGGCATGAAAGCCCCAATCCGCGTCACCACCGACCCGGACTACTTTGACGCCAATCCTGAAAGTACTGAACTCTGGTCACCTGGATGCCCAGTTTTTCCGCGGCTTGAGCAGGGCACACTGAACGATGCCGTTGATCGGAATGGCTTTTTGAATGCTTTGAAAAAATAGGTTGAGATGGGAAGTTCTGACTGTGCGGGGCAACGCTGGGGGACAACTTTCGGTTGTCATTCCTAAACGGGCTCGGGTATCAAATGGTGAACATGGAGCGACCAGCTGTGTTGACCGTAAGCAATCAGGTGAGGTCATTTAAAACACAATCCGAGCAAGACCGGCTCAGTACAAAAGGTCAATAAATCAAATACGAGGTTGGACAGTTTGTCCGACCTCGTATTTTTTTTGTCCTTTGACATCCGGGGTATTTGGCCGGCGAAGGCGGGATTCTGGAATTCGCGGATCGGGCGACGCAGGCCGTGAAGAACAACTTCGCAGCCTGGAGGGAAGCCAGCCCGAAGCACAACCAGCTTGTTGATGCCATGCTCGGAGCGCCCCTGCACATTATCGCATTATCGCAACCATCCGGAGTAAGACGGCTTGGTCACCCCTCAACCGCTCCGACCCTCCCCAAGGACACCCAGGCGTCCGCGACCAGGGCCAGGGCCATTGTCACGGATATCGAGCGTGGTCTGGGTTTCGATCCGATAGACCGGGAACTGGAGAAGCTGGGCTACGACATCGAAAGCCGCATCCCAGGCACGGGCCGCTTGCGCTTCATCGAGGTCAAGGGCCGGGTCACCGGTGCCGAAACCATCACCGTGACCAAGAACGAAGTCCTGTACTCCCTGAACAAGCCGGATGACTACATCCTGGCCATTGTGGAATTCCTGGACGAAAACACCCACCGGGTCCACTCCGTGCGCAGACCTTTCCAGCGGGAGCCGGACTTCCGGGTGACAGACCTGAATTACAGTTTCGCGCAATTGCTGGAACTGGCGGAGGAGCCGAGGTAGGAGCAGGAAGCAGGGAAAGATGGAGCAGGGAGGGTTGCCGATCGTTCCGGCGCTTCGTTGTGGGAATGAAGTGCCGGAACTGGAGGAGGAACCGGACATTTGTCTCTTTTTTAAAGACATTTTACAATTTACTTGTCTCATAATTAAAGATAAATATCGCTGATGCACTCCATACTCGACCAGTTGATCGCTGATTTTCATGAACGGGAACTGCCGGTGATGACCCGGCGCAAGGCTCGTCTCCCCTGGATCCCGGGCAAGATCGACACGGTCATCGGCATGCGCAGGTCAGGCAAGACTTGGTTCCTGTATCAACGAATGCGCGAACTGCTTCAGGAGGGGTTTCCAGCCGAAGCCTTTGTCTACCTGAATTTTGAAGATGAACGCCTGATGCCCATGACCGCTTCGGACCTGCACCTGATACCGGACACCTTTTATCGACGCTATCCGCATTTCAAGGAGCGGCTCTGCGTGTACTTCTTTGATGAAATCCAGAATGTGCACGGATGGGATCGCTTTGTCCGCAGGCTCCTGGATTCCGAGAATGCGCGTATCTGCCTGACCGGCTCTTCGGCCAAGCTTTTGAGTACCGAGATTGCAAGCAGTCTGAGAGGCCGGTCCCTGGCGACGGAAATCTTTCCTTTCAGTTTTTCAGAATTCCTGGAACACCAGAGCATTGACAGCGACGTGGCCAAACAGCCCGGCTCCAAGCGGCGAGCAATTCTTGAAAACCGGTTTTCAGCCTACCTGACCCGCGGAGGGTTCCCGGAAGTACAAGGGCTCGAGGCCCATCACCGCGTCAGGGTGTTGCAGGAGTATCTGGATGTGGTTGTTTTGCGGGACTTGGTGGAGCGCCACGGGGTTTCCAATCTTGTGGCCCTGCGGTACATGATCCGGAGCCTGATGAATTCCCCTGCCTGCCTGTTCAGCGTCCAGAAATTCTACAATGATCTGAAATCCCAGGGTATTGCCTGCGGAAAAAACACCCTTCATGAATTCTTTGACCACCTTGCGGATGCCTATCTTTTTTTCCCGGTCCTGATTCATGCAGATTCGGAACGCGCCAGGATGGTCAACCCCAGAAAGGTTTACATCGTGGACAACGGCATGGTCAGTGCCTGTTCCCGGAGCACTTCCCCGGACTGGGGCCATCTTCTGGAGAATTTCGTTTTCATGGAGCTGCGCCGGAGAGCCTGGCGGATAGAATACTATCGCACGAGAAGCGGCCGGGAAGTGGATTTTCTGGTCACTGATCCGACCGGGAACAACAGTCTGCTCCAGTCGGCTGCGTCGATGGAGGAGACGAAGACAGCCGAGCGGGAAATCAGCGCACTGTCCGAAGCCATGGAGGAATGCAACCTCACCGAGGCCACCATTGTGACCCTTGCCACGACGAAGCAGCTTCAGACAGATGCAGGGTGCATACATATCGTACCCGCCTGGAGATGGGCGCTCAGCCTGGATCAGGTTTGATTGGGAAATAATCGGAACGTCATGTGATAATTATGCCGATCGTTCCCACGTTCCTGTGTCGCAAGTGAATTGCCGGAACTGGAGGAAAAACCGGGTATTCCGTCCGATCGTTCCCACGCTCCAGCGTGGGAACGCAGCCCCAGACGCTCCAGCGTCGCGAATGAAGTTCTGGAACTGGAGAAAGAACCGGGGAGTTATCTCCTATTCAAGATAATTTTTCATTTACTTATCGCGTCAGGGTGTTGCAGGAATATCTGAATGTGGTTGTTCTGCGGGACCTGGTGGCGCGCCACCGGGTTTCCAACATTGTTGCTCTGCGGTACATGATCCGGAGCCTGAATTCTCCGGCCAGCCTGTTCAACGTCCAGAAATGTAACTGCTCAAAAAGATCGGGCGATGAAGTTTCCTGTGCAAGGGTTCCCATTGACGCGGAGTTTCATGACCAGGCTACGAGGGCCATTCTCCAGCCGGAACTTTTCCCTGAGTGCGTTACACCGTTGCCGCACTGGGGTGCGGCGCTCCCAGGATAATTTTTGACAACAGCCCCTGACAAGTTGCCATGAATTCCGCTTTCACCCTCCCCTCCCTCTCCTGGCAGCTCAAGTACACGCCTGAAGACGGGGACCAGCTGCGTCGGTTCTACATTTCGGCCCTGGAATGCGCCGTACGTAACGATCGATCCACGGGCTATTTCTCCGCCGGAGCCCTGTCCGCCGCCTCCCGAGGCGTGGAAGGGCTGGTCCGCAATCAGGGCAGAAGCCAAGATGCAAGAGCGGTTCAATCCGATGGTTGCGGCGGTGGTTGATGGGCAGTGATTAGTGGCTGGCGGGTTGTGGTTGTTTTTTTATCGGCACCTTGGCAGAATATGCCAATTACTTTTTCGGAGGATTGTCATGCCGACACGGAATGTTGTCCTGACGGAGCATCAAGCCCAATTCGTGGAAGCCCTCGTCACTTCGGGACGTTATCAGAACGCCAGCGAGGTGTTGCGAGACGGCCTGCGCCTGGTTGAACGGCGTGAACAGGAGCAGGTTTTGCGCTTCCAGGCGCTCCGTGAAGCCGTCGCCGTTGGCCTTGACGATATCGAATCCGGACGCTTCACGTCACTTTCTTCCGCCGACAGTTTGCGCGCCCACATCGGCGAGGTCATCGCACGGACCGAAGACGCATCCTGATGCCGCGTTGGACAATACGCCTCGCTCTGAAAGCTGATCAGGACATGGCCGAAATCATCGCCTGGACCACGGAACACTTCGGTTCTCGCCAGGCGAGGATGTATGCCGAAACCCTGACCCTGGCCCTGGAGGCCTTGTTCGATGGACCGGGTATCATCGGGGCCAGACGTCGGGATGACATTCAGCCAGGCGTATCGCTGATGCATGTCGCACGCCAGGGACGACGCGGCCGACACTTCATTGTCTTTCGCCCCGGCAAAGAGCGCGTCATCGACGTCCTTCGCATACTGCATGACAGCATGGATATTTCGCGGCATCTCGACAGTTGACTGTTGCGAGAAGAATCAGGGACGGCCCTCGACACCTCCTGACTTCCCGACGTGAATAACGACGGAATGCTGCAAGCCTGGCGAGCCATTCATGAGGAAGAACTTATGGCCAAGTGACTCTGGAGGAACGGAAAGAAGAGCTTGGTCTAAAGAGTACCGTAGAACCAAGGCCGTTGACAGTTGATCCTTTAAAGTTGATTGAAAACAATGTTATATAATCTCAAGGCTGGAACGTCCTTTTTGGACTTTTGCAATCAGGATGACATCAAGGGGATTCCCATAAACAAAGATACCCTTTGCCGTCCTCTCCCACTGGGAGAGGGTTGGGGTAAGGGGTCGATTTCTGGGTACAGTTAATTCCGGAAATCACCTAAGGAGATAGACATGGACACAATCCAAATTGAGAATGAAATTGCCAAGCTGAATATTTCCGAAAGACTGCATCTGATTCAGAACGCCTGGGATTCGCTTGCAAAAGATCAAGATGCGCTGCCAATGCCTGAATGGCAAAAAATGGAGCTTGAAAGAAGGTATCAAGAATATCAGCGAGGCGATCTTGAGATGCATGACTGGCAAACAGTCCATGAAAAACTACGAAACACATACAAATGAAAATCCGGTACACTCTGAAATCACTTGAAGATATTGCCATCTCCATAGAGTGGTAAGAACAGCAGCTCCAGAGACTTGGCCTGGATTTTCTGGATTGCGTGGAAGATGCCTTAAAAAGAATCCCAGGAATCCAAACATTTATGCACTGCACCACAAGCAATCCAGGAGGATATTGCTGCGAAAATTTCCCTTCTCGGTTTTCTTCTCCATCGAACCGAACGAAATTGTGATCCATGCAGTTTTTGACAACAGGCAAGACCCTGACAAGTCGCCATGAATTCCGCTTTCACCCTCCCCTCCCTCTCCTGGCAGCTCAAATACACGCCTGACGACGGGGACCTGCTGCGTCGGTTCTACATTCCGGTCCAGGAATGCGCCGTACGTTACGATCGTTCCACGGAGCCCTGTCCGCCGCCTCCCGAGGCGTGGAAGGGCTGGTCCGCAATCAGGGCGGAAGCCACAATGGACGAGCCCAAGCGGAAGTGGCCGAAAAATGAGAATTAAGCCCCCGGCGGTGACTTGACTGGAGACTTCCTTGTCCGGTAACCGGCACTCTCCAGGCATCGCCACCTTGAAAAAGTATGCCCAGGCAGTGTGGTGCAAGTTGAAAGTTCATCTTGTTCCAGTCGGCGAATAAACGCTTGCCGTCCGGAGCGCCGCTTCCGCCTCCACTCTTCTGAGCCAGGCCGGCTCCAGGATTTCCGCTTCATGACCGAACTGCATGGCCCACCACATCAATTCCCGAAGCTCAGCCACTTCTACCTGAAACGTGATTTCGTCGTCGCCAGGAACAGAAAAAGGGCGTGCCCGAGGGGCGCGACGGCTCTGCAATGGCGTATTTGTCAAAATGTTATTTTCCTGTAAACAGGATGGCGATAAGAACAGGAACATTATAATGCCTGAAAAAAATCAAAGCACAATCCTGGTTGTCGACGACTCACAAACCATCCTTCATTTCATCACGGAAGCACTCGAAACGAACAACTATTCAGTCCTTACCGCCTTGAACGGTCCTGAAGCCCTGTCCATAGCGGCCGACAAAAAACCTGACCTGATCCTTCTGGACGTGATAATGCCCGGCATGGACGGATTTGAGACATGCTCCGCGCTCAAAGCCGACGCACGAACCAAGCATATACCGGTAGTCTTTATCACTGCTTCGGGAAAGAAAGAACACGAAGTCGCAGGGCTGGAATTGGGTGCCGAGGACTTTGTCCATAAACCCATCCATATAGCTGTTCTGCTGGCTCGGGTGCGGCAAATACTAAGCAGGTTGCTAGCAGAGAGACAATTGCTCGCAAGCAAGGAGAACCATCGCATTCTCCTGGACAACATCCGGACCCAGGTCTGGCATCTCACCGACGAACATACCTACGGGGCGGTAAACAAGGCGCATGCTGATTTTCTTGGTTTCTCGCCAAAGGAGATCGCCAAGAAGGACATGTATGAATTTCTGCCAAAAAACGTGGCAGAAGCATTCCGGCTGGGCAACAGGGATGTTTTTTCCATGGGGCGGCAGTATCACTCCGAAGAACAGGTTCCCAATGCAGCAGGGGAGCAACGGCTGCTGTCCATCGTCAAAACGCCCAAAATCGATGGCCAGGGCAATGTCGAATATGTGGTTTGCGCTGCCGAGGACATCACCGAACGCAAGCAGGCCGAAGAGGCGCTCCGCAAAAGTGAAAACCTGTTCAGAAAAATCTTTGAAGTTCTGCCCATCGGTCTATGGATCGCGGACAAAAACGGAAAGCTCTTGCAGGGAAATCCGGCAGGCGTGGCGATTTGGGAGGCAGAGCCTGATGTCGACCTAAATGATTACGGCGTATTCAAGGCTCGGCGTTTGCCCTCCGGTGAAGAAATCGCACCGGATGATTGGGCCTTGGCGCATACGGTGAACAGGGGCGAATCCATTGTCGACGAACTCCTGGAAATCGAGGCCTTTAACGGAAAAAGGAAAATTATCCTCAACTATACCGCTCCAGTGTTGGATGAACAGGGAAACATTGAAGCGGCCATTGTTGTCAATCAGGACATTACTGAACGGTACCTGGCCGAGGAGGAATTGCGGTTTAAGAATGCACTGCTGAAGGGGATCATGGAGAGTTCTCTTTCCCCAATTTTTTCTTTAGATCGCGAATACCGATACACCAGCTTCAATCAGAGCCATGCTCAGGGGATGAAGGCGCTGTATGGCGTGGACATCAAGATTGGGCACAGCCTTTATGAATATCAAACAGTTCCAGAGGACAGGGAAACATCCCGAGGCAATCTCGATCGTGCTTTGCGCGGAGAATCATTCACTGATGAGGCATTTTCCGGCAAGCAGGAACTGTCCAGAGCGTTTATTGAAGTTACCCACAGCCCAATCCGTGACGAGCAGGGCCAAGTCATCGGCGTCAGTATTTTTTCTCGCGACATTACCGAACGCAAGCAGGCCGAAGATGAACTGCGGGAAAGCGAGGAGCGTTTCAAGGCTCTGCATAATGCATCGTTTGGCGGCATTGCTATTCACGACAAAGACGTCATCCTGGAGTGCAACCAGGGACTCTCCGAGATCACCGGGTTTGATTATGATGAGCTTATCGGGATGGACGGACTGCTTCTGATTGCTGAAAAATCCCGTGCATTGGTGATGAACAATATTGTTTCCGGCTATGAAAAGCCCTATGAGGCATTCGGACTTCGCAAGAATGGGGAAGAGTATCCGTTGCGCCTTGAGGCGAGAAACATTCCCTACCAGGGAAAGATGGCTCGCGTGGTTGAATTCAGGGACATCACTGAGCAGAAACGAGCCGGAGATGCGTTACAGCAGGCATTGGAAGACTCCAGAAAAGCTGCACGTCAGCGAAAATCCTTGTTTGAGGCTGCAAGAACAGTTTTGACTCGAGATGATTTTGCTTCAACAGCAAGACGTATTTTCGACATCGCTTCCGGCATCATTGGCTCAACAGCCGGATACGTGGCCTTGCTCTCCGATGATGGACAAGAAAACAAACTGCTCTTTCTGGAAGCCGGAGGCAGACCCTGCTCTGTAAACCCGGAATTGCCCATGCCGATTCGTGGACTTCGAGCGAAAGCATACGAGAACAACCGCGTTGTATATGATAACACTTTCATGCACAGCCATTGGATGGAATTCATGCCCAAGGGGCATCTCAGTTTGGATAACGTCCTTTTCGCCCCGCTTGTCGTGGAAAACGCAACCCAAGGCATCATCGGCTTGGCCAACAAGCCCGGGGGTTTTACCGACGAAGATGCATCCATTGCCAAGGCTTTCGGTGATCTGGCAGCTATCGCGTTGCGCAACTCCAGAATGCTGGACCAGTTGATCCAAAGCGAAAAGAAACAGAAAATTGCAGCCATGGCCGCTGAAGCCGCCAATAAGGCCAAAAGCGATTTTCTGGCCAACATGAGCCATGAACTGCGCACTCCCTTCAACGGGATCATGGGCATGATGCAGCTACTGGAAACAACAACGCTGGATGCGGAGCAAGCCGAATACACAGCCATAGCCATAAAGTCCGCGGACCGTTTTACCCGGCTGCTCACGGACATCCTGGACATCTCACGCATTGAAGCGGGCAAGCTGGAAATTCGCGCGGAGCAATTCAGCCTGCAGGAACTTCACGATTCCGTTATCGAACTCTTTTCGGTGGCGGCACGGGAAAAAGGCATCCTGCTGGATTGTTCGCTGGATCCGCTCATTCCAGGGCAACTTATCGGTGATGTGGCCCGAGTTCGGCAAGTTATCTTCAACCTCGTGGGCAATGCCCTGAAGTTTAATGACAAAGGGATCGTCACCTTGGAGATGGCCTATTTGTCCAGCCCAAAGCCGGGCGAATGCCGCATCTTTTTCTCCGTCTCAGACACAGGCATCGGCATTCCGGACGACAAACTGGACACCCTGTTCAAGCCGTTTGTCCAGGTGGACGCCTCCTATACCCGATCCTATCAAGGCGCGGGGCTGGGACTCTCCATCGTCAAACGCCTTGTGGACCTGATGGGTGGGAATATTTCCGTGGACAGCACTGCCGGCGAAGGGACCACCATGTATGTGGTTCTGCCCTTCAAGCTTCCCGAGGGTCTAAGTGTTTCTTCTGTACAAGGACCAAGGCAAATTGCCAAAGCCACACAGTGCCTGCGCATTCTTTTGGCCGAAGATGAACCGTCCAACTCGTTTCTCGTCAGCAAGCTCCTGGAAAAAGTTGGACATGTCGTGACCATAGCCGAGGATGGCCGGCAGGTCCTGGATCTGCTCGAGGCTCAGGACTTTGACGCTATCCTGATGGATATTCAGATGCCGGTGATGAACGGGGTTGAGGCAACCATGGCCATCCGCCAGTCAACAACGCTTGGGGCAAAGAAGGACATTCCGATCATCGCCCTGACTGCATACGCCATGCTCGGAGACCGAGAAAAATTTTTGGCCGCGGGAATGGACGACTATCTGGCCAAACCGGTGAAGATGGAGGGCTTGGCGAAGGCGCTGGAACGGGCTGTCTCCGCGAAGCGGTAAAATTAAGGCCTGATCGTGATTCGACAACCGAAGCTGAATTGGTGGAACAAAAGCGTCAGGATGAGATGGAAGCCATGGGTTACAGCAATGTTTGCTCGCCAGGTCCGGAAACGCCTGGGATTAAGTCAGGCTGAACTTCAAGACGAATTGACGTGACCGTGGAAACTATTATGGATGGGGAGCAGGGAAAACGGCGGCCCAGGGTGCGGATAACATGCTCAAGGTATTGAATAAAATCCTAAAAACCGCTCTGGAAGCTTTGAGATAACGCACCACCTGCTATCGATGAATTGAGCGGATAAGATTCGCCCTTTAATGTTTCGACAATTGCGAAATTCCTGCAAACCTTTCAAAGGATATGCGGGTTAAGTCGCCAGAGCGAATAGTTTAAAAACGCCGCGTATCCCACCCAGAGCAGGTATGGGATCAGGAGCGCTCCGGCCAAAGATCTATGTTTCCAAAAGTTGATCAAAGTGGCTGCAATCAGTCCCAGCAGAACGATGATCACCAAAAATGACCCCAGCCCCTGTTGCCAAACAAAAAAAAGCCATGACCAGAGCGCGTTGAAGAAAAGCTGGGCCACGTACAGCCCAAGGGCGAAACGTGTTTCCACCAAAGGACGGGCACGCCAGACCAGCCAGGCCGCCACTGCCATGAGCGTGTACAGGACCGTCCATACCGGCCCGAAAACCTGCGCGGGAGGCGACCATGCCGGTTTGTAAAGCTGGGCGTAAAAAGCCGGGGCATCCATCGAGGCTACGCTTCCGATTGCAGCGGCAGCAAAGGTTATCAGTAACCAGGCAACAAGCCCAACAATCTGTTTGTATTTGTTCACAGCGACTCCCGGCCCTTTCCGGAACGATTCGACCTGATGACCGGCCTGCCTTGGTTGTAACCTGTTATCCCCTGAAACGCCTTTTCGGAAAATGCAGGCGCGAGGAGCGTAATCCTCGAAAATCCTGGTTTCTGTATGTTGTCACTACTGCCCCGTCAGTGGAACAGACAACCTGCACTCCTTCATACAAGGTGAGGTTGATGCCTTGCCTGCTGAAAAACTTGACTTCTTTGCGCCCTATGGCGCAAATGGCAGCTCCGCGGGTGTAAACGACGCGGCCATAGTCAAGAACAGCTTCCACCGCTTCGGTTGATATTCCTCGTGCCGTCATTCGACGCCAGGCATGATTGGTTATGGTGGCGTGTGTTTCTCGATCGGGTTGAGATTTGACTGTCGGCTGTTGCATGAGCGCCCCCCTTCGCAGGTTGGAGGTTGACCGTCCGTATTTCAGCCATACAGCCCTAAATGCCATTGCCATGCCAATTTGCTTCCGACTCCCAAACATCACCGAAACCGCGAAAATTCGAACTGGTCCGGCCAATCGCTCATTTTGAATACCTTGGCGTAAGGGATGCGCAAGAACGATGGAATCGTCAAATGCATGACGTTCTGACAATCAACTGGATTGACTGAAAAAGCACACGTCGGCAACCTGCAACTGTTTCTGGACCCCAAATTACCTTATCCTCTCCTCTAACCTCAACATAATGCCGATCATGACCGCGTAAAGCATCAGGCTACTTCCCAGCAAATGCTCAGCCAGTTTGAATGCCGGCACTGGTCCGGCTTGCCTTGATTTTCTGGTTTCGCATGATTGACTGAGCCAGGATTTGTTCATCGAATCATTGCCGGACACCTGAAAACAATGTTCACAAATCAGTGCGTCCCGATTGTGGGCGGGTCAGGTCCAGGCCAAGCCCCCGGATATCGGCACCTGGATCCGAAAAGCCATCCTCCCTTACGCCCATAATTTCGTCTTCAGTGCGGCGCAACCAAATGCATCATTTTCCGTTTTCCCAGAGTACCCGATATCTTGATGGCGCCATATGAACCACCACGGCATCGCGTTGTTCCTTCTCCCTGAAGCGTGCCGCCCATGCATGGGCCGCTTGTTCATGAGTAAATCCATGGGCAAAAACAAAATGCCATGTCTGCCCATTCAGGACCATTGTCCGGACTTGAGCGGGATAGGTCTTTTCTCTGAGACGAGATGCGGAATTCTCGGCATTGCTTTGCACATGATAACTTCCGACCTGGACAAAATAGGAATGTTCTGCTGCATCAGTTTCGTCGATCTCAGGTGTTGCATCATGGACAGGACGGGGCATGGCAGCGGGTGATGCATCACTCTGATCATCCGTTATCTCATCCGATGGCTCCTGATCCACGGACTTCTTCAAAAATTCTGCGTCCGGTAAATCCTGATCCAGCACTTGCTCACTCGGTGAAGTAACCTCGGCAAGCGTCTCGTCCTCTGCAGCCTCCTCAGCCTCAGCAGTTTCCTCAGCACCTTCATCATCCTGGCCGGAACCAGGCCGGGAGGATTGACCATCCTCTTCTTGATCCAGAAAAACACGTTCCACAGGCAGCCTCAGCATAACGGAAGGCCCATTCTGTGCTCTACCGTTATCATGGATCAACGCATCCAAATCCGCCATCATGGATCGCAAACCCGTCAGCAGAAGGATGATGCCAATTATAACAATACAAATTCTGACAATATTAGTAGCAGGCCTTATAGCCTGTTCATTTTTCATTATGCGTATATTTTCCGTTCGTGACCCCGCCCCCGATTGCCGGAGGTAAATCACATCACGTGTGCTGGACAATTAATTCGAATCTACATCTCACGAAGCCACAGAGCAAAAAAAGGGTCAGAGAGGCTCCAGAGGCCGTTTTTTTCGTTTCGCTCCACCAGATCCAGGGAAGTCAGTCGTTTCAGGGCACCCTGTACAGCTCCGGTGGAACCCAGTTCATGGCGCTGCATGTACGGCAAAGAAAAAACAGCCTCGGTCGGTTCGGCGGCCAGCCCGCGCAGCAAGGCGATCTGACGGGGCGCCAAACCCTGGAGCATGGCCTCGAACAATGGTTTTTCCATCTCGATCAGCATGTTCAAGCCATCCTGTACATCACTCCCCAGAACCACCTCTCCGCATCGTTCAAAGATCAGGAAGCATAGCTTCTGGGTATAATACGGGTGCCCCTTGGTCAGGGCAAGAATGGATCGGGCCGCTTCCGCATCGCACTTTACAGTGCCTTCCTGAAATCGCTCCAAGATAAATGGGGACAATGCCCGTTCAGGCAACGCCTTCAGTTCCATCAGCATCGCACTCTGATAGAACGGCCTGTTCTTGTCCACAAACATGTCCAGCAGCATCCGCCGCCTGCTGCCGACAAAGAAAAACGAACACGGCATGCGCTGAATGTTCGTCCGCAGCAAGGCCTCGATCTGGAAACCGTCCGGCAACTCGCCGATTTCCTGGAATTCGTCCAGAGTCAAATTGACCCTGTCGGACAACGCTCCAGCTACCTCGGTCAGGGACAGCATGGTCTGCTCGAGCAGCTCCAGGCCATGCAATTTTGCCCCGGTCGGTTCCACCGAAACCGAAAAGACACCACTTTCGTCGGGCTTGAACACGGGACGAAAGGTCCGCATCAGGCGCAGGGCCTTCTGGAGCAGCTTTTCCCTTGAGCTGGTGAAACGGTACACGGCCATGGCCAGCCTTCTGGCCACGTCGTCGGATGAGGTTACCCCAAAAAAATCCGCGAACAAGCCCACCCCACCCTGCTGCACCAGCTTCGCCTGCACCCTGCGCACCAGGGATGTCTTGCCAAAGCGCCGTGGTGCGTAAAGTACGACGGACGCACCGGCTACGGCATAGCGGAGCAGTGACTCAAGTTCGGCCTCTCGATTGCAAAAGGGGGCGGAGGGTGACAGCTCCTTGATGGTAAAGGGGTTGGGAGGGCGGTGCATGAGGTGGTCCTGAATCTGAAGTTGAGGGAAGAGCACCTTCGGAAGCAGGTCATATTATAAGATGGCTGCTAAAAGGAAGCAATATATTTTGTTGCATTGCAGCAAAAGGCTAGGGGTTCAAGATGTAACTGCTCAAAAACTCTGGGCCGCATCGCTTGGACCCCGGCCTGCGCCGGGGTGACGACCCAGGGTGCTCGTCAACACGCACTCAATTCCGTCATACCGGCGCAGGCCGGTATCCAGGCGGCACGGATCCGCGGAGATAGTTGCCCTGTCTTATTGAGCAGTTACTTCAAGATGTTGGCGTTGGAATCTGTTTTGAGGAGTTCAAGGTCATTGACGACGGAATCGAAGCCTCGGCCTATTATGAGGCATACCAGGGAAACCTTGGTCGACGATTTTATATTTCCGTACAGGATACGCTGAACCTTATGTCGCCAATCCTCGAACATACCCCGCTGTCGGGACGCGGCAATGAAATCCTGGGCTTTTTCCGGTTCATGCCGATATTGGTAGAGGCCCGTCATGACCCGGAATCCGATCCGAATTGAAGCATGCGGCGAGGTTCAGCGCCACGTCCAGGGTATGAACTTCCACAGCAGTCGCAATTGCCGCGGCCGCGGCCGTCATCCCATCTCCGAGCAAAACCTGTTGCCGCGGAGGATGAAAAAATGTCGTGTATCCCCTCCATGCCGCGGTTTGGGCCTTGATGAATACGTTGTCCACGGGCAGCACGCTTCCGGTTGTCGACAATCCACCAGTACAGGCCAGCCCGTCCGGCCAGTCGCGGCCCCGTCGGAGCAGCCATGCCCCCAGAGCCACGGGCAGGGCCAGGGATTCGCCGTGCAAGGCCGGACTGAGAATTCCCGGCTCGACGATGGGCCAGACAAAAACGTCCGGCGTACCGACCAGTTCTAGGGCAGTGCGCACGGCGCGGGCCGCGGTCGAATCCAGCTTTACAAGACTGCACCGCGCATGCTCCTGTTGTCCTCGGCCCAGCAAAACAAACCGCAACAATCCTCTGCGGTGATCCGCCAGAAACGTAGGCACTCGAATCCAGGACATTTCGACCACCCGCGCCCGGGTCAAGGGCAGGCCATTGCGCATCGAATCCAGGCAAACATCCGCGAGCGCGGAAATGTCCGTGCGATTTGGAGACAAAGCCAGGGCGGCGAGGCAGGCTTGATCAAAAAGTCGTCTGGGGACCGGCGGCAGACAAGCCTGGATCTGTGCCAGCAATTCCGGAATCAGCCGGATTTCCGACGGCCAGATGTCCGGGTGCGGCTGCAAAAAATCCTCATCCCGGCCCAGGTCCAGCCAGCGAGGACCCCATGCGGCCACTTCTTCCAGTGTCCAGCGGGAAATCATGGCGCGTTCACGTCTTTTCGCATGCCCGCCCAAAAGCCCGGTGGCCCTTCATGTTTCATTCGCCGGTCCGGGCTTGGGAAAATTGTCCAGGTGCGGTTTTATGGCCTTGCCCAGCCAAGCGATGGTTCGACCAAGGTGATTCATGTTCCGCAGCGCCTCCTCGTCCTGGAGCACGTCGCCCTTGTGCAGACCGTATCCCAGGTTCCAGTAGATCGAGCCGGGAACGATCATCGAGGACATCAGGAACATGTGGTTTGAAGCGCGACTGTCCTGGGGACAATTGTACGAATGATCCTGCCCTACCCCATGTCAGGTTCATGACATGTATCTCTTGCGAGCGCGACGTATACCTCATTCTAAGACAAAGACAGACTCATTCACCCATATGATAAGCGATGCGATCTATGAGTGATGTGTTATAATGGATGCCTTGTTCCTGCATGAAACGTGCGGTATCGCGAAATGATTCGATGTGACCAAGTTGTTTGGCTTTTGCAAGTACGCCAAGTGTGCCTGTGACGGCAAGGCCAAGGTATTCGGCTATGTTTCTGCCAAGCCGTTCATCCACGATGACTATGTCCGCTTTATATTCTCGAGCAAGCAGTATCGTTTGCTTCTCGCCACGATCAAGCTCAAACAAAATCGTCAGGCTGACATCTTTTGTGTCGGGGACGATGTCAACCCATTCCAGTTCCGCAAGAAGCGGGACAACTATCTTTCCACCCTCGGCGCATTCATCAACAACAGCCTGAGCCACATGGATTGTGCCAAAAATTTTCGGCAGCAAGTCAAGCCGATGAATGCAGGAAAGCGAGATGAACGGCGTTGTGTTGGAAAAGACGATCATACCAGGGATGTCTCGCGGACGAAATCTTCTTCGGTATCATTTAGCAGAGAGATTGAGCCTTGTTCCATGGCCTTCAACAAAAAAAGAACGCGTGGCATTTTCAGCCAGCGTGCCGCCATGCCGGACGACAGCCTGCCATCACGGAACAAGGCCAAGGCGGTTTCCATTTTGACAAGTTTGGCGAACTGGTTGGCGTCCAAATGCAAGCCCAGCAATATCTCCGGCGGACAATCTAGTTCCAATATCTTGTCCATTTCCTGTCACTCCTTTTCTCTTTCTCATTGTGTCGATCATTTTCAGCATACTCCATTCTGGAGGACATTGCTAGAAAAAGCGGCTGAGCATGGAGACGTGGTTGGCCCCGTGTCTGCTTTGTGTGTCCTGTGCCCCCTCATGTTTCATCCGCCGGTCCGGACTCGGGCAAAGTGTCTAGATGCGGCTTGATTGCCTTGCCCAGCCAGGCGATGGTTCGACCAAGGTGATTCATGTTCCGTAGCGCCTCCTCGTCCTGGAGCACGTCGCCCTTGTGCAGACCGTATCCCAGGTTCCAGTAGATCGAGCCGGGAACGATCATCGAGGACATCAGAAACATGTGGTTGATGGTGTCGAAGACGTGCGTGCCCCCTCCCCGGCGCACCGCGACCACGGCCGCTCCGATCTTGCCGCGCAGCAGGTCTTCGTTAGCCACGCTGACCAGCCCCGTGCGGTCCAGCAGGGCCTTCATTTCGGCGCTGACGTCGGTGAAATAGGTGGGTGAACCGAAAATCAGCGCATCCGCTGCCAGGACTTCCGCAAGGATGTCGTTCAGCGCGTCCGAGGTCACGGCACAACGTTGGTCCTTGTTCTCGAAACATTTATAGCAGGCTATGCAACCTGAAATTTTCTTCCCGCTCAACTGAATGAACCCGGTTTCCCAGCCGTCGCTCTGGATCGGTTCCAAAACCTTGCGCAGCAAGATTTCCGTATTGCCGCCCTTGCGCGGACTTCCGTTGACTGCCAATGCTTTCATGGTGACCTCCTTTTTTCATCCGGGACGTGCCGTTCCCAGATAGTTGTAACTGGCTATCCGCCATCGAGAGACGTATCCGGTCTCCAGATCCCTGATCCGGAAGCCGCCTTGGGTGATGATTTTTGGTATGTCCCGGTTCAGGTGACACCCGCCCGCCAGGCGCATCCAGATCGGCGTCAGTCGATCCTGCCATGAATGCACGCGGGGATCGGGAGAAACGCCGTGTTCGCAGAACAGCAGCTCACCACCGGGTTTGAGCACGCGGGCCATCTCAGCGAATGTTCGTTGCGGATCGGCAATGGTGCATAAAGTATAGGTCATGACAATGGTATCGACGCTGTTGCGCTCGAGAGGAATTTGCTCCCCCGGCGCCTCAAGGATCTCCACTTCGAAAGGAGCTTTCGGGATGTCACGCTGCGCAATCCACGTCATTTCCGGATACGGATCCAGCCCCCACAGCTTCACAACGCCACGCGGATCATAGAACGGCAGGTTCAACCCTGAACCGAACCCAACCTCCAGGACATGTCCCGCGGCTCGAGGAATCACTTTTTGCCGCTGCCGCATCATCGGCTTCATGCCGCATGTCAGATGCGTTGCTCGGGGAAGGATGTACTTTCGGTAAAAGGACATGGTTTCGCCTCATATCAACAAATCAAGTATCTTCTCACAACTATAAGGCCTCTCACGTCATTCATCAAGAAATGATTGCCTAACCGGAAACAAGGCATTACTCGATTCGGGACCTGTCATTTCCAACTTTATTCAACCTCCTCACCGCAAGCGAGTTCACATGCCCAGCCCGTTGCTCGACCGCACCGCATCAATCATCGCCACCCTTGGCCCGTTCGGGCTTCTGCCCAGGATGCCCGGTACCTGGGGCTCATTGGCGGCCATTCTTGCCGCGCCCTGGCTGTTCATGCCCTTGTCCTTTTCCATGCGCGTTCTGGTGCTGTTGTTCATTCTCCTGGTCGGCACCTGGGCGGCGTCCCGTTCGGAGCGGATTTTCGGTCGCAAGGATCCGGGCTGCGTCGTGGTGGACGAACTGCTGGGCCAGTGGCTGACCCTGCTGCCCTTTGCCGTGCTCTCACCACTGCAACTGGCTGCCGGTTTTGTCTTCTTCCGGATTTTCGACATCATTAAACCCTGGCCGATCCGCTATGTGGACCGCCATGTTCCCGGCGGCTTCGGCGTCATGCTCGACGACGGCATCGCCGCCATTCCCGCGGCAGCCGCACTCTGGCTGTTGATCCTTCTGCTCTGAGCCTAAAGCGGGCCATGCTCGCAACCCAAACAGAAGGTATTTGAACCGCCTCCGCACTCACTTTCTCCTGGCTGTCCGTGGCAAATGACAACTTTCCTGAACAAAGTGAGGGCGGGGCAGGCCGCTTCGCTCGAGGCGCGAAGGACGTAAAGAAGATTTTTTGAAACTACTCAGCTCATCCGAGAAAAATCGAACTGGATACCGGCCTTCGCCGGTATGACTTAACTTGGAAAGGACGTGGTATGATACGTCATTCCGGCGAAAGCCGGAATCCAGCTCTGGCGAGTGACCATAGAGTATGTGTTGAATAGTTACGATTTTTGTAACTATTCAGTACATGATGTGCGATCTGCCTCCGACATCGGGGTCGGTGTCGGGGTCGGAATCGGTTTCGAAAAATGTTGAGAAGACCTATGCATGGCTCCGCCTGCGATCCGATCCCGGTACCGACCCCGACTGCGATGCCAAAGTCCGCAGGGCAGTGCATGCTGAACAGTTACCGATTTTTTTTACCTTCCGCTGGAAAGATGCGGCAGGCAATAGGCTTCACGTTTGACGGCGAAGTGACATCACCCCGATAGGGGAGAGACATCCTTTTTGAAAGCAGCTCTTTCCCTGCTTTCAAAATGTTTCCTTGGCGTCCCCTGCGCCTTGAGCGCAGCGGGCGGTTATCTCACACTTGTCACCCGGATGACAGGGCTTCAGGCGTAAGTCCCTAAGGACGCAAAAGGGAGGGCCTTTCGGCTCCTCCCTTTTGAATCAAGCTTCTCAACTCAAAGGATCAAATCGGACAGGCCAGCGGCTCAACGCCCCAGATGTCACGGGCATACTCGGCTATCGAGCGGTCGCTGGAGAATTTACCCATCCGAGCCGTGTTCAGGATGGATCGGCGCGTCCATTCCTCCTGGTCGCGGTAGACCAGGCTGACCTGCTCCTGACAGTCCACATAGGCCCGGTAATCCGCCAGGACGCAGTAATAGTCCCCGTTATGGAGCAGGGAATCCGTGATGGGCGCGAACAGGCCGGGATCGCGCGGTGAAAAGACGTTCTGGGAAATCATGGACAGGACTTTTTTCAGCTCCGGATCGCTTTCGCAGTAGTGCCAGGGATTGTAGCCCGATCGACGCAGGTCCCGGATCTCGTCGGCGGTATGGCCGAAGATGAACATGTTCTCCGCGCCGATTTCCTCAAGCATCTCCACATTGGCCCCGTCCAGGGTGCCGATGGTCAGCGCGCCGTTGAGCGCGAACTTCATGTTCCCCGTGCCGGACGCCTCGTACCCCGCCGTGGAGATCTGCTCTGAAAGCTCCGTTGCCGGAATGATCCTCTCAGCCTGGGAAACGCAGTAGTTGGGCAGAAAGACCACCTGCAGCCGACCGGCCATGTCGGCATCGTTGTTCACCACGTCCGCCACGCCGTTGATCAGGCGGATGAACAGCTTGGCCATGAAGTAGGACGGCGCCGCCTTGCCGCCGAAGAAGACGCACCGTGGAGTGAACTCGCCGCCGGGATTGGCCTTGATGCGATTGTAGAGGGTGATCACGTGCAGCACGTTGAGCAGTTGGCGCTTGTATTCATGGATGCGCTTGACCTGCACGTCGAACATGGCGTCCAGGTTGCACTCGATGCCGATCTTGCGCCGGACGTAACTTGCCAGGATTTCCTTGTTGGCGCGTTTGACCGCCTGCCAGCGAGCCCTGAATTCCGGATCATCGGCAGAAGGCGCAAGCTGCTCCAGCTTGTCCAGATAGCAAAGCCAGTTTCCGGGTATCTTCTCCGAAATCAGCTCGGTCAGTCCCGGGTTGGCCTGGTTCAGCCAGCGCCGGGGCGTAACCCCATTGGTGATGTTTCGGAAACGTCCTGGAAACACGGCGTGAAACTCCGGAAACACTACGCTCTTGATGATCTCGGTGTGCATCGCGGCCACGCCGTTGACGGAAAAGCTGCCCACAATGGCCAGATTGGCCATGCGCACGGCCTTCTCGGGATGTTCCTGGATGATGGACAAGCGGGACTTGCGGATGTCCGGATCCGGGTGGCCGTCCGCCAGCGTGTCCAGCCACTGCATGAAGCGGTGGTTGATCTCGTAGATGATCTCCATGTGCCGGGGCAGAACGCGCTGGATCAGGGAACAGGGCCAGGTCTCCAGGGCTTCGGGCAGGATGGTGTGATTGGTGTAGGCGAAGACACGGGTGCAGATGTCCCAGGCCGTATCCCAGTCCAGCAGTTCCTCGTCCACGAGGATGCGCATCAATTCAGGTATGGCGATGGTCGGATGGGTGTCGTTGAGTTGGATGACCACCATCTCCGGAAACTTGTCGAATGTGTCGTGTTTTTTCTTGTAGCGGCGCAGGATGTCTTCCAGGGACGCGGCGACGAAAAAGTACTGCTGAGACAACCTGAGCACCTTGCCCGTCATTTTCTGGTCGCTGGGATAAAGCACCTTGGAGATGGTTTCGTCCCGGATCTTGGCTTCCAATGCGCCGATATAGTTGCCGGTGTTGAAGTACTCCAGGTTGAAGTCCATGGTGGACTTGGCGGCCCAGAGCCGCATGTTGATGGTCTGGCCGTTGCGGAAACCGGGCACGAGCAGATCGCAGGCCATGGCCAGCACTTTTTGCGTATCCACCCAGCTGTGCCGCAATCGCCCCTGGTCATCCACCCAGGTCTGCACGCGCCCGAAAAAATTGACCGGTTTCATGTACCGGGCACGATCGAACTCCCAGGGATTGCCCCGCTTGGTCCAGTTGTCCGGACTCTCCACCTGGGCGCCGTTCTCGATCATCTGGTGAAACATGCCGTAGTCATAGCGGATGCCGTACCCGTACCCGGAAATGCACTGGGTGGCCATGGAATCCAGGTAACACGACGCCAGACGACCCAGGCCGCCGTTGCCCAAGCCGGCATCCCATTCCACCTCGGCCACGTCTTCCAGTTCCAGTCCGAAATCTTTCAGGGCCTGCTGGGCCGTTTCCGTCAGGCCCAGGCAATGCAGGCTGTTCATCAGCGATTTACCGGGAAGATATTCCATGGACAGATAATAAACCCGCTTGGCTTTATCCTTGTAATAGGAGCGCTGCGTCTTGATCCACTGGATGATCATCCGGTCCCGCACGGCCAGGGCCAGGCCATGATAATAATTGTAGTCGCTGGGTCGAGCGTAATCATTGCCCTGGGTGGAAACCACATGCCGGATGATGTCCCGTTTCAACCCCTCCACGGAGTTGTCTTCCCGCAGTCCGATATCCGCGTCGAACGTTTTGCACGTCAAGTCCAGCGTTGGTGTTTTCTGCTTCACGCCCCCCGTCCTTCTGGTCATATAAACTCCCTTATGGTATTTGTCCGCAGCAAAAGACATGACACGCACGGAGCATGCTTTTGTCCGATATCATCGTCAACATGTTTCAAGATACCGAAGAACAGCGCATGATGCAAAGGTGCGCCCCGAACTTTTCCCGGAACCATCGTTGCACGACATTCACAATGTTCGTTTCGTTCCTTGAGGTCAGTTCATGATCATCGTCACCACGCACACCAATACGGACTTTGACGGCCTGGCCTCCATGGTCGCCGCATCCTATCTCTATCCCGGTGCTGTGCGCATTGCCCCTGCCCATGTCCAACCATCGGTGCGCGAATTCCTGGCCGTTCATTGGGACATGCTCCAGCTCAGGTCGCGAAACGCTCTGAACGTTTCCGAAGTTGAACGGCTCATCGTCACGGACACCTCCAACTGGGAACGCCTGGACGCCCTGGATGAACTGGCTCGAAGGGACAATTTCCCGGCCATTGTCTGGGATCACCACATGACTCCGGGGAACATCGAGGCAAAGGAAGTACACCGGGAAGAGGTCGGGGCCACGGTGACGCTGCTTCTGGAGCGGATGAAAGCCATGGACTGCGCCTTTTCACCGGTCCAGGCGACCCTGTTTCTGCTGGGCATCTACGACGACACCGGCTCCCTGTCCTTCCCGAACACCACGGCCAGGGACGCGGGCATGGCCGCTTTCCTGTTGGAAAACGGCGCCGACCTGAACGTGGTTTGCGCCTACCTGGACAGTGCTCTCGACGCCCGGCATCTGGACATCTTCTCCCGCATGCTGGCCGAATCGGAAACCTTCGCCATCGGCAGCCTGCAATTGGGCGTTTGCGTTCAGGAGGCGCACAAGGGATTGAACATGCTGCCCACGGTGGTCAGCAAGTTCAAGGAGATCAAGGGGCTGGACGCGGCTTTCGGCATTTTTCCCATGAGCGCCCAGAAGACCGTGGTCATCGGTCGCGGCAATCCGAGAATGTTCGATGTGGGCGCCCTGGTGCGCGTCCTGGGCGGCGGAGGGCATGCCGGAGCCGGGTCAGCCGTTGTCCACGCCCCCATTGACGCTGTCCGGGACCGGGTCATCGAACTGATCCTCCAGACGCCGAGCAGGGAGATACCGGTCCGCAACCTGATGACAAAGACCAGCGCCTGCATCCCGGCCGGAGCCACGATCCGGGAGGCCGCCGCCTGCCTCGCTCACGCCGAACGTCAGGCCATGCTCGTGTTGGGAGACAACGGCAGGCTTTTGGGATCATTCGGCAGGGAACAGACGGCCAAAATCACCCAGGACCGGCAATGGGACAGGCCGGTCACCTCCATGACCCGCCAAGGCCTTCCCGTCATCCATCCGGACCAGAGCGTCCGGGAAGCGCTCCAGTTCATGGCCCATTCCGAACTCGGCTTCTTGCCGGTGGTGGAAAACGACCGCCTGATCGGAGAAATCACCAGGTCGGCCATTATCTTGAACATGTATGATTTCTGAAGGATCCAAGACTCATGTCCTCTGCACCAGATTCCGAGACCCCAGAAGAACATCCCCCTGCCCGGCACACAAGTTCCGACACCGACACCGAAGAGGCTTTCCGCATCATGGAACTCGACTACAAGGCTCTGGTGGAAAACACTCCCCTGGGAATCTACACCTCCACCCCCGAGGGCCGCTTCATCTCGGCCAACCCGGCCATGGCGCGCATGTTCGGCTATGATTCTCCGGAGGAACTGCTGTCCAGCGTGACCGATATTGCCGCACAGATTTTTCATAATCCAGAAGCCCGCGAAGAACTGCTCATGTTGCTGGCCCTGCACAACGAAGTTCTCGATTATGAATGCCGCATGATCCGCCGGGACAAGTCAACGTTCTGGATCTCCGCCACGGTGCGGGCCCTTCGCGACGAGAACGGCAACGTCGTCATGAATCAAGGCTTTCTCTCGGACATTACCGAGCGCAAGAAGACCGAAGAGACGCTTTCGGAGAGCGAGGAGCGCTACCGGCGGATAACCGAATGCCTGACCGATTATCTGTACAGCGTGCGCGTTGAAGACGGCCGGATTGCGCAGACCGTGCACAGCCCGGCCTGCGAGGCGGTGACCGGCTATACGGCGGAAGAGTTCGCCGCGGATCCGTATCTCTGGATCAACATGGTTCTGCCCGAAGACCGGGATATGGTCCGGGAACAGGCCCGCAGCGTGTTGGCTCACGGCCGGGCTGACCCTCTGGAGCACCGTATCCATCGCAAGGATGGCAGTGTGCGGTGGATCAGCAACACCATCGTGCCCAAGTCGGACTTGCAGGGGCATCTGGTGGCCTACGACGGACTGATCAAGGACATCACCGAACGCAAAAACATGGATCTTGCCCTGCGCAAGAGCGAGACCAGGGTCCGGAACAAGCTGCACGCCCTGCTCTCACCCGGCGGCGATATCGGCACTCTGGCCCTTGAGGATATCCTGGACATCCAGGCGATCCAGTTGCTGATGGACGACTTTTTCTCCCTGACCAACATCGGAAGCGCCATTGTCGATCTTCAGGGCAAGGTTCTTGTTTCCACTGGGTGGCAGGACATCTGCACCATGTTCCATCGTGTTCATCCGCAAACCAGATACAACTGCCTCGAAAGCGACACGCAACTCTCGGTTAGTGGGGAGCCCGGAACGTTCAAGCTCTATAAATGCAAGAACAACCTGTGGGATGTGGCCACGCCGATCATCATTGGCGGCAACCACCTGGGCAACCTGTTCCTGGGGCAGTTTCTCTTCGCGGAAGACGTACCGGACCGCGATCTGTTCCGGAAACAGGCCCATGAATACGGATTCGATGAAACAGCCTATCTCGCGGCCCTGGACCGAGTGACTCGCTTCAGCGAGCAAACCGTCCACCATGCCATGGCCTTTTACGCCAGGTTGGCGGACCTGGTTTCCAGCCTCAGCTTCGGCCAGATCAAGCTGGCCCGGGCCAGGGTTGAGCAGGCCAGGGTCGAAGAGGAATTGAAGCTGGTCAACGCCCGCCTGGAGTCTTCCCTGGCCGAGAAGGACAAGTTCTTCGCCATCATCGCCCATGATCTGCGGTCGCCCTTCATCGGCTTTCTTTCCTTTATCCGACTCATGTCCGGACACATCGAGCAGATGAGTCAGGAGGACATCCGCCGTCTGGCCGCGGACATGAAGGACAATGCGGAAAATCTGTACAACCTGCTGAACAATCTGCTGGACTGGGCCCGAATGCAGCGCGGGATTACCCCATATGAACCGCGGATGCATCCGCTCTCCGGGCTGATCCGCGGCACCCTGGACCTCATCGCACCCACCGCTCGCCAGAAGTCCATCGTCCTGAACTGCGCCGTACCGGATCATGTCACCATTTATGCGGACCAGCCCATGCTCAGCACGGTATTTCGCAATCTGCTCTTCAACGCGATCAAGTTCACCGGCCGCGAGGGCGTCGTCACCATCACCGCGATAACCGAAGGCAAGACGCTCCGCATCACCGTACAGGACACGGGAGTGGGCATGGACGCTGCCACTCTCCAGGGGCTGTTCAGCCTGGATCGCCGAACCTGTACCCGCGGCACCGAGGGCGAACGCGGCTCCGGGCTGGGGCTGCTGCTGTGCAAGGAATTCATCGAAAAACACGGCGGCACGATCCGGGCCGAAAGCACTCCAGGCCTGGGCACGACATTCACCTTCACCATGCCCGCTCACGGATAATCAAACCCGTTCTGCGCGGACCCGCGGGCTCGAGGAAAGCCTACTGCTTGCCGTGCCAGTCCCATGCTGTCCGGATGATGCCTTGCAAGTCGGAGATTTTCGGCTCCCAGCCGAGAATGTTCCGGGCCTTGTCCGCCACGGCCACCAGGGCCGGCGGATCTCCGGCCCGTCGTGGCGCGTCCGACACCGGCACCTTCCGGCCACCGACCTCCTGAACCGTCTCGATGACCTGCTGCACAGTATGCCCTGTGCCTGTTCCCAGGTTGAAGGCCTCGCTGCGGTTTTCGGCGAACAGAAACTTCAGGGCAGCCACATGGGCCTCGGCCAGATCGGCCACATGAATGTAGTCCCGGATGGCCGTGCCGTCCGGCGTGGGATAATCCCGGCCGAACACGGACAATGCCCCGCGTTTGCCCAGGGCGGCCAGGATGGCCAGCGGGATGAGATGGGTTTCGGGATCGTGCTCCTCGCCGACCATCCCGTCAGGGTCCGCTCCCGCGGCGTTGAAGTAGCGCAAGGCCACATGACGCATTCCGTAGGCCGCGTCAAAATCCTTGAGCATCTGCTCGATCATCAGCTTGCTCCAGCCATAGGGATTGACCGGATGCTGGGGATGGTTCTCGGGAATGGGGATCTCCTTCGGCTCTCCATATGTGGCGCAGGTGCTGGAAAAAACCATGTATCGGCAGTCGTGGCGGCGCATGGCTTCCAGCAGGCTCAACGACCCGCCCACGTTGTTCCGGTAATATTTTTCCGGATCGGTCACGGATTCACCCACATAGGCATAGGCCGCGAAATGGATCACCGCCACCGGAGCATGGCGGGAGAACACCGCATCCAGGGCCCGAGCGTCCAGAATATCGCCGCGGACCAGTTCGCCCCATTTGACGGCCCATTCATGACCATAAACCATATTGTCCAGAGTCACGGGCCGATATCCCGCCGCGGCCAGGGCCTTGCACGTCTGGCTGCCGATATATCCGGCGCCGCCGGTCACCAAGATGCAGTCGCTCATTCTCCCTCCTTGTTGATCCACAACCGTGGCAGATGTGTTACTGGAACGTAATTACTCAGCTGCGTTCCGGATTGTCTCGATTTTGCGGCCTCGCAACTCGCCGGCTTCGTAACATCGAACCATAGCTTGCATAAACCTCATTTGGCGCTTCAGGCGTCCGGCAATGGTTCGATGAACGAATCCTGGCTCAGTCAGACAGGCGATGCCGCAAAATCGAGACAATCCGGAACACCCAAGTTTTAGCATGAAAGAGCTGAGTAGTTACACCGGAACTGACCATTCCTCAGCTTGCATCCATTGGGAATGGCAGTTAATAGACTGCTTCCAGGCTGGTCAACAACAACCTCAACATATCGAAATATCTTAATAATGAATCCCTCATCACTCCCTCTGCCCCCCGGCGCCATCAAGGGAGTTTTCTCCACGAACTGCCTCGTTCCCGTGGGGTTCGGCCACACCAAAAAAAATACGGTCCAGAATATCCAGGTCTACGCCGTGGAGCAGGAGGACGACCAGATCGCCGTCCAATCCCTGAACGATCGTTTCATGCCCACTGGCTCGGCCAAGCTTATCACCAAGGAAGAGCTGCTCAAAAACTACCATCCGGAGCCGGATGTCTACCTGTCCAAAGTAATTCCAGTCATGCGCGAGGTGGAAAAGGGCGTGGCCCGTGGAGAGCGGCACCTCCAAAACAAGGAAACCTTCAGCGCGGAGATGGAGTTCAAAAACGTTCTGCGCATCGACGAGGAGAACATTCGGGCCACGTTCGGCCTGGGACAATGCTACCTCTCCAGAGGTGATCGGGAACGCGGCGACATCGTCTTTCGGCGTCTGGTCCGTCTCAAAGGCGCCTTCCAGCCGTGCCACAAGCATATGTTCAATGAATTCGGCATTGCGTTGCGCAAAAACGATATGTTCGTTCAGGCATTGAAATACTATGCCCGGGCCCTGCCCTTCAGCAAAGACGATGAAAACCTGATGTTCAACATGTCCCGCATCTTCCACGAAAAAGGCAGCAACACCCTGGCGCTCAAATTCGTGAACAAGGCTCTGAAACTGAATCCAGCCATGCCGGAAGCAAATCAGTTCAAACTTTTTCTGGAACAAAAGCTGCGGCGCTGATCCGTATGACCACCATCTGGCCGTTGCTGATGATCGCCCTGGCCTTCACCGCCATTCTCACGGGAATCCGTTACAAGCTGGGCATCGGAACATCAATTCTGCTGGGCAGCCTGCTCCTGGCCCTGTTGTTCGGCGTCCACCCTTTGGAATGGGCAACCATCGCCGCCGCCGGCATCTATCATGAAAAGGTTCTCCTGCTGGGCGGGATCGTCCTGCTGATCCTGTACTTCAGCGACATTTTGGAACGTTCCGGCCAGGGTCGCCGAATGATGGAGCACATTTCCGGATTGCTGCACCGGCCACGGCCACGACTGGTTTTTTTCCCGGCCCTGATCGGTCTGCTGCCCATGCCCGGGGGCGCGATTTTTTCCGCGCCCATGCTCAAGGAGATCGCCGCTCCCTTCGCCATTTCGCCCCAGCGGTTCGTTCAGCTCAACTACTGGTTCCGTCATGTCTGGGAACTTTGCTGGCCCCTGTATCCGGGGATTATTCTGGCGGCCTTTATCGCGGACATGGCCTTGTTTCGCCTGCTGATGTTCACCTGGCCCAGCCTGGTGCTGACCATCCTTCTGGGCTGGCTGTTCTTTCTGCGCCCCGGCGTTTTGCCGTTGACGGATCAGGCGCCGGTTGCCCAGGACCGTGAAAATAGAAGTCTCGCCCCGTTGCTCCGGGAATCCCTGCCCATGCTGATCGCCGTATTCGGTTCCCTGGGTCTCGAGGGGCTGATCACGCTCCTGAAACCGGAAATCCCCATGGAATGGGGCTTCATCATTGCCTTGTCCGCGGCAGTGGTCTGTCTTGTCCGGCAGAATCGGCTCCCGACAAGCATGCTCTGGACAGTGGTCAAAAGTCCCCACGCGCTCCGGATGCTATTCCTGATAGCGGCCATTTTTGCTTTCAAGGCCGTGTTGGAACAGGGAGGGATAGTCGATGCCCTCGCCGGATCAGTGACCACGTCCACGGCCCTGTTCTGGCTCAGTGTCTTCCTGCCCTTCATCGTGGGCATGATTTCCGGATTGACCGTGGCTTTCGTCGGCGGAGCGCTGCCCCTGATCGTGGGCCTGGCAGCCAACCTGCACATCGAACAGATCACAGGCTATGTGGTCCTTGTGCTTTTCTCCGGCTTTGTCGGCGTCCTGGCCTCGCCCTTGCATATCTGCCTGATATTGACCTGCGAGTACTTCCACGCCCGCCTGGATGAAGTCCTGAAAAGCCTGGCCCTGCCCTGTTTGATCATGCTTGTTTTCGCCGTGGTCTATGCCAGGTTGATTTTGGAGTTCTGGTGATGCCGCAAGTGCTTGTCTCCGTGGTCATCCCGGTCCATAACCGCCCTGGGGAGGTTCTCCGGGCCATCCGGTCGGTCCTGGAACAGAAAAACTTGCCGGCCGGCCATGGCCTGGAAGTCATCGTGGTGGACGACGGCAGCACGGATACAACGCCTGAATCCCTCACGACCATCAAGGATGCTCGTGTCCGGTTCATCCGGCATGAGGTCAACCTGGGGGTTTCCTCTGCTCGAAACAGCGGGTTGGCGGCAGCTCAGGGCGAATACCTGGCCTTGCTGGATTCGGACGACTGGTGGCTTCCGGAAAAAACGGCCGTTCACCTGCGCTGCCATCAGGCCGGCGGATGGCGAATCTCGCAAACGGACGAAATGTGGATTCGGCATGGCCGACGCGTCAATCCCAAGAACAAACATGGCAAACCCGAAGGCTGGTTTCTGGAGCAGGCCCTGAAGCTTTGCCTGATCAGCCCTTCCTGTGTGCTCTTTGATCGTGCCTTCTGGGACGAGATCGGCCCCTTCGATCCGCTTCTTCCCGCATGCGAGGACTACGACCTCTGGCTGCGCACGCTGGTGCGGCATCCCGTGGGGCTATGCCCGCAAAAACTGGTCTGCAAGACCGGAGGACACCCGGACCAGTTGTCCCGCAAAATCATCGGCCTGGATCTCTACCGCCTCCAGGCCATGGACAAGCTGCTCCGGAACGCAAACTTGACGCCGCGACAACGGGAAATGACGCTTTGGGAACTTCGCGCCAAGGCGGCGATATACATTCAGGGCAGCCTCAAACGCGACAGGTCCGAGGAGGCGCAGCGGGTCAAGGACTGGCTGCGGCCGTGGCTGACGGAAATGAACGCTCCCCCGCCCGGACGTTGAAGGCGTTACACGGACATTTTTGAAACGATTATCCTCCGGCCGTGATTTCCCGTTTACGAACCCCCTCCGCCTTGATGCGCTCCAGGAGTTCGGAAAGCACCGGCTTGACGTGTTCGCGAACATCTCCGGCAACGATAATGAACAGCAGGTCGTCGCCGGGCTGAAAGCGGCCGGATCTGGCTTCCACGACGATCCGGAAGATTCCGGGTTTTGCTGAAAACTCCCGGACCAGCTCCTGAATTTTTTCCTGATCCGGCGTCACTTCAAGAGCCGTGACCTGTTGCTTGTCCTGCCTGGACCAGCTACGAACAGTACCGTTATGGACCAGCACCATGCCCACGTTGTCCGCGAAACCCGGGATTTGCTTCAACTCCGCGATCGCCTTGCTGATATCCATGATTCATCCTTGGTTAGAGTTTTGAAGAGGTTTGCATGTACCTGCTTTCGGATATCTTGAAAAGTCTGTCCAGCATCGAGAACCCTCGCCTTGTGCTCTCCGGCTTCGGCGTCTGGGTGGTCTGGAACAACAAGAATGCCAACACCACCATCCACCAGACCCTGATCCGGTTTGGAGGGCAAAAGATCATCGTCTCCGCCAACCAGAGTCTTTGGTTTTTTCAAAACAGTCAGGTTTATCCTGCTTTGGCCCGGTTGCTGATTTGGGCCAAGATTGATCCCGAACCGGTGCTGATCCAGGTCTTGCCGGCCAAGATCCTCATCGGGGAATCCTTGCGCAATCTTTCGCTGAGCATTCCGAATCAACTCAAAGAGCAAAAAGTTCTGCCGGGAGAATCACTGGATGTCTGGATTCATCCGGACCTTGTTCAACATGCAAAAACATTTTCCGGGTTGTCTGCGGAGCAGCGTCCGCCCGCCTACGGCATGTCCTCCTTGAACTGGCACACGTTGCTGGTTGATCCCGGGTTTTCTCTTGATGCCGCTTTGAGCTGGTTCTTCTTCGTCAAACCAGTGCAGGATACGGGCAATGAACAGTATGCTCTGCGCTGGAAAAATTTCTACATCCGCCTGAAAGGAATGCTGGATCGTTTGGGCATCCGGTACATCTATCAGCATAAGCTGCTTTTCTTCCGGATTGACGGACTGGCATTGCTGACCACTTGGTGCAAAGAACTTCTGACAACCATTTCGCATGTCAAATCGGAAGACCAGAATTTTTATTGGCCCTGCCTCTACAATGCACTCACACCCAATGGGCTGGCATTCACCGATGACCTGCCCAACAAGGTCGCTTTGGACTGGGATCGTCTTCCTCCGGATGAGCCGCACCTTCCCCTGAGCGCGGGATTGCTGCTCCGGGAGGATTTCGAAATCACCTTTCTTGATCCCTCCGGCACATTGAAGCTGGACTCCATATGCCGGGTGAGTTTACGAACCAGCGGTCCGACGCAACGTCCAACCCTTGAGTTTCCGGTTTCGGCGGTCACCTCCGCGGGCAAGGAAACGCCGTGCTTCTATTGCGGCATGAAATCCCACCGGCTGTCCCAGTGCCCGAGTCGGCAAATTTTCAACCAGGATCAGGGCGTGTGGAATAAAATCGGCAGCCTGGACCACAAGGAATTCGCTCAGGCCGTCAAGAAGCTGGATCAGCTCGTGGGAAACGGCAACCTGAGCGCAAATCCCGACATCCTACTGGCCGAAGCCCCGGAAAGTCTTTTTCTCAAGGCCGTCTTCGAGATCAATTTTCCCGTACAGCAGCGCATGATCCGTCTTGTCTGGAGATGCAGGGGCAAGGAATTTCCGGATGGTCTGCGCCAGCTCACCCAGCCGGACGGCGAATACGTTTGGGCGGCCCTGGAAAATGCCCGGTCCAATAACTATGCGCAGGCTGAACGCATGATGCAGCAGGCCATCCTGAGGACGTCGAAAAACTATCAGCCACATGTGTTGCTGGGTTTCATCGCCCTGGAAACGGATAATCAACGGAAGGCCGAAGCCCACTGGAGAGATGCCCATAATCTCAGCTACACGCCTCTGCAACAGGCCTACCTGCTTTTTTTAAAGGGCAGATTGCGGGAGGTCCAGGGAGCGTATGATCAGGCGCATGGACTTTACGGCGAGGCCCTTGCCCTCAGCCCGAAATGGCCGGAACCTCGGTATCGGCAAGGAGTCTGCACCACAAAGAAAGGTTTTCTTGATCAGGCCTGGGTCCTTTTTGCAGAGCTGATGGCTGAAAATCCACACATTTTCAATCGCATCCTGATTGACCACGAACTGGAACGCGGTCGATCTTTTCTGCTGACATCCATGTCCGGCCCCTGGGCAGTGGCGCAACATCGTGCCGCCAGGGAACAGAACGACCTGCACCAACTCAGCACCAAACTGTCAACATGGTTCGAAGCGGACAACTCGTTTCGTCGGGATGCCGAAGAGCGAATCAAGCATATCCAGGAGAAAAAGGACGTCCAGAATTACGTGATGTTTTCCAGGACCATCACCGCCGGAAAAAATCTTCAAAAGGATACGGACAGGAAAATCAAGGAAGCTGTTGCCGCGATCAAGATGCGAGGCCGCGACAATATCGACAGGATCCGGTCAATGTATGAAGAGATCTGCTATTTCCCCTTCCCCAGATTGATTCGCAAAATAAATGGCTATTACAACAAAGGCGGACGCATCCTCCAATCCATCAGCAAGATGGATCTGCATAACGGGAAAACGTATCGGCAGGCACTGGTGCAGATGCAGGAGGTGGAAGATATTCTTCAGAAGATGAATAAACGGATGAAAAGCGTCAAGCTGATTCGGGAGAGTTCGCTCTTTGTGCTCTTCTTGAGCAAAAGATTCCTTTGGCTGGCCATCTTCGGTCTCTTGGCTTCGATTGTCGTGGTTCCCGTTCTCCTGCATACCATTCAGCAGTCCGGATCGGCCTGGGCCGCGGAATGGCTTACGGATCAACGCTGGCAGGTCCAAAGAACCGTCAGCCTGATCATGGTCATCATCAGCGGAACCATTGCCGCTGTCTGGACCAGCCTGGGTTACGAAAAGCAAAAAAAGAAATACCTGGCCTCAAGACAACGCAAGTAATCAGTTCAAGCGGTTCCGCCGAGGAGTTGGCGAGGAAGCAAAACCACGGCAAAGTCCGTCGCGGCAATCGAAGTAAAACGGCAACTATTCAGTACACGCCCTTCTCTGCTAATCGGGATCGGGGTCGGAATCGGGATCGGAATCGATTTCGAAAATTGGTTTTTCTCCTTCACATGGCTTCCCTTCCGATACCGATTTCGATTTCGACTCTGATTTCAATGCCAAACACGGCAACGGCATTGTTGCTGAATAAGTACCATTTTTTTTTGAATTTTTTTTTGAGCTGAATAGTTACAAAAGAACAAAAAAAAGCGGAACTCTTACGAGTTCCGCTTTTGAACATCAGATACGAAATCTGGAAACTATACGCAGCCTGTGGGCTTGGGAAGGCCGGCCATCTTACAGGCGCCCTTTCCAGGTCCGGACGGGAACAGTTCGTAAATGTGCTTCAATTTGTATCCGGTCACCTTGGACAGGATGCGAACCATGGGAGCGATTCCATTCTTCTTGTAGTAATCCTGCAGGAAGTCAATGACCTTCTGGTGTTCGTCGGTCAATTCCTTGATGCCTTCACTTTCCTTGACATACTCAACCCAGTCGGGGTTCCAGTCTTCAAAACGCTGCAAGAAACCATCTTCATCGACCTCGAAGTTATTTCCTTTGAATTCTACTGTTGCCATTGTCGATCCTCCTTAACAATTGTTAAAACTCGAAATAAATGTGCCGTGAGCACGACCTGGACCTTGCAAAAAAATCACGGACGAAGTGTCCGAGATAATCAGAAACGAGAGAACATTCCTTCGAGACCAAATGAAAGTCCTTGAAAAACAACTTCATGGATTTCATTTACATGACCGCCTGAATCTTTGGAGCTTGTAAAATACCAGGGATTTCTTGTCAATGCCGAATATCTTGAATCCCCGAAAAACTGTCCGAAAAGAACCTCTAGCCCTTCCAAACGGGAATCATATCACAAAGTACGATCTACGATACCCGAGCTGTCAAGCTGCTCTTCCGGATTGCAATTCCAACAGGTGGGTTCGAGCGAAACCCAGATTCGGATCGAGATCAAGAGCGGATTGCAACAAGTGTTCCGCTTCTTCCGTTCGCCCCTGGAATTTGACGCAAAGTCCCATGTTCGCCAAATCCATGGCAGAACCGCTGTCAAGATCCAGAGCACTCCGGAAGTCCGATTCAGCAAGGGCATATTCGCCCAGCTTGAAATTGGCCACGCCGCGAAGGTTGAAATATTCCTTGACCTCAGGGCAAAGCCGTATCGCCCGGTCCAGATGCGGGATGCAACCGGGCCAGCGTTGCTCCTGGCTCATGGCATAGCCCTGATAGAAGGCGGCCAAGGCCTGGTCGTCCTGCTGCTCCAATCCCTGCTCGCTCCGTGCAAGCAGTTCCCGGGCCTCCTGGAAAGCTTCCCGACGAATGGCCAGCAAGCCTTGAAAGAACACGGGAAACGCTTCCAGTGGATACATTTGTCGCAGCATATCCAGTCCGGCTTGAGCCTGCTCGAATGAGGACTCCTCAGCCAGCATGCGTCCGACAAAAAGTCCGATGGAGGAATTGGACGCCCTCTCGCGAAATTGAAAGCCTGGGATGAAGGAATAGTGGGTTGGAACATTCAGTGCCGGATGGATTGTCTGAACGCTGTAGGCCCGAAAATCCTGGTTCAACAACTCCTCGCAGAAACTTTTCAGCTCGTCGAGAATGTCCTCACGACCGATATCCGGCAGACTTGCCAGTGCAACAGACTCTCCGCGTTCCAGCCAGGCGATTTGTTCCAGGGAAGTGAATTTCGAAAGTCCGGAAGCCTCATAGTTGCTCCCCGTTTCGAAATCCCCCGCCAGCTGAGCCACTTCGGTCAAAGCGCGGATGGCCGCCTTGGCCGGAGTCGTAGCGGTGCCCGCGGTGAAAACGATCTCGCTGCTGTCCGGAAACGTGGCCGGATCATAGGCAACCGCTGCCACGGTGGGTACGGGCAGCCCCAGGGAAAAATCCTTGAGCAGAACGATAACACCTTGACGTTCAAATGCATCCAAGAGTTGTCGCAGTACAGGGTCTTCAACACCGGCTGAATCGATGGTCGGCGTTTCCATTTGTCGGCGATCCACCACCGCGCAAACATGCCGTTCAACAAGCTCGCACAATCCCTGTAGAATCGACTCTTCTTCGGTATTGCCTGCGGAAGATCCATTGAATTCATTGATCTTCTTGAACCATTCCAGGGGAACAAGCATTTCTTGACCGGTATCCAGACGGGTTGCCGGAACAAATCGCCAGGAAACCAGATCCATCAGGGCCCTGGCCTGCTCGGCGGGAATGTCTTCGGCAACCGAACTGGAGATTTCGGAAATCGGCAAAATCTTTCCCGGCCACGTCCGCTCCGCTTCGCTCCAGGTGCAGGGCACGATATCCTGAACTTTTTTCCAGAAAGTAAAGAAGCTGAATCGCTCGACAAGTTCCATCAGTGCCGAGGCTTCGGCCTGGATGGCGGAAGCGCCTTTGCCCATCTGCTTGCGTGTCGGCATGACCTGTCGCGCCATTTCTCCACAGACACTCAAATAGACCGGGATTCCAAGCCGTCCGGTATCTATGCGCCTGGTCTCAGCAAGGATATCGTCGCCGAAGACGGCCAACGCCTTGCGCACCCACTCTACGGTTTGTTCCGGTGAGCAGACTTTGTCCAACTCTCGGGTATGCCCTTTGGGACAAGACTTCAGGTGAATGCTCATAGCGGTCTCATGCGGTAAAACCAGAGTTGCTTTTCGGGTTTATCGTCGCCGAAGCCGATATCATGAACCCGATCAGTCTGATATGGCATGGAAGAGCGTGCGATGTGAAAATGATTCTTGGCTGCCGCGAAAAACTTTGAGGAACGCCGGCTTGCATCCGCGGTAAGCAGGACCTCGCTCCGGCTGGTCGGTTCCAGATGGGTGCGCAAAAAAGCCAGTAACGGATCGAAAAATTGTTCCCGGTAAAGCACCTCGGAACCGATGATCCGGTGATAGCGACCGCTGTGACCGTTCTTGACAAAATCAATGGGGAGAACCTGGACGGATTCGCCAAGACTGTTTTGCAATGCGTTGATCCTGGCAAAGAGCAGTGCCTCCGGCACGATGTCGCTGACCACGACGGAAAATCCGTGCCTGGCGGCAAAAAGGCCCGCCAGGCCAAGTCCGGCGCCGATTTCGAGAACACGCTCATCCGGGCTGGGTGTCAGGCGTTGCATATAGATGGCCAGGGGCAGGGAGGCCGGCCAGATTTTGGCCCACAGCGGCAACGCATCGAATCCCGCGCCCCCTGCCCGCTCCAACTCCTCCTCGATGTAGCCTTCCATGTCGGTCACCTGAAGACACTCCACAACATCTTCACCAACGCGCACCTTCTCGAAATGAACAGCCCTTCTGGCGGAAACCATCGCCATGAGTTCTTCGAGAGTTCCTTCGCGCAGTAATTGCGTGAGTTGTTGTGGGATAAGGGGACGATTCAGAAGCTGCATTCGAACAAATCCTTCTAGACCTGCCGAAATGGCAGTTCGGCAATGAGATGGAGCGAAGCAAATGGAATAGGGAATCGGATGAAATTGCTGATGGGGAAGAAAGGGTAAAAACTGGAGCGGGAGACGGGATTTGAACCCGCGACTTCAACCTTGGCAAGGTTGCACTCTACCACTGAGTTACTCCCGCGAGAGATATGAAAAATGGAGGCGGCATCCGGATTTGAACCGGAGAATGGCGGTTTTGCAGACCGCTGCCTTACCACTTGGCTATGCCGCCGAAAAAAAATGGAGCGGGAAACGGGATTTGAACCCGCGACTTCAACCTTGGCAAGGTTGCACTCTACCGCTGAGTTATTCCCGCTCGAAGGGATGTGTAAGTAGCCAAGTGCAGTCGGTCTGTCAAGGGCAGGATAAAAAAAATGGAAATCCGTGAATGTCTCCGCATTCATGTCCGCCCAAAGGACGAATTTTGCTGAAGAACAGGCCGTTATGCCTTTCCATACACCGTCGGAGCAACCTGGCGCAATCCCAGATTCATTCCGGCGAGGCTTTCGGAATGACCAATGACTAGGTGCCCCCAGGGATGCAGATAGTCGAGAAAGTTGCGGATCAAACGTTCCTGCACGTCGCGCTCAAAATAGATCATGACGTTGCGGCAGAAAATGATGTCCATGGGTTCTCGAAAGCCGAATTTCTCCATGAAGTTCAGGCGGCGAAAATGGATTTTTTCACGCAGGGCTGGGACGATGCGGATCAATTTCTTGGAGCGGTCCTTGCTGCGCAACAAGTATTTTTTTCTGAGCTGGGCCGGAATGGAATTCAGCCTGTCGTCGGGATAGATGCCCTTGGCGGCCCGTTCAAGTACCTGAGTGTTGATGTCCGTGGCCAGGATAAACCAGCGAAACAGCGGATGATGCTCCATGAATTCCGCAAGAACCATGGCCAGGGTGTACGGCTCCTCCCCGGAAGAACATCCAGCGCTCCAGACCGCCAATTCCCGGCTGTGTCCGTATTTCTGCCACCAGGCCGGAAGTACGGTGGAAGTGAGATACTGGAAGTGGTGGGGTTCGCGAAAAAAGCTGGTCGTGTTGGTGCTCAAGGCGTCAATGAGGTGCGGGATCTCACTCTCCGTGCCCTTGGGACTGAAAACGTATTCGCAGTATGCCCGGTAATCCGCGAGGCCAAGGGCCTTCAATCGCCGCTGCAGCCGGGCCTCCATCATGGTCTTTTTGGATGCGGGCATCTTGATGCCGCATTTCTTCTGCACAAATTCACTGAGCCGACGAAAATCGCGCTCCATCATGCTCCCCAACATGTCTTTGCCTCCATTTTCGACAAAAATCTCCTGAATCAAACCTGAATACGCCTAACGGATGCCCCGAAAAGCCATTATCCCTTTTTCTGGATGGCGACAACGACTTTCCATGCTGAGCCACTTTCAGTATGATGGGAGTGATGTATGACAACGGCACGGCGCACAGAAAGCTCGTCGCCGAAAACAGCGCATTGCAGCAAAAAAGGAGAAGCCCATGTCCAAGACAAAGGAAAATCTGAAGGAAGCATTTGCCGGCGAATCGCAAGCCAACCGCAAATATCTGGCATTTGCCAAGCAGGCCGACAAGGAAGGGCATCACCAGGTCGCCCGGTTGTTCCGGGCCGTGGCCGAAGCTGAAACCGTCCATGCCCACGCCCATCTCAAGTTGCTGGGCGGCATCGGGACCACCGAGGAGAATCTCAAGGAAGCCCTGAGCGGTGAAACCCATGAATTTACGAAAATGTACCCCCAGATGATCGCCGAAGCGCAGGAAGAACAGCAGAAGGCGGTCGAGCGCGGCTTTCACTTCGCCAATGAAGTGGAAAAAATTCATGCCGGCCTCTATGAAAAGGCCATGCAGAATCTGGGCAAACCCGCGGAAGTGGACGTCCATGTCTGTAGCGTCTGTGGATATACAGTGGAAGGCGAAGCTCCGGAAAAATGTCCGGTCTGCAATGCCATGAAAAAAGCGTTTTTCAAGGTCGACTAACCCTTCCCCAGAGTCCCGCGAGCAAACGCTTCGCGGGACTGCTTCGCTACTGCTTCAATAAGATCGGATAATCTCCCGCCAGGGGCATGCTGCGTAACTACTCAGCTTGAGGTCCGGCTTGCCTTGATTTTGCGGCCTCGCAAACTCCTTCGCCGGCTTCGTAACATCGAACCATTGCGTGAATAAACAACATTTGGTGCTCCAAGCGTCCGGCAATGGTTCGATGAACGAATCCTGGCTCAGTCAGACATGCGAGACCGCAAAATCAAGGCAAGCCGGACCAGTTCCTGTCATTCATCGGAGTCTGCTGAGTCGTTGCCATGCTGCGAGGATAGCGGAACGTGTCGGCTGCGCCATTGTGACCGAAAGCCATGCCCCTTGCGGACTCCGCCGGGCATGCCCCCGGCCCACCGGGTCCAGGTGTTTCCTTGCAGGTTTTCTTTCCCGGAATGATTGAACAGTTACACGACTTCTCCCTCAGGTCGGTTCCGCCACTCCCCCCTTCTCTCCCGTTGCCACCTGCTTCAACCTCAGGCTCAGCGACTCGATGACCTTCCGCGCAACAGCCGGACTGTGGGCCAAGAGACTCTCGAAAACATGAGGCGGCACGAGAAGAAGTTCAGAATTCTCCCTGGCCCGGGTTCCGACGATGTGGGAGTGATCCAGCAGATAAGCCGTTTCGCCGAAGAACTGTCCCGGCTCCACATCGTCCAGGCGCGAAGCGGCGTCCGGTTCTTTTTCGTCGAAGTATTCCACGCTACCGGAATACAGGTAGTAGATGTGGCGGTGTCGATCCCCCTTGCGATAGATCACTTCACCGGCCTTCACCTTCCGGGAGTATTTGGAAAAGATGCGCCGTGAACGATTGAACAGCCTTGTCTCGATCTTCTGTCCGATCCCTTCCGAACGGGTTTGCGGATCAATGATTCGGTCGAGAGCAAAGATATCCACCTGTCCGGCCACTTCCACGAACTGGGCAAACAGGAAGAAAAGCAGAAAGATCACGTAGACCCACAGCAGCAAAAAAATCACCGCGCCCAGGGATCCGTAGATGTAGTTGTAGGAAGCCAGGGTGATAAATTCGACGAAAATAAGCCGCAAGCCATGAATGGACAGGGTGCACAGTCCGGCCCCTAGAACGGCATGCCGGGTGTTCGGCTTTGCCAGCGGCAAAAACCGGTAACAGACGAAAATCAGGCCGAACACTAGTCCCAGGGGAACGATCCAGCCGGAGAGATACAGCAATGGTTCATAAACCTGCTCCATCTGGATGATGACCTGCAACTGATTGTACAGAAAGCGGATGATCATGTTGAACAGCGCCGACAGGAGCAGCAGGGTCAGGACCCCCGGAACCAGAACCAGGGACAGCAGATTGCTCCACAAAAAATTCCTGGTCCGGGTGCTAGGAAAAATGACGCTAAAAGCGCTTTGAATGGAACTGATGATCAGGCGGCTGGTCCAGAGAAAGCCGAAAAAACCTAGGCCGCTGATGGCCACCTGGGACTCGAAGATGCCGATGCGTCGAAAAAAGTCCTCGTTCAATTCTTCGTTGAATTGCGTAAGGAAGTTGAACAGCCGGTCGCTCAGATCCGGATTGTTGATCAGGGACATGTCCAGCAGGGAAACAATCAGTAGAATCAACGGCCCGATGGACAACAGGAAGTAGAAAGCCGCGGCGGAAGCGTGGCTGGTAAGGTTGTTTTTCAGAAACTGGAGGACGGTGCCGTACATGGTTTGCAGAAACCAGTTCAGCCCGTCCCCCAGCTTGTAGAGGGGCAGTTTAAGCGACAGCCTCGGCAACACGATCCCCGACCTCGTCCGTGGTCATGCCCATCCGCCCGGCGCCCTGACCGGCCATGGTCGGCAGGATCCCGATCACGGCCTGCTCAACGGCCTGCGCAGCGGCATCTTCCTTCAATTCGGTGAGCATCATCTGCCCGGCCAGAATCGCGGCCAAGGGATTGGCCTTGCCCTGGCCGGTATATTTCGGGGCGGACCCGCCGATGGGTTCGAACATGGACACCCCTTCCGGATTGATGTTTCCGCCGGCGGCAATGCCCAGTCCGCCCTGGGTAATGGCTCCGAGATCGGTGATAATGTCCCCGAACATGTTGTCCGTGACGATCACGTCGAACCATTCCGGGTTCTTGACCATCCACATGCACGTGGCGTCCACATGGGCGTAGTCCAACTCCACCTGGGGATAGTCCTTGGCCAGCTCGTGAAAGACCCGCTCCCAGAGACCAAAGGCAAAGGTGAGTACGTTGGTCTTGCCGCACAGGGTCAACTTCTTGCGCGGCCGGGACGCGGCCAGTTCAAAGGCGTAGCGCAGGCAGCGCTCCACGCCCATATAGGTGTTCACGGATTCCTGCACCGCGATCTCGTGTACCGTTCCCTTGCGCAGACACCCACCACTGCCGGCATAAAGCCCCTCGGTGTTTTCCCGGACCACGACATAGTCGATCTGCTCCGGCCCCTTGTCCTTGAGCGGGCAATCCACCCCGGGATAGAGTTTCACCGGGCGCAGATTGATGTATTGATCCAGGGCGAAGCGTATCTTCAGCAGAATGCCCTGCTCCAGGATGCCCGGCTTGACGTCGGGGTGGCCGATGGCTCCGAGATAGATGGAATCCAGTCCGCGCATCTCTTCCAGCACGGAGTCCGGCACGGTTTCTCCGGTCTTCAGGTAGCGTTCGCCGCCCAGGTCGATATGATTCCAGTCGATCTTGAATCCGAACCTGGCTCCGGCCGCATCCAGCACCTTGCGGCCCTGCATGGTCACTTCCGGCCCGATGCCGTCCCCGGGAAACCAACCGATATTGTAACTGCGCATGCTGCTGTACCTCCATTGCGATACATAAGAATTTATTCTGAAAGGACAAACCCGTCGAGCAACTCATGCTTTTCAAAACCGAACCACCCGCTTCGCCTAAGACCCAAGTTCACCGTCAAGCATGGCAGCCTTTTGGCTTCCACATCTTTCCAGCGGAAGACAAAAACTTTTCTTGGCGTACCTTGGCGCCGCAAGCGACCAGCGGGAGCGGGCGGTTCAAATTCTCTTCTGTTTATCGGATCAAGTACGCGTAAACCGGAAGCCCCCCTTGATTTGCATCACGCGGCCATCTTGTTCCGCACGTATCCCACCAGACCGCCCTGGGCCAGGATATCCTGCATGAATCGAGGAACCGGGGCGCAGGGGATGTCCTTGTCTTGATCCAAATTGCGAATCAGTCCCTTTTCGGCGTCCACCTCCAGACGATCGCCCTCCTGAATATCGTTCACGGCATCGCCAATTTCCAGCAGGGTCAGCCCCATGTTGAAACCGTTGCGATAGAAGATGCGGGCGAAACTGTGCGCCAGAACCACCGGCATGCCCGCGCCGAGGATGGCGATGGGCGCGTGCTCCCGGGATGATCCGCATCCGAAATTCGGGCCGGCAACCAGAATGTCGCCCTGCCGGACCCGGTTGATCCAGCCCGGCTCCAGCCCCTCGAAGCAGTTCTTGCCCAGTTCCAGAGGGTCGGTGGTCACCAGGAACCGTGCCGGGATGATGGCGTCCGTATCGATATTGGCCCCGACCTTGCGGGCCGCTCCAGTGTAGATCATGTCAGCTCCCCTTCTCGATTTCCGCCGGATGGCAGATATGACCGGTCACGGCCGTTGCCGCGGCCACCGCTGCCCCGGCCAAGTAGACCTCGCTCTCCAGGCTGCCCATGCGGCCCTTGAAATTGCGGTTGGTGGTGGCCAGAACCTTTTCCCCGGAAGCCAGGATTCCCATATGTCCGCCCAGACACGGCCCACAGGTGGGCGGCCCGACCACGGCTCCGGCGTCCATGAAGATCTCCAGAAGCCCTTCGCGTAGCGCCTGCTTGTAGATCATGGGCGTGGCCGGCAGGACGATCAGGCGCAGCCCCTTGGCCGCCTTGCGGCCCTTGAGCAACGCAGCGGCCCGGCGTAGATCGCTGATCCGTCCATTGGTGCAGGAGCCGATGACCACCTGATCCACCGCCACGGAGGAGACTTCCTCCACGGGCCGGACATTGTCCGGCAGATGCGGGCAGGCCACCTGGGGCGACAGCCCGGAGACGTCGAATGTCAGCTCCTGCTCGTAGACCGCGCCGGGATCCGCGGCAATATGCGCCGGATACTTGCGCCCCGCGGCCCGGGCATAGGCCGCGGTTTTCTCGTCAGAGGCGAACAAGCCGACCTTGCCGCCGGCCTCGATGGCCATATTGGCCATGGTCATCCGCCCTTCCACATCCATCTCCCGGATCACCGGGCCGTCGAACTCCAGGGCCTTGTAGGTCGCTCCGGCCACGCCGATCCTGCCGATGAGCAATAGAATCAGATCCTTGGCTTCCAGGTGCGCGGGCATGGTTCCGGTGAACGTTGCCCGGATGGTCGGCGGCACCTTGAACCAGGTTTCACCCAACGCCATGGCCCCGGCCACGTCCGTGCTGCCCATGCCCGTGGCAAAGGCGCCCAGGCCGCCATAGGTGCAGGTGTGGCTGTCCGCGCCCACCACCACGTCACCCGGCCCCACCAGCCCCAGTTCCGGCAGCAGGGCGTGCTCCACGCCGGATTCACCGCCGTCGTAGAAATGAACAATGCCCATGCGCCGGGCAAAGTCCCGCACTATCTTGACCTGCTGGGCCGAGTCGATGTCCTTGTTCGGCGTGAAATGATCGCAGACCAGGACGACCTTTTCCGGGTCAAAAACCTTAGTCGCGCCCATGGCCTCAAAGGATTTGATGGCCAGGGGCGCGGTGATGTCGTTGGCCAGGACCAGCGAAACCCTGGCCTGCACGATCTGGCCCGCACCCGTGATCGTGTCGTCGGTGTGACCTTGCAGTATTTTTTCCGCTAGGGTCTGGGGCATATTTTTTCCTCCTGCTTTTTGGCGATGCGGTTCAATGCGTTCAAGTACGCCTTGGCGCTGGCCACGATGATGTCCGGATCCGCTCCACGCCCGACAGCCGAGGCGCCGTTTTCCTCGATGCGTACGGTCACCTCGCCCTGGGCGTCCGTGCCACCGGTAATGGCGTTTACGGAGAACTGCAACAATTTGGGGTTGCGTCCGCAGACCTTGGCAATGGTGTGGAACACCGCGTCCACCGGTCCCACGCCAAAATCCGCCAGCTGCTTTTCCTCGCCGTCCACCTCCAGTTTCATGGCCGCGGTGGGAATGGCCATGTTCCCGGACATCACGCTCAGGTAGACCAGCTTGTACTTGTCCGGAATACGGTAGATCTCCTCCAGCACCAGGGCCTCGATGTCCTCGGTGGCAATCTGCTCCTTCTTGTCCGCGAGGCGCTTTAAAGCCTGGAAAACCAGGTCCAGCTGGGCCTCGTCCAGCCGGTATCCCAACTCCTCCAGACGAGATTTCAGGGCGTGCCTGCCGGAATGCTTGCCCAGCACCATTTCCGTCCCGGCACGACCGATGCTCTGCGGGGTCATGATCTCATACGTGGAGCGATGCTTGAGCATGCCGTCCTGATGGATGCCGGATTCATGGGCAAAGGCGTTGTCGCCGACCACGGCCTTGTTCGCCGGGATGGGCCGGCCGATGATCAGGGAAAGCAGGCGGCAGGAGGGAAAAAGCTGTTCGGTCTTGATGTTCGTGGTCAGGTTGTAGATGTCCTTGCGCACGTTCAGAGCCATGACCACCTCTTCCAGGGCCGCGTTGCCGGCCCGCTCGCCGATGCCGCTCAGGGTCACTTCGGCCTGCCGGGCGCCGGCCCGCAGGGCTGCCAGGGTATTGGCCACCCCCAGCCCCAGGTCGTTGTGACAATGCACGCTGAAAACAGCCTGATCGCTGTTGGGCACCTTTTCCAGAAGATAGCGGATCAAGGCGCCGAATTCGTCCGGCTGGGCATAGCCCACGGTGTCGGGAATATTGATTGTCCTCGCTCCTGCCGCAATGACCCGCTCCACCACCTTGGCCAGAAAGTCCCACTCCGAGCGGGAAGCGTCCTCGGCCGAGAATTCCACATTGGAGGTATGCTTGACCGCATACCGCACCGCGGCTTCGGCCATCTCCAGGACCTGGTCCGGGGTTTTGCGCAGTTTGTACTCCATGTGCAGCGGGGATGTGGCCAGAAATGTGTGGATGCGCGGATTTGCTCCGTCCTTGATGGAGTTCCAGGCCAGGTCGATATCACCGGGAGTGGCCCGGCACAGTCCGGCGACCTGACACTCCTTGACGGTCCGGCTGATGGCCTGCACCGCTTCGAAATCCCCCTGGCTGGCCGCGGGGAAACCGGCTTCAATGATGTCCACCCCCAGGGATTCAAGCTGTCTGGCCAGACGAATCTTTTCCTGCATGTTCATGGTTGCGCCGGGTGACTGCTCTCCGTCGCGCAAGGTGGTATCGAAAAAAAGAACTCGTGAATTATCCATGACGCCCTCGCAATGTATTTGAAATATGAAAATATAATATGTCAGGTTGCCACGAAAACATGTACTTGATCAACAACTCGGTGCAGCATGGTCTGGATGCCCATTCCCCGTCCGCAGGACAGGCTTCACGTTCATGACGAACCGGGTAATGCAAGCCAACGGATGTCATTCCCAGGAAGGTGGAACTCCAGGTACAATACGATCCTGGGATTGCGCCGGACCTTTTGAGCAGTTGCGAACTTCTCCGGATGCAAGATCCGGCAAGACGAAAAGTTGGTGAACTGATATCGTCCTTGCGCAGTGTACCAAATGCTATTTGCGGCGAATTTCCGAGAAAGAACCTGAATCCTGAACACGTGATGCCAACGCGCGATGGTGTCGACCGTGAAGTGTTCACGAAGCAAGAAAACGAATCAGGATATGAGGGGGAAGGATTGGTTACGGGAGTTCATTAGGGGACTCCCGTAGCAGACGGACCTTGCGAAAGGGGAGAATCAGGAAAGAAAGGACCAACCCGGAAATCAGGTAGGTGAGAAAGAACATGAACCCGATAACCTTCGGTTCGGAGGCAATGACCACGAGCATGAGCATGGCCACGACCGTGGTGCGGAAAGGATGCGTCCGCATGCCTTCGAATTCCTTCAAGGACAGGTACCGGACTCTGCTGACCATCAGGAACGAGAGGACATAGACCAGGATCAGGGTCAGGACGCCGAATCTGTCCTCAAGGAACCCCGGGGAAACGGTGCTGAACAGGACCAGCGTCGCCAGTACGCAAGCTGCCGCGGGGATGGGCAGGCCAATGAAGTATTTCTGGGATATCTTTCCAGCCTGGACATTGAACCTGGCCAGACGCAGAGCACCGCAGGCCACCAGAAGAAAGGAGGCCACGAGGCCGAGGCGGCCGTAGTTCTGAAGTTGCCACATGTAGACCATGATGGCCGGGGTAACGCCAAAGGCCACCAGATCGGCCAGGGAATCCAGCTGAACCCCGAATTCGCTTGTGGATCGGGTCAGGCGGGCAACCATTCCGTCCAGGCCATCCAGCACGCAACTCACCAGAATCGCCAAGGCGCAATGGACGAACAACCCCTCGATGGCCCAGATGATCCCCAGGAAACCGGAAAACAGACTGGCGGTGGTGAACAGGTTGGGAAGGAGATATACTCCTTTGCAGATCGGTTGATTCTGACGATTCACGATGCCTCGGGAAGATTCGGGTGAGCTTTCAGCTTGGCCATGACGGTCAGTCCGGCAAATGTTTTCTGCCCTTTTGTCACGCAAACTTTATATTCTTCCGGCAGATAAAGGTCAACCCTGGATCCGAATTTGATCAGGCCGATGCGCTGGCCGCGGGTCACCTCGTCCCCTTCTTCGGCCCAGCAGACAATCCTGCGGGCCACCAGACCGGCAATCTGGACCATTGTCCAGCCATGTCCAAACTCGTCCACAATCCGGAACTGATTGCGCTCGTTGTCTTCCGAAGCCTTGTCCAGGGACGCGTTCAGAAACTTTCCGGCGAAATAGGTGATCTTCTCGACCCTGCCCGTCACGGGAGTTCTGTTTACGTGCACGTTGAACACGTTCATGAAGATGGACACCTTCTGTCGCGTCTTGCCCGTTGCCGGATCAACGGCCAGCCCGATATAAACGATTTTACCATCGGCCGGCGCTATCGCCAGACCGGGCTCCCGCGGGGTGACCTGTTCGGGATCGCGAAAAAAATTCAAGGTCAGGATCGTCAGGATCAGGCCCACAAGCGCTGGAATGGTCCAGCCCATGATCGCCATGGTCAGGGTCACGAAGACTCCCAACCCGATGTATGGAAAACCTTCCTTGCAGACCCCCGGTCTGGATTGAAGCATCAACTACCTCTTTATAGTATGTTTTGATTGTTCCATGGGGCAATACTCAGCTCATCCGAGTTATTAGCTGATTCCCGCCTTCGCGGGGATGACTGATCCGGAGACGGAATAAAACAAGTCATTCCCGCGAAGGCGGAAATCCAGGGTCATGCTTATCACAAGTTTGTGCAAAGCTGATCTCTTCCCGTTCTGAAGCTGAGTAGTTGCACTCCATGAATGTCGCGGGATCAGCCGTGATCAACCGGAGAAATTACATCTGCAACGATCCAGGCGTCCGAAGGCAGGGAAAAATATACGCCGCGCCGGAAGCATCTCAATTTAACCAATCCATAGCGCAAGTCAAACAATCCGTTGAAGAACAAACCTGTTCAGACGAGCAGTTAAACATTGTTACGAGGAGAGATATGCCCGCAGCGCATCCATCCGCTTCTGAGCCTCGAAATAGCCGATGTCGTACAGGTCATAAAGCTTCTTGGGCTTTCTACAGATCCGCCCTATGCCAAGAGTCGTTTCCGGACGGATGACAAATGCCTCGCCTCGGGCCTCCATGTCTTCGATCAGATCCATTGTCTCGTTATAGACTTCATTGCGGCGGTCCAGCATCCAAACCAGGCCCGGATACCCGGGATACCAAAGTCGCCACGGAATCCGGCTTTGGTTTGTTTTTTTCCTGTAGCCTCGCATCTGGGTCAGCACAATCACATGCTTTGCATCCCCTTCCGTAATGCTTTTGCGAATGGGCACCGCGTCGGCTATGCCGCCGTCCATGACCGTGCGCCCTCTGAACAGCACCGGTTTGGCGATCAACGGAAGGCTGGCCGTGGCTTGAAATACCGCATCCACATTCTCCACGGTGTCCGCGAATTCGCCTTTTTCCAGATGCCATGCTTCGCCGGTGGAGCAGTCCGTCACGCCGACCCAGAACCGGACGGGATTGTTCCGGAAGGCTGCGTAATCAAAAGGCACGATGGAATGCGGGATCGTCTTGAAGATGAACTCCATGCCGAACAGGTCCCCGCCCCGGAGCAGCCGCAGCCAGCTCAGGTACCGGGGGTCGTTCACGAACGAGATGTTGACGATCCGGTTCCGCTCGGGCTGACGGGACACATAATTCGCGCCGCTGCACGCGCCCATGGAGACGCCGTAAATTTTGGAAAACCACAAATCCTCATCCACAAAACGCCTGAGCACTCCGGAGGTGAACACGCCCCGCAGTCCGCCTCCCTCCAGCACCAATCCGGCATTGACCATCATTTCTCCATCAAGAAAGCAAGCAAAAACCGCACTTGGAGAATATTCCTCGTGCGGTTATCAATCCGGCATTCCGTTCTCGAAAAGCGGAAACGCCGTGAAAAACCGCCAGTCGTCAGCGGACTGACGGCAACTACCAAAATTGCGCTTCAATATCAAAAATATCGATCAGACCGTGGTAATGCAGCCGTGTCGTCACCGAGCTGACCTGTAGTGCTCCATGGCTTCGGGCAACAGCCTTCGGATCTCCTCGATTCTGCGGCTGTCTGCCGGATGAGTGCTGAGAAATTCAGGAGTATGTGCACCGCCTTTTTCCGCCGTCATCCGCTCCCAGAACCGCGGCGCCTCTTCCGGATTGTACCCGGCCATGGCCATGAATATCAAACCCAGATGGTCAGCCTCTCGCTCGTGCAGCCGACTGAAAGGCAACAACACCCCGACCTGAGCGCCGGCTCCGAATGCGGCCATGAACAATTGCTGCGTGGCGGCAGGTCTTTGACTCAAGGCCGTTGCCAGAGCAAGCCCTCCCATTTGGGTCAGAAGAGCTTGGCTCATGCGTTCATTTCCATGATCGGCAACAACATGAGCGATTTCATGCCCCATGATCACGGCAAGGCCGTCTCTGTTCTGTGCGATGGGAAGAATTCCCGTAAAGATGACGACCTTCCCTCCGGGCATGGCAAAGGCATTGACCGAATCATCCTCGACCAGATTGAATTCCCAGTTATAGTTGGCGACTTCAGCCCCTCTTCCAATATCACGCATATAGGCTTCCACTGCTCGGGCAATGTCGTTTCCGACCTCTCTCACCATCCTGACGTTTGCGGTATCACGAGACAACTTGTGCTCGGCCAGAAAGTGAGTGTGCTGCTCCTGGCTCATGGCAACGAGCTGATCCGAGGGAACAAGCTGCAATTGCGTGCGTCCTGTCACGGGAACCGTGGCGCAGGCAGCGACCATGAGCATCAAAAAGAAAACAACGACAAGTTGCAGTTCACGCATCGAGCGCCTCCTTGATCTTCTCCATGGGACCCAGCATGTTCGACCATTCGTCGAACGCTGATCACCTTGCATGACTAGTGCTAAAATAATCTGTTTTGGAAAGGGAATGTCAAGGCAGCCTCGTTTTCAACAATCCCCTGGCCGTGTATTCCAGGGCGTGCAGGAAGGAAAAAACCTGGAGCAGCTTGTGCAGGTTGAAACGCTTGGTGACACCGGCGGAACGCAGTTCCTCGAATCGCTTGTCGAAGCGCTGAACGGCCTCTTCCAGCTCGGAAAGCGCGGTTTCGCGACCCTCGCCGATGGAGACCATCGCCTCGCGAATCTTCATTGCCATATCGCGTACTTCCTGGGCCATGATGATGTCATACCCTTCGCCTTCCTCGAAATTGTTGAGAACGTTTTGCATGGATCGCATTTGATCGACGCAGTTTTCCAGAGCCGTCACCCTCTGGCTCAATGCGGCGGTATCCTCCGATGAGAGCAGGCGCTCATGGCGAATCGCCTTGGTCAACAGTTCCCTGCCCTGCAGCGCCTTTGCGCTGAGGTCGTCCAGCAAATCCCGCTCGACGGAGGTCTGCCTGGATAGAAAGGCCTCCACCAGCGTTTTCAGACAGCGGGCCGCTTCCACAAAGTGGGACCGCAGTTGTTCCCGGAGCCGTGTCCCGGCCCGCCGGGGCCAGACCAGAACAGTAACCAGAAAGGCGCTGCCCACACCGACTCCGATTTCCAAAATTCTGTAAAGACCAAACAGCACCCGCTGGTCCTCCTCGCTGCCGGCGACAACGATGATTACCACCGTGATCGCCGCCATCAGGTAGCGCGGGTTGTATCTGGTCATGTAGGCGCAAAAGCCCACGGAAAGAAAAAGCCCCAGCGCCGTCTGCCAACCGGGATGTGGGAAGACCAGAATCGCGGCGATGCCGATCATCGCCCCCATAATGGTTCCCGTGAGCCTGTACCAGCACATCTGGACCGAATCGGCCACATTGATCTGCATCACGATCACCGCGGACAACACGCCCCAGAAACCGTATTCCAGGTTGAATACGAGCACGATGACATATGCCAGGACAGCAGCCAGCCCTGTTTTGACGCCATGAACCAGATGGTCCGGAGAAATGCGGGAGAACAACGTTTTTCGGGATGTCACATCAAACCTCCACTGTTTCGAGGCCCCCGGTTTCGCTTTTCGCGAGGCAAAGCGCAAGCCCTGAGCCGGCTTGACGACGCATGGACCAGGATGCATCCTGCCCGGCATCATCAATATACGAACCGGCGAATGCCGTTACCCAGCAAGACTCTACTCGTGAGTAGTCGAGCAGTTTCAGATGAGGAAAGAAACCTGAAAATGCTGATGGGAAGGAACAGGAAAGATGATGAGGAGGGCCACATTGCTTCATCTTGCTCCCGCGGGGAATTACACCTAAGTTTTTACCACCAGCCCCAAATCATCAGCAGCCCCTGGAGGAATCCCATGCAATTTCCCTACGGCAACAGCAATTTTCGCGATGTCGCCACCAACGACTATTTCTATGTTGACCGTACGGACCGCATCCCCCTGCTGGAACGCGGGAAATACCAGCTCTTCATCCGACCCCGGCGGTTCGGCAAGAGCCTGCTGCTGTCCACCTTGTTCAGCTATTACGATCTGGCCTCGGCCCAACTCTTTGACGAGATGTTCGGTCGCCTGGCCATCGGGCAAAACCCCACTCCGCTGCATAGCAGTTTCTTTATGCTGCAACTGGACTTTTCCTGCGTGGATCCCACGGGAACCGTGAACCAGATCAGGCGGGCGCTGCATGATCACGTCAATACGTGCATCGACTCCTTTGTCCTGTGGTATGGGGACCATCTGCGCGAAGAAATCCGCATCGACCGGGACAATGCCCTCAGCTCTTTGCAATCCGCGGCTTCGGTGGCCAGACGCAGCGGTCATCCGTTCTTTCTGCTCATCGATGAATATGACAACTTCGCCAACGAAGTCATGATGAGCGCCCAACGGGATGCGAATCGTCGTTATGAGGCCCTGGTGTTCGAGGAAGGTCCGTTGCGTACCCTGTTCAAGGCCGTGAAATCCCTGGCCGGTCAAGGACTGATCGACCGGATTTTCATCACCGGGGTTTCCCCCGTGGTCATGAGCGACATCACCAGCGGGTTCAATATCGCGGAAAACATCTATCAGCACCGACAACTCAACGATCTCTGCGGGTTTACGGAAGAAGATGTCGCGCGAGGCATGGATCTGGTCGCGGAGGTCTGCGAGCTGGATGCGTCAGTCCGAAAGCAGGCTCTGGAAATGATGCGGACGTGGTACAACGGATATCGGTTTTCCCCGGAAAATGTTGAAAAACTGTATAACCCGACCCTTGCCCTGTATTTCTTCAAAAATTTTGTCTTGGACTGCGAGTATCCTCGAGAGATGCTGGACGACAATCTGGCCACGGACCGGGCCAAGCTGGAATACCTGGCCCAACTCCCCGGTGGCGGGCAGATGTTGTTGGATCTTATGGTTGAGGGTGCGCAGGTTCAGGTGGAACGCCTGGCCAGTCGCTTCGGGATGCGGGACATGCTCCGGGACCAAGGCAAGGATTATTCCTTCATGGCTTCGTTGCTGCACTACTTCGGCGTGCTTTCCCTGGAGGGCAGGACGCCTGACGGCGAGCTGCTGCTCCGGGTGCCCAACCTGGTGATGCGCAAGCTTTACGTGGAACAGATCGCCGAGATGCTCCTGCCTGATCCCATGCTTCGGGACACAGGCAAGGACGCTGCCAAGCATCTCTCGCAAAAGGGCGACATGGCCCCGCTGTGCGCCTATGTGGAGCAGAAGTACTTCAGGGTCTTCCACACCGCGGACTACCGCTGGGCCAACGAATTGACCGTAAAGACGGCCTTTTTGACCCTGCTGTACAACGACATCCTCTACGTTATGGACTCTGAACCGGAGCTGGAGCGTCGCCGAGCCGACCTGACCATGATCATCCGTCCGGACGCCCGCCGGTTCACGATCCTGGACATCCTCATCGAATTCAAGTTCGTGACCCTCAAGGACGCCGGGCTGAGCGGGGAGCGGGCTCTGGCGATGAGCCTGGACGAACTTCAGGGATTGCGCCTGATGCGCCAAGCCATGGACGAGGCCCGGGAGCAGGTGCGGAAGAACATGGAAATTTTGAACCGGAAGTACGGAAATTTGCGCTTGCGCGGGTATGCGGTGGTCAGTCTGGGGTTTGAGCGGATTTGGTGGGAGGAGATTGGGAGGGGTGAGTAGCTACGAGAATTCTTACTTTTTAGTAACTATTCAGCACATACGGTGCATGATCATTCTCCAGCACTGGATTCCGGCTTTCGCCGGAATGACGTATCTGGGCAAGCCTTTCCCACGTTAGTCATACCGGCGAAGGCCGGCGCTATCGCTATCCAGGCCTTTTTCTGGCTCTGTTGAGCAGTTACACTTTTATGCGTCTTTCTTGCTCAGTGTGGTTGTCCGAATATACTCGCCATTATGGTAGCCTTTATCAAAAGCCGCCAATTTTATTATAGATTTTTTCAGGCGTGATGGCTAATAGCCATGCAATGATTCTCCAGCGCTTGGTTACGTATGCCCTTTCTTTTTTATTCTTGATCGCGGTAAATATTTGCTTTGTCGCTTTGGGTAAAGGAGCAGCCCAGTATGTATCATCCATTTTACTGAAGGCAATCTTTTCATTGTCAACAAAACCGGGTATTATTTCAGTAACATGAATGGGCAACCTGGATTGTTTCATCTTGTTTCTAACACCTTCCAAATACGTTGAAACAAAAGCTTTTGCGCCGCTGTAGGCGGGACATGACGCATTTCCTCGCAGAGCGTCGATGGATGAGAAGCCAACAAGATGCCCTGTCTTTTGTTTTTCGAAATAAGCGACGGCCAATTGCGCCATGGCCCAAAATCCCAATATATCGACTTCTATGATTTTTTTATCGGCTTCAAATGGATTTTGCTCATCAACGTCAAGAAAGGCTCCCGCGGAAATCACCATCAGATCCAGCCCACCCATTTCTTCTATCAGTTCCGACATTCGTATCCCCATCGGACGCGGCAAAGATCGGATCCGCCTCGGGAAGGGGCGTAAAAATATCCAGCCAGCGTTGCCGGTGTTTCTCGGAGTCTGACGACGCGCCATACTTGTCCTCGAAATCCAGGAGGTCGAAATAGCACGCTTCCGTGGGGGAGGCGGAAGGAACCCCGCCCCCCTCGGTATCGAGCAAAAACCGCTCGATCCCACCAATGAAAACATCAACGCTGAAACCGTCATACACAAGATGGTGGAACTTGGCGAAAATGCCGATGACACCATTTTTGAAGAGAATAATGGCGAGGGAAAACATTTCGCTGTCGATCAGGTCGAACTTCCTCTGGGCGTTGGCGTCGGCCCACTCCAAGTAGGATGGCGCGTCCATGGAAGGAAACTCGAGCACCTCGAAATCATGTTTGAAAAACTCAGCGACGTATTGGACTGGCATCCCCCCCTCATCCACGGCGAAGCGCAGCCGCAACGCGTCCTGTCGGCGCAACACGGCGTTCAACGCCGCCTTGAGCCGCGCGGAGGAGGGGTTGGACTCGAAGGTGGCCGTCCAGGAAATATTGGCGAATGGCGATTCCGGAAAACGGAGTTGGTCGAGAAATATCCTCATCTGCGGATGGGACAGTCGTTTAAACGCGGCCGCGGCTCCGCCGTCGGAGGAATTGCAATTTGCCATCATCGATCAGTCTCCGCAGTTTTGTTGTCAATCCACCTCCTGGACTGGCGAGCCCGCGAAAGCCATTTGTGTGCTTCCATCAAAAGCTCCGCGGGACCGAGGCGCCATTGTTCGACGCCGGTCGGCTCGAACGCCGCCGCGATATGGCAATGATAATCCACTCCCAAGCCAAGTTCGCGGGTTGTATATTGTACACGACCCACCACGACATCCCCGTCCAGGACATCCAGCGTGGCTGGGTTGAGGGAAAAACCGGTTCCCGCCGCCTTCAAGACCGCCTCCTTGCGCGTCCAAAGCCGCAACATGCGTTTTTTGGGATTCGCGCCGGCGAGTATCCATGGCCGTTCGGCCGCCGTGAAAGCGTCCAGGTACTCCTCCACCGAGTCACCGGGCCCACGGCGTTCGACATCTATTCCAACCCGGCCGGCAAGCGAGAAAACCGCGGCGGCCAACCCTTCGGTGTGCGAGATGTTGAAGTCCCAACCAGCGTCCGCGCCGCCCAGCGCGGGGCGCCCCAAAACATCGACGCCCCACGACGAAAGGCCATCCGACGGCGCCACTCCCAGCCGGGACAAGCCGACCAGAACCAACAGGCGGGCAAGTATCCTCTCCCGCCTGTCGGATTCCCTGAGGAAGCGCGAGTTCGCCGCCGCGAAATTTGCAGGCATAAACTCCATCGCCCTACTCAGCACACTTTATGTGAATCTACCTCCGGCAATCGGGGTCGGAGTCGGTATCGGAATCGGTTTCGAGAACGTTGAGGCTCCCTCCGCCTGACATGTTCAGCTTTCCGGCAGTGTACGCTTATTGTTTCGATGGCAATACGGTTCAGTTTTCGCAGTCGCTCGGGAGGGAAAGAGTCAAGGAGGCAACACCTTTCATCGGCACATCACCAGGAAGGACATTCCTGTTCTGGTGGATTTCTGGGCGCCCTGGTGCGCGCCGTGCAAGATGATGGCGCCCGCTTTCGAGGAAGCGGCACTAATCCTCTTTCCCAAGGTGCGCCTGACCAAGCTGAACACCCGGGATGCGCCTCGGATCGGACAGAAGTACGGCACCCAGTCCATACCGACCATGGTGCTTTTTCAGAGTGGAAAAGAAAAAGCCCGTTTCTCCGGAGCTTCGGGGCCTCTCAAATTGTACAGTGGGTTCACGGACAAATGTGAGCAATCAGGTCACGCAGGACCGTCGAGACGACCGGTTATTTACTCTGAATCGCGGCTGAAAGCGTCAAACGCACTCCTTCTTCAACCGGAGTCAGTTCGGTACGGCCTTGTTCGGCACGAGCCCTGCCCTGCTCCATGTAGTTGAAGAGCGTGTCCTGCTCATAAGCTTCGAGTATATCCGGGTGAATGTAGTACTTGTGGCTGATGGCCGGTGTGTTGTTCAAGGCCTTGGCCACGCGTTTGACGGCCTTGTTCACCGCTCGCTTCCTGCCGGTAGCGGTTTCCGCGCGGCCGATATCCTCCAGATGGGCCGCCGCGAGCATTGTCCCGCCCCAGGTCCGGTAATCCTTGGCTGTTATCTCTCTCTGCGAGACCTGCCTGAGGTACTCATTCAGGTCCGCGGAGTCGACCTGCACAACCTCACCTTCGCCATCGACGTACTGAAAGAGGCGCTGTCCCGGCAGTTCCTGGATCTCCCTGATCAAGCTCAAGAGCCGTTTGTCCCGGAGGTTCACGGATACGGGTTTGCCCCGTTTGCCGGCGAAGGTCAGGCAGAGACCGGGACAGGATTCATCCAGATGATCAACCTCCAGCGTCGTCAAGCCGAAGGACTTGTTCATCCTGACGTATTTCTCGTTGCCCACGCGAATGAGCGTGCTCTCCAGAAGCCTGACCAGCAGAGCGATCACCTTTTCCCTAGGCAATCCCCGACGCCGCAGATCCTTCGCCACACGCCGCCGTATTTCTGGCAGAATTTCCAGAAATGCCGGCAGACCGGCAAATTTGGCCTGTCCGCGAGCCTCGGTCCAGCGCGCATGATAGAGATATTGCTTCCTGCCTCTGGCGTCCCGGCCCACGGCCTGAATGTGGCCATTCTCATCCGCGCTGATCCGGACGTCCCGCCATGCCGGCGGGATGACCAGCGCCGCGATCCGGTCAAGAACATCAGGATCCCGGACCGGATCACCCTTGTGGTCGAGATACCGGAATCCCCTGCCCCACCGCTTGCGCCGGATGCACCTTGTCCATTCATCGACATATCTGAGCCCCGCATCCAGGGCATGTTCCGGATTCGGCCTTGCCATGAAGAGTACCCGCTTTCATTTCCCTGAAACAGCTCCAGTTGACGTACGGCAGGCATCCAGAACGCCTGCCTCATTCGATCCCGACCAATTTTCGTGGCCTGACCGCATTTGGTTCATGGGAGCATGAAGGATGCCGATGGTCAATCACATTGGTCAGGAGCGATTGCGCACCGGTCAGGGGCATTGCCCGATACATTCGAGCGATCTTGCGGGTCGTGGGAACCCGGACGCCGATGAACCGGTCCCCTTCCCCGTACTCACCGGGCCCGGTTTTGAAGAATCGCCGCAGGATTGCCGCGTCCTTTTCCCTGGCGCACTCCCGCAATGCCTCGCGGGCTTCTTGAAGCATATTGTTCCTGTTCTATACGAAAAAGCTGAGCGCGGACCATTGACGTGGAAGCCGCACCCTTCACGGCAAGCCGGACCAGTTCCTGTCATTTATCAGAATCTGCTGAGTATTTACCAAAAATGATTCAACTGCTACCTGATTTCCTTGACCAACGCGCTTTTGCACGATCCAGAAAAGACGGATCAACCTGTTTAATTGCGTCGGCGACGACATCCTCGAAACCGGCCATGAATCCCTTCTTGCGACAGTGCCTTTTGCGCACCTCGGAAACCACCGCCTGCCAGTCGGCATCAAGGCCGGCTTTTGAGTAGCATTTCTTGGCGTGCTCGATATGGTCGAGCGCCGCATCGTAATATTTGCTTTTGCCGGCATTGACGATGCGCATGCAGAGCCCGCGGTATACTCTGGCGGCGACATCAGGGTGAGAGCGCTCCAGCTTGCGCGCCAGCGGCTCGGCCTCGTAGTGGCTGAGAGCTTCCAATTCGTCATCCGTTGTCCGGTGCAGGCGGGCCACAAGGCGATCAAACTCTTTCTGCTCGAGCCACAGTTCAATCAGAGAGGACAAATCGCCTTTTTCCGACGCAGTCATGGCCTTTTCGTGCCACTCCGCATTCTCATTGTCCGGTACATAGCGCATCAGTTCCTTGTATGAGAACGTGGAGGGGGATGTCTCAAACTCGGCCCAGGCGGATTGAAGCGCATCATTCGATCGACCGATTTTTACCTGAAGCGTCCGCTTCAAATTACGCAGCTCGTATTCTCCGTGGAATTTTCCACGTTCTGATCGTGCAATCTTCAAGCCTCGATCAGCCCAGGCAAGCGCCTCTTCAGGACGTCTCCGGCTTTTATACATTTTTGCGATAGTCAAACAGTCCTTGGCTTCAAGCTTGGTCTGTTCGCAAAGCTCAATATAGGCGTCAACATTCCGTTGGGCTGCCAGCAACGTCTTCAGTGCCCCGCCCCACCTTTGGCGTGCGTAGCCGGAAAACCCTTTTTCCTCGTCACTCTGGATGGGAGAGGATTCCAGTTTGATGCGAATTTGCTGGACGAAGGCCTCCAAACCCATCTTGTCAAGAACGTTCACAACCTCACGATCGAGATCATGACAGAAGCCGTAAGGATCGTCTTCCATCCAGGATATCAGTGCTATTGCGGTCTCGTCCGGATCAAAATTCGCAGCCTGGCGTGCATTGATCCAACCTTGAAAGAGATCCTCAACCAGCATCCCGAAATTGCCGCTCGAGTCGTCGATCTCATCGGCTTTTTCATGACAGGCGGCGATGAAGATCTCGTAAAGTCGCGCAGCCCGTGCCGGCTCTTTCAGGATGATCTCGCCGATGTCGTCGGCAACACCCTGGACATCCTCCACGAACGACCAGGAGGTATTATAGGAAATGTAACGGCCGGGAGACAGTGCCGCTTCGATGGCTTTTTCCAGCGGATCGATTTGTTTTCGCTTTGTGAGGCTCATGGGTATTTACCTTGTTTCACTCGACTTCTCGATCTTCCCAGGCTGTTTTCGCCTGCACCTCGCCGATGAGGAACCGCGCGCCCTGGTTGTCGGATGGGTTCAGCCAAAGCATTTGTTGAAAGATGTGCTCCGCCTCCTCAAAACGCCCAAGCCGCCAGAGACACAACCCATAACCGTGCATACAGCGCAGAAATGGACGGTTGTCGATAAAGCCCCACGGCAGAACGCCGGTAAAGCCGTCACCCAAGGACAATTCGCCAATGCGCAGGCCGACTTCATAATGCTGGATGGCGCCCTTAGGACGATAGTCAAATTCAAAACTGCCCAGATGAGAATGGGCGTCGAGACACCGCAGGTCCGCCTGACACAGCTCCATTAAAATCTTCATCGCCTCTGCCTGCTCGCCGGCATGTTTCAGATCGTTCGACCGGATGATGGGATCATCGAAAGGATCGTCAGAATCCTCGCCGGGCAGCACCTGCTCCATCTCGAACATCGGTCGGGGCCCGTGAGCGATGATCGACTTGGCCCATTCCCCGATGGGTTCGCCTTCTTCTCCCCAGTACTCCTCCTTAGGGTCCCACATGCCCATATTCTCGAGCCCCAGTGGCACAAGATCGAGGGCCTTGATGTCGATTCGAGTCGACTGAATCTCGCCGGAAAGATACGGATGACCGCCGTAACGCCACTGCTTTCGGGGCGCTACCGTGATGATTGCGCCAGGCACCACCTCCCATATTCGGTCCGCGCGCAAAGTAATGATCCGCTCGCTTCCCAACAAACGGCACCGAATGGTACGCTTGACCGATAGAGCGACCAATTCGACGGGTTTGTCCAGGTCGATGTCATTGTCTGCCGCCTTGTGTTGCCGCGGGCGTCGGGAGGGTTTCTTGGTTTCGACAGGATAAGGATCGAGGTTGAGCCACCTGCGGTAGGCGGCAACGTAAAGAGCACCCCCGGATGCCTGCGACAACTCGACCTCGGGGATCGCAACGACATATTCCGAACCGTCTTCTCGTCGACATCTTGCTGTCAGGCCGCGACGTTCGTTTCCATCGTAGTCTATTGCGATCACCGAAACCGGCTCCCCAATGACAAACCCATCGGCCGGCAATGCCATCTCATTCTCGAAAGCCTGCTGAAAAGCCCAAAGCTGCTCATCATCGCCGTATGCGTCGACGGTGATCTCCTCAATCAATTTGTCCAATGCTTCAAGTTCGTTGCCTTCTTTCCGGATTCGCGCGCTCATCCATCTTTCTCCTTCCTGATGCCGGCCATCACCAGTCGCTGAATCAGCGACTGACGTCTATTTCAGCATCCGGAAACAAGGAGTTTCCGGATGGAAACTACTTGGCATGTGGTTTCGTCGTAAGAGACTCACTTTGAGAGCTTGAATATACACTCAGAACAGTGACAGTGACCAAAATCAGTCCCATACCGAAGAGTTGTAGTGCGGCCAGACTTTCTTTCAAAATCACAATGCCGAAGAGCGAAGCGGTGGCCGGCTCAACCATGGCCACAATGGACGCTACAGTCGGTGTGGTATGTTTCAGGCCGACGATATAGAAAATAAACGAAAATCCGGCGCCAAGCACCCCCAACAACACGAATAGTGGCCAACTCGGTGCTTTCAGCACTCCCATGGCCTGATCGGCATCGCTCAGAGATATGAGTATAATTGTGAGTACCACTAACGCTATCACAAGAATCGCCTGTGGGCTGCCGTGGGGTGCCGCATATTTGAATCCAAAAATGAATACTGCATAGGACAGGCCGGAAAGCAGCCCTGCGCCGGTGGCAAGCAGCGTAATTTCGCCAGCTCCAATGTCGTAAATACCTGTCAGCAGCACAACGCCAAGCATGACCATCACCATCGCGCCCCACTTGAGCACAGTGGGTCTTTCGAGCCTGAGTGTGAAGGACACGAGATAGACGAACACTGGTGCGCAGTACATCAGGGTCACCGCAACCGCGACACTGCCCTCCGCGATGCTTACTAAATAAAATGCGAGGTTGCCGGCTACGCCCACACCGGCAATCGTCGACCAGAACCATAGCCGACTACTTGTCAATCCGCTCCCACCCGGACACAACGCTAGCCAGACGAGAACGACCAAAAGCCCGATGGCGCCCCAGTAGAACGACACCACAACCGGGTCCCAGCCCTGGGCCGTGAGAATGCCGGCAATCCCGCCTGACAGTCCCCAACATAATGCTGCAAGTGCCACGAACCCCATACTCAACCCACGATTCTGTTTGATAAAATTAACCTCTTTGAATTTGGGGCCGGAGAGAACTAACCATCTGAATATTCAAAAAACAACTCCAAAAAAGGCCGTCATTTTCCAGCCAAGAATGTATGTGCCATGACGCTCACGCCCGCTTTTGAGCCGAAGAACCGCTTTTCTTGATCTTTGCCATACATGAACTCGACGCTGCAATTGGAAATTTGTCAACGGACCACTAGATCGGAAGGTGGTCTTGCGGATCGGGAAATTATGCTCAGCGCGGTCACGGTGACCAATATCAGCCCCATGCCCAAAATTTGCGGACCAATCAGGGTTTGGTTCAAAATCACGACTCCGAACAGCGCCGCGGTGACCGGTTCAACCGTGGCCACGATCGAGGCCACGGCCGGCGCCGTATGCTTTAGGCCGATGATATAAAGAACGAAGGACAATCCCGCGCCGAATACGCCCAGCACCACGAACAACGGCCAATCCGGAGTACGCAGAACCGCAGCGGCCTGGTCGGCATCCCCCGGCCAGATCAGGATGACGGCAAGTACCGCAAACGCAATGGCGAGAATCGCCTGCGGGCTGCCGTGCGGCGCCGCATACTTGAAGCCGAAAATGAAAATTGCGTAGGACAGCCCGGAAAGCAGCCCGGCGCCCACGCCCACCGCCGTGACGCCGCTTGCGGCGATATCGTAAATCCCCGTGAGCAACACGATGCCGAGCATCACCACCGCGATCGCTGCCCACTTCAGCGGGGTGGGCCTTTCCAGCTTCAGGACGAATGACACGAGGTACACGAACACAGGTGCGCAGTACATCAACGTCGCCGCAACCGCGACGCTTCCCTGGCCGATACTCACGAAATAAAAAGAAAAGTTGCCTGCTACGCCAAGACCGGCAATCACCGACCAGAACCATAACCGGCGATCCGTCAGCCCACTGCCGCACGGACGCAGCAAGAGCCAGACGAGGACGCACAGCAGTCCGATCACGCCCCGGTAGAATGAAACCACGAACGCATCCCAGCCGGCGGCCATAAGAATTCCGCCGATCCCGCCGGACAATCCCCAGAAAAGAGCCGCCAGCGCCACGAAAGCCGTACTTGCACCCATCATTTGATCTCGATTTTTTTGATACTGAGAGTTACGGACTTGCGGCAGCCAGTGTCGTAGTCGAGGAATTTAAAATGTGGACGGCGGACATGCTGTCGGGGCTTTTCGCGCATCCGTCATCCCCTCGGTCCGGCCCCATCTCGGTGTTCGTAGGGCCGCGCCGTGATTAGCGGGACTCAAATTTGATTGTAGTGACCGCCAATTGCGAAAATATATACGTAATCATCATCGAATTTGTAATGACGCGGTCTTTCTGGCTTAACCTGCGTGACCAAAAGCCGGAAAGGTTGTGTCGAAGGGGCTCGGGCTTCCCCGTGCCTGTGGTCGGATCCCCACGAAGCATCTCTTTGAGAAGTGTACAAAGGGCTTTATGCAAACGCGTATCCTTTGTTCTGAGCTCTTCGTAGATAGCTCATGTTTCCCCTTCAAACACCAAGGATCTCATTCATTTCCCCATCCGTTGGCGTGTAACCGGAACGCTCCCCATGTGTGCGGGCAGCTTCGGCAATCTGTTTCATCAGACTGGAATTTTGAAGAACGTAAAGGATTTCCTGATCTCGTTCCCAATCTTCCGCACTCATGACAATAAAGTCACCCCCTTTGCGGCGGGTCACTTTAAGCGGCTCATGCTCACGGGCAGCTTGTTCGACATAATCTTTCATGTTTGAGCGAAACTGTTTTACGTTGACAGTTTCCATCTGGCGCCTCCTATTATGTACTGCTCTTCAGTACATAATATTTGCCCTGCCGGCATAATCAACCAGAGGGACTCGCCATTGGGTGGGCAGGGCGAAGCCGTGAGTTTCAGCCAACGTCATTGCTTTGATCTGGGGCTGGGCTTTGAGCCCGGTATGACCGCTCCCGGTATCGCCGCGGTTTTCCATACGTGCATCAAACCCGACCATCCGAAGCATTTCGGACATCCTCGGCAAGCTCACGCAGCCACAAGCGTGATCCGCGAAGATCTTCGAAAGCAAAAGGGTTCAGAAACTGGCGACCCCACATCATTTTTTCATCCAGCGCACCGCAGCCCGCCTCATCGCAAACTGCACGCCAATGCTCGCCAATGGCTTTGATCTGCCCTTCGATCAACGCGCAGGCGCTGGTCTCGGATTGCAGAAAAAGATGCGCGGCATCCAGGCAGAGAGAGAGCTTGCTCAACCGGTTGTCGCCCAGAATGAGCATGGCTTGGGAAGCCTCACGGCCCGTTCGTCCCTGGGGGCAGATGTCGTAGGCCGGAGTGAGGGTGAGCATCCGGCCGTCCCAGAAGGCGGAGTGGTTGCGGGCGTGGTCGTCGGTATTGCCGACCAGGATGTTGAAGGTCAGTCTTGCGAAGAGTTCGCGCAAGGTTGCCGAGGCGTTCGTGAAACGGTGCCGGATCAATTCGGCGAACTGTTCATAGGAGGAATACCGGGCCATCATTTCGTCCAATGCGAACATGGTCAGAGCCGAAACCATGGCTTTGCGCCGCCAACCGCCGGGGACTTGTTTGGGGACTCGCACCCGGTCAAAGCGCTCGATGAGCAGGACGTCCTTGTTTGCGGACCGGGCCATGCGCACTCCCGCCACGTTCAATCCGCAGTGATGGGCCAGGCGCATGGCGATGAACTCGGCCTTGAGCACGGCGTACAGGTCCGTGGAAGAGGAGAATTTGGCGATGTGTTTTCCGTCCGCATCGTCCACCAGGGCCTTGGGACGCGCTCCGCCGATGGAGGTGCCATGGTGCAAGGCCTGATCGAGGGCCGGGGAAAGGTTGAGTCCTTTTTCCACGCGTTCGGCCGCTTCCAGGAGTTCCTCCAGCGAGACCATTCCGGCGGATCGAGGTTCATAAATCGTGGCTGAATGTTGAAAATCCAACGCACCGATTCGATCGGAGCCGGAGTGCAGCAGATAGGTCAGTTCATCCACCTGTCCGACATCCTCGGTCTTGCCGGACATCCTCCGTTCCAGCCGACTGAACAACCGACCAAGAATGACCCGTCGCCCCCAAGCGTCAGGTGAGGCGTCACGGATGCAGCCGGGCATGCGCAAACCCGGTGGCGGTGATATTTGTCCAGTTTGCAAGGGCAGTTCCGGGTCGTACAACGGGATGGCGTTTTCTCGTTCCAGGTAGCTCCGTCCATAATTAAAGATCAGGGTCTCGCCCTGGACGCCAACAAGGCGTCCGGCCACCACGGGTTCTGTCTCTTCCGGGAGCCAAACCCAGACAAAAGCTTCCGTGAACGTGTCGCGCCTAGAAATCGTCATGAACCTCACCCGAGCCAGAACGCACGGATTGCGGCAAAAGCGCGATCTTGGCTTCGATGTGCTCCCGCAGATCATGCAGCGGCAGGGATGTGTTCGCGAACAAGGGCACTCCGACCAAGGCCGCGACTTCGAACACGAGGCCGATTTCGCACTTCATGTCGCCGGATTCGATCTTGCGTAGCGTGGTCCGGGAAATACCGGCTCGATCCGCCAGATCCATGGCCGTCATCCTGCGCCTACCCCGGTACAGACGGATAAGCCGCCCCAAGAGGCTCACGGCTTCGGTACTGTATCGCGAATAGGCTCTTGGAATTCGTTCGCCTGGTGTGGCCATTATACTGTCCTCAAAACATACTCAAGATCATTTTAATGACCATTGTCAGGTTCTCGAGGACCTGTCAAACAGTGCTTTACGATCAAGTCGATCCCTTCAAGGATATGTAATCAAGAAACAGCTCTCCGAGGAATGCAGCGTAGGTAAACCAGCCTGAGACAAATTGCTCTGAAATGTTCGCAAGTGCCGAATCAGCCGGAACCGAGTGTCGTCGGCAAACCCAAAGCCTGCATCTCCTTCCACAAATTTCTACGCCGCTGGTGTTTGCTCTGCCAGGCTTTGAGCAAGCGCGCATAGCCGGTATCCAGCGCCATCCAGTGTCGCAAAAAGCATGTAATCCGTCAGCCCACGTGGCTCTCGATGCTCTCTTCCTGTTTCATATTACCTGAACCGGATATTCTTTTTGTGCGGTTTCGAAGATAGATGTCCATTTCAATGCGTGCATACTACCAGCATCCCAAACTCACTTGATCAGCATGAAATAATTTTCTTTGATCTTTAGGACATGTTTCGGATAAGCTTATTTTTATATCGTCCTTAAAATCCTTTTCGCGATTCAGCAATGAAAATTCGACACCAACAAGAACGTCGTTTTCTGTTATTTCTATAAACATATGATTTAATTCCCAAGATAAATATTCTGCCGGGTCAAAGATCATTTTGCACCCGGCCGCTTGCTAGGCTGGCCAGAATATGGGCAGCAGCCACACGCACATCAGCCAGGAAATGACGGTCAGGGGGATACCCAGCTTCATGTAGTCCACAAAGCGGTACCCGCCCGGGCTCATGACCAGCAGATGGGCCGGATGGGACAGCGGACTGGCGAAGCTGGACGAGGCCGAGATGGCCACGGTCATCATCAACAGGTGCGGTGAAATGGCCAGGCTTTCCGCCGTGGTCAGGGCCACCGGCGCCATCAGGACCACCAGGGCCGCCGTGGGGATGACCTGGGTGCCCAGCACCGTGACCAGAAAAAGCGCGGCCACCACCCAGCGCGGACCAAAGTCGCCGACCATGGCGATCAAGGCCTCGGCGCCCATCTGGGCCGCTCCGGTGTGTTCCACGGCCATGCCCAAGGGAAGCATGGAGGCGATCAGGAAGATCACTTTCCATTCAATGCCCTGATAGGCTTCCTCCATGCTCAGACAACCCGAGAGCACCATCAGGGCTGAACCGGTCAGCGCGGCAATGGCGATGGGCACGAAACCCAAAATGGCGCTCAGAATCACGGCCAGCATGATGACCACGGCCAATGGGGCCTTTTCCAGTCGCGGGGCCTGGGCCGCGGCTTGATCGAGCACGAGAAAGTCCGGATTGCGGGCCACGGCCTCCAGGCTGCGCCGCGGGCCGTACACCAGCAGGGCATCCCCGAACTCCAGGGGCATGTCCTGCAGGCCGGTGCGATAAGCCTTGCCCTTTCGCCAGACGGCCAGCACGCTGACGCCGTACTGATCCCGGAACAGCAGATCGGCCAGGGTGCGCCCCGCAAGATTTGTTCTGGGGGAAAGAAGGACCTCGGTTACGCCGACCTGCTGGGACTCCAGTTCCGCCGTCAGGCTGGGGCTTTTTTCCTCAATCTCCAGGTCCTGCAATCCCTTCAGGACATCCAAATCCCGTTCGGAGCCCTGGATCACGAGCAGGTCGCCGGCCAGCACTTTTTCCCTCGGCGACGGCATGCAGATAAGTTGATCGTCGCGGAGAATGCTGACCACGGTCAAGCCGAAGGCGTTGCCCAGGCGGCTCTCCACCAGATCATGGTCCGCCAGTACTGACCCCTTGGGGACGCGCACGGTCAGCAAGCGGGACCTGCCGTCGGCATTCATGCGCTCGGCTCCAGCCTGAACGTGGTGCAGCCCCTCGACAAAGCCTTCGCGTACAAGCTTGTCCAGGGCTTCCCGTTCTCCCTGCAGCAGCAGTCGGTCACCCACGGCGAATCCATGTCGTTGCGGGTCCGAGATTTCCGTCCCATCCGCGCCATGCAGCGCCAGAACCTGAACCCGATGCTCCCGCCTCAGTCCGCTCTGGACCAAGGTCTGCCCCACAAGGGGCGACCCCGGGGCGATGCGCGCCTCGGTCTGGACAAGCCATTCGCAGACCAGGGTATCAAGGCGGTTCAATTGTTCCACCTGGAGATGGTGGCTGCCGTGGAAGCGTTGGAGTTGATCGGGATGCCCATGCACGATCAACCTGTCTTCCGCCTGCAAGAGGTCGCTCGGCCTGGGGGCCAGCATCAAGACCCCCTTGCGCTGAAGCGCCACCACGGTCAGAAAAAGTGCCGACCCCAAACGGCTTTCCACCAGGGTACGGCCGTCCAGGGGGGAGTCCCTGGGAATGCGGATGGAGAAGATGTACGTATCTATCTGGTAGGAGGCGCCGGGATTGAACTGCGGGTCCATGTCCGGTCCGGACCTGCGTTGAGGAAGCATGTGGCGGCCAATGAGCACCACGAAGAGGATGCCCGCGGCCACAATGACCCCGGTGATAGGCGTGAAGTCGAACAGGGCGAAGGGAGTCAGCCCCGCGTTGAACATCGCATCCGTGACCAGGATGTTGGGCGGAGTGGAAATGCCGGTAAATGGACCTCCCAGCAGGCAACCCAGGGCCAGCGGCATCAGCAGTCGGGACGGCGGCCGCCCGCTGCGCCGGGCCAGCTCCATGGTCGCGGGCAGCAGGATCGCGGCCACGGTCACGGTGTTGATCAGCGCGGACAACAGGCTGGCGCTGACCATCAGGGCGATGATGAGCACTGCTTCGCTGCCCTTGGCAAAGGCTTGCAGCGGGCGTCCGAGCTGATGAGCCACGCCCGTGCGCGTCAACCCCGCGGAAAGGATGAACATGGCCCAAACCGTGACCACGGCCGGACTGCTGAACCCGGCCAGGGCCTCGTGCGGCGAGACCAGGCCGGTCAGGGCCAGCGCCGACAGAACCAGCAGGCCCACCAGATCCACGCGCAGCCAGCCTCCGATGAAGACCACCAGGGCCACGGTAATGATGGAAAAGAGTACGATCAGATCAAAGGGCACGACATGTTCCCGTACATACCCGCAGGAAGTTTTGAATGAAAAGCCACCTCACCGGGCAGACCATGCCGTTTTCGCCTTCACATCATCAATGATAAACCGCACGCCCTGGTTGTCAGACGGGTTCAGCCAGAGCATTTGTTGAAAGATGTGCCCCGCCTCGTCAAATCGCCCAAGCCGCCAGAGACACAATCCATAACCGTGCATACATCGTAGAAATGGACGATTGTCGATAAGGCCCCACGGCAGAACGCCGGTAAAGCCGTCACCCAAAGACAGTTCGCCAATGCGCAGGCCGACTTCGAAATGCAGGATCGCATCCTGGGGACGGTGGTCAAAGACAAAACTGCCCAGGTGAGAATGGGCGTCGAGACAACGCAGGTCCGCCTGACACAGTTCCATTAAAAGCTTTAACGCCTCTGCCCGCTCACCGGCATGTTCAAGATCGTTCGACCGGGTGATGGGATCATCGAAAGGATCGTCTGGATCCTCGCCGGGCAGCACCTGTTCCATCTCGAACATGGGGCGGGGGCCGTGAGCGATGATCGGCTTGGCCCATTTCTCGATGGGTTCGCCTTCTCCTCCCCAGTACTCCTCCTTGGGGTCCCACATGCCCATATTCTCAAGCCTCAATGGCACGAGATCGAGAGCCTTGATGTCGATTCGGGTCGACTGCATCTCGCCTGAGAGATATGGATGACCGCCGTAACGCCACTGCTTTCGGGGCAATATCGTGACGATTGCGCCAGGCGCCACTTCCCAAATTCGGTCCGCGCGCAAGGTAATGATCCGCTCGCTTCCCAACAAACGGCACCGGATGGCACGTTTCTTGACCAATAGCGCGACCAGTTCGACGGGTTTGCCCAGGTCGATGTCATCGTCTGCCGCCTTATGTTGTCGCGGGCTTCGGGAGGGTACCCTGGCTTCGACAGGGTACGGGTCGAGGTTGAGCCACTTTCGGTAGGCGGCGATGTAAAGAGCCCCAGCGGATGCCCGGGACAACTCGACCTCGGAGACAGCTACATCATACTCGGAACCGTTTTCTCGTCGGCATCTCGCCGTCAACCCGCGCCGTTCATTGCCATCGTAGTCAATTGCGATCACCGAAACCGGCTCTCCGATGACAAACCCATCCACCGGCAGCGCCATGTCATCCTCCATGGCTTGCCGAAAAGCCCAAAGCTGCTCATCATCGCCGTATGCGTCGACGGTGATCTCCTCAATCAACTTGCCCAATGCCGCGAGTTGCTTGCTGTCATTCTGGATTCGTGCGCTCATACCTAGTTTATCCTTCAGATGTCGACCTTCACCAGCCGCTGATGACGTCATGGGCTTTTTGTTCGGGTTTTGGTTGGGCTTGGGGAGGATCTACGGTGTTTATGGGGAGGATGTCGGTCATTTTGGGAGCTGCTCAATCCTCATGTCCATGATCTTCCTTGCCGCTTCGTCCAAATGCATGTCGTAGAGCATCAACGCGGTGTCCTCGTCAATGATGATGCCGAAGGCATCTTCAATGTCGTTGAATGGGGGAGTGTCCTCGATGATGTCCGGCGGGGAGTACGTCGACCAAATGCAGCACATCTGCCTGGAGTCGGGGTTCTTTCGATATTTCCGCCGATGCTTTTGGTATATCCGGTATAGCGTCTCGTAGATGGCTTGGTAATCGTCTTTCATTTCCCGCCTCACAATGATCGAAGCAATCCGGCCTGTTCAAGGTAGACAGACACTGCCATGACTGATTTACCGCATTGGTAAACAGTTCTTCAGCTGTCTATAGTGAATCGGTGTATTGTCCGAAATCCGCACAGATGTCTTCGCACCCGGCTTCCGTCGCCGCCTTCTTCCGTTGTTTTTCGGCTGCCCGAGCTTCGATCGTTGCCTTTATCTGAACTTCTCGCTCCAGGTTGATACTCACTCCCAGCATGCGAAGTTCGATGACCGCGCACAACAGGTCCACCGCAAACCACCGTGCATAGCTTTTGATGATGTTCTTTCCACTATAACGACTCACCCACCCGGTCGCCTTGGCGGACCTGAGACGGTCCTGGCGCGCCATCCTCTTCCGCCGGGGATTCATCCGGCATTTCTGCTTGTGTGCCTGAGCTTGTCCCTGGTTTCTCAATGAGACCGAACAACAACCTTCATCCGTTCGGGCGAAAAAGCTGCCGAGTCGGCTGAAGGGCCTTGTTGCGGCTCATCCGTTGAAGTGTGTCCACGCTACCGCCCCCAGAAGACCGGCCGAGCCTCACGGCCCGACAACTGAACCCAGGGAGCGTTCTGGAATCTGGAGGACCGCTCATCGCTCATCGACCCTCTGTGCCGGGATATCTTCGCCGTATTGCGGTAAATATGGACGATAAGCGTTGAAGAATGAATCCATTCCCGCACGTCTATTCAGGTTAAATCTCTCAAGTGCCGTCTGAAAAGATAATGAGCAGACGAAAGGATGATTATGCTGATTAGGATGGTAAGCACGACCTTCAGGGAAAAACCGGCTATGGCCACTCCCAGCGCGGTTCCCGCGGCAGGGGGATGTTCAGCATCAATAACCACCATTATAAAGATTGATACTCCCACAGCCAGGGAATACACCAGGGAAATGGCGATATTATCCGGCAGGAAGGGCTGAAGCGGTACAGAAGATGCCAGGAAGCCGCAGATCATTCCTACAAGATGCCCTCCGATCAGATTTCTCGGCTGCGCGGTAAAATATCCCGGCATGGCAAAGACAATAAACGCGCTTGCGCCTATGGACGCGATAATGACCGGTTTTTCCTGGATGCTGACTACGAGAAGAAGGATGAAGATGGTCAAAGTTGCGGCAATACTCTGAAAAACATAATTTTTCCAATATGTTTTAAATTCATAAATCATCTTTTCCGATTGCAGGCCCAAGGCGTCTCTCCAAGTTTTCATGTTTGGTTGAACAGTATGTCCAAAAAAGTCAAGGTTCCTGACAGAGGGAGCATTACGCGTTTATGACACAGTTCTGCTTTCCCATCGTTGTCCCAGGGCGTTGCCCTGGGATATAACATGTCGCCCCTTTGGGGCTGAAATCAAGCCCTGAAAGGACGAAACAGAATTTAATACCACCCCGCCCTTCGGGCACGGGGTCAAGAATTCCCCTCCTTTGGAGGGGTGGCAGGCGAAGCCTGACGGGGTGGTGCCGAAGAGAAGTACAAAAACGCTACATGTCCTTACTTTTCAACCTAAACCACCCCGCCCTTCGGGCACCCCTCCGAAGGAGGGGCAAATACAGCCCAGGGCAACGCCCTGGGATATCAATGAGTTAGTTTATCCAGCCCTGAAGGGGCGATCTAAATGGGTGAAGCTCATCAAAAAATGCGTAATGCTCGCATCCCGATTTACAGAAACGCGTAATGCTCCCCCTGACAGATCTGCTCAGCCCTGTTAAAGAATTTAGAACGCATCCCAGCGTTGTCGATCCATATCCTGTCCGAACCGGATTAAGGACGACATAGCGGCACAACTCCAATAGATGGGAATCCTTGTCAACCACAATGGATTTGAACCGCCCCTGAAAACATGCCCTACCCTTCCGTGAGCCCGGTTGAATTTCTGCGTGTAGGTTAAATATGTCAAAGAGCTTGCCGTCAAAGCCATCGAGAAACGGCACTTGCAAAAAATGAAGCAGGACTTGGCGATGGCTGCCTAATGTAAGGACCGATGCAAAGCGCTAAACTATTACCCCCGTGGTCTTTTCAGAAATGGCGGACATAGCCAGAGAATTCCCGCTTGTGTTCATAAAAGGCAAGTCAATTCCATGTGCATTGTTGGGTGTCATGCAGGGAGTCAATGCGTATGTTGGCATGGAGAATGGTGAGTGGCTCGCAGAATATGTCCCTGGCCGCATCCGAGCATATCCTTTCAGTTTGGTGCATAACCCACAAAATCCAGAACAATTCGGCATTGCCGTAGATATTGAAGCGCCCATGATCAATACAGCGGAAGGCGACCCGCTCTTCGTCGGCAATTCACCTTCGACAACTCTTTCAAACAAAATGAGCCTGCTGAAAGAGATGCAGAAAGCCGAGCCTGTCACCAAGCGCATAGTGCAGTTGATCAGAGATGCTGACTTGATGACCGACCAAGTGATACGTGTCAAGATTCAAGGAAAGGAAGACTCGCAACTCACCGGTTTACAAGTGATCAATGAAAAAAAACTAAACCAAATGCCCCACGTTGAATTTAACAAACTTCGTGATAGTGGCGCTTTGCCCTTAATCTACGCCCACTTGCTGTCTCTGGCCAACCTTCGGCGCGGCCCACTCAAAGGTTATACTCCCGTCCAGACCGCCGACACCCTTGGCTTTGTCATCGGCGATGATGACATGATCAAATTTCAATAAGGAGCAACAATGCATATTTTCACCGATGGAATCAGCAAAGTCAGCTTTTCCAACAACAATCTCCGCATCACAATGATACAGAACGGTCCGGACAACACGCAGTCAGAAGCAGGCACCCTGATTATCCCGATCAATCAAGCCGCGCAGTTCGTAAACTCAATGGCCGGTAGCCTGAAACAACTTGAGGAACAACTGAAAGCGAAAGCACAAGAGTCTCTCGATAAAACGCAGTAATATTTTTACTCACCCGAGCTTTCTGAAGCGTAATAAAATGAACATTGATCCCGCCCAGGCCTTTCTCCAATGCAGAAAAACTTGCTTTTTCTCGGCCTCTGCGAAGTAAGACTGAATACGCAAACAAGACACTTCGAGAAAATTGCCGCGATGACTCTTACCCGCCCCCAATGCTCGAAGAAGCGCAACAGCACTATGGCTGTTTTAAGTGGCTTTATTGTGCCATTTTTGACCTGTTTGCTGCTTGACCTCGAAAGATCATGGATGTGAATTTCTGTTTGTGAAATAAAACACATTGACACGTAATCACATAATCTGGGATATACGAGACTTGTTCAATAACTGCCGGATAAGTTCTTAAACACAACGGTGCCTGTGTATTCAGATTTCCCATTAGTGTCCGCGTCTTTCTTTGCCAAGGAATCAACCTATGAAAAACGTTGTATTCTGCTATCATACAACTGATATGGAATATCACTTGGGGATAGCCTTGTTGTCTTCCGCCATCCAGAATCGCGAAGTGAATTCGAGCCTGGTCATATTTCGAGAGATCAAAGGCAAACATTTTGATACTGTTGAAGAGACCATTGAGAGAATTTTGGAAAAACAGCCTATGATTGTCGCGTTTTCAGTGATGACCTTCAATTGGCACAGAATTCAAAAAGTGATCTCGGGTCTCTCGTCCGTGTTCAATGGGTTTATCGTCGTTGGGGGTTGTCATGCCATCCTCTGTCCAGATGAGATTTTGGCGTTTCCAGGTGTTGACGCAGTTTGCCTTGGTGACGGCGAACAACCCATGATAGATCTCATCCGCAATTTAGACGCCCTGTCGACAAAACCTTTTCTTGAAATTCCTGGCCTGCGTTTCAAATCAAGCTCTGCGAAAAACATGAATAAGCCATGGTGTAATGAAGATATTCATAAATACCCTTATCTTAACTTGGATCTGTTTCATCAAGAACGAAACCAGCCCCTGCAAGAAAAAATAACCGGCAGTTTCGCATTTACAGGAGTATTTTCCTTGCCGGCGATAACAAGCCGAGGGTGTCCATACGGTTGCACATATTGCAACAACAAATCATTCATGGAAATTCTGGGAGGCAAAAAAAAATATTTGCGGAAGTATTCTCCAGAAGTTGCGGTTGACTTCATCAAGCGCTACACACATCGTTATAATCCTGAATTCTTGGAATTTATGGATGAAATGTTCATCAAGTCATCGAGTTGGATAGAAGAATTCTGTGACCTGTATAAACATAACATCGATTTGCCATTTTCAATAAATGCGCGAATTGATCGCTGCTCGGAGGATATTATAAAAAACCTTGCGAACACCGGCCTGTCGCTGGTTTTTTTTGGTCTGGAATCAGGTGATGAACAGTACAGATCCGACTATCTCGATAGACATATGACCAACAGTGAAATTCTTCACGGCGCTGAAACATTGCGCAAGCACAACGTAATGCTCGTCACCTACAACATCTTTGGAATGCCTTTTGAGACCCCAAGACACCTTGAGCGGACAATAGAGCTGAACAGATTGATAATGCCGGATGCAGCGGCTGCTTTCGTGTATCAGCCGCTGCCAGGTACGAAACTCGGCAAACTTGCCTCCGAGCATGATTTATTCAAACCCCACACGGATGAATATTGGGATTACCTCGTTCCAGCTCTGGATACGGAACTGCTGCCCGCGAATTATGTTCAGGAAAAGGTCAGCGAGTTTCGAGCTGAATTCAATTCATGGGAACGAACTAGCACCTTCATTGAAAAATTCAGAAAGTTGGCGCAGCGAATATGAGGTGGCACGACAAGCTCCAACCATTGCGCAACATCCCACCCATCCTGCCCGGTGTCGTTCGCCTTCGTTTCCCTCCAGGCAATATTCCCTCATTTCAAGAGCGCCTCCAGCTCGGCCTTACGCCCTTCCAGTTCTTTCAGCTTCTTTTTCAGCGTATTGATGTCCTTCTTGATTGTCCGTAGTTCGGCTTTGCCCTTGACCTCGACCAAATATTCCTTCCCAAACTCCTCAGCGATATAGGCTTCAAGCTGACTGCGCAGAATCTTGATAAAAGGGTTGCCCCAGATAGAGGCTTCCCGAAACTCGAGCTTTCCGAGATTGATGCCCTGATGAATAAAATCCCGACTGATCTTGTACTCCTTCTCCGCGGTAACGTCGCTCAAGACCGCACCTTTCCGGACCCATTCTCCATATTCCGCCACTACCGCCTCCTGTAGACGCTGCGCCGGCCGTCACATAGCCGTGGCGCAGGCAATCGGTTACACATTAATCAGGTAGACACATTCAGAGTTTTCACCAGCTCTCTATCCTACACCTACGGCTGATAATCCTTCTGTAGCCGTTTATACATCGCACTTAAAGACTTACACTCTGGGGCATTCTTGTCCGATGTATGGCAATATCGAACATTGCACAACTGCAACAAGAAACCATCGAATTCGATGTATTTCCCCATTTTCGCCAATTATAGCTTACCAGGTCAATTTTTTCTTTAATTTTATTGATTCTCAAAGTGTCAGATTCCAAGAAAGAAAGCTTCCAATTGCTTGGCAAACTCTCCATTCTTGGGATAGTCCCAAAATGAAGGAGAATCGAATGCTCGCACACGTTTTGGGAGACAGGATCAGGTTTTATCGCTCTTTGGCAAACATGACCCAGGAGCTGCTGGCCCAGGAACTGGGCGTCAGCAAGCAATACGTAGGGCAGCTGGAACGGGGGAGCCGCAACCCGTCCCTGCCGCTGTTTGAAAAAATTTGCGGAATCTTGGACATCTTACCCATCAACCTCTTTTTCGATGGAACGAGTTCCGGGCCGGAGCGGCACATCCGGTCCGGGGGGGTCTGGCTGATAGACTTTCAAGCCGGGAAGGAAGTCTGGTCCGAGAGCCTCTGTCGTCTGCTCGGCTACCATGCACTGAAGCCGGAAGCCTCCCTGTCCACTTTTCTGCGTCACGTCTCCACCGCCGACAAAAGCCATTTTCTTCAGTTCCACACCCAACTGTTGGACGGTTCCCCGCCCCGCCCCATGTCCCTTGACATGATCCGCAAGCGCGGAGCAACAATACGCGTGCGTGTCCAGGCCGAAGTGTTTCTCGGCGAGCACGACCATCCTTTGCATGCTGTGCTGTGCTTTCAGGACATCACCGAATGGCAGGGCCTCCATGGCCAGCTTCTGCAAAGCCGGGAGCAGCTGGAACGGGTGGTGGAGGAGAAGACCCGCAAGCTGGCCGCGGAGCTGGCCTTGCGCGAGGAGGCCGAGGTCCGGGCCCAGGAAAAGACTGAGCAGATGGAACGCCTTGTCCATGCGGTCCCGGCGATTTTGTATTCTTTTGTTCCCGGAATTGGCGGCACGGCAATCTGGTCTCCGCATGTAGAGCGCATCCTTGGCTATTCCGAACGGGAACTCATCAGCGATCCCATGCTCTGGAACCGATCCATCCATCCCGAGGATGCCGACAAGGTTGAAAAGGCCATCCGATCCGGCATGCAGGGGACCCCCATCAACATCGAATACCGCATTCGAACAAAAAACGGTCAATGGCGCTGGCTGCACGATCAGGCCCGCTTGACCCAGGCCGTTCCGCACGGCGGCGAACTTATCGGCGTGGCCATGGATGTCACGGAGCGCAAACGTCTGGAAGCGGAACTTCGACACCGTCAGGATGAGCTCTTGCAACACAGCGAAGCCCGGTTTCACAATCTGCTGGAAAACGTACACAATGTGGCGGTGCAGGGTTACGCGGAGGATGGAACCACGGTCTACTGGAACCGGGCCTCGGAGATGTTCTACGGCTATTCGGCCCAGGAGGCCCTGGGCCGCAACCTGGTGGACCTGATCATCCCGGAAAACCTCAACGAAGCGGTCCTGGCCGCCATTGAGCACATGGTCCAAACCGGAACGGCCCCGCCGGCCGGGGAGGTTACCTTACGGCGCAAGGACGGATCACCAATTCATCTGCTCTCCAGCCATGCCGTTGTCAGCAAGAGCGATGGCTCCAGGGAGTTCTTCTGCATCGACGTGGATCTCACCGGTCGCAAACGGGCCGAGGGCGAGGCTCGGGAACGGGAGGAGCACTACCGGGCTCTGGTGGCAGGGCTGCCGGACTACGTGATGCGCTTTGACCGGGAAGGCCGGCATCTGTTCGTCTCGGACAACGTCAGCGACGTGGTGGATTTCCAGCCCGGGGATTTTCTGGGCAGAACCCACCGGGAAATGGGCTTTCCCGAGGAACGGGCCCGGTTCTGGGACCAGGCCATTCACGGCGTGTTCGCCACGGGCCAGGGCTTTGAAACGGACTTTCAGTTCGAGACCAAACATGGCCCGGCCGTCCACAACTGGCGGCTGGTTCCGGAATTCGACCACCAGGGCCGGGTGCGCACCGTCCTGTCCATCAGCCGGGACATCACGGAACAGCGCCGCGTCGAGCAGCGCAACCGGGAGCTGTATCAAAAGGCCCGGGAAAGCGAGGAACGCTATCGGGCCCTGTTCGAGAAATCGTCCGAAGGGGTTTTTCTGCACGACCTGAAGGGCCGCATCATCAACGCCAACCAGGCCGCCCAGGACATGTACGGCTACACCCTGGACGAGCTGCGCACCCTGCATCCACGCCAACTGACCCACCCCGACGACCCGGACGTCATGGGGCAATTGTTCCAGGGCGTTTGTCAGCAACACATAGTCACGGGAGAGCACCGTTGCCGGCGCAAGGACGGGACGTACTTCGACGTGCAGGTCCGGGATCGGCTGGTCAACGACAACCTGGTCCAGAGCGTGGTCCGCGACATCACCGCGGAACGCAACCAGAAGCAGGCCCTGATCCAGGCCAAGGAAGCCGCGGAGGCCGCGGACCGGGCCAAGAGCGAGTTCCTGAACAATCTCAGCCATGAACTGCGCACCCCGCTCAATGGCGTGGTGGGCGTGATGCATCTGCTGCAGGACGCTCCGCTGGACGAGGAAGCCAGACAGTTCGTGGACATGGCCCTGAAATCCTCTCAACGACTGGCCCATCTGCTTTCTGAACTGCTGGATCTGACCCGTATCGAATCCGGAAACATGGTCATCCATTCGGCCCCGTTTCAGGTCGACGATTTGTGCAACTCCCTGGCCGAGCTATTCAGCATGGCCATCCAGGAAAAGGGATTGGACTCCCGTTGCGTCGTCGATCCATCCCTGCCCGCAATCTTGATCGGAGACCTGGCCCGCCTGCGCCAGGTGCTGTTCAACCTGGTGGGTAACGCGATCAAATTCACGGACGCCGGATCCGTGTTGCTGGAAATAAGCGCCGTGTCACGAGGCCGAGAGGGATTCCTGCATGTGCTGTTCTCCGTAATTGACACGGGCATCGGTATTCCCGACGACCAAGTCGAACGTATCTTCCAGCCCTTTGTCAAACCCGACGGCTCCTTTCATCGACGCCACGGAGGGACTGGCCTGGGCCTGACCATCGCCCAGCGGCTGGTCCACCTGATGCGCGGCTCTTTGGCCGTGGAGAGCGAACCGGGCCAGGGCACCGCGGTCCACTTCAGCCTGCCGTTGCGGACGCTGAACACGGGATACGAAGGTTGAATTATTCGTGACCTCAAAGACTTGAGTGTCCCATGGGACAGAGGAGGTCACCACGAAACCACCCGCCGCGAATACAACTCGTACAGGTCGACGGAAGTCCACCGCCACCCGGCGCATTAAAATACCTGGGATCATTTGTCTTTTTCAGCCAGGAGGGTGGGCGGTTTCCGCCGTCCTGTACTCGGTCCGCGCCCAATTTTGGAGCATCTTATGGCCGGTTCGCGGACCTGCTGTGCGTCCTGAAAACCGAATACGCCAGCCTCTTTGGCCGTGTTGAAGCGGGAAAAGACTGAATCCGCCCGATTTGAACCGTATGTTGCCTCACCGAACCTGAAACCGGCAAGCAAGGACCTCTGAACCTCAACTCTCAGAGATTTGACCCACCCTTTCTGCCGCTGTCCGGCATCGCTCTGCTTCCTCGCTCTTGACCGATCTCGTAGTCTCGGGGCGGGGCGGAACGTCTCATGCCCATCACGGAAGTGGCCGAAACCATCATCGACATTCTGTCCTCCCCGCCGGGCAAGGCATGATGCGTCCAGGCTCTACCGAACAGATAGGCAACTACTCAGCTGAGGTCCTGCTTGTCGGGATCGGGGTCATAATCGCCTTCAAAATCTGAATATGGCTTCGCTTCCGACACCGACACCGATTCTGATGCCAAACTCAGCAACCGCAATTTACTGAGTAGTCATACACGTATGATGAAAGTTGCATGAACCACTGGGGGAGTAAACGAGCCGACAACCTTGTAATTTGGCTCCATAAAAAAGGGGATACTTCCTGTTGAGAAGTATCCCCTAAATAATTTGATGTAAAAATACCTACTCAGCTCACCCGAGACATAGCCGGATTGGGTATCCGTTTTCGCGGAGATGGCTGGCCCGGAGGCGGTATAAAAAGAAAGCCATTCTCGCCAAGGCGGGAATTCAGGGCATGCTTGCCATGAGTTTGAGCCAAGATAACCTCTTCCCTATCAGGCCGAGTAGTTACATGTGAAGTTTACGACTTCGCCTTGACTGATTTTTTCTTCCACAACTCCATCTCCTGCATCTTCTTGCGACGGGCTTTGGAAAGAGATTTGGCGATGAGTGACGTTTTCTTCTTGTACCCGTGTTTTTCACGATACTCGTCGGCAGTCAGATCATGAGTCGCCAAGTGCTTCTTTGTCAGGACCTTGAAGGTTTTTCCACACTCCAGGCAGGTGATGGATTTTTCCTTGATGGCCTTCTTTGGATCGCCATGTGATTCGGCAGTTGCCTCAACAGCAGGTCCAACGCAAGGGCTACCGTCGGCAACACTTCTCAAACTCGCGGCGATTTTCACGACCATGGACGTCATTTCTTCTTCAGTCATGGCGCGAATGCCAGCCTGTGCTTTCACTATCTCAAGTGCCTGCTTTACAAATTCATCCATTACGATCTCCTGTTTTTTATATGTGCTGATGCGTTTCAATGCTCAACTATAAACAAATAATAGATCACATCGAAAGGCAAAGACCTATTTAGCAGGATGCGTCCGCAAGTCAAGTACATATTCATAGTACCATTGACCAAATTAGACTGTATCAATTCCAGTAGTCCTTGAGGCGGACAGGGAAAGAACCGGGAATACCTAGATTTACAGTCCCGCGTGTCTGACTGAGCCAGGATTCTCTCATTCGGGATCAAGTCTCTCTATGCCAACATTCATCCCAAAAAGTTGAAACAGGCGACGGATCTTGAGATTTCGCCGAGGACTTCGCGAGGTTGCAAAATCAAGGCAACCTGGACTTCGAATGCGCGTTTATATTTGAACCACATCTTCTTTATTGTGAGATATAGACAAAGTTCAAGGCTGGAATGTGATAGAATAAATACTGCTTCCTTAGGAGACTCTGCATGTATCATGTTGTGATTCACGCCGGCGCTGCCCTGTGCTCGGCCTGACGAGTTGCGCTCCGGACTCTGTAGAACAGGGTGTAGATCACGGGAATGACCACCAGGGTGATCATGGAGGAGCTGACCAGCCCGCCGATAACCACTCTGGCCATGGGGGCCTGGGCATCGGCGCCTTCTCCCCAGCCCAAAGCCAAAGGCGTCAGCGCGAAGGCCGTTGTCAGAGATGTCATCAAGATCGGGCGCAATCTGCGCCGTCCTGCCTCCAGCACGGCGTCCATGGGCGTCATGCCCTGATTCCGCCGCAGATGCGAGGACTGGTCCACGATCAGAATGGCGTTGTTGACCACAATGCCGCCAAGCATGATGCAGCCGATAAAGCTTTGAACATTGAAGGTCGTTCCGGTTGCCAGCAGGACCAACACCACGCCGATGGCTGCCAGCGGCACGGCGAACATGACCACCAGCGGATCGAGCAGGGACTCATACAGACACGCCATGACCATGTAGACCAGAAGCAGGGCCAGGACCAGCGCCAGGGCCAGTTCACTGAATGCTTCGCGCTGCTCTTCGTAATCCCCGGCAAAAACGATTTCATAATCACGGGGCACGGGAATCTCCCGCAAGTGCTCGCGCAAATCAGCCACCACGGATCCCAGATCCCGACCACTGATGGCCGCGGAAACCGAAGCGATCCGCTGCTGGTCCTTGCGGTCGATCTGGGTGGGACCACGTCCGCTTTCCACCACGACCACATTGCGCAGCAGAACCTGCTCGCCGGCATCATTGGTCAGGGTCATGTCCAGAATGTCCTCGATGCTCATGCGCTCGGCTTCAGCCAGCTTGACCATGATCCGGTACTCGAAGCCTCCTTCGCGGTAGTTCGCGGCCCGCGTTCCGGCAATGCCCGTCTCGAGGGTCCGCGCGATGCGCGTGACGGACAAGCCCAGATCAGCGGCCCTGTTCCGATCGATACGTACAAGTTCCTGACGCGCCCCGGCCTCACGACTGACCCGCACGTCCGTGATTCCGTCCACTCTCTCCATGCGCGTGGAGACCTCGGCGGCCAGGGCATCCAGACGTTGCAGATCCCAGCCCCGCACTTCCACGGCCAGGGTATCTCCGTCCCCGGCGCCCATCCGAAATATGAACAACCCCTGCCCGGCCCGGGTGCGCACCACAGTGCCGGGTATGCCGGACAAGGCCGGCCGCAGAGCAGCCGCGATCTGTTCGCTGCTGCGGGTGCGCTGAGCGGCGGGAACCAGAGCCACGCGAATATCCGCGCGGGCTCCCCCCCCTGCTCGCCAGCCCGAAGCGCCCACGTTCACCACCATGTTCTCGGCTTCCGGAATCATTTCCCGGACGATCCGCTCGATCCGAAGCACCTGCGCATCCACGACATCCAGCCGGGTACCCACCTCCATTTCCACATTGATCCGCACTTCGCCCTCGTCCGCGCTGGGCATGAATTCCGTGCCGACTCGCGGTATCAGAGACAATGCGCCGCCAAACAAGACCACAACCAGGACCAGAACCAGCAAGCGGTGACGCAGAGCCCCTTTGAGCAACCCCAGGTATGCTGTTTCCAGGGCATGAAACATCCGGCCGCTGACGACGAAAGCGCGGTCCAAGAACCCGGAACCGCCCGGGGAACCCGTTGCGGCTACCGGCTTCAACAGGCGCGCCGACAACATGGGCACCACGGTCAGGGCCACCAGCAGGGAGCAGATCAGGGCAAAGGCGACCACATAGGCCAATTGCCGGAACATGACTCCGGCTATTCCTTCCAGAAAGACCATGGGCAGAAAAATGACGAGGGTCGTGATGGTGCTGGCCGTAACCGCGGCGGAGACCTCTTCGGTGCCCTGGACCGCGATTGCCCTGCCCTCCCCGCCTTTTTCCCGGAGCCGGTAAATGTTCTCCAAGACAACGATGGCGTTGTCCACCATCATTCCCACCCCCAGGGCCAGTCCTCCCAGGGTCATCAGGTTCAACGTGAATCCCCCGAAGTAAATCAAGGTGAACGTGGCAATGATGGAAATGGGGATTCCCATGGCGATGACCAACGTACTGCGGATGTTGCGCAGGAAAAAAAGCAGCACGAAAATGGCCAGCGTTCCGCCGAAGAGGATGGAGCGACCGACATTGTTGATGGACTGCTGGATGTATTTGGACGTGTCGATGATCGGCGTGATCTGGATCTGTGGGACATCCGCATGGATGCGATCCAACTCGCGAAGCACGGCCTGCGCGACCTGAACCGTGTTTGTTCCGGCCTGCTTGCGCACGGCCAGGCGCACGCCGGGTTCGCCATTGATGCGGATGATCCTGGTCCGGCGCTGATGCCCGTCCAGAACGTCCGCCACCTGGGCCAGATAGATGGGCGCCCCGGCCCGAACCGCAACCACCACGGCGCTGAGTTCCTGGATGCTGGTAAATTCGCCGGGAGTGCGTAATGTGACTTCGAATTGATTCTGCTGGATGGTTCCGGCAGGTACGTTGACGTTGGCCTCCCGAATGGCCTGAACGATCTGCTCCAGGGAAAGTCCCAAAGCCCGGACCCGGTCCGGATGCACGTTGACCTGGATTTCCCGCTCCAGTCCGCCCCAGATGTCCACCGCGGCCACTCCCGGGATCCGTTCGATGCGCTGCTTGATCTGGTTGTCGATCACCAGGCGCATTTCCACCGGATCAAGGCGACTGGACGCCCCCATGATCAAGATCGGAAACTGGGCCGCATCAAATTTGCGCAATTGCGGCCGATCCGCGTTATCCGGCAAGCGACCGGTGATCCGGTCCAACCGGTCCCGAATGTCGTTGGATGCGGCATCCAGGTCCGTTCCCCAGGCAAAGGAAACCCGCACGGAACTTTGGCCCTCGGAGGAAATGGAGGTGATCTCCTCCACTCCCGGAACCGCGGCCACGGCTTCTTCCACAATGCGGGTAACCAGTTCCTCCATCTCTTCGGGACTGGCGTTTTCGTAATTCGTGGAAACAGTCAGGGTGGGAAAGGTCAGCTCCGGCATCAGGTCGATGGGCAGCCGCGACAGGGATACTCCGCCTAAAATCATTACGATCAGCACGATCATAATGGTAAAAATCGGCCGAGAGACGCTTTGTTGAGTAATATGCATTGATATTTCTATTTTTTCATTGATTCAGCTGACATGCCGAATGTCCTCAGTCTTCCACAACGCGGACTTGGGCGCCGTCTTCCAGAAGGTGCTGGCCCAAAATCACGACTTCGCCGGTCAAGTCTCGGGGTTCAAGAATCTGAGACAATCCGTTTTCAGAAATGCCTGTTCTGACGAACTCCAGACGTACCGTGGCATTGTCTTCGACCACGAACACCGCGTTTTGCCCGTTTCGGCGGACGATCGCGGCGGTAGGAACGACTACGACATCTTCAGCCCTGGCAAGCTCAAGCTGGGCGCGAACGAACATGCCGGGCTTCATCAGTCTTTCGGGATTGGGCAGTTCCAGTTCGACCCGTGCCTGGCGGGAGGCTTCCCGAAAAACAGGGGCAATGCGGGCTACGCTGCCCTCAAACTGACGATCGGGAAAGGCATCCACAGAAACCAGGGCGGGCTGTCCCACCCGCAGCCTGGCATAATCGCGCTCGGAAACATGAAAGATCGCCCGCAGGGCGCTGATGTCAAGAACGCTGAACATCTGAGTGTTGGCGGTCAGGGTTGTTCCCTGATCTACAAAACGCTCCCCCACGACCCGGGGATGGCCCTCTCCGTTTGCCGGCCATGTCGCCCGAATCTGGGTATAGCTCAGTCGCACTTCCGCGGCTCGCAATGCGGCTTGGCGCTGCTCGACCTGGGCCTCGGCCACGCGCTCTCGGGCCTGCTGGGCCAGCAATCTGGACTTGGAAAGCTCCAGTTCGGCCAGGGACGCCACGCGCTGTTCCCGCAGCGTCTCGATGCGCGCAAACTCTTTTTCCGCGATGTCCAGTTCGCTGCGAGCCTCCTCAAGATTCGCCCTGGCCACGGCCAGCTCTGCCCGGGCCTGCTCGACCTGCTGCACGAATTCGGCATCTTCCAATTGGGCCACAAGCTGATCACGCTGCACAAGGTCGCCAACGTCAACAAACAAACGTTCCAGACGGCCGGAAATTTTCGGCGCCACCACAAACTGGGCCCAGGGGATCAGGGTGCCTGAAAAATTGCGAATATCACGCACCGTGGCCTGATCGACAGCTGCGGTCTGTACGGCGACCTGCTGCCCCCCCGGTTGTCTTGGGCCGCCGGGAGACGTGGGCGAGGACTGGATTGCCTGGTAGGTCACCCAGCCCAGTCCGGCAAGGATGATCAATACAAGCGGCAAAACAATTCGCCGGGATTTTTGAGACATATATTGAGACTCCATGGTCAAGTGGTGTCGAACACGGCTGAAAATAGCCATGGTTCAGACAATAGCAAGTATTTCGTTTTGGACTTGATGTCAGAAGCTGTTGATCAATAACGTACCGAGGGTCAACCTGCTCCAGTGCATGGTATGACAGCAGTAAAGACGTGTGAATTGTGAACAAACGCGTAACTGCTCAATAAATTGCGGCAAGAATGGCCCGGGTGCCCGCCTTCGCGGGCATGACGTGCTTGGAAAAACGTTTTTTATGAAGTCATTCCCGCGAAAGCGGGTATTCAGTCAGTTATTCCTCGGATGAACTGAATACTTGCAAACAGGAAGTGAATGACGGACGAAGCGAAGATGGGGAAGGCAGGGCAGCGGCTGTGTATGCGTGAGAGCTGATCGCAGCTGTTTGAATGTTTGCGGTGCATGGCTGGCTTGCCATGATCAGAATGAACAGGAGCATGGCAAGCCGGCAAAGAGTCTTGGGTAATAGCTGCTAATCGATGATCCCCCGAAACAATTTCTTCAGGACTGAACTGCCGCAGTATCCGGTTTCCTGGGCCATCTTCAATGCGCGGGAGTCGCCCAGCGTTGCGGCGGAGCGGAAATCACGGCACGCAAGATCCCGATTGTCCATTTTCATGTACAGAAGACCCCGGTTGTGGAATGCGGAAGCAAGTTTCGCGTCAAGCATGATGGCTCGGGAAAAGTCGGAAAGCGCCTTATCCGGGAAACCGGCATCGAGTTGGGCCAGTCCGCGCTCGTTGAACATTTCGGCGTTTGCCGGATCAGCGTCCAGCGCTTTGGTCAACAAATCCACGGCTGCCGCTGCATTGGTAAAACGCTGCCCATTCCAGAGCAATCTGGCCCGGCGCAACCATTCCTCCGCTTGCGTTTCGTCTACCGCCTCGGTTGGCTGGGCAACCATGACCACGGAGGATCCGGCGGGAACGGATTCCGCGGCGGCAGAAGGCGGCGCCGGTGCTGGAGCAGGGGGTGCAGTGGGCTCCTGGTTAGGCTCCTGAACAATCTGGGTCGGTTCCGCCTGGGCAGGTTCCGGTGTAGGTTTCTGGGCAGGTTCCTGGGCAGACTTTTGGGTCGGCTCATGGGCAGGCGCGGACAGGGCAGCCTTGGCATCCTTTACTTCATTTTCCAGCTCGCTCAGCCGTTGTTTCACCGAGTTCAGGTCTTGCGACAGGTCGACAGGTTCCGCCGGTTGACTTGCGGCCTGACTCTCCAGATCCGAAACCTTTTGAATGATATCCTGCAGCATTTTTTTCAGGTCAGTGGATTCAGTCTGGACAAACTTTTCCATGGCCGCGACCTTATCCCGGCTCTCCTGTACGGCGCCTTGCAACTCCTCGTACAGCTTCAACCAGGGACGTTCATCCAGCACCTCCTGCAACCTGTCCATACGCTGCTGTTGCGTAGCGGTCATTTCCGCCACTTCCCGCAGCTTTTCCTGATCGGAATCTGCACGAACATCACCTGCAGACAGAGACTGTTTCAGGCGCTGCAAGCTGGAGCGTAACTGCTCGAACTCCTCGGCCGTGGATTGCTGAAGTTTTTTTTGCTCTTGCCCGATGGTTTCAATTTCCTCACGAAACTCCACAGTGAGATTTTCCAGTTCGGGTTTGGTAAGTTTTGAACTTGAAGGCGCTTTTTTGGTTTTTTGCTTGGACACGGTTTCTTTCTTCCCCTTTTTTGAAGTCTGCAATGAACCTTGATCATCTTTTGCCGCAGGAAATTCCAGAACGTCGGAGCGTTCCGAACTGCCTTTCACCGGCTGACTCAGGGACACTTCCCGTTGAAGCCTGGCCTTGGCTTCAGGATTGAGGATGGAATCCAAGGCTGCCTTGCTGTCCTGTTCCAAATTGGTCTTTTTGGTGCTTTTGGCCATAGCTTCTCCATGCATTTAGGGTTTTTGTCCCATCTCCACCCGCGAAAGCATTTCCGTGGCAAATTTTTGATAATCCTGGCATCCATACGATGAAGGGTCCAGGTCGAATATGCTTTGCTGACTCAGATTTGCCTTGTTCAGGGTCGTGTTGCGCCGGATCACGGTCTGAAAAAGGGCGTCGCTGAAAAACTCCCGCACGGCATCCATGACCAGCCGACTGGCCGTGGTCCGGGGGTTGTACATGGTCACCAGGACTCCCAACAGTCGGATGGCGGAATTGGTGTCTTCACGAATTGCCTCGATGGCCTGGATCAGATGATTCGTACCCTGCAAGGCGTAAAGCGATTCGCCGTCCACGGGGAGAATGTAGACATCCGAAGCGGCAACCGCGTTCGTGATCAGCGGCCCCTCGATCTGCGGGGGGCAATCCACCAGCACGAGATCGTATCCATTTTCCGCCCCCCTGACGGCATCCAGTTTCTCCCGCAGGCCGAAGATCCGTTTTGCCGAGTTGGGCGGCAGCAGAGCAAGTTGGGAATAGGCATGCAGGTTGGATGGAATCAGATCCAGATTGGCATTAACCGAATGTGCGCAATCGGCAATGGCAAGTTCCTTGTCCGCCAGAAGATGACCGATGGTGTACTGGTGCTCGAAGGGATCCCTGCGGCCCAGAGTCAGGGTGGCGTTGCCCTGGGGGTCCATGTCCACGACCAGAATCCGCTTTCCCCAGCGGGAAAGGATATCCGCGGTGTTCACCACGGTAGTCGTCTTGCCGACACCGCCTTTATGATTGGCAAAGGATATGATGCGCATGCGCTACCTGCCGGGTGTTGCGGTTTTGGGACAAAGTCCAACGCGCGGCGGACATTGCCAGAAAGCGGCGGCTTGAATGACGGTTTCGCGATCACTCCATCACCAAAGGCGTCAGCTTGAAGCGGCCTGATCATGTCCTTCTGGACGGCGGGAAGCGCCTACTGCGCGGCCTCGTCTCCCTCCAGGTCCTCGGCCAGCTCATGAAGCATTTGCTGGACGCGTTCCAATGTCTCCCGTTGTTGCTGCGTTTCGACCTGCGTTTCCAGGTAGGACGTCTTTGCGGCGGCGTCGCGCAGGAATCCGGCCATGAGACGATTGCGAACGACATCGGGCAGGTTCTGCAGCACCTGCATCTGTTGATCCAGATATCCCAGGTTATCCAGTATCAAAGCCTGCTGCCGGCCCATTGCGGCCATTTCCTCCTGAAAAACCAGGCGTTCCTGTTCCATGCTCCGGGCCATTTCCTCCTGGACCGAATGCATGTGCCCGCTTTGGGCGTGCAGTTCGCCAAGATGTTCCTGAAAGGAGGAAATCTGTTCATTGAGCACGATATAGACGCCGCTGCTGACCACCAGAGCCAGGGCCGCGGCCAGCAATATGGTGGCGCCCCAACCGGGCCCCGCGGGCCGGACAAGAATTTCATCGTCCATTGTTGTTGCATCGGTGGAGGAAACGGTTTTCTTTTCCACGGTGGATTCGGTAGTAGGTTTCTGCATGGTGGGCTCCGAAGGAATATGAAGTGTATGGGATGCTGTGGCCGACGGAGCAATCCGCTCGGCGGCCGTTTTCTGATCTGAGGTGGTGGAGATCGGTTCATCGCCGACATCCGACTCGTCAATCCGGCCAGGATCCTGCTTCTGCTCAGGAGGAGGCTCCGGTTTGGTTTCGATTTCAGTTTTTTCGGTGTCAGTCACGACTTTGGAAAGGTCTGTCCCGGATTCAGGCAGCGGTTCAGCCTTGGGCTCCGGAGCTGGTTCGGCTTTGGGTTCAGGCGCCAATTCCTGCTCCAGGGCCAATGTTTTTTTTTCAGCGTCATTGAGAGCGCGACTCAGGGCAAGGTATTCGCCGAAGTACTTGAAGCTGGTCAGAAAAAAACCCGCGACAAAAAGAACAGCCAGCAGCCCAAGGATCGGAAGTTCGAAGCCGTGGGAGAAAAATGGCTCCCACGTGAAGGCAAATGGTAGCCGAACAGCAAGGATATTCGCATTTTGAACCGCAAAAAGCATGGTCAGAACAAAAAGCAGAATGAAGAAAAGAACCTTGATCAGCTTCATATCATCTCCATGATCTCAGAACCGGCAATACCCAAAAACTCAGTTTCCTGATGCGGATAATTCTCCGTATTGCAGATTGAGCCGCTCTCGAGTCAGGGTCAAAGTCTCCGTGGCCACGTCATGGGCCTTGCGGTTCCCGGCTTCCAGCAATTCCCATATTCGTGCCGGATTCGCCTCCAGCGCGGCCCGGCGTGCATGGATCGGATCGAGAAATCGTTCCAGACTTTGCAACAGCATTTTTTTGCAATCCACGCAACCCAGGGCGGCCTGGGTGCAACCGGACGTTATTTCCTTGCGGATCGCGGCATCCGTCATCAGGGCGTGATATGGATACATGTTGCATTGATCCGGATTGCCGGGGTCTTTCTTGCGCATCCGGTTCGTGTCCGTGAGCATGCCCATGATTTTCGGCGTGATCTTTTCCATGGTTTCGGAAAGATGGATCGCATTGCCGTAGCTCTTGCTCATTTTCCGGCCGTCAAGGCCGGGAAGCTTCTGCGCTTCGGTCAGCTTGGCCTGCGGTTCCGGAAAAAGCGGCGTGTACAGAAAGTTGAATCTGCGCGCGATTTCCCGGGTCAGTTCCAAATGCGGCAGCTGATCCTGGCCCACGGGGACGAGGTGCGGCCGATAGATCAGGATGTCCGCGGCCATGAGCACCGGGTAGCCCAAAAAGCCGTAGGTGTTCAAGTCCTTCGCGCCCTCAAGCTCGCCTTTGACTTCCTTATACGTGGGATTGCGTTCCAGCCAGCCCAAAGGCGTAAACATGGAGAACAACAATTGCAGTTCCGCATGCTCCTTGATCTGGGATTGCAGAAAAATGGTGCATTTTTCAGGATCCAGTCCGGCGGCCACCCAATCCAACACCAGCTCCGGCACGAACTGCTTGATCCTGTCCGGGCTGGCGTATTCGCTGGTCAGGGCATGCCAGTCCGCCACGAAGAAAAAGCATTCGTACTCTTCCTGCAGGGCGATCCAGTTTTCGAGAACGCCGAAATAATGCCCCAGATGGAGCGGGCCTGTGGGACGCATCCCGGAAACTATGCGTTGTTTGGTTGTTGCCATTGAAAACGATTCCTCGTGGGTGAATGAAAAAACTGATACCTGAAAATGAGTGGAGCCGACAGCGCGTTATGACGTCATAGACGACGCGTCTAGAGCAAAACTCCTGAAAAAAGTGAGACCAACGGCAGAAGAACGCTCTGCAGGACACCGGTCATCAACAACAGAATGAGAACGATGAATCCGTACCGCTCGAAGTTGTAAATGAACCGCGCCCCTTCCACCGGCAAGAATCCGGCAAGTATCTTGGCCCCGTCAAGAGGCGGAATGGGAAAAAGGTTGAATATGCCCAGGATCAAGTTGATGAACACACCGTACTGGGCCATCAGGGCCAGTGGTTCAATGACGCTCATCCCGGCCCCGCCCAGCAGGACCGCAATCCAGACCAGGGAATGAAATATGGCCGCGAAGGCCACGGCCAGAACAAAATTGGTCCCCGGACCGGCCAGCGAAACCAGCATCATGCCCTTGACGGGATCCTGAAAATAGCGGGGATTGACTGGAACGGGCTTGGCCCAGCCGAATATGAATGGACTCTTGATCAGAACGAGAAGCAGGGGAAAGGCGATGGTGCCGATGGGATCCACATGCCGGACGGGATTGAAGGTCAAACGCCCGGCAAGCCGGGCAGTTGGATCGCCCAGTCGCCATGCGGCAAATCCATGGGCAGCTTCGTGACAGGTTATCGCAATGAGAACAGGTACGGCTATCAAAGCCAGTTCGCGAATAAATGTTGTAATGTCGAACATATTTTCTGAATATACCATGCCTTATGGTTGGAAGCAAGGCAGGGTCAAGGGAATAAACGACTATGGTTGTTTGCTGATTTGCCGTTCAAGACGGAGATTGGAATCACGCAAAATCCGATACAGTTCGTAGCTTTCTAGGTTGCCGGCACAAAACTTGAGCATGATTGAAAAAATGGACCATCGAACATCCGGAATGACGTCGACTTCAGGCGCGACGATGCCGATAAACATCCCGCGAATTCTCGAACTCGTGGCCAGGGCATGCAGCACGATCCGATCCGTAGTCTCGATGCCGGGAACGGTCACGGCCCGATTTTCGCGCAAGGCCCAATTGAACACGCCTTGATAGATCAGGGCGTTCATTTCGCCAGCCAGTTGCGGCCGCAACTGGGCAGGTTCCACCTGGTTCAGGATGAAGTCGCCGTCCTTTTCATCCACGATGCAGATCCCCCTGGCCAGACAGGGAACCAACAACCCCACCTGCCGCAGAGTTTCCTTGATGATGGGTTCAGGGCTGGCGAGGCGGTTGATGGCCGGCAAAAAGTCGCCGAGTCCCAGGAGCATGTCCAGGGATTCCATGGTGTCCAGATTCACCTTCTGGAGATGCTCCAGTTTTTGCGACAGTTCCAGCACCTGGGATTCAAGCTCCAGGACGCGAGGTGATGCTTTCTTGGATTTCATATTTCTATCAACAAATTCAGTAACTGCTCAATAACTCCGGGGAGTGTACCACATAAAAACACCAGAAACCTGGTCTGCGCCTGGATGACGACGGAGTGAACTTGCCAACGCGGTACTGCATTCCTTCATACCGGCGAAGGCGGGCATCCAGGCCATGCCGGCCGCAGTATATCGAGCAGTTACGACTTCCGATTTTTGTCAAACAGCATCCGGTAGATTCCTTCCACCTGCCCGGCCATGAGATCCAGGGTCGGCGCGAGAATACTGGGTGCAAGCCGAACAAGATCCCATGCCTTGCAGTCCAGGGGCGGCAACGGGTACCCATGCTTCCAGCCCGGTTCCATTCCCTTGGCCAGGATGCCAGCTATATGAACCATGGTCACGTCAATGGAAGAGGCGGCCTTCAGCGGCGCGTACTGATACCGCACCGCCTGCTCGAGTTGCGGGGGAAACTTCCATCGCTTCAGGATGGCCCCGCCGAACCAGGAATGATCAAAGCCGAACAATTCCTTTTCCATGACCGTCAGCGGCACGTTCCGTTTCCTCGACTCGAAAAGAGCATACCGGGACTGGGTGGGGAAATATTTCATCAGCACAAGATGACCGATACTGTGCAGCAGCCCGGCCACAAAAAACATTTCCGGGTTTCCGGGCCGTCTGGAGCCAACAAGCACCCTGGCCCCGATGCCGCAAGCGATGCAATGCTTCCAGTACGACTCCATATCCATCAAGTCCGACGGGATTTCCTGGACCTTGGTCACGATCATCGCACCCATGGCCAGCATGCTCAACTGCTGGGTGCCCACGATGGTCACGGCTCGAGAAATCGTGTCCACACGCCCTGGAAATCCATAATATGGACTGTTGGCCATTTTCAGAAGCCTGGCCGCAAGGCCCTGGTCGCGACTGATCACTTCGGCAAGGCACGTGGACGAACTGAGCGGATTGTTGATCGCCTCGAGAATCTGGGTAAGGATTGCGGGCAGACTGACCAATTCCACCTCTTCATCCAGAAAGCGTCGCGGATCGATCCGCATGGGCGGAGCACCCATTGCTCCTTTGTCGTCAACATCTGCTGCCGCTCCGTCCTCGGTTGCGGAAAGCGATGGATTGTCGCGCAGCCAGCGAGCCGTGCGCAGTGTGAATATGCGACGCAATTCCGCCAAGGCGGGATGTTCATCCTCACTTGCCGGCCCCATGCGCCGGACCACTGCCTGCCGAGCCTCCTCCAAAAGTTCTTCGGAAAGGTCTTCTTCCGGCTGGTTTTGAAGGTTCAGCTCGTGGCCGTTAGCGACCTCAATTTCCGTCACTCCCCAAATCCGAAAAATGCGAAGATGGTTTTCATCAACAACCTCTCCCTTTCCGACAAGAAATCGACCGTTGCTGTCCCGAACATCCGCGGCAAGCACCATTCCAGGCCGGATTCCATCAATGTGCACGATATTCATTCTTCTTCTCCAGCCTCGAATCCAAATAGCTGGGACCGCCGCACCCCAGTGTGGTCCATGTTATCTGTAACTGTTCAGCAAACGCTGCCGTTGCACAGTTCGGCATCATTGTCAGGATCGGTATCGGGATCGGACGCGAATTCGTGCGGAGGGAGCCTCAACGTTCTCGAAACCGATTCCGATACTGACCCCGATTGCCGGAGGCAAATCACATAACATGTGCTGAGCAGCTACTGTTATCGCAGGCAAAGTATTGTCCGAGGCAGACTCACATAGCCAACCCCTACTGTTACGTCCAGCGCGGTCAAAGCCCAAACAGAGGTTTCCACCGCAAGAAAGCGGCGTGCCGCCTTGCATGGATCTTGTCAGCAGGTATGGAATTGCTTAACCCGTATCGGAAATCTGCTTCACCTCCACCGACCTCCCCGACCATGACCGACACCATCGCTGCCCACCTCCCTGCTCCCATCTCCGTCGCCCTGCTCCAACGCGGGGATTACGAGCCTGCCCTGCTTGCGGAAGACATCCTTCAATGCTGCCAGGCTCTGGGGCGATCCTTTCGCCGCGGAGACAGGATTTTGATCAAACCCAATCTCGTTGCCACCCGCAACGCCCGTCTCTCCTGCACTCATCCCCAGGTTGTCCGGGCCTTGTGCATTGTCTTGGCGGATTACGGTCTGCGCGTTCAGGTGGGCGATTCGCCGGCCTTCGGCTCGGCCCGGCAAGTGGCGCGGGCCGCCGGCCTGCTGGATGCCCTGGCCGATCTGCACGTGCCGCTCGTCAACCTGGACTCTCCGGTCCGGCGCACCCTGGCCTGCGGCATTCAGGTCGGCATTTCCCGCCACGTTCTGGATGCCGATCTGCTTTTCAATCTGCCCAAGCTCAAGGCCCACGGACAGATGTTCGTCACCGCGGCGGCCAAGAATCTTTTCGGCTGCGTCTGCGGAGTGCGCAAGGCCATGGCCCATGTTCGCCACGGCCAGGGAGACGAGCTGGCCGAACTGATCCTGGATCTGCAGGAGCATCTGCCGCCAACCACGAATCTTCTCGACGCCGTCACGGCCATGCATTGCACCGGTCCCACAGCCGGATCGCCGTGCGACCTCGGGTTGCTTGCGGCCTCGGACAATGCCGTGGCTCTGGACACGGCCCTCTACCAAGCCCTGGGGTTCAAACCGGAACAGGTCCCCCTCTGGCGGGAGGCACGGCGCAAGCGCATGCCGGGGCACGACGCGGAACAACTCAACTTTCCCCTGCTTTCTCCCGCTGAACTGCGCCTGCCTCCGTTCAAGACGCCGGAATGCCTCAATCCCGTCAGCTTTCATCCCTGGCAGATGACCAAAAGCATGTGCAAGCGAGCCTGGTTGAAATTCAAGGATATATGAAGTTGTTTTATTCACAGGAAACGCGAGGCACTCAAACGTTCCCCTGACCGCTGGTGCGTCGTTACTTTGTGAAAGCCGAGGAAGCTGTTGTTCTGATAAGCGGGAGAGCTGCGGATTATGTGAAGGAGAGAATCTGAGGCGTTGATCCTGGATGTTGGAGCGACGTGCCCTGTACCCGTTCAAGCTCTTCCGGCAGGGCTTCAAAATGAGGCGGTCCCGACGCAAGTCGCCGGGACCGATTAAAATTTCTTAAATTTACTCGATAATTGTGTATTTTTCCCGAACAAGATCCTTGGCAAAGGCATCATAGTGCCACCACTCTATTTCCAGGGGCACCCATCCGGCATCAACCATGACGCCTCGAAGGATATGTCGATTTGCAATCTGCTCCTCGGTCAGTTCCCCCTCCTGGAGGAAATACCCTTCCAGTCTGGGCTGGGACAATGGTCCGAAGTGGTCCATGGGCGTTCCCATGTCCAATTCTTCGCCGGTCTGCGTGTTGAACAGGGTCACGTCCACCGCCGCCCCGTAATTGTGCATCGATCCGGTAAAGGGGTTGGCCACATAATTCTGTTGCGAAGTACCGACTACCAGTTTCCACATCCTGTGCTGGATGGAACGCGGTCTGAGGGCGTCTCCGACGAGGATTCGCAACTCCGGATGACGTTTCTGGAGAAGAGCGCTGGCCGCGACGAGCTTGTCCGCGGCTTCGGGACGCAGATAGGCACGGGTGAAATCCCCGTAGGCGTTGGCGCCCATGAAGTTGTCTTCCGAGGCGTATTTCAGGTCGACCAGAATGGACGGATCAAGTTTCTGAACATCAACAAGCCCTTTGTTGATCAGCTTCAACTCGAACTGTGAAATCGTGCGCAATTCCTCTTGAGGCTGCAGCATCGTATATTTTTCCCCCGATAAGTCTTTTTCCTGGAATTGTGCAGCGGACGGTGCAGCAGTCGTTGCAAATATCAAGAGTAAGAGAAAAGAAACGACATAAACAAGTCGGGTTTTCATTGCAAATACCATGTATACCTCAAGTACGTTCTGATCGGGTTAAAAATCCTTGAATCCAGGCCGCTCCGACTGGCCCGAAACATTACCGCTGTTGTTGCGCCAACCAGTCCAGCCCCTGGTTGTAGACGATGTCGTGTCCGCCATCGAATAGCACGATGGTCGCGTTACCGGATTTTCGCTTCAATACAACCTGAAGGCCCGCCTCCTCGAAAAAAGGATCCGATACCTCCTGCCCTTGAAGATGTTCCGGGAGAGACTTGTTTGTATCAATGAACCTGTAGTCTTCTTCAGCAATTCTGTCCTTTTCGTCGACCAGATCATTGAAGGCGCGGATGGCGTGGGACGGCGGAACAAAGGGATCGCTCATGCCCCCGCCGACATACACCTGAACATCCTTGCCGCGAGCCTGATGCAGGTAGGTTGAAGGGCTTCGCTTTCGACATTCCTCCCTCGCCCGGTCGTTCACGGCGGGATTTCCACCGCAGGAGGCTTCAATGTCCCGTTGGTAACGATCCGCGTAGAACAAGTCGGCGTCCTCCAGGTAATCATACCAGTCATTGAGATCGTATACCGGCACGGATGCCAGGGCAGCCGTGAACCGTTCCGGATACCGGCCGACCATGATCAGCGACATCATGGCGCCGCCGGAAAAACCGGCCACATAGATCCGGCTTTCATCCACTTCGGCGTTGGATTTGGCGTACTCGAGCGCCTCAAGCACGTCCTGGACGGCCTTTTCCGAGCCCGTGGCATCCGGGTTGTTGAATCGGCCGCGGAAATCAGGATGCATGAAAATCCAGTCGTTCTTCACGGCAAAGACCGCATAGGGAATGCCATAGTGCTGCCGAAAGTTGTCGCTCCAGCTATGCAGAACAAGGAGCAACGGCTTTTTTCCTTTGCTTCCCGAATTGTACCAGAGCGCGGGTTGTCCGGACTCCTCGCCCTGGCGTGGAATGGAAATCTCATCAACCTCCGGTGCGGCTTGCTGCCAGGCCTGCTGTTCCGGAAGATTGCGCAGGGGAAGGTCCGACAATTGGGTGAAGGAAATATAGTCCTCGACAAATTGAACATCCGCGAAGGCGTTGGGACGTACAGTCAGGAGCACGAACAAGCACAGGATAAGGATTGCGCAGCACTTGAAAAGGTTCATGCGATCATTTTCCTCATGATGGGAACATGGCTGAAGATGAAGACCAGGCTTAACGACAAAATATAAATACTGATCGTGAACAGAGGAATTCCTGCGACAAGCGGCACCGACATTCCGAACGCGCTGTCGTGATCAATGGTGAATCCAAGACGTCCATCCCGCAGCAGTTCCAGAATCAGGGCATGGATCAGATAGATCCCGAAAACGCTTTTTCCGATCCGTTGCAGCAGCTTCGGAGAATTCATGCGGATTCGTTCCTTGCCGCTTTCCGTTGATTCCCTGCGCGTGTCGAAGATGCTTCTCACGATGAGAAAGAGCGGTATGGCCATGGCCACCACAGTGGCGCTGTAGTAGTCATAGAAGAAGTGGTCGAACTCCCCGGCCTGACTGCTCACCAGATATGTTCCGGTCATGGTCGCCGCTCCACCCGCCAGAAAAATCAGCGCAAGCATGAACAATTGCGCTCTTGAGCGAACAACGGCGTCCTTGAGCAGATACCCCAGCAAAAAGTAGCCGCTGAGCTTGAGCGCCGAGTATTCATTCAAATCGGATACAAAGTAGGTTTGGTAATTGAACAGTTCGTGGACGATCGGCAGCACCGAAGCCCAGCAAAACCAGATCCCGACAACATACCACCCGAATTTGCGCGGAGTCTGGTTCAGCAGCGCACTGATCGCCGGCGCGAAGAGATACAAGGTGACCAGCATGTAGATGAACCAGAGGTGATAATAGATCGGTCCGGCGAACAGGAGCGGAAAAAAATCAAAGACCCCGTGTTCGTCTCCCTTGACGTGAATCCCGTACAAAAAGTAGATCACGCTCCACGTCAGGAAGGGAATGAGGATTCTTCTGATCCGAACCAACAGAAAATCACGCAATGGAATCTTGTCCGCCCCGGAAAGCACCAGGGCGCCGCTGACCATGACAAACAGGGGAACGCACCAGCGCACGAACGAATCGTAGGCATTCCCGGTCCACCATGCCGCGGAATCCTCGAAGGGGACCAGGTACGGCGCCGCGGCGTGCAACAAAATGACGCCGAAGATGGCCAGAAGCTTGAGAACATCCACCCACAGCAGACGCATCGGCGCTTTCTGCATCACACCGCCCAAACTATGAATCGAAAATGAAACAAGTCGTCATCCTTTGGCCAAGTTCTCCCACAGCCCCATCACATTCCCCTCCGTGTCGCGGAAGTATGCGTAATACCCCATGTCCGGGACCTCGCTCTTGGGCATGACCAGTTCCCCTCCGGCTTCCTCGATCAGTTTGACATGATCGTCGATGGAAGGAACTTCAATGGTCACGACCGGATGCTGTACAGCGGAATTCTTCTTGAAAATCCCGCCATTGATCGCCCCTTTTTCGGTATGCATATAATGGTCGTCCACCGGAGTGGTGATGGCGAAAGTATATACATCGTCCTTGTGCGGCATGTCCTCCATGCCCCACCCGAACACCAGGGCATAAAATTTCTTGACTCGCTCCCTGTCTTCAGAAGGCAACTCGAAATGCACGACTTTATTCATCATTATCCTCCCTTCGTTTCCAAGGCCTGACAAATCCAATGAGCGGGGCAACACCTGGAACCAGCCAACTGGATAGTCACTGAAAAAACCCAGTCAACGTGAAAACTCAATCTCCGTCGCGATCCCTTGCCCGACCTGAACCCACTGACCCCTTTGCAACCTGATGCCCGTCATCAACCCCGCGACCCCGCAACCCCTTGTTGCGGCCTGGAGCCGGCAGGTCATTGATGCATGGCAAACTACATTGACATGCCTCTTCATCCCCGGCTATTTGAACGCGCAACAACATGCATTTCTTACATCTTTTCCTTTTATTTTCCCGATCTTGCTTTGCCGCCTCGCAAAATCGCACCTGATGATCGACTCTTCATGCATTTTCAGGGGAAACGTTGAGGAGCACTTTGCCAGGCTTCGCTTCCGACCCCGATCCAGACGGCGATGCCAAACTCAGCACGGCAGCAGCATGTTGAATGATGTCATCGCAAAAACTTCAAAAACATCTCTACGGGACGCAACGTCAAAATATAACATTTCGACTTATTCAACTTTCAACCATCAACTTTCCAAGAGCTTGATGCAAAAACACTTTTTGCATCAAGCTCTTGAATAGCAGCTTTCGCTTTATCAATCATTTATCTTTATCGAGGTGCCGGCTATGGAACAGATTGACATCCTGGTGACAGGAGGGACCGTCCTGATCATGGATACAGCAGACACGAAAATCACAGACGGAGCCCTGGCCATCCGTGGCTCGAACATTGTCGCCGTGGGACGGAAACATGATCTGATACGCTCGTTCCAGGCGGATACGGTCATAGACATGCCCCATTCCATCATCATGCCGGGACTGATCAACGCCCATACCCATGCGGCCATGACCTGCTTCCGGGGCATCGCGGACGACATGGAACTCATGGACTGGTTGAACAACTATATCTTTCCGGCCGAATCCAGGAACGTCGACCCGGAACTGGTCTACTGGGGCACCCTGCTGGCCTGCGCGGAAATGATCCGGTCCGGAACCACAACCTTCTCGGACATGTACCTGTTCGAAGAGGAGACCGCCAGGGCCGCGCAACAGGCCGGCATGCGCTGCCTGATCGGAGAGGTCTTGTTTGATTTTCCCTCGCCCAACGCCAAAACCCCCCAAGAGGGCTTGGCCTATACGGAAAAGCTGATCACAAAGTGGGCGGATGATCCTCTCGTAAACATCATGATCGAGCCCCACTCCCTGTACACCTGCTCGCCCGACCTCTGGAAAGCGGCCACGGCCTTGGCCGATGCATACCAGGTGCCCATGTCGACCCACCTTCTCGAAAACAGGGCCGAGGCCAGGCAGATCATGGAAAAGCTGGGGCAACGGGCCTCGTCATTCCTCATGGAGATCGGTGCGCTGAACGAGCGTTTTTTTGCCTTTCACTGCGTGACCATGGACGATGAAGACATGAAGATCTTTGCCGATCACGGATGCAAGGTGGTCCACAATCCGGAAAGCAACATGAAGCTGGCTTCCGGAGTGGCTCCGATCACGGCCATGCTCGAGAAAGGTATTGTCGTAGGCCTGGGCACGGACGGGTGCGCCAGCAACAACAACCTGGACATGTTCCAGGAAATGGACACCGCGGCCAAGCTGGAGAAATCAGCCCTGCTGAATCCTGTGGTCATGTCCGCCAGGACCGTTGTCCGCATGGCCACCTGCGACGGCGCCAAAGTGCTCGGCCTGGACCGGCAGGTGGGCATGCTCAAGGCCGGGATGAAGGCGGATGTCTGCATCATCGACATGAACAAGCCCCATCTGACGCCCATGTACGATGAGTATTCGCATCTGGCCTATGCGGTTTCCGGTTCGGACGTGGACACTGTGCTGATCAACGGCAAAATTGTCATGCACAACCGCCGCCTGACCACCCTGGACGAGGAAGCGATCATGTCCAGGGTTCGTAAGATATCCTTGAAAATCAGCAAGACCCTGAAAGGAGACCGAATTTGAAGAACTATTCCATTCTTTTTCTGCTTCATCTTGTAATTTTCTCGGCTTTGGCCGTATTGCTCGGCGTCTCCGGCCCCGGGGAAAAACTTGCCACGCTGAAGTGGGTCTTTTGGCTTTGCGTAGTGATCAGTCTGGGGGCCATTGCCTTTGCGGGCTTTCGAGATGCCAAAGCCGGTCGTCAAACGCGGGATACCCTGCAGGCCATCACTGAAGATCACGAAAAGGTCCTGCACGACAACGTTTTGCCGGGAATAGACGGATTACGGCCGCATCTGCTTGCGGTTGCCGCCAGAATCGACAATCTGGTGAAGAATGTTCAGGAAGAGCAATCCAGAAGCGAACTCTTGGAGGCCAGGCTCCAGAAAAGCGTCCAGGCCACGAACGAGGTGCTTCAGGGAGCGGAATCTTCGCGCTGCCAAACCATACTTTCCGCGGTGGGCGTGCTCAAGGAAGCGACGGAAGGCATCCAGCGAGAGTCCGAGAAGCTCAAGAACGCCATTCACCATGCAAACATCGGCGCCGCGGATCAACAGAAATTCACGTCCGAAGCAGCCACGGCCATGGAAGAGATGAACGCCTCCATCCTGGAATCCGCGAAGAATGCCGAAGACGCGTCCATGGACTCGGCTCAAGCCAAGGCAAAAGCCGAATCCGGCTCCAGGATCGTCCAGGAGACCCTGGCCGCGATCACCGCGGTTTCCGAGAAAAGCGAAGAACTGTCTTTGTCCATCATTGAGCTGGGGGGGCAGGCAGAATCCATCGGCAAGATCATCGATGTCATCTCAGACATTGCGGATCAGACCAATCTTCTGGCCCTGAATGCCGCCATCGAGGCCGCCCGGGCGGGGGATGCCGGCCGAGGATTCGCCGTGGTGGCGGACGAAGTGCGCAAGCTGGCCGAGAAGACCATGGGCGCCACCCGGGAGGTCGGGCAGGAAGTCGAAACCATCCAGAACCGGGTGCGCCGGGCCGTGGATCAGGTGAAGCAGACCAGCGAACTCGTGGCCAAAAGCGTGGATCTTTCCGGCGAATCTGGCCGCTCCCTCGAGGAGATCGTCTTGCTGTCCCAGCATTCCTCGGACCGCACCGGCTCCATTGCCGAAGCCGTGGGACAGCAGTCCCTGGCCAGCGAGGAAATCTCCAGAACCCTCACGGAGGTCAGCACCATCTCGTCCACCACTCAGTCGGACATGTCCGACTCCGTGGCCCAGATCGAGAGCCTCGCCAGCCGCGTGGAGGACCTGACTACCCTGAACCGGGTCTTTGAACGAATCGGCCACGGACAGGTCCAGAAACTGATTACCGACCTGGCCCGTTCCAAAACCATCCTCTCCCTTTCACGGACTGATCAGGAACAGACCTTGCGCAAGGTCATCCGCGAACAGGAGGACCTGGAACTGCTCTATGTCACTGATGCCCGCGGTGTTCAGATCGTGGCCAATATTCCGCGTCCGGGCATGGAGTCGGAAAAGGACCAAAAGGTTTTAGGAAAGGACTGGAGCGCCCGCCCATGGTTCAGTGAAGCAATGAAATCCCCCATTCCCTACATCTCCGGAGTCTATACATCCCAAGCCTCGGGCGAACCGTGCATTACCGTCTCCACCTCGTTCAAGGACCATCAGGGCCAAATGCTTGGAGTCCTGGCCGCGGATGTCCGGGTCAACAAATCGTGATTCCGGTCATTAGCACTACAACGACATTTTGAGGAAACAACCGACACCGCTGAAGATTAACCACGGGGATCACGGGGGGCACGGGGAACATATTCCGTAAAAATCTGGTTCTTTCCCCGTGATCCCCGTGTGCCCCGTGGTGAAACAACTTTGTTTCGCCGACGCAAAGTGGGCATTGTTTTCCAGACCTTCAACCTGCTGCTCACGCTCCTGGAAATCGCCATGCGCCTGCGATTCACCGTCCATCTCTTTTATTGACCAGTTGATCAAAAAATGTTTAAACGTATGTTTCAACATTTTGTATGGGAGACTAGTCCATGACCGAAGCTGTTTTGGGGATCAAGAAATGGGGCAACAGTCTTGGGGTGCGGCTGCCTTCCGCCGTGGTCAAGGCCGTAGGCCTGCGAAAGGACCAGCTTGTTTCGGTACGGGTGGAAGAACAACAGGTGATCATCTCCCCGTTGCCGGAAAACGAGCCCAGCCTTGAAGAACGTCTGGCCCAGTACGACCCGCAGCGTCACGGAGGTGAAGTCATGATTGCGCCAGCAATCGGTGCGGAACAATGGTAGCGGTCCAAGCCTCGAATCCCGAGGAAAACGTCCCAAAAGAATTCTGGGCGCCCCGGCGTCAGGACGTCATCTGGATCGACTGCAACCCCCAAGTGGGGCAGGAAATGCGCGACGTGCACCCCTTCCTCGTCCTTTCCCCCAGGGCCTTCAACGCCAAAACCTCTCTGGTCATCGGTCTGCCCATGACCACAGCGGAATACAACGCCGACAATCCATTTGCTGTTGCCGTAGGTTCCGTTACCCGGGGCGGAGGTCGAAAAATCAGCTACGTCCTCTGCCATCAACCCAAGTCCTTCGACTGGCGCTTGCGCAAAGCAAAACCGCATCCCCTGGGAAAATTACAGGCCCCGCTGTTCCATACCGTCTGCCAGCGTTTGAATCAGATCATCCAGTTACCCGCCTGACCGGCTCTCCCCTTCAATCCGCCACCTGCACCGCTGCCCGATGTAATTGTTCATGAAGCGTTTATCCCTGTTCGATTTGCCCCTCAACTCCGCGCAGGATTTGAAAGGCCCAAGGTTTTGGTGGGAAATCCGCTACAAGTCGTTGTTCAAGCAGGCTGTAGCCGACTTTGTCCGCATGTACGATGTGGAGCCCATTTTTCATTTCTCATACCCACAACATCAGGTTTTCCTCTCCGAGCCAAGCAATCCCGTATTTATCGACCGGGTCTCAGGGCAACTGACCGATCAACAAGGAAGAGACATATGGGAAGTGGATTATGGCCAAGTCAAGGCTTTTCGTCCCCAGGACGTCGCGCCCCAGATCTGTGCGCTTATTTCCGGGACTTCAAGCCGGGATGGCTGGCGGCCCATGGTCATGGGGGAGATTACCGTGCCGGAGGATGACCTCGAGAACATTATCCACGAACTAGAAAAATCCGAGGACACGTTTTCCTTGCATTGGCCGACGTTCAAGGGACGATACGTGGTCCGCGTTTTCGGACCGCCCGAACTGCAGGAATCGCTTCGGTATCGTTTTTGTAACTGCTCAGCACAGAGTATGTGATTGACCTCCGGCAATCGGGGTCGGGGTCGGAATCGGAATCGGTTTCGAGAACGTTGAAGCTCCCTCCGCACGGATTCGCGTCCGAACCCGATCCCGATACCGATACCGACAGGGATACCGAACTGTGCAACGGCAGCGTATGTTGGACAGTTACGTTTGCGTTACTCTTCACTTCTGAAACACCACCGCCCCCTTGAACCCATCCACCAGCAAGAGATCGCCGGAGCGGATATACTCCGTGGCTCCGGTCACCCCCGTGACGCAGGGCAGGCCGTATTCCCGGGCGATGATCGCGCCGTGGACCAGCATCCCGCCGCGACTTTCCACAATGGCCGCGGCCAGGGGCACCACGAAGGACATGCCCGGGTCCATGGCCTCGCAGACCAGTATTTCCCCACGCTGGAACGCAAACAATTCTCCAGGTTCACGTATCACCCGAGCCGTGCCCCGGGCCAATCCAGGCCCGGCGGGCTGGCCGGACAAGGTCGTGCTTTCGGCGGTGGACGACGAGTCGGTCTGGCTGTTCGGCGCACTGCGCCCTGTAGGGCTGGCCACGTCCAGATATTCAACCGGAACTGCGTCCAAGGTCTGTTGCAGGTCCGGCAGGTTTTCTCGGGTACCCAGCCTTTGCCAACCCTCGGCCACAGCCCGGAGCAGCTCACCCTGCAGCCGCCCCAGGGCCAGGTTGTCGTTGTCCCGGATTTTGTAGGCTGCCCGACCCAAATCCAGCACCTGACCCGCGAATTCCCTGCGCGACTCCGGAAACGCCTCCAAGAAAAGCCGTTCCAGCTGATCCCGCCCGCTGCCGCGGATTCCGTCGCCTTCAGACTGAGGATTGGGTTGGGGCTTGGTTGCCAGTTCCAGAACGAGGTTCACGACCCCTCTTTCGCCCTCGGTGCACCATGCCGTGGAGCAGAGCAAGGAACCGTGACCCTTCAGAAACCTGGAGAACAGCTCCTGGAAGTCGCGATCCGCGGGTTCCAGACCCTGTTCCAGGCTCCGCCGCAGCTCCGGATTCTCGCGGACCTTGGCAGCCAGTTCTTCCAAGGCGTTGTTGCGTTGCACCGCCTCCAGGTCCGTATTCCTGAGCAGGTCGGTGAAGGCGAAAGGATCCTCCGGCCGCAGCGCATCATTGTAGACCATGCCCAAAAGCCGCACCCCATGAGCCAGGGGGATGAACTTGGCCCAGTAAATGTCCCGCCAGTGAGTCATGGCAGTCTGGCGGCGAAGGATCTCTTTGGTCAACGCAGCGTCATCCAGCCCCCCAAGATCAATCCCCGCAAGAACCGCGCTTTCCTGTTCCAAGACCGGCAGCAGCTCATCTTCCACCTCTCGGCGCAGGGCCCTCAGGTTCTCGAAACTGCGATGCAGGCTGAGGTACCAAGGCCTTTTGTCTTCGCCCTTCCAGGACGTTCCTTGGGCCAGGTTGGTGGTGATGGGCCGCGACTGCAGGCAGTACAGCTCCGAACCGCGAAGGGTCCACTCCACGTCCTGGGCCTGACCGAAATGGGCCTCACAGGTCCTGGCCAGCTCCCAGACGCGGCCGATTTCTTCGGACTGGGGCAGTCGATCCCGGTTCAAGTTCCATGGTCCAGGCTGCACCTCCAGCACCCTGCCGGTTTTTCCGTCCAGAATCCAACGGGCCGGCTGCGTGGAGCCGTCCACCAGGGCCTGGTTCATGCCCGGCACGGCTTCGATCACGCAGCGGGTGGCATCCGTGGGATCAGCACTGAAGATGACCCCTGAGCACTCACCCGAGATGCATTCCTGGACCAGCACGGCCATGGCGCTGGTCATGGGGTCCAGTCCCAGCTCCCGGCGGTAGAGCAAGGCCCTGTCCGACCACAGCGAGGACCAGACCCGGACTATGGCGCCTTGCAGGGCCAAAGTCCCACCAGGGCCGCCGGGCAGCCCGACATGGGACTCATGCAATCCGGCAAAAGAGGTGGCCCCGGTATCCTCTCCGGGAGCAGAGGAACGGACTGCCATGGATTCCATGCTGGAAAGCAATCCTAGAGCTTCGGCACCCAGCTCGGTCCAAAAGTCAGGGAGTTCAGCCTTCAGAAAGAGGCTCCGGATATTCAGAGCCAAATCCCAGATTTCTTCCCAACGCATATCCTCCAGTCGCTTGCGGGCCAGCAAATTCTCGATGGCCACATCCACCCCGGTATCCTTCACAAACTGCTGATACGCCTCCACGCCCAGGCCCAGGGAGGCAGGCACATGTGCCCCGGTTTGCCGCAGAGCAGCCAGGGCACATGTTTTTCCGCCAAACCGAGCGATCATTTCTGGCGATATTGCATCAATGGGAAAGAATGCGATGTTCACGAGTTCTCCTTGCAACCCTGCTTCTATATGGTTTTCCAAAAAATTTGTTCTCTGTCAGGTCGCAACAATTCCAGCACAATAGATGCCGGGACAATCAGGGCATGCTCCCAGGCGGAGCTGCACCAATCGAAATCGTGATCGAAATCGGATGTAGGGGCGGTTCGCGAACCGCCCCTACGGAAGGCCGTGCATCCGCATGGGGTTGCCCAAGGTGCCCATCGACCTTCAACCTGTTCTGAGCCATCCCTCCTATCAGAAATCGATTTCGATCACGATTTCGATTTCGATACCGATTTGAAAAACCCCGAGTATAGGAATTAATCTGCCGTGTATGCTTTCCGGTGCTACCTGGACACACATGGTCCCTTCGTTCTAGGATCTTGGCCATAAAGATTGGAGGCATCTACTCAGAACATTATGTTTCCGCTCTTGTTCCGGCAATTGGGGTCGGGGTCGGAATCGAAACAGGAAAAATATAGAACGCATCCCATTGTTTACGATCCCGATCCCGATCCCGATTCCGACAATAGCATTACTTTGTGCTGAATAGTTACGATTGGAGAAGACCACCATGCCCTCCCCCCACTCGCTCCATGCCGGAACGTTGACCATACAAAGCAGATTGCCGTCATCCCTTGCAAGCTCGTCAAGTATGGATTCGGCAGCCTTCTTGGTCAATTGGGCCTGGCCGAAGTCTTCTGCCGTAACGTGCCCTTTGCCTGTCTGCCTTCGGCCCATTACCGCTACGTCTGCCACCTGGACCAGGGCGCCTGTCCCTGCCTCCAGCCATTGATCATTGAGTGTGTAGTGTGGAAGTCGCCTTGACCATTTGGATGTCAGGGCAAATATTGAGAAGAGATGCTGGTTGTCCTATGTCAGTCAAACCCATCTGGCAGCTAAAATAAGACGTGAAAGGAACGTTTAGATGTCGTCGGCGGGAAGAGAACTATCGAGGTTAAAGCAATCTAAGCAGTGTGACGATTAAAACCGAATCTTCTTACTGCTCGCAATCAAAGGTGCTCGTTTTATTCTCACGCGAGCTCCACGGACCCCGCGTGAGAATACAAAACCTTGGATGATCTAAATGGCCTTGTTCAGGGCTTCCTCGGGAGTGAAAACGACCTTTTTTGCGCCGCCTTCAGAAACGGTAGAAAATTCACCAAATCCATCCAGATGGGCTTTGGCCCCATTGAGCAGTGTGGTGGCAATAACGGCCTTCATGGCGTCATAAACCATGTAAGCCTCTTCCTCAGCGGAAAACTTGTCCGGAAAAGCGGCCTGCAGGCTACGGATCATGGTTTTGGTAAAGCCTTCCGGCAATCCATGCACTCGCTCACGAGTGACTTCCAGATCCGGAGGTGTGATCTTGCATTGGTCATCTGCTTCACTTAAACATACATCAGGATAATCAAAGTTCACCATGACAACCTCCAAACTTTTAAAGGTTTATGGAAATTAATAGGTTAAGAGTGTGAATATATATCCGGAATAATGTCACCTTTTGTTTTGTCAAGCGAAAAGACAGATATTTAGCAACTGACTGCATAAACGGATGAAATGAGACGAAGGTGTTAGTTGATACACCGCTCTCTGAACTTCAAAAAAACAAATCGCACCGTTTCAAAAAGTGATTCTCCGTCGATTTTCCATCCTGTACTTGAATCAACAGCCCAAATCCGTGCGAACAATTCCATGTCCTTCATCACCCTGAACGCCGTAACCCGGCTCTACCGCACCCCCACGGAAGACGGGACAACAGGCCAGGCCGGGGTGCGTGACATCTCGGCATCCATCGATCGGGGCGCATTCACCCTGCTCAAGGGCGTCAGCGGTTCGGGCAAATCCACCCTGCTTTCGTTGATCGGCGGCTTGGACCGGCCGGACTCCGGCAGGATCACCGTTGACGGCGTGAACCTGGAACGAGCCACGGAGTCGCAGCTCGACCTGTTTCGCCGACGCAAGGTAGGCATTGTTTTCCAGACCTTCAACCTGCTGCCCACGCTCACGGTCCTGGAAAACGCCGCCCTCCCCGCGGCCCTGGATCACCGCAACGAGGCCCAGGCCAGGGACGCGGCCCGGGGCCTGCTGGCCTGGCTGGGTCTGGAGCATCGCCTGCACCACACCCCGGATCAGCTCTCCGGGGGGGAAATGCAGCGCACGGCCATAGCCCGGGCCTTGATCAACGATCCACCGCTGATCCTGGCCGACGAACCCACCGGCAACCTGGACAGCCGCAGCGCGGCAACGGTCATTGAGCTGTTGGGCACCCTGGTCCGGGAGCAAGGTCGGACCGTGGTCATGGCCACCCATTCCGACCAGGCCGACGCCGTGGCCACCCTTGAACTGCGCCTGCATGACGGCCGATTCTGCGGGGACGCATGCCCCAGCCTCTCCGATTCCTGAAATTCTTTGTCCGGTTCAGCCTGCGGCATGCCGCCCGGCAGTGGGCGCGGACTCTGGCCGTGCTGCTGGGTGTGGCCGTGGGCGCGGCCGTGTTCGCCAGCGTGCGTTTGGCCATTGACGCCTCAGCCCAGAATTTGAGCCAGGGCATGGACCTCATTGCCGGAAACGCGGATGTGGTCGTCACCGGTCAGGGCGGTCGGATTCCCGCGGCGCTGACCACGCCGATTCTCTCTATCCCCGGCATCCAGGCCGCGGTTCCGGTGGTGGAACGCATCCTGGCCCTGCCCGATCACCCGGACATCACCATCCGTCTGCGGGGCACGGACCTGATCCTGGAAAACCGCCTCCGCCTGGGCAGTCAGGCGGCCCTGGACGTGGATTTCAGTCTGCTCACCGAACTGCTGACCCGGCCCTGGACCATACTCCTGGGCCAAGGCGCGGCCTCGCGCCTTGGCCTGACTCGGGGCGACACCGTGACCCTGCAGGGCCCATCCGGACCGCAAGACTTTCAGATTGTCGGATTGATTCCCCTCCGCGGCCTGGGCCGGGCCGAGGACGGCTTCATCGCCGTGACGGACATCGCCGTGATCCAGGAATTTCTGGCCGCTAGCCCCGCGGATCTGGACATGGGCGGCGGGGCGGACCGGATCGACATCCGCTTCGCGCCCGGCCTGACTTCCGAACAGCACGCCCAAATCCTGACCGATCTCACCGCCCTGCTGCCCGTCCAGGCCACCCTGGCTCCGCCTGGTCAACGCCGGGACTCCGGCATGATGCTCATCTCCGCCTACCAGGAGAGTCTGACCCTGATTTCCTTTGTCAGCCTGTTCGTGGGCGCTTTTCTGATCTACAGTCTGGTTTCCCTGAATGCCGCCTCCCGCCGCCGGGAAGTGGCCATCCTGCGTGCTTTGGGCGGCCCGCAACGCCTGCCCCTGGCCATTTTCCTCGGAGAAGGGGTCATGCTCGCCCTGCTGGGCCTGGTGGCGGCCCTGCCCCTGGCTCTGCTGTTCACCCCCAGAGCCGCGGACATGATCAGCCGGACCATCGACGACCTGTTCCTGCGTCTGCCCTCCGCCACTCTGCATCTGGCCCCCTGGGAGGCCGGGCTGACCATGGCCGTGACGCTGGCCGTGGCCATCCTGGCCACCCTGCATCCGGCCTGGGAAGCCAGCCGGGCCACCCCCCGCGAGGCCCTGGCCATGCTGGCGGACACACCGCGCACAGGCCAGAACCGCATGCTGACCATAACCGGGCTCTGCTTCCTTGCGGCATCGGTGCCCCTCTTTCTCCTGCCCGCCTGGTTCTCGGTGCTCTGGCCAGCCTACCTCGGCGTTTTCCTGCTCTTTGCGGGGACCGCCTTGCAGACGCCATGGCTCCTGAGCCTGGTTGCGACCCGATTGGACGCTGTTCTGGCCCGAATGCCCGCACGGCTCCCGAAATGGCCAGACCTAAAGCTGGGGCTGGGCATCGCCCCGTCGGCCAGACTGGCCTGCGGCTCCCTCCGTCAGGCCGGACCGCGCACATCCATTGCCGTGGGCGCGTTGATCACGGCCCTGGCCCTGTATGTCGCCCTTTCTGTGATGATCCACAGTTTCAGGACCACCTTTCTGATCTGGGTGGACAACACGGTCAGCGGGGATGTCTTCGTCACCCCGACCAATGCCGAAGCCAACGAATACCGGGACACCATTCCTGAAGAGGCCCGGGCTTGGATGCTCGCCTGGGCCGAGGAGAACCAGGGACGGGCCCTGCCCTACCGCCGGGTCTACCTGGAGGGCGATGGTTTCCCGTATCAGTTCGAAACCATGGACTTTCAGGCCTTTTCCGAGTTGGGCAGCTTCCTGTTCAAGCGCGGCGACCCATCCCGGGCTCTGTCCCAAGCCGCACTGGGCCACGGGGTCATCGTCTCCGAAACCTGGGCCGTGCGCCGGGGGAAAAAGGTTGGCGACCACTTCCAGGCGGTTATCGAGGGGATTGCCGTGAATGCGCCCATTCTCGGCATAGTCCGGGACTACCGGACCAGGGGCGGTGTTGTTTATCATGACTGGCAGACGTTTGTGGACATGGGTGGAGATACGCGCTGGGAAGGGGTGCGCCTCTATTTTCCCTTGGCCGAGGATCCCGAGGTCGCGGCCGGGGAATTCCGATCCGCCCTGGCGGTCCAGCCCTTTGCCCAGGGCCTGGATATCACCACCGGAGCCAGCCTGCGCCAACTGGTAACCGACATCTTCACCCAGACCTTCGGCATCACCGCCCTGCTCATGGCCATTGCCCTGATCGTGGCCGCCGTGGGCGTGGCCACAACCCTTGCGGTGCGGGTCCTGGAACGGCGCAAGGAGCTGAACACCCTGCGCGCCCTGGGCGGCTCGCGAGGCCAGGTGCGCGCCCTGATCTATTGGGAAGCCTGCCTGCTCGGCCTGGTGGGCGCGGCCCTGGGCCTGCTCTGCGGATTCGTTCTTTCCGTGGTCTTCATCGAGGTGATCAACAAGCAGGGCTTTGGCTGGACCTTTGCCTTTGCCGTGAACTGGCCGCAGCTCGTCCTGGTCCTGCCGGGGTTGCTGCTGGCGGCGATCCTCGCCGCTGTCCCAGCAACCTTTCTGGCCCTGAATCAATCTCCGGCCGAGGCCCTGCGGGAGCGCTGAACATGTTCCGGCTCACGTTTGTTTTCCTTATGGCTCTGCTCATCCTGCCATCGGCTTCCAGCCACGCAATCAAGATGGAGCATGGCTTTCCGACGATCACCGGCCCCTGCGACTTCTCGTTCCCCAGGGACCATGGCGAGCATCCAGACCATCGCATCGAGTGGTGGTACTATACAGGCAATCTAAGCACGAACGCGGGACGATCTTTTGGCTTTCAGCTGACCTTTTTCCGCAGTCGTCTCCAGCCGCCGGGATCGGAGGAACAGCCGACATCGCCTTCCTCCTGGCGGACTTCCCAGCTTTATCTGGCCCATTTCGCCGTCAGTGATTTGGAAGACGAAACGTTTCGGTACGAAAAGCGCACAGTGCGTGGCGCCATGAACCTGGCCGGAGTGGAGCAGGATGCCGACCAAGTTCGCATCCACCTGCGGGACTGGTTTGCCACGATCACCCCGGATGGCCATTTTCTCTCGGCTTCAGCCCCAAGTGTCGGTCCGTACATGGGCCTTGAATTGCACCTTATGCCCCTCAAACCCATCGCGGTTCAAGGCGAAGGTGGGTACAGTCGGAAAGGATTTCAACCGGAATCCGCCAGCTGCTATTATTCCTTCACCCGACTTCAGGCCCAGGGCACGGTCCGCGTTGGCGGGGATGCATTCGCCGTCACCGGGCAGGCCTGGATGGATCATGAGTATTCCTCGAATCTGCTGGAGGAAGGGCTCACGGGGTGGGACTGGTTCAGCATCCAGTTGAATAACGGCTGGGACGTGATGGCGTTCAGACTGCGACCGGAAGATCAGGGGACGGACCACGCTGGATGGTCCAGTGGAAGCCTGGTCAGCCCGGAAGGCCATGTGACGCCTCTGGGCCCGGACCAAATCGAGTTCACCCCCTTGCAGACCTGGACCAGCCCCGCCAGCGGGGCCACCTACCCCTTGCACTGGGAAATAGCCATTCCCTCAGCGGAACTCCGCCTTCGCATCACGCCGCGCATGCAGGACCAGGAGCTGCTCTCAGAGCCCGGCACCGGCGGGGTGACCTACTGGGAGGGTGCCATCAGCGTCCAGGGAACACGAAGCGATCGTCCCGTCTCCGGACTGGGTTACGCGGAGTTGACCGGCTATGCCGGACCGATCCCGCTGGGGCCGGCCGGACAATGATTTTTGGGTTCAGAAACGGTAGCCGGGCGGAACAGGTTGACAGTGACGGACGATAGGCTCCTTGGGCAACACCATGCGGATGCGCGGCCTTCCGTAGGGGCGGTTCGCGAACCGCCCATAGTCGGCACCGGAATGAATGCCGTGTACCCGGAAAGTGTCAACATGTATTTCCATCAGAACGAACCATCCCCAAGATCCAGTAGGGGCGGTTCGCGAACCGCCCCTACTTCAACCAAGCGATGTCCAAAGACAAGCAATGCATCCTGATCAACCCGCCAAGACGCTCTTGACTGACGACGCACCTCGTGGTTTCCCCTGGTCATCCTGGCTCCAGGCTGCCCGATTGCCATCCCAGCTGTATATCTTTTGGCCGCTGCTGCTGGGGCAGGCCATGGCCTTTCAGCAGGGAGCGCCCATGAATTGGGCTGTTCTGCTGCTCTGCCACGCCTACGGCCTGACAAATCAGTTGTTCATCGTTTTCGCCAATGACGTGGCGGACGTGGAGACGGACAGAGCGAACACGACCTTCACCATCTTTTCGGGCGGTTCCAGGGTGCTGGTGCGGGGCCTCTTGCCAAGAAATCACCTGGCCATAGCCGCTTTAGTCTGTGCTCTGCTCGCCCTTCTGAGTGGGCTCGTTCTGCAGGTTTTATCGGGAACGTGGCAGCCGCTGCTTTTGATCATTGCCGGTCTTTGGCTGTTATGGGCGTACAGTTTTCCACCGTTCCGCCTTTCCTATCGAGGTGGAGGAGAATTCCTCCAGATGCTCGGTGTGGGCCTTGTCCTGCCATTGATCGGGTATACCGCCCAATCTGGAGGCATGTCCGGATTTGGGTGGGCTTTCCTGGTTCCGGTGCTGCTCTTGTCCCTGACCTGCGCCATGAGCACGGCCCTGCCTGACGAGCCTTCGGACAGGAAATCCCGAAAACGATCCAGCGCGGTCCTGTTGGGGACCGGAACCAGTCAGTGGGTCATATTAGGGATCAATGCAGCAGCACTCTCTTTCCTCCTGATGACTCCATTCTCCGGCACGACGTTTACGGAGAGAGCCCTGATCTCCGGCTTGGGCACGGTCGTATGGCTGACCAGCCTGGGCTTCCTGGGCTCCCGTCCGGGCAGCCGTGCCCTGACGAAATTTGTTGCCTTGCAGGTAAGCCTTTTCCTGGTTGGCCTGATCGGGCTGACAATGGTCCTTTTGACTTCCTGATCGCAAAACGGAGCGCGGTGCAACCGCCCTCCCCCTGAACGCCCAAGAGCATGGCCGGATCCAGGAGGAGTTGGCGAGGCGGACGGAAAGTATACAGCCTTCCTCGCTTGCAAATACATGAACGAGTTTGCGACCGAGTACGGTCACAATGCGGTATTCATTACCAGCAGAACTGAGAGGCTGACTACGACTGATGGAAAGTCGACATGTCGAGATCTGCCTGTCCTGGAGAGTTCTTACGGCGATGCGGCCCAGAACTGGCGGTGCCATTGGAGAGTGTTTTTCCTCGACTGCCCCAAAATCATCAGATAGGATCGGGATAACGATTGAGTTGAAAGTCATTTCCTGCTGCGCATACGGGACCTAAAGGGCAAAGCCCCAGGACGGTTAGGAACGTAACTGAGACGCGTTTTTTGGTGGACAGACGACGATAAAATGAGATGCTAACACACAAGGAGAGAACATGGACTTAAAGACTTACTTTGATGAAACACACGGTATTGGAGTGCTGTCAACTGCCGACGCTTCTGGCGCGGTCAATGCCGCCATCTACGCCAGGCCGCATCTCATGGAGGACGGCACTCTTGCCCTGATCATGAACAACAAGCTGAGCCACAAGAACGTCTCAGAAAATCCCAAAGCCCATTATCTTTTTATCGAGAGCGGGCCAGGCTACAAGGGCAAACGTCTGGCTATCACAAAGCTGCGCGAAGAACAGGACAGCGAACTCATGTTCGAGCTGTGCCGGCGCTGCTACCCAAAGGAGTTGGAGCCGGAAGGAAAAATCCGATTCCTTGTTTTTTTTCGTATCGACAGGGAGTTGCCTTTAATCGGCAGCCAAGCCTGAGCCAAACTGCGACCTATTTCTTACGGTGGAGATGCCTGTCACCTGGGTGCAAGAGGCTGGCCCGCTGACTATACCAAGAGAATTTCACTCCGCTCATGATTTTAACCGTATTACGAGAAAACTGGCGTCCTGATAGAACGAAGTGCCCCTTGTTCAAACTTCAACAAACAAGGAGAAAATCAATGCCAAAGTTCGTGATTGAACGTGAAATCCCCGGTGCAGGCAACCTCACGTCGGAGGAATTGCAGGGCATTTCTCAGAAGTCGTGTGGTGTCCTGGGAGAGCTCGGATCTCAAATTCAATGGGTTCACAGCTACGTGACCGACGACAAGGTGTACTGTGTTTACATCGCTCCAGACGAAGCCTCTGTTCGAAAGCATGCTGAGATGGGAGGATTCCCAGCAAACGCCGTTTCAGAGGTTCGCTCTGTAATCGACCCGACTACCGCGGAGTAAGTCGGCTTTCTTAATAGGCAGGGGGCTGGACTCAGTCAGCCCCCTGCCCATTCATTCACAATGCATAACCATTCACAGCTATTTGGGCTGGCGGGGTATCCATTTGGCGCAGGTTGCCGTCCACCCTCGCGGCTTGATAACACAACATGGCGGCGAGGGAGCAAAATGTGTTATTGTCGCCTGCAAAGACAGAGCGCTTCCAAAGCTTCTTGGGAACTATCCTCGTGTGCTTGCAGGACAGAGGCCCGTGCCCCTGGAGATGCCTGCCATATGGGAGCAAGAGACAGGAGAGATTGCTTGCTTTGACCTGATGGAGTGTCGTTGTATAGTTAACCAACCTTTTTAAGGACAACGGTGAAACATGACGATATTCTCTCTTCTCGGAACGACCCTGCTATACATCGTTCTGCTCATGCTTCTGGCCTGGGTGGTTTCGCTGATCCGGGGCAAGGCCTGTGTGGTGGATTCCTTCTGGGGGCTGGGCTTCATTGTCGCTGCCTGGACCGCGTATATCCAGGGACCAGGGACGTCCCGCGGCCTGCTGGTGGCTCTGCTGGTGACCATCTGGGCTGTACGTTTGATCACGCACATTACGCGGCGCAATTGGGGCAAACCGGAAGACCGCCGCTACCAAGCCATGCGTGATTATCATGGGCCCAGGTTCTGGTGGGTCAGCCTGTTCACTGTCTTTTTGCTTCAGGCGGTCATTCTCTGGCTCGTGGCTCTGGGACCGCTACTGGCCCAGCTTGCGCCGCGACCGGAGCACCTGACCTGGCTGGACGGCCTGGGAGTGCTGATCTTTGCTGTTGGTTTCACCTTCGAGGCCGTGGGGGACTGGCAGATGAAGCGGTTCAAGGAGGATCCGAACAACGCCGGCAAGGTCATGGATCAGGGACTCTGGGGCTACACCCGGCACCCCAACTATTTCGGGGAAAGCCTGGTCTGGTGGGGGATCTTCTGCATCGCTCTGGCCACCCCCTACTGGTGGGCGGCCTGGATCAGCCCGGTTCTGATCACCCTGCTCCTGCTCAAGGTCTCCGGCGTGGCCATGCTGGAAAAAGACATCGCCGAGCGCCGCCCCGGCTACGCGGTCTACAAGCGCAAGGTGAACGCTTTTATCCCCGGATTGCCGTCAAAATGGTGATGATCAGGAGTTTTCCAGTATCACCCTCCAAGGAGGTTTTTTTGATTCATGCCCGAAATATGTAGATTCCTGGGTATCGTGATCACAATGTACTTCGATGAGCACAACCCTCCGCATTTCCACATAAGATATAATGATTACAGGGCATGCATGGAGATTCAATCTTTGAATGTCATAGCTGGAGCAATTCCCGCAAAAGTGCGTGGCCTGGTTGAAGAGTGGGCGGAACTGCATCAAAGGGAACTCCTGGAAATTTGGGAGTCCCAGGAGTTCAGAAAAATTGATCCCTTGGTTTAGCAAAGGAGGCCGTTATGGAGTGTGTCTACCTCAAAGACGCGCAATATGTCGACGATTTCAGAGTATTCCTCAGATTCAATGACGGAAAATCCGGAGAGGTTGATCTGAAAGATATTGTTCACAAGCATGCCATTGCCGCCCCCTTGCGAAAACCGGAGACGTTTTCACGGTTTTACCTCGATTCATGGCCGACACTCGCTTGGGATTGCGGATTCGATATCGCCCCTGAAAAACTCTACGAGATGTGCAAACCTCAAGCTTTACCAGACGGCAATTCAACCGCGCTGCATTGCCGTCGATGATGTTGGTTGTCACCATCACCCATGCATAATCTCATTTCCTTGGCCGAACACGGCCGCCTGCCTGATGCCTTGATCCGCCTGGGCATTCGTCAGCGCCATGCCGAGGTGCTGCGTGGGCTACGTGGTCCGGATGCCGTTGCGGAACTGGAGCGGAAATGGGCCTTTATCCGGGCCATGGATGTTGCGCCCGTGGCCCTGGTACCGGAGGCAGCCAATGACCAGCATTACGAGGTTCCGCCGGACTTTTTCCGGCTGATGCTCGGTCCGGCCATGAAGTACAGCTGTTGCCTTTTTCCGGAACAGGAAGGCATGCCGTCTGATCTGGCCGGTGCCGAAGAGGCCATGCTGGAACTGGTTGCCAATCGGGCCGGTCTCGTGGACGGCATGGATATCCTGGAACTGGGCTGCGGCTGGGGCTCCCTCTCCCTCTGGCTGGCCAGAAAGCATCCCCGCTCCCGGATCACCTCTGTCTCCAACGCCCGGAATCAGATCGACTTCATCAACACCACCGCCGCCCAGTCCGGCCTGACCAACGTCACTGCCCTGCGCGCGGACATGAATCACTTTCAACCGGATGGCCGGTTCGATCGGATCATCAGCGTGGAGATGTTTGAGCACATGCGCAACTGGCGGCTGCTCTTGCAGCGGATCGCCGGCTGGCTTCGCCCGGATGGGGGCGCATTCCTGCATTTTTTCAGCCACGAACAATATGCCTATCTCTTTGACCAGGGATCGGATGACTGGATGGGTCGCCATTTCTTCTCCGGCGGGATGATGCCCTCGGACGACCTGCTGCTCTATTTTCAGGAGCACATGCTTGTCCGGGGTCATTGGCGGGTCAACGGCCGCCATTATGCCCGCACTCTGGAGGCATGGCTGGGGCAATTGGACGCCCGTCGTGATGAGGCCCTGCATGTTCTGCACGGCGCCCTGCCGACTGACAGTGAAGATTCAACTGAAGTCGCTCTTCAGCGCTGGCGGATATTCCTGATGGCCTGCGCCGAGCTGTTTGCCTGGAATCGGGGCAATTCCTGGTTCGTCTCCCACTATTTCCTTTCCCCAAGGTCCAGCACCGCATGACCAGACAAAAAATCGCCGTTGTCGGGGCCGGGGCGGCCGGGATCGTGGCGGCCCATTATCTCAGTCGCGCCCACGAGGTCCTGCTTTTCGAAGCCGCCCCGCAACTCGGCGGCCACGTCCAGACCGTCATGGTCCCGGACGGAGTCAATGAAGGCAGTGAAAACCTTCTGCCCGTGGACATGGGCTTTATCGTCTTCAACGACCGTACCTACCCGAACTTTCTGCGCTTCATCGCGGAGCTGGGCGTCCAGGCCGCGCCCACGGAGATGTCCTTTTCCTATAGCGACCCGGCAACCGGCTTTGCCTACGCCGGCACCAGCCTCTCCGGGCTCTTCGCCCGGCGATCCAACCTGATCGACCCTGCCTTCTGGCGCATGCTCCTGGCCCTGCGCCGGTTCTGCCGCGCCGTCACTCAGGACCTGGAGCAGGATCGCCTGGGCGAGGAAACCCTGGGCCACTATCTGCGGGCCAACTCCTATCCGGATGTCCTCTTTGACCGCTATCTCGAACCCATGGTTCAGGCCATCTGGTCCGCGGAAAGCCGTGCCGCCCGGGAATTTCCGATCCGACGCTTCACCCGCTTCTTCTCCAACCACGGCCTGTTGAGCATCAGCGGCGGTCCACAATGGCTCTACCTGCAGGGCGGCAGCCATACCTACGTCCAGGCCTTTGAACGCAATTTCACCGGAACCATCCTGCTGAACAGCCCGGTCCAGTCCGTGACCCGAACCCCCACAGGGCCGGTGCTGCAGGTAAACGGGGCAGAGTGCGCCGTGGACGCCGTGGTCATGGCCTGCCATGCGGATACCACCCTGGCCTTGCTTACGGACGCGGACGACCTGGAACGGGAGTGCCTCAGCCCCTGGCAGTACGTGCCCAACGACGTGGTCCTGCACACGGACGCGTCCTTTCTTCCGCCCAATCGCAGGGCCTGGGCTTGCTGGAACGTGATCGCGAATGCAGAGATCACAGCTGCCGCAAAGACACTTCCGGACGAACGGGTCCAAGTCCACTACTGGATGAACCGCCTCCAGAACCTTGTCGCCCAAAACACCCATGTGGTCACCCTGAACCCGCGTCGACCAGTACCCCGGGTCTTGCAGAACCGCCGCATGGAACTGCGCCACCCCCAGTTTTCCATTCAAGCCCTGCGTGTTCAGCTCCGCCTCGCCGAACTCCAAGGCCGGCGCGGAACCTATTTCTGCGGCAGCTATCACGGCAACGGCTTTCACGAGGATGCCGCGGCCTCTGGTGTGCGCGTGGCCCAAAACCTGGATATCGAGGTATGAACTCCCGCATCATCCCCGCCACCGTAGCCCACAAACGCCTTGCTCCCAAAGCCCACGCCTTCCAGTACACCTATCTCTGCCTGCTGCTGGATCTGGAGGAACTGGAGGAGCTGGACAGTTCCACCCGCCTTTTCGGCCTGAACCGGAACCGGGCCTTTTCCATCCGCGACGCGGATTACCTCACTTCCGGGCCGGAGCCCATCAAGAGCAAGCTGACAGCCTTTCTGGCCGCGAACGGTCACGAGCCTCCGGCCACGGATTCCCGCATTCTGCTGCTTACCGCGGCTCGTCTATTCGGCCAGGTCTTCAACCCGGTCAGCTTCTATTTCTGCTTCACCCCACAGGGGCAACTGGAACTGTGCATCGCCGAAGTGAACAATACCTTTGGCGACAAGCACGTCTACCTGCTCGACCGGCCGGACAAGCCCAATGTCTTTCCGGTGACGTACCAAATGGCCAAGGCCTTTCACGTCTCCCCATTTTTCGACATGGAGGGCGAGTACGTCTTCCATTTCGGCAACATCCAGAACGAACTGGACATCTCCGTTACCCTGCGCAAGCAGGGACAACCCGTGCTGGAAGCCACGCTCCGGCAACGCGGTCCGGCCCGGGAACTGACCGACTTCAACCTCCTGGCCGCCTGGGTCAGGCATCCTCTGGCCCCGAACCTGACCTACCCGCGCATCCTGCGTCAGGCTTTGGCCATGTATCTGCACAAGAGGCTGAACGTCTTCTCCCGCCCCGAACCAAACAATCCGATGACCATCCGCACCATGCCCGAGCAATCATCATGGCTGAATCGCACAGCCCAGCGCTTGATCCTCTGGAACTTCAGCAAGATTCACACGGGAACGCTGCACATGCACCTCCCCGACGGAACCCATCGGGTCTTCGGCGGAAAGCGCCCCGGCCCGATCTGCACGATGCACGTCAAGGCCCCCTGCTTCTTCTGGAATCTGCTCAAGGGCGAAGACGTGGCCCTGGGGGAAGCCTATACCGAGGGGCTCTGGACCACGGACAATCTGCCGCGGTTGATGCAACTGCTGATCATGAACATGGGCCGGATGGCCTATTTGGAAGATCTGGGGCGATTAGGCCGGATTCTGCATCGAAGCATCGTTCTGGCCAGAAAGGCCATCCCGACCAACTGCCGCACCGGCAGCCGGATCAACATTCAGGCCCACTACGACCTATCCAACGACTTCTTCCGACTGTTTCTTGATCCGACCATGACCTACTCCTGCGCAGTTTTTGACGACCTCCCCGGGCGGCTGCTCTCCCCGGCCCCCGTTTCCAGCCAGGAACTGCTCCAGGCCCAGGAGCGCAAATTCCGGATGATTGCCGAATCCCTGGATTTACGCTTGGGCGCGGAAATCCTGGAAATCGGGTGCGGCTGGGGCGGCCTGGCCTGTTTTCTGGCCGAGAATTTTTCCTGCCGAGTCCATGCAGTAACCATTTCCCGGCAGCAGTACGACCATGTCCAGACCCTGACCCAGGAGCGTGGTCTCCAGGACCGGGTCAGCGTCCTGCTGGAGGACTATCGCAACCTCCAGGGAAAGTTCGACGCTCTGGTGTCCATTGAGATGCTGGAGGCCGTGGGGCATGCGTATCATCCCGGATTCTTTCAGACCATGGACCGCCTGCTCAAGCCCGGGGGCAAGGCCTGCCTCCAGACCATCACCATCCTGGATCAACGCTACGACACCTATCGCCAGACCCAGGACTGGATCAGCACCCACATCTTTCCCGGCGGTCTGTTGCCGTCCCTGACCAGAATCACCCAGGTCCTGGCCCGGCACACCTCCCTGGCGGTAGCCGACGTCCGGGACATCGGCCCGCACTACGCGTTGACCCTGAAAGCCTGGCGCGAGCGGTTCACCGCCAACTGGGACCACATCGCGGCCCTGGGCTTTGACGAACCATTCCGCCGCACATGGGAATACTACTTCGCCATGTGTGAAGCCTCCTTTGCCCAACGCCATATCCGAGACCTGCAGATCGTTCTGGATAGGCCCTTGTATTACGAATAGCCGCTCTCGGATTCTCCCATCAAGTCCGATCCAGCTCACTCCCTGAGCAACGCCAGCATTTCCTCCAGGGACAACTTGGCCCCGCTGTCCGTGCCTTCCAGGAGGCTGGTGGCCAGGTCGCGTTTGTGGCGGTGGAGGTCGAGGATTTTTTCCTCGATGGTACCCTTGGTCACCAGCCGGTAGATGGTCACCGGGCGTTGCTGGCCGATGCGGTGGGCTCGGTCCGAGGCCTGGTCCTCCACGGCCGGATTCCACCAGGGATCCATGTGGATCACGTAGTCCGCCGCGGTGAGGTTCAACCCGAAGCCGCCGGCTTTGAGGCTGATCAGAAAAAGGTCCCCTTCCCCGGCCTGGAACGCGTTCACCGCGGTCTGGCGCTGTTTGATGGGCGTGGAGCCGTCCAGGTACTGGTAGCGTACCCCGCGCTGGTCCAGATAGTCGCGGACCAGTTTGAGGTGGCCCGTGAATTGGCTGAAGACAAGGGCCTGATGCCGATTTTCCAGGAGTTCGTCCAGGATCTCGCCAAAGACCTGCAGCTTGGAACTGGTCGCCCCGTTGCCGGGCATGACCAGTTCCGGGTGGCAACAGGCCCGGCGCAGGCGCATGATTTCGGCCAGCATCCTGATCCGTTGCTGGCCGGGCTGGTCCGCGGGTTCGGACATCTTGTCCAGGGCACTGCGCCGAATGGCCTCGTAGATGGCCGACTCCTCCGGGCTGAGTTCCACGGGCAGGACCACCTCGGTCCGGGAAGGCAGTTCGGCCAGGACCTCGCTTTTCAAGCGCCGCAGGATGAACGGTCGAATCAGGTTTTTCAACCGCCGCTTGGCCTCGTTGTCCTTGTTCTGTTCGATGGGCACGGCGAATTTGCGATTGAACCGCTCCATGGAATTCAGCAGGCCGGGATTGATGAAATTGAACAGATTCCACAGCTCGCCCAGGTGGTTTTCAATGGGTGTGCCCGTGGTGATCATCCTGAACCCGGCGGGCAGGGCCATGGCCGCCCGGGAGCGTTTCGTGAAAACGTTCTTGATGGCCTGGGCCTCGTCCGCGACAATGGTGCTCCACTCCACCTTGGCCAACTGCTCGGACTGGGTCTGGAGCAGGCCGTAGCTGCACACGATGAGATCAAAGGGCCCGGCCTCGGTCAGCATCTGTTCCCGTGCTCCGGGACCGAAGCGCAGCGGCCGCAGACTGGGCGCAAAACGGGCGGTTTCGTCCATCCAGTTGATGCACACCGATGTGGGCGCCAGGACCAGGGTCGGCCCGAGTTTGGCGCGGGTCAGAATCAGGGCCAGAGCCTGAATGGTCTTGCCCAGTCCCATGTCGTCGGCCAGGCAGGCGCCGGCGCCCCAGTGCGCCAGCCTGGCCAGCCACTGAAATCCCTCCACCTGGTACTCCCGCAATTCGGCCCGCAGGGTCGTGGGAACCTCCGGGGTCAAGTCGCGGGACTCCCGCAGGCGCCGCAAGAGATCTTTCCAGGACCTGGTCGCATCGACCCGCATGCCGTGCAGCACGTCTTCCATGGCCGGCGCGGCCAAGGGGTTGAACCGGCCGGCATCGCTGTATCCGCGCACGGCGTCCAGGCGTTTGCGCAGATCCCGGGTCAGGCTCAGAAAGTCGCCCTCCTCCAGGCGAATGAACCGTCCCGGACTCTGTTCCAGCAGGGCAAGCAACTGCGCCATCTCCAGGACCCGACCGTCCTCCAGCTGCAATTCCCCTTCCAGGCTGAACCAGTCCTTGCGTTGCCGAACGCTGATCTGCATCCTGCTCGTGTCGGCTTCCGGGGCCATCTTGATCCGCTGCCCCTCCGGCCATTCGAGAACCACGGCCTCGCCCAGGTCCTGCAATTGCAGCAGCGTCTCCAAGGCTTCTTCCGAATCCTCGATCAACCAGGACCAATTGGCATCCGGATCCAGTATCAGGCAGCGTTCCAGGACCATCTTCACAGCGAACTGTTCGGCCTGGATGTCCCGAATGGCACAAAATTGACGTCCGTCCACCTCCGCAAAGAGGGTCTTGCCGCCTTCTCCGGGGCGGATCAGCAGATTGCCGCCGGCAATGGGCCGCAGAAACAGTTCCACGCCCAGCCCTCCATTGATGGGGCGCAAGCGGATCAGCGGACGCGAATCCGCGGCCACTTCCTGGGCCTGTCCCGGGCTGCCGCCGATATTGGAGTGGACCGCCAAAAGCGGCGCAATCTCGGCAATGCTGGCAAGAACCTTCTCTTTGGCCGAAACCGGAACGGTCAATCCCTTGGGTCCCAGAATGTCCGCGATCTTCAGATGTCGCTCATCAAAATGGACCAGACGCAGACGATGCCGCGTCTCTTCCAGGCGAACAATGGTTCGACCGGCAACAGGCGTGGGATCAATGCGCAGTCGCAGCTTCCCCTTTTCCTCCAGAACCTGCAGCACTGGTTCGGACTTGATCAACTCCACCGGGCGCTCCGGATCATCCTCCCAGAATATCAGGGGGTGCCCGACCGCCGCCAACAAGGCCTGATCCCAGCTCGAAATGGAATAACCAACACCGTACCGGCTTGCGGCAATATTTCCGAACGAGGCTTGAGAAATACGCCGGTCATGGTCCGTCAAGGAGGAAAAATCCTCTGGTGAATCATGCAGCCGATACGCGGAAACATTCTTCCCGGTGGTCCACTGGCCGTTCTTTTTCCGCTTCTGCTCCCTGGGGTCCAGATAACAAATCGCGCCGACGCACCGCAGCCGCCAGGTCATGCGCGTCTCGCCGCCGCCTCCCCGAGTACCGAGAGTTCCTGTTGATCCAATATTTTTCAGGGCATCCAGAGCCATTTCCCAGGATGCCTTGGGTTGCAGGAGTTCTGAAATCGAGACCCAGTGCTCATTTTCCCGGGGATCAACGGTTTGCTCCCTGTTGCTCTCTTTGTCGCTGGCCTTGCTGCTGTTCCGGCCCAATTTCCTGAGCAGGATCTCCGCCTCCCTGGCATACCAGAGATATCCTCCCTTCGGAGCGATGTGATACAATCCGGACAAGACTTCCAGTTGCCTGTCAATGGAATTCAGTCCCAGCCAGGTCCTGACCAGAGGCCGGAACAAGGCCAGATACGGTTGATCTTCCAGGTAGTACGTACCTGCCAGATCCTTGCAGACAGATGCCTTTTTTTCTCCCAGCAAGACCTGGGCGGCATCCGTGAGGGTCGCAAAGACGGCGGCATATGGATCAGGCATCTCCTCCTTGGCCATGAACCCGGCCTGCCTGGGTATCAGCCGCAAAACCTCCGGCTCGCCCCGGCGCAACAGGCAAAGGTTGTGGAAGATTCCGGGCATGGCCGGTATCCGCAGATTGCGTTTGCGGGTTTCGCGTTTCATGATGAGCAGGCAGGCATCGAAAGCCTCCATGGCCTGATCGTATTCCCCCCGCACGACGTGCCACCACCCCAGCAGACTCATATCCGTTGAATTCTGATCACTGACCAGCAACTCCCGGGCACTTTGAAGGTCGTTTCGAATGAGATACTGCTTGGCCAGGACATGTCTTGGTCCGGAATTGTTTTGGGCCATCTTCGGAAACCATTCCCGGGCCAGTTCAAAATGCGCATTTCGAGGAGTCAGATCCTCCATGCCCTTCCTCAAAGAGGTTCCCAGAACCTGAAACTTGAGCATGTCCGGCAGTTGCTCCATCCAGGAGCGATTCAGAGGATAAAGGCACAGTCCGGCAAGCTGATCAACCTTGTAGGAAGGCAGAAGATCCCAAACCTCGTAAACGCCTGAGTTGTCGCGCGTCATGCCCTGATAACCTCTGCTGATGCCGCGCATTACATCCTGATATTTTCCCAGATACAGATCCGTTCGCAAGCGATAATATTCTTTCGTAAAATCCATGGGACTGTTCCAGGAAAAATCAGGCAGGGGAAAAAGCCTGGACACAACCCCGTGCACCTGCGCGTACTTTTTTTCCTGAGCCAGGGCGCGAGCCGGCTCTTCCCGGATCATCTCGGCGCACTGGATGCGTGCACTTTTGACGGAAAGCAGATGCAGGCGCTCCATTTTTGCCTGCCATGCCTTGTTGACCGTTTGATGCAGCGGCTTTCCCCGATTGTCCCGCCATTCAAGATGCAACAGTATTTTCTGTAATTCCGTGATGGTCAGGTGCTTCCAGGACACGCTCAGGACTTGCAGAATACGTTGGTCATCCGGAGACAGATGTTGGAGGTTGGCAAGGAGGGTTTCCTGTTTACGCTGGTATTCGCTCAGATTCATGGTGCAGTGGTCCTCGGATGAGACGAAATCATTCTGGGCTGGACAGGTTGGTGAAGATTGGCTGAAAACCAGATAACTTGATCATTATTGCTGGGCCGGGGGCGAGACGTAGCCCCATTCCACGAGGCGAGTGTATGCGTATTGCGCCTTGTCGCCGGAGTCCACGCTGCCCAAAAAGCGACGGTATTCTTCGGCGGCCTGACTCTTGCGGCCCATGCCTTCCAGGGAGACGCCTTTCAGGAACACGGTATTCGGATTGCCGGGCAGCATCTTTTCGTAGCGGTCGAACTGCGCGAACGCTGCGTCAAACCGTCCCAAGTTCAGCTTGGCGATGCCGCTGACGTGATGGGCCTGGGCTTCGGCCGGATAGACGAGCCGGGCCTTGTCCGCAAAGTATTCGGCGCGCTTGGGCTGCTCCAGCGCCAGTTGACACTTGGCCATCAGCATCAAGCCCGCATAGTCTTCGGGCGCTTGTCCAAGAGCATCGTTCAGGGACGTCTCGGCCTTGGCGAACTGCTCCCGGTTCATGAACTTCTCCCCTTCCTGCATCTTCTCGATGGCGCCCTTGATTCTGCGCAGGCCGGCGGTATGGTCCATGTAGCGTTCCCGGTAGACGGGATAGGAGCGGGCCGAGCCGAAGGTTGTCGCTGCATTGTGAGCCGCGGTCTGGTAGCGCTCCTCGCTCATGGGATGGGTGGAAAACATCATCTCGATGGCCGACGGCTTGTTCTTCTGCATCCGCCGCAGTACGTCCATCAGCCCGACCATGCCGTCCGGGCTGTAGCCGGATCTGGTCATGTACTCCATGCCCAGATGATCGGCTTGGCGCTCGTCGCTCCGGCTGTAATGGGCCAGCAGGGCCCCGGCGGCAACTCCGCCCAGGCCGGCGGCAACCGCGCCCAGGGTCTCGTTCTGGGAGGCCAGCGCAACGGATGCCCCCATCAGCACCAGGCTGGTCAGAATACCCACGGACATTCGCGAAGCCGTATGCCGGGCATTGACATGGCCGAGTTCGTGGCCCAGCAGCCCGGCCAATTCGGCCTCGTCCTGCATGTCCAGCATGATGCCCCGGGTGACGCCCACGCTGCCGCCGGGAAAAACGTAGGCATTGACGTAGGTGGCGTTCACGCAGCGAAAGGAATACGGCATGTGCGGCCGATGGGTGTGCCCGGTCATGCTTCCGCCCACGGTCTCCAGATACTGGTTCAGCCGGATATCCTGGACCGCTCCGTAATCGGCGGAGAATTGGTGCGGAGAGTTTGCCCGGTCCATCTGGATTTCGCTCTCCTCGGTAAAAAACATCAGTTGCTGTTCCCCGGTAACCGGGTTGATGGCGCAACCCGTGGCCAGCCCGGCAGTGCCGGCCGTGGCCAGCCACAAAAAATCCCGCCGATTCATGGAGCGGGTGCTGATGCGATTTTCTGGATGATGCATGGGTTCTCCATATATGTCCCAGAAGGGAAAACTTGTTCTCCCGGGGAATGACGATTATGGTTGGTTTTTTGCGTGACATGCCGGAGTTCGCATTCTGCTTTCAAGAGAGGGGAGTATATTTCCGATGCCAAACCTTGTCACCAGAACGCCTGCCTGATCTGTATCGTTAAATGGGATTTTGGGAGCGCCGCACACCCCAGTGCGGCAGCGGTTTAACATACTCAAACACTAGTGTCCCAACGTTTTATATCGATCAATGCTTAACCAATTGTAAAGTTTTACTTTTTGCTCGTATTTGGCTGTTACCGATTTGAACATCCAACAGCATGTCCTTATACCTCTTGCAACTTTTTTCAGGAGGTATGCGGTGTTAACCGAGAAAAAAAACTCAAATTCAAGGTTTCACTCTACAAATTTTTACAGATTTTGAGCGTGAACATCTTTAGACGAATTCAATTTTTACAGGCAGTTGGGAATTTCAGCTACGAAAACGGAATTCTTCCAAACAGTAACCTGTTGAGTTTGTAAGATTAAACGTTGGGACACTAGTGATACTCAAAGCCAAATACCGGCTGGAACCTGGCACCAGGAGATGGATCACGAAACTCGCACAGGTGGAATCCTTGCACAAGATATCTCATCGCGCGACCTTATGAGCAGTTCTTGCTTTCCCGCCAAACTTCAGGAACAGCTTTGGTAACTGCTCAAAAAGATCGGGCGACGAGGTTTCCTGTTCCCATTGACGCAGGAGTTTCCTGACCAAGCTACAGGGGCCATATTCCAGCCGGAACTTTACCCTATGTGCTTTACACCGTTGCCGCACTGGGGTGCGGCGCTCCCAGGATTTATCCTGTTGATTGCCACAAGTTTTTGAGCAGTTACCAGCTTTGCTTTCATCAAATACCTTGCCGAGACAATGAGAATATCCATCACCGAAGAACGCGTACAGCGGATCAGGTCCGTTCTGGCCCGACGACAGAAGGATCTGACCCTGATCCTGAACAATATTCACGATCCGCACAATGTTTCCGCCATCCTGCGCAGTTGCGACGCCTTTGGCGTACACGGCGTGCAGTTGTATTACACTCGCGAATCCTTTCCCCTGGTGGGCAAGCGGGCTTCGGCCTCGGCCAGGAAGTGGGTGGACCGGGTCCGGCACAATGATGCCGCGGTCATGATCGAGGGCTTGCGCGCACAGGGATATCAGATCATCGGCACCAGCCTGACCGCCAATGCCAGGCCATTGCCGGAGTGGGACTTTACCGGGCCCACGGCCATCGTGCTGGGCAATGAGCATCGCGGCCAGGACCCGGCCCTGGATGCGCTGATTCCGGACAATCTGTACATTCCCATGCAGGGCATGATCCAGAGCCTGAACGTGTCCGTGGCCGCGGCGGTGATTCTGTACGAGGCCTGGCGGCAGCGCAATGTGCGGGGATGTTACGATCGACCAAGCTTTGAACCGGACGAAATGGAAGAGCATGTCCGCTCCTGGATGGAACGATGAACAACATTATCTCGCAGGCAGCAGAGTCCATTGCCCGAGGCGGGGTGATCATCTATCCCACGGAAACCCTGTATGCCTTGGGTGCGAGCATCACCTCTCATCAGTCCGTGGAGCGGATCACCATCCTCAAGCAGCGCGACCGGAACAAGCCCTTGCCGGTGATCATCGGCGCCCTGGACCAACTGGAAATGATCACCGAACAACCGGGGAACGAAATCCTGCGTCTGGCGCGGCTTTTCTGGCCTGGACCACTAAGCGTCCTTGTCCCGGCCCGGTCCGGATTATCCAGTCTGCTCCAGGACGCACGCGGCCTTGTCGCCGTCCGCTGGACATCCCATCCCACGGCCCAGGCCCTGGCTCTGGAATGCCGGTCTCCCCTGGTCTCCACCAGCGCCAATCCCGGCGGCGAACCCGCGGCCGCACGGCCCGAAGACCTGGACCTGACCCTGGTCAGAAGTGTAGACATGGTCCTCGACCAGCCGCCCTACCCCGCCGGCGGCCAGCCCTCCACCGTGGTTCAGATTCTGGAAAACGGCCGGTTGAAGATTTTTCGGGACGGAGCCGTGTCCGTCAACAGACTTCAAGATGCCGGATGGAAGATCGGTTAAATTTTTTGAACTTACACCCTGCTCGAATTCTCAGTTCTCATTGAGCAGTATAAAATTTTGAACCAATCAGGGAACGTTTTGCCGCACTTTTTCCTCTCCTCCACGTCGAGCATTATCCGGGAGACCTTGATATTGCTGCAACGAGACGAGAACCTACCCAGGAGGACGTTTACGAAAAAGGTTTGGCACCGCGTTTGCTATACTCCTAGCAACCTTCCTCCTTTTGCAAAAACCGGTTTTGTCTTTGGGCAGCCCACCCTCTGGCAAAACCGGTTTTTTGCTTTTCAAAATCTTCAAAATTCGTTGCAACAGATTCAGTAGCTCCATACCGCTTCAATTTCCCGGCGAACCATATCCTGGGTGATGCCCGACATGCATGCGGGATTCCCGCAGGAGATGCGGCCGGTCATGGTACAGGGACGACAGGAAAGATCCTGTCCCACTGTCCGCAATCCCAGCGGCCCCCACTGCTTTTCCGATGCCGGACCGAACAGGACCACCCCCGGCACGCCCAGCATTCCGGCCAGATGCATGGGCCCGCAGTCATTGCCCACCACAAGCTCGGCCTGCTGGATCAAACTCTGCAATTCTTCCAATGAATCAGGGCAGATTACGCTCTTGCTCTCCATATCCATGCCCCGCTCCAGTTCCGCAGGTCCAAGCACAAAATGAACAACCCTGCCCTGCTCCTCGAGCCACCGGGCCAGTTCAAAAAATTGTACCAGGGGCCATTGCTTGGCCACGTGACCGGCACCGGGGAACAGAAGAACGTCGCTACTGGAAGTTGTCCGTCCGGAGCGTCCGCCAAACAGTTCGCGCCAGGCTGCTGACCAGGACCCGTCTTCCTGAATGCCATAATGTGCCAGATGTTGGAGATAGGAATCGCGGGGCGGAATCAAGAGGGTTTTCGACTGCCCTGCTCCGGACAGCCGGGGAATGCCGGGCAGCACGTGCAGATTCGGATGTTCGGGAACCGGAGGGCGGGCGTCCAGCACGAACCAGAACAGCCGGGTCTCCCCGAAATCCTCGGGCCAGGTATCGAGCCCGAAAAGAGAATCGAAGATCCGTTGCAGGTCCGGAGGACAAGGCTGCACGCCCAGAGGGCGCAGCCAGGGCAGACGGCTTTGCGGTCCGATCCAGTAAATTCCGCTGTTCGCAAACCTGGCGCGGATGTTCCACATCGCCGGCCAAGCCATCAGGAAATCTCCCAGACCACCACGGTGGATCAACAAGACATCGGATTCGTTCGGCATAAAGGGCGACACATCAAAAAAAATCGTGTTTTTCGTGTGTTTCGTGGTCTGTCCTGGACATTTTCCGAAGGAATATCAGAGTTTCGCTGTAGTGCTATTCCAGCTCAAGCTGAAAAGTTGCCGATGGCTTTCCGGATCCGCTCAAATCCGATCAGTTCCTGCTCCAGGCGAACCTGCTCCCCCAGCCGGTTCCAGCGCAGGTCGTCATAGACTTGGCGTTCAGCGGCGGTCAGGCGCGGCAGGTCCCGGATCTCCTGGCGGGGTTCGGCGCTCCAGAAATCCTTGTGCGCCAGCAGCGTCTCGTGGTCCATGAGCAGGGAAACGACGTGCGGAAAGTGGCTCCGCAACTGGTCCAGAATGGAGAACCCGTGGGTGTCGATGTCGCCCCAGTAATGGACTTCGCGCCGATGCAACCAGGCTGCCTCTGCCAGCCTGTCGAGACCGTATCCCGCGCCGAAGACGACCATGCTTCGGGGAACCGGGGGAAAGGCCAGAAAGTTGATCTCGTTCTCGGTGATGAAGATCCGTTCCAGGGGCGGATCGAGCCGGGCGAAGTCTTCGTGAGCCAGGGTCAGGTCCTGGCCCTTGTTCCGGGGCAAAACTGCAGGCAGGAGAGCCGCGCTGGAATCGAGAGTCCGAAAGCGGATCAGCAGCGGCTTGGTGCGGAAGCCGTAGCGCTGGACAAAGCCGCTCACCCCGCTGGCCGATGAATCCACGGCCTCCACGGGCAGGGACATGTCCAGCAGTTCCGCCAGCACTCCGCGATGGGCCTCGATGAACTTGGTGTGCACGCCGGGAATGTCCACCTGCCGCAGATAGATGCCCGGACGGGGGTGCTCCCGCAGCCAGACCACGATATTCAGCAACAGGCCCCACTGCCCGGCCAGCTCGAGGCCGCGCAACGGACGCCTGGCAAGCCAGGGCAGCAGTTCCGGACAACGTTGCCGGGTCGAGTCGACCAGCTCGCCCAGGATTCTGGCCTCGCGGCCCTTCTGGATCAGGGCCAGGGCCTGTTCCATGGTGTCTACCCAGACCTGGGCCGGAATTGCGTTGGGCCCCAGGATGCGATGGTTGATTTCCCGGCGCACGACCCGGTAATGCCTGGCTTCCTTGTCCAGGAGCGCAATCCACGTCCGGACGTCTTCGAATCGGTCGGCCAGATCGCGGCGTTCCGGAACCTTCAAGGAAAGCTTTAAGGGAAATATGTCCTCCCCCTGCACCAAGGCCGCCGGCAGCACGCCGCGGTCCCAGAGCCTGCGCACCTGGTTGCGCAAATCCAGCGGCTTGGTCCAGTTCGTGAGCTTGGTCATTGGCGAATACTCAATGCGCTCGGGCTTGTCTCGATTTTTAACATCGCAACTCCCTTTGCCGGCGTAACTGCACAAGAAAGCTACCGGGTCCACGATCCAGCCGGAACTTGGTTCTGTATAAGTTAGACCGCTGCCGCACTGGGGTGCGGCGCTCCAAGGATATATTTCTTTGCTTGTCGCAAGTTATTGAGCTGTTTCCACAACATGTGCCAAGTTGTGAAAGTTCCAAGACCCAATCATTGCAGCCTGTCGAAAACAGGTCCGGGCGGAGTTTCTTCGCTTTCTTTCCTTGTATCGGCGAGCTGCCGTTGGCGGTCCTTTTCCTGGTGGTATTCCTGGATGCTCAAATTGTGCAGGGACGAGGTTTGCCCGTCCGGATTGGAGACGAAGCCGACGTTGGCGACAAAGGGCTCGATGATGTGGATTTTCTGGAGCGGGGTGACGATGAGCAGTTGCAGGTTCAGGCTTTGGAAGAGTTTCAGGCCGTACTGGGCGGATTCGTCCGAGCCCCGGCCAAAGGCCTCGTCAATGACCACGAACCGGAAGGATCGGGAGCGCACCGCCCCCCATTCCAGGCCGAACTGGTAGGCCAGGCTGGCCGCCAGCACGGTGTAGGCCAGCTTTTCCTTCTGGCCGCCGGACTTGCCTCCGGAATCCGCGTAGTGTTCGTATTCGGCGCCGTCCTCCCGCCAGCGCTCGCTGGCCCCGAAGACAAACCAGTTGCGCACGTCAGTGACCTTGGCGGTCCAGCGGCGGTCCATCTCCGACTGCCCTTCCCGGCCCCGAAACCGCTCGATGATCCGTTTGACCTGCAGGAACTTTGCCTCGGAATACTGCGCGTCCTCCGAACCGCTCAGGGAGCCCTCGGTGCAGGCCTTCAGTTCCGCCTGGAAATCCCGGATATCCTGATCCGCCACGGCCTGAGCCTCCAGGAGGATGTACCGCCCGGGATTGAAGTCGATCTGGGTCAGGGATTCGTTGATCCGCTGGATGCGTTCCCGGATGGTTTCCCGCTCCCGAAAGAGCTGGGAGTGAAAATTGGCCACCTCGCGGATGGTGTTCTCGTTGAGCAGTTCCTTGAACCGGGCCTCGAAGCGCGGCAGGTCGTCGGCCTGGAGCTGCTCCAACATGGTCCGGTAATCGCCGGCCGCATCCACGGAGACGTCCACCTCCTGGGTTTCCAGGGGGAATTCCGCGGCGTAGGACTGCATGGCGGCCAGGATTTTCTCCCGCAGCCGGTTCAGCTTCCTGTCCTCCGCATCGATTCTGGTCTGCAGCCATTCCCGCATGTCCCGCTCCCGATTGTCGCAGGATTCCACGGTCAATTGCCGCCCGGCCAGGGCTTCGCCGCGCAGCTCGTCCAGTTGCGCGAAGCGGGCGGTCTGTTCCGGCCCGGCATCCTCGACCACGATTCTGGTCTGATCCCGCAGCGCTTCGGCGTCATGGCGGCGCTGCTCGGCCTTGGACCGGACGTCCCGGGCGCTGCCCAGCTCGGCCTCGACCTTGGCCGAATCCGCCTCCACTGCCTGCAACTGAGCGGTCAACGTCTTCAGGATGTCCGAGGCGGCTTCCAGGGCCTTTTTTTCCGCCTCCAGGTCCGCCACCTCCAAAGTCAGCGAACGCCAGTCCAGCTCCCGAAAATCCCGGTACTCGTCCAGTTTGGAGAGCGCTTCCATGCGGCGCTTGATGGTCTTCTGATCCTTTTGCAGGGCCGCGATCCGCGCTCCGATTCCGGCCAGCCGGTCCTCCAGGAGTCTGGCCTTGCCCTCCAGGGCCGCGATCTTGGCCTCGTTGCTCCAGCCGAGCACATAGCGGCCGCGGTCGTCGATGCGGTGCCGGTCGTCCTTTTCGTGGCGTTCGCCGGGCATCTTGGTCTGCCCGGACCGTGTGAGGGCTTTGGTCTCCCGCCGGAACTGGTCCTGGGTCGGACAGCAGGCCACGTCGAAGCGGTGGGCCATTTCCCGTTCCAGCCATTCGTAAAGGGCCGAATCCGGCTTCAGGGCCACCTTGCGGACCAGGGAATCCGGATGCAGGTCGGGCATGGTCTGCCGGCCCGCCCCCCTTGCTGCCCGCACCCGAAAGTAGACCAGCCGTCCCTTGAGATGCGTGGCGTCCACCCATTGGGCCACCCGGGCATAGTGCTCGTCCGGCACCAGCAGGGACAGTCCGAAATTGCGCAGCACCCGCTCGATGGCCCCCTCCCAGTCCTTTTCCTCGTCGCGGACCTGGATCAATTCCCCGGCAAAGGGCATGTCCTGTTCGGCCAGTTCCAGGGCCGCGCACAGGGAGCGGCGCATGGCCACCTGCTTTTCATCGATGTTGCTGCGCCTGGATTTGAGGCTTTTGATTTCCAGGCTCAACTCGGCGTACTCCTCCCGGCCTTGCCTGAAGAGCACCATGTTCTCGTTCAGGTCGTTCTGCGTCCGGGCCTCTTCCTGGGCCGCATGCTCCAGCAGTTCGCCGCAGGCCCGGCCCTGGTCCAGAAAAAGGTCCGCATCCGCGGCCGGCTTCAGGCCAACGGCCGCGGCCAGTTCCGCGTAACGGTCCGCCTTGGACCGCCGGTGCCCGGACTCCTCCAGCTTGAGGCGGATGTCCTCGGCAATGCGGGCAATGCGATCCCCGCCGCTCTCGGCGATGCTCCGGCGCAGTTCCCGTTCCCGGGTCTGGAGATCCCGCCACTGGGTTTCCAGGCGGCCCACCGTTGCGTTGTGCCGGAGCAGCTCTTCGCCCAATCCGGCCAGGCGCTTGTCCAGCAGTTCCAGCTTCAGCCCGGCGAACCACGGTCGCAGAGCCTCGCGGCAGGCTCGCAAATCCGCGGCCTCGGCGATCAGCTCCGCATGCCGATCGCAGTCCGCCACCAGGGGCGTGAGCAGTTCCACCTGCCGCTTGGCCTTGAGCACGGCCGCATGGGCGCGGGTCAGGTCGTCGAAGTGACCGATCAGGGCGGCAATGCGCGGGGCCACGTCAAAGGGCTCGAGCATGTGCATGCGTACGAAATCCGTCAGATTGCCCACGGATTTCAGGGAGACGGTCTGCAGGAAGAGTTCCAGGGCCTGATCGTTGTCGATCCCGAAGCGCCGCCGAAACCAGGCCCCGTAAGGCGGGAAACTGTCGAAAACATCCACGCCGGAGGTTCGCAGCCGTTTGCGCAGCTTGTCCATTTCCGTCCCGAAACGGGAAAAATCTCCGGCAATGGACAACTCGCGTTCACAGGCCGCATAGAACCGCGCCGGCTGCCCCTGGCCGTCCTTGATCCAGAAAACCTGGGCCAGGGTCACGGTCTTCCGGTACCCGGCATTGCGGAACACGCCCAGGACCACGGCATAGCTATGCTCGTCGCGCAGGGGCACGGGTTTGGCGCTGCCCGTGGTGTCGCTGCGCTCGGACTTGTAGAAGCCCAGCACGTAGGACCGCAGGCTGCGTTCCCGGGCCTCGGCTCCGGCCGCCTTGTTGTAGGAAATGCGCTGCGCCGGGACCAGCAGGGTGGTGATGGCGTCCACCAGGGTCGACTTGCCCGAGCCGATGTCTCCGGTCAGCAGGGCGTTTTGGCCATCCAGACGCAGGGTCCAGATGCGGCCGTCAAAGGTTCCCCAGTTGTAGACCTCCAGACGCTGGAGGCGGAATCCGGCCAGACGATCGTCCGCCAGGAGCTCGAACATCTGCCGTTCAATCGCCATCTTTCGCTTCCTTTGCCGCTTTTCCGGCGGTTGCGCCGGTCTGGGCGTGCTCCCGGTAGGCCGCCAGCCGCCGGTCGAACTCGGCCAGCCACTGGGCGTCCACAAAAGCCTTGATGATCCGCCGCACCTCGAACATCCGGTCCTGTCCGCGCAACCGGCGCAGAAAGCCCAGATCCACGATCTTGTTCAAATGAGCGTCCACCTGGTCGATCAACCGGGTTTCGTTGGTTCCGGCGGGCAGAAACACCCGGATCATTTCCACCACCTCGTCCCGGGAAAGAATCAGCCGAGTTTCCCCGCCCCCGGCATCGAACTCGGCCAGTTTCTTGCGCAGCAGGGCCAGGAGCAGGCTGACCGGAAACGACAGTTGCCGCCGGGCAATCAGGCGCGGCGTCCTGGCCTCGTCCTTCTCGTCCATCCCGGGCCGGGATCGCAGAAACGCATACCCCTCGGCCTCGTCCAGAACCAGCTCCAATCCCAGCACCGCCACATAATCCCGCACCCGGGCCTGAAGGTCCAGCAAGGCATTCCAGAGGACCGGCTGCTCCTCGTTGGACACCACGCCCTTGAGCAGAGGGACGACCACGGAGGAAAGATCGGCGGCGGATTCGGAAGGTGATGGATGGAGTTGTTCGTTCATGGATGTGCAAATGTTGGGTACAGAAATTATGCTGTTGCGTTCAATCTCGGACAAAAATCACTCGAGGCAAACGCGCCCTGCGCAGGATGTCTTCCGCAACGCTCCACTGCACGGTTTCCGTGGCAGTCTCATCAACCACCGTGTGCGGACGCTCCCCCGCCAGTTGGAGATAGGCCACCAGTTCGGCCAGGCCGTGACGCAAAGGTCGCTGGACGGTCAATTCGCCGAGACTGATCTGGGGGCGATCCTGCAAGGCCATGCGGATATTCTGGCGCAGCTCTTCCCGGTCCACCACGATCTGGGCGAACAAGGCGTCAGCGTCAACGTCGCTCTCGCCCTGCTCCAGCTCCACGTCGGCAATGCGGGCCTTGAAGGGTGGAGAGAACAGGGGCCGTTCCATGGGCAGTTCGATGTCCGCGCTCATTTCGTGCAGTTCCATGAAGCCGCCCGCGGGCTGGTTGTCGCGGACAACCAGGGCGCCGGCCTCGATGCCGTGCAGGATGTCCATGATCCGGCGATTTTCCAGCCAGGCCTGATCATCCAGGAAACGGCGCAGCTGCTGGGACAGGCGGGCCACGGTGCGCTGGGCGTGCTCCCCGGCCTCCAGCCAGTCGTAATGGACGCGGCGCAGGCGGGGGTCGGGCTCCATTTCCGCGACCGGAGCAAGACTCAGCACATGTTCCAGCAGCCCGGTCAGCTCTTCCTGGCGGCTCTGGGACATCAGGAAATCCCAGAACGCCCGGAAGCTTTTGCCCTGGTCCGAATCGGCAATGGCGTCCCGCTCCCCCATGATCTCCTCCAGCAGGGAGGCCTTGGCTCCGTCCCAGAGCGCGATCCGTTCGCGCACCCGCCGGTCCAGGACGCGGAAATTGTCCTCCACTTCCCGAAAGTCGCCCAGCAGTTCCCGCGCCAGTTGCAGAAACTGCTGGAAGCGGTCCTTCAGACCCGTCTCGTCCAGCAGGGGCACGTCGCCGGCCAGGATGCGCTCCATTTCCGTGTCGATCTCGGCCCGGCGGCGCTGCAGTTCGGCAATCCGGGCCGCGGGGTCGGACTCGCTGCCCCGGCTCATCTGCCGCAGCAGTTCAAACAGGGTCAGCAGCCTGGATTCGGTTCCCACAAAGGCCCGCTCCGTCAGGCTCTCCAGCCAGACAACGGCCTTCTCCGTGGCCGGAGTCAGATCGAAATGGGGCTCATCGGAATCCGGGGGATAGAACTTGCGCAACCAGCCCCGGTCATTGTCCGCCCAGTCGTTGAGGTAGTCCTTTGCCGAGCGGGGAAAGGCTTCCGCGCCGCGCTGCTCCCGGAGCACATACAGCTCGTCCTCCAGAGCCTCCACCAGATCGGCCTGGGACATGGTCCGGACATTGGAAGACAGAAAGACGCGGTGCAGAAACGAGATGGTCAAGGAGGCATGATCCGCGCGCAGCAACCGCCAGGCAGGATGATTGCGGCGCAGCAGCTCGAGAGTGACGTAGTCGAGGGGCATGGTGGGTCCTCACCGGAAAAACGTCCGGCAGGCGAGGACTTTATGCGATTCCACCAGGAAAATCCAGGCCGGCACTGGATGTCGCCGGAGCAATACCTTCAGTTCCTGAACGAAATGCTATTGTATGATCAAGTACTGATCAGGTTCACCTCTTGCCGGATAATGCGGTCAATCCGTTCCGTCGATTCCGTTCGTTGATCCGGGCTCGGGTCATGCGCTCCCGGAGACCTCCTTCCTGGACAAAGGCCATTTCGAGTTGGCGAAGCTGGTTGTCGATCAGGTAGTTGGCCTGGTGAATCAGACAAATCAGGATGTTCGCCACGATCTCCGGAGGCCGGGTTTCAATGAATTCCCTGAAGGTTTCGTAGCAGGCGTCCTTGCGCGCTCCCAGCCTGCGCACGAACAGCGCCTCTTTGCTTTCTTTGCTCCAGATTTCGGCGTTTCGCACTTTCAGAAAATCGAGGTAATCCTCCAGCAACTCTTCCAAACTTGCCCGAGCGACATTGATCAGCTTGATCTCCATTGACTTGGATGTGCCTGAAGCCATGCTCCCTTCAACAATATTCTGCTTGCCCGAACGGGCCGCCTGAACCATCTGCCCCACGGTTCGGTCGTGCTGCCTGAAAAAGCGTTCACAGAAGCGCACTGTTCCAAGGTAGATGATGACCGCTTTCTTGTAGGACAGGAGTTCGCGGTAACCGCCGTGTGCCGGGATGAAGCCTTTGGATGCATCGGACATTTGCTGTCCTTGGTGGGAGTTTGGGCTCGATGGAATAATAGGACTATGGGACCTATTGGACCCATAGAGATTTGTCCTTTCAAGGTGCTTTATCGAAGGGAGTGCAAAAATGGCAAGTCATTTGTTGCTACTACCGCAAAACGACTCGGTTACGGTTTGAACACCCGTCCTCTGCAGAGTTTCTGGCGTCAAACGGCCCTGAAGGTGCATGGTGAGTCCTCACCGGAAAAACGTCCGGCAGGCGAGGACTTTATGGGATTACACGGAGGAAATCCAGGTCGACAATGGTGATGAGGTGTTCAGAAGAGTCGATTTCAAGTCACTTGCGATGAATTGACAGACCTGGTGGCATTGCATCGAATCGATGCAATGCCACCAGTTTATTACAGGGGTTAGATGATATTTACCCAGATCGGATTGGTCATGGCCCAATTGCCTTCCGTGTCCTCAATGACCAATGCATACCAGGTGTCTTTCTCCGGGCTGAGGGCAACCGAAATGGACTCTTCATCTGACCCGTCATATGCCTGCTGAAAGGCATAGCCTTCGATTTCCCATTCATCGTTGAACTTGGAACCTTCCGTGACAACGGTGACCTTGGCGATTCCATTGACCGAGAGGGTTCTGAAATTCAGTTCAAAGTCGCCGGGAGCCGCCTGAACGGTTTCTCCGAAGTTGTGTTCGGGATAGACGAGAGGACCGTAGGATGCATAGGAATTACCCTTCTTCAGAGATTCAAGGTACTTGTCCAGAGCGAAATCTCCGTCCACCTGGGCAATGGTCCGGATATTGCCGGAAGGATACCGCAGAACGTCATGCACGTCGCTGCCCCCAACCAGATAGTACTTCTCCTGATTGTTCCAGAACTCCCAGGTTCTTTGCAGCGCTTTGTGATTGTCTCTTGTGGAAATGGCTCCGTTGATTTCAATCAGGTCAAAATCGGCATCCCAGCCACCGGGAACCATGTCCTGTTCATGGCTGTGAAAATAGCCATACGTGATGTAGGGATGGGCAATGATCACCAGCGCGTCCATTTCCCGGGCCCTGGCAAAGATCGAAGAAGCACTCCCGGCCGGATCAATGGCTACATCTTGACCATCCAATGGAATCGGCAGCACGTTGATGTGGCCCCAGTTCGGAGATACTTCAATTCCGGAAATAAAGGGAACACTTCGGGAGTGGGCATAATCCTGAATTATTTGGTTGTTTGCAATGGAATCATGATCACTGACAAAAACGACATCCAGTCCGCTGGCCAACTGGGAACGAACCATGAGTTCAGGCGGTGTTACTCCGTCAAGGATATCCGAATGGTGATGCAAGTCCGACGCATACCACCCGGATCCGGGCAGGTCGATGAGCAGTTCTATGGCCTGAGAAAGCTTGTGATCTCCCTCAGAGATTACGGAAACCTCAACTGTCTCGGGTCTGGAAGTAAATCCGGCTCCGTTGGATACGGACAATACATAATCGCCCTGGGCCAGCAGGAAACTTGTTGTGCCCGGCGAATTCAATTCGGTGAAAAATGTCCTTGCTCCGACATACTCAACGAGAATTTCCGGACCTTCGACAACTTCGATCCTGGCGTCGATGGGACGCTGGGTTTTCTTGTCCACGACGTTGATTGTGACGTTCCCGCCTGTTTCAATATCTCCAAAGTTCAAAACAACGTTTTCACCGGCATTAACGGCGACATCCTGCTTCGAGCTCAACGAGTAGCCTTTGGCCGCGGCATGAACCGTGTACTCGCCTTCCGGCAAAGGGATTTCATACGAACCGTTCTTGCCCGCAGCCCAGGCATAAAGGAAATCCTCACCTTCAGGCGTGGCTTTTTCGAAGATCACCACCGGATTCTGAACAATGTCCCCAGCCGTGGACTTCACGGTTCCCGAGACTTTTCCATATTCCTGTTCCTTGATCTGAAGATTCGCCTCCATCACCTGAGCGGTGCTGCCGACATCTTCGAATTGGATCCAGGCATCAAGCTGAACACTGTCTTGAGGATGCAAGGTTTGCTTCTGGTACAGGTCACGCCATCCAGTTCCCCAGGCGAAATCCGTAAATCCTGGGTAGTGAATCGCCATGGCGAAATTTTCATCGTATCCCAGCACATAATCCCCAAACCACTCTTCACCGACCTGACCATAGCCACGCTCGGTGGTTCCCCATGGGCCGAACATGTATCCGCTCAACATGCACAAGGAGTACCCTGCCAGCAGATCCTCATAGGTTTTCGACCCGGTGTTCGTCATGCTGGTGGAAACCGCAAGCAGCTGATTCCCGGATTCTATCGTATATGTCGTCACCAGCTCGATGCTTTCATCGTAATCGCGTTTGATTTCAATAACCACACGGTCGCTGCTCTGTTCCAGGATACTGACTTCCTGGTAGGAGCTTGGCCATGCTGACCAGCCATGGGGCAGAAAATCGATCAATGCCGTCCGATTGTCCGTCCATTCGCCATCGACCATGATTGCCGAGTCCACGATGGAACCATGCGGAACTCCCCAGGGAGGCGTCGTGCCGATGGCAAAAGTAACCTTGTAGAACTCGTTGGATATCGTGATGTCCTCTTCATGCAATGCAATTCCATTCACGATGTCCGTCGGCCCTTTTTTCACCTGCACGCCGCCCTGAGCAGCTTGCGCATTCAAGGACAACAAAAAAATGAACAAAAACGTCCATGCAATGTTTGCTGCAAATTTCACTGGTACCTCTCTTGTTGATGTTAATGGCATCTTTGAAGTTCAAATAGCCAAACCCGCTGTTCCCTGACCTGACAGCACCTCCTTTGGGTCTTTCTCTACATCATTTTTGCAGGATGACCCGGTTCAAGGTTTGAACACCCGTCCTCTCCAGCGTTTCCGACGTTGGACGGCCCTGATCGTCCCAGTTTCTGACCCGGTAGTACTCCCGCAGGAGGTAGCGCATGTCTTCCTCGTTGATGCGGTGGCCCTTGTGCGGGCCGCTGGGCAGGGGGGCTTCGACGAACCGCCGGGGCAGGCGTTCCTGGGTAATGTCCATGCCCTCGCGCAGGTTGAATGCGCGGGTGGTGTTCCAGATCCGTTCGCCGAGTCGATCGAAAAAGCCGGCGTCCACGTTCATGCCCGTGGCCGTGTTCAGGAGCCGGGCGTAGGTTTCCGGTTGCACCCCCATGGCGCCGAAATCGCATTTCACCAGACAATCCGTGCCCGCCAGATAGTCCTGCAGGGCGGCCACCAGTTCGGCCTTGCCCTCAACGGCCAGAGCCTGGACGGGCTTGCCCCGCCATTCCATACCCGTGGCCTCGTAGCCCACGGGAAATCCGCGCTGGTGGCAGGCGCCACGGTCCGCGGTCATGTAGGCCAGGCCCATACCCGGTGCGCCGCGCGGTCCCCAGGCCGGCATTTCCAGTCCCTTGACGTGCTGGGCCAGGCTTTCGGCTTCCGGTCCCACCTCAGCGGCCGCGGCGCGGACGCCTTGGGCCAGCAGACGTCCCATCCCACCTTGCCTGTGAGCAATCATCTCGATCAGGCGCTGGGCCGAGGCAAGGTTGCCGAAGGCTGGTTGATCCTCTTGCGGATAGTGTCCGAGTAGGCCTCTTTGGGCTGCCTCCATGGCAAAACCGAGGCAGGCACCGGTGGACATGGAATCCAGCCCCAACAGGTCGCACAGCTTGGTCAGGTGGGCCACGGCCCGCGGATCGCCGATGCCCAGGTTCGTGCCCAGCATGGCCGCGGACTCATACTCCACAATGTCCGTGACAAAGGACGCATGCTTGCCCGAGCGCACCGCGCCCATCTGGGTGCAGGCAATGGGGCAGCCGAAACAGGCGGCCCGGCTCAGCCAGAGCTTTTGGGACTGGCCTTTCTCGCCAAGTTTTTGGGCCAAAGGCGATGACCCGTCGCTGAAATTGTTGGCCGGAATCAGGCCGGCCTCGTTGGCGAACTCCACCGAGGCCGCCGTGCCGGAGACCATCAGGGAACGGCACTCAGCGCTTTCCCGGATTTCCTTGTTCGCCTGGGCCAGGGCCTGCTGGAACCCCGCCGGGTCGTGAACGTGGACCAGCTTGTTGCCCTTGAGGGCGATGGCCTTCAGGTTCTTGGAGCCCATCACCGCGCCCGCCCCGCCCCGCCCAGCCTGGCGGTTGAATTCGCAGCAAATCAGGGCGTAGGGAACGAGATTTTCTCCGGCCGGGCCGATGTTGGCGATCTTGAACTCCTCGTCACCGAGTTGCTGCTTGATCCGCTGGTTGCTCGCGAGGGTGTCCAGCCCCCAAACGTCCCGGGCCGAATGCAGCTTGGGACCGGCATGGTCCAGGGCCAGATAGACCGGCTCCGGCGAGCGCCCGGTGATGATCAGCGCGTCGTAGCCGGCATACTTGATCTCCGGGCCGAACATGCCCCCGAAATACGAGTCCAGAAACAGGTTGGTCAGCGGAGACTTGGTGACCACGCAGGCGCGCATGGCTGGAGCCGGGGTGGCCGTCAGCGGACCGGCGAGAAACATCAGCACGTTGTCCGGCCCCAAGGGATCGGCTCCTTGCGGCACCAGATCCAGGAGCATCTTCGCGCCGAAACCCTTGCCGCCGACATAATCTCTTTGGAGCCAATCCGGCACGATGATGTCGTGGAATTCGCCTCTGCTGAGGTCCACATGGAGCATTACGCCCATAATTGAGCTATTCATGGCGGTCCTCCTCCTGGCTGTGGGGAACCGATACAAGTTCCAAAGCCTGCACCGGACACGCCGAAACGCATTCCGGCTTTCCGTCGCACAGATCGCATTTGAAGGCCTTGCCGCTCTCCGGATCAAGATGGATCATTCCCAGAGGGCAATACCTGCCGCACAGGCCGCAGGAAATGCATTTTTCACGGTCAATGACCACGGCTCCTGTTGTTTCATCCCGGAAGACGGCCTGCACCGGACAGGCCCGCTGGCACATCGGGTTGGCGCATTGTTCGCAGACCACCGGGATATGGACCATGTTCTCCCACATCCGTCGGATGGTGAGCATGGATTTATGGGGATTGTAGCCGCCGAACTTCTGGTTCGAACAGGCGGCCTGGCAAAGCTGGCAACCCGTGCAGGCGTCGAAATGGGTGCGGATGAAGACGGGGGGGCGATTCTGATTCATGATTTGATCCGGTTGGAGATGAAATGGTTTGCCGGATAGCGGCGATGATTTATCTTATCGGTAACGGTTTGTTTCGATTGTAACCACTCAACATATACGGTGCATGATCATTCTCCAGCACTGGATACCGGCTTTCGCCGGAATGACGTATCTTGGCAAGCCTTTCCCAAGTAGTCATACCGGCGAAGGCCGGTATCCAGTTTTTTCTGGCACTGCTGAGTAGTTACGTTTCGATTTCGATTTGGATTTCGAGTGAGAGGGTTGAGATCTAAGATATGAAGTGGGCCGGGAGATTGATCCCGGCCCACTTGTTGCGAAATGTTCGCGGAGGAGGCAGCTACTGAACCATCAGGGCTTCGATCACGGGCAGGGCCGGTCGGCCGTCGGCCGTGGTCACGCCGTCCATCCAGCCTCGATAGACTTCGGGATTTTTGCGCAGCCAGGCCAAGCCGGCATCGATTTCAGCCATGGAGCTGTCCTGATGGAGCATGTTCATGGCGTCGTTGATCATTTCAATGGGCACGAGGTAGTTGTTCAGGAATGCGGCGACATTGGGCTGGGCCTGATCGAACCCGGTCCGGATATTGATGTACACCGTGGCCGTGCCGTCGTTTTCGCCGAATGTCCGCTCATCGCTGCCCGTGAGATAGGACATGTCAATGATCTTGTTCATCCAGTGCGGGGACCATCCCAGAAAGACGATCCAGTTCTCGTTGCGGGCAAAGTTCTGGACCTGGGTCAGCATGGCGGTCTCGCTGGAGGGAACCAGTTCAAAGTCCCCCAGGTTGAACATGTTCTCGTTGATCATCAGTTCGATGACTTCGTTGCCGTCGTTGCCCTCTTCGATTCCGTAGATCCTGTGTTCCAGCTTGTCGGCGAACCTGGCGATATCCGAAAAGTCGCGCAAACCGGCCTCATAAGCATAGGTAGGCACGGCCAGGGTATACTTGGCGCCGTCCATGATCACGGAGAACTGCTCCACCTTGCCGCTCTCGAAATGCGGCTCGGCAATGCTCTGCATGGTCGGCATCCAGTTGCCCAAGAATATGTCCGCCTGATCCGAGGCCATGGCCTGGTAGGCAATGGGCACGGAAAGCAGCATGCTGGACGCATTGTACCCCAACGCGTTCAACAAATGCGTCGCCACTTCGGTCTTCACCGTGACGCAGGTCCAGGGTACATGAACGAATCGCACGTCATTGGATGCAAAAGCATTTCCAGCGAACCCGACCATGCAGAACATGGCCGTTGCCATAACCAGTAAACGTAATTTCTTACCCATCAATCCTCTCCTTGTTGGATGGTTGAAACAATACATGGCTTCATTCAGGTTAATGATTCTGGTACCGGCTTTCGCCGGTATGACTTTGAAAAGGAACAGCCCTTTCAGTCATTTCCGACGAAAGTCGGAATCCAGGGAGTTATAGACAGTTCAATCGCCCGAAGTTCAAGCAATTTCAATGCTGCTATTGAAGCTGTTATGATGACTGCTCATTCGCTTTCCGGTGTCGATAAAATCCCGCATTGGACGGTGGCAGGGGCGTGTTGCCCAGGATGATGTCCGCGGCCTTTTCCGCGATCATCAATACCGGTGCGCAGATATTGCCGTTGGTGATTTCCGGCATCACCGAGGCGTCCACCACACGCAGGTTCTCCACGCCGTGCACCTTGAGATTCTTGTCCACCACGGCCATATCGTCATAGCCCATCCTGCAAGTGCAGCTCGGGTGGTAGGCGCTCTCCCCTTCCCGGGCCACGAAATCCAGGATCTGCTCGTCCGTGTCGATGTGCTCGCCCGGCGACAGTTCCTTGTCCTTGAACTCGGCAAAGGCCGGCTGGTTGAAGATGTTTCGGGCGCAACGCACGGCTTCGACCCATTCCTTGCGGTCCTTTTCCGTGGACAGATAGTTGAACTTGATCCTGGGGTGCGCGGCCGGATCGCTGGACTTCAAGGTCACTGACCCCTTGGCGTCGCTGTACATCGGCCCGACATGCAACTGGTAGCCGTGGCCCTCGCTGGGCGCGGTGCCGTCGTAGCGAATGGCGATGGGCAGGAAATGGAACTGCAGGTTCGGATAGTCTACCTCGTCGTTGCTGCGCACGAAGCCGCCGGCCTCGAAATGGTTGCTTGCGCCGATGCCCGTGCGCCGGAACAGCCATTCCAGGCCGATTTTCGGCATGTTCCACGGCTTGAGTGCCGGATACAGACTGACCGGCTTTTTCGAAGCGCACTGGATGTACACCTCGAGATGATCCCGCAGATGTTCTCCCACGCCGGGCAGGTCCCGGACCACGGCGATGCCGTGCTCCTTGAGATGACCCCCGTTGCCCACTCCGGAAAGCTGGAGCAGTTGCGGCGAGTTGATGGCCCCGCCGCAACAGATGATCTCCCCGCCAAAGACCTGGTGCACCTTCTTGCCGATCCGGTACTCCACGCCAATGGCCTTTTTGCCGCTGAACAGGATTTTGGTGGTCAAGGCCTTGCAGACCAGCTTCAGGTTGGACCGGTGCAGGGCCGGATGCAGATAGCCCCTGGCCGTGCTCCACCGGTTGCCGCGGTAGGTCGTGCTTTCGAACTTGCCGAAACCTTCCTGCTGGAAACCGTTCACGTCCTTGGTCAGGGGGTAGCCGGCCTGCTGGACCGCCGAGAAAAAGGCGTTGAACAGCGGATTGTCGTTCCTGGGCGTGGTCAAATACTGGCCGCCCGTCCGGCCCTGATATTCGTCCGCGCCTTTCAGGCGGTACTCCATCTTCTGGAAATAGGGCAGGCAGTGGGCGTAGTCCCAGGTCTCCAATCCTTCCATGGCCCCCCACTTCTCATAATCCATGGCATTGCCGCGAATGTGGATCATGCCGTTGATGGAACTCGAGCCGCCCAGCACCTTGCCGCGCGGCTGGGCAATGCGCCGGTTGTACATGAAATGCTCCGGCTCGGATTCGTACGCCCAGTTATAGAATTCATTGGTCAGGTTGAAGGACAGCGCCGAGGGCATATGGATGCGGAAATCCATCTTGTGATCCCATCGTCCGGCTTCCAGCACCAGAACCTTGCGATCCGGATCTGCGCTCAATCGATTCGCCAGAATGCTGCCGGCTGTTCCGGCTCCGATAATGATCACGTCATAGGTGTTCTTTGCCATGTATCTCTCCATGTTTTCGAGTCTGTTATTCTTATGGCTGCAACTTTTCAGCATATCCAGTGTCTGGGCATTTACCTGCCCTGGATTCCGGCTTTCGCCGGAATGACTTCGTGCAGCAAACTATTTCCATGCAAGTCATGCCGGTGAACACCGGCATCCAGACCGTCTATTCTCGGCTGAGCTTACTATGGTTTCACCTTCACCAAATTAATCAATCTCACTGTTCAGCAGCGGCGGGCTTGACCACATCGGATGATTGCAGCCGGCGGATCCGATCGATTTTCTTGCGCAGGAGCATGTAGTGAAAACTGATGTAGGAATTGGCCTTTATGGGGTCATGAGCAGCGATCTCCCGAGCGGTATGTTGCCAGTTTTCGACCGCACAACGTCGGTACTCGTCGTCTTCGTACAGGGCATTATCCATGGAGCTGAACCCGAGCTGAATAGCCTGCATGATCCACTCGAAAATTGGATTACCGGTCATTCTTGCAAAAAGCAGGTTCAATTCCCGATCCAAATCCGTCAGTGCTTCCAGTGATGTAGCGCCGATGCCCGCCGCGACAGCCAGCTGATCAGCCTTGTCCACCAGCAGTTGCTTCTGCTCGGCATGACCTCTGGCAATGGCCAAATCCGTGATGATGTAATCCATGCTTTCCCGAAATTCGATGAGTCGCATGGGATCGGTATTGTTCTGCTTCAGGAAAAGGGCAAAGGATTCGCTGATGCTGATCACTTCGATATTCTTGACGTGCGCCCCGCCCTTGGCCCCCTTGTGGATTTCGATCAACCCCTTGTGTTTCAAGACCTGCAGGGCTTCACGGATCACGCCGCGTCCTGTCTTGAACAGGGTCTGCAACTCTCGTTCACTGGGCAGTCTTTCGCCGGGCTTGATCTTGCCTTCGATGACCGCGGCCTGGATTTGGAGGGCGATATCTTCTCCCGCTCGCCCGGTTTTTCCCGGTGCGGTGCAGATTCCCTGGAGTATTTCTGTTTTACCCGAAACGAATGGACGGTCCATTTCATCGCCTCAAGCCAACATGCTTTGTAAAAAATTAATAAATAATTCAAAGGATAAAATCAATAACGGCTTCGAAAAGAAACGACTTCCGACAGCCAATGGAAGGACCAATCTACAGATCAACCATGAATTGTCAACCTCAAACGGCAAAAATCAAGGCACAGAATTTCATTATTTGTCTGCGCCATCATCGCAATGACAGGAAATCCATAGCCTTTTTGGGATGGTTCAGAACTGGTTGACACTTGAGTACAAGCTGTCCCAAAGGGAGCGCGAATTATCGTTCCCTCGCTCCAGCGTGGGAATGCAACTCCCGACGTTCGGGGTCGCGGATTCAACTTCGGTGAAACGAGGCTCGATGATAATCTCGAGCATTGGGCACATTGCACCATGTGGAACTGCTTCCGAGCAGCCTTGGCTGATGGGAAATGACTGTTCACTCCAATCTGAAACGGGGCGCTGGAGCGCCCAAGGCTGCGTTCCCACGCTGGAGCGTGGGAACGATCGGAAAAAGCATGATTTTCTGTATCTATACAGCAAATCCGCGAAAAAGATCTGGATAGCGATAGCGCCGGCGTTCGCCGGTATGACTGTATAGATGTGGCTTGCCACGATAAGTCATTCCGGCGAATGCCGGAATCCAGTGCAGGTGAATGACCACCCTCCGGATGAACTGAATAGTTACGATTTCCTTTTGTCTGCTCCAGCACGGAAATTGCCGAAGAATTCCTATCCATTCTCTCCGGATGTTGCGGCTCTATAGCAGGTTCGCATTTCTCGATCCAAATGCCACCGAACCAAGAGAATGATTGTGCACTGCGTCACAAGCAGATTTATGCTTCTTGCCTGGACCTTCAGTGAAAAAGTGGTACAGATAGATCACCTCGGCTGAAGACTGAAGATGTGGTTGCGGCACAAACAGAACTGCTTTCAAGGAGGAAGAGCATGAAGAATGATGGCGGTTGGAGTCCTTACGTGGCGGGCGGCCTGAGCGGCCTGCTTGGAGTGATGTCGGTCTGGCTGACCGGACAATTTTTTGGTGCGTCCACGTCCTTTGTGCGTACCGCGGGAATGATCGAACAATGGTTCGGCCCGGAACGGGTTGCGCAACTGGAGTATTTCACCAGGGTCGTGCCCCGGATCGACTGGCAGTGGATGTTCGTGGTCGGCATAGTGCTCGGCTCCTTGGTCTCTGCGGCGACTTCCGGCTCGTTCCGCTGGCAGTCGGTGCCGGACATGTGGCACAAACGGTTTGGACACACTCCGGTCAAGCGGGCCGTGCTTGCTTTTTCCGGAGGCGTGGTGGCCATGTTCGGCGCCCGTCTCGCGGACGGCTGACCCAGCGGTCATGGGTTGAGCGGTTCGCTTCAACTGGCTGTCAGCGGATTTGTGGCTCTGGTGTGCTTTTTTGTCGGCGGGATGATCATGGCCCGCATCGTCTATGGAGGGAAAAAGTCATGAGCACCCTGATCTATGGACTGATCACCGGATTTCTCTTCGGCTTCCTGCTGCAGAAAGGGCGCGTGCTGCGCTACGACAAGCAGCTGGGCGCGCTCAGACTGATGGACATGACCATTGTCAAATTCATGCTCTCCAGCGTCATTGTGGGCATGGTCGGCGTGTATCTGCTCCAGGATCTCGGCGTGGCCAAGCTTTCCGTAAAGTCCCTGATCCTCGGACCGGTGGTTATCGGAGGTCTGATCTTCGGCCTTGGCTGGGGGCTTCTGGGCTATTGTCCCGGAACGGCCATGGGCGCCCTGGGTGAAGGCCGCTACGATGCGTTTTGGGGCATCCTGGGCATGGTGGTGGGGGCCGGCATTTTCGCCGAGGCCTACCCCTGGCTCACGACCACCGTGTACACCTGGGGCGACCTGGGCAAGCCCACCCTTCCCCAACTGATTGGCGTCAACCACTGGTTGGTCATCCCGGTGTTCATCGTCGGGGCAATCCTGCTTTTCCGCTGGTTTGAGAAAAAGGGATTGTAGACGCATATCCTCATTTGAGACCCGGCTTGCCTCGTTTGAGAGAAGCAAACAAGGCAAGCCGGGTCCCTTCTGGCCGCCATCCACAATTTGCTGAAGATTTCGGGTAACTGTTCAGCATGCTACTGCCCCGAGGACTTTGGCATCGCAGTCGGCGTCGGTATCGGTATCGGGATCGCAGACGGAGCCATGCGTGGATCTTCTCAACATTGTTCGAAACCGATTCCGACCCCGACACCGACCCCGATGTCGCAAGCAGATCGCACATCATGTACTGAGTAGTTACGATTTCGGTAAGCCGATCTGGCCGGAAAGCTCAGGATCACGTTTTTTGCACCCCATGCGAAAAAAAGGTAGTATTCCTTTTTTTGGGGTACATTTCTTTTTTCAACCTTCAGCCATCGAGGAACACGATGAAGATATTGCGTGCTTCACGCATGGACCGTTGCATCGGTTGCCATTCCTGCTCCATGGCCTGCGCACGGCAGGTACATAAAAAATTCTCCTGGAGCACCGCCGGGATCCGCATCAGCTCCAGCGGCGGAATCACAACGGGCTTCGAGGCGCGGGTTTGTCTGGCTTGCGATCCGGCGCCCTGCGCCAAGGCCTGCCCCACGGGCGCCTATTCCCAGCGCAAGGGGGGCGGCGTCATCGTCAAGATGAAACTCTGCATCCAGTGTGGAAAATGCGCCGAGGCCTGCCCCGTGGACGCCATCTATCTGGATGAAAAAGACAAGCCGTACGTCTGTATTCATTGCGGCCAATGCGTGGAATTCTGTCCCCACGATTGTCTGGAACTGCGCAAGAAACAGGAACACGTCCGCCGGGGAGGAATCGAAAATGACTGATACCGCATTTCGTGTCTGCATTGTCCATCTGGACAGGGACAAAGGCGAAATCATTTCCTTTGGCGACAAGAATGTTCATATTGGCGGCAGCGGGCTGGCCGCGGCGCTGTTCGAGAAATTCGGCCTTCCGGAAGAACCCTGGTCCCACCCGGATCAGCCTTTGATTTTCGCCATCGGCTGTCTGACGGGTTATTTCCCCTTGATGTCCAAGGTGGTCTGCGGATTCAAGTCTCCGCACCATGACCAGTACTCCGAATCCCATGCCGGAGGGCGTCTGGCCCTGGCCATGCGATTTGCCGGATACGACGCCATTGTCCTGCGGGGAAAAGCCCCCTTACCCGTGGCAGTGCACGTGGCTTCCAAAAACATCGAGACCGCGGACGCCAACTACCTTTGGGGCGCCAACGCTCTGACCACCGGAAGGGTCATGCGCCGCGCCTTTCCCGGCGCTTCGGGACATCGGAGCATCATCCGCATCGGCCCGGCCGGCGAAACATTGTCCGCCTATGCCTGCATCAACGTGGACACGTACCGCCATTTCGGCCGGATGGGCGCGGGCTCGGTCATGGGCGTGAAAAAGGTGAAGGCCATTGTGGTGTCCGGCGACGGAGACCAGGATTTGCCAGGAACCGACTCCAAGGCCTATGCCAAGCTGTTCAAAAAGGTCTACAAGGACATGACCGCCACGGAGATGATGAGCAAGTACCATGACCTCGGCACTCCGGGGAACGTCATCCCGCTCAACGAGCTGAAGTCCCTGCCCATCCGCAACCTGAAGCAGACCACGGACCCGGAGGTGGAGAAGATATCCGGGGAAGCCTTTGCCAAGGATCTGCTGATCCGCAACACGGCCTGCGCCGGATGTCCAGTGGGCTGCATCCATGTGGGGCTGCTGCGGGAACAGTTCCAGGAGGAACATCGCTTCCAGATCCGCCAGGTGGCCTATGACTACGAACTGATCTTCGGTCTGGGCTCCATGATCGGCGTGATGGACGCCTCGGCCTGTCTGGCCCTGATGGACGACGTGGAAAAGGAAGGTCTGGACGCCATGAGCACGGGCGTGGCACTGGCCTGGGCCACGGAAGCCTATCAAAAGGGATTGTTGACCAGGGAACAGGTGGAATACGACCTGGCCTTCGGCAACGTCGAGGCCTACAAGGAAGCCATCTGGAGCCTGGGCCACGCCAAGAACGAATTCTATGCCGATCTGGCCAAGGGCGTGAAACATGCCGCGGCAAAGTACGGCGGCGAGGATTTTGCCTGTGTCCTGGGCCAGGAAATGGCCGGTTACGTCGGCGAAACCTTTTACGCGTCCCAATCGCTCTCCTTCCGCCATTCCCATCTGGATACCGGAGCGTACGGGTACGACCAGAAGGAACATGACAAGAATCCGGAAAAGGCCGTGAAGTATCTCGTGGATGACGAGCGGGAACGGGTTCTGCTGACCTCCCTGGTTTCCTGTCTTTTTGCCCGCGGGGTCTACAAGAAGGAGTTGCTGGCGGAATGCCTGGAGGCGGTCGGCCTTCCGGACCTGGCCGCGAACATGGACCAGGCCGCGGATGAAATGCAGCGCCTGCGCTGGCGGATGCGCCTGGCCACTGGCTACCAGCCGGAACAGTCCACGGTTCCCAAACGTTGCATGGAAGTCGAAACCTGGGCCGGCAAGATGGATCCCGGCTATCTGGACGCCGTGCGCCAGGGCTACATCAATGCCATTCGTGAACTGGGCAAGGAAGAGCCGAAACCGACGTCGGAGTCGGAGTCGGAGTCATAACCCCCAGTTGACCCCGAGGAACTTCTCATCCGAGTTCCACCGCGCCCTCACTGCTTTGGCAAAACAAAAGCGTGAGGGCGTTTTTTTTCTCCCTCACGCTTACAAACGATTGCCGTAACTACTCAGCTTGAGAGAGGAGAATAAGGGTGGCTTTCAAACATTGTGGCAAGCATGACCTGGATTCCCGCCTTCGCGGGAATGACTCTGTTTTTATGCGGTCTTTGAGTCACTCATACCCGCGAAGGCGGGTATCCAGCCCACCTTTATTCCGATGAGCTGAGTAGGTTACCGGTTGCCAATACATCTCGCCACGCCACAGTCATTGTGACGGTGCGTCCAGTGAAAGCTTCAGAGCTGGATCATGCCCTGGCTGATCATCTTGATGAATGAGGCTACCATGTCTCGATCAAGCTTGCCCCGTTCAACATCCTTGGAAATGATCTTCAAGGCCTCGAAACCGGTTACCTTGTGTTTGCGGTAGGGTCTGTCGCAGGTGATGGCGTCGAACATGTCCGCGATGGTGACGATCCGCACGTGCTCCGGAATATTTTTTGTACCGGTGGGATATCCGGAGCCGTCCAATTTCTCGTGGTGAAACAGAACGCACTGGGTGACGGATTGCGACAACTTCATGTGCTGGCACATTTCCAGGCCATAAATCGGATGCTTTTTGACTTCCTCGAACTCGCTCGCATTCAGGGCGGAGGGTTTCGACAGAGTTGAATGATGAATCTTGGATTTACCGAAGTCATGCAGCAACGCCCCCACTCCCACCTGACGGATAAAAGATTTGCGAAGCGTCCTTCCCGTGTCTTCAGCATGGTGGATCAGCAGAGATATGGCATACAGGGCCGTATTGATGCAGTGGATGTACTCTTTGTAGTGAGTTGCTATCAGACTGCGAACCGATTGAATGGCATTGGGATTCTTTTCGAAAAATCCGTAAATGTTATCAACCAGAGCAACCATCTTCTGGTAACTCTTCTTCCCCAGATACTCCTTGCCCGATTGAACGAAAAACGACTCAATGACATCCAAAGAATGGCTGTACAGAATCTTTGATTTCGCTTGCAAAGGAACTTTGGAACTGTTCAGGATGTCCGGTAAGTTTTTCTCTATAAACAACTCATAAGTCAGCTTGTCGCTGTTATCAATGTACAGATTCTCGATTCCATTCCGAATCAGCCTGGAGCGATGCTCTGCCGTGAAGTTTTCCGGGGTCGCGTAAAGGATATAGTTGTTGTTTTGATAGAGGTAGATATTGAAATCAAAAGGCTTGTCGGTCAGCATCAACAGCAGGGGCTGAATCTGGAGATAATTTGAATCCATTGTTCACGCATGAAGATTAAAAGGTGTGTTTATCGCAGCCGCATAATGACTGTTCAGCCATTTGTGTCATTCTTAACCGAGCCGAGTCGAAACGTCTTTCGAACCCGACTCGTCACCTCTATTTTATGGCCTGCAGCCCCAGCACCTCAGCTACGGCCCTGCCTGCTTCCAGGGTGTATTCAGAAGATGAAAGGCGAGTTTTGACATCAGGCGACAATATCCGTTGGGGAGCGTTCATCAGTTCTTCCCGGGGCGTGATGCCGTACTCCGGCGGAAAGCTGTTTTCGAAATACATTTCCTGGAATCCGATGAATTTCAGGCTATGGGCCGTGGCATCCAGCACCGCGGTTTCGCCGGTCTGCATCAGGCCCAGTTCCCGGGCCCGCAGCAGGCCGGCCAGACATTCCCCGCCCTGGGTGCAGGCGATATGTCCATGGCGATTGGCCAGGAGCATGCCCTCGATGATGGCCTGCTCCTGCACCTGAACCACATGAAACAATCCGGAACCACCGGCCTGCTCGTACTGATCCGCCAGATGCTTGACCCGCGGAAAGGAGACCGGGTTGCCGATCATGGCTGCCTGGGCCACGCTGGATTGGACGCGAACCGGATGATAAACACGCTTGGCGGGATCGCGCTCGTCGTAGTACTGGTAGACCGGGTCGGCATGGACTGATTGGACGCCGAAGATCCTGGGCAGTTGCTCGATGATCCCAAGGCGGTGCAGCTTCAAAAAGCCGCTCATGATCGCCGTGACATTGCCCGCGTTGCCAATGGGCACGAATACGGCCTTGTCCGCGACATTCCAGGCGTAATGCTGGGCCACTTCGAAAGCATACGACTCCTGCCCCAGAATACGCCAGGCATTTTTTGAGTTCAGCAAGGCCACTCTGTAATTCTCGGCCAGGTGCTCCACCACCTTCATGCAGTCGTCAAAGACGCCGGGCAACTCCAGAACCACGGCCCCGCTGCCCAAAGGCTGGGCCAGTTGCTGCGGTGTGACCTTGCCCTGGGGCAACAACACCACGCTCTTGATGGCGCCCCCAACATAGGCCGCGTAGAGGGCCGCGGCGGCCGAGGTGTCTCCGGTGGATGCGCAGACCGTGAGCACCTGATCCCAGCCGTGACGCCGAATCAAGGCCTTCAGGTAGCTGAAGGCGCAGGCCATGCCCCGGTCCTTGAACGAGGCGCTGGGATTCTGGCCGTCGTTCTTGAAAGCCATATCCTGTCCAATATGTTCGGCAAGCGCTGTGGAAGCCGGAATGATCGGGGTGTTGCCCTCGCCCAGCCAGACGATGTCCTCCGGCTCCAGAACAGGAGCTGTCAATTCGTAAAAACGGAAAATTCCCTTGAGATCAGACCGGCGCGTCGCGGCCCGCAGATCAAAGGCCTCCCGCCACTGCTCCGGACTGGTACGCCGCAGCTCGTCAAACTGCGTATCCTCCAGCAGCAGAACCTCGTTGCACTGCGGACAGGTGTAGTACAGCTCGTCAATATCCAGCCTGGCCCGGCACCCCAGGCAAACATATTCCATCCGCCCGCGATGGGACGGAAACTGATCGTAAAATGAAGTGGTCATGGGTAACTCTAAAAAAAGTTGATGGTGTCTCAGAAAGAACATTCCTCAATAAAAAAAATCGCAATCGAAATCCAAATCGAAACGCAATCGCAATCTAAAACAAAATCAAAACGAAATCGCAGTCGAAAACGAATCGACTGCGATCACAGTATCGTGGCGGTCACATCGAAATCCGTAACTGTTCAGCATGCTACTGCCCTGCGGACTTTGGCATCGCAGTCGGGGTCGGTATCGGTATCGCAGGCGGAGCCATGCATAGGTCTTCTCAACATTTTTCGAAACCGATTCCGACCCCGACACCGATCCCGATGTCGGAGGCAGATCGCACATCATGTACTGAATAGTTATCGAAATCCTAAATATCCATCCCGCTCCTGCGGATCGCGGCCACGCCGCCCTGGAGATTCCGGGAACCGGAGATGCCGGCTTCCTCGAGTGTGATTTGAGATTCATAGGAACGGCCGCCGGCATTGCAGACCAGGATCAGGTTCTTGTCTTTGGGTATTTCTTCCAGCCTGTTCCGGAGTTCATCCTGGGGAATGTTCATCCACACATCGGGATACTTCTCCAGAAACGGCTGGGCATTCGCCTGGCCACGACAATCCAGGACCTGGAATTCGCGTCGCGGATCATTCCATAGAGTTGAAAACTCCGCAACGCTCAGCGGCGAGGTGCGGCCTTCGAGAATGTTCTCAGCGGCATTGGCCGCGGCATTGATGATGTCCATGGCGGACGAGAATGGTGGAGAATAGGGATATTCCAGATTGCTGATCACCGAAACATGGGGATGATCACCCAATACCGCGGCCACGGCCCCAATCCGTCCCACCAGGCCGTCTCCCTTGGCGCAAAGCCCCTGGGCGCCTAAAACTCGGCCGTTTTTCTCCACCACCATCTCCAGGTGCATCAGCTCATTTTCCGGAAAAAAATGGGCCCTGTCCGCCTGGACCACATGGGAATGAATCACGTCAAACCCGGATCTTTTGGCCGTTTCAGGGCTCAAACCGGTTCCGGCAACGGAAATCTCGAACAGCTTGACCGCAAAGCTGCCCACGGCGCCGGGAAATTCGGCCTCTCCGCCGGCCAGGTTCGTGCCGATCACCCGGCCCTGACGATTGGCCAGGGAACCCAGGGGATAGTAGCCGGGCTGCCCCGTGACCAGGTTGGTCACCTGCACGCAATTGCCGCCTGCGTAAATATCCGGATCCGAAGTCTGCATCCGGCTGTTGACGATGATCGCGCCCTTGGGGGAAACATCCAGTCCGGCCTGAACGGCCAGCTCGGAATTGGGTATCACGCCCGCGGACATGATCACCAGATCCGCGTCCAGTTCCTCGCCTTCCAGCAGCACGCGCTCCACCCGGCCGTCACCGGCAAAGCCAAGCACATTGGCGGCAAGTCGAAAAGAGACATCGTGCTCCTGCATATGTTTCTGGGCCATGCGGGCCAGATCCGCACTGACGAATCCGGGCAGCACCTGATCGGCGATTTCCACCACGGTGGTTTCCACGCCCCACATGTCCGTCAAGGCTTCGGCTATCTCCAACCCGATGAAACCCGCGCCGACAACAACGGCCTTGCTCACCTTGCCTGCTTCGACACGGGCCCGGATGCCTTCGGCTTCCTCCAGGTTGGACACGGCAAACACGCCGTCAAGGTCTTTGCCCGGCAGATCAAGCTTGCGGGGCCTGCTTCCCATGGCCAATACCAGTTTGTCGTAGGAAAACTGCATGGCTTCCCCGGATTCCAGATCCATGGCATGCACAACTCTGGCCTGACGATCGATGCTTTCCGCCCGCTTCCGGGTCAGAACCTCCACCCCTTTGGCCTCATGAAAAAAATGGGGATCGCGAACCATGTGAAAGCTGGTGGACTGCAATTCCTTTACGTCGCTGATGTCCCCGGAAACATAGTACGGAATTCCGCACCCGCCGTAGGAAACTCGTGATCCCTGGTCGATCATCGTCACCCGGACATCCGGCGCCAAACGTTTCAAACGACACGCCGCCTTTGGACCAAGCGCCACGGCGCCGATTATAACTACATGCATGATTCTCAACCTCCTCAATCGGATATGCTTATCAACTTGTTGACGATCATCGGTGCATCAGCACCGGCAATACCCTGAATAGACCCGAAGCCGGAAAGGTTCAAGGATGCTCGACGGCAAAAGAACGGGAAACCACTGCCGGAACTTGACACCATGCCTGACTGCATTATGGTTCGCAAAATTTTTCAGGAGGTATTGCGTGTCACGTGTAAAGATCATTCTTGGTTTCTTGATCTGCTTTTTGGCCATCGGGGGATTTGTCCTCGCGGAAATCGCCGAAGCCCAGCGCCTTGGCGGAAGCAGATCCTTCGGTTCCCGACCCAGCCAGCAGCGTCCGGCCCAACAACCCGCCCAGCCCCAGCGGGAAGCGCCGACCCAACAGCAAACCCAGCAGCAGACCCAGCAAAACAGGCAAACTCAACAGCAAGCCGCACAGCAGACTCCGGCCAGATCCGGTTTTGGCGGCATGCTCGGCGGCATGCTCGGCGGCCTGCTTCTGGGCGGCTTGATCGGTTCCCTGCTCACCGGAGGACTGGGCGCCTTCTCCGGTCTCAACTTCCTCGACATCCTGCTTTTCGGCGGGATTCTTTATCTGCTGTATCGCTTCATTCGCTCCCGCCGCATGGCGGCCCAGACTGCCGGGCCCAACCTTGATCAAAGCCCGTCGGTACAACCGGAATACATTCATCACCGGCAATCGACCCCACCAACACCAGCACCAGCAGCAACAATAACACCCGGCAGCAAGGAGAAAAGCGCCTGGGACGCCTTGAATACCGAACCGGCAAATACACCCTCCAGCGGCATTCAGGTTCCCGAAGGCTTTGATACCGCTGATTTTCTCATTGGAGCCAAGGCTGCCTACACCCGTTTGCAGACATCGTGGAACAATCGGGACATGGAAGACATTCGCAACTTCACCACCAAGGAAGTCTTCGCGGAGATCAAGCGCCAGCAGAATACCGCTCCCATGATGGGTCAGACGGAACTGCTGCATGTGGAAGCGTCATTGCTGGAAGTCCGAGAGGAGGACGGGGATACCGTGTGCAGCGTTTTGTTCGACGTGACGCTTCGGGAAGATCCCCTCGAGGAAGCCAAGCAAACTCAGGAGATCTGGCATTTCAGCCGTCCTTCCGAAGGAACCGGCATGTGGCTGCTGGAAGGCATTCAGCAGGTCAACTGACGCAGGCGAGGGCAAGGGGTGATGGGCTTTGGGCGATAGGCGACGGGTCGATGGTCTCCGCCCATCGACCCTAGCCCCTAGCCTTGTCGTCCAGGATATTGCAATTACTCCTGTCCACTTTTATAATATCCGATTCGCAGCAGCTGGATAATGACGAAAGATGCAACCATCCGGCCGAGGTCCGCGTGCGTTGATTTTTTCGACCTCGTAAAAACACCAACTTTGCCGATTTCATGGAGTAAAATATGAAACAAATCGACCTGGATTATTTTGACAAGCTGCTCAAGGAAACTCTGCAGGATCTCAGCCAGCGCGGATCAGAATCCCTGGATGAAATGACCGATAATCGTGAGGTTCATGCCGATCCGGCGGATCGAGCGACCATGGAAACGGATCGATCCTTCATGTTGCGCCTCCGGGATCGCGAACGCAAGCTCATCCCCAAAATTCAAGAGGCTCTCGGCCGTATCCAGAGCGGCAACTTCGGCATGTGCGAAGATTGCGGCGAAGACATCAGCATCGAACGACTCAAGGCCAGGCCGGTGACGACCTTGTGCATCAAATGCAAGAGCATTCGGGAAGAGGAAGAAAGCCTGCGCGGCGAGTAGCCGGATCAGTGCATGATGCTTGCTCGAAATCGTCGATCCTCTCGTATCGGGCAGGCTGACCCGGGTTTCGACGCTGTTCAGTCTCCTCGGCCACCTTCGTTCACATCCTTGCACACCGGCTGTTTTGCGACCATTGCCCCAATCCTTTCTTGATCTTTACCGCTAATGGAGGCTCTTCTTTATCGTCATCTGGTCCAAGAACTGCAACCTATGCTTATCGGCCGACGTCTGGAACGAATTTACGCTCCGCGACTGGGGTGGTGGACGTTTCGCCTCCAACCCGGTGAATATCCCCGGCATTTTCTTTTTTCCCACCACCCCGAAAGCGTCTCCATAACCCTCTCCTCGCATTCACCGGAGAATCCGGCAGCCCCCACTTCCCAGGTGATGGGGCTGCGTAAAAGAATCCAGGGCAAGCGCATCCTGGGCGTCCGCTCGAACTGGGTGAAACGCCGCCTGGCTTTGGGCATGGGATTGCATGAATCGACATCATGGTTGATCCTGGATGCGAAAAAAGGTGTTGCCCTGGAAAACCAGGCCCCGGAATGGCAACCGGATTCCCCTGACTGGCCTTCGCTGGACCAGATTCGGGTGGATTCACGGATATGGCATCGGTACCCCCAAATTTCTCCATTGCTGCGCCAGACCTTGCAAACCCTGCCCGAAGACTTAGGTATCGCATTGCTGAACGAGTTCGCTTCCGGGCTGCCGCCGAAAAACTTTTACATCTATCAATCTCCTTCAAGCCAGAGTATCGCCTGCCCCTGGATTCTTCCGGAACCGATCCGGGGCAACCTCACGCAAACTCGTTGCGAAACCGCTTTTGCGGCGACAAAGGCGATCGCCGAGGAGATATTCTTTCAGGAAAAAGCATCCGTGGCCGACCTGTCCGCGGCGCGGGCGCACAAGCGCAAGAAACGCTTGCTGAAAAACCTGGATTCCGATGAACAGCGCCTCTTGGATTTTGTCCGAATGGCGGAACAGGCTCAGCTGATCCGTCGCAACCTTTACCAGCTTCCAGACCAGGTCAGCGGACGTTCCCGCCTCGAGCGCATCACGCTGCCGGAAGAAGACGGTACCCTGGTGGATCTCGTACTGGATGCAAGGTTGACAATCCTGGAAAACATGGAACGCTGGTTCCGGCTCGCCGACAAGGGCCGACGCGGTCTGGTCCATGTGCAACGCCGCCGGGAAGCGATCACGGCCCAAGCCTCTCCGGCCCATGACACGGCGCCGCGACCCGCGTCCAAGCCGACGAATGCACCCGGCCGCAAGCTAAACAAGAGCACATCCTTGCCCCTGCACCGCTTTTTGAGTAGCGACGGATTTATGATGTTGCGCGGCAAGAACCAGAAAGCCAACCACGCCCTGCTCACCAAAACGGCAAGCTCTTTTGACTTCTGGTTTCACGCGGCTGATGGTCCCGGGGCCCATTTGATCTTGAAACGCAACTTTCCCGAACAGGACGTTCCCGAACAAACCATGATCGAGGCAGCGGGCCTGGCTGGACTGGCCAGCCACTTTTCCAGCGCCGACCGCGCAACGATCATCTGCGCACAGGTCAAATACGTCCGGGCCGTCAAGGGGACTCCTGGTCTGGCCAGGGTGGACCGAGTCCACCGGACGCTTCATGTCACCCTGGACCCGAATCTGGAAAACAAATTGCGGATCGTGGACGACGGACCGTCCCATTGATCCTCCTTTTTCACGATTTTTACTCATTCCATCCAGGCCAGAGCCGATGACACTGCCCTTAGAACGCGTTCCCGTTTCTTCCGCGCAACCGGAAATCATGACCGACCAGCATGGCCGCGCCATCAACTACCTGCGCCTGAGCATCACGGATCGATGCAACCTGCGTTGCCTGTACTGCCGTTCCTGCGACGGGCTGAAAATGCTTCCCCACGACCAGATGCTCAGCTACGAGGAATGTCTGGAATTGATTGCCGTGGCTTCAACGCTGAACATTTCCAAGGTCCGGCTGACCGGCGGTGAACCATTCATTCGCAAGAACTTTCTGCATTTCCTGGAACGGATCCTGACAGCTCACCCGCAACTGGACATGCGCCTGACCACCAACGCGACCCTGCTCAGCGGCAAGGTTCCCGCGCTCAAGGAAATCGGCATCCAGGGGCTGAACATCTCTCTGGACACCCTGGACAGGGCCAAATTCCAACGCATCACCGGGCGGGATTTTTTTCTGCCGGTCCGCGGCGCCATCGATCAATGCCTGGAGCACGGATTGCGGATCAAGATCAATGTCGTGGCTCTGAAAGGAATCAATGACGACGAACTGGAGGCGTTTGTCCGTTTGGCCGAAACCCATCCCCTGGACCTGCGCTTCATCGAGTTCATGCCCGTGGGTGAAAAAACCGTCTGGCGTCCCGATCAGGTCTGGACATCCAAGGAAATACTCCAACAGGCCCAGGAATTCGTTCAGCTGCAGCCCGTCACGGAATTGAGCAAACGCCACGGGCCGGCGAAAATGTTTGAGATTGTCGGCGGCAAAGGCCGAATCGGAGTGATATCCCCCATGAGTTCCCACTTCTGCGGGCAATGCAACCGGTTGCGCATCACTCCCGACGGCCGTTTGCGCACCTGCCTGTTCTCGGACAAGGAATACCGGCTCCGGCCGATCCTGCGTTCTCCCAAGCTGGGGCGGGAACACCTGCGCCAAGTGATCATCCGGGCCGGCAGGATCAAGCCCATGGGTCACGAACTCCTCGCAGCTCAAAACCGCAAGGGCTCCGTCTGCCGCAAGATCATGTCGGCTATCGGGGGCTGAGCATCATCTTATTTCAACCTGAGCCCTGTGCACACAGGTGTGGGCACGACATGGTGCGCCCACACTGGTGCATTTTTTGTATATACTCAGTAACTCCTCAGCTCAAAGCGGAAAGATTAAGCAACTTGTAGCAAGCATGACCTGGATTCCCGCCTTCGCGGGAATGACTTTGTTTCCAATGCTGTCTCCGGATCAGTCATACCGGCGAAGGCCGGTATCCAGTCCGTTTTTCTCGAATGAGCTGAATAGATGTCATACTCAATCCATAAATTGTATCGACGTGAACCTTCGGGCAACATACTTTCAGCACTCTTTTTCCACCAAAACGAGATGAGGTTTTTCGCAAAATAATGACCATTGAACGTCGTCTGGAATTCCAGAGCGCCGCGGAGGCGCAAAAACTATTCGGACCGCACAATGCGCACCTGCTGCAATTGGCTGAGTTGAGCGGAGTTGCCGCGGACAGTCACGGCTCGGTTGCCGTCCTCAACGGGCAGGATCCTGAAACCGTGGATCTGGTCGCGAACTGCCTGGTTCAGCTCCACGGATTGCAGCGGACCAATCAAACCATCACCACCCAGGATGTGGACCATGCCTGGCGCATTCTGAGCCAGGATCCCAAGGCCGACATCAAGAGCGTCTTCAAGGACGTCGTGTATGCCGTTTCCCCGAAACGGACCATCACCCCAAGAACCGTCAACCAGCGCCATTACCTCCAGGCAATTCGCAAGAAGGATCTGGTTTTCGGCATCGGCCCGGCCGGTACGGGCAAGACGTACCTGGCCGTTGCCATGGCGGTGTCGGCACTGATCAAGAAAGAAGTCAAACGACTGGTTCTCACCAGGCCCGCGGTGGAAGCCGGGGAAAAACTCGGCTTTCTGCCCGGTGATCTGGCCGAAAAGATCAACCCATATCTCAGACCACTGTATGACGCCCTGCACGACATGGTCGAGTTTCGCAAGGTTCAGGAAATGCTGGAAGACGGCATGATCGAGATCGCGCCTCTGGCGTTCATGCGCGGCCGAACCCTCAACGACTCCTTCATCATCCTGGACGAGGCCCAGAACACGACCCCGGAACAGATGAAAATGTTCCTGACCAGGCTTGGTTTCGGCTCCAAGGCAGTGGTCACCGGAGACATTACCCAGATCGATCTGCCGATCCACGCCAGATCCGGCTTGATTCAGGCTGAACGGGTTCTTTCGAAGCTCTCCGGACTTCAATTCATTCATTTTAACGATAAAGACGTCATTCGACATCCACTCGTTGGTCGCATTGTCAATGCCTATGACCGATACGCACAGCAAGACTTCACCCAAAAAGAATAGTGCCAAAGGAGCCGTCAAGGCTGACGTCCTGCTTTCCCCGAAAACCGCCCGGCCCCTGGAAAACAGTGCCGGAAGCCTTTTGGTGTTCATGGCCTGCATGGTTCTCGCGGCAGCGCTCTCGGGGGTGAGCATCGAACCCGGAGGACGGATCTTCGTCCAGGGGGAGATTGCCACCCACGATGTCACCGCCCCCAGGGATTTGCTCATCGAGGACGACATCTCCACACGCACGCGCCGGGAAATGGTGGCCCAAACCCAGCCTCCGGTTTTCGATCTGGCCCAGATACCCTTTGCCCAGATGGCCAGGAAAACCGTCAATCTGCTGGACGTCATTCACTCCTCCACCCCGGAGAACCTGGCCGATATCCAGAATCTGGTCGCCGAGGAGTTGAATATCCGCATCCCGGCCGGAGTATGGAACGAATGGCAGAAATCATCCTTCCATGATTTGATGATCACGGAGGTTGTTCCATGGCTTGAGGAAGCCTACAGCAAAGGGGTACTCTCGGAACGCAGGTTTGTCTCGGATATCTCCACGGGCCTGATTGTCCGGGAACTGTCCACGGAAACCGAACAGCTCCACCTCAACGCCATGGATTTTCCGGACCTGGAATTCCTGATGCGCAACCTGGACCGGCACCTGCGCGACACCATGAACCTGCCCGTGTCGGTCCGCAGGGCGGCCGAGGAACTCCTGTCCCCCCTGCTGCGGCCGAATCTGACGTTGAACCAGGAAGCCACGCAGACCCGCCTGGCAAGCGCCAAGCTGGCCGTGGAGCCCGTTTTCTATCAGATCAAGAAGGGTGAGATCATCGTGCGCAAGTCCGAGCGTGTTTCCGCGGACCAGCAGCGCAAAATGCAGGCCTTCTTCCAGGACCAGACCGGCAGGTACAACTGGGATCGCTTCAGCGGCGTGCTGGTCATCTCCTTGCTCTTCACCCTGGCCATTTTTCAGGCCGCCACCAGCATCAACAAACGCCTGACCCCCAAGGACACCCTGCTTCTGGCTTCGGTAATCCTTACCTTTGCCGCCATGGCCAAATTCGTGGCGTTTTCCCGCTTTCCCCTGAGCCACGAACTGCTGTATTTGACACCGGACGTCTTTGTGTACAGCCTGCCCATTGCCGGAGCAGCCGGTGTTCTGGCCTTGTTTTTCCCGTTGCTGATCTGCATTTTTTCAGGAGCATTGCTGGCCTTTCTTTGCACCCAGATGCTCCATGCCGGCTTTGACGTGTTCCTGTTCTACCTCATGGGTGCGGTGGGGTGCGCCATGTTGCTGCGCGGAGCCCAGACCAGAACCGATATTCTGCGGACCGGCCTGCCGCTGCTGGCTCTGATCCTGGGAACCTGGGCGGCCCTCAATCTCCTCGATTTCCAAGGCGTGAGCTGGTTTGCCGCCGGAGCCATGTTCAGCGCCACCGGCGCCGTGCTTTCCATTCTGCTCCTGCTGGCTTTCAGCCCGGTGGTGGAATATCTGTTCGGCTACACCTCCCGGTTCAAGCTCCTGGAAATGATGAGCCTGGAACAACCCCTGCTCCAGGACCTGATGGTCAACGCCCCCGGCACGTACCATCACTGCCTCATCGTGGCCAACATGGCCGAAGCCGGAGCCAAGGCCATCGGCGCGAATCCGCTTCTAGCCAAGGTGGCGGCCCTGTATCACGACATCGGCAAGGTCAAGAATCCGCATTATTTCATTGAAAACCAGTTCGGCCGCGAAAACAAGCACGACAAGCTGGCGCCGTCCATGAGCGCCCTGATTCTCATCTCCCACGTCAAAAAAGGCGCGGAGCTGGCAACCAGGCACAAGCTGGGACCGGAAATTGTGGACCTGATCCAGCAGCACCACGGTACCCGGCTGATTTCCTACTTCTACCAGAAAGCGCTCTCCCAAAAAGAGGAACGGGGGACCGACACTGTTCGGGAAGCGGACTTCTGCTATCCCGGACCCAAGCCGCAATCCAAGGAAGCCGGGATAATCCTGCTGGCCGACGCCATCGAGGCTTCCAGCCGCACACTGGTGGATCCCACGCCGAGCCGGGTCCGCAATCATATCCAGAACCTGGTGCGCACGGTCTTCAACGAAGGTCAGCTCGACGACTCGGATCTCAGTCTGAAGGATCTGAACATTCTCAGCGAAACGTTTCAGCGCATCCTGACGGGCATTTTTCATCAACGCATCGACTACCCCCAACCCCGAGCCAATGCCGCAACCACGACGCCGGTCAAGGTCGAAACAGCCAAGGTCCCGGCCCTGCGCATCGCCACGGCCCGCTGATATCAGCCTGCTGATCGACCCGGAGGCCTTGCGCCATCCCGTATTGCCGCTGAACCGGCGGGAATTGCGGCAGATTCTGGAACGAATCATGGCAGCGAACCAGCTTCAGGGTGCGGGCGTTGAGCTGCGCGTCACTTCGGATCAGGTGATCACGGATCTGCACCGCCGGCACATGGGCGGGACGGGGCCGACCAACGTGCTCAGCTTCCCCGTGGAGGACTCGGCGCCCGCTCCGTACGCCAATTTAGGGTCCGTTGTTGTCAGTGCTGATACGGTCCTTCGGGAAGCCTTTCTTTATCAACAGGATCCCCTCAGTCATTTCATCCGTCTCCTGACCCACGCTCTGCTCCATCTGGCCGGATACGAGCACGGCGAGATCATGGAGGCAATGACGGAGAATACCGTGGTCATGATGGAAAGCGAGAGATTGTAATTGCCCAAAAGATCGGGCACAGCCAGAGAGCTGCCTTGCACCTGGATTCCCGCGAAGCCGGGAATCCAGGTCATGCTTGCCACGAGTTTTTGAAACGAACATCTTCCCGCTCTGCAGCTGAGTCGTTACAACCTGTTGTAACAGCCCGACAAACCGGCCTCCATCAGGTCAAGCCACATCGAGTCCTCCTATGCGCATTGCATTGCTTCAAAACAACTACCTTGTGGGCGATCTTGAAGGGAATTCCCGTAAAATCCTGGATGCAGCGCGCAAGGCGGCTGAACAGGGCGCGGATCTGTGCGTCTGTTCCGAGTTGTCCCTGCTGGGGTACCCGCCCCGGGACCTGCTGCTGAACAAAAGTTTCATCGACAAAAGCTGGGCCGTTCTGCGCAAACTCAGCCTGGAACTGCGAGATGCGCCGCCGGTTCTGGCAGGACTGGCCGAGCACAACACCCTGTCCCAGGGCCGCGCTCTGTGGAACTGCGCGGCTTTGCTGCGGGACGGCGTGGTCGAGGCCACCTTTCACAAGACCCTGCTGCCGACGTATGATGTTTTTGATGAAGACCGCTACTTCGAGCCCTTCGACGCGCCGGGTTGGTTCCAACTGCAGGACTGGCGCATCGGCGTGACCATTTGCGAGGATATCTGGAACGACAAGGATTTCTGGAAATCCAGGCGCTACCGATCCGATCCCGTGGAACACCTGGCCCGGCAGAACGTGCAATGCATCATCAATCTCTCGGCTTCCCCGTTTCATCTGGACAAACATGCAATCCGGCTGCGCATGCTCGAGGACATGGCCAGAAAGCACTGTCTGCCCCTGGTTTACGTCAACCAGGTGGGCGGGAACGACGACCTGATTTTCGACGGTCGCAGTTGCGCCTTTGATTCCCGGGGCAGAATGATCGCCGCGGCCGCCGCCTTTGCCGAAGACCTGGTCGTGGTCGACATGGCCGAGAATCCGGCAGCTTCTTCCACATCAGACAACAGTCCGCCCCACCACACCGCACACACCGTCGAACTGTATTCCGTTCCCTCGTCCTGCCGCGAGGAAGAGATCTGGAACGCCCTGGTTCTGGGCCTGCGGGATTATCTGCACAAGCTGGGCTTTGCCAAGGCCCTGCTGGGTGTTTCCGGGGGGATCGACTCGGCCCTGACCGCGGCCATTGCCGCCGAGGCCCTGGGAGCGGACAATGTCCTGGGCGTGCTGTTGCCTTCACCGTACACGAGCCAGGCCAGCATCGACGACGCGCTGGAACTTGCCGCCAATCTGGGCATCCAACATTTGACCCTGCCCATCGAACCTCTGATGATCGCCTTCGATGAATCCCTTGCCGCGCCCTTTGCCGGACATGACCGGGACGTGACCGAGGAAAACATCCAGGCCAGGATCCGTGGCAATCTGCTCATGGCCTTGTCCAACAAATTCCGGGGCATGCTTCTGACCACGGGCAACAAGTCCGAGCTGGCCGTGGGCTATTGCACCATGTACGGCGACATGGCCGGCGGGCTGGGCGTCATCGCGGACGTGCCGAAGACCCTGGTCTACAGCACCTCCCGCTGGCTGAACTCCGTGCACGGCCAGGTCATCCCGGAGCGGATTCTGACCCGCCCGCCCACGGCGGAATTGCGCCCCAATCAGACGGACCAGGACAGTCTGCCGGAGTACGACATCCTGGACGCCGTTCTGGAACGCTTTGTCCAGCAGCATCGTTCGGTGGAAGAGATTGTCCAGGAGGGCTTCGACCCGGCTGTGGTGCACCGGGTCGTCAGCCTGATCAAAGGTGCGGAGTTCAAGCGGCGTCAGGCCGCTCCCGGCTTGAAAATCACCGACGTGGCCTTCGGTTCCGGCTGGCGCATGCCCATTGCCGCACGATGGCCGGTATGACAGAGCCTGGGCACCTCAGGCAGTGGTCAGTGGTTGGTGGTGAGTGACTTACTGCTTCAAGCCTGTCACAGAAAACGAGAACTTGTTATCAGTTATCAGTTATCAGTTATCAGGAAAATCCAAATAGCAAACAACAAATAACTGATAACTGATAACTGATAACTGATAACTGATAACTGGGGTGCGGGCAAAGTCCGCTTTGGAAAGAGAGCATGTTGCCGAAAGCCGACGCATCAAATACCACCGCCTATCATCAAGGAGCGACGTGAACACGGAACTGCAGCCCGTTATCGAGGGCATCGGCCGACATCTGCTGGGCAAGGATACGGAAATCAAATTGGCATTGTCCTGTCTGCTGGCCAAGGGCCACTTGCTGATCGAGGATGTTCCCGGAGTGGGCAAAACCACTCTGGCCGAGGCCATGGCCCGCATCCTCGGACTGAACATGCAGCGGATCCAGTTCACAAGCGACCTGCTGCCCGCGGACATTCTCGGGGTATCAGTGTACGACCCCAAGGACCAGAGCTTCAATTTCTTGCCCGGCCCCATCTTTTCGCAAGTCATTCTGGCCGATGAAATCAACCGAGCCACGCCGAAAACCCAAAGCGCCCTGTTGGAGGCCATGGAAGAAGGCCAGGTGACCACGGACGGCCAAACCAGAAGCCTGCCCCGCCCGTTTTTCGTGATTGCCACGCAAAACCCGATGCACCAGATCGGCACCTATCCTTTGCCCGAGTCCCAGCTGGACCGCTTCCTGATGCGCCTGCGCCTGGGTTATCCCGACTCGCGAACCGAACGCGAACTCCTGCGCATCGGAGACACTCGCGAAGCCTTGCGCAAGTCTTCGGCCCTGCTCCAGTTCGAACGTCTGCTGGAGCTGCAGCAGGAGGTGATGAAAGTCCATGTATCCGACGCTCTGCTGGACTACATCCAGGCCTTGCTCCTCGCATCCCGGAGATCCGACAATTTTTCCACCGGGCTCTCCCCCCGGGCCGGCCGCTCCCTGCTCCGTGGCGCTCAGGCCTGGGCCTTTTTGGACGGCCGGGACATGGTTCTTCCGGAACACGTCCAGGCCGTACTGCCATCCATCACCAATCACCGTTTGCGACCATCCTTTGACGCCACCCAGGAATCCGCCGAAGAACCCGCCCTCGCCCTGCTGCGCACCCCTTTGCCCCACCCATGATCGCACTGCTCTGCCTGAAGCGGGCTTTGCCCGTGATCCAGTCAGGGTCATGGCGCTTTTTGCTGGGAACGCGAGGCTCTGCACTCGCAGTTCTTGAAGAGCGGGTCCGGAGCCCCGCGTTCCCGGGGTTTGCATTTCCGGCTCTGCTCCAGGGCCAGTCTTCGGGGCGGGTTGCAAGCTGGGCCTTTCTGGATGCGTGCGTGACCCGTTGAATGCAGCATTGACCAGTTCCGGGCTTTTGTTTACCTCGCACTTGCGTTGACAATTTTGCATTGAGTTCGGTGTTCTTTTTTCGAAGCAGGTATTGGATGAGCATTCTGATCAAAAATGTGCTGCTGGACGAATCCATCGTGGATGTTTTGATTCAGGGCGAGAATATTGCTGAAATCGGCCAGGAATTGAACGTTGAGGCCGAAACCGTCATCGACGGCACGGACAAGGCCATTGTCCCCTCGCTGATCAACTCCCACACCCATGCCGCCATGACCCTGCTGCGCGGTTACGCCGACGACATGGAGCTGCATACCTGGTTGAACGACCACATCTGGCCCATGGAACACAAACTGACCCGCGAGGACGTGTACTGGGGAGCCCGATTGGCATGTCTGGAGATGATCAGGACCGGAACCACCTTTTTCTGCGACATGTACTGGCACATGCCCGCCGTCATCCAGGCCGTGGAGGAAATGGGGTTGCGGGCCATGCTTTCCTTGCCGTTCATCGATTTCGGTGATCCCAAGAAGGCTAATCGCTTCAAGCAGCGGGCCATTGATTTTTTCAGCAACGGGCATACGTCCAGCCATCGGATCCACTTCGCGCTGGGTCCCCACGCAATATACACGGTTTCCAAGGATTCCCTGGTCTGGCTGGCCATGTTTGCCAGGGAGAAAAATATCATGGTCCACACCCATCTTTCCGAAACCAGCCGCGAAGTGGACGACTGCCTGGCAGCCCATGGCCAAAGCCCGGTCCGTTATCTGCGTGACCTGAATTTTCTCGGTCCCCACGTCCTGGCGGCGCACGCCGTCTGGCTGGACGACGAGGAAGTGGAAATCCTGGCCGAGCATGACGTGAAGATCGCGCACCTGCCCACGTCGAACCTGAAATTGAGTTCCGGCTCATTCCCCTACCGCCGTCTGGCCGCTCGCGGCGTATGCATCGGCCTGGGCACGGACGGATGCTCGTCCAACAACAACCTGGACATGTTCGAGGAAATGAAGTTCGCGGCCCTGGCCCGCAAAGGCCTGACCGCAAACCCCACGGCCATGCCGGCGGTCGACGCCTGGCAATGCGCCACGGCCAACGGCGCCCGGATATTCGACTTGAACGGAGGGCGCATTGCCGTCGGAAAGATCGCGGACTGCCTTCTGTTGGATCTCAACCACCCTCAGCTCGTGCCCAACTACAATCTTGTTTCCAACATCGTGTACTCCGCCAACGGCGACTGCGTAGACACCACCATCTGCGCCGGCAAAATTCTGATGCAGGGACGAATTGTCCCCGGCGAACAGGAAATCATTCGTGAATTCAAGAACCGGATCGCCGCCTTGCTGCAGCGCTGACGAGTTGCTTTCATCGTTATTGCCCTCCCAAGGTTTTCCATCTTGACCGAGCCCGTCGCTTCCACAACTCCCACTCCGACAGGACGCATCGCCCGCCATGCATCCGTTGTCGCCGCCGGTACCACCGCCAGTCGTATCCTGGGTTTTCTGCGGGACATGACCATCGCCTTCACCTTGGGCGCGGGCATCTGGGCCGATGCGTTCTTCGTGGCCTTCCGCCTGCCCAACCTGCTGCGCCGATTGTTCGCCGAAGGTTCCCTGACCTTGGCCTTCATCCCGGTCTTTTCCCGGACCAGGCAGGAAAAGGGGTTGGCCGAGGCGTTCACCCTGGCCCGGTCCGTTCTGGTCTGGCTGGTACTGATCCTGCTGGTGATCTGCGCTGTGGCCATCATCTGGGCCGAACCGCTTACAAAGCTGATCGCACCGGGATTTGCAAGAGATCCCGAGATCCTGGCCGGCACCGTGACCCTGGTCCGGATCTGCTTTCCTTACATCCTCTTCATTTCCGCGGTGGCCTTGTGCATGGGCGTGCTCAACTCCCTTGGCCATTTCTGGGCTCCCGCCGTCGCGCCATGCATTCTGAACCTCGGCCTGATCATTTCCGCCTTGCTGGCCATGTTCATGGGCTGGGACGTGGCCCTGGCCATGGCTTGGGGCGTCTGCCTGTCCGGGCTGGGACAATGGATCCTGCAACAGCCCTATCTGCGCCGCTTCGGACTCTCCTGGCGCGGCCGGGTGGTCATGAACCATCCCGGCGCGAAACGCATCGGCATTCTCATGGCCCCCACGGTTTTCGGCGCCGCGGTCTACCAGGTGAACATCCTCATCGGAACCCTGCTGGCTTCCTTGCTGGCCACGGGCAGCATCTCCTACCTCTATTACGCGGACCGTCTGGTGCAACTGCCCCTGGGCATTTTTGCCGTGGCTCTGAGTACGGCGGCCCTGCCCAGCATGTCCATGCTCGTTGCTGCCAAGGACATGACGGGGTTTCGCCAGACCCTGAATACGACCCTGAGCATGACCCTGTTCATTTGTCTGCCGGCCGCCGCCGGACTGGCCGGGATGAGCTTTCCGATCATCGATACGGTCTTTGGCCGGGGCGCCTTTGGCGAGGAAGCCGTCAGGGCCACGGCCTGGGCCCTGGTGGGCTACAGCAGCGGGCTGCCCGCCTTTGCCTGCGTGCGCCCTCTGATTTCAGCGTTCTATGCCATGGAGGACACCCGCTCGCCGGTTCTCGTGGCCGCGGTCTGCCTGGTGATCAACGTGGTCTTGAGCTTGATCCTGATGCAGTATATGGCTCACGTGGGGTTGGCCGTGGCCGCCGGGCTTTCCTCCTGGGCCAACGTCCTCTTGCTGGGAATCATTCTGCGCCGCAAGATCGGCGCCTGGCTGGACATCGGACCGCAAACCTTCCGCATGACCATGCTCAGCGCCGGGGTGGGCCTGGCCGCGGCGGCTGCCTCCACGTTGGGCAAAACCGCCCTGCTGGGCATCCCGATCCTGGCGGGCCTTTACGCTCTGGCCGCCCTGAAATGGAACATCGCCGAGGCCCGGATGACCCGGGACCTTCTGTTCACGCTCCGGCAAAAGTACCGCCGGTGAGATCCGGCACTTCCCGTAACGTTTCTGAACCTTAACCAGACCGACACGAAAACCATGCCCGAATTCATTCCCTTGTCCTTTGCCGGCTATGACTGGCGCCGCCCGGAACTCCGCCCTGACCTGGTCACCGCTCCGCCATACGACGTGCTGTCCCCGGAACAACGCGCAGAGCTGGCCGCGAAAAGCCCCTATAACCTGGTCCATCTCGATCTGCCCGGCAGCTATGCCCAGGCCGGAGAACTCCTGGCGCAGTGGGTGAGCCAGGGTGTGATCCGCACGAAGGATCAGCCGGAGTTCGCCGCTTTGGCTTCACGGTACGTTCTCCAGGACCGGGAGTATGTCCGCTGGGGTTTCATGGGCGGACTGCGCCTGGCTCCCTGGGGCCGGGAAGGCGTCTACCCGCACGAACAGACATATCCCAAGGCCAAAACCGACCGCCTGGAACTGATGCGCGCCACCAACGCCCAGCTCAGCCCCATCTTCGGCATTTTCGACCACCAGGACAGCCAATTGCAAAACATCTGCGACCTGTTGAACGACCAGCCGCCTGAGGCCATGATGGTCACCGACGAGAACGTGGAGCACCGTCTCTGGTCCGTGCCCGGTGAATACAACGACGTCATCCGCCATGCCCTCAAGGACACGCCGGTCTATGTCGCGGACGGCCATCACCGCTACGAAACGGCCCTGCATTATGCCCAGCACCATGCCGGGCCGGCGCTTGAACCGGGAACCACGGCACATCGTCCGGCGGATTACGTCTTCGCCTGTTTGTGCAACATCGCCACGCCGGGAGTGGAAATTCTGCCCTACCACCGCATGGTGCGCGGTTCGCGAAACCATTCCTGGCCGGATGTTCTGCAGCAAGCCGAAACATGGTTTCATATCCATCAGGCCGGCTCTTCGAGCGATCTGGTGCAGTCCGCCCTGCCCTCGGCCAGCCTGTTGACGCTGCCCGACAAGATGTGGTTGTTGGAATTGAAACCTGAATTCATCTCCCAATGCGATCCGTTGTTTCAGGATGTCGGAGCCTATGTTCTGGACACGTTTCTTTTTCGTAAATCCTTGGGGTTGACGGAGGCGGATTTGAGCGGCGGCGGCCATCTGGCCTACACGCCGTTCATCGATCAGGCTGTTGCCAGCGTCGTTTACGGAGAATCCCAGGCAGCCCTGCTGCTCAAGGCCGTCGACATGAACGTCCTGCGCCGGGTTTCCGAATCAGGCCGGGTCATGCCCCGCAAATCGACCTTCTTTTATCCGAAGCTTCCCGGAGGTTTATTGTTCCATCTTTTAGGGTAACTACTCAGCACTTTCAGGATAGGACCGGAGTGTTCCGGATTGTCTTGTTTTTTCGGCATCGCCTGTTTGACTGAGCCAGGATTCGTTCATCAAACCATTGCCAAACGCCCGAAGCGCCAAATGAGGTTTATTCGAGCAATGGTTCGATGTTACGAAGCCGGAGAAGAAGTTGCGATGCCGAAAAATCGAGACAATCCGGAACGCAGCTGAGTAGTTACTCCATCTTTTAGGTTGATTCCATTGCCGGTTTTCGGATAATCCCCTGGTGGTGCAATCTGTTCGGCAAACCCTGGAGCCGCGACATCAGACATGGCCGACATACAATCCGATATCCCCCTGGTACTGATCATCGACGATGATGCCACCAATCGCCTGGTGCTTGAGCGGATTCTGTCCACTTCAGGCTTTGCGACAATCCAGGCCGAGGCCGGGGACGTGGGCAGGGCCAAGGCCCTGGAACGGAAACCGGACATCATCCTTCTGGACATCATGATGCCCGGCGAAAGCGGCTTCGATACCCTTTGCAAACTCAAGAAAGACCCGCTGACAGCCGCAATTCCGGTCATTTTTCTGTCCGCGCTGGACGATATCAACTCCAAGGTCAAGGGATTCGAGCTGGGCGCGGTGGATTACGTGACCAAACCCTTTGAGCCGCTGGAAATCCTGGCCAGGGTGCGCACCAACCTGAAAGTCGTTCAAGCCTACCGGATCGTCATTGCTGAGCAGGCGGAACGGTTACGCCAAGTCAAAGAGGCCCAGCAATCCATGCTCATCCGTCCGGAAGAACTTCCCGACGCGAAATTTGCCGTACTTTTCGAACCCATCCTGGAAGCCGGAGGCGACTACTATGACGTTTTCCCGGTCAGCGGCGGATTCGGCTACGTGGTCGCGGACATCAGCGGACATGACCTGAAAGCCTCCTTCGTCACTTCCGGCTTCAAGGCGCTGTTGCGCCAGAATTCCGGACCACTCTTCACTCCCACGGAAACGTTGACCAACATCAACAATGTTCTGCACAGCGTTCTCCCGGCGGGAAAATTTCTGACAGCCGCCTATGCCGTGATCAACAGCAAGCGCAATCATCTCACTGTGCTTTCCGCCGGACATCCGCCGCCCATTTTTCTCGGCGCCGACGGAGAAGTTGAAATCCTGCGGGCGGAAGGAGACATCCTCGGTCCTTTTCCACACATTCATCTTTCCCAGGTTTCACGAAAGCTGGCCACGGGCGACCGGATTTTTTTGTACACGGACGGGCTGTCCGACATTTCCGGCAGCAAGAACAACACTACCAGCGACGACAGACGTTTGCTGATCCAGGCCTGTGAAGAGTGCCGCTCACTTGCTCTGGATCAATGCCCCCGTCATATCCGGGACAGGATATCCAAGGGAGCGAAAAGCCTGGACGATACCCTGCTCCTGGCCGTGGAGGCATAACCGTGCAGATTCAGAAACAAACCGTTGACGGCATCCAGGTTTCCTTTCCCTCCAACCTTTGCGAGGTTAATCAGGCCTGCGACCTGCTCCAGGGATTTCTGGACAAAAGAAAAAACATCCCCGACCTGTTCCTGATTCTCCTCGCCCTGCGCGAAGCGCTTACCAATGCAGTCATCCATGGAAATGGAAAAAATCCTGAATTGCTGGTCACCGCCATCGTGGAGATCCACGACGATCAGTTGGTGGCGGTTATCAGGGACCAGGGAGGCGGATTCGCCTGGCGCTCGCTGACATGGGAACTGCCCAACCCCAAAAGTGAATCCGGAAGAGGTCTGGCCATCATTCGAAGCTGTTTCGAAAATATCGAGTTTAATACGTCCGGAAACGAAATCACCTTACGCAAGCAACTTGAATCATCAGGAGCCACGGACATGCTGCAGACAACCAGGGACGGCTCGAAAACCCTGATCCGAATTACCGAAAACATGGTTGGATCCCGGATCGACGACTTGCGGATGCAACTTCAGGAAATCATCAAGGCCGGCGGAATTGAACTGGTCATCGACCTTCAGGACGTGCAGATCGTCGATTCCCTGGGCATGGGGTTGCTCGTGGCTACCCACAACTCCCTCAAGACCAAGGACGGCAGTCTGACCCTCATCAACGTCAGTCCGAACATCTACAATATTTTGACCATCATGCGCCTGGACAAACACTTTTCCATTCACAAGGCCGTGTAAGAACCACGACGAGGAGTTGCCCATGTCCGACGATCTCATGGCCGCATTCATCGAGGATTCCAAGGAACATCTGGAAAGCATCGAAGCGGACATCATGGCGCTTGAGAATCTGGCAGGCGCGTATGACGAGGAATTGATCAACCGCATCTTCCGGACAGCGCATTCCATCAAGGGCGCGGCCGGCTTTTTCGGGCTTGACGCCATCGGATCCCTGGCGCACAAACTGGAAAACGCCCTGCATCTGATGCGCGACCAGAAGCTGCGGACGGACCGGCAGACTTGTCAGATCCTGCTGGAAGGGTTTGATCAGCTCAGCGCCATGATCAACGATCCCGAGCAAAGCAAAAGCATGGACATCGAACCGATTTTGATGAACATCCAGACCTTGCTCACTCCGGAAACCAAGGTCAGCACGGAAACCACCCTGACCCTGCCCTCCCCTCAGGGACATTCCATTTTCGATGTGGACATGTTTACTCTTGAACAAGGGCTCAAGGGCGGAAAATACCTGTATCACCTTGAGTTTGATCTCATCCACGACATTCATCGCAAGGACAGAACGCCCTACGAGATCATCAAGACCTTGCAGGACAGCGGACTGATCCTGGACTGCAAGGTTGATTTCGAAGCCACGGGGACATTAGAGGACGGCTTTGCCCAGATGATTCCCTTGAACGTTCTTTTTGCATCCATCATTGATCCGGATGTCATCGGCATGCTCATCGACATGCCGGGGGAAAAGATCAGGGAACTGGACAAGTCCATGTTTCATCGCAGCCCTGACGCCGCCGATCCTGATCAGGCCGGCGCGGCGACATCCCAACCCGGCGCCTCCCCGGCGCCTTCCCCGGCAGCGTGTCCTGAAACGAATTGCACCGTGCTTGTCGCCGCGGAAACATTCGATGTTTCCCAGGTGGAAGGCTTCCGTGAATCCCTGATCAACGCCCTGAACCAATCCACGCATCTGTACCCGCATTTGTGCCCGCATCTGTGTCTGAACATGAGCGCAACGAGGCACATGGACGCGGCGGCTGTTCAGATTGTCGCCTCCGCACTGAAGACGTGCGTATCCCGGAACGGCAGTTTGCGCCTGACGCCGCCTCCTTCCGAAAAGCTGCGGGAACAATTCCAAAACCTGGGTTTCGCCTGGCTGCTGGAGCATGCCGCATGAACAAGAAATTCCAAATTTTTATTGAAGAATGCCAGGAACTTTTGGCGGAACTGGAAAGCGCATTGCTGGAACTGGAGGCGGCCTCGGACAACATTGACATGGTGCACCGGATCTTTCGGGCCCTGCACACCATCAAGGGCTCCGCGGCAATGCTCGGTTTGGAAGACGTTCGCGAACTGACCAACGACCTGGAAACCCTGTTTGACCTGGTCCGTTCAGGTCAGATGGCGTGTACTCCGGAACTGGCCACGCTTTCCTTTGCGTACAAGGACCTCCTGACCGAGTATCTTGGCAATCCGGAAAACGGGCTGCCCGCGGACAAGGCCGCAATAGTCCTGCAAAATTTAAGCAACATGATGGAAACCACAAGTCGTCCTCATGAATGCCGCTCCTGCGGCTCCGGGGACGAATCACGGCCCCGTGACGATCAATCCGCCGCGGTTTCGCGCTTGTTTCATCTGCGCTATTTCCCGTTGAACAAACCGTTTGCGTCCCTGGATCCCTTGGATTTTCTCGGACAGCTGCAAACCCTGGGCAACTGCGAAATCCATGCGTCGCCCGCGCACATTCCGCTTCTGGATGCCCTGGACCCCGTGGCATGCAGCACCTGCTGGGATGTGATTCTGCACACAGACGCTGATGAGGAATCCATCCGCGATCTGTTCCTGTTTTTGGACAACCCCGATGAGATCTCCCGTTTCGGGCTGATCGACGAAGCCGAAGCGGCCATGCTCCGCCAGGAATTTGCTCGCGAATCCAGCGCCCTTCAATCCGCGTCCATGGAAACTCCGGAACAGCCCGAGGCTGCGTCCTCCGCATCCCCGCCCACTGACTCCGCCCCCCCCGTATCCAGCGCCCCCGCGTCCAGTGCTCCCTCACCCAGTGCCCCCTCATCCAGCGACAGCACATCGACCTCACTCCAAACCGAATCAAGGCCCACGGCTACGCAACCGGCCCAGACGCCAATCCAGACAGGCAAAGATCCGCAAGCCAAGGGCATGACACCGGGCGCACCCGCCGGCGGGACCAGAACCGAGGAAATCGCATCCATCCGGGTCAGCGCCAACAAACTGGACGACATGGTCGATCTGGTGGGCCAGCTGGTGATTGTCCAGGCCCGATTGAAACAGATCGAAAACGACCTGCACAACCCGCTGCTCACCTCGGTCAGCGAGGAAATCGAACGTCTGAGCAGCGACCTGCGCGAGCGGACCCTTTCCCTGCGCATGCTGCCCATCGGCTCGACCTTCAACCGGTTTCGTCGCCTGGTCCGTGATCTTTCCTCGGAGCTGGGCAAGGACATCGAGCTGAAAACCTTTGGCGCGGAAACCGAGTTGGACAAGACGGTCATTGAAAAGCTCAGCGATCCCCTGGTGCATATCCTGCGCAACAGCATCGACCACGGCATCGAATCCGCTGAGGTCCGTCAGGCCCAGGGCAAGCCTTCCAGAGGAGTCATCACCCTGTCCGCCATGCAAAGCGCCGGGCAGGTCCGGATCGTCATTCAGGACGACGGAGGAGGCATCGACCCTGAGAAAATCTACGCCAAGGCCGTGGAACGCGGCCTGGTTCGAGCGGACGTCCGTCCTTCGAACCGGGACATCCTGCAGCTCATCTTTGCTCCGGGGTTCTCCACGGCCGAGAAGGTCACCGCGGTTTCCGGACGCGGCGTGGGCATGGACGTGGTCAAGCGCTCCCTGGAATCCCTGAAGGGCACCGTTGAGATCGACAGCCGCCCGGGAGCCGGCACGACCATCACCATCGGCCTCCCGCTGACTCTGGCCATCATTGAAGGCCTCCTGGTGCTGATGGCCGACGAGTACTACGTGATTCCGCTGTCCGATGTTCTGGAGTGCGTGGAAATCCAGCGCGGCGATGATGAACGGGACCGCATCGCCAAAGCTTTTGATATCCGGGGGGAATTGCTGCCCTGTCTGATTTTGCGCAACTGGTATCACTTCGAATCAAAGGCGCCGGAAATCGAACAGGTTGTCGTGGTTCAGGCCGGGAACCGCCGGGTGGGACTGGTGGTGGACAGTATCGTCGGACAGCTGCAAACCGTGATCAAGGGCCTGGGACGCGTTTTCAGCGGCATGAAAGGCCTTTCCGGAGCCACGATCATGGGCAATGGCGACATGGCCCTGATTTTGGACATCAACTCCCTGGTGAACGAGTTGGAAAAACACTCCACGGATTCGTTCGCATCCAGATCCCGCGGCATGGCTCTTGCGTCCTGATACGCGACTGTCATTCAGATCAGAAAGCAGGACGTGATCAAACCCGGCATTTTAACTGTTCTCCCAATCGAAATCGAAGTAACTGTTCAGCATGCTACTGCCCTGCGGACTTTGGCATCGCAGTCGGGGTCGGTATCGGGATCGCAGGCGGAGCCATGCATAGGTCTTCTCAACATTTTTCGAAACCGATTCCGACCCCCGACACCGACCCCGATGTCGGAGGCAGATCGCACATCATGTACTGAATAGTTACAAATCGAATAAACAAACAGATAATGAAACCTCTGCGATACCGATTGGGATTGGGGATTCCGATTCCAATTGCGATTTCGATTTCGATTTCGATTTCGATTTTGATTTTGATTTTGATTGCGATTTCGACTGGGAGCACGATCAACACAACTTTGTTTCAGGTCTTATCCGTTGACTTCAGCGTGATCAATCCTACCGTTTCCTGAGCAATCGTCGAATCAACGGCAACAGATCACTCAAGGAGGATTGACCGTGGAAACCAGCAAACTTACCGGCAGCAAGGAAGAACGAAGGGCAAAGGTGATCGAGGTTTTGAACAAGGCCCGGTCCATGGAACTGCATGCCATTTCCCAGTACATGAATCAGCATTACGGGCTGGACGACATGGACTACGGCGAACTGGCGGCCAACCAGAAATTGATCGCCATTGATGAAATGCGCCACGCTGAAATGTTCGCGGAACGCATCAAGGAACTGGGAGGAGAACCGACCACGGATTTGGCTGAAAAACCTCAGTTGAACCAGGACGTGGCGACCATGTTCACCTTTGATGCCAATCTCGAGGACAATACCGTGGATGTCTACAACCAGTTTCTCCTGGTATGTCGGGAGAACGGCGACAGCGTCAGCGTGAAGCTCTTCGAACAGATCATCGACGAGGAACAGGTCCACTTCAACCACTTTGACAACGTGGCCGACCACATCAAGAACCTGGGCGACGTCTACCTCTCAAAACTCGCCGGAACTTCCGCCTCCACAGGGGGTTATGGAAAGGGATTCAGCCTGAACCAGAGTTCGGTCTGATTCTTCCAAAGCGGCTCAGGCCGCTTTTTTTTTTGTAACTACTCAGCACACGTTCTTTCTCCGATAATCGGGGTCGGGGTCGGAATCGGTATCGAAAAAAATGGAATGCCCTTCCACATGGCTTCGATACCGATCCCGATACCGACCCCGATTCCGATACCGACCCCGATTCCGAGCCAAACCCGGCAACAACATTCGTATCGCCTGAGTAGTTACAAAAATAGTAGCTATTCAGCACATACTCTATGATCACTCGCCAGAGCTGGATTCCGGCTTTCGCCGGAATGACGTGTCACACCACGGCCTTTCCAGATTAAGTCATACCGGCGAAGGCCGGTATCCAGTCCGTATTTTCTCTGATGAAATGAGTAGTTACACTTTTTCATGACTCGGAATTATTGGTCGCGGCCGAGACGTGGTAGGAATTCTCCTCCAGGCGAACCGTCAGATCTTGCAACGCCCGGTCCAGCACCTTTTCCACTTCCCCCCTGTCTTGCCCGCCCAGGGAAAAGACGAACTTCAGCTTCGGATTTTCATCGAAAAGGCCGGAACGGGCTTTGACGTGAATATCAGGGTATCGTTTCTGGAACCACTCCAGGTGCGGCGCCAGGATGGATTCGTCGTTGCAACCGATCCAAAGAGCCTGCTGGGCAAAGACCTGCTCCGGAAAGATTCCGGCCAGGAAAGGCTGCAGCGAAGTTTTGAAGATTTGTTGGAGTTCGCCGGGAACACCCGGAAAACAAACTATGCTCTTGCCCTCGTGTTCCACCAGAACCCCGGGAGCCGTGCCGACGGGATTTCGCAAGGCTATGGCTCCTCGGGGAAGCATGGCCATCTTTTCCCGGGCCGGGTTCAGTCCGCCCTGCTCCACGGTTCCTCGGGCCGCAAGGGCGTCAAAACCTTCGCGGACCATCTCCCTGGCCCTGGCATGCATTTCCAGCGGCAGGCCGAGGCCCTTGGCCACGGCGGCCAGGGTCAGGTCGTCCATGGTCGGCCCAAGGCCGCCGCTGATGAACAAGACATCCGCAGCCTTGCCCACGGTTCTGCCCATTGCGTTTTGGACTTCCCGGGCGATGACGTCCATATCGTCCGGCAGGATGCCCACCCTGGCCACCACGCCTCCCAGCTTCATCACGCGTGATATCAGCCAGTAGCTGTTGCCGTCCTGGATGGATCCGTCGAGGAGTTCATTGCCGATGGACAGAATTTCCGCGACTCCCGGTTTGTCGGCATTGGCATCATCGATCATGAAATCCTCCACTATATTATTTCACAGTTCTGTATCGCAATCGAAATCGGTAAGTCTTCGTCATCTCCGGATTCCGTCAGCTTGTGATCGACTTCGGTTCGATTGCGAATTCAACTCGATTTCGATTGCGATTTCGATTGCGATTTCGATTGCGATTTCGATTTCGGAGCTTTGTGTCGGCGCTGTGTCTGTATCCTTTTGAATGAGACAGATTGTATTTCAAGTGGCTATGGCTGCCGTTCCAGCGAGGCGTACGCCCGTCTGATGGTTTCGGTCAGTTCCTTGAAGTCGGCGGGTTTCTGGAGACAGGCAAAAGCACCCATGTCCATGCAGGCTTGAAATTTTGTCGGATCCCCCATCCCGGATAGGATGATCACCGGAATTTTCGGGTGGCCCTTGTGGATCATGCGCAGGACTTCCTCGCCGGTTATCTCGGGCATTTTCAAATCCAGAATCACCACTTCCGGCTCATCCTCCTCCACCAACTCCAGGGCTTCCTCGCCGCTGGTGACCACGGCCACGCCCATTTCCCGCATTTTCAATCGTTCCGAAAGTTGTGCGGCAAATTCCATCTCATCGTCCACGACCAGGATCTTGGATGGATTCTCAAAGTCATAGGGCCGATAGACGTCGGTCTGGAACATGTCCGCACCCAGCTTGATCTCAATTTCCCATTCTGGAGCGATGTCGCGCACGATTCCCAGCAGTTCCTCTTCCAGACGCTCCGCACGCACGATGTTCTTTTCCACGCGCAGCAGGATCTTTCCCGATTTCATCTCCAACTTGAGCACATGGCCCTTGACCGCCAGGGCTGCTTCAATCCGTGCGATCAGGACAAATTCCTCGACAGCCCGCATCGACTCCACCGTGGGCAATGTCACGGACCGCCGGGCACGGTCCTGGATCAACTTCACGGCGTGATCCACGGTGATGTTGTCCATGGAGATCAGGATATCGCTGGGCGAACTTTGCGTTGGGTTTTTCCAGTTCAAATACTCTGTCCAGCGGGTGACGGACGCGTCCTCCTGGTCCAGAAGTTTGGACAAAGCCTTGGGTTCAAGATCATGGACCTGTCGGGCCTTGTTCATGCGAAAGGGCCTGTCCGCGGTCAAACCAACCTTGAGGACATGGGTGACGGCCCTGGGCATGAGGTACCCGCCCAGCCCCAGGATGAGTTGATCGTCCTCAAGCAGGCGGGTGGCCAGGACAGCCTTGTAGCAGCTGATACAGCGCTCCCGGTCTCTGGTGAACACGTTGAAGACCGAAGGCTTGCCGAACAAGGCCTGATAGAACTTGTTTTCCTTGATGGCGTATTTCGCGGAGGCTTCGGCAATGATTTCCTTGTCCTCAACGATTCGCAGGGACAGCTCGGCAGCCAAGGCCCTGGCGACTTCCTCTTCACCACAATAAGCGACGCTGACAAGTGTGATGATCGGCATGAGCGCCTTCCTCCGCGGTTAAAAGACAAGGTTGAGCATTACCAGAGACACGACGAGAAAGAGTATGGTCATGATCGATCCGGCACGCAAGAAGTCGGCGTTGCGATACCCGCCGGGCCCCATGATCAGGGCGTTGACCTGATGGGTTGGAATCAGGAAGGAGTTGGAGGTGCTGATGGCCACGGTCAGGGCGAACATGGCCGGATCAGCCCCGGACAATACCGCAATATTGATGGCCAGAGGAACCAGCAGAACCGTCGCTCCCACATTGGACATCAGCAGCGTGAATACCGTGCCCAGAACCGCGATGGCCGCCTGCAGCACCCAGACCGGCACATCACCCAGCAGATTCAGGGTCTGCAAGGCGATCCAGGCGGCTGTGCCCGTGGTTTCCACGGCCATGCCCAGGGGGATCAGGCTGGCCAGCAGAAAGACGGACTGCCAGCTGACGCTTTTATAGGCTTCATCCATGGTCAACACACCGCTGACAATCATGGCTATGGCTCCGCCCATCAGGGAGACGGCGAGGCGCAGATCGCTGAACAACACCAGCATCACGGTGATCAGAGAAATAACCACGGCATGGGGAAGCTTTTCGTGCAGGATAACCTCATGCGGGAAATTCGACGTGACCACCACGAAATCCTGATTCTTCTCCAACGCGGCCAGGTCTTCCCAAAGGCTGTGCAGGACGAGCGTGTCTCCGGACTGCAGGGGCAGATCCCGCAGATTGCCGCGGATGACCTGGCCCGCCCTGTTGACGGCAAGAACGCTTGCCCCATGGGTCTTGCGCATCCGGATGTCCAGCAGGGTCTTGCCGATGATGTTCGAGCGCGGCGGGATGACCACTTCCGAAACGCCGGCCTGGGACGCGGAGAGCACATCCGCAAAATGCCGGAGCATGCCGGAACATTGCAGATCCAGTTCCTGGCATGCGTCCCCAATGTCTTTCCTGCTGCCGAGCAAGCCCAGTTCCGCCCCGGCCTGGATGACGATGTCGCTGGCCGGAGAGATGCGCAGATCCCGATCCTGGTACAGACCGATCACCACGACGTTGTTTCCGAAAAGGCTTTCCGCCTCGGCCACGGTTTTGCCGTCCATCAGGCTGCCGGGATAGACGTGCACCTCAAAGATGTCCCCTTCCAGACCGTAGAGTCGACGGAAATATTCGACGGTTGTGAAGTCCTGGTCGCGGCCGCCTTTCTTGGACGGCAGAACGTATCTTCCCAAAAGGGCAAAATACGCGATTCCGGCCATGATCAGGGCAATACCCACGGGCATGACGGCGAAGAGCCCGAAGGTGCCCATGGGCGGCACGCCTTCGGGCAGCATGGGGTTGGCGTTGATGATCAGGTCGTTGAGCAGGATCAGCGGACTGGAACCGATCATGGTCAGGGTGCCGCCCAGAATGGCGCAAAAGCCCATGGGCATCAGCAGACGGGACATGGGCAATCCGGTACGCAGGGAAATGCGCTTGATCACGGACATGAACAGGGCGGTCGCGCCGATGTTCTGCATGAAACCGGAGACCACTCCCACCGTCCCGGAGATGATGGGCATGACGCGTCCTTCGGTCTGGCCGCCGAAACGCAGGATGACCGAGGCCAGCTTGTTCATCAGTCCCGTCTTTTCCAGGGCCTTGCCCAGAATGATTACGGCGATGATCGCGATCACCGCGTTGCTGGCGAATCCGCTGAACAACAATTCTCCGGGTATCAGGGTCGGCACCCCCGGCACCAATCCCATGAGTCCCAGAATCATCATCACGGAAACCGCGGCCACGTCCACACGGACGATCTCGGTGATGAACAAGACCACGGTCAACCCAAGGATGCCGAGCACCCAAAGCATCTCCGGCGTCAAAGGAACGAGTTCATGCATAATACCATCCTGTGCGCTGTCATCGGCGCAGACCATTCAGCAACACACCGTCCACTTTACCGATGGCATTGTTTTCGATTACCTTGTGCAACATCTAGCCTGAGGCCGCTTTAACTGATCGGTGAGTAACTGCTCAATAAGGCAGGGCAACCAACCACCGCGGATCCGTGCTGCCTGGATAGCGGAACGCGCCGGCCTGCGCCGGTATGACGGAGTGGAGTACCTCGAAAGCGAGTTCTCTCGGTCGTCACCCCGGCGCAGGCCGGGGTCCAGGTGTTTTTCTATGGTTCACTGCCCGGAGTTATTGAGTAGTTACATCGGTGATAGTCCCAAAATTATCTTCATTGCAACTGTCGCCTTCAGCGGCAAACCTCGTCCTTGTTCCAGCGCATTCCTGCAGCATCACGAAACCTACCAGGAGATCCTCGATGCCCGTTCTCGTCGTCAACGTCGATCATGTCGCCACCTTGCGTCAGGCCCGCATGGGCCGGGAGCCCGATCCGGTCACCGCGGCCCACCTGGCCGAACTGGGCGGAGCCCATGGAATCATCGTTCACTTGCGGGAGGACCGACGTCACATCCAGGACCGCGATCTCGCCCTGCTCAAAGAGACCGTGCAGACCAATCTGCACCTGGAAATGGGCGCAACCGGGGAAATGCACGCCATTGCCCTGGCCACACGGCCGCACATGGTCTGCCTGGTTCCCGAGAAACGCGAAGAGTTGACCACCGAGGGCGGCCTGAACCTGGTGGGTCGGGAGTCCGAACTCAAGGACTATCTCGCGGATTTTCATGCAGCCGGAACCATCTCCAGCCTGTTCATCGACGCGGATCCGGAACAGATCAATGCTGCCAGGGCCATCGGCGCGGAGTACATCGAGATCCACACCGGTCATTTCGCTGCCGCGGAAAAACGGGAAGATCGGGAAAGCGAACTGGAAAAGATCCTGGCCGGCATCCGTCAGGCCCAGGAACTGGGGTTGAAGGTCAACCTCGGGCATGGGCTGAACTATACGAACATCCTTGCCTTTGCCGAAGTTCCCGGCATCCGGGAATACTCCATCGGCCACGCCATCATGGCCAGAGCCATCCATGTCGGCCTGCACAGGGCTGTACGCGACATGGCGGACATCATCCAGACCTTTGTCCGCTGAGACTTGTCAATGGCAATTCTGGGCCTGGGACTGGACGTGGTGGAGTTGGAACGGATTCGACGAATCTGGGACCGCTTCGGCCGGGGCTTTGCCAGGCGCATTCTCACGGAGCAAGAACTCCTGCACCTGCCGAACCTGGCCGTGCCCTATTTGGCCTCGCGCTTTGCGGCCAAGGAAGCCGGGGTCAAGGCTCTGGGCACCGGATTCAGCCAGGGCATCACCTTCCAGCAGGTGGAGATCGTGGCCCTGCCTTCAGGCCAACCAACCCTGGTGCTGCATGCCCACGCCGCGACCCAGGCCCAACGTCTGGGCGCCACCCGCACCCACGTCAGCCTGACCCATGGCCGGGACACGGCCGCGGCCGTGGTCATCCTGGAAAGCTGAGGAGGAAAATCATCATGTACCGCCCCCTGCCCACCCCCGAGGAAATGAGTCATTGGGATACAGCGGCCCAGAAAGAATACGGTCTCCTTCAGGAGATCCTCATGGAGAACGCCGCTCGGGAAGCCCTGGCCGTGCTGCTGCGGGAATATGGTCCGGTCCGCGACAGGCAGATCGTCCTGCTGGCCGGCCCGGGCAACAACGGCGGCGACGCCTTTGCCCTGGCCAGGCATCTGGCCGATCACGGGGCGCTGGTGAGCACGTTCCACGCCAAGCCCGCGGAAAGCTATTCCGGAGCGGCCGCCTACCACCTCGGGCTGCTGATGAAACTGCAACTGCCTCTGGTCCCGCTTCCCGATACGCACATCGATCATTTGCCGCCGCCGGATATTCTGGTGGACGGCTTGCTGGGCACCGGCTTCCAGGGAGAATTGCGCCCCGACTACCGGCAATGGATCGCCTACGTCAACCGCCTGCCCAGGCATGTCTTCATCCTGGCCCTGGACATCCCCACCGGTTTGAACGGACTCACGGGCCGTCCTTCACCCGAAGCCGTGCGGGCCACGGCCACGGTCAGTTTCGAGGCCACCAAGATCGGCCTGGCTTTCCCGGAAGCCGCGGCCTTCGTGGGCAGGGAAGTTGCGCGTCCCATCGGCATACCGGCCAAGGTGAAACGTACCATGCCCGCCCGGCAGCACCTGCTCGAGGCAAGCCTTCTGGACCAGCTCAAGACATCCTCGGACAACCTGCTCCACAAGGGTCGCGCGGGCCATGTGCTGGTGGCGGGCGGATCACCCGGGCTGACCGGGGCCCCGCTTCTGGCTGCGCTGGGCGCCCTGCGCAGCGGAGCCGGATTGGCCTCCGTGGCCTGCCCTTCCGGGCTGGGCGCCGAGATCAAGACCGGCTGGCCAGAGGTCATGCTTTCGCCCCTGGGGCAGGGCGATTGCTGGAGCGAGGAGTGCGCCCGGAAACTGCGTGCGCCTCTGGAACGGTGCGATGCGTTGATCCTGGGCCCCGGCTTGGGTCGCTCCACGGACACAGCCGCTTTCTGCCGGGCCGTACTGCAGCTCGAACTGCCGCCTCTGGTTGGAGACGCGGATTTCCTGTTTGCATTGTCCCGCGATCCCGAACTCTTTGCCCTGCTGCCGAAACATGCCGTTCTGACGCCGCATCCCGGCGAAATGGCCGCGTTGACGGGACTTTCCATTGCCCAGGTCCAGGAGAATCGAATAGAGGTGGCCCGGGAGCACGCCCGTAAATGGAATGTCATTTTAGTGCTCAAGGGAGCGGGAACGGTCATTGCTTCCGGGGATGGGGCCGTGTATGTATCACCGTTTGCCTGCGCCAATCTGGCCGTGGGCGGCTCCGGGGACGTGCTTTGCGGCGTTCTGGGGGCGTTGATGGCCGCCGGCCGGGAACCTCTCGTCGCGGCGAATATAGCTGTTTTCTGGCATGGCCTGGCCGGAAAGGCCCTGGAAAAACGATTCCCGGCCAGAGGCAATCTGGCCCGGGAGATCGCGGACATGCTGCCCCATGTGGTGAGCCGCGAACATATTCACTGATCGATCAATCGAAAAGTTGAATCTTCACCACGCCGTTTTTTTACGAATAAAAGGAGTGCTTGAAATATGCAGGTTGTCAGAAACATCATGACCAGGGACGTGGTCACCGTGACCCCGGACACGGATATCAACGCGGCCGCCGCGATTCTGCTGGAAAAGGATTTCAATGGGCTGCCCGTGGTGGATGAACAGGGCAAGATGGTTGGAATTTTGTGCCAAAGCGATCTTGTGGTCCAGCAGCGGGAATTTCCCCTGCCATCCTTTTTTACACTGCTTGGCGGGTTCGTCGCCCTGACTTCCCTGGAAAAGCTCCAGCGCGCCGTGGACAAGATGGCCGCCACAAAGGTCAGCCAGGCCATGACGCTCGATCCGGTCAGCGTCACTCCGGACACGCCCGTGAACAAGGTGGCGGAATTGATGGTGGACAGGAAATTTCACACTGTTCCGGTACTGGAAAACAACAAGCTCGTGGGCGTGGTGGGCAAGAAGGACATCCTCCGGTTGCTGGCCGGTGAAGGGAAGGCTGACAAGAGTTAACCGGAACATCATCATGCCTTCCTTGCCTTCCTTGATCCGTTCAAGATGAATCGGCGCCCATACATTGATGAAAGCGTCGCATGTCCGATAACAGCCTCGCTCGTTCAAATACGGCACCACCGACAGGCCTTCAGGATCTTTCCCGGGACGTAACCTGAGCAGACCATGCAGCCCCTTTCCTCTTCTCTCCACCTTTTTTTGCAAGACCATGACGCAACCACTGCTCTGGGTGCGTTTCTGGCCGACGTGTTGCTGGCTGAGCAGCACTTTCCGGCATTGCTGCTGGATGGGGAACTGGGAGCGGGAAAAACGACGTTCGTGCGCGGATTGGTGCATGCGTTGCCGGGAGGCGATCAGGCCGAGGTGGCCAGCCCGAGTTTCAACTACCTGAACAACTATCCCACCAGCCCCGAGACGTTGCACTTTGATTTCTACCGGCTTCGGGATCACGGCCCCGACGACGATCTCGTGAACGCGCTGCACGATCCCACCAGCCTCGTGATCGTGGAATGGGCCGCCTATTGTCCTGAGCGCCATCTTCCACGGGATCATCTGGCAATGCTGTTCACCCCCGTTGCGGCGGGCCGTCGCGTGGATGTCGTGTCCAGGGGCAGGAACACCGAACGAATCATGGGACGGTTGGCTGAAACTCTTCCCTCAAAATTTCAATACCCCGAAGCAATGCAAGGAGAATTTCCCTCATGCGGATCGTAGTCCAAAAATTTGGCGGCACTTCCGTGGCCAACCTGGAGTGCATGCGGAAAGTTCTGGAAAAGAACAAGAAAGTCCTGGACCAGGGCATCAAGCTGGTGGTCGTGCTCTCGGCCATGTCCGGGGAGACGAACCGCCTTCTGGGTTTGGCAAGACAGTGGAGCAAGAATCCCGACCCCTGGGAAACGGACGCCCTGGTGGCCACCGGCGAACAGGTCTCCGTGGCCCTCTTCGCCATGCTGCTCAAGGACAACGGCATCCGGGCCAGATCCCTGCTCGGCCATCAGGCCGAGATCCTCACGGACTGCTCCGCGGGCCGGGCCCGGATTCTGGGCATCAATTCCGAACGGATCATGGAATACCTGGAAAAGTACGACGTCCTGGTGGTGGCCGGTTTTCAGGGTTGCGACATCCGCCAGCGCATTACCACCCTGGGCCGCGGCGGCTCGGACACTTCCGCCGTGGCCATGGCCGCGGCAATCAAGGCCGAACTGTGTGAAATCTTCACGGATGTGGACGGCGTGTACACCACTGATCCAAACATCTGCCCCAAGGCGCGCAAGATCGACCGCATCACCTATGACGAGATGCTGGAAATGGCCAGCATGGGCGCCAAGGTGCTGCAGATCCGTTCCGTTCAATTCGCTAAAAAATACCAGGTTCCGGTGCATGTCCGATCCACGTTTTCGGACGAGCCGGGAACCATCGTTACCAAGGAGGAGGAAGGCATGGAAGAAGCAATGGTTTCCAGCATTGCCTACGACAAGGATCAGGCCCGGGTCACGCTGATGGACGTGTACGACGAACCCGGAGTGGCGGCGAACATCTTCGCGCCCATCTCGGACGCGGACATTGTCGTGGACATGATTGTCCAGAATCCGAGTCGGGAAGGACGCACGGACCTGACCTTCACCGTGCCCCGGGGCGACCTGGAGCCGACCCTGAAAATCCTGGAGCGCATCAAAACGGAAATCGGCGCTCCGGCCGTGGTCCACGACGCCAATGTCAGCAAGGTCTCGATCATCGGCGTGGGCATGCGCAATCACTCCGGAGTGGCGGCCATGGCCTTTACTTCCCTGAAGAACGAAGGCATCAACATCCTGATGATCAGTACCTCTGAAATCAAGATTTCCATCCTCCTGGACGAAAAGTACACGGAACTCGCGGTGCGCACGTTGCACGAAACCTTTGGTCTGGACAGAACCTAGACCGCCTGTGAACAGTATGACGCATATTCAAATCTACGACACCACGTTGCGGGACGGCACCCAGGCGGAAGACCTGCACCTTTCCACCGAAGACAAGGTCCGCATCGCCCAGAAACTCGACGATCTCGGCATTGCCTACATCGAGGGCGGATGGCCCGTTTCCAACCCCACGGACCAGCAGTTTTTCAAGGAAATCAAGAACTACGACCTGAAGCACGCCCGGGTGACCTGTTTCGGCAGCACGCACAATCCAAAACTGACCCCGGACAAGGACCCCAACCTGAAGTCGGTGCTCCAGGCAAGAACCGAGGTGGTCACCCTGTTCGGCAAGACCTGGGACATTCACGTCAAGGAGGCCTTGCGGACCACCCTGGAGCACAACCTGGAGATCATTTCCGGGTCCATGGCCTTTGTTCGTCCCGAAGTGCGCGAACTGTTCTTCGATGCCGAGCACTTTTTCGACGGCTTCAAGGCCCAGCCCGACTACGCCCTGCTCTGCCTGCGCAAGGCCTGGGAAGCCGGGGCGGACGTGCTGGTGCTTTGCGACACCAACGGCGGCTGCCTGCCCCATGAAGTGGGCGAGATCACGGCCCAGGTCCAGAAGGAACTGCCTGGCGCCAAACTGGGCATCCATACCCACAACGACTCGGAAACCGCCGTGGCCAGTTCCCTGATCGCGGTGCGCAACGGCGCAGTGCAGGTCCAGGGCACCATGAACGGCTACGGCGAACGCTGCGGCAATGCCAACCTCTGCTCCGTGATTCCCAATCTCCAACTGAAGATGAACTGCACCTGCCTGCCCGAGGGCCGCTTGGCCCTGCTGGCATCCACCTCCCACTTCGTATCCGAAGTGGCCAACCTGAAGCCGTTTCTGCGCCAGCCCTTCGTGGGCAACTCGGCCTTTGCCCACAAGGGCGGCATCCACGTCAGCGCGGTGACCCGCAACCCCCGGACCTACGAGCACATCGAGCCGGAACTGGTGGGCAACAAGCAGCGCGTCCTGCTTTCAGACCTGGCCGGACGGAGCAACATCCTGTTCAAGGCCAAGCAGTTCGGCTTTCACCTGGAAAAGGACGATCCGTTCGTCTCGGAACTGCTGGCCGAAATCAAGACCCGCGAAAGCAAGGGGTATGAATACGCCGCGGCCGAGGCGTCCTTTGAACTGCTCCTGAACCAGACCCTTGGCCGGATGCGCCGCTATTTCTCCCTGCTCAGCTTCCGGGTCATCGACGCCCGCCACGAGGACCAGGCCCAGCCCTGGGCCGAAGCCACGGTGATGATCAAGGTGGGCGGCGTGGTGGAACACACGGCCGCCGCCGGTCACGGACCGGTCAACGCCCTGGACCATGCTCTGCGCAAGGCCCTGGAGCGGTTCTATCCCAACCTCAAGGAAATGCGCCTGCTGGACTTCAAGGTTCGCGTCCTGTCCGCCCAGAACGGCAAGTCCGGCACCGCGTCCAACGTCCGGGTGCTCATCGAATCCGGCGACGCCCAGTCCCGCTGGATCACCGTGGGCGTGTCCCACAACATCATCGAAGCCAGCTGGCAGGCCCTGGAAGACTCCATGAACTACAAGCTGTTCAAGGACGATCAGCACAAACTGGAGCGCATCACCACGGACAAGTGATTGTTCATGTTCCGGTCAGACATCACGTGCTGCGTAAGTGATTTCCAGATCTTTTTCCAGCTCTACTGAGTAGTTACGCTTTTCAAAACCTGGAGCGTAACTATTCAGCACACGTTCTTTCTCCGGCAATCGGAATCGGGGTCGGGGTCGGAATCGGTATCGAAAAACAATGGAATACCCTTCCACATGGCTTGGCTTACCGATCCCGATCCCGATACCGATTCCGACCCCGATTCCGAGTCAAACCCGGCAACAGCATTAGTAACGCTGAGTAGTTACCCTGGAGCAAGCATGACCTGGATTCCCGCCTTCGCGGGAATGACCTGTTTTCAATGCTGTCTCCGGATCACTCATACCCGCGAAGGCGGGTATCCAGTCCGCTTTTCTTCGGATGAGCTGAGCAGTTACAAAACACCAGACAAAAAAGACGGGGTTGCGGCAATCATGCCGGACATCCGTGGAAACGTCAGCAAAGAGTAACTACTCGGCAGACGTTCTGTTTTGCGATCCTCCTTCTGTTATCGGAATCGGCATCAGGGTCGGTATCGGAATCGGTTTCGAAAACTCCAAGGTAACGATTCAGCAAAGTCAAAGACCTGGATACCGGCTTTCGCCGGCATGACTGACGTGGAAACGGGTCCTCCAATATGTCATTCCGGCGAAAGCCGGAATCCAGTGCGGATTTATGACCATACGGATGATGTGCTGAATGGTTACACTCCATGTGGCTTCGTTTCCGATACCCACCCCTGAATCCGATTCCCATGCCAAACTCGACAACCGCAATTTGCTGAGTAGTTACAGCAAAGTACATGCACTGCTCTGCCCCACGTTGTCGGCACCAGCACCTCGACTCCATCGTATTCATTCCGAAATCTCGTTCATGCAACGCCCATGTGGTACGATTGCGGAACAGTGACCGATTTTCGATTTTTTGCGTAACATCGATTGCGTATTTTACGAGAATCGGCCATGATTTCAACGATGCATTAACCCGAGACCGATTGGAGTTTCCCGTGAACAACAATACAGGTGATGGTCGTAGCGGCGGATTGAACAATAACGTCAGCCGATTGATGCCGGAAATTCCCAAACTGGCTGTAATCCATGACATGGAAGCGCAGCAAAGACAGGCATGTCTGGAGTGCAACGTACAATGTCCGTGTCAGACCGAGCAGCGAAAGCGGAACAAGGAATTGCGCCGGACTCAGGAGGAACTGAAGGAGCAGCATCGACGCTATCGTGACCTGTACGACTTCGTCCCGGTGGGATTTCTCACCCTCAACAAGGACCATCTGGTCATCGAGGCCAACCTTGCCGCGATCAGACTGTTCAAGGTCCCGAAATATGCATTGCTCAATCAGCCCCTGACATGTTTCACCCTGCCCCAAGACCATAATCTGCTCCACAGTTGCGTTTCCATGAACATCGGCGAAAAGATCGCGTGTGAACTGCGCATGATCAAAGGGGACGGGTCTTTTTTCTGGGTCCAGCTTGAAGGGGCTGTTGATCAGGATATGAACGGAGAGCGATCATACCGCATTGTGTTTACCGATATCACTGAACGCAAGCAAATGGAGGAAGCTCTTCGAGACAGCGAGGCACAATTTCGGACCCTGGTGGAAGCGGTTGGAGAGGGAATCGTTTTTCAGGATGCATCGGGGCGCATCACGCATTGGAACAAAAGCGCCGGTGACATTTTTGGCATTACGGCCGACGAAGCTCTGGGACATACGTCTCTTGATACGAATTGGCACACAATCCACGAGGACGGCTCACCATTTCCAGGTCAGGATCATCCTTCCATGCATACACTTCGCACCGGCGAGCCCTGCAGCGGAATCGTCATGGGCGTCAAACAGGAGGGAAAGCGGGGTACCAGCTGGATTCAGATCAATACTCGTCCCATTTTCAAGGAGGAAAGTGAACAACCCCATGCCGTCGCCATTTCCTTCGCGAACATCACCGAGCGTAAACAGGTGGAGAAGATGCTGCGTAAAAGCGAGCAACGCTTTCGTGAACTGGCCGACGACCTTCCGGCGTTCTTTTTTGAATTCTTGCCGGACAGTACGCTGACCTTCGTGAACAAGGCTTTTTGTGAGTTTCACGGGATGTCGTCCGATCAATTGATCGGACAATCGTTTCTGGATTTCATGTCTGAAGATTCCCGGCAAAATGCAAAGAACACCTACATGCACCTCACGCCGCGAAAACCGGATCAGGTTGTGACGCACCACATGAGTTTCGGGGAAAAGATGCTGTGGCAGGAATGGCATGTTCGAGCAATTTTCAACCGTCAGGGCCGCATGACAAAATTACGCTGCATCGGCATCGACATCACCGAGCGTGTCCGGGCCAGGGAGGCGCTCTCCCAAAAGAATGCGCAGCTTGAAAAGGCCCTGACGGAAAAGGACAGATTTTTTTCCATCATTGCCCACGATCTCAAAAAACCGTTATCCGATTTTCTCGATCTCACCAGCATGTTGAACGACGAGTTCGCAACAATGCCCATCAGGAATTTGCGAACAGTGATTCAAGACATGACTCGGGCAACCCGGATCATGTACAACCTGCTGGATAATCTGCTGCAATGGTCGCTGATGAAGAGAGGCCTGTTGACGTTCAATCCCGATGCCTGTCTGCTGGCGGAAACAATCGAACAGAATTTTCGTCAGTTGCGAGACGCTGCGCGGCAAAAGGAAATCACATTGCACAGCACCATTGATTCCATGATCGTCACCGCTGACACGCAAATGCTGGACACCATCCTGCGCAATCTGCTTTCCAATGCGATCAAATACGGAAAGCGAGAAGGAAACGTTCTGCTCAGCGCCACGAAAAACGACATGATGGCCATTGTTGCCGTCCAGGACGACGGTATCGGCATGGAGCAGTCTTTTTTGGACAACCTTTTTGTCCTGGATCGCAAGAGTTCCTTGCCGGGCACGGAAGGCGAACTCGGAACAGGCCTGGGACTGTTTCTGTGCAAGGAGTTTGTTGAGAGGCACGGCGGAGGCATCTGGGTGGAAAGCGCTCCCGGAAAAGGCAGCACCTTTCGCTTTACCCTGCCTCTCGCATGACGCCCTCAGAGAAGGGAACGCGCAGTCCGTGCCCGACCTTTTTGAGCAGTTACCAGAGAGGTTCTCGCAATTGACCTGATGCAGACCGACACGCAACCGCCCTTCGGCAGTGGAGTACGACATGATCACCAATGAATTCTACGACAACTACCTGCAAGGACTGCTGGCTGGAAACAGACAGCATTGCAGCGGCATGGTGGAAGATCTGCTGGAGCGGAACATTCCCGTAAAGGACTTGTATCTCGATCTGTTCCAGCGCTCCATGTATGATGTGGGCAGGTTGTGGGAAGAAAACAAGATTTCCGTGGCCGTGGAACATTTGGCAACATCCGTCACGGAGAGCCTTCTGTCCCTGGTCTATCCGATCATCTTCTCCGCGGAGCACAACGGCAAGAAGGCGATCATTTCCTGCGTGGCCAACGAATACCATCAAATCGGCGGCAAGATGGTCGCTGATATTCTTGAACTGCACGGCTGGGACGGATACTTCCTGGGCGCGAACACGCCGGTGGAAGCGCTGCTGAAAATGATTGACGACAAGCAGCCCGATCTGGTGGGATTGTCCTTGAGCATCTCCCACAACATGCCCAACCTTCATGCCATCCTGGACCGGATCCGGAAGGATTTCCCGGATCAGCCGGTGATAGTCGGCGGCCAGGCCTTCCGCTGGCAGGGAATGGACATCGAAAAACAGTACGATCGCGTGAAGCTCGTCTCGTCACTGACACATCTTCAAGACTATATCGCAGAGGCTTGATGGATGGCTGACCTGCTCATGGAACATGCATTGGCGGATTTTATCTTCCAGGACTCCTCCATCATCATGATGGTCCTGGACCGGGAAGAACGCATTCTCAGGACCAATGTCTATACGGAAAACCTGGTCGGACGGCCTCTCACCGGTCTGCGGTTCACCGATCTGCTGGTGAACTTCACGAATTCCTTCTCGGTGCCGGAGGCGGTGAAATCCAACGCGCCCCATCGGCTCAACCTGCCCTCCCATACGGGCCTGCCCCAGACCTTCTACTTCCGATTCAAGGATTTGGGGGACGCATTTCTGGCTCTGGGCGAGCAGAACAGCCGGGAAGTAGAGCATCTGCAGCAGAACATGGTCCGGCTGAACAACGACTTCACCAACCTGAACAGACAACTCCAAAAATCCAATGCCGAACTGGCGAGACTCAACGACCTCAAAAACCAGCTCCTGGGCATGGCCGCCCACGACCTGCGCAACCCCATCGGCGCGATCCTGAATCTGAGCTGCTTCCTGTTGGATGAAACCGGTCAGGAACTCAGCCCGGAACACTTGCAGTTCCTGACCTTGATTCATTCCTCCAGCCGATTCATGCTCTCCCTGCTGGACGACCTGCTGGATCTGGCCAAAATCGAGGCCGGCAAGCTGGACCTGCACCTGCAGCCCACGGATCTCATTGACCTGATCAGGAAAAACGTGGCCCTGAACCAGGTTCTGGCGGACAAGAAAAATATCAAAATCCAGTTCCATCATTACGAGAAACTGCCCCTGGTGGTCATGGACGCCATGAAAATCGAGCAGGTCCTCAGCAACCTGATCTCCAACGCCACAAAATTCTCCGCGCCAGGAACGACGATCATGGTCAACGTGCTGCAAAGCGGGGATCACGCCACGGTGTCCGTAGCCGACCAGGGCCCGGGCATTCCGGACGCGGAACTGCACAAGCTTTTCCAGCCCTTCTCCAAGACCAGCGTTCGCAGCACCGACGGTGAAAAATGCACGGGACTGGGATTGGCCATCGTCCGCAAGATCATTCTCGGGCATCTGGGAAAGATCTGGATCCAAAGCGAAGTGGGCAAGGGATCGACCTTCTTCTTTTCCCTGCCGCTGCCGCGGGATTGCAACAAGCCATACCAGTCCTGATCCGAAGCCCGGCTCAGCTCCTGGAGCGCGACAGTAAAGTCGGGTGCTAAGGCTCGAGACCGAAACGTCTTTCGTCATATGGCGGCTGCATCCGCCACCAGGTCATCGTCATCCGCCGGCAAGGTGAAATAAATGGTCGTCCCTTTACCGACCGTGCTGTTCGCCCATATTTTTCCGTCATGCTTTTCAATGAATTCCTTGCACAACAGCAGGCCCAGTCCGGTTCCTTTTTCGCCGCCGGTCCCTTTTCGGGAGCGCATCTTGTCCAGTCTCAGGAGGCTGGACAAGGTTTCCTGATCCATCCCGATGCCATCGTCCTTCACGGAGATCGTGACGAAGGAATCGCCCCGGACTGCGCGAACGCGCACCTTTCCTTCATTGCTCGAGAACTTGACGGCATTGGTGAACATGTTGCGCAGGATCGTGTTCAACATGTGTCTGTCGGCCAGGACGTTCAATCCCTCCGGGATGTCGGAGTGGAATTCGACACCCTTTTGCAAAGCGACCATCTTGATGAACTCGATATTGCGACCGACCATTTCCGTCAGGTCGCATCGGACCGGCTCGTATGCAATTTCACCACGTTGCGCCAGGGCCCATTCCAAGAGGTTCTCGAGGAGACGATGCAGGTTCTGCGCGGATTCCTGCATGTCATGGGACAGCCGTTGGATCTTATCCAGAGACAAGTTGTCGATACGTTCCGTCAACATCTTGATGAACACGAGAAAACCCATGAAGGGCGACCTGAGGTCGTGGGCGATGATGGAAAAGAATCTGTCCCGTTCCGCCAGGGCTGTCTCAAGCTGACGCTCCTTCTCAAGCAGATCGGTGATGTCGGTGTTCGTGCCGAACCAGCGCACGATCCGGCCCTGGTCGTCACGGATGGGGACGGCCCGCGACAGGAACCAGCGGTACTGGTTGTCCTTGCCCCGCAGTGGGAAGGTGTCCTCCCATACCTCGCCGGTGGATAAGCTATAATTGATCTTCTCCATGACGCGGTCCACGTGCTCGGGATGGTGGACCTTGCGCCAGCCCATACCCTGCATCTCCTCAAAGGTGGTACCGGTGTAGTCGTACCAGCGTCGATTGTACCAGAAGATCCAGCCCTGCTCGTCGGTCATCCAGGCGAACTGGCTCATGTTGTCGGCAAGGGTGCGGAAACGATCCTCGCTCTCGCGCAGGGTCTGTTCAATGCGCTTCCGCTCGGTAATGTCAGTGAATGTGGTAATGATCCCGATCTGTTCGCCGTCCGGCATGCGAATGGGCGCGGCGTTTGACGAGACAATGCGCGGATGGTCATGCTCGGAAAGGTACAGCAAAAGCTCTTGAGCTCGTACTGTCTCACCGCGTGCGGCCCGCATGACAGGCGCGTCCGCGGACGTTACCAGGCCTCCTCCCGGCAGGGTCACGCGCAGCTTCGCCAACCGCAACGCCAGGTCCGCCTCACGAGCGTGGGAATCGTACTGGAGGATATGCTCGGCGGCAGGGTTCATGCGATTGATCTTTGCATCAAGACCATAGATGACAACGCCCTCGGCAAGGGCGTCGAATGCGGCATCGAGTTCGCTCGCCCTCAGCTCGGCCTTGGTCTTCGCCTCCTGCAGCTCCTGCTCCAGTCTCACTCGCTGAGTTATGTCGCGGCAGACGAGCATGACGCCCCTGATGGGCACCCTGTTATCGCGACCATGGTCATCCCGTTCGGGCATGAAGCGGCAGTGATGAACAGAGGTTCCGTCCCGTGTGCTGAATCTGATCTCCGCGGTCTGCTCCACACTCTCTGACAATGCCTTGCGGGCGGCGCTTTCCAGTTTCCTCAGGCTTTCCCCCTGAAGCCCTGCCTCGGCCGGTGTCCGATGCAGCAGACGGCTCGCCGGCAGGCCCGTCAGGCGTTCCAAGGCCGGGTTGACGTATGTCAGCCGCAGGTCGGGATCGAGCCTTGCGATGAGATCGGACGAGTTCTCCACAAGAAGTCTGTAACCGGTATCGGCGTAGATGAAGGATTGCAGGGCGTCCTCAACGCTTTGGCGACCCTGCCTGGATTCCCGATAGGCCGCGACAACGCCCGCGAGGATGAAGCCGAAACCGAGCATTTGGCTGGTTCTGCCAAGCCAGGTAATTGGACTGCCCACGGTAATGACAAGGCTGAAGCAGATCAAAGCGGTCATCACGAGAACGAGACCCAGCAGGAACCAGTAGCCGAAAGCGGATTGAATGCGCCGGTACACGGATAACTGGTCTTTGAACGCGAAAACGAAAAGGACCAGGGCAGCAGTGAGCACGAGTTGGCGAATGCGTGTCGGCCCTTCTCCCTGGACAAAGAAGGTTGGCAGGTTGCCGCTGTAGCTTGCCCAGTAGACCAGCACGGGGAGCAGCAACATGCCTGCATAGACCAGTACCAGCAAAATGATCTTTGCCCTCGCTTGAAGAGAGCGCCTGGGGGGCCGAAGGCCTTGGTGCGTGCTTGCGGCGAGACTCGCGGCCAGGACAAGGGTGCTGATATTGTGCACTTTGACGATGTTGTCGGCTCCAAGTCCCAACGACGCATCAAAGCTTATCAGCAGGTTGGCAATGCCGAAGGCCGCCATGCCGCCGCCCAGCGCAAGAGCGCTGGGCAGTTCCTGGCGCAGATAGATTCTGGCCGAAAGAAAGGCCATGAGCGCGCATGGGACGATAAGGAACAGAAGAGTGGCTGTCGGGAAGAAAAATGGCCATTCGTAGCGGGTCTGAGAATCCTGGAGCGCAAGCAACACCATCAGGACCGGCAGCGTGATCGCGGTGAGCAGGCCCAAGCGAGGGGCTATGCTTGGCGGAAGAAGGTTCGGCATATTGAATGGATAGCTGAAATCTATGCTAAAGCGGGCTTTGCCCGCAACCATGTTCGTAGTTGTCTGTTATTGATTCTCACTCTACTCCGCTCTCCTTTTCATCTCGACGAGACCCGCAATCACGTCTTCCAGCTTCCGGTTGAACGATTCCGGCACGGCCATGTGCAGAAAGTGGTCGGTTCCTTCCATGATCACCACATCGAAGGAATGCATATGGCGCTGGTTGGCCTCCACGTTGGTCGGCCAGAGGTCCGCGTTGATCGCCACGATGGGCGTCTCGAGCCCGTCGAAGGCAGAAAGCGCTTCACCGCTGACCACAGCCGAAAGCATGTGTTCCATGGCGCTGAGAGCCGCTTTCGGCGGCGCGGCCGACATGTCCGCCACCACCCAGTCACGCAGGGCTGGGTCCGTCTTCTCGATGAACATCTGCCCCACGAATCGGGCCGCCCCGGTGGCGAAATCGGGCCGCAGCAATGCCATCCAGGAATCGAATTCCTCCCGTGTCATGGGGTGGGAGACGTCGTGAAAGGTATCCACTCCGATGACGCCGATCACCCGGCCCGGCATCAGCCGCGCCGCCGCCACGCTCACGGGCCCGCCCATGGAATGCCCGACCAGGATCACCTGCTCGGCCCCCACTTCCTCGACCACGGCCTGGACATCCTTGCCAAAGGCGTCCATTGTATATTCTTCGCGTCCCAGCCCGGAATGCCCGTGTCCGGCCAGGTCGATCACCACCACGCGATGATTATTCGAGAAGTACGGCGCCTGCATCCGCCAGTAACGCCCATCGCAACTCCAGCCGTGCACGAACACCAGAGTCGGCTCGCCTGTTCCATGCACCTCGTAGGAGATCGGCACCCCGTCGGCTGATCCGACCATGCGCGGCCAAACCGAATCCGCCAGTACCTGCGCGCTGAGCATGAAAATCAGAAAGCAGAAAGCAACAGCACCAACCAGCAAATTCTTGATCTTCATTTTGTCCTCCAAGTGAATGATGAACAGATTTGGCCATTAGATCTGAAGCATAGCGTTGTTCTTGTCCGGATTGTGCGCGACCGCATCCGCCACCGGATCATCGTCGTATGCCGGCAAGGTGAAATAAATGGTCGTCCCTTTGCCGGCTTTGCTGTTGGCCCATAATTTCCCGCCTTGCTTATCAATGAGTTCCTTGCACAACAGCAGGCCCAGACCCGTTCCTTTTTCGCCGCCGGTCCCTTTCCGGGAGCGCATCTTGTCCAGTCTCAGGAGGCTGGACAGAGCTTCCTGATCCATCCCGATGCCTTCGTCCTTCACGGAAATCGTGACGAAAGAATCGTCCCGGACGGCGCGAACACGCACCGTTCCCGAATTGCTGAACTTGATGGCATTGGTGAACAGGTTGCGCAGGATCGTGTTCAGCATGGATTTGTCGGCCAGGACTTCCAATCCCGCTGGGATGTCGGAATGGAATTCAACAGCCTTCTGCAGAGCGGGCATCTTGATCAACTCGATATTGCGACCGACCGTGTCAGCCAGATCGCACCGGACCGGCTCGAAAGCTATTTCACCACGTTGCGCCAAAGCCCATTCCAACAGGTTCTCGAGAAGGCGATACAGGTTCTGCGCGGATTCCTGCATGTCATGGGATAGCCGTTGAATCTGCTGCACATTTAAACTGTCGACTCGTTCCGTCAACATCTTGATGAACACAAGAAATCCCATGAAGGGCGACCTGAGGTCATGGGCGATGATGGAAAAGAACCTGTCCCGTTCCGCCAGAGCCTCTTCGAGTTTCTCATTTTTCAGGATGATTTCCTCTTCATCATGAACATGCTTGGTGATGTCCGTGATGATGCCTACGAGTCTGACAAACAGGCCCCGATTGTCGGCAACGGGGACAACCAGGTTGCGTAACCAGCGTGTCTCACCGTCCGGAAGGCGGATGCGATAATCCATTTCATACTGTTCACCGGATCTGATCGCGTGTTCATCGGCGACTTGTATTCTTTGCTGGTCTTCCTTGGAAAAAAGGCTGAGATACTCTTCTCGTGATTGTGGACATGCCAGGTCCGGCAACCTGAACATCAAGCCCAGCTTTGCACAGGAAGTGAGGCTTCCCGTGTTCAGGTCGATCTCCCAGGTAGCGACTTTAGCCGACTCCATGACGAGGCGAAGCCGCCTTTCGGTATCGAGGAGTTCCTTCTTCGTTTCTTGAAGCTCTTTCAAAAGAAAGATTTTGTCACTCCCGACCAGCGCGTCCACTTCCTCGTTCCGGATGGCTTCCAGAACGGCCTCTGCATCGGCCAGCTTCCTGCGCAGACTTTCAACATCTTCGGTCATGATTTCAACTCGTTCCAAACAGACTGTTTTGTATCTATCAGTTCATCCGGCGGATGGTCATTCACCTGCACTGGATTCCGGCTTTCGCCGGGACTGACTTATCAAGGCAAGCTGCATCTACAACAGTCATACCGGCGAACGCCGGTATCCAGATCATTTTCGTGGATTTGCTGAATAGATACACTGTTTTTTTTGTAACTGCTCAAATGTCGGGCACTGATTGCGTGATATATTGAAGCTGGATGCCCGCCTTCGCGGGAATGACTTCAATGCGAACGTTTTTCCAGACACGTCATGCCCGCGAAGGCGGGCATCCAGACCACGCTTGCCTCGGTTTATTGAGCAGTTACTTTTTTGTAACTGCTCAAAAACTTGTGGCAAGCAACGGTTAAATCCAGGGAGCGCCGCACCCCAGTGCGGCAGCGGTGTAACGCACTCAGGACAAAATTCCGGCTGGAGCGTGGCCCCAGTAGCTGAATCACGAAACTTCATCCCGGAGAAACTCCTTGCACGGTAAACCTCATTGTCCGACCTTTTTGAGCAGTTACCTTTTTGCATTAGAGCCCCAATTTCATTCTCAAAACGACCGGTTCTGTTGAGGTGTCGACGTGCTCCATTGGGCTCTCGATTCAATATGTCTTTCACCCGAACATGTTCGTATCTATTCAGCTTCACAAGCAGGAAAGGATTACTTTTTAAAACTTGTGGCAAGCATGATCTGGATTCCCGCCTTCGCGGGAATGACTTGTTTTTCAATGCCGTCACCGAGTCAATCATGCCCGCGAAGGCGGGTATCCAGTCCGCTTTTACTCGTATGAACTGAATAGTTACACTTGTTCGTGATCAAGGCCTTCCTTGGGGGACAAGATCGAGTCCGACCAGGATCTTATCCTTATCGGACAAGTCGCCGACGAACTTGCGCAGCGGCTCCGGAAGCTGCTTGACCAGGGTGGGCGCCGCCACGATCTGATCCTGCCGGCCTCTTTCAGGGTTCTGATGAATATCGATCACCTCCAGATCGCAGATTCCCTGCAGGTGCTGATCGCAGATCTCCTGTATGGTCGTGATCGCTCTCAAAGAAGTCGGCGTCATGCCACTGACGAAAAGACGCAGACGATACGGTTGGCCTTTTTGCATCTGCAGCAGTGCCGCTTCAAAAGCTTCGGTTGAATCGAGCGGTTTGGATTGTTCAGTCATACGCATCAATTCCCGCGTGAACGCAGGTCGAGACCGACCAGCACCCGTTCGGTGTCCGAAAGATCTCCGATGATTTTGCGCAGCGGCTCGGGAAGCCGCCGCACCAGGGTCGGGATGGCCAGGATCTGATCTCCCTTGGCCAGTTGCGGGTTGATCATCAGATCGATCACCTCGATGCTGTATCGGCCCTTCAGGTGCTCCTCACAAATCTTTTTCAGGTTCTCGAAAGCCTGCAGTGATTTGGGCGTCTGCCCGGCCACATAAAGTCGCAGATTGTAATGCTCTTCACCGGTATTAGCCGTGTTTTCAGTCATACTCTTTTCTCCTGGTCCGCTGCTCGCAGGCGCGCCATCTGCTCCCGGCTCTGCAGCCGGGCCTTTCGCTGCAGTTCAAGTTCATCGATGCGCTTTTTCAGCTCTTCTTGTTCGCTTTCCAACTGAGCATGCAGCAAGGCCGCTTCGGCTTCCATGATCTCGCGTTTGCGCTCGATCTCGCGCTTTTTGCGCAAGATTTCCTGTTCCAACTGGCTGGTTTCGTCTTTTTCCAGGTCTTCCTGGACCAGGCGGGCCGCGCCGGTCAGGACCCCTGCCGGGCCGATATAGACATCCACCAGCTCCATTCCGTTTCCGGTCAGCAAAAACTCGCGCACCTGATTGGAATGCGACATGCCGCGCGACTTGATGACGTGCAGGATGCGGTTGTGCTCGCCTCCGCTTTCCAACGCCCGCAGAAAGATCCAGGTGTCGGTCAGCGAGGACACGCCGACCACGGCATCGTCAACAGGCGTGGCGCCGTGCAAAAGCGTGGTAAATGCCGAGGTGATCAATTTGGCCTTGAAGATGTCCACCAGACGCATCAGGGCTGTCTTGACCTCCTCTTCGCCGGCGATGCTGATCAGGTTCGAGATCGGATCGAGCACGACCACCGAAGGCTTGAATTTTTCGATGTTTTTATGGATTTCGGCCACGTGCATCTCCAGGCCGTGATAGGTGGGACGCACGGCGCGAAAACGCAGCAGGTCCGCGTCCACCCACTGCTGCAGGTCCAGGCCGATCGAACGCATGTTGCGGATGATCTGGCTGCTTGATTCTTCAAAAGCGTAGTAAAGACAGCGTTCTCCCCGGCGGCAGGCGGCATCGGCCAGGTGCGCGACAAAGCTGGTTTTGCCGGTGCCCGCGCTGCCCGAAATAAGCACGCTGCTGCCCCGGTACAACCCCTTGTCGCCGAGCATGGTGTCCAGCCGGGGAACGCCGGTGGAGATGCGCTCCGAGGATACGGCGTAGTCAAGGCCCACCGAGGTGATCGGCAGAACGGAAAAACCGCCCTCGTCGATCAAGAATGGATACAAATTGGTGCCGTGGGTGGTGCCGCGGTATTTGAGCACACGCAGGTAGCGCGTGGAGATTTGATCCTTGATGCGGTGATCGAGCTCGACCACGCAGTCCGAGACATACTCTTCCAGACCGTGGCGCGTCAGGGCGCCCTGGCGATCACCACGCTCGGCCGTGATCACGGCCGTGATGCCCCTGTCCTTGAGCCAGCGGAACAGGCGCCGAATCTCGCTGCGCAGCACGAAATGGTTGCTGAATCCAGCAAAGAGGGCTTCGAGCGTGTCGAGCACCACGCGCTTGGCGCCGATCGCTTCGATGGCAAAGCCCAGGCGCACGAACAATCCCTCCAGGTTGTACTCGCCGGTTTCCTCGATCTCGGAACGCTCAATGTGCACATAATCGAGCAGGATTTTTTTTTCGCTCTGCAGCTTTTCCAGATCGAATCCGAGGGAGAGAAAGTTGTTGACCAGATCCTCTTCACCCTCTTCGAAGCTGACGAAAAGGCCCGGCTCGCCGAACTCGGTCGCCCCTCGCACCAGAAATTCCATCGCAAAAAGAGTCTTGCCGCTGCCGGCGCCGCCGCACACCAGCGTCGGCCGCCCCTGCGGCAGTCCGCCGTAGGTGATGTCATCGAATCCATTGATGCCGGACTGGACCTTGGCCAGCGATCCCAGTGCTTGAAAACTACTTTTCATTGAATCCTTTCCTTCGCCTAAGCATTTTTTGGAGTAACTATTCAGCTTCGTTCCGGGTTGTCTCGATTTTCGGCCTCGCAACTCCTTCACTGAGAAGTCTTGTCAATGTCCGACGTGGCGTACCACCTTCGCCGGCTTCATAACATCGAACCATTGCTCGAATAAACATTCATGAGCGCTTCAGGCGTTGGGCAATGGTTCGATGAACGAATCCTGGCTCAGTCAGAAAGGCGAGTCCAAAAAATCGAGACAAGCCGGAACAATCCAAGTTTGTCATGAAAAGTGTTGAGTAGTTACTTTTTGGATATGTGAAATTGAACACAAATAACAATTGATCTGACCTGATACAAAGTGCTCCTGCGGAGAGCATCGCAGGAGCAAGAAGACAGATAACTGCGGGCAAAGAACATACCAACCAAAATAGTTGCAATGGCAGTTATCAGACACTGAAGCATTCTTCAGCTCCATCGCGAACAAATCCTTGATTTTTTGATATTTTTTTACATTTGGGTTAGCCGGCATTTTTTCTTCCAGCAACTACAGGACCGGATTGTGAACTTGTGAACAAACATAAGCATTTTTTTCTCTAGTGTGAAGATAATTTGTATATTCTGGCCAGAAACGAGCTGGTGAACCAGAAAAAGCCCCATTGCCGGGATTCTTTGGATTCCCAATTTGGGACATCGACCAACGGATAGCAAGGTGAGGGCATGATTGTATGCGCTTATTCCAATGAGCCTCGCAAGGCAATCCTTTTCATTCAGCGGCAGCTTGGATAGGAGCGGGACGTGACGCTTCTTCTTGGCAGAGAGTACGATTCGAGCAGGCACCCTTCCCAACTCCGCCGTTGGGACGGACGCCGGATTTGGGACAACTGTCTCAAAAAGGTCGGGCGTTGATGTTTCCTGTGCAAGGGTTGCCGTCGCGCGGGGTTTCATGATCCATGTACCGGGGCCTCGCTCCAGCCGGGACTCGGTTCTGAGTGCGTTCCTCCGCCGCTGCCGCACCGGGATGCGGTGCTCCCGGGATTTATCACGTTGATTGCCGCAAGACCTTTGAGCATTTACAATTATTGAGGTTGATGAGCGGCTTGATTTGCGGCAAAGTATTTGAGGAGTCGCGTGGACAACGGCAACAGCCGCAATGAATGACCCATGAGGGCAAGAACTCAGATCAAAGCGGAGATGGAATGGAGCACTGGCAGGAACAACTTCAAAACTTTGTCAACACCCTTGAAAGACTTAAACTGCATATCAACGTGACGGAGCAGGAGGAGCGGGCCATCACGGACATGCCGACCCGCTGGGGCACGACCCCGTATTTTGCCGACCTCATGGACCGGGACAACCCCAATTGCCCGGTTCGTCGACAAGTCGTTCCAAACACCCAGGAGCAGCAAAACAAGTACGGCATTCCCAACTATCTGATCTGGAAGGAAAACAGGGATACGGATGAAGTCCGGCCGGATTCCATTGCCAGGCAATACACGGACCGGGTGGCCTTTACGGTCACGGACGTCTGCGCCAACTACTGCCGGCACTGCTTCCGCAAGGAACTGGTGGTGGATCGGGAATTGAAACTGCGTTTCGACGTCGAGGAAGGGCTGGACTGGATCCGGGAACATCCCGAGGTCCGGGACGTTTTGATCACTGGTGGTGACCCCTTTCTGCTCTCCGACGACAAGCTGGACTATCTGATTCGCAAGCTGAGGGAGATGCCGCACCTGCAAATGATCCGCTTTGGCACCCGCACTCCCATTGTCCTGCCCCAACGCATTACCGATGGGTTGAAGAAGGTGCTCTCCGGACGTCATCAGGTTCCCATCTGGATCAACACCCAGTGCAATCATCCTCGTGAAATTACGGACCTGACCGCACAGGGGATTTACGACCTCCTGACCTGCGGCGTGAATGTCGGCAATCAGGCAGTGCTGCTCAAGGGCATCAACGATGATGTCGATACCTTCCGCGAACTGCATCAAAAGCTGCTGACCATCCGGATCAGGCCCTACTATGTGTTTTATTGCGAACCCACGCCGGGAATCGACCATTTCCGGACGCCCGTAGAAAAAGGCGCGGAACTGATTCGGGACGCCCTTCGCGGACACACCACCGGCCTGGCCCAACCCATGTACGTGATCGCCACCCGAATCGGCAAAATCCCCCTCATGCCCGACTACTACATCCAGGACAAGAACGAAACCGAATACACCCTGCGCAATTACCAGGGCAAGACAACCACCTGGCCGACCATTCCCGAGTAGTCCGCTCCGGAAGCAGCAAGCCGCCCAAAATTTGGCCATTAGATAGGCCAATAGGTAGGCCATTCATGGCTTCGAACAGAGCAGGGGCGCCCCTCGAGGGCGCCCCTGTTTTTTTGTTAATCAGCAGTTCATCCGATAAATAAAGGCCTGGATACCCGCCTTCGCGGGTATGACTGGTCTGGGATGGCATTGAAAAAAGTCGTAACTACTCAGTACACGTTCTGTTTTGCGATCTCCCTTCGATTATCAGTATCGGTCGGGGTCGGAATCGGAATCGGTTTCGAAAACAATTGAGTAACTATTCAGCACATAAGGAGCATGATCATTCTCCAGCACTGGATTCCGGCTTTCGCCGGAATGACTTATCTGGCAAGCTTTACCACTCTTGTCATACCGGCGAAGGCCGGCGCTATCGCTATCCAGGTCTTTTTCTGGCTCTGCTGAGTAGTTACACAATTGAATGCCTTCCACATGGATTCGCTTCGATACCGATCCCGATACCGATACCGACCCCGATTCCGAGCCAAAACCGTCAACAGTATTACTACCGCTGAGTTGTTACCGAAAACATAACTATTCAGCTCATCCGAGAAAAAGAGCACTGGATACCACCTTCGCGGGTATGACTGGTCTGGCGGCGGCATCAACAAAGTCTTTCCCGCGAAGGCGGGAATCCAGGCCATGCTTGCCACAGGTTTTTCGAAAGCTGACCTGACAGACTGGATCAAATCATCAGGTAATTTCCCAGTTCCCGCGGCGTGACATGGGTGCGGTGCTCCTCCCAGCTCGTGGTTTTCAGACACATGTAGTGCTTGTAGATGCTCTCCCCCAGCAGGTTGCGTAAGAAATCACTCCGCTCCGCCTCAACCAGAGCCTCGTACATGCTTCTGGGCAGGTATCGTTCATCCCAGACTCGACATTCCTTGTAATTGCGATACACGCAACCAATATCCGGCGCTCCGCACTCGATCCCTTCCCGAATTCCCTGGATGCCCATTTCGATCAAGGCGGCCATCTGCAGGTAGACGTTGCCTGAGGGATCCGGACTGCGCAGTTCCAAGCGCATGCTTTGCGCGTCCGTACAGTACGGCAATCGGACCATGGAACTCCGGTTCTTGATTCCCCAGCCCACGACCATGGGAGCTTCCCGCTCCGCGACATACGCCTTGTATGAGTTGTAGGTCGACGCCATGATGATCGAGGTCTGCCGGGCGTACTTCAGGATCCCCGCGACAAATTGCCGCGCCTGGCGACTGAGCATGTACTCGCCGTCGGCGTCGTAAAACAGGTTCGCCCCCTCCGTGTCCCACATGGAAATATGCATGTGAAAGGCGCTGCGGTTCTGACCGTCGAAAGGCTTGGGCATCAGGGTCATGTACATGCCGTGCTCCGCGGCGACCCGCTCGGCGACGTAGTTGAACAGGATGGTCCGGTCGGCCGCTGCCAGGGCGTCGGCATGTTCCAGGTTGATTTCGTGCTGGGAAGCCGTGACCTCGTGATGGGTCTTTTCATGCCGGATACCGCAACGTTTCAGGGTCCTGATGATCTCGTTGCGCACTTCGCCGCCCTTGTCGTGCGGATCGGAGTGAAAATAGCCCGCCTTGTCCGAATGGATGTTCTTGGTGAAGTCGTCGCTTTGCAGGAGAAAAAACTCATGCTCCGGAGCAACCTGAAACCGCACGCCGAATTCATTCTTGGCCTTTTCCAGGGTTCGTTCCAGAACAGCCCGGGGATCGGACTGCGCACGACCTCCCAGGAGATTCATGATCCTGGCGATGCAAAAGCCGATTCGATCATTGGCAAATTCGAGAACGCGGTAACTTTCCGGAACCGGGAGGAGCAGCCGGTCGCTGTCGTCCACAGTGGTAATGCCGGCGATGGAACTGCCGTCGAAACCCACCCCTTTCTCGATAATCCGCTCCATGAATTCCGGGTTGATAATCAGTGTCCTGAGCCGACCGTTCAGGTCCGTAAAGAAAATCTTGATGAACTCAACCTCGGTGTACCTCTCACCCGAATTGGCAATGACAATGGTATCTTCCTGCTTCACACTCCCCTCCTGAAACGATGATGATCGACGATTGCAAATGGCGTTCTGCCCAAAGAATGAAAATGTGTAACTACTCAGCTCATCCGAGAAAAACGGGCTGGATAGCAATAGAGCCGGCCTTCGCCGGCATGACTGAACTGGGAAGGACGTGGCACGATATGGCATTCCGGCGAAAGTCGGAATCCAGCGCTGGCAAGTCAGCATTAGAGTATGTGCTGATTAGTTACGAAAATTTCAAATCAGATTGCAGCGATCATGCGGTGCAATCATGGCAAAACACCGATCAAACCATGCTGAACAAATTTTCCATGCCCAGCCGAGCCGAAACACATGGTCTGAGCGCCTGGATCAATATTGACCGGCTGCATTCGATGCTGTCAATGTTTGCTTCGGAGTAAGAGCTGCTTTCCAAAAGGATGCCTCACCCCCTGTCGGGGTGATGTCACTTCGCCGTCAGGCGTGAAACCTTTTGCCTGCCGCATCTTTCCAGCGGAAGACAAAAAATCTTCTTGGCGTTCCCTGCTCCTTGAGCGTAGCGGGCGGTTCAAAACTTCTTGTATTTTTTTTGCAGACTATCAGGAATAACTTACTATCAGGAATAACTTACTAAACGGAGGATGACTTGCGGCAAGCATGGCCTGGATCCCGCCTTCACGGGAATGACTTGTTTTATGACATCTCCAGAACAAGCTCACCCGTGAAGGCGGGCACCCAGCCCGTTTTACTCGAATGGGCCGAGTAGTTACTCATATTTTTTCTTTCTGGACCTGACTCTCTGGACCGAAACCATGGCATCCAGATCGAACTTGCTGATCTTGTAGCCCATCTGGCGCTGGCTCAGACCAAGCTCCTTGGCCGCTCTGGCCTGGACCCAGCCATTGCGACCCAGTGCGGCAATGATTTCGCGCTTTTCCATTTCTCGAAGCAGGGCAGGCTTATCCTCGCCCTTGGCAGGCTCGGGAGCTGAATGGCTGTCCGTCCGCATCGGTGACCGGGAACCGAGAAAGGGCTCGATCAGCTCCGGCTGGATGCGGTCCTGCTCGCTGAGGATCACCAGACGTTCGATCAGGTTCTCCATCTCCCGAACATTTCCGGGCCAGTCATGGGCCTTGAGCAGTTCAAGGGCCTCGATGGAAAAGTGGATTTCCCGGTTGTACTCCCGGCTGACCTTGCGCAGAAAGTGGATCAGCAGACCTTCGATATCCTCCTTGCGCTCCCGCAGGGCAGGCGTATGGATCGGAAAGACGTTCAACCGGTAGAACAGATCCGGCCGAAAGGCCCCCTGGTTGGACAAGGCTTCCAGATCCTTGTTCGTAGCGGCCAGAATGCGCACATCCACCCGGCGAGTCTTGTTGCTGCCCAGCCGCTCGAATTCCTTCTCCTGGATGAAACGCAAAAGCTTGGCCTGCAGCCCCAGGGGCAGCTCGCCGATTTCATCCAGAAAGATGCTCCCGTTGTCAGCCTCTTCGAATTTGCCGGGCTTGGCGCCCATGGCGCCGGTGAAGGCTCCTTTTTCATACCCGAAGAGTTCCGATTCCAACAGGTTTTCCGGAATCGAGGCGCAGTTGACCTTGATGAAGGGGAACTTCTTGCGCTCCGAAAGATCGTGAATGATCCTGCCGATCAACGTCTTTCCGGTTCCGGATTCACCCTGCAACAGGACAGTGGCCCTGGTCGGCGCTACACGTTCGATTTGCCGCTGAACTTCCTGCATCGCCGAACTGCGCCCGACAATGTACGGGCCGTCCGTTCCCTTGGAAACCTTGTACCGCAGCGAAGCATTCTCCGCCCGCAGATTCTGAAACTGTTCGTTCAGGCTGACAAACTGGGCGATCAGCACGGCCACCACCTGCAGGAACTCGATGTCCTCCTGAGTGGAAACATGGTCCCCGAAAAGCCGGTCCACGTTCAGGACGCCGATGGGAATGCCCTGAAGGGTGATGGGCACACCGATGAAAGTCAGGTGCTGTTTTTCCAGGGTTCGGGACTGGGTCTTGTTCAGGAACAGGGGTTCATTGCGAATGTCCGGGACGGCATAGGGCTTGCCCGTCTGAAAGATCCGCCCGGTGACGCCCTCGTCCAGGCGATAGACCCCGCGCCGCATTTCTTCCGGGGTCAGCCCATGGGACGCGGTAATGAAGAGCATTCCGGTCTTGCGGTCCAGGAGGGTGACGGTTGCCCGTTTCATGCTCAGGTTGTCCGACATGATGCGCAAGACTTCCAACAAGATGTTTTCCAGATCCGGCAGGTGCGCGATTATCTCACAGATGCTGGAAAGGACATGCAGTTTGAGATCTCTGGTGTCTGGGGTCATGTCGTGCTTAACGCAAGAACCATTCCATTATGTATACCTATTAACTACCTTATTTTTAATAGTTAATTATTATCTTGGTCATCATATCCTGAGATATTTCCGACAAAATGAGCAAAACAAAAAATAATATTTACTAATTTGTCAAACATCAGTCTTAAATCTACAGCGAAATTTCTTTTCGATCATCCGGGCAAAGCCCCGGGAACGCGGGGCTCCGGGCAAAGTCCCGGGAACGCGGGGCTCCGTACCCGCTCCTCAAGAACTGCGAGTGCAGAGCCGCGCGTTCCTGGCAAAAACCGCCCATGCCCCACGAAACGTTCTTCGATACGTAGAAATTCGTATTGTCTGAGTAATGTCTTCTTGACGACCTTTGCGCCTCGAGCGAAGCGGGTGGTTCAGAAGCCCCGGGAACGCGGGGCTCCGTACCCGCTCCTCAAGAACTGCGAGTGCAGAGCCTCGCGTTCCCGGCAAAAACCGCCCATGCCCCCCCGAAACGTTCTTCGATACGTAGAAATTCGTATTGTCTGGGTGATGTCTTCTTGACGACCTTTGCGCTCGAGCGAAGCGGGTGGTTCAGAAGTCCCGGGAACGCGGGGCTCCGTACCCGCTCCTCAAGAACTGCGAGTGCAGAGCCGCGCGTTCCCGGCAAAAAACGCCCATGCCCCCCCGAAACGTTCTTCGATACGTAGAAATTCGTATTGTCTGGGTGATGTCCTCTTGACGACCTTTGCGCCTCGACCGAAGCGGGCGGTTCAGATTTCTTCTGTTCAGTTTGCGGGCCATGCTGCTTTAGTTGATGGTGATTGTGAACTGATCATCTTGATGTTCATGCCTTGAAGATGCCAGCAACAGCAGTTCGTCGTCCCGCAGCGGCCTGGCGAGCTGACCGGAAAGCTCCCGGACATGCTTGCCAAGATCCTCGATATCCCGGCGAGGCAGGATGATGCCGAGCCCACGGATAGCCTCGGCCACAGCCGCGGTTCCGGATTTCATTCCCACGGCTGTTTTTCGATGAGCACCGATGCCCTCCGGGGCAAATGGCTCGAACAGTGCGGGGTCCGCGGCCAGACCGTGCAGATGCAGGCCGGATTCACAGGCGAAAAGATCCTGTCCCAGGAGGACCTTGTTGCGGGCAACGGGAATGCAGGCCGCTTCGCCGACCATCCGGGCAAGGTTGAGAATTCCCGCTTGATCATATCCGACCATTTTCCGGACATTCAGGTGAGCGCTGACTTCCTCCAGGGCCGCGATTCCAGCCCGCTCCCCGATGCCCAGAGCCGAAACATCCACGCAATGCGCCCCGGCGGCCAATGCGGTGATCGCATTGGCCGTGGCCATTCCGAAATCGTTGTGACCATGAAAGCCCACCATCAGCCCGGCCTGTTCGACGAACAACCGCACGAGTTCCGCTGTTTCGAGGGGCGTGAGCACACCGACGGTATCGGAAAGCCGAACTCGATGTCCGCCGCACTCCCGCACCAATTTCGCCGCTTCCAGGGCAAACTCCCGGTCCGCGCGGGAGATGTCTTCCAGGCCGATGCTCAGGAAGTCGAATTGCAAGGAGGCCGCGTCCTCAAGGACTCGCCGCAGACGTTCAAGAAGCCCGGCCCGGTCCAGGTGCAGCCGCTTTTCGATATGTGCATCCGATACTGGAACCCCGAAATGGACTCTCCGCACGCCCTGCTCGGCCAATGCCCGCAGGTCCCGGGAACGCAGCGGCGACCAGACCGTCAAGGACGTTCGCCCCTCAGGGTCCACCAAGCGGCCATGCCGCAGCAACTCCGGCAGCCCTTCCTGGCCGACCCAACCGATTTCGACTTCCTCGATCCGCGCCCGCACAAGTTCTGTCAGGATGCGCCGCCGCAGTTCGTCCGTGAAGTACACTCCAAACATCTGCGCTCCCTCGCGCAAGGTGCTGTCGATGAGCATTGTTCCTTCCTTTATGGCAATATTCAGCACATACCCCGTGCTCACTTGCCAGCGCTGGATTCCGGCCTACGCCGGGATGACGTATTGTACCAATGTCTTTCCAGGTTCAGTCATACCGGCGAAGGCCGGTATCCAGTCCGTTTTTTCTCGGATGAGCTGGGTAGTTACCCTTTACTTATATCACAGTCTTTGAGGAGTTGAGAGCATCTTCGGTGCCAACAGAGATTCTCTAGCCGGTACACGCTTCCACCCCGGACCTCTGTACACCCGCAAATCATGGATCGCCCAGGGCATTCATGAGCCACATGATGCTGCATCTCCCCAAAGATTGACCTGCTGTTCATCTCCCCTCGGCGCGTTTCGCATCTCCTCGCTTCCGACATTCATACATTCCTTTTTGTACCAGCATACAAATATGTCATTCGTTCTTGTCGAGTTTTCTTGAAGATGGGAAACCCCTTCAGCATGAAATCAATCTATTGAAATAATGAAGTTAAATTTCAATTTTTTGAGCACAAATCCACCCCTGGCACGCTCCTTGCCCTATGCCTTCCATCTCAACACTTCAATCGGGAGGAACGCATGCGCAAGGTTGCCATTTATGGAAAGGGCGGGATCGGAAAATCCACCACTACGCAGAATACCGTGGCGGCATTGGGAGAGATGGGTCGCAAGGTGATGATCGTCGGCTGCGATCCCAAAGCCGACTCAACCCGTCTGCTGCTGCACGGACTGCATCAGCGCACGGTGTTGGACACTCTGCGGGAGGAAGGCGAGGACGTGGAACTCGATGACGTGCTTCTGGGCGGCTATGCCGGGACGGTCTGCACGGAATCCGGCGGTCCGGAGCCCGGCGTGGGATGTGCCGGACGGGGAATCATCACCAGCATCAACCTCCTGGAGCAGCTTGGCGCCTACAAGGAAGACAAGAACCTGGACTACGTTTTCTACGACGTTCTGGGCGACGTGGTCTGCGGCGGATTCGCCATGCCCATCCGTGAAGGCAAGGCCCAGGAAATCTACATCGTGGTTTCCGGTGAAATGATGGCCATGTACGCGGCCAACAACATCTGCAAGGGCATCGTCAAGTTTGCCGAGGCAGGCGGCGTGCGGTTGGGTGGACTGATCTGCAACAGCCGTAATGTGGACAATGAGCGGGAGATGATCTTGCAGCTAGCCAAGCGGCTAGGATCCCAGATGATCCACTTCGTACCCCGGGACAACATGGTCCAGCGGGCCGAGATCAACCGCAAGACAGTCATCGACTTCGACCCCGAGCACGCCCAGGCCGACGAATACCGCACCCTGGCCAAAAAAATCGACGGCAACGACATGTTCGTCGTGCCCAAACCCCTCGAGATCGATGAACTGGAAAAGCTGCTCATCGATTACGGCATCGCCAACTAACGGTTGATTTTGGGCACTGCAAGCCGAACAACACGCAATTCAAAGGAGAAGCAACAATGTTGATCATGGTCAGAGCCATAGTGCGGCCCGAGAAGGCGGATGGCGTATTGAAGTCGTTGATGGATGCCGGGTACCCGGCGGTGACCAAGTTCTCCGTGGCCGGCCGCGGCAAGCAGCGCGGCATCAAGATCGGCGAGATCACCTACGACGAGATTCCCAAGGTGCTGCTGTTGAGCGTGGTGGGCGAGAACGACAAGGATTTCGTGGTCAAGACGATCATGGAAGCCGCCCGCTCCGGTGAAAAGGGCGCCTTCGGGGACGGCAAGATTTTTCTCAGTCCGGTGGAGGAAATGTACACCATCAGCTCCGGAGTCAAGGAGACCGAAGGAGCGGACCTGAAGGGGGTCGGAGTATGAAGGAAATAACCGCGGTCATTCGGATGAACATGGTCAACAAGACCAAGGAAGCCCTGGCCGAAGCGGGAGTCCCGGCATTCTTCGCCCTGGAGGCCCAGGGCCGGGGCAAGGGGTTGATCAACTCGGCCCTGCTCCAGGGCGCGGCAAAAGGCTACGAGGAAGCCGCCGAGCTGCTGGGCGAGAAAGGCAGATTGTATCCCAAGCGGGTCTTCACCGTGGTTGTCGAGGACAATCAAGTGGAAGACGTGGTGAATACGATCATGGAAGTGAACAGGACCGGCAAACCCGGTGACGGCAAAATATTCGTCGCTCCGGTGTTCGACTCCGTCCGAGTCCGCACCGGCGAGCGAGGCGCAAAATCCATCGACTAAGTTCGGTCAAGCTGGAGGAAGCATGAGCACCATTACGAAAAAGAAAAAAGTTGTTCAGATGGATCCCGCCGACCTAGTGCAGGATCTGTTGAAAAAATACCCGACCAAGGTTGCCAAGAAGCGGGCCAAGCAGATCATGGTCAAGGAAGCCGAAGGCGCGTCCACTCCGGAAATGGGCGCCAACATCCGCACCATTCCCGGCATCATCACCATGCGCGGCTGCACCTACGCCGGCTGCAAGGGCGTCATTCTCGGCCCGACCCGGGACATCGTGAACATCACCCATGGCCCCATCGGCTGCGGATTCTATTCCTGGTTGACCCGGCGCAATCAGACCCACGCCGAGACGGATGCCGATGAAAACTTCATGCCCTACGCCTTTTCCACGGACATGAACGAGAACGACATCGTCTTCGGCGGAGAAAAGAAGCTCAAGCAGGCCATCAAGGAAGCCTACGAGCTGTTCCATCCCAAGGCCATCGCCATCTTCTCCACCTGTCCCGTGGGTCTGATCGGCGACGACGTCCATGCCGTGGCCAAGGAAATGAAAGAGGAACTGGGCATCAACGTCTTCGGGTTCAGCTGCGAGGGATACAAGGGCGTCAGCCAGTCCGCGGGCCACCACATCGCCAACAACCAGATCTTCAAGCATGTGGTGGGCACCAAGGAAGAGATCAAGGTCGGCGAGTTCAAGATCAACCTGCTGGGGGAATACAACATCGGCGGGGACGGCTTCGAGATCGACCGGATTTTCGACAAGTGCGGGATCACCGTTGTCTCCACCTTCAGCGGCAACTCCACCTACGATCAGTTCGCCACGTCCCACACCGCGGACCTGAACACGGTCATGTGCCACCGCTCCATCAACTACGTGGCCGAAATGATGGAGACCAAATACGGGATTCCCTGGATCAAGGTGAACTTCATCGGCGCCGAGGCCACGGCCAAATCCCTGCGCAAGATCGCCCAGTACTTCGATTCGCCGAAGCTGACCCAGCGCGTGGAAGCCGTGATCGCCGAGGAAATGCCCGAGGTGAAGCAGGTCATGGCGGATGTGCGCTCCCGGACCGAAGGCAAGACGGCCATGCTCTTCGTGGGCGGATCACGGGCCCATCATTACCAGGAGCTGTTCAACGAGATCGGAATGCGGACCATCTCCGCGGGCTACGAGTTCGCCCACCGCGACGACTACGAAGGCCGGCACGTCATCCCGGACATCAAGATCGACGCGGACAGCCGGAACATCGAGGAACTGGAAATCGAGCCGTGCACCGAGAACTACAATCCGCGCAAGACCCCTGAAGAGCTGAAGAGACTGGAGGAAGCGGGTTTCAAATTCAAGGAATATGCCGGGATGATTCCGGACATGGAAAACAAGTCCCTGGTGATCGACGACCTGAACCAGTACGAGGCCGAGAAGCTGATCGAGATCATGAAACCGGACATCTTCTGCGCCGGGATCAAGGAAAAGTATTCCGTCCAGAAGCTGGGCATCCCGCTGAAGCAGCTCCACAACTACGATATCGGCGGGCCCTATGCCGGATTCAAGGGCGCGGTGAACTTCTACCAGGACATCGACCGCATGGTGAACAGCAAGGTCTGGTCCTACCTGAAGGCGCCCTGGCAGGAAAAGCCGGAACTGTCCGCGACGTATGTCTGGGAGTGACAGGGGCCAGTGGCCAGAGGTCGAACACATGGAGTTGGAAATCGGTAGTTGGATTTGGGAGTTGGAGAATCAATCAATTGTTATCCGTGGCATGACAGCGAAAGGATAAAGAGAGGAATACTATGACGCTGCTTCGACATACGCCGACTGAAATCAAGGAGCGCTCCGCGCTGTCCATCAACCCGGCCAAGACCTGCCAGCCGGTGGGGGCCATGTACGCGGCCTTGGGGGTTCACGGCTGCCTGCCCCACAGTCACGGTTCCCAGGGCTGCTGCGCCTATCACCGCAGCGCCCTGACCCGGCACTACAAGGAGCCGGTTTCCGCGGCCACAAGCTCGTTCACGGAAGGTGCTTCCGTATTCGGCGGCCAGGCCAACCTGGTCCAGGCCATCAACAATATTTTCACGGTGTACGAGCCGGACGTCATAGCCGTGCACACCACCTGTCTGTCCGAGACCATCGGCGACGACGTGCCGCAGATTACGGAAAAAGCCCGCCAGGACGGAAAGATTCCCGAAGGCAAACATGTCGTCAGCGCCTCCACCCCCAGTTACGTGGGGTCCCACGTCACGGGCTTCTCGAACATGGTCAAGGGAATCCTGAAAGGTTTTGCCGCCAAGACCGGCAAGAAGAACGGCAAGGTGAACATCATTCCCGGCTTCGTGGAACCTTCGGACATGGAGGAAATCAAACGCCTGGCCGGCGCCATGGGGGTCAAGACCATCGTTGTTCCGGACACCTCGGGAGTGCTCAACGGCCCTTTGACCGGAGAATACAAAATGTTTCCGGAGGGCGGCACGACCACCGAGGAACTGCGATCTACCGCGGACTCCGTGGGCACCCTGGCTCTTGGTGAGTGGGCTTCCGCCGACGGGGCAAAATTTCTGGACACCGAATTCAAGGTGCCTTGCAAGATTCTGGATTTGCCCATCGGCCTGAAGGCCACGGATCGGTTCATTGACGCCCTGCGCCTGATTTCCGGCCGCCACGTCACGGACCTGATCACCCACGAACGCGGCCAGCTGGTGGATATGATCTCGGACATGCACCAGTACTTCTATCACAAAAAGGTGGCCCTGACCGGGGATCCGGACCAGATCATCGCCCTGACCGAATTCCTGACGTCCATCGACATGTGCCCGGTGCACATCGTCACCGGCACGCCGGGCAAGAAGTTCGAGAGCCGGATCAAGGAAATCACGGCCGACAGCCCGTTTCCGGTCAATATCAAGGCCCACGGCGACATGTTCATGCTGCACCAGTGGATCAAGAACGATCCCGTGGACCTGCTCATCGGCAACACCTACTGCAAGTACATTGCCCGGGACGAGGACATCCCGCTGATCCGCCACGGATTCCCGATCCTGGACCGGGTGGGTCACCAGTACTTTCCCACGGTTGGCTACAAGGGCGGCCTGCGGCTGCTGGAAAAAATCCTGGACGCCCTGCTGACCCGCATCGACCGGGATGCAGACGAGGAAAAATTTGAACTTGCGTTCTAACAATCTTGTCATCGCAGGGGCAATCCTCGCGCTCGCCCCTGCGACCTGGTTCCGCATTTGTCGTGATAAAGGAGAATAATCCGTGGAAAAACCGAAACATCACCTGTTCGTCTGCGCCAGTTTCCGGACCAAAGGCGAACCCAAGGGCGTCTGCCACAAAAGTACCATCGGCCTGCTGCCCTATATTGACGAGGAGATTCTGGACCGCAACCTGGACGTGCTGGTGACCAGCACCGGTTGCCTGAAACAGTGCGAAAACGGCCCGGTCATGGTGGTCTATCCGGAAGGTTGGTGGTTCGGCAAAATCGACAGTGAAGACGCCGTGGACGCCATTCTGGACGGCCTGGAAGAAGGCCGGCCGGCGGAAGAATTCTTGCTGTAGCCTGTAGCAGCCCGAAAAACAGAAGCCATGTCCGCATCAGTGACCATCAGAACCGCGACCTCTGGAGATATTCCGGAAATGGTTGCTTTGCTCAGTGAATTGTTCGCCATTGAAGCGGATTTTCAGCCCGACCCCGCCCTGCAGCATCAGGGGCTCGCCCTGATGCTGCAGGATCCGACCTCTCGCCGAATCCTCGTGGCCGTAGAGAACAACCAGGCCATCGGCATGTGCTCATTCCAGACCCTCGTCTCCACGGCCGAAGGCGGCCGGGTCGGCCTGGTGGAGGATGTGGTGGTGGCCGCCCGCCGGCGAGGGCGCGGCATCGGCGGAATGCTGATGCGGGCTCTGGAAGAATCGGCCGCGGAAATGGGCCTTTCGCGCCTGCAGCTCCTGGCGGACGCAAAGAACGTCCCTGCCTTGAATTTTTACCGGCTCAGAGGCTGGAACGCAACGCAGCTGATTTGCCTGCGTAAAAAAAAGTGACGTCTCCTGAACCGAATCAAAAAGGTTGAAACCATGGAACCCGTGATCTTTGAAGAACGAAAAGAACAGATCCATCGCAAGGGAGCGGAACCGTTTTCCATTTCCTGCAACAAGAGCAGTCTGGCCGGAGCCGTGAGCCAGAGAGCGTGCGTCTTCTGCGGATCCCGGGTCGTGCTCTATCCCATAGCCGATGCCCTGCATTTGGTGCACGGGCCCATCGGCTGCGCGGTCTATACCTGGGACATTCGCGGCGCCCTGTCTTCGGGGCCCGAGTTGCACCGGCTCAGCTTTTCCACGGACCTCCGGGAAAAGGACGTCATCTTCGGCGGCGAAAAAAAACTCTATCAGGCCTTGATCGAGCTGATCGACCTGCACCAGCCCAATGCGGCGTTTGTCTACTCCACCTGCATCGTAGGCATCATCGGCGACGATTTGAAGGCCGTGTGCAAGAAGGTGGAGGCGGAAAAGGGCATTCCGATCATTCCGGTGCAGTCCGAGGGCTTCAAGGGCAACAAGCGCGAAGGCTATCTGGCCGCCTGCGAGGCCATGTTCCGGCTGGTGGGCACCGGCGACACGTCGACCATCTCCCCCTTGAGCGTGAACATCCTCGGCGACTTCAACCTGGCCGGCGAGATCTGGATCATTCAGGACTACCTGAAGCGGATGGGCGTGGAGGTGGTGGCCAACATCACCGGGGACGGCCGGGTGGCTGATGTGCGCCGGGCGCACGGGGCGGCCCTGAACCTGGTCCAGTGTTCCGGCGCGACCATGGATCTAGCCAGGATGATGAAGGAGAAATACGGCACGCCGTTCCAGCGGGTATCCTATTTCGGCATCGAGGACATGTCCGACGCCCTGTACGACGTGGCCAAGTTCTTCGAGGACAAGGACCCGCACATCATGGCCCGGACAAGAGAACTGGTCCGTGAGGAACTGAGTGCGCTGTATCCGCGCCTGCAGGAATTCCGCAAGGATCTCGAAGGCAAGAAGGCAGCCATTTACGTCGGCGGAGCGTTCAAGGCTTTTTCGCTGATCAAATCCTTCCGCCATCTGGGCATGCAGGTGGTCATGGTCGGCTCCCAGACCGGGACCCAGGAGGACTACCAGGAACTGGCCGAAATCACGGACGAGGGCACGATCATCGTGGACGACACCAATCCCCTGGAGCTCTCGGCGTTCATCAAGGAAAAGGACGTGGACATCTTCGTGGGCGGCGTCAAGGAACGGCCCATCGCCTACAAGCTGGGAGTGGGGTTCTGCGATCACAACCACGAGCGCAAGGAAGCACTGGAAGGTTTTCTGGGCATGTACAACTTTGCCAAAGAAGTCCACGCCACAGTGACCAGTCCGGTTTGGAGATTCACTCCCAGAAGGAGCAAGGCCCCCATCAGCATGGGAGACAACAAAGAGGAATGCGTATCATGAAAACCACCGAATCGTTTGTTTCCACCACCAATGCCTGCAAGCTCTGCACTCCGCTGGGCGCGGCCGTGGCCTTCAAGGGCCTGGAAGGATGCGTTCCGTTTCTGCACGGCTCCCAGGGCTGCGCAACCTATATGCGGCGCTACATCATCAGCCACTTCCGCGAGCCCATGGACATCGCTTCCTCCAGTCTGGGCGAGAAGGACGCCGTGTACGGCGGCAAGGCGAATCTGATGCAGGGCATCCTGAACGTCATTCGAAAGTATCAGGCCCCGGCCGTGGGTATTGCCACCACCTGCCTGACCGAGACCATCGGCGACGACGTGCCGACAATACTCCACGAATTCAAGAAGGAATATCAGGCCGGGTGCAACGGCAGCATGCCCTCCCTGGTTCACGTCAGCACCCCCTCCTACGGAGGATCGCATATGGAAGGTTTTCATGCCACGGTTCGGGCCATGGTCGATCAGTTGGCAGATCCGAAAGCGGAACGGCATCCCTCGATCAACATTTTTTCCGGTTTCATTTCCCCGGAGGACATCCGCTACTTGCAGGACATCTTCGTGCATGCAGGGCTTTGCGCGACCATTTTGCCGGACTATTCCGAGACCCTGGATGGCCCTGCCCTGGAAGACTACCAGAACATTCCCGGCGGCGGGACGCCGGTGGAAAGGGTTCGCAACATGCCTGGCGCCGCGGCGAGCATCGAGTTCGGCCGAACCATCAGACCCGAACTCAGCGCCGGACGTCTTCTGGAAGAAAAATACGGCGTTGCGCTGCATTCCTTGGGCCTGCCCATCGGCCTGCGGGAAAGCGACGCCCTGTTCACCACCCTGGAAAAACTGACCGGTTGCGCCACCCCGAAAAGGCATGTCCTGGAACGCGGCCGACTTCTGGACGCCATGGTGGACGGCCACAAGTACATTGCCGGCAAGAAAGCCGTAATCTACGGCGAGGAAGATCTGGTTGTCGGCCTGACCTCCTTCCTGAGTGAAATCGGCGTCAAGCCGGTCCTGGCGGCCTCCGGCGGCGAATCCGGCCTGCTCAAGGGCGCGGTGCACGCCGTAACCGAGGAATTTCCCGGTGAGCCGCCCCTGGTTCGCGACGGCGTCGATTTCTACCAGATCGTGGAGCAGGCCCAGTCCCTGGAGCCGGATCTGGTGATCGGCAACAGCAAAGGCTACCGGGAACTGGCCAGAGCCCGCAACATCCCGCTGATCCGCGTGGGCTTTCCCATCCACGACCGCTTCGGCTCCCAGCGAATCCTGCACCTGGGCTACCGGGGCGCACTCAACATTTACGACATGATCGTGAACGCGATGATCGAGAAAAAACAGGACGATTCCCCGGTGGCATGGGGATATATCTGAGATGAAATGAGATATTATCCAGATTCAAGGATTTGCGTCATCGTCAGATTCTGACTCCTGGGTACTACTCGGCTAAACCATGTTCAAGATAATCAACCACGAAGAGCACGAAGGACACGAAGGATACGGAGGATGAATATCTGTGCTGTCAATTGTCAGTGCGAAGTGCGTCATCAGGGTTTCATCCCCTTTCTTCCTTCATGCTCTTCGTGCCCTTCGTGGTGATAAAACGACATGAAATCAGAATAACAAAGTCTGCATTAGAATTTGTTGAATAGTTACCCGCCTGATTTCTTTTAAATTGATAAGGATATCAATCATGAGCGCTCCAGATACCGCAAAGCATCCATGCTTCAACGTCAAGGCCAAGGGCGAATGCGGCCGCGTGCATCTGCCTGTCGCGCCCAAGTGCAACATCATGTGCAACTACTGCAACCGAAAATATGACTGCGTGAACGAATCCCGCCCCGGCGTCACCTCCGGGGTGCTCAAGCCGCATCAGGCTCTGGACTATCTGACCCGCATCCTAGAGAAGGACCCGCGCATCACCGTGGTCGGCATTGCAGGGCCGGGCGATCCCTTTGCCAATCCCAAGGAAACCCTGGAAACACTGCGCCTGATCCGGGAGCGTTTTCCACGGATGCTGTTCTGCCTGTCCAGCAACGGCCTGGGGGTGCTGCCCTACCTGGACGATTTGAAAAAATACGGCGTCACCCACATGACCATCACCGTGAATGCGGTGGATCCGGAAATCGGCCGAAATTTCTATGCCTGGGTCAGGGACGGCAAGGTGCTCTATCGCGGGCTTGAGGCGGCCAAGGTAATGTGGGAACGCCAGCAGGCGGTCATCGCGGGACTCAAGGAACGAGGCATCATCGTCAAGGTGAACACCATCGTCACTCCCGGCATCAACGACCATCATGTGGAGGCCATTGCGGCCAAGATGCGCGATTTGGGCGTGGATCTGCTGAACTGCATGCCGCTCTTCCCCGCCGCGGAAACGATTTTCGAAGACATCCCGGAGCCGGGCAAGGAAGAAATCGAGCGGATTCGTTCCAGTGCCGAGAAATACCTGCCGCAGATGCGGCACTGCAAGCGCTGCCGGGCGGATGCCGTGGGGCTTCTGGACCAGGACAAGTCCGGTGAGTTCGCCTCCTGTCTGAGCGCCTGCTCCAAGACCCTGCCCCCGATGCAGACCAGAGACAGGCCCTATGTTGCCGTGGCCTCCATGGAGGGGGTGCTCATCAATCAGCACCTGGGGGAGGCGTCTTCCTTCCAGATCTGGGCGGAGCAGGACGGCACCTTCACCATGGTCGAGGTTCGCGAAGCTCCTCCCAAAGGCGGCGGAGCCAAGCGCTGGTACGACCTCGCGCGAACTCTCAAGGACTGCCGGGCCGTCCTTGTGTCCGGAGTTGGGGACACGCCCATGGCCATTCTCGGCGAGGAAGGCATCAAGCCCCTGGAAATGAGCGGATTCATCCAGGAAGGACTGGCAGCGGTGTACCGGGGCGGGAACGTCAATGCCTTCAAGCACCGCCGGGAAGGCAAAAGCTGCAAGGCCATGGGCTGCACCGGCGACGGCGGCGGATGCGGATGAAGTCGGCCGCCATGCGGCAGCTCAGGCAGTCGGCACTACAGCGAAACTTCCATTCCCATCGTCTGACAAGGTTTGATTAACCACGGGGCACACGGGGAACATAGGGAAAAAGAGTTTTGGTTTAACGGAAGTAGCCGGCATCCAGTGCTGGGGAATGGTCATGCACCGTATGTGCTGAATCGTTACGAACGGAATATGTCCCCGTGCCCCCCGTGCCCCCCCGTGCCCCCCCGTGCCCCCCCGTGGTCCCCGTGGTTAAACCATCAAAGGGCGTTGATTGGTACATCAAAATGTCGTTGTAGTGATGCCTGAGAACAAATCAAACGGTTCGATAGGAGGATGTCAGAGGATCAGACCTGGATCATCCGGTCGCCCCAGGAAGACATGTGTCAGGCTCTGGGCGTCTCTCCAGCCCTGAAATACGAAAGCGACGGCGGGCCGGGTATTGAAAAAATCATGAAGTTGTTGCTCGGATCATCCAGAAGTTTCGAGGACAGAAAAGCATTCCTCACAACGCATTTTCTTTTCTGGTTGTTGGCCGCTATCGATGGACATGCCAAAAATTTCAGCATCTTTCACCAGGCGTGAGGAAACTACCACCTCACTCCTCTCTACGACATCCTTTACGCGTATCCCTGCCTCGCCAAACGAAATCTGGAAATTCACAAAATTGAAATGGCCATGGCTGTGCGCGGAGCAAATCGCCTTATCATTGGTTCAAAATTCTGCGCAGACATTGGATCAGCACAGCAAAAGCCTGCCATTTTCCCATGGATGAGATGGAGGCAATCCTCGAAGAAATACTCCAACAACTGGATGGCGTGATAGCAAACGTCACGCAGCGACTTCCACCCGAATTTCCAAGCAATGTGGCTGAACCAATTTTCCAGGGATTGCTCAATGCCCGGGACAAGTTCATTCGAAGCCGCGACAACTCTGGGGCGTTCGGGTAGGCAGTTCGGGTACGCACAATGTGTGCTGAATAGTCACCTGAATTCGTAACCATTCAGTATGCTACTGCTGTTGCCGCATTGATATCGGGGTCGGCGTCGGTATCGGGATCGGTATCGAAAGCAAGCTATGAAAAGACTCCTCAAAATTTTGAAACCGATTCCGACCCCGATACCGATTCCGACCCCGATTGTCGGAGGCAGATCGCACAATGTGTGCTGAATAGTCACCTGAATTCCTGCATAAGCCTTTCAGGCGCCAAGGTGGATCACGGCATGGATATTCGCTCGGACCGGAAGTTGAGCAAATCAATGGGCTGGTTTGCCCTATTTTTGTCCCTGATCTTGTTTTTGGTTTGGGGCTGGTTATGGCCGGCGGGAATGTACAGCGCGGTGCTGGGCTGCTTTTTGCTTCTTTTTGGCGGGGCCTGCATCACCTATCGGCATGAAGTTCATATCGATGCCGAAAGCGACGTGGTGGAACAGTACCGTCGGATTCTGTTCTGGGAACGACACAGAGGATTTTTGTTCAGCTCGTTTCGCGAAATCGGCGTGGCGGCGGTTCTCGGTGGGGATCTGCGTCCTGTTCATCTAGCGCATGTCATCGAGTTGCGGGGTTCCTCTCGCCTGGTCTTGCCCGGCTTGTATCCGGGCCTGGCCAAGGCCAAGGCAACAGCGACGGAACTGGGAACCACCCTCGGTCTTCCCGCTGCCCAGAGAACCAGGACAATATTGATCCGATAGCGACGTCATGCAGTTGGCACATTCATGTCAGATCGCACGCATTGATGGACCAACCATGAAAACCATGAGGGCAAACCATACAAGAAAGCAACTACTCGGCACACCCCGAATATGAGCGGGCTGGATACTCACTTCGCGGGTAAGACTGACTCGCTACGGATGAAAGAAAGTCATCCCAGCGAAGACGGGAATCCAGATCATGCTTGCCACAAACTTTGAAAGCTGCCTTATCCCGCTTTATCGAGCCGCGTAGTTGCAAGGGAAACGCAACTACTTCTGCACATACGAGACATGACCATTCTTCAGCATTGGATTCCGGCTTTCACCGGAATGACCAACCGGAGCAAACCCTGTCCTCGCTAGTCACCCGCGAAGGCCGGCGCTATCGCTACCCAAATCTTTTCTCCGGCACTGCTGAATCCCACATGGAAGCTTGAATTTCCAAACGCCCGGTGCGACATTGGGCCAAGGCGTTGACTGGGATCATCAACAGCAGAGGCATAAGAGGAACGACTATGAGTGAAGGATGTGTAAAATGCTCGTTCAGGGCGAAGTATGACCGGAACCGCGAATCCTGGCTGGGCCGATTCTGGCGTTGGCACATCAATTTTTGTCCGGGCTGGAAAAAGCATTTTCAGAGCCTTCCGGAAGAAGAACAGGAGGTGCTGGCCCGGAAGTATGACTTCTGGAAATACCGGAAGTGACGGCAAGCGCAAAACACGAGGCGAAAGCTCCGCGAGCAGGACATCCGGGCCGAGGATCAACCGGAAATGCCCTGCTCATGTACCCGCCAACGCTGCTGGGCAACATAAACAAGAATCTCCTTGCCCAAAGGAGTAACCACTTTTGGGCGGGACAAATCCAGTTGCGTGTTCAGGTACTGGAGAATCAGCGCCTCACCTGCACCAGTTGAACTGGGACCGAGGCCAGCAAAAAAGAAACCAGCCAGTTCCGCTTCCCGGCACACCATTTCCCCTCCGCTCTGGTCCAGGGGAATTTCCAGGTAAATCACTTCAGCGATCCCCTGAGCCAGGATGTCGCGCAGGTGGGCATTGATCTCTCTTGGAGTATTGTCCCCGATGCGGCGAACCAAAATGTCCGCGGTTCCCCAGGTTTGGCTGATCCGGGCCATGGTCTCACCCGGACCGGAACACATTGCCGGACTTTGGAAAACAACAGGTTTTCCAAGTCCGGCATAGATTTTGGCGATCATATCCTTGTGCCGGTCAGGAACACGGATCGCGACCGGCTTCGGGGGAACGAGGTACTTCAAGCTGACCATGCAGCTTTCCCGTTGGCAGACCAATCCGGCCATGGCCTGAAAATTCAAGGTCGCGGGCATGGCTCCCAGAATCAGACCGCAAGGGCTGAACTTTGCTCGATGCGCAATCAATTGCGTGGCATGGTGGCTGGTGACTTCATAGGATACCAGGCAGACAAGGCCGGCCTCCAGGGCCTCCATCTCCAGAAAGCGGCCCATGCGCACTGCCAGGGAACGTCCCTGGTGTCCGCGCTTGACCACGATCTGTCCGCATTCACCTGCAGCCCAGGGATACCGCCGCTGCACCGAACAGTGACCAACCACTTCCCCGGTTCGGTCCTCCACCGCCACCGCCGCAATTTGATTGCCGGAACGGTTCAACTCAATGATCCGCCGCGGATCATAACAGTCCGTCAACGGATAGCTGTCACCATAGGTTTCACGAAAACACTCCGCCACCCCGTCCGCGTTCTCCGGCCGGAATCGATGCACCGTATATTCTCGTGATGGATCACGGAAGTGATCGTCCGCGGAAGCTGATGTCTTCATGGCTTGTAACTATTCAGTTCATCCGGAGGGTGGTCATTCACCTGCACTGGATTCCGGCTTTCGCCGGAATGACTTATCGTGGCAAGCTGCATCTATACAGTCATACCGGCGAACGCCGGTATCCAGATCTTTTTCGCGGATTTTGCTGAATAGATACCATGACTTTTGGATGGCCGGATAAACCCTTTCTCTGGTTATTCCTGCGCAACGGCTTGATGTTACAGGGCCGGGTCCCTGGGCTTGGCCGGATATTTCGTCAGGGCCGTAACAATTCGGTCACCCGGTCAAAAGATCTGTTGCATTATCTACAATCTCGGTATAACGGCATCAAATGTTCTTGGTGAAAAAAACTGCTAATTTACATAGGTCGACTTCGGAGGATATTTCATGAGGCGTGCCTGTTTTTTGTGCTCTATCATGCTGCTATTGCCATTGACAGTCTTCTCTGTTTCCGGATGCGCTACCTTTCAAGCCAGAACTCCGGGTGCAAGTACCATCGCAATCGACACAGCGGAAGAGGCTTCAGTCACCGATGTCAATCATGAACTTGAGCGGTGCGACATCAAGGGAGATACTGACGCTGTTACCGGTGACAGGCCGTCAGTGGAGGTTTCAAGCCCCCCCTCACCCGCACATCGAGCGATCAACCCTTCTTTATCCTCGTCGGGCATGACCACCAAGCAGGCTCAGTTGATACTTTTGCACCTCGGTTATCACGAAGTCGGCATAGCTGATGGGATCATGGGCGCAAAGACCCGGGAAGCCTTGCGGAACTTCCAGCAAGACCGGGGTATTCCCGTAACAGGCCAGATAGACTCCGCAACTCGAGAAGAATTGATGAAAGAGTAATGCGGCGTTCACCTGCCAAGCCCGAAATGCCAGGATCCAGCAGGCATGAGACCCTGGTGCCATCAATGTTCGGCGTCAAAAATTGCCTGGCCCCAAATTTTTCAAGTGGGACGCGCCGAGATTGTTCATCTGTCTTTCAATCTGCAAGGTTCGTTTTTGGATGTAATCGGAAGGGGCAACGACGCTGAAACGTTTAGGACTTGGCAAGACGGCGGCCATCAGTGCGGCCTCCCTTCTGGTCAGTTGAGAAGGCTCTTTGTTCAAGAATATCCTTGCCGCTGATTGTACTCCGTAAACACCGTCCCCAAACTCCACGATGTTGAGATATATTTCCAAGATCCGTCTCTTGGGCAAGAGCGTCTCCATCCAAACCGTAAACCAGGCTTCAAAGCCTTTGCGCACAAAACTTCTGCTTTCCCAGAGAAAGAGGTTTTTGGCTGTCTGCTGTGTTATGGTGCTGGCGCCACGCACCCGCCCCTTGGTGCGCCTCTCTTCCAGAGCTTCACTGATAGATTGAAAATCGAAGCCCCTGTGGTCTAAAAATTTCTGGTCCTCAGCCGCGACAACGGCAAGGGCCATGTATGGCGATATGAACTCCCAGTCTATCCATTGATACTGGATTCTTGCCGATTTGTCCTTCTGAAATAAGCCCTCCAATTGTCTTTTGACCATGAACGCACTTGTTGGTGGGGAGACAAAACGAAGAATTCCTACCAGGAGCACGGTGGCAACAACAAAAGAGAGCATCGCAAAGATAAATATTTTTGCGATGGTTCTTATAAAGTTAGATGATCGTTTCCCTGGTTTTGATGAAATCTTCTTTTTAACTGCGTTCTTTTTTCTGAAAATCAAGAGGTTACCTGTTGATTGTCTAAATGCTTTTTGAAACGTAACTACTCAGCACATACGGTGCATGATCATTCTCCAGCATTGGATTCCGGCTTTCGTCGGAATGACGTATCAGGGCAAGCCTTTACCACGCTAGTCATACCGGCGAAGGCCGGTATCCGGGTCTTTTCTGGCTCTGCTGAGTAGTTACTTTGAAACCTTCGTTACTCAGCTTCAAGGCAGGAAAAGGATAACTGCTCAATAAGGCAGGGCACCAACCACCGCGGATCCGTTCTGCTGGATACCGGCCTGCGCCGGTATGACGGAATGGAGTGCCTCGATAGCGAGTTCTCTCGGTCGTCACCCCGGCGCATGCCGGGGTCCAGGTGTTTTGGTGTGGGTCAGTGGCCCGGAGTTATTGAGCAGTTACGGAAAAGGTTACTTATTGAAAATTGTGGCAAGCATGATCTGGATTCCCGCCTTCGCGGGAATGACTTTTTAATGCCGTCACCGAGTCAGTCATATCCGCGAAGGCTGTTGCGATGACGAAAAACGAGACAATCCGGACGCGCTGAATGGTTGCGTATACTGTATCTTCTGTCATCCAGGGGGCCGAACCATCATCAGGTGCTTGACGTTTCGCCATTATCCAGTGCGTGCCTGACTCCAGCCGCCAATTCCTTCAATTGATACGGCTTGCCGATGAAGCCCACGGCCCCGGAAGCCAGGGTATCCTTGCCATGACCGTTGGCCGAGTAGCCACTGGCGATGATCACCTTGGCTGAAGGGTTGATCTGCAACAGTTCCCGCAGACATTGGTGTCCCCCCATGCCGGGCATGTTCAAATCCAGCAAAATCAGGTCGATACTCTGACTGTTTTCCTGGTAGAACGCCAAGGCCTCTTCCCCGTTGGAGGCGCTGTAAACCGTGTATCCGAAAGATTGAAGTGCTTCCCTGGTCAGTTCCCGAATTTCCGGTTCGTCGTCCACCACCAGAACAGTCTCGTTGCCGCCCTGAAGAGCTGTTTCCTGGGTATCTTCATTCATGGAGCCTTCTTCCTGTTCAGCGGCCGGCAGGTATATTTTGAACGTCGTACCCAGGCCCGGTTCGCTGTAGCACTGAATATGCCCGCCATGGGCCTTGACGATCCCGTAAACCGAGGCCAGTCCCAGGCCGGTTCCCTTGCCCACATCCTTGGTGGTGAAAAATGGGTCGAAAACATGTTTCATCACCTCCTTGTCCATGCCATAACCAGTGTCCGTGACAGTCAAGAGCACATGACGTCCTGCGAAAGCGCCCGGATGGAGCCTTGTGAAAGCCTCGTCCAGAAGCGCGTTGCTTGTCTCCATGACGAGCTTTCCCCCATCCGGCATGGCATCCACGGCATTGCCCGCCAGGTTGAGCACGATCTGCTCGATCTGCACCGGGTCGGCCAAGAGCGGCCAAGCTGAAGGATCAAGATGCAGTTCCAGGGCGATCATCTTCGGGGTGGTCCGCTCAAGAATGCGAACCGCTTCTTGCACTTCATGGTTCAGGTCAAACCGCACCCTGCGCGACTCGGCCTTGCGGCCAAAGAGTAGCAGCTGGCGCACCAATTGGGCCGCGCGGTCAATGGACTTGGCCACGTTCCGCAGCCGGGAAGCGTCAGGATGATCCGACGGCTTGTCATGCAGGAGCAGTTCGATGTTGCCGCCCATGACCTGGAGCAGGTTGTTGAAGTCATGGGCCACGCCCCCGGCCAGGATGCCCATGGACTCCATTTTCTGGGCTTGGAGCAACTGGCCTTGAAGCTTTTCCCGCACCTGTTCCGCCTGCTTCCGTTCGGTGATATCAACAAGAAAACCACTGTATACGATCTCGCCACCAGGTCCTTTTTCAACACTGGTATTCATGGACACCCAAACGGTCTCGCCGTTGCCACGTTTCAGCTCAACCTCATAATTCCTCGCATACCCGTGTCGGTGCAGATGGTCCTTATAGTGCTCACGTTCCTCTGGGCGGGCATAGAGCTGCGTGGCGCTTGTCTTCTTCTGATCGATCATCTCACCAGGCGTGGCATACCCGAAGGTTCGAGCGTATTCCGGATTCAGCGAGAGGTAACGTCCTTCGGGAGTAACCTGAAAAACACCAACAGGAGCATTTTCAAAAAGTTCCCGATATTTTTTCTCGCTCTCCCGCAAGGCCGCTGCCCCTTTGTTCCGTTGTCGCAGGATGGCGAACAGCCATGTGATCAACATCAGGAGCACGACAATGAAACCTGTCAGTGCGATCAGGAATTTTTGGGATCGGGATGCCAAAGCTGCTTCAGCCTGCCTGCGATCGGTCTCGTCGAGCAGAAGGGACAGCAGCACGTCTCGCCCTTCCAGCGTGATGACTTCGGCAGACCACAAGGCAAACCTGTTCTCGCCGGATTTGTTCAGAAAGCGAATCGGCTCGTCCTTGAAAAAACCTTGCCCCTTGATCTTGCCAATCAACCGGTCCCGGACATCAGGATCGGACCAGATACCGATCTCCTTGGAAGTCCGTCCGATCTGTTCTTCCCTGGTGTAGCCGAGCATTTCCACCCAGCGATCGTTGACATCAATGAAGCGGCCCGTTTCGATTTCAGAAATCACCAAAGGGGCGGGACTTGCACCAAACGCCTTGGCAAAGTGTTCCTCGGAATGTTTTCGTTCCGTAACGTCCTGCACCGTGAAGGTGACGCCGATGGAGAGGTCGTCGGGGTCGAGCGGCGTGGAAGAGAGAACAACATGCCGAATGGCTCCGTCCCTGGTTTGGAAGCGGGTTTCCACTGACCCTGTCCCGGTTTCAGCTATTTGGCGATACTTTTCCCGGCCCACAAATTCGAAATCCTCTTCTGCCGGGTAGAGCATCCTTGCATTCTGTCCGATGAGTTCCTCCCGGCTGTAACCTGTCAGGTTCAGAATGTAGTCGTTGACTTCGACAATGGTGCGGTTTTGCACCCAGCCGATGCCGGTCGGGGCGGTCTTGAGGATGTTGGCCAGCACTTGTTCGGTCCCCAACTGCCTCATTGTCCCGTTTGCCGCTGATTCATCGGCGCCTCGCGCATGCAAAGGGATGAATGTAAGCAGAAAAACAAGGAGGCAGCATGTCCTGCTGAAGCTGGACAGCTTGCTGTCTGCATTCTGCGTGACAGTGTTGCCATTGAACCGACAGCGTTTGGGTTGGCCAGAACTTGATGTCATGGAAACATCTTGTCTTTTGCGCTATGCGTCATGATCGGGATGTCCTTCTTGGCTCCAGGGGGTGTGGATTCGCGGAGGGTTAATGAGCCGACATTACTTGCAACCTTCAATCTGTTCCTGAGATTTGTCCGGGACGAGCGTAACATCCTTATTGTAGCGCACCAAGTCTCAGGTCAGGACGCTTAACGCACTGATATCCGGGGCGTCGTGCAGGACAGCCTCGAGAGGGACAGTCTTACTCCTGAGTTCCTCTTCAGCACACCTGCGTTCCGTGATATCCTCGACAGTGCAAACAACATACTCAACATCGTCTTTAACCACAAATCATGACGTTGTGCTGATGGACGGCAGTCGTGACTCCCCTGCTGCATTGGGCATCTGTTCTTCGGTGAAATACTGCAGCCCACTGGCAAGACATCCCTGATGCCTTGACGGAATGCATCAACGTATTTCGGAAGGAATCATACATGTCCCTCTTGGCGATATCCTTTTCGGGAAACCAAATATCCACATGCGCCTTGTTTGCCGTTCACCCGGCCCATAATGTTCATCACGGTCTTGTTCCGCGCCCGTTCCTTCGGCGAAGTCCCCAAATGAATACAGGACAGTCTGAATGCCTTGCTCCCGACAATGCCACTCCAGGCCAGGATTGCCGAAGCACAGACAGCCCTGCGACATGAGGCGCTGTGATGATTGCCAGAAGTGTCGGCAGTGCCAATAAAAACATAGGCGAGTGAGTTGGCCGGGAAAATCCTGAAAGCTTGAGGGTTTCTCCGGCTATGGGCTTGGTTGAAACTGATGCTTGACCTTGTAGCCAGCTATGGGGGAAAGGGAGAAAGTTTATCTCAATATGAACAATCCGTATGCATGTTGACCTAATACTGTGCCAGTAAATCCCCATTTCTCTGCATTGCTCCCAATCCTATCTCCCCATCGTACTGACGATCTTCAAGGTATATCTGCCTGCAGCGGAACAGGCAGATTTGACGAAAGAGGAGCCACGGCCTGAAGCCTTACCGCAAGGCGGCAATGACTACCGCCCAAGTCCACCCTTAAATCGACCATCACCACCGAAAAACCCTGGGGCGAAGTTGGAGCAGGAGGCATAGAAATTGTTTCAGTCCAACAGGGCGAAGACGATCGAGACGGACCGTGTTTATCATGTCGCACAGGGATGAAGAGTTCCAGAAAGACGGCAGCCTGACGGACGATTCCATTGATCAGGTAATCTTTACCCCTTGGACCCGAAGATAGTGTTTCAGGTCGCTGATGCGGATCATTCCAAAATGAAACACGGAAGCGGCAAGCAAAATTGATGCTCCTGCCTGGACGGCGTCGAAGAAATGCTCCAGCTTCCCGGCTCCACCAGAAGCGACGACTTCCGCTGAAACAGCTGCCTTGATAGCACGGATTACCGGAAGGTCATAACCTGTTTGTGCCCCGTCTCCAGCCTTACTGGTTGGCAGAATGACCGGCACACCGTATCCATCCACCCGTTTTGCCCACTCCACAGCGTCCTGATTCGTGGCCGTGCGCCCGCCGTCGACGTACACCTCATAGCCGGAAGGCATGGCCTGATTGCGATCCACATCAATAGCAACTGTCAGCTTTTCCGGACCGAAAGCCTTGGAAAGCTCCGGAATCAATTCAGGTTTACGAAATGCTGCACTGCTTATGGAAATCTTGTCAGCACCTGCCTCAAGCACGGCTGCAGCAGAGGACACATCAGCGATGCCGCCGCCCACAGTGAAGGGGACGGACGTGACTTCAGCCACACGCCTCACTACATCCAGCATTGTGGCCCTGCCCTCTACCGTTGCAGTGATATCCAGCAATGCAAGCTCGTCCGCCCCATTTGCACAGTAGGCTCGTGCACACTCAACCGGGTCCCCGGCATCTTTGATGTCCACAAAATGAACTCCCTTAACCACGCGCCCATTACGCATGTCCAAGCAAGGCATGATCCTAACGCTCACCACAACCTCCTATTTTGTTTCAATATCGTGTTGGGAACGTCAATTTTCAGCAGATGCTCCAAAAAGGAGATCGACTTCATTCCTTTAACGCCCCCTCCAGCAACCTTAACCCTCAACTCCCTTACCACTCACCACCACACCCCAGACCTCGCACCCCATCTCGGACGTCACCTCTATCACCGGGTAGACGGCATTGGCCGGGACCAGATACGTCCTTCCGTCTCGCATTTTCAGCGTCTTCACCGTGAACTCGCCGTGGATCTGAGCGATCACGTTCTTGCCGTCGGCTACCTGGAGCGACCGGTCCAGCACCAGCATATCCCCGTCGAAAATCCCGACATCCTTCATCGAGTCGCCGGACGCCCGGACCAGGAACGTTGCCGCCGGGTTCCGGACCAGGTGCTCGTTGATGACCAGGCGCTTATCCAGATAATCGTCGGCAGGTGATGGGAAACCCGCTGCTACCGGACTGAGGTATAGAGGCAAACTGACTGTTCTCTTGGTTTGGCGTCCTGGGTGGGCAGGTCGGTATTTCGCTGGATGATATGTAATGTGGAAATCCTTGATTAAACCGATAGCCGGAAACGACTGCGGGAACAAGCCAGCGTCACCATGCGCCCCCATTGTCTCAGTATCTGCATCCTGATATCCACATCCAGCCGACAAGTAATACCACCAGCGCGTCAGCAGACGGCATGGGGCGTTTGATGATTGCCAGAAGTGTTGGCAGTGCCAACAAAATGGGCGCAAACAGTGGAGGTTTTACTGTTTGGCAATTACTTGCGACACGCTGGATTATTGTATTTGTGTCATGGCACGTATCGTGCTTCGTAGCAGGTTAACACCCACAACATCAAACCTTCAACCCACAAGAGGAGATTGAAAATGCGAAAAATCATCCTGTCCGCCACTCTGTCACTGGCCCTGCTGCTCATGGCAACGCTGAACCTTCACGCCGCCAGCGGTACTTATATCGATTGCATGCACGGCTGCCCGGATCTGATCGTCTGCACCAACTGCTGCAACGAGACGTTCAGCAGCATCCTGGCGACCTGCAAAGCGAAGTGGGACCAGTGTGATAGCCTGTGCCCTCCAGGAAACATGGGCTGTCTCGACGAATGCATATTTGCCATAAGCGAGTGCCTCATGCAGGACATGCGGGATTTCGATTGCCCAGAGTGGACGGAGGTCGCTCCGCGGTCGAGGTTGAGCAAAAGTGTTTTAATCTGTCCTTTCATTTACTTTAAAGACGTGTGTTTTGAAATCTAATTGGAAGGTAACTACTCAGCTCATCTGAGCAAAATCGGACTGGATACCGGCCTTCGCCGGCATGACTGAACTTGGAAAGGATTTGGTACGATATGTCATTCCGGCGAAAGCCGGAATCCAGTACAGGTGAATGATTAAACACGGATGTGCTGAATAACTACTCAGCAACCTAATGCCGTTGCCGAGTTTGGCTCGGAATCGGATTCGGTATCGGGGTCGGTATCGGAAGCCATGTACAGGGGCATTCCGTGTTTTTGAACCGATTCCGACCCCACCCCGATACCGATTACCGCAGAAAGAACGTGTGCTGAGTAGTTACCTTCTTTTTCAACCTTGAACTGAATGTCATCGACAGGATTGCATCCTATTACATAGGCCGATATGAAGTCACCAAAAACTGGACAGTATTCTAAGGTAGAATCCACGACACGGGAGGGACAATTACATTTTTGGCATGTTTGGGTTGATCCTCCCGAAACTCCTATTCCCGCTACTCCACACCCCAACTCCCTAATCACGCTCACCACCCCCCCACACCTCGCACTCCATCTCGGGAGTCACCTCTATCACTGGTTAGCTGGCATTGGCCGGATCCAGATACGTGCTTCCGTCACGCTGCTTCAGCGTCTTCAACGTGAACTCACCGTGGATCAAAGCGATCACGATCTTGCCGTCGATGGCCTGGAGCGATTTGTCCACCACCAGCATATCCCCGTCCAAAATCCCGGCATCTTTCATCGAGTCGACAGCAGCCCGGACCAGGAACGTCGCCGCCGGGTTCCGGACCAGGTGCTCGTTGATGTCCAGGCGCTTATCTGGGAGCATTACGCGTTTATGACACAATTCTACGTTCGCTGAGGTATGTCGCCCTTACAGGGCTCTTTCGCTTTCCCATCGTTGTCCCAGGGCGTTGCCCTGGGCTATAACATGTCGCCCCTTTGGGGCTGAAATCAAGCCCTGAAAGGGCGAAACAGAATTTAATACCACCCCGCCCTTCGGGCACGGGGTCAAGAATTCCCCTCCTTTGGAGGGGTGGCAGGCGAAGCCTGACGGGGTGGTGCCGAAGAGAAGTGCAAAAACGCTACATGTCCTTACTTTTCAACCTAAACCACCCCGCCCTACGGGCACCCCTCCGAAGGAGGGGAATTTAAAACCACCCCGCCCTACGGGCACGGGGTCAAGAATTCCCCTCCTTTGGAGGGGTGGCAGGCGAAGCCTGACGGGGTGGTGCCGAAGAGAAGTGCAAAAACGCTACATGTCCTTACTTTTCAACCTAAACCACCCCGCCCTACGGGCACCCCTCCGAAGGAGGGGAATTTAAAACCACCCCGCCCTACGGGCACGGGGTCAAGAATTCCCCTCCTTTGGAGGGGTGGCAGGCGAAGCCTGACGGGGTGGTGCCGAAGAGAAGTGCAAAAACGCTACATGTCCTTACTTTTCAACCTAAACCACCCCGCCCTACGGGCACCCCTCCGAAGGAGGGGCAAATATAGCCCAGGGCAACGCCTTGTATATCAATGAGTTAGTTTATCCAGCCCTGAAGGGGTGATCTAAATGGGTGAAGCTCATCAAAAAATGCGTAATGCTGCGCATCCCGATTTACAGAAACGCGTAATGCTCCCCGCTTATCCAGATAATCGTCGGCAGGAGATGGGAAGCCCGCTGCTACCGGACAGAGGTAGAGAGGCAGACTGACTGTTCTCTTGGTGAGGCGTCCTGGATGAGCCGGTCGATATTTCGCTGGATGATATGTCATGTGGAAATCCTTGATCTACTGATAGCTGGAAGCAGTTGCGGGAACAAGCCAGCCTCACCGCATTGCCCCACCATCTGTACACTGATATTCACATCCATCCCAAAAGTCACACCACCCCGGTGCGGCCGGCAAACGGCATGGGGGCAGCTTACTTTTTGCCAAAAGTGTTGGCAGTGCCAACGGAATTGGCGCAAACAGCAGAGGCTTGATTGGTTGAGATGATTTAATAACATGCTGGTATTGTGTTGTTTTTGTCATGGCATGTATCGTGCTCACAAGGAAACATCATCGAAATTAGACCTTCAACTCACAAGAGGAGATTGAAAGTGCGAAAACTCATCCTGTCCGCTTCCCTGGCTCTGTTGTTCATGGCAACCCCCAACCTTCACGCCGCAATCGGCACCTATATCGACTGCATCCACGGCTGCCCCGACCTGATCGACTGCACCAACTGCTGCAACTCACACTTCATGAGCATCCTGGAGTCCTGCAACGCGAAATGGAACCAGTGCGAGGCCCTGTGCCCTCCGGGGAACATGGACTGTCTCGATGTGTGCGTGATGAACAGAAACGATTGCCTCATGAAGGACACGCGGCATTTCGACTGCCCGAACTGGAAGGCCGGCGGCCCGCAACCGGGTCTGACAAAGTCCCTAAGCTGTGGCCTTGATTGCCACGTTTATTAGGCTTTTGCCATCAACCATCCGAAAAGGAAGAACGTCATGCGGAAAACGTGGAGAAAGCTTTCCACAATAGCAGCCCTGGCCTTCATGCTCTGCCTGACCGGGTGGTCATGTCCGGAGAAGCCCAGGCCCAAAGGTTCGTGGACAATGGGAACGGTACGGTGACGGATACGGTGAGGGGGCTGATGTGGACCAAGGATGCCAATCCGTTTGGAAAGTTGAACTGGCATGATGCCATGGCGAGATGCAGCTCTTTCAGCATCTCCGGAATTGGCGGTTGGCGTCTGCCGAGCAAACTTATGGGTCACAAAACTATGGTCATGACTCAAAGGTACAGCCATCTTGTGCCTGGAGCTGCGCAAAAAGCTGTTCAAAGACTGGAAGCTGCCGCAAAGGCAGCGAAGACAGCAGGTAAAGTGATCCCCTTTGACCAGAGCAAAGCCGCCGAGGATGGTGAATGAAAATCCACTTTCGTCTGGTCGACGGGGAAAAAGCCATGTTTCTGGAACTGGCCGACTCCTCTCTCTGTGGCTTCGGAAGCCAGGAATTACTCGCTGACCTGCCAGGGAATCCACTGGAATATGCGGACATGAACACAACCTTGCTGAAAGTCGACCGGTACAACTCAAAACGGCAGCCATGTGACAGAGGTAACGCTGACCAAGTTTCCTGATATTTGTAAAAGGGTCATCCGCATTGTTGCCAATGCCGCCGGAACCGACCTGCCAACCGTCAAAACCTGGAACGAACGTCGCCACCTGGACCCGCTGACCTTCCGCCGCGAACTGGCCGCCTTCGACAATCGAACGGACGAAGACGCCGAGCTGTGGCCGGGGAAGACCGGCAAGGACTTGTCCAACCTGAAAAGCCGTGCAAGAACCAGCTTCAGAAAACGCCTTGCACGGCTGGAAGCCGCCGCCGAACAACGGTGCCGTACACTGACAACCGGCTGATCCCTTCCCGCTGAAAAGTCCCTTTTGTGCACTGTTTTAGCCTCCTGGCCACCACTCGTTGAAGCGTTTTTTTGAGGCTGCGGCATGGACGCAAAAAAAGCCCGCCGGTGAAGGCGGGCCTTAGGGAGAGAGTGGATAGGGAGGGGTTAAGTGTCGGGCTGGGGGAAAGCATCCGCTGCGTGGTTTCCGTGTCCATGCTCACCGAGGGCTGGGACGCCAACACTGTAACCCATGTCTTGGGCGTGCGGGCCTTTGGCTCCCAACTGCTCTGCGAACAGGTCATTGGCCGCGCCCTGCGCCGTCAGTCCTACGACCTCAACGAACAGGGCCTGTTCAATGTCGAATACGCCGACGTTCTGGGCATTCCCTTCGACTTCACGGCCAAGCCGGTCATCGCCCCGCCCCAGCCGCCCCGGGAAACCATCCAGGTCAAGGCCGTCAAACCGGACCGCGATCACCTGGAAATCCGCTTCCCCCGGGTCCAGGGCTACCGCATCGAGCTGCCCGAAGAGCGCCTGACCGCCCATTTCACCGACGACTCCATCCTGGAGCTGACCCCGGAACTGGTCGGCCCGTCCATTACCAAGAACCAGGGCATTATCGGCGAGGGCGTGAATTTGACCCTGGAACACCTCCAGGACATGCGCCGATCCACACTGCTTTATCATCTCACCCAGCGTCTGGTGGAGACCAAATGGCGAGATCCGGACGAGCAGCCCAAACTCTACCTCTTCGGGCAACTCAAGCGCATTGCCAAGCAGTGGCTGGACACCTGCCTGAACTGCTCCGGCGGTACCTATCCAGGCCAGTTGATGTACCAGGAGCTGTCGGACATGGCCTGCGAGCGGATCACCGCGGCCATCACCTTGGCCCACATCGGCGACCGCCCAATCAAGGTCACGCTGGACCCGTTCACGCCCATCGGCTCCACCATGCACGTCAATTTCAACACCTCCAAACGTGACCGCTGGCAGACCGACGCCCGGCGCTGTCACGTCAACTGGATGATCCTGGACAGCGATTGGGAGGCGGAGTTCTGCCGGGTCGTTGAGGAGCATCCTCAGATCCGGGCCTACGTCAAGAACCACAACCTGGGCTTCGAGGTACCCTACCGCAAGGGCTCCACAGCCCACCGCTACCGGCCCGACTTCATCGTGCTGGTGGACGATGGGCAGGAAGACCCGCTGCACCTGATCGTGGAGATCAAGGGCCGACGCGGGGAAGACGCCAAGAACAAGAAGCTGGCCCTGGACACCTTCTGGGTGCCCGGCGTGAACAACGACGGCCGCTTTGGCCGCTGGACCAGCGCCGAGTTCACCGAGGTATACAAGATCGAAACGGATTTCGCGGCCAAGGTCCGAGAAAGGTTTAACGAGATGATCGTGGCTGTGGTTGGTGGGCGGTAATGGGCGACTGGTGGTTTGTAAAGATAGTTGAGAAAGACTATTTACCATCCATGAAGAAGAACTTATGGCCAACTGGACACTGGCCGTGAACGGCGAGCCCATATTCCCCATTGAGCCTTTACGTTAAGAGGTAATTCACATGATCGAAATTACATCTGTCCAAGCATCTCATGGGTTTGAGCTTGTTGTTGGATTCAACACTGGCGAGACCAGACGTTTCGACATGCGACCCTACCTTGGCTATCCGGTTTATCGTCGACTGGAGAACCCCGGCTTTTTCTCCCTGGCAAAAGTGGCCTATGGAACCGTCACATGGCCGGACGGCATCGATATCGCGCCGGAAACCGTATATCATGAGAGTATCCCCTGTTGATTGCATACAAGTATTGTTTTTTCTGCTGCTAGCAAAAGAAAAAGCCGGTCAAGGAGCTGGTGCAAAAAGTCTTTTCGCACCAAGCAGTGGTCAGTGATCAGTGGTTAGTGGTCAGTAAAATCAACATGTTGCGTGAAGCTCACAGAGTTGTGGATTCAGTCCACAAACTTTTGCAGTGGCCTCATCAAGAGCGGGTTTATTTTCGCGCCAAAGTGCGGGAAGATTCATTGAAATGGTTGTGGCGGTGTCAGACGGTGATGCGTGGCTGGTGGTTTGGAATAAGAACGAGTAAGGTTTTGTCCATTATGCTTTGAGAAAAGGAGATTAATATGCAAGCAATTGAATTTAAGACAAAAATAAAAGATGGCTGTATATATATTCCTGAAAGATACAAAAATAAAATCAGTTCAAATGTAAAAGTCATATTGCTGACAGAACAAACCATGGATGATGATATGGATTTTATAGATGAAATTATCAAAAATCCAATCAAGCTGAATAGCTTTGTTCCGCTCAAAAGGGATGCAATATATGAAAGATAAAAATACAATAATATCCTGTTTCATTGACTCCAATGTTTGGTTATACGCATTTATTAAAGCACAAGAACCAAGAAAAAGCGAAATTGCAAAATCAATTATCACAAATGACAGCTACTCTATTTTGATTAGCAGTCAAATAATCAATGAAGTTTGCATAAACCTAATAAGGAAGGCTAATTTTTCTGAGGACAGCATAAGAAGGCTGATTGACAATTTTTATAAAAAATATGAAGTAATTGACATTGAAAATAAAGTCCTTTCAAATGCCTCAATATTGAGAGAGAATCATTCATTTTCTTTTTGGGATAGTATCGTTGCGTCTTGTGCAGTCTACGCAAAGGCAGATATTCTTTACTCTGAAGATATGCAAAACAACTTCAGGATCAAAAACACAAAAATTGTCAATCCATTTTCATGAAGCATCATGATTCCGCGTATGCCAAACTGGACAATCTCCAATGCCTAAAAAGAAAACCGAACCAGCCTACAAGACCGTTGAGACCATCACCCTTCCGGACGCCAACCGGGTGAACATCCCCACGGCGGAATATCAGTCCATCATGCGCAAGGATGAGCAAGAAACCGAGTGCAAAAAGTGCTTTTTGCACTCGGCAGTAGTCAATGACGTGTGGCTTGTGGTTTGTAAAACAGGAGGTTGCCGGAAGGTCTTGGGGCGTTGGCTTCGGCCCAGGGACTTTTTGCACCGACCTCAGCATGCCCAAAATCTACTGATTCCATGAAAATCGTGACCGAAGGGCCGAAGAATGGGCGCCAACCTGCTGATAGGGTTATGCTTGACCACGCGTCATGCACGCCCTAATCTGAATATCAGATATTCCGATTTTTACTTTCAAGGAGTTGTGTCATGCCTCATCAGCCAGAAACAATAAAAATTGGCAAACGCGGGGCGATCATTATCCCGGCGGCCATTCGGCAGCAGTATGGTTTTTCGGAAGGAACCCGGATTCTTGTGCAACCCACCGAGCAAGGTGTTTTTCTGCAACCGGTGGTCACCTTGCCGGTAGAGGTGTACACCCCCGAACGAAAGGCTGAGTTTTTACTGAACAACGCCGTTACCCACGAAGATTATATCGAGGCAGTTAAGCAGATCCGCGAAATGGGTCTTGATCCGGAGTTGATCCCCCACCAGCGGCTCAGCGCATGAAAGGCCGGGAAAGTGTCTTTTTAGATGCCAATATCCTCTTTTCCATCAGTTATGGCAGCAAGGGGCTTTGTGGCGGCTTCTTGATCGTGACGCGGCTGGCCTGTGCCGTCTGCTGGCTTCGCGGTACGTTATCGAGGAAGCCAGGAGAAACCTCACCCATCCCGGACATCTCGCCGTATTGCAAGACATCCTCGTTCACCTGCGGATTGTATCCGAACCAGATCCGGAACTCTCCTGTCCCATTGCCCTGCCACCCAAGGACAAACCGGTTTTCATGGCCGCGGCGACAGCCCGGGCTGATTTCTTTCTGGCCGGTGATTTCAGACATTTTAGCGCCTATTATGGACACACTGTCTTGGGCGTTACCATCTGCACTGCCAGGGAATATCTTTCGAGGAAAGGATAAATGCCCAAAAAGAACACCGAACCAGCCTACAAGACCATTGAGACCATCACCCATCCGGACGCCAATCGGGTGAACATCCCCACGGCGGAATACCAGTCCATCATGCGCAAGGATGAGCAGAGTCCCATCCGTCTGGCATACGAGCGCCGCAACCGTGACCTGGACCCACAGCTGGTCTGGCGGGGCAAGGATGAACAGGACTGGTCCGACCTGGTGGTCCACGCTCCGCCCCTGTACATCCAGGAGAAGGTCCACCCCAAGGTGCTTATCGACGATCTGGTCCGGGAACGCGAAGGACGACGCCCTCCAAAACAGACCCAATTCAGCCTGTTCGCGGACTTCAACGGCATTGCCGACGAAGCGGCCAAGACCGAGTTCTACCAGCACGCGGAGGGCCTCTTTGAGGCCAGTGATCAGTGGCTGGTGGCTGGTGGTTTGAACAAGACACAAGGCACAAGTCACAAATCACTGGACAGTTGTGTTCAGTGGCTGGTGGTTTGAACAATCCACAATCCACAAGTCACAAATCACATTCACAAGACACAAGTCACCAACCACAAACCACCACTCAACGCGCAGCGGTATTCATAGGCCCGGAATTCGGAACCGTCTCCAGACCCGATCTGGTGGCCGCGGCCCGCGAGGCCGGAGACGCCGGGTTCGACGCCCTGATCGCCTGCGCCTTCAACTACGACGCCCACTCCGCGGACTTCACCAAGCTGGGCCGCATCCCCGTTCTCAAGGCCCGAATGAACGCGGACCTGCACATGGCCGACGACCTGAAAAATACCGGCAAGGGCAACCTGTTCGTGGTCTTCGGCGAACCTGATGTGGAAGTGGTGAGTGGCCGAACTCACACCCCCATACGACCCCGGCCGCTACGTCCAGCCATTCAGGGCGCGGCAGAGGCCGGATACGAGATGCTGATCATCGACTCCCTGACACACGCCTGGGCCGGCGAAGGCGGTATCCTGGAATTCGTGGATCGGGCGACGCAGGCAGTGAAGAACAATTTCGCCGCATGGAGGGAAGCCAGCCCGAAGCACAACCAGCTTGTGGACGCCATGCTCGGAGCGCCCCTACACATCATCGCGACGATCAGGTCAAAGACGGCTTGGGATGTCCAGAAAGACGAGCGGACCGGCAAGACCCGGCCTGTCAAGATCGGTCTGGCTCCTGTCCAGCGAGACGGGCTCGAGTACGAATTCACGACGGTCCTGGAACTGTCGGTGGACGGGCATATCGCCACGGCGACGAAGGACCGAACGGGTCTGTTCGACGGTTCCTACTTTACCCCTGGCAAGGCCACCGGCGAGCGTCTGATGGCCTGGCTGACAGGCGAGTCTGCCAACGGAAACGGGAGTGATCAGCCCGTCAATGCGCAGTCCAAGCCAACGGTGGTCCAGATCCCCCCGCCATCAAAGCCTATCCCGAGGACGGACAGCGGCACGACGGTCGTAGATCTGTACGGTGTTCTGCGGACCTTGGGTCTCGGAGATCAGGTTGAGCTGTACGAGATGTACCTCGTGAAGAAGTACGGTCACGGTTCGAAGGATTTGACGCCCGGCGAGATCAGTGAGCAGTTCATCACATTGAGCCGGTGCAAGAGGGATGCGAAAATGCTCAAGCAGTTGACTGGTTACTTCGCGGCGTTGGAGAATTTCCGGAAGGCGGCGTAAGCGAGAAGCTGGCCAGGGGAAGCCCTTAAATGTTGGAGGGCTTCCCGTGGTTTAAGTTCTAATCCACCACTCGTACTTGACCTTATTGCCAAAGATAGGGATGAAGGGAAAACTTGTCATAGTATGAAAAAAAGTGACACCAATCATGGCTTGAACTTAAGAACCTTTCTCCTCAATACGGAATGATGCAATTATTTAAGATCATTCACTTATGCTGAGCCATCCTTTTTTTCGGTTTGGTTAGATTAGTTTTCAATGTGATTGGATACGACAAAGCACCGTTTACTTTACGAAATTTACCATGCCGAGAGCCATACAAGGTGGAGCCGTATAAAAGTAAGTCATTACCAGTTGTGAAGCCTGCCGTTTTTATCTGGACATTCAGTCCGCTGACTTAAACCCACCTGCATTCAACAGGTGGCAGTTTAGGCCCAATCATGCCAGTAAGAGCTTATCGAACACTTCCATTCCAGACTACGCATGAAAATCGTGCTTTCGATGAGTTATATGGGGAACTCAAGCGAGTCTGGCAAGAATCCGAAGAATTGGTAGTGTTACTCGGGAATTTCTACTGCCAGGGTTCAGAAATTGACGCTGCCGTGTTGAAGCATGACAGCATCTCAGTTCTTGATCTCAAAGACTACGAAGGAAAGGTTTTGTTCTCGGAGAACGGACGCTGGTACGCGAATGACGTTGAGATCAAGGGCGGCAATAAGCGCAATCCGTATCTACAAATCCGTGATAACAAATTCTCATTGCTCGATTTCCTAAAAGCGCTCGACACGCTTCCGTCGGGGAGAAACCCGAACTACGGACACATATCAGGGATTACGGTATTCCACAAAACGATCGAGTTCAACGATACTCAGATTCCAAGGACGATCTCGCCGTGGTTCCACGTGGTAGATCTAGCTCATGTTGCGGAAAGGCTATCGCAGATTACCAGCCGAGCGATAGACCTTTCAGTTAAAGATATTGAATTCATCGTAGAACGACTTGCTATCCCGTCGTACGTCCCGGCTGGAGAAAAGTAAGCGTCAGAACGCCTACATCTTTTCCTGCCAAGTCATGCGGACTATGAAGGGACAGAATTTCCAGCAGTCAATTCTTCAAGTTTTTGAGGTGTAAGATTTTGTGGGAGTAGCTGTCTGATTTCAGTGTTGGTTTTGGCTTGGGGCAGGGAGGTGAAGACGTGCAGGAGGTAGAGGTAGGGATTGAGCCCGTTGGCTTTTGCGGTTTCGATGAGGGAATAGATGGTCGCACTGGCATGTGCACCTGTAGGGGATCCGGCGAAGAGCCAATTTTTTCTGCCTACGGCAAAGGGCCGGATGGCGTTTTCCGCAAGGTTGTTGTCAGGCCGCAGGCGTCCGTCTTCGAGGAAAACCACGACGCGACTCCACTGGCCGAGGGCGTAAGTAATGGCTTTCCCCAGCAGGCCTTTGGGCGGGGTAGTCAGGACCCGTTCATCCAGGATGGCCTTGATTTTATCCATGATCGGCTTGGTGTGCTCCTGACGCAAGGCCTTGATCTGATCCGGGTTCAACTTGTCTATCCGGGCCTGCTTTTCGATCTTATAGATCTTGCCGATCAGGTTGATGATCGTGACAGCGGTTCCATTTTTGTTTTTGGCTCCTGCCTTGATCACGTCCATGAACTTGCTGCGCACGTGGAACATGCAGCCAACATGAATGATGCCGGGTCTGGCCCCCACGGCATTGTAGCCGGCGTAGCCGTCGGTCTGCAGATAGCCTTTGAAGTCACCCAGGATGTACTCGGCGACTTTTCCGCCTCGACTTGGGTCATAGTGAAAGGTGACAATTGGGCTTCCCGGCGGCCCTCCCCTGGCCACCCACATGAAGGATTTGGCGGTGTTTTCCCGTTCCGGTTCGCGCAACACCTGCACGGTGGTCTCGTCCATGTTAAGGATGTCGCCATATCGGAGCTCTTCGATCATCATGTCCATAAGCACCTTGCAGGCATTCGCGGCAAGGATCATCCATCCCGACATGGTAGCTCTGGAAATCGCCGCGCCGATCCGGGCGAATATTTGTTCCTGGCGATACAGAGGCAGGCCGTCCACGAATTTGTTCACGCAGATGTAGGCCAACAGCCCTGCGGTGACGATGCCCTGATTGATGATCTGCGGGGGCATGGGAGCTATTTTTACGGTGGGACCGTCGTCTTCGACTCCTTCACAGGCCGGGCAGGCGTATTTGAGTCGGATATGACGGATGACCTGGATTTTCTGGGGGATGACGTCCAGCTTTTCACTGACCTCTTCACCGATCTTTTTCAGGGCACAGCCGCAGGGGCAGATTTTCGCATCATCAGCAATGTCGTGAACCCGGTCGAGCCGAGGCAAGTCAGGGGAGAGAGGACGGCGCCCTCTTTTTCTGCGGGTATGCGCATCGACCGTTTCCAATTCTTCAGCAGCTGAGCTTTCCTCGGCCTGCTTTTCGAGTTCCAATGCGACCAGCTCCGCTTCATTGAACAAGCTGAGCTGGCCCTGTCTGTTGCGGAGTTTGGCTTTTTCGGATTTGAATTGGTAATGCAGCGATTTGAGCAGGCGGACTTGCTCCTCGAGTTGGGAGATGTAGGAGTCCTTGTCCGCGATGATGGCCTTGAGTGAATCAAGGTTATCTGGCAATGAAACTGCGTCCATGGCCTAGATAAATAGATAAAATCTCTATAAATGTCAATAAATTTATGCTAACTATTATATAATTCAGAAATTAGCTTAAATTTGAATATTTCAGCTCTGGATGGCCAGAAATCTGCTTCAGATCGAGTCCGTCCAGCAGCCATTGAAGTTGGCGAGGTTCCATCTCCAGGACGTCTTGTTCGGAATTGGGCCAGTGGAAACGGTGCATCTCCAGTCGTTTCTGCCAGAGACAAAACCCGTTGCGGTCCCAATACAAGATTTTGATGATGGTTCTGGACTGATTGCAAAAAACGAAGAGATGCCCGGAGAAGACGTCTCGCTCCAAGTGGTCTGCCACTATTAGCGAGAGGCCGTTGATGGACTTGCGCATGTCCGTCGCTCCCAGGACCAGGTTGACCGTGGTTGCCGATCCCAGAAGCGTCATCGGAGCTGCTCCAAGGTGCGAACAAGCTTTTCCAGTACTGGCACGCTAAAGTCTCCGCAGATCTCCACCGTGAAGCGATGACCAAGGTGGACACGCAAAGCCCCCTCATCTTGCCGAGGGCTGGGCGGGACGAGGTGCTGCCGTGGGACGGGAACTATGACAGGAGGCAAAGAAGGCTGTCGGTCACGTTCGAACCGGCGCTTCCAATATCCCATTGATTTGATGGAAACGCAGTTCTGCCGACAGTACTCCGCCTGAGAAAAACCGCTTGCCCGCCACTTGGCTACATGCTCGCGCCAGAAATTGGCCTTCTCGGGATCTGACCTACGATTGCTGATTGCCATTTTGATTCCTCCTCAAAGGTTGATGAGAAGAATCCTATGGCAGAAATGGAGGCATGCTGTAAGAAGTAGTTGTTTTGACGCTTACTCCGATTTCTCGAATCGTCATTCCGGCCTTGTGCATTTCCAGTACCGCCGTGCATTGTTCGTGCTTGGCCATTTGTAACCTCCATGACCGCGGCTTGCAGTTCATCAAATAATGTGCGTGCTTGCTCCAATGCCTGCAGATGCGGCTTTCGCTGCTCCTGGCCTCCGTAAAGAACGACGCCGGCATTGCGTTTCAGACGCCGAAGAATACTACAAATGATACGTAGATCCTTGCCCCATTCGCCTTCCGGCCCTTTGGCCAGAGCCTGGTCCTGTTCACTGTCAGCCTGAGCCTTGTGAGCCTTGATGAACAGGTGCGGATTGTCCACAAGATTGTCTCTGACCTTGGCGTTGGATTTCGCGTAATGTTGCCAAATCACGTTCAGATCTCTTGCGGACAGAGGCTGTTCGACCAAGGCGCCGGTCAACCTGACGGCATGGTCCTTGTTGGCGCGTGCCAAGGGTGCCAGGATCCGACCAGCCGCCCATGTGGAGACATGGGCCTTACACAAGGCGTACAGGTCTTCTTCGGGCAGGACGTTGACCAATGCCAAGCGTCTGCTGATCCAACTGGGATCGCATCCCAATTTCCGGGCCACCTGAGCCATGCTCCCTGGATTCCCGGAAACACATGACGAGACAACATTAACCATCTGATTTAACAGTGAATCTTGCTCGTTAGGTGTTTTCACACATAACGAGCATTCAGGCTACCTCCGTTTGCAAAAAGCTTTATAAATAAACGATTTAAAGAATTCATAGTTATGTATGTTTGGGAATCCAGGATGCTCCACTCGAAGCGGTTCGTCAGGTCTCTGATCAGAAACCCCTGTTCCACGGACTCCCACTGCCGCTCCTGGCTTTTGTTCAAGACCATGGCCAGCATGTCGGCTTCGCTTTCCTCCCGGATATCGGCGCGCACGACGTCCATCCCGATTATTCTGACGGCTTGCAGGCGCAAATAGCCGTCGATGAGCACGAAACCCTGTTTCTCCTTGGTCACCAGGACCGGAGATTTCTGCCCAAACCGGCTCATGGAGGCGACCATCGCGTTCAACGCCTAGCCCTGGCCATGCGCGTATGCGCGTAACGGGGGATGATCTGGAAGCGTTCGATGATTTTGGTGGACATGTGTAGGTCATAGCAGAACAAATGCGTCGATGCCTATAACGTCCATCTTTGCAATCATCATCGCATCATCCGCAACATGCTGAAACCAATTCGATTTTAGCGAATATCACGTCCATCTTTGCAATCGCCCCCTGGGCAGGAATAATTATGTATGTGCCTGATTCAAATAATCTTTCTGGGGGGGGTAAGACATCCATCTTTGCAATCCGCCGCCAGATGCCGCGCTCCCGCTGCTTTTCCCGTTGGGCTGAGCATACCCTGGATGTTTCTGGCTGTACTTGGCCCAGTAGTTAGGGTTCTTCTAATGCCACGCGTTCTGAGACGCTTGCTGATTGTTCGATACTTTTCGTGAGTCTTGAGCCTTTCCCGCTGCCAGTACCGTTTGCGGCATTCTGGCATCGCTCCCGGGAACAATACCGTTGGTCAGGACGCCGGGGCGAGGGCGTGAATAGTCGTAGGCATTCCTTGCACGAATGCCTCTGTCTCATGGCCATCTTCTTTGAAAAGGACGATGCTGGTGGCTTATGAAATATAAATGATCAGGACGACAGGAAATTACAATCTGACAGGAAGGATGAAACGATGCGAACTGCGAGATCGGCCAAGGGAAAAGAGGCAGAGCGATGCCGGACAGCGGCAGAAAGGGTGGGTCAATTATAAGGTAGTTGAAGGTAGGTGGGTCAAATCTCTGAGCGTTGAAGTTTTGGTTCTATTCGAAACCGCTTTGGTTTATTTTAGAACCATTTTGGCTCCATTTTAAACCGTTTTGGTTTCATTTCAAACCGCTTTGGTTTATTTTGAAACCATTTTGGTTCCATTTCAAACCGCTTTGGCTTATTTTGAAACCATTTTGGTTCTATTTCAAACCGTTTTGGTTCTGTTCAAAACCATTTTGGTTTCATTTCAAACCGTTTTGGTTCCGTTCAAAACCATTTTGGTTTTATTCGAAACCGCTTTGGTTTACTATGGAACCGTTTTGGTTTCATTTCAAACCGTTTTGGTTCTGTCGGAACGTCATTATTCACCAGAAAATTAATTTGAATATTTGAACTTTTTGCAGGAGTATTCGGAAATATATTTTGGATTACTAACATTATTTACCTCCCAATTTGTTCCTTACTTTTTTTCAATCCCTTCTAAAATTTTGCTCTAATCTTTAATATTTTCTATATTCTCTCGCTTATATTTTTATCTTCAATTGCATATTTTACTTAGCATCAGCTTCATACATTAAAGTAAAAATTGCCATTCTTGTATCAATTTTTGCTGACAACATATCCCATCTTTTAAGGATGAGATTTCTTATAAATTCACTACGGCTAACGCAAGTACAATAAGCCATGCTTTCTAATTGCAAGGCCAGCTTCGAGTCTATTTCAAAAGATATGATTTTTTTTGTCTTCTTTTCGCCCACTTTTCCTCCATAGAATCCATCGGTATTTTTAAACAATTTTCAAACTTATCCTACCTTTTGATGTCAATATTGTCAACCCACTTAGTCAGCTTTTTATTGTCAACATGCAATCTTGCCATCCGTTATTGAAATTATCAGGGTTTTCCTCTCTTTAAAAAATAGAATTTAATTGCCAACATCTCTATCCTCGCTATAAACGACCTCACAACCTCCTTAACCGCACCACCAACGCAAAAACACCCATCCCCATATCTCCCCACCCCATAAACCTCTCTCTGGACTCTCTCAAGCGCACTCCTCGCCCATCCAAACCCCCTTCTGTCTCTCCAAAACCCTCTTTGGAATACCCAACCCTCGAAATTGCCACGAATCATAAGGGTTCTTCTTATATCCCCCTTCCATCTCATCCAACTCGCCTTTCGCTCCACCAAAAGAATTTAGCTCCCCCAACAACCAGGCATCCGCACTCCGTATCCTCTCTTTCGCTATTTTTTCATGATTTGTTCACGAAATTTCGACTTATTATTTTGCAAAACAAAACGTTTTGCATCAAAAATGCTTGTTTTAGCGCCCCAAAAGCTATAGAATGGCTATAATTTTTTGCATCGAAAAATGGGGTTAAGTGCCGATAAAATTATACGACTCGCTTGTACAGTTTATGGTTTTATGTCCGTTTTTTTATCTGCAAAAAATGATGTTGACGCTATAATGTGCATTGGTAATGGATTAATATTTTGTACAAATATTGTCTTGACATTGACACGTTTTGGTGTTTTTGTTTATTCAAAATTGATTTATTGTGGTTTAATTTTTACAAAAATAACGATACCATTTTTTATGAATGGTGGAGCTAAATATGCCGGTAAAGCCAAAGTCAAAACGGCTTTTTGAGATGACAGATGTGGAGAAATTTGAATCAATTTTGAAATCAGCGGAGCCACAGAGGATGTTGGATAAGCACGCGGTGCTCATGAAATTGACGCAAACAATTCTGGACTGCATCAGGAAAGGGATTCGTCCTGCTGAGATTGCCAGGATCTTGCGCGACGGCGGAATGTCCACACGCAAGAACGATATTCTGTATGTTGTACAAAAGGCGTTTGAGGAGAAACTGCTGACGGAAGATGAGATTCGCAAGTTTCGACTTCAGAACGCATTGAAGGTGCAACCGCCAGGGGGAAAGGCTGTTTCTCGAAAAGATGAGAAGAAGGGAGTTGTTCCTGATGTATATCCCTAGGTCCCTAACAAATCAGATGAGCAGGATAAAAATACCGCTGATGAAACTCCAACCTGAATTGATCGATTGAGAATTCAAGTAGACCATTCAGGCCAATTTGAGGTTAGGTTTTGACTTTATGCCAGAACAATTCCCGCTTCACTGAGCAGGTAGACTTAATTTTTTAAGATTTTGGCAAAGTTAACCAATTTATTGGCATTTTAACGTTTTTTGGACGCAATACTCCTGTCTTATTACTAACAAGCACCAATCTCTGGATTATGTCCAGAGTAAACGCGGGGCCTTCGCGCAACGCTCCCAGAGTTCTTTGAAATTCAAAGCCTCCATGACGGCAACGTTCACCTTAAGCTTGACCTGTTTTGCGGTCCTGACAATCTTCCCGGCGATATCCACCAGCTTGCGGCGCAGGGTGGTCGGAGTAGCGGATATGGGCACCACCGGATTACTGACGTCCTCTTTGAACGTTTCGAAAAGAAAGAACCCCAGAAGCATCGTGTAATACATGGCTGCATTGGGAGCGAAATTCTTGAAGGGGAGCTGTTCAATACCGAAATCCTTCAGGCAACGATGGACCAGTTCGTCCGTTCCACGCTGGTGATAGGAGCTGATGATCTCTTCTGATTTGGTCAGGTATTCGTAACCGGACTTTTTGAGTTGTTCATCAATGGCTTGGCCCATGCCCAGATTGTTGTAGATCATGGTTCCTGGCCGTGCCCCTGGAAGAAAAAAGCGTTTCTCTTCCAGCAGTGGACGCCAGAAGATGGCCCGGCGGAAACGCTTCCACGTCGAACGACGGTCGCCGAATTCGCAGTATTCCCAGATGTCTTCATCGTTCTTGCCGTAATGGTGATCAAAGGCTTTCTGGGGCAATGAACTGATGTAGCTTTTCACATCGGGCAGAAAACGGCCGCCGCAGATATACCCGATTTGGAGACGTTCCATTTCGGCGAACAGTTTCTGGTCGCAATATCCGGAGTCCATCCGAACAATGATCGGCACATCCTTACGATATTTGTTCCGGATCAGCTTGACAGCTCGGTGGATCATCTTGGCGGTATCGTTTCCGTGGTTGGAGTGTTTCTTCCCACTGCGAAATATAGCGTCGATGATGAACCTGCCCCAAGTCATCTGCAATGGGGCGAAACCACATACTTTTTTGTAAGTCGGCTCGACGCCTACGCGTTTGGAAGCGTCATCATTGTCCATGACCATGGCATCGATATTGATGACGATCAGTTTCGGCTTGCTGATGTTCAGCCTCCAAACAAAAAGGCGCATCAGCAGCATCCGAAACATGGACGAAAAACGTAACGGGATCGAGTTAAAAAACATTTTGACGGCATACGAGGAAACCATATGCTCACGGTCAGTTTCAATGCTGGCTGTGCATATCCTGGGTCTTTGGCCAGCGTGTCAAAGGATGACAAATGACGGCAGGTTCCATCAAAGTGCCAGCACAAAATTTGAGTGAACAACTCGGCGATGGACGTTCCTTTTGATTTTTTTGCGGACTCTCCCGAAAAGCAGTTCAATCAAGGGGATGATCTGGATTGCATGCAGATACTCGTGAACAAGTTGATGCCGGCCCGGCTGGTCAAGGTCTCGTTGGTGGCCTCAACTTTTTTCACGACATGGGCCTTGTTGCGATTGTTCTTGGACATATTCTCCTCCACCCAGTGGGTGCATTTCTGTAATGGCTCGAATGAGGATGGGAATGCTAACTGAATTTTGACCGGGTAAAGGGGTTTTTGATAACCGAAAATTTGCCCCCCTCAAGCAAACGATCTTCGAGTAGAGAATGGCCTATCCAGGTCATTCAACACGAGGAGAGAAGAGGATGCTTGAGATGGATCAATATGAATTTATGCGAGTTGCTCATCGAGTTTACGGCAAGAGCATCGGCGAGCTTGTTCAAGTGACTGGGCATTCTCGGAATACAGTCAGGAAAGCGCTGCGCGGTGAGCCTTGGGGTTACAAGGAACGGCAACATCAGCCGTTTCCTGTACTTGGCCGGTATCTTGGCCACATCGACTCATGGCTTGAGCAGGACAAGGGCCAACCAAAAAAGCAATGGCATAAGTCTCGGCGGGTCTACAACCGCCTACGGTCGGAACATGATTATCGCGGCAGCGAATATACAGTTCGTCGCTACGTCCGTTTTGCCCGGATCAAGCTCGGCCTTGATCCATCGAACAAAGTTTACATTCCCAGTGATCCTAAAGTTGGTCGGGAGGCGGATGTGGATTGGGGAACGGCGAATGCGATACTCTGCGGAGAGTCTGTACGCTTGAAGTATTTTTGCATGCGCAGCAAATATTCCGGCAAGCACTTTGGTCGATTCTATCCATGTGAACGTCAGCAAGCGTTTTTTGACGGTCATATCCAGGCATTTCTGTATTTTGGCGGGATATTTCCCGTCTTGATCTACAACAATCTGACGACGGCGCTGACAGAAGGGGACTCCAATCCCGGCCAAGTCTATTTGGCAAAGGGAGTTCTCAGGTATTTGCGTCCAATCATCTAAAATCGTCTTGAATATACAAGCTGTCAGCGCGTCACCACCAGGAACGTAAACCCAAAAATAATGAACTAGACACTTTGAAAAGTACAACCTTCAGAAAAACCAGTCGTACTCCCCCTCCACATCCAAGCCTGATATGGCATTACCCTATAGCAATACTCCGTACCAGCACGACGGACTTCTTGAACAGAGGATTGATCTGACCGCCCAAAAAAACACACCCAGGTTCGCGGTTGTACGTGCTCGGGCAGTCAGAGCAAACCTTATGGTTTATGGTCTTTCTCGAAGATGGACGCCTGCGACCTGACAACCTCACGGAGAACGCCATTCGCCCTTTTGCCCTGGGCAGAAAACTGGGTCTTTGCCGGATTTCCGGCAGGTGTGGATGCCAGAGCGACAATCTATTTCCCTCATCGAAATCGCAAAGGCCAACAGACTCAATCCCTACCTCTACCTCCTGCACGTCTTCACAACCCTGCCTCAATCCAAAACCAACTCTGAAATCAGACAACTCCTCCCACAAAACCTCACATCCCAAAAACTTGAAGAATTGACTGCTGGAATTCTTTCTATCCTTCATAATCCGCATGACCTGACAGGAAAATGTTAGTGTTTTGACGCTTAAAAACATCAAAAAAATAAAAGAAAATTAATTTTTGGTATAAAACATCACAAAAACGCAAAATACACGAAAACAGGCCTTAAAACGGCCCAAACAGGGCGTAGCACGTAACAAATTGATTTTGTTAAATAAAATTATTTGCATAGCAAAAGCTTTTTTTTCGCTTAACCATTTGAAATAGTGAAACAAAAAAAATACAATAAGTTTGTCAAAAACTATAAAAATGTATTGCTAAAACAGTTTAAAGGTGTATAATCGTTTAAACTTGTTACCAAAAGCATATCGCAAACCTCGGGTTCATTAATAAGTTGGGCGCAAACTTCAAGCAGAGACGGGAAAATAGGAATTTTATGTAAACATAAAGTGGGAAGAACGAATCGACTAACAAAATAATAAAACAAAATAAAAAAAATTATGCTAAAAACATACACCGCAGAACAACTTGCGAACATGTTGCAAAAACCGAAATCTTGGGTTTACAAACACAAACAAGCGCTGGGGGGCTTTCAACCATGCGTTGGGGGTTCTCTGTTGTTCTTTGAAAAGAAAATATGGGAGTTTATTGATAATGCCGTATCAACAAAAAAACGGGACGTGGCGGGCGTCTGTGATGGTCGAGGGCGTACGCAAGAGCAAGGTTTGCTTGACAAAAAGGGAGGCGAAGGGATGGGAGCAAAAAGCGGCAAAACAGTTGCAAGAGTCGCCGAAGAACGCCATGACCCCCACGGTATCTTTGGGGACCTGGGCGACGATGTACCTTGATTTTGCTAAGACTAAGTTTTTCAATAAAACTTATCTTGAAAAAAGAGATGTTTTTAAGCTTTTTTTTACTTTTTTCGATGCAGGTATGGGGGTTGATGCATTTACTGCAAAAGATGCGTTGTTTTACTTGCAAAAACAGGCAGAAACACGGAGCGGATATGCCAGTAACAAGGACCGCAAAAACCTGCTCGCGGCCTGGAATTGGGGCATTAAATACCATAATTTGCCGCCCTGCCCGTTCCTGAAGGTTGACAAATTCAAGGAGGAACGTAGCCCCAGGTATGTACCGCCGGAAGAAGATTTTTGGTCAGTATTTAACAAGGCGGAAGGACAAGACAAGATCATGCTGCTTGCTTACTTACATCTAGCGGCAAGGCGTTCGGAATTATTCCGTTTGACATGGCAGGATGTGGACTTTGTGAACAGCCGCATACGTTTAGGCACTCACAAGCGCAAGGACGGCACCCTTGAATATGATTGGCTTCCCATGACTCAAGAATTGAAAAAATCCTTGTTGGGATGGTGGGAAAATCGGCCGATCAAGGACGTGGAGAATGTTTTTGTTTGCCAGGATGAATTCAATTTTTGCCAAGAATATCACGGCAAGCCCTTCAAAAGTCGTCAACATCTAATGAAGCGCCTATGTGATCGTGCCGGGGTTAAGTTTTTTGGGTTTCACGGTATCCGGCATCTGACCGCTTCAACATTATTTCACGCGGGGCAAACTGTGGCGGTGATCCAGGCGATCCTTCGCCACAAATCACCATCAACTACTGAACGCTACTTGAAGAGCCTTGGCTTGGAACATACGCGGGAAGCACTTGAGGACGTTTTTAAGGCGCATAGCGCCCCAGGCAAGCTTCTTCCTTTCGCAAAAAACGAAGCCCCGAAAGCTGTAGCTTCCAGGGCTTGATTTTTGGGTTTTACCCCGCATTTTACCCCGCCCGTTTCGGCGGAGTGCGTAGGCCTAGATTTTAACCTCTAAACCGTTGTTTTAATTGGCGTCCCCAAGGGGATTCGAACCCCTGTTACCGGCGTGAAAGGCCGATGTCCTGGACCAGGCTAGACGATGGGGACATTTGTTGGGTTTGGCTGGGGGACTAGGATTTGAACCTAGGTTGACGGAGTCAGAGTCCGTAGTCCTGCCGCTAGACGATCCCCCAACACAAAGTCCGTAGATATATGGGAAAGAGGATCGCCTGTCAACATTTTTTATCTAAAAATTAAATTTTAAGCAGATTATGAACGGCACCAGCTTGCGCAACATACCCTAGGCGGCAGCAGCCAGGCGTCGGGTCCGTTTTTTGAGGAAATTGATTTTCCGACGCAGCTGATCGCGCTCCTTGCGCTGGGTGCCGGGGAGCTGGTCTTTTTCGGCGCGCAAATCGCGAACCTGACGCTTCAAGGCCCAGATTTGCTCCTTGTAAGGCGATGGACCCTTGTGGTCTTCGTCCGTGCTGAAGCCAAGGGCTTCCCGGACAGCTACCACCAGCGCTTCCTTGTCCATTCCGCTGGCTCCGGAAATCTGGGGAATCTTGGAAATGCACAGTTCACGAAGTTCCTTGGCCGTCATTTTATCCAAAGGCTTCTTCAGGACAATATCTGTCGCCTCGCTCATTCCGTTCTCCTTAAAAACGACCGAAAAAATTCCCGATCAAGTTGATTTACTGATTTATTTTTTTTTGCGCCCGTGTCCCTTCAACCAAGCGGACATAGGCCCTGTAACATCGTTCAAGAGCCGGGACAGTGGAAAACCTGCCGGCATCATGACCAAGTTCTCCCGCGTCCAATGCCGCGCTTTCAAGGACCTGACGCGGCGTTCGGGATCCGGCTTCCCGCCCCCGAACAAGCATCTGCTCGATTGCGTCCAAGGGAGAACGGCCATTTAGCAGATCAAGTCGAACCTTGTCAAAGTATTTTTCACCCAAAGCCGCATTAACCGCCGCAAGAATAGCCGGAGTCTGGAAATGCATCTCCTGCATGGCCATGGGATCGTCCACGCCCAGGAGCAAGGTGGTTTTGTTGTGACCGAGCGGTTTTGCCAGTTCCGCCACATGGTCTCCGACAATCTCGCTCCAGGACGACCACAGCCTGGCCAAGCGCAATCGGCGGCGACAGTCCGGATCGCTCCAGATTCCGTGCAAAATTTCGCTGGCTTGATATGCCATAGCCGCTGTTCCGATGCATACCCGGCTCCCCTGCCGTTGCCGGCGGGAGAGCAGGGTCAGCCTGCCCTGACCCGGAATTTATACCTTGGCCGCTGTGCGCAAATCGTCCGCGGCGTCCGTGCTTTCCCAGGTAAAATCCACGTCTTCGCGCCCGAAATGTCCATAGGTCGAGGCTTTCTTGTAAATGGCTCGCTGCAGGTCCAAGCGTTTGCTGATGAAATATGGGCGCAGGTCGAAAACTTCGAGCACGGCCTTGGTCAGCACCTCATCCGAAACAACTCCCGTTCCCCAGGACGTGACCAGCGTTGAGATGGGCTCGGCCACGCCGATGGCGTAGGCCACCTGGACCTCGCAGCGTTCGGCCAGGCCCGCGGCCACCACGTTCTTGGCAATATAGCGGGCCATGTAGGCTCCGGAGCGATCCACCTTGGAAGGATCCTTGCCGGAAAACGCCCCCCCGCCATGGTTGCCCATGCCGCCGTAAGTGTCCTGGATGATTTTGCGTCCCGTCAGACCGCAGTCCGCCAACGGTCCGCCCAGCACAAACCGGCCGGTGGTGTTGATGTAGATGCGCATCTTTTCATCCACCATCTCTTCGGGAAGCACCTTGAAAATGACCTCCTGCTTCACGGCGTCCACCAGGTCGACATAGGCGATGTTTTCATCATGCTGGCAGGCGATGACCACGTTGTCGATGCGCTTGGGTTTGCCGTTCTGGTATTCGATGCAAACCTCGGTTTTGCCGTCGGGCCGCAGGAAATCCAGAATATTCTTTTTTCGAACGTAGGCCAGCCGACGGGACAACTTATGGGCATAGAAAATCGGAGCCGGCATCAGGGTCGGCGTCTCATTGACGGCAAAGCCGAACATCATGCCCTGGTCGCCGGCGCCCTGCTCTTCGGGCTTTGTCCTGTTCACGCCCACGGCAATGTCCAAGGATTGCTTGTCTATGGAGGAGACAACGGCGCAGGTGTCCGCATCAAAGCCCATTTCAGAGTTGACGTACCCGATCTCCCGGACCGTCTGACGGACGATGCTGGGCAAATCGGCATAGGCATCTGTGGAGATCTCCCCGGCAATGAAGGCCAGGCCGGTGGTTACCAGCGTTTCGCAAGCCACTCGGGCATTGGGGTCCTGGGCAATGATGCAGTCCAACACGGAATCGGAAATCTGATCCGCGACCTTGTCCGGATGGCCTTCGGTTACGGATTCCGAAGTGAAGAAATAGGAATTGGTATTCCCATGCATGCTCGCTCCTCCTTTATCTGAGTGTTGAAAAAGTCCTTAGCCAACAGTCCGTTCAAAAACCCCAAGTGCAAGGAGCAATCCCGCACCTACTTGGGTAGGGAACACTCTGGCGCTTGAAAGATTAGTTATCCCAAGTAGGTGCGGGAGCAGCGACGCAGCAATTGGGAGTTTTTCAACGGACTGTTATTGGGTTTCTTTTTTATCCGGGCTGATGATCCCGCCGGAAACCAGCAGCTTGAAGGCGTCTTCAACGCTCATTTCCAAGGGGATCACCGACTGTTCTGGGACCATCAGATAAAAGCCCGACGTGGGGTTGGGAGTCGTGGGGACAAAGACATTGAGCACTTTCTGTTTCGTCTTGCGCTGGATCTCCCCGCTTGCGAAACCGGTGACGAATCCCAGCGCGTAACTCCCTTCCTTGGGGTACTCGACCAGGACCACTCGCTGAAAATCCTGGGGCGACCGATTGAAAATGGTTTCCACAAGCTGTTTTACGGCGAGATAAAGCTTGTTCACCAGGGGAATGGTCTCGATGACCCGGTCCCACACTTCCACAAGCTTGCGGCCCATGTAGTTGCGGACCACGAACCCGGTCAAAAGTACGGTGAGAAACAGGAGGATCAATCCCAGACCGGGGATGCGGAAGGGCAGAAAATTTTCCGGCTGGAAAGGGTCGGGCAGGAACCGCAAAAAGCCGTCCACGAAATTAAACAGGACGCGCAGGAAAAAAAAGGTCGCCATGACCGGGGTCAAGAAAAGGATCCCGGCCAGAAGGTTGACCCGGATGAAATTCTTCATCCTGAACCAGAAGCCGCGCGGCTGGAGTTCGTCAATCATTGTCGAATTTATTGAAGTCAGGCCCGGCATTTGCCGTCTGAACAATTTTGTTTGCCCTGTCCACGAGCACCACACGCGGCTGCAGTTGATCAACCTCCCCCGGCTCCAGCCAGGAATAGGCCACAATGATGATCAAATGCCCGACGTCGCCTTTCAAGGCGGCCGCGCCGTTGAGACAGATCTCACCCGGTCCGCCGACGATGGTATAGGTTCGCAACCGTTCTCCGTTGTTCAGGTTGTACACCTCCACCTGCTCATGGGGAAGGATTCCGGAAGCTTCCAGAAGCGCTGGACAGATGGACAAACTCCCTTCGTAGTCCAGCCTGGCCGCGGTAACGGTGGCCCGGTGGATTTTCCCGATCATAAAGCAACGCAGCGCCATCTTATTGTCCTTGGGCATTCATCAAAATATTGTCGATCAGCCGGGCGCCCTTGAATTGCACGGCCACGGCCACCAGAGCCGTACCGCTCACTTCTTCCAACGGGTACAGCAGTTCCGGCTCCACCACGGCCATGTACTCCACCCGCCCCAGAGGCATCTTTCGGGCATAAAATTCACCCAGGGCCGCCAGAAGCAGGCTCGCCTCGGTCTCGCCGTCACCGACCCATTGTTCCACCTGGCGCAATCCTTCATAGAGAGCCGACGCCTGGGCCCGTTCGGCCGGATCGAGGTTCACGTTTCGGGAACTCATGGCCAGTCCGTCGGATTCCCGAACCGTGGGTCGTGACCGGATTTCCACGGGAATATTCAGATCCTGGACCATGCGCCGGATCACGGCCAGCTGCTGCCAATCCTTTTCCCCGAATACCGCCAGGGTGGGACTGGTCAGCATGAAGAGCTTGGCGACCACAGTGGCCACGCCCCGAAAATGGGTCGGGCGCTGCACCGCGCACAGGCCTCTGCATAGTGAAGGCGCATCAATCCAGACGGCATGGCTTGGAGAAAACATGTCCTCCGCACGAGGCATGAACAGGACATCCACGCCGAGATCTTCGGCAATCCGGGTGTCGCGGTCCACATCCCGGGGATACTGCCGCAGATCCTCCCGGGGCCCGAACTGGGTCGGGTTCACGAACAGGCTGACCATCAGGAAATCCGCTTTGGATTTGGCCCAGGTCATCAAGGACGTATGGCCTTCATGAAAATATCCCATGGTTGGAACGAGAGCGAGACGTTTGCCCGCGCAACGCTGTTCCATGCTCCATGACTGCATTTGATCCGGGTTGGTAATGATTTGCATAGCTGCACCGCCAGGTTGTTTGAAGAAGTCTTGTTCCGTGCGTGCTTGAACAAACGCTCATCCCACGGACAAAACAGGATAGTACATGCAACTTCCTTGACTCGCCAGTCTTTCCTTCATCGGAATATGCAGCTCATGGGAAATCCCTACAGATCCTCGCTGGAGGCTGGGTACTCCACCTGTTCCAGGCACAGTCCCCGCGCCGGGGCGGTGGCCGGCGCCGAAGCCCGCGATCCCTGTTGGAGTATCGCGTCCACCTGGGCAGGACTCAACTTGCCTTTGCCCACCATGACCAAACAGCCCATCATGTTCCGGACCATCTGCTTCAAAAAGCCATCCGCCGAAAAAAACCATACCGTTTCATGCTGTCTCACACCTCTCTCGGGATGAACGTCAAGGACCGTGCGCACCGTGCTGCGGACCGGGGTGCCCTGGTTCTGAAACGCGGCCCAGTCCCTGCGCCCGACCAGGTGCTTTGCGGCCTGAACCATGGCATCCGTATCCAGACAACCGACCGGCCAGACGAAGGCCCTGCGTTGGGGCAGGATGTATGCCGGCTCAGTCCACAAGGTGTAGCTGTAGGTTTTGCGAACCGCATCAAAGCGGGCATGGAAGGAATCGGGAACGGTCTGAACACCGACAACGCAGACATCCGGCGGCAACAAGGCGTTCAGGGCGCGGTGCCATGGCAGATTGGCACGCTCGGCCGGCACCAGGACGTGGGCCACCTGGCCCAGGGCATGAACCCCGGCATCGGTCCTGCCGGCTCCATGCACCCGCACGGCCCGGCCCGCCAATTGAGCAAAAGCCTCTTCAAGGCAGCCCTGTACCGTTCGAGTTCCGTCCTGAAGCTGCCAGCCGTGAAAATCCGTTCCCACGTAGGCCAACTGGAGCTTCAGCCGGATTGTGGGTTTGTCGGGCTTGTTGAGTTTATTGAGTTTGTTGGGTTTGGTGGGATTGGTGGGGTTGTTGGGTTCATTGGGTGCCGCGGTGGTTTCGTATTCTTCGCGCGCAGGCTGTTCATTGCAGCTATGCATTGCAGATGGTCATTGCAATGGAATATGAATCCGGGTCAAGGCCTCGGTCAATCTGGCAGCCCTTTCCGCATCAACGAAGGAAAGTACTTCACCGGCATTGCGGCCTCGCATTCCAGACAGAATTTTGACGGCCACGGGTTCTTCCAGGGCCTCCAGCGCCCTGGCCGCCTCCCGGGGCTTCATGTTCGAGTAGACGTCCACAAGGTGTTTGATTTTGCCGTCCCGAAGCACGTCGGCCTCGTCAAGCATGGCCTGGATCCGATTTTCCAGTTGCTGCAATCGGTTCAGCTTGGCATCCACCTCCCGCTCCAGGGCATGAAGCGCCTGTTCCTTGCGCTGCAACTCCTCCTGACGGCGGCGCAGGTTCTGCCACTCTTCGGAAAGATTGCCCTGGTCGGCGAATTGCTGAGCACCCACTTGTTGAGGATCCCCCCCCTGCTGCGCCACATCCCAGGCTCCGGGGATATCCGTTGCCGGGAGCTGGGCATACGCCGGGGACGGAGCAACAAGAGCCGCCTGGGCCACGGACTTTCCCTGATAATCAGCAGGCTGTATCCCGCTCCATACCGCCAGGCAAACGAGCTTGGTCAAGCTGAGCACGGCCACGGCCGCAAGCAGACTAGATACCTTTATATTGGTGCCGAAGGGCTGCCATTTCGTCAAGTTCTTTTTGTTCCGTGTTTTTTTCTTGTTCATAATAATCCAGGGCCTTTCTGTTGCGCAGGCGCTCCAAAATCTTGGCATCCTTTGATCGTTGAATCAGTTCGCCACGGCAGGCGGCAACTCGAGCGGCCAGTTTCTGCAGTTGACGCTCTTCCCGAGCAATCTCTTGCAAGAGGTGTTCCCTGTGCTGGTTCCATAGCCAGAACTGGGCTGTGGACAACAGCCGTCGGCTCTGCAATTGGGAAACGGCTTCCTCCAGCTTGCGACGCATGTCGTCGATTTTCCGGGCCTGGGCCTGATAATTTTTCTGGGCCGCAACCAGCTCCAGCCGGGCAGTATCCACAAGTTGGCGCCTGTAGTCCAGAACGTGCTCCAACGAAAAATGAAACTGCTTGCGCACTCTCCTATCCTCCAATCATCCAGGAGGCAAATACGCTTAATTCGCCCCAGACAATGGCCGTTCCCAAAAAGTCGCCATTCAGCCCGCCTTGTGAACGGGCAATGCGATTCAGGACTACGATCCCGCCGAGACACAGCGCCGCGGCCGGCAACAACATATTCCACGGCACGAAAAACAGCCCCAGGATGATTGTTTGCCCCAATACAAAAAGCACACTCCGCCAGGTAACGGCGTTCAAAAAAAGACCCGCCAGTCCGGGACGATGCAATTCCCTGGCCTGCCACGCCAGGAGAACAGCGGCGCTTCGCCCCAGGACCGGCGCCCAGATCAGCACCCCCCATTGCCCGGCTTCAACAATATCCCGCACCATCACCAGAAAGCCGGCCAGGCCCATGAACAGCCCCATGCCCCCGAATGCCCCCATCCGGCTGTCCTTGATCACCTCCCAGAATCGCTCCCCCCGGGCCCCGCTGCCCAAGGCATCGCACAAGTCCGCCCAGCCGTCCCAATGCAGCCCGCGGGTGATGTACATCGCGAATCCGAGCCAGATCCAGGCCTGAACCCATGGCTTTCCTGCCGCGAGTCCGAGCATGAGAGGAAGGGCAAGCAGGAGTCCCAAACACAGGCCCACAAGAGGAAACCAGCGCATGCTGCGTCCCAGTTCGTCGTTGTCCGCAAGCAGTGCCGGAGCCCACCGCGTCAAAAAGCCGGCGGCCAGGAGGAATTCTTTGAGATGCTTCGGCAATCGGACCTCGTTTTCATGACATTCGTTTTTTTTGCCTCTGGGACCGCCGTGACTACCGTTTCCCTCTTCTGCTTTCAACCTGAACTGCATCAAAATTCACGAGGATATGAATGTTGAACCCGGAGTGTAAAAAGCATAGATTTATTTTTTGAACAAAATTTGAACACTTTTTTCCAGGAGTCCAGCCATGTGGGATTACACCGACAAAGTGCGCGACCATTTTCTCAACCCCAGAAATGCCGGGCCCATGGAAGATCCTACCGTGGTGGGCGAGGTGGGCAGTCTGGCCTGCGGGGACGCGCTCAAGCTTTTCCTGAAGATCGATCCATCCGGCCGAATCACCGACGCCACGTTCCAGACCTTCGGCTGCGCCAGCGCCATCGCCTCCAGCTCCGTGCTCACGGAACTGCTCAAGGGCAAGACCGTGGAAGAGGCCGCGGCCATCACCAACAAGGAAATCGCCACGGAACTGGGCGGCCTGCCCCGGGAAAAGATGCACTGCTCGGTCATGGGACAGGAAGCCCTGGAATCGGCATTGAAGCGGTATCGGGGAGAACTGGAACCGCTGGCCAAGCCCGAAGGGGAGATCGTCTGCAAATGTTTCGGGGTCACGGACGTCCAGATTCGCCGGGCCATCACCGAGAACAACCTGACCACCGTCGAGGAAATCACGGATTTTACCAAGGCCGGAGGCGGGTGCGGCGAGTGCGTCCTGGACCTGGAGCGAATCCTGGCCGAAACCCGGGGCACGGAGCCGGTCACGGCCAAGCCGGAAAAGGCCAAAAAGAAACTGAGCAACCTCCAGCGCATGCAGCTGGTGACCAAGGTCATCGATGAGGAGATCCGGCCCAGCCTGAAAAAGGATCGCGGCGACATCGAGCTTCTGGACATCGAGGGGACACGAGTGCTCGTCTCCATGCGCGGGGCCTGCGCCGGCTGCCCCTCCAGCCAGTTGACCATCAAGGAACTGGTCCAGCGCCGGTTGCGCGATGCCGTGGATCAGGAAATCATCGTCGAGGAGGTGCGCTCATGAAGGAAATCTACCTGGACAACAATGCGACGACCATGGTCGCGCCGGAAGTCCTGGAGGCCATGCTGCCCTATCTGCGGGAGAATTACGGCAACGCCTCGAGCATGCACGGCTTCGGGGGCAAGGTGGGCAAGGAGATCTCTCAGGCCCGGGAACAGACGGCCCAGGCTCTGGGCTGCGCCCCCGAAGAGATCATCTTCACTTCCTGCGGCACGGAAAGCGACAATACCGCCATTTTCTCCGCGGTCCGATCCCAGCCCGAAAAGCGGCATGTCGTGACCACCCGGGTGGAGCATCCGGCGGTTTTGAACGTGACCAGTCACCTGGAAATCGCCGGGTACGAGATTACCAGCCTCAAGGTGGACGAGCAGGGGCGGCTGGACCTGCTGGAACTGGAGGACAGCCTGCGCCCGGACACGGCCCTGGTTTCCGTGATGCACGCCAACAATGAAAACGGCGTCGTGTTTCCCCTGGAACGGATCGCCGAAATCGTCAAAAGTCGCGGCATTCTGCTGCATACGGACGCGGTGCAGACCGTGGGCAAGCTGCCCATTGATCTGAACAAGCTGGCCGTGGATTTCCTGGCCCTTTCCGCGCACAAGGTGCATGGCCCCAAGGGGGTCGGCGCGCTTTTCGTGCGCCGCGGCGTCCCCTTTCGTCCCTTCATGCTCGGCGGACACCAGGAAAAAGGCCGCCGGGCCGGGACGGAAAACGTGGCCGGCATCGTCGCCCTGGGCAAAGCCATGGAAATGGCCCAGGCAGGCATCGAAGATGAGAATTCGCGGGTCAAGACACTTCGGGACCGCCTGGAGAACACGATCATGGAAACCATCCCGGATGTGCGGCGCAACGGCGACCCGGAAAACCGTCTCCCGAACACGTCCAGCCTGGCTTTCAAGTACATCGAGGGTGAATCCATCCTGCTCATGCTGGACCAGTTCGGCATCTGCGCCAGTTCCGGTTCGGCCTGCACCTCGGGCAGCCTGGAGCCTTCCCATGTCCTGCGGGCCATGGGCGTGCCCTTCACCTATGCCCACGGCTCCATCCGCTTCAGCCTGAGCCGGTACACCACGGATCAGGAAATCGATCTTGTCCTGCGGGAACTGCCCGGGATCGTTTCCAGGCTGCGGGCCATGTCCCCGTTCACCGAAGACAGAGCCGGGCAGGACTGTGCGTGCTGAACAGGGAGGACTCCATGAACAAGCCAATCATGCTGGATTTACGCGTCGCCCCTCTGAAAGACGTCGTCCGCCAACTCTGTGAGCCGGAATCCTGCCGTGAAGTCTGCCGAGCGCCGATGCATGATCAGCCCATGCCGTCGATTCCCGTGCTCACGGAAATCGTGGACCAGCTCAAGGGCATTCTATTCCCCGGATATTTCGGCGATTCCGAAGTCACACCGGATTCCCTGACCTACTACATCGGAGCGGGGCTGGACCGGGTCTACAGACTGCTCATCGAGCAGATCAAGCGCGGGTACTGTTTCCTGTGCCGGTTCAACGGAGAGGAAAACTGCGACGACTGCCAGGAAGTGGCCGTGGATTTGGCCACCAAGTTCATCACCATCCTGCCCCGCATCCGCGGGCTTCTGGCCACGGACGTCCAGGCCGCCATGGCCGGCGACCCGGCGGCCAAAACTCCAGGGGAAATCATCTTCAGCTACCCCAGCATCACGGCCCTGACCCATTACCGGATCGCCCACGAACTCTATCATCTCGGCGTGGACATGATTCCCCGGATCATCTGCGAAATGGCCCATTCCAAAACCGGAATCGACATTCATCCCGGCGCCGAGATCGGCACCCATTTCTTCATTGATCATGGAACCGGCACGGTCATCGGCGAGACCAGCATCATCGGCAACAATGTCCGGCTGTATCAGGGCGTCACCCTGGGCGCGAAAAGCTTCCCCAAGGATGCCTCCGGTCAGATCATCAAAGGCCTGCCCCGCCACCCGGTGATCGAGGACGACGTGATCATCTATTCCGGCGCGACGATTCTGGGCCGGGTGACCATCGGCAAGGGGTCGGTCATCGGCGGCAACGTGTGGGTCACGGAAAGCGTGCCGCCGGGATCGCGGATCCTGCAGCAACGTCCCAGCTCACAGTTGTTCAGCGGGGGCGAGGGTATCTGAGTAATAGTGCAATGGCGGATCAGAACTTCATCAACATTTTCAGTAACTATTCAGCAACTAGAGAAAAAGGCCTGGATAGCGGTAGCGCCGGCCTCCGCCGGTATGACTGACGTGGAAACGCGTTGCTCCAACATGTCATTCCGGCGACAGCCGGAATACAGTGCGCGTTTATGACCATACCTATGATTTGCTGAGTAGTTGCCATTTTCACGGAGTACAACATGCCCCTGTACGAATTCTATTGCCGGGACTGCCATACCATCTACAATTTCTTTTCGCCGCGGATCAACACGGAAAAGCGTCCCAACTGCCCGAAATGCGCCCGGCCTGAGCTGGAGCGCCAGGTTTCCGTCTTTGCCATCTCCAAAAACCGCTCCGATGACGGCGGAGCCGACGGCCCAGACGGCATGCCGGATCTTTCGGGACTGGACGAAGCCAAGCTGGAGCGGGCCATGGCCATGATGGCCAGGGAAGCCGAAGGCATGGACGAGGATGATCCACGCCAGGCAGCGCAGTTGATGCGCAAGCTGTGCGACGTGACGGGAATGAACTTCGGCGAGGGCATGGAAGAGGCCCTCGCCCGGATGGAAGCCGGAGAGGATCCGGAACAGGTGGAGGCGGAAATGGGAGACATGTTCGAAAACATGGACTTCAGCCCCAGTGGAGCCAAAAAACTGCGCCGCGCCCTGCGGCCGCCGGCCCAGGACGAGACCATCTACAATCTTTAGTTTCATCCGGAAACAAAAGAGTTTCCGAATGGAAACTCTTTAGCAACCTGATCCCCGTGACCTTGTCTGCGTCTGCAGCGAAGCGGACGGTTCAAATGCCTTGGTCAGCTCGTCCGGAACACGATCCGGGTTCGCGGCCCCAGGCCCAGCAACTGGGCCGCGCTGCCCTGGTTCACGGCCAGCTCCCAGTAGCCCTGGCTGCCGGCCAATATTCCGAAACTCCCCTGCCCGAGTTCCCCGTATGTCCTGACCAGGGTCAGGGGCTGAAGCAGGGGCCGGAGCAGTTCCACTCCCGCCAGGAGTTCCGCCGGCCATTTTTCCAATGCGAGATTGAGCAGGCAGTTCCCGAAACGGTCCACGTGCAGCACATGGGCCTGAATCTCGCGGCCATCCCGGTCGGCCCGGGCCCATTCCGGCCGAACCAGGTCCGCCGGATCCAAGGCCGCCCCCAGATCTTCGGGCCTTCCTCCCCGGGCCAGTTCCGCGGCCAGGGGCATCAGGACGTCCCGGCCATGAAACGTATTCGAGACCTCTCGCCCGGCCTGAAGATTCCCTCCTAAGGCAAACTCCCACGCCTGAATCCCATCACCGCCATCCAGCAGTAAAGCCGCCAAGCCGTTGTCCGGACATAACAACATGCGTCCGTTCCGGCGGATCATGACCAGCCGGCGTGCCGTGCCCACTCCCGGATCGACCACGCCGACGAAAATCGTTCCCTCTGGAAAATGCGGCCAACTGGCAGCCAGATAGAACGCTCCCTGCAAAATGTCGAAAGGCCGCACCTGATGGCTGACGTCCACGACCACGGCCTCGGGCGTCAATCCGGCCAGGACCCCTTTCATCTGCCCCACATAGGTATCGTCCAGCCCGAAGTCCGTAAGCAGGGCAATGACCGGTTTGATCAGGGATGCGTGCTTTTGGCGGCTATCCATCTTTAATGACTTACTCCTGAAGTCCTGTCAGAAAAAAAAGAAAATTCGGCAGGATTTCATTTCTTCTTTTTCCTCACGCAAAGTTCGCAAAGTGCACGGGGAGACATAATATTCTCCGGCGTAGCCGGTAAAAATCATTAGTGCTCTGCGCCTTTGCGCCTCTGCGTGAGGGGTATAGAAAATACTAATTTACCGTTTTTGGCTGGATGAGGATATCGTACAGTGAGAATTTTGAGGAGCGCTTCAAACGTTGCTCAAGGGCTGCCTTCTCCTTTCTGCAAAGAGTGACACCTTTTTCATAAACACTGCTCATCAGATTCACCGTGGCACGAAAACCTTTCCAAACAAAATTAGCGGTTCTGTTTATAACAGCTATTGGCGTATCCAACAGGTAACCATTCCATGATTTTTCAAGCCCAGCCCAATAGCGCTCAATTGCATTGTACTTGCTATGATAAGGCGGATAGTAAGTGAGCCGGACAGTGAGTTGTGTCATGTCGGCAAACTCAACCATGCGTAACAAAAACTGACTGCGGCGCCCACTGCACTCCGGACCGTTGTCCATATTGACCACAAGATTTGTCACTTTTGAAAAATGCTGCTTTGCCTTATTTTCATTCCACCAAAGCAGAAGCCCATCAACCATAAAATCGCTAGTTTTGTTGCTGTCGGTGTAAAAAATGAAGGCTTTGCCAGTCACTGGTTCAAGAATGCCGCCAGGAACAAGTTTTTCCTTGGTGTACATGTCATGATCCAATGCCTTGACGGCCTTAAGGCCACGGGACTGACCTCTTCTTGAATATTCGCCAACATGGACGGTCGCTTTCGTATCCATACTGATTCGCAACGTTGCAGGGTCCGCATCGGCCATCATATTCACCTCCCTGACGTTTGCGAAGATCGCATCGGTATCTGCCGTTTTTTTTTAACCTTTGTCTTTTCAACTGTGCGTAACCGATAACCGTGGCGCTCCAAAATGTTAGAAATTGTCCGCATGGTCGGCAATGCCTCTTCAGACCAGCCCTTTTCCAGCAAAGCGCCATATACTGTTTTTGCCGTCATGTTCGTATACAACAGCGTTGTTCGTAAATGTGATTCGGATTGGCAGTGAGGCTCCATGATTTCACGAATATCAGCAAGCAATTCAGGTTCTCTCTCCTCTGCCTTGGGCCTTTTCCGAGTAGAGATGTCATTCAAACATAAAAGCCCCGTTCGAAGTTCGTTCATGCCTAATTCGACCACGGAACGTCCCCAGCCAAATGCTTCTTCGGCGGCACGATGCTTGCCTTTGAGGAGCGATAAGGTCACATCTGCCATTGCTTGCCGTCGCAGGGGCCAAGGGATTAAGTTAACCAGGCGAGAGATTAAGGGTACGACTTGTTCAGGAACCTTGTTTTGTGTCAACGTCGATGTCTTCATGCATTGCACCTCTTTGGTTGAGATTGGTTGCATGAAAACATCATAAACGGTAATTTAGTATTTTCCAAGTCCCTGAGAACATTCTTTGGGTTGCGGGCTTGGCCCGCGTCAGTACACCTTGCGTTGGGAAAAACCCTTGCCGATCACGTTGAGGGTGTTTTCCTCGATGGTGAAGGCATTGGGGTCGATGGTGAAGATGATCTCCTCCAACCGTTTGAGCTGCAAGCTGTTCACGATGGTCAACAGAATCTTCTTGCGCTTGCCCGTATAGGCTCCGCGGCCGTAGATGAAGGTGGACCCGCGGTTGATGGTGTTCAGAATCGCCTTGGCCAGTTCATCGGGTTTTTCCGAAACGACGAGCACCATCTTGCGCTGGTTGAACAGGCCCAGAAAATAATCCATGACCATGGCGTTCACGAAGACCAGGAACACTGAATAAAGTATCTGCTCCAGACCGATGAAAAAGAGGCCTCCGGAAAACAGAACCAGATTGAAGGCAAAGGAGAACTTGCCGATGCCGATGTTGAAACGTTGATTCAGGTAGACGGATATGATGTCCAGCCCCCCCAGGGAGCCAAGGGAGCGCAGGGCTATTCCCGCGCCGGCGCCCATGATGGCCCCGGCCGTCAAGGCGGAAAGCAGAGCGTCATTGATCACCAGCACCCAGGGGATCAGGTCCATGAAAAGACTGGTCAGCAGGGTTCCGTAGAGACTGTAGAAGAAAAAGCGCCGGCTGACATAGATCCATCCCAGAATGAAGATGGGCACGTTCAGGGCAAGATACCAGATTCCCGGCGGCAGCAATCCCACGACATAATAGAGGATCAGGCCGGTGCCGGTCACCCCGCCGCTGATGAATTCCTGCGGAATGGCCACTGTCTTGGCGCCGAAGGAAAAGATCAACGCACCCAGGGTGATCAACATCATGTTCCAGGGTACGGAGAAAGATAGATTCCGAAATATCTTCATTCTATTTTCGGCCATGGATCCTGCCTTTTGTGCGGAACGGTTCTTGCTGCTTTCGACCTTTTAGATCACGCCCGCATCATGTTTCTGATAAACTCGGACATGAGAGATTGCATTGCAAGAAATAGTCACTGATGAAGAATGTATCCCAATATTTATCCATGAGATCCTCCGGAAGGCAACATGTCGCGGATGACTTTTCGGAAGACTGAGGCTAGGAGGAATTCATGTCATCCAGTGGAAGTCATGTTCAATTCCGCGGGCGTGGAAAGATTCCGGGGAAAAGCGCCTCCGGGGCCTGCTCGTGACGCCGCAAACCTGCTCCCGGACAACACGCTCCCGGTTCAGTCAGACTCAATGCAAGTCGCGCGTGGTATTTCAAGAAAACGGAAAATCAGACAGCCTGATACACCGTCCATAATTCGAGATCTCTATCTCATCAACCCATCAGAAGGACTGTCACATGTGCGGAATCATCGGCTATGCGGGGCATCGACCGGCCGTTCCCGTGATCATCGAGGGACTCAAACGCATGGAATATCGCGGCTATGATTCGGCCGGCGTGGCCTTTGCCCAGCAAAACCAGCTTCATATTATCCGGGCAGAGGGCAAGCTGTGTCAACTCGAAGACCGCCTTAACGGATGCGACGTATTCCACGCCACCACGGCTCTGGGCCACACCCGCTGGGCCACGCACGGCCTGCCCGTGGAACGCAACGCCCATCCCCACCGGGATGCCAGCGGACGCCTGGCCCTGGTGCACAACGGGATCATCGAGAATTATCAATCCCTGAGGGAGATGCTCAAAGGCAAGGGACGGACCTTTCTCTCGGATACGGATTCGGAAGTCCTGGTCCAGCTCATCGCCGAACTCAGAACCCCGGACACCTCCCTGCGCCAAGCCTTCAGCCAGGCTTTGAGCCAGGTCGAAGGCACCTATGCCGTGGCCCTGATCGACCTGGACGATCCGAACCGGATCTGGGCCGCCCGCAAATCCAGTCCGCTGCTGTTGGGCGTGGGCGTGGGGGAGAATTTCGTCGCCTCGGACATCCCCGCATTCCTGGCATACACTCGAGATGTCGTCTTTCTGGAGGACAACGAACTGGTGGAACTGGATCCGTTTTCCTGGCAGGTTTTCAACGCGTCCACGCTGGAGCCGCTGGAAAAGAAGATCAACAACATCACCTGGGATTTTCAGTCCGCGCAAAAAGGCGGTTATCGCCACTTCATGCTCAAGGAAATCTTCGAGCAACCCACGGTGATCACCAATTGCCTGGCCGGACGGGTGGACGCCAAAACCCGAACAGTGTGCCTGCCTGAACTGGATGCCCTGGAAATTCCGGAACAGATCCAGATCGTGGCCTGCGGCACCTCCTACCATGCCGGACTGTGGGGGCAGCACCTTCTGGAATCCTGGGCAAAAATACCGGTACGCGTGGAAATCGCCTCGGAATTCCGCTACCGTAACCCCATCTTCAAGCCCTCGGACGTGATCCTGGCCATCAGTCAATCCGGGGAGACGGCGGATACGCTTGCCGGCATGCGCCTGGCCAAGGAAAACGGAGTCAGGGTTCTGGGTCTGTGCAACGTCGTCGGCTCCAGCGTTTCCCGCGAGGCGGATACCACGATCTTCACCCAGGCCGGCCCGGAGATCAGCGTGGCCTCGACCAAAGCCATGTGCAGCCAACTGGTCCTGCTGACCCTGCTGGCCCTGTATTGGGGCCGGCGCAAGCAGACCCTGCCCGCGGACGTGGAATCATCAATCCTCACCGGCCTGCTCGGCCTGCCCCAGATCCTCGAGGCGGAACTGCCGCTGCTACGCGGCAAGGCCCAGGAGTTGGCGCCGGAATACAGCACGGCCCGCAGCTTCTTCTATCTCGGCCGGGGCATGTCCTTTCCCCTGGCTCTGGAAGGCGCCCTGAAACTGAAGGAAATCTCCTACATCCACGCCGAAGGCTATGCGGCCGGCGAGATGAAGCACGGCCCCATCGCCCTGATCGAACCGGAATTTCCCACCTTTGCCCTGGCCATGAACGACGCCCTGCTCCCCAAGACCATTTCCAACCTGGAGGAAGTGCAGGCCCGCAACGGCAACGTCATCGCTCTCTGCCATCCGGGGTTCGATCTCAAAGTGAACCATGCCTGGGAAATCCCCAATGTCCAGGGTCCCCTGAGCACCTTCCTGGCCCTCCCCGCCCTGCAGCTCTTCGCCTATGAAATGGCCGTCTATCTCGGCAAGGACGTGGATCAGCCCCGAAATTTGGCAAAAAGTGTCACGGTTGAATGAACGTAACCTAACAATATATTATTATATTTTTTTGTATCTACTCAGCTACCTCATTGGGCTTGTTCATGCTGCGTAAGTTGCCTGCCGAAACGGAGTGGGTGGAGTTCAAGCATAACCGGCCGAGCCGGAAAAGATCGGCGAGTATCTATCGGCTCTGGCCAATTCGGCGGCGCTTTTGGACAAGGTCAATGCCTACATGGTCTAGAGCGTGGACTACGAACCTCTCGATATCGTAATGAAATGTGTGGCCAATGGATTTCATTTTCGCCCATTTTCGCATGTTTTTGCCAATGAGCGAAGGATGACCCGTGAACAGAACAACCGACACCAGAGAAAAAGGCCTGGAATCGATTATCGTCACCTCCCTCGTGAGGGAGGTCGGATAGGTTCAGGGCGATCCGCGGCCCCGTGCCCACCAGCGGCAGCGGGCTGGTCGTTGAACGCCTTAATGATGTTGCACAACTGATCCCAACTTCGGTTCCGGCTTGCGCCACGCAGGCCTGCAACGGCAACGTAATCGCCCTCTGCCATCCGGGGTTCGATCTCAAAGTCGAACCTGCCTTGGAAATTCTCAATTTCCAGGGCCCCCTGAGCACCTTCCTGGCCCTTCCGGCCGCGACCGGGCATTTCCATGGGCGCGACCGTCTTTCATCTTGGCGATCCTGGAATCCGGATCAATCGACGACTCCCAATCCTTGTTGGAAAGCTTCTTTCCTTCCAGTTCTTGTCCATCCGGACCGAGTCTTCCGTTGTGGGCGTCTCAACGCCGCTCTCCTTGGCCATCTTGGAAAGCATCTGCCTGAAGTTTTTCTCCCGTATCCCAACGGGCGATCGTCCAAGGTGGATTAGCTTCCATGGTCGTGGCATCCACACCGATCCTCCCACCCAGCATCAAGTCGACTTTGGCTATCTTCTTCAGAACCCAGATAGAAATCTTGTCATGTGCTTCAAGCAGAAGCCTGTTTCGAGTCCGGCTCAAGGACGAATGGTCGGGACGGACTCGGCAGTCTTGAGCTGCAGAAGTTCACGCAAAACAACGAATCCGCGCAATGCAAATCAAGGCCTCGCTCGTTGTCGATGCCCTCGAATACCCAACCAGGTGCATGCGGAAATACGTAATTGCTCAAAAAGATCGGGCGATGAAGTTCCCTGTGCAAGGATATTCCATCGACGCGGAGTTTCGTGAGAAAGCTACGGGGGCCATGCTCCAGCCGGAACTTTGCCCTGAGTGCGTTACACCTTTGCCGCACTGGGGTGCGGTGCTCCCAGGATTTATCCCGTTGTTTGCAACAAGTTTTTGAGCAGTTACGGAAATACCGTCCACGAGGAATCGAAAATATGGAACGATCCCTCCAGGCAGCCGAGGGCTTGGATCACCGCCTGTGTTGCTGGCGGGTGAGACCGGTTCCCTCAAGCATCCGTTCTTGGGGGATGTCGCTGTGAGCTCGAGTACAAAACTTGCATATCCTCTATCACCTCAAGGAGAGGCTATGCGGAAGTCAAAGCTGCTCATCACGTTGGTGTCGTTTGTTCTTTTTGGCATTCTGAATGTTGTGGCACTCTCCTGCCTCGCGATGGCGGAACAGAATGTGCCGTTGGTGGCGGGAAATCTTCCAGCTGCAATACCCTCGGAGAGGGTTGATGCCGAAGTCGCCAGGTTGAGCGACGTCCAGGTCCGGGAAGAGTTGCTGGCTAGGCTGCACCATGAGGCCCAGGCCAGGGACGAGACGGAGCTCATCGTCCCCACGTTTTCCGAGCGAGTCCGGGAAAAGGTTTTTCTGATGGGCGAGAACCTTCGGACAATCGCCGCGGCAGTACCCAAAACAGGCGGAGAGCTGTTCCGCGCGCTTGCCCTGCCCTCGGATGGCCGAGGTTTTCTGGGCTTTCTGGGCCTTGTGGGCAGCCTGCTGCTGATGATCGGCGCCGGTTTGCTGGCGGAATGGATCTTCCGGCGCAGGGTCAGGCCAGCAATCAGCAACGTACCTGATTCCGAGAGTATAGGGTTGCTGAACAAAGTCGCCCTGAACATCCTGCACGCCATTTTGCGAAGTTTGAACGTGTTGGCTTTCGCGGCGGGCTCCATTTTAATCCTGGTTCTGCTGCATGAAACGGACAGCCCGCCCAGATTGTTTCTGAGCCTCATTTTAGAGGCGATCATTGCCGCGCGGATCGTTTTCCTGGTCGCGATTTTTTTTCTTGCGCCGCACAACCAAAATCTGCGGTTGATGCGGCTTGGGGACGCGACGACATCCCAGGTCTACAACTGGATCAAGGCCACTGTCATTGTGGGCCTGATCACCCGCATCCTTTACGAGATGGTTGCAAAGGCCCATGGTGACGAAGGGGTGATCCTCCTGCTGGCCACCATTAAAGAGAGCGTCCTAGGCATCCTGATCATCGCGGCGATCTTGTATTTCAAGAATACCGTAGCCCTTACAATTCGCGAGAATGCACCCGACCCGGACAATCCGAGCTCACTGCGCCTGATGTTCGCCAACCTTTGGCATCTGGCGGCAATTCTCTATTTCCTCCTGGTATCCGCATACTGGGTTCTTCGCCTTTGGGTCACCGGTCAACCAAGTCCAGGGTTCACCTATGTCGGCAGCCTGATCATCATTCCTCTGTATTTCCTCTTGGATGAGCTGGTCCAACTCCTGTTTCGAAGAATCTCTGAGGAGAAAAAAAACGATGTGCAGGTTCCGTCAGACGTTACGAAAGCAGATGTACAGGATGACAAGACCCCGAGTTTTCAAAATGGTGAGCAGAAAGGTGACGACAGCATTATTCCCTTTGCCGCGATCAAGCAAAAACTCCCCGTAGCGCGCCGGGTCGTCCGCTTGGTTATCGCCTTTGTGCTTGTAACCTTTCTACTGAATCTTCGGGGCATAAGCCTTCCCCTGGGCGAAGCCGTGACCCGTGCGGCACTGGAGATTTTCTTTACCCTGCTCGCGGTGCATCTGATCTGGGAACTCATTAAGAGTTATATCGAGCGGAGACTTCAGACAGTCCCTGAAGGAAAAGACTCTGGCGGGTCACTTGCCCGCACAAAAACCTTGCTGCCGCTGTTCAAGAAAACCGTGGGCGTTTTTTTGTTCGTTGTCACCTTCCTGATCGTGCTCTCCTCTCTCGGACTGAACATCGGGCCGATGCTGGCTGGGGCAAGCATTTTCGGTCTAGCCATCGGTTTAGGCTCCCAATCCCTGGTCAAGGACATCGTGGCCGGGGTTTTCTTTCTCATGGACGACACCTTTCGTGTGGGCGACTACGTGAGGATGGACGATAGGGAAGGATACGTTGAAAAGATGTCGCTGCGCACAATTTCGCTTCGCCATTTTCTCGGCTCACTCAATGTGGTCCCCTATGGGAACATAAATTCCGTGATCAACTTCACCCGCGGCCCCATGACTGTGAAATACAAGATTCCATTGCCCCTGGGCACTGACCCCGCTTTGGTCAAAAAGGTGGTTAAAGAGGTGAACAAGACCATCATGGCTGATCCGGAAATGGGACCCAACATGCTCCAGCCGCTGAAGTCCCAAGGGTGCAAAGGCATTCAGGACTCGGTCATGCAGTTTGGGATTAAGTTCACGGCCAAGCCCGGCACCCAGTTCAAGATCAAGCGTGAATCCTTGGAACTCCTCCGAAAGGCCTTGGCCGAAAAGGGGATCGACTTTGCCTGCAGGTCTGTGAAAGTCGACCTGTCAAATTTTCCTGGTTTGGGAAAAACCCTCGCCCCTGAACAAGTGGCCCAGATGCTGAAGCCGGATATGCCGTCAAATACGGACGTCGAGGGCAGCGCGGATGTCCATGATGGCAAAGAGATGATCGCCGAGGCCAAAGGAGAGCCTAAAAGGCTGGAAAGTCCTGGGGCTGCCCGATCAGTTTCGAAAACATCTGACGCAACAGTGCAGCCATTCAGTCATGAACAGCTCCTGCTGATTGAAGCCGCCGTCGCTGCCACGGTGACTCTTCTGGATGATGACGACCATTTGCGGGCAGGCAAAAAGAAGAAGAAAGTCAGGAAGTGATCAAGATGACCAGGTGTCCGGGATCATTTGGAGCCGTAGATCCGGACTTGGCTGATGCATGGTGCGGACTCGCGGAATACATTCCTGGAAGCCATGACGTCTGCCTTGTTGCGCCAAAAGACCGAAATCCTGGCTGCGATTTTGAATTAGCCGCTGTTTCGGAGATCGTCCCTACGCGATGAAATTCGAGGCAGGCATTCCTGAGTGATAGTCACATCCGCTCCGACAGACGCGAGCAAGGGCGAAGCAAAACGACCTGCCCCCTGAACCGCTAAAGTTCCACCCTTGCCCAACTCCTGCGCACTCAGAAATGCATGCATTACCTGGGTGCGCGGGCTTCCGGCCCACGAGCATACAGCGCCCAATGGCAGCTTTCGTGAAGTTTCGCAGCAATGCTCATTTTTTCCAGTGCCTTTTCGCCAGACATCCTCGGATCGAATCTTATGGGCTTCCACTGAAGATGAAAGTTCCCGCTGAGACCATTTCTGCGACATGCAACACTTTCTCGATATTTCGCGGATTATCCAGATGCCGAAGAACCCCGCTGCCTGCCACCCATAGTAAAAATATTAGTTTATCTGGCTAAATGCACCAAAATCAAAGGGAAAATATCCCTGGCATGAAAGTTGGAATCTCATTGCCGGAAGAGATGACGAGAGTAATCGCCCGGTTGGGCTGCAACCCATGATAATCAATCCTATTGGCTGTTCATAATGGATCTGGGGAAATTCCACCGTTCAAATGAAAAACCTGTTTTTCCAGACAATACATTTAACCGAAGGAAGGAGCCGAGTGATGTTGGAAAAACTGACGGAAACACTGATATCCTCCAGAAGCGAAACCCTGGCCAAGGCCTTTTCCCGATGGGGGCGCAGCGGGTTCTGGGTCCTGGTGGCGACGGGGATATTTCCGCTGATGATCATGGCATACACCCTGGTCCTCCCCGGCCAGTCGCCCGATATCGTCCCTTCCGGTCTGCCCCTGATCCGCTTCTTTTCCACGGCCGGTGTCCTGCTCCTGGTCTTTTTGGCCCTGTGGTTCCACCGCTATGGCCGAATTGCCCTCCGCCTCCAGGATCCTGAATCCCGTCCTTCCGAGTCCTCACTGCGCAAAACCGTCTGGATCGGGGTGACGGCGGCAAGTCTGGCAATTCTTTTTTCCATGCTTGTGCTGCTTTTTGAAGTGGGCGCCTTGCTCTTCTCTTTGCTTTCTGCCCCCTCAGCCGGTTATGCGTCCATGCAGTCCGCCGGGGTTCCGGTGGCCAACCTGGTATCAAAGGTGGATATGATGAACCTGATGTCAGTGATCCTGACCTTGGGGGGTGAGATCTTCGCATTGATCATCGGGCTGCTGCTTCTCTTCAGGACCATCCAGGTCCAGACGGAGCAGTAGCGGGGGCCTTCCTGATTGCCAGGAATGGTGTGTGATACAACCCGGCATTCTCATGCCGTAACCGAGCCGAGACATGGAGACATCGGCACAAAACAGGAGAAATTATGCGTATCGTTCAGAAGATCAGGCTGTGCCTGTGGGTCTTGTTCATTGTTGTTTTCGCAGCGAGTGGCTGGGCCAGTGACGATACCGAGTTGGAGAGAGCCAGGACACAAACTCTGAAGACGCACTTAGCCGTCGAAAGAACGGGGTATGCCAACATCGACAGCTCGGATGCATCCTTCGCCAGGACCAGCTACTCCGCAGAATTGCGCTGGAAGGTTCTCCTCCTGGAGGTCGACCACGATCAATACGATTGGCGAAACGGCAAGCAATATGCCGGGCGGCAGGGAGAAAAGCCCTGGGATGCCTTGACTGCCATTGCGCCCGGGTTGCAGTACTACCACGTCATGGCATCAGGTTGGAGCCTCTGGGCCAAGTTCAAGGCCATCGCCGGGTTCGAGGATACAGTGCGCTCCAAGTCCTGGACATACAACCCCCAGATTATCGGGTTCTATCCCTTCAATGAGCGGTTCACGCTCTATGGCGGGGCCGGAATGCTGTATCATCCCGTTGATACGATTGTTTACCCGGTGATCGGCGTGAACTGGAACAAGGATGCACCCACCGGATTTTCCGGAGCCATCGGCATCCCTGAAACCATGGTCCGCTACCGCTTCAACAAGCATCTCTCCACGAGGCTGGATTTCGAGTTCGACCTGGGCATCTACAGCCTCGATCAGGATAATGCGCTTGCCAAAAACGGCTTTATCAAGAATGAAGACATGATCATCGGACTACACCTGGAATACGCGCCGATGGACCAGTTGCGGCTCAGCCTGGGCCTGCGACGATTCTTCGGACGCTCAGTTACCGTGTATGATCGTCACGAAAACGAATTGCGATCGGACGACGTCGATCCTGCCTGGTCGATTATTGGCGGGGTCAGCTACTGGTTTTGACTTCATCAGGCCATCCGCTGGCCGTGAACCTGTTGAATGCATGATCGGAAATTGAAATTCATGAACAGAAGAACCCAGTCCATTGATGGAAGTTCATCCTTCAAATTTCGATTAGTTGTTCGACAGTGCTCTGTTTTGACACTGCATTTTTTCGTTGTTGTGGCGTTGATGCCCGTATCCCCGGTTTTCGGCCAGGGGATACGGGTCGGCCCGGACGGTCAGGAGGTGGAAAGCACCCTCAGCCTGCCCTACGCCTTTTTCAACGAGAATTTTGGCTTTGCTGCGGGGTATGTGCATGGGGTGGTCGGGCGGCCCCAGAAGCAGGCGACGTTGCTGGCAACTGCAATCGCCGGGACCAAAGGCTCGGCCATGGGATTTCTCATGGGCCGGGACCTGCAGATGCCATCTATCGATCGGCTTTTCATGGATCCGATTGTCTCGGTCGGGTATTTCAAGAATGCCAAGGCGTTTATCGACGGCAACCCCAAGTTCCCCAACGAACGTGCCGGCGGCAATGATTCGGACCCGGATAATTTCCTCGAAGGCAACGGCTGGGAGAATTTCTTGCGGTTGCGATTCAAATACCTCCTTCCGACCGGTCACGGCCGCGACCGGATCATTGGCGCTTTCCATCTTCAAAACGGGCTACTCGTGTCCGGCGCCGCCGGAGGAGATTCCCTGAACCCGCTGGAGAGCGGGAGGACGTACCTGGAACTGAGGCCCTTCTACCGTTGGCAACAGATCGATGGGGATGAACTGAAGACGGACCTGAAGACCAACGGCCTGGATTTATCGATCTTCTGGGACAACCGCGACTTCTACGCCAACCCCTCTCGCGGCTTCGGGCTGCGTGCCCGATACTCACGCGATTATGGCTGGCTGGACAGCTCCAATTCCTGGACCAATCTCGAAACCGAGCTGGACCTCTATATTCCTCTTCATCTGGGCAAACGGTTTCGTCAAGGAGTTCTTGCGCTCAGTTCTTGGACCTCCTATTCTCCATCCTGGGATGAAAAAACCGATGGCTCCATTGCCAACAACCCACCGGCCTACACCGGCTCAACCCTGGGAGGGCTGTGGCGGATGCGTGGATTCCCAACCCAGCGTTTCAACGACAAGGCCGCTGTCTATTACGCAGCCGAACTGCGCATGATCCCCGAATGGAACCCCTTTGACCGCTGGACCTGGCTCCAGCAGTATGTCGGGATTGAGTGGATCCAGTTCGCCCCGTTTGTCGAGGTCGGACGGGTGGCTCCAACCTGGAATGCGGCGGATCTCCACACGGACATGAATTGGAGCGCCGGATTGGGGATCCGGGCCTGGGCCAAAGGAATCGTGGCCCGGATTGATGCCGCCTATTCCACGGAAGGAGTCGGCATCCAGATGATGATTTCCCAGCCGTTTCAGTTTTAGCCGGTCCGCGGACCACAACTTGGCATGACCAACCTGCTATTGCTCCTGGCACATGTCGCCGGGTCCGATCATACTCGGATGCACTCCAACGCTCCCTTTGCAGGGTTCATGTCTCCATGAGCAACAACCGTTTCAAACCCATCCGCCGCTCCCTCCTGGCACCGTTGTTTTCAGGGCTTTTCCTGTTTGTGCTTGCCCTGCTTTTGTGTCTTCCACCGTTGCCTGAGGCCGAAGCCGTTCCGGGAACCAATAAAAATGTCTTGGTGCTGTTTCCCGGCCCGAGCCACCTGCCGGCCTATGCCTTGATCAACCAGGGCATCAAATCGACCTTTGCCCTCAGCCCTGACCCGCATATCGAGTATTACATCGAGTACATGGATTTTTACCGTGATCTCAGCCCGGACCATCACAATGGCCTGCTTGAGTTCTTTCGTGGAAAATATTCGGGTGTCGAGCTCGATCTGGTGATCACGATCGGCAGTCCCGCCCTTCGGTTCGCAGTGGAGCACGGCGACGAACTCTTCCCGCTGGTCCCGGTTGTCTACGCCGCGGTCTTGCCGCAAGAGCTCAAACAGATCAATCTTGACGAGAACTTCACCGGAGTGCTCGCGGAAGTTGATTTTGCAGGTCAGTTGGAGCTCATTCTCAAGGTTCAGCCGCGGACCAAGTGGGTTGTCTTCATCACCGGGGTCTCCACGACAGATCTTGCCTTGTTGGGATTGTTCCGTAACGCAGCCAAACCGTTCACCGACCGCCTTGAGTTCACCTACCTGAATCACTTGCCTCTGGAGGAGATCGAAGCACAGGTCCGGGAGCTGCCTCCGGATACCGTTGTTCTGCTGAGCACCTTTATCTTGGACGCCAAGGGTCGCGGGTATGTCACCGCTGAAGTCGCCGCCCTTCTGGCCGAGGCCTCCAGCGTCCCGGTTTACATCTGTTTTGATTCCTACATGGCCTCTGGCGTCCTGGGCGGATGGCTTTTCAGCTTCGAGATGATCGGGCGCAAGGCCGCTGATGTCGGATCGCAGATCCTCCAGGGGGGTGTGCTCCCCCACACCGTGTCCATTGGCTATGGCGTCCATCTGCACAAGTTCGACTGGCGGCAGTTGCAGCGCTGGCAAATCAGCGAGGATGGGTTGCCCGCCGGAAGCCTCGTTCTCTTCAGGACACCCTCCTTCTGGGACCTGTATCACCGCCATGCATTCGGCGCCCTGATCCTCTTTCTACTGCAAAGCGGTCTGGTCTCATTTCTGTTGATCCAGCGAAAACAGCGCCGCCAGGCGGAGTTGGCGCTCGCCCAACAGCTGGAGTTCGAGAAGCATCTGGCCACCCTCTCCGCCCGTTTCGCGTTGACCGCTCCCGGCAGGGTGTCCGAACAGATCGCCGAGACGGTGAAATTTGTCGGAGAGGCCCTGGATGTGGACCGGGTCGGGGTGTTTGAGTTTTCCGAAGACGGGATGCAGATTTTGGCGAAGCACTTCCATGCCACGCAGGATTCCCCGTCGGTGCCGGAGCAGATCGATCTCCGAAGGATGACCTGGATTCGGGAAGAACTTCTTGCAGCCAGATTGGTTCATTTTGGCAACCTGGATGAGTTGCCGGAGTCGGCGGAAACGGAGAAGGCCTATCTGACGTCGCAGGGCATTCGATCTGGAGTGCTGATCCCATTTGACATCGGGAAGGGTAACCATGGACTCCTGACCCTGGCCATGGTTGGAAGCTCCCGGAAATGGTCGCCGGAAGATATCCGTCGCTACTCGATAATTGCCGAGATCATCGCCAACAGCCTGGGTCGCAATCATTTTGAAACGGCCCTCCAGCAGAGCCAGAAATTCAATCGACAGATTCTGGATTCCCTGACCTACCACATCGCGGTCCTGGACAGGCAAGGGCATGTCCTGGACGTCAATGCGAGCTGGAGGCGCTATGCGGCCGATAAGGCCACCCCATGCGCGGAGGCCAGCGTTTTTGGCGACGATTATCTCGCCGTATGCCGTCAGGCGGCAGACAGTGGCGATCCTCAGGCCCAATCCGTGCTTGAGGGCGTCCTGTCCGTGCTGGAAGGAAGAAGCACGGAGTTCACCCTGGAGTACCCCAGCCATGCGCCGGACTGGAAACAGTGGTTCATCATGAGGGTTGTCCCGTTTTCCAGCAGGAAGGGCGGGGCGATTCTTTCCCTGATCGAAAATACGGAACGCAAGCTTGCCGAAATCGAACTGCAAAAAGCATTCACGGAGATCGAGTCACTGAAGAACAAGCTCGAGGCGGAAACGGCCTATCTGCAGGAGGAAATTCAACAGGAGCACAATTTCGAAGGCATCATCGGCCGCAGCCCGGCCATCCAATACGTGCTCTTCAAAATCGAACAGGTGGCCGCAACCGACTCGAGTGTGCTGGTCCTGGGCGAAACCGGGACCGGCAAAGAGCTGATCTGCCGCGCCATCCACAGCAACAGCCTGCGCAAGGCCCGCCCTCTTGTGAAGGTCAACTGCGCCACCTTGCCGGCGAACCTGATTGAAAGCGAACTCTTTGGCCACGAGCGAGGGGCCTTTACCGGGGCCGGATCGCGCCGCATTGGACGCTTTGAGCTAGCCAACGGCGGCTGCATCTTCCTGGACGAGATTGGCGAGCTTTCCCTGGATCTGCAGAGCAAATTGCTCAGAGTGCTTCAGGAAGGAGAATTCGAACGGCTCGGAAGCTCCGTGACGATACATGTCGATGTCCGCGTCATCGCCGCCACCAACCGTGACCTGGAGACCCAGATCCAACTGGGCCGATTCCGCGAAGACCTCTTCTATCGTCTGAATGTCTTCCCAATCTCGGTGCCGCCACTCAGGGAACGAAAGGAGGATATCCCCCTGTTGGCGCAGTTTTTCATGGAAGAGACCGCCAAACGGATGGGCAAGCGGATTGAATTCATCCCGCAAGGCGTTCTGAATCAGCTACAGGAATATCCCTGGCCGGGAAATATACGCGAGCTGAAGAATGTCATCGAACGGGCGATCATCAGCTGTTCGGGGCCGAAGCTGCACCTCGCGGAAAACCTTGTCCGGTCACCAGTTGCACCAGCCGGTGACGAAAACGGACATTTGATGAGCCTCCAGGAGGTCGAAACCGAGCACATCATCAAGGTGCTGGAACAGACCAATCAGCGTATCGACGGTCCCAAAGGCGCTGCCGCCATTCTCATGATCAACCCCTCCACTCTGCGTTCACGGATGCGGAAGCTCGGCATCAAGAAAACGTGAGCCACATCTCTTTTCCGCGACATATCGCATCTCCTTGATATTTCGCGCAGCATCGCGGAACCCCATGGGGTGCTCCTCCCAGGAGCAAACCAAAAAATCATACTGTTATTCCGAGAGATTGCTTGTCCAGATCAGCAGCAAGCCCCTTGGCATGCATATTGTTATGCGCATGTGAGGTGCACATGGACAACAATCACCCGCCTCAGCCGGCAACAGGGTATCATCCATGAACCTCCGGTAATACCCTCGGCCGATTTTCGGAACCATTTCGCTTCCATGAACGGGGTTCTGACCGGGGCCTTTTATACGAGTTCCGTCTTCATTTCGGTTCAAGGCACCTGCGCGAGGGATTGAGGATAATAGAAAAGCAGGTCTGGTGTCAGTGCACATTCGATCGTCGGGTAACCGCTCACGGAGGCCCCATGTTCATAACCTTTGTCAAGATGCATTCAATGGCGGAAAAACGCAGGGAAGTGCAGCAGACCCTCAAGTCGCTTGCCTCGCTGATCCAATCGGAGGCGGGCTGCCTGGAGTCGGGCCTCTACCAGCAGGTGGGGGATGAGTCGGTTTTTCTGCTGATCAGTGCCTGGCAAACCCGCGTGGCGCTGGATGATCACCTGCAATCGAGCCGATTTTCAGTACTGCTCGGGGCAAAGTGTCTGTTGAGCCGGCCGCCGGAGATGGCGATCCATACGGTTACGGAATCCACGGGATTCAGGGCCCTCAATCCGGACAATCAACGGCTGACCGATAGCTGATGCTTGGGATCCTATGACCAATACCGATCTTTCCAAAACCGTTCTTCCCGGGCGCATTCATGTGCTGGCCAAGCCGACAGGCTCAACCTGCAATCTGAACTGCGATTACTGCTTTTACCTCAAGAAAGAGAGCCTCTACCCGGGAAGCCGCTTCCGGATGAGAGACGAGGTCCTGGAAGCCTATCTTTCGCAGCTCATCGCCGCCCACCGCACGGATACGGTCGCGGTGGCCTGGCAGGGTGGCGAGCCGACCCTGATGGGGCTGGATTTTTTCCGCCGCGCAGTTGAACTGCAAGACAAGCACCGCCGCCCCGGGATGCACTTCGAGAATACGCTCCAGACCAACGGCACCCTGCTGACGGACGACTGGTGCGCCTTCCTGCGCGAGAACAACTTCCTTGTGGGCATCAGCATCGACGGTCCACGCCAGATCCACGACATTCATCGCAAGGACAAGGCCCAGGGACCGACCTTCGACCGTGTGCTGCACGGCCTGCGCCTGTTGCAGCGGCATGGGGTCGAGACCAACGTCCTCGTCACCGTCAACCGCAACAACGCCGCAGTCCCCCTTGAGGTCTACCGATTTCTGCGGGACGAGGCGAGCGTGAGCTGGATCCAGTTCATCCCGGCCATCGAGCGCATGCAGGGCGGAGTGGTCAGTCCCCACCAGGAGGGAACCGGCGTCTCGGAACGCAGCGTAACGCCTGAGCAGTGGGGGGATTTTCTCACGGCCGTTTTCGACGAGTGGGTCCGCAACGATGTGGGCAAGGTCTTCGTCCAGACCTTCGAGGCCGCGGTGCGCTCCTGGCTCGGACTGGGGTCCTCCGGGATGTGCGTCTTCGACCCCACCTGCGGTCATGGCCTGGCCCTGGAGCACAACGGCGACCTCTACGCCTGCGACCACTTTGTCGAGCCCGGCCACCTGCTCGGCAATATCCTGAAGACTCCCATGGCGGACCTGGCAACTTCCGAGCGGCAGCAGAAGTTCGGGCGGGCCAAGCTGGAGAGCCTTCCGCGTCTTTGCCACGAATGCGCGGTGCGCTTCGCCTGCCACGGGGAATGCCCCAGGAACCGCTTCCTGACCACCCCGGAGGGCGAGCCCGGACTGAACTACCTCTGCGCCGGCTACAAGAGTTTTTTCGAGCACGCCGACACGCCCCTGAAGCTGTTGGCCGAGCTGCTGCGCCGGGGCCGGCCGGCCGAACAGGTGATGAACCTGCTGGCGCAGGCCGAGGAGCAGTCGCGGCCGGGCTCCGGGAAAATCTCCCGCAATGCCTCCTGCCCCTGCGGCAGCGGGCTCAAATATAAGAGGTGTCATGGTTTGCTCCGGACACCATCAACCTAAACAATCAGGAGAATTTGTATGGCCAAACAGAAGCAACCCAACATTCTCGTCATCTGGGGAGATGACATCGGCATCACCAACCTGAGCTGCTACAGCGACGGGTTGATGGGGTACCGCACGCCCAACATCGACCGCATCGCCAACGAGGGCATGCGCTTTACTGATTCCTACGGGCAGCAGAGCTGCACCGCCGGCCGCTCCTCCTTTATTACCGGCCAGAGCCCCTACCGCACCGGTCTGACCAAGGTGGGGATGCCCGGCGCGGATATCGGCCTGCAGGCCGAGGATGTCACCATTGCGGAGCTGCTCAAACCGCTGGGCTACGTCACCGGGCAGTTCGGAAAGAACCACCTCGGCGACAAGAACAAGTACCTGCCCACTGTCCACGGGTTCGATGAATTCTTCGGAAACCTCTACCACCTGAACGCCGAGGAGGAGCCCGAGAACGTGGATTACCCGAAGGAGGAGGATTATCCCAATTTCAAGAAGATCTTCGGCCCCCGCGGCGTCATCCACGCCTGGGCGACGGAAACGGACGATTCCTCCGAGCACCCGCGCTGGGGCCGGGTCGGGAAGCAAAAAATCGAGGATACCGGGCCGCTCACCAAGAAGCGCATGGAGACCTGCGACACGGAGTTCCTCGGTGCGGCCAAGGACTTCATCACGCGCGCCAGCAAGGAGGAGAAGCCCTTCTTCGTGTGGTTCAATACCACCTGGATGCACTTCCGCGTCCACCCGCCCAAGGAGATTCTTGGGCAAGCCGGGCGCTGGCAGTCCTTCTACCACGACACCATGGTGGAGCACGACAAGCACATTGGCCAGTTGCTGGACCACCTGGACGAACTCGGGATCACCGAAGACACGATCGTGGTGTACTCCACTGACAACGGACCGCACATGAACACCTGGCCCGACGGCGCCATGACCCCTTTCCGGAACGAGAAGAATTCCAACTGGGAGGGCGCCTTCCGGGTGCCGATGCTGGTGCGCTGGCCCGGAAAGATCAAGGCGGGCTCGATCTCGAACGAGATCATCGCGCAGCAGGACTGGCTGCCGACGTTACTGGCCGCGGCCGGTGAACCGGAGATCGGCGAAAAGCTGAAGAAAGGCCACGCAGTCGGTGACCAAACATTCAAAGTTCATTTGGACGGGTACAATTTCCTGCCGCACCTGACGGGCGAGGCGGAGAAGGGACCCCGACCGGGTTTCATCTACTTCTCGGACGACGGCGATCTGGTCGGACTACGCTACGACAACTGGAAGTTCGTCTTTGCCGAGCAGCGCTGCATCGGCACGGTCCAGATCTGGGCTGAGCCCTTCGTCTTCCTGCGCATCCCGAAGTTTTTCAATCTGCGCACCGACCCATTCGAGCGGGCGGACACCACCTCCAACACGTACTGGGACTGGATGATCGACCGGGCGTTTATGATGTACGGGGCTCAATTCATCGTGAAAGATTTCCTTGAAACCTTCAAGCAGTTTCCGCCGCGGATGAAACCGGCGAGCTTCAGCATCGACCAGATACTTGAAAAGATGGAACAGGCATTGAACATTGACTAACCCGAACCGGATCCGGCCAATGCACCGCATCATGGAGACGGTGCACTGGCGGATTCCTGCTGTTTCGGCTCATCACTCCGGAGCAACACCGGACTTTCGAGGCCATAGACTGCACCACGGAGATCACGGTCTGCTGGGGCGCGCGGGGTCCCCAGACATGCCCCCCAGACCTGCGGGAAAGAGCCTCCGTTGGTTCTCCAGTTCTCCAGGCAGCTCTGGTTCTCCGACCAGGTTGTCTTCGACGCATCCAACGAGGCAGGGCGTTAATGACGGAATTCTTTAAAATGGTGGTGTTGTTATTTGAAACGCTCGCAGTCGGCGTGTTGATTGGCGGTTTTTTTTATTTTGGTTTCCGCATGATTATTCAGTGGTTGCGACCGGTGAAGCATTCCAGCGCATACAGTGAGTTCCGCAAGGGCTTCGGGCGCACCCTGCTGCTGGCTCTCGACCTTCTGGTGGCCGCCGACCTCGTGCTGACCATGGTTATCGAGCAGAGTTTGAAAAGCCTGGGGCTGCTCATGGGCCTGGTGATAGTACGAACTTTTTTGCATGTGATCATCGAGATGGAGCTCACGGGACACTGGCCCTGGCAGCATGGCGTTCCAGCCGCGGAGAAGCCGGACGTCTCGCACTGATCAAGGAATCAACTTGGAAAGGGGTGGAGACATGCCAACAGACGAAGATGGAGTCACGGTGACGGTGAATCTCACGAACGAACTGGCCAAGGAGCGCAACCGGGCGGCCTATGACCGGACACTCATGGCCTGGATCCGCACGGCCATCTCGCTGATCGGCTTCGGGTTCGCCATTGCCAAGTCGTACGAATACATTCATTACGAAACATTGGAGAGAACCGGTCGTTTACTCGACGATATGCACGCCCCCCTCATATTCGGGATAAGTTTCATCATTCTGGGGATGCTTTGCATCCTGGGCGGGGTGATCCAGCATGCAAAGGTTTTGAGGCAGATCCAGGCCAGCGAGTTCACCTACGCCGACTCCAAGCCGTTGGCGAAAATCGTGGCCCTGATCCTGCTGGTCATCGGCATCTTCGCGCTGATTGCGCTCTTCCAGCGGCGGGTCCTTCCGCTTTACAGCCTGGCGGTGTCCCTTAGCTGGGCCTAGCGTCCTTGGACATCATTGAAGCAGTGTGGGGAACTTATGGATAATCCGATTATCGGCATTTTTATCACCGCAACGATATTCAGCCTGATGTTTGCCCTTGGGGTCAATCACTCGTTCCGGCAGGTAACGTATCTTTTGCGGCAGCCCGTCCTGATGGTGCGCTCCTTGATGTCTGTCCTCGTCATGGTCCCTGGCATCGTGGTCGTTCTGGTGTGGGTCTTTTCATTGCCGCCCGCCGTGGCCACGGGCCTCGCGGTGCTGGCGGCGGCTCCCGGCGCTCCGGTCGGCTACAAACGGGTCGAAATGGCCGGCGGGGAGATGGAATACGGGGTGAATCTCCAACTGACACTGGCCCTGCTGGCGGTTGTCGTCACCCCGCTGATCCTCGCGGTCTTTTATTCCATCTTCGATCTGGTGATCGACAGGGTGGCGCCCCTGGACGTGGCCCGCCAGGTTGCACAGGTCACGTTTCTGCCGGTCATCGCCGGTTTCCTGGTCCGGTATTTTCTCCCCGACATCGCCGAACGGATCGGCAACCCGCTGCGGATCCTGGGCAACATCCTGCTGATAATCCTGTTGCTGCTGGTGGTGGTCGTGCTGGCCATCGCCCCTGATCTGCGGATGATGCTGAACCTGGGCTGGTCGGCCACCATGGCCATTGTGCTCATGGTGGCTCTCTCGCTGGCATCCGGCCACTTCCTGGGCGGGCCGACCCAGGAGAAGCGGGCGGTGCTGGCCATCACCAGCATTGCCCGCAACTTTGGCTTGGCGCTCTTCATCGCGGGGTTGTCCGACTACGGCCGGGAATTTGTGCCCACCCTCGTAACCTACCTGGTTTTGGGAGGCGTCGTGTCCATGCCGTATATGATTTGGAGCAAACGCCAGTTGAAAAAATAGCGGATTCAGGAGGAAATTATGAAGTTTCGAAAATTTTGGTCCGTGGCATGCCTTGCCCTGCTGTTCAGCGCGTCCACGACCATTTCAGATCATGGTCTCGCTTTTGGGTATGAGATTCCTCAACCCGGTGAGGATTTGGCATATGACTTGGCCCAAGCCGCGCAGAACCCGGTGGCCAACGTCATCAGCCTTCCCTTCCAGAACAACACCAACTTCAATTTCGGCCCGCTGGAAAAGACCCAGAACATACTCAATATCCAGCCGGTCATACCCTTTTCGCTCGGGCAGAACTGGAACCTGATCACACGGACCATCCTGCCGGTCATCAGCCAGCCTGCGCTCTTTCCCGGGGATGACCGCACGTTCGGATTGGGGGACACGGTCTTCACGGCATTTCTCTCCCCGGCGAGCCCGGGCAGGATCATCTGGGGCGCCGGGCCGGTCCTGCTCCTGCCGTCGGCCACGGACGACAAGCTGGGGTCCGAGCAGTGGGGCGCCGGGCCGTCAGCGGTCGCCTTGACCATCCGCGGCCCCTGGCTCTTCGGGGTGCTCGCCAACCACATCTGGTCCTTTGCCGGGGACAGCGCCCGGGACGATGTCAATACGTCCCTGATTCAACCCTTCATCAACTACAATTTTCCCGGCGGCTGGTTCCTGACCTCCGCGCCGATCATCACCGCCAACTGGGAAGCGGACAGCAACCAGACCTGGACCGTTCCCGTGGGGGGCGGGGTGGGCAGATTGTTCTTCCTCGGGCGCCAGCCCGTAAACACCTCGCTGCAAGCCTATTACAACGTGGAAAAGCCGGACTTCGGGGCCGACTGGTCTCTCAGGTTGTCGGTCCAGTTTCTTTTTCCCAGATAAGTCCGAGGTAACTCACGGCAGAGACGCGAGATCCACGTCCCAAACCCGAGAAAGGAGTCAAACATGACCATCACGCTTCATACGTTCGCCAGCCATTGAACATCAGGAGATGATACGATGAGTATAGACAACCTGACCACGCCGATCGGCGACTTTGAGTTTGCACTGGGCGGGTATCCAACCCAGGAGTCAGCTCAGAAACTTTTCAACGCGCTTGATTTTCAGCGGGCATGCCAAGCATACCTTGAATTCATGCCGGCCATGTCCATGTATTCACTGCTTGAGGGCCAGGAAAAAGGATTTGGGTGCAAGGCATGCTCTGACCTTGGGGTTGCCGCAGATTTGCTTGACGCCACTCCGTTGATTTTAACTGGGAATACCGAAAGCATTTTATTTTGTTGGCAATGTTGACCTGAAGCGGGATGGGCCAACCGTAGTTGAGATCCCGCCGCAGGTCTTGGGCATGGCCAACGATGCCTATTTTAGGTTTGTCGTCGATTTTGGCATGGCTGGCCCGGATCAGGGGCAAGGCGGCAAGTATCTGCTGCTGCCGCCAGATTATGAAGAAGAAATTCCAGATGGCTATTTTGTTGCACGTTCGCGCACCTTTAAACCGGTTCGACCGCGCATTCAAGGCCTGTTTGCAGGGTAAGGGTTACACCGTCCACTGATCTGGCATGCGGCTTCGGTTTGCCGTTCGCCCAATTGAAACATAATCGTGAGGAACCTCATGAAAGCAATATGTGTCGTTCTGTTGGTTTTGGTATTTGTTTTGGCTCTGCCGCCGCTCTCCGCGGCCGATGACTTTGACGGCACCCGTCCGCTGGTCTGCACCGTCATTGATTTTACGGAATGAACCATGGAAGAGGGTTGCCATAGAGTGACCCCCGAGGAGGTCAACCTGCCGCGAATTTTCTGGATTGCGTCAAAAACAAGATCATCAAGGACAAAGAAAAGGATGAAGGCGAAGAGTTCCGTAAGAGCCCGATCATGAGCGTTCAGTCAATCGATAACAAGCTCATCCTACAGGGGGCCGAAGAGGGATATGAAGATATCCAGGATGGCTTCGGCTGGACCATCGCCATCATGGAGGATACCGGCCGGATGGTGTTGACCGCCTCGGGAGACCTTGTCGGCAACGTCGCCTTTGGGGTCTGCACGCTCTACTGAGTTTCTTGCACTTGGGATTTTGAACTGACTGCGAAATAAGGACTTTTGCAACACTCAGTTAAACCGAAAGGAGGCATGGCAATGAATAGATGCGTACTCGGCCTGGCCTTGATGGCCGCTCTTCTGGTGGGCACCCCGGTTTTTGGCGCGGGTCTTTGGCTGTATGAAACAGGTTCGCCGGATGTCGGCACGGCTGCCGCCGGCAAGGCGGCTCTGGCCTCCGACGCCTCCACGGCCGCCGCCAACCCTGCAGGCATGACCAATCTTGACCGGTCCCAGTTGCTGGTGGCTCTGCAGGGGCTTTACGTCAATGCAAAATTCAACACGGAATTCTCCAGCTTCGGCGGCGGCGACGGCGGCAATGCCGGCGGGTTCGTGCCGACCGGCAGCCTGCACTACGTGCACCGGGTGACCCCGGACTTAAGCTTGGGAATCAGTGCGGGGTCCTATTTCGGGCTAGGTGTGGATTACGGCAAGGACTGGGCGGGCCGCTACTATATCACGGAGGCGGATTTGCTCACCTTCGGCGTGAACCCCGGGATTGGCTACCGCATCAACGACTGGCTTTCGGTGGGTGCGGGGTTCAGCATCATGTACGCGGAACTGAAACAGAAGGTCGCGATCAACAACGCCGCGATTCCGGGCCAGACAGGCCTGCCTGACGGCCAGCTCAGGCTGGAGGACGACGACCTGGCCTACGGCTTCAACCTGGGGATCCTCCTGGAGCCCAGGCCGGGTACCCGTTTCGGCATCACCTATCGCTCCGAGGTTGAATTGGAATTTGAGGATGTGGCCAGCGTGAGCGGGGCCGGGCCCGTGCTTCAGGGCCTTTTCGCCATGACCGGGCTTGCCGGGAGCCAGGTGGACCTGAAGATGACCGTCCCGCAGTCCGTCATGGTCAGCGGGTACCACCAGCTCACGCCCCGCTGGGCCATTCTGGGCAATATCGGCTGGCAGGAGTGGAGCAAGTTCGGAAAACAGGAAATCGGCCTGCGATCCTTGCAGGCGCGGTCCTTCAAGCAGGACCTTGAGTACGACGACACCTGGCACTTCGCACTGGGCGCCCAGTTCCGGTTCGCACCGGAATGGCTCTGGTCCTTCGGCGCGGCCTATGACACCTCGCCGGTGGACAGCGACAAGGGCCGGACCCCGGAACTCGCCCTGGACCGCCAGATCCGCCTGGCCTCCGGCTTGCAATATGACTGGAACGAAGACGTGACCATCGGTGGGGCCTACCAGTACATTGATCTCGGCGATGGAGGGGTAGACAGAAACGACGGCCCGCTCAAGGGCCGGCTCAAGGGGGACTACGACCCCAACGCCATTCATGTCTTCGCCCTCAACCTGATCTGGAAGTTCTGATTCAAAGAACTCTGGGAAGGCCTTATTCTTTGTATGCGTATCAACGGGCCGACGTATCTGCGGCGGATGCGAGAGGGCACTTTCTCTCGCATCCCCCTCGGCCCGCAATATCCGCCTCTAATAAGCCGCTAACCATTATCCAACGGGCATCTTCCGGACCCTGTGTGGGTACAACTCCATGACCAATGCGAATAACGCAATAAGAATGCAACGGATGTGATGAGCACTCAAGAACACAGCGTCCGTCCGGACTCCCGGATACGTATCGACAGGTACGGTGCGGATACCATCGCCATTGGTCTTTCCGGGGACTGGAAACTGGAGAAGGGGCTGCCGTCCATTGATCCACTGCTTCAGGCATTCGCATCAAGGCCGCCGGTTCGCGGCGTGGTCCTGGAAGACACGGGGATCAGCGGATGGGACAGCGGTCTGCTCACCTTTCTGATCAAGATCATCGAGCACTGTTCCATAGCCGGGATTCAGGTTGACGCCGATGCGTTGCCCGAGGGGGTTCGGCGCCTGCTTGTCCTGGCCAGGGCGGTTCCCGCGAGAGCGGGAGCGAAGAAGGAGAGCAGGCGCGAACCCTTTTTGCCCCGCGTCGGCTCGCAAACCCTCTCTTTTTGGCGCTCCACGCGGGAGACCGTGGATTTTCTTGGAGAGACGGCCATCGCCTTCGCCCGAATGGTCCGCGGCAAGGCCACGTTCCGACGCTCGGACCTTTCGCTGCTGCTCCAGGAGTGCGGGAGCCAAGCCCTGCCCATCGTCTCCCTGATCAGCCTGCTGGTCGGACTGATCCTGGGTTTCGTGGGCGCCATCCAGCTCAGACTCTTCGGCGCGGAGGTGTTTGTGGCCGATATCGTGGCCATTGCCATGGTCCGGGTGATGGGGGCGATCATGACCGGGATCATCATGGCCGGTCGGACCGGGGCGGCGTTCGCGGCCCAGATCGGGACCATGCAGGTCAACGAGGAGATCGACGCCCTGAAAACCATGGGCATTTCCCCGGTGGAGTTTCTGGTCCTGCCGCGGATGATCGCTCTGATCGTGATGATGCCCTTGCTCTGCGTGTATGCCGACCTGATGGGCATCCTGGGAGGGTTTATCGTGGGCGTAGGCATGCTGGGCATCAACCCCATCGAGTACCTGCACCGGACCCAGGAGGCCCTGACCCTGACCACCTTCTGGATCGGACTGTTCCACAGCCTGGTCTTCGGCGTGCTGGTGGCCCTGGCCAGCTGCCTGCGCGGGATGCAGTGCGGAAGAAGCGCTTCCGACGTGGGCGCCGCGGCGACCAGAGCCGTGGTCACGAGCATCGTGGCGATTATCGTGGCCACGGCGATCATCACCTTCATGTGCGAGGTGCTGGGCTTATGACCGCGCCGGAACCGGTGATCACCGTGAGCAACCTGGAAATGGGCTACGGGGACTTCGTGCTGATGCGCGATCTCAACTTTACGGTGAACCGCGGGGACGTTTTCATCATCATGGGCGGCAGCGGGTGCGGGAAGAGCACCCTGCTCAAGATCCTGGTCGGCCTCAAACGTCCCTCCAGGGGACAGGTCTTCCATGGAGACGTCAATTTTTGGGATGCGGACGCCGAGGCCCGGGAAGCGATCCAGAGACGGTTCGGCATGCTCTACCAGAGCGGTGCACTCTGGAGTTCCATGACTTTGGCGGAAAACATCGCCCTGCCCCTGGAGCAGTACACGAAGCTCGGGCCGGGGCAGGTCAGGGAGGTCGTGGCCCTGAAGCTGGCCCTTGTGGGCCTGGCCGGATTCGAGGATTTCCTTCCTTCCGAGATCAGCGGGGGAATGAAGAAACGGGCCGCGCTGGCCAGGGCCATGGCCCTGGATCCGGACATCCTCTTTTTTGACGAACCTTCGGCGGGGTTGGATCCGGTCAGTTCCCGGATGCTGGACGACCTGATCCTGGAGCTCCGGGAAAGCCTGAACACGACCATCGTCATCGTGACCCACGAGCTGGCCAGCATTTTCGCCATTGGCAACAATTCCGTCTTTCTGGACGTGGAAGAGCGCACCATGTCCGCCAACGGCGACCCGAACAAACTGCTTGCCGCTCCCCCCAATCTCAATGTCCACAAATTCTTGACTCGCGGAGAAAAACAGCATGTCTGACTTGTTGTGGGGTGGTTCATGAGCAAAGCCCCTAACAAAACCATGATCGGCCTGTTTGTGATGGGGGCGGTCGCCCTGATTGTCGTGGCCGTCGGGGTTCTCGGTTCCGGGAGGTTTTTCCAGGAACGATTCACCTATGTCCTGGTCTTTGAGGGCACGGTCAGCGGGCTGCATGTCGGCGCGCCGGTGAACTTTCGGGGCGTGCGGGTGGCCGAGGTCAGTGACGTCCAGATTCATTTCGACATCGAGGAACAGGACATGATCGTCCTGGTCTTCGTGCAATTCCTGAAAGGCACCCTGGGTCGGAACACATACGATGAATTGGCCCGGCGCGGTGCTACGCACGCCGAGGTAATGGACGGGCTGGTGGAGCGCGGACTGCGGGCCAGGCTGGAAATGCAGAGTCTGGTTACCGGGCAACTGGGGATTGAACTGGATTTCTTCCTGGACAGACCCGCGGTATACACCAATGCTTATCCGGAGATGCCGGAGATCCCCACCGTTCCGACGACGTTGCAGGCCTTGACCCAAACACTTCAGGAGATCCCCCTGCATGAAATCGTCGATAACATGAACCGGAGTCTTGAGAGTATTGCTGCTTTTGCCGAGGCCCCGGAATTTCGCCAGACCATTGTGAACATCAACGCCGCTATCCAGGATGCACAACATCTGATTCGCAACGTGGATGCCCAGATCCAGCCATTAAGCGACGAGCTGACCGCAACCTTGCGCGATTCGAGAACGCTGATCGGTCACGCGGATAAACAGATCGTCGCCTTGGGAACAAGTTTGCAAGAGGCTGTGGGCGATGGACAATCCTTCATTCATCTAGCTGGCGAAAACATCACCAGTGTGTCGCGGGAGTTTCAGGAGGCCATCACCATGGTTTCCGGCACGATCGCAACCGTGGAGGAATTGGTCGCTGAATTGCGGGTCTCAGCCAGGGCGGATTCCGCGCTGATGTTTCAGGTCAGGGAAACGTTGCAGGAGGTTGAAAAAATGGCCATGACCCTACGCAACCTGGCGGATCAACTGAACCGACAGCCCGAATCGCTTCTGCGGGGCAAGGGCAGCCCAAGGGGTAACTAGCCATGAAATACAAAGCTTCCACTCTTTTCACCTTCCTGCTCCTGGCAGTGGTTTGTTTTTCCGGCTGCTCAACGAGAAGCCACCCTGCGGACTTCTATCTGCTCAGTCCGCAGCCCTTGCCGCAACTGGCTGCGCAGGACGGACTGATCGGAGTCTTTCCGGTCAGGATCCCGGACTACCTGGACAGACCCCAGATCGTGACGCGGATCGGGGAGAATTCGATTTATCTGAATGATTTTCAGCGCTGGGCGGAACCGCTCCGGGTAAATATCACATCAACCCTGGTCCAAAATCTTTCGCACCTCCTCCAGACCAACGGAATCATCAATAGCAACCAGAATTTTGGACTCCCTTTACGGTTTCTCGTCGGCGTGGAGGTGCTGCGTTTCGATGGAGAGTTGGGGGGCATGGTGATTTTGAGCGGACGATTGAGTATCTTCAGCGATGACGGAAAAAAGATCTATCTCGCAAGAGGCTTCTCATTCCTGGAGCAGACACATTCTGAAACCTATGAAGACTTTGTCGCTGCCATGAGTCGGACCATTGCCGAATTAAGCCGCGTCATTGCCGAGGAGTTGGAACGAATTTTGTGAGGTGAATGTGAGTGAGTTCTTTTTGGTAATCCCGGCAATAATTATGAATCAGCGCTCATTGTGAAAACCACGAGATAAAGTTAACGAGGACGATGCATGGCAGACGACGCACGAACAAGGCTCGTGACCGCGCTTAGCGGAGTGGCCGAGGAGATCCGTCGGGTCGAGGCGGAGGCATTGGCGGCTCTGCACGACCGGGGCGACGACGGGTTTTACAGAACGCGGATGCGGGAGAAGGCGGAGGTTTTGCGGAGCCTGCCCAAGGCTATGGCCTCTTTCGTGGAGCAGCTTCCGCGGGAGGAACGAGAGGAGATCGACTACCGCCTCGAACGCTTCTCCATGAGCGCATCCACGGCGCTCAAACTGAACAGCGTCTTCTACATGTCCGCGCTGCTCTATCCGGAGGACTACCGGGAAGGAGAGCCCAACGACCTGGAACGGTTCGTATCCGATTTGGAGCAGGGTCGGGTATGAATGTGATTCTCTGTCCTGCTTGGGCGGTTTCTCGTCCTCCAACCTCTGGCGGATGAAGGCCTTTTTCGAGGCGTACACCGGCCTGGAAAAACTCGCACACTGGTGCGAGAAATCGGTTGGAGCCACAACCTGGCCATTCTAGAGCGCTGCAAGGACCCGCTGGAGCGAGAATTCTACATCCGCATGACCCGCAAATTCGGCTGGTCCAAGAACATCCTCATACAAAAAAGACCGCAAGAATCGAACACGACGCCGCGCTGCAACGGGTCATGGTCGACCTCTTGTCCGACCACACCGAGCTGTTCAAGCAGTTCAGCGACAACCCATCATTCAAGAAATGGCTGGGCGACACCATCTTCGGCGTAACTTATCAACAACAGGCCGAGCATTCCGCAACCGGGGCGGGCCTTGGACGGTAACTGAGTAGATAGCGTCATTGAGCGCCGGAAGAAAAATGTCTGGTTGAGTCAAGGCACGGAGATTGAGATCAGTGGAAAAGGCGGAAACGACATTGCTAACGGAGGTCAATGATGTACGAAAGCATTTCCGACCTGCTTAAACAAATATCCTTGGGCGAAGACTGCAGCCAGGCGCGACTCATTCGTTTCGATGAACAGACGGTTCCGGGCACATCCGTCGATGATCTGAATGCCAAGCTATGGAACCAATTCAGGACGGTTATCTCGTCCAAAGCGGATCAGGAATTTCTCGAAAAGATGAAACTCATTGCCAAGGACGAAGACGGCGCCCTGCGCGTCACGGTCAGTGGCATTCTGATGGCCTCGGACGCACCGGAATCTTTTATGTCCAGCGCATTTGTTCAGGCCGTTTGTTACCGAGGCACCGCACGTAACGCCGCCTATCAACTGGACGCCAAGGACATCACTGGCCCGCTTGATGTTCAGATTCGGGACGCCTGCAAGTTTGTGGAAAGAAACATGCGGGTCTTTGCCGTCAAAGCGCCCAATCGGATTGAAACCCCGCAGTTTTCAATGAATGCGGTCTTCGAAGCGGTGGTCAACGCGGTCGCCCATCGTGATTATTCAATTTACGGTTCCAAAATTCGCCTGCACCTGTTTTCAGATCGGCTGGAATTGTTTTCTCCCGGTACAATCCCCAACACCATGACCATTGAGAGCCTTTCGGAGCGGCAGTCGGCACGAAACGAATTACTCAGTTCCCTGCTGGCTCGTTGCCCGATGAATGTGGACGTCATCGGCAGCCGGCGGAACTTTATTATGGACAAACGAGGTGAGGGAGTGCCGATCATCATCACCGAAAGCGAAAAGCTGTCGGGAAAGAAACCGGAATACATGCTCATTGATGATGCCGAGCTAAAGCTGACGATTTTCGCGGCGCAGCCCCCCCCATGACGAGGATTGACCTTGCGCATGGAGGCGCCCTGGAAATACATTCAGGCAGTATTCAAACGCCGAAAGCTGATATTGACCTTATCCGGGCCAGGTTAAAAATGGCCGAAGATATTGCAATGGGGTGATAAATGGAAAAGCAAATCGTGAACGGCCATGAAATTCTGATCAGCTCGGAAAACATCTTTACGGATCTCGGCTTGCCCGATGCGGAAAAACTGAAACTGAAGTCTGAACTTGTTGTCAAAATTATCCAAGCGATTCGTCGTCATGGCCTGACCCAGGAACAGGCAGCCAGGAAAATGGGGCTCACCCAACCCAGAGTTTCAGAAATGATGCGCGGCAATCTGGCCATGTTTTCGGAACGAAAATTGATGGATTGCCTGAACAGACTGGGCTATGACATTGAAATCCGTGTCAAACCCGCCAAGACGCCTGTAGGGCATTTCCAGCTCGCATTCGAATAGCAGATATGTCATTATCCGCCATCATATTCATTTATGAGGCTGACCTGGACTGACCAGGACTTCAGGTCATGGGCAAACGGAAGCTCATTCCATGTCAGTAAAATAAATCACACTTGATCTTCCAAAGTATCCTCGAATTCAATGATTTCCAAAATGACTCTTTCCAACCTTTTGCTGGAAAGACTGCGCCCCACGAAACGCTGCGGCAATCCTGCTTTTTCCAATGATTGGTTGAAAAATTCAATTATCTTGGGCTTGTTCCATCGCTTCTTCACGCACAGCGGGCTGATGACAGCGTATTTCGCATAAAAAGACCAACCTTCGCCGTTCGAGTCAATCACTTGGTAAAATGCATCAGCATTGAAGGCGTCTTTTGCGATCATGGTTTGGATTTTTTCTTGATCGTACGCGCCAAAGACGCGAAATTCTGACTCTACCAGGAGAGGAAACCTTGGCTGACGAAACAAATATCGTATCATTGCAGACATATTGGGTTGAGGTTTCTCTCTGTCATGCGGATGCGCCTCGCGTCCGGCCAAAAACTACTGTCCCAGCGCCCGCAAATTCTTTAACCTCGCCCTCAGGATTTCCGCAGCGGACCGGGCTTCCGGTTCCGGGGCCTTGTGTTCATGGTCCGCAGCCAGGCTGAGAATGAACGGATTTGGCGTATCATGACGAGATCCGGGGCGACCTGGTGATAGCCGTCCGTCCGGGAATCAAATAGTGCTTGGTGATCTGTGCAATCTGCGGTGTGATGAGGCTTGACTGAGTGACAAAGGCTTGCATAGATTACATTGATTGACATCGTTTGACATTAAAGAGGTGGAGGTTCCCATGACTCAAATTACCGCCCGTTTATCGGATGATGTTCTTTCCTCCCTGGATGCTGCCGCGGCTCGGCTTCGCCGCTCGCGCGCGGAAGTGGTACGCCAGGCAGTGGAGTACTATCTCGACGATTTCGAGGACATCACTCTCGCCATTGAGGTATTGCAAGACCCGGCGGATCCGGTATTGGATTGGGAAAAGGTAAAGCATGACCTACTCCATCTCGATTAAACGGAGTGCTGCCAAGACACTCGAGAACATCCCCAAATCCGACCGGCGACGCATTATCGAAGCTATTGATTTGCTGCGGAACAACCCTGGTGCGGGATCTGTCTTGAAGGGCGAATTCTCCGGGTTGCGCCGGGTACGGGTTGGCTTGTACCGAGTGGTGTATGAAATCCAGGATGCCCGCTTGACGGTCCTGGTCGTACGGATCGGCCACCGACGTGAGGTTTATCGCTGAAACATCCGTAACCATTCAGCTCATTCGGTGGATGGTCATACTCCTGCATTGGATTCCGGCTTTCGCCGGAATGACTTGTTGCAGCAAACCGTTACAACATCAGTCATACCGGCGAACGCCGGTATCCAGATCTTCTTCTCGAATTTTGCTGAATAAATACTCCCTGGCGATACATAACGTCACTTCATTGCCCGTAAGGTAATCGAAGAGCAGACCATGTGGTCAAGTATGCCCATGTCCCCCAATCCCTGCTCCCATCGCCCATTGCCATCGCCATCGCTCGCTTTATTCGCGTAACGTGGCTGCCAAGCGTAGCGGGTTGAGGAGAAGATCCAGGGCATTCTGGATGGAGCGGCAGACCACGTCGGCCGCGGCCAAAGTTTCCGGGGCGACCCCTTCTTCCTGGAGCAATGCAATACCCAGGGCCGCTTCCCGAAGCATCAGGGCGTCGTTGCGGCCGTTGCCCATGGCCCCGCACAAGGTCGGGTCGAAGGCGCGCAGGTGGTCGGCCTTGGCCTGGGCTTGGTTTTGAGGCGGGATGATCAACAGATCGCAGGGGACCGCATTCAATTCGGCACGCACGCCGCCGAAGGTGTCCGCCGTAAGAACATGAATATCCAGGTGCCGTGACAAATCCTCCAACCGCTCAGCGACGCCGGACAAAAGCCGTCCGTCCAGGGCCAGGGTACCATTGTAGTCCAGAAAGAGATGGGCCAGACGCAGTGTTTTCCAGCCCGGTACGTCGATATGCAGCAAGGCGGTCTCCTGTTTTATTTCGGGATAAAGTTCTTCGACCGGGGAACGAGTTGTCGCACTTTCGGGCAAGCACGATGAGAATCAGGAGCGAGCCTGTTTTGACAGCAAATCAGGAGTAGATCACGAAGGCGTCTTGCTCGGCTGGGTGCACAGGCCTTGGAAAATTTCCTTCAGGGTGTTCTGGTCGATGATTTCATGGAGCGGCAGGTCGTAGTAGTCGTCTTCAAGTGAACATGCTTCCTCCACAAGAAAATCCTCAAGCAAGGGCTCAGCATGGCGCCGGGGGCAAGAGACGATTTCGCCCCTGGAAAGATCCAGCTTGGATCCGGCATTGTTCTTGATCCAGTTGTCCGCTTCGTCGTGCGTCCCCAGGAACAGCAGGACGAAATACCCATCCTTCCTGACCATCACCAATCGATGGCCGCTGACAAGATGGAACTTGGAGCAGTTCTCCATCCTGGCCTCGCCGTTCCTGGTCAGCTTGCCGCTCAGTTTCTGATCCAGATTGTCGCTCTCGGCCAACTCCCGGATCAGCTCCTCGGTTTGCCGCGCGGCAAAGGCCGCCTTGCCACCGGCCAAATGCATCTTTTCCAGCTTCTTGTTGAACTGAACAGGGTCGTAAATGATCGCGGCCATGGTTGTCTCCAGGATCACAATTTTCAGAACCAATCCGGACTTGATGTATTTCCGCTCGTGCCGCACTGGGGTGCGGCGCTCCCAGGATTTTTTCTTTTTTTCACCATCCCAAGATCCAGCGTGGGAATGGTCGGATAATGGTAACTACTCAGCACTTTTCATGATCAGACACGGAATGTTCGGGCTTGTCTCGATTTTTCGGCCTCGCCTGTCTGACTGAGCCAGGATCCGTTCATCGAACCATTGCCAAACGCCTGAAGCACCATTTCGAATTTATTCGAGCAATGGTCGATGTTACGAAGCCGGCGACGGAGTTGCGAGGCCGAAAAATCGTGACAAGCCCGAACGAAGCTGAATAGTTGCTGATAATGGGTCAGGCCTGCCATGGCCTGCATCCAGTCAACCCTGTATATCACTCTTCGTCCGAGTGTTTGTCCAATTGATTTTTCCGATCAGGAAGGCGTTCATGGATTGTCCAGACCTATGACATTACGCAAAAGAGGAACATGACAGGAACAGCGTGCGGTTGAGGAACCGGATATCGAAAATTATGATTGAAAAGATTCGGGATGATAGAAAAATCCAATTTGATTTTTCCGGAAATCAATCTAAGAGGTGACATGGATATTTCAATCACCGTTTTTCATAACACACATTCGAATGGAGAGCCGCATGTTTTTCAAAAACACAAAAATCATGACTCTGACCTTGCTCGTTCTGACCTTGCTCGCTTCGCCGGTTCTGGCCGCAAACCTGGACAAGTTCACGGGAATGGAGGGCACGCTGGATATTGCCGGGGGCACCGCGCACATTCCGGTGATGAACGAGGCGGCCAAGCGGATCATGATGGCCAACCCCAAAATCCGGATCACCGTGACCGGCGGCGGAACGGGCATCGGCGTTCAGAAAGCCGGCGAAGGACTGGTGGATATCGGCAACACCGGCCGGCCTCTCTCCGAAGAAGAAGTGGCCAAGTACGGCCTGCAGTCCTTTGCCTTTGCCATTGACGGCGTGGCTCCCGTGGTGCACCCGAACAATCCTGTCGGGGATCTTTCCGCCCAGCAGATCAGGGACATTTTCGGCGGACGGATTACGCGCTGGAATGAAGTGGGCGGCAACGACGCGGCCATTCACGTCTACAGCCGGGAAGAGGCCAGCGGGACCCATGAAGTGTTCTGGGGCAGGCTGCTCCGCAAGGAAACGGTGGTGGGCACGGCGAACATCATCCAGTCCAACGGCGCCATGAAAGTGGCCGTTTCCCAGGACGTCAACGCCATCGGCTACATGAGCATCGGCCACATTGACGACAACGTGCGGCCTTTGGCCGTGGACGGGGTCGCTCCTTCCCAGGAAACAGCCATTGACGGGAGCTATCCGGTGATTCGACACCTGTACATGAACACCGGAAGCGAACCCACCGCCCTGACCAAGGCGTTCGTCGAGTACATCCTGGGCGAGGAAGGGGCCGAAATCATCCGCGCTTCAGGCTACATCCCGCTGCGGTAATTCCGTCCGCTCTCCCTTCGTGCTTTCCGAATCCTGGATTCGGCGCGTGCTCTGCGCCGCCGCGATGACGTCCACCGCGGCGGCCTTCTGCATTCTGCTGGTCCTGATCTACCTCGTGCTGCCGCTGTTCACCTCGGGCAATCTGGGCGCGGTCTTTTCCTGGCAGTGGCTGCCGTTTCAAGGCAGCTTCGGAATCCTGCCCATGGTCACGGGTTCCCTGCTCCTCTCCCTGGGAGCATTGGTCCTGGCAACGCCGCTGGCCGTCGGCGTTTCCTGCTTTGTCCAGGTGCTGGCTCCCGGGCGAATCAGGGGGCTCTTCCTGGCCATGATCCACTACATGACCAGCATCCCCACGGTCATCTACGGCTTTGTTTCGGTATTTCTCCTGGTGCCGTTGATGCGCCAATGGTTCGACCGGGGCACCGGCTTTTCCCTGCTCACGGCCATGCTGGTCCTGACGCTGCTCATCCTGCCCACCATTGTCCTGGTCTTTCATGCCACGCTGCGGGAGGTGGACCGCTCGTCCCGGATCACCTGTGCTTCCCTGGGCTTTTCCAGGCCCTCCTACATCCGCCATGTCCTGCTGCCCCTGTCCCGGCGCGGCCTGCTCATCGCCGTGATTCTCGGCTTTGGCCGGGCCGTGGGTGACACGTTGATTTCCCTGATGTTGGCCGGCAATGCCCCCATGGTTCCCGGATCTCCGCTGGATTCCATCCGGACCCTCACCGCGCACATCGCCCTGGTCGTGGCCACGGACAGCCAAAGCACCTTCTACCATTCGGTCTTCGCCTCGGGCCTGATCCTGTTTCTGATCATGATCCTGATCAACCTGATCCTGCGCAGACTCGGCCGCGGCTCCGCCCCATGACGTCCCGGACGCGCCATCTGCTTGCCGACCGGGCCACCGTGTTCTTCTGCTGGACCGCCGCACTCGGCACGGCCGCGGCGGTTCTCGCGGTGCTGGGTTTTCTCATCTACCGGGGAGCGGGATCATTGGGAATCGAACTCTTCTTCGGACAAACCCATTGGTGGGCTGCCCTGACCGGAGCCCGGCCGGTCTTCGACGGCCTCTGGCCCGCCCTGGCCGGAACCTTGCTTTTGGTGATCCTGTCCTGCGCCATGGCCGTTCCCGTGGGCATTGCCGGCGGCATCTATCTTGCCGAATACGCCTCGCCCCGCTTCAGGAGCATGGCTGGGTTCGCCGTGGACCTGATGGCCGGCATTCCCTCCATTGTCATGGGCTTGTTCGGATTCAGCATGATCATTGTCCTGCGGCACACCTTCGCCCCCCAAGCCAAAACCTGCCTGCTCCTGGCCGCGGTCTGCATCGCCCTGCTGATCCTGCCCTACCTGGTCCGGACCACCCAGAACGCCCTGGCCGGGCTGCCGGACCACCTGCGCCTGCTGGGTCCAAGTCTCGGATTCACCACATGGCAGAATGTTCGCCACGTCCTGCTGCCTTCGGCGGGAAGGGGCGTCCTCAGCGGCGTGATCCTGGCCATGGGCCGGGCCGCCGAGGACACCGCCGTCATCCTGCTCACGGGGGTGGTGGCCCAGGCCTTTCTGCCCCGCAGCCTCTGGGACAAATTTGAAGCCCTGCCCTTTCGCATCTATTATCTTGCCGCCGAACACCGCACCACGGCTGAACTGGACCAGGCCTTCGGCACGGCCCTGATCCTGCTCATGCTCACGGGATTGCTGTTCAGCCTGGCTTTTGCCGTGCAAAGAACCATGGAGAAGCGATGGAAGACGTAAAGAAGACTGCTGATCCGGTTCTGGAAATCAGCGACCTGACGGTCCGTTTCAGCGGCCGGACTGTTCTGGAACGGATCAATCTGAGCATCCGCCCCGGGGAGCTGGTCATGGCCGTGGGGCCGTCCGGTTCCGGGAAGACAACCCTGCTGCGGTCCGTGAACCGCCTGAACGAGGAGTTTCCGCACTGCAAGACCGAAGGGCGGGTCCGCATCCGGCTCGATGACCGCTGGCTGGACTGCCATGCCGCCGACGCATCCCTGCCCGAACTGCGCCTGCGCACGGGCATGGTTTTCCAGCACCCCAACGTGCTGCCCTTCTCCATCTTCAAGAATCTGGCCCTGCCCCTGCGCGTCTCCCTGGGGCTGGACAAGACCATGGTGGAGCAGCGCGTGCGAACGGCTCTCGAAGATGTCCAGCTGTGGGAAGAAGTCAGGGATCGCCTCCAGGACAATGCCCTGAGTCTTTCCGGCGGTCAGCAGCAACGGCTCTGTCTGGCCCGGGCACTGGCTCTGGAGCCGAGCATCCTGCTCCTGGACGAACCGACGGCGTCCCTGGATTTCAAGGCAACCCGAAAAATCGAGACCCTCTTTGCAAGCCTGAAAAACCGGTATGCCATCCTTGCCGTGACCCACAGCATGGGCCAGATGCACCGCCTTGCTGACCGGGCCGTGGTGCTGCGCGAGGGAAGACTTGTTTCCGAGTTGTCCCGTGACGAACTGGACGACCATGAAGTGTGCCGGCAAGCCATGGAAGAGATGTTCTAGCGGACACTCAACCTTGCCGGATGCCTTGAAGGCTTGCGCAAAGAGCTGAACTGCACCCATAAGCTGTACAGAAACAGGATCATGGTCAGTCCCATGAATACGGTGAGGTACTCGGCCACAAGGGGCTTTTGATAGGACGCCACGAACAGTCCCTCGCCGATCTCGATGGTGATGGATTTGGGATGCAGGCCGTGATCGGATTCCCCGGCAACGGAGACGGTCCAGGTGCCGGCCCTGTCCGGCAGAAAGGAGACGAAGCCGTTTTTGTCCGTGCGGCCGGTCTTGTGGGGGATGGACTCGCCAGGGGCGAAGATCTCGTAGGCGGAATAGCTCGCGGGGTCGGTCTGGGTGTAGAAGAAACGGGCGCTGACGCCTTGCTCGTCCACGCGGTAATACATGCCGTGGGCTGAGGCGGTGGTTGCGGGGAGCAGAAGGCAGAAGGCCAATAGAAGCGTGATCAAGCGTGCCGACATGATGGATTCTCCAAAATTCCTGGTTAACTCCGTGGCATATGATTGCGCCCGGTCCCGCGAACGGGGCCGGGCGCACAAATCGTTCAGAACAGGTTAGTCAACTTCAAAAGTGAGCACGCCGCGGTATGTCCTGGTGTCGCAGACATCGAGATCAGGATAGGGTTCCTGATGTTCGACCTTGATCAACCAGATTCCCCGGTTGAGAATCCGCAACCGGCCTTCTCCTTCCGCGTTTGTTCGCGCCGTATAGGCGAAGACGTCCGGTTCCGAGGAGAAACCGGCGTATGTAGCGTTGAAAAAGCCGCTGTACGGTTCGCCGTTGAGCAGAACGCGGATGGGCAGGTAGTCGCCAGTCTTCAGCGTCGCGGGATTGGCCAGGGGGACGATCTCAAACGGATGCCCGACTACCGCGTCCACATTCCCGACGGCATCGCCGACGTTGAGCACGGCCTTCATGGTATTGAACGAGATCGAGCAATTGATGGCGTTGTCCAGTCCGGCTTTTGATTCACGCACAAAGCCGGTGGTCGTCCTTGTCCTGTATCCGGCAACGGCTTCGCCGGATACCAGATACGCTCCAGCACCCAATGGCTGCGCCGAGACGAACTCGAGTTCGGACTTGGCATCGATTTCAACCTTGGAGCCGTCGGGAGCGAGGATGTACAATTCTTCGACGCGGTCCCTGCCCATGAATCCGTCATATGGAAAGGCATGTCCCCAGCCGATGGTCAGGTTGGCCGGCCTGTCTTCCTGGATCTGGTATCGCTGCATGTTGATCCACGGATAATGGGCCAGGCCGGTGCCGGGCAGGCAGGCCAAGAGAACGAGCATCACCGCTGAAGCAAATACATTTCTTCCATTCATCGCTTTCTCCAATTGATTGTTTATTTTCTGCTGGAACCGAAACTCTTCCCAAGGTGGCGAATACTGCTCGAACTTGCGCCGATCGAAGGGATAAATCCTGGGAGCGCCGCACCCCAGTGCGGCAAGCGGTGTAACGCACCAGCACCAAGTTTCGATTGGAGCATGGACCCGGTAGCTGGACCACGAAACTCCGCATAGCTGGATATCCCTGAACAGCAATCTCGTAACCGACCGTTTGAGCAGTTACAGGGCGGCTAGAACTGCAACTCCAGGTTCAGGCCGATGCTGCGACCCATGCGGTGGGAGAAATCGCCGTCGCCGCGGTCGGAATTGGTGATGTTCTTGGCGTCCAGGGAGACCCGGAACAGTTCCGAGAAGTTCTTCCAGATCCGGGCGTCCACGACGCCGTGCTGGTCGACTTCCTGGGTGTTGGCGGTGTTGCGGTACTGTTTTCCGACATAGCTCAGGATCACGCTGGCTCCCACGTCCCAGGGCTGAAAAATGTACGTCGGAGCCAGAGAGGCGGTATACCTGGGGACATAGGGAAGATCCCTGCCCGTAACCCGGTTCTCCGATTCGGTGTAGGCAAAGCCGGCATTGACGAAGAGCGATTCGAGCAGCATCAGGCGCGCCGACAGTTCTCCGCCCTGAATCCGAGCCTTCTCTACATTGATGAAGCTTTCAATGGGCAGTCGGTCCTCTGCGAATTCACCGGTGCTGTCCCGGACGACCATGTCTTTCACGTCGTTCAGAAAGTACCCCAGGTTGACGGTCAAACGATCATTCAGAAGCCCCTGTTCGAGGTTGAGTGTGTAGGTCCAGGCAGTTTCCGGGTTCAGGTCTGGGTTGGAACGAACGTAATATTCACCGTGACGCAGCAGCCCTTGATAATACAGCTGACGGATGGTGGGAGACTTGAATCCGCGTCCGACGGAGCCCCGCAGGGTCGTGGACGGCGTTGCCCTGAACATGGCGCTGAACTTGGGATTGACTTCGGTGCCGAATGTGGAGTGATCCTCAAGCCGCACCCCGGGAACCAGGGTCAGGCGGTGATCGAAAAGCATCAGCTCGTCCTGGACGAAAATGCTGTTGGTGGTGACGTTCTCGTCCACCGTGATCCGGGACGTGCCGCCGTCTCGCTGATAGTTGACGGAAAAGTAATCCATGTGCTGGCGCTGCGTGGCCGCGCCCACGGTCAGAATGTTCCAGTCCGCATACCAGTTGTAGACCAGCTCGGCCTGATCATAGCCCACGGTGCCGTCGCGAAATCCGTGCTGGAATCCGGGATAGCCGTTGATGAAATCCTGCCAGTATGTGTATCCGCTGAGGGTCATTTCATGGTTGCGGTTTTGTCCGAACTGGTAGTTGATCCCGCCGGAGAAGCGGTAGGTGTCGTACTCGCGGTCGTAGCTGGCCACGGGGAGATCCAGTTCCCGGCGCGCCTGTCCGTAGTTCGCGCCCAGGTCCACACGCAGCGCGTCGGTGATCGCCGTCTGCCAGCGTCCCATTAGCGAATGGCGGTAGGTCTTTGCCGGATCAAAGGCAACGCCCTCGTCCTGTTCATAACTGTAGTGCAGGTAGTACCCAGAAGCGGCCAGAAGCGGACCGCCCAGTCCGAAATTGGCGCGATAGACGTCGCGGGAGGAGCGGTTTGCCGATACTCCCTGGCGATCGGTCACCTCGTAGCGGCTGTAACCGGCCTTGGCATGGGACGTGAATTCCCTGGGCGTCCTGCGGGTGATGATATTGATCACTCCGGCCAGGGCGTCGGAACCGTACAGAGCCGAGGCCGCGCCCTTGACGATTTCGATGCGCTCGACCATGCTCAACGGAATCTGGTTCAGACTGATCCCGTAATCCCCATGAGCGCCCATTTCCCCATGGGCGCGCTGCCCGTCGATGAGGATCAGGCCGTAGCCCTCGTTGAACTGCAGGCCGCGCATGGTGGAGCGCAGATTGTCCGAGCCGATGACGTCGTCCAGCAGCGTCGTGTTGATGCCCGGGACAGTATTCAGAACGTCGAGGATGTTTCGCGAGGGCATCCGCTCGATGTCCTCGCGGGTGATGACCTGGGTTTCCACGGGCACGTCCTGCAGTGTGTGTCGGGTCCTGGTTCCCGTGACGACGTATTCTTCAATCTCCGTGGTTTGCCTGGGCGTTTCCTCGGCGAACGCCGGCACGGCCAGGCACAAGGCCGAGAGCAAAACAGTTCCGAGTCTGCAAGAAAAATTCATCAGCCAACCTCCAGTCTACGTGTTTTTCGCACCATTGCCGTTTCATGTTTCTGGTGCGAAGGTTCATTGTCGCATCTTCTCCGGTATCGATCACCCTCCGGAGCGGATGCTCTCCAGCCATATCTCGGCCTGGCGGCGGACCTTTGGTTGGTCCTTTGCCAGGACAAAAGCCTTGCGAGCCTCGTCCAGACGGCCCTGGTGAAACGCGGCCATGCCCAGCAGGAGCAGGGCGTCGGGCTTTTCCGTCGCGCAACGATCCTGGGCCGCGTGGTCGAGGTGCTTCGCGGCCGCGCTCCAGTCCTCGATCTGCATGAACAATCGGCCGATGCGCAGACGTGCGGAGCAGTTTTCGTCAGATTCGACTTTCCGGATCAGGGCTTTTGCGGCGTTTCGGATTTCCCAAGCCTGGAGCCAAGTGTCGGCCAGCAACTCCAGGTTTTGGGAAGTGGCCGGGATGCGGCCGTCATTCAGAGCCTGGTCCAGAACCCTGGCCCCCAAGTGAGGGGCCTTTGCCTGGCGCAACATCCGCGCCACCTGGAGAATATCCTGGGGCTGGTCGAATACGCCCTTGTGGTAGCCGGCGGTGAGCACGGCCGCGGCCTGGCATTCTTGCTTCAGTTGCAGATGGGCCGCGGCGAGCTGTTGCCAGTAGCGTTTGTCGGTTGGCTGTTGCTCAATGATGCCGGGAAGCCGGCGGACCATTTCCGCGTACTGTCCGTCGTGATGCAGGGCGGCCAGGAGCATGTCGTACCATTCGGGCGCGGGTTTGCCTCCGGCCTGAACCGTCTCTTGAAGGGCCGTTTTCAGATGGTCGGCCGCTGTCTTGTAATGTTGGGCCTCATAAAAGACCCAGCCCGCTCGGACCCGCTGTTCCGGCGTGATCACGGCGGCCTGTTCCAGCCATGTTTTCATCCTCCGGGCGGCTTCGTCGTGGCGATGCAATACCGCCAGGATCTGGGCCGTGTTGACCAGGGTCAGCAGGCGTGAGGCCTCGTCCAGGCTGTCCAGCCCGAGGGCCTTGTCAAAAGCTTCCAGGGCTTTTTCGTGTCGTTCGGTTGCGCTGAACAGAAAGCCGCGCATCTGCCAGGCCAGGGCCAGGGCATACGGTTCCCGTTCAAACTCGTGAACGAATCCCTCCAGAAGCACGCCCGCCTCGGACCACCTTTCTCCATGCAGCAGATCCTGGGCCGCGCTGAGTTTTTGATGCGCGGATTGGGAAATCGTGGGTTTGTCTGAGGCAGAGGCTTCAGCGGGAAGGGTGGCAATGGCGAGCCAGCACATGAATGTCAGGTATATTGTTGAGCAAATGGACCAACGAAGAAAAAGAGTGATTGGAACCGCTCGCTTCGCTAAAGGCACGGAGGGCGCAGAGAAGTAATTTTTGGCTTCCGCTGGAACGATGCGGAAGCCAAAAGGCTTCACGCCTGACGGCGGTGAGTTCTGTGCCCCGAGAGGGGCCAGCAGTCTTTTGGAAAGCAGCTTTTTCCCTGCTTTCCAAAATATCTTCCTTGGCGAACCTGGCGTCTTGAGCGACCAACGGGAGCGGGCGGTTCTGTCAACGTGCATGGCCGATTTCACCTCCATGACGAGATCGAGTTCTCGGCCGCTTATGGTCAGTCGTTCTTCGCCCACGGTTCATCCCTCCAGATTGAAGACAATGGTAATGGTGGCGATGGCCGGGACGGCTTTGCCGTCCTGCATCTGGGGGTGAAAGCGCCAACGGCTCAGGGCCCGTACGGCTTCCTGGTCGAAAATGCCCTCTCTGGGCTCGGCTTCCACCACGGCGACATCCCGGACCGAGCCGTCCGGATTGACGATGAATTCCAGGCGCACCCAGCCGGAAATGCCTTGGCGTCTGGCCCGGACCGGATACTGGGGCGGAACCTGGGAAATGGGCGTCAGGGGCTGGGTGTAGGCCACGGGGCCGGTGGGCGCGGGTGGGGGAGCGGCCAGGGGCAATCCGGCCAGGGCGAGATCCGTTGGAAAATCAAAACTGGGAAGATCCAACGCCGGAGGCTGGAGCGCGGGTTGTTTGGGCGCGGCCACGGCTTCCAGGCGGGGGATGGGTTTGATTTCCTCGGGCGGCTCGGGCTTTTCCCGTTCCCGGCGGCGCACCACCTGCTCCGGATCCTCCATGCGGATGAACTGGGGCAGCGGTTCGCGCCGCTGCGCCTCGATCCCTGCTTCGCCCCGGCTGACCAGAGCATTCATCAGCAGGAACAGGCTCAAGGCGGCCAGCAGGCCCAAAACCAGGGAAAAGCCGAAACGCAAGGACGTGTTCATGGCTTGTTCGCGGCAACGGCCACATTGTGCACCCCGGCCAGCCGGACCTGGTCCATGACCTGGACCAGAATCCCCGTGCGAGAGGCTTCGTCCGCCTGGATGACCACGGCTCCCTCGGGATTCTCGGCACGCAGCCGTTCCACGTTGGCCCGCACGGCCCGCACGTCCACCTGACGGCCGTCGATCCATATCGCACCGGACTCGGAAACCGCGATCATGATGTTGCCCCGTTCCTGGCGTTCGGCGCTGGCGGCCGAGGGCCGGTTCACCTCGATGCCCGCCTCCTTGACGAAGGAAGTGGTCACAATGAAAAAAATCAGCATGATAAAGACCACGTCCATCATCGAGGTCATGTCGATCTGGGCGCTGTCCTGCTCCTCGTATCGTCGTCTGCGTCGCAACTTACGTTCCTTTTGTTGTGCTTCAGGGATTGAAGCATGACGTGAATAAATTGAACCGCTCGCTTCGCTCAAGGCGCAGGGGACGCCAAGAAAACATTTTGGAAAGCAGGGAAAGAGCTGCTTTCCAAAAAGATGTCTCACCCCTGTCGGGGGTGATGTCACTTCGCCGTCAGACGTGAAGCCTTTTGCCTGCCGCATCCTTCCAGCGGAAGCCAAAAATAACTTCTTTGCGTCCTCCGTGCCTTGAGCGTAGCGGGCGGTTATCTCACACCCATCGCGGGCGGTTCAACTTGGTTCATCTTCCCCTCTTATTGCTGGATCTCGCCCATCGGCATCCCTTTCCAGCAATTCCTTGAGCAGCACGTCCTCAGCCTCCCGGGCATGGGCTTCGCCGCCTCGTTGTAAACGGATGCTGAACACGTATCCGGAAAGGGCCACCACCAGCCCGGCCATGGTCGGGATGGTGGCCATGGAAACGCCCGCGGCCATGGCCCGGGGATTGCCCGTGCCGCTGAATTCCAGCGTGTCGAAGACCATGATCATCCCAGTGACCGTACCCAACAGGCCCAGCAGCGGACAGACCGCGATCAGGGTGCGGATGGCGGTCAGGGAGCGGGTCAGTCCCAGGCGCAATTCCGACACGTCCCGGCGCAACAACATCCTGGCGATGCGCCGTTCCACGGACGGGGCAACGGCGCGTCGGGCACGCATCGCGGTCAACTCCCGAGGAAAGACCCACCGGTGATGCCAGTACCGCTCGATGATCAGGGTCCACAGGGCAACGGCCACCAGCAGGATGACCCACAGAACAGGGCCTCCGGCGTCCAGGAATCGTTGCAGGTTGAGGAATTGCTCGGTCATGAAAATGCGCCTAATGCGATCGGTTTATCCGGTGTCAAAATCCAAATCGAAATCGAAATCGAAAAAAGCTCTCAATGCGCTAATCACTTCGTTGATTCCATGCATGGCCCACTTTCCGCTTGTTTACCGACTAGAAAAAAATCGATTGCGATTTCGATTTCGATTTCGATTGCGAAATACGCTGTTTTGCGAAGGCTGGATCATGCTTCCCCTCGGACCCGCTGAATGTGATCCGCCAGCAACCCCGCACCCTGCTCCTCCAGGATATTCACCAGTCCCCTGCTCTTGGCCGCGGCCAGGCTGTGCAGGAAGAGCAGGGGAATGGCTACGCTCAGGCCCAGGGCCGTGGTCACGAGAGCCTGGGAAATGCCTCCGGCCATGAGTTGGGGGTCGCCCGTGCCGAACAGGGTGATGGCCTGGAAGGTTTCGATCATGCCCACCACAGTGCCCAGGAGGCCCAGCAACGGGGCCACCGCGGCCAGGATCTTGATGGTCCGCAGACCCCGCTCCAGGCGAGGGATTTCCTTGAGCACGGCTTCGTCGAGTCGAATTTCCAGAGTTTCCGGGTCCACGCGACGGTTTGACTCGCTTATCTGGAGAATCCGGCCCAAGGGATTGTCGGGCAGGGCCGTATCGGTACGCAGTTGGCGCTGGATGCGTCGCTCCAACGTGAACAGGATCACGAAGCGAACCGCGAACAGGATCAACCCGAACAGTCCCAGGCCAAGGATGATCAGGCCGATTTCCCGGCCCTGCTTGATTCTCTCGATGAGCGTGGGAGATTGGACAAGGTGCGCCAGGATAGCACCCCGGGAGGGATCCAGGGCAAAGAAGCGGGTTTCGCCCGGTTCGGCCTGTTCCAGGTCGCGGGCCAAGCCCAGAAAACGCCCCTGGGGCTGACGCGGCAGTTCCAGGAACTGGTCGCGGCCCTGGACATGGGACAGATATTGTCCGTCGGACACGGCATTGAACGTGCCTATTCGGAGCACGTCCTTTTCCCGCTTTGTGCCGTCGGGCAGCACCACTTCCCCGGCCAGGCGGTCCACGCGACCGGACCCAACCATCTCCTCGAGGACCAGGATCCACATTCGTTCCAGCTCGGTCATGCTCGGCAGGGCGCGGCTGTCGCTCAGCCCGGCGAGGAACTCCAAGGCCTCGGGCCTGTCGGCCATGGTCAGGGAGCCGAGGAACTGGGCATGGAAATCCCCGGCGCTTTGGCGCACCACGCCGAACATTTCGCCAAGTCCGCCCTGTTCCTCGCGCAGGTTCGCCTCCAGTTCCGTGAGGGTGGCCTCGTTGGCGTCGTAGGCAGTGAGCAGACCTTCCTGACGGTTCTGTTCCGCGCGTACCGCGGAGCGGGCCTTCTGGATCCGTGCGCGGGCCGCATCCAGATCGGCACGGAATTCTTTTTCACGTTCCTGGTTGATTCGTTCTTCGTTCTGGGTCCGTTGACGGACCTGCTCCAGAAAGGCGTCCAGACCGGTTACAGATGGTTGGGCGAAGGCGGACGACCCCAAAAGCAGCATGGCGACCAGCATGGCGGCGAACACCGATACGAAGCGGGTCATGGCCGATCCTCCGTGCCGGTTCCCGGCCCGGCATCAATGCGGGCTTCCGGCTCTCCTGCCGGCTCCATAACCGGCAGTTCGCCATTTACGTCGTTCAAGACTTGCAAAAAAGGAGGAACCAACTCCTTCCACGGCGTGGAGACGGAAACCGGCACCTGGATCAACTCCGGCGCGGTCTGCCGGGCCGCGATGCGCAGCCCCTGGCGAATGGATTGATTGTGCCGCGCTTCCAGAGGCACCCAGGCCTTTTTCCGCGCATCCCAAAAGCCGCTCTCCCTGCGGTCCAGCGTCTGATAGGCCAAGACGAGCCGACCGATGCGCAGAAATTCAACGCTGCGCGAGGAGCCGTTGCCCAAGACCAGTTCGCCCTGATAGGCCTCGATGGTCCGGCCGTAGTCGGCCTCGTCCTGATAGGCCTGCATGATCCGCCGGAATTTTTCCGGAACGTCCACGTCGGCCCGGCGCATCAGGGCCCGCAGCCCCTCCACCCGGGCCAGGCGTTCCTCCCGGAGAAACGGCAGGTCCGCGGCCACAAAGGCCTCCAGCCCGTCCAGCATTCGCAACATCAGCGGCACGATCTCCCGCTGGGTGACCTTGATGTCCTCGATCTGCCGGCGCAAAGAGACCATCTCGGCTTCCTGGGACCGGACCATCTGTTCCAGGTTGTCGTTGTACACGGCTAGGTTTTCCTGCTCGCGGCGCAGGTTGCGGTACTCGTGAACGAGCTGCAGCGTCTCGTCGGCCATGGCATCCACCCGGGCCTGGGATTCCCGGGCCTGGCGCAGGATGGCGTCCTCAGCCTCAAGGGCTTTGGGGATTCGTTCGGAAGCCCAAACCGACGCTGACCAGAAGCCAACGATGATTCCGGAAATAATGATCACTTTCCGCCAGAAACCATGTCCACTGTACCGCACCGTATCCTCCTCATGAACAACTTCGTTATCTTGGCATAACCCGGAAGGTGCCGGATGATGTTGCGATCACGCGCTGAATTGGCATTGCAAGCTGATAGCTCCAAAAAGTGTTAGCTTCTGTATACGAAGTAAAAATTTTTGACAACAATATATAAAGAAAATATTCTACGTGTTACGAAGATAGTATTGTCGTGTTACATTATGCGTTTGGCGAATGCCTGGGTAAGGTCGGATGACAATGCACTCATGAAGATGTGGATGAGAAGAATTGGCAGCGAGATCAACGCGTTAACGCTTTCTGGCAAGCACTTTCGCGAAGTCGGAAACCACATCCTGGGGAGGCGTTATGCGGATGTATTGTAAAAGCTCTGAAATATCACCCAAGCTCTGGATGCGTTGCCGGGGAAGTGCAATGACAGTCGATTGATTGATTCAGCTCTCATTGACAGTGTCGCCTGCTTGCAATACGTTTTGTAATACAAGGAGGCCAAGATGATATCCGTACGATTACCGCGCGAACTTGAATTGAAACTGGAGAACTTGGCGCGCCAACGTCACACGTCCAAGACCGAACTCATCCGGACGGCCCTGGAACGATTTTTCATGCAAGAAGAATCGGAAAAAGATTCCTATGAACTCGGGGAAGCGTATTTCGGACGGTATGGAAGCGGCGACGGCACCTACTCGGCCACCTACAAAGAAAAACTGAAAAAGAGGATCAATGCCAAACACCATCCTCGTTGACGCCGGGCCTTTGATAGCGTTGTTTGACAGGGACGACCGATTCCACCTGGTGGTGAAGGAGTTTGTGAGGAACGGCAAGTTTAAGTTTGTCACAACGTCCGCCGTCATGACGGAGGTCTCCCATATGCTGGATTTCAGCGCCAAAGCGCAAATCAATTTTCTTGAATGGGTTATGCGCGAAGGGGTCATCCTTTATGAAATTACGCAGCATGATATCGGAAGAATCCTGGAATTATGTCTGAAATACCAAGATATGCCGATGGATTTCGCGGATGCAACCTTGGTTGTGGCGGCGGAAAAAACTGGAATGAGAACAATCATAAGCATCGATTCCGACTTCGACGTCTATCGACTGCCCGGAAAAGAAAGGATTGCAAATATTTTCAACAGTCAGCGTGATGAGTAACGGCAGCCAATACGTCGCATGGGCTGAGAGGCGGAAAATGAAAAACGACTCCCGAACCACCCATGAGATGCTATAGCGGATCCTCAAGAGAGCATTTTATCCAGGTGGGCTGATCGTTAGGTTATGGCGAAGGATGTTACGAGGATTTGAACGTAGATTCATGGGATGAGAAAGAGCGGAGGAGTGGCTTTAACCCGATGAGGGGCCGGGCCGGACAGATGATATTGCGGATTTCCTCTCATCGCTGCAAAGACAACAAAGACTTTCAATATTTGCATACACCTTCAACCATCCCGGATTGTCAAACTCTGAGAGTCCCCCGGCAAACCCGGGGTTTACTATGATTATTTACCTGATTCCAGCCTGCTACCCCCGCAGGGTTGCCGCCAATCGCAGGGGATGGGCCAGCAGGTCCAGGGCGTCGCAAATGGATCGGCAGACCACGTCGGCAGCGGCCAAGGTCCCCGGGGCGGCGCCTTCCTCCTGGAGCAGGGCAATGCCCAGGGCCGCGGCCTGGAGCATCAGGGCGTCGTTGCGGCCGTTACCCACGGCCACGCATCCGGACGATCCCGGTTTCTCCAGGTACGCGGCTTTGGCCCTGGCCTGTTCGGTTGCCGGGATGACCGAGACCGTGCAGGCGATTCCCCGCATTTGGTCTTGCACGCTGCCGAAGGTGTCCGCCGTGAGCACATGGATTTCCAGCGCCGGGGCCAGGTTGTTCAGCCGTTCACGCACTCCGGGCAGCAGCTTGCCGTCCAGGGCCAGGGTGCCGTTGAAGTCCAAAACAAGATGTTCGAGAGTCAGGTTCTTCCAGCCGGGTATGTCGATGGTCAGCATGGCGATGTTCTTGTATGTTTTTTGGATAGTGTTGGTGGCGGGTTGCCGCGCTTTTTAGCAACGATCCGTTTGAACTGCTTGATGTTGGAAGAGACGTTGCGGCGGTTCAGAGCGAGTGTCGGAAGTAAACTGCGTGATCCATCAATTCATGGTCACGACTTCCAAAAACGCCTCGATGCGCGTTCTGAGTTGTTCCGTGTCCGACTCCGAATAATCGGTTTCGATGTGCAGGAACGGAATGTTCAGGGTATGTTCCGCCAGGCTCTTTATTCCGTGGGCCTCGACATTGTAGGTGTGGCAGCATTGCCAGGTCTGGTCGACGATGCCCTGGACCTTGTAGGCCCTGGTCAGCCTGGAGATCAGTTCGAAACGGCCCTGGTTGGGAGTCATGCAGGAGCAGGGGATGCGCAGGTAGCGGCGGGCCAGGGCCTCGAAGGGGTCGCCGGTCTCCTCCACCAGGAGATCGAAGTTCTTGAATCCGGTGCAGTTCTCCAGGCAGACCACCACGGCCCCGCTGTCCTCGATCAGCTTCAGGACCTTGTCCGAGCCTTTGCCCACCGGGCACCCGGTGAGCAGGATGCGCGGCGCGTTTGCCGTGCAGACGGATACTCCCAAGGCTTTCATCTCGGTCAGTTCCAGGGCCAGGGTCTCCAGGAGTTCGGCGTATTCGGGCAGATCTACGACAAACGAGGAACTCTCGAAGACGCGCATGGCATCCAGGCCGGAAAGCGGAATGGGGTGGTTGCTTGCCATGAACGCGATGCCCGCCAGGAGCCGTCGAACCCTGTTGGCGACGCTGATTTCCTTCTGGAGCCGGTCCCGGGTGACACGCTGCCCGGTGGTCTGTTCAAGAAAGCCTTGCATGCGTCGAATCTGGTCCATCCAGAAGGCCAGAGCTGTTTCGTCGTCCTGCAGATACGGCAGGTGAAGCAGATGCAGCGGCTTGATCTCCTGGAGCAGCTCGAACATCTTCTTCTTGCCGTCACAGGTGGTCTCCCCGAGGATGAAGTCGCTGGCCGCGAAGAACGGGCAGGCATCCGTGATCGCATAGCCGTAGCTGGATTTGATCAGGGGGCAGAGGTTGGCCGGCAGGTGCTTTTCCGCCGCGGGGATGGGATCCTGCTTCTTCCCGCAAAGGGAAACGGGCACGGCCCCGGCGGCCCGGACCAGCTCCAGGGGCGCATACGTACAGAATGCACCGGCGATTTTCACGCCTTCCCGGCGGGCCGTGTCCAGATCCAGCAGGCTTTTTTCCGCCCAGTTCTCGAACCTGGGGAAGCACTGGGGTTTTGGCGTTGTCATGGGAACATTTCCTTGGCTGAAGGTTACGGCTGCATTTTCGCCCGGCTCCGATCCATCCAGGCATAGATGGAAACCGAGCCCACGACGATCACCCCGTAGGCCATTCGGGTCCAGAACCCGGAAAAGCCCGCGCTGATGATGCCCGCCTCGAGCATCCCGATGATCATCGCCCCGACGAGCGTCCCCACGATGGTCCCCGTACCGCCGAACACGGAAGTCCCGCCGACAAACACCGCGGCGAAGACCGGCAGCAGATAGCCTTCGCCCTGGGTGGGCCACCAGTTGGCCATTTCCATGCAGACCATGGATCCGCTCAGGGCGGTCAAGGCCCCCAGGAGCATGAACGCCCCGATCTTCGTCCGTCCAACGTCGATGCCCATGGCCCGGGCCGTCTGGACGTTGTCTCCGGTGAACTTGACGTTCGCGCCGAAGACATGGCGGTTCAGAATCAGCCACAACAGGGCCGCCAATCCCAGACACCAGAAGGTCTGCGCCGGAATGCCCCAGAACAGGCGCCCCACGAACAAGGTATGGGTAAAGGTGTCCCGGATGGCCACGATATTGATGGCCAGGCCGGAACTGACGACCATGGTGAAGCCGCTCCAGAAGAACTGGGTGCCGATGGTGGCGATGATCGAGGGCACCCCGATCTTGACCACGATCAGGCCGTTGATCAGCCCGATCAGGGTGCCGACGGTCAGCGCGGCCAGCAGGCCCAGCAAGGGATGCCCCCCGCTTGCGAATATCAGTGAAAAAACGAATCCGGACAGGGCCATGGTGGAGGGAAAGCTCAGGTCGATTTCCCCGCTGATGACCACGAAGGTCGCCCCCAGGGCCACGATGGCCGGAAAGGGAATGATGGACATGTAGGAGAGATAGATGCGGGGGGAAAGAAAGGTCTGCGGGCTGAGCAGGATGAAGACGCCCAGGACCATGCCCAGGATCAGGAATATGGTGCAGTTGACGTTGCCGATCCTCATGGATGGGTACCTGCACGGGCTTGGTCCCCTCCCCCGGCTATTTCGACCATGATTCCGATCAACTCTTCCAGGCTTGTCCCGTCCTTGGGAATATCCAGGGCGATCCGGCCCTTGTCCACGATCACGAACCGGTCCGCCACGGCATGCACGTGGCTGATGTTGTGCGATATGTAGATGCAGGCTTTTCCGTCCCGCTTGATGCGCCTGACAAAAGCCAGGACGTTGTCCACCTCGCGCAGGGACAAAGCCGTGGTCGGCTCGTCCAGCACGACGATGCGCGAGTTGAAGTGCATGGCCCGGCCGATGGCCACGCCTTGCCGCTCCCCGCCGGAAAGGGTCCCGGCAATGGTCTCCGGCTGGAGATTGCTCCCCTGCAGTCCGAGAATGTTCCCCAAAATTTCCCGGGTCACGCGCATCTCCGCGGCCACGTCAATGAACCCCCAACGGTTGGTCAGGTGCCTGCCCGCGAAGAAATTGCTCCACAGCGGCTGTTTCTCGCCCAGGGACTTGTCCTGAAAGACCGTCTCGATGCCCAGCCTGCGCGCCCTGGCCACGGTATGCTCGCGAGGGTCGATTGCCAGTCCGTTTATGTTCATGGTCCCGGCATCCGCCCGTGTCACGCCGGCCAGGATCTTGATCAGGGTGGACTTGCCAGCGCCGTTGTCCCCCAGGAGGCCGACCACCTCGTTGGAACCAAGGTCAAAGCTCACGTCGTCCAGCGCTTTGACCTCGCCGTAGGACTTGAAGATGTTGGTCATGCTGACAGCGGATGTCATGGATCTTCTCCGGATCTTTTCTTTGCGTAAACGTTGACGAACATGACTCGGATTGTCAGGAACACGCCAACCAGATTTGTTACCTTGATCACAATGACTTTCCGATAAAACTAAAATCTTTCAACAACTGATCCTGGAAAGATTCATCATCCGTGAGATGCGGTCGATGATGATGGTCAGGGCGATGATCATCAGCAGATAGGTGCCCGCAAGTTCGAAGCGGAACCACTCGAAATTGAACGTAAAGAAAAAGCCCAGCCCCCCGACGCCCACGATCCCGAAAACCACTGCCGTGCGGACATTGCTTTCAAACTGGAAGAAGCTGTAGGTCATCCAGTCTCGCCAGGACATGGCCCCCGCGGTATAGGCAAAACAATTCAAACGGGATCCGATAAAGGACTGTTCAAATCGCCTGTATGGGATGTTGTCCACGGATTCGCTGAAAACCCGCACCAGGACCCCCATGCTGTGAATCGCTATGGCAATGGTTCCGGCCACGAGCCCTGGGCCAAAAAAGGCGATGAAGAGAAAGGCCCACATCACGTCGGGTACTCCGCGCGAAATCAGTCCCGTGCCTTTGGCTGCGATCAACAGCAACACTCGCTGGACGCGAACCCACCACGGCGGGGATTCACCGGAAAAATGGGACGATTCAACCATGAAGGCGAGGGAATGGGGGTAAGTCAGAACCATGGCCGCAAGCACTCCGAGCAATGTCCCGACAATTGCCATGGCCAGGGGGACCGTGGACGATTTGATCACCCGCCAGACAAACCATTTGCGCAATTCCAGTTCCCAGGCCACCCACGCCGAAGGCTTCCAGAATTCGCCCGGCCCGTATTCCGCGAACAGTTGCACCGTCTTTCCTTCTGCTTGCAGGGCGCGGACCTTTTCCGGGTCTCCAATGCCGACAGCTTCCAGGTTGAATTCCGGATTGAGCATTCGCTCGAAAAATTTCAGGTTTTGCCATGACTCGGCAGTCACAAGCTTGAAAGCCGGTTCCAGATAATTGCGACTTTGCTGGCCCGGAGGAGCATTGTCGCCCCAGCCCATGAACCAGACCGACCAGCAGCACACGATAAAGGCAAAACCCACGCCGACATAGGCGCGGGATACTTGCGCAAACGTGGATCTGGAACGCACCGTGCGCGGGTGATTTGGGTCGCACCGCAGCTGACGCCGAATGAAGTTGCTGGCCAGATCGGCCGTCAAGGTCAGTGCCAGGGTGAACAAGAGCAGTGTCGTGACCTTGGACCAGGCGCCGAACTGGATCTGGTACCAGATGTCGGCCCCGAGCCCTCCCCCACCGACCGCTCCGATGACCGCGGCGTTTCGGATGGCGCATTCGGCGCGCATCAGGGTGAAACTTTGCACGCTGCGCGCAGCCAGAGGGCCGATGCCGTAAAAGAGGGTGGCGAGACGCCCTCCGCCGAGAATGCGAACTTGCTCGTAAGAACTTTCCTCGACGCTGTCCCATAACTCGCTGTAGACCTTGGCCAGAATGCCCGTGATGTTCAGGGCCAGGGCCAGTGCTCCGGTCAGGGGGCCGAGTCCGATGACCGCAACCAGGATGACCGCCCAGACAAAGTCCGGAACGGCACGTAAAATGTCCTGGATCAGACGGCACAGGGAACAAATGAGTGCCGCCGGACTGCGAAAGGGGAAGTGTCGAAGCCATCCGCGAGCTTTTTCTTCCCCGACCATCACGCTTCGGGCGGACCCGATGGCCAACAGCGAGGCCAGGATGACGGCCAGGGAGATGCCCAGCACCGCCGCGGAGAGCGTTTGCAGGGTCAAAGCCCAGCTGTGCCGCAGAAACTCCGGACTCAGATCCGGAGAGGCGAAAGTCTTGATCCAGGCCAACATTCGCGAAAAGGCCCGGCTGCGCTGCTCGGCGTCCGCAAGCGAGGAGAAGTCCCACTCCGCTGTCGTGAATGCTCCGGCCACCAGCACCAGAATGACGACAATGCCCGCCCAATGCTTCCAGGGCCGTTTTGCGGCATACCGGTCCAAGGAACTCGGTTTCATGGACAGGTTGCGGTACCGGGACAGGTACCTGGTTCGCTTTGCTGCTCGTGCAGATGCATTTGGCGGTATTCCGCTCCGTAGAGTTCGAGCAGCAGATCGCGGGAGATTTGTTCAGGGACCCCGGTCCAGAAGACGCGCCCTTCTTTCAGGGCGATGACCCGTTCGAAATGACCATGGAGCAGTTCAAGGGTGTGCAGGTTGACCAGAAGCGTATTCCCGAGGGATGCGGCAATCTTGTTCAACAGTTCGATGATCTCCTGTCCCAGGCGGATGTCCAGTTGGCTGACCGGTTCATCCGCGAGCATCACCCTGGGCTGCTGCACCAGCAGGCGAGCCATGGCCACGCGCTGCTGTTGGCCTCCGGACAGCTCTCCGGGCATGGCCCAAAGCTTGTCCCGCAATTCGACCCTGGCCAAGGCTTCCTTGGCCAGTTGCAGGTTCTGCGGCCAGATCAGCGAAAGCAAGGCGCGCGGCAGAGACCATCGGCCGAGTCTGCCCATCAGCACGTTATGGACGACGCGCAAATGAGGGATCAGGTTTTCCGTCTGGTAAAGAATACCAATCTCTCTGCGCAGATTGCGCAGGGATCTGCCCCGCAACTCTCGCGTATCCCGGCCGAGAGCGATGATCCGGCCCTGGGTGGGCTTGAGAACGGCGCTGAGCAGGCGGAACAGCGTGGTCTTGCCGGCCCCGGAAGGGCCGATCACAGCCAGACGCTCTCCCTTGTGGATATCAAGAGAGATGTCCCGTAAGACAACGGCATGTCCGAAAGTCATGCCCACGTTTTCTAGGCGAAAATCGGGTATTCCGGTGAGACTGGAGATTTGATCAGGCATTGTTCATCATGATGTTCAGCAGGCAACTGCGCCGGGATGCCCGTCAAGCATCCCGGCATAAAAGGTTTGCATCAGCCGCCGATGTCCACTCCGGACTTGATCAAGTCCACGTAGCCCATCCACTCGCTCATGTCCGCATCCACGAATCGTTCGGATTTCAAATAATTGAGAGCCTTTTTACCCTCGGGGGATTCATGCAGGGACAGCAGTGCGGCGTGGATTTCCCCTATGAGTTCGGCCCCCAAAGCCTTGCGGGTGGAGAAGTTGTAGTTGGTGAACCTGGGCGTGGTGTAGATGATGGGCGCCATGCGCTTCAGTTCGTCGGAGGCCCGGTCATACGGCGGCTGGCCCAGGGCGCCGACATGAAACTCCCCGTTGGCCACCTTTTGCAGGACAACGTCGTGGCTGCCGCTGTAGGCGACGGTTCTAAACACCTCTTCCGGATTCTTTCCGGTTTCCTCAACAAAAAAACTGCGCGGCATCATGTGACTGGAAGTGCTGCTTTTGCTGCCAAAGGTAAATGTCCAGTTTTTGCCTTGCGCCAACTCCGCCAACTCCTTCAGATTGGCTACGGCAGGGATTCCGGCGTCCGCATTGGCGATGAAGTAGCTAATGAATTCCTTGTCGATGTCGCGGGCCGCGATCACCTCCAGCTCGTCGCCCATCACCATGTAGGCCTGCGCGGTGGTTACCGCCCCGAACCAGGCCAGGTGCGCCTGGCCGGTGGCAAGGGCAGTCACCGTGGCGGCATAGTTGGCCACATGGACATATTCAGTGGGAATGCCGACCTGGTTTTCAATATGCCGGGCGATCAGCCCGAAAAACTCGCGCATGTTCTCCGCGCTGTCATCCGGAATAGCCGTCATGATCAACTTTTGGGGCCGTTCCGCGGCAGCGGCTGAAAGCATGCTTCCTGTGACAATCAACCCGAAGATGCAGCACGTCATCAATGCTATCGTTATGATTCGTTTCACATTTTCCTCCCATTTTGGGTTTTAAGGGTAAAATATAGAGATCAAGTGGTTACGCCACGTATGTGGTGCAGCGGGTCGGGTGCCTGTGGAGTGTTGATCCAAAATTATCGCTGAGTAATCGGAGCGACGGTAAATGATTTTCCATTGGGGACGGCAGGGACGGTAATGATCATCTCACTCCCTTCTTCGCCAGAGGAGCGATCTGGGCGATGTTGTCCTCGTCGATCATTCCGCCGCCGGTGTCGATGACAAGACCGGTGAAGCCGTATTTCTTGGTCAGGACGATCTGGAGTACTCCGAGATAGCCCATCAGGTAGGGCTGGGCCTCGGAGACGAGGCTGACGTAGCCGTTCTCGATGGCCGAGGCCGTGGCCGGGGACAGGGAAAAGCCGGCCACGAAGATCTCGCCCGGTCCCACGCCGGCGGCGCGCAGGAAGTTTTCCATCTGGGAGGTCAATGCGCCGTGGTCCACGATCATCATTTTGCAGTTCGGATTGCTGGAGAGATAGCCGGTGACCAGGGGCACGCCCATGGAGGTGTCCTTGTCCACTTCCGTGGATATTTCAAAGTAGTCGACCTTCATGCCCGCGGCCTCCATGACGTCCAGAATGGCCTGGGCCCGTCGCCCCCGTTCCTGCAAACGCTTCAGGCCCCAGACGAAGACCTGATCCCCGGGTTCAAGCTGAGCCCGCTTCAGAGCCTCTTCGGCCAAGGCCTTGCCCTGGGCGTAGTTGTCCGTGCCGACGTAACCGAAGCCCTTGGTCTTGTGAGCTTCAACCATCCTGGGCAGCTTGGTGTCCACGCTGGTCACAATGATCCCCTCGGCCACCGCCTCGTCGATGAAAGGCGCGAAGGCGTCGTCGCCGGGATGGCCCATGACCACGATGCCGTCGGGCTTGGCGGCAACGGCTTGCTTGAAGTTGGAGATCATTTTTTCCGGACTCCAGTCGGAATAAAGCAGGCGCAACGTGACGCCCAGATCATCGGCAGCGGCCTGGGCGCCGTTCTGGACAATGGTATTGTACGGCCCGCCAACGGCGCCGCCGGTGTCGAACCAGATCGTGACGCCTTCGCCGCTGGATGTTTTCTGGGCCCCAACGGGGTGCGCAAGGAACATTGCCAAAAAAATCGCCGCAACGAACAACAATCCGTACCTGGTTCTCATGACCTGCTCCTTTGATTTCAGGTGAAAATGATCACATGTTCTGATTTTGCAATGCTCTTACCGGAATTCCTGTTTCGATGTCTAATCAAAAAAACGAATGCATGGCGAACTTATCGATTGTTTTTTTCGATAGTCGCTGAACTTTTCTTGTATTGATTACCAAAAGAATAGTTAAATATGAAAAACTTCAAACAGTTAAGCAACGCCAATAGAACTGCTCAACCTTGCGACAATCAAATGAATTATTCCTGGGAGCGCCGCACCCCAGTGCGGCAAGCGGTGTAACGCATTGAGAACCTGGTTTCATGCTGGAGCATGGTCTGAGTAGCTGGGCTCAGCGAATCTCCATACAGGTGTAACCCTCCACAGAAAGCTCATCGCCCAACCCTTCTTTGAGCAGTTCCAGACCATGGCTTAATTCAAGGGTTACTGTAACTACTCAGCACGTACTCTGTGGTCACTCGCCAGAGCTGGATTCCGGCTTTCGCCGGAATGACGTATCATACCACGTCCTTTCCAAGTTAAGTCATACCGGCGAAAGCCGGTATCCAGCTCTGATTTTTCTCGGATGAGCTGAGTAGTTACTCGATTCTTTTTGATATCTTTGCTGAAGAGGTACGTTTGCTTCAAGAATCAGGAGATCATGCATGACCGACATGGCCGTGGGAGCTGATGAGGCGACGCGGTTATCCGCATCGTCTCAATCCATCGAAGAGACGAATGCTTTTTCGACGACACAATAGATGAATACTATTTGACTATTCGTGTCCTTGTTCTTACTTGAAGCAACATGTTGCTACCAGTAAAAAATCGGCTCCTGGAGCAACTTGTGCGATGCGACCTTGAGGAAGGGATAGGCATCGTAATGCGCTGTTGTAAGGGCAGGCCCCGTGCCGCCCGATGTAAACACGGTTCACGAACGCTCACCATGCTGCCGCCCCCCACGGCATCGCGCCCACTCAGCAGGATGACCGCGGGGGACCGCCCAACGCGACATTCATTTGCAGGTCATTCATAATCCATTCACACATTAGCCCATAAGCCAAACATTCAACCCAAGAGGAACAACCAAATGATTGAAATCACCCCTTCCGTGAAGCAGCAACTGGACAACCACTTTGTCGGTAAGGCCGCGGCACCGATTCGCGTTCATCTGGCCGCGGGATGCGGGGGAGAACGCCTTGCCTTGGCCCTGGACGAGAAGCGGGACACGGACTTGGTCCAGGAAATCAGCGGCTATATCTTTCTCGTGGACAAGGAATTGAGCGAGAAGGCCGGAACCATCAAGGTGGACATGACGCCGTACGGTTTTTCCGTCAGCTCCGAGGTGCAGGTCGGCGGTGGTGGAGGTGGCTGCGGCGGAGGATGCTCCTGCTAGGAAACAGTCCGATAATACAATGTGAGGCGCAATGGCAACATTGCGCCTTTTTTACCTATTTCGCCGCAACCCGCCGTGCATGGCCGCTCCCAGGGCCCCGACCATGTCCGGTTGCTCCGGGACGATGATCCGCTCTCCGATCCGCTCCTGCAGCAGTTTGACCACGCAAGGGTTGCGGGCCACGCCTCCGGCAAAGCACAGCGGATGCTCCAGGCCGACCCGGTTGAGCATGGCCATGGTGCGCTCGACGACAGCCAGGTGCAGGCCCAGGGCGATGTTTTCCGGCCGCTCGCCCCGGCCCATCAGGGACGTGGCCTCGGACTCGGCGAACACGGTACACATGCTGCTGATCCGGACCTGTTTGGTTGCTTGCAGGGCGAAGTCGCCGAACTCCTCGATGGGGACCTGCAGCGAAGTGGCCATGATTTCCAGAAACTTACCCGTACCCGCGGCGCAGCGGTCGTTCATCTCGAATTTCAACACCCGCCCTCCGGGCCCGAGGGAGATGACCTTCGTGTCCTGGCCGCCGATGTCCAGAACTGTGCGCGCCTCGGGAAACAATCCCGCCGCGCCCAGGGCGTATGCCTGGATCTCGGTGATCGCCCCGCACGACCCCGCGATGCCGCTTTCCACGAACAGCTTGCGGCCGTAACCGGTGGCCGTGATCCGCTCCACCTCCATTTCGCCGAGGATTGCGCGACATTGCCGCAAGGGATCGAAGGTGGTGGGGACTTTGGCCTGGTGCGTGATTGCCCCGGAGGCGTCGAGAACGACCAGTTCGATGGATCGGGAGCCGATGTCGATCCCGGCGATGTTGTCGGAGCGACCGCTCATTTTGCCGCCTCTTTATGATGCATGGCCATCTCCAACTGAAATAGAGGCCTGACCCATGTCCATCCACCACGGGCGCACCGGGATTTGGCCATTATGTTGTTCCAGGCCTTTTGCACAGAATGAGTCAGATAAATCAAATAGCTATTTTCAATTCTTGAAGTAATTATCAATAGATATTGTCTATGTCTCGATGGGCGCCTCTCAAGAACAAGACGAGAATTTCCCCCCGCGAGCGGAACTTCCAATATACAAACCCGACAACTTCTCAAAAACTTGTTGCAAGCATGACCTGGATGCCCGTATTCACGGGCATGACGAGCTTGGGGGAACATGCCATTTCACTCATTCCCGCGCGGGCGGTAATCCAGGGGCAGAGACAATTCAGAGTTTGCCCGGCCTTTTGAGCAATTACCAAATTTGGCAATTTATCGTCCTTGATGCGCGTTGCGCAACAAGTTATCTGCTTTCATGATTCTGTCTTTTCGGAATAAAGGGGTGGCCGGAGTATTTGAAACCGACTCAGTCGCGGATATTGCGCCATTGATGTATCCCTTAATAGAGGGGCGGAGTCATCACATCACTGATAGAAACAAAGGATCGAATTGGGGTGGCAAACAATAACGGCAAAGGAAAATCCCTGGAATCCTGGATCTGGGATGCGGCCTGTTCCATTCGGGGCGCCAAGGATGCCCCGAAGTACAAGGATTTCATCCTGCCGCTGATCTTTACCAAGCGGCTGTGCGATGTCTTTGATGACGAGGTCGACCGGATCGCGGCCGAGGTCGGTTCGCGCAAAAAGGCCTTCCAGTTGGTCAAGGCCGATCACAAGCTGGTGCGCTTCTATCTCCCCCTGTTGCCGACGGATCCGGAAGAGTCGGTCTGGTCCGTCATCCGCAAGCTCTCCGACAAGATCGGCGAAGGCGTCACCACCCACATGCGGGCCATTGCCAAGGAAAATCCTCGCTTGCAGGGCATCATCGACCGCGTCGACTTCAACGCCACCACCCACGGCCAGCGGGATATCGACGACGACCGGCTCTCCAACCTGATTGAAGCGATCAGCACCAAACGCCTCGGCCTCGAGGACGTGGAGGCCGACATCATCGGCAAGAGCTACGAATACCTGATCCGCAAGTTCGCCGAGGGCGGCGGCCAGAGCGCCGGCGAGTTCTACACCCCGCCGGAAGTCGGCGCCATCATGTCCAAGGTGCTTCAGCCGGAGCCCGGCATGGAGATCTACGATCCCACCTGCGGTTCCGGCGGTCTGCTCATCAAGTGCGAAATCGCCATGGAGGAGGCGGCCAAAGGCAGGAAGCGCACCGCCGCCCCACTCAAGCTCTACGGCCAGGAATACACCGCCGACACCTGAGCCATGGCCAACATGAACATGATCATCCACGACATGGAAGGCGAGATCGAGATCGGCGACACCTTCAAGAACCCCAAATTCCGCAACAAGCAGGGCAAACTGCGCACCTTCGACCGCGTCGTGGCCAATCCCATGTGGAACCAGGACTGGTTCACCGAAGCCGACTACGACAATGATGAACTGGACCGCTTTCCCGCCGGGGCCGGGGCAAATCCTCCGCCGACTGGGGCTGGGTCCAGCACATGCACGCCAGCCTGAATTAAAAAGGCCGCGCCGCCGTGGTCCTGGACACCGGCGCCGCCTCTCGCGGATCGGGCAATGCCGGCGCCAACAAGGAAAAGACCGTCCGCCAGTGGTTCGTGGACCACGACCTCATCGAGAGCGTGCTCTACCTGCCGGAAAACCTCTTCTACAACACCACCGCCCCGGGCATCGTCCTGTTCCTGAACAAGGCCAAGCCCAAGGAGCGCCGGGGCAAGGTCCTGCTGGTCAATGCCAGCCAGGTCTTCGAGAAGGGCGACCCCAAGAACTTCATCCCGGACGAGGGCATCCGGCGCATCGCCGACACCCTTATCGGGTGGAAGGAAGAGGAAAAACTCAGCCGCATCGTGGATCACGCCGAACTGAAGAAGAACGACTACAACATCTCCCCCAGCCGCTACATCCACACCTCGGATGCTGAAACCTACCGGCCCATCGCCGAAATCGTCGCGGAACTCAAGGTCATCGAAGCCGAGGCAAAGGAGATCGACAAGGCTTTGCGGGAGATTCTGGAGAAGCTGGGGATTGAATAAATGAGCACGGATCCAGCAGCCAACCTAAAGCTTCGCGTCTTCATCAGCTCCGCTCAAAAGGAGCTGGAAGAGGAACGCATGCAACTACGAATACTGCTGACCTCTGACCCATTCCTGCTCCGCTACACGGTTCCCAAGCTTTTCGAGAAGTATCCCGCAGGCGTCCTTACCCTTCCGGGTCCTGACGATGACCTCAGCCGGATCAAGGCGCCTGCCTCCCCCGCGGAAGTCTTGCCTAAGTCCGTGCTGGAGGAACTCAACGAGCGGCAGCTCGCAGTGCTCGAATTGGCGGTCTCCACAGGTTCGGTGACCAACCGGCAAATTCAAGACCAGTTCAAGGTCGTCAAGGATACCGCCCTCCGTGATCTGACCATTCTTTGTCAACTCAATCTTCTCGAAAAACAAGGCCAAGGCCGATCTACCCGATATGTCCCTCAAGCAGACAAACCATAATCGGCCGATAATCGCCCGATTTTTCGCCTTGAATCGCCCGATTTCGGCCTGTCAGTTACATTTGGCCGGTCCTAATCGTCAGGAATCGTCAGATGAAAATCTTGAATCGTCAGATCGACATGATCCGCGGCACCGCTAACCTTTGATTCCAAGGGATTAGAACGCGAATGCAAACAGCTAACCAGGTCTTGGACAAGGGCGATTCCAGCCGAAACAACTTCATCCCGGACGAGGGCATCGAACGCATGGGAACCGGTATCCGCGACATGATCCGGCGATGTAAAAAGGCTGGCCTTGCTGAACCGGAAATCCGGATTGATGGCGGTTTTTTGTGTTGACGATCCGGAGGAAAAAGTCTGAGTCAGGGACTCAGTCGGGACCAGGCCGGGACCAAGTCACCCCGCAAGTCACCCCGCAAGATACCCAGCAAGATACCCAGCAAGATACCCAGCAAGTCACTCCGCAAGTCAGGGCGCTACTCGGCGCCATCGTCGAAGTTCCGCGCTCTCGCGAGGAGCTTCAGGAAACCGTTGGCATCAAGGACCGGGAGCACTTCCGAAAGGCCTATCTCGAGCCTCTGCTCACCGTCGCCTGGATCGAACGAACCATATCCGACAAACCCACCAGTCGCCTCCAGAAGTACCGGCTTACGGAAAAGGGCCGCAGGTTACTGGAGCAGTTGGCAGGTGGCGAATGAGCAAATACGTCTCCTTCACCATCGGCGACGATCCCGATTCGGTCAGCCACAAGATCATCAAAACCATCGCTACCGACGCTATGAAGACTTCATCACCAAATGCCGAAAGCGGGAAGCCATCGACGCTTTCGCCAAGGATCTGAAAGCCATTGAGAACCTGGTGAAGGAACTCAAACGAAAGGGAGTAAGCGCATGAAAAAAAAATCCACCAAGGCCACGATCAATGTTCGAGGTACCGAGATCGCCGTCATCCGGCGGGAGGACCAGGACTATATCTCCCTGACCGACATGCTCAAGGCCAAGGACGGCGATTTCTTCATCTCCGACTGGCTGCGCAACCGCAACACTGTTGAATTCCTCGGCATCTGGGAGACGGTCCACAACCCGGATTTTAATTCCGGCGAATTCGCCTTAATTAAAAGTCAAGCCGGTCTGAACAGCTACAAGCTCAGCGTCAAAGAGTGGGTCGAGAAGACCAATGCCATCGGCCTGCGGGCGACGGCGGGGCGTTACGGCGGCACCTACGCCCATCACGACATCGCCTTCGAGTTCGGGATGTGGATCAGCCCTGAGTTCAAAATCTATCTCATCAAAGAATTCCAGCGGCTCAAGGAGGACGAAAACCGCCGCCTCTCCCTCGCCTGGAACCTGAATCGCACCCTCGCCAAGATCAATTACCGCCTGCACACCGACGCCATCCAGACTCATCTGATTCCGGCGGAGATCACTCCGAAACAAGCCGCCTTCACCTACGCCAGCGAGGCCGACCTGCTCAACGTCGCCCTCTTCGGCCAGACAGCCCGCGAATGGCGCGAAGCCAACCCCGACAAAGACGGCAACATGCGCGACCACGCCACACTGGAACAACTCCTCGTACTCGCAAACCTGGAGAACATGAACGCCGAGTTCATCCACATGGAACTGCCGCAAAGCGACCGAATCAAGCGCCTCAACGCCATTGCCATCCGCCAAATGCAGACACTCACCGCCAGGACAGCGAAGCAGTTGGAAGGAGGGGCGGAGTGAGAAAGCAAATCGGAGGGCGGACATTCCTGTCCGCAGGAAACCATGGCGGGCTGGAAAACCCGCCCTCCTGCCTTGAAGAAGATTCTGGAGAAGATCGGGGTATGAACGAATCCGTAATACTTTCAGACGTCGCCGTCCTTGTAATGGGGCAATCGCCACCATCGACGAGTTACAATGACACTGGTGAAGGTCTGCCGTTCTACCAAGGGAAAACTGACTTTGGTGCAACTTACCCGACGCCGAGGATCTACTGCCGTGAACCGAAGAAGCTTGCTGAAGAGGGTGATATCCTGATGTCAGTTCGAGCTCCTGTAGGCTCGACAAATCTCTGCAAGAGCCGGTCGTGCATTGGGCGAGGTATCGCGGCAATTCGGGCGAATGGCATCGACCGTGATTTTCTGTATTTCTACCTCAAGAAAATTGAGCCGTATATCGACAGCCTCGGGTCAGGTGCAATATTTAAAGCGATCAACAAATCGCAACTGGCTGAACTGCCGATCAACGATGCGGGGATCCCTCTCCCCGAGCAAAGGAAAATCGCGCACATCCTTACAACGGTTCAACGGTCGATCGAAGCGCAGGAGCGGATCATTCAGACCACCACCGAACTGAAAAAGGCCCTCATGCACAAGCTCTTCACCGAAGGCCTCCGCAACGAACCCAAAAAGCGAACTGAAATTGGCCCGGTGCCCGAGAGTTGGGAGGTGGTGGAGTTGGTCACCTTGTTGCGAGAACCGCTCCGGAACGGCCATTCAGCAAAAGCTACGACCGATGAGGGTGGCATTCGCACACTGACTCTCACTGCGGTCACTCAACGCGACTTCTCTGTCGAGAACACCAAGGTGACTTGTGCAGATCCGCACCGAGTCAGGGACATGTGGCTGAAGTCGGGCGACATTTTCATCGAGCGGGCAAACACTGCAGACTACGTCGGTTTGGCTGCACTCTATGAGGGCGACGAAGATTTTGCCATCTTCCCGGATCTTCTCATCCGCGTCCGGGTCGATACCGCCAAAATACTACCGAAAATTCTAATTGAGTGGCTGCTCACCGAGCCTTGCCGACGATATTTCAAGAGGAACGCAAGGTCGACCACAGGGAATTTTCCCAAGATCGATCAAGGCACAGTCGAGAAGACATTGGTTCCTGTGCCATCAGCGTCTGAGCAGGCTGAACTGGAATTGAGCTTCCGTAAGCTGGACGAAAAACTTCGCCAGCACAGAGGGTGGAAAGCTGCAAATCAAGACCTCTTCCGCACCCTCCTTCACGAACTGGTGACCGCGAAGACCCGCGTTCATGATATCGAACTTCAAATACCGTTTTCGAGTCGATAGCCATGCCCAAACCCGGCGAACACAATACCGTCCAAGCCCGCATCCTCGCCTACGCCGAGGCCATCGGATGGACATTCGTGCCCCGTGAGGAAGCCGAGCAGCGGCGCGGATTCGACCCCGACGTGCCGCCTGCCGACCGCGCCAAGAACCGCTTCCTTTTCTTCAATGATCTGCTCGATTCCAAAATTGGGAAACCAGAACTCTAAGGGGGGCAGGTTGGTGCCTGATTTGTTGATATTTCGCGCCTTCGCGTACAAAAAAAAGGTATCCAAAAATGAGTAAGGGCAAGTATCTGAAGGTTTCCGGAATGAATGAGAAATCCCTCGTCCGTTCCTCGGCGGCGGAATATCTGACCTTTGTCGCGGCAAGCGGTACTGGCGGTGTGGAGGCGGTTTACGCCGATGAGAATATCTGGCTGACCCAGAAGATGATGGGGGTACTCTATGATGTTGAAACCCACACCATTAACTACCACCTAAAAAAAATCTTTGCCGACAGTGAGTTGCAGGAAAATGCAGTTATTCGAAATTTTCGAATAACTGCCGCCGATGGCAAAAGTTACAACACCAAGCACTACAGCCAAGAACCGCTCGCTTTTCTTCGACGACCTGCTCCACGCCAAGGTGCGGGAGTTCAACCCGCGCTACGCCGAGGCCGAAGATGGCTACCGCTTTTGCGACATTTTGAGTCCAGAATGCGACAAAAAACGCCTATTGGCGACAAATAAAAAGCTTGATATGTCGTTAAGCCTGCTTTAGCGACGTATAATTTGACACATGCCCAAGCAAATTCCAAAAGACGAACTTGAAGCCATTCTCGCGATTGTGGCGGCGCACCCTGCAGGCGTGCAGGCCGGGGCAATCCATGAAGAGCTTGAATCCACGATACAGCCGCGCATGTTGCAGCGGCGCCTGGCGTTGCTGGTGGAACAAAACCGGCTGATTGCGGAAGGCCGTGGCCGTGGTCGCTGGTATCGGTTGCCTGGCATTGTCGGTGAGCCGCGGGCTTCGGAAGAAGATGATACGCCCGTGGCGTTTGGCGAGGTTTACCCACCCATTTCCCCTGAGGGCGCGGCGATCAGACAGGCGGTCCGTGATTCTGTTCAGAACCGGATGCCGGTCGGCTACAACCGGGCGTTTCTCGATGCCTACCGTCCGAACGAGACCTTTTATCTGCCGGCACAAACCCGGCGGCATTTGTTGGCAATAGGGCACTCTCCGGATGGCCAACGTCCGGCCGGAACCTATGCCCGGCAAATCTACGACCGGCTACTCATCGATCTGTCCTGGAATTCCAGCCGCCTGGAGGGCAACACCTATTCCTTGCTCGAGACCGAGCGCCTGCTGGAATTGGGCGAGAGTGCCGAGGGCAAAGATGCGCTGGAAGCACAGATGATTTTGAACCACAAGGCCGCCATTGAGCTGTTGGTCGAGCAGGCCGACCTTGTGGGCTTCAATCGGTATACATTGCTCAATCTGCATGCCTTGCTGTCGGAAAACCTGCTGGCCGACCCCGCGGCCTGCGGGCGCTTGCGGACAATCGCGGTGGAAATCCACGGCACGGTGTTTCATCCCCTGGCAGTCCCTCAACTGATTGAGGAAGCGTTCCAGCAGGTGCTCGACACGGCAGCGGCCATTTATGACCCCTTTGAACAGGCTTTTTTTGTGATGGCGCACCTGCCGTATTTGCAGCCGTTCGAGGATGTGAACAAGCGCGTGTCACGCCTGGCCGCCAATATCCCGCTGATACGGCGCAACCTGAGCCCGCTGTCCTTTGTGGATGTGACTGAGCGGGCCTATGTCGATGGAATTCTTGGCGTGTACGAACTCAACCGGGTCGAGCTGTTGCACGATGTTTTCGTCTGGGCCTACGAGCGTTCCTGTGCGCGGTATTCGGCCGTGCGCAAGTCCCTTGGGCAGCCCGATCCTTTCAGACTGCGCTATCGCGATTTGCTGGCGGAAGTGGTGGCTGATGTGGTGCGCAGCCGCAAAGACAAAAAAAACGCTGCTGCTTATATTCAGCAGATGGCGCGGCAACGGGTGAACCAGGAGGACGTCATGCGCTTTATTGAAATTGCGGAGACCGAACTTATGAGCCTGCACGAGGGGAATATCGCGCGTTATCGGTTGCGGCCGTGGGAATACACAGCTTGGCGGGAAACCTGGAAATAATGCCCAAACCCTCCGAACACAAAACCGTCCAAGCCCGCATCCTCGCCTACGCCGAGGCCATTGGATGGACATTCGTGTCCCGCGAGGAAGCCGAACGGCGGCGCGGATTTGACCCCGACGTGCCGTCTGCCGACCGCGCCAAGAACCGCTCGCTCTTCTTCGACGACCTGCTCGACGCCAAGGTGCGGGAGTTCAACCCGCGCTATGCCGATGCCGAGGGAGCGTTGCGCGGCCGGTTTCGCCATCTCCACGCCGACATCTTCGGCAACCGGGAATTCGTCGCGCATCTGCGCAACCGGGGCAAGTTTTTTGATCACGAGGAAAGGCGCGAGCGAGACCTGATCCTGATTGATTATGACGATCCGGAGAGGCCGCCGGCGGCTCGCCGGAATGTTTACGAAGTCACCGAGGAGTGGACCTTTCACAACGGCCACTACGGCACGCGGGAGGATGTGGTCTTTCTGATCAACGGTATTCCGGTGCTGATGATCGAATGCAAGAACGCCAATAAGGACGAGGCGATTGCCCTGGGGGTGGACCAGATCCGCCGCTACCACCGCGAGACGCCCGAGCTGTTCGTGTCCCAGCAAGTCTTTACCGCCACCGACGCCATCGGCTTTTCCTACGGGGTCACCTGGAACACGGTGCGCCGGAACATCTTCAACTGGAAGGATGAGGAGGTGGGCAAGCTGGAGGCCAAGGTGAAGAGTTTCTGCGCCATCAAACAGGTGCTCGCCTTCCTGAAGGACTACATAGTCTTTGCCGAGAAGGACGAGGAGCTGAACAAATACATCCTGCGCCAGCACCAGACCGGCGCTGTGGAGGCCACCGTCAGCCGCGCTCTCGATCCCGTTCGCACCCGCGGTCTGGTCTGGCACACCCAGGGCAGCGGCAAGACCTTCACCATGATCAAGGCGGCGGAACGGCTTTTCCGCGCGCCCGAGGCGGACAAGCCGACGATTTTGCTGATGATCGACCGCAACGAGCTGGAAGATCAGATGCTCAAGAACCTGGCCGCCCTGGGGCTGGGCAATCTGGAACATGCCGGCAGCATCACCCGGCTGAACAGGCTGCTCCGCGACGACTACCGGGGCATCATCGTGACGATGATCCACAAGTTCCGCGATATGCCGGCGAATATCAACACCCGCTCCAACATCTATGTGCTGATCGATGAGGCGCACCGCACCACGGGCGGAGATCTGGGCAATTTCCTGATGGCCGGACTGCCCAATGCAAGCTACATCGGCTTTACGGGCACGCCGGTGGACAAGACCGCCTACGGGCGCGGCACGTTCAAGACCTTCGGCTGCGAGGACGACAAGGGCTATCTGCACAAGTATTCCATTGCCGACAGCATTGGCGACGGCACCACGTTGCCGCTCTATTACAGTCTGGCTCCCAACGAGATGCTGGTGCCGCACGAAACCCTGGACAAGGAATTCCTTTCCCTGGCCGGAGCCGAAGGTGTGGCGGACATCGCGGAGCTGAACAAGATCCTCGAACGGGCGGTGAACCTGAAGAATTTTCTCAAGGGCGCGGAACGCATCCAGAAGGTGGCCCAATTTGTCGCGAGGCACTACCGCGAGAATGTCGAGCCGCTGGGGTACAAGGCCTTTCTGGTGGGCGTGGATCGCGAGGCCTGCGCCCTGTACAAGCATGCGCTGGACCGATTTTTGCCGGCCGAATATTCCGAGGTGGTCTACACCGGCAACAACAACGACTCCGCGCTGCTCAAAAAATTCCACCTCGACCCGACGCGGGAGCGACAGATCCGCAAGAGTTTTTCCAGGCTTGACCAGCAGCCGAAGATCCTGATCGTCACCGAGAAACTGCTCACCGGCTTCGACGCGCCCGTGCTCTACGCCATGTACCTCGACAAGCCCATGCGCGACCACACCTTGCTGCAGGCCATCGCCCGGGTGAACCGACCCTACGAAAACGAGCTCGCCGAGATGGTCAAGCCGCACGGCTTTGTGCTCGATTTCGTCGGCATCTTCGACAAGCTGGAAAAGGCCCTGGCCTTTGACAGCGAAGAGATCAACGCCATTGTCAAGGATCTGAAGCTGCTCAAGGTGCTGTTCCGGAACAAGATGGACCACCAGGCTCCGGGATACCTGGCACTGATCGAGCGGAACTTCGACGACAAGGATGTCGATGCCCTGATCGAGCATTTTCGCGACCCGGAACGGCGCAAGGCGTTCTTCAAGGAATTCAAAGAGATCGAGATGCTCTATGAAATCATCTCCCCGGATGCCTTCCTGCGACCCTTCATCAATGACTACTGCACGCTTGCGGCGATCTATGATGTGGTGAGAAAGGCCTACGCCAGGCGGATCCAGGTTGATCGCGATTTCCAGAAAAAGACCCGTGAGCTGGTCAGGAAGCATGTCGGGACCGGTTACATCCTGCCCGTCGCCGAAATCCTGGAACTGAACGAGGACACGGTCAGGTATATCGTCGAGAACAAAGGCGGAGACGGGAACAAGATCATCAACCTGGTCAAGAGCATTGAAAAAAAGGCCGAGGAGCAGAGCGACGATCCGTATCTCATTGCCATGGCCCAGCGGGCGCAAGCGGTACGGGAGAGTTTTGAGGATCGTCAGACCAGCACGGCTGATGCGCTGGATGCGTTATTGCGGGAAGTGGAAGCGAATCAGGCGCGAAAACGGGAGCAGGCGGAGAAGGGTTTTGATGGCTTGACCTACTTTGTCTATCGAACGCTGCTTGATGCCCGGATCACCGACGCGGAAGACGTGAGCCGCACGATCAAGCAGGCCTTCGTGGAATTTCCCAATTGGAAGAAAAGCGAAAACGCGCTGCGCGAGTTGCGCAAGAAAGTGACCTTCGCCGTACTTGCCAATAGTGATGACCTGGAACAGGTGACTGCCCTGGTGGATCAGCTTTTCAGGCTGCTGGAAAAGGCGGACCGGATTTAGCAATTCGTTGAAAAACTCCCATTTGCCGCGACGCCGCTCCCGCGCTTACTTAGGAAGGAATACTCAGGTCCTTAAAATGTTTAGCAACCCAAGTAAGCGCGGGATTGCTTCTTGCACTTGGGGTTTTTGAACGGATTGCCGGATAAGGACTTTTCAACATTCAGACAACGTGATGGCTGCACTGGATAAAAAACGCGCGTTCAAGGATCGAGTCCTTCACTGGGCGAAAATACTGGGCGTTGACGTGGTTTGGCTCGGCGTGCGCCCGATGCGGAATAAATGGGCCTCCTGCTCCACCAACGGATACCTCAACTTCAGCACGGATCTGCTCGAACTCCGGCAGGAGTTGTGGGACTACGTCATCGTCCACGAGCTGCTCCACTTCTCTATTCCAAACCATGGAAAACTCTGGAAAAGCCTGATGCGCGCCCACCTGGGCGAGTATGAGGCCCATGAAATCGAGTTGAAGAACATGGCGCATACCATTGCGCTCCCGCGAACACGCTAACACGAGCCATGCACGCAACCCAAACTGAAAACATTTGAACCGCCCCCGCACTCACTTCGTCCTGGCTGTCCGTGGCAAATGACAACTTTCCTGAACAAAGTGAGGGCGGGGCAGGCCGCTTCGCTCAAGGTACGGAGGACGCCAAGAAGAATTTTTGCCTTCCGCTGGAAAGATGCGGCAGGCAAAAGGCTTCACGCCTGACGGCGAAGTGACATCACCCGACAAATAGTTGCCAAACCGCCAAGGGCATTCGACTCAAGACAAGCGCTTCAGACGCCGCTTGAGCAGCAAGCGGTTCAGGTAGGTGAAGGGCGGTTTGGCTGGCTTGTTCTGGTTGGCCAGGGTGGCTTCGGGATCAAAGAGCAGGTCGCCCAGGTGGCAAGTGGGGGTCACACGGTTCAGGAATCCGGCGCACCCGGCGCAGTAGGTGACGATGTGATCCCCTCGGGCCTGGGCGCGGCGCTTTTGGGACCAGGTCGCGGCCAGATCCGGGTTATAGAATCCCACGGACCCGCCTTCGCCGCAGCACAGGGCGCGGGTTCGGCTATTCTTCATTTCGCGAAGATCAAATCCGCGGGCGGCGAGCAACGAACGTACCGCGTCATGAGTCCCGGCCTCGTCCCGCATGGGGCATGGGTCGTGGACCGCTATCCGAACTGTCGCGTCCGGAGAGATCTTTGAAACCTCAGACGTTCTCTTCTTGCCTCGGCCCCAGCTTTGGACCAAGGCCTCGTAGACGGTGACCACCTCCAGCCCGCCTCCGTATTGCTTGAAAACCTTGTGGCAATTGGGACAGGCCACGAATACCCGTTCCACGCCCAAGGACAGGAGGCGATCGCGGATGCTTTGGAATCGCTCGATAAAAAAAGTCTGCCGCCCCAGGTCATGGGAGGGCTTGTGACAGCAGTCCAGGACCATGGCCATGTCCGGATGCAGGGTTCGCAACGCTTCGAAAAATTTCCAGGTGATTTTCGGTCGTGTTCCCGGCAAGGTGCAGCCGGGGAAAAAGACGTTTCTGCTCGGCTTGGATGGATACCAGCTGAAAAGAGCGGAATGTCCGCGTTGTTCGTAATTCAGGATCGCCGCATATCGCTTCCAGTGTACGCGGCCCTGGTCCACCGCTTCCCGGCGCATTTCCAGGAACATCTTTTGGGGGGTGACCATTTCCGGACAAAGCGCCCCGCACAGGCCGCACAGGCTACACGCAAACGGGTCGGTTCGACTGGTTCCGGTCAGCAGGGCCTGAGCTATCTGCCCGGGAGGCGCATTCATTTTCAGAAAGGCGCACTGACGGACACAGATCCGGCATCCGGTACATCCGGTAGCGATCTCCCTTGCCGTCCGGACCAGTTCCAGCCGGCGCGGAAACGATTCATCCATGCCGTTCCCGAAGCATCCGGGCCGCTTGGACAATGTTCCGGATCTTGGCCGCGGCCACTTCCTCCACGTTCACGCAGCGATTGGCGAAACAACCGAAGCCGCAGTCCGTGTTCAGGAACAGCTGTTCCGGCCGATAGTGGCGCAGGGCCAGTTCGGTCTTGGTTGCAATTTCCTCGGGAGTTTCGGCTTCGGTGGTCCGCGGATTAACAACTCCCAGTCCGAGCTCCCGGAGGCGGTCCGTTCCGGGAACGACGCCGGACAGGGCCTCGCCGACCACCGAGATCTCCCCTGCCCGGGGCGTGGCGTACTCCAGGACATACTGGTGCACGCGCATCCGTGTCAGGGCCGGCAGCAAGGGAGTGTAGTCCCCGGTCAGCAGAACGTCCTCCCGGGTGCTCCAGTTGCCCCGGCAGATGTGCAGGCCGATGCGCGGACCATGCGGCGGTGAGGGAACATCCGCGATGATCCGGTTGACCAGTTCCGCGGCGTACTCCAGTTCGACACCCACATCCCGGCGGGTGGCCAGAGTCGCTCACATGAAGGTCCGCCGGCCGCACTCCGCGGACATGACCACTTCGGTGAGCACCGGCTCGTCGAACTGCACGAACTCACAGCCGGCCTCGGCCAGCTCCAGCAGTTCGTCCCGCAGGATGCGCACCACGTCGTCGCCCATCTCGTACTGGTCTCGGTAGGCTTTTTTCGTGTAGTTGGACACCCACATGGAGCGACTGAGCAGATAGGGTCCAGGCAAGGTGATCTTCACCGGCTTGTCCGTGAGTTGCTTCACGAACCGGAAATCCTCCACGGCCAGGGGCTCGCGCCGCTCCAGCCGTCCGACGCAGGTGGGATTGCGGATGGCCGAGGCCGGGACGTCCAGCGTGCCCAGCATCTCCTCGAATCCGGACTTGTCCTCCACCTCGTCCAGCATCTCGGCCAGACTCATCAGCCTGGTTCCGGCCACCTTTTCGGTGATGAAGGAGTAGAAATTGTCACGGCGGTGTTCACCGTCCACCAGCACGTCCAGTCCGGCCTCCTCCTGGATCCTCACGGTACGGCGGATTTCCTCGTCGGCCACGGCGTCGAACTCGGGCCTGGACATCCGCCCCAGACGACGGTCGCGCAGGGCCTTGAGCATGGTTCTGGACCGGGGCCAGCTTCCGACCTGGGTTGTCGTGAACATGATCACACCACCGCGAATTTGATGTTCAGGTCCACCGCCTTGGCCAGGGTTGCCGCGATGGGCGATCGGGCCACGGTCTTCTCCCAGACCCGGCGGACCTTTTGTTCGTCGTCCATGGTCGAGGCAAAACACTTCACCTCGATCCCGGCAAAAGAGGGATCGCCCTCTTCCAGCCCCATGTGCGCGAGAATGTTGTGCAGCTTCCCTCGCACCGTGATCTCCACGTCATCCACCTCGAGCCCTTCCCGGGCGCAGTCCGTGGCAAAGCCGCTGGAGAGCGCGCCTCCCAGGGCGCCCAGCAGGGCTTCCACCGCGCAAGGATGAGCGTCCTTGTCCTTGAAACTGGCCGGCTGGCCCAGGTCCCAGGAAAAATTCCGGCAATAGACCGTGCTTTTCAGGTTGCCCGTGGACCGGATCCGCATCCTCCACTCGTATTCCGTGGCCTTTTTCTTGTCCTCGGCGAGGGCCTTGTCCTCGGAAGAAGCGGCCTGGTCTGTTTTTGGTTCCCCACGACGCAGGAGATACCGGGCATATCCCGGACCTTCCAGACGGCCCAGATACTCGTGCCCGGCCATCCGGCACCAGGGCGGCAGATCATCATTTACTGTGGGTTCGCGGCTGCGCATTTCCAGAACCTGCCCCACCGGGGTCTGGAGCATATTTTCCCGGATCAACAGAATCAGCCCGGAACCGCAGTCAAGATCTCCGCCGTCAAAAATCCGCGCGGGCTGTAGCCCGGACAAGGCAGCGTCATCAAGTATTTCGGACATGTACCTCTCCATTTTTAGACAACTTGGACGGGGGAACGGATGCTCTCTGATATCAAAAGACAACTCCCTTCCGACAAGCATCCGCCCCCATTAATGTTGTTTTACTTTTGCAACTGCTCAAAAACTTGCGGCAATCATAAGAATAAAGCCTGGGAGCGCCGCACCCCAGTGCGGCAGCGGTGCAACGCATTCAGAACCAGGTTCCGACTGGAGCGTGGTTCCAGTAGCTGAATCACAACTTCGCGGAGGCAGAACCATCGGCAGTCACACCTTCTCCAGTCCTTTGACGGCTGGCGCCGCCGTACTCTGACTTCCGCCCTTTGCTGCCGCCTCAATACGCCACGCAGGCCGGATCCGCGGACAGCCACTCCACCAGGGCCGCACCGCCGGCCGGGACCGCGCCTTCGACCAGGTCGGTCTCGGACAGGCCGCGTTTTTTCAGGCACGGAGTGCAGACATAAATCTTGCCCCCGGCATTGACGAACTTGGTGATCAGTTCCTTGAGCGGAGCAAAGGGCGCACCTTCGTCGATCTTCTCCGCTTCCCCCTTGACCGCGCAGTAGACGCCGTCTGAGCTCAAGAAAATCATGGTTTCCTTCTCGCTGCCCTGGGCGGCGTTGGCCACGACGAAGCCGAGGGTGGCCTTGTCGCCGTCGGTCCGGCAGTGGCTGATTGTCACGCAGAATCTGTTGGCCATGGAATCACTCCTTTTTCAGTTCGGGTTTGTATTCGATAAGATAATAGGGATGGCGCATGTCCAGGAGAGTATTCCTGGTCATGCGACACCAGGCCGGAAACTCGATGGGCGCTGCCGGATCCTTGGAGATGAGCATCACCCGGGTTCCAGGCGGCATGGGCAATAAATAGGTATACAAATTGATGATCACCCGTCCGCAGGTCTCGTCCCCTCCGTCGAATTCTTCATCGAATTCCCACTCCCGGGGATGTTTCGCGTCAGTGCGATCTCCTCCGGCCTGTTCTTGCGGCAAGGCTGTTGAACTCTCTTTTGGGCATTTCATGCCAACTAAAAAGTATTTTCAGATGCAATTGTCAAATCGAAATACCTGATGGCTTGGCATCAAACCCATAGAAATAATCTCTTGCTGATTCAGGCTGTTTCGGGATAATGGGATCAGGATCAGGAAATTTAGGCTCCGCATCCCCTTGAACCTTGAACCGCTCCTGGGCGACAATCCCGGGCAACGACATCTGGACCCGTTATGAATCATTGCCCGATCCTGGCCTTTACGGCGGCTGCCACGGACCCGGCTTCCAGACTGCGCTGGGTGGGCGAACAGGCCGAGGCCGTGGAGTTTTCACCAGACCCGGACCGGCTGGACCGGCTGCCGGACATGATTCGTCCGTTTCGTTCCGCCGATCTGCCCGTGCGCTTCCATACCCGGTATTTCGCACATGAACTGGGACACGCCGATCCGGTTCAGGCCGCTTCGGCCCTGGATGCGCATGTGCGCACCCTGCGGGCCATGCACGAGTTGGGCGAGCCCGTGGTCACGGTGCATACCGGGCTTGATCCGGATCTACCGGTGCAGGAATCGAGTTTCGTGGAAAACCTGGCCCGGCTGGTGGAACATGGGAGGGAGCTTGGCATCGTGGTGTGTCTGGAAAACCTGCGGCGCGGCCCTTCCAGCGATCCGGCCAACGTCCTGCGCTGGGCCGAGACGGCAGGAGCCATGATCACCCTGGACGTGGGCCATGCCCTGGGTTCGGAGGCCGCGCGAAGCGGACGCTGTCCGGGGGAGCGATTCGTGGATCTTTTTGCGGACCGGCTGTTCGAGGTCCACATCTACGGCCGCGAGGACGACCAGGGCCACCACCCCATCGAGGACATCGCTCCGTTGCGGCCGCTCATCGCCAAGCTGTCACGGACCAACTGCGCCTGGTGGACCATCGAACTGCAGCGTCCCGAAGACGTCCTGGCCACCCGGGCCCTGCTCCTGGAGGAACTTGCGTCTGTCGCCTCTCCGATCCATTCCACACATTCCCGGCCCGGACCCGCGGCGTCGTCTGCGGACGCATCCGCCGGTCCTCCCCTTTCCGTCCGCTTTTCAAAAGATCAGGTCCTCGCGCAGCAATGCCGAACAAGTGCCTGCTGATCGTCCTGGACGGATTGGGAGACCGCTCCCATGAAGTCTTGGGTTGGCAAACCCCGCTCCAGTCCGCCCACACTCCGCATCTGGACCGACTGACCCGCAACGGCGCCAACGGCCTGTACCATGCCGGAAGTATGGGCGAGGCTTTGCCCAGTGAAACCGCGCACTTCGCCATGTTCGGCTATGACCGGAAGGATTTTCCCGGACGCGGCCCCCTGGAAGCCCTGGGTGCCGGCGTGGTTCCGGGCGAGGATGATGTCGTGGTCCTGGCCCACTTCGCGACCCTGGAGGAACGGGACGGCTGCCTGACCCTGGTCCGGGACGTTCCACCGGCCGATGAGGGGGAAATCAGCACCCTGATCCAGGCTGTCGGCAGGTGGGAACAGGACGGCGTCCGCATCCGCTACGTCCCGGTCAAGGGCGTGTTCGGCGTGCTGATCCTGTCCGGCGACGTTTCCCCGGACATCACGGACACCGGTCCCATGCGCGACGGGCGCCTTCTCCCCGACCTGCTGCCCCTGGACGCGCACCACCCTGAAAGAGCGGATACGGGAAGCACGACCCGTGCCCGAAACACGGCCCGCGCCCTGCGGGCCTATCTTCTGCACGCATGGCATACCTTGCGGGCTCACTCGCTGAATGCCCGCCGCAAGCAGGACGGACTGCCGCTCATCACCGGGCTGGTCACTCAACGCGCCGGACGGCTGCGGCCGGTGCAGCCTTTTTCCCGACGGTTCGGCCTGCGCGGACTGAGCATCGCCTCGGGCGCGGTGTTTCGGGGATTGGCCCGGTACCTGGGGCTGGACTGGCAAGCCTCCCGCGACACCGGGGACCTGACCGCTGACTTTGCCCGGGACCTGACCGCGGCGCTGGAACTCTTCACCCACAACGACTTCATTCACCTGCACACCAAGGCTCCGGACGAAGCGGCTCATGCCAGGGATCCCCAGCGCAAGAAAGCGGTAATCGAGGCCCTGGACCGGGCTTTGGGCAGGACTGAGAAGGAACTGTCGGCTCACCCCGACCTGCTGACGGTGGTCACCGCGGACCACTCCACCCCCAGTTCCGGGAACATGATCCATTCCGGCGAGCCGGTCCCCCTGCTCATGCACGGAACCGGAGTTCGGCGGGACCTGGTGGACCGCTTCAATGAAATCCATGCCGCCCAGGGATGCCTGGGCGGCGTACGCGGCACGGAGTTGATGCGCCTGATCCTGAACCACCTGGACATGGCCCGCCTGGAAGGCATTCGGGACACCCCTGAAGACTGTCTCTACTGGCCCGGAAACTACCAGCCCTTGCGCCTTCGCTAGAGAGAGGAGAACAGGAAATATGTACGACATCGGCGTGATCCACGGTCGGTTCCAGGTCCTCCATAACGATCACCTGAAATACCTGCTGGCCGGCAAGGCTCTCTGCCGCCACCTGATCGTGGGCATCACCAATCCGGACCCCTTGCTGACGGCCGAAGTGGTCGTGGACAGCAACCGCTCCAGCCTTCTGGCCAATCCTTTGACCTTTTACGAGCGCCTGGTGATCCTCCGCGAGGTGCTCTTGGAAGCCGGAGTGGGCCTTTCCGAGACTACCATTGTCCCCCTGCCCATCACCCATCCCCGGCTCTACCGCCACTACGTCCCCCTGGACGCGGTCTTTCTGCTTTCCATCTACGACGACTGGGGGCGGCACAAGCTGGCCCAGTTCAAGGCCTTGGGCCTGCGCACGCATGTTCTGTGGGAGGTTGCGCCGGATCAAAAAGGCATCAGCGGCATGGACATCCGCCAGGCCATGCTCCACGGGCGGCCATGGGAGCACCTGACTCCAAAAGCCACGGCCCGGCATTGCCTGGCCTGGAACATTCCCGAACGCCTGCGGGAGCTGGTACAGGATGAATGAATGTAGCTGCTCAAAAGATAGGGGCGATGAGCTTTCTTGTGCACGGACTTCCATCTGGCAGTGTTCGTGACCCGTTTTACCAAGTCAACGCTCCAGCCGGAACCTGGTTCTGAATGCGTTACACCGCTGCCGCACTGGGGTGCGGCGCTCCCGGGAACCTGCTCATGGAGCTGTTTCCACAAGGCCAAGTTCTCGTTACACCTTCAACTTTTCCGACCGCAGCGCATTGGCCAGAATAGCGCCCACCACGAACCCAACGGCCAGGTTGGAAGCCAGGGTGTTCTCACCACGGCGACAGCCACGAACAAGTCCTTGCGCATGATGTCCAGCAGGCTTGCTTGACCTTGAACTTCACGTCCACGCCGGACACGGTCACGATGCGAAAACGCGGCTTTTCTCGCCCTGTTCCTTTTTTCACCGCTCCCTGATGAAATCTTGCCAGCCATGACGCCCTCTTGTAATTTTTTGTGGTGCTTTTTCTCCCTCAGCGATCCATCGTAAAATCCCGGCGTGCATTTTTTGGGCAGCCGGGCCTGACCGGAATCGATTCTTGGTAACTGCTCAATAAGGCAGGGCAACCAACCACCTCGGATCCGTGCTGCCTGGATAGCGGAACGCGCCGGCCTGCGCCGGTATGACGGAGTGGAGTACCTCGAAAGCGAGTTCTCTCGGTCGTCACCCCGGCGCAGGCCGAGGTCCAGGTGTTTTTTCTATGGTTCACTGCCCGGAGTTATTGAGTAGTTACGATTCTTGATGCTGAACAATACGTGCGCTGGAGCGTCCCTGGCTGCGTTTCCGCGCTCCAGCGTGGCACTTGGAACACGACATGCATCGGCTTATTTTGTCCATCACCCCGTTGTACAGGCAGCAGGCCCCGCACCATAAAGGAAGGCTTTCGCATGAAAAAACTGCCCATCGGCATCCAGACGTTTGAGAACCTCATCCTGGAGGGATATTATTATGTGGACAAGACCCCTTTTGTGGACCAGCTGACGTCCGGGGGGAAGTATTTTTTTCTGTCCCGACCCAGACGTTTCGGCAAGAGCCTGTTCCTGAGCACCATCAAGGCCGCGTACCAGGGCAAGAAGCAACTCTTCCAGGGCCTGCACCTGGAGCGACACTGGGACTGGGACACGGTGCATCCAGTGGTGCATGTCAGCTTTGGGTCCGGAGTGGTCAGAAGCATTGAGGAACTGCAGGTCAATTTCGACGAGATTCTCTACGATCACCAAAAGGCCTACGACCTGACCTATGCCAAGGACAGTCGGAAGGGCCGCTTTGCCGAGCTGATCCAGACCCTGCACGACAAGTATCGTCAGAAAGTGGTCGTGCTGGTGGACGAGTACGACAAGCCGATCCTGGACAACATCGACAAGCCGGAACTGGCCACGGCCATCCGGGACGAGTTGAAGAACTACTATTCGATCATCAAGGATGCGGACCCGTATCTGCAATTCGTCTTCATCACCGGAGTGTCCAAGTTCAGCAAGGTTTCCCTGTTCAGCGGGCTGAACAACCTTGAGGACATCACTTTGAATGCGGACTTTTCGTCCATCTGCGGCTACACGCAAGAGGAATTGGAAAACGTTTTCGCCGACCGCCTGCATGGCGTGGTCCCGGATCAGGTCCGACTCTGGTACAACGGGTACAACTGGCTGGGCCAGGAAGTCTACAATCCCTTTGACATCCTGCTGTTTCTGAAAACCAGGGAGTTTCGACCTTACTGGTTCGAGACCGGGACGCCGGCCTTTCTCGTCAAGCTGTTGCAGGAAGGCAAATACAACATCCCCGCGGTGGACGACCTCTTTGCCGGCGAGGAGATCGTGGGCAGCTTCGATGTGGACGGGTTCACCGTGGAAACCCTGCTCTTTCAGGCCGGCTACCTGACCATCAGGGAGTTGGCCCAGACCGGGGCGTTTCGCTCCTACCGGCTGGGCTACCCGAACCTGGAAGTCAAGGCCAGCCTGAACAACGCAATCTTGAGCCAACTGGTCCAGGACCGCCTGGCCAAGACCCGGAATCAGACATCCCTGCTGGCTCTCCTGGCCGCATCAGACCTGGACGGGCTGCGGGATGTTTTCCATGCCTTTTTTTCCTCGATCCCCGCGGACTGGTACCGCAAGAATCAACTGGCCGGGTACGAGGGCTATTACTCATCCATCTTCTACTGCTATTTCGCGGCCCTGGGCCTTGAGGTCATCCCGGAGGACGCCACCAGCCTCGGGCGGATCGATATGACGGTTAAACTGGAGGACAAGGTCTTTGTTTTCGAGTTCAAGGTCATCGGTCCCGGCGTCCAGGGCGGATCGGCCCTGGAGCAGGTCAGGCACAAGCAATACGCGGACAAGTACACGGCCCCCGGCGTCGTGGTCCATCTCATCGGCGTGGAGTTCGAGCCCCGGGAACGCAACATCACCGGCTTTGCCTGGGAAAAGGCGTAGGAAGTTGGGATGGACAAGATCAAAGCCATTGGAGGTGGTGACATGTTCAAGAAATACCCCAGCATGGACAACACATACCAATCCAAGAGCATTGAGCTTTGGAAGGAGTTTCATCCATCTCTTGACGAGGAAGAATACATCGTCCTGGAAAAGATTCATGGGACAAACTTCAGTATTGTTTTCGAGCCGGGAAATACGCCCTATTTCACTTCCAGAAACAGAGTGCTCGACCCGGAAGAGGATTTTTTCAGCTTGCGCGACGTGATCCTTGGCGGTGGACATGAACTGCTCATGGACCGCTTTACCCGGTTGGCCGGAGATGAAAACGTTGTCTACCAGATATACGGCGAGCTGTTCGGCCCAGGAGTCAACAAGGGCGTCTTCTACGGCAAGAAGAGGGACTTCCGGCTTTTTGACCTGCGCCGAGACGGTTTTCTCCTGGCTCATCGCGAATTCGAGGCAGTCATGCGCCCCGATCTTGCCCACTACATCGTTCCCGCTTTGGGCATTTTCCACGGTCTGCAATCCGCTCTGGGTGTCCAGGTTGAAGGCGTCAATTCTTTGTTGACGCCTGATGATCATTCGGGGCCGAACGTTCTTGAAGGCATGGTCATCAAGCCCTACAACCGCATACTGCTCTCGCCCATCGGGTACACGTTCCTGTTGAAGAAAAAGACCGAAAAATTTCAAGAGGTCGCCAAGGAGCCGAAAACTCCCAGAACCGGCAACGAACATCCCGTCGTCGCGGAACTCAACCAGAGATTCTCTTGCTACATCACCGACCAGCGACTGCAAAACGTTTTCAGCAAGGAAGGCAAGATTTCGGACAAGAAGCAGATAGCCAAATATATCCAACTGCTCATTGCTGACGCAAAAGAGGATTTTCTCAAGGACGCGGAGAATGAAAAGATGCTTCGAGAACTGGAGGAAGACCCAGACTTCCCCAAAAATGAACTGAGAAAAATCTATAATGTCGGCTCGGAACCGTTCAAACTGTTGCAGCCGTATCTGTAACCACACCGGCCGCTCATTTGATTCTCGCAACCATGGGCAAAATCACGCCTTGCAAGTCCGAAGCGGTCTGGCGGCCACGGTATGCTCAAACGGCCAGTACGCCATGGAGGACAATCATGATTACGATCCTGGCCCTGGGGCGACAGCCTGACCGCCGGAGACGTCCTTTGCATTCCGGCTGGAACAGATTCTGAACTGCGAAGGAAGGAATGTTGATCAACGGCGTGTCCGGGGAAACGACATATGACGGCCTGCGCCGCAGAGTGGACAAGGTGATGATCAACCTGCCACGATGCGCCATCTTGCTCCTTTGAAAAAGTGCATTTACGCTTGTGTATTCGCCCCAGATCACTACCAACAGTCCGCAAGCCACCAGCCACCCCACGAGGCGACCATGCAATTCCCCTACGGCATCAGCAATTTTCGCGATATCGCCGCAAACGGCTATTTCTATGTTGACCGCACGGATCGGATTCCCCTGCTGGAGCGCAGCAAATACCAGCTTTTCATCCGACCCCGCCGTTTCGGCAAGAGCCTGCTGCTGTCCACCCTGTATAGCTATTACGACCTGGTCTCGGCCCATCTCTTTGACGAATTGTTCGGCCGCCTGGCCATCGGCCAAACCCCCACCCCGCTGCGCGGCAGTTATTTCATGCTGCAACTGGACTTTTCCTGCGTGGACCCGACGGGGGGCGTAGAGCAAATCAAACAGGCATTGCATGATCACGTCAACGACTGCATTAAGGATTTTGTTGCATATTACGGTGATTATTTGGATCAAACCGTGGAAATAGTCCCTGAGAACGCCCTCAGCTCTTTTCGCTCGTTGTGCTCATCCACTCGCACCGCCGGTTACCCCCTTTTTCTGCTCATCGACGAATACGACAATTTCGCCAACGAAGTGATGATGAGCGCCCAGCGGGACTCAAAACGTCGTTACGAGGCCCTGGTTTTTGAGGAAGGGCCGCTGCGCACCCTGTTCAAGACCGTAAAGTCACTGGCCGGCCAGGGACTGATCGACCGGATCTTCATTACCGGGGTCTCGCCGGTGGTCATGAGCGACATCACCAGTGGGTTCAATATTGCCAAGAATATCTACCTGCACCCGCACTACCACGATCTTTGCGGATTTACGCAACCTGAAGTTGAAGCCGCCCTGCAGGACGTTGTCTCGGAAAACAACCTTGATTCGTCTGTCATGGCGACGGCGATGACCATGTTGCGGGACTGGTACAATGGCTATCTTTTTGTTCCAGAATCGCGGCAATTGGTTTACAGTCCGACTCTGGCCCTCTATTTCCTGGACCATTTGTCGGAACTTGGCGCTTTTCCCAGCCAGATGCTGGACGATAATCTGGCCACGGACCGGGCCAAGCTCGAATACATGGCCCAACTGGCCAGTGGCCGGCAGATGTTGCAGGACATCATGGTTGAGGGTGGCCACGTACAGGTTGAACGCCTGGCCACGCGGTTCGGAATGCGGGACATGCTCGGAGATCAGAGCAAGGACCACACCTTTATGGCCTCTCTGCTGTACTACTTTGGCGTCCTTTCGCTTGAGGGTCGCACGGACCTGGGGAAGCTGACCCTGCGCGTCCCCAATCTGGTGATGCGCAAACTCTACGTGGAGCAGATCGCCGAGATGCATCTGCCGGACCCCGTGAGCCGGGACGCGGGCAAGCTGGCCGCGGAAGCCCTCTTCCAAAAAGGCGACATGGCCCCGTTGTGCGCATTCGTGGAGCAGCGCTACTTCAAGGTCTTCCACAACCCGGATTACCGCTGGGCCAACGAGCTGACCGTGAAGACCGCCTTCCTGACCCTGCTGTACAACGACATCCTCTACGTCATGGACTCGGAGCCGGAACTTGGACGCCGCCGGGCTGACCTGACAATGATCATTCGACCGGACGCCCGGCAGTTCACGATTTTGGACATCCTCATCGAATTCAAGTTCGTGACCCTCAAGGACGCCGGACTGAACGGGGAACGGGCCCTGGCGTTGAGTGTCGAGGAGCTTCAGGGTTTACGGCTGATGCGCCAGGCCATGGACGAGGCCGGGGAGCAGGTGCGGAAGAACATGGAAATTTTGAACCAGCGGCACGGGAATCTGCGGTTGCGCGGGTATGTGGTGGTCAGTCTGGGGTTTGAGCGGATCTGGTGGGAGGAAGTGATCAGGGAGGGGTGAGACCTGAAACCTGTGTTCCATGCCGCTCTCAGTCTCCCAACCGATCTTGCGCCTGCACGTCTGGCTGAAATTGAAGAAGGACATTTTTTTGTCCATCACCCCGTTGTACAGGCAGCAGGCCCCGCACCATAAAGGAAGGCTTTCGCATGAAAAAACTGCCCATCGGCATCCAGACGTTTGAGAACCTCATCCTGGAGGGGTATTATTATGTGGACAAGACCCCTTTTGTGGACCAGCTGACGTCCGGGGGGAAGTATTTTTTTCTGTCCCGACCCAGACGTTTCGGCAAGAGCCTGTTCCTGAGCACCATCAAGGCCGCGTACCAGGGCAAGAAGCAACTCTTCCAGGGCCTGCACCTGGAGCGACACTGGGACTGGGACACGGTGCATCCAGTGGTGCATGTCAGCTTCGGGTCCGGAGTGGTCAGAAGCATTGAGGAACTGCAGGTCAATTTCGACGAGATTCTCTACGATCACCAAAAGGCCTACGACCTGACCTATGCCAAGGACAGTCGGAAGGGCCGCTTTGCCGAGCTGATCCAGTCCCTGCACGACAAGTATCGTCAGAAAGTGGTCGTGCTGGTGGACGAGTACGACAAGCCGATCCTGGACAACATCGACAAGCCGGAACTGGCCGCGGCCATCCGGGACGAGTTGAAGAACTACTATTCGATCATCAAGGATTCGGACCCGTATCTGCAATTCGTCTTCATCACCGGAGTGTCCAAGTTCAGCAAGGTTTCCCTGTTCAGCGGGCTGAACAACCTGAAGGACATCACCATTGACGGGCGTTATTCGGCCATCTGCGGCTACACCCAGGACGAGCTGGAACGGGTTTTCGCCGATCGTCTGCACGGCGTGGATCTGGATCAGGTCCGGCTCTGGTACAACGGGTACAACTGGCTGGGCCAGGAGGTCTACAATCCCTTTGACATCCTACTCTATCTGGATTCACTGGAGTTTCGGCCCTACTGGTTCGAGACCGGGACGCCGACCTTTCTCGTCAAGCTGTTGCAGGAGGGCAAATACAACATCCCCTCGGTGGACGACCTCTTTGCCGGCGAGGAGATCGTGGGCAGCTTCGATGTGGACGGGTTCACCGTGGAAACCCTGCTCTTTCAGGCCGGCTACCTGACCATCAGGGAGTTTGCCCAGACAGGGGCGTTTCGTTCCTACCGGCTGGGCTACCCGAACCTGGAAGTCAAGGCCAGCCTGAACAACGCAATCTTGAGCCAACTGGTCCAGGACCGCCTGGCCAAGACCCGGAACCAGACATCCCTGCTGGCTCTCCTGGCCGCATCAGACCTGGACGGGCTGCGGGATGTTTTCCATGCCTTTTTTTCCTCGATCCCCGCGGACTGGTACCGCAAGAATCAACTGGCCGGGTACGAGGGCTATTACTCATCCATCTTCTACTGCTATTTCGCGGCCCTGGGCCTGGAGGTCATCCCGGAGGACGCCACCAGCCTCGGGCGGATTGATATGACGGTCAAACTGGAGGACAAGGTCTTTGTTTTCGAGTTCAAGGTCATCGGTCCCGGCGTCCAGGGCGGATCGGCCCTGGAGCAGATCAGGCACAAGCAATACGCTGACAAGTACACAGCCTCTGGCGTCGTGGTCCATCTCATCGGCGTGGAATTCGAGCCCCGGGAACGCAACATTGCCGGATTTGCCTGGGAAAAGGCGTAGCAATTTCGGGATTCCGCGCCGTGCCTCCGACTCCGACCTGTTCAGGAACAGTAACTGCTTAAAAAGGTCGGGTGATGATTTCCTGCGCAAGGCTTACCTCCCGTGCGGCGTTTCGTGATCCAGATCCCGGGGCCAAGCTCCAGCCGAAACCTGGTTCTGAATGCGTTACTCCGTTGCCGCACTGGGGTGCGGCGCTCCCAGGATTCAACCCGCAGATTGCCGCAAGTTTTTGAGCGGTAAACGAAACTATGAGAACAACATTGTCCTGTGGATTTGAAACGTGAGTTTACAACGAAAGGAAAACATGAGCCGACTGGAAAGCAACGTGTTGACTCTGTTGGAGTCGGGAGAGCCGGTGGCCATGGCCACCATCGTCAGCCTGGCCGGGTCCGCGCCGCGCACGCCCGGCACGCGGATGGCCGTGCGCCGCGACGGCTCCATCGTGGGCACCATTGGAGGGGGAAGGCTCGAGGCGGAGGTCATTCAGGCCGGACAGGACAGCCTGCGGACCTTCACGAGCCGGATGCAACGCTTCAGGCTGACCGGCAAGGATACCCAGGACATGGACATGATCTGCGGCGGCGAACTGGACGTCCTGGTGGAGCCGCTGCCCGCGGACATGGAGACCATCACGTTGCTGCGCACCTTCGAAAGGTTGCGGGACGGGGATAAGCGACTGCTTCTGGTCACGCTGCTCCAGGACGCGCCGGATGAAAAGGATCGGCTGCTCTCCCAACGCCTGATGGTGGAGCAAACCCCGGAGGGCCCGGTTTTTCATCCGCACCGGCCCGAATGCCACGCCCTTCTGTCGCCCCTGCTGCAATCGGCCATGACTGAACGCTGTCCCACCCTATTCACCACCGAAGGATTGCGGGTCGTGATCGAGCCGGTCCTGGCCGCCGGCATGGTCCACCTGTTCGGCGCGGGCCACGTTTCCCGGGAGGTCGCGGCCCTGGCCCATCGGGTGGATTTTCGGGTGGAAGTGTACGACGACCGGTCCGAGTTCGCCAACAGCAAGCGTTTCCCCTTGGCCGAGGCCGTGCACGTGCCCAAGGACATGACCACGGCTCTTGATCCGGCGCGTATCGACCAGAACAGCTTTGTGCTGATCATCACCCGAGGCCACAAGTACGACATGGACGTCCTGGCCCGGGCCTTGCGCACAGCAGCGTGCTACATCGGCATGATCGGCAGCCGCCGCAAGCGGGACATGATCTATAAGGCCCTGCGCAATACAGGATTCACGCAGGCGGACCTGGATCGAGTGCATTGCCCCGTGGGGCTGGAAATCCATGCCGAAACCCCGGCCGAGATCGCCTTGAGCATCGTGGCCGAACTGGTCAGCGTCCGAGCGTCACGAAAAAACCTGTCATAACACCGTTCTCAGAAGCATCCCGGCCCGAAACGCGACGTCTGCCGCCACACCCCCTACGTGGTCCTTCTCCGAGATAGCTTCATGCGACTGGTTCAAAGTCTTGACCGATCGACAGCAGGAAGTGCGATATTTCCAGGGGCGGTATGGCGTCCGCCCCTGGGTGTCAGGTATAACCCCGTCAAGGGAGGCTATCGTGTTGTGCCGCGGCTTCCCGTCGGTTAATTCAAGTCACTTTACCTTGCGTCCGGGAAAAACAGCGGTTGACCATGGAGCTGGTAGTTGCCGATGACCTGCTGGCCGCGCTCGGAGACCAGCCATTCGGCGAAGGTTCTGGCCAGATCGTACTTTACATGGGGATGCTTTTCCGGATTGACCGGAATGACCCCGTAGGGATTCTTGAGCATGTCATCGCCTTCGTAGACGACCACCAGATCAAAAGGCTGGCTGCGTCCGTACTTGTACTGCAGGTAAGTGCCCCGATCTGAGAGGACGTATCCTTTCTTTTCATCAGCAAAAACCAATGCCGCGCCCATGCCCTGGCCGATGGAAAAGTACCAACCGCCGCTGTCCTGAGGCGATCTCGCATCCGTCAGGGCAAGACCGGTGGCTTCCCAAAGCTGTCCTTCCCGGGAATGGGTCCCGCTGTCGTCGCCCCGGGAGACAAAGGGCGCTCTGGCTTCGGCAATGCGGCGCATGGCCTCGGCGGAGTCCTCCGCATCCCTTATTTCGGCCGGATCGCTCTCCGGGCCGACAATGATGAAGTCGTTGTACATTACGTAGTAGCGTTTCGTCCCGTACCCTTCGGCCACGAACTGTTCCTCCCGGGCCTCGTCGTGCACGAACACCACGTCCGCGTTGCCGTCCATGCCGTCCCGCAAGGCCGCTCCGGTGCCCTTGGACATGACCCGCACGGTGATCCCGGTGTCCTTGAGGAATTCGGGCAGAAGATAGTCCAGCAGCCCCGAAGCCTCGGTGCTGGTCGTGGTGCTCATGGTGATCACCTTGTCCTGGGCCATGGCCGGAAGCGTCGTCAGAACAAGAGCTACGCCGATCATGAGGGAAACGATTTTTCGCATGCAACTTCTCCATTTTTTACGGTTATCAACACCTTTTGTAACTATTCAGCTAATTGTTGTTTCGCGTTTGGCATCGGAATCGGAGTCGCCATTGGAAACGAAGCCACATGGAGTTTTCGTAATCGACTCCGATAACCAACTCCGATACCGATTCCTATAGCAGAAGGAAGATCGCAAAACTGAACGTGTACCGAGTAGCTACCACCATTATTACATTTTTGAAAAACTAACCGACCGCTTCGATAATATCGCGAAGGAACAATTGAGTTTGCAGACCAGTTGGAATTTTTTAGCCATCAAGACGATTTATTGTCAATTTATTTTTTTCAATTCACTATAGTTACCAAAAACAACTTAAAATAACTTAAAATCTCTTTCTATTTTTTGAGACCAACTCAATCCACAAGATCCATTCAAGCTTCAGATTGCGGATAATTGACGCAGATCAATGTCCCCACATTCCTGGGGGGTGTAGAGTCAAGAAATACCAACCTCGTGAGGAATCGACCATGCTGTATGACTCATCACCGTCGCTGCCAACCCTGCAGCCCGCCCCTCGTGCATCCGCCCCAAGAACCATCCATGTGGAGACGACCACCCGCTGCAACATGCGCTGCGGGATGTGCGTCAAGCAGTCCGACGGAAACCAGATTCCTGAAGGTGATTTGCCTTTTGCAGTGTTTCAGCGACTGGAATCGGATTTTACCCGTGTTCATTCACTTGTGCTCAACGGCATTGGCGAGCCGCTGCTCCATCCTGACCTGGAGCGGATGATCGACTTTGCCCGGCGCCATATGCCGGAGCAGGGGCGGATCGGCTTTCAGACCAACGGGCTGGCGCTCACCGAAACCCGAACCATGGCTCTGCTGGACGCCGGCCTGGACGTAATTTGCATATCAGCGGACTCTGTGAACCCTGATTCGGGCAAGGATGTGACGCATTGCGGGCACCCGGGCACACCGGAACGGGCCATGCGCCATCTGCGCCGGGCCAAACGGTCCGCTGCCCGGGCCTTCCGTCTGGGCGTGGAATGCGTTCTGACGCGAGACGGACTGGATCAGCTACCGGCGATGGTTTCTTGGGCCGGCGCCCAGGGCGCGGATTTTTTCCTGGTCAGCCATATGCTCCCCTTTGCCAAAAGCGCGACTGATCAGTGCCTGTTCAATCCCAATACCCGGGAAGCTACCCGCATCTTCGAAGATTGGCGGGACCGGGCCAAGGAAGAAGGTCTGGAACTGCAAAATTATTTTAAGATCCTATGGAAGTTTGAGAAGACCGATAGCGAGAGGCGGCTTGTGGAAATGGTCAAGGAAATGCAGTCCATGGCCGCGGCCAGGGCGTGGGCATGAACATTCGCAAGCTATTGGCTTGGGATGGACGACATCAACTGCGGACACGCCTGGACGAGATCCTGGAAGATGCTCGGGAGAGGGCTCAGAATTCAGGAATCGCTCTGGCACTTCCCGAGAATCACGCCTTGCTGGAGCGCCGCTGTCCCTTCATTGAACAGGATGCGGCTTTCGTGGACGTTGCAGGTCGTATAGCTCCCTGTCATTTTCTGTGGCATCGCTATGGCTGCGTCCAAGACGGGGTGACCAGACAGGTTTGGCCGCGCCGATTCGGTTCATTGGCAGAGTCCTCGCTGTCTGAAATATGGTCCAGGGAGGCCTTCACCGCATTCCGCGCAGAATCGCGAACCGGAGAATATCCAGCGTGCGCCAGCTGCAACACCGGCCCGTGCAGCGACTCCCGCGCCCTGAGCGGACCATTTCAGACCGACTGCCTGGGCTCGTCCGTACCCTGCGGCCACTGCCCATGGGCCATGGGCATGCTCAAGTGCCTGGAACCGTGACAACATGCAACATGAATTCGCCATCTATCAACCCAAAGGAGAGGCCTCGGGAGCGCATTGCCAGGTTCATGGATCGCTTCGAGGCGGATGCGTTCAAACAGGAGGTGCTGGGGGAGATGGGGGAAGCCGTTCAGTGCAAGAGCCAAGAAGGGCATGAACTGCTGCGCAAGATCGCACTGGGCTGCTCCGGATGACTCCAGGCCGAGAAAACCCGTAACGCCACCTATCACTGGACGCCAAGGACATAACTCGGTGTTATGGGGAATTACTCACTATTTGAAGCAAAAGGGGGCAAAAGCAGTTTGCCCCCTTTGTTTCCGTTGAAGCCATGACGTTCGCATGACTTCAAGCGAGTATTGGATGAACGACTAGGTGATAATGTTGGCTATGGCGCCCTTGCCGGTGGCATGTGCGCCGAGGACTTCTTTGACGAAATTGTAGGTTTGTTCCATATCGCCAAAGCCGCCCTTAGCGCCACCTGATGCATTATTCATGTAATCGAAAGTCTTGTTTACCACGGCGGCACCGAATGTCTGCTGGTCCACTGGAGTTGGAGAGGAGGCGGGGGCGTTGTTCAGGTAGTCCATTGTTTTCTCCACCACCGCCGCGCCGAAATTCGCCTTGTTTGCCACGCCGGACGCACGTTGCATACCGGGAGATTGCCAAGCCGTTTCAATGCCGGAAATGCTCATGTCAGTCCCTCCTTGTACATTTTTTTGATGTACATGTTCAATATCCGGGTGAGAAGCAAATGGCAATGGCTTGATGCCGGTCTTACCGGTCTTCGCCGGTGTGACTGAAGTTGCAAAAGACATGGTACAATACGTCATTGCGGCGGTAGACCGAAACCAGCAACCGTGAGTGGCCACAACGTATGTGCTGAATGAGAACCAAAGTTGTTTCGCTCCAAATGGCATTGGGCGTGCATTATTTTTCGCATAATGGAGTTTTTTTCCCACTTCGAAAAACAAGCACACCCAATCCAGGCAGGTTTTCATGCAAGAGGCACGGCGAACACCAAAATCACCCCACTCACCTCAGGCAATGGACAGCTTGTCGGCTTCCATCGGGCTTGGATCCACCCCCTTTTCCATGGCCATCAACCAGATGAGCTACTATGAAACAGCCTCCGCGAAACGAATCATGGAGCTGATCGTTGACGGAGTCGAGGCACGCAAAGGATTTTTCATGCTCAGCGGTGAAGCCGGAGTGGGCAAGTCCTCTTTGCTGTTACGCCTGCTTTCCCGGCTTAAATCCCGGGGCATGGTCACTTCCCTGGTGGTCAATTCCCTGGTGGATAAAAAAGAGCTTTTGGAAAATGTCTGCGCGGATTTTGGCCTGAAACACCGCCCTGGCCTGAATGCTTCGCATTTACTGATCGTATTGCACACTTTTTTTCTGCATCAATTCAAAAAGGGACGCAATTGCGTAATCCTGGCAGACGAGGCCCATCACCTTGGATACGAAGCCCTGGAATCTCTGCGCATGCTGGCCAACCTGGAGACCGGCGGGGTAAAGCTGGTTCAGGTCGTGATCTGCGGCCGGCCTGAACTGCATGCGCGTCTCCAGTCCAGGCGATTACGCCCAGTCGCAAACCGGATCAGCACTGTCGTGGACCTGCCTGCATTGACCAGGATCGAAACCAGCGGCTATGTGGAATTCAAGCTGGCTCTGTCTGGTTTACGGATCAGGCCATCGACCAAGACTCTGGAGCTGCTCTGGAATGCGTCTTTGGGCAATCCCAGGACCGTCAACCTGCTCATGGAACGTTGCCTTCACCTCATGGAGAATCAGGGGCTTGGAGATATCAATTCCCAAATCATGCTCACGGCCATACAGGATCTGAAAAACAACACCTCCGGGCCGAGCATGCCAGCAGCTCCAGCAGCCGGCAAACACAGGAACTGGAGCAATTTTTTCGGGTTCAAGGGCATGGCTGGATATGCGGGCCCCGGCATGATCCTGATGTTTATTGCCATTGTTTTCGGTTGGTTTATCGGGCAGGGCGGATTGTAACTGAGTCTTGAAGACCCTATCCGGCGGTTCGGCCCAAAATCACACATGCAAGACGCCGAAAAGTTCAAGGTGCCGCAACACGTTCACTTCCGGCCGCGATAATATGCCAGTCTCTCTGCGTGAGGACCAAAGAGGCCCAGCAGTTCCTTCTGTTCATCCGAACTCATGGGCTGAAAATCCCTGGCCACGCGCACCAACAGCTCCACCTCGGCTGGGCTGGAGCAGCCCAGGATGACCACGTCCACAGACTGGGCCAAGGCATAGCGCAGATATCGCTCCGGGGTCAGGCCGTCTTTCGCGAAAAGGTAATGTCCGCCGCCCAGCACCTTCATGCCCACGACAGCCATGCTCTTCTTCCTGGCCGCGGGTAGCGTTTCCGTCAAAAATCCGCCCAGCACGCCTTCCACCGGGTTTACCGGCAGAAGGACGCTGTCCAGGGGCCATGCGTTTACGCACCGGGTCAACACCTCCGGATCATGGTGGCCGGTCACGCCGATGTGGCGCACTGTCCCGGCTTCCCGGGCCTCCAGAAAAGCGCGCAAGGCTCCGTTTTCCGATTCGATTTGGGCGATATCGTTCTGGTCCCGGATATCGTGGATCTGCCACAGGTCCAGATAATCCGTTCCCAGCCGGAACAGGGTGCTTTGCAGGTCGCGCATGGCCCCGGCATGGGTTCTTTGGGCGGACTTGGAGGTATGGAAAATCCTGTTGCGCCTTTCGGGCATCTCTTTCCAGACTGAACCAAGATATTCCTCACTGCCGGAATACGCCGGCGCCGTGTCGAAATATTCAATGCCCATATCCAAAGCCGCCCTGATCACCGCCCGCGCCTCATCGGTTCGCCCATGGGTTCTGAGGACGCCCTCTCCTCCCAATCCGACCCGGGTTATGGATCTGCCGGATGAGCCGAACATGTTTTTGGGGATTTCATTTGTGACCATCTTGTCCTCCCGCTGAGTTCTTCAGCATATCTGCTTCACAAATTGAACCGAGGTTGATTTTTACTCCAAGGATTGAAAAACAGCATCGCAAACATTACTGTTACATCTGATGTAACTGCTCAAAAACTCCGGGCAGCCTCGCCTGGACCCCGGCCTGCGCCGGGGTGACGACCCAGAGTGCTCGCCAACAAGGCACTCCATTCCGTCATACCGGCGCAGGCCGGTATCCAGGCAGCACTGATTCGCGACGGTTGATTGCCCGACCTTTTGAGCAGTTACCATCTGATCTTGTCTGCCCATAAAAGGCAAGATTCTCTGGAAAGAAATAATCGGCAGGAACCATATTGCAAGACGGCTGCATTCAACCTTTCATTCATAGACCAGTTCAGATGCCCATCATTTGTTCGCCAATGCCGCGATTCGGAGTTCACCGTTTGATAACCCGCATCATGCCTGCCGCTCGATCCTGCCTCTTATTGCTGGTGCTGGGCGCCTTGATGTTCCCGTTGCACCCCGACCAGGTCTCGGCCTCATCCGGAGCAGGAATGGATCTGCGCGTCCAGTTGGATCTGCAGACGGGCGTTCTGCAGGGTCACGGCATCATTCGCCCTGAAGTCATCGAAGGAACCAACCTGGACCTTTTCCTGCATCCGGCCATGGAAATCCACGCGGTGCATCTCAACAACAACCCGGTCAAACACCGCTTCGAAAACGGCCGACTTCGCCTCAATCTGGGCATGGCAGGCATCGGGTCGGACGTGATCATTTCCATCAAATACTCCGGGCGATTTCATGATCCGGTTCCCATGTCCCTTTTTACAATGGACAATCCCGGGTTCGGGGTCAGCGCCACCATCACGGAACAGGGAGTCTTTTTTCAGGGCCAAAGTGGATGGTTTCCTCGCCTGGCAAATCAGGAATTGCCCATCGCCCTTGAGGTCAGCGCGCCGACCGGTGTTTTGGCCGTAACCTCCGGACGGCTCGTGGAACATGTGGAAAGCGAAGGCAAAAGCATCTCCCGGTGGCAGGTCGACCAGTTAGGTCGCGGCATGCCCCTTTCCGCGGGCAGATATATTCATCGCCGCCTGGAAACCGATACCGTCCCCATCTTTACCTACTTTTTTCAAGACAATGATCACCTTGCTGAAATCTACCTTCAGGCTTCGGCACGACATCTTGCCCTGTACGAAGAACTGCACGGCCCCTACCCCTTTGACCATTTCGCGGTGGTTGAAAACTTCTTTCCCTCCGGCTTCGGCATGCCCTCTTACACACTGCTGGGCTCCGCCATCTTGCGTCTCCCCTTCATACCCGAGATCAGCCTGCGCCATGAAATCGCCCACTGCTGGTGGGGCAACGGGGTCTTTGTCGATTACAGCCAGGGAAACTGGAGCGAGGGGTTGACGACGTACGTGGCGGATTATCTTGCCCAGGAAGAACAGTCCGAAGCAGCGGCCCGGGAATATCGAATGCGCATCCTGAGGGACTATGCTCTATTGGCCGCCGGCGCTTCCGACTTTCCCGTCGCCGGATTCCTGTCTCGTTCCGAACCGGCAAGCCAAGTCATCGGTTACGGCAAATCCATGTTCCTGCTGCATATGATCCGTCAGCGCCTGGGCGACGAAGCGTTCTGGGACGCCCTGCGCACGTTCTATTCCGAGTGGCTGTTTGCCGCGGCCACATGGCAGGACATGTTCGATGCATTCCAGGATCACGGTTGGGATGCGCAGGAACGGAAAACCTTCACCCGCCAATGGCTTCAAGAGCCAGGCGCACCCGAACTGCGCCTTGAAAACGTGCAGGTTGTTCCAAACTCCCAAGGCTGGCAGGTCAGCGGCGTCCTCGCGCAACAGAAACCCTTTTACGACGTGCACGTCCCGCTCCGCCTGGAAACGACGAACAACAATCAGATGATGGAAATCGCACTGCAAGGCGCTGCCGTCCCCTTCGTCTTTCAAAGTTCCCAACAACCTACCCGCCTTCATGTTGATCCGGACCACCACATCTTCCGGCTGCTGGCTTCTGAAGAAATCCCCCCCACCGTGAACAGCATCAGGGGAGCAGCCGGGTTGACGATTGTACAAAGCGACGATCTGGTCCATGTTTCCGATGAGCTCATCACAGGATTCGCAACCAGCCTGAACCAGCCCGATGCACGTGTGATCACGGAGCGTGAGGCTGAAAAACAGGCTTCAAAAACTCCAAATGTGATGTTTTTCGGCTTTCCCCGATCCGAATCGTTGCAAGCAATGCTGCATGCTCCGCAAAAATACGACCCGGGGCAAAACACACACGGCCCCATCTTCCAGGACCACCCCGAAGCAGGCATCTTGGACACGATTTTTATCGTCCTGCCTCATGCCGGTCATGCTGACGGAGTCGTCGCCCTGTTCAGCCCTGACAAGGATCTGGACACTGACATCATCGCGGACACCGCACGACGAATCAGACATTATGGAAAGGACAGCTACCTCGGCTTTCTGATCGGCGAAAACAGGCTCCGCGGCACGTGGCCGGCACCTGAATCGCCCCTGATCATGGATCTCGCCGGATGACCCTTTTATTGGTTCATGTTATTGTTTGCCCAAGAGAAATTCCGTCTGCATCCGTAATTACTCAGCACCGTTATGTAATCTACCTCCGGCAATCGGGGTCGGAGTCGGTATCGGAATCGGTTTCGAAAACGTTGAGGCTCCCTCCGCACGGCTTCGCTTCCGATCCCGATACCGATACCGACAGCGAGTCGAACTGGGCAACGGCAGCTTATGCTGAATAGTTACCTGCATCCTTTCCATTGCGCTTCGTCCGTTTTGCGCCTGGATCCCAAACGATATGCAACCATGAAATCTGAATGCCTGAGGATACATCACCTTATGGTTTTGTGAGCAAATCATCTTCATCAATCCCGCCACCGAACCAATTGCTCCTGAATCATAACCCTCGCCATATGACTTTCTCGATTCCGTTTCGATTCCACGTCATCAGTCTTGCGATCCTATTCCTGCTGCTCCCGGGCCTTGCCCTGGCGGAAAAGGAAAAGCGCCGCGTCTTCTATCTGAACTCCTATCATCACGGCTATGCCTGGTCCGATCATCTTCAGGAGGGCATTCGTCAGGGGCTGGAACGGAGCCGGTACCATATCGAACTGCAGATCGAATACATGGACGCCAAGAAGTACCATTACGAGAAAATCACCGATACGCTCCTGTCTCTCTATCAAAACAAATTCGCCCAGGAGCGCTACGACATCGTCATCGTCTCGGACAACGACGCCTACAATTTCATTCTCGAGCACCGGGATCAATTATTTCCCGGCATCCCGGTGGTCTTCTGCGGCTTGAACGACGTTGACCCCGCAGACATCGACCATTCCTACGCCACCGGCATTCTGGAGAACATCGGCGTTCGGGACACCCTGGAACTGGCCCTGAGCATCCACCCCAACAAGAACCTGGTCGTGGTCATTGGCGACGAGTCCACCACGGGCGTGGCGATACGCGGGCAGATCGAAGAAGTCATGCCCTACTTTGGCGACCGCCTGGAGTTTGAATTCTGGGGGCGCTATTCGCTTCAGGAAATCCAGGATCGGGTTCAAAGCCTGCCGCGTAATGCGTTTCTTTTTTTCATTCCGTTCTTTCACAACGTCGGCGGCCAGTTCATGTCCGCGTCGGAAGTTCTGCAAGCCGTTTCCGAGGTCACGGATCTGCCCATCTACAGCAACTGGGAGTTCCTGCTCGGCCACGGCATGGTCGGCGGGCGGCTTTTGAGCGGACATCGGCACGGCAATATCGTCGCGGACATGGCCCTGCGGATTTTGGAAGGAGCATCTCCTTCGGACATCCCCATCATCTCTGAGATCGTTGATCAGTACATGTTCGATTACCGGGTCCAGCTGCAGCTCGACATCAGCAAGCGTCAGCTTCCTCCGGGAAGCGTCTTTATCAACGAACCGGAAGCCTTTTACGAACTGGACAAGCAGATTTTTCAGGTGATCATGATCAGTCTTGTCTCCTTGTTGATCATTCTTGGATTCCTGGTCCGGAACATCATCCGGCGGCGGGCCGTGGAGCGCAAAATCCGCCAACAGCTGTCCTTCCTGGAAATCCTGATGGACGCCATTCCTCAACTGGTCTGCTGGAAGGATCTCAAACAGCGCTATCTCGGCGTCAATCGTGCGTTTGCCGACTTTTTCGGCATTGACTCACCGCAAAAGCTGCTGCACCAGACCGATTCGGACATGCTGCCCCGGTCCGAGTTCCTGGCCTGGGTTGCGGAGATGGATCGCCAGGTTGTGCGCAGCAACCGGCCGCTGCGCAAGATCAAGGTCGCCGCGGGAGATGCCGACGGCAAGGATGCCTGGCTTGAAATCAACAAGGTTCCCTTGCACAACGAAAAGGGCGAGGTGGTGGGCACCCTCAGCACGGCGGAAAACATCACCCATGAAATGAATCTGGAACGCCAGCTGCTGCAATCCCAGAAAATGGAAGCCATCGGGACCTTGGCCGGCGGCATTGCCCATGATTTCAACAACATCTTGACCTCCATCATCAACTCCACCGAACTGGCCCTGACCGACATTGATCCGCGGTCGCCCACTGCCGAAGATTTGGAACGCGTGCTGCGGGTTTCAATTCGGGGCAAGAATCTCGTGGAACGGATTCTGACCTTCAGCCGCCCTTCCCAGGAAGGGTTCCGCCCAACGGATCTTCCCGCCTTGGTGCAGGAATCCGTGGCCCTTCTGCAGCGATCCCTGCCACGCAACATTGCCGTTCAATCCAACATCGCGGGCGCTCCTTCACCGGTTCTGGTGGATCCGACCCAGGTCACCCAGGTATTGATGAACCTGTGTACCAACGCATTTCAGGCCATGCAGACCACTGGCGGTGTTCTGGCGATCAGCCTGGATGAAATCCAGCTTCCGGCAATCGAGGCTTCGGAACTCAATGTCGCGCCCGGAAGTTTTTTCCGGCTCGTTGTGTCTGATACCGGGCCCGGCATAGCTCCGGACGACCTGGACAAGATATTCGATCCCTTCTTCACCACAAAGGGCAAGACCGAAGGGACCGGATTGGGATTGGCCATGGTCCTGGGCATCGTCAAGAACCATAAGGGGGCGGTCCAGGTCAGCAGCACGCCCGGCAAGGGCACCACCTTCACCATCTTTCTCCCGATGATAGCAGCCACCTCGGAAACCATGTCCACCGCCCCTTCCATTCACAAAGGCAGGGGAGTCATCCTTTTCGTGGAAGACGACGAGGATCAGTTGGCAACGACACCGCGGGCCATAGAGCAGCTCGGATACACCGTTCTGGCGGCGACCGGCGCTGACGAGGCCTTGCAAATTTTGAAAAAGCATACAGATATCGATCTTGTCATGACCGATTACGACATGCCCGGGCTCACGGGTATCGAACTGGCGAAACAGGTCGGTCGCCTGCGGCCCGGCGTGCCCGTCGTCCTGGTTTCCGGCCGCAGCTATGTTTTGGAAATGGGCAACGAGGCCGACAACATCAGCATCATTCTGCCCAAGCCCTTCAACAAGGCGGAACTGTCCGCCACCCTGTCCAAGATACTTGTCTCGATTGATCGCGAGGAGGACGTTTTACGTGCCGAGAATTCTGATAATCGACGATGATCTTGAAATCCGCGGCACCATGGCCAGTCTGCTTCGCCGTCAACAGATCGATTTCGATCAGGCGGAGAACCTGAAGGCCACTCGATCGGCTCTTGAGGCGAACACTTACGACCTGCTGCTTCTGGATGTGAACCTGCCGGATGGGAGCGGTCTCTCCCTGCTTCCGGAACTCAGATCCATGACCAACCCTCCGGAGGTGATCATCCTCACGGGCAAGGGCGATCCGGAAGGCGCGGAACTGGCGATAGAAGGCGGTGTCTGGGACTACCTGGTCAAACCCGCCTCCATCAAGGACATCAGTTTAAGCATCAACCGCGCGTTGAAATACAAGGATCAGCGCGACCGTTCCATTCCGCGGGCATTGGATCTCAGCCGGATGATCGGCTCGAGCCGAGCCATGCGGGAATGTTTCGAAGTCATCGCCCAGGCCGCGGTTTCGGACGCCAATGTCCTGATCACCGGGGAAACCGGCGTGGGCAAGGAACTCGCGGCCCGGACCATCCACGCCAACAGCCGGCGGGCCAAATCCCCCTTTGTGGTGGTGGACTGTGCGTCGTTGACCGATTCGCTCATGGAAAGCACCCTCTTCGGGCACCGCAAGGGCGCGTTTACCGGGGCCTTTGCCGACCGGGCGGGACTGGTCCGCCAGGCCCATACCGGAGTTCTGTTTCTGGACGAGCTGGGGGAATTGCCCCTGGCCATGCAAAAATCCCTGCTTCGAGTGCTTCAGGAGCGCAAATTTCGGCCCATTGGCGAAAATCGTGAGCAGGAAAGCGACTTTCGCCTGATCGCCGCCACCAACCAGGACCTGGAAGAACTTGTTGAAAACGGTACGTTTCGTCGCGATTTGTATTTCCGGGTCAAAACCATTCGGCTGCGAATCCCTCCTCTGCGTGACCGGCGAGAAGACATCAAGTCTTTGGCCACCGCCTATATCGATCGGCTATGCGCGGAATCAGGAATCAAGACCAAGGTGTTCGGTTCCGACTTCTTCAGTTCACTGCATGACTATGACTGGCCGGGCAATGTCCGGGAACTGGGCAACGTCATTGAACGAGCCCTGGTGGCCGCGGGAGAGGAGAAATTTCTTTACGCCATGCACCTGCCCAAGGACTTGCGGATCATGGTGGCCAAGTCCCGCATCGAACAAGGGGCAGCCATGGCCGACGATGCTCCTTCCATCTGTCTCGACGTCGCGGATTTCGGAGCCGACTTCCCCTCGCTGAAGTCTTTCAAGATGATGAATGAACGACGCTATCTCAAAGCGCTGATCCGCAAAACCGGGGGTGATGTACCTCAAATCCTGACCATATCCGGACTTTCCCGCTCCCACTTCTATGCCTTGCTCAAGAAATATGAACTGGAGGCCTGAGCGGCCTGTCCTTGTATTTCCGTCTCCAAGCGAGTAGGCACCCAAACTTGCAACTCCACACCCGAACTGACGGCCATGCCGGAATCACATGCGCAAACAATTTGTCATTGCCATTGCCGTAACATTCGCAGTCATCAGCCTTGCCGTCTTTGGCTTGGCGTTCAGGGCAAACCTGGAACTGGAACGAATCGTTTCGGAGCAGTTCAATGAACAGCAACTCGGTTTGGCCAGACAGATTTCCCAGGACATCCGGAAGAACTTCTGGCTTCTGGAGCAATCCCTGAATTTGCTTGCCGCGCAGATTACCGACTCCCACACCGAAACTGACCGGCTCCATGAAACGTTCGAGTTGTATTATCAATTCCTACAGGACTGGGGGGTTATCGGCATTGGAGTTCTGCCGGCCTCCGGTCACGTGACGGATGCGCCACCGTTTGCACTGTTCACAAAACAGGGATGGAGTTCCAACTTCGAATTAGGGATGGATCTTCCCCATACGCCATCCTCGCTCCACCATCCGCCCCACCACCAGGTCGCCCTGGGCAGGACGCAGAAGCCGTCGCACGGGCCTTTTGCCGAGCAGTGGATAATGCCCATGACGTTGGCTCTCCCGCTTTCTTCCCAGGTTGAAAACAGCGGGTCAAATTCCGGAATTGTCTTGTTTATCCTGGATGCCCAGACCATTGCATCGTTGCACGCCGCGGGGGTGCGGTCGGGAAAAACGGGTTACGCCTGGATCATCGATCATCAGGGACGGTTCATGTTCCACGTGGAAGAATCGTTTCGCGGCGAGAATTCCTTCACGATCAGATCGGCCCGAAATCCGGCCATTTCTTACCGCCGAATCAACGAACTTGTGGAAAACCGCTTGCTGCGGGGACAGGAAGGAACGGATTGGTACACCTCGGGATGGCATTGGCACATTACCGGTGAAATGCGCAAACTGCTGGCCTACAGTCCGATTCAGCTTCCATCCGATGGAACCGGGACTTCGCACACCTGGTCTGTCGGCCTGGGGGCTCCGGACACTGAAGTCTACGGCTTGATGCAGCCGATGGTCGTCCGGCAATGGCTGCTTGCCGGTCTGTTCTTCATCGGCGTGACAATAGCATTTTTTGCGTTCCTTTTTGTTTCCCTGCGCTGGTCCGAGACCTTGCGCCGGGAAGTCGACAAAAAAACCGATCACCTCCAGCGCTCGGAAGCGGAACTCCGTCTGGAACGGGACAAAGTGCGACAAAGCATGGAGCAACTCCTTCAGGCTCAAGCAAAACTCATGCTTGCCGAACGCTTCGCCGCCATTGGCGAAGCAGCGTCCCACCTTTCCCATGAAATAAAAAACCCCTTGATGCTCATGGGAGGTTTTGCCCGGCAAATTCAACGTACGCTTCCGGAAGGAGATCCCAGTTGCGAAAAGCTGGAAATCATTGCCGGCGAGGCAAAAAGGCTGGAGAGTCTTCTGTTGGAAGTTCGCGACTTCACCCGTCCTCCCCGGGCACGGATGGTCGAAACGGATGTTGCCGGACTCATCATGCAAGTGGTTCGTCTATTTCAGGACCAGGCTGATGTCCACGGTGTCGAATGCCGACTCGACCTGGCTCAGGATTTGCCCCATTGCATGCTGGATGTAGATCAGATCAAGCAGGTATTGATAAATTTGATTAAAAACGCCATGGAAGCCATGCCCAACGGCGGGAAACTGAGCATCACCGCCCAGGCTGAAGAGCGTTTTATACAGATTAAGGTTGACGATACGGGAAAGGGGATCCCTCCGGAGAGCATGAAGAAACTTTTCCATCCTTTTTTCAGCACCAAGCCCAAAGGAACCGGCCTGGGTCTGGCCGTCAGCTACAAGCTGGTTCAAGATCACGGCGGCGACATCACCGTCCAGAGCAGTGAAGGACAGGGAACGCAATTTACCGTGACCCTGCCCATCACCCAGTCTGCTCAGTTTGACGAGAACCGACTCTCATCCACCCACCTCAACAATTCAGGAGATCGAGCATGATCCCCGTTCCCAAAGGATTCGATTTCACGGTTGCCGCTGCCGGTTTCAAGTACGCCCAGCGCAACGATCTGACCATCCTGCGCAGCGACACGCCATGCGTCTGGGCCGCCATGCTGACCAGGAACCTGTTTCAGGCCGCTCCCATTCTGGTGGTCAAGGAAATGCTGGCCGCCGATCGACCGGTGCGGGCCGTGGTGGTCAACGCCGGGCAAGCCAATGCCTGCACCGGGGAACAAGGTTTGGAAGACTGCCGAAACACCCTGAGCATGACCGCAAGGACTCTGCATCTGGATCCGGGCGAACTCCTGCCTGCCTCAACCGGCGTGATTGGGGACCGCATCAAAATGGATCGTTGGGAGCAGGCCCTGGCGAAACTGGACGCCGGCCTGGGTGAAGCGTCGGCCCTGGATGCGGCCCGGGCGATCATGACCACGGACAAGTATCCCAAAATGGCCTGGCGAAGCCTGGAACTCGCCGGAAAAGAGATCCGCATATTGGGCATGGCCAAGGGTGCGGGCATGATCTGCCCGAACATGGCCACCATGCTCGGATTCATCATCTGCGACGCCGGAGTGGATCAGCGCTGGTGGCGGGAGGCCGTGGCCGTGGCCGTGGAGCACAGCTTCAACCGGATCACCGTGGACGGCGATACCAGCACGAATGATTGCGTTTTCGCTCTGGCCAATGGCCGGGCCGGGAAGATCGAAGAAAAGAAGGAATTGATGCTGCTGGCCAAGGCCCTGGCCGAAGTCTGCGCGGAACTGGCGGGACTCATCGTCCAGGACGCCGAAGGCGGGACAAAAACCATCCATGTCCGGGTCAGCGGCGCCAAAAGCTCACGTCACGCGGAACTGGCCGCCCGGGCCGTGGGACATTCACCTTTGGTGAAAACAGCCATATACGGCCAGGACCCCAACTGGGGACGCATCGTGGCCGCCCTGGGCCGCAGCGGCGCACAGTTCGATCCAAACCAGGTGAGCGTAGCTCTGGCCGGACAAACCATCTTTCATCTCGGCGCGCCGGTGCCCATGGACTGGGACAACCTCCTCGCCGCCGCATTATGTCGTCAAGAAGTGCATATGGATATCTCACTGGGCAGCGGACAGGGGAGATATACGCTTCTGGCCTCCGACTTCACCGAGGAATACATCCGGATCAACGCCAAGTATCGAACGTAGAAAACTCACTTGTCTTTTTTTATTACGACGAAGGACACGAAGAGCACGAAGGAGGCAGAGCAATTGCGGTTAATACCTCAACGTACACATGTGTCTTCCAATCCCTCCTGCATCGATCCACCCTTCGTGTCCTTCGTGCTCTTCGTGGGTAACTATTCAGTACTTTTGATTCCATGGAGTGAAGTGGTCCGACTTGTTTCGATTTTTCGGCATCGCCTGTCTGACTGAGTCAGGATTCGTTCATCGAACCATTGCCGGACGCTTGAAGCGCTAAATGCTGTTAATTCAGGCAATGGTTCGATGTTACGAAGCCGACGAAGGAGTTGCGAGGCCGAAAAATCGAGACAAGCCGGGCCGCAGCTGAGTAGTTACCTTTGTGGTAGAAATTCTGTAATGATCATGCTGAGGAACACGAAGGTTACGCAAGGGGCAGGGGCTATCTCTTGCGATACGCCAACCACAGCAGTAGCGCGCCTATCGCGATCATGGGCAAGGAAAGAACCTGTCCCATGCTCATCCAGTCCAGGGCCACAAAACCGAGATGGGCATCCGGCTCCCGGAAGAACTCGACGCTGAATCGGAATACGCCGTACAGCAGGGCAAACAGGCCGGAAACGGCCATGGTCGGACGGGGTTTGGCTGAAAAAGACCACAGCACGAAAAACAGGACCAGACCTTCCAGGAATGCCTGATACAACTGGGACGGGTGGCGGGGCACGAAGCCTGCATTCGGGTCGGCGAAAATCATGCCCCATGGTACGTCGGTTACCCTGCCCCAGAGTTCACCGTTGATAAAATTCCCGATCCGACCGGCAAAAATCCCGATGGGGGCCAGGGGAGCGACGAAGTCCGCCACCTGGAAAAAACTTCGCCTGGTGCGCAGGCCGTAATACCAGATGGCGATCATCACTCCGATCAAGCCGCCATGAAAGGACATCCCTCCCTTCCAGATTTTGACGATCTCCAATGGATGGTTGATGAAGGTCGCGAAATCGTAAAAGAGCACATAACCCAATCTGGCGCCCAGGAGCACCCCCAGTGCGCAGAGCGTGATCAGATCCGGCAATTCCTGCGTTTTCCATCCCGATCCCGGTTTCTTTGCCCGGATATGGCCCAGGATCCAGGCCGCGAGAAAGCCGATCAGATACATCAAGCCGTACCACCGGACCTCCAGCGGCCCGATGGTAAACGCCACGGGATCAATTCTTGGATGAATCACGTATGATTACCTTTTGGTTGAAGTGATAAGTAGTTGACCAGGTCCACATTCATCTTCATGAAGATGACAGTCCCTGACTTTATGGCTAGGAAATTCTTCTCGCGAGAAAGCGTCAAACAATACTTCATCCGGAGCCGTTATGCAGCAAACCAGCTCTTCCGAGACGTCCATAACCATTGCGATTCAAATGCTGCCCCAGGATGCCAACCCCTACGGCAGCATTCACGGCGGAATTATCATGAAGCACATCGACACGGCAGCGGGCATCGTGGCTATTCGCCATGTCCGGGGCAATGCCGTGACAGCATCCATCGACCGGTTGGATTTCCACTACCCGGCCTATGTCGGCGACCTGCTGATGCTCAAGGCCAGCATCAATCTGGTAGGCAGAACGTCCATGGAAGTCGGTGTCCGGGTCGAAGCGGAGAACCTCCTGACAGGAGAAGTCCGACACACCGCATCCGCGTATCTGACCTTCGTCGCCCTGGACAAGAAAGGACGCCCCACTCAGGTCAGGCCGTATCATCCGACCACGCCGGACCAGATTCATCGCCACGAGGAAGCGAAAATTCGCAGAGAAATGCGACTCGCCGAGAAATCCCGTGAGCGTAAAACATCGAAGTAGTTTGTAACTATTCAGGTCACTTCAGTAAACGGACTGGATAACCGTCTTTGCGGGTATGACTGACCCCGACTGACTCAAAGACGGCATTGAAAAAACGTAACTACTCAGCAGACGGTACATGATCATTCTCCGGCAATCGGAGTCGGGGTCGGAATCGGTCTCGAAAACAATGGGATGCCCTTCCACATGGCTTCGCTTCGATACCGATCCCGATACCGACCCCGATTCCGAGCGAATCCGACAACAGCGTAATTGCCTCAGTTATGATCTCCAGGCCCCAGGGGCACAAGTTCGCCGGTCATGGGCAGGGTTTCGGCCCTGACCTGGAGTTGAAAAAACAGATCGCCCGGCAATATTTCCCGTGTCGATTCCTGGATGAGCAACTGGCCTACAGTATCGGTCAGTTGAGTGATCAACCCGGAACCGACGACCTGTTTCAATCCTCGTTGCAGGCCGGGGGATTGCTGGACAATCAGCACGGGGACAGGCTCTTCACGCAGCGGCTGCCCGTAAAGAGATACATACCCTCGTGAAAGCATGCCGCCCATGGTTTTGTTGTCCTGCAACGAATCCACCGTACCGCCGAAGGGCTGAATCGGCATCAGTACGGAACTGAAGCGTACCTGCTGAGAAACCGCGCCTGTGACGCTGTCCAACCACGGATCGCATTCCGGAACATGGTTCTGCGCTGTTTCGGAGAGAAAGCTTGCGTTTTCTTCCGGATGCAGCACGGGGCGCAACACAGGGGCCTGGCCGACATAAACTTGCAGCAACTGTCGAATTCCATCATCCCATGCCAGTTGTCCCAGTTGGGCGCAAATGCGGTCATAGTCATCGACATGCTCAGGGTGCAGGGACACGGTGACGTCGATTTCCTGGAAAACGGCACTGGGAGGATGATCCGAAAAAATGTGCTCCTGGTTTGCCTTTTGAGGGACGCACGAACTTATCAGTACGCCTATCGCCAGCAAATAAAACAATTTCACAATGATCCTCCTTGCAGAGATGATGGTTGGCGGGTAGGTTTGATTGATGGGCAGCTACTCGGCACGCAACCATCACTCCCTATCGTTTAACAGCAGGAACAACCTCAATGACCAATCCGGACACTCTCGAAACACCGCGCCACACCACCGTCAGTCTGGAAAAAACCATCTACACGCTGGGCCAGATGGAAAAGATCCCCGAACCGCAGATCGCCCTGGCCGGTCGTTCCAATGTGGGCAAATCATCGCTTTTGAACTGCCTGACCAACAGGAAAAATTTAGCCAAAACCAGTTCCGTGCCGGGAAAGACCCGCAGCCTGAACTACTACCTTGTCCAGCCCGGAAATTTTTATCTGGTGGATCTTCCCGGCTATGGATACGCCAAACGCCCCAAAAGCGAGCGTAACGTCTGGGGAAATGTCATGGAACATTTTTTCAGCAGAAACAAGAGCCTGGTGGGCCTGATCCTGATTCTGGACTGCCGGCTGCCCCCCCAGACGATGGATATGGAACTGGTGGCCATGGCCCGAGCCATTTCGGTTCCTTTACTCCCGGTGCTGACCAAGGCAGATAAATGCAACCAACGGGAACGAACCGCGTCCCACCGCGCCTGGGTGGATGTTCTCGGTCCGGATGCCGATCCTCTTTTCTTTTCCTCCAAAAGCCGCCAGGGCAAAGCCCAGCTTTGGAGCGAAATCCATCACCTGGTCCAGGCGGTTGCCCCGGACATGGAACAAGTTCCGGTTGAAAGAGCATAGTTCCAGTTCTTCTCAACATTATCATGTTGGTAGCTATTCAGCACATCCCGAGTTTGATCATTCACCTGCACTGGATTCCGGCGTTCGCCGGAATGACGTGATGCGGCAAGCCGTTTCCACGTTGGTCATTCCGGCGAACGCCGGAATCCAGTACGAACATACGAGGTTGAGCTGAATATAGTTACTCATGCTGTTCAATTGCAAGGAGGGTCATGCCGCCGGCCTTGTGCTCTGGTACACTTTGGCCAGCCCGCCCTGGGCCGTTTCCCGGTAAAGGCTGGGCAAGTCGTGTCCGGTTTGCTGCATGGCTTCCACGACCTGGTCGAAACTGATCAGGTGCCGGCCATCGGAAAGCAGGGCGAACTCCGCTGCGGCCAGGGCACGAATGGCGGCAAAGCAGTTGCGCTCGATGCAAGGTACCTGGACCAGCCCGAGAATCGGATCGCAGGTCAGGCCGAGATGATGCTCCAGGCCCATTTCCGCGGCATACTCGATCTGGTGCGGTGAGCCGCCCAGCAGTTGGGCAGCGGCAGCCGCGGCCATGGCGCAGGCCACGCCCACTTCTCCCTGACAGCCCACATCCGCTCCGGAAATGGAAGCATTGTGCTTGACCACGTTGCCCACAAGCCCGGCCGTGGCCAAGGCCCGAAGAACGTAGTCCTCCTCGAGACCGAGTTCCTTCTGGAGATAAAACAGCACTGCCGGCACGATGCCGCAGGAGCCGCAGGTGGGCGCGGTGACCACGAACCCGCCCGCGGCATTGTGCTCCGAGACGGCCAAGGCATACGAGGACAGCAGCCCTGTCCGGCTGGCGCTACGCCGCAGTTGCTTGGTCCGAGTCAAAAATCCCCTGGCCTTGCGTTGCAGATTCAGTCCACCCGGCAAGGCCCCCTCCTCGTCCAGACCGGCCGCGATGGCTTCCTGCATTTTCACCCACACGAAGCCAAGATGATCCCACAGGTCCGCGCCTTCGGTGGTTTCGGCCAGAGCCCAGAACGGTTTGCCCCGGGAGCAGGCCCAATCCAGGATCTCCTGCATCGAGGTCTGGGAGTACAGGCGCGGGGTTTCCGAATCCTGCCGGTCCGCATCGCGCAGTTCTCCGCCGCCGATACTGAACACGGTCCACTCCCCCAGGACCGCTCCGTCATCGTCCAGCGCCTGGAAGTGCATGCCATTGGGATGAAACGGCAGAAACTCTTGATTCCAGACCACTTCGCATCGCAGGGGCTGCACCCCCGTCGTTACGGCATGATCGGTCAGGTGCCCCCGCCCTGTCAGGCTCAGACTACCGTACAGCGTGACCCGGACTGCCGCTGCCTGGGGATGGTGGGCCCGGAACTGCTCCGCGGCCCTGCGCGGTCCCATGGTGTGGCTGCTGGAAGGTCCCATTCCATAACGATACAGTTCACGCAGTGACTGCACTTGCATCTCCTCATCACAAAATCAAAACGGTAACTTTCAGCACATACTCTGTGGTCACTCGTCAGAGCTGGATTCCGGCTTCCGCCGGAATGACGTATCGTACCATGTCCTTTCCAAGTGTAACTATTCAGCACACGTTCTTTCTCCGGTAATCGGAATCGGGGTCGGGGTCGGAATCGGAATCGGTCTCGAAAACAATGGGGTGCCCTCCACATGGCTTCGCTTCGATACCGATCCCGATACCGACCCCGATTCCGAACGAAACCCGACAACAGCATTAGTTTGCTGAGTAGTTACTTCCAAGTTAAGTCATACCGGCGAAGCCCGGTATCCAGCCCAATTTTTCTCGGGTGAGCTGAGTAGCTATATCAAAACAGTTTCTTCAACAGTCCGCCCAGACCTTCTTCGGCGTCATCGCCCAATTCCCGGCGCAAGGTACGCTCGAGTTCCTCTCGGGCCTTGCCTTTAAGCTTTTCCGCTTCCTCTGCTGCCCGTTGCCGGAGCGCGTCATCGACATTCAGGGAAAAGTTTGGGTCATTCAACGGACCGGAAATCCGCAGGGGGACGGTCAGCCCCTTGAGCTCCTCCCATTCCCTGCCCTCTTGCCCTTCCAGGGTACCCACTACGCCGACGTCCACCACCATGTCCACGTTTTTCGTCGGCAACTCCAGCAGACCCTCGCCGGTCATGCGCAACAAAGGAGAGGCCATTGCCAAATCCCGGGTCACGGCCCTGGCGTCGCCAATCTGAAAGGAACCGCTGAGACTGGTAAAATCGGTTTTCTGGACCAGATCAGCATCCTCAACCGTCCGCCCCCGAAAAGCCGCATGTACCTTGCGTACTTCCTGGGGCAGATTCACGCCCCAGAGGGCCCCGTCGACGAAATTCAGAACCAGGTTGCCGCGCAGGCCGTGCATCAAGGCATACTCGCTCAGCCCGGTGCCCTGCAGTTCGGCCGAAATGTCCGCTGTACCGGAGAGAATATTCGTCTCGGCCAGAGCGATCAGCGCATCCTGTATTTCCATGTCCTGGACTTGCAGATCGACAACGTAGGTAGGCAGGGCAGCACTGCCGTCCAGCAATGCGCTCAGGTTGATCCGGCCTGCAAAGGCATGGGTGATCAGGTCCTGGAGCGTCAATCGCCCATCGCGCAGGCTCAAGGCCAGACTGGAATCCGTGAAGCGGAATTCATCCGCGAGAACTGTCGCCGCATAGAGCGAAAGCTGACCATCTACGCTTTGCAATCCCGATAAATCCGGTTCGTCTCGCGAAAGTTGTCCATCTGCCGTGTTACCGGAACCTTGTACCGAATCCGTAGGCGGTGTCGCGGTAGATCTTGATCCCTGTGCATCGCCGGGAGCATCTTCTCCGGAATTATTCATTCCTCCAGCCGCTCCCAGTCCGGTTTCCCCGGGATCATTCCGGCCATTGGCGGATTGCAGTTCCTTGAGTTCCTGAAGGAGTGGATTCAGGTCCAGAGTATCCGCGGTGAATGCGGCGACAATGACCGGTTTGCCGCTGTAGTCGACCCGCAGATCACCGACCAGTCTGAGATCGTCCACGGAAAACAGCAGCGGTTCGACCACCGCCTCCCGGGAATCCAGATCAATCCTGGCCTCTCCTTCAACGGCAACGACCTTTGCTTCGCCGGGAACGGCTTCCCCCCGCGCAACCACATCGGCCCGGACGCTGCGCAGTTCCAGGAGCTGAAAATCCTTGGCCAGACGGGCTTCGGCCCGCAAAGAACTCTTCGTACTGACCTCCTCGACATCAGCCATGCCCTCCAGGTCAATCGTAACCCATTCTCCCGGAACGAACCGGGACAAGGTCAGATGCAGATCACTCACCTCTGCTGTCCTGCCGGTCTGGCGGTCGTCGATCACGATTTCAGCATTGGCCATCCGCAGTCCCTCGACCACGATTTCCCAATCCCTCCCGTTTTCCATTCCCGGGGTCGGCTCTTCCTGACGATCCGGCACGGTGGATGGATCTTCCGGCGCATCTGCCGCTTTTGGTTCACGGAGATTATCCAGGTTAGAACGACCGTCTTCCAGGGTCAGTATATGCACGGCCACGTCGTGCAGGACGACCTCGCCGACCTGGAGACGCTTGTGGAACAACGGCGTTACATCCACGAACAATTCGGCACTGCCCACAACGAGCAGGGGCCGGTGCTCCTCCATGCCCTGCGGATTGCCCAGCTCGGCCGCGCCCATGGAAATCCCCAGTCGCGGCCAGAAGGTCCAGGAAAGGTCGCCAGTGATGACCACTTCACGATCTGTTGCCTCCTGGACATGCCTGGCAATCAGGGGACGAAAGGCATTGGGATCCACCAGCATCGCCAGCGCAACCACGGCGCCGACAGCCAGGAGGACAAGAATGCCCAGTGCAATGAGGACTTTTTTCATGAGACTCCTTTCTCCGTTCAACCTGGTACAGTGAAACCAGTATATCCATGTGGAGATGATCAGGATATCAACGTCAGCAGCGCTCTTCAACACTCAATGACCCACCCGGGCAAACAGCATTTGAAGAGGAAGTGGGAGAGGCTTACTGAATCCACTTATCCTTTAATCGTTTTTCAGACAATGCCGACGGGGATTGGCATTTCATACTTGTCGGCTGGAGGAATCAACAGTTGACAATCCGCCAACTACTCACCCAAGGCCCGCCTTGCCTTACACGAAATATGGATTAGGTGATAAATGCTTTGATATGCTCCTGAGGAACAGCAACTTCCCCGCGGTAGCGATTCCCTACCGAATACTGGAAATTTTCCTGTCAAGCCATGACATTTAATTGAAATTAACGTTCTCTCATTCGAAACGAATGCTTAACCCCGACGGCTGTTGCTGCCACGAACTGTGTGAACAGAGGATACACCATGAAATTCATCTATTGGAAACTGATTGTGATCATTGCCATTGTCTTGCTTGGAGCGGAAAACCTTTTCGCGAGAACGGTTTATGTCGGGGAGCGTCAGGAAATTACCCAACGCACCGGACCTTCGACCGATCATCGAGTCTTGAAAATGCTGCCCACAGGGGCCCGGTTGACGGTTTTGGAATCCAATGACGGCTGGTTGCGCGTTCAAGGCCCGGATGGAACCGTCGGTTGGGTGTTGCAGCGCTTCACCTCCGGAGAACTGCCAAGCAACCTGCAACTGGAACGCCTCCAGCAGGAGTACGACCAGCTTCGGACTGCTTCCAGCGGAGCCCTGGACAGGGTGGCCGAACTGGAAGCCGCCAATACGAACCTCATGAATTCGCTTTCCGAAGCAACGACCAGTCTTGCCGCTTTGGATGAAAAATATACCACTCTGGCCGCGGAGGCGGCGAATGTTCTTGAATTGAAGGAACAATATGACCGGACCGTACAGGACTTGCAGCGAGCAGAGGCTCGAATTTCTCAATTGAGCGAAGAGAACGAGGAGCTGCGTTCATCGGAACAGTTGCGCTGGTTTCTCTACGGAGCGGGAGTCGTTTTTGGTTCCTGGCTTTTCGGCTTTCTCATGGGACGTCGGCGACGCCGACAGCCTTCCGGCCTGAGATTGTAAACTTGCCGGCAACTACTCAGCACACGTTCTGTTCCGCGCTCTTCCTCCGGTAATCGGGGTCGGAGTCGGCATCAGCATTTTACTGGGCAGTTACAGTTGCCGTTTTCAAATTGACCAGTCATCAACATCTCGCTTCAATACAGTAACTGCTCAATAAAAGAGGGCACGGCCAATTATCAAGCTGTGCCCGCTTTTTTATGCAGTTGCTCAATACTCTGCTCACCAGCAAGATATGCGGGTTTTCCCCCATTGCTCGCAGGCATTCGGATTCTAGAATTGGGTTCATTGACGTTCATTATCCCGTTGACCCAACGGCTCGTCCCTGCTCCGGACATGAGCCGTTAAACGCGAAAGGACGGTACCCATGCGGACCGATTTTGACATTCTGCGATCTCTGGCCAAAGCGGCCGAAACCAAGATCATCCTGCTGGTCCTGGATGGGCTGGGCGGGCTTTCCAGTTCCGTTGACGACCCCACTGAACTGGAAGCCGCGCATACGCCGCACATGGACGAACTGCTCCGAAGCGGCGTGTGCGGCCTGCACATCCCCATTGCCGACGGCCTGACCCCGGGCAGCGGCCCGGCCCATCTCGCGCTGTTCGGCTATGATCCGATTACATACCAGGTTGGTCGGGGAACTCTGGCCGCTTTGGGCGTTCACTTCGACCTGCAGCCGGGAGACGTGGCAGCTCGCGGGAACTTCTGCACCGTTGACGATCAAGGCCGGGTCACTGATCGCCGCGCCGGCCGCATTGCCACGGAAGTCACCGCTGAAAAGCTGAACTTGTTGCGCGACATCAAACTCGACGGCGCGGAGGTGCATCTCACGCCGGTGATGGATTACCGCTTTCTCCTGGTGCTGCGCGGCGAAGGACTGGGTGCGGGCGTCCGGGACACCGATCCCAAGACCACCGGCAAGCCTGCGTTGCGGGCGGAATCCAAAACGGAAGACGATGCGTCAAATAGAACAGCACGGCTGATCAACGACTTCGTGCACCAGGCCGCGGACCGGCTCAAGGGAGAAGATCCCGCGAACATGGTTCTGTTGCGCGGCTTTTCCCAGCGTCCGCAGTGGCCTTCCCTGGAGAGCATTTATGGAGTGAAGGCGGCAGCCCTGGCAAACTACCCCATGTATCGCGGCGTATCCGGTCTGGTGGGCATGGATGTCATCGAACCCGCCAACTTTGACGAGACGCTGCACCTTCTCCAGGAGAACTGGAAGGCGTACGATTTTTTCTTTGTCCACTTCAAGTCCACGGACAGCGCCGGCGAAGACGGCGATTTCAACCGCAAGGTCGCCCTGATCGAGGAACTGGACAGCAAGTTGCCCAAGATTCTGGATCTGAAGCCGGACGTCATCTGCATTACCGGCGACCACTCCACTCCGGCTGCGTTGGCCGCCCATAGCTGGCATCCCGTGCCCCTGATGATCAGTTCGCCCTGGTGTCGTCCCGACAATGTCCGCCGCTTCTGCGAAAAGGATTGCGTTCTCGGCGGCCTTGGTCCGCGCTTCCCGGCCACTTCGATCATGCCGTTGCTTATGGCCAATGCGTTGCGTTTGGAAAAATTCGGGGCGTAAGATTCATGTGAACAGCTCAACGAGGAGGAAAGAATGGAACATATTACAATCCCGCAGACTCAAATTGACGTCAGCCGGGTGGCCCTGGGCACCTGGGCCATCGGAGGCTGGATGTGGGGCGGAACGGACGAGCAGGAGTCCATCAGGACGATTCATGCGGCTCTGGACAAGGGCGTGAACGTGATCGACACCGCTCCGGTCTACGGTTTTGGCCGCTCCGAGGAGATTGTGGGCAAGGCCCTGAAGGAATACGGGGGGCGAGAAAACGTACGCATCGCCACAAAGGCGGGCCTCAATTGGACCGCCGACGAAAAGGTCGTTCGAGACTGCAGGCCGGAACGGATTACCAAAGAAGTCGAGGAGTCCCTGCAGCGACTCGGGGTTGACCGACTCGACATCTACTTCGTGCATTGGCCGGATCCATTGATACCTATCGAGGAAACCGCGCAGGTGATGAACAATCTTTTCAAGCAGGGCAAGATCGGTTCCATCGGCGTGTCCAACTACTCGCCGGCCCAGATGGACGCCTTCCGCGGCGAGGCTCCGTTGCACTTGTGCCAGCCGCCGTACAACATTTTCGAGCGGGAAATCGAACAGGACATCATGCCCTACTGCAAGACCCACAACATCGCCCTGATGACCTACGGCGTGCTCTGTCGCGGCCTGCTCAGCGGCAAGATGCGCCGTGACCGGGAGTTCAAGGGAGACGATCTGCGCAAAACGGATCCAAAATTTCAGCAACCTCGGTATGACCAGTACTTGGCGGCCGTGGAGGAGCTTAAGCAACTGGCCTCAAAAAAGAACAGAGGACTACTCCCTTTTGCCGTACGCTGGGTTCTGGATCAGGGCGTGGAGATCGCCCTCTGGGGCGGACGCAATCCGGCGCAGATGGAACCGCTGGATGAAATCGACGGTTGGAAAGTTGATCCGGACATCATGAAACGGGTGGAAGACATTCTGGCGGAACACGTCAAGGAACCCGTTGGTCCGGAATTCATGGCCCCGCCCTCCCGGAACGAGGTCGACATGGGGTGAATGGATCATGAAGAACCATGTCGGATGCTCTGGGTACAGCTACGACGGGTGGGTCGAGGAATTCTATCCTCCGGATGTCCCGAAAAAGCGGTGGCTGGAATATTATGCCGAGCACTTCGACACGGTGGAAATCAACAGCAGTTTTTATCACCTGCCCAAGGAAAGCACCTTGAAAAACTGGTATCAGGGCGTACCGGGCAATTTCCGCTTCACGCTCAAGGGAAGCCGGTACGTCACTCACCAGAAAAAACTCAACGATGCCGGGGACGCGGTACGAAAATTTTATGATGCGGCCAGCCTGCTCAAGGGCAAGCTGGCCTGCATCCTCTGGCAGTTGCCGGGCAATCTGCACAAGAATCCGGACAGGCTGGAATCGTTCTGCAAGGTCCTCAGCAACGACTTTCGCAATGTCATTGAATTCCGTCACAATTCATGGTTTGACGACGACACCTACGACCTGATGCGCCATTATGGCGTGACTTTCTGCGTGATTTCCGCACCTGACGGTCTCAGCGATGAAGCCGTGAAGACGACGAACCGGGTCTACATGCGATTTCATGGGACCCGAAAATGGTACGACCACGATTACCGGCAAAACGAACTCGAACACTGGGCCGACAAGCTCAAGGCCCTGCATCCGGACCAGATCTTCGCCTACTTCAACAACGACATCGGCGCCAACGCTCCACGAAATGCTGCGGAGTTCATGAAGCTTGTCCGTTGACCCGTTGCTTCTCGTCTATCTTCAACTCTTCTATTTTGCCGGCCTGATTGGCTTCGATATGGTGCAAGATCCATTGTCGCACGGCTTTTCTCTTGTGCCAGGACACCAGTTGTTCAGTTTGCAGATCCTGGGCGCGGATAGCGAAGTTTCCTTCACCATCTTGGACAATGAAGCGTCGTCTGGCACCGATATGGTACTTGGTAGGGCCATGAATCACGGCAACACAAATTTCGATGCTGTGAATTTCACCCAGCTCTCGAATCAGCTCTTCAATTCGTGCATGAACATCGGTGTTCGGCTTTGAGCCGCGAAGGATTTCCTCGAAAGATCCCAATACAAGATAGCCTCCGGCTTGTATCGGACCCTGACGCAAGCGCATCTGCACGTTGTTATCATGTGGAGTTATCCGTTCATAATCCGTTATATACCGGCGCATATATCCATTTTTGCCGTGAATGTAAGCCAAGACGCTTTGAACATGGACAGGTTCCTTGCTCATGTTGACGAAAAGACACAGCGCACCGGGGTCATCATCATGCGCATAGTGGATGATCATGTAGGGACGGTTCGAGCGTTTGTACTGCACCAGAGCGAGATGCAGGTATATTATCCAGACGAAGGCCATCACCAGACTGCTGATGGCCGAAATCTCAACAGAATCAATCATGGCTCACCAGCGAAGTATTGATCACCAGACTCGTCATCGAGGCGCCAGCCATTCCACAACGATCAGCAGAATAATCAGGGCAACGGCGGTCAGGACGGCAACGGTTCCTCGCTGGAGGTCCAGTAGTTCAGGCAGTGTCAGCTTGCCGTAATCGCCCCATTCCTGCACTTTTTTCTTGATCTTTTCCGGAGCTTCCGCGAACAGCCATGATCCGGCTATCAGACCCGCGCCCACTGCCAGAGCGTCGAAGTTCCCTTGTCCGATGGCCGCGGCATTGGTGCCGGGGCAGTATCCACTCAAGCCGAACCCGGCTCCGAAGATCAGGCCGCCGATGATGTTGGCCGCATATCGCGTTGATGGCAGCTGGTACTGGACCATTCCCATGCGGTGCATGACGTAAATCCCGATCATCCCGACCAGAATCGCCGAAACCATGACCTTGATGACGGTGAAATCCTCCAGCAGCAGGACGCCGATCAGTACATGATACTTGGCCACTCCGCCTTTCTGGAGGAGAAAACCGAAGGCGACTCCGAAAACCAAGCCCAGAGCGAGCTGGCCGGAGTTGCTTCCCGGGAACGAGGTGGATTCTGGTTTCGCTGACATGATCTAGACCCTGTAGAGCAGCATGGCGACGAAGATACCGCCGAGGAAAAAGCAGATCACCGCCACCCAGCTGCCGACGGAAAATTGTAATGTTCCGCTGATACCGTGACCACTCGTACATCCGCCTGCCACCCGCGCGCCAAAAGCCATAAGTACGCCGCCGAAAAAGGCGGCAATCAGTCGCAGCGACAGCGCACCCTCGCCGAATCTCGCCTCCCACAAGGGCGGCAGCCAGCGACCCGTTATTTCACCACCGGTCCAGGCCGCCAGAAACGCCCCGATGAAGATCCCCACAAAAAGCATCAGGCTCCATGATACTTGCGGTTTGTTCTGTTGGTAATATGGAAGCGCTTGCACTCTTTTGGGGACCAGAATCTTGCCCAGCATGCCGGCGATGATCGCATAGGCGCTGGATGCGCCGATTTTCTTGCCGGAAAAGTAGAATGTCAGCCAGGAAAGCACGCCAATCAGTCCTCCGGCAAGATACGGCGACCAGGCCGGCCCGGGATAGGACAACGGACTGAGGGGATCCGTTTCCTGAGCCAGGGCCAGGGCGGAACATGCCAAAAGGAACGTTCCAGCCAAGACCGTAACCCTGCCCAATGTCACCGCCTTCATGAGTTGCCGCCTTCCACCGGATATCCGGCACTCCTCCAGGCCTGCCAACTTCCGGGAATATTGCGCACGTCAGTGAAGCCGTTTTGCTTCAAAACGCTGGCCGCGATGCTGGAGCGGTAGCCGCTGCCGCAGTAGGTTACGGTTGTCTTTTCGCGATCCAGCTTATCAATATTGTCTCGCAGATAGGGTACGAAAAAATGCCGAGCTCCGGGGATGTGGCCGGATTTCCATTCCGATGGGGTTCGGACGTCTACCAGCTGGATGTTTTCCAAGACGTCCTTCAATTGATGAACGCTCATCTGGGGGATATGATTCAACAACAAGCCCGCATTGTTCCACGACTTCATCCCCCCCACCAGGTACCCCGCGAACTTCATATGCCCGGTACGCCAGAGCAGCTTCACCACCCGTTCCAGCTGGTCGTCGTTCTCCAGCACAAGCAGTAAAGGATCTTCGAAGGTAAGCATCCAGCCGGCCCAGGAGGACAGTTCGACTCTGGCCCCGATGTTCAGGGCGCCGGGAATGTGCCCGCCGCAAAAGGCCATCAGGTCACGGGTATCGAGCACGATGTTGTTCCGGTTCTCGGTGGCTTTCTTGAAATCCTGCACGGGCAGGGCGGGTACGGGGGGAAAACCGCCCTGCACATCCGCTCCTTTCTTGTTCAGGTGATGCATTGGCTTGTAATAGAAGGGTTCCGGACCTGAGGATTCCAGAACCGACTGAATAAAGGCGTCCCGATCCGTGGTCCGCAAATAGCGGTTGTGTTTCTTTTCGTAGCCAATGGTCGAGCATTTGAGGTCGCCGATATCAGGACCGCAGGACGAACCCGAGCCGTGACAGGGAAAAACGATCACTCCATCATCCAGGCTGCCGTAAAATCCAATAATGGTTTCATACAGAGCATTTGCCAGCCTCTTCGTTTCCTCTTCGCCCACCAGATCCGGACGCCCCACGGAATTGACAAAGAGACTGTCTCCGCTGAACACAGCCCAGATGGAATCCTTGTTTTTGGATTCGCTCATCAGATAGGCCAGATGCTCCGCCGTGTGGCCTGGAGTGTGTCTGGCCGTCAGAATGAAGCTACCAAAGTCCAAAATATCCCCGGCATGCACCGGCACATGGTCATACCCGTAGTCTCCGGCACCCGCTTCGTGACTGGCATGGATCTTTGCATTGGGCACGCGGGCTTGCAGTTCGTGGGAACCGCTCACGAAATCAACGTGAATGTGCGTTTCGATGATGTGAGTGATGCCCACCTGATGCTTGCGCGCCAGATGCAGATAGATGTCCACGTCAGGCCGGGGATCGATGACTACGGCGATCCCTTTGGATGGATTTCCAATCAGATAGGAAAGCTGCGCCACGCCGGGCGTATGAATCTGTTCAAATACAATTGCCATGGAACCTCCAATTTCAGACGAGGAAGATATCTGGTCGCGGCTGGATGTTTCTAATTCGTGCCATCGCCGCAACCTTTCTTACTTGGTATCAAGAATGATGCCATTACCGAGCATCATACCCACTTGAAATCCCACTCGATATCATGAAAGCGGCAATTCAGCAGTGTCCTTTCTCGTGAATGTGATACACTTTATTAAGATACTGGAATCCCATTGAAGAGAAAGGAGCTTGGCCATTGGACCAAAAAAAGGAGAGATGAAGTGTCGTGCGGAAAACCAGAGCAATGCTTCAATCCGAAATGCCATGGGCCTTCAGATCGGCGAGCATTCTCTGATGATGGGAGCCTGCCCAGTAAATGCGCCGACAGGCAGGGCATTCGTGGAACTGTTCGTAATAGCGCCGGGTCAACGGTTCAAGGCGGTCCGCTATGTCGGCTTTGGCTCGTGGCTCAAGCCTGATGTTGCAGTGGATGCACCTCGAAAAGGCCTGTATGCGAGGGGTAAGACCAAACAGGTCAACAATTTCCTTGAGCTGCTCCCAGGGGCGATGCGCACGAACCAGCCGCCCGAAAACAATGCTGCTTCGCCGGAGCAGACGATGATCCCTGCTCAGCAGAACGCGTCCACTGCTCGCGGATTCAGCGGCTATCGCCGCATCCGTCATCCCGCGGCAATCCGCGGCATCCAACCCGATCATGCGCAACAGTTCAGCAAGGCGGTGCACGTTTTCATCGACCAGAAAGGCAAGCTTGGCCAGAGGAACAGGGCGTAAACGAGAGGCCTTGGTCACATCCCATGGAGCAGCAATCGGATAAACATCCAATTCCCCTCCCTCTTCCAAAAGTACATCAAAGCTTATTGGCTGACCATTGCGATGAATTTCACCGACTTCAGTATGCGGCGGGCCAATGGCCTCGATGACGTCCTTGACGGAAGCACGGCGGTGCAGGGGATATTCAAACTTTGCGCCCTGCCGTGAGGTGGACGCGAAATCCCTTAGGTGGCCATGAAAGGTGATCAGTACGGACATTGGGAACTGAACGCTACAGTGGCATTGCTTTTTTCACCACGAAGGGCACGAAGAGCACGAAGGGGAGCATGGAAGAGAAAAACATTGATCCCGCACTGCGCATTTTATGAAATCCAAGTTATCTGGACATGAACCTTCTTCGTGTCCTTCGTGTTCTTCGTGGTTGATAATTTTTGCTACACATTGGCTTTAATCACATAGGCATCCAAATGCATTCACTTCATCACAGCATTGAGCTTTTTGATCTTCTTGAAAACGTCGTCAAGATTATGATTCCGCCACGCCACACGTCGCAGATCCGAAGCCAGCATGTGCGGAGGGGCCGCGACTTCTGTTCGGATACCCTGGCGGCGGAGTTCCTCGACCATGGGGGCGTAATCCCCATCCGCGGCAACCAGGATCAGGAAGTCGGGGTTGAGCCGAAGACAAAGCGACAAGGTGGCAATAATCAAGCGCTGGTCATCGCTTTGCTTGTAGTACCATTCTCCCACGTCACCACTGGTTCGCTTGGCCGGAGATTCAATGACCGTCGCGCCGCTCATCTGGAGGGCATATTTTTTGCGCTCAAAATTCTGCGCCACCTGCATGAAGGATTCGGCAGAGTCATCGTCCGGGACCCTGCGTACGAGGGGAACAAGTATTTCCAGGACATCAACGTTGTTCCGCTCATCAAGGGCATGTACGAAATCATCTATGGGAAACCATTCGAAACCATATTCCTTGGCCCGCATTTCAGCGGGCAATAAATCAATACTGACAATTTTTCTGATCATGTAGTTCCTGTTTTTTGATCCATGCACGGCAATTGCATGGGGTAATGGAAATTGAAAACATGGCACCCGATCCCACTCTGAGATAGTCTGCCTTAAATGTTCAATATTTAGCGGAATGGAATACGTTCTTGCGGATGTTCAAAGTTTATTCAGAAACAAGCCCAGCGGATTTTGGCAGCAAGTCCGTTTTCGATGCCGCGGCAATCCATGTTGTTTGGAAGTCGCCAATTCATTAAGTTTACTGAAAGTTTAGATCATATCACCCCAGGAACCGGGATGCAATGTGATGATCTGTACCTGATTACTCCATCAGAATTCACGAGGAAATAGTCAAGTTCAAAAGATGTTTCTGGTAAAATTCGAGTCGATGCGGAACCATGACTTTGAATTTCATTCTTGACTCTATTCATGATCTCATTAAGCTAGCTGAAAATTCAAATGGAGGATCAACATGATGAATGGCTTGAACCCGGCAAGTATCAGAGCACGAATCGCATTTCTTCTTTTTATTTCCTTTATCTCCCTCCTCTTCTTTATGGCCGCATCACCTGCCCTGGCACAGCCTTGGAATGTCTTCGTGAGCATTGCACCACAGAAATATTTTGTGGAACGCATTGGAGGTGGCCTGGTGAACGTGTCCGTCATGGTTTCTCCCGGGGCCTCTCCCCACACGTTTGAACCGCGACCGGCCCAGATGCGGGCCCTGGCGGATGCTGAAATTTATTTTGCCATTGGCGTGGAATTCGAGAATGCCATATTGCCGAAGATCTCATCCATGCATCCAAATCTGCGGATCGTGCATACGGACCGAAATATCGAAAAAATCCCCATGATCCCGCACCACCACCATGAACATGGGCATGAGCACGAAAAGGCTCATGGGCATGCTCATGCCCACGACAAAAAGCATGATCACGGGCACAAACATGACCATGACCATAAGCATGATCACGGACATAACCATGACCATGGACACGAGCATGATCACGGACACGAGCATGATCAAGGCCATACACATGCGCACGGCGAACAGAATCACGATCATGCTCACCACGGGTTGGACACCCACATCTGGCTTTCGCCGGACCTTGTCCGCATCCAGGCAGGAGTCATCCTGGAAACCCTGAGCGCCCTCGACAGCGCCCATGCAAGCGTCTATGAAGCCAACTTCTACAGCTTCATGGAAGATCTTGATGCTCTGGATGCCGACATCAGGAGCACCCTTTCCGGAAAGGAAGGCGCCGCCTTCATGGTCTTTCACCCTGCCTGGGGTTATTTTGCCCGGCATTACGGGCTGGAACAGATTCCCGTGGAAGTCGAAGGCAAGGAACCCAGGGCCCAGGATTTGCAACATCTGATCCAGCGAGCCAAGGCGGAACAAATTCGAGTCGTTTTTGTTTCACCACAGTTTTCCACCCGCAGCGCGGAAACCATTGCTGCCGCCATTGACGGCGAGGTCATAGCCATTGATCCGTTGGCGGAAGACTGGATGACGAACATGCGCCTGGTCGCGGAAAAATTCAGGAAAGCCATGCACTGATTGGAGTAATTCTTCGTGGTCGGCCTCCCCGGATGCATGACAATCATTCATCCGGGAGTCGTTTACGAAATCTTTTTGCTGTCAAGATCGGGGTCATAGCATGCCAGCGTCTGTTGTCCATGTGCAGGATGTACATTTCGCCTATAATGGGCAACACTGCGTTTTGGAAAACGTGAACCTGGATGTTCAACAGGGAGACTTTCTGGCGGTTCTCGGTCCCAACGGCGGAGGCAAAACCACGCTGCTCAAGCTTCTCCTGGGCATCTTGTCGCCGCAAAAAGGAACCATCTCCGTGTTGGGGAGACCTCCCGGCAGCTCGCCTTCCCAGGTGGGATACGTTCCGCAAAACACCAATATTCACAACCAGTTTCCGATCACCGTGAAAGACGTGGTTCTGCTCGGTCGATTGCCGCGCCGAAATTCGAGACGCAGTTTTTGTCAGGCGGATGAACAGGCGGCCCGGCAGGCCCTGGAGCAGGTCGGCATCTGGCCGTTACGCAACAAACGCATCGGTCAGCTTTCCGGCGGGCAGCGGCAGCGGGTTTTCATTGCCAGGGCGCTGGCAAACGCCCCGGAAGTGCTGTTTCTGGATGAACCCACGGCCAGTGTGGACCGGGAGTTTCAGACGGTTTTCTACGACCTGCTCAATGAACTCAATGCCGCCATGACCATCATCGTGGTCAGCCACGACCTGTCCATTCTTTCCAGCTACGCCAAATCCGTGGCCTGCGTGAACAAGGCTCTTTTCTATCACGATCAGGCCGAATTCACCCAGAACATGCTCGAGGCCACCTACCATTGCCCGGTTGAACTTGTCGTCCACGGCGCGTTTCCCCACCGCGTTCTCAAGGAACACAACTGTTCATGATCTTCGATTTCCTGCAATTCGAATTCATGCGCAACGCCCTGCTGGCCTGCCTCTTGATCAGCATCAGTTGCGGGATCATGGGGACGCTGGTGGTGGTCAACCGGTTGGTTTTTCTCTCCGGAGGCATTGCCCACGCCTCCTATGGCGGAGTCGGCGCGGCCATGTATCTGGGAGGTTCGCCTTACTTCGGCGCGGCCATCTTCGCTCTACTGGCCTCCGGGATCATGGGCGCGGTCAGCCTTAAATCCAAGCATCGCAGCGATACGGTGATCGGCGTGATCTGGGCCGTGGGGATGGCCACGGGAATTATCCTGGTGGACATCACGCCGGGCTACAACGTTGATTTGATGAGCTATTTGTTCGGCAGCATCCTCCTGGTCCCCCGGGAGAGTCTCTGGCTGATGGCCGGTCTGAATCTGGCTGTGCTGGGGTGGATCTGGTTTTTCTATTCGGACATGCTGGCCATGTCCTACGATGAGGAATACGCCCAGGTCATGGGCTCGCCTGTACGGGTGCTGTATTTTACCCTGCTGGCCTTGACCGCCTTGACCGTAGTCGTGGTCATCCAGGCCGTGGGGTTGATCCTGGTCATCGCCCTGCTGACCATTCCGGCGGTGATCGCTGAAGGCTTCTCCCGGTCCCTGGGCACGATGATGGCGTGGTCCGTACTCTTCAGCGCCGTGTTCTGCATCTTCGGCCTGCTCCTGGCCTACTATTTGAATCTGACGGCCGGCGCTTCCATCGTCATGGTTGCCGCGGCGGTCTTTTTTCTTTCCAAAACCCTCCAATGGGTACTTGGACGGCGAATTCCGTAAGCTCCCACCCTGCCCCCATCCAGTTCGCTCATCCGCGCACCAGGATGATCGCCCCTACTGCAAGAACCAGGGCCGCGACCCGATTCCGCGTCATTTTCTCTCGAAATATCAACACGGACAACACCACGGCCACCAGAAAATGCATCCCGTTCACGGCCGCCACGATGGCCAGAGGCCCCAGAGCCAAGGCCTTGAGAAAGAAGTAGAAACCAGCCAGATTGAGCAGCCCCATGGCCAGCCCGATACCCACGGCCCCTTTCTTTGACCCGAGATCCGGAGCCGGCGCGAACATGCGCGGAGCAAGAACCAGGGTGAACAGGGTCGAGAAAATGTAGGACAAGGCGATGAAGGCCAGCAAATCCGTACCGTCGGCCGCATACTTGGAACTGATGGCGGAGAGGGCTCCGGCCACCATGGCCAGAACAACCAGCAGCATTCCCCTGGCCCGGGTGTTGGCTCCACCCTCCGAGGCGCTGTCACGGCTGAGTATCCAGATCACGGCAAAGGACAGCACCACTCCCACCGCCTGAAGCGGTTGGAGGCGTTCCTGAAGCAGCACGACGGCGAAAAGAACCACCAGAATGATGTTCATCCGGATCAGCGGATAGGCCACGGTGGCGGGCATGTATTTCAAGGCCTGGATATGGGCCAGTGTGGCGCCGACAAATGTAAGGCTGTTGGCCAGCGAGATGAAGACCAGAAAGCCCAGACTCGGGATGGCGGGAGGATTCAGGACAAGCAGTCCACAACTGAGCACGGCCACTGTGACCATGAAGCAGAACGTGGTCAGAAACGTTCCGCAATTCCAGGCCGCCGCAACCTTGTACAGAAAGCGCTGCCCTCCGAGAAGCAGAAGAGCCAGAAGGGAATAAGCGTACCAGGCTTCCATGGGCAGTGGTCCCCAGATATCGCGAGCAGCCTAAATCACTCTGTACAGCGGACCGCCCCTGGCTGCGAGTTGATCCACCCGTTTCTCGACTTCCGGGTCCGGCTCCAGCGCCGGAGCGTGATGCGGCTTGCTCCTCGCGTCGATGACCAGAGGGCCGTAACAGCCCCAGTGCTTGCAGATCGTGGTCGCGCCCACGCCGTAGATGTCGCATCCAGGATCCGACCGGGTGAAGCAGACCCACAGGAAGTTGTTCAGACTGGCAGCGGTGAACGCGCTGTCGTCCACCACCAGGATCAGCGGCCATTCCTGGAATTGGCCGGAGTCCCGCAGTTCCCGACAAAAATCCTCCATGCGAGGGTCCTGGGCATGGCGGGAGCGTTCGCATTGCGGTCCCTGAACGGCCAGTACGCCGGGGAGGCAGACTTGAGGAGACTTGAATCCCTCGGGCAGGCGCATGTCCCTGGGCAGTGTCGTGGGCAGGGTTCGTCGCGGCGGCCCAGCCGCGGCAATGACGACCTTGGAGCCCTCGTTCAGCCCCAGGCCAGTGTAGTCAAGAGTATCCACCGTGGTTCGGGTCTGGAAGTGCAGGTCCCTGGTCCAGTCGACCCGTTGCAGAACATGGTGGAAAAACGCGGCGATATCGTGAATGTCCAGGGACGGGTCGTCGCCGCTGTTCGCGATGAGCAGGAACTTGGCCAGGGAAAGCTGGCCCTGCCCCAGGATGGCGTTGGCCTGGGTCAACAGTTCCCGGGGCGCTTTTTCGGGATCATAGGGCACGTAGCGCTCGCTGCCTAAAGCCAAAAGCAGGGGGTGCACGCCGGCGGCGTCCACGGCATGGATGGCCCGAACCCCGGGCAGGACTGTGGGAATGGCCTCCCCGGTCAGCTCGTGGATCAGCGCGCCGAAAGAGGTATCCTCCTGGGGCGGACGGCCCACCGTGGTGAAGGGCCAGACAGCATCCGGACGGTGGTATACCCGGTCCACCCTGAGCACGGGAAAGTCATGCTCCAGGCTGTAGTAGCCAAGATGATCGCCAAAAGGCCCCTCGGGCAGGGTTTTGGCATCATCGATCACGCCGGAGATGCAGAAATCCGCATGAGCCGGCATCGCGAGACCATTGGCCGCGGCTACCATCTCCACCCTGTGCCCGCCGAGCATTCCGGCAAAACTGACTTCCGGCATGCCCTCGGGCAACGGCATCACCGCGGCCAGAGTCATGGCTGGAGGTCCTCCAACAAAGACATTCACCCGCAACGGCTGCCGTCGCTCCAAAGCCTGGGCATGGTGCACGGCGATACCCCGATGAATCTGATAATGCAGCCCGACCTCCCGGTTCGGCGCATATTGCCCCCCGCTGAACTGGACCCGGTACATGCCCAGATTGGAATGCATCCAGCCCGGACTGGCCGGACTTTCGGAATAGACCTGGGGCAGGGTCACGAAGGCCCCGCCGTCCCTGGGCCAGGAAACCTGCCGGGGCAGATCGGTCAGGTCACAGGTTGCGGCCAGGATCGGCCCGTTTTTCACGAACTTCGGGCGGGCGTTCCAAAGGGTCCGAATCAGGCCCAAATTCTTCCAGGGCGCACGCATGGCCGCACCGGGATCAACCTTCATCCGGACCAGCTTTTCCAGAGCCGGCAAGGTATCCCGGAACAGATACCTGGCCCGGTCCAGGGTGCCGAATAGATTGCCCAGCACGGGGAACCGGCTCCCCTTGACCCTGGTGAACAGCAAGGCAGGCCCCCCGGCCTGGTAAACCCGCCGCTGGATCACCCCGGCCTCCAGATACGGATCCACCTCCACATCCAGCCGGATCAACCGCCCGGCAGCCTCAAGATCACGAATGCATTCCTGTAGATTTCTGTATCCCATGGCGCTCTTGTACCCGACGAAATGCCCATCGTCCAGAAGTGTCCAACCCCTCTAAGCCAATTGAAAAAAGCACCTTGATTCATCATGCGTATCGCGTTATCGATTTGAGTGAGACTCATTGCAGTTTCTCCGTGGTATTTTCCGCCCAGTACAGCAACCTTAACAAAGAGCTTGGTGCAAAAAGTGATTTTCACCAAGCAGTGGTCAGTGATCAGTGGTTAGCGGCCTGAAAAATCAACAGGTTGTCGGAAGCTCACATGGTTGTGGATTCAGTCCTCGGATTTTTTTGCGGTTGCCTTATCAAAGAGCCTTGTGAAGGGCCTCGTATCCGCCGTCCGCTGGAACGACTTCAGAACCGGAACCCTGTCCAGGTATGCAGCGAAAACCCCTCTTGGCCTGAACTGAATGAGAAGGGAGGATGCATGAATTCCGAACACGATGAAATGCCAGGCTCCGACCTTGGCGACTTGAATCCCAACTTGCCCCTGATGCAGCCGAAGGTCGATTTTGTATTCAAGCTGATCTTCGGCGATCCCCGGCACAAGGAAAACACCATCGCTCTGCTCAGCGCCATCCTGGGCCTGCCCAAGGAGGAACTAGCCGACCTGGAAATCATCAACTCGGAATTGTTTCGGGAGTTCAAGGAGGACAAGAAGGGCGTGCTGGATGTCCGGATTCAGCTCCGGGACGGCCGCCAGATCGACGTGGAGGTCCAGATTCTGCCCACCGGCCCCATGCCGGAGCGAACCCTTTTCTATTGGGCCAAGATGTACGCCGGGCAGATCAAGGCCGGAGACTCCTACCACAAGCTGCGAAAATGCATTACTATCAATATCGTGGATTTTCATTGCACTCCGGATCAGCGCCTGCACTCCTCCTTTCACCTTACCGAAGACACCACCGGGCACCGCCTGACCGACGTACTGGAGGTGCATTTCCTGGAGCTGCCCAGGCTGCGGGAAGCCATCGCGACCGGAGAAACGGAGCATCCCCTGGTGCAATGGATGCTGTTCATTGACTGCGAATCACAGGAGGTCATTGAAATGCTCGCTCATGACAACAAGGACATCCGCCAAGCCTATACCCTCCTGCAAGTCATCTCCCAGGACAAGCTCAAACGCATGGCCTACGAATCTCGTCAAGCCGAAATCATGGACCAGCGGTCCAGGATGATTTCAGCGGAGATGAAAGGCAGGGAAGAAGGCAAAGTGGAAGGCAGAGAGGAAGGCCGGAAGGAAGGCAAGGAGGAAGGCAGGATGGAAGGCCGGAAGGAAGGCAGACAGGAAGGCAGACAAGAGGTGGTCAGGTCCATGCTCACTCGAGGCATGTCCATCGACGAGGTGGCGGAAATCGCTGGAATGAGCAGGGAACAGATTGCTGCCTTGCAAGGTGAGATTCAGGTTGAATAACCAGCGCCTGCACTCCCCTTTCTCCTCTTTCTCCTCGTCGAAGACACCACCAAGCACCGCCTGACCGACGTACTCGAGGTGCATTTCCTGGAGCTGCCCAGGCTGCGGGAAGCCATCGCGACCGGAGAAACGGAGCATCCCCTGGTGCAGTGGATGCTGTTCATTGACTGCGAATCACAGGAGGTCATTGAAATGCTCGCTCATGACAACAAGGACATTCGCCAAGCCTATACCCTCCTGCAAGTCATCTCCCAGGACAAGCTCAAACGCATGGCCTACGAAGCCCGGCAAGCCGAAATCATGGACCAGCGTTCCAGGATGATTTCGGCGGAGATGAAAGGCAGGGAAGAAGGCAAAGTGGAAGGCAGAGAGGAAGGCCGGAAGGAAGGCCGGAAGGAAGGCAGACAGGAAGGCAGACAAGAGGTGGTCAGGTCCATGCTCACTCGAGGCATGTCCATCGACGAGGTGGCGGAAATCGCTGGAATGAGCAGGGAACAGATTGCTGCCTTGCAAGGTGAGATTCAGGTTGAATAACCAGCGCCTGCACTCCTCTTTCTCCTCGTCGAAGACACCACCAAGCACCGCCTGACCGACGTACTGGAGGTGCATTTCCTGGAGCTGCCCAGGCTGCGGGAAGCCATCGCGACCGGATTCACCGGCAATTACATTTGGAATAGATCAAACGATCTTCGCCCAAACATCTGTTTTATCCCTATGTAACTACTCAGTAAATGTAATGCGACCTGCCTCCGACAATCGGGGTCGGTGTCGGGGTTGGAATCGATTCGAAAAGTTGAGCAGACCTACGCATGGCTCTACCCGTGATCCCGATACCGACGCCGACTGCGATACCATGGTCCTCAGGGCAGTAGCATGCCGAATAGTTACATCCCTCAAATATCCCCCCGCAGTCCAGCTTGCAGGATGCGATCTTGCCGGAAAGCTGGGCTCGTAAATTTGACGGAATCAGCGGCTCAGGGTATCCAAAAAGGTTGGGCAATAAAAATCTGACTGATCAATTCAAGGAGAAATTATATCATGTGTCCGATGCAACTCGGTCCAGTAGGATCGTTCATCAACCATCATTATCGTCATTTCAACGCAGCCGCCCTGGTTGACGCAGCCAAGGCGTACAATAACTTTCTGGCCGGAGGCGGGAAGATGATGATCACCCTGGCCGGGGCCATGAGCACGGCTGAACTGGGGTTGTCCCTGGCCGAGATGATCCGCCGGGACAAGGTTCATCTCATCGTCTGCACCGGGGCCAATATGGAGGAGGACATCTTCAACCTGGTGGCCCATGATTATTATGAGCGGGTGCCGCATTACCGCGACCTGACGCCCCAGGACGAGGCGGAATTGTTGGCAAGGCATATGAACCGCGTGACCGACACCTGCATCCCGGAAATGGAGGCCATGCGGCGCATCGAAAAGGCCATGCTGGAGGTCTGGACTGCCGCGGACGCCAAGGGCGAGCGCTATTTTCCCCATGAGTTCTTCCGCCAGATCCTGGCCAGCGGCGCTCTGGCTTCTTCCTATCAGATCGATCCCAAGGATTCCTGGATGGTGGCGGCTCTGGAAAAGAACGTGCCCATGGTGGTTCCCGGGTGGGAGGACTCCACCCTGGGCAACATGTACTCGGCCGCGGTTTTGCGCGGAGACGTCAAGAACGTCCATACCGTGCGCACAGGGATCGAATACATGACCTGGATGGCTGATCATTACATCCAGACCACGAAATCAAACCATCTGGGAATGTTTCAGATCGGCGGCGGCATTGCCGGCGACTTTCCCATCTGTGTGGTCCCCATGCTCCACCAGGACATGGAGATGACCGAAGTGCCGTTGTGGGGATATTTTTGTCAGATCAGCGACAGCACGACCAGTTACGGTTCCTATTCGGGGGCTATTCCCAATGAAAAAATCACCTGGGGCAAATTGGGCGTGGATACGCCGAAATTCGTCATCGAATCCGACGCCACCATCGTCGCCCCGCTGATTTTCGCTTACGTATTGGGCTGGTGATCCGGCTCCAGCAAGCACATGTGACAAATCCCGGCGACCTTTTTCAGCTCAACCACAAAGGAAATGCCGGCGCCGGGTTTGTCCAGTTTTCCCGCCTTCATCACGGCCTTCAGCACCGTGTCGGTTATCTCCTGCGGCACGATGGTGAAGATGATGTCCTTCTCCGGTTCAATGGGGATCCCCCAGAACTTTTTGTTTTCCCGAATCCCGGTTCCCCGCCCCGGGATGATCGTGCCGCCTTCGGCTCCTGCTTCCTTGGATGCCGCAATAATCACATCGCTGTGAGCCTTGTTGACGATAGTGACAATGAGGTCAAAAGGGATACCCACTTCCATGGTCAACTCCTGTTTTTGATGAACGTCACAACCATGCCCAGAATCATGACCGAAAGAATCGGCGCCATGGCTACCAGCGCGATCAAGCCGAAGCCGTCCAGAATCGCATCCCGGCCGTCTATGGCCGAGGCAATGCCCAGGGCCACGGCCAAGACAAAAGTGACGGTCATCGGTCCGGTAGCCACGCCTCCGGCGTCAAAGGCAATGGCCACGAAGGTTCCGTCGCAAAAACGCATCAGCAGCAGGGCCAGCAGATACCCTGGCAAAATGATGTAGTAAATCGGCACGCCATAGATGATCCTGGCCATGCCCAGGGCCACGAACAGCGCCACGCCCAGGGAAAGGGTGATCATGATCACTTCTTTGCGAATGCTGCCGGCAGACGCCTTCTCCACCTCATGACTCAAAATGCGCACAGCCGGCTCAGCCACGGTCGCCACCAGTCCGAGAAGGAATCCGATGGGCATGAGCAGCCATTTGTGGTCCATGCTGCCCAATATTTCCCCCATTTGCGTGCCCACGGGCATGAAGCCCACCTGAACGCCCTGCAGAAACAAGGCCAGCCCCAACATGGTCAGGACCAGCCCCTTGACCATGTTGAACACATATTTCCTGGGCAGTTTGAGATAGAATACCTGGAAAAAAATGAAAAACCCAACCAAAGGCGTCATGGCCTGCAGGACTTCCCAACTGACATGGCCGAAATGCAGAAAATCCAGTAGTTCTCTCATCCGTAAATCATCCCCAGAAGCATCACGCCGATCACCGGCCCGATGGACGCCAAACCAACCAGCCCGAAGCCATCTGAAAAGGAGGAGCGACCGCCCATGACCGCCACGGTGCCAAGTCCCAAAGCCAGAATAAAGGGCACGGTCACCGGACCGGTGGTCACGCCGCCGGCGTCAAAGGCAATGGGCACGAAGGAGGGGGGCGTGACGAAGGAGAGTGCGATAATCAGCAGGTATCCCCCGCCCAGCAGCCACTGAATGGGTATCTTGAGCACGATGCGCATCATGGCCATGGCCACAAAGACCGCCACCCCCAAAGCTACGGAGAAGATCAAAATATTGCTGCCCACCATGCCGTCGGAAACGAAATCCACCTGATGCGCCAGGATCCGTACGTCCGGTTCGGCCACGGTCACGGCGAAACCGAGCAGAAATGCAAAAAAGAGCAGGAAGATCATCGAGCCGTGTTTCGGCAGCTCCGATCCCACGGCTTCCCCCATGGGCAGCAGGCCGATCTTGACGCCTTGCAGAAACAGCAGCAGTCCGACCAGTACCATGAACGCACCGATCAGGAACCGGGCAAAATCCAGCCACGGCATGCCGACCAGAAAGATCTGGAGCAGAACAACCACCACGGTAATAGGCAGAACCGCCTGGCCCACTTCCTTCATGTTTTCCTTCCAATCCGGGTGCAATATTTCCTCCTTCGGTATCTATCAGCAAATTTCCATCACCAAATAAGCTGGCATATTATGCGAAATCCACCAAAGAACGACAATCTCTTGTGATAAAGAGAATTCAATACTATGCACTGAAAGCACACCAAATTAAACGTAACAAAAATCATGCTGAATTCCAACGGCATTTATTGCTCTTGGGGCACGCACCGAATCGAAATCAACAACCAGGACCCTCTTCGTAAGCATACCGCATCCTGATCCAGATAATCATGAGGTCGGGATCTGTCATGATAGGGAAAATTATGAGCAACGGTGGAAATGAGGGGAACGACCAAAGGGATCGGAACATGAGCCCCCCCCCTGACGACTACCAACGTCTGGTGCAGGAGTTACGGATCTATCAAGCCGAGCTGGAGTCGCAAAACGAGGAATTGCGCCGGACACAGCTGGAACTGGAACGCTCCCGCACGGAGTACTTCCGGCTCTTCGAATTTGCGCCTGTTGGGTATGTCGTCATCTCTGAAAACGGCAAGATTCAAAACGCCAATCTTACCGCGGCCAACCTTCTCGGAATGGACCGGCAGACCCTGCTCCGGCAGTCATTTTTTCGGTTTGTCATAGAGCCGGACCAGCACCTTTTCCATACCCACCACAAGCGCCTGTTCACCGCTCGCACCCCGCAAACATTCGAGCTGCGGCTGCAACGACTCGACGGGTCAATTTTCTGGGCTCATCTGGACACCGCCCCGTCCGAAGACGAAAAGTCCAAAGATCAACTCTGCCGGGCCACGATCACGGACATTTCTGAACGGAAGCAGATCGAGGATGCCATGCTGGAGCAAAAGCGCCTGGCCGAAGAACGCGGAGAGCAATGGCAGCGCACCTTCGACACCGTACCGGACATGATCGCTTTGATCGACAAGGAACATCGCATTCTGCGAGCCAACAAAGCCATGGCCGAACGGCTGAACTTTTCCCAGAACGATATGACAGGGAAGTTTTGCTATGAAGTGTTTCACGGTCTTTCCGCCCCGCCGGACTTTTGCCCTCATTCCAGGATGCTGCGCAGCCGCACGGCAAAACATGCTGAGATCGAGGAAACACTGCTGAATGGACATTTTGAGGTCACAACCACTCCGTTGCACTCCGCTGATGGAAACATGATCGGCAGCGTCCACGTGGTGCGGGACGTCACGGAGAAAAAAAAGGCCGCACAATATGTCGAGCGCAGCGAAAAAAAGTTCCGTCTGCTCTTTGAACAAAACAAGGATGCCATCTTATGGGCCGATACCAATGGTGATCTCATTCAGTGCAATTCCGCGGCTGAGGCTCTTTTCGAGCGTACCCGCGAAGAACTGCTGCAACTGAACCAGATCGAGCTGCATCCGGCGCAAAAAAGGGAATATTACCGGCAACTGTTCCGCAGCAGCATCTCCAGTCAAAAGCAATTGAACGTCCCTGTCCAGATTGTGACCAAATCGGGCAAAATCAGAGACATTGAACTGATGTCCACGGTCATCAATCTGGACGGCCAGGAGATCAACCAGGGAATTTTCGTGGACGTCACCGAGCGGAAGATCGCTCAGGAAGAGTTGCAGTACCGTCTGCAACTGCAGCGCCTGCTCATGGACATGTCCCTGGTTTTTTTGACCGCTCCCGTGGACTACCTTGACCATGCCGTTCGCGAAACATTGATGCAAACCGGGGAATTCACCCGGGCTGACAGGGCCAGTCTGTTCATTTACGATTTCAATCATCAGGTGATGCGCAACACCCATGAATGGTGCGCTCCAGGAATCACGCCCCAGATCAGCATGCTGCAATACGTCCCCTTTGCGGTGAACCCGCAAATGATCACGGTACACAAGGAAGGCCGCCCGTACCATGTCACGCGGGTCGTCGACCTGCCGACGGGTGATCCGTTCCGCAACCATCTGGCCGGGCAAGGGATTCAGTCCTTCATTGCCGTGCCGCTCAAGGATCACCAAAATTGCTATGGCTTCATCAGTTTTGCAGCCGTCGAAGTTCCCAGGGAGTGGACTGTCGCCGAAGCCGACCTTTTCCTGCTTCTGGCAGAATTACTGCTCAATGCCATGCACCGGCAACAGCGGGAAGGAGAGTTGAACCATGCCCGCAAGCTGGCCGAGCAGGCAACACTGGCCAAGAGTCATTTTCTCGCCAATATGAGCCATGAGATCCGTACCCCGATGAATGGCGTGATCGGTATGACCGGCCTCTTGCTGGATACGGAACTGACTCCGGAACAACGCGACTTTGTCGAGGTGATCCGTTCCAGTGGCGATGCCCTGCTCACGTTGATCAACGACATCCTTGATTTTTCCAAGATCGAAGCCGACAAGCTCGACCTGGAGGACCTGGATTTCGACCTGCGCGCCACGGTCGAGGACACAGCGCAGATGCTGGCCCACCAGGCTCATTCAAAAGGTCTGGAGCTGATTTGCCGCATCGACCCGCGAATTCAGACTATGGTTCGGGGCGATCCGGGCAGACTCCGTCAGATTCTGCTCAATTTGGCCGGAAATGCAATCAAGTTCACCGCCCAGGGGGAAGTTGTCCTGGATGTGAGCCAGGCCGGGATGAAAAATGGTCGCCATATTGTGCGCTTCGAAGTTCGGGATACGGGGATCGGAATTTCCGAGGACAAACTGGATCAACTATTCCTTCCGTTTCACCAGTTGGATTCATCCATCACGCGTCAATTCGGCGGCACAGGTCTGGGACTGGCCATTTCCAAACGTCTGGTCACCATGATGGGCGGAGAAATCGGGGCGACCAGCACTCCAGGAGCGGGCTCCGTCTTCTGGTTCACGCTGTCCCTGGGCAAAGGTCCAAACAAGCCGGCCACGCTCCCGGTGGACGACGACTTCCACGAAAACATCCGCAATGCCCGCATTCTTTGCGTGGACGACAATCCCACAAACAGATTGATCCTGTCCGAACAACTGGAGCGCTGGCATGTTCGCCATGAACAAGCCTCTTCCGCGATGGAGGCACTGGAAATGCTGCGGAGCGCCAAGGCAGAGGGAGATCCTTTCCAGATCATGCTCACCGACATGCAGATGCCCCAGATGGATGGGGAAACTTTGGGCCGCATGATCAAGGCGGATCCGGAACTGCAGGACCTGAACATGGTCATGCTCACATCCCTGGGGCAGCGTGGAGATGCCAAACGACTCCAAGACATTGGTTTCGCGGCATACCTGCAAAAACCTCTCAGACAATCTCAACTTCTGGACTGCCTGGCCATGATCTTCAATTCATTGGAGCCGACGAATTACGGCAAGGCCCCTGAAGCGCCCGAGAATAGCTTCCATGTTTCTCCCTTGATTACCCGCCATACGCTTAACGAAGAACGCCAGCGCAAGTCACGTATCCTGCTGGTTGAGGACAATCAGGTGAATCAGCTTGTTGCCGTGAAGCTATTGGAGAAAATGAACTATCGTGTCGATACCGCCTCCGACGGCCGGGAAGCCCTGAAAGCCCTCAAACTCGCTCCATACGACCTGGTGCTCATGGACATCCAGATGCCTGTCATGGATGGATTGGAGACCACGCAAGAGATCAGGAGGATGGAGGCTGAACCCGGACATCCGATTTCGGAGCGCACACATCAAACGGCCAAGGCTGGAGTTAAGGCAAGGATTCCCATCATCGCGTTGACCGCCAGAACCATGCACGGAGACAAGGAAGAATTTTTGGCCGCGGGAATGGATGATTATCTGGCCAAACCCGTCGATCCTGGACAGCTGGAGGACAAAGTGTCCAGGTGGCTGCATCATGGCCATTGCGATGATGCAGTTGCAGCCGGATCCTCCGGCTGCAAGCCGGACGGCAAGCTCACGGCTCCGAAACTGCTGGAGAATATGCAACACGAACAAGCCGTATCCACCATTTTCGACCGAGAGGGCCTGCTGCGTCGATTGATGGGAGACGAGGAAATGGTTTTCTCCATCATGGACATGTTCTTGAAGACCGCGGCTGAAAGAATTACCGAACTCAACATCATATTTGAGAAGAACGACATGCCGGCCATCTGGACCGCGGCCCACGCCATCAAAGGATCAGCCTTGAATGCCGGATTCGCGGCCATTGCCGAACTCGGAGCACGTCTGGAACAGGCGGCCGAAAAGCAGGACGTCGCGCACATCTCTAACCTGTTGATTGAATTGGAACGCCAATACGCCCTGGCACAGCAGGTCCGCCGCCAAGCGAGAGATGAGACCCGTCAATAACTGCTGCGCAAGTCATGTCCTGACACTGGACATCAAATAGTGGTTTGGTTAATCATTGCAGTATAAAAGTTGATCAAGCCCTGCATTCATTCCGTTTATACTTTGTAACGATTATGACGCTGAGGACCTGAAACGTTCGCCATCGACGAACGCGACATTACGAGCAACTTGTATCCCAACGTATCCATTCAGCAGAGAGACCGGCTCGTCTTGGTTTGCGATCGCCATACATGAAGGAACTCTCCTGATCACTCCACTCAACATTCTTTTCCCAGCGCCGCCTTGCTGGATCAGGCTGCAGCAATCGAGGTTCCATCTTGCCTTTATCATCCTCCTGTGAAGCCAACCTCTCCTTGCGCCAGCGCCGGTTTCTGGATTTGACCCGCCAAGGCAAGTCCCCTGATGCCAATGCACCCAGCTGACTTGACCAATCCGTTACTGAACGACCTCCGCCCGCTGCAACTGACCGATCAAGGGCGATTCAAGAAGGCCATGACGGAGGGTGAGCAGCAGGGATGGCATTTGTATTTTCCCTTTCTTCTCTTTATCCGTCTTGGCTCCCAAACCACACGCCTTGTTTGGGAAGAAGTTGATGGCTCTATCTGTCTTTTCAAGCACCAGTATGGAGGCAAAAAACGCTTGGACATGATGTTTCCTCCGACTCCCTACCAGGAAAATGCCATGCGCCACGCCCTGGAGCGGGTCAATGACTTCAACAATTCCCACTCGTGCTGGATACATTTCATCGACGACAAGGACATGTCTCAGGTTCAGGCGCTGAAAACTTTCCAACTGACCAAACGCAATCCCCAATATCTCTTTTCGCCTCAAGAACTTTCCGATTTAAGCGGCTCAAGATTCAGCAACCTTCGACGGTACATCAATAACGCAAAACGATACTCGGACATTCAAATCCAGCCTTTCGGGCCGGAGCATGCCGCGCAGTGTCGTCAGCTCCTGGCTTCCTGGGAAACGATAAAAGAGAACAAGAGACGCTTTCTGGAACATCAACGCCGCTATGCCCTGAACACGTTTCATTTCGCCCCGCAAATGAACGACCAAGACCTGCACGGACATGTATTTATTATCAACGACACCGTCCGAGCTTTTACCTTTGGAGGCGAAATCCGTCCGGGCATTGGATGCCTGCTGCTGTCCATCGCCGATCCCGAGGCCGCTCACCTCAGTTATCTGAGCCGCCGGCATTTTTTTGCCGGGATGCAAGGATGCCAAGTGGTTAATGACGGCACAGACGGCGGAACACCGGGTCAAAAAGTGATGAAGCAGCGTTTTCGCCCTTGCGGCTTTCATACGGTCTTCATGGCGCAACAGGTTTCCAGGTTGCCAGGATTCACTTCTTCGCATCGCCAAAAGTCAAACTCAACTCCCGTGCCGGGGTCAATGGAAATGCAACACGATAAAACTCTCCCCTCGCCTGAAACTGAAACCGCAAATGCGGACCCAACGCAAGCACCTTTAAAAGCCGGCAATTATCCATCCAGGACAAGTGCGAAACCCTATCCGCCGGCGCGTTACGAGCTCCGACCATCGACATTTGTATCTGGTCAGGTCGGGCTTTTTACCTTGAGACCTTTCACGACCGATGAAATCGTTGTGCCGCATACATATTTCGACGAAAGCCGTTTGATAACATGGGAAGAGATGGAGAATCTGGACGAAGCAACGCGTTTCAAGATCTTTCAATACTGCTATAAAACCAAAAAAGGATTTTATGCGCCGAAAGACATCAACGCCATTGGAATCAGTTACTTCGTCAACCATAGCTGTGATCCGAATCTCGATTTCGATGCAAAAGGAAACTACATATCCCTACGTAATATTCCCGTGGGAGAAGAATTGACCGCGGATTTGGAAAAGTGCATGAAAAAAAAGAACATGAAAACATTCAGTCTTGAATTCCTCTGTTCTTGCAATACGGCGCAATGCAGAAAGGTTATTCGGATATGACGGACATTCTTATTCAACTAATCCATCCCAAGACGAGGAAACCATGAAGGACATCCTGCACCATGAAGACCTCCGGTTCCTCAATCCGGAAAGGCGGATGCCCCAGTATAGTTGTTCACAAGCAGATGCGGCTCTAGCGAGGCTGGCAACACAGGCCATTCGTGGCCACGATGCTCATGCAACAGACACATCCGCCATTGATCGGCAGTTCGTCCAAACCGGTTTTCCGCAAGCCTTCGATCGGTTGATCCTGATCCTGTACGCCCCGGGCCAAAAGCGGATCCTGGTCAGCCGTTCGGCTACGGAGACGCCGCTGCGCTTTGGCGCTGTATTCCAGCGTTTATTGCGCCATCCACGATGTTCGACACTGGCTGCCCTTCCTTTCCGCCTGCAGATGGACTTCGTTGTTGAGCCGCCCATGCCCGTGGACCTGACAGTTGCAAGCATGAACCAGCGAGGGGAGCAGCATTTCGAGATCGGCCTGGACGGCTTGATCCTGCACGGGCCGGACGGCAAGCTCAAGATTTTTGCCCCCGGGGATGCTTATGTCCGCTCCATCATGGGCATGCGCCAGTTGCGCGATTATCTGTATCAGGCTTACGGCAAGGAGTACGTCAAGCAATCCGCCTGCTATCGTTTCCGGTCCAGCAGCTATCTTTCCGCCCCGGATTCCTGGCTGCGCCTGTATCGCGGCTATCCCCTGGTAGGACAGCTGACCAAGACCAAGGTCGAGCACGCGGTGGAACTCGCCATCAAACACATCCAAAATAACCAGGAAGAAAACGGCAAATTCTTGTACTACTATGACGCAGCCCGCAACTCCCGGCTGGACCACGAGCACCCGGGACGCGATCCGCTCAAGAATCCGTTTTACAATATCCTGCGCCACGGCGGCGGCGGCCTGACCTGCATATTTTACGAGAAATACATCAGCCAGGGCGCCACCCTGGACAATATCCGCCGGGCCATCGACTACCTGGTCCAGCAGACGCGGACCAAGGAATACAACGGCCAAACCGGAGCCTACATCTACAGCGAAAAAAAAGCCAAACTCGGCGGCACGGGCATCGCCCTTTACCTGGCCTCGGAGTACCAGCTTTTGACCCAAGACTCCCAATACCAGTCCTGGGCAGACCAACTGGCCTGGCATCTGCTGCACCAGATCACCAGCAGCGGCGAGTTCATCTACTACAACATCTACCTGGACCGGGAAGTCACCGAGAAGCAAAACCAGGAGTACTTTTCCTTCTACTATCCGGGCGAGGCCGTGTGCGGCATGGCCAAGTACCTGCACCTGATCGCGCCGGAGCACCGGGGGCTGTTTTTCGAAAAGCTGCGCAAGGCTCTGACCTTTCTGCTGGATGTTCGGCCGCGAACCAGGGCGGGTGAATACACCAAGGTCCCCTCTGATTCCTGGCTGATGATGGGGATCATGGAGCTTTGGGACTTCCCGGAAATGCGTGACCCGCGCTATGCCCGTTTCGTGTTTTCGGACGCCGCGGCAATGATCCGGCAGATGTACACGGTCACGAATGCGCCCTACCCGGACTATGCAGGCGCATTTTACTACGAATACGGAGATTACCCTTACGCCGACGGAGCGCGCTGCGAAGGGTTGCTGGGCGCCTATCAACTCGCGCTGAAAACGGGCGATCAAGCCAAGGCCCGAGAAATCTGGCAGGCCATGCATTTGGCGGCCTGGTCTCTGATGCATCTGGTGAACACCGAAAACGCCGTGTATTTCACCCCCAATCCCGATCTGGCTCTGGGTGGCATCCGGTTCAAGTACACCCGCCAGTGGTTTCGCATCGACACCATTCAGCATGTGGCCTCGTTTTATGCCAAGATGTTGCCGTATTGGCCTGGTGATCGTGAATAGAGGACAACGGTCACGAGGAGATGCGCCAGGGAGAGAGATGGCAATTCCTGAACTGAACGGCTGGAGCCATGATCCGGATGCTCGGCTTGGAGGCGGCGGGTATGCCCAGGTTTATCGTGGTTCTCATCCGGACAATCCTGAGCAAGCCGTGGCTGTCAAGATTTTTGACAATCCATTGCATGCCAACACTTTTGAGCAGGAGGTCCGCGTTCTGCAGGCCTTGCACGGCTGTCCGCACATACCGGCCCTGCTTGCCTTCGGCCGGGACGAGACAGGCCGATTATGCATCATCACGGAAATGGCTTCGGGTATCCGTCTTGATCGATACATTCGGCATCACGGCGTGCTGTCCACCGCCAAGGCAACAATACTGCTGGAACAGGTGCTGGCGGTACTGGCCTATGCGCACCAGCGGGATATTCTGCACAAGGACATCAAGGCATCGAACATCCTCATGGACGGAGACGTTTTTACCGTCCTGGACTGGGGAGTCGCCCAGTTCCGAAACATTGGCCGGCAGGAGACCATCCGGGCCAAACAGGACTACGTGGCCCCGGAATGCTACTGGGGCCGCCAGGAGTTCAGCACGGATTTCTATTCTTTGGGCTGGCTGGTGATTCAGGCGCTCAGCGGGGAACTGCCATACCGGTTTGCCCAAGATAAAGACCGAGACTACCGTATGGCCGCTCATTGCCTGGAGCGGCCTGAACTGCCGGAGTGCCTGGAAAAACCACTGCGAAACCTTGTGGCCAACTGGCTGCGCAAGGACCCCTCCCAGCGCCTGGTCGGCTACCACCTGCCCACCTTGCTGGCCCAGGCCCGCACCAGCCCGTCGGATTTTTTACAATATTTGGAATATCGCCAGATTAGACACGAATCCAGCTTTTTGCACCAGGGGGCAAGGCACGGCGTACCCTACGCCCAATACCACCTGGCCCTGCGCCTGCTTCAGGCGCAGCGTCTCCGGGAGGCGCGCTATTGGCTGGAACAGGCCGCGGATCAGAGTTACGCCCGCGCACGGTATCGGCTTTCCAGGCTCCTCGCCCAAACAGATCCTGGCCGGGCCGCCGGCCTGCTGGAACAGGCCGCGGCAGCAGGCCACGGTCCGGCCCAATATCATTTGGGGTCCTCCCTGCTCTCGTCCAGGGACACCCCCGCGGACGTAGCGCGCGGACTGTCATTTCTGCGCCAGGCCGCGGACAACGGCCACGGCCCAAGCAACGCTTATCTGGCCACTTGGCTGGCCCACTCGCCAAAGCACCTCAAGGAAGCCTGGCTGCGCCGACGCCGAGCCCAGGATCGAGGGCAAACGGTCAAGGCTTTACAGGTCATACCCCGTCAAAAAAAAATGTGATTCCGAGGGTGAAAGAGAGATGCATCGTGGCCATCACTGACAATGATTCTCCGCGTAGAACCGACGAATCCGGCCGACTCCCTCGGCCCGTTGTCATCTGGGCCGGAGATCTCAATCTGGGACGCAGACAACACTATCGCACCTCAGAGATAGGAGCTGAGAACGTCCTGGGGGGGATTACCGCCTTGCGAACAGCAGATCTGCGCATCGCCAATTTGGAGTGCGTGGTGGCCGCCATGGGAGAACAGGGCGCCAAAGGAAACAAGAATGCACCCTACTACTTCCGGGCCCGGCCGGAGATGCTTCGGATTCTGACCAGCGCGCATATCGACATTGTGGCCACGGCCAACAACCATAGCGGGGATTACGGTCCGGAAGCCCTGCTGGAACAGGGTCGCTGGCTGGACAGCGTGGGTATCGGGCATACCGGTTCCGGCGCAAACCTGGAGGCCTGTCTGCAACCTGCTCTGCGCCGAGCCGGGGATCTGAACGTGGCCGTATTCAGTCTGGACGCCACGGAACACCGGTTCGCAGCCACCCAGGACAATCCGGGGATCGCCCACCTTGCGCCCGACGATCCAGCCCTTTGGCGGGAAACCCTGGCCCCGCGCATCGCAGCGATTCGCGAGAAGGCCCATGTGGTTCTGGTGGCCGCACACTGGGGCCGCAACCACGCCGAAACACCTGCAGCGGGAACCAAGGCCCTGGCCCGGGCCGTGATCGACGCCGGAGCGGACGCAGTGTTGGGCTCCAGCGCCCACATTATCCAAGGCGCTGAAATCTATCGACAGCGTCCCATTCTCTACGACGCCGGCAACCTGCTCTTCGATTCCGTCCGGACCACTCTGGTCAGCGGGGGGGTCTTTGCCATGGAAATCAGCCCCCATGGCGTGGAACGCGTCAGGTTCGTCCCCATCGGCATCGGCTTTGGATACACGGTCCAGCTTGCCGGCCGTGATGCACGCCAAGCCGTGAGCCATTTTCAAAAGCTGTGTTCGGACCTGGGTACTCCGGTCACGCAGGAGAAGGATCAGACCGGTTCAATCAGCCTCGCCCCGCCACGCCGCACCTTTCTGCCCGATCCTCCTCCAGCCCCGTACACCCGTTTCGACCTGAGTCCATTGGAGCGCTCCATCCCAATGAGCTTGGCGCATGGAGAAGTGGCCCTGGTTCCGGAATATGCCCGCATCAGCCCGGTTCGACTGGGGCCGTTGACCCTGCTCGGACTCCATGTTCGACCGCGCGAGATTACCAGCCGCCGGATGATCTGGGTGGAAAGCTTCTGGACCAGCGAAAGTTCGATCCATGAAGACATCCGCCTGAACATCCGCGGCGTGCCGATCAGCCCCACCTCGATGCCGGTCTGGGGCAAGAGCATGGACCATGATCCCTGCGACTGGCTGGCCCCCACCAGCAGATGGCGCCCGGGAGTCATTTACCGGGATTTTTTCGGCCTGCGCGCCCCCCGGATGCCCAAACTGCGCAACGTGGATCTGCGCATCGAGGTGGGCATTCTTTCCCAAAACCATCCGGATGTTCCGCCGCATCTTGGCCCGATCCTCCGGATGGCGATTCCCGATCTGAAACCTTCGTCCTCTTCCACCACAAGCCCGTCCTATCGCTCCGAATATCCGGCTTCGATCCAACAGTGCCTTCCCGGTCAAACATGGACCGCGACCCAGCTCCAGGAGGTGACCGGCGGCAAATGGCTGGTGCCGCCTCCGAACGGCTGGCACGTCCGCTCCGTGGCCTATCAGCGCTCACTGATCCGTCGTTTGCCCAAGCCTTTTTTCTTTGTGGCTCAAGATCTGGCGCAACGCCTGCGTCATGCCCAGTCCACCCGGCCCAAACAGGAATACGATCGCCACCTTGAGCTGCCGAAACTGGCCCGGCGACTGGCCGGCGCCATGGTTTCGCGCCCTGTTCCCGGACTGCCGAAGGATTTTCCGCTGTTGCTGGTCCCTGATCCCATCCAGGCCTTGATGGAACTGGGCTTGGCAGCCCGGCAACGCTACTCGGGGCCTCTTGTGGCGATTACGGGAACAGCGGGCAAATCCACCACCGTGGCCATGCTTCGGCATATGCTGACCACGATTTCAGATCGCCCGGGCCCTGAAGGGCCCGTTCTGGCCACCCAGGGCAACTACAACACCCGCATTGACGCCTTGGCCATTCTGGCCAACCTTCATCCGGAGCACGACGCCGCCGTCGTCGAGGTGGCTCAAAGCGCCCTGTGGATGAAGCGCGGCCCGGTCACCCGCCTGATTCGTCCGACCATCTCGGTGATTACGGAAATCGGCATTTCCCAGGCCGACCTGCTGGTGTCCTCGGTTGCGGACACGGCCCACTGGAAATCCCGAATTTTTGACGGTCTGACCGGCCCGGCTGTGGCCGTGATCGGCGATCATTTTCCCTACTTCGATGAGATCCGGTACAAAGCCGCTCAACACGCCAAGCAGATCCTTATTTACGGCAAAAGCAGCGATGCCCAGATCCGGATCCGTGAAATTGGAATCAGCACCACGGGCCCTCCTGCGCAAAGTCGAATCACCCTGGACACCCCCCAAGGCCAAATCAGCTTCACCCTGTCCCTGCCCAGTCCGGGCATGGTTCGCAATGCCGCGGCAGCCCTGGCCGTGATTTTGGCCATGGGCAAGGACATCTCGGCCGCGGCCGAGGCTCTGGAGGGCTTCACGCCCAGCGAGGGCTGTCTTCGGTACCACACGATCATATTGGGCAATGGGCCGGTAAACATCATCGACGACAGCTACAACGCCACGGTCACTTCCATGCGCAACGCCTTCCAGGTTTTGGCGGAGCATCCGAAACCTGAGCAGGGCCGCAAAGTCGCCGTGCTGGGCCGCATCGTCCACCTTGGCGAGCAGGCCCAGACCCTGCATGAAGACCTGGCTCACCCCCTGCTGGAAACCGGGGTCGAACTGGTGATCACCCATGGCCCGGAAATGCGCTTCCTTAGGTCGAAGCTGCCGCCCGAGCTGCTGGGGCCGCACTGTGACGTTGCGGAAGAAGCGGTTCGTCACCTCCACGACCTGGCCCGGGCCGGAGACGTCATCTTGATCAAAGGATCGCGCCGGGAGTCGGATTTCGGCAATATCGCCGGCATGCTGGAGAAAGGCGGAGCGGGGCGGAGCAGAAACAGTAAGGCAGAAATCTCCTCACTGCCACTCCCCTCTCCAGCGGAAACGAAGAGCAGGAAGCAGGAAGGGCAAGACGCACCGCACCCCGCTCTCTCCTTTACAGAAAACCTGCTGCTCCAGGCCGCGGCTCGTCGCAACCTGAAGATTATCCAACACCCCGCCGGGTACTTCGAAATATTTCATAACGACCGGGGAGTGGTTTTTCGACGCAATTCACCGGATCACTCCATCCTGGCCTCGGCCATCGCCGCGGACAAGCACGACACCAAGGAACTGCTTGCCGTCGACGGATTTCCCGTTCCGGAAGGCGCGGTCTTTGTCAGTCAGAAAGCAGCCCGGCGCTTTTTTCTAAGCTTCCAAAACGACCCTGCGGGCAAAACCGGTCAGGCCCGACCCGTATGCGTCAAACCCGCTGTCAGTTCCAAAGGTCGGGGCGTAACCCCGGCTGTTTCATCCCTGGAAGCCTTGACCAGCGCCTGGAAGCTGGCCCGTCGATACAGCCGGCGGGTCATTCTGGAAGCTTCGGTTACAGGACGCAATATCCGCATCATGGTTCTGGGCGGTCAGGCTGTGGGGGCCTTGGAGTGCTTGCCGGCGTCCATCACCGGCAATGGCCGTGATACCGTGGCAGCCCTGATCAAGAAGCGCGGGATCAACCGGGCCGCCAACCCCTGGCTGGGTCAGTGGCCGGCAAAGCGACTGGATGCCCTTGAGTTGGCCGGACCGGCCTTGAATGTCGTTCCCGAACCGGGAGCGTCGATTCTGCTTTCCAACGTGGCCGGCATTACCAACGGCAGCGACACCATTGCCCTTGCCGACACCATTCATGTCTCGCTTCTGGAGCTGGCGGAACAGATCGTGCGGAGCTTTCCCGGGCTGCACCTGGGCTGCGTTTCCCTGATTTGCGATGATCCCGTCCGAAACGTTGCCGACCAGACCGTGATGGTCCTGGACATCGACGCCAAACCGGCCATTGCCGACCTGGCCTGCCCAACGTCCGGTCCGGCCGTGGACCTGTCCGATGCACTGCTGGACTACGCCTCGAGCCTTGCCCGGCAGCAACCGAGGCTGAATCAGCCGCCGGACATCCGCCCCGCCCCCTTGTTTGTACCACCTCCGGATGCTGTTTTCGCTCTGGACACCCGTCTGGCAGGACAGCTTTTGCGCCAGGCCGCCCGCTCGCGTCACATGGAGGCCGAGCAACTGTCCACCAGGCTTACGCGCATCACTCGTAACGACGACCAAATCCTGTTTTACAAGACTATGTCTCCAGGCACCCGGGTCGTGGCTCGGAGAGCCACCAACAGCAGCAAGGAATGGACAAAGCAATTGCTCCACGCTGCAGGCCTGCCCACTCCGACTTGGCAAGCATTCAGTGCGGATCAGCAGGGCGAGGCCTGGAACTATTTGCAGGCTTTGGGAGTTCCGGCCGTGATCAAGCCCCTCTCAGGCTCCTGGGGCCGGGGCGTGACTGCTGACGTGAGGCAGAGGAAACACTTCAACCAGGCCTGGGATCTGGCGATTCAGACCGGAACCCAATCAGTTATGGTGGAGGAATACGCATCGGGCAGCTTGTACCGACTCTTTGTCATCGGCAACAGTCTGGCGGCCGCGGCGGAGATCCTTCCAGCCCGAGTCACCGGGGACGGCGTGTACACCATCCAAGAACTGGTCATTGCCCAAAACCTCCAGCGCGAGCAGGATCCCTGCCTGGCTCACTGTCCCATTGTCCTTGGCCCTTCGGTGCTCCGGCAACTCCACGAACAGGGGCTGGAGGAAGGATCCGTGCTGGAAGCCGGGCGCGAGCTGCGGCTGGACACGGTGGCCAATATCGGCGTCGGCGGAACAAGCCTGGACATGACGGATCACGTCCACCCCCACTTTGCCTCCATTGCCGTACAGACCCGCATGGCCGTTTTTGACCCGCCCCATGTCGGCATCGACCTGATCGCCCAAAACATCTCCGCCCCTCCCTACGGTCAATCCTGGACCATCATCGAGGTCAACACCAATCCGGATTTGGATCTGCACCACTTTCCGGCATCAGGACACCCCAGAGACGTGGCCGGTGCCTTGGTGGAATTTTATTTTCCGACTCGTGAAACAAACGATTTTTCTTTTCGGCTGCAGCCTTCGCCGATTCCAAATGCGGGAATCGGCGTTTTCGCTCTTCATGACATCGAACCAAATACCTTTCTGGCATTGAAACCGCGAGCAACACCTGTCGGAATGACGACCAGAAAAGAAAAAATACCCGAAGGACTTCGGATGTACTGTATCGAAAAAAAACACGGTTTGTTACGTTGTCCTCGAAAATTTTCGCAAATGCATTTGGTCTGGTTTCTCAACCATTCCGATTCACCCAACGCCGTAAAGCGCAAGGATGGCTACTATTCCAACACAAAAATCCACACAGGCGAAGAAATATTGATTGACTACTCGGTTCTTTGAAATCAGCACAATGGGAATATCAATGAACAGATTTATTTTCCTTAAAAGGTCGACTTGCTTTCCGGCGATTCTGCTGGCCCTTTCTATTTTGTTCTTGGGCCACAAACCGATCCTTGCCGAAGATGCTCAGACCTGGCTGTCATGGAACACCCCGGCGGATCAAAGCCGCTGTCCCGACGTTTCGACTTATGCCTGGGTGGAACACGAACAGGGCCAGGAATGCATCCGCTACTTTCCCGGCGATGAAATCCGAAATGCCCCCTTGGTTATTGCCCAATTTTACGGCGACCGGGACAGAGTCATGCGCCAACCTTTGGACCAGATCCGCAACAATACCCGGCAATCCCAGGAAGGATACGCGGCAAGACAATCGCGCAGAGCCGGTGTTCCGGTTGTGGTTGTCGCACGTCCCGGAACCTATGGTTCCTCAGGCGATCATCGTCAGAGGCGCCAGCCCGAGGAGTACATTTCCTTGAACGCGGCCTTGGACCGGATCAAGGATCGCTACGGCATCGAGAGCTTCGTCCTTTTGGGACACAGCGGCGGAGCCACGGCGGCCGCGGCTCTGCTTACCATGGGCCGGACCGATGTTCGCTGCGCGGTCCTCAGTTCCGGAGCATTCTCCCTGCTCGCCCGTGCCGCCCTGCTCCGCCGTAACGAAGGTCGATCTCCGCGTCCCGGCCTGGATACAACGGGGCTGGCCGATCCCTACGATCCATTGGACCATGTTCAACACGTAGCCCATGATCCGCATCGCCTGATCATAATCCTCGGCAATCCCGAGGACAGGATCACGCCATTTGCCTTTCAACAGGCCTTTGCCGACGCCCTGGAAAACGCCGGCCATCGGGTCCATGTGCATGTCCATCCGGCCCGCGAACCGTCGTTTCATAATTTGCTTGGGAATGTCGCGATCGAAACAGCGGGGAGATGCGCCGAAGCTTCATGGAATGGATCTCTCACGTCACATTGACGAGCCATACCAATATGGCTGACTTGAACATTTATTCGCAAATACCCAAAACCCGTATCAACCGATTGTCACAAGATCCCGAGCATCAGAGGCATGGTCAGAAATGCGGCCAGAGTTTGAATCGTGATGATTTCCGCCATCAGCAAGGTGTCGCCGCCGAGTTGGCGGGCCAGTACATATGCCGCCGGTCCGCAAGGCAGGGCGGTGAATATCACAACGACCACCGCATTTTCATGCTCCAGACCAAAAGCCATGGCCAACCCCGCGGCGGAAAGCGGAAGCAGAAGCAGTTTGATCGCCGATGCCAGAGCAATGACCCGACTGTCGCCCACAAGGCCGCCGATTCGCAATCCTGCTCCCACGGACAGCAAGCCAAGCGGCATCGAAGCCTGACTAAGTACCGTAATCAACTCCTTTGCGCCGAACCCAAGAGAAATACCGGACAGATTGGCGACAATGCCCAGGAAGCAGGCCGTTATCATGGGGTTGTGAAGCAATGTCTTGATGGTTTGCAGCCGATCGTCCGGCTCGTTGGCGTTGACCAGCGAGACCACGGCCACACTGATCAGGTTGGAAAGCGGAATCATTACGGCAATGACCAGAGCAGCCAGGACAAGCCCCTGGCTGCCGTAGAGGACATAGGCCGCGGAAATGCCGACATAGGTGTTCGGACGCAGCCCCCCCTGAAAAAACGACGAGTAGGAGGCTGCTGTCAGCTTCAGATATCTGCGAAGCGCCAGCATCAAGGTGCTGACCAGAATCATGGACAAAGTGATCGTCAGGGCCGCATATCCGAAATGCATCTCATCGAAGCTGGCTGAGTACAGGCTGGAGAAGAGCAATGCCGGGAAGAAAACATAATAGGTGATCCGACCGGCCATGGGCCAGAAGGCTTCGCCCGGAAAATCCAATCTTCTGAACCCCCACCCCATGAAGATGAGCAGAAATATCGGCGTCAGGGCGGTGACAATTTGAAACATGGTGGACTCATGATTTGACAGTCTCTTGTCATTACAGCGCAATGACTTGATGTTGCGAGGGCGGCAAGGGAGTTTCGATCCGGCCAAAACAGGGTAAACCAGCCGGAAGAACAAATCTGCCCTGAACCAACTTGAAAAGCAGCTTTACGAAAAAAACTTTTCCTGCCATTATATCTGTTTTTGCACACCACCAGTACGAGGTGAACAGATATGCTTCCCATGGACACTTTGCGGGAAATTGAAAATATGCTCACCAGCGGCCAGATTGCGAAGGACTTTGAGGATGGTTGTGAAAATGACCGTTATCTGATCCTGGATTTTCTTGAGAAGCTGATGGAACTGGGTGAAGCAGCAGACAAGACGGCCACGGAAATCATTTTCAAAAGCTCCTACCTGGAAATGCTGGCCGGAGCCAAGGACCAGAAATAGCGGTTTTTTTCACCCACACGATAGCAGTGGGATCCGGTGGCAACCCAAGCCGGCGGCAATGTGTCCGGCACGGGTTCGTTGGACATGATTACCACGAAAGCGCGATTAGCCAACCAGGGTTTGACCAGCACGAGCAGCTCCGGCCAGGGCAGAAACGCCCTGCTCAGACAGAGATCCACCGGAGCCAATGCCGGCAAGGCCTGTTCGGCGCGTTGCGGCCGCACAAAGGTCTGTTTCAGCTTCATCGATCCCAGAGCCTGCAACAGAAAAGCCGTCCTCTTGCGTCGAATTTCCACGAGATGATACATGCCTTGCGGCCAGAAGAGGCGAAGCGGCAGACCGGGCAAACCCGCACCAGCGCCCAGATCAACGGTGCAGGGCGCGTGCGGCAGATTCAACGCCTCCAGAAAATCTGCCAGATGCCAGCTGTCCGCTATCAGGTCAGCAAGGATGGTATGCCAATCGTGAGGCCCCACCAGGTTCATCCGCTGATTCCAGATGAGCAGCAGTTCCAGGTATCGGTTCAATCCCAGTACTTGCTCCCCATTCAGGACCCGGCCCAAGGACGCGGCTGCGTCGGCAATCTGTGTCGGAGTCGGAGTTGCGATGGAAATTTGTGCGGCCATATGACTGTCCTTGGCTGAATTATTATATAGTTGCAAGCCCTGAACAAACCGAAGCATATTGATCATCAAATCGAAATCGAAATCGAAATCGAAATCGAAATCGAAATCGAAAAAAACCAGAATCGGACTTAAATCGTCAACTACCCAGCGATTATGTATAAAGATTGAATACCCGCCAAGTGTATACGATCAGGCTGCACCTCGAACACCATCAGGAATAATTTATGAATACTCCGGAAGTCAAAACGGTTGTCGTTTTCCCCGGCCAGGGCTCACAGGAAAAGGGCATGGGCCGCGACGTGGCGGAACGCTTTGCTGAAGCCATGGATCTGTGGAAACAGGCTGAAAAGGCCGCCGATGCGCCATTGCGGGAAATCTACTGGGATGGAACGGATCAGGACATGGCCAGGACGCTTTATTTGCAACCGGCCATGACCGCGACCACTCTGGGCCTCTGGATTGTGAGCCACCAGCGGCTGCGGCCAGATTGTCTGGCCGGTCACAGTCTGGGTGAGTTTGCCGCGCTGGCCGCGGCTCGCATTTTAGAGATTCCAAAAGTCCTGGAATTAACGGCCTTGCGGGGACGGTTGATGGACGAAGCAGGTTCGGCTCAGGGCGGTCAAGGAGGCAAGATGGCCGCGGTGCTCAAGCTGCCCAGGGACGTGGTCCAGGAAATCATTGTCGCCGCACGCGGCGAAAGCGGGCAGGAACTGCGCATTGCCAACGACAACTCGCCGGGGCAGTTCGTGATCAGCGGAACCACCGAACTTGTTGAGCGGGCGACGTCCCTGGTCAAGGAGCGCAAAGGCCGCGCCGTGCCCCTGGCTGTGAGCGGAGCATTCCACAGTTCCCTGATGGCCGAACCCGCCCGTGAATTTGCAGGCGTGCTCAAGAAGATGGATTGGCGCTCGCCCCGTATTCCTCTCTATTTCAACGTCACGGCACGACCTGAATCCGACCCGTCCCGCATTCAGGCCCTGATCGCCGAACAGATGACATCCTCCGTGCTCTGGACCCAGTGCGTATTGGCCCAGTGGCAGGACGGCGCGCGAAACTGGGTTGAACTGGGCCCCAAGGGTGTGTTGACAAGGCTGATCGGCGCCATTCTGGCCGACAAGACGGACTCCTGGGACAGCAAGAGTATCGCGGCTCTGGAACAACTCGATACGCTTCCATCATCCTCCGAATGAACCGCTGAAGACAATCACGAGAACCATCCATGCGCGCAAAAACTTATCTGCGGGAACTCCTGCAGCCCTTTTTGGCGGAACACAACCTGGACTGGAGCGCCGGTTCAACCCTGGAACCGCCCAAGGACAAGCGCTTCGGCGATCTGGCCACGAACATGGCCTTCACCCTGTCCAAAAAGGCGGGCAGAAATCCCCGGCAGATCGCCGAGGACATTGCCCAGAGGCTGCAAAACAAGGACGACCAACTGGCCAAGGTGGAAACAGCCGGCCCGGGTTTCTTGAACTTCACCCTCGCGCCCTCCTTTTGGCAGCAGGGCGTTCTGGACATCCTGGCCCTGGGCGACCGGTACGGCGCAGCGGATGTCGGCGACCGGCGCAAGGTTCAGGTGGAATACGTATCCGCGAACCCTACCGGGCCCTTGCATATCGGACATGGCCGTGGGGCGGCGCTGGGCGACAGCCTGGCGCGTATTCTGCGGTTCATGGGTTACGACGTCACCACGGAATACTACCTCAATGACGCAGGCCGCCAGATGCGCCTCCTGGGTGCATCGGTCCTGGCCCGTTACCTGGAACTCTGCGGTCGGGAGGCCGCCCTGCCCGAGGACGGCTACCAGGGTGAATACATCCGTGATCTGGCCCAGGAGCTCCTGGACAGGGACGGGCATTCCATCGCGGAACTGCCGGAGAACGAAGCCCTGGACGTTGCCCGCGACTTTGCCGTTGCCGGCATAATGGCCGGCATCAAGCAGGACCTGCTTCACTTCCGGGTAGAGCATCAGGTCTGGTTTTCCGAATCCCGACTGATCCGGGAAGGCGCCGTGGAGAACACTTTGCGGCGCCTGCAGACGGCAGGGCTTGCCTATGAGCAGGACGGAGCGCTCTGGTTCGCCAGCACCCGCTACGGCGACGACAAGGACAGGGTTCTGCGCAAGTCCGACGGTTCCCTGACATACCTGGCCTCGGACATTGCCTACCATGCCGACAAATACCAACGCGGGTTCGATTTGGTTGTAGACATCTGGGGCGCGGACCATCACGGGTATGTGGGCCGAATGAAGGCCGCGGTGCAGGCCCTGGGCCGCACCCCCGACGACTTGCAGGTCATCCTGGTTCAGCTCGTGAACCTGTTGCGGGCCGGCGAGCAGATTGCCATGTCCACCCGGGCCGGAAAATTTGAAACCCTGGCCGACGTCTGCGCGGAAGTGGGCCCGGATGCGGCCCGGTTCATCTTTTTAAGCCGCAAAAGCGACAGCCATCTGGATTTTGACCTTGAGCTGGTCAAGCGCCAAACCATGGACAATCCCGTCTATTATGTTCAATATGCCCATGCCCGGATTCACTCCCTGCTGTCCAAGGCTCTGGATGCCGGCATTTCCGTGAACACGCCGAGCCTGGACGTCCTGGCCTCGTTGGATACCGAAGTCGATCTGCAGATGCTGAAATCCCTGGACCAGTTCGGCGACGTGCTGGTCTGTGCAGCCGGCACCCTCAGTCCACACCATCTGAGCCATTATCTTATGGACCTGGCCGGCAAGCTGCACCGCTACTACACTACTCATCCGGTCCTGGCAGCAGGATCGTCCGACCTGGTCCTGGCCCGGTTGGCGCTGTGCCGCGCCGTGGCGCAGGTGCTTCGCAACGGCTTGGGCTTGTTGGGCGTCTCCGCTCCGCAAAAAATGTAACTGGTTCCGTCTTCCTTTTTCAAACATCTCAAAAGACAGACCTTCATCTTCGAACATTGCGGCAATGGCACAGAATACCTCAAAATCCACATCTTCCTCGAAGTCCAAGAAACGCTGGAAATTTGAACTTGGACCATTCGGGATGATCGGGGCCGGAATGGTGGGCATCCTGATCATGGCCTGGGCCTTCATTCTGGGCATCCTGGTGGGAAGGGGATACAATCCCGAGTCCGTCATTCCGGAAATTGGCCGCATCATAACACCCCAGACTTCGGCAATTACTTCAGCTCCCCCGAGAACCGTCCTGCAGCCGGAGGAGCTGCGCTTCTTTGAAACCTTGCAGGAACGGGCCAGCCAGCCTGCTCCAACAGCTCCACCGAGAAACGAACCGCCGGCAAGACCACAGGCCCAGCAACACATTCAACAGCAACCCGCAACACGGATAGAACAACCGCAACCCCTGGTTCAAGCCCCCCCGGCGGAACCGACTCCCGCTCCGGTCCCATCTTTGGGGCCGCAATACGAGTTTGTCTTTCAGGTGGCTTCATTTCAAAACGACGGCCAGGCCCGCTCCCTGCAGCAACGCATTTCCTCCGCGGGTATCCCGGCAACCGTTGAAGCCGGGACAGTCGAGGGCCGGCAATGGTATCGAGTCCTGGTGACGGTGCGCGGCGCACAAACAGATGCGAATCACATCAAATCACAGCTTCAGGGATTGGGGATTGAAAACCCTTTCCTTCGAGCGAAAAAATCTTTATGAGGCTTCTCACTTCCATGGGAAGTGGTAATAATTGTTCAGGAGGATCGAATCATGATTAATTTTGTTCCACGGCAAGCATTTTTCACCAAGGGCATCGGCCGACACAAAAACAAGCTCCAGTCTTTTGAGCTTGCCCTGCGCGACGCGGGAATCGAGAAGCTGAACCTGGTGTACGTATCCAGCATTTTTCCACCGAACTGCAAGATGGTCACGGTGGAGGAAGGCGTTAAACAACTCAACCCCGGCCAGATCACCTTCTGCGTTATGGCGCGCAACGCCACCAATGAAAAAGGTCGCCTGGTCGGTTCGGCCGTGGGCATGGCCTTTCCGGCGAGCAAGGAACATTACGGTTATATTTCCGAGCACACGGCATTCGGCGCCGACGAGCAGGAACTGGGCGACTTTGCCGAAGATCTGGCATCGACCATGCTGGCCACCACTCAGGGCGTGGATTTCAACCCTGAGACGGCCTATGATGAACGGCGGCAAATCTACCTGATGAGTGGAAAAATCATCGATTCCGCTTCAGCGCCCTGCGTGACCACAGGCGTGGCCGGGGTCTGGACGACCACGGTTTCCGCAGCGGTTTTTCTGCCCTAATCTTCACTTCATCCGCCTTTCCTCAGGCCGGGGAAAGCTCCCCGGCCTGTTTTTTTTTGCACCGCCCAGGCAAGGCGTTAACTTCACCTTGCACCTCATGCCGGAATGATGTTGGACCGTCTCCTTGATCTCGGCGGGTTCCCTGCAACTTCGCCGCGGCGGCATGCGCGGATGGCAACATAATTTCAAGGATCATCGGAGCCTTTCGTTTTCAACTCCTCAGGTAACTATTCAGCTCATCCGGGGGATGGTCATTCACCTGCACTGGATTCCGGCTTTCGCCAGAGTGACTTATCGAAGCAAGCTGTATCTACATCAGTCATACCGGCGAATGCCGGTATCCAGATCTTTTTCGTGGATTTGCTGAATAGATACCTCCTCAGTCATCCAGCCATAAATAAACCCGAAGATCCGCTTTTGCTGGATGATTGGAGCGGACGCAAATGGCAGGACTGGCCTTTCCCGCGCAGGCGCAATATCTTACGCCGCAGCGTGGCCCCGCGAATATTGCGAAGTATTGTTTGACCGACCTTTTCAATACCCTACAATCCATCCCTTCCAGCCATTGATTCCAATAAATGAGTGAACTTTTTGCCACTTTGCAATCTTTTTTGGAGATCCCCTAGACGACATGAATATTCGACGTATCACCCACCTGCACTGCGCGGAAGATGACGGATTGACGCCACTGAAATGCCTGGATCTTGAGACGGTTCAGGACTTTGATGAACTGCTCACGGCCATGTCCCGGACTGCGTTCGGGGGCAGAAATCTGGGCGAGGCCCTGGATGTGTTGGAGGCTATGGTCAATGATCCGGAATGCCTTGTCGTGGGCACTTTTTCCGGGGCGATGACCGTGGCCAAGATGAGCAAGGTCTTGTGCAAGATGATCGACAACAAGTGGCTGGACATAGTCATTTCCACCGGAGCGCTCATGGCGCACGGCTTCATTGAATCCATCGGCCTGAAGCACTACAAGTACGAACCTGAAGGGATGTGCGACAGAAGGCTCTTTGAAAAAGGCTACAACCGGGTGTACGACACCTTGGAACCTGAAACGAACTTCATGCAGGCTGAACGGATCATTTCCAGGGTGATGGATGAAATTTCAGATGTGGAACATCTGTCTTCGGAAAGCGTTTGCCGGGCCATCGGTCGACACCTGACGGAGAACTATGAAGGATCGGGCATTCTGAAAAGCGCCTACGCCATGAAAGTGCCGGTCTACATCCCGGCCTTCACGGATTCGGAATTGGCCCTGGACATCGCATCCCACATGTTGCGCAAGAACCCTGAGTGGCAATCATTGACCATTGACGATCCGGCGCAACTGCCGTTCCAGTTCAATCCCTTCCTGGATCTCTTCAGTTACACGAAGCGAATATTGGGCGCCAAGCGGATCGGCATCTTCACCATCGGCGGCGGCGTGCCCCGCAACTGGGCCCAGCAGGTAGGTCCGTTTCTGGAGATACTTAGCCAGCGCATCGACACCATGAAAACAACAGCCCGCCGCTTCCAATACGGAGTGCGAATATGTCCGGAACCGGAGCATTGGGGCGGCTTGAGCGGGTGCTCCTATCAGGAGGGCATTTCCTGGGGCAAGTTTATTTCTCCAAAAGACGGCGGTCGTTTCGCCGAAGTTCCCAGCGACGCGACCCTTGTCTGGCCCCTGCTCGTCAAGGCCCTGGAACAGCGGTTGGCCAAAACAAAGGGCGAGGACCACATTCGGAAGTAAGAAACAGAGAAAACAGGGAACTGATCAACCAGGTTTCTCCGGGTGGCTTTCCATCGATCAGCGCTCCAATGATGCCTTGAATACCAAAAGAGAAACCGCCGGCGCACTATTCTTCTTGACAGTCTCCCGTGCTTGCGGGGATGATTTATCCGTCAAGATACGAAGCGAACTGAATGATCACGTTTGATGGTCGAGGTTGCTGCCAGATCGGTACCCTCCCTTGAATGATGGGAAAGCACCTTTAAGCGAATGGACTTCGCCTCCCGACCTTGTCTTATCGAAATGGGGGACTCCATGGAAAAACGCTATCTTTTGCGCAAGTGCGGCAGCGGATCCAAATCCATACCCATTGATTGTTTCACGGCGAACGGCATGGCTGAAGCCAACCAGGCGGTGAAATGTCTTCGTCAACATCACCCGGAACGACCGGATCTGCAACTCGAACCTGGGGATTTTTTCGAACTCCTAGAGCAGGGCCACTGCCCTCCCGAAGAATGGGAGGCCGACCTGGCGGAATTGGCAAGAAAACGGAAGCAGGCCATGCCGTAAAAGAAAATCTTCAGATTTACGACATTATCCACTGCCGTTTCTTACCACCCCATAAAATACCAAGAATAACTACCCGGTTCCAGAGCGGGAAGAGGTTAGCTAAGCACAAACTTGTGGCAAGCATGACCTGGATTCCCGCCTTCGCGGGAATGACTTTGTATGCCGTCTCCGGGCCGGTCATGCCTGCGAAGGTGGGTATCCAGCCCGGCATTACTCGGATGAGCTGAGTAATTATCCAGGACGGCACTTGGGCTGCATGCAACAGGGGCGATAACCGGCACTATTTTCCCCCCAGGCACTGTCATAATGCTCTGGCTATAGTCCCAGATCCTCATTAATCAAGATCACCTTGATCCGACCTTTGGGAAAGGATTTTTCCGTGATCGTCCAGACATTACAGATCCGTTCCGGACTTTTGCAGTCTTCACAAAACGCGGTCTTCACGCACGGAGTTTTCATCTTGAGTCGCGTGGCGTTGGCCGGAGCAACATAGCCCTTCACCCGGAGCATGGCCTCCTCGACATCGACGCACAACTTGTTGCGCCCCACAAGGACGACCACATGACGCGGACCGAACGCCAGGGCCGCCACCCGGTTGCCGTACATGTCCAGGTTGATCAGCTGCCCGCTTTCCGTCAGAGCATTGGTGCCCGTGAGATAGAGGTCGCTCAGCAGGGCTTGACGCCGCCGCTCCAGCTTTTCCTCCTTGCTGATGGACGGGTCTGTGGGATCCAGCATCTTCAGACCCTTGCGCTGCTTCAGGCCGTCCAAAATCCCGGAATCGTAGAGGGTCACGGACCCGCCCCAGGCTACAAGGACGGGCTTGACGGCAGCAAGGACGGTGTTCAGGACAATATCTTTGGCCTGCTCCATGTTCTTGGCTTGGTAGACGTCAAAGTTATTGCCTTCCAGACTCTCTTGGACTTTTTTCAATCGCTTCTGCCAGAAGGAATCCAAATAATCATTCATGTCTGCTCCAGATCTATCAATGAGATGAATACATACCCTTCACGCAACGAGGCGGCTGAAATCCTGTTTTGAAAACAAAACGTGCCGGGTAGTCGCCGTTTCACATTCGCCACCGCCCCCTGCGCTGCATCTGAACATATTCCACCCGGCCGCGGTCGCTGATGAACGAGTTGAGCAGCCAACCCGTTATCGTGATGATCAAGGAACCCAACAGGGCCGATCCGAAGCTGGCGACATAAAATGTGCCCACCAAGCCGGAGACCATCATCAACAGCAAGGCATTGATGACCAGGAGGAACAAGCCCATGGTCATGATGGTTATGGGCAGCGTCAGGATGATCAGGATGGGCCTCAGGATGGCATTCAAAACCCCCAGTACCGCGGCCGTGAAAAAGGCCGACCAGAATCCCGCGGTTTGAATCCCCTCGATGAGATAGGCCGCGGCCAGAACGGACAGAGTGAGCATCAACCAGCGTAATAACAAGCCCCGCATATGGTCCTCCACGTCTCTCGAATCAACTGAAATTTGCATCGCCAACCGAAGCCATCCATCGCGAAAGCCCGGTTGCCGAAGAGAATGAGCATCAACGCTTTGAGGGGTCATCGGGCGATATTTTTCCACGCTCCAAGGAACCGGCGACGATTTCTCGAATGCCTTTTAATTCCTTGATAATATCTTGAGTCAACTCACGGAATTGCGCGCCTTCGTCCAGGCGACGGCGGGCGCCGTCGATGGTCAACCCTTCTTCATGCAACAGAATCTGGATTCTGCGCAACATGTCCATGTCGTCATGGGAATAAAGCCGCTGCCCTTTCACCGTTCGCAGAGGGTTCAATTGTGGAAACTCTGCTTCCCAGAAACGCAGTACATACGGCTCCAGCCCAAGCACGCGAGCGGCCTCGCCGATGCGCAACAGCTTCGGATGCGTGGGAATCTGGGTTATGCACTGGGGACTTGGCATGGTGCGGCACAGGTTCAGCGGCGAAGATTTCACTATCTACGTAGCAGGAAAGGCAAGAAAGAGCCAGTTGCGAAACCTCGCAGAATGTTCATCCAGTCCAATCATTGGCTACCGCCAGGAAGCGATGCAACTTGGCGACAAAAAAACCGGCACCTCTGCATGAATCAAGTAACTCATGCAGAGGTGCCGGGTAATTGAGAATGGAAATTTCGAAGTGAGGAACGGAGGGAGCATTACGCGTTTCTGTAAATCGGGATGCGAGCATTACGCATTTTTTGATGAGCTTCACCCATTTAGATCGCCCCTCCAGGGCTGGATAACTAACTCATTGATGTCCCAGGGCGTTGCCCTGGGCTGTATTTGCCCCTCCTTCGGAGGGGTGCCCGTAGGGCGGGGTGGTTTTAAATTCCCCTCCTTCGGAGGGGTGCCCGAAGGACGGGGTGGTTTTAAATTCCCCTCCTTCGGAGGGGTGCCCGAAGGACGGGGTGGTTTTAAATTCCCCTCCTTCGGAGGGGTGCCCGAAGGACGGGGTGGTTTTAAATTCCCCTCCTTCGGAGGGGTGCCCGAAGGGCGGGGTGGTTTTAAATTCCCCTCCTTCGGAGGGGTGCCCAAAGGGCGGGGTGGTTTAGGTTGAAAAGTAAGGACATGTAGCGTTTTTGTACTTCTCTTCGGCACCACCCCGTCAGGCTTCGCCTGCCACCCCTCCAAAGGAGGGGAATTCTTGACCCCGTGCCCGAAGGGCGGGGTGGTATTAAATTCTGTTTCGTCCTTTCAGGGCTTGATTTCAGCCCCAAAGGGGCGACATGTTATATCCCAGGGCAACGCCCTGGGACAACGATGGGAAAGCAGAATTGTGTCATAAACGCGTAATGCTCCCAGGAACGGTTCAGGAAAAACGAATCGGCAACTGCTCTTGCAGAACAGAGCAGAGACCCTGATGGAGTTGGTCGACCTCTTCATTGGTCAGGCTGCGCTCCGGATGTCGGTAAGTCAGGCGCAAGGTATGGCGGACTTCGTTTGCTGTATCGAAATCCGCAGCTGAAGACGGGCTGTCGGCAACCTGGACGCCAGGCAGAAAGCGGTCTACCAGGATCACATGCTGGAGCAGGTCGATGCCGGCGGTCTGAATGGCTTCGATGATCTTCGCGCAGGTCAAGTCCAGATCGCTGATCACGGTCAAATCCCGGCGTACCGGTGGGAAGACGGGGAGAGCCTTGAAGGATGGACGGGATTGTGCACAAAAGCGTTGCAGCAGATCCAGATCGATTTCCGCGAGGAACAATTCCCGACGAACGTGGCACTGCTCGGCGATCTCCGTTCTCACCCTGCCGATCCAGCCGCAGGACTCACCGTTCAGACGGATCTCGGCGCAGGGCAGGCAGATGGAATGCTCGGGCAGAGTACGGTATTCCGCTTCGGGAAGCTGCAAATGCCGCAAAAGATGTTCCACCATGCCCTTGAGATCAGCAAACTCCACGAACTCGATCGGACACGGCCATCCTTCAGGATACCGTTGTCCAGTCAGGGCCAGACCGAGTCGGGAGGGTTCCCTGGCTCCGGTTTCCGAGCCTGGATCGGGCTGAAAAACCACGGACGTTTCAAAAATCCGCAGCGAATTATTGCCCTGGGTCATGTTGTGCCGCACGCTTTGCAGCAGTCCAGGGGCCAGCATGGGTCGGAGAACGTTCTGTTCCTCGGAGAGAGGGTTGCGCAAGGCAATGGTCCGGGAGTCCTCGGCAATCCCCAGCAGCGCCAACTCCTGGGTGGAGACGAAGCTGTAGTTGATCACTTCGGTCAATCCAAGACCGCGTCCCCAGTGCTTGACCCGGCGCCGAAAAGCCGTGTCCGGGGCCAACGTTGTCAACGCATCCAGCGATTTGGACAACCTGGGCAGAACCGCCGGGATGCGATCCAGTCCGTAACAGCGTCCAACCTCTTCGATCAGGTCCGCTTCCCGCTCCAGATCCCGACGGGCGCCGGGAGGCGTAACCCGCCATTCCTTCTGATCCTCGGCGGCAACCTTGCAGCCAAGAGCCTGCAGCGTGTCGCGACAAAAGGCGTCTTCAAGGGGCAGTCCAAGAAGTTTCCTGGCTCGCTCCGGGCGAAAGGAAATCAGGGGAGACAACCAGGGCCGGGGTTGATTCCAGGCGACGCCGCGCATGACCGTTCCGCCGGCTGTTTCCTGAATCAACGCCATGGCCCGGTCCAGAGCCAGCTTGGCTCCGGGTTGATCAACGCCGCGCTCAAATCGATAGGATGATTCACTGGACAGTCCAAGCCGACGCGACGTCTTGCGGATGCTCACGGGATTGAAGACCGCGCACTCCAGAAGGATGGAAGATGTCTGTTTCGTGACCTCGGAGTTGGCTCCACCCATGACCCCGGCCAGAGCCACGGCCTTTTCCGCGTCATGAATGAGCAGGTCAGAGGACAAGAGTGTCCTGGTTCGTCCATCCAGCGTTTCAAAGCTCTGGCCTTCCCGAGCAAGACCCACGCGGATCATTTTTCCGGAAAGCAGAGCCAGGTCGAAAGCGTGCAGGGGCTGACCCCACTCCATGAGAATGAAGTTGGTCACATCCACGACATTATTGATGGGCCGCTGTCCCACGGACAACAGCCGCCGCTGCAGCCATGCCGGGCTGGGAGCAATCCGAATGCCCTCGATGATCCGGGCCTGGTACAGCGGACACAGTTCCGGCTCATCAATGACAATGGATACGGCATCAGAACAGTCCGGCCCTTCCTCAATCACGTCCAGCCGAGGCAGCTTCAAGGGCAGATTGAACTCCGCGGCCACTTCCCGGGCCAATCCGAGGACGCTCAGGCAATCGCCGCGGTTGGGCGTGATGGAAATGTTCAGGACTTCGTCATTCAGGTCAAGGACGCGAAGCAGGCTGTGTCCGAGATTGTAATGTCCATCCAGAACCATGATCCCGTCGCTTTCTTCGCCAAGCCCGAGTTCAACCTCGGAACAGATCATGCCCTGGGACGGCTCGCCGCGGATCACCGTCTCGGCAATGACCTTCCCGTCCGGCAATGCGACTCCGGGCTTTGCCACGGCGACCAGCTGCCCCTGGGCGACATTGGATGCTCCGCAAACTATGGGCAGCGTCCTCACCTGCCCGATGTCGACGCGGCAGAGGTTGAGCCGATCCGACTGGGGATGACGCTCGCAATCCAGAACCCGCCCCACGACAACATTGGCAAGATGAGCAAAAGGACGGGTTACTTCCTCCACTTCCAGGCCAAGCATAGTCAACCGATCGGCCAACTGCTCGGATGTACCTTCATAGGGAGTGAATTCACGCAACCAGTTCAGGCTTAAAAACATGGGAAACCTCAAGCAAAGGGAAGATGTCAGGAAGTCGAATCAAGGAGTAGCAGGTCGGTGGCTTGTCCGCTCAACTGAGATCGACGCATGAACCAAAGACCTGAGAGGGACGTGATCGGAAAAAAGAAGCTTCACCAGTATGGTGAAGGGGGTTGTCAACCGAACTGGGAGACGAAACGGGTATCGTTCTCAAAGAACATGCGCAGGTCGCCGATCCCGTATTTGAGCATGGCCACGCGCTCCACCCCAAGACCGAAGGCAAACCCGGTATAGACTTCAGGATCATATCCCACGGCAGTGAACACCGCCGGATCGATCATTCCACACCCGAGAATCTCCAGCCAGCCGGTCTGCTTGCAGACCCGGCAGGCCTGCCCGGCGCAAACACCGCGTCCGCCGCAAAGCATGCAGGAAACATCCACCTCGGCGCTGGGTTCGGTAAAGGGGAAGAAGCTGGGCCGAAACCGGACAATCGCATCCTGGCCGAAAATCTGATGCACAAAGGCTGTCAGCGTTCCACGAAGATCGGCCATACTCACATCCTTATCCACCAGAAAGCCCTCGATCTGGTGAAACATCGGCGTGTGAGTCAGGTCGGAGTCGCGGCGGTAGACCTTACCCGGAGCAATCGCCGCCAAAGGCGGGCTCATCCGTTCCATGGTCCGCACCTGCAACGGGGAAGTATGCGTTCGCAAAAGGGTCGTGTCACCGATATAAAACGTATCTTGCATGTCCCGCGCCGGATGATCGGGCGGAAGATTCAGGGCCTCGAAATTGTAGAAATCCGTTTCCAGCTCCGGGCCTTCAACGATATCGAAACCAAGCGAAACAAAGGCTTGGCAAATTTCTTCGGTGACCAGTGTTACCGGATGCAGGCTGCCCAGCCAGTGAGCTCTTCCGGGCAGGGAGGGATCAAAGCGGGCCAGAAGCTCCCGTTCCCTGTTTCGCTCCAGATCCCGCAAGCGGGCATCCAGCCGTTCCTGGAGCATGGCTTTGACCTGGTTTGCTTTCTGACCAAGCAAGGGCCTCTGTTCCGGCGGAGTCTTGGCCAGACTGGACATCAGTCCGGCCAAGAGCCCCTTGCGGCCAAGATAGGCTACGCGAATATTTTCGACGTCTGGAGCGGTATGGGCTGTGGCCAATCCCTGCTCCAGGGCCTGGACCAGGGAATCCAATTGTTCGGCAAGGCCGGATCCTGCGTTGGGGGATTGCCCCTGGGAATGCTCCATGCTCGATGCGGACATGATCAGGCCAGTTTGGCTTTGGCAATTCCGGCCAACTGCCCGAAATGTTCTTTTTCCCGAACAGCCAGGTCAGCGAGTACCTTGCGGTTCAGTTCGATGCCCGCCAGGGACAAGCCGTGCATGAACTTGCTGTAGGAAAGGCCGTGAAGCCGTGCCCCGGCGTTGATGCGCATGATCCACAGCGAGCGGAACTCGCGCTTGCGGACCTTTCGATCCCGGTAGGCGTACGCCAGAGCGCGTTCTACGGTTACCCGAGCGGTACGGTACAGTCTGCTCCGGGCGCCCCGATAACCTTTGGCCATGTCCAAATATTTTTTGTGCCGACGGTGAGCCGCCAAGCCGCGTTTTACACGCATGGTTACAACCTCCTCATTGATAGCTCATTATAATTTATAAATCTTGATGGGGGGACACAGATCGTATTGCGAAGGATTTTCCTGGACGACTACGGCCTCGGAAAAGTGCTTCCGGAAATCAAACTGGATTCACGTTTAGGAAACCGTGCAACGGCAAGTCGAAGTACGATCCCCCGATCGCCAACCCCACACCGTTATCCATGGCAAGGATGCTGAAGAATCTATTTGGCGAAGGGAATCATCCGTCGGACAGCTTTTTCGTTGGATTTGTCCAGTATCGCGTCCTGACCCAGCTGACGCTTCACTTTCGCGCTTTTCTTGGTCAGGATGTGGCGCATTCCAGCGCGGCGACGCTTGATCTTGCCGGTACCCGTCAGCTTGAACCGCTTCGCTGCGCCTTTTCGTGTTTTGAGCTTTGTCATGTCATATTCTCCTGAGTCGTGCTAGTTAAAAACAAACTTTGCAACTGCTCAAAAAATTCGGGCAAATGAACAGCCCCATAAAGGCCTGATTCCGACTTTCACCGAATGACTGGAAAAATTAGCGTGTTGCTGAATTCATACCGGTGAAATGCGCTATTCAGGGGCTGTTGCCCGAAGTTACTGAGCAGTTGCCAAACTTATCTCTGTTGCGCATCAATTCCCGTCGCGGACACGGAAAAAAACGGCGAACACATTCAGAGCGCAGAGCGGTCAGCGCTGAAAAGATAATGCTTCAAGAAATGCCGGACGCGAAGCCTACGGCTGCTTCTTTTTTTCCACGGACGACAAAACCATGTTCATGGTGCGTCCCTCCATGGATGGATGCTGATCGATCTTCACTTCATCCCCCAAAATCTCCAGCACACGTTTCAGAACCCTTTCCCCTCTGTCCCGGTGCATCATCTCACGACCCCGGAAGGCCACAGTGACTTTGCATTTATCGCCGGCTTCGAGGAAACGTCGAATGTGCTTGAGCTTGGTTTCGAAGTCGTGATCGTCAGTCTTGGGGCGGAACTTGATTTCCTTGAGCTGAATCAAGGTTTGCTTCTTTCGGCCTTCCTGCTGCTTTTTCTGCAACTCGTACTTGTACTTGCCGAAATCCATGACCCTGCAGACAGGTGGCGACGCATCGGGAGAAACTTCCACCAAGTCCACGCCTTGACTTTCCGCATACTGAAGAGCCTCGGCCAGAGGCAAAATTCCCACCTGCTTGCCGTCTTCGCCAATGACTCGCACTTCTTGAGCCCTGATCTGCTTGTTGCAGCGGGTACGTTTAACCGAGGTAATAAGGCATTCCTCCGCGTTTGAAAGGTTCGACACATTCGTGTCGGAGCATGCCGATCACGTCGTCCAAGGATTTTTCACCCAAATTTTCTCCAGTGCGGGTCCGGACATTCAGGGCCTCAGACTGGGCTTCGCGTTCGCCGATCACGAACATGAAGGGAATTTTCTGCAATTGAGCTTCTCGAACTTTGTACCCGAGCTTTTCATTGCGCAGATCCGTCTCCACACGGTATCCAGCAGCAGATAATTGCCGGCAAGATGTCTTCGCCCATTCGTTCTGGGCGTCGGTGACCGTGAGAATTCGCGCCTGAACCGGCGCGAGCCAGACCGGGAACGCGCCTGCGTAATGCTCAACGAGGATTCCGAGAAATCTTTCCAGGGCGCCAAGGATGACACGGTGCAGCATCACCGGACGATGCCGGTTGCCGTCCTGCCCAGTGTAGAAAAGGTCGAACCGTTCCGGCAAGGTAAAGTCGCACTGGATGGTGGAACACTGCCAGCGGCGATCTAGGGCATCCTTCAGCTTGATGTCAATCTTCGGCCCATAAAATGCGCCGTCGCCGGGATTGATGGTAAACTCCTGACCCAGGGCCTGCAGGGCATTGGTCAAGGCAGTCGTGGCCCGTTCCCAGTCTTCGTCCAGTCCGATGGATTTTTCGGGACGGGTGCTCAAAACAACCTCGTACTCGAAGCCGAAAAGATGCATCACATCCCGGACAAATTGCAAAATGGCGATGATTTCATCCTGGAGCTGGTCGGGACGGCAGAGAATATGGGCATCATCCTGGGTAAACTGGCGGACACGCAACAAACCATGGAGAACGCCGGATTTTTCGTGGCGCTGCACTGTCCCCAGTTCGAAAAAGCGCACTGGGAGATCGCGGTAACTGCGGATCTGTGATTTGTAGATGAGCATGTGCGAAAGGCAGTTCATGGGCTTGATGCCGTAAGCCTGCTCGTCAATTTCCGTGAAATACATGTTCTCACGATAATTGTCGTAGTGTCCGGAACGTTCCCATAATTCGCGGCGCAGCATTTGCGGCCCCTGGACCAGCTGGTAGCCGCGGCGCAGATGCTCCCTGCGCTCGAAGTGCTCCAGGAGAAAGCGCAGCATGGCGCCCTTGGGGTGAAACAACGGCATGCCCGGCCCGGCTTCGTCCGAGAAGCTGAAAAGGTCCAGCTGAACGCCCAGCTTGCGATGGTCGCGTTTCTTGGCCTCTTCCAACCGGTGCAGGTATTTCTTCAGATCCTTGTCCGAGGCAAATGCCGTCCCGTAGATGCGCTGAAGCATCGGCTTGGTTTCGTCGCCCCGCCAGTAGGCACCGGCCACGGATGTCAGCTTCACGGCCTTCACAAAACCGGTGGAGGGCACATGAGGACCGCGACACAGATCGGTGAATCCGCCGTGCTCGTAGAGGCAGACGGTTCCATCCTCCAGAGCGTCAAGGATTTCCAACTTGTAGACCTCTCCCATGCTCTCAAAGAGATTCCGGGCGTCCTGCTTGGAGATTGTGCGGCGGGTAAACGGTTGGTCCTGGGCGATGATTTTGGCCATTTCAGCTTCAATGGCTTCCAGGTCCTGCGGAGTGAACGAACGTTCAAAATCGAAGTCGTAGTAGAAGCCGTTTTCAATATCCGGCCCGATGGTCACTTTTGCGGAAGGAAAGAGCCGTTGAACAGCTTCGGCCATGATATGCGCGGCACTGTGCCGAATAATGGACAGGCCTTCGGGGCTGTTCATGTCCACGACATCAAACCGGGTCCCCGAATCGGAACGAATAGGCGAATGAACGTCAAGGACGCCTGAGTCGCAACGACATCCAACGGCGGACTTCAACCGCTTGTTGCTTAACGTCCGGGACAGGATCCGGCCGCAGCTTTCCCCCTCCTCGACCTCCACCCTTTGCTCCCCAAACTCAATCTGCACTCTCTGCTCCTTGCCTGAAAACATGCGTCCCAAAACAATAATTTTTTCCGCACGCGATGAAAATCAGACATGATCGTATGGCTTTCAAACAAAGCAGGGAGGCCTGGGCCTCCCTGCTCGGATGCTTTGTGGTAGGCACGAGGAGATTTGAACTCCTGACCCCTTGCGTGTCAAGCAAGTGCTCTCCCCCTGAGCTACGCGCCTGCTATGCTTTCGGCAAAGGGAACATTTGCCTTCACTTGCCGAAAAAGTCAACACCTTTTTTTCAACAAAAGTATATTTTTGAAACTGCTCGTTCTCGGTCCGTCGTGTCTCAGGCTTTTCGATCTGCGACAGTATGTACCTCAGCAATTCACCAACGACAACCGATATTCTCCTCCGGCGGATTGATTGTCCGGGAATGTTCAATTATGGATCGCGGAGCACAGATCATGATATAGCCGGGGCATTGACTTGTCCTTGCTCCTTTGGCGGCGAACGCCATCACGGATTCAATATCTCCAGGAGTATGAAGATATGCGCAACCTTGAGAAAGACCAGCAACACTTCACTCGGAAAATGGCTGCCTTACGTAAGAAAGGAAGCTATCCAAGTGCTTTGCTTGACCTTTTGGAAAAGGTTTCAGCCAGGCAGTTCCAGGTGCTGACAGATGGCACGCTCGCCGAAAACTCTGCCTCGCCCTTGCCCGAACTGGCCTCCCATGATCGACATAATCAAGGCGCAAGCCTCTTGCCACGGGCAGCCTTTCCCTTTCCGTTGGAATCCGCCAGCGCATTGATGCGATCCATTCTTGAAGACGTTCAGGCCGTGGGCTCCGATCTCGGAGAGGGAGCCATCCGGGTCAAGGAGGCTCTGGATTCCGAAGAACTGGAAATCGCTCGCATTTTTCAGGCCTACCTCGATGAAGAGCAGGACTTCTTCAACATTTGGGCCGAAAAGACGCCAAAGTCACCAAAATTACTTCTCTTCCTCACCCAAACCACGCTTGCGCCATTCATGGAGCTTGTTGCCCTGCAAATTCAAGACACTCGTCCTCTGACCGGCGTCTGGAATCATGGACATTGCCCTGTCTGCGGCAGCCTGCCCTATATTTCCACCCTGGAAACCCGGGAAGGCATGCGCATGATGCACTGTTGCTTCTGCCAAACCCGTTATCGGGTTGCCCGGTTGGGCTGCATCTATTGTGGTGAACAAGATCCCAACAAACTCCATTACCTCGAAGCGACCGAGGAACCCGGATTCCGCGTCGATCTCTGCGACCAATGCAAAATGTACATGAAAACAATGGATTTTCGAACACTGGATCGCATTGCCGTACCCGTACTGGACGACCTTGAATCCCTGCCCATGGACGTCCTGGCCCAGGCCAAGGGGTATGTCCGGCCCACTGTTTCGGCCTTTGGTTTCTGATCTACCCGGGATGAACTCTCAATCCTATAAAATGCATCGGCACGTCCGGCGTGCCCGGTAAGGTGAATTCATGAGCCAGCCTGGCAAGCCGGCCGGAATTGTTCTGGCCGGGGGCAAAAGCACCCGACTGGGGCATGACAAGGCCCAGATCGTTTTTTCGGGATCAAACCTGCTCTCCAGGACAGTGGACCTCCTGAAGCGACATTGCTCCGCCGTCCACATCGCGGGCAGAACATTCGCAGAACACGGACTGAATGTACCGAGTTTCCCGGACAGCGTGGCGGGTTATGGCCCCGCGGGCGGAATCGCGACCATGTTGCGACTGCTGCAACAACCGTGCATGGTGCTTTCCTGCGACCTTCCGCTCATGAATGATCATGTCTTGCGCCGGCTGATCAATGGCTGGCGGGATAAACCGGACACCGCGCTGATGACCACGTTCCAGCAGGAGGATACCGGGTACATCGAAGCACTGGTCGCCATTTACGAACCCCAAGCCCTGCCCCTGCTGGAGCAGGCTTTTGTCGACGGCCTGTTTCAACTCAACCGCATCCTGCCGGAACACCTTCGCCACCACTTGCCCTACCCTCGATCCGAGGCCACTCCTTTTTTCAACGTCAATCATCCGGCGGATCTTTCCATGCTGCGTCAACTGGAATCCGTCGCCAACAGAACATGGACTGGCCCCGATCCAATCACGACTTCTTGATCAAGCGGCTGTTTTGCCGCAACAGCTCAGTTGAGGTTCGGGGCCTCTTGTTTTACGCCTCGCTCCCCGCGCCGGCTTCGTGACATCGAACCTTTGCCCGAATACCAACTTTTTTGTAACCACTCAGCACTTTCATGATCAGCCACGGAATGTTCCGGATTGTCTCGAATTGTCAGCCTCGCCTGACTGACTGAGGCAGGATTCATTCATCCGGCACCTATCCCTCGAGCGATTATACATTTATATATTCCTTGTTCGGCGTAGCGGGATAGGTGCCGGATGTTACGAAGACGGCAAATACATGCGAGACCACAAATCAAGGCAACCTGGATCAGTTCCGATATTCGATGCGAACTACGATTTCCTTGATTTTCGTTCTTGCGAGTTGTCCTGTTTATACGCTAAGGATTCATCAATCACGTACCTCATCCCAACACTGTGGTGAAATATGAACTTACGCGTTTTGCTAATCCATCCGGATCCTCAGTTGCGTCATGAACTGCGTAACCTGTTGCGTGAAATTGACGGGATCCAGGTACTGGGCGAGGCTGTCTCCGCTCATGAGGCCATCGAACTGCTCGACGGCGTCGGATACCATGCCTTATTTTTGGGCGTGGACTTGCCGGAAGGCGTCAATGGCTTTGAACTTGCTCAGATTCTCGGCCAACGCAAGCATCGCCCGGCCATGATTTTTCTGGCCGCGGACGAAACACATGCCTTTAAAGCCTTTGAACTGGGGGCTACGGACTACCTGCTCTGGCCCTGCTCCCTGGAGCGGATGAAACGCACCCTGAAAAGACTGCGCCAATTCCCCCCCGAAACCCATATTGCCGAACCCGGTGGCCTTCCAAGCAGCATGAGGACGACCGAAGGAGACGAAGAGACGGTTCAGCTTGCCCTGGGCGAGGAGGAAGAGGACAACTTTCTCAAGGCGTTACGCAATGCCTGGGACTACAACCAAAGCCGACCGGTTGAAATTGAAAAGCTGCCCATCAGCCTGGAAGGGCGGGTGATTCTGATTCCATACAGCCATATTGTCTTTGTGGAAGCCTACGAGGACTACAGTTTCGTCCATACCAACCAGGATAAATACCTCACGTCCTTCCGCCTGAAATATCTTGAGGACCGCTTGCGGATGCATCGCTTTTTCCGGGTCCATCGCAAGTTCCTGGTCAATCTCGAACTGGTCACGGAAATCGCCTCCCTCCCAGGCAGCAATTTTATGCTCCGAACCACCGGCAAAAAACGCATCGAACTGCCGGTCAGCCGCAGGCGGATCGCTGATCTGAAACAAATTCTCGGACTGTAACGTCGCACCGGCTGTTGCCGTTTACCCTTCCCCCCCTCCCTTTCGCCGAGATTCAATGCATCCCCTGGCGGGATAGCGTTCAACATCGTGCCCAGACCGTGAGCAGCGGTCGGTACTATTGTCAGTGTGCTTCCTGAAAACAAAACCCAGACGTTTTTCGCTCACCGCCAAGGAGGAGACATCATGTCACAAGACGGCGCCCTGGAAACATTGCTTCATGAAGATAGAGTCTTTCGGCCGTTGCCGCAGATGGTCATCGAAGCCAACGCCAACCCCCAGACCCTGGAGAATGCTCGCAGACAGGCCGCGGAAGATCCCCTCGGCTATTGGGAAGAAGCAGCCAAAGAACTGGAATGGTTCAAAAAATGGGATAAAGTCCTCGATGAGAGCGATGCGCCGTTCTACAAATGGTTTACCGGCGCCAAGTGCAACATCGTGCATAACGCTTTGGATCGGCACATCAAGACGGGAAACAAGAACAAGCTGGCCATCATCTGGGAAGGTGAGGCGGGCGACTCCCGGAAAATGACCTATTTTGAACTGTACAGGGCCGTCAACAAATTCGCCAATGCCTTGCGGTCTCTCGGCGTTCAAAAAGGCGACCGGGTCATGCTGTACATGCCTCCCTTGCCGGAAACCGTGATCGCCATGCTGGCGACGGCCAAGGTCGGCGCCATTCACACCATGGTCTTCGCCGGATTTTCCGCCAAGGCCATGCGGGACAGGATCTCGGACGCGCAACCCAAGGTCATCGTCACGGCGGACGGCTTTTATCGCAACGGGCGTGCCGTACACCTGAAATCCCTTGTCGATGAATCCTTGATGGGACCTGATTGCGACAGCGTTGAAACCGTGGTCGTCGTTCACCGGGCCAATGTACAGGTGGAAATGCAGGAGGCGCGGGATTTGTGGTACGAAGAGCTGGTTCGGGCTGAAAGTTCCGAGTCGCACACGGAATCCATGGACTCCGAAGACATGCTCTTTTTACTTTACAGTTCCGGGACCACGGGTAAGCCCAAGGGCATCGTCCATACCCACGGCGGTTATCAGGTGGGCATCAATCGGAGCCTGAACTGGGTGTTCGACATCAAACCCACTGACATCTTCTGGTGCACGGCAGACGCCGGGTGGATCACCGGCCACAGTTATGTGGTTTACGGCCCCCTGATCGCCGGAACCACGACGGTGATTTTTGAAGGGCACCCTCTCTACCCGCAGGCTGACCGGGTCTGGGACTTGATCGCCAAATACGGGATTACGATCCTCTATACCGCGCCCACACTTGTCCGAATGCTGATGCGGTTCGGAACCCAGTATCCCAAAAAACACGATCTTTCCTCGCTACGCATCCTTGGATCAGTGGGCGAGCCCATCAATCCCGAAGCATGGGTCTGGATGTACAAGAATATCGGCCGCTCCGAATGCCCGCTGGTGGATACGTGGTGGCAGACTGAAACAGGCTCGATCATGGTCAGCCCGCTTCCTGTAAGCGTTCTCAAGCCCGGTTCCTGCACCAAGCCGTTGCCGGCCATTGAGGCCGACGTAGTGGATGAAAAAGGCAATCCCGTTCCGCCGGGCAAAGGCGGCCTGCTGATCATCCGCAAGCCCTGGCCTTCCATGGTCCGAACCCTGTTCAAGGATCCTGAACGGTACAAAAAGACCTACTGGGAGAAGATTCCCGGCGTCTACCTGGCCGGGGACATGGCTCGCAAGGACGAGGACGGCTACATTTGGATCCAGGGTCGCTCCGACGACGTGATGAACATCGCCGGGCACCGTTTGGGTTCCGCCGAACTTGAAAGTGCGTTGGTCGCCCACAAGGCAGTGGCCGAAGCGGCTGCCATCGGCATTCCGGACAAGATCAAGGGCGAGGTGGCCAAGGCGTTCGTGACCCTCAGGGAAGGCTTTGAGGCATCCGATGACATGGTCAAGGAACTCAAGGTCCACATCCGCAACGAACTGGGCCCTGTGGCCATCGTCAAGACAATAGAGTTCCGGGACACGTTGCCCAAGACCCGCAGCGGCAAGATCATGCGCCGGGTGCTGAAGGCCGAGGAACTTGGCCAGGATGTCGGCGACATTTCTACATTGGAAGATTGATTCGTTGTAAACTGTTCAGCAAGGTCTGAGAAAAAGACCTGGATGCCGGCCTAAGCCGGTATGACTGACGTGGAAACGGGTTGCTCCAACATGTCATTCCGGCGAAAGCCGGAATCCAGTGCGGGTTTATGACCACAAGGATGATTTGCTGAACTGTTCGATTTCTTGATATCAAGATACCAGACAAAAGGCCGGTGCATCTACGCACCGGCCTTTTTTACTGTTGGCGGAGAAGCGCTTCCAAAAGCCTTGCGGCAAATCGCTGGTGGCGCTGATCCAGGCGATGTATCCCCGCTTTCTTCGCCGCCTCCTGGGCAGCGGCAAATTCTTGAGGACTGATGGAACGTTGCAGTTCCGGAAACTGATCGACGAAGCCGCAGGGCCGGTACTGATCCATGAGGTTCACATAGGTATTCGGAGAGATATCCCGTGCCAGAAATTCCATCCACTGCCGAGTTCCGGCCAGTTCACCGGGCATGACCAGGTGACGCACCAGCAATCCCCGGACGGCAATGCCCTGCTCGTCCAGTTCCAGGTCGCCCACCTGACGGTGCATCTCCTTCAGGGCAGCCCTGGCATGTTCCGGATAATCTTCGGTCCGGCAATAATCACCGCTCGCATCCGATGAGAAAAATTTTGCATCCGGCATGTAGATGTCAACGACGCCGTCAAGCCATTGCAGGGTCTCCAGGCTGTCGTAGGCACTGGTGTTGTAGACCAGAGGCAGATGCAGTCCCTGTTCCACGGCTGAAAGCAGTGCCTCCAGAATCTGGGGCACCACATGGGAAGGGGTCACGAAATTGATGTTGTGAACCCCCTGGCCCTGCAAGTCCAGCATGATCGCGGCCAGCTGCTCCGCGTCGACTTCCTGAGCCCCCGCACCCTGATGGCTGATGTCGTAGTTTTGGCAAAAGACACAGGCCAAATTGCACTGGGCGAAAAAGATTGTCCCCGAGCCGCCCTGCCCGACCAGAGGTTCTTCCTCTCCAAAGTGAGGACTGTAGCTGGCCACCTTGGCCAGGCGTCCGGTTTCACAGAATCCGTTCTCGTTGTTCAGCCGATCCACTCGGCACAACCGTGGACAAACGGTGCAGGATTCCAAGGCCTCAAGTGCTTTTGCTGCCCTGATGCGCAATTCGCCTGTTGCATGGAGTTGCAGGTATCCAGGTTTGGTCATCGTGTCCTCCCAGGTTCAGTGAGATGGTAACCATGGATAATGTTGATGTCACGAGTCCAAGTGGTCATGAAGATAGAGATGCTGGACGGAAGAACTCAGCACATTCTGTGCATGGCCTCGTTCAAGGATTGGATTCCCGCAAGGCTGTTCTGGGTGAGGTGGGGGAAATCGATCGCGATTCGATTGCGATTGCGATTTCCAGATTGAATGATTGGAGACACTTAGACAGAGCGGAATAAGGGCAGCTTTCAAAGTTTGTGGCAAGCATGACCTGGATTCCCGCCTTCGCGGGAATGACGTTGTTTCACCCGTAGCCGAGTCAATCATACCCGCGAAGGCGGGTTTCCAGCCCGCTAATGTTCTGAAAAGCTGAGTAGTTACGAATGATTTTGGTAACTGCTCAATAAGGCAGGGCACCAACCACCGCGGATCCGTGCTGCCTGGATAGCGGAACGCGCCGACCTGCGCCGGTATGACGAAATGGAGTGCCTCGATAACGAGTTCTCTCGGTCGTCACCCCGGCGCAGGCTGGGGTCCAGGTGTTTTTGTGTGGGTCAGTGGCCCGGAGTTATTGAGCAGTTACTGATTTTGGAGGGACGAATCAGAACTGGGTGGTGCCGCGAGAGAGGATGTCGGCGTTGCGGAAGGCGTTGTAGACTTCCGCATTCAGGGGAAAATCCCAGGAACCGCTGCGCAGCTCAATTTTTCCGCCAAAACCGGTTTTGAAGCGATAAAGGCCGTAAAATGGGTGGTCAGAGGAGAGGCCGGGAGAAACAGCTCCCATGTCATACCGGGTACAACCCAGATCGCGAACATGTTGAATTGCCGCCCAGTGCAGGGCATGGGACCCCATCAGCTTCCTGTTTTCCGTGGATGACGCACCGTGCAAAAAGATCGCGTTCTTCCCGGAAACGGCGACAATGGCTCCCGCAAGAATGTCCGTATCGTGTTCCGCCAGCAGAAAGACCAGTTCTGAATTCTTCGGATTTTGGGCATGGGCCTGAAAAAGCGCCAGAAAATGCCGGTAGTCGCACGTCGGAAAGCCGTTGCGAAGTGCTGTCTGGCAATAGAGATCATAAAATGCCGGCAATTCTTTCATGGAAGCAACAGAAACACGAACTCCCCTGCGTCCGGCCAACCCGATATTGTAGCGCGTCTTGGGCTTCATTGCTGAAAGTATGCGCTCCTCGCCCCCCTCGATATTGACGACCAGCGAACTGGCTACGGTCATGTCCATTTCTGCCTTACGCAGATTCCAGGTTCTGGTACCGATGTTCATCCGCATCTCGCGGATGCGCGGCTCAGGGAAAGCGCTCCACTGTTTTTCCCGCATTTCAGGAGCATACGGCGACTCCCACGGCAGATCATACCGGATGAAGGCGACAGCGGGATCCAAATGGCGCATCAGGGCTTCGGACAGATCTTCCAGATACGGGCCGCGGTCTTCCGGAGACGGACCACATTCCGGTCCCTGGGGAACATAGGCAGCCAACCCCTGTTCTCCAAAAGGCTGAATCAAGACCAGCATATCCCCTTTCGAACCCGGTGTGAGGATGTCAAAGGCCATGGGCTTGCACCCCAATCGGGACTTGACCTGAGCCCAGTACCCGGTTTGAAAGAGGATGTCCGTAGGTAAAAGTGATTGGGTGTTTTTTGGAGCGAGTCGAAGTTGCATGATGATACATCTTGTGGGCTTAGGTTTACGTGATCAGAGTCTTCGCGACATTTCGACAGAGACGGAAAGAGGTCCTGCTTGAGCTTTCTTCAAACAAAAAAAGGCCCCGACAACATGTCGAGGCTGAAGAGTCGAAATCTGGCGTGATTGGCACAATTTCGCAAATCAAATGGAGATTGTAAAATCTACCTGAGTTGCACGCAAACCTCAAGTCACTGTTTCCGTCTTGATGAATATGACTGCAATTCGACATGATCCGACAAATCTCCCCTTACGAAGTTTCATCAGAGTTTGAATGTGGTGCCTTGTCTTCCGCAACCCGAGCCATTAACCTTGCCCCAACCCCATGGTACTCATCAGGATGTCTGCAATCCGCCGTATGCAATTCAACCCCATTCCCTTGAACCAAACCTATGCCAAATTATCGTACAACCTACCTTCTTTTGGGTCTGCTTCTCCTGCTCGTCATGAGTCATCTGGCCGGTTGCGGCACCCGCTTTTTCGGGTCGCCTGATCAACCGACGCTGTCGGCTCCGACCACCCTTGCACCTGTAGCCCACGCTCCTTTTCAACGCGCGACCAAACCGCATGTCATTCCTGGCGTGGAAGTACTTCTGGACAAGGAGTGGTTGATTTCTGTTGCTGGCCAGGATGGGCAAAAAAAGATGATCTCCTTCTTTGACCTGTTGCTCAAGGGCCGCACTGTCGGTCTTCTCACCAATCCTACAGGGGTGGACACCAAACTTCGCTCCACCATAGATCTGCTTCATGAGCATCCCGAAGTGCGCCTGGGTGCCCTGTTTGCCCCGGAGCATGGCATTCGCGGGGATCTGTATGCCGGCGAGACCGTCCATGACGATGTGGAGCCCCTGACAGGAGTGCGCGTGTACAGCATATATCGACGAAAACCTACGCCGGAGATGCTCTCCGGACTGGATGCGGTACTTTACGACATCCAGGACATCGGCGCCAGTTCCTACACCTATATCTATGCCATGGCCGACATGATGGTCGCCTGCGCCGAGTTGGACATTCCTTTCATCGTTCTTGATCGGCCCAATCCCATCGGCGCGGACTTTGTCGACGGCCCGGTTCTGGATACAAGCCGTTTTTTCAGCGGCATCGGCCAGTACGATATCGCCTCCCTCTATGGCATGACCCCGGGCGAATTGGCCTGGATGCTGAACTCGGAATTTTTGGCCAAACCATGCAAGCTGTCCATCGTTCCCATGGCCAACTATCATCGGAGCATGCGCTTTCAGGACACCGGCCTGCCATGGATACCCACTTCCACGCACATTCCCCAGGCCACGACGGCCGTCTACTACAGCCTGACCGGCGTGATCGGCGAAATGCGCGGCGGATTGAACACCGGCATCGGCTACACGTTGCCCTTCGAGTGCCTGGCCGCGCCGTGGATGGACCGACATGTTCTGGTCAAGGCAATCAATGACCGCAACATTCCCGGGCTCCGCGCCCGTCCCATTTCCTATCAACCCGGATACGGCGGTCATGCCGGACAAATGGTCCATGGTGCGCACCTGATGATTACCGACCCTCTTGCCCTGCGTCCCATGAGTGCACAGATTATCCTTATGGAAATCTTGCAGTCGCTGTATCCCGAACGTCGGCTTTTCGACAATCCCGCCATAGAACAGAGTCTTTTCGACAAGGCTCTTGGAACGGATCAAATTCGCAAAATGTTGGCCCAGGGCGCCGATGCCCGCACCATAGATCAAGCAATTGCGCCACGTCGTGAAAAATTCATGGAACTACGTGCTAAATATTTACTTTACGAACCGCGGTGAGAAGTATTTGTTCTTGTCTGGACCTTTAGCTGGGAGGGATTTTGTCATGGAAGAAGTTCTGTTCAAGAGCGAGGAACCGAAAAGCCGTTCCGACGTCGCATCATTCTTGCGTTTGCTGGCCGACAAAGTGGAGTCCGGGGTCGTGACGTTACGCCAGGGAGATCAGGAGCAGCGAGCGGAAATTCCGCAAAATCTTATTCTGGAAACGAAGCTGGAACGGGAAGTGAAAGGCGAGAAAGAAAAAATGAGTCTGGAAGTGGAACTGGAGTGGCATCCGGGAGGCGGAGGATCAGGCAAAGCCGGAGTGGAATTGGCCTGATGAAATTTCACTTTGTAACGACTCAACAGTGCCCAAAAAAAAATCTGGACAGCGACAGGCCGGTCTTCGCCAGTATGATTAAGTGAAAACACGGCTTGCTCCGATTCGACATTCGACGAAGGCCGAAACCCAGAACATTTCATGATATCGCACCACTAGAAAAATTGGCAACTGCTCAATCAACTGTGGCAAGCATGGTCCGGATGCCCGCCTTCGCGGACATGACGTGCTTGAAAAAGCGTTCGCATTGAAGCCTTCCCGCGAAGGCGGGAATGCAGCTTCAAGGTAATGCGCAGTCCGTGCCCGAATTTTCAAGAAATTAAAAAAATTTGGCGTAAACCCATCTATTTCAGCAATATCTTTCTGCGATCATGGGGAGAATCAGGATGCGACGGACACTGATAACATTGCTCTTCAGTTTTGTGGTTTTGACGATATCCTGTGATGCAGCTCACGATGGAGGATTTGATATGACGAACTCCAATCTCGCGTTACCCCCACCTATTCTTGCCGGAGAGACATCCCTTGAGCAGGCGCTGAACAAGCGCCGGTCAGTTCGCCGGTTCAGCAATCAACCGTTGACCCTTCAGGAAATCGGTCAACTGCTCTGGGCGACGCAAGGAATCAGCGATCACAATCGAGGTTTCCGCACGGCGCCTTCGGCGGGGGCAACCTATCCTTTGGAAGTCCTCGTGGTTGTCGCCGATGCCAAGGAACTTGCCCCAGGGTTGTACCGCTATCATCCCCAAGGACACGAATTGCGGATCATGAAACAAGGAGATCACCGATCGGCACTTTTCCGGGCCGCCATGAGTCAGTCTCCAATTGACAGCGCCCCCGCCACCATTGTCATCACGGCAGTGCAGGAGCGAACCGAGTCCCGTTATGGTGGAAGAGCAGAACGGTATGTTGCCATGGAAGCCGGTCATGCAGCGCAAAATCTGTCCTTGCAGGCGGTAGCCCTGGACTTGGGAACGGTTGTCATCGGCGCTTTTGATGATACCAGAATAACAGAGCTGCTAACTCTGCATTCCGGGGAATCCCCACTTTACCTGATCCCCGTGGGCAGACCGTGATGGCCCACCCACAACATGCAGCACTTGCAACTTGGCGGGAACCGTTTAACAACTTGAATCAGTCGACAGATGCAAAGCGCCGGAGCATGAGGACATGCTCCGGCGCAATCTTATCCAGCGTAACTATTCAGCTACATTCCGGCTTGTCTCAACTTTTCGGCCCCAAAACTCCTTCCGGCTTCGTAACATCCGGCACCTATCCCGCTTCGCCGAACAAGGAATATGTGAATGTATAATCGCTCGAGGGATAGGTGCCGGATGAACGAATCCTGGCTCAGTCAGACAGGCGATGCCAAAAAACAAGACAAGCCGGAACAATCCAGGTCTTGTTGCGAGATGTGCTGAGTAGTTACATCCAGACAAGCTCTGATCATGGACGGATCGCCACCACCGGACAAGGAGCCTGGCGCAGAACTTTTTCGGCCACGGAACCGAACAATAACTTATCCATTCCTTTGCGGCCATGGGTTCCCATGACGATCATGTCCGCCTGCTCTTCCTTGGCGCTTGCCAGAATCTGCTCGGAAAAATCCCCGCATGTCACCTTGGCCCGGTACTGTGTATCCGAAAAATGCTTTTCATTGAAGGCAGCCAGGGTTTTCTCGCCTTCCGCAATCATCGTCGTGCAGAACGATTCCATGGAATTCATGGGAATGCCGAAATCAGCGTAAATCGTCCCGGAAGGCACCACGTGAATGCAAATGATCTCCGCATCCAGCGGGCCGGCCAAAGACTTTGCGTATTCCGCCACCTTGTCGCTTACACCCGAAAAATCCACCGCGCACAGAATCTTCTTGATTTCCATGATATCCTCCTTCCGTGTTTTATGTACCCTTAAGACCAGGATACCTGTTTGGGCTTTTGTCCTTTTTCCAAACTCATCCCATCTCCAGTAAACACGAACCGCTCCGGCATTCTCCCCTTTGTCTTTTCCGTTTATCTCCATTATGAACCCGAACACCAGGATTTGCAAGGTGTATACATTTCAAACGCAATAAACATATCCGCTGGGAGCCGCTCATGGAACATCCTTTCGTTCTTTTGGAAACCAATTTGGGAGGCCTGCTCATCGAGCTGTTTCCGGACAAGGCCCCTCAAACCGTGACCAACTTTCTGCGATATGTGGATCAGGGGCATTACGATGGGACCATTTTTCACCGGGTTGTCCGGGGATTCGTTATTCAGGGCGGAGGCTACGATCGTGGTCTGAACAAGAAACCTACCCATCCGCCCATCCCCAACGAGGCCCGCAATGGGCTTACCAACAGCAAGGACAGCGTCGCCATGGCCCGTGGACCGGAAAAGGATTCGGCCACGGATGAATTCTTCATCAATGCCGCGGACAATGGCGCGGACCTGGATCATCAGGACGAATCCGACGAGGATTTCGGTTATGCTGTCTTTGGCCAGGTGGTTGAAGGTTCGGATGTGGTCAAAAAGATCAACTGGAAAGTCGTCAAAGCCACCAACGATTTTCCCGAACTGCCCAAGGACGAGGTGTATATTATCTCAGCCAAACGATTTGAGTAGCGGTCATAATCGCGCGCCAAACTCTCGGTGTCCATCACAATCGTAATCGCAATCGAAATCGCAATCGGAATCGTAATCAATGATCATGGCTCAAGAACAACGTGAAATGCCGTTGCCCTATGGTCAGTTTCATTCAGCCGAGACTTTACCGTTGTAAATCGGGTTGAGCATCCGATTTCGATTGCGATTTCGATTGCGATTTCGATTTGACTGCGCGATGCATGAAAACACTCGAACATCCATGTAATCAGCTTTTCCAAAACAACCTACCTGGAGGCGTGAAATGAAGAGAATGGTATTTGCTGTCGTATTCTGTGCCGTGTTGCTCGGGGGCAGTTTGTGGTCGGGTGTGGTTACCACGGCCCAGGCCGCCCAGAAGATGAATATTCGTCTGGCTCATGTGGTCAACGAGCAGGACGGGTTCCACATCTCGGCCTTGAAGTTCAAGGAGATCGTCGAGGAGCGCACCGGCGGCAACGTCACGGTGGCCCTTTTCCCCAACGCCCAGCTTGGAGACGAACGGACCCTGCTTGAAGGAATGCAGATGGGCATCGTGGACATGGGCGTGATCACCAACGGTCCGGTGGCCAACTTTGTTGAAGAGATCGCCGTCTTCGAGCTGCCGTTTCTTTTCCCGAGCTCCGAGGCGGCCTACAAGGTCCTGGACGGCCCCATCGGCCGGGAGCTGCTGGACAAGCTGGAGCGGGTCAACCTGAAAGGCCTGGCCTATGCCGAGAGGGGGTTCCGCAACCTGACCAACTCCGTGCGCCCGGTGAACAACCCCGAGGACATTGCCGGTTTGAAGATCAGGGTCATGGAGAATCCGGTCTACATCGACACCTTCACCACCTTGGGGGCCAATGCCGTGCCCATGGCCTGGACCGAGGCCCTCACCGCCATGCGTCAGAGGACCATCGACGGCCAGGAAAACCCGGTCAACGTGATCCACTCCTTCAAGCTCCACGAGCAGCAGTCCCATCTCTCCATGACTCGGCATACTTACGCTCCGGCCATTTTTGTGATGGGCCTGAGCAGATGGCGGGCTCTCGGCCCCGAGTACCAGGAAATCTTCCTGGAAGCGGCCCAGGCCGCTGCCGAGCACGGGCGACAGGTGAACGCGGAAATGGAAGCCGGCCAGCTCCAGGATCTGCGCGATGCCGGTATGAACATCATCATGGAACCGGACGTTGCGGCATTCAGGGAGAAGGTCAAACCGGTGCATGACAAATACGGCGCAAAATTCGGAGCCTATCTGCAGCGCATTCTGGATGAAATCGAGTAATCCCCGTCTTCTTGGATACGTGATTCACGGCGTCGGCCGGCTATCCGGCCTGGTCGACGCCGTGATCCGATTCCTGGCGTTCTGCTCCCTGCTGGCCATGCTGGCGATCATCACCCTGCAGATCGTTTTCCGGCTCTACTTTCAGGCCCTGCCTTGGTCCGAGGAAGTTTCGCGCCACCTCCTGGTCTGGACCACCTTCCTCGGCGCGACCATGGCCTACCGCCAAGGTGCGCATATCAGCGTCACATTCCTGGTGGATTCCTTTTCACTTTCGCTGCGCCGGATCATCCGCATCAGCGCGATTATCGCATCGCTCTTCTTTTTCGGCGTGGCCATGTGGTATGCCGCGCGTTACATGCAGATGCAGTCCTTTCAGGTCACCGCCTCGCTGCGCCTGCCCATGCCCTATGTCTACGCCGTAATGCCTTTCGCCTTCGCGGTCATGATTCTCCACGCCGCCCACGCCCTGCTTCTGGAAGTCTTCCCGCAGTACAAGCCGGTCCTCGAATCCGTGACCATCCGCCATGAAGTCTTACCTGAATCTCCGATAGCCGGCTCCACCCCGCCCCTGAAATCCCACGCGGCGTCCTCTCCCGGGCGGGAAGGCTGATCATGGCTCTGCTGCTCTTCGGATCCTTTCTGGCGTTGATGTTCCTCGGGGTGCCGGTGGCCATAGCCATTGCCCTGGCTTCGATGATCATCCTGATGCAGGAAGGCATCCCGCTGATGCTCATCGCCCAGCGCATGTTCTCCGGCACGGACAGCTTTCCGCTGGTCGCCATCCCGTTTTTCATTCTGGCCGGCGACATCATGGCCAAGGGCCAGGTGTCCGCCCGGCTGGTGGAGTTTGCCGATGCGCTGCTGGGTTTCGTGAAGGGCGGCCTGTCCATTGTCGCGGTTCTGGCAGGGATGTTCTTCGCGGCCATCTCCGGCTCCGGTGCCGCCACCACCGCGGCCATCGGCTCCTCCCTGGTCCCGGAACTCAAGCGCAAGGGGTACAACGAAGCCTGCTCCGCTTCCCTGATTGCCGCGGCCGGAACCATCGGCGTGGTCATTCCACCGTCAGTGCCCATGATCCTTTATGCGGTCATGGCTCAGGAATCCGTGAGCCGGTTGTTCCTGAACGGCTTTCTGCCCGGCCTGGTCATGGGCATCGTGCTGATCGTGATTGCGTTGCGCCAGGCCTGCGTCCGCGACTACCCACGCGGAGCGCGATTCTCGGTGCGCAATATTTTGCGCACCTTTTTCCATGCCATCTGGGGGCTGATCACCCCGATCATCATTCTCGGCGGAATATTTTCCGGCTTTTTCACCCCGACCGAAGCCGCTGTGGTTGCCGTGAACTATGCCCTGTTCGCCTCGCTAATCATCTACCGGGACATGTCCTTGAAGGACATCTACACCATCATGTGCCGCTCCATCATGACCACCGGCGTGATCATGTTCATCATCGCCACGTCCTCGATCATGAGCTGGGTTCTGGCCAACTATGGCATCCCGGCCCTGATCGCCGAAGCCGTGCTGAGTATCTCCACCAATCTCTACGTAATATTGTTCCTGGTTACGCTGGTGATTCTACTGACCGGCATTTTCGTGGAAACCGCCTCCGCCCTGATCATTCTCACGCCGGTCTTCTTGCCCCTGATCCGCCAACTGGAGGTCAGTCTGATACATTTCGGCCTGATCATGGTCATGGGCCTGGCCATTGGAATGATAACCCCGCCGGTGGCCATCAACCTCTACGTGGCCTCATCCATCACCGGGTTGTCCATCGAGCGCATCACCCGCTCCATCATCCCCTACATGCTCGGCCTGCTCGCCGTGCTCTGGCTGGTGGTCTATCTGCCGCTGTTTCTGCCGGTTCTGTTTTGACAACGTCCTCCACCGTTCGCGACAATAACCCATACATATCCTTCCCCCTCCAGGAGTCTCCATGAAAATCGTCGTCGCTCCCAATTCCTTCAAGGGATGCCTGTCCGGAACCGAGGCCGCGGACGCAATCATTACGGGCATCAAGCGAGTGCCCAAACCGTATCACATCGCGAAAATGCCCATTGCCGACGGAGGGGACGGCCTTCTGGACGTCCTTTCCCAGCGACTCCCCGGAGCCATGGAAACCATGGACGTCCATGACCCGTTGTTTCGAAGCGCCCGATCCGACTTCTTTTGGTCCCCCGGCGGACGTACCGCCCTGATCGAAATGGCCAAAGCCTCGGGCCTGGCCATGGTGGCCGAGAAGGAACGCGATCCGGACAAGACGACGTCCTACGGAACCGGGGAATTGATCCGCCGGGCTTTGGACCTCGGGGCCGAGACCATCTACCTGGGCATCGGCGGCAGCGCCACCGTGGACGGGGGCATGGGCATCGCCTCCGCGCTGGGAGTGAAATTTCTCGACCAGAATCACAAAGAACTGCCCCCCGTCGGCGCGTCCCTTGCACGGGTGCGGACCATTGACCGTTCCCAGACCGACCCGCGTCTGGAGCGAGTCCGGATTGAAATCATCTGCGATGTGGACAACCCCCTGCTCGGCCCCAATGGGGCCGCCCTGGTCTACGGCCCGCAAAAAGGCGCCACCCCCGAGCAGGCCCTGGCTCTGGACGCAGGGATGGCCAACTTGGCCGACATCGTCGAGCGGGACGCGGGCAAGGACGTCAGGGCCGTTTCCGGCGCCGGAGCAGCGGGTGGGGTCGGCGGAGCCATGTACGGACTGTTCGACGCGAAAATTCGTCCCGGCATCGACGTGGTCCTGGACCTGCTGGACATGGAATCCCATATCCAAGAGGCCAAGCTGGTCATCACCGGGGAAGGGCAAATCGACTATCAGACGGCCTTCGGCAAGGCTCCCGCAGGTATCGCCAGACTGGCGAAAAAACACCGCGTCCCTTGCGTCGCCCTGGCCGGAAGCATCGGCAAGGTCACGGACGAACTGTACGACACGGGCATTACCGCGGTCATCTCCATCTGCTGCGGCCCGGTCTCCCTTCACGACGCCATGTGCAACGGCAAGGCCCTCCTGGCGGACTCGGCGGAACAAGTCATGCGCATTTACGCTGATTTTATTTGATTGCTCAACCGCCTTGGAATCCGCAAATAAAAAACAGGCCCGAAGCGTTTATCCCGCGCCGTTGCCTGTCTGGCCTGGAAATCCAGGCCATGCTGTACCGGCCTTCTCAAGTCGCCTTCCCGGCCCCTTCGACCTCCCGCCCATCCAGGGCAATCAGGTTGCGCGTCTGCCGACTGAAGACCAGGCCCAACTCATGCACGGTCATTCCGTGTCGCCCTTGGTATTTCTCGCTGTAGCCCTTGGCCTGGACCTGCTCCAGAGCGGGATTGCCTTGGACTTCCGAAGCCTGGGTCAATTTGATTTCCATGACGAAGATGCGGTTCTCCAGAATCACGGTCAGATCGGCCTGGCCCTTGTTGGTGACGTCCTCGGGGATGATCCGGGCGTTGAGGGAAGCGAAAAAGGCGTAGAGCACCGAGGCGTACCAGCCCTCACAGTCCAGGAGGTCGGTCTTGGTGAAATTGCGATAGGGAACAGCGGCGAAAAGGCGGTGGATGATGCCGTGCAGGGCTGGATAATCGGCCTCGTGCATGGCTTGGCGAATCTCGTCCTTGATCTGGAACTTCTCCGCGGAAATGTCTGTATATCCTGAAATCAAGGCATTGCTCAACGCCAGGCGGACCTCCATGTTCGGCGTCCTGAGCACGAAACGCAATTCTTCATGCCTGGTCAGCGTTTCGGCGATGGTCAGATATCCGGCCTGAAACAGCAGGGTCTCCGGCGTGATATGGTCCACGTCGAAAGAACTCAAAATCTCTTCGCCCACCTCGATGCCTTCCAGGTTCGGCAGGAAGTAGCGCTTTTGCTGAAACAGCCTGATCAGAAAGCTGGGGCTGCCGGTTTCGAACCAGTAGTTGCGATAAACCTTGCCCTTCTGAAGAAACAGCAGCACGTCAAAAGGATTGTACACCGCCTCCCCCATCCAGCGGTACCCGTTGTACCAGAGCCGGAATCGATCCAGGTCCACGCCATCCAAATGCTTGGCAAAGCTGACCTCCAGCTCCTCCTGGGTATAGCCGCAGATGGCGGCATACTGGGAATCAATAGTCAGGTCTTCCAGGTTGTTCAGGCCGCTGAACAGACTGACTTTGGAAAACTTACTGACTCCGGTCATGAAGATGCACTGTATGTTGGCGTCCCGGGCCTTCATCACGGAATACAGGTCGCGCAGGCCCTCGCGCATGTCCCGAGCGATGTCCGGATTCTCGATGTTGTCCAGGATGGGCTTGTCGTACTCGTCGATAAGCACCACGGTCCGTCGGCCGGTCTGCTCGTGGGCCAGACGGATCAGCTCGGAAAAGCATCCGGAGTTGCTTTTGAACTCGCAAACAATTCCCAGGCGCTGCTGGTTGACGGAAAGAATCTCCCGGATCTTGTCGTCCAGTTCCTTCCGGCTACTCAGGCTTCCTTCGCCGAAGTCGATCTTGACCACCGGATGGGCCGCGCTCCAGTCCCATTTGTCGTGGATGTACAGCCCTTCGAACAGCTTCTCGTTGCCATTGAACAACTCCTGGAGCGTGTCCAAAAACAGGCTTTTGCCGAAGCGACGGGGACGGGAAAGAAAGTAGCGGCCTTGCTTGAGCACCAGGCGATGGACGTGCTCGGTCTTGTCCACATAGACGTATCCGCCGGTGCGGATGGAGGAAAAGGTGTTGATGCCCACGGGCAGATGCAGCATGGCGGGGCTCCTTCGCGATTTTTCTGGCTGTCATCTTTCGTGCAACAGCCATTATTACCCAACGCTATGCGATGCACTGGAAATGTTCAACCACGCAGAAGTTGTGGAAAGTTGGGGCAAGCTTCGCGGAATTTCACGGCCTTCAGGGCCAGGACGTTTCGGGTGGGCAGGAAGAGAACGTCTCTCCGGTCGCCTGAGCAGATCCGCATCCCTGGGCGCAAGACCAACCTCGGCCTGCGCAGCCCGCCCATGACATAGGTGATCCTATCCAGGGACTCGGCCGGAACGTGCCGCTCGATGATCTCCCTGAACTTCTCGGACCGGATCAGGACCAGATAGTCGTCCCTGGTTTCCCTGAGCAACGCGCCCAGCGATTGCGCCCCAGAAACCCGGTGGCGCCGGTGGAGAATGATAGCCCCATTGGTTGCTCCTCAAGGGTGGTTTGCAGTGCGCCAATGATCAAGGAATATCCAAGTGTGAGGCACTGCCTTCAGTATTGACACCTGGTGAATCGCTCTGTATTTCGCGGAACATTAACCTGCTTAAACCGGATTATAGTTTTGAAAAATTCGGATTATATATCGCAATAATCCGGATTATTTTCACGTTAAGATCCGTGACCAGGCCGCTCCAGTGTCTCCTTGTCCGGGAGGTTCAGCGGCCTGTCCAGGGTCGGGTATCCCATCACCCTGGCCGGCAGGTTGTCTACACCGTAGAGGATCTCGTGGTTTATGGCTTCCTTGCCCGGATAGTTGGCGTCATCGTGGATTTTGATGTCCCTGAAGCCGACATCGGACAGAAGTTTGTGCATCGTCTCCCGCTTCCTGAAATTGAGTCCCCAGCCTTTAAACGGATCATCTTTCGTGCCGATGTGTTGGATTAAAATTGGCCAGGGTTCACTCGACCGCATATGGTGGTTCGATGACGTGACCACACAACGGGGGATTTTCTTGATTCAAAAGCCTCTTCAACTGCCTGAGGAAGAATGGCATAAATGCAAAAAGAATTGTAACTATTCAGCTCATCCGAGAAAAATCGGACTGGATACCGGCTTTCGCCGGTATGACTTAACTTGGAAAGGACGTGGTATGATACGTCATTCCGGCGAAAGCCGGAATCCAGCTCTGGCGAGTGATACAGAGTATGTGCTGAATAGTTACAAAGAATTTCATCAATTTCTTGACTGCACTTGTCTATTTCATGGAAAAACATGACACATCGCGTGCATACAAGAAATGGAAAGCCGAATCCAAAATGCAATGATTGAATTTCATTCATGATGACAGACTGACTGACAATCTTGAATTGCGTTGATTGGGCATCTCAAGCCGATCTCTCGACTCCTTCGACCTCCCGCCCATCCAGGGCAATCAGGTTGCGCGTCTGCCGACTGAAGACCAGGCCCAACTCATGCACGGTCATTCCGTGTCGCCCTTGGTATTTCTCGCTGTAGCCCTTGGCCTGGACCTGCTCCAGAGCGGGATTGCCTTGGACTTCCGAAGCCTGGGTCAACTTGATTTCCATGACGAAGATGCGGTTCTCCAGAATCACGGTCAGATCGGCCTGGCCCTTGTTGGTGACGTCCTCGGGGATGATCCGGGCGTTGAGGGAAGCGAAAAAGGCGTAGAGCACCGAGGCGTACCAGCCCTCGCAGTCCAGGAGGTCGGTCTTGGTGAAATTGCGATAGGGAACAGCGGCGAAAAGGCGGTGGATGATGCCGTGCAGGGCTGTGAGATCGAAGGCCATCAGTGCCTGATACAAAGCATCCTGCACCGCGTACTTGTCCGCATCGATGGCCGTATATCCGGTGATCAGCGCGTCGCTGAGGGCCAGACGCACCTCCATGTTCGGCACGCCCAGTCGGAACAAAAGCCGCTGTCTGCGGGTAAAGCTCTCGGTGATGGTCAGATATCCGGCCTGAAACAGCAGGGTCTCCGGCGTGATATGGTCCACGTCGAAAGAACTCAAAATCTCTTCGCCCACCTCAATGCCTTCCAGGTTCGGCAGGAAGTAGCGCTTTTGCTGAAAGAGCCTGACCAGAAAGCTGGGGCTGCCGGTTTCGAACCAGTAGTTGCGATAGGTCTTGCCTTCCTGCAGAAAGAGCAGCACGTCAAAGGGATTGTACACCGCCTCGCCCATCCAGCGGTATCCGTTATACCACATTCGGAATCGATCCAGGTCCACGCCCTCCAGGTGCTCGGCAAAGCCGACCTCCAGTTCTGCCTGTGTGTAGCCGCAGATCGTGGCGAAGCGGGGGCTGATAGTGATGTCCGTGAGATTGTTCAGGCCGCTGAACAGACTGACTTTGGAGAACTTGCTGACCCCGGTCATGAAAATGCACTGTATGTTGGCGTCCCGGGCCTTCATCACGGAATACAGGTCGCGCAGGCCCTCGCGCATGTCCCGAGCGATGTCCGGATTCTCGATGTTGTCCAGGATAGGCTTGTCGTACTCGTCGATAAGCACCACGGTCCGTCGGCCGGTCTGCTCGTGGGCCAGACGGATCAGCTCGGAAAAGCATCCGGAGTTGCTTTTGAACTCGCAGGTAATTCCCAGGCGCTGCTGGTTGACGGAAAGAATCTCCCGTATCTTGTCGTCCAGTTCCTTCCGATTGCTCAGGCTTCCTTCGCCGAAGTCGATCTTGACCACCGGATGGACCGCGCTCCAGTCCCATTTATCGTGGATGTACAGCCCTTCGAACAGCTTCTTGTTGCCATTGAACAACTCCTGGAGCGTGTCCAAAAACAGGCTTTTGCCGAAGCGACGGGGACGGGAAAGAAAGTAGCGGCCTTGCTTGAGCACCAGGCGATGGACGTGCTCGGTCTTGTCCACATAGACGTATCCGCCGGTGCGGATGGAGGAAAAGGTGTTGATGCCCACGGGCAGGTGCAGCATGGCGGGGCTCCCTTGCGGATTATTTCTGGTGGTCATCTCGCGTGCAACGACCATGTTTTACCAAACGCTATGCGATGCCCTGAAAATGTTCAACCACGTCCGAAGTTGTGCCCAAAAGTTGTGGAGGGGCGTCAGGCGGACATGAAAATACAAGCCGAGTCACTCAGTGAGGTCGCTCCTAGTTTCTCACTCGTGATCCACAATCATCGGCCGACAAGGGCGCAGGCTTTCCCGGAACTCCACGCCCTTCAGGGCCAGGATGTTTCTGGTGGGCAGGAAGAGGTTACGTATTCCGTGGGCGAGGTAGAGGGACAAGATGGAGTCAAGAACTGATGCCTGGCAACGATCCGCTCTTGCTCTCGGCAAAGTTCTCCAGAATTTTCAAGCATCAAGACCGCTTGCTTGCCACTTTCACTTTTTCTTCGGTACCATACTGTCAATGCAAAACGCCGAGGCATCGAGGCAATTCCCCCGAATCAAGCCGAAAATCATTATCCAAAGGTGAAAAGCCTATGGAAGAGACACTGTCCATTCGCGTACCTGACGAGGTTCGCAGGATGCTGAACCGCACACACGAGGAAATGGGGCGGGATGTTCGGCTCTATGCGACGTTGATGCTTTTTCATCTGGGAAAACTCTCCTCCGGGACAGCCGCGAGCATGGCCGGAGTCCCGCGGGTGATGTTTCTCGACCACAGCGCGGAATACGGCATTCCTGCCTCACAGATAACCGGAGCTGAACTGGCTGGTGAAAATTGATGCAGGATAATGATATCCTTGTCTGCGATACAACCGTATTGCTCTACCTGGGGCGCATCGGTCAGACACGGCTGTTGCCGTTGCTGTTTGAAGCTGTTCGAGTTCCCGAACCAGTCGTCGGTGAATGGTGTCCGCCTGGATCAATATGCCCATATCCACAGCCCATCTGATGGTGGGGCAGCCATCCTGCCTGCCCGGTGGAGAAAGCCGGTTTTTGAGCAGACAGAAAAACATGCCGGATGTGGCGCAACGCTGTGAACAAGGAGCGTACCCCATGCAAGCAATCCTTGTTTATTGGGAAGATGATGGCTGGGTGGTAGGTAAAATCGAGGAAATACCCGGCGTTTTCAGCCAGGGTGAAACGCTGGATGAACTGAAGGAGAATATCCACGACGCATACTGGCTCATGATGGAGGATGAGGCCTCTGAAGAGCGGTCTGGCCAGCGTGAACTGGTTGTTGCGTTGTGAAACGTAAACGTCTCGTCCCGGAAATTAAAGGCTGTCGGTTGCGTATTTCTGCGCCATGGGGCGTACCATGACCTGTTCATGAACCCGAAAAACGGCCGCAAGGCTCCAGTGCTCCGACACCAGAAAGTCAAGGGCACCCTCTGCGTGTTGATACGAAAACAGCTTGGATTGATCTGATCACTCGCCTGACCACTCCCCTGGCAATATGCCCCAGCGGGGGTCATTACATGATTGTGAAACCTGACAATGGCCGGAGCGTCATGCAAAGGCAACGTGAAAGCGCCCGACAGGTTCGGTTGTCGGCCGCAAAGTGATCTCGATATCGTAGCCCAGGCGGGTCAGGCAATCCATTAGTTTTCGCTCGGAGAACTGACCCAGTTTACCGTGCATCAATTCCGAAACCTTGGGTTGCGTCAGCCCCATCCTTTCAGCGGCCTGCTGCTGCGTCAACCCCATCCGACGGATGGCGAGGGTTATCTCAATGGCTAGGTCCGTCCTGATTTTTCGCTCTTCGGCATCCGGCAAGCCAAGGTCGTCATAAATGTTGCCCGACCCGATCCATACATCTTCCCCATCAACAAACATCTTATCCACGTCTGATCTCCTTGACGGCTTTTTCAGCGGTCTTCAATCTTGAGAGTATGAGTTCCAAAGTTTCTTTGGGAGTTGCGATCCCTTTTTTGCTCTTTTTCTGGAAACAGTGCAGCACAAACACAGCCTCGGGAAAAGTGACGGTGTAAACCGCACGGTACGTACCGCCTTCGTCGCCGGCAACAACCTCAATCACACCTGCCCCGCCAAATCCTTTGAGCGGTTTTGCTGCATCGTGTTTTTCTCCACGTTGTGCGAGTCCCAAGGCAAAGCCAAATATATCCATTATCTCGTCCGGCAAGGCCATCAATTCCTTGTAGCTGTTGCCAACCCAAAACAAGGGCCTCTGCTGAATATTCATGTGATCTCCATACCAATAAAAGGATATTCCTTCAAGAAAAATCGAAAGAGGACGGAATTTTTCTCCAGTTTACCGAACCGCTGGAACATGCCTCCCATGGCTCCTCACTTGTGATCCACCAGCATCGGCAGGCACGAGCGCAGGCTTTCCCGGAATTCCACGGCCTTCAGGGAGAGGACGTTTCTGGTGGGCAGGAACAGGTTGCGTATTCCGTGGGCGGGTTACAGGGAGAGGATGGTGTACACGTCGAATTGTTCCCTGATGATCCCTCCAGGCAGGGCAGGTCGCCTTCGCCGGTGGAGATGAAGAAGTCCAGGAAGAAAACCCTGCCCCGGTGCTTGAACTCCGTGAATATGGGATACCCTACGGCCAGGGTCCGAATTTTGCCGCCGGTCCTGGTGATCAGGCCCAGGCTGCGGAACTCGCCGTATTCAAAGGCCGCGTATGATAGGTGTGCTTCCAGGAGTCATCCATGAACTGGGTCAACTCGGTCACGGTCAGCCCAGACTGCGATACCGGACAGAAATCCACGTCCAGAAGGTACGGATGCCTGGCAATGATCCGCTCTTCCTGTTTGCGGAGGTCGTCAAGGGTTTTCATGATTCAGGCTTCTTGGTTTTTCAACTTCATCCGTCCACGTTTTTTTGGATGTGCTAAATGGCGTAGGGTCGTGTTCAGAGTTTTCGGGCCGAGGGCATTGACTCGTCATGCAATCGCATTACGTTTGAGCTCATATCATTCATGGAGGTTCTCATGGCTGCCAATGCTCTCGTACAAACCCGGATTGATGCCGAACTCAAGGAACGCGCCGCCGCCGTGCTGGAAGGCATGGGCCTCACCGTATCCGATGCCGTGCGCATCCTGCTGACCCGCGTGGCGCTGGAGGGAAGCCTGCCCGCCGGTCTGACCATGGACTCCGCTGCTCATGACGCATGGTTCCGGGCCAAGGTCAAGGAGGCCCTTGAGGACACGCGGCCTGCAATTCCTCAAGCTCAGGTCGAGGCCCGTTTTGAAGAACGCCGGACGGCGGCGCGTCGCAAGCTTGAGGATACCCTATCGTGAAAATCGAGTGGTCCTGGTTCGCTATTGAAGACCGGACCAGCATCTTCGACTATATCGAGCAGGACGATCCTCGGTCCGCCATTGCCGTGGACGAACGGATCATGGAGCAGACGGCAAAGCTGGCTCGTTTCCCGGAATGCGGCCGTCCTGGCCGAGTCGACGGCACACGGGAACTGGTCATCAAAACGCCGTTCATCGTTGCCTATCGCTTCCAAAAGGCGTTATCCGCATTCTGCACGGTGCGCAAACCTGGCCCGGCGAACTGCCCTAGATTGCCCTCCACCCTGCCCTCGCTGACCACGATCCCGGCGTTTCTGGCCGTATTGATCCACCTGCGAACCTTGGTCTTGCTCTTGCCCTTGAGATCGGAGGTGGGAACGTCCAAGACATGGTCCTCCGGGTCAACACGCAACGAAATTGCGACGCAAAGAACTTTTCTCACGCTGTTGCCGCTCTCTTGCGTACCCATGTAATCGACGTCCGGATCATTTTGTCAGCCTGGTCCCGACGGCATCCCGGACCGTTCGCCCGCCGAGGGCGGTTACTGACTGGAGGATCGCCTTTGTGGAGGTGACTCCCTTTTTCATACCAACGATTGTAATATTGACAGTCCACTCGCGCGGGAAAGAGCTGCGTCTTGAATTTGACATTGCCTTACGGCCCTAAAGATTGATCCTTGCTCCTGCCAGCGCCAAATGATATTCCCTCCCCATGACCTGTTTTCCAAAGTCTTGCTTTGCCCTGAATTCCCAAACCATATCGTACGTTGTTCGGCAAGGCCGCGACACGTTCCCCGCCGCTTTGGCGTCTCGCCGGGATGCCTGTCGCCCCTCGCCGCGATTTGTTGCGTGCTTTTGGCCACGATGATGGAAACGATGTGGCAACGATGATGATCGGGTGCGCCAAGAATCCGGCTTTGCAATTCTCATCCGTCACAACGCCCGAGGCCGCGTCTGGAGACGGCAACGAGATTTATCATGCCGATTTTCTGAAAATGCTGGATCAAGCCGACACTTCCTACGACTTCATTCCCGGCTTCGAGGCCGGCTTTGACGTTGAAGCCTACTTGACCCAAAACCCGGATCAGGTGCATTTCCCGAACTCCATCCGATTCTATGAGATCCCCTGCATAGCCAGCAGGGAAATCTTAATGGCCAAGGGAAAGATTCATTATCGGAACAGGCCGGGATTCATTCAATACATGCAAGCATGGGAAGCGGAGACGGATCAACGTCGCAGAGAAACCGGCGTCTTTTATGGACAGTCCACGGCCACCATGATCACGGCCACAAAAGAGTGTCTGCAAACATACACTGTGGAATTCGACCAGGATACGGGCGTTCTTGTACGGCTGGGACGGCTGCCATCTGTATATTCACCCCGAACACCCGCGAAACTTTGACCACCCGCGAATCACCTTTTGACCGCTACAGAAAAAACAGGTCAAGCCCTGACGGGGGTATCGCCCCTGGACAACCGCTCCGACGTCTGAGGGCTGATGTCTGGACGCCACGCCCAACTTCATTATGGATACCATTTAAGGAGTAATACCATGAGCTTGATGCATCTCAACCGTTCCCGTGGTCGTTTTGAAATCGATCACCGCACCGATCCCGAATTGTTTCGGGATATTTACCCATACAAGAACATCTGCCGGATCAGTTTCGACGATTCCTTTTCCATGCCTCGCCCCGCCGATCCGATGTACATAACCGACACCACCTTTCGCGACGGCCAGCAGGCTAGGCCTCCCTATACCCTGGAACAGATCAGCCATATCTTTGATCTGTTGCACAAGCTTGGCGGTCACAGCGGTTTGATCCGCCAGAGCGAATTCTTTCTGTATTCGGAAAAGGACCGCAAGGCCGTGGAAAAATGTCTGGCCAAAGGCTACCGCTATCCGGAGGTCACCGGCTGGATCCGCGCCACAGAGGATGACCTGAAACTGGTCAAGGACATGGGGCTCAAGGAAACCGGCATGCTGACCTCGGTCTCGGATTACCACATCTTTCTGAAGCTAGGCAAAGACCGCGAGAAAACGGCGGAGAGCTATCTTCGGGTCGTGGAAAAGGCTCTGGAATGGGGCATCACTCCCCGCTGCCATTTCGAGGACATCACCCGGGCGGACATCTACGGTTTCTGCATCCCCCTGGCTCAGAGGCTGATGGCCCTGTCCAAGGAAAGCGGGCTCCCCGTGAAGATTCGGCTCTGCGACACCATGGGCTACGCCGTGCCCTATCCCGGCGCGTCCCTGCCCCGCTGCACGGCCAAGATCGTCCGGGCCTTCACGGACGATGCCGAAGTACCGGGTCACTGGCTGGAATGGCACGGGCACAATGATTTTCACAAGGCCCTGGTGAATACGGTCACGGCCTGGCTCTACGGCTGCTCCGGAGCCAACGCCACTCTCCTTGGTTTCGGCGAGCGCACCGGCAACGCACCGGTGGAAGCGCTGGCCATCGAGTACATTTCCCTGACCGGCGAGGACGACGCCGCGGCCACGCAGACCATTGCCGAAATCGCGGATTATTTCGAAAACGTCCTGGGCTACGCCATCCCGGACAACTACCCCTTCGTGGGCAAGGACTTCAATGCCACCAAGGCCGGGGTGCACGTGGACGGCCTGCTCAAGAACGAGGAAATCTACAACATCTTCGACACGTTTCAGATCCTGGGCAAGCCGGTCTCCATCATCATTACGGACAAGTCCGGCCGGGCCGGGGTAGCCTACTGGATCAACAACCGCTTCGGCCTGCGCGGCGCTCAGCAGGTGGACAAGCGTCACCCGGCCGTAGGCAAGATCCATAACCAGGTCATCAAGGCCTATGATGGGGGACGAACCACCTCTTTTTCCAATCAGGAAATGTGGCATCTGGTCAAACGCCACCTGCCGCAACTCTTCTCCTCAGAGTTCGACCAGCTCAAGAAGACCGCCCATACCCTGGCTTCCAGAATCATGACCAAGCTTTCCGAAAATGAAGAAATTCTCTCCATGGATCCGAAGCGGGTTCTGGAACGAATCGAATCAGTTCTGGAAAAGTATCCCTTCATCCAGTACCTCTACCTGGTGGATACCAAAGGCCGCTTGATCACCGGCAGCATTTCCCATCCGGAGGACAAGAGCAAATACAAGGCCTATGACCCCGGCAAGGATCTTTCGGACCGGGAATGGTTCACCGCGCCCATTCAGACGGGCAAGCTGAACATCACGGACTTCTACCGCTCGTTCATCACCGGCAAGTTGTGCTTGACGGTTTCCATGCCCGTCTTCAACCCCAATGACGATATTCAGGGCATCCTTGGCGCGGATATCCGTTTTGAGGAACTGCTGAAGCGTCGTTCCGAACTGGAAGAGGAAGTCGGCGATGCGCCGGTTTGACGTCCATTTCAGGTACGTGTCGGCCGGCCCATCCGGGCCGGCCGTGCGTGCACCAAGGCCAGTCAGGGGTCAGGTTCGGCCGCAGTCCTGGAAACAGCAGGCATTAACCGGTGCGGTGGTGCTGTGGATGCTCTGCGCAATGATTCTGCTGGCCGGTTGCGCCTCCAAGCCTGCTCCCGAGCCGCAACGTCATCCCTCACCAGCACGGGAGGAACCGCGCCCCTCGGTCAGCCGCCCCCAACCGTCTCCTGCGCCAACCCCAACCCCTGCCCCTGCCCCGCCAACGGCGAGACCATACACGGTGCTGGGCCAGACCTATCACCCCCTGACCACGGCTGATGGCTTTGTCGAAGAAGGAATAGCCTCGTGGTACGGTCCGCAGTTCCATGCCAAGCGCACGGCCAGCGGCGAGGTCTACAACATGTACGACCTCACAGCGGCTCACAGGGTTCTGCCGATGCAGACCAAAATTCGGGTCACGAACCTGGACAATGGGAAATCGGTGGTCCTGCGGGTCAATGATCGAGGACCATTTGTCGGCAATCGCGTGGTCGACCTTTCCTACAAGGCGGCTCAGGAACTGGACATAATCCGTCCCGGCACGGCCCCAGTCCGGGTAGAAGCCCTGGGACGGTGGCCGGGAGGAATTCCGGGCAGATTTTTCGTGCAGGTCGGGTCATTCACCCAACGAGAAAATGCCGCCCGACAGGTGGAAGATATGCGGCGTAACGGGTATCCGGGAAGCAGGATGGTTCAGGCTGTCATCAACGGCCAGAATTTCTGGCGTGTTCAGGTCGGTGAATTCAACAACCTGGACAAGGCCGTGTCCGTTCAGCAGGAACTCGTTCGCAGTTCCCCAGGGGTGTTTGTTATTGCGGATTGATATCGTTGCGGAACTTCTTTGAAAGCCGAAACACCACCACCTTGCGAGGATCCAAAGTAATGGTTTCGCTGGTCTGGGGGTTGCGGCCCTTGCGAGCCTTTTTGGGATATGCTTCAAACTTGCCGAAGCCGCTGATCAGCAGGGCATGATCGCGTTTGATGGCGGACTTCATGATCGTTAACAGGGATTCAACGTGCATTTTCACTTCTCCGCGACTTCGATCAACTTTGTCGTAAATGCTGTCGACAATTTCCGCTTTCGTGAGTGTTCTGTTCATGGTCCCTCTCCCGTTATCTCAATAAATTGGATCGAAATGAATCGAAAGGATGAATCGTTTTAAATTCGAAACTGCTCGGTCATCCAAGCGACCTGGATACGTGACTTCATGAGTACGACTGACTCGGAATCGACATGAAAAACAAAGTCATTTCCGCGAAAGCGGGAATCCAGATCATGCTTGTCACTAATTTTGGAAGCTGCCTGTCTTACCCCATTCTCTGAGGCTGAGCCGCAGCGCAAACTTTGACTAAAAATGCTTGGCAGGGCTTTGCCTTGAGTCGGTGGCCGCACATTGCTGGTTTTTGCGAAGCCGCTAAATGAGACCAGGGACAACGCGCAACCGAGCAATGAGATTCAACAAGATCACGCCAGTTCCTTTGTGATCAAATCGGCCATGGCCTGCATTTCCTCGACGGAAGGATACCCGGTCTGCGGCCATGCACGTAAGCCGTCGTTCTCGTAGCGTGGAATCAAATGAAAATGGGCATGCTCCACCAACTGCCCGGCAGCCTTGTGATTGTTCATTATCACGTTCAGCCCTTGGGCGTTCACAGCCCGCAAGAGGGCTCCGGACACTTTCTGCATCGTCTCCAGCAACTCCTCGCCAAGCCCCGTCGGCAGATCCAGCAACGTGGGATGATGCGCCTTGGGTATGACCAGCAGGTGGCCTGGATGGACCGGGGCAATATCCAGGAAGGCCATGGTGTTTGCGGAGGAATAGACTTGCGAGCAGGGAATCTCCCCCTGCGCAAATTTGCAGAATATGCATTCAGACATGACTGTTCTCCTTGTTTTGGGGCAAATACGCATCTTGAACCGGAAGGTCTCGGCGATCCGGGACATGAAACTTGATGGCCGCAAATACCTTCAACGGACGAAGATGCCCGGCTCAGGAAGCGATTTCGTCATGAACTGTTCAAGATCTATCCGAGAACGTTTACTTTTTCAACTGCCAAAACCTTTTCCTGGTGCGACCTGATGCTCTGGCTTCGCTTTCCCCATCCCGAACCATTCCGGCATCGACAGCAGATCCTTCCTGTTTTTCTGCCGTACCACGGCTGTCCACATCGCTGCTTGTATTGTGCGCAACACCTTCAAACAGGTGCCGGTTCGCCAACCTTGCCCGAAATCCATGCTCAGATGGCAAAAGATCTCATGGGCCTTGAACAAAGCGGTTCCCGGGGGTTCTGCGTTGCCTTTTACGGAGGGACATTCACCGGCTTGCCGGATGTCTGGCAACGGCGATTCCTGACCGCCGTTCATCCCTACCGGGACTCGGGCTTGATTTCCCATGTCCGCTGCTCCACCCGGCCTGATCAGATTTTCGCGGACCATTTGCGATGGCTGCAAGAGCTGGGCCTGAACATGATCGAATTGGGCATCCAAAGCTTCGACCAGCGGGTTCTCCAGGCTTCGGGCAGGGGTTATGATTCGGCAACAGCCGAAAAAGCCTGCAAACTTGTCCGTGACAGCGGTTTGCAGCTCGGGATCCAGCTCATGCCGGGCCTGCCGGAATCGACCATGCAAAGTTGGCTGCACGATGTTCGCCAAACCTGTTCTTTTTGTCCGGAGACAGTTCGCATCTACCCCTGCCTGGTGTTGCAAGACACCCTTCTCGCCCGAATATTTCACGCTGGAAGCTATCGTCCCTGGTCCTTGTCCTTTACCATATGGGCCATAAGCCAGGCGTTGCTCCAACTCTGGAAATTCCAGATTCCGGTCGCTCGGATCGGACTTGCCCCGGAACAGGATCTCGAAAGCTCCATCCTTGGCGGCCCATGGCACCCCGCGCTGGGATACCTGGCCAAGTCACACGCCTTGCGGGGACACATCCTTCATTACCTGTCCTCCCTGCCGGAAGTGCCGTTGCACCTCTACATCCCGAAACGTTATGCCTCTGAGTTCTGGGGACATGGCGGCGAACAAGCCAGGACCTGGAGCCGTCGCGGTCTGAATTCGTCTCGTGTCCGGACATGGGAACATTCTTTTTTCATGTTCACGGAAGCGGGACCATTGGTGGCTGCGGCCTCAGCAGGAGTTGCGGCATGCCATCGGCTCCATGGTCAATCCAAAAAATGCCCGTGCAACACCTTGACTCCGCCACATCCTCTTTGTAAGGAAACGAATTCGACAGTTGACTATAACTGATGGGCTGCGGCCTCGAGCCGGCGACGACAATATGCAATTGACGTCTTTCTGAATCGATTACCATTGTATCGGAAGACGACACCGCCCACCGAAACGGCGTAGGGAAAACTTTTTTTGATGGATATGCAGGACGAAGGAGAACACCATGAAACGGACGTATCAACCAAGCAACACTCGTCGCAACCGCACCCACGGCTTTCTGGTGCGCATGAAAACCAAGAACGGTCGGACCATCATCCGCCGCCGTCGGGCCAAGGGCCGCAAGCGCCTGGCCGTTTAAAGCTTCCTCCCCGTGACAAGATCAAGGATCGGGAAGATTTCAAAGCATGTTATGAAAAAGGCAGGAAGTACCATTCCAGGTATTTCCTCCTTTTTTTTCTGCCTGTTACCGACATGCCGCAACATGACGGTACCCGAATCGGTATTGCCGCGGGACGAAAAATCGGCAACGCCGTGCAACGCAACCGTATCAAGCGTCTGATTCGCGAATCTTTTCGGCTTGAACGGAGCATTTTTCCTGCCAATGCCGATATTGCCATTGTCGCCAAACGCGGCATTGATCCGATGAAACTGCAACTGACCGACGTTCAGAAGGATCTGCGCATCATCATGCATCGAATCTGCCGCGACGCGAAAGCCCATGTACCTGCGAAGGCCGCTCGTCGGGACGACCGCCCCAGCTGCAAGCCGGATTCCTGATAATGCGCCGTTTGCTGATCCTGTTCATCCGGGGATACCAGTTTTTCATTTCCCCCCTTTTTCCACCCAGCTGCCGGTTCATTCCCTCCTGCTCGGAATATGCACGACAAGCCCTTGAACAGCATGGCTTTGTCAAGGGAATCCTCTTGACAACATGGCGACTTCTGCGATGCCAGCCTCTTTGCTCTGGCGGCCTTGATCCGGTTCCGGAGCACTGGCCCGCAGATTCCAGCTCTCAATCCAGCGACAATCCGCCATCCATCGCAACCCTTAACCACCCAAGATCCTGATTATGGACCATAAAAGAGCCTTCCTGGCGATCACAGTTTCCCTGGTATTTCTTGTTATATGGAGTTGGCTATTTGCCCCCCCACCCCAGCCTGCTCCGAGGACGGACACTCCGCAGGTCGAGCCTCAACCCAGCCCGGCTCCGGAAATCACGCCCATAGATCCATCCCTGGCGCCTCCTCCCCCCGCCATTGCACCGGGTTTTCAGGCTGAGACCCCTCTGGACCCAGGGTTCACGGCCGAACCTTTGGTCCGGGGTACTCGGATCACTGTCCGCAACCCCTATTTCCAGGCGGTCTTCAATTCGGAAGGCGGCGTTCTGGAGCGATTTGAGCTGCTCCAGTACCGTCAGACCATCGACCCCAATGCACCCTTCGTTGAGTTGGTAGGTTCGCCGGAACCCCGCAAGCGCCCCCTGGGACTGCTTTGGAACAGCCAGCCGACATGGATGCAGGGGGAATGGACCTTTGAAGGCGACAATCTGCAGTTGCAGCATGGCGAGACCGGAACCCTGACCTTCATCGGACGCTTCGGACTCCTGGAATTGATCCGGACATTTCAGTTCACAGGGGACACCTATCTTATCGAAGAGCAGGTTCAGGTCCGCAACCATTCCCCAAACCAGATCAGCGCCACTCTCGGATTCTCCATGGCCAGCGAAGCCTTGAGCGCAATCCGGGACCGCTACACGCCGACCCAGATCATGTTTTACGATGCCGGCGGCCTGGAAAAGGAGAGAAGTGAAAAGCGTCTCCTGCCCGGCATTCAGGCCGAAGGGGGCATTCGCTGGGGCGCCATCCAAAGCAACTACTTTCTCACTGCCATTGTGCCTGCATTCAATGATCCGGTTTTCAAGGCTCGTCTTGAGGACGGCGTGCACAGGGCGGTCATGGAATCCCGGAATTTCGTTCTGGATTCGCACTTGGAAATGCAATTCCGGACCGCGTACTATCTGGGACCGCGGGAACGCGGAGCACTCTCCGTTGCGCCGGGCCATCTGATCGAGGCCCTCCACTATGGCTGGTTCGATCTTATTGCCAGCCCGCTGATCCAGGTGCTCAACTTCTTTTACGGCTACGTCCACAACTACGGCTTGGCAATCATCCTGCTGACAGTGGTCATCAAGCTGATCTTCTGGCCCTTGTCCCAAAAAAGCTATAAATCCATGCAGCAAATGAAGAAATTGCAGCCCATGATGCTCAAGCTGCGGGAGAAGCACAAGGACGACCGCCAGAAGATGAACGAAGAGATGATGCAGCTGTACAAGACCTACAAGGTGAACCCGCTGGGCGGCTGCCTGCCCATCGCCGTGCAGATTCCGGTATTCATCGCCTTGTACCAGGCGTTGATGGGCGCCATTGAACTGCGTCATGCCCCATTTATTTCCCATGTGCCCTTCACCGACATCATCTGGCTGGCCGATCTTTCCGCAAGGGATCCCTATTACATTACGCCCATTGTGATGGGGGCGACCATGTTTCTGCAACAGAAGCTCACACCCGCCCCCGGTGATCCCATGCAGGCCAAGATCATGCTCTTTTTGCCGATCATTTTCACATTCCTGTTTCTCAGCTTTCCATCAGGATTGGTGCTGTACTGGCTGGTGAACAACGTTCTCTCCATTGCCCAGCAATGGTGGGTCATGCGCAAGGCGTAATCCCAATGGAGCACCTGCTGCGGCAGCCGGAATGGCACATTCCGGCTGCCGCAGCAGGTAAAGGAGAACAATTGCCGAATGAACGAAGCAAAAGATTTTCAAAACAAAAGTGTTGACGACGCCATCGAGGATGCCTGCACCTTTTTTTCATGTCCCCGTGAGGAGCTGGAAATATCGATCCTCGAGGGCGGCTCCTCGGGAATTTTCGGCCTTGTGGGTGTGCGCAAGGCCAGGATCAAGGCACAGCCCCGGATGCGCATCGGCGAGCTGGAGACGATGATCCGGACCATAACCGAGCGCATTACCTCCGCTATTGTCGACAGTCCCCAGGTCAGGGTCGAACAGCAATCGGACATGATCAAGGCAACCATCGAATCCCAGGGCGACATTGAAACGCTGCTTGGCCGGGACGGTCAGGTACTCGGCGCACTGGAATACATCGTCAACCGGATCATCGCCCGTCGCTGGCCCAACGCGGTACGCATCATGCTCGATGCCGGCGGTTTCAGGGAAAAGCAGGACAATGAACTCGGCATCCTGGCGGTGACCCTGGCGGAGAAGGCCAAAGCCACGGCAACGCCGCAGAGCACCAAGCCTCTCCCCTCCTACCAACGCCGCATTGTCCACCTCGCCCTGCAGCCTATTACGGATATTCACACCAAGAGCAAGGGCGACGGTCCATTGAAGCGGGTGCTGATCATTCCCCGGGCATCGGCCCCGAAAGAACCCATGGAGACTTCCGCCGGCGATCAGCAGCATCCGACATGATCGCCTTTCCCGCGGAAACCATTGCCGCGATTGCCACACCGCCGGGACACGGCGCAGTTGGGATCATTCGAGTCAGCGGGCCATGCGCCAAGAGGATCGTATCCGCGCATTTTTCCTCCTCCCGTGAAACATTCACGGAGCTGCGCCCCTACCGGTTGCATCACGGACACTTCCTGAATGGTTCAGGGCAAATCCTGGACGAGGTACTTGTTGCCTTCATGCCCGGTCCCGGCTCATTTACAGGAGAGGACGTGGTGGAAATAAACTGCCACGGCTCACCTGTCGTTCTGCAAAGCATCTTGGAAACCCTGCTCCAGCATGGCGTTCACCCTGCAAACCCTGGTGAATTTACCCAGCGGGCCTTTCTCAATGGCCGCATGGACCTGACCCAGGCCGAAGCCGTGGCTGAAATCATTTCCGCCGTTTCTCCCACCGCCTCGCTTCTGGCCCAGAACAAATTGTCCGGCGCGCTTGGGCTCTGTCTTCAGCAATTGCGTGCTCGCCTGGAAGAATTGCGTGCTCAGCTCTGTCTGGCCGTGGATTTCCCGGAGGAAGAAGTCGAATGCCTTTCTCCGGAGTCGTTTCTGCTGTCCGTTGAGAAGATCCGGGAACAGCTGGGCATTTTACTGGAAGGTCATGTCCAAAGCCGCATCTGGAACCATGGCGCGCTTTGCGTCCTTTCCGGAGCGGTCAACGCGGGCAAATCCAGTCTGCTCAACCAGCTCCTGGGCCGCCAACGTGCCATTGTCAGCCCGGAACCCGGTACAACCAGGGACTACCTGGAGGAACGAATCACCTTGCATGGCTTGTCCGTTCGGCTCGTGGATGTCGCGGGGTCGCACAAGGAGGCTGGAGCACTGGAACGGGAAGGCATGGCCTTGGCCCGGCAATTTCAAACTGAGGCGGACCTGATTTTGCTTGTGGTGGACATCGCGGCCCAGGACCCGCTTGCCGTATTCAAGGATCATGAGCTGCCCCTCTTTCCTCCCCACAGAACGCTCATCGTGGCCAACAAATGCGACCTGAAGCGCGATCCAAAAACAGAATCCTTTTTTTCCAGTCAGGGGTATGACGTCGTTCCGGTTTCCGCGATAAACGGCGATGGTTTGCAAACGTTGCAAGACTATATCTGGCGGAAATTGACCGCAAACTCCCCGGAGCCGCGGCCGGATGCCTTGACCCTGAACCTGCGTCAAAGCCGGGCCCTGGAACAGGCCGACCTGGAACTGGAACGGCTGCGCGAGGATATCCAGAAAAACGTACCCTACGATCTGCTCGGTGTTCGTCTCGAATCCGCAAGCCTTATGCTCGCCGAAATCACTGGAGAAATTACCTCTGATGAAGTTTTGGAGTCGATTTTTCAACAATTTTGCATTGGCAAATAGTATTGCTGCCTCGCAAACTCCTTTCACCGGCTTCGTAACATCGAACCATTGCTTGAACAAATGTAACTACTCAGCGATACTAATGCTGTTGTCGGGTTTGGCTCGGGTCGTGGTCGGTATCGGTATCCGGCTCAGTCAAACACTGCGAGACCGCAAAATGTAACTGCTCAAAAACTTGTGGCAATCAACGGTTAAATCCAGGGAGCTGCCGCACCCCAGTGCGGCAGCGGTGCAACACACTTGGGACGAAGTTCCGGCTGGAGCGTGGCCCCAATAGCTGAATCACGAAACTTCATTACGGAGAAACTCCTTGCACGGCAACCTCATCGCCGCAAAACCAAGGCAACCAGGACCTCAACCGAGTCGATACATCTGATCCGCTGGTTTGTTTTTGTGAAACCGCAAACTCCACCGACACAGAAGAACATGATGTCCTTCACAGGCAAGGTCCTATCCCGCCACGGGTTGCAGGCCCAAGTGCTGCCGGATTCTTCTGAACAATGCGCCACCTGCTCCTGCGCCTCGCCCTGTGGCAACCAGGAGCTTCCCACTCGAGTCATCGCCGTGCAAAACCCCATTGGCGCGGCAGTCGGCCAGTCTGTACGGGTGGTTGAACAGCAAAAGGCAAAAACAGCAGCTCCCTTCATTCTTTTTTTCATTCCTCTGCTGGGGCTTGCTTGTGGAGTCCTGGCGACAACTTGCTGTTTCTCGCCCTTCACCAACGAAGATTTGAATGTCTTTCTTGGAGCTGCAGCCGGCCTGGCGACGGGATTTGTTCTGGCGAGACGAATCGCTGCCTTTTTCTTCCCTGAGATTCACTCCCTCCCCCTCATCATCGAGATTGTCTCCCCACCGGCAACGCAGCCGATTCCACGGAAGTCAAGCGAAGCCGTAAGTTCCAGCACGCAATAAAAAATCAGTAATTTCATGCTCATATAAAGCATTTCATTGCGCTATATTTTTCACAAGCATGTCGGAACTGCTTGACAATACACGCCGGCTCATCTACCTAGACTTCCTAAAAACCCGCCTACTGATGCGGCTATATTGCTTCCGCACCAGACCTGTTTGCTCTACGGTTTTTCAGAAATACCCTCCAATATAAAGAGGTTATTATATTTTGCCCGCGGCACCACAATCGGTCATATCAATGCATCCAGATTCTGGATGCGTGAAAAATTTCATAAAAGGAGCGTACTGGTGACATGGTGAATGTATAAGTGCCGGTTAATGCGGACACGAGGCAGAGGCAATTCGATTGGCAGCAAGCAACACGCTCAACGTATGTGAAAAAGGGAGCGATTTTCATGGCATACAGGAAATATGTACTGGGATTGTCCGGTTGCCTGTTTGTAGTATTTTGCGTGCTTTTAGTACAAGCCGACGTCATGAGCATGATCAGTTCTTCCGGAAACAATTCCGGCAGAGCGGATCTAATCATGATTCAGGCCATAGCAAAGCAGACGACAAAACAGGCCCAGGCTGTCCCCTTTCTACACGATTTGCACACCGAGGCAGTGGCCGAACAGGACAAGGACTGTAGCGCATGTCACATCAGGAACGATCAGGATGTGATCTCCTTCAAGTACATGCGACTGGAAGATCCTCCTGCAGCGGAGTTAAAAGATCTGTATCACACGAACTGTACAAGCTGTCATGCCGACAATGCCAGGGCAGGCTTGGCGAATCCCGGTCCGCAAATCGGTGAGTGCCGAAAATGCCACGTTGAGCCGAGCGTCACCCAGGAGTGGGTCTCAGGCGGCATGGACAACATGCTGCACTACATCCACTGGAGTTCCGACTTGATTCCCAATGATGAAGGCGAGGAGACCAACTGCGGTCAGTGTCACCATGACTACGATCCGGACAAGGAAGAACTTGTCTACATCAAGTTTGCGGAGGAAGGCTGCCGCTCTTGCCACACCTCGGAGCCGCAAGACCCTGTGAAGTCAAATCTTGCCGAAGCCTTTCACGGCCAGTGCGTAGGATGTCACCTGGACCTGCGGGCAGAGGATGTGGAGCGCAACGGACCGCTTGATTGCGCGTCCTGCCACGGCACGGCCCAGTCCTTGGAATTGCAGGCCAAGCATCAGGAACGGCTTGCTGAAATGGACGGCGTCCTGCCGCGCCTGCCGCGCAACCAGCCCGATGCCGTTCTTCTGACCGCCACGGTGCCCGAAGATAACGACCGCACACGTCCTACCTTGATGTATCCGGTTGCCTTCAATCACGAGCTGCATGAACACCAGACCGATACTTGCCGATCGTGTCACCATGAGACATTGAAAAGCTCCTGCACCGATTGCCACACCCTCCGAGGTACGGAGCAGGGCGGCTACATCACCCTGGAACAGGCAATGCACTCGGCACAAAGCACGTACAGCTGCGTCGGCTGCCACAACGAACTCAAGAATGATCCCAGTTGCGCGGGCTGTCATGCCGCGATGCCGCAGGGTACGGAGCCGCCGGCGGCAAGCTGTGCCGTGTGTCACGTCAATCCTGACGCTTCAAATCGAAACAACAATGAAGAAGCGCGGAATTTTTCGGACTACACGGAAATGCTCATTCCGGCCCAGCCGAATGGCCGCATGCCGCCCCGTGAACCCTTTGCCATCCCAGAGGACAAGGAAGGACGGGCGCTCTTGGCGCAGCAGATTATCGACAAGCGCCCCACGGAGCCGCTGCTGATCCCAGTGGAAGATATTCCGGATGTCGTGATAATTGATGTCTTGGCTGACCAATATCAACCCGCCGAGTTGCCTCACCGCAAGATCGTCCTGAGCATGATGGAGAGAATGCAGGACAATTCCCTCGCGACGGTATTCCATGATACTCCGGTAACCATGTGTCAGGGGTGTCACCATCACAGCCCGCTGTCCGCAACGCCTCCAAGCTGCCAGACATGCCATGACCAGCGTTCACCGATCGGTCGTGTGGGACGGCCTGGCCTTTTGGCTGCCTACCACATCCAGTGCATGTCCTGTCACCAGGAAATGGAGTTGGAAGAGCCAGTGGCTACGGACTGTTACTCCTGCCATAAATCGAAAGATAACGGATAGCCTGTAAGGAGATTGATATATGAAACGCAGATCATTCCTTGGATTGATGGGCGCAGCCGGAGCTGGACTCGCAGCTCCGGCCCCGGCCAAGGCTGCAGTCCGGGACTTCAGTTTTTTTCATGGCACCCCGGGAGTACTTTTCGATGGTACTCGCTGCATCGGTTGCCGGAGATGCGAAATGGCCTGCAACAAGGTCAACAATCTCCCGGAACCCGAGGTACCTTTCGACAACCTTGACGTTCTCAAAACTCCCCGCCGAACCGATGCGACCACCTATACCATCGTCAACAGATTCGACTTGCCTGGTGGTCCGGTCTTTCGGAAAAACCAATGCAATCACTGCATTGAACCGGCCTGTGCATCCTCTTGTTTCGTGGCGGCGTTCCGCAAGCTGCCGGACAGTTCCGTGGCCTACGACGACACCGTATGCGTCGGCTGTCGTTACTGCATGATCGCCTGTCCTTTCGAGATTCCCACCTACGAATACAACAAGGTCCTTACTCCCCGCGTGATGAAGTGCACGCTGTGCGGTCCGCAGATGCGGGCCGGCGAGTTGCGGCTTCCCGGTTGTGTGGACATCTGTCCGGTGGAAGCCATGACCTACGGCCCTCGCGACGAATTGATCCGAATGGCCCGCAGACGTTTCGAATTGTTCCCCGGCAGATATGTGCCCCATGTCTACGGTGAAAACGAGATGGGCGGCACGAGTTGGATGTACATCTCGGGAGTTCCCTTCAGCCAGGTCGGCCTTCGGGAGGATTTGGGAACCAAATCCGCGCCTGAATTGACCTCCGGCGCCCTGGCGGCTGTTCCGATCGTCGTGGGCGTCTGGCCCATCCTTCTGGGCGGCATCTATGCCATCAACAAGCGCAAGGACAAAATCGCCCAACAGGAAAAAGAGGACGAAATCGCGAAAGCTCTGGCCGAGGCCAAAGCCAAAGCGGAGTCCGAAAAAGCCGAGGCTTTGGCGAAAGCCGAAGAATCCGCAAACCGCCGCTTGGAAAATGAAGTGAAAAAGGCCGTCAAGGAAGCACTTGCCGAGAAAGAGCAGGAAAGCAAACCGGAAGAGGAGAGCGGCAAATGAGCAACGTAACCCAAAATGACTCCAAGTCGTACTTTACGCCATTCAACATCGTGACGGGCCTGATCATCATCGCCGGGCTCATCGTCACGGTCATTCGTTTTACCGGCGGTCTAGGCGCGGTCACCAATCTCGACGACAACTATCCCTGGGGCATCTGGATCAGCTTTGACCTGCTCTGCGGTGTTGCTCTGGCAGCCGGCGGCTATACCACCGCCGCGGCCTGCTATATCTTCGGCCTGAAAAGATTCCATACAGCCGTCCGTCCGGCGCTGCTGACCGCCCTGTTAGGCTATATCCTGGTCGTTCTGGCACTGCATTACGACGTTGGTCGCCCCTGGCGTCTGCCCTACCCGCTATTCGTACAGCAAGGCGTCACGTCGCTGCTCTTTGAAGTAGGTTTGTGCGTCTTTTTGTACCTCACGGTCCTGTTCCTCGAATTCCTGCCAGCGGTTTTTGAATGGAAAGGCTGGAAGAAGCTGCGCGAGCCCCTCATCAAACTGACCTTTGTCCTGACCATCTTCGGTGTTGTACTCTCGACCCTGCACCAGTCTTCACTGGGGGCTTTGTATCTCATTGCGCCCATGAAAATTCATCCCCTCTGGTACAGCCCCTATTTGCCGATATTCTTCTTTGTCTCCAGTATTGCGGCCGGCCTTTCCATGGTCATGTTCGAGGGGGCGCTGTCGCATCGTTACCTGCACAGAATGATGGACAACGAGTACAACAAGAATCACGACTACGTGGTACTCAGCTTTGCCAAAGCGTGTTCCTGGGTTCTGTTTGGTTACTTTGCGCTGAAGATGATCGGTGTCGCCTACGACAACAACTGGCATTATTTCTCCACCGGTTATGGCGTCTGGTTTCTCGTGGAACTGCTCTGCTTCGTTGCCTTGCCGGCCTTTCTCTATGCCGTGGCGGCTCGTGAAAGGAACTTCGCGCTTATCAAGTGGACGGCGGTCATCACCGTGCTGGGCATCGTGTTGAACCGGTTCAACGTCTCCCTTGTCGCGTACAACTTTCACTTACCCGCGGAATCACGGTATTTCCCGAGCATCATGGAAATCATCATTTCCATCTTCATCGTTACCGTCGGCCTGGTGGTGTTCCGCTTTGTTTCCTTAAAAATGCCCGTCTTTTTTGAGCATCCGAAATACAAGGCTCTGCACTGAGCTTTCAGGGAGGTTAAGACATGGAATTCAATACGTTGCACGAGTTTTACCTGCATAGCAAAGGGATTACCTACCTGCTGATGGGCGGCATCCTGATCGGCGCTGTCCTCTGGTGGCAGTTTTTGATGGGTGAGAAAACGCCTATTGAAAACCCCCATCGCAAAAGTGAAGGCAACGAGCATGGGCACTAGGCCCCATGGTTTTTTCAATGACGCCGGGTTCGATATCGAACCCGCGTCATTCGCGGCCACAGGCTCGAACTGTCTCATGACCCGCAACAACAGTGATGCTCGAGGAGACGCACATGTATAATTTTTTGACGGGACCAATGGTCTGGATCACCTTCCTGATCGTGGTCGTAGGATTGACCTATCATGTCGTGACGTACATCCGCGGTCTGGACTGGCGTCTGGATCGTGTGGGATACCGGCCGAACATGCAGTATGGTTTGAAGGGCGCGGCCAGATCCATTTTTTTCTGGCTCCTTCCATGGGGATCTCACGGATGGAGGGCAAAGCCTCTGTTTACTCTCCTTTTTTTCGCCTTTCATATTGGCCTGGTCTTCACTCCCATTTTTCTTGAAGCCCACAACATCATGCTCAAGGACAGCTGGGGCATCCGCCTCCCGGCCTTTTCCAGCGGCGTGGCCGATGCTCTTTCCTGGATTGTCGTGGTCGGCGGGATTTTTCTCATTCTTCGTCGCATTGCCTATCCTGAAGTCAGAATCCTCACATCCATGTACGACTACGTCTTGATCATCATCGCAGTGGCGCCATTTTTGACCGGTTTGATTGCCAGGTACAATGTCGGTGATTATCATTTCTGGTTGTTGGTCCACATCATCACAGGCCATATCTTTTTGTTAAGCCTCGTCTTCACCCGCCTCAACCATGCGGTTCTCTTCTTTATGACCCGTGCCCAACTGGGCATGGACTATGGAATCAAGCGCGGTGGGATGAAAGGCTCCCAAATGTCCTGGTAATCACCCAGGCACTCTACAGTTAACATCAGGGAGATAGAATATGCCCGAAGGAATTCTTTGCAACAAACAGCCCATCGTCACCGACGAGCAGTTGAAGCTCACGCTTGGCGACAAGGGCGGCAGACAATACTACGCGGAAATGGAACAACTGGATGTCGACACGGACAAGCTCTGGGCGACTATTCAGAACACGATGAAATCCAGGCTGAAGACCTGGCTCAATATTTGCGCCCGTTGCGGCCTCTGCGCGGACAGTTGTTTTCTTTACGAATGCAACGATCGGAAACCGGAGCAGGTGCCGGCTGCCAAGATCCATGCCACCCTTGGCGAGATCGTCAAAAGGAAAGGCAAGGTTGACAATGCCTTCATGCGCCGATGCATGGACATTGCCTGGAGCTGGTGCACCTGCTGTAATCGGTGCGGCCAGTTCTGTCCTCACGGCATCGACATGGGCGTCATGTTCTCCTATCTGCGGGGACTGCTCTTTTCGCAGGGTTTCGTACCCTGGGAGCTGAAGATCGGATCCGGCATGCACAGGGTGTACAAGGCGCAAATGGACGTGACCACCGAGGACTGGGTCGACACGTGTGAATGGATGGCGGATGAGAACTGCGAGGAATGGCCTGGCCTGGAAATTCCCGTGGACAAGGAAGACGCGGACATCATGTACACCCTCAACGCCCGCGAAGCCAAACACTATCCTGAAGACATCGCGGAGGCGGCCATTTTGTTTCATGTGGCCGGTGAGAACTGGACGGTCCCCTCTGAAGGCTGGGAACAAACTTCGTTGACCCTCTTCGCCGGGGACTGGGAAGGTTGCAAGCAGAACGTCCTGCACGTCTATGATGCCATAGAGCGGCTACGGCCCAAGCGGGTCACGGGCACGGAATGCGGCCACGCCCACCGGGCCACGGTCATCGAAGGACCGTACTGGGCCGGTCGCGAAGACGGCCAGCCTCCCAGGCCCTATATTCACTACGTGGAATGGCTGGCTGAGATGCTGCGCACCGGCAGAATCAAGATTGATCCGGCCAAACTCATCAAGGAACCGGTCACGCTTCAGGATTCCTGCAACTACGTCCGCAACCAGGGTTTGAAAAACATCACCCGCGAAATTATCAGTTATCTCGTGGAGCCCGGCTACTTCGTGGAAATGGCTCCGAACAAGGAATACAATTATTGTTGTGGTGGTGGCGGCGGATTCAACGGTATCGGAAAATATCGGCCCCAGCGCAACATCGCCCTGCTCAAGAAAAGGCAGCAGATCCTGGACACCGGGGCAAAGCTGGTGATCGCGCCCTGCCACAACTGCTGGGACGCCATCCGCGACCTTGAGGAAGAGTATCCCATGGGCATCCGCTGGTCCTTCCTCAAACCGTTGGTGATCAAGATGATGATTGTTCCTGAGCATCTCAAGCCCAAGGAAGAGGAAGGCGAAGAGGAGTAAATCCGGTTTAGCCGCACTAAAGGATGAAACTGTTGAAGATCGTGAGGCAGACCATCGGCTGAACGGAATTCATTTTGCATAAAGGCCTGTCCGCGTGTTTGTCCACGCAGGCAGGCCTTTTTTATAGCTGTAAAAATATGAAATATTTTCTGAAAGCTATTTGAATTGCAATTTTGATTTCAATGACGTTTATCCTCTAGATCATGGCTTGCATCCCTTTACGTTGTCAGCTGTCTACAAGAAATGGAGCAAGCCCTCGCCTACAGGACCATCTTACATCCCTTGGCCGAGTGCATATTCATTCAACGGCTTTCACTCATGAAATCCATCACTAAAAATGGAGAAGTGCATGCATAAAAAAGTTATATTCTTATGTTTCCTTGCAACGATTGTCTTGTTTTCCGGCACTATTGTAGCACAAGAAGATACTTTTTTTATAAAGAGCGAAGCTTTTGAACCACGACAGCGTCCGGGTGTCGAGTTCAACCATCTTTTACACTATGAATCCCTTGAATGCACGGATTGCCATCACGATTATGTTAATGAAGAGAACGTCTGGGACATGTATTCCGGAAAGAATTACTGTTCGGATTGTCATACAGTAGACGGAAACGAGCATGTCATGGGCCTGATGCAGGCATTTCATGTGCAATGCATCGGCTGTCATCAGGAATACCATAGCCGTGGCCTCCATACGGGTTATATCATGTGCGGAGAGTGCCACGCCAGGCGGTGAATAGCGCGAGTGATCGCCGGTTCGAGTAATCGTCGGCTAAGGGTGCCAGCTCCGCCTTCCAATCGCTCTAGGCGCAAGATTCCCACGGTGTTGTGGCGATTCTTGTTTCGGAAACTATGAGCTGTGGTGATCGTTCATCAAGGAAGTTGCCCGGACGCAGATTGCATAGACTTTTGTTATACCTGCGCAAACAGCCGGTTTTACGAGGCCGCCGAGGGAGTTTCGATCCGCTAAAACAGGTTAAACCAACTGTGAGAACAAATCTGCCACGGGATGCTTTCGCGCTTGACTCCCAGGCATATCTCTGGATACGGATATCCAAAGTATCGTGAGTGGTGTCAACAGGGCGCATTTTTAGGAGTAATGCATTCAGGCATAACCGGTAATTGCCAAAAACTTGTGGCAAGCATGCCAGGATGCCCTCTTATCGGGCATGACAAGCTTGACGACGCACGTCGTACCGCAAAGGCGGGAATGCCTGTTGTAAGAGAAGCTTTCTGGTAATGCCCGGACCTTTTGAGCGACACCCTCGACTGTCGCCGAGAACAAACCTACAAGCAACAGAAGTCGACAACATTTGAATAATTAGCCGTCAATTCTGTTACGAAGAAGCAGTTACCTTTCAGGAGGCATTTTTGTGAATGTAAATGATTTCATGACGACACGACTCGAGTCCATAAGCGCCGACGCCAACGTGTACAACGCCCTCGAGCTGATGGTGGATCGGCGCATACGGTCCCTCCTGGTCCTGTTTCCCGGCGGCAACAAGAAAAACGGCGTGATTACGGCACGAGACATTGTTTACAAGGTCCTGGCACCCGGAAAGGATCCCAAGCAGGTGCCCGTATCGGAGATCGCCTCCCGCCCCATCTCTTGCATCAGCAAGGATACTCCCTTGATCCAGGCCGCAGACTTGATGAAAGAGGCCGGAGTGGCTCGTCTCTTCGTCTGCGACAAGGAGGAAATCATCGGCGTCATCTCCATGATGGACTTCATGTCAGCCATGCTCATTCTGCGGGCGCGAGGAGATCATGTTTCTTAAAAAACTTGTCGGCCATGGAGATCTCGAAAAGAACGTGATTCAGGGCATGGCCCGGCACGTCAATTATCTCGCCGCGGGTTGCGATGCCTTTCTTGACGCGATTGAGGGAAAGAACTCCCATGGCATGCTGCTGGTACGGGAAATTGAGCGGGAAGCGGACGTTTTACGTCGGGATATGATTCAATTGATTTACCAAGGGGCCTTTCTTCCCTACCTGCGTCCGGAACTCTCCAGGTACTTTGAAATCGTGGATCAGATCTTTGACTCCCTGGAACATGCCGCGAGTTGTTTTCGGGAGATCCGCTTGCCGGAGACCCTGCGGAAGGATGCTTCCAGGGTTGCCTTCCTGAACCGGCAGATGTGCGACATGTTGGGGATCATCCTTCAGGCAATGGTCGCGGGCGAGGATTTAAAGGAAAAGCTCCTGGCCATCCGGATCTACGAAAAACGGGTTGACGACATGGAGGCGTGGCTGATGAAAGACGCAAGGTCCATCCCCGTGCAGGACTTCTGGGAAGGTCATTTACTCACCGGCTTTCTCTCAAACCTCTGCACCGTGAGTGATCGGATCGAGGACGCCAGCGACCATTTGGGCATCCTTGGCTCGATCTTCAGGTGAACCCTGAGTCTTTGCGTATTCCTCAACCTGACGCAACTCATCGGCAACCTCCATGTGGAAGATTCTTAGCGGCTTCTTTCTGGGCTGGAGCCTCGGGGCCAACGATTCGGCCAACATTTTCGGTACAGCTGTAGCCACCGGAACGGTCACCTATCGAACCGCCATCTGGCTCACCGCAATCTTTGTCATGGTTGGGGCCGTCCTCGAAGGCCCCAAATGCATGCAGGCGTTGACCGAGCTCTCGCAACTCATACCTCTGGACGCATTCATCTGCGCCCTGGCCGCCGGTTTGACCATGGCCGGCCTGACTGTTCTGGGCATGCCGGCGTCCTCCTCTCACGCCATTGTCGGCGCCATCCTTGGTGTAGCCCTGTTCCGCGGTTCGGCAGACTTTTCCGGCCTCACGAAAATTGTCACCTGCTGGGTCCTTACACCCGTCAGCGGGCTTGTCTTCGGGTATATCCTACTTCGGCTGCTCACCCGGCTTTTCAATCACCTCGGCCTGGGCATGGCAATACGCAACAGAATCTACTTTCTCGGAATTATTATTGCCGGCTGTTATGGTGCATACAGCCTGGGCGCGAACAATGTGGCCAACGTCACCGGGGTGTATGTCGGCGCCGGGCTTCTGGACCCCTTCGGGGCCAGCCTCTTTGGGGGGGTGGCCATTGCATCGGGCGTCTTGACTTTCGGCCACAGGGTGATGATGACCGTGGGCAAGGGCATAGCCCCACTTGACCCGCTTACAGCCTTCGTCACCGTGCTTGCCGGGGCCATTACCCTGCACCTCTTCACCCAGGTGGGCATTCCGGTCTCCTCGTCACAGGCCGTTGTGGGGGCCGTTGTGGGGGTTGGCCTTGTGGGCGGAGTGCATACGGTGAAAGGAAGAAACCTTGTCAGGATCGTGCTGGCCTGGGTCGCCACTCCGGTATCAGCGGGCCTCATATCCCTGCTGCTGGTCGTGCTTTTATAGCTAATCAGCGATATATTCGTTCCGCCAACTACGCCTTCTGCAAATCCTCCTCCCCGTACTCATGCTGGCCGCTGCCGTGCTTAACCCGGCCCGGCTCGTTGCTGCCAACCCCAAGCCCTAGCCCATGGCCCGAAAATCCCCGCAGCGCTGGATTTGGAAATTCATGTGCTTCCTGGCTGGTCATGCAGGGCGTAATTTTTCTGCTTCCCTGTCAAAATGGGTCACGATCCAGGAAGCGATGATCTCCTTGTATGCCCTATGTAATCAAACGGTCGAGCTTTCAATGAGATTCCAATGAGTTCAAACAAATTTCATCATCCAGCATCCAAATCCACGGCTTCCGCCAAATACGCGCTGAACAATTCAACCTTTGCATCCAGCTCATACGCCTTGCATGTTTCCTGAATCCCGTCCTCGCAGTTGTGGCAGGCCACGACGACGACTTCCGCCCCAGTGGCCCGGATGCAATCCGCCTTGGCCTTAAGAGCGGCGATCTTGGCCTGCTTGTATTCCGGCATCAGTCCCTGGCCGCCGCCATTGCCGCAGCAGTAAGTGGCGTTGCCGTAGGGATGCATCTCCCGGTAATCCGTCGCCACCATGGACATCAGCTCCCGGGATTGCAGGAACATACCAGCGTTGCGGATGAAGTTGCAGGAGTCCTGAAAGGTGACAGGCGTTTCATGATATCCGGGTTTCAGTTTCAGGGCTCCTGACTGCAGGCAGTCCGCCCAGACCTTGATCGGAGGAGTGGCCACGAAGGTGAATTGCCTGCCCAACCAGTATGGCGCCTCGAACCCGAGGGCCTTCATGGAGTGGCCTCACTCCGCGGTGATCACCGCCTTGACCTTGAGTTTTTCAGCCACCTCCACCACGTTGTTCGCCAGCCGGGAGGCTGCGGCCACATCTCCAGCAAACAGTCCGAGGTTCGTGGAATCCCAGGACTGGGGAGAAATGGTAAAATCCACTCCCGCGGCATTATACAGTTTCAGATAATTGTAGAGATTCTGGGGATAAAACTTGATGTCCCGGGGATGAAAGGTCAGCAGATACCGCGCCCCCACCTTGTTCAGGGGAGCGACGGCCGTGGGCATTTCCTCCTGCAGCTCTTCCAGCTGCCATTCCACGGTTTCCAGGAAGTCATCCTCTGTCACCGCGAGATTGTTCCCGAACTCCAGGGCATTCTGCATGCCCTTGGCCAGACCTGGAGGAGTCATCCCCATGCTGACGGCAACGCCCCGGGCCGCATGTACCAGTGAAGCAATGCCGATGCCGTGGGGACAGTACATCGTGCAGCGCTGGCACATGGTGCACGTTCCGTAACAGACATCACGCAACACCTCGAGCATCTCGCCGTCCACACGTCCGCGTTTACGGTAAAGATCGAGCAAGGGCTTGATCCGGTAGGCAGGAACATGCTCCGGCTTGGGATTGGAGGCATAATAGTGGCACCCCTCGGCGCACATCCCGCACCGTGAGCAGATGGCCAGCCACATTTTCAAACGCGCACCGGCTTTTTCCGCCATAACCCTGGTCAAGGCCTTTGAATCAACGACCATCAACTTTACCATCCAGTATTATCGGTTACCATGGCCCCACCTCCCGCTTTCCGAAATCGCTCCCCGTGGCGGCCCTGGAGACAAAGAAAAGCACCATGTGGGAAAGCTTGGTGAAGGGAATGAGAATCAGCAAGAAATTGGCACTCAGGATGTGCAGGGTCAGCATCACGGGATAATCGCCCCATTGACGATGTGCGGCCAATCCTGTGATCAACGGCAAGGCAACCAGCAGCAAGACCAGAATATCCTTCTTCTCTGTCAATCCTCTGAGCGATGGGTGCAATAGCCGTTTCAAGGCAAAAAACAAAAGGCTGAGCAGAGCAAGTATTGCCAGAACGTCGGCCCATGCATCAGGAATAGAGGGCCACGAAACCCCCCAGCTCATTTCCAGCATGATCACATGAGCCGAAAGAAAAAAGATCACGGTGAACAGGCAGGCGTGCAGGACAAAACCCGCGGCAGTGGACCAGGGGCTGGATTTCGCGGTCCGGTTCAGCGGAAGAAGAAAATGCAGGATCGATGCGAACGCCCAACTGGCGCGAAAGTCAGCCGGAAGACCCTTTCTGGCCAGGGATGCCTTGCGGCGATAATTCATAAGTCTGTAGATGAGACCGAAAGTTAAAACGGCTAAAGCCAGCCAGACCATGGGGCCGGATACAAGATTGTAGATGTCATAAATCATTATTTGGCTCCGCCGCGATCAGCAAATGTTGTCCAAGATTGACTGCAGTTGTCAGCGCGAAGTTTTCGGCTTATTCAAAACAGAGAGGATCTGGGCCGGCTTGCAAAGCTCCGACATGCTCATCCTCAATCAAGTTGCAAGGATTCCGGTTGCACCAGAAAGTCCATAATCAAATCTCCCCGAGGTGTCCATTTTGCGTACTTTACACCTCTTCAGCAAACTTGACTGAATGAAGACGATGCATAGATCATCCGTTACCCAATACCTGCTTGACTACCGCGAGATGTTCCGAGCAAATCATGACCATAAGGTCATGTACACAACAATCTTAATCCGACGGAAAACATCATGAAACTTTCTGCTCGCTCCCGCTATGCCGCCCGAATTCTGCTCGATTTGGCGGAACAAAAAGGCAATTCGCCTGTCTGCGCCTCCTCCATCTCTGAAAACACCGAGATATCGGTTCCGTTCATCGAACAAATTCTGCGTCCGCTCAAAAAAGCCGGTTATATCCAAAGCGTGAGAGGTGCCTATGGAGGACATGTTCTGCTCATGGACCCAGCGACAATCACACTGGGCGATATTGTGCGCACCATGGGAGGAGATATCAATCTCGCCCAGTGCGGCTCTGATCCGACCATATGCACCAGGACCAGCGACTGTCGCACCCGGATTGTCTGGCAGCATCTTTCCAAAGTAATCGAACGGGAACTGGACAACATGACTCTCGCCGACTTGATGCAAGATCCGGAAACACTTCAAGAAAAATTTTCAACTCGCTGACTATTATCTTCCGACTGAAGAAAAAACAAGCATTCGCTCCCATTACTCCCCTTCATCTTTTTGAACATTTGCACATATCTTCAGGCAACTTGACTCGCGTGGTGAATTATTCTAGCGGCTTGTACACTTAATGTCGCTTTTTGGTTTAGGTCTCAGTATCGACCAAGGGCGGCGCTCGATATACTCAATTGATTCGTTATCCTCTATTTCATGATCACCAATCCACTCAACCTCCCGCCCCCCGCCGATTTTTTCCGCTTTGTTTCCACATCTTCCCCCGCTTGACAGCATTTTACCATCTGGTCTAAGAGAATTTTCGATTTGCGACAAAAACAATATGGATTAAAATAAACCAGATTAATTTAGCAGTGTATACTGACATCTGGACTCGCACCCTGAGCAAATAAACAAGGTCATTGGTCCGGAATCCAACAAATATAGTGGATTAATGTTCTAAATTAATGATTCCTATTGCAGGCTTCATCACGTGCCGTTTTCCATAAACTTGACAAAATCAATTTAGATTAATCTAGTCAACAATTCGAGTCGTCATTCGTCACGAACTAACTGATTGACAGGAGTAATTAACGTGCAGTTATCCAGCCGTGCGAGGCATGGCACCCGCCTCCTTATAAACCTTGCCCAGTCCAATAGAAATGTCCCCAAAAGGGCCGCATCAATTGCAAAAGATCTTGGCATTTCCCTGAAATACCTTGAGAAAATTCTAAAGCCCTTAAGAAAGGCCGGAATGGTCAAAGGACTGCGTGGTCCCGGTGGTGGCTACTTTCTTCACCGAAACCCCAATGAAATCACTCTTGGCGGAATTGTTCAGGCCCTTGACCAAGACCTTTGTCTCTCATGCTGCATGCAACCTGGAAATTGCAGTTCCATGGACTCATGTGGGGAACCATCCTTGTGGGATGATTTGAACTCCGCCTTGCAGAACAAACTCAACTCCATCACCTTGTTCGGGATGATCCAGCCTAACAACAGCTATCGCGACAACACTTCTTTTCAGCCTTTCTCACAGGCTCTCGGCCCAAACAGCACGACAAATCTTGAGACAGCAAGAGTCGCATGACTCAAATCCGATCTCTGGCTGTCGGCAGCATCAACGGATCCTATCCAGTCTTTTATTTACCCATATAACCATATTTTATCAAAGGAGTTCCAGATCATGAAAAAACTGCTCATTCTTGGTTCCGGTTCCGGCGGGACCATGGTTGCCACTAAAATACGCGAAAAACTTCCGGAAAAGGAGTGGGAGATCACGGTCATTGATCGCGACTGGCAGCATCATTATCAAGCCGGATGGCTCTTTGTTCCTTTCGGAGTTTACACCCTGGACGATTGCATCAAGCCAAAAGCGGACTTTGTTCCCAAGGGAGTCAAGCTGGTCATGGATTCCATTGAATCCATCGATCCTGTAAAAAAGACCGTAAAATGCAAGAACGACTCCTATTCGTACGATTGGGTCGTTGTAGCCACGGGCTGCCGCATCGCGCCGGATGAAGTCGAGGGCATGATGGACGATTGGGGCGGCAACATTCAGAATTTCTACACCCCGGACGGTGCGGTAGCTCTGTTCAAAAAGTGGAAGAACATGAAGGAAGGGCGCATTGTCCACCACATCGCGGAAATGCCCATCAAATGTCCCGTGGCTCCACTGGAATTCGTCTATCTCGCCGACTGGTTCTTCACCATCAATGGTGTACGCAAAAACATCGAGATCGAACTGGTCACTCCGCTGACCGGCGCCTTTACCAAGCCTGTTGCCGCCGAGATCCTCGGCAAGGTCTGCGAGGACAAAAACATCAAGGTCACCCCGAACTTCGTGGTGGACAACGTCAACGTTGGCAAGAAGACCATTGAGTCCGTCTCCGGCGAGGAAGTGCCCTACGACCTGCTGGTGGCCATCCCACCGAACTTAGGACAGGAGGTGATCACCGACTCCGGGATGGGCGACGCCATGGGCTACGTGGAAACGGACAAGCACACCCTGAAGGCCAAGAACTTCGAGAACATGTACGTCATCGGCGACGCCACCAACGTGCCCACTTCCAAGGCTGGCAGCGTTGCCCATTATCAGTCCGACATCGTGGTGGACAACCTGGTCCGCGAAATGGAGGGCGAAGAACCGCGTCCGGACTTTGATGGCCACTCCACCTGCTTCATTGTATCCGGGTACGAACAGGCCTACCTGATCGACTTCAACTACGAAGTCCAACCTCTTCCGGGCAAATACCCCTTCCCAGGGATCGGGCCGTTTTCCCTACTCGGCGAATCGCACATGAATTACTGGGGCAAGATGATGTTCAAGTGGGTCTATTTCGACATGATGCTCAAGGGCAGTGAACTGCCTCTGGAACCGCAGATGTTCATGGCCGGAAAAATGCGTCACTTGGCCAAAGCCTAACCCGGGAGGTTCATGCAGATGTCCAAAGAAGACCTCATCCTCAAACGGCTCGACGAGATCGAGGCCAAGGTCGCGCTGGTGCACGAACGCGCCGTGGCCGCGCAGAATCTCAGGCGGGAACTCCAACCGGTCATGAATGACGCCTTCAAGCTGATGCTCCATGAGCTGGGCGACGTGGAGACCGGATTTCAACTGGAGGACTCGTTCGAACTGCTCAAGACCATGATGCGTAACGTCAAGAACATCACCTATACAATAAAACAGCTGGAGAACGTCATCGACCTTTGGCACACCTCCGAGCCCTTGCTCAAATCCACGGTCCCCAAGGCCATAGCCTATCTCGACGACCTTGAACAAAAGGGAGTTTTTCGGACCTATCAGGCCATGCTTGGCCTGCGTGCAAAAGTGGCCCAGGAGTACGGCCCCGAGCAGATCGAGGAAATGGGCGACGCCTTCGTATTCTTGATCGGCATGCTCAGCAAGCTCTCCGATCCCAAGGTCCGCCACATGATCGAAAAAGCATCCGATGCCTTTACGGAACTGGATTTGACGGATGTTCAGCCCACCGGCATGTTCGGCATGATGAAAGCCATGTCCAGTCCGGAAGCCAAGCAAGGATTGGGCGTCATGGTCGAAATGACCAAGACCCTCGGCAAATTGAAGTAATTCATTTCGGCGACGGGAGTCGATTCGCGACTCCCGAGTCGTAATTGATATGGAAATATTCGTAGCTATTCAGCTCATTCGATAAAACCTGAACTGGATACCGGCCTTCGCCGGTATGACTGACTCGAGAGACGGCATTTGAAAAAGTCATTCCCGCGAAGGCGGGAATCCAGGCCATGCTTGTCGCAAGTTTTTGAACAGCCACTTTTCCCTGCTCAAGTTGAGCAGTTCACATATTCATCCCGCAGCGTACCTTCACTCAAGAAAAGGAGATCTGCATGACTAAAAAAATTCTTATCGTCGACGATGATCCGGAAATTCTGGATTACCTTACGGAATTGTTCCAGGACGAGGGATACCGGACAGTAGCCGCGCTCAATGGCGTGGAAGGTCTGGAGAAAGTCCGCGCCGAACAACCGGACCTGATTACTCTGGACATGGACATGCCTGAAAAAGGCGGGACAAACTTCTATGCCGGGTTGCGCAAGGATGATTCCATCCGCGATATCCCCGTGATCGTGGTCAGCGGCGTGGGGCCGCGGCCGCCGGTGCTGACCAAGGACGTTCCAACCGTATCCAAGCCCATTGACAATGCGAAGCTCCTGCAGCTCGTCGCGGACATGATTCGCTAGCCAACACTTGTTTGCGGCCGATGTTCGTCTTAATTGTCGGCCGCAAACATTCCTCCTTTCGGAAAATCAATGAACACCCACACACCCCGCGACATGCTGACCGCACTGATCGTGGACGACGAGCAGGATATCCGCGAAATGATGGCGATCCTGCTCAAGGAACTCGGCTTCGCAACCATCCTCGCTGCCGACGGCTTCAAGGCCATTGAGGTTTTCCAGCGCAGCAGGCCTCACATCGTGCTCACGGACATCAAGATGCCCGGCAAGGACGGCATCGCCGTGCTCAAGGAAATCAAGTCTTTCAGTCCGGAAACCGAGGTGATCATGATTTCCGGGCACGGCGACATGCATCTGGCTATCCAAAGCCTCAAGCACGACGCCGCGGACTTCATCACCAAGCCTGTCGATGAAGAACTGCTGGAAATCGCCCTGGGCAAAGTGTCCGAACGTATCCGGCTGCGCCGACAAGTCCGCGAGCACACTGAAAACCTGGAACAATTGGTCCACGAAAAATCCGCGGCCCTGGTGGAAATGGAGCGAAAGCTGGCAGCGACCCAGATCATGGAAGGCATGGGCCGGGCCTTGACCATCCTGGCCGCTGATCCCGCATCCGGAGACTATTTCCCAGAATTACCGTTTTATGTCGCCATCCATGACGCCAAATGCCAAGTCGTGACCACCAATGAAGGCTATCGCGACCGCTTCGGCGACCGCTCCGGGCTGGCCAGTTGTGGCGTTTACGAACGTTGCGGCGAGCAGGGATGGAAAAGTCCGGTGCGCGAAGCCGCCGAGGCCCGGGCCAGCATCCACCGTCACGAGACCATGGTCGCCACGGACGGAACCGTGCTGCCGGTAATGGCTTATGTCTCTCCGGTCATCGGCACGGCTGGCGAACTGGAACTGCTGCTGGAAATCGCCGTGGACGTCTCAGAAATGCGCCGACTTCAGGCTGAACTGTCCCACACCCAGCGCAAATTCGAATATTTCTTCAACATGGTGCCCTGCGCCATTACCGTACAGGATCGCGATCTTTGTGTCGTGGAAGCCAACGAGACATTTCGCCGGGACTTTGGCGACCCCTCGCGGCACACCTGCCATGAGTTATATAAGCACCGCGAAGACCCTTGCGACGATTGCCCGGTTCTTGCCACGTTCGAGGACGGTACTCCGCACCAGTACGAAACCGTTGTCACCCCCCTGGCCGGCGATCAACGCAACATTTTAGTCTGGACCGCACCCCTTACTGACGCTGGCGGCGACGTGAGCCACGTCCTGGAAGTGGCCACGGACATCACACAGATCCGCCAATTGCAGGACCATCTCGCATCTCTTGGGATCATGCTCGGTTCCATGTCCCACGGTGTCAAGGGTTTGCTTATGGCCATCGACGGCGGTGCCTACCGAGTGGACAAGGGGTTGGAAAAGGGTGACCTGGAGAGGGTCGCCGCGGGCTGGAAAACCGTTCGCCACAGGCTGGATCACATGCGCCGGACCGTGAAGGACATCTTGTACTACTCCAAGTCCCGCGAACCGAACCTCGCCCCGCACGTCCTGCACAGCGTTGCCGAACATCTGGCCGAAACCGTTTCCGCCAAGGCGAGCAAGTCCGGAATCCTCTTTCAAACGGATTTTTCTCAAGCGGATGGCCAAATCCTGATTGATGACGTCGCCTTTTACTCGGCCATGGCCAATATCCTGGAAAACGCCGTGGATGCCTGCCTGTTCAACCGCAACGCCGCGGAACACCGGATCGATTTTCGCGTTGCCCGAGCCGACGGTCACGCCGTGTTCACCGTCCGGGACAACGGAATCGGCATGGATCAAGAAACCATGGATAATATGTTCACCCTGTTCTTCTCCTCCAAAGGGGCCCTGGGCACGGGAATCGGCATGTTCGTCGCCCATGAGATCATCTCCAGGCACGGCGGCAACATCACCGTGGACTCGGCTCCCGGCAAAGGCACGACCTTCCGGATTGCCTTGCCTATGGCCGTGTCGCCAAGCCAATCCCCATAGCCAACGGCCATGCCTACCTCCACTAGAGACCGCCTCCACATCCTTTCTCGCTCCCTGACATTCCGTCTCTGCCTGCTGATGGCCTTGGGCCTGCTCGCTCTCATGGCCATGCACTTCTTGCTGGTCCTGACCCGGCCCGAACACATCTCAGGTGTCTTCGGGGCTATTCGCGAGTTTCTTATAGTCTTGCCAGTGGCCCTGCTGATCATGCTCGCTTTCGGGATTGTCATCTCCCGCAGACTGACCAATCCTTTGGCCAGAATCTTGGCCCCTTTGGAAAACAAATCGCAAGGCGCAGCCTGGGTGCCTTTAGACGTGGACAAGGCCGGAGAATTTCGGGAACTAGCCGCCACGGTGAACGCCATAGCCGATTCTGTACGTCAGCGCCGTCTGGAAATGGACGACCTGCTTTCCATGTACCAGAGTCTGTTCGATGGCGTCCCGTGCTTGATCACGGTTCAAGACCGGAATTTGCGCCTGATGCGCTATAATCGTCTGTTCGGAGAGCAGTTCGGCGCCAAGCCCGTGGAGAAATGCTACAAGATATACAAAGGTCGCAACGAAAAGTGCGTGAATTGCCCGGTGGAGAAAACCTTTGCCGACGGCAAATCCCACACCACCGAGGAAACGGGTTTTTACAAGGACGGCAACCCGGCCCACTGGATCGTGACCACGGCACCCATCCGGGACAGTAGCGGCAAGGTCACCGCGGTGATGGAAATGTGTCTGGACATCACCCAACGCAAACTTCTGGAACAAAAGCTCAAAAAGTCCGAACGAAAATATGCCACCATCTTCGACAACATTCCCGTGGCCGTCTTCGAACTGAACGCCTCAACCCTGGACATCCGCAACTGCAACCGCAAGATGCCGCAGCTCTACGGCTATTGCAAAGGAGAGGTGATCGGAAAATCCTTCACCATGTTGTTCGCGCCGGATTCAGCTGACGCCCATATCGAAGCTTTACGGGGCCCCCAACACATCTCCCAAGCCAAGCACATGGACAAGGACGGAGACGAATTCTTCGTGTCCATCGATATTGCTCGCACCACTCTGGACGGCAAGGACATCCTGTTGGCTGTGGTCATTGACGTCACGGACCGCATTCGCGCCGAGCAGCAGGTCATTCAGTCCAGCAAAATGGCCACCCTGGGGGAAATGGCCGCCGGCGTGGCCCACGAATTGAACCAGCCCTTGGCCGTCCTGAAAATGGTGGCCAATTACTTTTTGCGGAAAGCCCACCGAGGGGAATCCCCAGATCTAGACGAACTACGAACCATGACATCTAAAATCGTGAACAATGTGGCCCGTGCCACCAGGATCATCGAACATATGCGGGAGTTTGGCCGCAAACCGAACCTGGAGAGCACGGAAGTGCTGGTCAACGACGTCTTGCGCCGGGCCTGCGATTTCTTCAGCGAGCAGCTCAAAATCCGGGACATATCCGTTGATTGGGAACTTGACCCAAACCAGCCCCCGGTACTGGCCGATCCGAACCGCCTGGAACAGGTGTTCATCAACCTGCTGGTCAACGCCAGGGACGCCATAGAGGACAAATGCACGACCAAGGAGTGCATGCCCGCGGATCGGATCATCACCCTGCGCACCCGTTCCAACTCCAGAAACGTGATCGCTGAAGTCGTGGATACCGGCCCTGGCATCGCAAAGGACGTGGTCGGGCGGATCTTTGAACCGTTTTTCTCCACCAAGGAAGTCGGCCGCGGCACCGGCCTCGGCCTGTCCATCTGCTACGACATCGTCACGGACTACGCCGGAACCATCCATGTAGTTTCTAAGCCCGGCCAAGGGGCCCGCTTCGTCGTCACCCTCCCCATCGCCGGGACCATGCGGAATGGGACGAAGTGAGTCCGCAACAAACAAATTTTCCCTCCTCCACGAAAACAAAACGGCGGCCCCCTGGGGGCCGCCGTTTTGTTTTCGTTCATCTATGCGGTCCAAACTTTGATCAAATCTTGCGCACCCTGACGAAATGCTCCTGCATGGCGATGCCGCCGCCGGCAGGATCCCATTTCTCCAATCCACCTACCATCAACCGGTGATCAGCAACGCCTTTCCCGCGCGCCCTGGTTTCAGCAGGAACGCCGTCGTCGAATCCGTGAACCATGAAAACGGCCTCCGGATGGATGAAGTCGGTTACAAAAGCCTTGATCTTGCCTGAATACCCGTTGTTTCCCGCCACATGGACCAGATCTCCGTCTGCAATGCCCAATTCCCCGGCCCGCTGACGGTTGATCCAAAGCACGTTGACCGGCATTTGCTCATGGAGAATCGGATTGTTCATGGTGTGCCCCTGGGTGTGCACTCCGCACCGACCGAAGGTAATTCGGAACTGATCCCCCTGCGGTGTTTCCTTGTCCTCATACGGCTTAAGCGATGGCACACCGCCCTTCTCCAGCTTTTCGGAAACGATTTCGATGGTCCCCGAAGGAGTCTTGAACTTCAATTTATCCCGGTCGTGGTAGATCGGCTTGTCTGCCAACGAGACAAATCCCTTGGCATCGAAGTCCTGAGGGCTGACTCCGGTATCCTGAAGTTGATAGGACCAGATGTCCTCAATGGAGTCGAAAGCCAGCTTTTCCATGCCCATGGCGCGCGCCAAACCGGCCAGGATTTCCCAGTCCGCCTTGGTATCGTAGCGTGGCGCCACGGCGCGCTGACGAACAAAGAACTGCGGCTTCAAGCCCCCCTTGGACGCGATGATGCTCTCGCGTTCAAGGTATGGGGACATGGGCAAAACCACGTCCGCATTCCAGGCCGTTGCCGACCAGGAGAATGTTATTGCCACCAGCAAGTCCAGGTTCGCGAAGATCCGCTTCTGTGCATCCGGGTCAGGCATGGCCTGCATCGGATCGTGTCGACAGGCGAAATAGGCCTTCACCGGATAGGGGTCGCCACTTTCGATGGCCTTGAAAGCCAGATGAAGCAAGCCAGGGCCGGCATCGAAATGGGTATGTTTCCAACCGACGCCGTCGGCGCGCTTGCCTTCCGGTTTTGGAAACAGGTCAGCCAGCGCCTTCAATCCCTTGCGCCCGCAATCCGCCGGCTTGGCTCCGATGGCCAAGCCTCCCTTGCTGCCGATACTGCCCAGAAGGGCATTGATGACGTAGGCCGTTCTGGCAACATAGAATGAGTCCTGATACCTGGCGGCCATCCAGCCAGGGTGCCAGATCACGGCCGGCTTCGCCTTGGCCAGTTCCGCCACGAAAGCCCGCAGTTCTTTGGGCTTGACGCCGGTAACCGTCTCGGCCCACTCCGGAGTGTACTCACCGATGAAGCTCTTCAGTGCATCGAAGTTGGAAACATATTTCTTCACGTATTTCGTATCATAGAGATTTTTTTCAATCAGCTCATTGATGACCGCCAAATTGAAGGCATAATCCGTTCCTGGGCGGATCTGGAAAAATCGATGCGCTTTCCCAGCGGTGATGGTCGCCCGAATGTCAATGACCGTCAGCTTGCAGCCATCGGCCATTCCATCCAGCAGGTTGTTCACCTCCGCCACGTTGATTGCCTCGAAAATGTTCCGGGTCTGCAGGACGACATGCTTGGCGTTCTTGAAGTCGTAAACGAAATCCGTCCGACCGTAGCCGGTCACGCTCTGGGCCGCGTGATGCACGTTCCGAGCGCAGGAAACATCGTGATTGCTGTAGTTTACGGATCCGATGCCTTTCATGAACGCCTTATACATATCCACGAAGGGACCGGAACGATCCGACCACAGTACGGCGTTGGGACCATGGCTCTCAACCACGCCCTTGAGCTTCTCCGCCACATGGGCATACGCCTCCTCCCATGTCGCCTTGCGCCAGCGCCCCTCGCCGCGCTCGCCTTCCCGAATCAGCGGATGACGAATCCGATCTGAATCCTTTATGAGGCCTGGTCCGGCACCGCCGCGAGCGCAGAGCGCCCCCTTGAGTGGTGAGTGAGGGTTGCCCTGGATGAACGTTACCTCATCGCCGTCCACGTCCACCTGGATGGGGCACCGGACTGTACACATACCGCAGACACTGAAACAACTCGTTGTGGCCATACTTCTTCCTCCATTGTGCAATTCCGTACTGCCTGCTGGACAATAGCGGATGGTTCGGATCAACCAGTAAAGCTGATAAAATACGTCGGACCAAAGAGAAATGTTGCAAGGCAATCCCGACCAATGAAGTCGGGATTACAATATCTTCGTCACACTACAGAAAACCGGAAATCAACGCAACAGGATATTGAGATTGAGAAAAAAAAAACAATCATTTTTTTGCTTGACAATGATTTTTCTTTGATGTTTATGTTTGCCTAAACATTCTTGAGTACAAAAAAATCCTTTTTAATCCATGTTATTTATGGACCAGTATCCATTTTCTGCACACGGCACTTTACAATTTGGCGAGCCAAGAGCTTGATAATAATTCATCCAAGGAAGATACACATATGAGTCTTTCATGGCTGCATGTTTCCATTCTTCTGTTTTTTGTTTCAGGAGTTCTTTTTGCTGTTGCTCCTTTTATAGCTTCAATGTTGCTTGCAACAAGAGCCAAATCTCCCGCGTTGTACACTCCATATGAATGCGGAATGGATCCGTATGGATCTGCGTGGACCAAATTTGGCATCAACTACTATTTTTACGCCTTGTTATTCCTTGCCTTCGATGTCGACGTGCTCTTTCTTTTTCCCGTAGCCACGGCCTATGCGGATGGTGAAGGATTGGTGCCATTTATCAAGCTGCTCATTTTCATTGTCATCCTGTTGTCATCAGTGATTTTTTTCTGGAAAAAGGGAGTCTTCACATGGCCCAAGAGAATCAGGTTTTAGGCATTCTTCCTGCGGATACGGAGACGGAAGCGCCCGTCATCAATTTTACGCTGTCCCAGAAAGCTCTGGACCTGTGTCGAAGCATGTCCCTGTGGCCCATGACCTTCGGCCTGGCTTGTTGCGCCATCGAAATGATGGCCATCGGGATGGCGAGGTTCGACGTTGCCCGGTTCGGTGCCGAAGTTTTTCGGCCATCGCCTCGCCAGTCAGATCTGATGATCGTCGCGGGAACGGTTTCTATAAAAATGGCTCCCTTGCTCGTCCGCCTGTACGAGCAAATGCCCGCCCCCCGCTGGGTCATTGCCATGGGCAACTGCGCCATTTCCGGCGGACCGTTCCGTTTCGAGGGACAATACGGAATTGTCGAGGGCGTCAACAAACTGGTGCCGGTGGACGTTTATGTTCCCGGTTGTCCGCCTCGCCCGGAGGGCCTGCTTGAGGGTCTCTTCCAGTTGCAGCAAAAGATCACCAAGAAGCGATGGTGGCCGATGCCTGAAACAGATTCCGTTGGAGCCGAACATGTCCGCTGAACATTCTGTTGCATCCATTTTTCAAGTTGCCGGGGACTTGCCGGTACAGTCCGGATATCGCGCCGACCTGTTCCTGGCCCTTGATTCCCTGGTGGAGGCTTCGCGAATCCTGAAGCAAAACGATTATTTTATCGAGAACATTACCTGTCTCGAACTGGTTGAGGGTCTTCTGCTCGTATACCACTTCAACCACACCCAAAACCCGGGCAGAATCTGTCTGCGTGTGATGATCAACCATGAACATCCCGAGGCGCCCACAATCAGCGACATTTACGCCGGCGCCAACTGGCATGAACGGGAATGCTTCGATTTTTTCGGCATCACCTTCACCGGGCACCCCAACCTGTTGCCCCTGCTCCTGCCGGCGGATTTTTCGGGAGATCCGCCGTTGCGCAAGAAGCAAGGCAAGCGTTGCGACCTGCACCAGTTGTTTCCAGGAAGATCCCATCTTCCGCTCACGGTCCAGGATCCGGAATTTATTCGCTCCGTGACCGCGAAGCCGCAAACCACTCCCTAGGAACGCCTCATGACTCTGGACTTACGTTTGGACAGCACTGGCGATTTCTACGCCCAAAAATTCCAGCCAGACCTGCGCAAAGACCGGCTCATCTTGAACATGGGCCCGCAACACCCTTCCACGCACGGTGTTTTGCGCGTCCTGCTGGAGGTCGACGGCGAGTATATCGTTCGCGCGGAACCGGTACTCGGCTATGTTCACCGGATGCAGGAAAAGATGGGGGAAACTCGCACGTATCCTCAATACCTGCCGAACATGGGACGGGTTGACTATCTGCATGCCTTGGCCTGGAATTGGGCCTATGTCGGCGCGGTGGAACGGTTGATGGGCCTCGAGGTTCCCCAGAGAGCCGAATATATCCGGGTCATCACCTGCGAATTGAACCGGATCAAATCCCATCTGCTCTGGTGGGGGGCATACCTTCTGGACCTGGGAGCGTTTACCCCGATCATGTACGCTTTCGCCGATCGGGAGCGATTGATGGACATCCTGCAAAGGATCACCGGCTCTCGACTGACCTTCTGTTATTACCGATTCGGCGGCGTCAGCACGGATGTGGACCAACGCTTCGTGGAGGAAGTCCGGGCTTTTTGTCTTGATTTCGACGAACGTCTGAAGACCTTCAAGGACCTGGTTACGGACAACATCATTCTGCGCAGCCGCGTGGAAGAGGTGGGGGACATATCACCGGAAGTCTGCCGGAGCTACGGCGCCACTGGTCCAGTCATGCGCGGCTCCGGCATCGGATACGACGTCCGCCGGGCAGAACCCTACTCGGTCTACTCGCAGTTCGACTTCCAGGTTCCCGTGTACGATCAGTGCGACGCGCTTGCGCGGTATATGGTGCGTATGGATGAAATGAGCCAGAGCGTGTCCATCGTGCTCCAGGCTCTGGATGCACTTCCGACAGGCGATCATATCCACCCGTTGGCTCCTCGTCGCCCATGCCCTCCTCCTGGCGACGCCTATTTCAGCGTCGAAAGCGCCCGTGGACAGGTCGGCGTCCATCTGGTCAGCCATGGTGGCGAATCACCGTACCGACTGAAGCTGCGATCACCGAGCTTCTCAAATCTCAGTCTGCTCTCGGAAGTCACTGAAGGCTCCCTGATCTCCGACGCGGTGTCCACCCTGGGCAGCCTGGATCTCGTCATCCCGGAGATAGACAGATGATGGAACTTTTTCCCACGCAACTGATCGTTATTTTTGTCGGTCTGGCCGCAATCATGGCCTTTGTCGGCCTCAACGGGTTGGTGCTGGTCTACCTGGAGCGCAAGGTGGCCGGTTTCATTCAGCGCCGCCCCGGTCCCTACGAGGTTGGTCCCTACGGCCTGCTTCAACCTCTTGCAGACGGCCTGAAGCTGGTGGGCAAGCAGATGTTCACGCCGGCGTGCGCGGACAAGTGGCTGTACTGGCTGGCCCCGATCCTTTCCCTGGCTCCCGTGCCGGTGGCTTTTCTGGCCGTTCCCTTCGGGCCGAACCTGCACATTCTGGACATCAACGTCGGTCTGGTCCTGATCCTGGCTTTTGTCGGCCTGAATGTCCTGGCCATCTGCCTGGCCGGGTGGAGTTCCCAGAACAAGTACGCCCTGCTCGGCGCCGCCCGAAACATCTCCCAGTCCGTAGCTTACGAGATTCCCCTGCTGCTCTCGGTCCTGCCCATTGTCTTCATTACGGGCTCCCTGAATCTCTATGAAATCTCCGCCGGCCAAGGCGCCTGGCCATGGCAATGGCACATATTGACGCAGCCTGTGGCCTTCGTGATCTTCTTTCTCTGCGCTCTGGCCGAAACGAACCGCGCCCCCTTCGACCTGCCCGAGGCCGAAAGCGAACTCACTGCCGGATTTCACACCGAATATTCAGGTATGGGTTTCGGCGTCTTTTTTCTGGCCGAATATGCCTACATGATTATTGCCTGTTCCGTGGCCACGGTCCTGTTTCTTGGCGGCTGGAACGGCCCTGTTGTCGCCGGATGGTGGTGGTTCCTGGCCAAGGTCTACTTCCTGCTGATCGTGATGATGTTTTTCCGCTGGACCTATCCGCGAGTTCGTTTCGACCAGCTCCTGAACCTCTGCTGGAAATGGCTGATACCTCTTGCAACGATCAACCTGCTGATCACGGCACTGGTGATTGCCTTATGATAAAAACTCTGCGCGATGCCATGACCGGCGCATGGAGCATGCTGGTCGGGCTGAAAGTGACCACGTACAATTTCTTCCAGCCTACGATAACCGTTCATTATCCCCGCAAGACGGTGGATACTCTGGAAGGCTTCCGGGGGCATATCGAAATGGTCTGTACCGAGGAGGACCCGCTTCGGCCCAGATGCATCGCCTGCGGAGCCTGCGCTCAACTCTGCCCTTCCAGCTGCATCACGGTGCGTGGACAGCGAACGGTTTCGGATTCGGCGATTCTGCCGCCCCATCCCGACATCTTGGCTCTGCCGCTGGAATTCCGAAAAAAAGTCAGTCACCCAGTGGAAATGCATCGGGAACCGGAATCTTTTCACCTGGACTACAATTACTGCAGCCTCTGCGGCCTCTGCGTGCAGAATTGTCCTGCCGGAGCGATCCGTTTTTCCAGTGATGTCTATCTGGCCAGCGAGCAGCTGGAAGATTTTCAATATGACCTTCTCGCCCGGATGCGTGCCCAGGCCGCCCCCCGCACCCAGGGCGAACCCAAGGAGTCGTGATGCCAAGCCAAAGTCTCGCCTATGCGGTCATGTTCGGGCACATCGCCTTCATCGTCGTGGGAGCCCTGATGACCGTGCTTTCCCAGAATCTTGTCCGGGCTCTGCTGGGGCTGATCATGACGCTGTTCGGCGTGGCCGGGTTGTTTTTCATGATGAACGCGCCCTTTGTCGGCCTGATGCAGATCCTGATCTACGTCGGCGCGGTGAGCATCCTGATCTTCTTTGCCATCATGCTCACCCAGTCCTGGTCCACGGGAGACGAGTTCCGCGGCGGATCGCGAAAACGTCTTGTTACGGCAACCCTGACCGCCCTTGCTCCGGCCTTGTTTCTGGGTTTGACGATCATCTACAAGGCCCCGGAGTCCATGCTCGTGGCCGAAGAAACCGAGGTCAAGGCACTGGGTCGGTTCCTTCTGGAACCCTACATCCTGCCGTTTGAATTGATCTCCCTGCTGTTGACGGTGGCCATGGCCGGAGCCGTGATTCTCGGTTTTGAGCGGAGGAAACAGCGATGATTCCTGAAATGAGCCCGATGACCATCTATCACCTGGTGGCCCTGTTTCTGCTCTGTACCGGACTGTTCGGCGTCATCTACCGCCGGACCCTGGTGGGCATGATCCTCGGGATTGAATTGATGCTCAACGGAGCGGGGCTGAGCATCATGGCCTCTGCCCAGCTCACTCCGACACCCAATGAAATAGGGCAGGTCGGAACCTTGTTGGTGATGGGCATAGCGGCCGCGGAGGCCACCTTGCTCCTGGCGATCGTACTCGTCGTCACTCGACGCTTCAAGGGCGTGGAGGCCGCACGGTTGGCCACCATGCGTGGATAGAACAATAATACGCCCATACCCCAAGGATTCGCGAAATGATGCCGTTCATTCTTCTGCAGACAATTCTTGTACCAGCCCTTGTCTCCCTGGTCATCCTGCTGTTGCGATATCAGATCGGCAGAAAGGCCGGTTGGGTGGCCGTCATGGGATTGATGTACACCACCGTTCTTCTCGTGATGGCCATGATCGAGATCTATCACGGCAACACTATCGTTGAAAAATACGTTCTTCTTTCCGCTCCAGCAATCAGCATTCATTTGCTGGCCGACGGACTCAGCATTTCCATCGCCCTGATCTGCAATCTGTTGTGCCTCGCCTTATGTACGTATTCCATCAAGTACATCGATCACCGGATCGAACTTCTGTATCCGGAACTCGATGAGCGGGGACAGGTCAACTATTTCACCTCGTTCTTCTATCTCCTGATGCCTTTTCCGGTTGGGTTCATGGGCGTCAGTTTTGCCGCTGACCTTGTCCTGATGTACTTTTTTCTGGAAGTCCTGACCCTCTTCCTGTTCTTTCTGATGGCCTATTTCGGCTACCAGGACCGGGTCAAGGTGGCCGTGATGTGCTTCATCTGGGGGGTTTTCTCCGCGCTGTTCTTCCTTGGCGGCGTCGTGATCATCTACGCTCAGGTGGGATCGTTCCAGATGGACCAGATCCATCTGCTCTCCGGCCACCCCCTGGCCTTCTGGGTCATTTTGCTGGTACTGATCGGCTTTTTCGCAAAGTTGGCCATCGTTCCACTTCATGTCTGGATGCCCTGGGTCCATGCCGAACATCCCACATGCATCGCGGGTCTGCTGGCGGTCTACGCCAACATTGCCGCCTACATCATCGTCCGAATGCTGGTCCTGCCCCTGTGGGACGATTTCCAGGTCTTCGGGCCGCCGATCATGATCTTCGCCGTGATCACCATGGTCTATGGTTCGCTCCTGACCCTGGCCCAAACGGACATGAAACGCATCCCGGCCTGCTCCACCATCAGTCAGAGCGCCTATTCCATGCTCGGAATCGGGGCCTTGACCGCCGCGAGTATCGAGGGAGGCCTGTTCTTCTTCCTCAGTCACATCATGGGCAAGACCGTCTTCTTTTCGGCCTGCGGCCTCGTGGTCTACACCACCCATATCCGGAACATTCATCAACTGGGCGGATTGGCCGCCAAAATGCCCCTGACGGCCCTGCTCTTTCTGTCCGGCGGCATGATGCTGGCCGGCATTCCGCCCTTCAGCAGCTTTGCCGCGGAAGTGGTGATGTTTGCCGGAATTTTTGAACGTGGCGACAACATCGGTCTGGTCATCGGCATCATCGGCCTCATCGCCATCCTGTTGACCATCTCCTATGCCGTGCATTTCACCAGGGTCATCTTCTTCGGACCGCTTCCGGAAAAGCTGTCCAACGATCCCCATCTCCGCGATCCATCCTGGGTCATGACCGCGCCCCTGATCGTCATCATTCTGGTTTCGGCGGCCCTGGGGCTCTATCCTTCCTTGATCATGAATCTCTTTGAACCGGTTATCAGCGGATACCTGGCGAACATGTAGCGACGTCTGGAAACAGGACAAACCACTCACCCTAACATGAATGGACTTGCGATGGACATCCAATTTGCCTGGCTCTGCCTGACGATTCCGCTCCTCGGCGTACTCGCGACCCCCCTTCTGGGCCGCATCAGCACCACGGTGATGACGTACGGAGCAGTTTTTTTCTCTTTCCTCACCGCGCTCAGCGCCGTGATGATGCTCCCGCTTCTATTCACCGCGGAAATGCTCCCGCTGGAGTCCAAGGTGCTCTGGCTGAACACGCCGATCACCATCACCTTCGGAGTGCTACTGGACCCGCTGAGCATCATCGTGGCCAACGTGGTCGCGGTGATCAGCTTCTTCATCATGGTCTACTGCATCGGGTACATGAAGGGCGATCCCGGGATCATGCGCTTCTGGATGCTCATGAACGCCTTTATCGGCAGCATGCTGCTTCTGGTGCTTGCCGACAACCTGATCATCATCTTCATCGGCTGGAAGCTGGTGGGCCTGTGCAGTTACGGCCTCATCGGATTCTATTACCGGGATGACCGCAAGTACTGGATCGGCGGTCCTGAACCCTACTCCTTCGACAAGCCTTCGGCATGCGGGGTCAAAGCCTTCATCGTCACCAGCGTCGGCGACATGCTCATGCTCGGCGGCATCCTGATCGTCTATTTCTATGCCCGCACCTTCAACATCCTCGAGTTGTACCAGACGGCGCCGGAATGGATCCCCCTGATGGCCCAAACCCCGTGGATGATCGTGCTGGTCAGCATCCTGCTCATTGCCGGTCCCGTGGGCAAATCAGCCCAGTTCCCGCTCCACGAATGGCTTCCTGAAGCCATGTCCGGACCTGGCCCGGTTTCCGCGCTGATCCATGCCGCCACCATGGTCAAGAGCGGCGTCTTTTTGATTGCCCGGTTCATCCCCATCTTCTACTACGGCTACTGGACGGCCGGAGTGGAGGAAGCCATGTACTTCTTCCTGATCGTCGCCTGGATCGGCGCCATCACCGCCTTTCTGGCCGCCAGCCAGGGCCTGGTTGCCCTGGAGCTGAAAAAAGTGCTGGCATATTCCACGGTCAGTCAGATCGGCTTCATGATGCTGGCCATGGGCGTTGCCGGTTTCAGCCAGGACCTGCTGGTCAAGGGTTACATGGCGGGAACCTTTCACCTGGTCAGCCACGCCATGTTCAAGGCCTGTCTGTTCTTGTGCGCTGGCACGGTGATCCATGCCGTGCATTCCATCTATATCCATGAAATGGGCACCTTGAGAAAATTTCTGCCCTACACATGGCTGTTCATGGGCCTGGCCACCCTCTCCCTGATCGGCGTGCCTCCACTTCCGGGATTCTGGAGCAAGGAAGCCGTTTTGTACGCCACTCTGGAGTCACAGAACTATACCCTGCTCGCCATCGTCCTCGTTACCGTGGTCTTCACCGCGTTCTACTCCACGCGATATTTCGGGATGATCTTTCACGGCAAGGCCTCGGACCATGTCCGCAAGGAGACGGAAAAGCCGCATCATCATGTAGGCGAGGGGCTTCTGCCTCAGACCTTCGCCTGTGGCGCACTGGCTGTCGGCCTCGTCGTTTTCGGCCTGCTCGGCCCAAAAGCTGAGCACGCATTGTATGCCCTGTTCAACACCCAGCTCGTTTCCGGTCTCGGATTGATGGCCGGAGAGGGCATACCTGTCTTTCCCCCCTCCCTCGTCGTCGGTCTGTCCATCGGCAGTGTCGTTATTGGTGCGATCCCGGCCTATTTCTTCTATGTTTCCAGATCATGGAACGTGAACGCGTTTCATGAGCGTTCAGGCGTTCTCAGGGTCCTGCACACCTTTTTGTGGAACAGGTGGTACATCAACAGCCTGTTCAACTGGATTTTCGTGCGCGGCGTAATGCGGGCGGCCGCCATCGTCCGCGACCGGCTCGAGGTGGCCGCGGACGGCGCCATCAACCAGAAAATCCCTGCTTCCGTCTTCTCATTGGCCAGCCTTTCCAACTGGTTCGACCAGAAAGCCATCGACGGCGTTGTGGACGGAACGGCCCACAACTTTCGAAACACAGGCACGGCAATGTCCCAGCTGCTCACGGGCAGGATCCAGGATTATCTGGCATTGGCCGTTGTTCTCGCAGTACTCATCGGCGGAGCCACATGGCTGATGATCCGCTAGGCTTCCTCACCCACGAGACGCATATGCAACCTGAACTCACACCGCTCCCGGAGTAGCCGATCATGCTTCACGCAGACTTTCCCGTGCTCAGCGCCTTGATTTTCTTCCCCCTCGCGGCGGCAATCGCCCTGGTCTTTCTGCGCAAGGACGAGACGATCCGATATGCCACTCTGGCTGTGGGAATTCTTGAATGCCTCCTGCTTTTGCCGCTCCTGGCCTTTGACCTCTCCACGGCCGACTTCCAGTTCGTGGAACAACGGACATGGATCGAGGCATGGAACATTCAGTACTATCTCGGCATCGACGGCATCAGCATCCTGATGATCGTGCTCACGGTCGTGCTGTTGCCCTTGTGCGTGCTCTGCTCCTGGCGCTACATCGGCGATCGGGTCAAGGAATTCCATATCTGTCTGCTGCTCATGACCACGGCCTGCGTGGGCGTGTTCTGCGCCCTGGACTTTGTCCTGTTCTACATCTTCTGGGAAGCGATGCTCGTGCCCATGTTCCTGCTCATCGCGGTCTGGGGCGGCGCCCGGCGCAGGTACGCCTCCATCAAGTTCTTCCTCTACACCCTGGCCGGAAGCACCCTGCTTCTGGTAGCCATCGTGGCCTTTTTCATCGCGGGAGGAACCTTTGCCATTCCCGAACTGATGGAACAGCGCTTCGGGCTTCATTTCCAGCAGCTGACCTTCCTGGCCATGGCCATCGCCTTTGCCATCAAGGTGCCCATGTTTCCGTTTCACACATGGCTTCCGGCAGCCCACGTCGAGGCGCCCACCGCCGGCTCCGTTCTGCTGGCTTCCATCCTTCTCAAAATGGGAACCTACGGCTTTTTGCGGTTCTGTTTGCCCATTACCCCCGCTGCAAGTGAATTCTTCGCGCCATTGATGATCGTTCTGGCCGTCATTTCGATTATCTACGGTTCATTTGTCGCCATCGGGCAGCAGGACATGAAAAAACTCATCGCCTACTCCTCCGTGGCCCATATGGGGTTCGTCACCCTGGGCATTTTTGTTTTCGCCTTCCAAGGGGTCGAGGGCGCCATCATGCACATGGTCAACCATGGAATCATCACCGGCGCGATGTTTATGCTGGTCGGCCTGTTGTACGAACGCAGCCACAGCCGCGAGATTGACGACAATCTCGGGCTGAGCAGGCATCTGCCGATCTATACGGGCTTTTTGCTGCTCTTTTCCCTGGCCGCCTTCGGCTTTCCGGGAACCAACGGTTTCTTCAGCAAGCTGCTGGTGCTGATCGGCGTCTTCGAGGCCAGCTATCTCCTGGGCGTTCTGTTCATCATCGGCTTGCTTCTTGGACTGGCCTATCTGATGCGGCTCTTGCTGGCCGTGGGCTGGGGAACGCCCGCCAAAGGGGCCGAATGGAAGGACGTCAATTCAAGGGAATGGGCCTATCTGCTCCCCCTGCTCGCTCTTGTCTTTTATCTTGGTCTGGCGCCCGGGCGTGCCCTGAACATCATGGGACCGTCCATCGAAAATCTGTTGCACAACTTTGAACATCATCGTTTTGTCTCCGAAGAGTACCAGGACTCACGGCAACGTCCTCACCAGGTCTTGATCCAGCCGAACATGGTCCCTGAAAACAACATGGTCCCTGAAAACAACGTGGCCCCGATGGAACAATCCAAGGCCCCGAACGCAGTTCACCTCACCGCTCAACGGACGAATTGAACCACCACCAGCGATCCCTGTAGCGCTGGATTACGGATACGCAAGAGGAGACACGCCTTGCTGAACTTCACCCCTTCCCTGATCATTCCGGAACTGTACATGGTTGTCCTCTTGATCGTCCTGTTCGTGCAGACCGTCACGGACAAGATCAAGGACAGGACCGACTGGTTGGCCTATGCCTCCCTTGGCGGCGTACTTATTGCCGCGCTGTCCCTGGAACAGTCCGGCATGATGTTCTACGATTCATACCAAATTGACGGGTTATCCCAATTCTTCAAGCTGATTGTCCTACTCGGGCTGGCAATATGCGTTATCAACGCCCTTCGGAACAACTCCCTGGGCAAGACCAACAGGGCGGATTACTTTTTCTTCATGTTCATGAGCGCCTTCGGCCTCATGCTCCTGGCCAGCACCGTTGAACTTTTCACACTGTATATTTCTCTCGAATTGGCATCCTACAGCCTGTACATTCTGCTCCCCCTGCGCAACGACAACCCCCAGGCCGTTGAAGGGGCCATCAAGTACGCCCTCTTTGGAGCCGTGGCCACGGCCATCGGCTTGTTCGGCGTGTCCTACATCATCGCGGGGCAACATACGACGTACCTGCATGAACTTGCGACCATGAACTGGTCTTTTGCCGAACAGCCCATGGCGCTTGTCGGTCTGGGTTTGTTCTCTCTGGCTTTCCTGTACAAGCTGGCCTTGTTCCCCTTCCATTTCTGGGCGCCTGACGTTTACGAGGGAGCCAGCAATGAGACTGCCGCTTTTGCGGCAACCTTGCCCAAGGTCGGGGCCATTGTCGTTCTTGTGCGCCTGATGAGCCTGGAACCGGGCGTTGAGATAAAAATCATTCTGGCAATCTTCGCAATATTTTCCATGACCTTGGGCAATCTGCTCGCTCTTCGCCAGACCGATCTGAAGCGTCTATTGGCCTATTCCAGTGTCGCCCACGCGGGTTTCGTGGTTATGGGACTTGTGGCGGGCGGCGTTTATGGGCTTGCCGCCGCGTCCTACTATGCCTTGGTTTATGTGGTCATGAATCTGACCATCTTCTGGGTGATCACCCGGCTTGCGGATGACGGGCGCAATATCCAGCTTCACGATCTGAAAGGACTGCATCGCAGTTCACCATTACTGGCCTTTGTTCTTGCCGTGGCTGCCTTTGGTCTGGTTGGGCTTCCACCCACGGGGGGATTCACCGGCAAACTGTTTTTGCTTAATGCGGCCTGGGGAGCAGGATTCCACCTTCTCGTCGTCATAGCGGCGCTCAATACGGCCCTCGCCATCTTTTATTATTTGAACATGGTGCGTCATGCCTATACCATGGACCAGGATTCCCCCACCTCCATTCAAGGGACCATGATCGGCGCGACCGTTGCCCTGGCACTTGCCTTGGGAGTATTGTTCCTGGGATTGATGCCCCAGGGGCTTTTTGATTTGCTGCTGCAGGCCAGCAATGCGTTGCTGCTGTAAGCAATACGGATGCATCAAGGGCAAACGCAATCTTTCCACAGGATATTACAGCTTAGAAGCAAAGAAGGAGCATGAATTATGAGCAACTACTTCATCAAGATCGATCAGGACAGATGCATCGGCTGCAAGGCCTGCGAGGTTCACTGCAAGGCCAAGAACAGGGTGCCCACCGGAGCCAAATTGGGACAACATGTCACGTTGGGACCCATTGAAAAGAAAAATCAGGCAAAATACATGTACATGTTCATGCCCTGCTTCCACTGTGAACAACCCTGGTGCGTCACCGCATGCCCCACTGGAGCGATGACGAAACGCGAAGAAGATGGAATTGTTTTCGTTAAAGGCGAGTTGTGCGTGGGTTGCAAGGCCTGCATCATCGCCTGTCCCTGGAAGATTCCGCAGTGGGACATGGTCAATGGCAGGGCAATCAAGTGCGACTATTGCCGCGACAGAGTGGATCAAGGCCAGAAGCCGGCCTGCGTCACGGCCTGCACCACCCATGCCCTTTCTTTCGTCAATCCGAATATAGCCTCGAATAAAACAAGGGAAGAATACGCCATTCAGGTTCTGCTTTCCGAACCGGATCGGAAATAGAGGCAATTTCGTTAAGTTTTCTTGAAGAACTTGCCGGAAGCGGGCCAGCTGCATTTCCCTCCACGGCAAAGAAACAACAATCTAACGGATGGGAGGAACGTGTATGCACAAAAAAATGGTTCTGGTCATCGCACTCGTGCTGACCCTGGGGACAATGTTCCTTGCTGCGGAACATTCCTGGGCCCAGGTTGCTGATCTCCAACAAGCCATCGCCGAGGCGCCGAGAGGCACCGAAAGAGGCGAGATCGATCCCAACGCGCCTCCAGGATATCTCGGCATCCCCGGAGCGCCCCAAATCAGCCTGATCCTCGCCTTCTTCTGGGCCGTTTGGGTGGGCTGGGTTTTCTCCACCGTCGGCGCCTTCGGCGGGATCATGGCCGGTATCGGACACATCACTATTTACGGTCTGGGCAACTATGCCGGCACCTTCCGGCAGACTGCCCCGACCATCAACCGGGCCGTCACCGACTCCATCCGCGTCTCCAACCAGTTCATGGTGGGTACCAGCGCCCTGATTTCCTCCATCAACTATTACAAGCTGGGACGACTCGTCTTCCCCGTCGCCGCGGCTCTGGCTATCGGATCCATCGCCGGCAGCTATCTTATTCCGATGCTGACCGCGGGCAAGCTCTCCTTTCGCGAGTATGTGGGCTACTTTGGCATCTTCGTGCTGTTTCTCGGCTTCTACATGCTGTATGAAACCACCCCCCGAGGTTCGGCCGGAAAGAAGGAGGCCAAGAAAGCCGCGGAAGCTTTTGAAGCGACCATGAAGAGGAAGCGCTCCGGGGAGAAAGTGGATACCAGCGAACTGGGCGTGAAGATGAAATCCTTTTCAGCAAGCAAAATTTCGTTCACCTTTTACGGGGTCGAATTCTCCTTCAACCCGATTTACCCCATCATCGGCGGTTTTTTCATTGCAGCCATCGCCGCGTTCCTGGGCGTGGGCGGCGGATTCATGCTCGTGCCCTTCCTGACCAGCGTCACCGGGCTGCCCATGTATCTTTCGGCGGGCACGTCCGCCCTGGCCGTGATCATCGGCATGATCACCAGCATCCTGAGCTACCTCCAGCAGGGCGTACTTGTTCACTGGCCCCTGATCGGCACCCAACTGGTAGGCATCGTCATCGGTTCCATGGTCGGACCCCATACTTCGGCCTATATTTCCGACAAATGGCTGAAGCGATTCTTCATCATCCTGGCCTTCTACGTTGGCCTGAACTTCATGGCCCGCGGTTTTATCGGCAGGGATTTGATGAGTCTGCTGTTCGGGTAATGCCTGAAAACACATCAGTAACCATCAGGGCTGACGCTTCGGCGTCGGCCCTTTTTTTCCATTTCTTTTTAGGATAGGAATTGAGGAACATGCATGAATTTTCCGAATTTGTCCTGACTGCTTATCTCTGGCTGGACTCAGTCCTCATCTCGCCCTACCGAATGATATCGGATCCGGTTGGCGGCTTCTTTTTCGGTACGTTCATCCTTTGCCTGTGGTGCACCCTGATCGGCGAGTTGACGGCACTGGGTGTAGGCCGCCTGAACCGGGCCCACATCCGCAAATTGGAGCAGGAGTCCATTCGCCTGCACAACCTTTCGGTGAAAGCGATCATCCACAAGGACAAGGAAAGCTACCGTGCATGCAACAAGTTGGCTAATGAAGCATGGGGAAAGTATTTTTTCGCCACCATCGGCCAGGGAGCTTCGACGTTATGGCCTGTCCCCTTTGCCTTGGCCTGGATGGCCACACGATTCCAGGCCATCGAGTTCGAACTGGCTTTTTCCATCCCCCTGCTTCCGGATATCGTCGGCTATCCTGCCGTGTTCATCCCCATGTACATTCTGGTCCGGATCTGTTTCGCCAAGCTCAAACCGTGGCTGCCCTTCTTTCATGATGACACGCCCAAACTCCGCCGCCCCGGGCAGGAGGAGGAAAAGATGATTACCTGGGCGGATGTAGACAAGCACAAGGGGCTGCCGGGATAATTTGAAATGCAACAGTCCGTTTTGGCGCCCCCAGCCGGAAACTCCCGGTTTGACGAGCAGCCGTTGACAATCGCCAGCGTTCAATCCTTACGGATTTTTACCAGGAGATGAACATGAAAAATAGATTTTTTTGGTTACTGCTCCATCTCATGCTGATTTTCCTGCTCTCGGCCTGCGGCGACCAGTCCACACCAGTCAAGGTTGATCTGGCCGAACGCGAAGAGGTAACTCCGGGACCTCATCAGCCAGTCATCACCTACGCCTATCTGCCCCAATTCTCGCACACGGTTTCCTTCGAACGCCATCAGCGCTTGGTCCAGTATCTCTCCGAGGTCACGGATTTGAACATCCGCCAGATTTTCCCGGAAACCTTTCACGAGCACATGCTGATGCTCGACCAGGGCAAGATCGACATCTCCTATGCCAACCCGTTTGTCTACGCCCTGACCGCGGAGCGATCCGGGGCAAAGGTCTTTGCCAAGATCATCGAGTTGACCGGTGAAGCGGCTTTCGGCGGCCTGATCATCACCCGGGCGGACAACCCGGAAATCCAGGCCCTGGAGGATTGCCGCGGTAAACGCTGGATTGCCGTGGATCAGTTTTCTGCCGGCGGATATCTTTTCGGCTTGGGGCATTTCATTGATCATGGCATCATGCCGGAAGACTTTTCGGAAATCGTTTTCGCTCCAGGGCCTGGCGGAAAACAGGAAAGCGTCATTCTCGGAGTATACGCCGGTCGCTACGACGTGGGCACGGTTCGCGAGGGCGCCCTGGAACTGTTGGAAGACAAGATCGATCTTTCACAGATTCGCATTCTGGCGCGCACCCAGCGGTATCCCGGTTGGAGTTTTTCAGCTCGTCAAGGCCTCGCTGTCGAGATTGTGGAGTCAATCAAGGATGCCATGCTTGCTCTTGATTTTGACAACCCCGAACACCGCCTGATTCTGGAAAGAGCCGCCATAAGCGGAATAGTTGCCGCGCAGCCCGAGGACTTCGATGCCGTCCGCGACCTGGTCCGTCGGGCCGGACTGCAATAAGCGCTGCATGACTCCGCGGGAGCTCATCCGACATCAGCTGGAGTGTTAGCCATGCGCTCCATATTGCATTACCTGGCCCGGCGATCATTCCAATCAAAGATCAACCTCGGGCTGGCCCTGATCATCATCTGCTTCGGCCTGCTCCTGGGCATCATGAGTTATGCCGTGAGTTCCCGTGCCCTGCTCGATGAAACGCTCAAGCGGGGCCAGAGCCTAGTCGTCAACCTTTCCGCACGTTCCGTGGAATCCATTCTGGCCATGAATTTTTTGCGCCTCACGATCCTGGCCACTGAGGTCGTCCAGATTGGCGATGAAAACGACATCGTGTACGCTTTCATCCTGGATCGCCACGGCCAGGTTCTGGCTCACAGTTTCAGGGAAGGCTTTCCGGTGGCCCTGCGTCTGGCCAACCTGGTTGAGGACCAGCAACCTTTTTCCATTCAGTTTTTGGATACCGGCACCGAACGGATCTACGACTTCGCCGCTCCTGTCATGGTGGACGAGACTCGCCTGGGAACCGTGAGGGTCGGCCTGTCCTACAGCACCATCAAGGCGTCCATCGACCGGCTGATGTGGTTGAACATGCTCATGACGCTTGGAGCAACCATCCTGGCGCTGATGGTCGGCAGTTTCTTCGCTCGAACCGTTACCAGGAGGATCAATGCGCTACGCCATTCAGCCGAGGCCGTGGTCAAAGGCGACTTGGACGTCCAGGTAAGTCCATTTCTTGAGCGCAACTGTTGGGAGATCATGGATTGCGACAAAGATCATTGCCCGGCACGTGGAGATCGCCAACGTCGCTGTTGGTATATTGCCGGAACCTTTTGCCCGGATTGCGGAACGGGCGGATTTCCAGAAAAAGTCGACAACTGTCTGAATTGTCCCGTCTACCGCCGCAATGCCGGTGATGAGATCCAAAGCCTGGCCGAATCTTTTGAATACATGGCGCTGACCCTGAAAAATCACATCGAGGAACTGCGCCTTTCCCGAAAGAATTTAAGCCTGCAAAAACAACTGTTAAAGACTATCCTGGACGTCACCCCTGACCTGGTCGCCCTCCAGGACCACAACCTGGTGTACCTTGCCGTAAACAAGGCCTTTTGCAACCACTTGGGACGAGATGAAAACGAAATTATTGGCAGCACGGACTTCGATGTCTTCAATCCGGAACAGGCGGACCAGAACTACCACGAAGACATGCAGATCCTGATGACGAAACAGCCACTGTCCAAGGAAATCATGACCAAGGGCAACAAGGGCAAGAAATGGCACCACGTCGTGAAGGTCCCGGTGATCGAGAATGACCGGATCATTGGACTGCTCTCCACGGCCAGGGACATTACCGTAGTCAAGCAGTACCAGGAGAAGCTGATCCACTCCCAGAAGATGGAAGACCTGGGTCGCTTGGCCGGCGGCGTGGCTCACGAGATCAACACCCCCTTGAGCATCATCCTGGGATACGCCCAGTTGCTGCTCAAGGACATTCCTGACAACGATCCCGTGGCCCAGGATGTGGCCATCATTGAAAAGCAGGCTCAGGCATGTCGAAAAATTGTGGCTGACCTGCTGAGTTTTTCCAGGAATACGGAAAAAGATCAAACCCAGATCGACATCAACCAATCTCTTCATGAAGTGGCCGATCTGGTGGAGCACATCTTCCGCCAGAACCGGATCGTGATCATCAAGGAACTCGACGACCAGATCCCGCCTGTTACCGGGGACAAGGAACGCCTGAAACAGGTCTGGATGAATCTGCTCAACAACGCCGCGGACGCCATCGGCACGGACGGCTGTATCATGATCAAGACCAAGCTCTGCGCCCACCGTCGCCGCCTCGTGGTCTCTGTTGCGGATACGGGCAGCGGCATCCTGGAAGAGGATCTGGACAAGATCTTCGAGCCCTTCTTCACCACGAAACCTGTGGACAAAGGCACGGGGCTCGGGCTTTCGGTTACTTTCGGCATCATCAAGGACCACGGCGGACGAATCAGCGCGTTCAGTCCCGTGCCTAGCGAGTATAATGACAACTACCCTGCTTGCGAGGCCGAACTCGGTCCCGGCACGGTGTTCTTCGTCGAGTTGCCCTTGGAGGGCAACACCATGCCCGACGACGAGTGCGTGGAAATACCCAAGAGGACTTGATTACCACCTTCGCGGTTGCTTGCCGCTACCGTATCTATTCATCCGAATTTCGAGAAGAAGACCTGGCTGGCGCCGGCTTCGCCAGTATGACTGATGGGGAAACGACTTGCTGCAACAACTCATTCCGGCGAAAGCCGGAATCCAGTGCACGTGAATCGCGCGATGTGCTGGGTAGTTACTTCAAATGATTGCAACTGCTCGACGAACCGTGGAGGAGGCATTCCGTGTTCAAAACCGATTCCAACCCCGACCCCGACCCCGATTCCCCTCGCCTGAGGAAGAAAGTGTGCCGAGAAGTTACAAATGATTCACAGCAGGTCCGGCCTCGATGACCTCCGGAATCCGATGCTGACATAAACAAGGAGAACTTGATGGCAGAGATTCTTGTTCTGGACGACGTGCAGGATGTGGGCGTGATGATCCGCCGCATTTTGACCCGCCAGGGACACAACGTGCATGTGTATAGCGATGAGGAACCAGCTCTTGAGCATGCCAGCAAGACCCCTCCTCACCTGGCCATCCTGGACATCAAGCTCAAGAAGATGAGCGGTGTGGAAGTGCTGGAAGAGCTGAAAAAAATCAATCCGCATATCCGGGTGATGATGCTCACCGGCTATCCCACACTGGAAACAGCCAAGCAGGCAATGCAGCTCGGGGCTGATGAATATTGCGTCAAGCCCATCGACATTGATGAGCTTGTGGATAAAACCGCGCAAATTCTGGCTAGAGCCGGCCACGCCTGATCGACTGACCATACCTCGTGGAGGCTTCTGCAACCCGATTGGTGCGACACGACCAAGATCTGCTGCAGTTGTCGGGCTCATGTGGGCAGAAAGGTGAGGAAAACATGGCATTGCAAAAAATTTCATCCTGGGCTGAACGGATTTTCTCACCGGACAAGGTGGTCATGCGACGATTCAGCATGTTTCAGAACCTGTTGCGGGAAGACAGGAAGTGTCTCAAACTGATCACCAAGCTGGAAGAAATTCACCATCGCCCAATCCCGACGGATTGGTCCCGCATTGCCCTGCTTGTCCAGGCTTTGTCCACAACGACGCAGCGCTTGATTGACTGCCTGGTGGCAATGCGCCCTGGAACCTATGACCTCCTGACGCACAGCCACTCCCGCATCTCCGAGGAGCTCATGGATTTGCTGCCGGGACCTGATATCATCACCAGTCCTCCCTACGCACTGCCTCTGGACAAGGCTTGGGAGCACCCGGAGATGCTGGGCGGCAAAGCCCGTGCTCTGAGTCGCATCCGCAAAGAAACAAAAATCCCGGTCCAACCCGGATTTGTCATCACCACCAATGCCTTTCATGCGTTCCTGGAGGAAAACAACCTGCAGCAGGTCATTGCCCGCGGCCTGCGCGGACTGAGTCTGCAACGCCCGGATCGGCTGCGACGAATTGCGGATAGCCTGCAGCAGGCCGTCATGTCGGGAAAAGTGCCCGACATTGTTCAAACACAGATCCTCGACGCCATGCATGACGTCACTGGTACGGACCAATTCACAGCCTGGGCCGTGCGCAGCAGCGCCAGCGCCGAGGACAGCGAGGTATCCTTTGCCGGACAGTACGCCACCGTGCTCGACGTGCGCCAGGAAGACATCTGCGAAGCATACAAATCCGTGCTGGCCAGTAAATACACTTCCCGTGCCTTGACCTATCGCCTGCATTACGGTCTGGACGACAGCCAGACCCCTATGGCCGTACTGGTGCTGCCCATGATTTCTCCGCATGCCAGTGGGGTAATGTACACCATGGACCCCCTGGACATGTGCAAGGGATCTTGTCTGGTTATCACCGCCGTTTCCGGATTGGGCACCCGCCTTGTGGATGGTAGCGCGGTTCCGGATATTTTTCTGATTTCCCGAAACGATCCCAAACATTTTCTGGCCAAGCAACCAGCGCCCGAGGACAGGTCGTCAGACACCGGTTCCCAAAATGCGAAGAAAAACACTCTTTGCCTGGACGATGCCGCGGCAACTTCCCTGGCGGAATGGGGCCTTGAATTGGAATCCTTGGCCGGCGTTCCCCAGGATGTGGAGTGGGCGCAAGATCAGATGTCCAAACTGACAATACTCCAGTCCAGGCCCATCCACATGCCCGAGGATGGGTCGGATCCGGAAGCGCTGATCCACGATCAGGCCCAAGATACGCCTACGCCTTCCAACCACATCGCCGTGCTGATGGAAGTAGGTACCCCGGCCAGCGTGGGCATTGCCGCAGGCCCGGTCCACTATATTTCCGGTGATGGGGACACCAGTGGGATCCCATCAGGCAGCATTCTTGTCACGCCGAATATCCCGCCCAGCCTTGTGCACGTGGTGCACAACGTCCAGGCGGTGCTTGCCGAACACGGCAGCAAGGCCAGCCATTTTGCCTCCGTGGCGCGGGAGTTCGGCCTTCCGCTGGTTGTCGGACTTGGCAGCCTGGCAACAACCTTGACCCAGGGACAAACCGTCACCGTTGATGCCTACCGGGGCGTTGTGTACGACGGAGAAGTGGCGGAATTGCTTGAATGGCAGGAAAAGCAAAAAAGCAGGCCGACCATCCCGTTTCAACGTAAAATGAAACCCCTCATGCAACTGATCAGCCCTCTCTCCCTGACCGACCCGACGTCACCAGATTTTGCACCGGAAAATTGCCGGACCTATCACGACCTCGTTCGCTTTGTTCATGAAAAGGGCACTCAGGAGATGTTTTCCCTGGTGGAAGCCAAGGGTCGCGGTTTGCGAAGCAGCAAGAGCCTGGAATCCGACATCCCCATGGTTATGCAGGTTCTGGATCTCGGCGATGGCTTGCGTGAATCGGCTCAGAACAAAAAAACAGTGCGGCCGGAAGATTTCACGAGCGCTCCCATGCAGGCTGTCTGGAGCGGTCTTTCTGATCGGGACATCACCTGGTCCAAGGAGTTGGTACATGTGGATTGGGAACGTTTCGACCAGGTCAGCGGAGGAATTTTCAGCCTCAAATCGTCCCTTCTGGCCAGCTACGCCCTGGTGGCCGCCAACTACACCCACTTACTGCTACGCTTTGGTTATCACTTCGCGGTCTTGGATGCCATGTCCGGTCCACGTCCTGAAGAAAATCACATCCAATTCCGGTTCAAGGGTGGGGGAGGCTCGCAGGAAAAAAAGGTCTGGCGGCTGGCCATGATCCGCAGCGTCTTGACCCAATTTGATTTTCGCGTGGACATCAACGAAGATATGCTTGAAGCCAAATGCATGCGTCTGGGACATGAAGCCACCCAGTTGCGGTTGCGTGTGGCAGGATACGTGCTTGGCCGCACTCCGTTGCTGGACATGGTTCTTGAAAGCGAAGATCATGCACTGGCCATGGCCGAGGAGATGGCAAAAAAATGGCAGGATGAAGGCGATACTAATGAGTGATGCAACAGGATATCCCATTTACTGGGTCACTGATCATTTGGCCACAGGCCCAGCGCCCATGTCTTACGATCATCTGGACAGCCTCAAGGCAGCGGGGATCGACGCGATCATGAACCTTTGCGCCGAGTACTGCGACCTGCACGATATTGAAATGAAGCAAGGCTTTGAAGTGCACTATCTCCCCATTGAGGACGAGGAAACTCCGCAACTGCAAGCCCTGGAGACCGCCCTGGCCTGGCTGGACGAGGCCATCTATCTGGGCAAGAAGGTCTACGTGCATTGCCGTCACGGCATTGGACGCACCGGCACAATCATTTCCGCTTATCTCTTGCGCCGCGGATTGGGCAGTAAACTCGTCAAACAGAAAATCAAGAAGCTGCGTTCCCAGCCCGCCAACTTCGATCAGTGGTGGCTGGTGCGCAAGATCGGCAAAAAAGAGGGACGGCTGACCATTCGCGAACCCTCCCTGGAATGGAAGACCCTGGTGGATTTGCGTCCTTTTTTCGCGGACCATGAAGCCTTGCTCGCGGAAATCGACGTTCGCTTGCAACAGCAAGAGGCTGCCTCTCTTTGCGGCCGGGACAATGCTCTGTGCTGCACCAATTGCGTGGAGATTTCCCTGATCGAGGCAGCCTTCCTGACGCATCACTTGAATCGTAAACTGCATAGCGCCCAACGGCTGGCTGCGATAGAACGCTGTTCCGAGGTCACCCGGACCTGTCGCGCCTTGCGGAAAGAATCCGCTGGGGAATCGGAAGAGGAATTCGCCCGACTCTATAATCAACAAGCCATAATCTGCCCCTTGTCCCAGGAACAGCGTTGCCTGATCTTCGCGTCACGCCCCCTGGACTGCCGTTTTTTCGACCTGCAGGAAAGTCCGGAGAACAAGGATTTCATCGAAAACTGCCGCCAACGAACCGAAATATCATCCCAGGGCCTTTTTCTGGCTCTGACCGGAAGTTTCTCCAGCCGCCAGAAAATCTCTTTTCCCTTGGTTGACGTCGTTTCCGGAAGATTCGTGCAATCCTTCTTTCACCTCTTATCCGGCAATCTTGCCTGATGTTACCTGATATTGACAGATGACCTTCATCTCTGAGAGGCATCTCGACCTGTAACGATTCAGCACGCCGTAATGCTGTGTCCGGATTCTGAGTCGGTAATCGGTATCTCTTTCTCATAAAGGACCGGCGATTGTTCAAGTGCCTTTGTTTTTTACCAGGTATCTATTCAGCAAGTCCGCGAAAAAGATCTGGATACCGGCGTTCGCCGGTATGACTGTATAGATTCAGCTTGCCACGATAAGCCATTCCGGCGAAAGCCGGAATCCAGTGCTGGTGAATGACCACCCTCCGGATGAACTGAATAGTTACTTTACCAGATTCATTGGAAAACGTTCGATAGAAGGAGCAGCACATGCATGAAGTGAGCCTTGGGCAAACCATACAAGATTACCTCACAGGCGCTGAACTTGAGATGACGACGTATGAAGATTTGCGACAGGGATTGGCCCGTATGCTTGTTGAGGAAAAAGGATACCCAAAGGAAAACGTGATTCCCAAGGTCGAGATTAAATTCGATATAGACGATAAGCCCTTCTCACGAAACGTGGACCTGCTGGTCCATGATGGACAGGGGAAACCGGTCTTGGCTCTCCTGTTCTGCTCCGGAACTCCGGAGTCATACACTCGTGAGGCTGTTTACGCCGGCAGACTTGTTCCAGAAGGGCCGGTTTCCCTGGTCGTGGTGACGGACAGCAAGGATGCTCGCCTGCTGCGAACAATGGACGGCAAAGTCTTGGACAGTGGATTCGCGTCCATTCCCTCCTGGGAAGTTCTCCAAAAACTCCTTCTCGAAAATCCTTCACCAACACTTGATCCGGACAGGATTGTCCGCGAGCAACGGGTGTTTTACATGTACAGCGGTTTTCTGGAAGGTTGCTGCGGCACGACGTGCCCAACACCCTGACATTGTTTTTCGGTGATGGAAATATTTTAAAAGTGACCAAAATCTATTGTAAGTATTCAGCACATACGCTGAGGTCACTCGCCAGAGCTGGATTCCGGATTTCGCCGGAATGACTTATCATACCACGTCCTTTCCCAGTTAAGTCATACCGGCGAAGGCCGGTATCCAGTCTGAATTTCCTCGGATGAGCTGAGTATTTACCATCTATTTATCTTCAGCCGGTCTCATTGAAAACGGGGGCCGTGCTGGAGTGCGATAGCCTCGGTGGGAGTTGCTTAAAGATGGCAGTTGGGGTGGATAAGAATTCCCGACAAATCCAAAACAAAAAGCCCGCTTCTGCTGAAGCGGGCTTTTTGTAATTGAAAGAAAGTTCTGGCGACGTCCTACTTTCCCACGGTTAGAACCGCAGTATCATCGGCGCTGGAGGGCTTAACTTCCGAGTTCGGAATGGGATCGGGTGTATCCCCTCCGCCCAGGTCACCAGAACTAATTTGGTGTATGGTGGTTTGTGTTTTGTGGTTTGTGGGGATTCAAAATAATTCCAGCCACAAGTCACTGATCACAATTCACCTTTTTGATAGGGAATGAAGAATAGAGAGGTTAAGACTCACGGTCTATTAGTACTGGTCAGCTGAGCGTATTGCGACGCTTACACCTCCAGCCTATCAACCTGGTGGTCTACCAGGGACCTTTAGGGAATTTCTTCCAGGGAGACCTAATCTTGAGGCAGGCTTCCCGCTTAGATGCTTTCAGCGGTTATCCTTTCCGAACATAGCTACCCAGCTGTGCCGCTGGCGCGACAACTGGTCCACCAGAGGTTCGTCCATCCCGGTCCTCTCGTACTAGGGACAGGCCCTCTCAAGTCTCCTCCGCCCACAGCAGATAGGGACCAAACTGTCTCACGACGTTTTAAACCCAGCTCGCGTACCACTTTAAACGGCGAACAGCCGTACCCTTGGGACCTGCTCCAGCCCCAGGATGTGATGAGCCGACATCGAGGTGCCAAACCGCGTCGTCGATGTGAACTCTTGGACGCGATCAGCCTGTTATCCCCGGCGTACCTTTTATCCGATGAGCGATGGCCCTTCCATGCGGGACCACCGGATCACTAAGACCGACTTTCGTCCCTGTTCGAGATGTCTCTCTCACAGTCAAGCTCCCTTATGCCTTTGCACTCAACGGCTGGTTTCCAATCAGCCTGAGGGAACCTTTGCACGCCTCCGTTACATTTTGGGAGGCGACCGCCCCAGTCAAACTACCCGCCTGGCACTGTCTACGGTCAGGCTTCACTGACCAGTATTAGAGTTTTAGAATAACAAGGGTGGTATTTCAAGGATGGCTCCGCCCATACTGGCGTACAGGTTTCACAGCCTCCCACCTATCCTACACATGATATCCCAAAACCCAATGCCAGGTTATAGTAAAGGTGCACAGGGTCTTTCCGTCTTGCTGCGGGTAGACGGCATTTGCACCGCCACTTCAATTTCACTGAGTCTCTGGTCGAGACAGCGCGGAGATCGTTACGCCATTCGTGCAGGTCGGAACTTACCCGACAAGGAATTTCGCTACCTTAGGACCGTTATAGTTACGGCCGCCGTTTACCGGGGCTTCGGTTCAAAGCTTCGGTTGCCCTAACCTCTCCCCTTAACCTTCCGGCACCGGGCAGGCGTCAGTCTGTATACCGCGTCTTACGACTTCGCACAGACCTGTGTTTTTAGTAAACAGTCGCCCCCGCCGTTTCTCTGCGACTCCTTGATGCTCAGGGAGCAAGTCCCATCACAAGAAGGAGCACCCCTTCTCCCGAAGTTACGGGGTCATTTTGCCGAGTTCCTTGACCAGAGTTTTCTCAAGCGCCTTGGGATACTCTCCCCGCCCACCTGCGTTGGTTTGCGGTACGGTCCGCGAAACATCTCGTTTAGAGGCTTTTCTCGGCAGCATGGGATGAGTCACTTCTGTCTTGCGACACGTCATCACCTCTCGGCCTTAAAGCTTCGCGGATTTGCCTACGAAGCAAGCCTACAGGCTTGAACCGGGACATCCAACACCCGGATGACCTACCCTTCTGCGTCCCCCCTTCACTCAAACGATGTCCCACAGGTACAGGAATATTAACCTGTTTCCCATCAGCTACGCTTTTCAGCCTCGCCTTAGGGGCCGACTCACCCTGGGAAGATTATCTTTACCCAGGAAACCTTGGGCTTACGGCGAAGAAGTTTCTCACTTCTTTTATCGTTACTCATGCCAGCATGATCACTTCCCTGAAGTCCAGCAAACCTTCCGGTTCACCTTCATCCCGCAGGGAACGCTCCCCTACCGCGTACGTTAAAACGCACACCCGTGGCTTCGGTATTGTGCTTAGCCTCGTTACATTTTCGGCGCAGAATCACTAGACCAGTGAGCTATTACGCTTTCTTTAAAGGATGGCTGCTTCTAAGCCAACCTCCTGGCTGTCAAAACGACTCCACTTCCTTTCCCACTGAGCACAAATTTGGAGACCTTAGCCGACGGTCTGGGCTGTTTCCCTCTCGACTATGGACCTTCTCACCCACAGTCTGACTCCCAGGATAAAACACACGGCATTCGGAGTTTGATAGGGTTTGGTAACCTGGTGGGGCCCCTAGCCCTTTCAGTGCTCTACCTCCGTGTGCGAATTACCTGAGGCTATACCTCAATATATTTCGGGGAGAACCAGCTATCACCGAGTTTGATTGGTCTTTCACCCCTATCCACAGGTCATCCAAAAGGTTTTCAGCCCTAACTGGTTCGAGCCTCCACTTGGTTTTACCCAAGCTTCACTCTGCCCATGGATAGATCACTCGGTTTCGGGTCTTATCCGCACTACTCAAGCGCCCTATTCAGACTCGCTTTCGCTGCGGCTCCGCCTCAGAAAGGCTTAACCTTGCAGTACAGATAAACTCGCTGGCTCATTATGCAAAAGGCACGCTCTCATCCGGCACTCACTTCGGCTAGAAAACATAAGCCAAACTTG